>NZ_JAUFQU010000001.1:0-3521785 GCF_030409925.1 Paenimyroides ceti
TTTTCAAAAGAGAAGCATTATAAATCCTTTGCATTTGCTGACGTTCCATAGGTAAAAACGGTGTTAAAATTTTGATCATAACTAAGGGAGTTATAAGTAGAAGTAGCTGTTAGATTATTTTTGAATACCGACAAACGGATAAAATTTTCAAACACCTGTCCGAAAGATACTGTTTCGGTCGCATTAATTCTGTGAATGCTAAGATCTTCTTTTACGCCTACAAGCTGATCCTGAAAATTAATAATATCCAGCCAGTTTTCTGTATTATAAAATGTCCAGTTGGTATAATCAATCAAATTAGTGTTTAAAGAAGCAGACTTGATGCCGACACCTTCGATATTAGCGTAAATCCGGTTGCCGATAACTGCAACACTTGTTACTTTTACAGAAGCACCGTTATCTCCTATATAATAAGAATCACCAAAATTATTGTCATTTAGCCGGATTGCGGTAATTCCATACCCGGTTGCCAAATAGGCATACCCGGCTGCTATAGCAATATTGTTAATCTGTTTTTCAGCTCCTGATAACGATTGCTTGTTATAGATATCGTTCAGATTTGAAATAGTACCGGTTGCTTCATCTACAATGACAATTCTGCCTGATAAGCTGGTTGCAACAAGCTTTTTATAAGTTTCACTATAGATAAGATTGGTAATGTCGTTGAGTTGAAATCCGTTAATGGTGTTATATATGTCTTTTTCTGAAACATTTTCGTTTACAGAAAAGAGAGCATTTTCCGTAGCAAAATAGGTTTTTGATTCTGAGGCAGAAATAGCTCTTATCGTATTGTACGAAAAATATCCTTTCCAGGCCTCATTCTGTGCGAACAAAACAGTTGAAAAGAATAACAGGAATAAGGAATAAGAAAATTTCATATCTATTTTTATGTTAGACAAATATAGGTAGATAACGTAAATAATCGAATATTTATTCAAAATAATAAAAATCTTTTGAACATTTTGAGTACAAATTGTGGATAACATTTTGGAGGTTTTTTTATGAATGGAAAGATTAATAAGTATCTTTAAAAATCTTTTAGAGGGAAATATAACAGTTTTTAAATGCTTGTTTATGAGTGTTTTTCATATTTATCTTTCCAATATTGCCGTTATTCTTCAGCAGCAATAAGCCTTGTGAAGAGATTCGGCAGTTCTTTAGAGGAATTCAAAAATAAGACAGTATTACCATTAACAAAATAAAAGCTTTCGATATGAGTATTTTTGACAAACGTATAAATTACAAACCATTTGAATATCCTGAAATTTTGGATTTTACAAATGCTATTAATAAATCTTTTTGGGTGCATTCTGAGGTAGATTTTACTGCAGATATTCAGGATTTTCATTCGCATCTTACCTTAAATGAACGTGAGATTGTAAAAAGAAGTTTGTTGGCAATTGCTCAGATTGAGGTAAACGTGAAATCATTCTGGGGTAATTTATACAACCATTTGCCAAAACCGGAATTCAATGGTTTGGGAAGTACTTTTGCGGAATGTGAGTTTCGTCACTCAGAAGCGTATTCCCGTTTGTTAGAAGTATTGGGATATAACAATGAGTTTGAGAAAGTAGTAGAAATTCCTGTGATCAATAAGAGAATCCAGTATCTTTCAAACGCTTTACAACATTCCAAGGCTGATGATAAGAAAAACTATATGCAATCCTTGATTTTATTCACGATTCTTATTGAAAATGTTTCTTTGTTCAGTCAGTTCGCCATCATATTGTCATTTACACGTTTCAAAGGAGCAATGAAAAACGTAAGCAATATCATTGCATGGACTTCAGTAGATGAACAGATTCACGCTAACGCAGGGATCTATATCATCAACAAAATCAAAGAAGAATTTCCTGCTTATTTTGATGAAGCAACTGTAGAAGAAATTAATGAAATTGTAAAACATTCCATAAACATTGAAAGCGAAATACTCGACTGGATTTTTGAAAATGGAGGTTTAGATACCATCTCAAAAGAAAATCTGATCAACTTTATGAAATATCGTTTGGATACTTCATTACAACAAATCGGATTGAAAAAAATATACAATGTAAGCGAGCATGATTACAGTCCGATGGTCTGGTTTGAAGAAGAAATCTTTGCAAACAGTTTGGACGATTTCTTTGCAAAAAGACCGGTAGATTATACAAAACATGACAAAAGTATTACAGCAGACGATTTATTTTAATTAGCTATGGAAACCACAGAAAGATTATGGTGGCTCAATGAAGAAAGTGAGCAAATTTTAAATAGAGGATATTTATTAAAAGGAGAGACGACTCAAAAAGCAATTGAGCGTATCGCAACTGCTGCTGCTCAACGTTTATATAAACCGGAGTTAGCGGAAGCCTTTATTGAAATGATAGAAAAGGGATGGATGAGTTTGAGTTCTCCTATCTGGGCTAATATGGGTACAGAAAGAGGATTGCCAATCTCTTGTTTCAATGTATATGTGCCAGATAATATTGAAAGTATTACGCATAAACTTGGAGAAGTAATCATGCAAACCAAGATCGGAGGTGGTACTTCGGGTTATTTTGGAGAGTTAAGAGAGCGTGGTAGTGCAGTAACCGATAACGGAAAGAGTAGTGGAGCGGTAAGCTTTATGAAATTGTTTGATACGGCAATGGATACCATTTCACAGGGAGGTGTACGTAGAGGAGCATTTGCTACTTATCTGGACATAGACCATCAGGATATTAAAGAATTTTTACAGATCAAAGACATCGGAAACCCGATCCAAAACTTATTTTACGGAGTTTGTATCCCGGATTACTGGATGCAGGATATGATTGAAGGAGATCGTGAGAAGAGAGAAGTCTGGGCAAGAGTTTTAGAAAGTCGTCAGCAAAAAGGATTGCCTTATTTATTTTTTACCGACAACGTCAACAGAAACAAACCGGAAGTATATATTGACAAAGAAATGAAGATTTCTTCAAGTAACCTTTGTTCAGAAATAGCACTGCCTTCATCAGAAGACGAATCGTTTGTTTGTTGTTTATCTTCTATGAATTTAGAACTCTATGACGAATGGAAAGATACAGAGGCTGTAAAACTGGCAACCTATTTTCTGGATGCGGTAATGTCTGAATTCATCGCAAAAACGGAAGGGAATTATTATCTGGCATCTGCCAACAAATTTGCCAAAAACCACCGTGCATTAGGATTGGGAGTTATGGGATGGCATTCTTATCTGCAAAAGAACAGAATTCCATTTGAAAGTTTAGATGCAAAAATGCTGACCAATAAAATCTTTAAAGAACTTCAGGAAAAATCATTAAAAGCATCTCAGGATCTTGCAAAGATTTATGGAGAACCGGAAGTATTAAAAGGGTACGGAAGAAGAAATACGACTTTGATGGCTATAGCTCCTACAACATCTTCTTCGGCTATTTTAGGGCAAACATCTCCCGGAATAGAACCATATAGCAGTAACTATTACAAAGCAGGTCTGGCAAAAGGAAACTTCATGCGTAAAAATAAATACCTTAAAGCATTGCTGATTGAAAAAGGTATTGACAACGAAGAAACATGGAGAAGCATCATGTTGAACCACGGTAGTGTACAACACATGGATGAATTGACTAAAGAAGAAAAAGATGTATTCAAAACATTCAAAGAAATAAGCCAGTACGAAATTATATTACAGGCATCTCTTCGTCAGAAATACATTGATCAGGCACAAAGTCTGAACATTAATATACCTTCCAATATTCCTATCAAAGAAGTAAATACTCTATTGATAGAAGCGTGGAAGCTTGGAGTGAAAACATTATACTACCAACGTAGTCAGAGTGTTTCTAAAGAATTTGTTGCCAATCTGGTTACCTGCCAGAGTTGTGAAGCATAAAATAAAAAATCCGCTGAATAGCGGATTTTTTTATTGCATATGTTTTAAAACAATACCCTGGATGGATGTCTGAAATTCTGTACTTGCGTTTAAGGCCTCCGGAGTAATCTCCTGAGTCTTACTTGTTAGCTTTTTTCCAAGAGGGGAGTTATAGAAAGCTAATAATTCTTTTACATCTTCGGGTGTATAATGTTTCGCATAAATAGCTACTATTTTTTCGTTTAATTTATCCATCTCTGCCGTAATATCTTTCATGATGGCGGGTAATTTTTCTTTAGAAACATATGGAGCCAGCTGACCTTCCATAAGCTTCATCTGTTGTTCCAGACCACCTCCTGAAACTTCAATTAATTTCTTAAGATCTTTTTTAAAAGCATCGCTTTGTGCAAAGCCTGCATGGGCTACAGCTATAAATGCTATAGTAAGAATTATTTTTTTCATGATTTTTCAATTTAAAGGATGTAAGATACAATTTTTTACCCATACATTTCTTTATAAATGCGACTTAGTAACTGACCAAACTAAAAATAGCTGCCGATAGGCAGCTATTTTTAGTTGGCATTCAATGCCTGTTCGATATCACTGATGAGATCTTCAATATCTTCAACTCCTACACTCAAACGTACCATGTCGTCGGTAACGCCTATTTCAGCACGTTTTTCAGCTGGAATTGAAGCGTGTGTCATCAAAGCCGGATGATTCGCAAGCGACTCTACGCCTCCTAAAGATTCTGCAAGTGTAAATACTTTAAGCTTTTCTAAGAAAGAAACAGCATCCTGTTTTGCTCCTGATTTAAAAGTAAATGAAACCATTCCTCCGAATCCGCCTTTCATTTGTTTTTTAGCTAATTCATGATGTGGATGAGAAGCTAATCCCGGATACAATACTTTGTCAATTAATGGATGTTGTTCTAAAAACTCAGCTACTTTCTGTCCGTTAAAACAATGACGTTCTACTCGTAAGTGAAGCGTTTTAATACCGCGCAATACCAAAAAGCTTTCCTGTGGACCTAATGTAGCTCCGGTGGCAAATTGTGTAAAATGCAATTGCTTTCCTAATGCTTCTTCTTTGATAACAAGAGCACCGGCAATCACATCAGAGTGACCTCCGAGATATTTGGTAGCAGAGTGCATCACAATATCAGCTCCCAGATCCAAAGGTTTTTGTAAATATGGAGTAGCAAATGTATTGTCAACAGCGAATAAAACCCCATGTTTCTTAGTGATTTTGGCAATGGCTTCAATATCAGCAAGCTTCATCAACGGATTCGTAGGGGTTTCAATCCATACCAACTTTGTTTTTTCATTGATCTTAGCTTCAAAATCAGCCAAATCATTCATGCTGATAAAATGAAAACGAATCCCCATGTCTTCATAAAAACGGGTAAAAAGACGATAAGTGCCTCCGTAAAGATCATCCATAGCGATAACTTCATCTCCGGGTTTTAGTAATTTCATTACACAGTCAATAGCTGCCAGTCCCGATGAAAAAGCCAGTCCACGCGCTCCGTTTTCAATGCTTTCAAGAGCGTGTTCGAGAGCAGTACGGGTAGGATTGTCTGCACGGCTGTATTCATAGCCGGTATGTACACCCGGACTTTTTTGAGCAAATGTAGAAGTGTGATAAACAGGAGGCATAACGGCTCCTGTAGAAGGATCATGCTGCTGTCCTCCATGTATAACTTTAGTGTTAAATTTCATAATAAGAGCTTTTAAAAAAACTAATACAAATATACTCCAATCTGACGCAATTATTATAGCTTTGTATTAAAATTAAAAAAAGCATTAGATGAAGAAAATAATACTATTAATCTGTTTTTCAGTTGTTTTACTCAGCTGCAAAAAGCAGCAAAAAATCGCTTTTGAGATGGTTACTTACCAACAAAAGTCAACTTTGCCATGTGAAGAAGGGGCTTGTACAGAAGTAATCGTAAAAATTCCGCATGCTTTAAGTAAAGATTCTGTTTCTAAAAGAATCAATGAGCAGGTTTTTGATATCGTAAAAGAAATTGTCGTATTTGATCAGGACAACGAGCGATTTAAGACATATGAAGAAGCAATAAACTCCTTCATCACTTCTTACGAAGATATCAAAAAACAATTTCCAAATGAACCGGTACCCTGGGAGGCAAAAATAGAAAGCAAATACACCGTCTTTGGAAAAGAGCTGGTAAATATAGATATGGATCACTATACTTTTACAGGTGGTGCTCATGGAAGTCAGGGAGTTATTTCTGTCTTTTATGACTTGACTACGGGTAAAGAAGTTGCTCAAAAAGACCTTTTCGTAAATTATGAAGGGTTTAAAAACCTTGCAAAGAAAAAGTTTTATGCCATGAACCATCTCGAAGAAAATGTTTCTCTTAATGAGAAAGGGTATATGTTTGAAGATGATAAATTCTATCTGGCAGAAAACATCATCATCAACAAAGACGAATTGATTGTGCGATATAATCATTATGAAATTGCTCCGTATGCACAAGGACCGACGGAATTAAAGTTTTCTTATAAAGAAATAAAATCCTATTTAAATCCCTTGTATTTTAAAGAATAAGTGAAAAAAATTGAGTGTCTATAAAAAATTATTTAAACAAACATTGATTTATGGTATCGCCGCAGTGATACCAAAGATGATCGGTTTTATTATGGCACCTTTGCACATGCAATGGTTGCCGGACAATGCCTACGGAAATTATACCCTAATCTTCTCCTGGATGATGTTTTTCAACGTCATTCTCGCATTTGGTATGGAAACGGCCTTTTTCAGATTTTACAATAAGCGCGAAAATAAAAAGGAAGTTATCAACAATTCTATATGGTACTTGTTTCTCGTTTCTTTTGTTTTTTTAGGGATAGCCTTTCTTTTAAAAATGAGATTGATCATTATTTCGAAATTCAACCTGTTGTAACCACTTTTCTCTTATGGATTTTAGTATTAGATACATTGGTTGTAATTCCGTTTGCTATACTGAGAGCACATCAAAGACCTGTAAAATACAGTGCAATAAGAATAATGAATGTTGCAGTCAATGCGTTGCTGACCATTTTCTTTTTATACTTGTTGCCGATCATCATTAAAGAAACCGGTTCTGAATTTTTTAAAGCAATGTATAGACCTCATTTTGAAGTGGGCTATGTGTTCCTGTCAAATCTTATAGCAAGTATATTTACCCTTATAGTATTGTCTAAATATTATTTGAAACTGCGTTTTCATTTCAATATTCAATTGTGGAAAGATATGCTTACTTATGGTTTTCCGGTTATGATTGCCGGGTTGGCATTCGTAGTAAATGAAACATTTGATAAAGTATTTTTAAAAGAGTTATTACCTGAAGAAACCGCTGTATTTGATGTAGCCCGTTATGGAGCCTGCTATAAATTAGGTGTATTTATGGTGTTGTTTCGTATGGCGTATACGTTAGGAATAGAGCCTTTCTTTTTCAGTTATGCCAAAAATGACGATGCCCCTACAAAATATGCTACTATTACCAAATATTTTGTGTTATGTGGGAGTCTTATGATGTTAGTCATCATTGTTTTCGCCGATTTCATCAAACAGTTTTATATCACCAATGAAAACTTCTGGTCTGCGATGGAAATCGTTCCGTATATTATCCTTGCCAATCTGATGTTGGGAATTTATACCAACTTGTCTGTTTGGTACAAATTACAGGATAAAACAAAAATAGGAGCTTATATTTCTGTAGCAGGAGCTGTGGTTACGGTTCTGTTTAACTTTATACTTATCCCATATCTCGGTATTTTGGGATCTGCGATCACTACATTGATTGCGTATGCATTTATGATGACTGTATCGTATATATTGGGACAAAAATCATATCCGATTCCTTATGATAAAAAAGCCATAGGACTTTATTTGGGTTCCTCAGTACTCTTCTCATATATATATTTTTATAATTTTAGAGAAAACTATATCGTAGGAATAACATTCTTATTGCTGTTTATTGCCCTTATTGCTTATAAAGAACAAAAACTAATTCAAAGAATTTTAAAATGAAAATAAAAATCATAAACAACTCCAGACATGCATTGCCAAGCTACGAAACCATCGCTTCTGCCGGAATGGATTTACGGGCCAATATTTCTGAAACCATAACCTTACAGCCTATGCAGCGCATACTGGTACCAACAGGACTGTTTCTGGAATTACCAATTGGTTATGAAGCACAGGTACGTTCCCGTAGCGGTTTAGCTTTGAAAAAAGGGATTTCATGTTTAAACTCACCAGGAACAATAGATGCAGATTATCGCGGAGAGGTTGGAGTCATCCTCATCAATCTGTCAAATGAAGCTTTTGTTATAGAGGATGGTGAGCGTATCGCTCAGATGATTATTGCCAGACATGAGCGTGCAGAATGGATGGAAGTGTCTGAGTTGACTGAAACGGAAAGAGGAGCCGGTGGATTCGGAAGCACAGGCGTAAAATAACAAACAAAACAAACGAAACAATGAAAATTATAGTTCCAATGGCAGGGCGTGGGTCAAGATTACGACCACATACTCTAACAATACCAAAACCATTAATCCCAATTGCCGGAAAGCCAATCGTACATCGTTTGGTAGAAGACATCACAAAAGTCCTAAAAGAATCTGTAGAAGAAATTGCTTTTATCATACATAAAAGCTTTGGCAAAGAGGTTGAAAAAGATTTACTGGCAATTGCTCAAAAATTAGGAGCAAAAGGAACGATCTATTATCAAAATGAAGCTTTGGGTACTGCACATGCTATATTATGTGCTAAGGATAGTATGCAGGGACCGGTTGTAGTAGCCTATGCAGATACTTTATTTCGTGCAGATTTTACACTTGATCAGACAGCTGATAGTGTAATCTGGGTAAAAGCAGTAGATGATCCTGCTGCATTCGGAGTAGTGCAGCTCAACGAAAAGAATGAAATTATAGATTTTGTTGAAAAGCCAAAAGAGTTTATATCTGATTTGGCAATCATTGGTATATACTATTTCAAATCAGCAGAAAACCTGCGTATGGAACTCCAGTATCTTTTGGATAATGATATTGCTAAAGGTGGTGAATATCAGCTTACAGATGCTCTTGAGAATATGAAACAGAAAGGATTGAAATTTGTTCCCGGAAAAGTAGAGGAATGGATGGATTGTGGTAATAAAAACGTAACGGTTGATACTAATAATCGCATGCTGAACTTCCTGGATAAAGACGGGGAGCAATTAGTTTCTAAAACAGTTGTTATAGAAAATGCTACGATTATTCCGCCTTGTTATATCGGTGAAAATGTCGTACTCAAAAATGCAACAATCGGTCCAAATGTATCGGTAGGAAACCATAGTTCAATAGAGAATGCTACGATAAAAAATAGTCTGATACAAACGCATGCAGTTATCAAAAATGCAGCATTAGACAATGCCATGATTGGAAACCATGCTGTATTCAATGGTAAGTTTACAAACGTAAGCATCGGTGATTATTCCGTTTTAGAATAATCAATAAACCAACCGTACGGTTGGTTTATTGATTTTATAGCATTAGCCGAAATTCTATATATCGATTTCAAAATTTCTTAGCAATCTGGTTTTTGGTATAATCATATGATTTAATAGATACTTATGAGTAACACACAACAAAAAATAACTGTTTTCTGGTTCCGACGCGATTTGCGGATTGATGATAATCATGGTTTTTATAAAGCTTTGCAATCAGGTCATCCTGTTTTACCTGTTTTTATTTTTGATACAACAATATTAAAGAGATTAGAGAATTCTTATGATCTTCGCGTTGATTATATCCATCAGGCGGTTACAGAACTAAACAAAAGGTTTTCAGAATATGGAAGTGTTTTACATATAGCTTACGGAACGCCCTTACAGGTTTTTGAGGAACTGGTAAATACCTATACGATTCATGAGGTCATCACCAATCAGGATTATGAACCCCAGGCGATACACAGAGATGAAGAAGTCGCTCTTTTTTTAAAGTCAAAAAATATTCTTTTCTCAGGATATAAAGACCAGGTAGTATTTGAGAAACATGAAATACTTAAATCGGATGCAACACCTTATACTGTTTTTACACCGTATTCCAAAAAGTGGAAAGTATTATTGAAAGAAAAACCGCTATATTTATATGAATCGGAAAAACTGCTTTCTCATTTATACAAAACAGAGCCTTCTGATCCCCCATCTTTGGATAAAATCGGATTTGAGAAAACAGCCATTCAATATACAGTACCTGTACTAGATAAAAACATAATAGATACTTACGATCATTACAGAGATTACCCTTCTTTAGACCATACCACACATCTGGGAGTGGCGTTGCGGTTTGGAACTATTTCCATCAGAAAATGTGTTCAATTTGCGTTAAAACATAATGAAATCTGGCTCAATGAACTTATTTGGCGAGAGTTCTTTATGCAAATCCTTTTTCATTTTCCTAAAGTAGTACACCGCTGTTTTAAGGAAAAATATGAACGTATTCCCTGGAAAAATGATGAAGCAGAATTTGAACGCTGGTGTCAGGGAAAAACAGGGTATCCGATTGTAGATGCAGGTATGAGAGAACTCAATGAAACCGGATTTATGCACAATCGGGTGCGCATGATTACAGCAAGTTTTTTGTGCAAACATTTATTGATTGACTGGCGTTGGGGAGAAGCTTATTTTGCTCAAAAATTACTGGATTATGATCTGTCTGCCAATAATGGTAACTGGCAGTGGGCAGCGGGTTGTGGCTGTGATGCAGCTCCGTACTTCAGGATTTTTAATCCGGAAGAGCAGACAAAAAAGTTTGATAAACAGCTTCACTATGTAAAAAAATGGGTTCCGGAATATGGAACACAGCGCTATATTGAGCCGATAATAGATCATAGACAAGCGAGAGAAAGGGCGCTTGACGTTTATAAAAAGGCTCTTTTAAACAATTAAATTTTTCTTATTCCATTTAAAATTAATATAGTATCTTTTGAGAAAATTTATTATTTCAATAAATTTACATTCTTAAAAAAAACAATAACAATAATGAGTCATACTTTCAAGATTTCAGTAAATCAGACAGATACGTTTGAGTTTTCTGAAAATCAGGCAGCAACATTGGATGCCGTAAAAAACTACAAGGACGAGTTTCATGTTTTACATCACAATACCTCTTACAAAGCAACGATTCCTTCTAAAGATTTCAATGCAAAGAAATACACAGTAGTAGTTAATAATACTGCGTATGAAGTGGAAATAGCCGATAAACTGGATCAGCTTATTAAAGAAATGGGGTTTGAAGTTGGTGCTGCAAAACTCATCAATGCGATCAAAGCACCAATGCCGGGATTGATCCTCGAAATCAATGTATCAGTAGGGCAAGAAGTACAGCAGGGTGAAAATCTTCTGATTCTTGAAGCAATGAAGATGGAAAACAGTTTTGATTCCCCTCGTTCCGGTATCATAAAGTCCATTGCAGTAAACAAAGGACAGGCCGTTGAAAAAGGACAGTTATTAATTGAATTTGAGTAAAACATGAAAAAAATATTAGTAGCCAATCGCGGAGAAATTGCCCTGCGGGTAATGAAAACCGCAAAAAAAATGGGTATAAAAACGGTAGCAGTATATTCTGTAGCCGACAGACAATCTCCTCATGTGAAATTTGCTGATGAAGCCGTATGTATAGGTGAAGCACCGTCAAATCAGTCTTATCTTTTAGGGGATAAAATCATTGAAGTAGCAAAAATGCTACAGGTAGATGCTATTCATCCGGGATATGGTTTTCTTTCTGAAAATGCTGATTTTGCCGAATTAGCAGAAAAAAACAACATCACTTTCATAGGTCCTCGTTCTCATGCCATCCATATTATGGGAAGCAAGCTTGCAGCAAAAGAAACGGTTAAAGCGTATGACATTCCTATGGTGCCGGGATTAGATCATGCCATTACTGATATTGATGAAGCCAAAGCAGTAGCCAAAGAGGTAGGATTTCCTATTCTTATCAAAGCATCTGCAGGTGGTGGAGGTAAAGGAATGCGTATCGTTGAAAAGGAAGAAGAATTTGAAAATCAAATGCAGAGAGCCATTTCAGAAGCAACTTCTGCTTTTGGGGATGGTTCTGTTTTTATTGAAAAATATGTAGGTTCACCAAGACATATCGAAATTCAGATCATGGCTGATACCCATGGAAATATTGTTTATCTCTTTGAACGAGAATGTTCAGTACAAAGACGTCATCAAAAAGTGATAGAAGAAGCTCCTTCCGCAGTATTGACACCTGAAATTCGAAAAGCAATGGGAGAGGCAGCTGTAAAAGTAGCCAAATCATGTGATTATGTTGGAGCGGGTACAGTTGAGTTCCTGTTAGACGAAAACAAGAATTTTTACTTTCTTGAAATGAATACCCGTTTACAGGTAGAGCACCCGGTAACAGAGATGATTACAGGAATGGATTTGGTAGAACTACAGATTCGCGTTGCACGGGGAGAAAAATTACCCGTTCAACAGGAAGATCTTAAGATCAAAGGACATGCTCTGGAATTAAGGGTTTATGCAGAAGATCCTATGAACGACTTCTTACCGTCTGTTGGTAATCTGGAAGTATATCGTTTGCCGGAAGGGGAAGGTGTACGTGTTGATAACGGATTTGAACAGGGAATGGATGTGCCTATATACTATGATCCGATGCTTTCAAAACTGATCACTTATGGAAAAGACAGAGAAGATGCGATTCAGTTGATGTTAAAAGCCATTGAAGATTACAAAGTTGAAGGAGTAAGTACCACGCTTCCTTTCGGAAAATTTGTTTTTGAGCATGAAGCATTTGTTTCAGGTAACTTTGATACCAATTTTGTAAAAAAATATTACAGCGCGGATATCATTAAAGAACATCAGGCTAAAGAGGCGGAGATAGCTGCTTTGATCGCATTGAAACAATATCTAACAGACCAGAAAATAGTAAGATTACCAAACCAACTGTAAAAATGGAATCCAATAAATTCAATATATTAAAAGATAAAATTGCCGAATCTAAATTAGGAGGCGGCGAAAAAAGAATAGAAACCCAGCATTCAAAAAAGAAACTTACGGCGCGCGAACGCATTGAGTATTTCTTTGACGAAGGCTCTTTTGAAGAAATAGGAGCTTTTGTAACCCATCGTACCAAAGATTTCGGAATGGATAAAGAACATTACTTAGGCGATGGTGTTATTACCGGTTATGGAAATGTAAACGGACGTCTTGTATATGCTTTTGCACAGGATTTCACAGTATTTGGAGGCGCATTGTCTGAAACTCATGCTGAAAAAATATGTAAAGTAATGGAAATGGCTCTTAAAATGGGAGCTCCGATGATTGGTTTAAATGATTCTGGTGGTGCACGTATCCAGGAAGGAGTACGTTCTTTAGGAGGTTATGCAGACATTTTTTACAGAAATGTGCAGGCGTCCGGTGTGATTCCTCAGATATCTGCTATCATGGGACCTTGTGCCGGAGGAGCCGTTTATTCTCCTGCAATGACAGATTTTACCATGATGGTAGAAAATACGTCTTATATGTTTGTAACGGGACCCAATGTAGTAAAAACGGTAACCAATGAAACCGTTACTTCAGAAGAATTAGGAGGTGCTTCTACGCATTCTACTAAATCAGGAGTTGCACATACTACCTCAGCAAACGATATAGCATGCCTTGAAGATGTAAAAAAACTATTGAGCTATATTCCACAGAATAATACTGAAATTCCTGCTGATTTGCCTTATCAGGTTGTAGAAGAATACAGAGAAGAACTCAATACGGTTGTTCCGGATAATGCGAATAAACCGTATGATATGCATGAAGTAATCAATCATATCATCGATGAAGATTCCTTTTTTGAAATCCATAAAAACTATGCAGAAAACATCATTGTAGGTTTTTCTCGTATCGGAGGAAAGTCAGTAGGAGTCGTAGCCAATAATCCTATGTTTCTTGCCGGATGTTTAGATGTAAATTCTTCTATTAAAGCAGCCAGATTCGTTCGTTTTTGTGATGCTTTCAATATACCATTGCTGGTATTGGTAGATGTTCCTGGCTTCCTTCCCGGAACCGATCAGGAATGGAACGGAATTATCGTACATGGAGCTAAATTATTATATGCCCTTTCAGAAGCAACTGTGCCTAAAGTAACCGTTATTACAAGAAAAGCTTATGGAGGAGCTTATGATGTAATGAATTCCAAACACATTGGGGCAGATCTTAACTTTGCATGGCCTGGAGCAGAGATTGCAGTAATGGGAGCAAAAGGAGCTTCAGAAATTATCTTTAAGAAAGAAATTGCGGAAGCAGCAGATTCAGTAGCCAAACTGGCAGAAAAAGAAGCTGAATATGCAGAGAAATTTGCCAACCCATACAGAGCTGCGCAGCGTGGCTTTATTGATGAGGTAATTTTTCCACAGGATACAAGACGCAAGCTTATTAAAGCATTTACCATGCTTGAAAATAAAGTGGTTGACACACCAAAACGCAAACACGGCAATATTCCTTTGTAAGCGATCTGATAAAAAAGCTGAAACCAGTGGTTTCAGCTTTTTTTTGTCTTTTTGGAAGAATAAATCGATTTATAGCGGATTATTTATGAATACCTTTTCTATGATTTTTTCTGATTCATCCTCAAAATCAACGGTTATGATTTTTTGGGAATCAATCCAGTTTCTGATCTTCGAAACGTTCAGATCCTCTGAACCGCTTACGCCCATTTTTGTCAATGCGGCATAATTACAGTATTGCTCAAACTGTCCTTTAATAGGAATCACATATAACATTTTTTTCAGATAGAGTACTTCAGCGGGAAATTCAAATCCGGCACCACACAAAACACCTTGCGCAGCTGCCAATTTTTTAAAAAACAGTTCCTGATCAATAGGGTAAAAGGAGACATTGAGATAGCGTTCAGGATTTTTTTTAAAAGGAGAAAAAATCAACCAGTGTACCTCTGGGATTTGGGTAAGAATTTTCTGTAAAACAACATCATTAAAACTCGGTAAATACACTAAGAAATAGGAACCCGTAACAGTTTGCAGCTGTTTTATCTGCTGTCTTAAAATCGGATAAAAAATATCATCATGGTATTTTTGGAAATGAAATCCGTATGAAATATCTGTTGGGGCATATTTTTTGAAAATCAGCTTACTTACCGGATGTTTACCGGGAGGTTTTGGGACATTCTCATAAAAAATAGCTGCCTGATGACTGAGTCCGATGATTTTTTTTCCATGCCATTTTGCGGCATAAGCCGTGATAGGCTCATAATCATTAATGATAAGATCATACTCTTGAATGGGAAAGTTTAGAATCGCCCGGGAAAACTGTGTCAGTGAATTTTTGACTACAATTTTCTTATAATCAAGTCCGCCCTTTTTGGAATAGAAAAGCGAAAGTCCTTTGTTTTGCTTGTAAAAGCCATCTAACGGAAGCTGAGTATTATTTCCGGATACGAATACATCAACCTCAGCGACTTGTTTGAATTTAGGAATCAGTTCATTAGCTCTGGCAATGTGCCCGTTTCCCGTACCTTGGAGGGCATATAGTATTTTCATTTGAGCAGTGCATAAATTTTCATAAGTTCTTCTTCCTGTTTCAGGTCAATATCCTCTTCTTCTGTAATGGTAAAGTGGGAAGGATCGTAGGTATAAATACTCCATTCTTCATAATGATATTCCAGAGCAGTAAGATTTTCAATCCAGTCTCCTGAATTCAGATACATACATTTTCCCTTATGATTGGCAACCATTCTTTTTTGTGGCTGGTGAATATGTCCGCAGATGACATAGTCAAAATTATTTTCAATAGCCAGTTCAGAAGCAGTTTCTTCAAAGTTGGTAATAAATTTGACGGCTTTCTTTACACTGTTTTTGATTTTTTTGGAAAAAGAGTATTTTTCCTTTCCCATCAATGATAAAATCCAATTAGAAAAATTGTTCAGGCGAATCAGATAATCATATCCAATGCCGCCCAGTTTCGCAATCCATTTTGAATGCTGTACAGAGGCGTCAAATACATCGCCATGAAAAAACCATGCTTTCTTCCCGTGTAAATCCATCACTATTTTATCCATCAATAAAATTTTTCCAAAATTCATGGGTGAAAATTTTCTGAGAAATTCATCATGATTTCCTGTAATATAAATGACTTTACATCCGTTTAAAGAAAGATTGAGGATATACTTAATCACCTGAAGATGACTTTTGGGAAAATAACTCTTCTTAAACTGCCAGATGTCGATAAAATCCCCATTAAGGACAAGGGTTTTGGGCTTGATAGATTTTAAATAACATAACAATTCCTTCGCTTTACAACCATAAGTTCCTAAATGAACATCAGAAACTACAACCAGATCTACTTTTCTTTTCATTGTCAGTTTTTTCAAAAATACATTCCTAATGTCACTTAAACGTTTTAAAATTCTTATCAAAAAGTGAAGTTTCAAATAGTTACGCATAAAAAAAGAGGCTACTAAAGCCTCTTTTTCCTATTCGATAATCGTAAAGATTATTTTTTGCCTGGTAAATAAATTTGGAAACCTACTGCAAAACCTAAACCATTCTGAGCCTGAGCTGAAGAAGCGTTTGATTTTGAGTAATTGTATCCCGCAATAGCTTCTAATGCTACGTTTTGTGAGATAAAATGTGCATAACCTGCACCTATACCAAATGCAAACGAAGTGTCTGATGTTCCTCCGTTAGAACCTGAAATACCGATTTCACCCTGTCCGAAGAAACGGCCTGTAGAACTTGCTCCTTCAGGAAAGTAATATCTTACGAATGGCATTACACCATAGTTCCAGATATTATCACCGTCTTTTACAGTTTCTAAACCTGCATTTACTCCTAAACCAATTGCAATTCCATCAGAAATGAAATAACCGGCTCTTGGGGTTACGTTGATATTAAAGTTTTCTCCCTCAAATGAATAACCTAAAGATCCTAAAGAACCTCCAATCATCCAGTTTCCTTGCTGAATAGGTTTAGTACCTACTTTTTCAGCATATTGAGGTGTAGTAATTTCCTGAGCGTTTACAAAACTTACTGCAGAAAATAAAAGTCCGATTAAAAATAAATTCTTTTTCATGTGTAAATTAATATTTGATTTAACATTTATAAAACAAATAATGTGCCAAAACTGACAAAATTTAAGATAAAATTATCTTAAAAACTAATTTATTTTTATTAAACTGCCTCTTTCAGAGTCTTTTACAACGGATACAGAAGCTGGAATGCGCTCCTGCAGTTCCTCAACATGAGAGATGATACCTACAATTCTGTTTTCATTGCGCAAATTGTTAAGCGTTTCAAAGATCAGATTCACTGACTCATTGTCTTGTGTTCCAAAACCTTCATCAATAAAGAAGAAGTTTTTCTCATTTTTGTTCAGGCTTCGGGTGTTTTCCGCCAAAGCAAGAGCAAGACAAAGAGAGGCCTGAAAAAATTGCCCGCCCGACAAGGTTTTTACGGAACGCTGTCTATCCGAATTCAGATGGTCAACAACTTCAAAATCGTTATCTTCATTAATAACCAAGGTCAGCTGTCCTCTCGTAAGTCTTTCAAAACGCTGATTGGCGATACAGCACAATTCTTCGAGGTATTGAGTAGAGATAAAATTTACAAAACCACTTCCTTTAAACAGATTCATTAAAACACTAAGGTTTTTAGACCGTAAATCGAGTTGTTCAAGCTGTTCTGATAATTTCTTTTTTTCTGTACTGCGTTTTTTGTGTTCTTCTAATTGATCTTTAACGGATTTTATTTCGCCAATTAAGATTTCTCTTCCCTCTTTCAATTGTTGATAGTTGAGTAAAACTGCGTCATAATAAGAAGCATCCCATTGTTGGTTTTTGGTTTTTTCTTCGAGTTGGGCTACTGTGTGTTCTGTCAGGTGAAAACGATCTTCAAATTCACGTATTTCTTTGTGACAGGTTTCTGTATCAAGATTGAGAGAGAGAATAGCGAGAACTTCTTCTATGGTCTCAAAATTATTTTGATGTAACAAAAGTTGGATAGAGGTAGAATAGGTCCTAACAGCATTTTCTATCTCAGCAACACTTTTCTCCTGAGAGGTTTTCTGATATTCAAGGCGTATCATATCTGTCTGAACCTTCTCTTTTAAAGCAATCAGCGTTGTGTAACGCTTTTCATTAGTTTGTACGGTTTCAGTAATTTTTTCCTTCTTGGATACAATATCTTCTTTAGTGAGATTCAGGTAATCTTCTGTATTCAATTGTTTGAAAGCCTCTTTAAGCTGCCCTATAGAACCTATTTTTTGAGAGGCATCTTTTTCAATATTTTTTACAGCTGAAGTATATTTTTCCAATTCTCCTTGAAGCTTTTCTACTTCACTGTTTATGGATTTCAGTTCTATCTCATGGTTCTCAATTTCTTTTTCAATTTTCTGCGAAGTTTCTTTTACAGTATGAAATGTAGTATAGTCTTCTGCATCAAAATCATCCCATATAAAAGCTTCCTGATGCTTCTTTAGTGAAGCAAGAGTAGCTTCTTTTGTATCCTTTTCATTTTTCAGGTCATGGTGCAGCAATTCCGTTTTACCGGTAATGATTTCTAATTGATTCTGAAGCTGGATCAACTGATCCAGATTTTTTGAAAGTTTCTCATATTGTAAATCAAATTCCTGTAAGCGTTCTGTTACATCGCTACTTTTCATAATATGCGGATGATCTTCTGAGCCGCAGAGAGGACATGGGATTCCATTATGCAGTTCATCTGCATACTGTACCAGTTGCTTTTGAACATTAAGCTGGTTGATATGTTGCTGTGTCTGATGTATCTGTTCTTTCAATTCCAGATTTCTTTGCATCAGAGTTTCTTTAGCCGTTTCTGGTTTTAGCTGGTGCTCAATGAAAAATTGCTGTAATTCTGTTTGCATTACTTCTTTATCGGCGATTGTTTTGAGCGATTGCTCAAGATGCTGATTAAGGGTTTTATTTTTTTGAAACCAGGCTTCAACCGCAAACAGAAGACCTGTGTCAGCTTTCTGTCGTTTGAGATACTCTGTTTTTTCTTTTTTTAATGTAAGTTCTTTCTGTTTGGAATCAAGGTTTTTTTTGGTGTTTTCAATAAAGACAGCAGCCTTTTGTAATCGATTATTGATGGTGTCAAGTTCTCCTAACTGCTTTTTGTACGAAAGCATATTTTCCAGATCAGCTATAAGAATTTTATAATATTCGTTTTTTGAAATTTCATCATTAATTTTTTCAAATTCGGATGCAACATCTTCTGTCTGAGCTTTTTTCTTGCTGAGTTTCTCTTCTGTATCTTTTAATGCTTCTTTCTGACGTTGAAAGTTGTCTGATTCTTTCTCAAAAGCCTCTAAAAGGTTTTTAAAGGTTTTTTCTGTTTTTTCAAAAAGGATGACACGCTGTTTTAAATCTGTAATGGCTTGTTTTTGCTGCTTCATCAGTTCTAATTCCTGCCTTCTTTCTATGAGATCAGATTGCAGTTTTTTCATCTCATGCAGTTTATTGATCTCTTCCTCCTTAACCGTAAATTCTTTTTCTTTAAGGATCAAAGAGGCTTCCTTATGCTCTAAGTTTTGTGTCAGAGCAGTAAAAGTCTCTTCTGTATAATCCGTCAGTATTTGTAAAGAGCCCTGTATCTGTTCTACAGCCGATTGGTTAACCGATTTCAGGTCGGCAGCTTTTTGATACAGATCATATCTGTCGAGATTAAAAAGCTCTTTCATCATGATGGATCTATCAGTTCCTTTTAACTCTAAAAACTCTTTAAACTGACCCTGAGGAACAATTACTGTACGGTTGAAGTTCTTATAACTGATGCCGATGACTGCTTCTGCATCGTTACTTTCAAGAGGAATTTTTATACCGTTTTCATATACATAGGCTTTGCGTTCAATAGTAGAAACTTTTTCAAAATTTTTACCATTCCTTTTCCATCCGGCTTCAAAAGAGTATTTTTTATTTTCTTTTCCTATAAACTCAAAAACAATTTTCAGATGATCGGTATTGAGATTCATCATATTATAGGCTCTGTTTTTTGAGTTGAGACGATTTGTGTCTCCATACAGAGCAAAAGTCATGGCCTCCAGAATAGAAGATTTTCCGGAACCTACTTTTCCGAATATACCAAATAATCCGGCTTCAGTAAGTCGGGTAAAGTCTATTTCCTGTTTTGTCTTGTAGGAATAAAGGCCGTCAATAGATAGGTAAATTGGAAGCATAATTAAGTGTCTTTATCAGTCTGATTTCCTAAAACCTCTTTAAATATTTTTAGCAAATCTTCTGAGGGCAACTGATCATTATTTCTGTTTTTATAATATGTGATGAAATTTTCATCAATACTTTTATTTCTTCTGGACGATAGTTCGCTATCCGTTATTCGTACAGAGTTACCCAAAACCTCAGGAATGATATAAATAATACCACTATGTGCTTTTTCAATACGTTTTTTGTCGTTTTGAGATATTGAGGTATCAGTGACCAATGTAAGCTCTACTAAACAATCCGGATTGTTTTCGAGCCAGCTGACAGCTGTATTGATATCATACATTTTTTTACGAATAAGCGGCTTTCCTTGTGTAAGCGCAATAGGAGAATAGCTCACCTCTTGTCCGGGAACGGCTTCAATGATAACGACCTTTTTTTCCTGATCGGCTTCAGAGAATGAATATTGCAAAGGACTACTGGAATAAACCACAGGAGCGTTATGCCCTCCGATTTCCTGATAGCGGTGTAGATGGCCCAGAGCAGTATATTGTATTTGTCGGGGAATGGCGTCAGTGTAGACAATATCGGCAAAACCAATCCGCAATGGTTTTTCACCTTCTGGTTCTTCCAATACAGGACCTCCCCGTTTGTTCATATATAAATGAGTAGTAAGCAGGTTGACTCCTTTTTCGTCGCAATATTTATCTGCTAACTCCTGCCAATTTTTAGATAAAACCTCGTTAAGACCGATTTGTTCGTTTTC
This sequence comes from Paenimyroides ceti, assembly GCF_030409925.1. NCBI lineage: Bacteria > Pseudomonadati > Bacteroidota > Flavobacteriia > Flavobacteriales > Flavobacteriaceae > Paenimyroides > Paenimyroides ceti. The sequence continues at coordinate 20,792 of NZ_JAUFQU010000001.1, forward strand.
TCCAAGATATTCTTTAAGTCGATGCTCATTGGCGAAAGGAGTAATAAGTAAACGCAGGGGATACGAGTAGTGTGGTAATTGTATTTCTAAAAAACCTTTTTCACCTTTGGTAACAGCAAAGTTGTTTTCTACTGTAAAAGCTGAAAATTCGAGTGTAGGTTTACCAGCGAAAAGAATTCCGTTTTCGCGTGCCAATACATCTGGAGAATCAATTCTATCCGGAGAATCATGATTACCGGCTATCGCTATAACAGGTCTTTTTCCGTTGTTGGTCAACCTTTTTAAGGTTTTATATAAAAGTTCTATTGCTTCAGTGGGAGGGTTGAAATTATCATAGAGATCGCCAGCAACCAATACCACATCTGCTTTTTCCCGGTCAGCGATAGTGCAGATCTCATTGAGCACAGCAACCTGTTCTTCAAAACGGGAAAAATAATCGAGTCTTTTGCCCAGATGCCAGTCTGCTGTATGAAGGATTCTCATCTTATTCCTGTTTTCCTGATTCTTTGTCGTTATTGAGTTTGTTATAGATGGTTTGCAACTTTTCTTTTCGAATGCGCTCTGTCTGTTGTTCTTTGGTTTTTTTCTGATCGACTTTCTTTTTATGAGCCAGTCGGTTGGTTTCGTTTCTTCTTCCCATATCTGAATAAATCGTATGCAATTTACGGTATATTTTTATATTTTACAGAAGAAGTGGATTTTATAGAAACGACAAATGAGAGTGTTTAAGTCAATGACGTTAGTAAAGAATAATATATAGATTTGTTTAAAAGCGGTATCCAAGAGAAAATCCTGTTCGGATACCTGCCCATGGACCTTTGAAACGGGCTGTGGCACCTTTATCGTTCACCACATATTCCACTTTGAGCATAGGAATATCGAAATTACTCAGTTCGCCTTTATACTCTTCAATTTCATATTCTGATAAATCTTTACTTCCGGAAAATTTTCCGTTCGAAAACCCAAAATGAGGTCCCATAATCATCCAGTCCAGATAAAAATGTTCTGAAAGCCTCCATTGGGCTCCGAGTGAAAAACCACCTGAGAAAGCATTCAAACGACCTGAAATAGGAAAAGAATCTGTTCTTCCCTGTTCAACTTCTATTTCAAGGTTAATATCTCCTTTATAAGTAGAATATCGAACAAACGGAGCAATGTAAAAACCTCTGAAAGCCGATTGCCCCAGATAGAAACGTACTTCAGGTGTAAAAAGAAATCCTGAGACTTTAAATGTTTTGGCATATTGATAAGTAAAGTCATCATCTATAATGCTTTCAAACTGAGATAAGAAAGGAAGCTTACCACGCGTCATAAAATTCACATTAGCTGCCAATGTAGTCTTGTTCCCGATAGCTCTTTCATATTGTAAAGAAACATTTCGGGCTGCAAAAGCCATCATATTTATTTTAATAATGTTTTGAGTGTCCACAGGGGCTACTTCATCTAAAGAAGAAGAAAATTCTTGTGCTTTTCCGCTCAGGACAATAAAGCACAAAAAGAGGAGTAGCAAATTTTTTTTCATAACAAAGCATTCTCTGGTCTATCAAATATAAAGATTTATGTAGATAGTTATAGAAAATTAATCTGAAAAAAAAGTGTAAAAGAAGGTGAAATAGAAAATTAATAAGACATTTCTCCGCAAATAGGGGTTTCAAATTGTTTTTTGAAATCAGCAGTAGGAATCTGTTTGCCCAATAAATACATGAGTTTGGTTATAGCCGCTTCTGTGGTAATATCTTTTCCTGAAATTACTCCGATTTCTTTTAAAGCAGTACTGGTTTCGTATTGGCCCATGTTGACACTCCCTCCTGAACATTGGGTAACATTAATTACCTTCAGTCCTGCAGTAATTGCCTTTTGTAAGGGATCGATAAACCAGGAACCGGATGGAGCATTACCCGCTCCAAAAGTTTCTAAAATAAGACCTTCTAACCCCGGAATCGCTAAGAAAGCATTGAGAGCCTGTACGGTAAGCCCAGGGAAAAGTTTTATTATGGCCACATTTGAAGACATTTTTTTGTGTATATGAAAAATGTGATCTGCTGAAGAGTGGTGTAATAAGGTATGGTTGACGGTTAAATGTACTCCTGACTCTGCAATATGCGGGAGATTAGGTGATGTAAATGCATTGAAGTGCTCAGCACTGATTTTTGAGGTTCTGTTACCTCTGTAGAGTTTGTATTCAAAATATAAACCCACTTCCTGAATAACCGGGACTTTATTTTCTGTCAGAGCCGCAAGCTGAATTGCTGTTATGAGATTTTCTTTTGCATCTGTACGCAGATCGCCGATTGGTAGCTGTGAACCGGTCAAAATTACGGGTTTCTGAATGTTTTCCAGCATAAAGCTCAGCGCTGAGGCGGAGTATGACATGGTATCTGAACCGTGCAGAACGACAAAGCCGTCAAAATTTTTATAATTATTTTCGATTACTTCTGCCATTTGTACCCAATGTGCCGGATTCATATCAGAAGAATCAATAGGATTTTCAAAAGAAAACGTTTCTATGCTACAATCTAAAAGATGCAATTCCGGAATACGTTCCAAAAGCTGATTGAAATTAAAAGCTTTCAGAGCTCCGGTTTGGTAATCTTTTACCATTCCTATGGTTCCACCGGTATAGATTAGCAGGATAGAGGGTTTCTTATTCATTGCCTAAGTTTGCTTTGTTAACAACCGGATTGGCATACATGGCTAAAAAGCTATTGACCAAAGCCGTATTTTCTTTATCAATGCGCAATTCAAGACGTTTCAGGAAAAGCTGTTTTTCTTTTTCTGTATAAAATGTTTCATACGCATTGGTTTTATTCAATAAGTCATAAGCGATATAATTGGTAGGCCACAATTTATAATTGGCAATAATTTGATGGTCTATAGCCTTGGCTACTGCCTGAATCTGTTTGTTGCTGTTGTCATACGTTGCTTTTATCTCATCCAATTCTTGATCAAGACAATCTCCTATATGAATATGAATGCCCTTTTTCTGACCAAGAACGCCACTCATAAGATTATTGAAATCTTCGTTTTTTTCTTTTATATATACCTCCTGATTCATTTGTGCCATCAATTGCGGCATTTTAAGTTTGTCAGTAGGATCGTATTCGTATGAAATGGAAATCGGTACAATTTTGATTTTTTTAAAATAATCCATCAGATCTTTTTCATCTGATGCCATACTGATCATTTTTAATACTCCCGGATGCGTAGCATCGTTTCCGTCTTTTGTTCTTCCTTCGCGCTGAGCAATCCAAACCGAGCGGTTTTCTTCTGACAACAGATGATAAATGTACTCAGACATAAGTTTTGAGTTCATCAGTAATTCTCTTGGAGAAAGATTTCTTTTTACCAAAAAATTCCTGTTAAGATGTGCCAGAATGAGTGTAAATGCTTTTTGTACAAGATTATCGCCTATAGCTGAGGCTGTCATAATTTTGTCATGTTCCAGAAGCTTGACATTCAGTAAGCTTGTGTCTAATAAAATGTCTCTGTGATTTGATATAAAAAGATAAGCGGTATTGTTGTCCAGTTTTTCAAATCCGGTAGTGGTGAGACCTGCTGAGGTATCTCTCAAAACACGTTGCATGGTTTGATAAATAATCTCTCTCTGAAAGTCTCTTATTGAGTGAATATTCTTATATATAGCAAGAATTTCTTCGTCTGTTTTATCGGGAAAAGTATAGGTAACCAACGCTTTCAGCATCGGGTGGGATGCAACTTTCATGACAACTTCATTGACTTCTGAATCGTCGTAAAAGCGTATTGAATCAAATTTTGACATTATCTTCATTAATTTAATTGATGCAAATGAACAACTATTTTTTATAATTCACAGGCTTTATTCGAAATTAAAGACACTTTTTGCGTTTTTTGTAGTGATATCTGCTACTTCGTGTAAAGATAAACCATAAATTTCAGATAGTTTATCTGCTACTAAGGTGAGATAGCTGCTTTCATTTCTTTTTCCACGATACGGAACAGGTGCGAGATAAGGTGCGTCTGTTTCCAGTACAATTTCTTCGATTGGAATTTCTTTCAGAAATTGGTCTATTTTTCCGTTTTTAAACGTCACTACACCACCAATTCCGAGTTTTAAATTGTAGGAGAGTGCTTTTTTTGCCTGATCGATATCTCCGGAAAAGCAATGGAATATACCGTATAGGTTTGGTGCTTTTTCTTTTTCGAGTACCTCAAACACTTCATCAAATGCATCCCTACAGTGAATGTTTATGGGAAGCTGATGCTTTTTTGCCAACTGTATCTGTTTTTGAAATGCTTCTTGTTGTATCTCCTTTGTTGATTGATCCCAGTACATATCTACACCAATCTCACCTACAGCAAAAAAGGGTCTTCTTTGTAGCTCATGTTCTACAAATTCTAATTCCTGTAAATAAGTGTTCGGTTTTACATAGCAGGGATGTAATCCCATCATGAGGTGTACATGGTCTGGAAATTGCTCTTCTACTTTATACATTTCTTTTGTATAGCCAGAATCAATGGCTGGTACAAAAAGATGCTTTACATTTGCATGAATTGCCCGTTGAATCATCTCCTCTCTGTCTTGTGAAAATTCTTCACTATATAAGTGAGTGTGTGTATCAATTAAAAGCATTTGTTTTTGTATTTTAGGTTTTATTTATTTTTAGGATGAACGATATAAACAATGAATTACACTTTATATTAAAAGATAAAGGCTATAAAAAAATCAATTTCAAAATCTCAAAAACGCAGCATCTGCTAATAAAAGTTCGCTTAAACGGAGTTTTGGGCGATTTTATTTTAGATACTGGTGCTTCTACCAGTTGTGTTGATTTTTCTGTTATTGAGCATTTTAATCTTTTGGCAACTTCTTCTCAAACAACAGCTTCTGGAGCTGGGGCAATTAATATGGCAACTAAAATTGCCAACAATAATTCCTTGTCTATCGGCCGCTGGAAAACGGATAATACCCCCATTATTATATTTGATCTCTCGCATGTAAATGCCGCTTTAGATCAGTATAAAGTAAAACCGGTTCATGGAATTATCGGTGCCGATATTCTGATGAGAAGTCATGCGATCATCGATTACGCCAATAAAAAGCTATTTCTTAGATGAGTGCTTCTGCCATTCGTCTGCTACCAGCGAGAGTTCTTTGTACCAGTCTTCTCCATATTTTCTGATCAACGGCTCTTTTAGAAACCGGTAAACAGGAACTTCGAGCTCTTTTCCAAGCGTACAGGCATCATCACAAATGTGCCATTTATTATAATTTACGGCAGAGAATTGCGAATACTCTTTTATTCTTATTGGGTATAAATGACATGAAATAGGTTTTTTCCAGCTCACTAATCCTTCATTGTACGCTTGTTCTATCGCGCATAATGCTGTATTACCGTCAAAAATAACATAAGCACATTCGCCGCCGTTGATCAAAGGAGTTTCATATTCACCATCTGATCCGATAACCCATTTTCCCTGATCTTCAATTGCTTTAATGCCTTCTGCTCTCAGATAAGGCTTTATTGTTTCATAAATTTCATCCAAAATCTCTGTCTCGTTCTCATCAAGCGGGGCTCCTGCATCACCATCAATACAACATTGCCCTTTACAGGCTGTTAAATTGCAAACAAATTCTTTTTCAATGACTTCGTCAGATACGATTGCATTTCCTATTTGAAACATTTTGTTGTTTATTTTAAATTGAACCTGCAAAGTTACAAACTTTAAAAATAGCATTGAAATTTACCATCATAAATCATTTGTATTGAGAGGAATATTAAATTTTATCGAATAACTTTGTAAAAGTGTCAGATATGAAAAAACTCTTTAAAGTATAGCTATGGAAATTAATTTTAAAGAAATTATTACAGCAGGTAGTGGTAGATCTCAGAACCAGAGTCGGACATATTCAGTCTGAAAAGGCATCTATTGTGGCAGCGGCTATCATGATTTCTTTTCTGTTTGTGGGGGAATCTATTTTATCACTGATTGGTATTGATGTCAATTCGTTTGCTGTAGCGGGTGCTTTTGTGCTTTTTTTTTAGCATTAGAAATGATATTGGGCATCCGTCTTTACAGAGATGAAGAACCGAATACGGCATCTATCGTTCCATTGGCTTTTCCGCTGATTGCAGGAGCCGGTACTATGACGACCATTTTATCGTTACGGGCAGAATTTCATACGATCAATATTGTACTGGCTATTTTACTTAATATTATTTTGGTGTATATTGTGTTGAAATTATCCGGAAAAATAGAACGGATTATCGGGTCAAACGGTCTTGGTGTCATCAGGAAAGTATTCGGAGTAATCTTATTAGCGATTGCTGTTAAATTATTTGCAACGAATGTTAAAGGCTTGTTCGTTTAGTTTTTTAATTAGTAATTTAGTTCCTTCAAAAGTTTTTATAATGAAATATGTTACTTACATTATCATCACTATAGCTATTGCTTTGATTGTTGTTAATGTTCTAAAATTAGACTTCGACAATCTTTTTAAAGGAGACAGTGTCGTTGCTTTAATATGTATTGTAGCACTTTTGTGTGCGATTTGCATATTACTTATTTTCAATATGTCTAAATCAATTGACGAAAAATCAAAATAATTCATGTTTGATGTTTTAATTGTCGGAGGTGGTGTTGCAGGAGTTTCTTGTGCTCTGATTCTTGGATCAGCACATAAAAAAATATATGCCCAAAATAAAAGAATAGGAATTATTGCTCACCAAAAAGCCTCACATTTACAAGATGCCCTTTTTAATAATGTGTATGGTGTAAAGCCAGGAACATTGGGAAGTGATTTACTGCAAAGTTCTCTCAGAGATTTGTCAGAAACATATCCTCATGTAGAACAGATAGCAGATGAAAAGGTGATGAAAATAGAAAAGGTGTCTGATCATTTTATGGTATATACTAATAAAAACAGCTACGCTTCAAAAATCATCGTTATCGCTACCAATTATGGAAATGCCTTTAACATTGAGGGTCTTATGCAGTATGTGATTCCACATAAAAAATCAATTGCTGAGAAGAAGAGGATTCAGTTGGTTAATGAAGATCATCTGGTGACGCAGGGAATATATGCGGCAGGTAGCATTGCCGGGCACAGAAGTCAGCTTTCAATAGCTGCCGGAAGTGGAGCTGCTGTAGCTACCGATATACTTACTTTATGGAATGGAGGAGCAGATGCTCAGAGTCATGATAAGAAATAAAAAAGACTGCTATAAGCAGTCTTTTTTTAAACATCATCATAATCGACATATATTTCATCTGAAGTAACATACGCCTGACATGATAAGATCAGACCTTCAGCGATTTCATTGTCAGTAAGAATATGGTTTGTCTTCATTTCTACAGTACCTTTCACTACACGGCACATACATGAACTGCAAATACCACCTTGACAGGAGTATGGCGCATCAATGCCTTGTTTGAGTGCTGCATCCAAAATATCAGTTTGTTTTGAGATTTCAAAAGTAGTTTCCACATCATCGACCAATACGGTTATTGTAGCAGTACCTTCGGTTTTTATGATTTCATTTCCATCGTTAGAAGGAGTGAACAATTCAAACAGAACAGCATCTTCAGGTACATTGTTTTCTCTTAATACATTACCCACCAGAGCGATCATGTCTTCAGGACCACAAACGTAAAAGGCTTTGAAATCAGTTCCTTTGTGTTTGTTATTAATAACAAAATTGATAGTAGATTTTTCAATACGACCGAAAAGAGTTCCTTCCGGATGAACTTTAGTAAAGGTATAGTATACATAAAATCGGCCTATATATTTTTGTTGTAATTCGTGAAGCTGACTGTAAAAGATAGTGTCTTCCGGTCTTTTATTTCCATAAACCAGAACAAAAGTACTTTCCGGTTCGTTTTCCAGAACCGATTGAGCAATTGATATTACGGGAGTGATACCGCTACCAGCCGCAAAAGCAGCATAATTATTTCGGACATGAGGCTGAGGTTCAAAAATGAATTTCCCTTCCGGTACGCCTACTTCCAATGAATCTCCAATCTTCAGGTTTTGAGTTGCAAAAGTAGAAAATACACCGCCATCGATTCCTTTTACAGCAATTCGTAATTCTTTACTGTTGGGAGAAGAACAGATAGAATAAGCTCTTCTGATTTCTTTTCCCTCATGCATATATTTGATGTTCAAATATTGCCCGGCAATAAATTGATACGAAGCTTTTAATGGTTCAGGAACTTCAAATGCTATGGAAACAGCCTGACTGGTTTCCTTACGGATATCCTTAACTTTTAAAAGATTGAATTTAGACATATATAATATTAATTTCTGCAAATGTAGAAAAAATATAAAAACTTCCTTTATGACATCTGTCACCTTTATGAAATCTTTATGCATAGAATTTGGATGTATAAGTATTTTATGTATATTTGCTATACCTAAATTGTTTATCGATGAAAAAGCAACAGCAACTCTATAAAGGGAGTTTGAGTACTATTATTATGAAACTTCTAGAGCAAAAAGGAAAAATGTACGGTTACGAAATCACACAAAAAGTAAAAGAGATTACAGGGGGAGAGATGAATATTACCGAAGGAGCATTATACCCTGCCTTACATAAACTGGAGGCTGAAGGTCATCTTGATGTGGAAATGGAGAAAGTGGATGGAAGAATCCGTAAATATTACAGATTGACGGAAAGCGGTGAAAAGGAAACGGTTTCACGTATGGAAGAGCTTGAAAATTTTATACGCAATATGCAAACGATTGTACGCCCTGATTTTGGTGTGGATCTATAAAAGATTAGAATCTACTGATTTTCGGATGTATCAGATAAATATGCTGTGTCATAATATACTTTCTTTATAGTTTGTAAGTATTTATGGAGGGTTTTAATTGGCAAGAAACAAATAACTGAAAAGATGAAAAAAATTAACGAGCAACAAGTAGAATTACTTTTTGAATTTACGCGGAAACATTTTGTTGAATACTATGATGTTCAGGTAGAACTTGTAGACCACTTAGCAAATGGTATTGAAGAACAATGGCTGACACAACCCAATCTGACTTTTGATGAAGCTTTGAAAATAGAGTTTAAAAAATTCGGTATTTTCGGGTTTACGGATCTTGTAGCAGATAAGCAAAGTGAATTGAGTCGTTATTACTATAAATTGATCTGGAATGAATTTAAGAATTTTTTCAACTTTCCCAAAATCATCCTAACCACTGGTTTGTTGTTCTTCTTTTATAATGTATATGCTCTAATAGGAGCAAATTTTACAGTTGCTTATTTAGGGTATACGTTTTTTATGGTAGCATTGCTTGTTTATTGTATGATAGATAATCTGATGTTTGTTAAAAAGCTTAAAAAAATAGAAACAGATAAAAAATGGCTGATTACAGGCGTTTCGCGTGTTGTATGTTGGACGCCTTTGTTTTTAGGCTTTTATTTAAGTAACAGTCTCTTTGGTTTTTTTGAGGATTCTCCGGCAATGACATCATCAGGATTGATAATTATAACCCTTATTTCTACTGTAAACAGCTTGTTGTTTCTGATTGTAAAAACAAAAATAAAACCTTTGTTTCTTGAGGAAGTGAAACTGGTGCAAAAACGTTTTGCATAATAGTTTTCTAATGAATGAAGAATTGTTTTAGTATAAAATGAAAATTAAAGACTACTTTCTGTAAACAATTCAAAATTATGAGCTAAACTTCTTATATTTGGTCTGAATAAAAAATCAGATATTAAGATGAAAAGATTTTTAAAATCCGCTGTCACAGTTGCTTTTATCTTCTTTATTTCAATGAATACTGCTTTTGCTCAGATGAGAACACATGAGTGGAAGGAGGCTTCTGAAGGAGGATATACTTATAAATATGTGACCAATGACCCCACAAACTCACGTTTTTATACTCTCAAAAACGGATTGACAGTTATATTGAGTCCTTCTAACAAAGAGCCGCGTATTCAGACCTACATTGCTACTAAAGCAGGTAGTAAGACGGATCCGGAAACCCACACCGGTTTAGCTCACTATTTGGAACATATGCTGTTTAAAGGAACAGATAAATTCGGTTCAAAAGACTGGACAAAAGAAAAACCGTTATTAGATCAGATAGATGCTTTATACGAAAGATATAATTCAACTACTGATGAAAACAAGCGTAAGGAAATCTATAAAGAGATAGACCGTGTATCCGGAGAGGCAGCAAAGTATGCCATTGCCAATGAGTACGACAAGCTTATGAGCAGTATGGGAGCAGAAGGAACCAATGCTTTTACTTCTTTTGAGCAAACGGTATATGTAGAAAACATTCCAAGCAATGTTATGGATAAGTTTCTGGCAGTACAGAGCGAGCGTTTCAGAAATCCGATTCTTCGTTTATTTCATACGGAATTGGAAGCTGTGTATGAGGAGAAAAACAGAGGTCTTGACAATGATGGACGTAAGGCTTTTGAAACCATGTTTGCGGCTATGTTTCCTAATAATAATTATGGAAAACAAACTACTATCGGTACTATCGAACACTTGAAAAACCCATCACTAAAAGCAATCAGAGAATATTTTACAACCTATTATGTTCCAAATAATATGGGGGTAATTATGTCAGGTGATTTTGACCCTACAGAAACGGTTAAAAAGATCGATGCTGCATTCAGCTATATGAAGTCTAAAGCCATTCCTGAGTATAAATTCGATCCTGAGAAACCAATTACAAAACCAATTGTAAAAGAAGTATACGGACCAAGTGCCGAAAGCATTATGCTTGGATTCCGTTTTCCCGGAGCAGGTACAAAAGATGCACAGATGCTTACGCTGTTAGGAAATATTCTTACTAACGGTTCGGCAGGTATGATTGATTTAAATCTGGTAAAATCTCAAAAGCTATTAGGAGCATATGCATTTCCGTATGTATTAAAAGATTACTCTATGTTGATTTTACAAGGAAACCCTACTCAGGGACAATCTTTGGATGAAGTTAAAAAATTGATTTTAGGACAAATTGATAAATTGAAAAAAGGAGATTTCCCGGATGATTTGATTGTTTCCATTATCAATAATAATAAAAAAGATGAAATCGCAACCAACGAGAGCTACAGTTCAAGAGCAAATGTGCTGATGGAATCTTTTACTTCCGAACTTGACTGGGCGAATGAATTAAGCTATAACGATCGCCTTACCCAAATTTCCAAGAAAGATATTGTTGATTTTGCGAACAAATATTTGAACAACGATAATTACGTAGCTGTTTACAAGCGCAAAGGAGAAGATAAAGATGTTGTTAAAGTTGAGAAACCACCTATTACAGCTGTTTCTGTAAACCGTGAAGATCAGTCAGATTTTCTTAAAAAGGTTAATGAAATGCCTGAAAACGAAATCAAACCGGTTTGGGTAGATTATAGTAAAGATCTTCAGAAGACGGTTTCTAATGATACCGAAATCCTTGCTGTAAAGAATAAGGAAAATGAGTTGTTCAGTATGTATTACCAGTACAATACCGGTAAATGGAACAATAAATTACTTCCTTTAGCAGTCGACTATCTTGAGTATATTGGAACCAAACAAAAATCGAGTGAAGATTTCAGTAAAGAATTCTATAAATTGGCTTCTTCATTCAATGTATCTTCTTCCAATGAAGAAACTTATATTTCTATTTCCGGACTTAATGAAAACTTTGCAGCAACAGTAAGTTTAATACAGGATTTGCTTAAAAATGCAGTTGCTGATGAAGAGGCGTTGGCTTCTTATAAAGAGGGAATCAAGCAATCACGTGCAAATGCGAAGGAAAATAAAAATGTGATTATGAGTGGATTAAGAGCATACGCAAAATACGGAGCAAAAAATCCGTTTAATGATGTTCTTACTGATGCTGAGCTGGACGCTGTTAAAGCAAGTGATTTGGTAAAAATAATCCATGATCTGACTTTGACAAAACACCGCGTATTGTATTACGGACCAAAATCTGTAGATCAATTGGCAAAGGAATTAACCCCTCTTAAAGCTAAAAATGCTAAGTATGTTGCAATTCCAAAGGCAAAAGTATTTAAAGAAGAGCCTACCGTGAAGAATAAAGTTTTATTTGCTGACTTTGATATGAAACAGGCAGAAGTTTTCTGGTTTAGAAACTCAGATAAATACAATGTTAAAAATGCACCGGTAGCTTCTTTATTCAACAGCTATTTTGGAGGAGGTATGGGAAGTATTGTATTCCAGACCATTCGCGAATCTAAGGCGTTGGCATATTCAACGTATGCGTATTTTGGACAGGCATCTAAAAAAGAAGATTTGAATTCTGTAGGTGCTTATGTAGGTACACAGGCAGATAAATTTAATGATGCCGTAGAAGGTATGAATGAGCTTTTAAATGATTTACCAGAATCTAATAAAGCATTACAGACAGCCAAAGAAAGCTTGCTGAAATCTCTTGCAAGTGAGCGCATCACGAATGCATCAATATTGATGAGCTATTTGTCTGCTGAAAAATTAGGAAATAAAACAGACATCAGAAAAGAAGTATATGACAAAGTGCCTACTTTAAACTATCCTGACTTGAAAGTATTCCATGATAAGGAAATGAAAAACAAACCTTATGTTTATTGTGTTCTGGCAAAAACAGATGCCATAAAACCGGAAGACCTGAAAAAAATAGGAGAGGTAAAAACCCTGACGCTTAAAGAAATCTTCGGATATTAATAAAATAGTTTTTTATGAAGCCCGGAACCCTATATTAGGTTTCCGGGCTTTTTTGTTACAAAGTATTTTTTTAATCTCCATGTACTCCATTATAGGGTGAAAGAAATGGTAAATAATGGTATTGTCAAAAAGTAAAATTTATCATAAATCAGATTTCTGTTCATCAGAGATTAGTATCTTTAACCTCGTCATAATGTTTAAATTCAGAATAGGATGAAAAATATAATAATGGTTTTTATACTTTCGTTATACGGATATATCGGTTTTGCACAGGATGCTGCTTTTAAAAAAGACATTGTTAGGTTTAATGAAATTACGGGCTTTACAGCTAAAATAGAAGCTGTAAAAACGGGTGTTCTTGAAAGTTTATCTGATGAGGGAAAAAAGCGTTTCTCTGAAGAATTTGATACTGCTTTTACAACGTTTAAAGAAAAATCAGCGGCATTATTTGCACAATACTATACCCATGATGATTTTAAATCTACCATTAAACATTTTGAAGAAACAAACGAGATCAGCCTTCCGGAAATTGTCAAAGGAGAAGAATTTTCGAAAGCCTATCAGAAATTAAATGAAGAGTTTAGCGTGGCTGTTCAGAAAGCCTATCTCAAAGAACAGTAAAAGATAAAAAGCAGCTCTTATGAGCTGCTTTTTATCTTTTGTTCGAATTGTTTCTTTGATTCGTATCACTCGATCTGTTTCCAGAGTTGTTACTACTGTCAGATTTGTTTACCGATCTTGAAGAACTTTCACGTGTTCCGTTATTTCGGTCTCTATTGTTATTGTTCTGTGCAGGATTCTCTCTGCCTCCGGGTTTGTTGCTGTTTTTTTGATTAAAACTTCCGCAGCTGTACAGCAAAGCAGCTGTAAATAATAGCATACATATTTTCTTCATGACAAATAGAATTTTACGAATAATATTCAAATATCAAGCCAGAATTATTTAATCTCCGTAAGAAATGTATTCTTAGGATGTCTTACTTTTTTCATATTCACAAGCCAGTCTCCTTCTGCGTCTCTTTTTCCTAACGTAAGAATTGTTGTAGACTTTAGGCCTTTTTCCTCTAATCCTAATAATTTGTCTAAGTCTGCATTAACGAAGCCTTCCATAGGAGTCGCATCTACCTTTAGCATTGCAGCAGCAGTAATCGCTATACCAAATCCGATATATGCCTGTTTTGCAGCATGTGCAGCTTGCTGTTCTTCACTCATGGCATATAGTTGAGCTTTTAGCCCTGCTTTATATTCATCAGTAGTTTCCAGAGGAAGTCCTCTTTCTGTATTCATATGATCAAAAATGGCATCAATTCGTTCATCTGTATATTTATCCCATGCTGCAAACACAAGTACATGAGAACCATCTGTAATCTGAGACTGACCGTATGCAATAGGTTGTATTTTTTCTCTCAATTCTTTGTTACTGATTGAAAAAACCTGAAAGGGCTGTAAGCCAGATGAAGTAGGTGCCAGATAAGCAGCTTCTATGATTTCATTTACTAATTCTTGCGGAACAACATAAGAATCATCCATTTTCTTTGTTGCGTATCTCCAGTTTAGTGCTTCTAATAATTGCATAATCAAATTTTTTTCAAAAATACAACAATTCTAAAAGCGGTGTCTTAATCTACGTTAATAAATCAAAAGGTATACGTTTGCTTTGGTGTGATACAGTAATCTAAAGGAATATCTGTCTCAAAAACATCATTTATATGAGAAACTGCTTCAAATAAGGAAAGACCTATTTTAATGACTTCTTTGGGACATTCCGATAAAAACTGATCGTAAAATCCTTTTCCATAACCGATTCGGTTTCCTTTTTCATCAAATGCCAGTAACGGGATAAAAACAACTTCAATGGCATCAGGTAAAACCGAAATACCACCAACCGGTTCCGGAATGTTCCATGCATTTTTTTTGATTACGGTATTGTCCGTAAGTAAGAAGTGATGCATACTGCGGGTTTCAAAATCTGTAGAAGAAATTATAATATTTTTATCTTTCCCCTGTAAGATATGCATTAGATATTCTGTGTTGATTTCCTTGTTTTCTGTAATGGGTAGAAAAATGTGGTAATTTGTTTTGTCCCAAACGGGTAGTCTGAGACTATTATTGGCGATGAGTAAGCTTTCTTCTTCAATTGTTTCTTGAGGCAATTGCAGACGCAGTTCTCTGTATTTTTTTCGTAAATCGGCTTTATTCATTTTTACTGATTAATTGTGTTGAAATGTGGTAGATAGCATCTCCCTGAAAAACAATTGGTCCCTGATTTTCATTGATGATATAGCCGGAATTCGGAGCAATAACTTTTTCTTCAACAGCACCGTATGGATCTGTGATTTTTCCTAAAATTTGTCCTTCTATGACATAATCCCCATACCTTACATCGCTGCGAAACAATCCGGAATACTGTGCTCTGATCCACGAAGAGCTTTCTATAAAAATCGTATTGTGATTCGATAACGGAACTTCAAACTTTTTGTTCAGCATGTTTAGGCTGGAGAGAAAACGCATCGATCCTTCAATACCTTCTTGTACGACTTCAGCATTGATATCCAGTGATTTTCCTCCTTCAAAAAGAATGTATTGAATGCCCAGTTCATCACAGGCATTTCTAAAAGAACCTTCAATATTCTTCGAATACAATACAAACGGTGGGTCAAATGCTTTGGCCATTTTTTCAAGTGCTTCATTTTCAAATTCGATGCGAATCTGCGGAGCATTGAAACGCGCTTTTCCACCGGCATGAAAGTCAATGACATAATCTACCAATGGTAATATGTCTTTGATCAGGCGATATGCAAACCGACTGGCGAGAGAACCGTTAGCACTACCCGGAAATACCCGGTTCAGATCCCGACCGTCAGGAAATTCCCGCGATTGGTTTACAAAACCAAAAACATTGATCAGCGGAATGCAGATAATAGTACCTATATTGGGTTCATTGATTTTCTTAGTAATCAGCTGTCTTACAATTTCTACTCCGATCAGTTCGTCTCCATGCAGTCCAGCGCTGAATAATACCGTTGGTCCAGGATGAATAGAACGCGAAACGATAACAGGGATTTTTAATTCCGTCATCGTGTGTAAAGTTGCGATTTGTAATTCGATGATTTTGGTTTCACCCGGAATTACTGTTTTATTGAGTAAAGTAAAATCTTTAAATTCAAACATCTTTTTTAATTGAGTTTTTAAATTTATAAAATATTCATCAAAACAAAGAAACGGATATCTTTTATTGCTATATAAAAACTAACTTTGTTGTATTAAAGAACAAAAAATGACGCAATTTTCGCAGATAGAGTTACAAATAAAGACCTTGCCTGACCAACCCGGTGTTTATCAGTTTTTTGATAAAGACGGCAAAATCCTGTATGTTGGAAAAGCAAAAAATCTTCGGAAAAGAGTCAATTCATATTTTAATAAGGTACATGATTATGGGAAAACCAATGTGCTGGTTCGTAAAATTGTTGCGATAAAGCACATTGTAGTGCCAAACGAAAGCGAGGCGCTTCTATTAGAGAATAACCTTATAAAAAGATTGCAGCCGAGGTACAATGTTTTGCTCAAAGATGACAAAACCTATCCCTGGATTTGTGTTAAAAACGAGCCTTTTCCCAGAGTATTTTTAACGCGGCGTATGATTAAGGACGGATCAGATTATTTCGGTCCTTATACGAGTGTAAAAACAGCACATATTCTATTAGACCTAATAAAGGAACTATATCCGTTGCGAACATGTACGTATGATCTTAGCCTTGAAAATATACGAAAAGGAAAATATAAGGTATGTCTGGAATATCATATTGGCAATTGTGAAGGACCGTGTGAAGAATTGGAACTCCTTCCTTCTTATGAAAATAAGATCAAGGCAATAAAAAATATTTTAAGGGGGAACTTTAAAGAAAATGTTAAAGAGTTTAAAGCATTAATGACACATTTTGCTCAGGATATGAAATTTGAGGAAGCTCAGAAAGTTAAAGAGAAGATAGATATTCTTGAAAACTATCAGTCCAAATCAACTGTTGTCAATCCGCGCATTACGAATATAGATGTCTTTTCTATTGTTTCTGATGAAAGCATGGCGTATGTCAATTTTCTTCAGATTGCTCACGGAGCGATCATTCGCTCTCATACACTTGAATTAAAGAAAAAGTTAGATGAAGCAGATGTCGATCTGTTGCAATTGGCAATAGTGGAACTTCGGGAAAGATTTAATTTATTATCTAAGGAAATTATTGTACCTTTTGAGGTAGATTTAGGAACGGAATTTACAATTACAGTTCCTAAGTTGGGCGATAAAAAGCAATTGCTTGATTTATCAGAAAGAAACGCAAAATATTACCGACTGGATCAGCTGAAACAGATTAAAATTGTAGATCCGGACAGACATACGAACCGGATTATGGCACAAATGAAAAAGGATTTGCGTTTGTCAGTTGAACCCAGACATATTGAATGTTTTGATAATTCCAATATTCAGGGAACAAACCCGGTAGCAGCCTGTGTTGTATTTAAAGACGGAAAGCCGAGTAAAAAGGATTATCGTCATTTTAATATAAAAACGGTAGAAGGTCCAAATGATTTTGCTTCTATGGAAGAAGTGGTGTACAGAAGATATAAAAGGCTGTTGGATGAAGAGCAGCCATTGCCACAATTGATTATTATTGATGGGGGTAAAGGACAGTTATCTTCTGCGTTAAAAAGTTTAGATGATTTAGGATTAAGGGGTAAAATTGCCATAATAGGTATTGCCAAACGTCTGGAAGAATTGTTTTATCCGGGTGATTCCGTTCCGTTATATCTTGATAAAAAATCAGAAACATTAAAAATAATCCAACACCTGCGAAATGAGGCTCATAGATTTGGTATTACCTTTCACAGAGATAAGCGCAGTAAAAATGCCATCCAGTCTACCATTACTCAGATTCCCGGAATAGGTGATAAAACAATGGAAAAATTACTGGCTGAGTTCAAATCTGTAAAAAGATTACAGCTGGCTCCGCAAACAGAAATAGAAAAAGTAATCGGTAAATCGAAAACATTAAAAGTAGTAGAATACTTTAAAAATAAATAAACATGAAAACACTTACCTTTCTTTTATGCGTGATAATGAGTTTTAGTGTAGCAAAAGCACAGGAAAATCAGCGAAAAAAAGTAGGGGTAGTGTTAAGTGGCGGAGGTGCGAAAGGGCTGGCGCACATTGGAGTTTTAAAAGTACTTGAAGAAAACGGCGTAAAAGTAGATTATATAGCGGGTACAAGTATGGGGGCCATCATTGGAGGCTTATACGCCTCAGGATATACCGCCAGTGAACTTGATTCAATCTTTAAAAATGTAGATACTGAAGCCTTATTGCAGGATTATATTCCGAGAATATCGAAATCATTTTATGAAAAAAGAAATGATGAAATATATGCGCTTCAGCTTCCTTTTGATGATTTTAAAATAGGAATGCCTGCTGCGTTATCAAAAGGAATGTATAATTATAATTTACTTTCAGGGCTGTTACTGCATGTAAGGCATGAAAGAGATTTCAATAAACTGGCTATTCCGTTTTTATGTATTGCTACAGATATAGAATCCGGTAAGCAGGTTATTCTGGATAAGGGTATACTACCTCAAAGTATATTGGCAAGTGGTGCATTTCCTTCCTTGTACTCCCCGGTAGAAATAGACGGTAAATTGCTTATTGATGGTGGGGTGGCCAATAACTATCCGATAGATGAACTGCGCAAAATGGGAGCAGAGATTGTTATTGGAGTTGATGTTCAGGATGGGCTAAAAAACAGAGAAGATATCAGAGGAGCATCAGATATTTTATTGCAGATCTCGAACTTTTCAATGGTTCAGGATATGAGTCGTAAAATTCGGGAAACAGATATATACATAAAACCCGATATCAAAGGATATTCTGTGATTTCCTTTAGAGAAGGAAGTGATATTATAAAAAAAGGAATCGAAGCAGCAGCTCCGTTTACTGAGGAGTTCAAAAAAATGGGAAGTCCGGAATACATCAACAACCCTCCGAGTTTCAGAGAAAAATACAAAGGGGATCTGTGTATATCAAGGGTAGAAATTAATGAAATGGAAAACTTTACTTCGAGTTATGTATATGGAAAGCTAAAGTTTACACCAAATACGACCTTAACATTTGATAACTTCTCTACAGGAATTAATAATATGAATGGTACCCAGAACTTTAGCAGTATTGTATACAGTTTTGCTGAAGAAGACGGCGGAGATGTCTTGAAATTAAACCTGAAAGAAGCAAAAACCCAGCGCTATCTTAAATTTGGGTTACACTTTGATAACCTCTATAAAAGTGCTGCTTTAGTCAATGTTACTCAAAAAAAGCTCTTGTTTAAAAATGATGTTATTTCGCTTGATTTGGGAGTTGGTGATCAGTTTCGTTATAATTTAAATTATTATGTAGATAATGGTTATCGATGGAGCGTTGGTTTTCAGTCTAAGCTCAACAAGATTTCGCGTAATATCAATCGTCCGATCACAAGCAACTTTATAGAACTGCCTACTTTGCCTAACAGTCTGAGTTTAGATCTTGTAGATGTTACTAACCGTCTTTATTTTCAAACATTTTACAGAGATCAGTTTCTTGTCGCGGTAGGATTGGAGCATAAATTCAATCAGGTCGATATTAAAAATCTGATTTTTGATATGCCGTGGATAGATAAAAGCCATTATTTATCTGCTTACGGAAATATTGTATTTGACACGTATGATAACAAATATTTTCCGCGTAAAGGTGTAATATTTAATGCAGAATATAAAAACTACTTTCATTCATCAGATTATACAGGAAATTTTAAGAATTTCTCACAGATCAATGCAGAATTAGGAACTGTGAGAACTTTTTTTGATAAAGTTAGTGTTGAAGCAAAAGCAGAAATTGGTGCTACTATCGGTAGTGAATCTTCCAGTTTTCTACAGTACTTTTTTGGAGGATATGGTTTTCAGTCCGTTTATAATGTTAAACAATTTTATGGATATGATTTTTTGAGTGTATTTGATGATTCCTATGTAAAAGTGCTTTTTAGAGTGGACTATGAGGTTTTTAATAAACATCATCTCAACATAGCGGCTAATTATGCACAGATAGGCAACAATATTTTTCAATACTCTGACTGGATTTCAAAACCAAAATTCAATGGTTATGCCATCGGTTACGGATATCAGGCAATTATCGGACCTATAGAAATTAAGCATAGCTGGTCTCCCGATACCAGAAACCATTACACATGGTTTAGTGTTGGTTTTTGGTTTTAATTCCCAAAAACTTCTAAAATTAACAGGTATCTATTGTTAGTCGAAAAAAAAATAGATATTTTTGTTAGATATGAAAAATTGGAACGGACTTTTATCACATCTTAAATATCTCATCAAGAGAAATCCTGAATGAGAAGCACCTGCTTATTAGGTATTTTATAAACAAACTAAAAGAATAGCGTTATGCCAATGTATCATAAATTGGGAAATATCCCTCCGAAAAGACATACTATATTTCGTAAACCAAACGGAGATCTCTATTACGAACAATTGTTCGGAACTATAGGATTTGATGGAATGTCTACTAACATGTATCATGAACATCGTCCTACACAGGTAAAGGAAATCAAGGGTTCTTATAGTGTAGCTCCTAAAATTGCAAAAGCAAATAACATTCAGTCATACCGTTTTCGCGGATTTCAGGTAGATCCGGTTGCTGATTATCTTGAAAGCAGAAAAGCGGTACTGACCAATAGTGATTGTACTATTGTTTTGGCTGCTCCAAGCGGTAAGACACAGGAATATTTTTATAAAAATACCGACGCTGACGAATTGATCTTCATCCACAGAGGTACAGGAGTCGTTCGTACAATGTTAGGAAATCTTGATTTCAAATACGGTGATTATATTCTCATACCAAGAGGTATTATCTATAAGATAGACTTTGATTCGGAAGATAATCGTTTGTTTATTGTGGAATCGAGAAGACCTATTTATACCCCTAAACGTTACAGAAACTGGTTCGGACAATTGTTAGAGCATTCTCCGTTTTGTGAGAGAGACATCCGCCGTCCGGAAAAACTGGAAACGTATGATGAAAAAGGTGAGTTTTTAATAAAAGTTAAAAAACAGGATGAAATCTTTGATATGGTATATGCAACACATCCTTTTGATGTGATTGGTTATGATGGTTATAACTATCCGTATGCTTTTTCAATTCATGATTTCGAACCGATTACAGGAAGAATCCATCAACCGCCACCAGTACATCAAACTTTTGAAACAGATGCCTTTGTTGTCTGTTCATTTGTTCCGCGACTATATGATTATCATCCGGAATCTATCCCGGCTCCCTACAATCACAGTAATATTGACTCAGATGAGGTACTTTACTATGTAGACGGTGATTTTATGAGTAGAAATGATATAGGACCAGGACATATATCACTGCATCCGGCTGGTATTCCGCACGGACCACACCCGGGAGCTGTAGAGAGAAGTATTGGGGCTAAAGACACACAAGAATTAGCTGTAATGGTGGACACCTTTAAGCCTTTAATGGTTACAGAAGAAGCAATGAAAATTGCTGATGAGAAGTATTATCAGTCATGGCTGGATTAAGCTGCTCATCATAGTACAACAAAACAACAAAATTTAAAAAAATTAAAATGGACAATAATTTAAAATCAGTAGAATTCGGATTAGAGAAAATATTTGAAGGAGCTCAGGATTTCTTGCCTTTATTGGGTACAGATTATGTTGAGTTTTATGTAGGAAATGCAAAACAGGCAGCGCACTTTTACAAAACTGCATTCGGTTTTCAGTCATTGGCGTATGCAGGATTGGAAACCGGTATCAGAGACAGAGCGTCTTATGTATTGAAACAGGACAAAATCCGAATTGTATTGACTACAGCCTTAAATAGTGAATCTCCTATTGGTGAGCATGTGAAAAAACATGGAGATGGAGTAAAAGTAGCAGCGCTTTGGGTTGAAGATGCACGCTCTGCCTATGAAGAGACGATTAAAAGAGGAGCAAAGTCTTTTATGGAGCCAACTGTTGAAAAAGACGAGTTTGGTGAAGTTGTCCGTGCCGGAATTTACACTTATGGTGAAACAGTACATATGTTTGTAGAACGCAAAAATTACAACGGTGTATTTTTACCGGGATATAAGGTATGGGAATCGGACTATAAACCAGAACCTGTTGGCTTGAAGTATATTGACCACATGGTAGGTAATGTTGGTTGGAATCAGATGAATAACTGGGTAAAATGGTACGAAGAAGTAATGGGATTCGTAAATTTCCTTTCGTTTGATGATAAACAGATCAATACAGAATATTCGGCTTTGATGTCTAAAGTAATGTCTAATGGAAACGGTCGTATTAAATTCCCTATCAATGAGCCTGCAGAAGGTAAAAAACGTTCTCAGATTGAAGAATATTTAGACTTCTATGAAGGCGAAGGAATTCAGCATATTGCTGTAGCTACAGATGATATTCTTTCAACAGTGTCACAAATGAAAGCAAGAGGAGTAGAGTTTTTAAGTACGCCACCACAAGCTTACTATGATGCTATTCCTGAGCGTTTAAAAGATCATATGTCAAAGTTTAAAGAGGATATTAACGAACTTCAAAAACTTGGAATTATGATTGATGCAGATGAAGAAGGTTATCTGTTGCAGATTTTTACCAAGCCGGTTGAAGATCGTCCAACCGTATTTTTCGAGATTATTCAACGTATGGGAGCAAGAGGTTTTGGAGCTGGTAACTTTAAAGCGCTTTTTGAATCGATTGAAAGAGAACAAGAGAAAAGAGGTACATTGTAAATAGTGAATAAACCAATTAAAAGTTAAAGTTGTGTTAATGTAATTAGTGGTGTTATTTAGTGTTTAATAATCACTATATTTGCACCCACAAAATACAGGGCGTCGTAATCCGTATTTTGTAAAATAAATTTTTCATAATTTATAGTTTTTTGGTTGGTTAATAGCATAAAAGCTCAGTTATTTGTTTAACTGGGCTTTTTGTTTTCTTTTTTCTTTGGAATAATTATTGCTTTTTTTATCTTAACACAAAAAAATAAATATGAAAAAGTATCTGCAAATAGTGCTGTTTTTTATAACACTAAATGTGTTTTCACAAACAGCATATAAGGAAGGTGAACATTTTAAATTTAAGATTTCTTATGGTATAATCAATGCCGGAGTTGCCACTTTAGATTTGAAAAGTACTACTTATAACGGAAAATCGGTTTATCATGCTAAAGGAGTCGGTTATACAACCGGTATTACAAAAACATTTTTTAAAGTATATGATGATTATCAAAGTTATTTTGATAAAAAAACGGGTGTTCCCTATCGTTATATACGGAAGATAGATGAAGGAGGCTATACAAAAAATCAGGAGGGATTTTTTGATCATTCTTCAAAAACGGTATTGGTAAAAGATTATAAAGGAAAAATAAACAACACTTTCAATGTTACTACCAATGTACAGGACATTGTTTCTTCTTTCTACTATTTGAGAAATCATCCAAAAATAGACAAACTCAAAAATGGAGAATCAATCGAAATAGACATGTTTTTTGATGATGAAATATATAAATTTAAACTAAAATTTATTGGTAAAGAAGAAATTAAAACTAATTTTGGTAAAATAAATACATTAAAATTTAGACCATTAGTACAATCAGGACGTGTTTTTAAAGAACAAGAGAGTTTAACTGTATGGATTTCAGACGATGCAAACAAAATTCCTCTGAAAGTTCAGGCGAGTTTAGCGGTAGGTTCTCTTAAAGCAGAGTTGGTTAAATACAGTGGCCTGAAGCAAAAGTTAGGAACTAAATGAAGATAACAGGACAACAGAAAAATAAATTAGAAGCCTTAGATCAGAAATTCAAAAATATTGATCAGAAATTAGATACCCATCTGGAAGGTCTGTTGTGGCAGAAGCCTATTACCTATTGGGATTATATACAGACAGATGCTTTGCTTGGTTTACAGATTCAGCGTTCTGTATTGCCAGATGAAATGGTGTTTATCATGTACCATCAGGTAAACGAGTTATTGTTTAAAATGATCTTGTGGGAGATGAATCAGGTGTGTCATGCGCCAAAACTTACAACTATATTTTTTACTGAACGACTCAACCGTATCAGCCGCTATTTTAATATGCTTACGACCTCGTTTGATATTATGAGAGACGGAATGGAACCTGAGCAGTATTTGAAATTTAGAAATACGCTCACTCCTGCGAGTGGTTTTCAGAGTGCCCAGTACCGTTTGATCGAATTTGCTTCTACAGACCTTATCAATCTTATTGATGCGCGTTATAGAGAAACGATTGACAGAAATACGTCTTTTGAACATGCTTTTGAGCATTTATATTGGCAGGCAGCCGGAAAAGATTATAAAACGGGAAAAAAATCGTATCTGATCAATGAGTTTGAAAAGAAGTATAAAAAGGAATTTATTGATTTCATGCAAGAGTATAATGAAATTAATCTATGGCAGAAATTCAAGGAGTTACCTATAGAAGATCGACAGAATAAAGAATTAATTGATGCGATGCGTCACTACGATAAGACAGTAAATATTACATGGGTTATCGGTCATTTTAAAGCAGCTAAAAAATATATAGAAAGCGAACACGGACCGCAGGAAGCAACCGGAGGAAGTGATTGGAAAAAATATATGTTGCCGGAATACCAGCGAAGAATATTCTTTCCTGAATTATGGAGTGAAGAAGAGTTGAAAAATTGGGGTAAAGGAGCTTTATAATATGCAGCAATTAAAATATATATGCTTTCTGCTTTTGGTAGTTACCATCATTTCCTGTTCAGGAAAGAAAGGGGATAATGAAGAAGAGTTTGTAATCGAAAATGACAGTACTGAAATCAATACAGAAGTTGCTTTTGGCTTTCAGTTAAATGAATACAGAGTTGAACGGGATACTATAAAAAGAGGAGATAATATTAGTTTAATTTTAGCGCGTCACAATTTTGATGCTACCGAAATAAGTCAGATTGTTGAAAAAGTGCGGGATTCGTTTGATATACGTAATATCAGAGCTGGTAATACATTAACATTATTAAAGAGTAAAACAGACCCCCCTAAACTGGAAGTGTTGATTTATGAACCCAATAAAATGGGATTTAATGTTATCGATTTCAGAGATTCAACAAGAGCGTATACCGTAAACTACCCGATAACTTACAAAGTAAAAACTGTTGCCGGCTCAATTGACGGATCTTTATCCAGTTCTCTCGCCAGAGAAGGATTGGATGCTGGGCTGACTTCCAAGCTATCAAAATACTTTGCTTGGTCGATTGACTTTTTTAAATTCAAAAAAGGAGATAAATTTGCCTTATCAGTAAGGGAAAAATACATCAATGACTCGATTTATATTGGAACCGAAGAAATATTAGGGGCTTATTTTGAATACAAAGATAAAGATGTGTATGGGTTTCCATACGGATCAGAAAATCAAAAAAATGTGGAGTTTTTCGATGAGAATGGTAAGCAGATGAAAACAATGTTTTTAAAAGCTCCTTTGAAGTATTTTCACATTACCTCTAAATTTACGAACAGTCGTTTTCATCCGGTTCAGAAAAGATGGAAAGCACATAACGGAACTGATTATGCGGCACCTCACGGAACACCGATTATGACTACTGCAGCAGGAACAGTGATAGAGACAGGGTATTCATCCGGAAACGGAAATTATGTAAAAGTAAAACATGATGGTACCTATACAACACAATATTTGCATATGAGCAAGATATTGGTAAAGCGTGGACAACGCGTCACACAAGGTCAGACAATCGGTAAGGTAGGAAGTACCGGATTAGCTACGGGACCACATGTATGTTATCGCTTTTGGAAAAACGGAGTACAGGTAGATCCGTTAAGACAAAACCTTCCAACGTCACAGTCAATGAGCAAAGCCCAGTTGCCTGCTTATCTGGCAAAAATAAAACCAATAAAAGAGGCGATGGATGCCGAATTAAGTGAAAAATTCCAACATTAATTATGTTCGTAAAAGATAATCCGTCAGGAACTGTTTCCTGGGAGCATTTGAGAAATCATTTCTTTGAGATGCAGTACGTGAAAATGCAGGAATTGTTCAATGAAGACAAAGATCGCATTAAAAAGTTCCACATTCGTTGGAAAGATTTTATCGTTGATTTTTCTAAAAACAGGATAAACGATACTACTCTTCGGTTATTAGTGGATTTTGCCAATGAAATGAAGCTCTCACAAGGTATTGAAGCTCTTTTCAATGGCGAACTGATTAACGAAACAGAGAAAAGAAGTGTATTACATACTGCTTTAAGAGATACAAAAAATAAGTCAGCTGTTACCGAAGAAATAAAGGAAACTCTTTTCAGAATCAAAATGTTTTCTGATAAAGTGATCAAAGGCGAATACAGATCTACTTCAGACAAACCTTTTACAGATATTGTAAATGTTGGTATCGGAGGCTCAGATCTGGGGCCGAAAATGGTGGTAGAAGCCCTGGGCAATTACCGCAATCATCTCAAAACTCATTTTGTTTCTAATATTGATTTTGATGCGATCGATGAATTGTTAAAAAAGCTCAATCCTGAAACAACTCTTGTTATTGTCGTTTCTAAATCATTTACAACAAAAGAAACTATTGAGAATGCGATTCTTTTTAAAAACTGGCTTATCGCACATAAACAGGATGTCTCTAAACATATTATTGCCGTTTCTACCAATAACAATGAAGCGCAGGCTTTTGGCATTCAGGAGCAGAACATTTTTCCTATGTGGGATTTTGTTGGCGGCCGTTTTTCGTTGTGGAGTGCGGTAGGTATCAGTATTGCTTTATCAGTAGGTTATGCTCATTTTGAGGACTTACTTAAAGGAGCTGAATCAATGGATGAACATTTTAAACAGGAATCTTTTGATAAGAATATACCAGTTGTACTGGCCTTACTGAGTATTTGGTATAATAATTTTTTTGGTTTTGAAACGGAAGTTGTTATTCCATATGCAAATAAACTGACAGATTTTCCGGCTTACCTGCAACAGGTGACGATGGAAAGCAATGGAAAGAATATTGACAGAGCTCAAAATCCCGTAAACTATCAGACAGGAACTATTGTATGGGGGGAAATAGGTACAAATTCCCAACATGCCTTTTTTCAGCTTTTTCATCAGGGAACCAAAATAATTCCTGTTGATTTTATCGGCTTTATCAATCCATTTAATGAATCAGATATGCATGACTTGCTTATGGCTAACTTTTTTGCTCAAAGCGAAGCTCTACTGAATGGAAAAGTAGGGAACTATGCAGAACAACCTCAGGAAGATGATGTAAACGCTGTATATAAAGGCTTTTTAGGAAATAGGCCTTCCAATACCTTTTTGATAGAAAAGCTTACACCAGAAAGCTTAGGAAAGCTTCTGGCAATTTATGAACACAAAACATTTGTTCAGGGGTATTTATGGAATATTTATAGTTTTGATCAGTTTGGAGTAGAGTATGGTAAAAAACTGGCAGAATCAATTAGGGAAGAAATTCAAAATAAACATATAAAAGGCCATGATTGTTCTACTACATTTTTATTAGAGAACTATTTGAAATATAGAAAAAAGACCTTGTAAAAAGGTCTTTTTTTATTTTAAATCTTCAATATAGACTCTGACAGGTATCGTGAAAATTCTTTTTACGGGTCCTGAGAGCGTTTTTGCAGGTATCCACCTTGAGGAAGTAATCACACGAACACTTTCTTTATAGAAACTGTTTTCGACCGTTGTATTTACAGGTTTGAAATCAACCGGTTTACCCTCCTTATCAATTGTAAACATCAGATAGAGCATATAAGTAGTGGATTTTTGCTCTGCCTTTGGAATATCTTCTAAAGTAACATTGTTGAAATTGAAGTTTTTGGTAAAATAATTATAAAAATTATTCATTCCGCCTTTATAGCTTGCTTCCGAGATGACATCTTCATTTTCTGAAAGATTTTCTTTTATCTTTTCTAAATCAACCCGGAACAATGTGTTTTCTTTTTGTTGCAAAGAATCTGTTTGACAGAAAGCATGAGAGAAAATCAAATAAAACAGAGCTGTAAGTATCGTTTTTTTCATTATAGTTCGTCTAATTTAGTTAATAAATCCAAAGCTTTAGAAATACTTTTTACCTGATCAAATGTTAGGAGCAGACGCAGTCCGTTTTTCGTTTCTTTTTCCTTTAACGTTGCCAGATTCGCATACGCCTGTATAAATAACAATACTTTTTTAAATCGGTTGGACTGATAAAAATCAGATTGCTGGTCAGAAATAAAGTAACCAATCATTTTTCCCTGTTTAAGCAATAGCTTTTCAATTCCGATAGAGCTGGCAATCCATTTAATACGAACGCTGTCTAAAAGATTTTTTGCCTGCTTTGGCAATGCCCCGAATCGGTCAATGAGTTTCTGTTCATATTGTTTGAGATCGCTTTCGTTTTTCAGCGTGCTCAGTTCATTATATAACGTTAAACGTTCAGAAACATTGTTAATATATTCGTCCGGAAAAAGAATTTCAAAATCAGATTCAATGACAATATCTTTTACATAGACCTTATTTTCTATATGATTGTCTTCTTCATATAAGTCCTTAAATTCATTTTCTTTAAGTTCATCAATAGCTTCATTCATGATTTTTTGATACGTTTCAAAACCGATCTCATTGATAAAGCCACTTTGCTCTCCGCCTAACAAATCACCGGCACCTCTGATTTCAAGGTCTTTCATAGCAATATTGAATCCGCTGCCCAGATCGCTGAATTGTTCCAGTGCCTGAATCCGTTTGCGGGCGTCTTCTGTCATTGCTGAGTACGGTGGACAGATGAAATAACAAAAAGCTTTTTTATTGCTTCGTCCTACGCGACCTCTCATCTGATGTAAATCGGATAAACCAAAGTTATTGGCATTATTAATGAAAATAGTGTTGGCGTTTGGCACGTCAAGACCACTCTCAATAATAGTTGTTGCTACAAGTACATCAAAATCACCTTCCATAAAGGAGAGCAACAGATCTTCCAGTTTTTTACCATCAAGTTGTCCGTGTCCGACTCCAACTTTTGCATTCGGAACAAGGCGTTGGATCATCCCGGCAACCTCCTTAATATTTTCAATTCTGTTGTGTATGAAATACACCTGTCCGCCTCTTTCAATTTCATAAGAAATAGCATCTCTTATGACTTCTTCATTAAAGCCAACCACGTTAGTTTCAATGGGATACCTGTTGGGCGGTGGAGTTGTAATTACGGATAAATCTCTTGCAGCCATTAATGAAAACTGTAATGTTCTCGGTATAGGAGTAGCGGTAAGCGTAAGTGTATCTACATTTTGGGAAATGGTTTTAAGCTTGTCTTTAACTGCGACACCAAATTTTTGCTCTTCATCAATGACCAATAACCCCAGATCTTTAAAAACTACATTTTTACTTACCAGCTGATGGGTTCCGATGATGATATCTACTTTACCTTCTTGAAGTTCTTTGAGTGTTTCGGACTTTTGCTTGGCAGTTTTGAAACGGTTCAGATAGCTTACTTTCACTGGCATTTCTTTGAGCCTTTCAGAAAATGTACGGTAATGCTGAAACGCAAGAATGGTTGTTGGTACCAGTACAGCCACCTGTTTTCCGTTATCTACAGCTTTAAAAGCTGCTCTGATGGCCACTTCTGTTTTACCGAAACCGACATCTCCACATACCAAACGATCCATAGGACGATCGCTTTCCATGTCTGCTTTTACATCAATAGTTGCTTTCATCTGATCAGGAGTGTCTTCATAGATAAAGCTGCTTTCAAGCTCAGCCTGTAAATAGCTGTCCGGAGCTGATGCGAAACCTTTTTCCAGACGGCGTTTTGCATAAAGTTGTATCAGATTAAAGGCAATGTGTTTTACACGGGCTTTGGTTTTTTGTTTTAATGCTTTCCATGCATTAGAACCCAGTTTGTATATTTTAGGAGGAGTTCCGTCTTTCCCGTTGTATTTAGATATTTTATGTAAAGAATGGATACTTACATATACAATATCATTATCTGCATACACGAGTTTGATGGCTTCCTGTGTTTTACCTTCTACCTGTATCTTCTGTAAACCGCCAAATTTGCCAATTCCGTGATCTATATGGGTTACATAATCTCCTACAGAAAGAGTGGTTAATTCTTTGAGAGTAATAGACTGCTTTTTGGTATAGCCGTTTTTAATGTTGAATTTGTGATAACGTTCAAAAATCTGGTGATCAGTATAACAGGCAATCTGAAGTTCTTCATCGACAAACCCCTGAAACAAAGGCATGACAATGGTTTCGTATTGTGCTACTTTTTGAGTGTTATCATCTTTAAAACTTTCAAATATTTCGTGAAAACGTTTCGCCTGAGTATCGTTGGAACAATACAGGTAATTAGAAATACCGTTTTGAGTATTTTCGTTGAGATTTTCGATCAATAAGTCAAATTGTTTATTGAAAGAAGGTTGTGGCC
This sequence comes from Paenimyroides ceti, assembly GCF_030409925.1. NCBI lineage: Bacteria > Pseudomonadati > Bacteroidota > Flavobacteriia > Flavobacteriales > Flavobacteriaceae > Paenimyroides > Paenimyroides ceti. Next base: position 50,951 of record NZ_JAUFQU010000001.1, read on the forward strand.
TTACATGAACCTCAAGGTTTTTGCTGTAAGAAATATCCTGAGAATTGCTTAAACCGATGCAGCTGAATTTTTCCAGAGCATCAAAAAAGCTTTTTCCATTTACAAACATCTGTTCAGGACTTGCATGACGCACATTCTCTCCCAATTGGTTAAAAGCTTCTTCCGCTTTGACAAAAAGACGGTCTAATTTTTCCTTTAAGTAAGTGGGATTCTGAATTATCAATAGGGTATTCTCTGAAATGTAATTCAGAAAAGATTCTCGGCTTTCCTGTAAAAATTTGTTTTCTACATTAGGTATGATGGTTATCTTTTTATTGGTTTCAATAGAAAGCTGTGTTTCTACGTCAAATGTGCGGATGCTGTCAATTTCATTTCCAAAAAATTCAATGCGGTACGGATTGTCATTCGAGAATGAAAATACGTCAATGATACCTCCTCTGACTGAAAATTCACCGGGTTCAGAAACAAAATCTACTCTTTTAAAATTATACTCAAATAAAACCTCATTTACAAAGTCAATGGTCATCTGGTCACCTAAGTTGATTTTAAGAGTGTTTTTATCCAGTTCTTTTCGGGTAACCACTTTTTCGAATAAGGCATCTGTATAAGAGACAATAACAGCGGGTTTTTTTCTTGAATTTATTCTGTTAAGCACCTCTGCCCTAAGTAATACATTGGCGTTATCTGTTTCCTCAATCTGATAAGGTCTGCGATAAGAGCCGGGATAGAAAAGGACATCTTCCTTACTTATGATGTTTTCAAGATCATTTAAATAATAAGCCGCTTCTTCTTTATCATTGAAGATGAGTAAAAAAGGAACGTCATTTTGTTTGAACAAAGCTGATAACTGGAAAGATAGAGAAGACCCGATAAAACCGCGAACGGCAATTTTAGTTCCTTTGGTATTAATTGAATCCTGAATTCTTTTTGTTGCAGATCCTTTTTCGTATAGTGATTTAATAGATGATTTCATTCGGGTTATTCTGTAGGAATTGCGTTTCTGGAAGCTCTTTTTACGGTATCAAAGGATTGGATCAGCTGATCTTCACCCTGTTCTTTTGGAATTGCTTTTCTAAGTAAGATCTCGTCAAACTGATTTCCAATTGACAGATAATTTTTATTGATTTCTGCTAATAATTCTTCTACCTTTTTTTGTTGAATCACATCGAGTTCCATATACATATCCAATGAGTTTAAATTGGTTTGTAGCAGGGCAATACGGCTTTCAACAGCTGGTGTTTTAAATGTTTCTGGAATATTGTTAGATAAGGTGATTCCTGTCATTGCCAGTTGGGCTGCCTTCTTTCTGAAAGCATTAAGCGAAGTGACGGGTTTAGAAATAATTTCTCTTTCAAAGTCATTCCATTCTTCCCAGTCCGTCAAAATTTTTGCCGTTTCAGGAGTTATTTCTGTTTTAGTAAACAGCCATTTTTTATCAATCGATTTAAAAACAGAGTCGTTTTTTTTACTGTTTACGGTCTGTGAAGCTGAAGGGTCAGCAGTCTTTTTTTCACAAGAAACTATTAAAAAACAAAACGTTAGAAATAAATAGACGGCTTTCATAGAATACTAAATTGAGGATACAAATTTACAAATGTTATTTCTATTTTATCCTAATTAAAACGAAAGTAAATCGGATGAAATTAATTTATAAACTAAATTTTTAATACTTTTCTAATTAAGTATATTTGTAGTTCAAAAAAACAAACAAATGCATACGAGAATTTTAATTATAGGAGCTTGCGGGCAGATTGGTTCTGAGCTTACCGCAAAACTTCGGGAAATTTACGGAACGGATAATGTAGTTGCTTCTGATATTCGAAAAGGAGATCAGGATGTTTTTAAAAGCGGACCATTTGAAGTTTTAGATGCTATGAATTTTGATGCTGTTGCTGCTGTAGTTGAAAAATACGAAATAGAAGAAGTATACCTTATGGCTGCTTTGTTATCGGCAACAGCGGAAAAAAATCCTGCTTTTGCGTGGGATTTGAATATGAATTCTTTATTTCATGTGTTGAATTTAGCTAAAGAAAATAAAATCAAAAAAGTGTTCTGGCCTTCAAGTATTGCCGTTTTCGGACCTACTACTCCAAGAGACAATACCCCGCAATATACCGTTATGGAGCCATCAACTGTATACGGAATTTCGAAGCAGACAGGCGAACGCTGGTGCGAATATTATTTCAATAAATATGGAGTTGATGTAAGAAGTATCCGATATCCGGGATTAATTTCATGGAAAACATTACCAGGTGGAGGTACTACAGATTATGCGGTAGATATTTATTATAAAGCCGTAGAAGAAAATAAATATACCTGTTTTCTGTCAGAAAATACGGCTCTGCCGATGATGTATATGGATGATGCGATTAAAGCAACAATTGGTATCATGCAGGCACCTGAAGAGCAGATAAAAATACGATCGTCTTACAATTTGTCTGCAATGAGTTTTACACCAAGAGAAATTGCAGCATCTATTGAAAAGGTACAACCGGGCTTTACGATTGATTATGTTCCTGATTTCAGGCAGTCAATTGCTGACTCATGGCCAGCGAGCATTGATGATCAAAAGGCAAGAGAAGATTGGGGATGGAAACATGATTTTGATCTGGAGTCTATGACAAAAGAAATGCTTGAAAATTTAAAGAAATAAATCATTAAAAAAGCTGTTAGAAAACTAACAGCTTTTTTAATGATTTGTAATGTATATATTATAAAAAATCCCGAATCAATAGTTCGGGATTTTTTTATGATTACCAGATTTTTACGCGTTGTTCCGGTTTTATAAATAATTTGTCTCCTTCTTTGATATTGAATGCTTCATACCATGCATCCAGATTCTGTAAAGGAACGTATGATCTGTAAATCGCAGGAGCATGCGGATCTGTTTTTACCTGTTTTTTTACGTATTCGTCACGCGATTTTGTTCTCCAGATGGTTGCCCATGAAATAAAGAAACGTTGTTCCGGTGTAAATCCGTCAATTTTTTCTGTAGTCGGATGTTTTGCCAGATATAATTGCAATCCGTCATAAGCTGCGGTAATACCACCAAGATCTCCGATATTTTCCCCTAATGTAAAGTCTCCGTCAACATAGATACCCTCAAATGGCTGTAAAGCACTGTATTGTTTTGAAAGTGATTTTCCGAGTGTAGTAAATTGTTCCAGATCGGTTTTTGTCCACCAGTCTACCAGATTTCCTTCAGCATTAAAACGCGCTCCGGAATCATCAAAACCATGAGAAATTTCATGTCCGATTACGGCTCCGATTCCACCATAGTTTACTGCCTGATCTGCTTTATAGTCATAAAACGGAGGTTGTAGAATAGCGGCCGGGAATACAATTTCATTATACATTGGATTGTAATAGGCGTTTACCATTTGTGGTGGCATGCCCCATTTGGTTTTATCTACCGGTTTTCCAAATTCTTCAATGTTTTTAGTTATCTGCCAACGGTTAATACCCATCATATTGTTAAAGTAGTTACCTCCTTTTTCTTTGCTGATAATGTTGAGCTTTGAAAAATCTTCCCATTTATCAGGGTAGCCAATTTTAATGGTAAGTTTATGCAACTTGTCAATAGCTCCCTGTCTTGTAGCCGGTGCCATCCATGGTAATTTTTTAATGCGGTTTTCATAAGCCTGAATGATGTTGTCAATCATTTCCTTTGCCTGTTGTTTCGCTTCTTTAGGGAAACGTTTTTCTACATACAATTTTCCTAAAGCTTCACCAACTGTACCATTTACAACCTGTAAAGCGCGTTCTTCAATAGGTCGCTGTTGAGTAGCACCTGAAAGCGTTTTGCCATAGAAATCCCAGTTTGCTTTATCGATTTCAGTACTTAACTGACTTGCAGAACCATTTAAAAGCGTCCAGTTAAGATATAATTTAAGGTCGTCAAAAGAAGTTGTTTTTAATAAAACATCCAACGTTTTCATATACTTTGGCTGACTTACAATTACATTGTCTAAATCAGAAAGACCTGCTTTTTTAAAGTATTCTTTCCACTGAATTGAAGGCGTCAATTTCTGAAGATCTGCAACCGACATTGGGTTGTAGGTATTTCTTTCGTCTCTTAATGCTACACGGTCCAATTCCGCTTCAGCCATTTTAGTTTCAAAAGCAATAATTTTGTCAGCAGATGCTTTTGCCGTTGCTTCGTCCTGCCCGATAAACTTCAGCATCCGTGCGATATGTTTTCTGTAAAGTTCCAGTTTCTCTTTAGAGTCTGTATCTTTTGCCAGATAATAATCTCTGTCCGGTAATCCTGTTGTCCCGGCATCAATGTACACAACGTTTTTATTAGAGTCCATCGCATCTGCCATTACATACATACCGAATAATCCGATACCACCGTTAAAAATAGATTCCTGAATCCATTGGTTTAGCGTCGTAAGATCATTTACAGCATTATTTTTTTCAATAAACGGTTTGATAGGATCAATTCCCAATTTATTACGGGTTACCGTATCAAGATACGTTTTGAAAACATTAATGGCTTTTCCTTCATCTGTCAGATCACCATATTTATTGCTCTTCGCTGCTTCTTTTAGGATGTTCAGTACATCAAGATCCGTATTTTGAGCAAGTTCATCAAAACTCCCCCAGGTAGATTTATCTGCTGGAATTTCGGTTTTATCATACCACAGTCCGTTGACATAACGAAAGAAATCATCACCTGGTTTTACTGTAGTATCCATATGTTCTAAGTGTAGTCCGTGCTTTTCAGTATCTGCCTTTTCTTTTTTGTCGCAAGATGATAATCCCAACAAGGCAGTTGCCAGAACCATCGCAGTTATTTTTCTATTCATATTTCTGATAGTTTTACTATTGTACAAATGTAGAAATGTTTTGGGTAGGGAAATGAAAAAGCCTTAACTTTTTCCGTTAAGGCTTTAAAATTTTACCAGATTTTTACTCGTTTTTCAGGAGCCAGATATAATTTATCTCCTTTTTTGATGTCAAAAGCCTGATACCATGTGTCAACATTCTGTAACGGAACGTACGCACGGTACATGCCCGGAGCATGCGGATCTGTTTTTACCTGATTTCTGATAGCTTCATCACGGGATTTCGTTCTCCAAATGGTTCCCCATGAGATAAAGAAACGTTGTTCCGGTGTGAATCCGTCAATCAAGTCAGGGCGTCCTTTGTCTTTCATATACAATTGTAACCCGTCATAAGCTGCATTTACACCCCCTAAATCACCTATATTTTCACCCAAAGTAAATTTTCCGTCAACAAAAGTGTTTGGTAGTGGTTCTAAAGCTGAGTATTGATCTGCCAATGCACCACCCAGACCGGTGAATTGTTTCAAATCATCATCTGTCCACCAGTTTACTAAATTACCATCGGCATTATAACGTGAACCGGAATCATCAAATCCGTGAGAAATTTCATGACCAATTACAGCTCCGATTCCACCAAAGTTTACTGCTTCATCAGCTTTATAATCATAGAAAGGTGGCTGAAGTATCGCTGCAGGGAAAACAATTTCATTGTTGGTAGGGTTGAAATAAGCATTTACGGTTTGCGGAGACATTCCCCATTTGGTTTTGTCTACCGGTTTTCCATACTCCTCAATATTTTCATTGAATCCCCAACGGGATACGTTTTTCATGTTTTCAAAATAAGTACCTCCATCTTTTTGTGATTTGATGGTCAGACCAGAATAATCTTTCCATTTATCAGGATATCCTATTTTAACAGTAGATTTCTTTAATTTTTCAATCGCTCCTTTTTTAGTAGCTGGCGTCATCCATGGAAGATTATTGATACGGTTTTCAAAAGCCAAAAACACATAATCAATCATTTCTTTTGCTTTTTCTTTCGCTTCAGCAGGGAATTTTTTCTCCACATATAATTTACCTAGAGCTTCTCCAACTGTGCCGTTTACAACCTGTAAAGCACGTTCTTCAATAGGACGTTGTTTTACAGCACCTGTTAACGTTTTGCTATAGAAATCCCAGTTTGCTTCATCAATTTCTGTTGTCAATACTCCGGTAGACTTATTGATTAAAGTCCATCTCATATAAGCCTTGATGTCCTCTATAGGAGTTGTTTTTAATATGGTATTTAATGCTTCCATATATTTAGGCATAGAAACAACTACCTGATCTACATTTTCTAAACCGGCGCTTTTAAAATAGGCATTCCAGTTTACTAATGGTGTCAGTTTTTGCAGTTCAGAAACAGTCATCGGATTGTAGGTTTTTCTACGGTCTCTGCGTTCTACACGATCTAAGCGTGGGGTTGCCATGGCTGTTTCAATGCTTACTACTTTGGCAGCATCTTTTTTTGCCTGTTCCGGTGTTTCACCAATCAGTTGTAGCATTCTGGCTACATGTACTTCATATTTTTGTTTTTTCTCTTTGGAGTCTGCATCATCAGAAACATAGTAATCTCTGTCAGGAAGTCCGATACTACCCGGACTCAGGTTGATTACATTTTTATTGGAATCCATAGCATCTGCATAGATGTACATTCCAAAGAAACCAATACCGCCTTCCGGTAACAATTCATTAATCAGAGCTGTTACATCCTGAACATTTTTGACCTTATTGATTTTTTCTAAGTAAGGTTTTATCGGGTCAATTCCTAATTTGTTACGGGTAATGGTATCAAGATAGGTTTGAAATACATAAACGGCTTTTGCCTGATCAGAAGCAGGATCAAGATTCGGATTATTGACAGCTTCCTTTAAAATGGCAAGGGCATCAATATCAGTGTTCTGGCGCAGTTCATCAAAACTACCCCAGCGTGTTCTGTCTGCAGGAATCTCAGTTTTGTCTACCCAATGACCATTTACATATCTGAAAAAGTCATCTCCGGGTTTTACGGATCTATCCATATATTCCAAATGAATCCCGTGGGTCTCTTTTTTACTGTCCATTTTTTTTGTCTTACAAGCAGTTATTATCGTTAAGCTCAGCGCTGAAAATAGTACTATTTGTCTGTTCATTATTTTTAATTTTTATGACTGTTCTACAAAAATACTAACATTTATGTATAATAAAAGCTTTACCAAACTTTTAACCTTCTCCTGTTGTTTACTTTATTAAATTTGCAGAAAGTTTTTGCAATGGTAGATATCCTAAAAAAGTACCGTTATTTCATTCTTACCCTTTTTGTACTTTGTGGTGTAATTTTATATTTATTTTATTCGGCTCTGAGTCCTAAAAAAGAACTTCCTATATACACTCCGGCAATGGTAAACCCTGAAATGGTCGACAGTCTCGTACAGCATCAGAATAATAAATTGAACCATAAGATCGCAGCGTTTTCTTTTCTCAATCAGAACAATAAAATGATTACGGAAAAAGAATATGAAGGTAAGATTTATGTAGCTGAATTTTTTTTTACTACCTGTCAGACCATTTGTCCAATTATGAATGATAATATGGCATGGCTGCAAACACAGATTAAGGATATGGATGATGTACAACTTTTATCATTCAGTGTTATGCCTGATATTGATACTCCACAAGTGTTGAAAAAATATGCTCAGGAGAAAGGTGTGATGGATGAGAAATGGAACATGCTTACCGGAGATAAAAAAGCAATTTACTATTTGGCAAGACAGTCATTTCTCGCTGTGAAAACCGGATCGGCAGATGAAATGTATGATATGGTGCATACTGAAAATTTTGTTTTAGTTGATAAAAACGGTCGCATAAGAGGATTTTATGACGGAACCAATCTTGATAATGAAGATCCTGAAAGCAAAAATGTAAAGCAGTTGCTCGAAGATATTAAATGGCTTAGAATAAATGATTAATTAAGAAATTGAAGTAGTTAGAGGGATAACATAAAAGGAATTTTAGGTTATCCTTTTTTATTGTTTATTTTTGCAGTATTAAATGAATCTAAATAAAAGAACCATGACGTTAGATCTGCTGCCGTTACATCGCAAGGGAATTATTAGTTCTATCAATTTTGATGCAGTTCCGTTAAAGTTAATCGAGATTGGTTGTCTGCCCGGAAATGAAATTGAAGTACTGCATATAGCTCCGCTGAATGACCCTATATACATTCTTGTAAACGAGTCGCATATAAGTATTCGGAAAGAATTGGCTAAAGAAATTGTCGTGGAAATTATTTAAACATGAATTGATGAAAGAAACGATTAAAGTTGCCTTAATCGGAAATCCGAATGTAGGTAAGACTTCTGTTTTTAATTCCCTTACAGGATTGAATCAGCGGGTAGCCAATTATCCAGGAATTACAGTGGAGCGAAAAACCGGAAAAGCGAGTTTTCAAAAAAATCTTGATATTGATATCATTGATCTACCCGGAGTATATTCCATCAATGCTTCTTCAAAAGATGAAGAAATAGCTTTGGAAATATTATTCAATTCAAAACATACAAGTTTTCCTGATGTAGTAGTGGTGGTTGCAGAAGTAGAAAACTTAAAAAGAAATCTTTTGCTATTTACGCAGATAAAAGACTTGGGCTTACCCTGTATTTTAGCTATTAATATGGCGGACAGAATGACTGCTAAAGGTATTTCTATCGACATTGACTTACTTGAACAGCAGCTGAAAACAAAAATAGCTCTGATATCTGTGCGAAAAAATCAGGGAATAGAACATCTCAAAGAATGTATAACCGCATACAAATCACTTAACACAAACGGCTTAATTGATCTGAAACAGGTAGATACAGACTATTTCGGATTTTTAGAACAGTTGTATCCCGGGTACAATCCGTATAAAGTATGGCTCGGGCAATCTCAAAATATCGTTTTTGAAGGGATTACCAAAATTGTTGGATCAAACCCCCTGATGGATAAATCTCAAAGTGAGATTAAACGGTTACAGCAGAGAGAAACGATCAAAAGATATCAGTTTATAAATGATGTATTAAAAACGTCTTATCAAATCGATAAAAATAAAGCCAGTGGTTTTGTAGCAAGAGTAGACCGTATACTGACACATAAGATTTTTGGATATCTTATCTTCTTCGCAATTATGTTATTGGTTTTTCAGGCTATTTTTGATTGGTCAAGCATACCAATGGATTTTATTGACGGCAGTTTTGCTTCTTTATCAGAGTGGACTGCTTCCGTTTTACCACCGGGTAAACTGACGGAACTTCTCGCCGAAGGTATAATTCCAGGTATTGGAGGAATTGTGATATTCGTTCCTCAGATTGCTATTCTATTCCTCTTTGTTGCACTTCTTGAAGAAAGCGGCTATATGAGTAGGGTTGTTTTTTTAATGGATAAGGTGATGCGCCCTTTCGGGCTCAGCGGAAAATCGGTTGTGCCATTGATTTCAGGTGTAGCTTGTGCAATACCTGCTATCATGTCTGCCAGAAATATAGAAAACAGCAAAGAGCGCTTGCTTACAATGCTTGTTACTCCTTTTGCTACTTGTTCTGCGCGTATTCCGGTGTATGTGATCATTATTTCTTTGGTAATACCGGATGAAAAAATCATAGGATTTATTGGTTTACAAGGATTGGTAATGACACTATTATATATGCTCGGTTTTTTTGCTGCCCTTGTGGGTGCTTTCATTCTGAATAAAGTGATTAAAACTACGGAAAAGGCATACTTTATTGTAGAAATGCCCGGATATAAACTGCCTTTATTTAAAAATGTATTTTATACAGTAGTAGAAAAAACAAAAGCTTTTGTATTTGGAGCCGGTAAAGTTATTTTAGCATTATCAGTTATTTTATGGTTTTTAGGATCACACGGACCAGACGCAACATATGGGCAGGCAGAAGAAGTTGTACAGAAATTACATGCCGGTAAAAATTTATCGGAAGAAGAAATGCAGGATGAAGTTTCCGGATATCAATTGCAGAATTCGTATATTGGTATGATTGGAAAAACTATTGAGCCTGTGTTCAAACCTCTGGGGTATGACTGGAAAATTAGTATTGCTGTACTGACTTCTTTTGCTGCAAGGGAAGTTTTTGTTGGGAATCTGGCTACTTTATATAATATAGGAAGCAGTGGTGAAGATGAGGTTAAAATAGTGGAGAGAATGCAGGCTGAAATACGACCTGACGGAACTCCTGTATTTAATTTAGCAACGGGTGTTTCACTTTTAATGTTTTATGCTTTTGCGATGCAATGTCTTTCGACTGTAGCCATCACCAAAAGGGAAACCAATTCATGGAAGTGGACCATGTTTCAAATGATTTTTATGACCGGTTTAGCATATATAGTAGCTTTAGTAGCTTATCAAATTTTAAAATAGCAACGATGCAGGAAATACTTGTATATATAGCATTAGCTTTGGCAATAGGTTTTTTTATTAAAAAATGGTTTTTTAAAAAGAAATCGAAATCCAAGTGCGGTAGTGATACTGATTGCAATTGTGGATAATATTTCTTTTATCATAATAAACAGGGCTTAGTCCCTGTTTTTTTTTATACGGGTTTATTATTTTTGTTATTTTGTGTAAAAAAGTTGTAAAAAAAGTTGTTTTGTGTTGGCTGAATTATTATTTTGGTTAATAATTTCAAAAAACAATCATATTATGAAAAAAATTATTTTGTCGCTGGCTGTTGTAGCGATAAGCATGGTTTCATGTAATGATGCTTCTTCTGATGTTCAGGATCAGGAAGTACGTGCTGAAGCAAAAAAAGGGAATTCTAATCTTTCAGAAAGCGAAGCTAAATTGCGACAAAAGATTCTTGACCTTACCAATAAGGAGTTTTATGTTGGTATGGAAGGGTTAAGTAAAGAAGAAATTCAGAAGAAAGCAGTACATTATTTAGTGGAAGATTGTAAATCTGTGCTTTTGGAAAATGGTTTTACTGAAGAATACATCAAAGAAAATTTAAAAAATGATGAAGGTAAAATTGTTGTAGAAGCAATGAATTATTTTAACAAATCAAACAATAAATAATTATGAAAAAGATTTTATATACAGCTGCTTTTTTAATTGGAGGTTTGGCAAACATGAATGCTGTGCCTTTAATTGTAAATAATTTAAGTAACGGTTCAACTTATGCGTATGACGCTCATTTTTATTTAGGGGTAAGACTGCCTTCACAGACGTGTAGTCAGGATACGGCTATTTATTATGTTGTTACTGCTGGATCTTCGCAATCATTTGTTGGTAACACTCCATGGATCAATCCCTGGATTCCTGGAAACGATTCTTGTATTCAAGGTTTTTTAGGAGTTAATTGTGCAGCTCCGGCTATTGATGTAGTGTGGTCTGGTATGCGTTTTTATCTTGAACCGTATTCAGCAACTTTTCCTATGAACAATAGTATATCTGGTATTGACAAGAGTCTTCATTGTCATCCAGACCATCCGAATTTAACCTATACTGCTTTAGGATATGAAATATCCAATCCATTAGGGACAGGACAGACTAAGCTGAGCTTTTTAGATTTAGGTGTTATGCAGCAGTATGTTTTTCAATAAAAAAATATTTTGCTTGATATAGTTTTAAGGGGAGTTTTTACTCCCCTTTTTTGTTATCCTAATGCGACATCCAGCATCATCATAATTATAAATCCACCAATGAACCCCAATGTTGCAATGTCTGTATTATTACCTTGCTGTGTTTCAGGTACCACTTCTTCAATGACTACAAAAACCATAGCACCGGCAGCAAAAGCAAGTGCGTAAGGTAAAACAGGTGTGAAAAAAGCTACGGCTATAGCACCGATTACTGCGGCTATAGGTTCTACAAGAGCTGATGATTGTCCGTAAAAAAAGCTTTTATGTTTGCTCATACCTGCTCTGCGCAAAGGAAAGGAAACCGCAAGGCCCTCTGGTAAATTTTGTAAACCGATACCAATTGCAAGTGTAATAGCTCCGGCGATACTGGCTTCCGGAATTCCTGCAGCGACACCACCAAATAAAACGCCAACTGCCAATCCTTCCGGAATATTGTGTAAAGTTATGGCGAGTACCAATAAAGTGGTTTTTCTCCAGGGCGTTTTGATACCTTCTTTATCTTTCATATCATGGTTTAAATGTAGATGAGGCAAAAGTTTATCTAACCCAAAAAGAAAAAGAGCGCCTAATGCAAAACCAATTGCTGCAGGCATTACTTTTTTAAAACCATCTCCGTCACTCATCTCTATTGCTGGTGCCAGCAAGCTCCAGAAACTTGCAGCAATCATAACGCCACCGGTAAAACCCAGCATTCCGTCGAGTAGCTTTTTATTGGGATTCTTAAATAAATAGACAGTTGCCGCTCCTACGGCGGTCATTCCCCATGTAAATAAAGTGGCATAAAATGCAGCAAGTACAGGTGATATACTTTCAAAATAATCAATAACGGATGCAAACATAGCAGTAATGAATTAAGCTTTTTTTACAAAAATATTTTTAGCCACCATTTCAGAAATAATCAGTTCTTTTTTGTGAATCTCTAAGGTGAGTGAATGGTCGAAACTTTCTTTATTTATGATTTTGAGAGAAGTACCCAATGCAATTTTCTGTCTGTCAAGATATTGTAAGAATTCTACAGAGGTATCTTTTACGCCTACACAAATACACAAGGTGCCAACGTTCATTTCTGCCAACAACATTTTGGCGCTTTCAACAATTTTTCCTTCCGCATTCGGAATCGGATCTCCATGCGGATCTTCTGTAGGAAACTCTAAGAATGCATCGAGCTTATTGATCAGCTTTTCTGATTTTATATGCTCAAGCTCTTCTGCTACATCATGTACTTCATCCCAGGAAAAATTCAGTTTTTCTACAAGAAAAACCTCCCATAGACGATGTTTTCTTATGACCATGGTCGCAGCCATAATGCCTTTTTGTGTGAGTGTAGCCCCCTGATATTTCTGATAATCTATATAGCCTTTTTCGCTTAACTTTTTAACCATTTCTGTGGCAGATGAAGCTTTCGTTTCCATTCTGTTAGCAATGGCATTAGTACTCACTCCGTTCTCCTCTGATTGAGACAGGTGGTATATGGCTTTCAGGTAATTTTCTTCAGCGTGTGAGATCATCTTTTTTGTATTTGAAACAAATGTAATAAAATAAATTATAAAAATATTTGTTGTGTCTTAAAAATAATTTTAGCTTTGCCTAAAAATAAATTTAAAACAACAGAAAATGATGAATAAGTATATTTTGTTTTTATTTTTCGGAACACTATTTCAGGGATTAAATGCGCAATCCGTGATAAAGGGGAGAGTGGTTTCCGGGAATAAAGCCATGGAGGGAACAGAAGTTTATTTATTGCCGCAAGATTCATTGAAAACGACCGAAAGTAACGGACTATTCGAGTTTTTGGATGTAGTTCCGGGAAATTATCAGCTGGTAGCAGTAAAAGCCGGTTATGAAAATATCTTCACAGATATTGAAGTGAAAACCGACAGTACTTACAGCTTAGAATTCAAGATGGTGCCGCTCAAAGAAGATATAATGGAAGAAATGGTAATAACCGGAACAATGAAACCCGTCAGCCGTTCCCAAAGTATGATTCCAGTTGAAGTATATACACCTGCTTTTTTTAAAAAAAATCCTACATCCAATGTTTTTGAAGCATTGGAGATGGTAAACGGAGTGCGCCCACAGGTAAACTGTAATGTTTGTAACACAGGAGATATACACATTAACGGCCTCGAAGGACCCTATACTTTTGTGTTAATAGACGGGATGCCAATTGTAAGCGGATTATCGACTGTGTACGGATTGTCCGGAATTCCAAATTCGCTGATTCAGCGCGTTGAAGTAGTAAAAGGTCCTGCTTCCTCTTTATACGGTAGTGAAGCTGTAGGCGGTTTGATTAATATCATTACTAAAACCCCTGAGAACGCTCCTCTGTTTTCGGCAGATGTATTTGGAACTTCATGGGGAGAGGTAAATACAGATCTTGGAGTAAGCACTAAAGTAGGAAAATCTGCTAATTTACTCTTAGGTGTCAATTATTTTAATTATTCGAATCCAATTGACAAAAACAAAGACGGATTTACAGATTTAACGCTTCAGGATCGCATTTCTGTTTTTCAAAAGTGGAATTTTAAGAGAAAAAGCAATAAATTGTTTTCTGTGGCCGGCAGATACTTTTATGAAGACCGGTGGGGCGGACAAATGAACTGGAATAAGGGATACAGAGGGGGTGATGAGGTGTATGGAGAATCAATTTATACCAGTCGTTATGAACTTTTGGGTACTTATGAACTACCTGTTGAGGAAAAAATGCTGTTTAGCTTCTCTTATACTGATCACGATCAAAATTCTGTTTATGGAGATGTCCCGTATCTTGCAAAGCAGAAAATCGCATTTGGTCAGTTGACCTGGGATAAGAAATTCGGACGTCACGATATGCTTTTCGGTGCTGCATTACGGTATCAATATTACAATGATAATACACCCGCAACAGAAACAGCCGAACAAACAACGATGCCAGGTGTTTTTGTACAGGATGAAATCGACTTTGACGGTAAGCACAGTCTGTTACTTGGAGCGCGATATGATTATAACAATAATCATGGAAATATTTTTACTCCGAGAGCAGCATATCGCTACAAATCAGAAAAAGGGGATATTCTTCGTTTGAATGCCGGAACCGGATTTCGGGTGGTCAATTTATTTACAGAAGATCATGCTGCTTTAACCGGTTCAAGAGACGTAATTGTGGTAGGAGATTTAAAACCGGAACAATCCTATAATGTGAATTTGAGTTATCTGAAAAACTGGTATTTTGGGGATGGCGGTAATGTAATACAGTTGGAAACCTCTGCATGGTACACTTATTTTACCAATGCGATTATTCCTGACTACGATACCAATCCCAATCAGATTATTTATAGCAACTTAAACGGATATGCGGTTTCTAAAGGGATGAGTGCGAATGTTGATGTTGTCTTTTCAAACGGGTTGAAATTGATTCTCGGAGCTACCCTGATGGATGTTTCTACAACGGAAGATAAGATAAAACAACGACAAATGCTGACAGAGCAGTTTTCTGGTAATTGGGCAATAAGTTATACCATTCCAACCTGGAATATGGATATTGATTATACCGGCAGTATGTACGGGCCTATGAGGTTACCATTAGCAAGTGAATGGGATCCGCGGCCTGAATATTCCAAAACGTATAGTGTTCAGAATATTCAGCTAACTTATAAGGGGTTTAAAAATATTCAAATTTACGGAGGAGTCAAAAATCTGCTCAACTGGACACCAGCAAAAGGATTACCGTTTTTAATTGCCGGAGCCAATGATCCGTTCGATAAAGAGGTGCAATTCGGACCCGATGGCAATGCGTTGCGAACACCAGGTAATCCATATGGGTTAACGTTCAGTCCGGAATACGTGTATGCAGCCAATCAGGGAATAAGAACTTTTTTAGGAATAAGATATCATTTTTAGATGAAGAATTTTAATAAGTTTTTTGTATTAGTATTATTTTTTTTTATTCCTCAGATGAACGCACAGATATTGAAGAAATATCGTTTTGAAGAGGTAGAGCAGTTGGTCGGGCAGGACCCCCGGCCAATTGTTATTTTCTTTTACACCGATTGGTGTTCCTATTGTAAAATGATGCAACGTACTACTTTCAGAGACAAAGAAATCATTAATCTGCTCAATACCTCTTATTATTTTATTGAAATAAATGGAGAAGATAAAGCAGCTGTTTTTCATTTACAAAAAACATTTAAATATGTTCCTTCAGGAATTAATACCGGTAGTCACGAAATAGTAAATTATTATTTGAAAGGACATCCAAAAGCCTATCCGTCTTTGGTCATACTCAATGCTAAATTTGATAGAAAAACCGTTAGACAATCTTATCTAAATTCTTCAGATTTCAGGCGCTTTTTATCCCATTAATTCTTGTTAAAAGTTAAAATATTGTTTAAAAACATTCTAAATGTTTTTTCAATCCGTTGTTAATCAGTATATTTGTTTCCGTTGTCGAAAAGCAAGGTGTATTTTTCAGTTTAATTTCTATCTTTGTCAATTAACAACAAAAAGAAAAGATGTATAGTATATTACAACCAGCGCATTCGTATGTTGCTTATGCAGCGTTAATTTTTTTAGCAATTGCCTCTGTAAACGGAATTGCAGGAATGATGGCTAATCGTTCATTTAAAGATAGTGATAAAAAAATAGGATTATTTGCGTTGATTTTTACGCACATACAATTACTGTTAGGACTGATTCTCTATTTTATATCTCCTTTGGTACAGAGTTTTAGTGTAGCCATGAAAGATTCTAATTTGAGATTGTATGCTCTGGAGCATCCTTTGATCAATATTATCGCTATCATACTGATTACAATCGGTTGGTCTAAGCATAAAAAGACGGCTGACAGTAAAAAGAAATTTAAAATGTTTGCCATCTTCTATACATTGGGATTGATTTTAATTTTATCCCGTATTCCATGGAATATGTGGTTTTCATAGAAATAATATAACCGAAAGGTTCTTTGGTGTTTTTCTTCGGATAATGCCAGATTAAAAAATGAAACGAATATGAAAATGAAACGGAAACATTTATTTAGTTTATCAGCATTGTTAGTAGTGTTAAGTGGTTTTGCTGTATACAGCACTTCTGATTTCAGTACACCGAAATCTTCTAAAGAATTGGCGATGAATGTTGTGAATTATGATTCAACATTTAAACTGGAGAAAAAAGAATTGATGAATGATGATCTGAATGCTTTGAATAATCAATTATTGCAACTGGAAGACGAAGTAGAAGTGATTGAGGAATCAGCCGTTACGTCTTATTATCACGATAAGTTTAACGGAAAAAAAACAGCAAGCGGTGAAGTTTTTAATAATAAAGAACTTACAGCAGCCCATAAAACCCTTCCTTTCGGTACTAAAGTTCGTGTTACAAATCTGTCAAATGAAGAATCAGTAATTGTTACGGTAAACGATCGGGGACCTCATTCTAAAGGACGTTCATTAGATCTTTCGAAAAGTGCTTTTATGGATATAGCACACCACAGAGGAAAAGGAACTTTAAATGTAAAGATTGAAGTTTTACCTGATGACTACGAAGAAAACAAAGCAAAAATTGAAGAAGACTTAAGCGATATTGTTCAGATTCATAATGATTTAGATTTAAATGAATTTGCGTTATAATCCTATACTGCTTATCCTTATTTCATTTATTTTTATAGGGTGTAAGTCTACACAAAATAAATCAAAAACCTCCTTTAAAAGTGAGGTTTTTGCTTGTTATTATCATGATAAGTTTAATGGAAGAAAAACGGCAAGTGGAGCAAAATTCTCTAATCATAAATTGACTGCTGCACATAAAACGCTTGCTTTCGGGACTAAATTACGTGTCACTAATGTTGTTAATAATAAATCAGTAGATGTTATTGTGAACGATAGAGGCCCTTTTTCAAAAGGATTGGAGCTGGATTTGTCTAAAAAGGCATTCATGAAAATTACAGATGATAAAAAACACGGACGCCTTAAAGTAACCATTGAAAAATTAAATTAATTCCAATTGTTATACGGATGATTGCTTAAATAAGCGTTATAATATTTTACATCACCGGTTACTTCTTCTCCCAGCCATTCAGGTTTTTCAAAAATTTCATCCTCATGGCTTAATTCAATTTCAGCAATTATCAACCCCTCATTGAGCCCGGAAAAAACATCTATTTCAAAAGTATGCCCTCTATAAGGTACAATATATCTTGTTTTTTCAATTATGAAATCTTCACATAACATTAAAAGCTGTTGTGCCTCTTCCGGATTGATTTCCTTTTCCCATTCCAGACGACTTGTTCCTTTTTCATTGCTTTTTCCTTTAATTGTAATATAGGCCTTGTCATCACGGGTTCGTATGCGAACAGTCCGTTCAGGATGCGTATTTAAATAACCCTGAGCAATTTTAAATGAGTGCGAAAGTGCGTTTAAGAAATTAGTATTCTTAACTTTGTATTTTCGTTCGATTTCAATCATTATATTTGTTTGATTTTTAATGTAAATATTACACTAAAAAATGAATTTATGAAATTATATAAAAAGCATTTAAGTCCGTTGCAAATCAAAAATATATTTGATAAATATATTGTAGAGAATGAGTTGATTCTTGCAGATGATTTATTATTTTTATATGAATTAGTTCTTTATTTCAGACCTAAAAAACCTAAAGAAGTAGTAAGTGTTACGCTACAGGAGTTATTGGATTATCTGATAGAAAATGAAGAACATCGCTTTTTACTGGCTCAGTATATTCATCAGATCCTGAAAGGACGCAAGTTCAGCAGATTGGTTTCGGATGCAGGAATTTTACAGGATTCAGATTTTTTATATGAAGTAAGAAAAAGAATATCTTCAAAAATACTGCCTTATCAGCCTCAAAAAGATACCCTTGAATATGTTTTAAATCAGGTTTTTTATAAGGAAACCGATTTTATCTGGATCAATAAAATTCCTTTTAGTGAATTAATTGAGCTGTTTGATTTGTTACAATTTAAAGATGTTTTTGTTGATGTTCAGGACAAAGAAGGTCCTCTTTCGGAAGTTTTGTACGCGTTGGGATTGATTACTCAGCGAATGAGCGGACGTTCAATGGAGTCGAATATTATCAATATGGTACCGGAATATACACATCTCGAAAGCCCTTTTCTGGGTTTTGAAAATGAATTTCTGGAAATAGAAAAAGCCATTCGCTCAGGATTCATCCGATGTCTGAAACCGGATGATCTTAATTATAAACAATTGGTAATTCTTCATAAACAATGTCTGGAATTTGTAAATCAGGCTTTTAAGAACAGTTCAAAATTCGGAATTACCCTTAAGGTTAATCAGAGTCTTTTGCGCATCAGACAGCAACTTATCCGTGTAGAAATTTTGATGTCATTACTTGTAGTCAAAGAAGCTGTGGATAAGAAGGTCAATTCGGTCAATTTGGCATTAAAACTTATTGAATATAATTGTTATAAAAATAATGTTAAATCGCTCGTAAGTGAAAGTACACAATTGATTGCTTATGAGATTACACAATATTCTGCTAAAACGGGAGAACATTATATAACGGAAACGTCCAAAGAATATTTCCGCATGTTTAAAGCTGCTTTGGGAGGAGGTTTTATTGTAGGGATTTTATGTGTGATCAAAATATTGCTTTCGAAAGCTGAAACCAGTGATTTTGGTTTTGCGTTTTTATATAGTATGAATTATGCTGTCGGTTTTATAATGATTTATCTGCTGAGCTTTACTTTGGCAACAAAGCAACCTGCAATGACAGCTGCTACCATTATTAAATCAATTGAAGAAGGAATAAAGAAACAAACAAATAACAATGAAAAGCACAGTGCATTTGCCGGATTATTTGCCCGTTTGTTCCGTTCCCAATTTATAGCTTTTGTAGGAAATGTTATTCTGGCATTTCCTGTGGCTCTTGCCATTATCTGGCTGATCGATCTGAGTACGGGTATCAATATCACCGATACTAAGTGGCACACTCTGTTGTCAGACGTAAATCCGATTGAATCACCGGCAGTATTTCATGCCGCAATTGCAGGGGTTTTTTTATTTCTTTCAGGAATCATTTCCGGAAATGTATCTAATAAAAATAAACACAATCAGGTATATTATCGCATACAGGAAAACCCGTTTCTGAAACAGACGCTGGGTATTCGTAAAACATCTAAGCTGGCTTTCTGGCTTGAAAAAAAGTGGCCGGGAATTGCTTCTAACTTTTGGTTTGGCGTTTTTATGGGAAGTACACATTCCATCGGTAATTTTTTAGGATTGAATTTAGATATACGGCACATTACATTTGCAAGTGGAAACATTGCTTTGGGAGCGTATGGAGCAGATTTTGCACTTAACTGGATCACCTGGATGTGGTGTTTTATAGGATTGATCGTCATCGGTTTTATGAATTTTATTGTAAGTTTTGCTCTTTCATTAGGTTTGGCATTTCGTTCAAGAAATATTCCTCTGTATGAAGTGTTTTCCCTACAAAAATCGGTCTGGGTGCATTTTAAAAGACATCCTATGCATTTCTTTTTTCCACCGATCAGCCCAAAGAAAATTTGAAAATAAATCTCTTCAGGAGATTTTTTCTATATGGAATCAGCCTACCGAAAAATAATTCATATTGATATGGATGCATTTTATGCTTCCGTTGAGCAATTAGATTTCCCTGAATTAAAAGGTAAACCCATAGCTGTTGGGGGAGGTGAAATCAGAGGGGTTGTTTCTGCTGCGAGTTATGAAGCGCGTAAATTTGGCGTAAAAAGCGCTATGAGTGGGGCTTTGGCAAAAAAAAACTGCCCGGAACTTATCTTTGTAAAACCACGATTTGACCGATATAAAGAAATCTCAAGAATTATTCGTTCTATATTTTTAGAGTATACTGATTTAGTTGAGCCTTTGTCGCTTGATGAAGCCTTTCTGGATGTAACGATCAATAAGAAAAATGCACAGAGTGCTACTCTGTTAGCGTCTGAAATTAGAGCAAAAATATATGAAAAAACAGGGCTCACTGCTTCAGCAGGTATCTCTGTCAATAAATTTTTAGCCAAAATAGCCAGCGATTATAATAAGCCAAACGGACAAAAAACAATAAATCCGGATGAAATCTCTGATTTTTTAGATCGTCTGGATGTGAAAAGGTTTTTTGGTATTGGAAAAAAAACGGCAGATAAAATGTATCACCTTGGAATTTTTACCGGTGCAGATCTGAAAAGTAAGTCTCTTGAATTCTTAGAAATACATTTTAAGAACTCAGGTTCTCATTACTATCAGATTTCAAGAGGTATCTCTAATTCTATAGTGGTACCGGACAGATTGCCCAAGTCATTGGGAGCTGAACGGACTTTTGAAAATAACATCACTTCAGAAGTTTTTCTGGAAGACAAGTTAAGATGGATTGCGCAGGAAGTTTCGTTGCGATTGAAAAAAAGAGATGTATCGGGTAAAACCATCACGCTGAAATTGAAATACAGTGATTTTACATTACAGACCAGAAGTATGTCTTATCCCTATTTTATCAATGACGAAGCAATTTTGTTTGAAGAAGCTAAAAAGCTTTTGTATCAGAGTGGCTTAAATAATTCAGTACGTCTTATTGGTATTCAGGTCAGCAATCTGAATATTTATAAAAACAAGCAACCTATGTATATTCAATTGCGCTTAGATTTATAAATTAAAAAGGAGGTTCTTTTCAGAACCTCCTTTTTCTAATCAAAAATTGATTAGAAATTTTTATAGGTAATATTTAATTGTCCTGTATTGAATTCATTTCCTGTAGAAGTTTGATCAGAAGGGATCACTACTCCAAATATATCACCAGTAGTTGCTTTAGCTACTGAATTATGTATAAAGTTTGGTTTTTTTCCAGCGCCTCCATAATTTGTAGTATAGTTTTCCTGTGCTAAAACGATTCCGTCCTGTACGATATATACTACGTATTTTAATTCAGAAGTATAGGATGCAGCAAATTTGAAACTTACATTTACACTACCAGATGTTGATTCTAAATTTGATGTAATTTTGATTCCAATGTTAGAACTTGCAGCTGCTTTTGATAAAACCTGATTCAGGTTCATATTGTTTCCGTTTACTGCCTGCCATTCCACTTCTCTGTTGATTACCGCAAACGGATATCCTCTTTGATTGGTTGGAACTCCAAATTTTTCCCATAAGCTGTTTCCTAATACACCTTGTTTGCTAAAAGCTAATTTATCACCATTGTGTAAAGCTACAGCTACAATTTTGTCGTTGTTTTCTGTTTCTAAAGTTTCTATAGAGTGTGATACTCTAGGACACCAACCGCACCATGCACCTGTAAAATCTTCAATTAATACTCTGTGCTGGTAACCACTACCTGCCATCACATAATCTTTTGTTGTATTACCATCTGCATCTTGTACGTTTAAGGCATTTCCATTATTATCAAATACAGCAACAATAACTCGCATGTTTGATTCAGAAGGCCCAGGAGTGTCAGTTGTCGGAGTATCTGTTGTCGGAGTGTCAGTTGTCGGTGTATCCGTACTTGGAGTGTCAGTTGTTACAGGAACATCTGTTGTTACTTCTGTTTTTGAGTCATCACTTGAGCAAGAAACTAAAGAGGCAAGTGTAAATAAACCTACACATAATCCTTTAAATAAATTCTTTTTGTTCATTTCAGTTATTATTAATTTGTTAATGAAATGTAAATAAAATGATAATATTTGAAAAAAAAAAATATTTAGTAATTATTTTATTGATAGATTTGTGCGTCTTAAACTATTAAATTATTCAATATTAATGTTAATGTTATGAAATACACTTTATTTTTCTTTTTAGTGTTTGCATCACTAACCATGAATGCTCAGAAAATGCCAAATGTGACTTTGAAAGATCTCGATGGTAAAAATGTAAATGTCTCTTCTTATAATACTTCAGAAAAACCAGTTATTATAAGTTTTTGGGCAACCTGGTGTGGACCATGTATCAAAGAATTAAATGCAATTAAAGAAGTATATCCGCAATGGCAAAAAGAAACAGGAGTAGAGTTAGTTGCTATTTCTATTGATGATGTACGAACTAAAGCGCGTGTAAAATCTCAGGTTAAAGGTAAGTCATGGCCTTACAAAATTCTTTTAGATGAAAATCAGGAGCTTAAAAGAGCATTAAATGTAGCGAATGTTCCTTATACCATAATATTACACAAAGGGAAAGTTGTTTTTTCTCATTCAAGCTATACTCCGGGAATAGAGAATGAAATGTATGCACAGTTAAAAAAGGCGGTGGGTAAATAGCGATGAGAATTAATACATTTTTTGCTTTTGGGACAATGTTATTCTTGTCTTCAATGGCGCATGCACAAATTAATGTAGGTATTGAGTCAAATTCACAATACTATGTTGATGATAAATATATAAAATTAGACGAACAGGATAGAGACGATAGATTCAGATCTAACAATTATATAAAACTGGATTATCTTAAAGGAAAATTTGAAGTCGGATTACAGATGGAAGCTTATGCTCCAAAAGCAATCCTTAATTATTCTCCGGATTTAAAGGGCTTTAATGTAGGAACTGTTTATGCAAGATATAATGACTACGAAAATGGTATTGATTTCACTATAGGTCATTTCTATGAGCAATTTGGTAACGGACTGGTTTTAAGGTCTTGGGAAGATAGGGCGTTGGGAATTAACAATGCTATTTTCGGTTCACGATTTAAAATACGTTTAGGGAACTCAACTTACTTAACTGCTTTAGGAGGTAAACAGCGTATAGGAATGGGCTTTGATCTGTCTGATGGTGTTATATATGGGGTAAATGCTGATGTAGATATCACAGATATGATCGGAATTGATAAATACCTGTTAAAATTCGGTGCCAGTTTTGTAGGAAGATACGAAGATATATCTGAAGAATATCCTACCGTACAACCAACGACAGATATGTTGTCAGCGCGATTGGAATATGCGGGAGATAAATTTTCCATAAGTACAGAATACGCATATAAAACAGATGATCCTATCGTTGAAAATTTGGGAACACGAGTGATATATCCTGAAAAAACAAAACCGGGAAGCGCTGTTTTGGTTAACTTGGGATATACTGATTCCGGTTTTGCTGCCAATGTAAATTTAAGAAGAACTGAAAATATGACTTTCTTTTCAGAGCGACTTCTTAATGGTAATGTTTATAATACCGGAATGGTTAATTACATTCCTGCATTGACTAAACAGTATGATTTTGCTTTGCAGAATATTTTTGTATACCAGGCGCAGCCAAAATACGGATATATGAATATTCATAAATTAGGTGAAATCGGAGGACAGTTTGATCTTTTTTACGATTTAAATAAGGGAAGCTTTTTAGGAGGTGAGTATGGTGCTAACTTAATTGTAAACGGATCTTATTGGGCAGGGTTGAAAACAACCGAAGGAACAGATGGAAATCTGAATGCTGATTTTTTTGATTTCGGAGATAAATATTATAGAGATATTGCTGTTGAATACAGACGAAAATGGTCTGATAAATTTAATAGTATCTTCATGTATCTGAACCAATATTATAATAAAAGAATGGTAGAAGAGACGTATGGTGAAATCCGGTCTCATGTAGGAGTTGTAGAAGGGACTTACTTCTTTAATGAAACAAATTCACTTCGATTGGAACTACAGCATCAATGGGCAGACGGTGATAGAAAAAACTGGGCGGGAGGTACTATTGAGTATATGCCAAATTCAAAGTTTTCTATATTTGCTCACGACATTTATAATTATGGAAATGATAATCCGGACATGCAATTGCACTATTATAGCTTTGGAGGAAGTTTCACTAAAGGAGCGACGAGAATTGCTGCGAGTTACGGAAGACAAAGGGGTGGTTTGATTTGTGTAGGCGGTGTTTGCCGAATGGTGCCTGAAGCAGCAGGATTTACACTGAATATTACAACCAACTTTTAAACAAAAAAGAGATTCTTACAAGAATCTCTTTTTTGTTTAAAAAATAAATGAATTGAATGTTAGTGTGTTGAATATATTTTTTTGTATCTTTGCACTCGTTTTATTAAGGGTAAGAGTTTCGATAAAACAATAAAAATAAAAAATAACAACTTCTGTTTGTTTATATCTGAAGAAACTCATAAACAGCAGAATACAAATTTATTATCAGACATGTCTGAAATCACAAAAACACAAGACGAGTTCTTGCAAAATTTTAACTGGGAAAATTATGAAAACGGAATTGATGCTGTTGAAGGATCTCAATTAAAAGAATTCGAAGATTTAGTTGAAAAAACATTCATCTCTACAGATGCAGAAGAAGTAGTAGAGGGAGTTGTAGTAAGAATCACTGACAGAGATGCAATTGTTGATATCAATGCAAAATCTGAGGGTGTTATCTCTTTGAATGAATTCCGTTACAATCCTAACTTAAAAGTAGGAGATACTGTAGAGGTATTAATTGATGTTAGAGAGGATAAAAACGGTCAGTTGGTTTTATCTCACCGTAAAGCCCGTACAATTAAAGCTTGGGATAGAGTTATTGCTGCAAACGAAACAGGAGAAATCGTTAATGGTTTCGTAAAAGCAAGAACAAAAGGTGGTATGATTGTAGATGTATTCGGAATTGAAGCATTCTTACCAGGTTCTCAAATCGATGTTAAACCAATCCGTGATTACGATCAATATGTAAACAAAACAATGGAATTCAAAGTGGTTAAAATCAACCATGAGTTCAAAAACGTTGTAGTTTCTCATAAAGCATTGATCGAAGCAGATATCGAAGTACAGAAAAAAGAGATCATCGGTCAATTAGAAAAAGGTCAGGTATTAGAAGGTATTGTTAAAAACATTACTTCTTACGGTGTATTCATCGATTTAGGAGGTGTAGATGGTTTAATCCACATCACTGACTTATCTTGGTCACGTATCAACCATCCATCAGAAGTGTTGGAATTAGATCAGAAATTGAACGTTGTAATCTTAGATTTCGATGATGAGAAAACACGTATCCAATTAGGATTAAAACAATTAAATGCTCATCCATGGGATGCTTTAGATGCTAACTTACAAGTTGGGGATAAAGTAAAAGGAAAAGTAGTTGTTTTAGCTGATTATGGTGCTTTTATTGAAGTGGCTGAAGGAGTAGAAGGATTGATCCACGTTTCTGAAATGTCTTGGTCAACACATTTACGTTCTGCACAAGACTTCGTAAAAGTTGGAGATGAAGTAGAAGCAGTGATCTTGACTTTAGATAGAGAAGAGAGAAAAATGTCTTTAGGTATTAAACAATTAACGCAAGATCCTTGGACTGATATTACTGCTAAGTATCCGGTAGGTTCAACTCACGAAGGTGTAGTTCGTAACTTTACTAACTTTGGAGTATTCGTTGAATTAGAAGAAGGTATTGATGGATTAGTTTATATCTCTGACTTATCTTGGACTAAGAAAATCAAACATCCATCTGAATTTGTTAACGTAGGTGACAAATTACAGGTAGTTGTATTGGAGTTGGATGTTGAAGGACGTAAATTATCTTTAGGTCACAAGCAAACAACTGCTAATCCATGGGATCAGTATGAAGATGCTTTTGCAGTAGGTACAGTTCATAATGGAACAATTTCTGAAGTAGTTGATAAAGGAGCTACTGTTGAATTCGGTGACGATATCGTTGCTTTCATTCCAACCCGTCATTTAGAAAAAGAAGATGGTAAGAAATTGAAAAAAGGAGACGTTGCAGATTTCAAAGTAATTGAGTTCAACAAAGAATTTAAAAGAGTTGTTGCTTCTCACACTGCTATCTTCCGTGAAGAAGAAGAGAAAAATGTAAAATCTCAAGAAGAGAAATCAAATAATAATTCTATGAACAACGCTGCAGAGAAAACTACTTTAGGTGATATCGATGCGTTAGCAGAATTAAAAGCTAAAATGGAAAAAGGAGGAAACTAATTTCTTCATTTTAATAGTATTTCAAAAGAGCCATCCTTTAAGGATGGCTCTTTTTATTTTTATAAAAAAGATGAATTGCTGAAGAATACTTATGTAGTAAGTGTTTCTAAAATTGAGGATGATGAATTTTGGCATTTCTCCTTTTAAAATCGAGGGAATAAATTTGAATCATTTTGGTTTCATCTTTTTTTATTTACTATATATATGTTGTGTATATATTATAATTGTTTTTCCTCTGTTCGAAATAAGCTACTTTTCTGAATAATAAAAAAAAAACTTCCCGGTTTTTTGAGGTGAAATTCACCTCTTGTAGTATTTTTTAAAACTTTGTTTGTTTTCAAAAAGTGGTTTTAAGCTTTTTTTGTTTGAAAAGTGCTGGGTTTAAAAAAGGGAATGCTGTTTTTTTTGAGGTTTTGAGTATTGTGAGAGAAAAAAAAGAGTGTTGTAAAATTAAGGTTACCAGCGTATTAAAATAAAGTTTAAAAAAGGTTTTAAAAAAATTAGGAAAGGATAAAAAAAGGGTAGTATATTTGCCCTCGCAATCCGCAAGAAGTTCTTTAAATATTAAGTAAGCCTTAAAAAAAATAACAAAAATAAATTTTGTTAGAAATAAAAAAAGGTTGTAGCTTTGCAACCCCAATCAAGTAGATAGGGATTGAGAAAGTTCTTAGAAAAGCCGTCAAAATATTTTAAAAAAAACTTTAGAAAAAGTTTGGTGGAAATAAAAAGAGTTTCTATTTTTGCACTCGCTTACAAAAACAAGCGAAGAGATAAAAAGACACGTTCATAGACATATTGGATTTACAGCATAAAGAGAGTAAGTAATTCGTAAGAATTGTTTTAACGCAACATCAAAAAATATTAAAAATTATACGATGAAGAGTTTGATCCTGGCTCAGGATGAACGCTAGCGGCAGGCCTAACACATGCAAGTCGAGGGGTAGAAGTCTTCGGACTTTGAGACCGGCGCACGGGTGCGTAACGCGTATGCAATCTACCTTGTACAGAGGGATAGCCCAGAGAAATTTGGATTAATACCTCATAGTATATTTGAATGGCATCATTTAGATATTAAAGTTCCAACGGTACAAGATGAGCATGCGTCCCATTAGTTAGTTGGTGTGGTAACGGCATACCAAGACGATGATGGGTAGGGGTCCTGAGAGGGAGATCCCCCACACTGGTACTGAGACACGGACCAGACTCCTACGGGAGGCAGCAGTGAGGAATATTGGTCAATGGAGGCAACTCTGAACCAGCCATGCCGCGTGCAGGATGACGGTCCTATGGATTGTAAACTGCTTTTATACGGGAAGAAAACGAGTTACGTGTAACTAACTGACGGTACCGTAAGAATAAGGATCGGCTAACTCCGTGCCAGCAGCCGCGGTAATACGGAGGATCCAAGCGTTATCCGGAATCATTGGGTTTAAAGGGTCCGTAGGCGGTCTTATAAGTCAGTGGTGAAAGTTTTTAGCTTAACTAAAAAATTGCCATTGATACTGTTAGACTTGAATTACTTGGAAGTAACTAGAATATGTAGTGTAGCGGTGAAATGCTTAGATATTACATGGAATACCAATTGCGAAGGCAGGTTACTATGAGTTAATTGACGCTGATGGACGAAAGCGTGGGTAGCGAACAGGATTAGATACCCTGGTAGTCCACGCCGTAAACGATGGATACTAGTTGTTTGGCCGCAAGGTTGAGTGACTAAGCGAAAGTGATAAGTATCCCACCTGGGGAGTACGAACGCAAGTTTGAAACTCAAAGGAATTGACGGGGGCCCGCACAAGCGGTGGAGCATGTGGTTTAATTCGATGATACGCGAGGAACCTTACCAGGGCTTAAATGTATTCTGACCGCTTTGGAAACAGAGCTTTCGCAAGACAGATTACAAGGTGCTGCATGGTTGTCGTCAGCTCGTGCCGTGAGGTGTCAGGTTAAGTCCTATAACGAGCGCAACCCCTGTTGTTAGTTGCCAGCGAGTAATGTCGGGAACTCTAGCAAGACTGCCAGTGTAAACTGAGAGGAAGGTGGGGATGACGTCAAATCATCACGGCCCTTACGTCCTGGGCCACACACGTGCTACAATGGCCGGTACAGAGAGCAGCCACCTAGCGATAGGGCGCGAATCTATAAAGCCGGTCACAGTTCGGATCGGAGTCTGCAACTCGACTCCGTGAAGCTGGAATCGCTAGTAATCGGATATCAGCCATGATCCGGTGAATACGTTCCCGGGCCTTGTACACACCGCCCGTCAAGCCATGGAAGCTGGGGGTACCTGAAGTCGGTGACCGCAAGGAGCTGCCTAGGGTAAAACTGGTAACTGGGGCTAAGTCGTAACAAGGTAGCCGTACCGGAAGGTGCGGCTGGAACACCTCCTTTCTAGAGATGGTTAAAACATTACTCTCGCTGTTAATTCAAAAAAAAAAGAAGTAAAAATTACAGAGTCTCGTAGCTCAGCTGGTTAGAGTACTACACTGATAATGTAGGGGTCGGCAGTTCGAGTCTGCCCGGGACTACAATTTTACTTAAAAAAAGGAAATTTTAGAAGATGAGTATGAATTACACATTCATTCAAAATTCAACATTCATAATTTAAAAGTTCAAAATTATAATGGGGGATTAGCTCAGCTGGCTAGAGCGCCTGCCTTGCACGCAGGAGGCCATCGGTTCGACTCCGATATTCTCCACTATTTCTGTTAGCTCAGAAAAACCGTTCATTGACATATTGGAAAACAAACAAAAGTAGAAAATATTTAAAAAATAAAGCACATTTAATATTTTTTCGAAAGAAAAGGTATTAGATATAGAGCACAATAAGCAAAATAAGGGCGTATGGGGGATGCCTAGGCTCTCAGAGGCGAAGAAGGACGTGATAAGCTGCGAAAAGCTGCGGGGATTTGCACACAAGAATTGATCCGCAGATATCCGAATGGGGCAACCCAATACATTGAAGATGTATTACTCCGATAGGAGGGCAAACCCGCTGAACTGAAACATCTAAGTAGGCGGAGGAGAAGAAAACAAAAGTGATTCCGTAAGTAGTGGCGAGCGAACGCGGATTAGCCCAAACCAATGTTGTTTCGGCAATATTGGGGTTGTAGGACCACAATATTTTATGCAAAGCGAATTAGAACAACCTGGAAAGGTTGACCGAAGAAGGTGATAGTCCTGTATAGGTAAGCGATGTAATAGATAGTGGTATCCTGAGTAGGTCGGGGCACGTGAAACCTTGATTGAATCTGGCGGGACCATCCGCTAAGGCTAAATACTCCTGAGAGACCGATAGTGAACCAGTACCGTGAGGGAAAGGTGAAAAGAACCGTGAATAACGGAGTGAAATAGATCCTGAAACCATACGCTTACAAGCGGTCGGAGCCCATTCGTTGGGTGACGGCGTGCCTTTTGCATAATGAGCCTACGAGTTACCGTTGCTGGCGAGGATAAGCACTTCAGGTGTGGATTCGAAGCGAAAGCGAGTCTTAATAGGGCGCTATAGTCAGTAATGGTAGACGCGAAACCGTGTGATCTACCCATGGGCAGGTTGAAGTTTGGGTAACACTAAATGGAGGACCGAACCGGTTGACGTTGAAAAGTCTTCGGATGACCTGTGGGTAGGGGTGAAAGGCCAATCAAACTCGGAAATAGCTCGTACTCCCCGAAATGCATTTAGGTGCAGCGCTGATAGAGTTTATTAGAGGTAGAGCTACTGATTGGATGCGGGGGATTCACCTCCTACCAATTCCTGACAAACTCCGAATGCTAATAAATGCTTATCAGCAGTGAGGGCATGGGTGCTAAGGTCCATGTCCGAGAGGGAAAGAACCCAGACCATCAGCTAAGGTCCCCAAATGTATGCTAAGTTGAAAAAACGCGGTTTGTCTGCACAGACAGCTAGGATGTTGGCTTGGAAGCAGCCATTCATTTAAAGAGTGCGTAACAGCTCACTAGTCGAGCGGACGAGCATGGATAATAATCGGGCATAAGCATACTACCGAAGCTATGGATTGTATATTTATATACAGTGGTAGGGGAGCATTCTAAACTGGGTAGAAGGTGATATGTGAGTATTGCTGGACTGTTTAGAAAAGAAAATGTAGGCATAAGTAACGATAATGCGGGCGAGAAACCCGCACACCGTAAGACTAAGGTTTCCTCAGCTATGCTAATCAGCTGAGGGTTAGTCGGGACCTAAGGCACACCCGAAGGGGGACGTCGATGGCCAACGGGTTAATATTCCCGTACTTCTTATAATTGTGATGGAGCGACGGAGTGATGAAAGTACCGCGAACTGACGGAATAGTTCGTTGAAGCACCTAACTATAGGTTTGATAGTCAAATGCGTCAGACTTGGTGAAATGCGATAGTACTCGGAGCCTTCGGGCAAAGAGATAGTGTACCTAAGGGCTTCCAAGAAAACCTTCTAAACATAGATTATAAGAACCCGTACCGTAAACCGACACAGGTAGTCGAGGAGAGTATCCTCAGGTGCTCGAGAGATTCATGGCTAAGGAACTAGGCAAAATAGACCTGTAACTTCGGGAGAAAGGTCGCCAGCAGCAATGCTGGCCGCAGTGAAAAGGTCCAGGCGACTGTTTATCAAAAACACAGGGCTCTGC
Source organism: Paenimyroides ceti (assembly GCF_030409925.1). Lineage (NCBI taxonomy): Bacteria > Pseudomonadati > Bacteroidota > Flavobacteriia > Flavobacteriales > Flavobacteriaceae > Paenimyroides > Paenimyroides ceti. Next base: position 81,897 of record NZ_JAUFQU010000001.1, read on the forward strand.
CAAATCGTAAGATGAAGTATAGGGCCTGACACCTGCCCGGTGCTGGAAGGTTAAGAGGAGATGTTATCTTCGGAGAAGCATTGAATTGAAGCCCCAGTAAACGGCGGCCGTAACTATAACGGTCCTAAGGTAGCGAAATTCCTTGTCGGGTAAGTTCCGACCTGCACGAATGGTGTAACGATCTGGACACTGTCTCAGCCATGAGCTCGGTGAAATTGTAGTATCGGTGAAGATGCCGATTACCCGCAGTGGGACGAAAAGACCCTGTGCACCTTTACTATAGCTTAGTATTGTTCTTGGATAAGTGATGTGTAGGATAGGTGGGAGACTATGAAGTGGCGTCGCCAGGCGTTGTGGAGTCATTGTTGAAATACCACCCTTTGCTTATTTGAGATCTAACTCGACGTTGTTGAGGACATTGCTTGGTGGGTAGTTTGACTGGGGTGGTCGCCTCCAAAAGAGTAACGGAGGCTTCTAAAGGTTCCCTCAGCACGCTTGGTAACCGTGCGTAGAGTGCAATGGTATAAGGGAGCTTGACTGAGAGACATACAGGTCGATCAGGTACGAAAGTAGAGCATAGTGATCCGGTGGTTCCGTATGGAAGGGCCATCGCTCAAAGGATAAAAGGTACGCCGGGGATAACAGGCTGATCTCCCCCAAGAGCTCATATCGACGGGGGGGTTTGGCACCTCGATGTCGGCTCGTCACATCCTGGGGCTGGAGAAGGTCCCAAGGGTTGGGCTGTTCGCCCATTAAAGTGGCACGCGAGCTGGGTTCAGAACGTCGTGAGACAGTTCGGTCTCTATCTACTGTGGGCGTTAGAAATTTGAGTGGATCTGATTCTAGTACGAGAGGACCGAATTGGACAAACCGCTGGTGTATCTGTTGTTCCGCCAGGAGCATCGCAGAGTAGCTACGTTTGGAAGGGATAAGCGCTGAAAGCATATAAGCGCGAAACCCACCACAAGATGAGATTTCTTTAAAGGGTCGTGGAAGATGACCACGTTGATAGGCTACAGATGTAAAGGCAGTAATGTCATAGTCGAGTAGTACTAATAGCCCGTAAGCTTATGTGCTCTGGGAGTTGCTTTATAGTATAAAAGTCTTTTGTTTTGAATTTCATATATGTTAACTTATAGTGACGCAAGTCATACCGATTTAAGGTGGTTATTGCATCGGGGCTCACCTCTTTCCATTCCGAACAGAGTAGTTAAGCCCGATAGCGCAGATGGTACTGCATTTTAATGTGGGAGAGTATGTCGCTGCCTTTCTTTTGAATCCTCAATCATAATCTGATTGAGGATTTTTTTTTGGAATAAACTTAAGTATAAATAAGACCTGATTTATAATTATAAAGTGATGAAATGAAAAGCATCGCTTTGGACTGTCTTTATTATGTAGCATTAGAAGAGAATATATACTGCTTATAGGGATGTTGTAATAGCATGTATAAAGTTATGTAATGTCTCTCTATGGTGATTGCAAATAGTAGCTGACAGGATCTTTTAGTTTTTATAACAGCAGTATCATGAAATGTTGGTATACACAAAAGATAAGACTTTTTAAACATCATTTTTAAGCTGTTTTTTGCTGTTTGAACAGAGTTGTTAGATGAATAAGACAAAAGGCTCAAATAGCGATCTTATCTGTTGAATGGCATCAATAAAAAAGTCCCTGAGCAATTTACTCAGGGACTTTTTTTTATTATCTGTAAACCGAATTAATCTATTGATTTTACTACGGCTTTAAGACTCTTTGTTATCTTCCTTTTTTTCTTCAGTATCAATCTGATTTTTCTCATCAAATTCCTGATGATTTTGTTCTTCTGTCTGAAGATCTTCCGGCAGATCGTCAGGAGATTTTATTCCATACAGATATCGATCATAGGTATTTTTAAAGAAAGGTACAGGGGCACCTTCTTCACCCAATAAAAATCCATAAGGTTTTAGATCATTTACATTATCGAAAATTATTTTGCTGATCGCCAATAATGGGATGGCCAGAAACATTCCGGAAATTCCCCATATTGATTCTCCTACAATGATTCCGAATAAAACAAGAAATGAGTTTACCTGGACCTGAGATCCAATGATTTTAGGTGTAATAATGTTACCATCTATAGAGTTTACCACAATGACAGCGATGATTGCAAATAGGGCGTCTATAGGCTCTCCTGTGGCTAATGTTACTATGGCCGCGATTGATGTAGCTGTAAAAATACCTAAATAAGGAATAAGGTTTAGTATACCTGCCAATGCTGCTAACAGAAACGCATATTTAATACCGATGATCAGATAGGCAATGTACATGAGCGTAGTGACAATAACTACTTGTATCATCAGACCTATCAGATATTGTTTGATTATTTTCTGGATGTCATTTACAATTTTCATTACCGTAACTTCATTGCTTTGTCCGAAACAGGCTTTAATAAATTTTACCAGATGACTTCTGTAAAGCAGAATAAAGAAAATATAAAGAAATACGAATGTTGATGACATCAATGTAGAAGATATGGATAGTAAAGCATTTCCGACAAAACCAGTGCTTGCCTTTACCGTCTTTTCAGCATTTTCAGTCAGATATTCTAATTGTTCACTTTGTTTTACGCCAAAATGCTCATAAACAAAATCCTGTACATTGTGGAAGAGTGTCGTAAGTTGTTGTTGAAAAGCAGGTAAGTCATCTTTGAAATGGGCGATTTGTGTTCCTAAAAAATAGCCTACACCTACAATCAGCAGAACAAATAGAATGGGCGAAATCAATGAAGTAATGATACGCGGAAATCGAAGTTTTCTTTCAAAAAAATTGGAGATTGGTAACAATAACATAGCTACTAAAAAGCCAATTACTAAAGGCACCAATATGGATTGCCCAACGATGGATATATACGTCATCAGGCATAAACTTATTAAGACACAGGTGAGTCTTAGATAAAACGGCAAAATAATTTTCTCTTTCATAGCTTTTTTTGTTTTTATAAATCCATCTCAGGAATATCACCTTCAATGATAAGATGTGCTTCAGTTGCCTTGATGATATCATCCACACTTACTCCTGGAGCTCTTTCTAATAATTTTATACCATTTGGAGTAATTTCCATTACAGCGAGTTCCGTTACCACTTTCTTTACACAAGCAACTCCTGTAAGCGGTAAAGTACATTTTTTCAATATTTTGGACTCACCGGCTTTGTTTACATGCATCATGGCAACGATTATATTTTCTGCTGAAGCAACCAAATCCATGGCCCCCCCCATACCTTTTACCATTTTTCCTGGAATTTTCCAATTGGCAATATCCCCGTTTTCTGAAATTTCCATTGCTCCTAAAATAGTGAGGTCAACATGTTGTGAACGAATCATTCCAAAGCTTGTTGCCGAATCAAAAAAAGACGCACCCGGTAAAGTAGTTATGGTTTGTTTTCCGGCATTAATCAAATCTGCATCTTCTTCGCCTTCATAAGGAAATGGACCCATTCCTAATACCCCGTTTTCACTTTGAAATTCTACATTCATTCCTTCAGGAACATAATTTGCAACCAACGTAGGAATTCCAATTCCCAGATTGACATAAAATCCGTCCTGTAATTCTTTTGCTATACGTTTTGCAATACCTATTTTATCTAATGCCATTTTATTTTTGTCTTACTGTTCTTTGTTCAATACGTTTTTCATAGTTCTCCCCTTGAAAGATTCTCTTTACATATATACCAGGAATATGAATTTGATTCGGATCCAGGCTACCGACAGGAACCAGTTCTTCTACTTCAGCAATCGTAATTTTTCCGGCACCAGCCATACAAGCGTTGAAATTTCTCGCAGTTCCTTTAAAAATAAGATTTCCTGCTTCGTCGCCTTTCCACGCTTTTACAATGGCGAAGTCTGCTTTATAAGCTTCTTCCATTACGTACATCTTTCCATTGAATTCTCTTGTTTCCTTACCTTCAGCTACTTCAGTTCCAAACCCGGCTGGTGTAAAGAAAGCAGGAATTCCAGCTTGTGCAGCACGGCATTTTTCAGCGAGTGTTCCCTGCGGAGTTAATTCTACATCTAATTCCCCACTTAGCATCTGACGCTCAAATTCAGCATTTTCTCCTACATAAGAAGATATCATTTTTTTGATTTGTCTTTTTTGTAACAATAATCCTAAGCCAAAATCATCTACTCCTGCATTGTTAGAAATACAGGTCAAACCTGTTGTGTTTTTACGAACCAATTCTGCAATAGAATTTTCCGGTATACCGCACAAACCAAAACCGCCAAGCATAATGGTTTGGTTATCTTTTACATCAGCCAAAGCTTCCTGAGCGTTTGCTACTTTTTTATTTATCATAACTTTAGTTAAATCATTATTGGGAATAAATATAAAAAAAACGGCTTGATTAATCAGCCGTTTTTTTAAATTATTCCTTAAAAGTCAAATTCTTTTATAATGCTTTGAGTAGGAGGTGCCAAAGAGTCTTTTTTGCTTCCTGAAACACCACCAAGTGTATCATTGGCTACTCGTGATCCGCCTTTCCAGCAATCTACATTGATTGTTAGTGAAGCTGGCCGGTCAAAGTCATCTGTAGAAATATATAAATCAGGGTCTTTATAACATTTACGCATATAAATTGCCCAGATTGGCAGTGCCATTGTTGCTCCCTGACCGTATACAGTAGAACGGAAATGCGCTCCACGATCTTCATTCCCTACCCAAACTCCAGTAGCAAGATTCGGTACCATACCGATAAACCATCCGTCACTGTTGTTTTGAGTAGTACCTGTTTTCCCTGCAATCGGATTTTTGAAAGCATAAGGGTAACCTGTCATACGGTGATAACCTGCCCCACCTGCTCCTGTATAGCGCAAACGGGCACCGGAGCCACTTTCAGTAACCCCCTCTAATAATTTTACAATCGCATAAGAAATATCTTTACTCATCACATCTTTTGTTTCTGACTGTGATTCATAAAGCACTACACCATTTTTATCCGTTATTTTGCTTACAAAACGAGGTTTTACATACACTCCCTGATTTGCAAATGTACTGTAGGCAGCTACCATATCATTTACTGTGATCTCTACGGCACCTAAAGCAATTGCTGGTGAAGCCGGTATATCTGATTTTACACCCAGTTCGCGTGTCAGATCAATTACAGCTTTAGGTCCTACACGATCCATAAGCTTGGCAGTAACTGTGTTTAATGATTGCGCCAAAGCATATTTCAGGTTTACCAGACCGTAATATCTTCCTCCGGAATTTTTCGGAGTCCATGGCTGACTTATTCCGTATCTGCCTTTTGGCATTGTAAACTGTGAATCGTAGATAGAATCACACGGAGACATTCCCAACTGTTGCATAGCTGTAGCATATACAAATGGTTTGAATGTAGAACCTACCTGACGGGCTCCCTGAGCAACGTGATCATATTGGAAATGTTTGTAGTCGATACCACCAACCCAGGCTTTGATATTTCCTGTCATTGGTTCCATTGACATCATACCTGTTTGCAAAAAGTGCTTGTAATAGATGATCGAGTCACGAGGTGTCATAATGGTATCTTTTTCACCTTTCCATGTAAATACTTCCATACGGGTTTTAATTCCGAAAGATTTGATGATTTCATCTTCGGATTTACCCTGTTCGGTCATTTGCTTCCATCTTTCTGAATTTCTCATGGAGCGGTTTATGATCTTTTCGCTTTCTGCTTTTGAAAGATTTATAAAAGGAGCGTTTTTATTTCCTTTTTGCTGAATAAAGAATTCTTTTTGCAGATTGGATAAATGTTCCTGAACCGCTTCTTCTGCATAACGCTGCATACGGGAATCAATGGTTGTATAGATACGCAGACCATCTCTGTAGATATCATAAGTAGATCCGTCTTTTTTCGGATTTTCTTTTACCCATTTGCGCATATAATCTCTGAGGTATTCTCTGAAATAAGTTCCTACTCCTTGTGTATGCGTTTCGGGAGTATACGTTATTTTTATCGGAGCAGCCTGATATTTTGCTTTTTCTGCTTCTGTGATAAATCCGTTGCGTGCCATTTGGTACAATACAATATTTCTGCGTTTTTCAGAACGTTCCGGATTAAAACGAGGATTGTATTTTGATGGTGCCTGAAGCATACCTACAAGAATTGCAGCTTCGTCAATGGTAAGATCTTTAGGCGACTTATTAAAATAAATCTTGGAAGCAGAACTGATTCCATAAGCATTACTGACAAAATCAACTGTGTTGAAATAGTAAGCAATGATTTCCTCCTTAGTATATTGTCTTTCGAGTTTTACGGCAATGATCCACTCCATTGCTTTCTGAACAACCCTTTTGATGATATTGGAAGAACCTGAACTGCCGTGAAAAAGGTTTTTTGCCAATTGCTGGCTTATGGTACTCGCTCCACCACTGGTTCCTACTTTAAAGATCGCGCGTAGTGTTCCCTTTCCATCAATACCTGAGTGCTCAAAAAAACGTTCATCTTCAGTTGCCACAAGTGCATCTACCAGATGTTTAGGAAGGTCTTCATATTTGACCGGTACTCTGTTTTCTAAATAAAATTTTCCGATTGTTTTTCCGTCAACTGAAATGATTTCGGTAGCGACACTTGATGAAGGATTCTCCAATTCATCAAAAGTAGGCATGTCACCAAATACGCCCCAGCTGGCCAATAAAAAGAACAGTACAATTGCAATAAGAAAACCTGCAAATGCTTTCCAAAACAGCTTCAGGTATTTTTTTATTTCGTTATTCTGTTGATTATTAATCTTTTCCATTATTTGAAATTCTTATTTTTTTTCAATTCTAAATCCAATATCCGTTACGCCTTCAAGTTCTGAAACCCCTACCGAATCTCCCACTTTTCTGATAGCATGTTCTAATTCTATGGTATAGACTCCTGCTTTCTTAAAGCGATAGTTTTCCCTGAACCACAATTTGCTTTCTTTGGTGTCTGTAAAACCGTTTCCAAGCAGAGTACCATCCGGATTAGCCATCTGATATTGCAGGGTATCTACCTGAGCTTTGCCGTCAGGAGCAAAAACTTTAGCGATCAGATAAATGTTTCCAAAAGGATAACTGCTGTTATTTCTGATGTTAATAAACATATCATACGAACTGATTGTATCTGTTTGCTGAAATGTAAATTTTTTTATATCATCCTGTTTCCAGCTGCTGCCTGTTGACTGAAATTCATCAAAAAAATGCTTGTCGTTACACGAACTGATAAAGATCGATAAAGCCAACAAGGCAAAAAGACGTTTATTGATTTTTGTCTGCATCTCCATTTCTTTGTGGACGTGGTTTGTTTTGATTTGCTTGTTGCGAATTGTTTTTATTTTTATTGAACCGGACATTTTTTTTCTGTTTTTGCTGTCCTTCTGATGAATTATTATTGGTGTTTTTTTCAGGTCGCTGATTCTGATTTCCAGAAGGCTTCTGATTAGGGGTTTGTTTTGTTACGGGCTGCTTTTTTGCGTTTGGTGTAGCTGCAACAGATTCTGTACCCGGTTTTTTCTTGCGTACCGGTTTTTTCTTTCTTTTAGGTTGGTCAAACCTTGCAAGGCTGTCCTGACCTACTACATTTTGGAAGTTTTGCAGCGTTTCTTCTTTTTCTATTACATAATCTTCCACGGAAGATATTTTTTCCCCTTTTTTATTGAGCTCAATAAGTTCCTTTACCTGTTGCGCTTCCAGCATATACCAGTTGGCAAAATTTTCTGGGTAAGCAAACCACATGATACCTTTAAAAATATCAATTTTCTGACAGATAGCATCTCCTTTCTGTGTGCTGATTTTTGAATCAATTCCAGGAATATCTTTCAGAGCATCCAAATAAGTGTCCAACTCATAGTTGAGACAGCATTTCAATTTTCCGCATTGTCCTGCCAGCTTTTGCGGGTTTAAAGACAATTGCTGATAGCGGGCTGCAGAAGTATTGACACTTCTGAAGTCGGTAAGCCATGTAGAACAACATAATTCCCGACCACATGAGCCTATACCTCCCAAACGTGCTGCTTCCTGACGAAATCCAACCTGTTTCATTTCAATACGAATACTGAATTCACGCGCAAAATCTTTAATCAGCTGACGAAAATCTACACGCTCGTTTGAGGTGTAGTAAAAAGTAGCTTTGGATCCATCTCCCTGAAACTCGATATCTGAAATTTTCATTTCAAGCGCCAGTTTTATAGCCAGTTCACGGGCACGAACCTTCATTGGTTCTTCTCTATTCCGGGCTTCAGTCCAGATGTCCACATCTTTTTGTGTGGCTTTTCTGTAAATTTTTAAAAAAGGACCATTGAGATCTACTTTTTTCTTCTTCATTTGTACTTTGACCAATTCTCCGGTCAAGGTTACAATTCCGACATCATGCCCCGGACTTGCTTCTGTAGCAACAATATCTCCGATACTGAGGGTTAATTTTTCTGTATTTTTATAAAAGTCTTTTCTTCCGTTTTTAAAACGTACTTCAACTACATCAAAAGGTTCAAAACCAGAAGGAAATTGCATATTGGCAAGCCAATCAAATACTGATAGTTTATTGCAACTATCCGTTCCGCAGCTTCCTTTGCTGTTACATCCCTTTGGCGCACCTGATTCATCCGACTTTGTGGAACAACTAGTACATGCCATAATATATTTATCAACTTTCGTTGTTTAAATCAAATTAAAAATTAGGTAAAGATACTATTTTTTCGTTTTACTTGATTTTAGTTTAACTGCTTGTTATAATTAATACCAATCTTACGTTTTTATAGTAGTTTTTTTAAACAATATATCTAAGATAGGTAATTGCTTTGTTTTTTTTCTGATGTTTTACTTTTTTATCCATTGTATCGAAAGGTAATGTCACACAAATACTCTTTGGAATGATGAAACAGATTGATGATTTACCGTCGGATTGTTGTCTGATTTCATTTGAAATGGAACATGAAAACTTTTTTCAGATAATAATCGGAGCATATTTAAGTGTTATTTTATGCTGTTTTTTCATTGTGCTGTTTATATTTTTTTAATTCTCCTTTGAGGTATTCTACATGAGAGTTTAAACTATTTATTTTTTGATCCTGAATTCCGATAGTTGTTATTGCTACATTAAGCCGTTTCATGGCATCATCTAATAAACCCCTGTAAAATTCTGCGGCTGTTACTTCCGCTTTTATTTCAGCAGTTCTTATTTCGGCTTTATTTTTTCTTTTGGTGAGGAGCCATGTCGATAGACTCGGAATGAGGATGAGAGCTAAGTTTTGGATAATTTCTTTCATGATATAAGATGTTTTTTCAAAACAAATATATAGATAAAATTCTAAAAAATAATATTTTAGTTTAGATATAAATCTATTTTTTAAAAGTAAAGAAGTGTCTTATATGTTGTTAATTTATTGTTTATGCGGATTTTATTTATAAAGGAAAATATTTTATTTTGAGAAATATTTCATACTTTTGTTTGGGATGGAGAGAGCAACATTTGACATTTAAAATAAAGAGCATGAAAAAAATATCGATACAGAAAGAAAGAATTCTCCAGTTTCTGGAATTTAAAGGAATCAGTAAGAATAAATTTTATTTACAAACCGGAGTTTCCAATGGTACTTTAGATAAATCAAGTGGGCTTTCTATGGATACTGTAGAAAAATTTTATGCTGTATATCCTGAAATCAATCCTGAATGGCTGATAACGGGTAATGGAAGCATGATAAAAGATACAACAGAAGCACTTCAAATTATAGATAATGCCCGCAAAACAAAAGATTCTGTAGTTGTTGAGCAAGAAATACCATTATACGATTTTGAAGCAACAGCAGGTTTGAAAGAGTTATTCAGCAGTGAAAGTCCCAGACGCATTCTCGACACAATTAAAATTCCCAATCTTCCGAAATGCGACGGAGCTATAACTGTTACAGGAGACAGTATGTATCCGTTGCTGAAAAGCGGAGACATCGTTTTGTATAAAGAAGTTTCCATGGAGGGTATCTTTTATGGTGAAATGTATTTGCTCAGCGTCAAAATGGATAACTGGGAAGAATATATAACGGTTAAATATGTGCAAAAATCTGATTTAGGAAGTGCTTATGTGAAACTGGCAAGTCAGAATAGTCATCACCAACCCAAGGATATTCCGGTTGAAGCCGTTACTGCCATTGCGCTGATTAAAGCCAGCATCCGAATTAACACGATGATGTAATAAAAAACGAGCTTGATTTAAAGCTCGTTTTTTATTAATTCGTTTAATTTTTTTATAATCAAATCGTATTCATAGCCTTTCCGGATCAGATAATCCATAAATTTTCTCTTTTTATTGTTCAAAATGCTGTCGTTTAAAGTTTGCCATTTTTTTTCTGCCACCTGATGAAAGTGTTCTTCATAATTTTCTTCTTCCACTTCCTTCAAAGCTTTTTTTATGGCATAGTCAGAGATATCCCGGAGTTTAAGTTCCTGCACAATTCTGTTTTTCCCCCAATGACTCATGCGGTGTTTTCCTCTTGCAAAACTACGAGCAAAGCGCTCTTCGTTGAGATAGTTGTTCTCAATCAGATATACCATAATATGATCGATTGCCTGCTGAAACATTCCTAAATTTTTCAGTTTATTCAGTACTTCTTTATGGCAACGCTCCTGATAGCTGCAAAAATAGGCGGCTTTTTTCATCGCCTCTTCAACTGATAATCCCTGCTGTTGTTCTTTCAAATTACAGAATGCCTAAATTTTTATGTGTTTCTGTGATGGCGCGTTCATTCTTTTCATCAATCCATGCCTGACCTTTTGTTTTGCGCTTATAATTATCATAGTGGCGCATGATAAGCAAATTGTAGGCTGCTTTGATCAGGAATTTAGGATTTTTAGGAAAGGAACGCAGACTCATCGAAAAACCTGGTGTCAGATATTTCATGTAATGCCAGTATCCTTCCGGCATATACAGCATTTCACCGTGTTTTAAATTACAAATATATCCCTGTGCCTGTTTTAGTGCCGGAAATTTCTCAAAATCCGGATGGTCAAAGTCAATATCTTCCCTTGAAATAAGAGAATGGGGTATTTTGTACATAAAAGGGGTTTGATCTGGTGGAAAAATAACACATTGCTTTTCTCCATGAAAATGAAAATGCAGAATATTAGAATAATCAATATCAAAGTGCATAAATACTTTTGAATTTTCGCCACCAAAAAACAGCATAGGCATCTGTTTTACCAAACGAAGTCCAATATCCGGCCATTTATAATCGTTTTGTATAGCAGGTACTTCTTTCATAAGATTATAAAGAAATATTCTGTAATTGGTTGGCTCACGCTCCATTAAATCAATATAATCGCTCATCTTCATTTTTGCATGTGCCTCATTGAAACCATCTTCTGCGCGAACCGGGCGGTCATCATACAGCGGTACTATTTTTTCTCCCGCAACCTCTTTTATATAGTTCAAATGCCATTTCTCATAAGCTGGCCAATCTTCAGTCAATCTTTCAATTACCACAGGAATCTGTGGCTTAACATATTGTTGTATGAAATCTTTTTTTGAGATGGTCCCAACTCTATCTATAGTTTTTAAATTTAATGAGCTCATTTGAAATCTATTTAGAATAAATACAGATAACAAATTTACAAAATGATAATATAAATATGATGGTGTTTTTATAATTTGTATTTTATTTATATTGAATTCAAGAAAGCGATATGAAAGTGATTTTTAAATGTGAAATTAACCGGACAATAATTAACTTTGAATAAAAAATGCAAATTTTATTATTAGAAGACGATGAGAGAATCAGCTTTTTTCTTGTAAAAGGACTGGAAGAAAATGGCTATCAGGTTACATTGGCAACTTCTGCTGAAGAAGCCCGTAGTCTTTTTGATAATAATCACTGGAATATTCTGATTGTAGATATTATGCTTCCGGGTATAGATGGTATCCAGTTTATAAAAATGCTTCGATATAAGAATATTCTGACTCCGGTTATCGTAATCAGTGCATTGAATGATACAATGGATAAAATTACAGCTTTGGATCACGGTGCGGATGATTATCTGGTTAAACCCTTTCACTTTGATGAGCTGCTTTCGAGGATAAAAGCCCTGACGAGACGAGTGAAATACCAGACGGCACAAACCGTGAAAAATGAATTGATATGCGGCGATCTCCGTATTGATCTTGATCAGTATAAGCTGTATAAAAGAGAACAGCTGATTGAACTATCACCAAGAGAGTTCAAGCTTCTGCATTACCTCGCACAGCATAAGAACAAAGCCCTGTCGAGAACTCAGATTCTAAATGCTGTATGGGGCATCGATTTTGAGAATAATACTAATGTGGTGGATGTTTATATTTCTTATCTTCGGCATAAGATCGAGTCTCCGACGGATAAATACATCTACACTGTAAAAAGTGTAGGTTATATGTTACAGGAATAAAATGAAACTACGCAAGCGTCTGACCATATTGTCATCTATTACTTTCGGGGTTATATTTCTTATCGCTTCGACAATTATTTATGGGCTTTTTTATAAGACGAATGAAACCAGCGTCATTAAAAACCTCAAAAAAACAGCACTTGTCACAGGGATTTATTATTTAGAAAAAGATGAACAGTCTTTACAAGAACATAACAACATCCGAAGGGAATTCGAAAACCTTATCAGCAGAGATGATATTGCTGTTTTTGATGAATTCGACGAAGTTGCGTATGGAAAGATGGTAAATGATTCTGTGATACGCCCTTTTGATCTCAATCAGGTTCGCAAGAAAAAAGAGCACGTCATAAATACCAGAAACGATTTTTATTACGGTTTGTATTATGCCGATAATCAAGGTGACTTTGTGGTTTTTGTAAAAGAAAATAAAGATGTTTTTAACACGCTGATGAACCGGTTACTGTATATTTTGGTTATCGTCCTCGTTCTTGGCTTGTTCATTATTTACCTTCTGTCCCGTTTTTTAGGGAATATGGCCTATGAACCCATACAAAAAATCATTGATCAGGTCAGACAAAAAGAAATAGACCGATTAAATGAGCCCATCAGGCTACAGCAATCCTACAGTGAAATTCAGGAACTGGTAGAAACGTATAACGATCTTATGGCAAAAGCTTCAGAAACCTTTGTGATTCAGAAAAATTTTATCAATTACGTTTCTCATGAATTTCGAACACCATTAGCTGCAATTTCCGGCTCATTGGAGGTTTTTTCGCAAAAAGACCGTACTCCCGAAGAATATCAGGAAGTAGCCTCCCGATCTATTGAAAGGGTAAAAGAGCTGGAAGAAATACTGAATAATATGTTGCTATTGTCAGGAGCCATCAATTCAAAAGATTTCATGTTTTTCAGAATTGATGAAATCATCTGGAATATAGTAGAAGAAGTAACGGTTTCTCTAAAAGCCCATATTCATGTCGATTTTAAGGTAGAAAATGTTGGTTTGTTATCGGTCAAAGGCAACGAAAAACAACTACAGCTTGCTTTGTATAATCTCATAGAAAACGGCTTAAAATATTCAGAAAATAAACCTCTTTCTATATCCCTGTCTGAAAAGGAAAACAAATTGCATCTTGTGATTAAAGATGAGGGCATCGGTATTGATGAAAATGATCTGCCTTATATACAGCAGACATTTTACCGAGGAAAAAATGTAGGCGATATAAAGGGCAGTGGCATAGGCTTGTCTCTGGCTTCCACCATTTTTAAAATTCATCAGATAGATTTTAAAATCATTACTTCTAATCAGGGAACAGAAATTCATCTGCAATTCAACCCACCCCTGTTCTAATCAAACTCTAATGTAACTCAAATTTACCTGTAATGTAAGGAAAGTAACTTTGCTGAAAATTATATAGTAAAGTGAAGAAATACGTTTTTATTTTATTGTTTTTATCGGGATTTCAGGTGAGTTTCTCTCAGAAGAAAATCTCAAAAGAAGAAGTCGAACGCACCTTTCTGGAAAACAATTTTGAACTTATAAGCCAGAAATTTGCTCTGGAGCAATCACAGGCAGAACTTATTCAAGCCAGACTTTGGGCCAATAATCCAAATCTTACCATTGGAGAAGTCAATTTATGGCGTAACAATCCGCATGAAGAAATGCCTTATCTTTTTGGAAGATATGGTAAAACACAGCAGGTTAGTCTTGAACTTGAACAAGTTATTGAAACGGCAGGTAAGCGTAAAAAACGCATTGCCTTACAACAGGTGCATACTCAGAATGCTGTACTCAATTTTGAAGAACTGTTGCGCAATCTCAAATTTAGTCTCAGAAGTACTATTATCGAGCTGGAAAAAATACAGTTGGAAGAACAGTTGCTCAAAAATTCACTGGACATATTTGAAGATTTGCTGATTTCTTATAAAAAACAATCGGAACTCAAAAATCTTAGCAGAGCCGATTATTTGCGGATACAAACGGAATATATACAGTTCAAAGAAGATTATACTTCCTTACTCTCAAATAAAAACAATCTGGTTTATGACCTAAAGGTTTATTTAGGAGATACTACTGAAGATTCTTTTGAGATCTATCAGCCTCTTATGGTTTCTGATAAACTTTCAAGAAAACTTCCTATGGATCTCGTAGAAGAAGCGCTTGCCAACCGATCGGATTTTAAGCTCATAAAACAGCAAAAAGAAATCGCTCATAAAGAGTTAGATATCGAAAAGGCAGCACGAATTCCGGATGTTACAGTAGGTTTAGGTTACGATAGAGGAGGTAATATTATGCAGGATTTTGTAGGGCTCAGTATTAGTTTTGACCTGCCTCTGCTGAATAAAAATCAGGGTAATATCCGAAAAGCACAGGTTGAAATAGAGAAGTCGTTCAATGAAGAACGGAAAATGAATAATGAGATTGTAAACGAAGTAAACCGACTCAAAAAACAACTCATTATTTACGAATCTGTTTTAAAAGAGTACACAGATGAAGATCAGCTGTCGGTTACTGAAATGATGAATAATTATGTGAAAAATTTCAAACAGAGCCGTATCAGTCTTATTGAATTTCTTGATTTCTCAGACTCATATCTTAAATCACAACAGGCTTTTCTGAACCAGAAAGAACAATACCTGAAAACATTTGAAGAATTACAATTTATCGTAGGAAAAGATTTATAAAATGAAAAAACAACTCATATACTCAAGTTTACTATGCACGGTTTTGCTGCTGAACAGTTGCCGCAATACAACCGAAGCAACAACAGAATTACCGGCTACACCAGAATACTGTCTGCATAAAGATTTTAAAGAACTCATAGCAACGGAAACACTTCAAAAAAGAGCCATTGCAGAAACATTAACATTAACCGGAAATATTGCTTACAATGAAAATGATGTAGTGGCTTTTAAGAGTCTTTTGGGTGGTGTGGTAGAAAATGTTGCTTTTGAGTTGGGTGATTATGTAAAAAAGGGACAGGTGCTGGCAACCGTTCGCAGCAGTGAATTAAATGAAATCACACAGGAGAAACGCAGTCTTGTAAACCGCATCAGTTTCTTACATCATGAACTCAAAACCAAACAGTCGCTGCTACAGGATGGTATGATTTCATCATCTGAATACGAAAATGCAAAAACGGAATATGAAAATGCAAAAGTAGAAATGCAGCGTATTGATCAGAATCTGAGTATGTACAATGCTACATCTGACTCGGGTCTTTTTCAGATAAAAGCACCTAAAGAAGGATATATTGTACAGAAAGAAATCTCTATGGGTTTGAATATATCTGCATTGGAAGAGCCTTTGTTTACCATTTCAAACCTGAATCAGATTTGGGTAATGGTAAATATCTATGCTACCAATCTGCAGCATGTAAAAGAAGGCGCAGCGGTTAAAGTGCGAACACTGGCATACCCTGACGATCTTTTTGATGGAAAAATAGATAAGATATATAATGTGTTCGATGATAGCGAACGCGTATTAAAAGCACGTGTTTTACTGCAAAATACAGCATTGAAATTAAAACCTGGAATGAGTGCCGATATTATCATTGAAAAAAATCCTTCTTCAGAAACAGCAATTGCCATACCGAATGATGACATTGTTTTTAGCAATAACAAACAATATGTTATTATCTATAAATCGGATTGTGATCTTGAGATACGCCTTGTAAAACCTTACGCCAGTAATCTTGAATATACCTATGTTCTGGAAAACTTTAAAGAAGGTGAAAAGGTGATCAGCAAAAATGAATTGTTACTTTTTGAAGAATTGAATAAATAATTATGCAGAAGTTTGTACAAAATATCGTTGCTTTTTCCCTGCGGCATTCCCTGCTCATATTGTTTGCAACACTGGCTTTATTATTAGGTGGTATCTACAGTTATATCCATACTCCCATTGAAGCGTTCCCTGATGTTACCAATACACGAGCACGTATTATTACCCAGTGGCCGGGAAGAAGTGCTGAGGAAATAGAGAAATTCATTACGTTGCCTATTTCCAAAGAAATGAACACCATTCCTAAAAAATCAAATGTACGCTCAATTTCTCTTTTCGGATTATCAGTCGTTACCGTACAGTTTGATGATGATGTTGAAGATTTTTATGCACAGCAATATGCTTCTAACAGACTTAATGGTGTTGATTTACCCGAAGGAGCCGATGCTCAGATAGAACCGCCTTATGGAGCAACCGGAGAAATCTTCCGATACATTATTAAAAGTGATCTGCCGATAAAAGAGATTACTGCAATTCAGGACTGGGTTATAGAACGCGAACTCGTTGCAGTTCCGGGAGTTGCTGATGTGGTTAGTTTTGGTGGAGAAGAAAAAATTTATGAAATAAAAATCAATCCTACAGAACTCAACAATTATAATCTTTCTCCGTTAGATGTGTATGAGGCCGTATCAAAATCCAACATCAATGTAGGCGGTGATGTGATACAACAGGGAAATCAGGCGTATGTGGTACGAGGTGTAGGGTTGCTGGATAAATTAGAAGATATTGAAAATATTACTGTAAAAGTAAATGGTTCAACTCCTATTCTGATCAAACACATTGCAGAGGTAAAAATCGGCAGTAAGCCAAGACTTGGACAGGTGGGCTATAATGAACAGGATGATGTGGTTGAAGGAATTGTAGTCATGTTGCGTGGAGAAAATCCGAATGAGGTAATTGAACGGCTTAAAGAAAAAATAACAGAGCTCAATGAACGGATTTTACCGGAAAATGTAGAGATAGTGCCTGTTGTAGATCGTACCAAGCTGGTAGATATTACCGTGCATACCGTAACTAAAAATCTTATAGAAGGTATTATTCTGGTGTCCATCATCGTATTCATCTTTTTATATAACTGGCGTACAACTTTTATTGTAGCATCCGTAATTCCTCTGGCATTTCTATTTGCTATTATCATGTTGAGAATTCAGGGGTTGCCTGCCAATCTCATTTCAATGGGGTCACTCGATTTTGGACTCTTACTGGAAGGAACCCTTGTCATTGTAGAGCATGTATTTGTTTCGCTTGTTCTGGTTTCTGAAAAGATAGGCATGAAGCGTTTCAACAAAATTTCTAAATTGGGGATTATTAAGAAAAGTGCAGGGAGTGTGGCAGGATATATCTTTTTTGCGCTGATGATTCTTATTGTAGCATTGCTGCCCATTTTTTCTTTTCAAAAAGTAGAAGGTAAAATGTTTTCGCCTTTAGCATTTACACTGGGATATGCTCTACTGGGTTCACTGATTCTGAGTCTTACCTATGTTCCTGCTATGTGTAAGTATCTTTTAACCAAAAATATAGAAGAAAAAGAAAATAAAATTTCGCGGTTTTTCAGAACTACTATTTATAAATTGTTTGACTTCTCTTTTCGTCATAAAAAAGCAACCATTGGTGTTTTTGTTTTTATTCTCGTGGTATGTGGTGTAAAATTCAGCCATTACGGATCGGAATTCTTACCTAAATTAAACGAAGGGGCTATTTATGTAAGAGCAACACTGCCTAACAGTATCAATCTGGATGAATCGGTAAAGCTTACGAAAGAGATGAAAACCTTGTTGCAGAATGATTTTGAAGAGATTGATTTCATCATGACACAGACCGGACGGCCAAATGACGGGACTGATCCAACGGGTTTCTTCAATATTGAGTTTAATATTCAATTAAAGCCTGAGAGTGAATGGAAACGAAAAATTTCGAAAGAAGAGGTACTCAATGATATGAGGAACAAACTGAACAAATATCCGGGTATAACATTTGGATTCAGTCAGCCGATTCAGGATAACGTTGAAGAATATGTAGCCGGTGTAAAGAGTGCTTTGGTGATTAAAATTTTCGGTGATGATCTGTATGATCTTGAAAAAATGGCAAACAAAGTAGCCGCATCTATTAAAGATGTAGACGGAATTACCGATATCAATGTTTACAAAAATATAGGATTGCCGGAATTGAGAATTCAATTGCATGATTCTAAGATGGCAAGATATGGTGTGAATACTGCTGATGTACAGTCGGTTATTGAAATGACCATCGGAGGTCAGTCGGCCACAAAGTTTTATGAAAACGAGCGTATGTTTGATGTGATTTTGCGTTTCGAAAAGCAGTATCGGGATACTCCGGAAAAAATTGGTGATATTCTCATTCCTACAGCTGATGATAAGAAGGTGCCGCTAAGCGAGATCGCCACTATTGGTTATCAGACAGGGCCAGCATTCATTTACAGAGAAGGTAATACACGCTATATCGGAGTCGGATTCAGTATCGAAGGAAGAGATTTGGGAAGTACCATTGCTGAAGCAAAAGCAAAAGTTGCCAAAGAGGTAAAGCTGCCTAAAGAAAATAATATGGAATGGGCAGGTGAGTTTGAAAGTAAAGAACGTGCTTCTAAACAATTAATGACGGTAGTACCGATTTCTCTGGTATTAATTCTCATGCTGCTATATGCTAATTTCGGAAATTTGAAAGATACAATCATCTCAGCCATTACATTGCCATTTGCTTTTATCGGAGGATTTCTTTCCCTGTGGATCACAGGAACGGTGTTTGGAATTTCTGCCGGAATAGGATTTATTATTTTATTCGGAGTAGCGACCATTGACGGAATCGTACTTATCGGAGTTATGAAGGAGCATCTGAAACATAAAGACGATCTTATTACAACGATTAAAGAATCGGTAAAAAGCAGAATCCGTCCCGTGGTAATGATTGCATTGATGGGGTCTATGGGATTGTTACCTGCTGCCTTGTCATCAGGAATGGGATCAGAAATACAAAAACCTCTGGCCATTATGATTGTAGGCGGGTTGATTTTCTGTCTGATATTATCTTTTACTGTATTACCAGTGATCTTTTATTACGCATACCGCAGAAAAGTTGCATAGTAGTTTTTTAATAAATAGTAATTGTTAATTCCAGCCCTGATTATATCAGGGCTTTTTTTAAATTAGATATGAGCTACTATTTCAGAAATAAAAAAAACGACTACTGAAAAGTAGTCGTTTACATTTATTTTTTCTTATTGATCAGTTTGATGATCGCATAACTGAGTAAACTGACGCTTAAGCCTGCAACGGCACCCAGCGTTTTACTTTGTCCGGTAAGTTTAGCAACCGCTATTCCGGCTGCAGCTCCGGTAGTTGTAAGAGCCAGACCATCTTCAAGACATGATTTTACATTGTCTTCCAGCGTTGGCTTTTCATAAAAATCGTATACTTCTTCGGTTTGATATTCCATAACTTTTCTTTTTTAGCTACATAAAGATAACGTATTTTTAAGTTTATCCACGGCGTCTTTCTAAAATTAACATCATTTTTAGACTTAAGAGAATCAGATCTTCCGGTAATTCTTTTGCTGTTGTTTTTGTGAGCTCAAATTTTCTTCCGAAAAAAGAAGGCTTTTTGGAAAGGGTAAAAAGAACCTGATTGTTGAGGTCTTTTACATCATATTTCGGGTTGAACACATAGCCTGATAAAACGCCAATCAATGGAATCTCTCCAAACATACTGTCTATTACTTTAACCCAGGCATTGCGTTCTCTGATGACAAATTTATGTTGGTCATGCGCATCAAATATCTCATATTTTGATTTCCAGATAGATGCCCATCCTTTGCGGGCTACCTTTCCAAGGTTTTCCTGTTTGTGGTTTGTGATGGCATAAGCAGCCGAAAAATCAATCCATTTGTTGGCTTTGATTTTATGGGTTTGACTTGATTTAGTTTCATCACTGTAAATATCAACCTCATCAACAAATTTGAACATTTTTTGACGCACATAAGAAACGGTGCGATTTTGTGCATCCGTGACAACAAAGTCATTGGCAAGTGTAGTAACCTTAAATTTAAGGTTCAAAGGATAATGATAGGTATTCATAGCTTAAAAATTTTAGTAAATATAGTATTTTAAAGGTATTCGTATTATGCACTTTGCAGAACTATTTCTGATAGGCAGTCAACAGTTAAGTTTTTATTCTTTCCTTTTCTATTCCAATATGTGGGGTTAATTAAATATTTCTTTTTATATAAAAAGAGGAGATTATATTTAAGAAATCACAGCTACATGAGTTTTGCTTATAGCCATAGATTTTTAGTACTTTTGGTATACAAAACAAAGATATGAAAAATTATAGAATTATTGCTTTTGATGCGGATGATACGCTTTGGATCAACGAACCTTTTTTTGAAGAAGCAGAAAATCGTTTTTGCGCTCTTATGGAAGATTATCTGTCAAAGCAAAGTTTATCACAGGCCCTTTTTAAAACACAGATAAACAATCTGGATTTATACGGATACGGAATCAAAGGCTATATTTTGTCAATGATTGAGACGGCTCACAATATTTCTGAAGGCAAAGTATCTTCTAAAATTACAGATAAAATACTGGCCATCGGAAAAGATTTGCTACAAAAACCTGTTATTTTACTGGATGGTATTGAAGAAACCATCAAAGAACTATATGGAGATTATACATTGATTGTAGCAACAAAAGGAGACTTAAAAGACCAGCATCGCAAATTGCATTTATCAGGTTTGGGCAGCTATTTTCATCATATTGAAGTCATGTCAGAAAAAGCAGTGTTGGATTATGAAAAACTTCTGAAAAGATTAGAGACACCTGCTGAAGAATTTCTTATGATTGGTAATTCTCTGAAATCAGATGTATTGCCCGTGCTGGATATCGGAGGTACAGCAATTCATATTCCGTTTCATACCACCTGGGCTCATGAGCGTATTGACCATGAGATCCAGCATCCGCATTTTTATACGGCAAAAAGTCATTGGGAAGTTAAAGATATCATTCGTAAAAATGTTTAAAATTGCTTTCCATCCTTTGTATAAGCACCCGGTTCCGGATAATCATCGTTTTCCGATGGCGAAATATGAACTCTTACCACAGCAGTTATTATATGAAGGGGTAGTGCAAAAAGAACAGTTTTTTGAGCCGGATTTTCCTGATCTAAAATCGATATATGCGGTACATGATAAAATGTATGTAACCGATTTTATAAATCTTAATTTAGACGCACGTGCTGCGCGTAAGGTAGGTTTTGTACAAAATAAACAACTTGTAGAACGCGAATTACTTTTAGTTCAGGGTACGATAGACGCTGCTTTAATGGCATTGAATGATGGTGTTGCGTTTAATATTGCCGGGGGAACGCATCATGCGTTTTCCGATCGCGGAGAGGCATTTTGTATGCTTAACGATCAGGCTGTAGCGGCCCGTTATCTCATTGACCATCATGAAATAAAGCAGGTGCTTATTATTGATCTCGATGTACATCAGGGAAATGGAACCGCTGAAATATTCTCAGGCTTTCAGCCTGTTTTTACTTTTTCGATGCATGGAAAAACCAATTATCCTTTCAAAAAAGAACAGTCAGATCTGGATATTGCTCTGGAAGACGGAATAGACGATGCAACCTACCTTCAGATATTAAACGACATATTACCCGATCTTATAGAAAAAATCAAACCAGATTTTATTTTTTATCAGGCAGGAGTAGATATTCTGGCATCAGATAAATTAGGTAAAATCAATTGTACTATTGAAGGTTGTAAACAACGTGATGCACTGGTTTTTTCTTTGTGCAAAAAACACAATATTCCGGTACAGTGTAGTATGGGTGGCGGATATTCACCTCATCTTTCTACTATTTTACAGGCACATGCCCACACGTATAAGGTCGCAAAAGATCTATTCTAAACTGTTTTTGAAGTTAAATTTCCTTACATCATCTGAAGCGGGCAACTCAAATATTTCGAGGTCAAAAAATTTGATAGCAGCGAATAAGTGGTCAAATAAATCAGCCATAATACCTTCATAAACGGCCCATTCCGTAGTATTGGTAAACATATATAGTTCCAGCGGAAGTCCATGTTCGGTAGGTTGTAAATGCCTTACCATCAGATGGTATTGTTTGTGAATATTCGGGTTTTTTCCGGCATATCGCTTTACATATTCTCTAAATAAGCCAATATTGGTCATCTTACGTCCGTTTACCGGCATAGTTGCATCTGCAAGTGTGGCTTCGTTAAATTGATCGATTTCTGACTGACGTTCCTCAATATAAGGTGCCAGTAACTGTATTTTTTTAAGTTTTTCGATTTCTTCAGGTTGTAAAAAACGGATAGAAGACATTTTGATATTAATAGCTCTTTTGATACGTCTTCCCCCTGATTTCTGCATGCCCCGGTAGTTTTTAAACGAATCACTGATGAGCAGGTAAGTAGGGATGGTAGTTATGGTTTTATCAAAATTCTGAACTTTTACTGTGCTCAGATTAATTTCCAGAACCGTTCCATCGGCTCCGAATTTACTCATCTCTATCCAGTCGCCTACACGTACCATATCATTGGTAGACACCTGAATACTGGCAACAAATCCTAAAATAGTGTCTTTGAATACAAGCATCAGAATGGCAGATGCCGCTCCCAGAGATATTAGAAACTCCCATGGCGAATTTCCGGTAAGACTTGAAAAAATAATGATTCCACAGATAAAAAAGACAACAATTGTGATTACCTGAAAGTAACTGTCAAGGGGTTTATCAGCATATCTTTTTTTTGTTTTTAAAGTATCTTTCACTGTTCTGAAAATACCATTGATGAGCAAAGCAAAATTGATGATGAGTAAAATATCCGTCAGTTTTAAAGTTGCTTTTGTCCAGTTTGGAAAGCCCATAAAAATCAATGGAAGCAATTGCTTTGCAATAAGTATAGGAATCAGATGGCAAAAATACTTGAGAACCTTATTGTGGATCAGAAAATCATCAAATCGTGTAGGACTTTTGCGAATGTAACGGATCATAAGAATCATAAAAACCCTTCGGAGCAGATAATCTACCCCATAGAGAAGCAGAGCTACAATAGTGATGAGCAACAGCGAATTGATGACATGTGCCACCTGAACGCTGACTCCGTTGTCAATAAGCAGGTCTAAACTCCAGGAATAAAAAGAACTTTGAACGTTTTTTGTAATGATCTCCATTGAATACTATTTTGCTGTTTTTGCTAAAATACAAACTTCCTGCCGGAGGCCCAGACAGAAAAGGATAATAAATCGTTAAAGTCTGTATTAGGACTGTTTTTTCTTTTGCTTTCGATCCAGAAAAATTTTATTTAAAACGGTGAGAATGGCTCCGCCGACACCTATCCAAATAGATTGTTCCCAGGGTTGTTTTGCAAAATAATGCAACCCTGCTATCATGATAACGGCTACTACAATTCCTTCAATAAGATATTTCATTTTTATACTTGTAAAAAAGGGAGCAGTTTAAACTCCTCCCTTACTGATTAAATTTCGTTCAACATTTTTGATATTTCATCCAGTTTTGGTGTGAGGATGACTTCAATTCTACGGTTTTTTGCTTTTCCGTCTGCATTGCTGTTACTCGCAATCGGAGAAAACTGGCTGCGTCCGGCTGCGGTCAGATTTTTCTTGTCAATACCATTGTTTTGTTCCAGTATGTTTACAATAGCAGTGGCTCTTTTAGTAGAGAGGTCCCAATTGTTATTGATACCGCCACCCAGGTTTCCTACAATTTTATCATTATCGGTATGACCTTCAATCAAAATAGCGATTTCAGGATTTTGTGCCAATACTTTTCCAAGTTCTTCTACTGCATTTCTTCCTTCATTGCTAACTGCCCAACTGCCTGAATTAAACAAAAGTTTGTTTTCCATTGATACATATACCTTTCCGTTTTTCTGTTCTACAGTAAGACCTTTGCCTTCAAAAGCATACAGTGCTTTCGACAGTGATTCTTTTAAACGTTTCAGATTGGCATCCTGTGCTGCAAGCTTTCTTTCGAGTTCGTTGACACGACTCGTACGCTCACTCAGGTCTCCTTTTAATTTATTCAATCGTTCTATTTCAGCTTTTATGGCAGCATCACTGTTGGACTCCAGATCACTGTAGTTTTGTTTGAGCTGATTGTACAATACAGAAAGCTTATCGCGTTCTTCGATGGCTTTTTCCAGCTGGGACTGGAGACTACCGTTAGACGTTTCGGCATTTTCTGCTTTGTCTTTATACATGTGAATCTCATCCGACAATCGGTCTTTTTCTTCCATACAGTTTTTATACTGAGCATCGAGTTCGTTGTATAATTTTCTTGTGACACACGAAGAAAGCAACGTGAGTCCTAAAAGTGATAAAGTGATTTTTTTTATCATGATGTTGTTTTTATTCAATTTCTATTCCTACCGGACAATGGTCAGAATGTTTTGCTTCAGGTAATATATAGGCTCTCTTGATACGGTCTTTCATGGATTCCGTTACCAAATGATAGTCAATTCTCCAGCCTTTGTTATTATTGCGGGCATTTGCACGGTAACTCCACCAGCTGTAATTGTGTGGTTCCGGATGAAACATTCGGAACGTATCTAAGAATCCGCTTTTCATAAACTGATCCAGCCATTCGCGTTCTTCAGGTAAAAAACCTGAAACTTTAGCATTTCTGATCGGATCGTGGATGTCTAAAGCCGTGTGACAAATGTTGTAATCACCGCAAATAATCAGATTTGGAATTTCCTTTTTGAGCGTATCTACATACCGTTGAAAATCATCCATATATTGAAACTTGTATCCTAGACGGTCCATATTTGTTCCGGAGGGAAGATACAGGCTCATGACAGAAAAATCTTCAAAATCTATGCGGAGGTTACGTCCTTCGCGATCCATATAATCAATACCCGTACCATAAACGATGTTCTTTGGTTCTTTTTTCGATAAGATAGCAACTCCGCTGTATCCTTTCTTTTCAGCTGAAAAATAATACTGAAACGGATAGCCCGCAGCAGTGATCTCCAATACAGGAATCTGATTATCTACTGCCTTAATCTCCTGAAGACAAATTACATCCGGATCAGCTGCTTTTAACCATTCCAGAAAACCTTTGGTAATGGCTGCTCTAATTCCGTTAACATTATAGGATAATATTTTCATTATGTAGGATTTTGAGTTCAAAAATAAACAATAAAACAACAAAAAGGGTTTAAAGAGTTAAACTCTAAGGGATTTTAGCTTTTTTTTAGTATTTTTTTTGGTATGGTTTTAGATAAGTTAAAACAATATTAAAATGATTACTATATTTGTAGATAAAACATGACTGCATGGGCTTAGTGACTGCCAAGGAAATTTCAAAAGCTGTAAAATTAGATAAATATGGTTTTTTAGGTACTTTTTCAGGTTGGATGTTGATGAAAGTACTGAAAATTTCAAAATTAAATGAAATTTACGACCGTAATAAACATCTTAAAGACGTAGAGTTTTTGAATGCTATTTTAGGAGAATTTAAAATCGAGTTTGAAATTGATCCTGAAGAACTTAAAAGATTACCTAAAGAAGGACCTTATATAACTATTTCTAACCATCCTCTCGGTGGTGTAGATGGTATTTTATTATTAAAATTAATGCTGGAGCGTGATCCTAATTATAAGATCATTGCCAACTTTTTATTGCACCGTATAGAGCCTCTTAAGCCGTATATTATGCCTGTAAATCCTTTTGAGAATCACAAGGGTGCTAAATCAAGCGTAATCGGAATTAAAGAGACTTTACGACATCTCAGTGATGGAAAGCCTTTGGGGATTTTTCCCGCAGGAGAGGTTTCTAACTTTGAAGAGGATAATGAAATTGTCGATAAAGAATGGGAAGAGGGGGCTTTAAAAGTAATAAAGAAAGCAGCTGTGCCTGTTGTTCCGATTTATTTTCATGCAAAAAACAGTCGGTTATTCTATTTCTTATCCAAGCTGAATCCAACCTTACAGACTGCCAAGTTGCCTTCTGAACTGCTGACGCAGAAAGATCGGGTAATTAAGGTACGCATCGGAAAACCTATTCCGGTTGCGGAACAGTTGGAACATGGAAGTACTATTGAAGAATTTGGACAGTTTTTACGACATAAAACGTACCTTTTAGCCAATGCTTTTAAAAAGAACGAAGACAAAAAACTCATCAAGGTTCCTTCTTTTAAATTGCCACCACCACCACCGGAACAGATTGTAGTACCGGCTTTACAGGAAAAAATGATTCAGGAAGTTACGGAACTCCGAAAAGGAGATTACCGTCTGCTGCAAAGTAAAAACTATGAAGTGTTTCTCGTAGAAGCCGATAAAATTCCGAACATATTACACGAAATCGGACGCTTGCGCGAAATTACTTTCCGTGCAGTGGGTGAGGGAACCAATAACTCCATTGATTTAGACGAATATGATACCTATTATCATCACATGTTTTTATGGGATGATGAAACCAAACAAATAGCGGGTGCCTACCGTATGGGCTTAGGAAAAGAAATTTTTAAAAAATACGGCATTAATGGTTTTTATTTACAGGAACTTTTTAAGTTTGAGCCCGAGCTGTATTCCATGATGGAAAACTCCATAGAAATGGGAAGAGCGTTTATCGTTTCTGAATATCAGTTAAAGCCTATGCCCTTATTTTTGTTATGGAAAGGAATTGTACATACCACGCTGCGGTATCCTTCTCATAAATATCTGATAGGCGGAGTGAGTATCAGCAATCAGTTTTCTGATTTTTCAAAATCGCTTATGATCGAGTTTATGAAATCACATTACTATGATCCGTATGTAGCACAGTATATAGCGCCTAAAAAAGAATATAAAGTAAAACTGAAAGACGCTGACAAAGACTTTGTTTTTAATGAAACAGAGGCTGATTTAAATAAATTTGACCGACTTATTGATGAAGTTGAGCCGGGAAATCTCCGCCTACCTGTACTTATAAAAAAGTACATCAAACAAAACGCAAGAGTAGTTGCTTTTAATGTAGATCCTCTGTTTAATAATTCTGTTGACGGTCTTATGTATATTCGTATAGCAGATTTGCCTGAAAGTACTGTAAAACCGGTTATGGAAGAGTTTCAGTTAGAACTCGAACGCAAATTGTCAGAAAAGCTGGATTAGCCAGCAGTTCTCATAAAAGAAATTGCCCGCATAAAGCGGGCAATTTCTTTTATGTCGCATCAACAGATGAATTTCTTTTTAAAGCTGATTTTTAAAACCACGCTTTTTTACGGATCATATAGGTGTTGTAAAACTCTTCATCTGATCTGGTAAGGTAAATAATACCTTCTACAAGACCGATAATGCTCGTAGCAAATAAAAAGATATATCCTACCAGAAAACATGCGGTCATATAGCCTACTACGCTGATAACGAGTAAAATAATACCTTCGTTATTGTAGCCTAAAATAAATTTGTGAATTCCTAAATGCCCCAGTAAAATAGCAATTATTCCTACAAGAATTTTTTTGCTGTTGGCATCCTGAGGTTGCGGGCCATTATTAAAATTATAGTTGGGCTGATTTGGCGGTGTGTTTGGGTTTTGTACTTCCATAGTTTTTTTATTTCAAAAATAAGGATATAAATGATTTGTTGTTAGAATTTCTCAAGGATTTTATTTACAATGATTTGTGCCAGCTTTTCCTTACTTTCATGTGTCCAGCCTGCAATATGCGGTGATAACAATACGTTTTCCGCTTTGAGAAGATACTGAAACGGTTCAGGGAGTTCCTGTGATTCGAACATATTTTCGAAAGAAGATTTTTCATATTCGAGCACATCCAGTGCGGCACCTTTTATTGTTCCATCTCTTAGTGCATCGGTTAGGTGAGCAGTATTTACAGACTTGCCCCTTGCAGTATTGATAAACCAAAACGGCTTTTTGAAACCCCGGATAAATTCATTGTTTATGAGGTGATAAGTCTCAGGTGTTTGTGGTGTATGAAGGCTAACGATATCTGCTTCCTGTTGCAAGATCTCTAAACTTACCTGTTGTGCATTTTCATCTCCGATATTTTCTTTGATATCATAAAAAAGAACGTTACAGTCAAATCCCTTCAGTCGTCTTGCAAAAGCTTTACCCATAAATCCATATCCGATAATGCCTACGGTTTTACCTTCCAGTTCCATTCCTCTGTTTTCTTCACGCAGCCAGATACCATTGCGCACTTCTTTGTCTACAAGATTCAGACGGTTTATGAGCGACAACAGCATTCCCATAGCGTGCTCTGCCACTGCTGTACGGTTACCTTCCGGAGCAGCAATGAGTTCAATGCCTTTGCTTTTGGCAAAATCACAATCAATATTTTCGAGTCCGGCACCAACACGACCAATAAATTTAAGATTAGCAGCTGCTTCTAAAAAAGAACGGTCGATCTGAAAACGACTTCTTATGATAAGTCCGTCATAAGCTCCGATGATATCCTGAATCTGTTCTTTAGATAGCGTATAGGCTTCGTAGTTTTCAAAACCTGCTTTGTTCAACTGTTCTATCATCAGCGGATGGTTTGTGTCGATATGTATTATTTTCATGGAAAATGTACTATTAATAAAGTAAAGATACGCATACCTTTTTATTTTATTTAAAAATCAATGGGCGGTCTCCGCATCGTCCAGTTGCAGCTGTTCAATAAAATAGGCGGGACTGAGACTGGTTTCTGCTTTGAACTGCATGCTAAAGGTTTTGGCATTTGCAAAACCGTAGGTTTCAGCCAGTCCTTGCATATTCAGCTGGCGCAGACGGGTATTGTTTTTCAAATCAATTAAAACCTGTTTTACCCGCAGGGAGTTGATATACTGATTAAAGTTTACTCCTTTATTTGTGTTAATCAGTTTTGAAAGTGTATTACGATTGGTATTCAGTTCTGCTGCAAAATCATCTAACTTCAGCGGTTTTAAAAAACCTTTTTCATTTTCGAATTTTTGTAGCGCCAGTAACAGACGTTCTTCTGTAGCCGTTAAGTTTTTTGTCTCAATAACCGATTTCTCCGTATCGGTATTCTTTTCAAAAGGTTCATTTGCCGACTGAACACCGTTGATCAATTCATTGAACCGCAACCTCAATTGCTTTTTCTGCTTGGTCTGCCAAAAGGCATAGCCGCATAAAGTGAGGCAGAGCAGCCCGCTTCCAATAAGCCAGACGCCATACGTATATTTATTACTGGAAAGCTGTTTTTGTAAATCCGTTTTGCTGGCCTCCAGTTTTTTAGTCTCAAACTCATAGTGCAGTGTACTGGTCAGATCCTGCTGTTCTTTTTCAAACTGGTGGTTTAATGCAATCAGATGTTCTGTTACTTCCAGCTGTTTTTGAGGTTGCCCCGTTTCTTTATAGTAAGCGATTAAATAATCATACGCATGACGCAATTCATAATTAAGAAAATTTCTTTTCTGAAACAATTGATCTATGCGCATGAAGTAAGAAACTGCTTTTTGTTTTTCATTTTTTTCCCAGGCTATTTTACCTAAATACAGATAAATCACATATTCGTTGGTAAAATCTTCATTTTTTTTGATATCCGGCAGGGCTTTTAAAAAATAATGCTGCGCTTCGTTAAAGTCTTGTTTCAGAAAGTAGTACCCTCCTTTAACATAATTGATATAAGCCGTTTCCAGTACTCTGTCCTGATTGTTTAATAGCGGTAAGGTATTTTCAGCGGTTTCAATAGTCGTTTTCAGGCTGTCGGGCTTATTCAGTTGCCAATAGGTTTTACTCAGGCTGTATAAACTGACCATATAGCCCTGCACATAATTATAATTATTTTTCGTTTTGTAATAATTTTTTGCCTTTGTAAAATACTCTTTTGCTTTTATGTAATTTTTGGTGTGATAATAAATGTTTCCAATATCAATACGCACAAAATTCAATTGGTATATATTGCCTTTTTTGATATTTAATGCCTCAGCTTGTATAGAAGCGCTTAATGCTTCCTTAAAATTTCTGTTGATATAATAGAAAGATGCTTTGGTAGAAATACTTCTCTCAATGAGACTGTCATTTTTTGATTTTACAGCCAGTTGTTCCATTTCTGAAATCAATGGAATGGATGCTGAGGGAGAAACACTGAAAGCCTTTTTTTCCAATGCTTTGTATTCTTCCTTCAGATTATTTTCTTTTTGGGCTTTTTGGATATAAACTTCTAAATAAGACAGTGTGCGTTCCTTTGAAATCGTGTCCAAAATAATTCTTTTCCACAACTCCTGATAAGAATCCTGAATTGTTTGGGTATAGGAAGATAAAGGCAAGAGAAAAATCGTCAATAATAATAAGTAATAAGAAGATTTTTTTGGCAAAAACATGATTTGTTGACTTTATGGACGTAAAAATACAATAAAAAATACAAAAACATAATTTATTGACAATCAATATTATGGGTTTTTATTGTGATGTTTTTTTATCTGTAATGACGATTTTTCCGTTACATTGACGATTCTTCCCAACCAACTTTTGCGTGTTTTTTTTTTCGCTTTTATGTTTGTTACAGAAACAAATCAGCTACCCGGGCAGCAACAAAAATCCGAAACAAATGAAAAAAAATTTTTTGTTGGCTGTAGCAATTTCAGCATTAATTAGTTCTTGTGAAATGACTGACGAGACATTTATTCAAGAAAAGAATACTAATAAAAATGAAGTAACCGAAAAAAAAAGTGCTCTAAATGAAGTAGAGCTTTATTACACAATTATGAATGCTTTTTCGTACGATGAATTGGAAAGTTATGAAAATAACCTTGCGGTTTTTGAAAAACATACCAATGATTATACCAATCGTATTCTTGGTTCATCAACGGCTTATGAAGCAATTGATACCAAACAGTTGTCTTCAATATTGATGGACCCTGATGAGGTGGTCAATCAGCTGAATTGTTCGAAACAGGTAAAGATGATGATTCATACTATTTTGAAATTTGATGGAAAAGTCCTTATTGACAGCAGTTTATTTACAGAAGATGAGCATAAGCTTTTGTTTGTATTAAGTTGTTTACAGGCAGACGACAGTATTAATGATTCGGGTTGGAAACGAAAACGAACCATTGCCTTTGCATATGGAGCACAACATACAATTACTAAGGCGATTTTGTATGCCGGTGCGGTAGAGTTGAGGATTCAATTCTGTAAAAATACAAAAAGACAACACAGGATATGGTGTAATAGCAATTCCTGAAAGATAATAAAACCAACCAATTATTATATATCTGTTTGTTTCGGGAACCGATAGTCCGGAATATCGGTTGCTAAACAGATAAGAGCCGTTACAGGGGTAAAACTGTAACATAATTTACTAATCCGCAGTTTAGGTATACTATCCGATTAACTGCACAAACATTTTTATTATATGAAAAATTTTAAGAAATTTACTTTGGGAGTAATGGGGGCTGTTTTATTAGCAACTGGTCTGTGGGCTTGTAGTAATGAGGATTCTACCGGACAAGCAGAACAAACTCAAATGCTGGGAAGAAATACTCCAATTTATAAGAATGGAGACGAGGTAACAAATTACTTTTTGGAAAGTATAGGGGTAAAATCAGTTGAAGAATATAATCTTTCTAATGAAAAAGAATTATTGAGTTTTATTCAAAAGCAAAACATCGATTTAGATGAATATAATCTATCTGATATTCAGATGATTACTGTGAATGGAGAGAATGATTATATTGGATTAAATCTTTTTAGTAAATTTGATAAAAATAAATCCTTATCTTTAAAAATCAGAAAATTTGATAAAAATAAATTCGAATTGAATAAAGCAGTAATTGTAAAATCTAGTTATCTAAGCAACGGAAGATTAAAAGCAGTTGAGTATAGTAATGCTATTGATAAATCTCAATTTAAATTTATAGATGTAGAAAAGTTAACTGTATTCGCTGATGAAGATCAACTAGGACCAAAAAGACCAGGGGAAAGTTATTTAGATTGTGTGGAGCGCAATTGGGATAATTTTGGATATGATTTGATAGGCAAAATAGCGCAAGCTACTCAACCACATTTAGTTGCGGCTGCAATAGCCATTGTATGTGTAGCGGAAGAAAAAAAATAATTATATGAGAAAAAAAATGTTAATAGGACTTGTTTTAAGTAGCTTGTTTATTGTTATAATGGCTATATTAAGGATGATGCATTTAGAAATAAATATTTTTCTTTACACGGCATTTATAGTGAATATTATATTTTCTATTTATACATTGTACCTTATTTTTAAGGAAAAAAATAAAAATAGATTTATTTGGCTAGGATTTTCTATACCTTTTTCTTCGCTGGTTTCTATTATATATTGGTTGAAAAAAGAGGAATAAATGTTAAAAAGATAAAAATTGTTACCAAGTAATGACAATCAAAAGGAGTTGATATAATTAACTCCTTTTTATATTTGTTTTATCATGGTTACTCTTAAAACATACTTTTAATTTTGTGTGATTTGCTCACTATTGGCAGATTCATATGGCAGATTCATATTTTAGTCTTTTATCTTATGAGATATTTTTTATTTGTTTTAGTTATATTGAATGTGAATCTTTTATCAGCACAGAATAATCTTTCTCAAAAAATTGTCAAATGGAGAGTAGACAAAATAACAAAATTTGCTACCCCGAGTTATTGGGAAAGGAATGAACGTAAACTTTTTGGCATTCCCATGCTGCATGTCAACAAGCCTGAATTTTATGAAAATGTAAAACAAACAGTTGATTCTCTTCGAAATGAAGGCTATGTTGTTTTTTATGAAGGTATAGATCTGGAATTGGAAACAAAAGAAGAGACAGATCTCTACATGAAAAAATTCAGAAGCGTTACCCATGAAACTCTGATGAACTATTATGATGAGAATAATGAAGTAAACCAATCGTTTCAAATAGATAATTATACGTATCAAAAAGAAGCAGATTATGGGTTGGATGTCACAAAAGATGTTCATTGTGATATGAACATAAAGGAATTGGTTTTGAAATATGAAGAAAAATTTGGAGTCATTAACTTAACAGACTGTGACTGGAAAACACCATTAGGAAAGAAATATACCTGCAGTAAAAAAAACAGAAAAGGTTATGACTATATGATCAGTACCCTGCGCAATGAACATTTATTTCAGCAAATAGAAAATTCTAAGGCTGATAAAATAGCAGTCATTTACGGTAAAGCCCATATTGATGTTTTACATTTAATGCTTAAACGATCAGGGTGGAAGTATACGCATTTGTAAATTCTAAATATGATGAAATAAAAAAACTCTCATATTCTTATATAGACCGTAATGAAACCATTACTTTTTTTGATGTTTTCATTTTGTCCACTATCTTAAATAGTCAAGGATTTTAATAGCATAATGGTATAACATCTGTTGTACCTGGAATTCTTTTACTCTTAGTAAAATAATACGAACTAAAATTATAAAAGAGGCTAGTTTTTACTGGTCTTTTCTTATATATATTCATTTAGAAGTTAAAAAAAATACTTCTCTCTAACATCCAAAATATCCCTTCAGATATTGGCAAGTGTATTTGTTGTCAAAGCAGAATTATACCATATTTGTTTCAGATAAAGGTATAAATGTCTCTGTAAAGCTTGCCAAATATCATCTCATTAACACAATATAAGTGTTTTTAGTACGAAACATACTAATACCACTTTTTACTTTTACTTTTTGTTTTATAGTGTTTATAATTAATCAGTAAATATTACAAATTAAATAAGGAAAATTGCAATAATACAATAAAACAAATAATTGAAATTAGTAATGTATAATAAGGAGAACATAGGGATAGAAATGTTTTTCTTTGATTAGAAGTGTATTACAAATGTTTTTGCAATATTGAGAGAACAGTAAAAACTGATGTAAAATGATATGAATTATTCAAAATAATTACCAATTCACAGTTCAGGATTTTACCCGATAACTGTACAAACATTTATGATATGAAAAATCTAAAAAAAATTACTTTAGGAATAATCGGAGCTGTTTTATTGACAGCCGGATTATGGGCATGTAGTAACGATAATGATACTACTACAGCTGAAAATTCAAAAAGAGAACTTTTTGCAAAAGACGCAGAAAAAATTCCTTTAGAAGAGAGAGAAAATATTTATGATTATTTTATTCAGTATTATCAAATAACTGATATAATGCAATCTTTACTAAATGAAGAAGAATTGATTTTGGATTCTGGTTTCAATGAAAAATTGAAACTAATTAAGACGCAAGATCAATTAAAAGATTTGTTGTACGAATATAATTTTTCTAATCCTGACGATTACATTACGGAGTTTGAAAAAATTCATACCCTGCAACAGAAGTTGAGAGAGGAGAATGATGTATTTTCTGGTTTGGATATTTCTATAAAGGAGAGTATTGTGGCTGAGATATTAGAGGCTTCTTTTCAAGATTATTATACTACAATTATTAATTCAAGAACGTGTGCTGAACAGTTTAACATTGATATAAGAAGAGCCAAGAGAGATTATGCAGTTTGTGGAGGTTTTGCTATAGTCGCAGCTGCTACAACAGGACTTGCAGGTGGATTGCCTGCGGCAGCATACTGTATGACAACTTATTATTTAGATTTGTCAGATGCTAAAAGTGACTATAACGATTGTATCAAAAAATAATTTTCTATCTTTATAAGATAAGGGTTTTTTAAAAAATAATCAAGATGATTTTACAAACTTTAGATTACAGACATTATATTCTTATCGGTATTTATATCGTTGTTCTTGCTGTATATTTTTTATGGCTGTACAAAAAAAGAGATCGTAAAAGAATAAAAAAATCATTGATTAATATGGCAGTTGTTTTTGGAATACTACTGGTGGGTATCTTATTTATGGACCTCTTTGGTACTATTGCTGTACAATAGCATGATCTTAAAATTATAAAGAGGCTGGTTTTACCAGCCTCTCTTGTATATAAATATTTGCTATAATGAGATTTTTAAAAGAAAATTTACTTCTTTTAGAACCCTAATATATATTTTGCAATAGTGAAATAAATTAAAATTCCAAAAATATCGTTTGAGGTAGTGATAAACGGACCTGTTGCCAAAGCAGGATCTACACCGTATTTGTTTAGGGTAATCGGTATAAACGTTCCTATAAGGCTTGCCAGTATCATCACACTGATCAGTGCAATTCCGATGGTTGCAGCTACAGAGTAGTCGAGATCCAGTAAAAAATGGGTACCAAACAACAGAATCGCAGCGAGAATAAGGCTGTTAAACAAGCTCAGCAGCATTTCTTTTGCCAGCCGGCGCCAGAGTGAACCCGTAATGGAATTGTTGGCGAGTCCCTGTACAATAATAGCAGAAGATTGTACGCCTACATTACCCGCCATAGCGGCAATTAAGGGTGTGAAAAAGAAAAGTGTAGGAAATTTATCCATAGCATCACCGAATCCGCTTGACACTTTTACCGCAATAAACGAACCTGTTAAGGCAAGTATGAGCCACGGAAGACGGGCTTTGGTTAGTTCCCAGATGCTGTCATCGGCTTCAACATCCTGAGAGATACCCGCTGCCATCTGATAGTCACGGTCTGCTTCTTCCTTGATGACATCAACGATATCGTCAATGGTAATTCTGCCGACCAAACGACCCGTTTCATCTACTACAGGAATGGCTTCCAAATCATATTTCTGCATGATACGCGCTACTTCTGTATCTTTTGTATCTACTTTTACAAAATCCACTTTTGGTATGTAAACATCTTTGATATGGGTGGTGGTAGAGGAGGTAAGTAAATCTTTGAGAGAAAGACGACCTTTGAGCCGGTCTTCATCATCTACCACATAAATAGAGTGGACACGGGAGACATGCTCGGCCTGTTTGCGCATTTCTACCACACAGGTAAGAATGTTCCAGTTTTCATTTACTTTTACAAGCTCTTTTGCCATCAAACCTCCGGCCGTGTTTTCATCGTAACGCAAAAGCTCTACAATGTCTTTGGCATGTTCAAAATCTTCCAGCTCCGAGATGACTTCATCTTTCATCTCTTCCGGTAATTCCGAAATAATATCTACGGCATCATCCGTATCCATCTCATCCAGCTCTTCTGCAATTTCTTTTGCCGAAAGATTGTTTAAGATTTTTTCACGAACCTCTTCATCTAGTTCCAATAAAATTTCTGAACTGACCTCTGAATCAAGTATTTTAAATATATAGCCAGCTTCCGAACCTCTCAGTTCGTTCATGAGTTCGGCAATATCAGCAAAGTGAATGTCTTTCAGGACCTCTAACAGTTCCCGTTCATTTTGTTCGGCGATGAGGCCTTCAATCTGTTCGATAAATTCTTTACTGAGTTTGAACTCCATACGCTTCAATGTTTTTAGTGATTTCGATGAATTCTGAATAATCCAGCTGTTCCGGACGCATATTGAAAATTTCCTGTTCTTTCAGTTCGTCGCTAAGCATGCTTTTCAGGCTGTTTCTCATGGTTTTCCGCCTTTGGTTAAAAGCGGTTTTTACTACGGTATAAAACAATTTCTCATTGCAAGGCAGGTGAAAGTCTTTTTTTCTTACCATGCGCATCACACCGGATTTTACTTTAGGAGGTGGAGAAAATACATGTTCAGAAACTGTAAATAAATAGTCCACTTCATAAAAAGCCTGACAAAGAACAGAGAGAATTCCGTACGCTTTGCTGCCTTTCTTTTCACAAATGCGTTCGGCTACTTCTTTCTGAAACATACCTGCAAATTCCACTACTTTTTCCCGTAGTTCCAAAGCCCTGAAAACAATCTGTGTAGAAATGTTATACGGAAAATTTCCAATGATGGCAAACTCTTCTTCTCCAAAAACCTTTTGAATGTTGTACTTTAAAAAGTCTTCTGCAATGATATGGTTGTGCAGTTTTGTATAATGTTTTTCAAGATATTGTACCGATTCTGTATCAATTTCCACAACAAATGTTTCGGTGGGTTTTTCTAAAAGGTATTTGGTAAGCACGCCCATACCCGGACCTACTTCCAATACTTTGTCATAGCCTTCATAGGTAAGTGCATCAGCAATTCGTTGTGCAACGCTTTCGTCTGTTAAGAAATGCTGGCCTAAATGTTTTTTTGCTCTTACTTTCTCCATTTTTTTGTTTTTTAGGAATCTGATGTTAGAATGCCGTTGTTATACGTTATGCCTACAGTTTAATGTTCGCTGATAATTTCCAGATCGGTTTTAAAAGTCAGCATCTTATCTGCAAACAATTTTAAACCTTCCTGCTGTAAATCGTTTTCATGGTCACGACGATATTCTTCGAGTGCTTCTTTTGTAGGAGCAAAATACTGAACGGAATAAGTAATGCCGCCCATTTCTTCATCTACCAGTACTTTTACAATCCGTGCTGAGGTAAATTTGCCTGTAGCCAGCATTTTGTTAATGTGTTGTGTCTGCATCCATTGAAGCCACTGCTCATGTACGCTTTCATCTATGTTTACGGTAATATTATAAATAATCATCTGCGTATCTTTTAAAAAAAAACACCAATTTGTTGAGATTGGTGTTTTATATAGTTGTTAATCAATAATATCAAACTTGGTGTACGGTCTCAAAACTTCCGGAATTACAATCCCTTCGGGGGTCTGGTAGTTTTCAAGAATTCCCGCTAATACTCTTGGCAAGGCAAGAGAGCTGCCGTTCAATGTATGGGCAAGCTGGGTTTTTCCGTCCTTTCCTTTAAAGCGCAGTTTCAGACGGTTTGCCTGATACGTTTCAAAATTAGAAACAGAAGATATTTCCAGCCAACGATCCTGTGCGGTAGAAAATACTTCAAAATCATAGGTCAGGGCAGAAGTAAAGCCCATATCGCCTCCGCACAAACGCAGAATGCGGTAGGGAAGTTTTAATTCGTCCAGAATGTTTTTGATGTGTTCCACCATACCGTCCAATGCTTTGTAAGAGTTTTCAGGATGTTCGATACGTACAATTTCCACCTTATCAAACTGGTGCAGGCGGTTCAGTCCGCGTACATGGGCTCCGTATGAACCTGCTTCACGGCGGAAACACGGAGTATAGGCTGTTGCTGTTACCGGAAGTTCATTTTCCTGAAGGATCACATCGCGGTACAGATTTGTTACCGGAACTTCTGCTGTTGGAATCAGATACAGATCATCGATGGTAGAATGGTACATCTGCCCTTCTTTGTCCGGCAATTGTCCCGTTCCGTAACCCGATGCTTCGTTGATCAGATGCGGTACCTGAACTTCATTATAACCCGCATCTGTATTTTTATCCAGAAAATAGGCAATCAGCGCACGCTGCAATTTTGCTCCTTTTCCTTTGTATACGGGAAAACCTGCTCCGGTGATTTTTGCTCCGAGATCAAAATCAATAATGTCATATTTTTTAGCCAGTTCCCAGTGAGGCACGGCTCCTTCATGCAAAGTAGGTATAGTACCTGCTTCAAATACATTGAGGTTGTCGTCTGCTGATTTCCCTGCAGGAACAATATCCGCAGGAGTATTCGGCAATTTATACAACTCCTGAGTCAGTTGGTCGCTGATCAGATTCAACTGTTCGCTGAGCTCTTTTGTCCGTTCTTTTGATGCAGCGGTTTTTGCTTTCAGAATCTCGGCCTTTGCTTTTTCACCGCTTTTCATTAACTCACCGATGTCTTTGGACAGCTTGTTCGATTCCGCTAAAAGATTGTCTAATTCAGCCTGGGTACTTCTGCGTTTTTCGTCAAGTTCCACGACTAATTGAATCATTTCTGTAGCATCAAGATTTCTTTTGGCAAGCGCATTGATTACCTGATCCTGATTTTCTCTGATGTAAGCTATCTGCAACATAATTTAAAAGTTAATAATAAGCTACAAAATTAAGAAAATACTTTGGTTTACAAGGTGAAAAACGATGCTACTTTTTAATCCTTTTTTTGCTACCTGAACTCAATTAAAATCGTACAGATGCCGTTTTTATCCCAAGTAAAAGATTTTAACGGTTTAATTGCGTCATTTTTTGATGGTTATATAAAATATTATAGTATTTTTGATTCAAATATTTAAAAGATGAAGAAACTATATATAGTAATGTTGCTGTTGATTTTTAGTCAGTTAAGTGCTCAGTCGGTCACTTCAGACGAACAGCTTATGCGCACACGTGAAAAAGAGCAGGCAGAAAAAAAACGAATGTTTGCTGTGAATCCAAACACACAGAATTATGATGTAAAATACCATAAAATAGAACTTACGGTAAACCCAGCCAATTATCATGTCGCGGGAAAAGTGACAACACGATTTATTCCATCTGAAACGCTGACGCAGATCGTATTTGACCTCAGTCACCAGCTTACGGTTTCTTCTGTCAAACAGGGAACACAGACAGCTGTTTTTTCTCAGGCTAACAATCAGCTTACGATTCAGTTGCCGCAGTCTGTGGCTTCCGGTACAGAAGGTACGGTAGAGATTACGTATAGTGGAGCTCCTCCGTCAGCAAGTGAGGCTTTTACAGTGAGTACGCATGCGGGAACCCCGGTGATGTGGACACTTTCGGAGCCTTTCGGCGCACGCGACTGGTGGCCGTGCAAGCAGGATTTAAACGATAAGATTGAGAATCTGGACTTTTATATTACTGCACCGGCTACGTATACGAGTGTGGCCAACGGATTGGAAATTTCTCAAACCACTAATACGGGCGGCACCAAAACGACACATTTTCAGCACAATTATCCGATTCCGGCTTATCTCGTGGCGTTTGCGGTAACGAATTATCAGGTGTTTCAGCAACTGGGAGGTACAGCCCCAAATAATTTCCCTATTGTAAACTATTTCTATCCGGAGAATTTTAACACGGCAAAGGATCAGGTAGCGGTAACCCTGCCGATTATGAATCTGTTTGAAGATCTTTTTGAAACCTATCCGTTTCATGAAGAAAAATACGGTCATGCACAATTCGGATGGGGCGGCGGTATGGAACATACCACGGTTTCGTTTATGGGTGGTTTTTCCAGAAGTCTTATTGCACATGAACTGGCACATCACTGGTTTGGTAATAAAGTAACCTGTGGTACCTGGAAAGATATCTGGCTCAATGAAGGATTTGCGGAATATATGTCCGGACTTGTGGTTGAGCATATCGACGGGCAAACGGCTTTTGTAAGCTGGAAGAATGGCAAAAATCAAAGCATTACGTCTCAGAATGGGGGTAATCTTTACCTGACCGATGCTCAGGCAGAAGATTCAGGACGTATTTTCAGCGGTAGAATTACCTATGATAAAGGTTCTATGGTGGTACATATGCTGCGTTATGTATTGGGAGATACTGATTTTTATCAGGGCATGAAAAACTATCTTGCCGATCCGCAGATCGCCTACGGATATGCTGTGACCACACAGCTGAAACAACATCTGGAAACCGCTTCCGGAAAAAACCTCACGGAATTTTTTAACGACTGGGTGTATGGACAGGGCTTTCCTACTTATACGGCAGGTGTTTCCATATTGGGTAATCAGCAGGCAAAAATTACGCTGTCGCAAACCACGTCTCATAATTCCGTTTCCTTTTTTGAAATGCCTGTGCGGATAAAACTTGTGGGAAACAACGGACAATCTGAAACAGTGACACTGAATCATACCCAGAACAATCAGGAGTTTATCGTTGATTTGCCTTTTGATATCATTAATGAAGTGATTATTGATCCTGATAAAGATATTATTTCCAAGAATAATACGAGTACGCTGGCGGTTACCGAATTTCAAAAAAATGCGAACGCTATTTCACTGGTTCCGAATCCGGCATCGGATGAAGTGCGTATTGTTGCTACGGAAGGAGTGACGGTTTCGCAGATGGATCTGTACGATGTAAACGGTAAACAGATCGCGCATTCGCTTGCCAATCCGTATGCGGTAAGCCATTTGTCAGCCGGAATTTATACGCTTGCGATCACTACCAATAAAGGCGTCTTTCATAAAAAAATGATAAAAAGGTAAGATCTGCCTTTTTTAAACTATAAATACTAAGCTTAAAACCTTACTTTTGTCTGCTAAAAAGCAGAAAATTATAAAATGGATATATTAATTAAATTATCTCAATTTCTACTGAGTTTATCTTTGTTGATCGTTTTACACGAATTAGGGCACTTTATTCCTGCCAAATTATTTAAAACCCGTGTCGAAAAATTCTATTTGTTTTTTGATGTAAAATTTTCCCTTTTCAAAAAGAAGATCGGAGATACCGTATATGGAATCGGATGGCTTCCTCTGGGCGGTTATGTGAAAATTGCCGGAATGATCGATGAAAGCATGGATACCGAGCAGATGAAACAGGAACCACAGCCGTGGGAGTTCCGTTCCAAACCAGCATGGCAGCGTCTTATCATTATGCTGGGCGGCGTAACGGTCAATTTTATTCTGGCGTTTGTGATCTATATCGGTATGGCGTTTTATTACGGAGATTCCTATATTGCCAATGACAGTCTTACATCAGGAGTTTGGGTGCAGTCACAGGTGCTTAAAGATGCCGGTATGCAAAACGGTGATAAGATTGTAAGCATTGACGGCGAACCGCTGAACCGACTGAATGAGGCCTTTTCTAAAATGATTACTGCCAAAAAGGTAGAAGTATTGCGCAACAATGAAACCATTACACTGGATCTGCCTGTGAATTTTGTAGATCAGTTGTTAAAGGAAAAAAACAAAAGTCCTTTTATTCCGCGTGTTCCTGCTATAGTAACGGCTGTTTCAGATGATTCTCCTAATAAAGAGGTTTTAAAAACCAAAGATTTTATTACCGGAATCAATGATCAGAAAGTGGAGTTTGTCGATCAGCTGCCGGGTGTACTTGAAAACTATAAAGGTCAGAAAGTAATGGCAACGATTGTAAGAGACAACCAGCCGCAGACCGTACAATTAACAGTAACCGACAGTGCTTCTGTAGGGATTGCGTATGCACCGGTTTTAAAAAATGAAGATGCAGAGAAACTCGGTATTTATAAAATAAGCCACCAGAAATACGGATTTATGGAGTCGATTCCGGTGGGTATCCAAAAAGGAAAAGACCAGTTGGGCGGTTACTGGAAACAGTTAAAAATGATTGCCAATCCCGAAACCGGAGCGTATAAGGGAGTAGGTGGTTTTAAGGCGATTTACGATATTTTTCCACAGACCTGGAGCTGGGAAGTGTTCTGGAGCATTACAGCTTTGCTGTCTATTATGCTTGGAGTAATGAATTTATTACCGATTCCGGCACTGGACGGTGGGCATGTGATGTTTTTATTGTATGAAATGATTTCGGGTAAAAAACCGAGTGATAAGTTTATGGAATATGCGCAAACAATTGGTTTTGTATTACTTATCGCACTGCTGCTTTTTGCCAATGGAAACGATATTTTGAAAGCCATTACCTCACGGTAAAAAAAATGTTAGTTTTTTTTAAAACGAATTTGTAGAGTTAAAAAATCGTTCTATATTTGCATCGCAATAAAGGTAACACCTTCCTCCTTAGCTCAGTTGGTTAGAGCATCTGACTGTTAATCAGAGGGTCCTTGGTTCGAGCCCAAGAGGGGGAGCAAATTGCAAAAAAAAACGTTCTAATATTTATTTTTTAGAAACTAAAATATAAGTTTCCTCCTTAGCTCAGTTGGTTAGAGCATCTGACTGTTAATCAGAGGGTCCTTGGTTCGAGCCCAAGAGGGGGAGCAATGCGTAAGCAGTTCTATATCTTTGTTTTAGAAACTAAAAAAATAAGTTTCCTCCTTAGCTCAGTTGGTTAGAGCATCTGACTGTTAATCAGAGGGTCCTTGGTTCGAGCCCAAGAGGGGGAGCAACAATAAAGCCTTGCAGTACTGCAGGGCTTTTTTTGTGGTCTTTTTTTGTGGTCTTTTTTTGAATTTTAGATAATTACTTCGTTATTCATTTTGCTTTGTAATCTGTACTATTTGTCGCTATTTAGCTATATTCGCTATATGATTTATCGAACTATGGAACAAGTTGTCTGATGACGCTTTTGTAGGGTTGTTTCGTAAAAAATAATGTTATCAATAATTTTTCAGAAAATTTTGTAAAAAATGGATTGTATTCCTTGCAATCCATTTTCTTACTAAAATTAAACTTCTTTTGTGGTTACAATCATCATATGAGGGCTAAAAGGCAATAAGAATTCTTCATTCTCTGTTGTTGACAAAAGCTCTTTCAGCACTTTCTTTCTTCGTTTATCCAATATATTGGCAAAGAAATTACTGTCAAGCCAAATCATTCCTTCAACAGCATATATCTTCTCAATCTTTAAATTACATTTTAAAAATTCATTTTTAAATTCTGAGGGTTTATGATAAAATGCTTCTGCCAACAACCAGGGAAAATCATCCGGAGGATTATGGATTCCGGTCAATAATTCACTTTTACACATTTCAAGAAAAGAGGGTTTGTAAATCAGTCCGTTTAATAAACCTGCTAAAGTAGAAGCTGTGGAATTAATCCCGAAACCCAATATAATTCCTCCCTTTTTTACAACTCTTTTTGCTTCGTTTATCGCAAGAAGCCGATCCTCTTCCTTTTGTAGATGATACAGAGGTCCATGCAAAATAACCACATCTGCAAAATTATTCGGAAATTCCAGTTTACGGGCTTCGCCTTTGATAACCTCAAACTTATTCTTTAGTTTGCTGGATCTGTCTTTTGCAATATGAAGATGCTTGTCAAGAGGTTCTATCAAATAAACCTGATGTTGTAATTTTGATAACCATTCGGAATATTTTCCTGTACCTCCACCAATATCAAGAATGATGGATTGAGGTTTTAAATGTGGTTTAATGAGGGATTTAATCCTCTCAAATTCGAAGATGCCCATTCCTTTAGAAAGTCTGTCTTCTTCGGATGCTTTATTATAAAAACGTTCAATAGATGAACTGATTAAATTAGTTTTTCTCATACTAAGTTTTGCGTAGAAAACGCCCAATTAAAAATAAAATGATATAAATGGAAAATCGCAACTGTATATAACAGTTGTAAAGAACCTTTAGAACAAAGGTTTGATGATATGTCTACTTAGTATAGAATGTGGTAAAGATAGTAATTTAAAACAGAAAGACTACAGCTAATATCGTATTGGCGAAATATGTGTGTAGCCTTCATTTAATCTGTCTTAAAACAGGGCAGTTTACAAAAAAAGTAGAAGGTTACACATTAACTATATATAAATTATCAGATTAATAAAGATTTATATTACAGTTATTTGATAACTATTGAAATCGTTATAAATTCAATGATTATAAAATTTAAAAATAAAGGGCTTAAGTTAGAGTATAATAGATATCAACTTCAGCTAACATAATCTTATTCAAATGGAAGAAAACTTAGATATATTTAATTCTGTAAAATCTAAAGCTCTA
This sequence comes from Paenimyroides ceti, assembly GCF_030409925.1. NCBI lineage: Bacteria > Pseudomonadati > Bacteroidota > Flavobacteriia > Flavobacteriales > Flavobacteriaceae > Paenimyroides > Paenimyroides ceti. The sequence continues at coordinate 126,385 of NZ_JAUFQU010000001.1, forward strand.
AACGATTTAGCGCCTGAAATTTTAGAAATAAGTTTAGATGCTGTTTTAAATAATGAAACACTAAAGAGTATACCAATTGTAGGACTTGCATTTAAAGGTTTTAGTTTATATCAGAATATCTCAGAAGCTTTTTTTATAAAAAAGCTTTTGACATTTCTTTTCAAGTTAAATGAGATTCCATATAAAACACGGATTGAATTTGTTAATAAATTAGAATCTGAAAGCGAAACAAAAAAAGCAGGAGAAAAACTTCTTATGACACTTAACAGATTAGATGACATCGACAAATCCGCCATGATTGGAAATCTTTTCAGGCATACACTTTCAGGTTCGATTTCATATGAAGATTTTGGTCAACTTTCCCATATGATAGACAATAGTTATGTAAATGATTTAAGGAAATTGAAAGTGGATGTGAGATATACTCGATTGGATGATTCAACATTATCAAGATTATTTAAAAACGGTTTTTTTGATCAAAAAATTTCTGATGTGAAGAAGCAATTGGAATTACAACGGAAAATCCAGTTTGACCAAAATATAATGGAATTATTCAGCCGAAATTCATATATATGTCAAATCGATTTGCTGAAATATTTGCAAAATATGCGTTTGATTCAGTGAATCAAATAAAATAGCAACTAACACTATAATTAGTTTGAAGCAAAACTGAAATGATTTGTAGCTATAAAACTTTATGAAAAATATTTATCTTTAACAGAAAAATAATCAGTTCCGAAGTTCGTAACCTCGCCAAGTTGTAATCCTTTAGATACAAGGCAAAAAGAAATCTGTGCTATGAAATTAATATTTTCTATTTTAAGTTTTTTTATATACTTAAATTTATATTCTCAAAATGGTTTAGATGATGGAGATTTGTTCATTCTTCAAACTGGAATAAACAAAATATCTGTAAATAAATTCGAAAACGAAATTATAAAAGAAATAAAAACAATTTCTATAAACAAAAATTCAATATTCTCAACAGACCAAAAAAATATAGTTGTTATTCTAAATCCTTCCAAAAAGAGCATTTTATTGTATAATATTGAAACTTCAAAAAAGAATAGAATATCAATTCCTTACGATATAAAGCCGAAGTCATTACTTATTGATGATGATAATATTTTTATTGGGGGTGAGATGGAAAATGAAATGCTCGTTCAGTATAATTTAAAAACACAAAAATGGTTTAGTTTAGAGATACCGGATGAAATTAAATTCCGAGGTAAATCTATAGATGATATTGTTATAAACGAGAATTATTTAATTGCAATTGACAATATTGTTGTACCGAAATATATTCTATACTATCAATTGAAATGTGAAGGTAAACTTGTATTTTCTCACCAAAAGGAGTTGAAATTTAATAGTAGTTATGAAAGTACGCATCTGGCTCGTATATGGAATAATTATTTAGGTTTATATTCAACAACTTTAAATTGGGGAAACTATAGTGAACATATTACTATTTACAAAGGCTTGGATTTAAAAGAGAGCTTTGCAATTTCATCGGATTATAATGTTAAAGGTAATATTAAAGATATTCTTCTGATAAATAATAAACTATATGTTGCAAATAAAAATAAAGGTCTTGGCGTTTTAGTTATTCAAGATTCCTTATTTAATATTAAAGATAACTACGAATGGGATGAATCTAATCCTCAAATCGATGAAAGTTTAATTATATATGAACCATACCCTAATGAAGAAATAATTAAATTGACAAAAATTCCAAAGCAAGATAAATTTGTAATTACTCTTAAAGATAAAAAAGGTACTTTTCGAAGTAAAATAAAATGATAATTAACCAACGGGTACATCTGATTGGCGAAATGGCGGGTTAAGGCTAAAATTGAAGTTTCGGCTTTCTATTCCGTAAAAGCCAATTATATTGACTTTTTTCTTAAATTTATTCAATTAATTGGTGTTTGCTAACTGTGTCACTAAATTGAAACTTTTCGCTTCAATTTTACTACGTCAGTTCATTACGCTCATGTCCGTCACTATCCCAAAGTCGCGGATCGTTGTAAGCAATTTTTGAAAAAAATGGAATTAAAAAATAATAATTTATTTATAAAACAAAACCTTCAACTGAAAGTTTCGAGCTTAAAAATTGTAAGGAATTCTATCTTTGACTCCTCAGAATTTGAGGTTTCATATGAGAACATATCAAATAAGATTAAAACAGAAACTACAATAAATAACAATTTACTTTTTTTGTCTGTGTTTTCTTTAATAATAGGTTTAGGTTTAATTTTTTTAGAATGGGATTATAGTACTTTTATAAAGCCTATAATTATATCTATAATATTTTTTTTTATTGCTTTAAAATCTAAAAAACGTATAATAACAATTCAAACATTTGAAGAAAATAATATTGAATTATATTTTACAAATAACAATAAAAATGAAGTAAAAGAATTTGCAAATAACATCATTGAGTCTTCAAATAAATTTTTGTTAGAAAAGTATGGTAAAATTGACAAAAACTTACCAAAAGAACCGCAGTTAGATAATTTATATTTTTTAAGAAATAGAGAAGTAATTTCAAATATAGAATTTGAAGAATTAAAAAATCAACTATATGGTGTTCGTACAGTAGGTTTTAATTAAAACTGCTTATAACATCGTATTTGTTTTAAGGCTAGTAAAGGTTTCTCTCAATGTTTGTTTCCTTTTTTTCGTTCTCGCAATTTTCATTTTTTATTAATAAATTTAAAAAATAAAAATGTGTTGCTCAGTTTTGGTGAATATTTGAAGTTTAAATTGTCTTATTTCTCTACTTCGCTAAGCTGCGGTACGTTATCTTTCATACCATAAATTATGACCCATAAAAAAGGATTGTTTTCCATTTTCATACTCCTAATATTTTTTACCAATCTTGTCTCTGCGCAGACCAATCTTGCCAATAAAATTGATTCCTTGATGAGAGAGTCAAATGAAAATGGAATGTATAATGGAAATGTCCTTGTCTCAAAAAATAATGCAATAATTTATAATGCCTCTTTTGGGTATACAGACGCAAGTAAGACAACCAACCTGACAAATGATTTCAAATTCAATATCGGATCTATTGCAAAGGAATTCAGTGCTATTGCTTTGTTGCAATTACAAGAAAAAGGAAAGCTTAAACTGAACGACAACATTTCCAAATTTTTTCCTGAATTACCAAAATGGGCAAATGATGTAACTGTAAAAGATTTGCTGCAATATACAAGTGGAATTCCTGATATCAATTGGAAAAAAATTAAAAGCAATAAGGATATTTTTGAAGATTTAAAATTAATAGATAGCCTTGATTTTAAACCCGGAACACAATATGATTACAATAACAACAATTTTTTCTTAAGGCTCTCTATTATAGAAAAAATTACCGGTGAGAATTACAAAGACTATGTAGATAAATACCTTTTTGAGCCTTACAAAATTAGTTCAGCTGAAATTACTCCGATTGAAAAGGATAAAAACATTACAAAAGGATTTAATAATAAATTAGTGGATGACAAACCCGACTTTTTGGTTGGTGGAGTTGTTATTACGACAACTGATTTGCTCAAATTTTTGAATCAACTTCATTCCTATACAATAATAAGCCAAAAATCATATACGAGTTAAGTCAACATTTTCAGGAAGATTCGCAATCTGCTTTGGGTGAAACGAGATGGACAAACAAACAATTAATGGAACACAGGCACGATGGGAGAGGAGGAAATTATGAGGCCATTATCATTTCAGACCTGGAGAATAATTTTGACATCATACTTTTAGGCAATAATTATCAAGGCAGGATTTTTGAAATTTCTGATGCTATTATAGCAATATTGAAAAATCAGACCGATACTTTGCCACAACAATAAAGCGATTGCAACTAAAGTTGAGCATCTGATTCGCGCCCAAAGAGAGGAGCAACAATAAAAAGTAGAGTAATGCAGGTTTTTTTAGTATGGAATCTTGCTAAGTTGGCTGGTTTTTGAGTTTTGGTTTTTATTGGTATTTGCTACTTATCAATCTATCGGTTTGAATCGGTAGGGTTATCGTAAGTTATAGTTCGTTAGATGTAATTTGTTTTTCTTTATACTTTGTTGTATAGAAGAAAAACAAATATCAGATTATCTATTTACTTATCAATAAAAGCTCGTTCTAGGGGCTCTTGTAATTTATAAATGGATTCACGGTTAGTTTCGCTATCCAAAACGATAACATTTTGGTTTATTACTAATTATTTATCTGTTTGCAAAAATAATTTTATGGTGTCTGATTTAGTTTGTTAAAAAAGTATATATTTGTAGTTAAAATTATGAAATACGCCTATAGATGTGGTTTTGCGAAACATTTAGTGTTTTGTTTCGTAAAAAATAATGTTATAGGCAATTGTAAAAAAACTTCACCAAATCAATTATGGAATCTAAACAAAACAAAGAAGATAAAAATACCATGAGTTCCCAAAATAAAGAACTTGTAACTAAACTTTGGATAATATTTAAATTTATTTGTGGTTGTTTTATTTTGGTTTTACTTTCATATAAGATTTTCACAAATGATATTTCGATTGCAATTGGCAATATTGATTATACAATACTATTATCTTTTTTGTTAGCTTTTTTTTCAATAGTGTTATCTATGATGTTCTATTTTAAATCAAATGATAGTAGTAACCAATTCTATGATAACACTTATAAATTTACAAAAGATATTTCAACAATACTTGGCCGAATAGAAGCTGGATTTGGAGAAAAACTTCAAAATTTAGATAAAGGATATGAAGGACTACTTAATAAGATAGATAAATCACCAACTGTAGCAAAAGACATTGAAGAAACCAAAACTGATAAAAAAGAAGTTGAACAAACCTTGCATTCAGAAATAAAGGAACGTAATAAAATTATACAGGATTTACTTGAAAAATCTCAACTGGAAAATCAAGAAAAAGAAGATATTAAGAAATCTCTTTTCATGAAAGAAAGTACAATTTTAAAACTAGAGAGAGAATTAAGAATACTTCAATCAAAACTAGAAAGACAGAAGAATGATGTGTTGTCTGAAAGTATTCCAGATAGATTGACAAGTTTTCTGAAGAGATATATAATGCGATTAGCTATTGACTTAGAACAATTTAATAGAGAGCAAGCTCAAGAAATAATAGACAGTTTTTTACCTACTAATGAGAAGGATAAGATTGGTACACCCTTATACCAAGACTTACTAGAATATACTTTAATACGAGAAAATGGTAAATTAACTAATAAAGGATATTCTATTATTAGAAATTTAGTTCGAGAAAATAAATAAAAATAACAACAGCCTATAACATGTGTTTTGCAAAATTGCGGGTTTGAGGCGGAACTAAAGTTTTAGGATAAATTCCGCAAAAGGCAATTAATTGAATATTTTGTTTAAATTTATCCAATTAGTTGCCTTTTGCTTAAGTTGGTTTTTAATTTAAAGTTTTGTCTTTGAATTCTGCAACTTGCGCAAATTACAGGCACGTTAGCAGAAATTTTGTAAAACTCTCGTAAATAAATGAAATTGGAATATTTTTATAAATACTATACTATAAATCAAAACCTATTTAGTTCATTAATTAATAACGAATTATATTTTACAAACCCAAGAAATTTTAATGATCCTTTTGACAGTTATCCAAGATTTAATTTATCATCAGATGTTTCAAAAGTTATAGAATTCTATAATTATCTAAAAATAAAAGTTCAAGAATTTTCTTCTTTAATAAATTTAAATAATGAAAATAAAGAGAAACTTGAAGAATTTAAAAATGTACTAAAAACACTCAGTGAGTTAAATTTATTTTCTGAAGATTTGTATTCAAATGAAATTGAAAACTTTAATGATAAAATAATTGAATTATATGCATTCTATTCAGATGATAAAATATTACAGAAATTATTAAATGCTAACATTGAATTTCTACAAGTTAAAATGTATTATGATTACATTTTTCTTTTAATAGATTATCAAAAAACTGGAATATCTTGTGGTTCATTAACTCCAAGTTGTCCACTAATGTGGGGGCATTATGCAAATAATCATAAAGGAATGTGTATAAAATACGAATTCGAAAATCTTAGTTTTGATAACAGCTTTATACCTGAAATTTTAAATGTCAATTATTCAGATAAACCTATTGAAATTTTTAATTATTCACATACAGAACTTGATGAATTAAGATTTACAATTTTATCAAATAAGTATTCTAAATGGAAGTATGAAAATGAAATTCGATTAATTAAAAAAGGACAAGGTTTAGTTAAAATAAATCGAAAATCGATAAAAGAAGTGATTTTTGGATGTAAATCTACTCCCAAAGACAGATATACAATCCTTAAATTATTCGCATCACTAGGGTATAAAATTGAAAGTCTTAAAATTGCTAAAGTACGACCAGATAAATATGAATTATCAATTCAAGAAATGAAAATGAATGATATTGCTAACAGTGGTGTACATCTTGAAGAACTAAACATTAACAAAAACTTCCGCTAACATCAGTTTGGCAAAATAGCGAGTTAAGGCAAGCTATAAACTTTGTTTCTTTTTTTGTCGCAGCGGTCTTTTATATTTCCTTTTTTCATAAATTTAGAAAATAATAAAAGGCTGTTGCCTATCTTAGTGCAAGATTGAAAGTTTAGATTTTCTATTCCGTCACTATGAGACCTGTTACCAGAAATACTATCAAAAACAGATCAAATATGGAATTCAAAAAAAAATGGGTTATAGTTTTATTGTTGATTATTGGTTTTATTTTTGGATTTTATTTTAAAAGTCTAATAATCGATAGGAGTAAAAACAACCCGATTTCTAAATCAAAATCAAACACTAAAGAAAATAGAATTTTTGATCAGAATATTAATGAAATTGATTTTTCAGAAAAACTACATGGGAAATTCATTCTAGAAGGAGCTGATTATGCAGGATTTGAATTTATTGATTCTAAAACAATTTCATGGACAAATGAAATGTTTCCAATGGATCCAGATACAATGAGATTGAAATGGATTGATAAAAATACTTTTGTTGCAACGTTGACAAAAAATATTGATAAAAAGTGTCCACCTCGAGATTGGATTAGAAAAGTCGTATCTTATGATGGAAGCAAACTTGTTCTAAAAAATATTTGGACAGGTTGGGAAGATTCAGCAGATGATGATGAAATATTTGACAAAGAATAATTACTTCTGCTAACATCGGTAACTGTTGCGCAACTCTAAGTTTGATATTAAAACATAGAAACTATTATATTATTCTTATCGGTAGAGCGATGCTATAAATCTTGCAAAATAAGTTGACAACGTAACCCTATTGGTTACTATTATATATAAAAAAGGCGTACTATTCGGTCGCTAACGAATATCTGATACATTGAACCCTTGTAAACAAAGAGGTTACAGTCCTTGGTTCGAGCCCAAGAGGGAAAGCAACAATAAAGCCCTGCAATACTGCAGGGCTTTTATATGCAATTGAATTTTGGTTTTATTTAAGTATTAAAATATATCTATTTTTTGTTATAAGTATCGTTTTAACAATTTTTTGTGTACATAATACTAATAAATGAAAACTTTGAAGCGATTTTGTCTCTTCCGTGTGTTTTTTTTACTATCTTTACTGAAAATAGATTGATAAAAATAGTAGTTTACTATAACTTCATACATCTGTCTGTTTAATCTACCAAATAATTCATCAACTCAATTACAGAACTTTTGTAAAATAATAAAACCGATTACAGCGGTATACCTGTATTTTTTAAATTATTAATTGCAACTATTAAAATTGTAAAAAACACTTTAACATGGGAAAAATTAAAAACTCAAAAAGCTTAAATGTGAGAATTCTATTATTAACATTTCTATCTATGGTATTACAAGGCTGTAGTATGACTGATAATATGTCTGAATCATCTGATGAAAAATTTAATACTTCAAAGTCAACTTTCTCTGAAAATGATAAAGATAGTTTTCAGATATTCTATGGTGACACCGTTTACACATATAGTGACGGTTTCTATAGAAAGGAAATAGATAGTAAATTTATATATGAATTTAAATTTTCGAATTTTGAATTTGATATGGTAGAAGAAAAAAAAGGAAATTACTTAATAATAAATAAACTTAATCCTACGGAAAGATTTAGGGTATTAGATCTTATTGATCATAAAAATGGGTACATAACCTTCAATATAGAAACTAAGGACAATTATTATAGAAATTTTGTTTATAAAAATGTAGCTGATAAAGAAATCAATTCAAATTTGGGAGATAAAGTGATAAAATGGGAATTGCCTACGATGTTCATTCTTGCTAAAACCATTGAAGTTGTGTCAGAAATTGTATTAAATGATAAACCTTCTAGGTTAAGTGATTCAGCTTTAAAAGCATGTCAAGCTGCAATGAAATCATTACGATGTCCACGTGGAAAAACTCCATATATGGAATATCGCGGAGGAAGCTGGTTTAATAGCGAGGACTGTAATGTTGGATGTAGATAGTAATATTTAACTGTAATATTTAAAAAATATTACAGTTAATACTTTAATCAGAAGCTAATATTTACTATCTTTTTTTTTCTAATTTCAAGATATGCAATCAAAAATTCTATTATTATTGCTGTTAGTGCTTCCGATGTGGTCTTTTGCACAATCACAATATAAAAAGGTATATGCCTATGATGTCTATCAAAAAGACTGGGCTATGGTTAAAAACGGAAGTGGCGGCTATGGCTTTATCGATCGCAGCGGCAAAGAAGTAGTACCTTCTGTGTACCGTAAGATTGAGAAATTCGGCGTTTATCACAAAGATCAGGCACTCGTAAGAAATATAAGCGGCGGCTATGGCTTTATTGACCGAAGCGGAAAAGAAGTGGTTCCGGCGATTTATGAGCTCAAAGAAATTAAAGCCCGGTTTAAAAAATTGGAGGAATAAATGAGTTGTTACACATACATTCCTTTTGTTGCTAAGGCGTATTTGGTTATCTTTATAATACTGTTTTGATAGAAACAGTAAACCATAAAAACAAAAGACCATGGAAAAAATGTACGCAAAACTTTTAGGAGGGGCACTCTCTCTGTTTTTTATTTTTGGCAGCACCAAAGCAGATGCCTGCACACGGGTTGTTTATAAAGGCCCTCAAAATACCGTAGTTACTGCGCGTTCAATGGATTGGAAAGATGAAATCGCTGCCAATCTATGGGTATTTCCGAGAGGAATGCAACGCGAGGGTAATGTAGGTCCTAATTCTGTAAAGTGGACTTCTCTTTATGGCAGTGTTATTGCCAGTGCATGGGACATAGCCACCGCTGATGGAATGAATGAAAAAGGGTTAGTAGCCAATGTGTTGTGGCTCGTAGAGAGTCAATATCCTTCTTACAATCCGAAAGGAACTGAAAAAGGACTGGCGATTTCTGCCTGGGCTCAATATGTACTCGATAATTTTGCCACCGTAAAAGAAGCAGTAGAAGTATTGAGAAAAGAAGAATTTGTTGTGGTTTCTGATTATATACCAGGAACTACAAAATTTACAACCTTACACTTATCCCTTTCCGATGCTTCAGGTGACAATGCCATTTTTGAATACATCAACGGTAAATTAGTCATTCATCATGATCCGTCGTATACCGTAATGACCAATTCCCCAATTTTTGAAGATCAGCTTGCCATAAATAAATACTGGCAGGGTATTCCGGGTACTATCATGTTGCCGGGTACCAACAGAGCAGCTGACCGGTTTGTGAGAGCGTCTTATTATATCAATGCCATTCCGCAGACGGCTGATACACGAGCTGTGATTGCAAGTGTTTTTAGCGTGATCCGTAACTGTTCCGTACCGTTCGGAATTTCGTCTCATGAAGAGCCGAATATCTCTTCTACGCGATGGAGATCAGTTTCAGATCATAAAAATCTGGTATATTATTTTGAAACGGTACAAACGCCAAATGTTTTTTGGGTAGATCTTAAAAAAATAGATTTTAGTAAAAAAGGAATGGTAAAGAAATTGAACCTGAGTAAAAATGAAACGTATGCAGGGGAAACATCAAAAGCTTTTGTAAAAGCAGCTCCGTTTGCTTTTATGGGGATTTAATAAAGAACAGATATAATGATTTACGGCTGTAAATCAATTCTATAAGGGCTGAAGATTTTTATTTTCAGCCCTTTTTTATATATTTATACAGCAACAGAGGATTATTAAGTGTTTACGAAAAAAGTCTTTTGCGATAACAAAATCAGAAAAATTATGAAGCAACAGCAACTCATTGAACAATTTTATGCCACACACCGGCTTTTTTTAGAGTATGTAAACTCACTTTCTCCGGAGGCTTTTATGCATACAAAATCAGGTAAATGGAATGCAGGTCAGCAGCTCAGCCATATATATCTGTGTCTGCAACCCATCGCAAAAGCACTGGTTTCTAAAGATTTTCTCAGAGAAAAATTCGGTACGCTCAACCGTCCTTTGATGGATGAAGCTCATGTGATCACCAGGTATAAAGAAGCTCTTGCAAACGGAGGCAAAGCCCCGGAACGTTTTGTACCCGGAGCGTTTAATAGCGAGGAACGCGACAAAGCGACTGCCGAAACGGAACAGTTGCTCACCGGGATTGGTCAATTGTTACAGGATTATACAGAAGAAGAACTGGATACGTTGGTAATGCCGCATCCTTTGCTGGGACCTCTGAGCATTCGCGAAATGATGTATCTCATGACCTATCACGCTACCCATCATCAGTTACAGACAGAAGCTAATCTTAAGAGTTAGTCTGGTGGGGTAAAGGTTGTATAAAGAATTATTTTTTGAAAAAATATTGGGAAACAGTTGACATACTGCTGTCATCTGTGACGGATAATTTTGCGGTATTACTAATTAAACAGATAAAGAATGCTGCGTAAATCATATGATTCAACCTATGGAATGGAAATGATCCATTTCAGAAAAAAAGAAACCGTAACCCATGATGAACTGCTGAAAGGCGTTTTGAAATTTGAAACAGAACTGGAAAAAATGGAAGGAGTAGTTTTTCACTGCCTTGTCCGGAATTATTCAGGCGTATATGCCCATGTATTGTTTGTGCAGCAAGAAAAAGATCTTGAAGCAGTACAGCAACTTTTAAACAAATCAGACGAACAGTCTTCTTTATTCTATTTGACTGACGAGCTGAGTGTGCAAAGACAATTCCATAAGATCCATAAAACGGATTTTAAAGTTCCCGATTTTTTCTCTTGTATGGAATGCGGTACTTTTTCCTTAAAGCCGCATAAAGAATGGAGCCAGTTAGTAGAGATTTCTGACTATCTGGAAAAGGAATACCTCTATCGTTTTGAAAATACACAGGCTCATTTGTTAGGAACTCTTGCTGAAGGACGCGGTTCAGAAATTACTTTTGGAACAACACTGGGGCAGACAAAAAATATTTGCATGGGATATTTCGATACGTATTGGGGAAGGGAATTGTTGGGAATGATGGATGAAAAAGACCTGCAACTGGATTTTTGGTATCTCATCGCTTAATAACTAACGCAAATGCATCAGAAACCACTAACAGATAAGCAATACTTGCTTGAAAAATTTGCCGGTAAAGGCGGGTGGACATTTGTGCGGATTCCCGAAATTGCTCCGGATCGGAACCGTGCTTTCGGATGGGTGAGAGTCAGCGGCCATATTGATGATTTTGAAATCAGCGGTTATCATTTACAGCCTATGGGCAATGGAAGTCTTTTTTTGCCCGTAAAGGCAGAAATCCGAAAAAAAATTCGAAAGACAGCCGGTGATTCGGTTCATGTTATTTTATATGCTGATGTACTGCCGGATCAGATAACAGAGGAACTGCAATTATGTTTTAAAGAAGAGCCCGGAGTTTATGAAGCTTTTATGCGCTGTACATCTGAAAAACAACAGCGTATCATCCGATGGATTTATTCGGCTCATGAAGATGGTGAAAAAGCGGAAAGAATCGTCAAAAGTATGAACGATCTGCTGTATCAAAAACGTTGATCTTTCTTTAGGATTCAGTAGAGAAAATGATAAAAACAAACAGCGGTATCTTTTTACAGATACCGCTGTTCTTAATCCCTTTTTATTGCAGGAGCCAATGGATCACATTTACTGTAAATTTACTTCTGCAATTATTTTAATCAAGAAAGGAATCCCGTCTCAAAGAGATTCCTTTTTTTTATTTTTTGACTGTACACTAATGTATACTCGACGGGTCTACTTTGGTTTTTCCCTGTTTGATCATTAATACAAAGGGTACACAGAGTAAAAACATAACACCGAGGTATAAGAATACATCCATATAGGAAAGTACAGTTGCCTGTTTGGTTACTGAAAAGTCAAGTAACTGGTAGGCTTTTGCCAATGCTTCATTGGGACTGAATCCTTTTCCTATAAAGTTTGCCTGCAACTGAGTGATGCGCTGCTGTACTTCAAAGCTCGTGTCGTTGAGGTGTGAAACCAAATCTACACGGTGGTGTTGCGAATCTCTTGCTATGAAGGTAGTAATGAGCGCAATACCAAATGAACCTCCAAGTTGGCGCATCATCCCTGTAAATGATGCTCCTTCACCAATGGCTTTCCCTTTGAGGGTAGAAAGCGATAAGGTCATTACAGGAACAAACAGTAATCCGAGACCTACACCCCGCAATATCAAAGGCCAGAACATATGTTCGGAACCTGTGTCATTGGTAAGTTGCCCATACATGATGAAACAGAAGCCAAAGAAAATGGACAAGCCCAGAGCGACCATATATTTCTGGGGAACACCGGATTGAATCATTTTACCGATAAACGGCATCATCAGTCCCGTCATTATGGAACTCGGAATGAGCAACATTCCCGCATCGGTAGCAGGCCATCCCAAGATGGATTGTGTATACAGCGGTATGATGAATGTGGAACCGAAAAGACCAAATCCCAGAATAAAACTCATAATGGTTCCGATCTGCAGATTTTTATCTTTGAGCACCCGTAAGTTGACTATGGGATTGTCACAGACAAGTTCTCTCCATATAAAGAGGAAAAAGCCGAAAAAAGAAACAATTGAAAGGGTTACAATGGTAGAATTGGCAAACCAGTCATCCTGCTGTCCGTGTTCGAGTACATATTGTAAAGAACCAATAAACATGATGAGAAAGAGCATGCCCCACCAATCGACTTCTTTTGCTGACTTTTTACCTCCGCCGTCATATTTAGGGCTGCGTACAAAGGATAGGGTAAGCAAGGTAGCAATAACACCTAAAGGTACGTTGATATAAAATATATAAGGCCATGAAAAATGGTCAATAATATACCCTCCTAAAGGCGGTCCGAGTGTCGGTCCTACAATTACCCCCATTCCGTAAATCGCCTGAGCCATACTTCGCTTGGCAGGCGGGTAACTTTCTGTAATGATGGTCTGAGCTGTTACCAGCAATGCTCCGCCACCCATACCCTGAATGAATCGGAAAAAAACAAGTTCCCAGATATTGGTAGCATTCCCACACAAAAATGAGGCAACGGTAAAGATGATAATCGATGCCGCAAAATAATTTCTGCGGCCAAATTGCTGTGAAAGCCAACTGGTCATCGGAATAACAATCACATTGGCAATGGCGTAGGCTGTAATAACCCATGCCACATCCGTCAAGGTAGCACCCAACGACCCTTTCATATCGTTGAGGGCTACGTTTACTATAGTGGTATCGACAATTTCCAGTAGAGCACAGAGAACGGCTGTAATGGTGATCACTACCCGCCGGAAGCCGTACTCTACCAGACTGTCTGGTTGATGTATCGCAGCTTCCATATTTATTTAACGGCTACATCTACATCAGCATTCATTCCTGCACGCAGTAAAGCAATGGCTTCAGCCGGATTGTTTTCTGTCAGTTTGATTTTGACCGGTACACGCTGTACTGTTTTTACAAAGTTACCCGTAGCATTATCAGGTGGTAATAAAGAAAATCGTGAACCTGTTGCTGGTGAAAAGGAGGTGATTTCGCCTTCAAATGATGTGTCAGGGTACGCATCTACTACAATATGTACTTTTTGCCCCGGACGCATTTTGTTTAACTGCGTTTCTTTGAAATTGGCTACTACCCATGTTTCACTGTTGTCAATGATGTAAAAAAGGGCTGCTCCGGGATTGATTACCTGACCAGGTTGTATTTTTACACTGGAGATCTGTCCGTCTGCAGAAGCTCTCACAACGGTATACGACAAATTGAGTTTGGCTGCTTCGAGAATGGCTTTGGCTCTTTCAATATTCGCCTGAGCAACGCTTGTTTGCTTTGAAGCAACGGTTGTTTTGCTGACTACTGCCTGACGTTGTGAAGAACTTGCGTTTCTTTGCTGTTTAAGAACTTCTACCTGTTTATCCGCTTCGAGTTTTGCCGTCATTGCCTGTTCATACTGCTGTTTGGTGATGGAGTGGTTGTTGTATAAATTGGTATAGCGCTGAAAATCATTATTTGCCTGATTGGCTCTGATTTGTGCCGCTTCTATGCTGCCGGAATTGGATTGTACGGTAGCATCTGATATAGCCAGGTTGGCTGATGTGGCAGCAACATCTGCTTTGGATACTTCAAAAGAACTCTCAGCAGCTGTTAAAGCAGCCTGTGCTTCCTGTACTTTTACAAGATAATCCAGGTTATCAATCGTGAAAAGAGTATCTCCTTTTTTTACGATGTCGTTATCTTTTACATATACTTTTGTAATGTAGCCTCCAACACGTGGAATGATTGGGCTCATGTTTTTGTCGATCTGTGCATCATCAGTGGTTTCATGTGCCTGACTGTGAATGTATTTATAAGTACCATAAGTACCTCCGATAAGCACCAGAGCAATAAGGGCAGCGATGAATTTTTTGTTAGAAGGTTTTTTTACTTCTGACGGATTGTTATTGATATCTTCCATTTTTGTTTGAGACTATTTAGTAATTAATTGACCGTTTGCTAATAATACATCGTATTGTTTTTCGATAATATTGGCTTTTGAAATTGCCTGATTGATTTTACTTTGCAGCTGCTGTACATCTGCTTCCAGTAAATCATCTGTATCAGCTACTCCGTTGTCGTATTTGTCTTTGACAATGCGGTAGTTTTCTGTTGCCTGAATTACAGCCTGCTCATATACTTTTTGTTGTTCCTGAGCCAGAATATAATTTTCGTTGGCTTGCTGTACCTGTATTTTTACTCGATCGTTCATGATAGCCTGTTGTTCTTCTATTTCAACGACACGGTTTTTGGCAATGTTTACATTGCGTTTGTTTTTGTATAATGAGCCTAAATCATAAGACAGACCAACTCCAATATTCATGGCGTTTTTTACTGTTATGACATCCTGTAGTCCAAAAGCGGTATAGCCTCCGGATAAAGCAATGCTGGGAAGATATGAGGCTTTGGATATGTTTACCTGATCAATTGCCATCTGATGCTGGCTTTCCAGTGCTTTTAAATCGTTGCGGTTTTCTATAGCTACCTCATAATCTGATGTTTGCTTTATACTGCTGTCAGCGCCAAAGGTGATGGATCCTATTTTGGTATCTTCCGGCAACTGGAGTAAATTGACGAGTTGGTAGTTGACTACATTCACGTTTTTATTTGCTTCCTGCAGGGCTACTTTGTAATTGGAGAGTTGCAGTTCTCCTTTCAATAAATCATTTCGTGCCAGTAATCCGTTTGCTTCCATAGCTTTGAAATCCTCTACCTGACGTGTGGCACGTCTGATGTTTTCTTCCATCAGCACTACGGTTTGCTGTGCTTTGTATAATGTTACATAGAGCTTTATCGCCTGTGCTGCCAATTGATCTTTGGTGTTCAGAGCATTAAATTCTTCTGCCTGTACGGCATTTTCAGCCAGGTGAATACCATTTCTGATTTTTCCGCCGGCATAGAGGGGCATGGTCACACTTGCCTGACCCAACATGAGCTGATGCGTACTGATGTCTGGCGCTCCGCCTTCTCTGTTGATCGGAATTTTGATGTTGACATCCGGAGTTGACATCATCAGATATTGTCCGCTAATTTTGGCATCCGGCAATACATTACTTTTCGCTGCATCGCGTTCCAGTTTCCGACTCATGATTTTGGTGTCGGTTGCTTTGGCTTCTTTACTTTGCGTAGTTGCCAGTTCTATGACTTCGTTAATGTTCAGATTTACTTTTTCCTGAGCAAACAGAGAAAAAGTTCCGAATACGAGCCATGTACCCAGCCACGCTGCTTTATTCTTCATAGGTTAAAAGCGCTTTTATTGTTTTGTGAATATGATCTGTTAGTTCGTTTTCGATATAGCTGAGGTATTCCTCTTCTGTGTGAAATTCCAATACATGCTGTAAAAAAGACCGGTTCATCTGAAAGTTCATAAATGTACCCATCATGGTAGCATGAATCAGAATAGGGTTGCTGTTTTTGTTAAAAACACCTTCTTCTATTCCTTTGTTTATGACATTTCCAATGACTTCAAGATTGAATTTTTTGAGATCGGTAAATGCAGGAGATATTAATAATCGCTTTTTAATAGTACCTTCTACTGCAAGGATCTGATACAGTCCGGCATTGGTATTCATTGCTTTTATATATGTATCAATAAGTATTTCTAAGCGCTCGAAAGAGGAAATGTTTTTATTGTATATGGCATCGGTTTTCATTTTAAAGCCTGAAATACGATCTTCAAACAGAGTTTCGAGGAGTTTATCTTTTGATCCAAAATAATAGGAGATCATGGCTACATTTACATTTGCCGCTTTTGCAATGTCGCGAACTGATGTGCCATCAAAGCCTTTCGTGGAGAATAGTACTTCTGCTGCTTCTAATATTTCTATTTGCTTTTCGTTCATGCTCAGTTGAATAATAATTTGATAGTACAAATTTAAACAAACGTTTAATTTAAACAATTGTTTAAATTTGTTTTTTTTTAATTTTTTTATTCTTATAGGCCAAGCGTGTTTGTAGAGGGTTTTTTCCGCAAAATGTAATGCGTTATTTTGTTTTTTTATTGTTTGAATTTCAGTTGTTTAGGTGTTTTTTATGTGAAAGTGTATGTTTTTTTTCTTTTTTGATGCAAGATTTTGAAAAAACCGGATTTATATAAGTGAGTACTCAAAGAAAATCTAAGTAAAAATCAATTTAAAAATGAAAAATAAGATGAAAACAAATGTAGGATACAAAAGTTTGTTAATAATGTTTGCTCTTTTAGGGCTTTCACTCACTTCTTGTGATAACAAAGATGATGGAACACCTGTTCCTGTTAAAACAGATGATGTAAATGGTATTTACAGCGGTAAAGTTACAACAACTCAGGGTACTGCAAAAAATGAAGCGACTATTTCCTTTACAGCTAATAAAAATGTTATTACATTTGATGAACTTCCTGTAAAAGAGATTGTAAGGTCTGTGGTAAAGGATGCTGCAAAAGCAGAAGCTGCTTTAAAAACGATTGGAAAGGTGAAGTATGAACTTAATTATACGCCTGCTTTGAATAAAGCTAAAACAGCAATTGAATTAACATTTGCGCCTAAAACACTTGAAATTAAGGTTCCGGTTGATGGGGCTACTAAAAATGTAGTGGTTACTTTTTCGAGCCCGCAAAAAGGTGTTTATAAAAGCAAAACCCTTAAGTTTGATTTAACGGCAGATAAAATAACTTCTGATGGCGCGGCAGTAACTCCATATACTGCTGTAAAATACAGTTTTCCAAACTTTTTGAAAAAATAGTAAACAAATCAGTAAACAAACAGGTTGTATCACAAAAGTACAGCCTGTTTTTAGCTAAATTATTATTCTAATGTAATACCAGTTAAGATCTTCAATACCTAAATGATCTCTGAAAATATAACCGAACAACAACTGGTGCAACGCCTGTTTTCGAAAGACCGAGCAGCATGGAAGGAATTTTATGATTCCTACTCCGCAGGTCTTACTTATGTTTGTATGCGTTATATCAAAGAACCTGAAGATGTTAGAGATGTGTTGCAGAATAGTTTTGTAAAGATGTTTCATGCGATAGATACTTTTCAATATAAAGGGAAAGGCGCATTGAAAGCGTGGAGTACACGCATAGTAATCAATGAGTCGCTCCAACAGCTCAAAAGTATTTCAAAATTTGAAAAAGTAAACACTCCTGAAAATCTGCCCAATGAGGAAGAGGAAGAAAATCCGGATTTGATGGATATCCCCGAATCTGATATCCTTGAGATGATACGCTCTCTCCCGGATGGATACAGAACGGTTTTTAATCTGTATGTATTTGAACAAAAAAGTCATAAAGAAATAGCAAAACTGCTTGCCATTGCAGAAAATTCTTCTGCTTCTCAATTTCACAGAGCTAAAAAGATACTGATGCAAAAAATTAATTCTTACAGACAGTTAAAAAAAGATATTTTATGAAAGAGAGATGGTTAGATGATTTGAAGAAGAAGATGGAAGGGTATAAAGAGACCTCTCCTGAACATTTATGGAATGCTATTGATCAGGAACTTTTTTCTAAAAAAGAAGCAAAAATAATTCCATTACTTTCTGAACTCAACGGTAAAAGTAAAGAGGAGAAGCGTTTTAAAAAGCGCCAAAAAAGAAAACAGATCATCCGTGTTGCAGCGTCAGTAGTTGTTTTGATTACTGCCGGTTTTACATTTTATACAAACAACAAACAAACAACAGTCATACATTCAACTATTACAGATTCTCAGATACAGCCTGAAAAAAAATTGCCTGAGACAGGTGAATATGAGCTCATCAATCCTACATCGGAATCTGCTCTTACGAAAACAATACCGCAAAAAAAGAATGTCATTATAAACAAATCAAAGATCGGATCAACACATTATTCTCAATATCCAGATGAACATCCAACGTTTGATTATGTGTATGGGAAGAGAGAAGTAATAGAACCACTACCTGATGAAAAATCAGATAACCCGTCGCAGGACACGTCAGATCAGCAGATCGCAGGTCATGAGACGAAGATGATACAAAATGGAAACAATGGGACAGAAGATTTGGTTATCACTACTTTTTCTGATGAAAAACAATCACTGATGACGGAAGATTCAGTTTTACGTACTCCGCAAAAAAAATGGAGTTTAGGGCTTTTGTCCGGACAATTTTCGTCTAATTCTACTCAGCAAGTCAGCGGATATGCTATGATGAACGGAGATCCTATGGATGCAACTGTTGATTCAGAGGGTAATTATACAGAAGATCCGCTAAACAATATCATTGTAGGTAATCAGGAAAAACAGGTAGAGACGAAAATTCGTCATAAAACACCTGTACGCATGGGTGTTTCCCTATATTATCCTTTAGGAAATAGATGGGCGGTTAATACGGGTATTACTTATACCAAACTTTCATCTGAACTTGTATCAGGAAGTGCTGCTTACAGGTATAACAGCCGACAGCAGCTTCACTATATAGGTGTTCCGCTTCAGCTGAATTATACTATATGGAGTGCGGGACGTTTGACAACCTATGCCAATATGGGTGTTCATGTTGAAAAAGTGGTTTACGGTACTCTGAAAACAGATTATATTGTGGATAGTGTTTTACAGGAAAGTACTCTTGAGAAGATCAGATCAAAAACGATACAAACTTCTCTTAATGCAGGATTAGGGGTGAACTATAGTATTACCGATCATGTAGGAATCTATTTTGAGCCCGGTATCCGTTATCATTTTGATGATAAAAGTACTGTTTATACGATTTATAAGGACAAGCCTCTGAATTTTAATGTTCAGTTTGGATTGCGTTTGAATATTCGCAAATAACGGTATCTATTAGTATTTATAGTTTTTTATTTCTAAATAGAACGTTTTTGAATCTGAAATATGATTGTGTAAAGAGACCTGCTTCAAATGACTGAAGCAGGTCTCTTTTTGATTAGTATATCAGCAATAGTAGTTTTTCAGAGTAGGTAGGAGTAGTTCTTTGATATGATTTTTGAGATTATTCTAATAGAAGTTTAAGCTGTTGAGGATTATGAAATGACTTTCTGACAAAAAATCTTTTTAACTCCGCTTAACATTGTGGTGTAAATTGAACGACTTACCGATACAAAATTGCTCAGAAATTCCACTTGAAGTGACTATTTGGATGTACAAAAAAAGACCTGTCGGATTCGACAGGTCTTAGATAATGAAAAGTTTAAGAATTATTTTTTAACTACTTTGACAAATTTTATTTGTTTTCCGGATCGTATCTCCAGCATATAGTTTCCGTTAGCCAGTGCGCTCATGTTTAACTGAACTTCTTTGCTGTTGGCCTCCTGAGTCATTACTTTCTGACCTATCAGGTTGTAAACTGTCACCCGATCAATACTGTTTTTGTAGGTAACCGTAAGTATATCACTGGTTGGATTAGGATAATATTTTAAGCCTGATGTATCAAATTCGCCTGTCGATAATGTGATGTCTACAGTTACTGGTGTCGGTACACTCGAGCATCCGTTTGTATTCATTAAAACAGCGTAGTAGGTTTGTCCGTTTTCTAAAGGCATTTCTGCTGCTAACGGATTATTTCCGCTCATTGCATCTTCAAGGCTTATGTACCAGATGATATTTTCCTGATCCATTACCAAATCTGCAATTGTTGCTTCTCCGATGTTATTTACCGTAAAACTTTGATTTGCTGCTCCTGTCGGAGATTCCGGTACTTCTAAAATAGTAATTTGCACGGCTGTTCTTTGTGATACACAGTCTCCTTCTGTTTTTTCTACGTAATAAGTTTGTGTTACGAGTACTGTGTCTTCACTAAGTTCAATGCCACCTGTTTCTGTAGTATACCATTTGTAAGATACCCCTGTAGGAGTTACGATCTCTAAATCAGCTACTGTAGCAGATTGACATAAGGAATATGGTTCTACTACCGGCGCATCGATGGTGTTTAATGTTACGGTTACTGCTGTTCTTCCTACACTTTCACATCCATTGATAGTTTGAGAAGCATAATATGTTGTACCGTTTACTAAAGCAGTCGTTTCCGGAAGTTCATTAGTGTCCTGAGCTGTAGCATACCATTTGATTTGTGTTCCCTGAATCTGAATGTCGTTTAGGGTAAGATCAGCTGAAGCACATATTGTCTGAAGAGTTTGTGCTGTAGGCGGTACAACCACCGGAGGTTCTGTTATGATGAATTCCTGAGTGATTGCCAGACCAATTGCATCGGTGATGGTTACAGTATAGGTGCCTGCAGTCAGACCATTAGCGGTTGCTTGATTGCCTCCATAAGGAGCCCAAGAGTAGGTGTATTGAGGTATTCCACCATTTACTTCTACAGTTGCAGAACCATCTGCCCCTCCGTTACAGGTCACATTGGTTTGATCCGTTACAATTATGGTAAATGTTTTAAATATGATAAAATCAGCCCCTGTATAAACCATGTTATAGTTATAAGCATTGAGTGTTCCCTGTTGAATGGCATAAGTGCCTTCATCTTCTCCAGGATCTCTTGAGAGATTCCCTGTGATCACGGATGGGTTATCACCGTTTGCAAAACCTGTAGCTGTGTAGGTTAAAACAGGATCAGTCGTTCCATATACTTTGTTTTTTGCATCTGCAACAATATTTAATGTTGCTTTTGTAATATCAAAGTCTGCACTTATATAAGCAATGTCATAGTTATTACCTGCCATCAGTGTTCCCTGTTTAATTACATACGTTCCGGTATTCTCACCGACTGTTCTGGTTAAAGACCCTGATAGTATTCCATCAGTATCAGCATTTACAAAACCACTTGCTTGATAGGTGAGTGCAGGATCAGTCGTTCCATATACTTTGGTTTTCGCCTCAGCAACAACATTCAAGGTTGCTTTTGTGATATTGAAATCTGCAGTTGTGAATACAAGATCATAGTTTGTTGTTGTGGCCAACGTACCTTGTTGAATTTCATAGATTCCTGCTGTTTCACCTGCTGTTCTGGTCAATGCTCCTGTGATGATGCTTTGATCATCATTGTTCGCTAAACCGGTTACGGTGTAGGTCAAAGCAGGATCAGTTGTTCCGTATACTTTAGCTTTTGCCTCTGCAACGATGTTTAAGGTTGCTTTTGTAATATCAAAGTCAGCTTTTGTATAAGTAATGTCATAGTTAGCCGTTGTTGCCAACGTCCCCTGTTGGATTTCATAAGTTCCTATGTTTTCACCTGCTGTTCTGGACAATGCTCCAGTGATGATGCTTTGATCATCATTGTTCGCTAAACCGGTTACGGTATAAGTAAGTGCAGGATCAGTTGTTCCGTATACTTTAGCTTTTGGTTCTGCAGCAATGTTTAAGGTTGCTTTAGTGATATCAAAGTCAGCTTTTGTATAAGTAATGTCATAGTTAGCCGTTGTTGCCAACGTACCCTGTTGAATTTCATAAGTTCCTATGTTTTCACCTGCTGTTCTGGTCAATGCTCCTGTGATGATACTTTGATCATCATTGTTGGCTAAACCGGTTACGGTGTAGGTCAAAACAGGATCAGTAGTACCATATACTTTAGCTTTTGGTTCTGCAACAATGTTTAAGATTGCTTTAGTGATATTAAAATCTGCAGCTGTGAACACAAGGTCATAGTTTGCGGTTGTTGCCAACGTCCCTTGTTGGATTTCATAGGTTCCGATGTTTTCTCCTGTTGCTCTTGACAATGCTCCAGTAATGATGCTTTGATCGTCATTGTTCGCTAAACCGGTTACGGTATAAGTAAGTGCAGGATCAGTTGTTCCATATACTTTAGCTTTTGCCTCTGCAACGATGTTCAGTGTTGCTTTTGTAATACCAAAGTCAGCTTTTGTATAAGTAATGTCATAGTTAGCCGTTGCTGCCAACGTCCCCTGTTGGATTTCATAGGTTCCTATGTTTTCTCCTGTTGCTCTTGACAATGCTCCTGTGATGATGCTTTGATCATCATTGTTTGCTAAACCGGTTACGGTGTAGGTCAAAACAGGATCAGTTGTTCCATATACTTTCGCTTTTGCCTCAGCAGCAATGTTTAGTGTTGCTTTAGTGATATTAAAATCCGCTTTTGTATAAGTAATGTCATAGTTAGCCGTTGTTGCCAACGTACCCTGTTGAATTTCATAGGTTCCTATGTTTTCACCTGTTACTCTTGATAAACTTCCTGTGATTACAGACTGGTCATCGCCATTTGTTAATCCAGTTACAGTATAGGTTAATGCAGGATCAGTAGTACCATATACTTTCGCTTTCGCATCAGCAGCAATGTTTAAGGTTGCTTTAGTGATATTAAAATCTGCAGCTGTGAACACAAGGTCATAGTTTGCTGTTGTTGCCAAGGTCCCCTGTTGAATTTCATAGGTTCCAATGTTTTCACCTGCTGTTCTGGACAATGCTCCTGTGATGATGCTTTGGTCATCATTGTTGGCTAAACCGGTTACGGTGTAGGTCAAAACAGGATCAGTCGTTCCATATACTTTAGCTTTTGCCTCAGCAACGATGTTTAAGGTTGCTTTTGTAATATCAAAGTTAGCTTTTGTATAAGTAATGTCATAGTTAGCCGTTGTTGCCAACGTGCCCTGTTGGATTTCATAGGTTCCTATGTTTTCACCTGCTGTTCTGGACAATGCCCCTGTGATGATGCTTTGATCGTCATTGTTCGCTAAACCGGTTACGGTGTAGGTCAAAACAGGATCAGTAGTACCATATACTTTCGCTTTCGCATCAGCAACAATGTTTAAGGTTGCTTTTGTAATATCAAAGTTAGCTTTTGTATAAGTAATGTCATAGTTAGCCGTTGTTGCCAACGTACCCTGTTGGATTTCATAGGTTCCTATGTTTTCACCTGCTGTTCTGGACAATGCCCCTGTGATGATGCTTTGATCGTCATTGTTCGCTAAACCGGTTACGGTGTAGGTCAAAACAGGATCAGTAGTACCATATACTTTCGCTTTCGCATCAGCAACAATGTTTAAGGTTGCTTTAGTGATATTAAAATCTGCAGCTGTGAACACAAGGTCATAGTTAGCCGTTGTTGCCAACGTACCCTGTTGAATTTCATAAGTTCCTATGTTTTCACCTGTTACTCTTGATAAACTTCCTGTGATTACAGACTGGTCATCGCCATTTGTTAATCCAGTTACAGTATAGGTTAATGCAGGATCAGTAGTACCATATACTTTCGCTTTCGCATCAGCAGCAATGTTTAAGGTTGCTTTAGTGATATTAAAATCTGCAGCTGTTAACACAAGGTCATAGTTAGCTGTTGTTGCCAACGTTCCTTGTTGGATTTCATAGGTTCCTATGTTTTCACCTGCTGTTCTGGACAATGCTCCAGTGATGATGCTTTGATCATCATTGTTTGCTAAACCGGTTACGGTGTAGGTCAAAACAGGATCAGTCGTTCCGTATACTTTAGCTTTTGCCTCAGCAGCAATGTTTAAGGTTGCTTTTGTAATATCAAAGTCAGCTTTTGTATAAGTAATGTTATAATTATTACTTGTAGTTAAAGTACCTTGTTGAATTTCATAAGTTCCTATGTTTTCACCTGCTGTTCTGGACAATGCTCCAGTGATGATGCTTTGATCATCATTGTTGGCTAAACCGGTTACGGTATAAGTAAGTGCAGGATCAGTAGTACCATATACTTTAGCTTTTGCCTCAGCAACAATGTTTAGTGTTGCTTTAGTAATGTCGAAATCTGCACTTATGTAAGCAATGTCATAGTTATTACCTGCCAGCAGTGTTCCCTGTTCAATCAGATGCGTTCCGGCATTCTCACCGATTGTTCTGGTTAAAGATCCTGATAGTACTCCATCAGTATCTGCATTTACAAAACCACTTGCTTGATAGGTGAGTGGAGGATCAGTTGTACCATATATTTTCGATTTTGCTTCAGCAACGATGTTTAAGGTTGCCTTTTTTACAGTAAGCTTAAAAATAGCATCCGCTGCTTTGTTATATATTTCGTTTCCTGCTTGTTTTGCTATGATATTGACTTCTCCTGCTTTGTTGATTTTGACTTTCCATGTATTGCTGTTTATACTGTCTTGAAAGACTTCAGCGGTACTACTATCTGTCGATATATAATCGATTATCAGTCCGGAGTTTGTCGTCGCATTTAATACAAAAGGGTCATCGCCATAGGTTTTAGTGATGTCAGCTGCAGTAATAGTTTGTGGAAGCCCGCAGTTTGTATCATTTAACATATCATCTAATATAGTCCAACCTTTTGTGAGAGTAAGATAGTTTCTGGCAGTTTTAGCATTAGTTCCATATAGAATATTTACAGAGTCTAAGTTTCTTCCATAAGGAGTGTCTGGATTGGCTGCCCAGCCTATCAGACTCAGTGAATAATTAATACAGTTTATACCACTAAGCAGAAGCATATTGTTCATGTCTACAATAGGAGATAATTTCCAACTACTGATATTTTGATTAAAGGAGATAGCGGCATAAAACATCGAACTCATGTCTGTTACATTTTCTGTATTCCAATTGGTAAGATTTTGATTAAAAGATTGAGCATAACAAAACATAAAACCCATATTGGTTACTGAAGTAGTATTCCAATTGCTTAAATTTTGGTTAAACGAAAGAGTACCATAAAACATATAACTCATATTGGTTACATTTGATGTGTTCCAGTTTTCAATATTTTGATTAAAAAGGAAGCAATCGCTAAAGAGATTGCCCATGTTTGTAATGTTGGATGTGTCCCAGTTTCCTACATTCTGATTGAAAATTCTTGCGCTTTGGAACATATTGCTTATGTCTTTAACAGAGGAGATTTCCCAGGTACCAATATTGGCAGGTCCGTTTAGATTCGTACACTCTCTGAACATTCCTGACATATTGGTTACATTGCTGAGATCCGGTATGTCGGTGGCGGAAATGTTTAGGTTGCGGGCTCCGTTAAAAGCATCTTTCATAGAGAGCCATGAAACACTTCCCCATTGTAGAATATCAGTCAGACGCATACGGTCAGGGATATTATTTATTGTAAAGGTTTTGAGATGTTCGGGTTCTATACTTAAGGTGATAATCTGTCCCTGAGGTAAACCCGAAATCGTAGCAATGGTACTGTCTTCAGGTATTATTCCATTTCCGGTACTTCCATCACTGCAACTCCAGCTGTAGCCTACAGAAAGACCGGGTGCAGTGGTTATATTAAAAGATATTTCATTATCAGCAGTTCCGGAATTATTCATATTCCACACTGTAATGAAGTTTTCCTGAGCTGTACTTAAAAAATAACAGAAAAAGGAAAAAAACAAGGGTATTAATCTTTTCATAATAGTTAAAAATTAATGGTTTTACATCAGTTGTATGTTACATAAAGATGTTTTTAAAGGGATAACTTTTAACGGAAAGAAAACCAGCTGTTTAATACCAAACATTATTAATTTTGGCTGGCCGTTATTTTTTGTGGTAGATTGGTATTTTATGTATTTACTAATTTATGTTAAAAAAACTGATATGCAATAATTTTTTATGTTTTTTATTTGTTTAATGCTTTTTGTAAAAAATAATTTTTTATTTTTTCGATAGCTATAAATAACATTCCTGTAAATACATATTTTAAAAACGATATCTTTGAACTAATCTGTTAGAGGGTAAAAAATGGAAAAATTATATTATCGCAATGCACAGTTAGAAGATTTGGAGCAAATAGTAGCTATCTATAATACTACTATTGCTTCAAGAATGGTTACCGCAGATACGGAACCAGTAAAAAAAGCAGATAGAATGCAATGGTTTGAACAACATACACACGGAATAAGACCGCTTATTGTAGTGGAGAATACTGAAAATGTTATGGTAGGATGGATAAGTTTTCAATCCTTCTATGGTCGGCCGGCGTATAATCATACCGCAGAAATAAGTATTTATCTCGATGAAACACAACGCGGAAAAGGTTTGGGAAAAAGAGTACTGCAATATGCCATTGACCATGCCACAAAGTATGAAATTACTACGCTTCTCGGATTTATTTTTTCACATAATCTACCAAGCTTGAGGTTATTCTATTCGTTAGGATTCGAAGATTGGGGGCTGTTGCCTAATGTTGCGGTTTTGGATGGAATAGAAAGGAGCCTAACCATTGTTGGTAGAAAGATTGTCTAATGATAAAAATATTATTTGACGGATTTCCTCAAAAAAACATATCTAAAAAAACAGAACTTTGTATTGTATATTGAAAGGTGTGCTTTCCGTAGTTATTCAAATTGCTTTCAAATTTCAAAGCAGACTATTCGAAAAAAGCATTTCTCTATATGAGTTTAAAAAACATTATTAGCAGATGGATATAATATCATTAATAATAGGATTGGCAGTAGGCTTTGTACTGACTTATATTGTTTTTCGTGCCACACACAGCAAATCTGAGGTTTCAAAAACAGAATATGAAGGATTGCGTATTCGGTTTGAAGAAACCCATACCCAAAGTAAAATTCTGGAAAGTCAACTCTTTTTTCAAAAAGAATCCACAGCAGAAATGACAAGATTGTCTGCCGGAAAGGATATGGAGTTGCTTAAAATGCAGGGACATATTTCTTCTCTGGAAACAAATGTTGCAAACAGAGAACAAAAGATCGAAGAACTTACTTCATCACTATTGGAATATCGTCAACAAAATGTTGATTTTCAGAAAGACAACAGTTTGCTGGCAGCGCAAAAGGAAACGTTGACTGATAAATACACCAGCCTCAAAGAACAATACAGCCGATTGACTGAACAGTGTACAGACCTTTCCGCACAGTTACAGGAACTGCACAAAGAAAACAGTACACTATCTGCCAATAATGCTGCCTTGAAAGAAAAACTAAGTCTTCACAAAGAGGAGATGATTGAAATACAGAAAACAGCGCATTTACAGTTTGAAAAAATAGCCCATCAGATTCTGGAAGATAAAGCTGGAAAATTTACCGAATCCAATAAACAGAATATAGAGGCACTGCTCAAACCACTGGGAGAAAATATTGATACATTTAAAAAGAAAGTAGAAGAAACGTATGACAAAGAATCAAAACAGCGTTTTTCACTGGAAGAAAAAGTGAAGGAATTGGTAGAACAAACCAATAAAGTAAGCCATGAAGCTAACAATCTTGCCTCAGCATTAAAAGGACAGGCAAAAAAACAAGGGAACTGGGGAGAAATGATTCTGGAGAGTATTTTACAGCAATCAGGACTGGTAAAAAACAGAGAGTATTTTTTACAGTCAACCGTAAAAAATGAAGAAGGAAAAAGTCTGAGACCGGATGTGCTTATTCGCCTGCCTGATCAGCGTATCATCATCATAGATTCAAAAGTTTCTTTGGTAGCATATGACCGTTATTGTTCTGCTGACGATAAAGAAACGCAGGATCTCCATTTAGGGGCTCATTTAAAATCACTATATGCACATATCGATAATCTGCAGGGAAAGGCATACGATCATATCGAAGAGTCACTCGACTTTACCATGATGTTTGTGCCAATTGAACCCGCATATCTCATTGCGATACAGCATGATCCGGAGTTATGGTCATATGCGTATTCAAAAAGGATATTGCTGATCAGTCCTACCAATCTGATCGCCTGTCTTAAATTAATGACTGATTTATGGAAAAGGGAACTGCAAAGTAAAAATGCAATGGAGATTGTAAAAAGAGGGGAGTTGCTGTATGAAAAGTTTGTCAGTTTTGCAACTACTATAGAAGACCTTGGCAGACATATCAATAAAACCGAGCAAGCTTATAAAACAGCAGTTGGACAGCTTAATACCGGCAATGGGCATTTGATCGGTCAGGCACTAAAACTCAAAAATCTGGGATTGAAATCAAGTAAGGAAATACCTTCGGCACTATTGCCCGATGATTTTGATACCGCTACATTAGAGCAGCCGGAAGTTTTTTCTGAAGAGAGTAAGAAATAAGTCTACTTTGTTGCTTTAATTGACTGTTTATTTGAAAAATAAAAAATATAATTACAGAAATTGAGATGTTTTTTTAAAATGAAAAAGGGACATGATTTAATTTTTTGAAAATTAGGAAAATATTGAGAACTATATAGTTCTCAATATCCTGTTTGCTCTATCTTAAAATGTATTTTTATTTTACCATTTTCAACTCGAAATAGATGTCCTGATTTAAGTGAGCTGTTTTCTGTGTTTTAGAAAGATAATTATTTGTAACTGTTTTACTTTCTTTTAGAAGATGTTTTGTTGTAAGTACACCTATTACATTTTTCATATTGGGGTTTTCTGAATTTTCTGGTATAAGTTCTATGCCTATAGTTAAAGTATCATCAGGTATCAAGGTTACCGTATTTTTAAATTCAATATCGAGTTTGGTATATAACTGAGCATCTTTTTCAAAATAAATAATTTTATTGGGCAGCATATTATCACTTAGATTTTCAGAGTTAATGATTAATATAGGCCTTACCTTTTTATTAAATAAGAAATCTTTACCCACTTCATTAGTGATAACAAAAAATCGAATCCCATTAAATTTTGTTACTGTTTCGATTTTATAGGAGGAAATGATATGGGAACCTTCAAAAATTCCAAAATATTCTGTCTCAAATGTCTTTTTTGTTTTTTTGTTGATTTTTTGCCACTTACTTTTTTCATTATTGTGGACTGAAATGATAATTTCTTCTAAAATTTCAGTACTGGGTTCTAATATAATGGACAAATTTTCTGATTGATTCTGTAGCGGAATTTTTTTTGGAAGGTAACCATTACATTCAATTCTTAAGGTATCACTTTCAGAATTTGAGTTGATGGTTAATTTTCCTTCTTTATTGCCATATTTAATGATATTACTGTTTTTGATATAGGTATATGGAAATGCTACCGGATTTGCTTCGGAAGTGATACTGATATCATATTTTTTTTGAGAATACGATACAGAATTAAAAATAAAGGAAAAAATAAGGAGCAATTTCAGGTTTTTAAAATTCATAGTTTTAATACGGTTTAATAAGAGAGATAGATGTTTTTTTATTGAGTTATAAAAGTTTTTAGCATTGTAGTTGTGTTTAATAAAAAGCAACATAAGACTTTTTTTAATCTTCGAGGATTTTTAACTCAAAATATAAATCTTTTGAATTTATGGTTCTATTAAAATCATTGTTGTGATATGCCTCATTGAAGAAATTAAAATATATAGCTGTTTCTAAATCGGTAGACGAAATTTCTTTGATACAGGCCACCATAATATTATTATTGTTATTAAGATCTCTGTCATGTTTTTTTATATCATTTCGAATCAATTCCATACCGACATAAAATTCTTCTCCTTTTTTTATTTTGATAAGATGGTCAAATTCAAATTCTGTTCTGTAATCAATTTTACTTAAAGAGGTTTCAACATTTACCGGGATTCGAAATGTTTTTATTTCATTATCAATAAGAGAATTTGAATTGTTTATTGAATTTTTGAAAATCAATGGGCGTATTTTTTTTGTTTTATGGCTCGCATTAGCGTTTTTTAAAATAAAGGCAATGCCATTAAAGGTAAGATCTTTTGGTGCTTTATACTTTGTTAGTATTACATTTCCTTCAAATAGGTTAAAGTTATCTTTCCAAAGGTGAGGTTTAGGTTTTTTGAAAAAACTTTTCCAACGTGAATTGATTTTATAAATGACCATTTCATCAAGCAACGTACTGTTTTTTTTCAATTCAATAATAAGAGGATGGTTTAGATTTTTTACGAGTACCGTTTTTTCTTCATAACCTATACAATTGATGGTTAGCCTTTCTACTGCGGTCAGATTTGTGATCTCAAAATTGCCTAAAGAATCCGTATAGACGGGTTGCTTCATCTTCGTATGTAGTACCAGCGCATAAGCTACTGCTTCTCCTTCAGACTGTACGTTTCCTTTTAGGGTAGTTTGTGTGTAACTGTTTATTTGAAAAATAAAAAATATAATTACAGGAACTGAGATATTTTTTTGAAATGTAAAAGAAGGCATGATTTATATTTTTTGAAAATTAGAAAAATATTGAGAGTTATATAACTCTCAATATCATGTTTACTCAATGTTAAAAAGGTATTTTCCTTTATCATTTACAAGGATAAACGCCATCTGGAGCCCATCCCGTTGAATGGATCACTGAGCCTAAAAAGTACGTGTTTCTTATTGAGTAATCTGCACAGTAACCAGGGCTTCCTTCAACAGGAACACCAATTCTATGAAAAGTACACGAACCCCATACCTTTTTCCAAAAACCACAGCCTTTGGCAGCAGTAACTTTTTGGGGGGTAAACTTAATAAAATCGAACTTTTGGGTGGTTTTATAGTCTTCATTTTTTGTAAGGTTGCTAAAGATTTCTTGTTTGTCTGTGTTTGCATCATATACCGTTAATACATCTTTTTCTCTGTTGACATCTGCAAAAAATAAAAACACATCTGTTTTTATTTGTTTTACAACATACCCTCTTGCGCGTGCCTCATTATTAACTTTTACTTCTGTGATTGTAACGCCCTGTTTTGTATCCGGGTCAATAACATCAACTGATTTTCCAAAACTGAGATTACTTTGGTAAAAGGCTTTGGCATAAAGGTAACCTTCATCAGATGTTTTGCCGGCAAAATTGCTTGTTTCTTTGTTTTCATCAGAGACTATGGCTTCATCATTTGTACACGCTATTAATCCTATTGTCATCATTATAAGGCTTATGAATAGGAGACAGTGAAATTGAATTTTTTTCATAATTAATTAATTTTTAAATGTTTATAAAAGTGTTTTTTGTTAGCTAACATAACGAAACTATATAAAATAATTCTCCTTAAACGTTATAAAAAAGTTAAAAAAATACATTATATTGTTTTTTAAAACTATTATTTGTATAATAATATAAATTTTTTAGTTTGTTTTTTTAGCGAATATTAGCAAGTTGGGATTTGATTTTTTTGATTTCGATTGATTGATTATAAAGATGACGTTTTTTGAAGAGGAAATTAATCCAGAACATGTTTGAGCTATTGACAAGTTTGTATATTTGATATAAAAAGTATCCTGTATGACACAAACAATATGGCACATAGATAAAGAACACTCTGATGTTCAGTTTAAAATAAAACATCTTGTAATTTCAAATGTTACAGGTGTTTTTAAGGAGTTTTCGGGAGTGATGATGACTTCAGATCATGATTTTGATGGTGCACAGGTAGAATTTGGTATTGAGGTAAAAAGCATTGATACCAATCAACCGGTTAGAGATGAGCACTTAAGAAGTTCTGATTTCTTCGAAGCAGACGTGTACCCCAAGATTGAGTTTGTTACGACTTCTTTCAAAAGGAGAGAAGAAGCTATTTTTGAGATCATCGGAAATCTTACCATGAAAGGGATTACCAAAGAAACGGTATTTCAGGCGCTGTATGGAGGAAAGGTTACAACAGCTGAAGGCATTGAAAAAGCGGGGTTTGAAATCACCGGAATCGTAGACCGAAAGGAATTTGGAATTACCTTTAATGCGCTTACAGAGACCGGAGGTCTGATGCTTGGAGAGAAAATCCATGTCACTGCTAATATTCAAATGAATAAGCAATAAAAAAGAGCTGATATTATCAGCTCTTTTTTGTAACTAATTGGAATAATAATATATAAAAGTAATCGTATCGGGGTGCGGTTAAGCATTGTTTAAAAGTGCTTTTTCTCTTCTCTCTAAAGCTTTTTCTCTTAATTTCTGCATTTTTTCGCTCTCTTTTTCTATATGTTTTGTTCTTTTTTCAATTGATTCTTCAATCTTTTTGGCAATAACTTCTATTCTTTTTTGTTCTTTTTCTGAATATTTTTCCGCTATTTTTTGTGCTATTGCGATCTGTTTTTCACTCAGTACAATTTGTTTCTGAGCAAAAGCGGAGGCTTTTTCCTGTAGTGCCTGTATGCGCAGCGATTCGGCATTGAGCATTTCTTTTCTTGTGTATTCAATTTGCTTTTGCAGCCGAACTGAAGCTTGTTCTGCCTTTACAGATGCATTGTTCCGTTTGGTTGTAATTCTGATTGTTCCTCTGCTGTCTTGTGCATTATTTTCTACTTCGTTATTACGGTTTATTTCGATAAGTTGAATTTCATCGGGTAAAATCTTGCTTAGCTCATCTTTAGAAACTTTTTTTCCGTCAATAAAATAAACGGGCTGATCAGACTGAATAAAAACGGTTTCTCCATCAGTAATTTCAACAACAGCAGTCGCTGCAGTAGTTGCAGGATCGGTATTTTTTAAAAGCACGATCTCGTTTTTAGGTTCTTTTTCTGATGTGATAACAAAAGTAGAGGCTTTTTTGGAGGCTTGATTTTGTGTTTGCCAACTGATTCCGTCTGTCTGTTCATTTAGCAATAAATCGTATTTTTTGTTGCCTTTATTTTCAACACTTAATGCCAGAGAAGTAAAAGGTGTTTTCTTTCCAAAACTTCGGGTATAGTTTTCCTTGCCATTTTTCACATGGATATCAAAAGAAACAACCTGATTATTCTTGCGTTGAATGTTAGAAAAACGGGCATTAATTTTATACATTTTTTTCAGCACGTCTTCCATTTTTTTAAAGTCTTCTTTTTCATGACCCGGATAGAGATAAAAGGTCATAACGGAGCGCTTGTCAGAAGTAACTTTTGATGCTTCGACCAGGCGTATTTGTGCCACTGTTTTTATCTGAAATGAGATAAAAAACAAGGCAATAAAAGGAAGTGCCAGTGTAAATTTTAATTTTTTCATATTTTTTGATTTTTGAGTGTTAAGCATAATGATACGTTTTTTTACCTCTATGGCATTAAATGAAGTCGCCAGTTTGTTATTGGTGACGGCAAGTGTGGTAAGCAGTGTTTTTTGATAGGTATAAGAATGCGTTTCTTTAGTGACCTCAGCATCTACGAGATATTCCAGATTTAGCCGTATGCTTTTCTTCATGAAAATAATTGCCGGATTTATCCAGAAAAAACAGTGAAGAATTTCCATAAAAAGAATGTCGAAACTATGACCTTGTTTTACATGTACTTTTTCATGAATTATAATGGTGTAAATATCTTTCATTTCCTGATATTGGGCAGGCAGAATAATCCATTTTATAAACGAGAACGCATTGTTGATTTGGCGGTTATATAAAACGCCCCTAATTGAAGTGTCTCTTTTACTATAAACAATAATACGGGTAAGCTTGTATAGGGCTTTAATAAAACGAAATAACATCCATAAAAGTCCGATGATATAAAAAGCCAACAGAACGTTTTCTACAGTAAACAAATGTTCAATTTCTTCCTTTACGATGCCTTGTGTTGTATTGTTCACAAGCTTTTGTTCGGTATCTGTTGTCTGTTGATGAATAATTTCTACTGTTTTATATGTATATATAATAGGTAGTATCAGTGAAATAATTATTCCTCCGATAAAATAATACCGAATAAGCTTAAAAAAAGTTTCTTTTTTCAAAAAAATCAGGTAGAATACAGTAAAGAAAATCAATAGTAGATTTACTTTGAAGACATACATCAATATATTTTCCATCATTTATTTCTTTGGTTTGCTTTTTTCAATAATGGCCATAATTTCGTCGTAATCACTTTGAGTGATAGATTCATCTTTTACAAAATAGCTTACAAGATCAGAAACAGAATTATCAAAATACTTTATTATGGAGTCTTTTACATACACACTTCTATACGCTTCTTTTGTGATAACAGGAAAGTACTGATGCGATTTTCCATAAGCACGATGTCCTACAAAACCTTTATCTTCAAGAATTCGTACAATTGTTGATAGGGTGTTATAATGAGGTTTTGGGGCCTCTGTCGCTTCCAGTATATCGTTAATAAATGCATTTTCCAGTTTCCATAAAATCTGCATGATTTCTTCTTCTTTGTTTGTCAGCTTTTCCATATTAGTTTTTTTATAATTCAAATATATAACTAATTTTTTAGTTTCAAAACTAATTATATAGTTATAACACTAATTTTTTAGTTTTATTGTGTAACTATAATTTTATCATGTGATTGAATAGTTTTTTGTATTACAGGTGTTATATTATTGAATACAGATTAATGAACAATAAAAAAGAGCTGTCAACTGACAGCTCTTTTTTATTGTTCATCTCCAATGAGAATTTCTAAAATGCTGATTGCCGCATCGCTGATACGGGTACCCGGTCCGAAAACGGCTACGGCTCCTACATCAAACAAAAATTGGTAATCTTGTGCAGGGATTACACCTCCCACAATAATCATGATATCTTCACGACCGTACTTTTTTAGTTCTTCAATTACCTGAGGCACCAATGTTTTGTGTCCGGCAGCAAGAGATGAAACTCCTAAAACATGCACGTCGTTTTCTACAGCTTGTTTCGCAGCTTCTTCAGGAGTTTGAAACAGAGGACCGATATCTACATCAAATCCGACATCTGCATATCCTGTTGCAACAACTTTTGCTCCGCGGTCATGACCGTCTTGTCCCATTTTGGCAATCATAATACGCGGACGTCTTCCTTCCATTTTGGCAAACTTATCTGCCAGTTCCTGTGCTTTTTTAAAGCTGCTGTCTTCTTTTATTTCTTTGCTGTACACACCGCTAAAAGATTTAATTTGTGCTTTATACCTTCCGTAAATAGCTTCGAGAGCATCACTTATTTCTCCTAAGGTAGCCCTTAGTTCAGCCGCTTCAATAGCCAGAGCCAGAAGATTTCCTTCTCCGGATTTTGCTGCGTTGGTCAGATTTTCTAAAGCCACTCTTACTTTTTCAGTATCGCGGGTTGCTTTAATATGGTTGAGACGTTCGATTTGTTGCTTGCGAACGATTTGATTGTCTACTTCTAAAATTTGTAAGGGATCTTCCTTTTCCAACCGGTATTTGTTGACCCCTACAATAATGTCCTGCCCGCTGTCTATACGGGCCTGTTTTCTTGCAGCAGCTTCTTCGATGCGCAATTTTGGAATACCCGCTTCAATAGCTTTGGTCATTCCGCCAAGTTCTTCTACTTCTTCAATCAGTTTCCATGCTTTTTCAGCAATTTCAGCAGTTAAGGATTCTACATAATAGCTTCCTGCCCATGGATCTACTGTTTTACATATTTTGGTTTCTTCCTGTAAGAATATTTGTGTATTACGTGCAATACGTGCAGAGAAGTCAGTAGGTAAGGCGATAGCTTCATCCAATGCATTGGTATGCAGAGACTGAGTACCTCCGAAAGCAGCAGCGGCTGCTTCAATAGCCGTACGTGCTACATTATTAAAAGGATCTTGTTCGGTAAGGCTCCATCCTGAAGTCTGGCAGTGTGTTCGCAAAGCCAGAGATTTATCAGATTCCGGTTGAAACTGCTTCAATAATTTTGCCCAGATCATGCGTCCGGCACGCATTTTAGCAATTTCCATAAAATGGTTCATTCCTATAGCCCAGAAAAAAGAAAGACGTGGTGCGAATTCATCAACTTTCATTCCTGCTGCAAGTCCCGTACGGATATATTCAAGACCGTCAGCCAATGTATAAGCAAGTTCAATATCAGCAGTGGCACCAGCTTCCTGCATATGATATCCTGAAATAGAAATCGAGTTAAACTTAGGCATGTTTTTACTCGTGTATTCAAAGATATCTGCAATAATTTTCATAGAAGGTGTAGGTGGGTAAATATAGGTATTACGCACCATAAACTCTTTGAGAATATCATTCTGAATGGTTCCGGAAAGCAACTTTTCACTTACGCCCTGTTCTTTTGCCGCTACAATATAAAACGCCATAATCGGTAAAACAGCACCGTTCATGGTCATCGAAACCGACATTTCGTCTAAAGGAATCTGGTCAAAAAGAACCTTCATATCTTCAACACTGTCAATGGCAACTCCGGCTTTCCCGACATCGCCCATTACGCGTTCGTGATCAGAATCATAACCGCGGTGTGTAGCGAGATCAAAAGCTACAGAAAGACCTTTCTGTCCTGCCGCCAGATTTCTTCTATAAAAGGCATTACTTTCTTCAGCGGTAGAAAATCCAGCATATTGGCGTATCGTCCATGGACGTCTTACATACATAGTAGCATACGGACCTCGCAGGTTCGGCGCGAAGCCTGCGGCAAAGCCGATCTGTTCCAGAGATGCTATGTCTTCTGGTTGGTAAGTTTCTTTTACTTCAATACCTTCTGCAGTGGTAAAGGTAGACTGCTGAGAAGGATTACTGTTGCCTGCTCCGGTTGGCAGTTGCAAATGTTGAATGTCTTTTCTCATCAGTTTTATTTTACAGTAGGATTTTTTTCTTCTTCTAAACGTTTCTCTTCAATATTCTCAGACAGACGTTTCTCAATAATTGGTTTTATAAGTGTTTTTCTGGCATTTTTCTTCACAAATGGATACAGTTCCAGATCATGAGCCATCCGGTCGTTCGGATTCGGAAATTTATTGGTTCCGAGTAACACTTCCTTTCCTGTGTTAAAAAGTTCCTGTTCTTTTTCTGCGCTTTCGTTAATTTTTCTCTGAATGGTTCCTTCAATCAATTGTGTAATGAAGCCTCCGTTTTTTTCAATATCTTTAAAAAGAACCAATGCTTTTTCTGCGAGTTGTGCCGTAAGGCTCTCAATATAATAAGCTCCGTCAGCAGGATTATTTACCTTGTCAAAATAGCTTTCATTTTTTAGAATAAGCAATTGGTTTCTTGAGATACGGTCACCAAATTCATTTGTTTTATGATACAGCGCATCGTAACTCATGTTTTCAACAGCATCAGCTCCACCAATAATAGCACTCATACATTCAGTAGTGGTTCGCAGCATGTTTACATTGTAATCATACAGTGTTTTATTTCGTCTGGTTGGTGTCGCCTGAATATGAATTTTTATATCCTTATGGTATTCTTTAGTAAGAAGATCTGTCAGAAGGCGAAGGGCCCGTAATTTGGCAATCTCAAAAAAATAATTGGTGCCTACAGCTGTTTTGATTAAAATGGTACCTGCATAGTTGGGAATCCGATTCAGATATTCATTTAGATGCGCCATTGTGTAAGCGAGCTGTTGCGTTATATTCGCTCCCGCATTCTGATACAGCTGTGCGTTGATGCTTACTAAATTGATGTTTTTATAATGAGAAATACTTGTATTTAATAACGAAAAATCGGTATTCAAATCTTTAAACCAATTTCCTTCATGAGCTAGTTGATGTATGGGATCGACTACAACAAAAATTTCAAAAGAAGATTTTGAAGCTTCTTCATTTATTTTTTTGATAAAAGATTCTGAAAAGAAAGGCAATTCTATATACAACACCAGTTTTTCTGCTTTAATACCAGCCAGCAATTGTTGTATATCTATAGTGTCATCTGCGATCGTCAACCGAAGGCTTTCAGCTCCTCGTGTAAGGCTGTTTTGAATGGTGTCAATTGATTTTTCAACATTCTTTACAAATATGTGCTGAAGAATGCTGAATTGAGTTACAGAAGTTTGTATCGGCAGGCTCAGATGATCTGAATCTGCATGATAGAATGGTTTTACTTTTATGCCTTCGAGGCTTTCCCAAATGAGCGTTTCATTATAGTCTGCACCTTTTAGTTCGTATTGAATTTGATTTTTCCATTCTTTTGAACTTACCTTTTCAAATTCATTAAATAAATGCTCACTCATAGATACTATTATTTATTTTGTAGATTCGTCTGATGCGGCATCATTGCCATTATCCATCTCAATAATATAGATGTCTTCATTGTCCCGCTTCATATAATATTTTTCCCGGGCATATTTCTCTACTTCCTCCATTTTATGGAGTTTATTGATGTATACCTCGTCTTTATGAATTTCTTCCTGATAATAGGCTTTATTGTCTTCGAGTTTGTTGATCTCTTTGTCTATTTCCCGTTGATCAAATAAAGAATAAGTGTCAAAAAATACCAGCCATATCACAAAAAACAAGGTAACCAATACAAACCGGTTAGTCAACCATTTTAGTAAAGGATATTGTGTAATTAATGCTGCTATTTTTCGTTTCATTGGTCTACAGTTATTTTTTCATTAATAACAGATCTCACAATATCAATTGCCACTGTATTATAAGTATCATTTGGGATGATAATATCTGCAAATGCTTTTGATGGTTCTATAAATTGTTCATGCATTGGTTTCAAAGTAGTCTGGTATCTGGATAATACCTCTTCCATATCTCTGCCTCTTTCTGCAATATCTCTTTTTAAACGGCGAATCAGCCGCTCATCAGAATCAGCATGAACAAATATTTTTATATCAAATAAATTTCTCAATTCAGGATTGGAAAGAATTAGAATTCCTTCAATAATCATCACTTTTCTTGGATGCGTTAGTATATAATCATCTGTTCTGTTGTGATGTACAAACGAATAGACCGGCTGATGAATGCTTTTATTGTTTTTAAGCTCTTTGAGATGTTGTGTCAATAATTCAAAATCGATCGCTCTCGGATGATCAAAATTAATCAACGCTCTTTCTTCAAAACTCAAATGATCATTGGTTTTGTAATAAGCGTCCTGAGAAATAATACCTACTTCGTTTTCAGGCAGTTCTCTCATAATCTGATGTACAACAGTTGTTTTTCCGCTACCTGTTCCTCCAGCGATTCCTATCACTAACATAGTTCTAAATATTTTTACAAAAATAGAAATATTTAAGTAATGTTGGGGGAGTAATATTTTTAAATTATCTGTATAAAAACGCATAATTTTTTAAAAGTAATTGTTAAAAGTTTTCTTATCTCAAAAAAAAAATTAACTTTATGCGATTTTAATTAAATAATTTGATTGTAGGTATATGTTCAAAACTATTTTTAATAAAATAATACTACTACTTTGTTTGTTATTTTTTACTGCATCGGGGTACTCCCAATATTCTCAAAAACATTATATCGCACCCGCTCCATGGCAATATTGGAGTACTGCAAATGAAATTGTTATCTCTACGGCTTCTCCGGGACAGATAGAAGTTACTCTTGAAAAGAGTGACGGAACTTTTATTACCAATCTTACAGTAACAGCCAATATTCCTATTTCTTACAGGTTTTTAGGCGTTGCGGCCAACTTGCAAAGAAATGCTGTTAATACCTTATATAATGATCGCGGACTGATTGTTACAGCAACGGCTCCTGTCATTGTAAATATGCGAAACATTGCTTCGGATGCCATAGGACTTACCAATGCTACTATAAAGGGGAATGCTTCTCTTGTAAGTTTTGGTGATGAAGGAATTGGAACAGAGTTTCGGGTAGGGTATTATCGTTCCAGTTTTACCGGTTTAAATACCTCACAGCCCATTTATTCGGTAATGGCGATTGAAGACGGAACAGAAGTAATAGTTGATGGTGGAGCTCCAATTGCATTAAATGCAGGTCAAAGTCAATTGTTTACAGCTCCTTTAGGCTCTTTGATGACTGCGAATAAACCTGTTGTTGCCAATGTTGGTAGTTATGGAGATACTCCTCAGGCTTGTGGAGGAAACGGAGAGGATGGAACGTTCGATCAAATGGCTCCAAATAACGTCTTAGGAAATCAATTTCTCGTAGTAAGAGGAAGTGGAGCTGCCGGAACGGGTGCAAATCATCCTGAGCAGAGTACAATAGTTGCCACTCAGCCGGGAACACTTGTAAATGTTAAAAATTATGATGCAGCTGGTGTTTTACTCAACTCTACGGATTATGAATTACTGTTGGCAGGAAATTTTCAGACTTTTCATCACGGAGATGCTACCAATCAGTATTCCTCTTCTTTGATTGTTTCTAATAATCCGATTACAGTATATTCAGGTACTGCAGTTGCCTGTGAAACAGATGTTTCTACAGTACTGCCTATTGGTGGTTGTGCCGGAGCATCTGATGTGCGAACCCGAAAGTTCATTAGCTTCAACAATACCGATTTACCTTATTTCGGATATACGATCATTGAATCGGCTACAGAGCCCGTTTTTATAAACGGATTGAATATTGAAACAGTAACGGGGATACCGCGTACTGCAATTGGTACTTCCGGTTTTTACATGATTCGTTTTAATAATATTAATATAGGAAATCCGGTTGAAATCATTCTTACTTCCAATGCCCGACTAACAACGAGTCTCGTACAGCAGGGAGAAGGGTTTTCCATGTCCGGATTTTTCTCTGCATTTAGTGACAGCCCTGCGCAACCACTAGCTCCAAATGAACAGGATGGCTGTGGTATTGAATTGTCAACAACAACAGGTTTGGAACCCTATCAATGGTATCTAAACGGTAATCCAATCGATGGAGCTAACCAAAGTACTTATATCGCTTTGGAGACAGGAAACTATTCGGTTCGCGGTACAAGAGAATGCGGACTTACTGCTATTTCATCTCCATTATTTGTTGAAGTTGTTCCATGTACAGATCTTGCGATTCAAAAAGAAGTTGAACAAAATAACAGCGGCGTATTCTTTCAGATTACCGTTTCTAATATTGGCGGATTCGAAGATCCTAATGTGTTGGTAACAGATGTATTGCCTACCGGTTATACTTTTGTCACTGCTACTCCGAGCCAAGGTACGTATGATCCGATCTCAGGTGTATGGACGGTTGGTGCTCTTGCTCCTGATGCCTCTGCTACCTTAACAATTGAAGTTTTCATCAATGTTACTGGTGACTATTTAAATACCGCAAGTGTTAAGGGAGATAATGTAGATTTGAATCAGGATAATAATGTCGATACAGCTATTATTACCGATTTGGAAGAATTGGCACCTTTACAAAATCTGGCAATATGTGCAGATCAGCCAAATTCATTTGACCTGACTGTTCAGTCGGCTATTGTATATTATGGTCAGTTAGGTTACCTGGTTACGTACCATCATTCTCTAAACGAGGCCAACTCGAATACAGGAGCGATTCAGGAACCTGAATTATCCAATTATCAGGCAACAGATGGTGAAACCATTTGGGTGCGTGTTTCTCAGGAAGATAATATCTCTATTTACGCCACTACCTCTTTCCGTTTGTTTATCCATCCACTACCGGTAGCGAATACCAATCGCCTGCCTATGTATGGTTGTGAGATCAACGGTTCCGGATTTGCTAACTTTAATTTAGCGCTAAATCAGTCTAATATCATCGGCACGGCTACAGGTATTAACCTGAGCTATTATCAGACCGAGGCAGAAGCGGAAAACGGAGGACCTTCTCTTCCATTGAACTATACAGGACCTCAGGGTACTTTATATGTGAGAGTAGAATATGCAGCTACAGGATGTTTTATAGTTGTAGAACAGCAATTACTCATCAGAAATACACCAATTGCGAATCCTGTTGGACCTGTTACGTATTGTGATCCTAACAATGATGGTTTTGGTATTTTCAACCTTGAAGCCTTAAAAATCCAGATAGCAGGTAATCCTATTCCAGCGGGTATCCAGGTAAGTTTCCATGAGACACTTAGCGATGCTCAAAACAACGTATTACCGATCAATCAGGTGGTGAACTATGTAAACATCACACCAAATGCACAAACCATCTATGCAAGAGTAGGGTATATCAACTCTTCCTGTTCGAGTATTGTTCCGGTAACTCTCATAGTAAACCCAACACCAGATGTTATAGGTAATTTAGAATATGCGATTTGTGACGACAACAACGACGGACTGGCTGTTTTTGATCTTACAAGTCAGGCAGGAGTTATTCTGAACGGATTGAATCCGGCAGATTATACCCTGAGCTATCATACCACTTTCGACAATGCGACTTTTGACGTATTTCCAATCAGTAACCCAACAGCTTTCTCTAACCTTACTTCAGAAACTGTTTATGTACGTGTAGAAAACAATACAACGGGATGTTTCCGTGTGGTAACGCTTCATTTAGTAGTGAATGCGAAACCGGTTGTCCCTAATCCGGTACCTACTTACCAGTTGTGTGATGATAACCATGATGGTTTTATGATCTTCAACCTGGCGAGCCGAATACCTGCGATCACCAATAACCAAAGCAACCTCCTGGTTACGTTCCACTATACAGCAGCAGATGCACAGAATGATGTTGCCCCTCTGCCAATGAACTACCAGAATGCGGTACAAAACGTACAGACATTACATGTTCGTGTAGAAGATGCACGTACGGGATGCTTCACCCTAACCACAATGGACATCCGTGTAAGTCCGGCCCCTGTTCTTCATATTCCTGCAGCTCCAATTGCAGTTTGTGCTTCCGGTCAAGGAGGTTTCGGAACCATTGATTTAACCTCTTATGCTGCTTTATTGCTGCAGGGAGAAAACTATACGCTTACGTTCTTTGAAACCGAGAGCAACGCTTTGAACAACCAGGCTCCTATTCAGAATCCTGCACAGTACAACAACCTTCAGGCGAACAATCCTGTGGTATGGGTACGTGCTACAAACCCTGTAACGAACTGTTTTTCAGTATATGCTCTTGCGTTCAAATTAGAGATAGCGCCTATTATGCCATTGACACTTCCAAACTATGTATCGTGTGATACGGTAGGGGATTTATTTGATGGGCTAACGAGTTTTGATCTTACCCAGCAAAGTGCAGCGATCATCGCTTTCCAGCCACAGCCTGGTAACTATACGGTTCGTTATTACACCAGCCTTGCATCTGCTACGGCAGGTACGGGATGGATTGCAGATCCTACTGCCTTTGTCAATACCACTAATCCACAAACGATCTGGGTTCGTATCGACAATGCGAATGTCTTATCAGGCGGTTGTTTTGCATTAGGCAGCTTTACCATAGAAGGAAAAACGGCATTGCCATTAGGTACGCCTACACCAATTGTATCGTGTAACGAAGCCTTGCCAAATGATTTCCAAACGGTATTTGACCTTACCATCCGTGAATTACAGATCTTACAGGGAGAGGTTTTTGAAGCGGTAGTTACCTACCACTTAACAGAAACAGAAGCGCG
Source organism: Paenimyroides ceti (assembly GCF_030409925.1). Lineage (NCBI taxonomy): Bacteria > Pseudomonadati > Bacteroidota > Flavobacteriia > Flavobacteriales > Flavobacteriaceae > Paenimyroides > Paenimyroides ceti. The sequence continues at coordinate 170,131 of NZ_JAUFQU010000001.1, forward strand.
TTCCGGTTCTAATGCGATCGGTAACCCTACAGCATATACCAATACCTCTGCTACACAAACGATCTGGGTTTCTGTTATCAACCAATACGGATGTAGAAGTGTAGTACCGCTTACCCTTCGTGTGCTTCCTTTACCGGAGCCGAACATGACCCCTGCACCTTTAACAGAGTGTGAGATAGAAGACGGAGAAGCAGAATTTAACCTTAGAGATGCAGAAGCAGATATCAGTAACTTTGATAACAACCTAAGCTACGAATACTATTTAACCTTTGGAGATGCCCAATTGGGTAACACAGCTGCAGCGTTAACATTGGAAGAAGCGGAAGCCTTTACCAGTGCGAGTACAACCGTTTATGTACGTGTTTCTACCAAAACCGGAATTCCAAGTGAAAGCTGTTCAGTAGTAGTACCATTAGACTTGATCGTAATTCCTACTCCTGCAGTAGGACCTATGACACCTTTGTTTGTTTGTATCGAGAATGCTCCTGAATACTATAAATTCAATCTGCACGATAAAGACGCTCAGGCGTTGGCGGGACAGGATGCTTCCTTATTCAGTGTACGTTATTACCTTACTGAAGAAGATGCTACGGATGCAATCAATCCATTGCCTTATCTGTATACGAACGTTACCCCAACCGAACAAACGATTTGGGTACGAGTAGAGAATATCGAACACGGATGTTTTGCTATCGCTTCTTTCAACCTTAAAATAGAAGAAGCTGTAAAAGCCTTTACTCCAACTGATGTTACTTTCTGTGATGTTGACGGTGTAAACGACGGATTAACGGTAGTGGATCTAACCGTTATGAGTGCAGATATCATCGGTACTCAACCTGTAACAGGCTTACAGGTACGTTACTATGCCTCTGTACAAAACTATCAGATGGGTATTGTGATCGGTACGCCGACCGCTTACCAGACGGTGAGCAACCCTCAGACGATCATTGCCGAAGTATACAACAATGATTCGAATGAACTGTGTACTGCAACAATTCAGTTTGATATCAATGTTATCGACGGTCCAATCATGAAAGATATTCCGGACGGATTCATCTGTATTGATTACCGTACACAGGAACGTACGGGTTACTTAATGGATACGGGGTTACCAGCAGCGGGTCATACTTTTGTATGGACAAGAAACGGTACGGTAGTAGGAGGTAATACTCCAACTTTCACGGCAACAGAAGCCGGTACTTACACAGTAGAAGTAACAGTAAACGCTACAGGTTGTAAAGCGATACAAACCATCATTGTACAGGATGCACCTGCATTGACTATTGATGTTGTAAACCTTACAGATGGATTCAGTGATACCAATGCCATCGAAGTGATCGTAAGTGGCCCTGCGGGTTACCAATACGAATATGCTTTGGATGAAGGACCTTACCAGGAAGAAAACATCTTTATGAATGTTTCACCAGGAGATCACACAGTTTGGGTACGTGTTAAAAATCAGGCTGGAAACGAGGCTTGTCCTGCGAGTTTAGTAGTAACAGTTTTGAATTACCCTAAATATTTTACACCAAACGGAGATGGTTATAACGATACATGGAATATTCCTGCGTTAAAGAACCAACCAAAGTCAAAAATTTATATCTTTGACCGTCAAGGAAAATTATTAAAACAGATCAGTCCTGCAGGAGCAGGGTGGGATGGAACGTTAAACGGGAAACCACTGCCATCGACTGATTACTGGTTCAAAGTAGAATACATAGAACCAAACACCGGATTACAAAAAGAAGCAACAGGTCACTTCTCGCTCAAACGATAAGAGCTGATGCTTAACCATAGAAAAAGGGAATCAAGTAATTGATTCCCTTTTTTATGTAAATAAAAAAGAGACGATTCATGAATCGTCTCTTCGTATTTTAAAGATTATAAAGTTTCTTTTAAGAACTCTACTTCTCCGCTATCAACATTATAGTAAGCGCCTACAATTCCTATTTCCCCTTTTTCGAACAAATCTTTTAATACTTCACTGTTCTCAAGAATTTCATTCATTGTTCTGATTACGTTGTGTTGCGTTACGGTTTCAATAAACTCTGAAGAAGTAGGCTCTACTCCAGGAAGTTCTTTTTTTACTTCTTCTATAGAAGTGTCAAATTTCTCTAATACAGAAGTAAGTTTTCCTCCTTTTTTTCCTGCTGTAGCTCCGGTTGTAGCCCCACATTTACTGTGGCCTAATACCATGATTAATTTACTACCCACATATTTGCAGGCATATTCCATACTTCCGATCATTTCATCTGTCAAGATGTTTCCAGCAACTCTAAGACTAAAAATATCTCCGATTCCCTGATCGAATATTAACTCAACAGAAGTTCTGCTGTCCATACAGCCTAATACTACAGCAAAAGGAAATTGTCCGTCCTTTGTCTCGTTTACCTGTTGTAGTAAGTTTCTGTTTACTTTTAGATTATTTAAAAAGCGTTGGTTTCCTTCTTTTAGGAATTTTATTGCTTTTTCTGGTGTCATTGTTGCTAATGTTTCTGCTGTATGCGCTTTCATTGAATGGGTGTTGTTATTGTTAAAATTCATTATATGGCTCTTCGGTGGTCTATAATAATAGTATCGTTGTCATCTTTATTGATTTCGAAACTGTTCTTAAAACCCGAGAGCTTTATTTTTATACTCTTTTCTTTTGCGATGTTATTGGCAAAATCCTGAATCAATTCCAAAATATCAGAATGGATATAAACAGATTTCTTCGCGTCAATCCAAACTGTGGCATTTTTAGGTATTTCTTTTAATTTTCTTTTAATTGAAGCTTTGTTCAAGAAAGAAACTTCCTCTGCCAAAGTTATGGTAAAATATTTTCCACTGCCTTCTGCATTTTCGACAAACATGCCTTTTTTTATATTTCCTATCAAAAGAATAATAATACTGAACAACAGTCCTAAACCAACTCCTGTAAGCAAATCGAACACTACGACAGCTGCTAAAGTGATGAAGAACGATAAGAACTGATAAATACCTTTATGCCAAAAATGCTCAAATGTAGCTGGTTTTGCGAGTTTGTATCCTACAAGTAACAAAACTGCGGCTAATGTTGCCAGCGGTATTAAATTTAATATAAAAGGAATAGATAATACACAAATAAGTAATAAAAATCCGTGAATAATTGCTGAGGCTTTGGATTTTGCTCCTGCATTTACGTTTGCAGAACTTCTCACAACTACTGATGTCATTGGTAAACCTCCAATGAATGAGCTGATAAGATTACCTACTCCCTGAGCCTTTAATTCTCTGTTATTATTAGTAGTTCTCTTATATACATCTAATCTGTCTGCAGCTTCGATACACAATAATGTTTCGATAGAAGCTACAATGGCTATTGTAACACCTGTAGTCCATACTACAGGATTTGTAAATCCTTCAAAATTAGGAAGCATAATTAAACTTGCCAGATCTTCAGTACTTCTTACTACAGGTAGTTTTACCAGTTGGTCGTCTCCGATTGCCAAATGGCTGCCCGTTGACAAAAAAATCTGATTAAGTACAATTCCTACTGTTACGGCGATCAACGCTCCTGGCAGCATTTTGAACTTTCTCAAAAAGGCTGATTTTTCCCAGATTAATAAGATGGTAATTGACACGAGTGTGATAAGAATTGTTCCTATATGGAGTGCGCCTATTCCTTTGTCCAGAATAGCTCTATATCCTTCAGTTCCAAGTGCCACAGGTATCTGCTGAATGATGATAATCAGTCCGATTCCGGCAAGCATTCCTTCAATAACACTGTTTGGAAAAAAATTGGCAATAGCTCCGGCTTTTACAAAGCCTAATATCAATTGTACAATTCCGGCAATAATACCGGCACATAAAAAGATATCAAATGCCTGCAAATCTGTAATAGCTACTAAAATGATGGCTGACAAACCTGCAGCAGGACCCGATACACTAACATTGGAATTACTTAAAAATCCGACGACGATACCGCCTATAATACCTGCTATAATCCCTGATAAAGGAGGGGCTCCTGAAGCTAAAGCAATACCCAGACACAAAGGGAGTGCTACTAAAAAAACAACCAGTCCAGAAGCAAAATTCTGCGACAATTCTGTTTTTATATTATTAAAATTCATGATAAAAAAGTTTAAGTTTAAGACAAATTATCCCTATCCCAATAAGAATGGGACGGAAAATACAGTAGTAAAACTTAAACCTGTTCAGGAGGGGGGAGGGGAATTTTTTGAACAATAGGATCTTTCATTGACAAATTAAGATTTTTATCAAATTTTCCTGAACCGTAATCATAGTTAGTAACATTATAAAAATGGTAAGCATTAAGATAATGTACTTCTTCCTCAGATACGGTATTGTTCTTTTTTATATGATTTTCTTCCTCTTCATTGAGGTTCATTCCAGAGTAACAAATGTCCATATCCGCACAGTAAGCCACTGTAGGATAGGCCAGAAAGTTGATAAAGATTATCAGTAATAATATGTTTATTCTCTGAATCATGCTACAAACTTAAAATAAAAAAGACTAAAGAAGTATTAATAAAACATTAAAAAATGAAATTTATCCTTATTTTTTGTTGTTATACAGAGTTTTTTGTTGTCGGTTAGAGTTGTTTTGCAGTTTTATAAAAAAAAGAGGCTTATTAAGCCTCTTTTTTTTATAATTTGTCAATAGTGTCAAATTCTAAAGTATCCTTGTTGCCAGTAGGTTGTTTTGGTGCAGGATCATAAATATTTGCAGCCTGTAAAAAACGCTTAAAGTATTCTCTGTAAGGTTTTAATTTCGCTTTGTGCTTTTCTGCAGTCTGCACATCAGAACCTTCAGCGTAACCTATGATACGTTCATAGCTTTGATAAGCTTCTACGATCTCATAAATATACTCCTGTTGGTCTTTAGGATTCATAGATTTATAGAATATAAGATCTTCCTCATATTTCTTGGCTAAAGCATCTACAATTTCTTTTGCTTTCTGTTTCTCACCAAGACGGTAATATAATTCGGCAAATGGCTCTACAGTCATATAATTTCCAAAATAATCGATCGGGAAATTTTTCATTGCAGTATCAACGATATTTTTCGCTTTTTTGTTTTTACCTTCTTCTATCAGCTGTTCTGCCAGACGGGTAAGATTAATTCTGAAAAGGAAAGCATTTCTTCTGGTTTCAGGATCATGGTAAATTTTGCTACTTCCATTATTACCCCAGGTCCATCCACGGCGTTTTCCGTTTTCATATTCCTTTTCCATAATTGTATTATACAGCTTGTCTGTATCAATACTTCCTAAATATAAAGGGTGGTTGCGTTTGCTCTGATCTGTTTTCATCGGAACCAGTTGATAAGCAATACCCGATAATTGTAAATAATCTTTCATCCAAAGGAAATCTTCATCACTCAATGAACCACTTGTAAAATAAATCGGGCGTTCCCAGTTATTATTGGCAATAATATCCAGCATGATGATTCTCTGGCGGTAAAGTACACTGCTTTTAATGTCGAAATCAACATAGGGCACTATCTGGTCCGCATACTTAGGACTCAGAAGATTGTTTTTGATAACCGCTTCTTTGTCTACCGGAATTCTTACTTTATTAGTAGGAATACGAACAATACTGTTACCGTTACTCATTTCTACTTTTGTTCTCGGATCATCAGAAGCAATATAATCCATCATAGAATTTAACTCAATACGGTCATCCATTGTTGGAGATACCCCGGCATAGTATAAGTTATTTCCGGAATACTGACGGTGATTAAATCGGATTTTTAAAGGATCGGATTCATACGCTTTAATTTTCATCTGATCAATATACCATTCTGCCTGGAGCAATGCCGTACACACCACACGGACATCTGTTCGGTATCCTTCTACTTCCTGTAAATACCAAAGCGGAAACGTATCATTATCCCCAATAGTAAAAATAATGGCATTTTTATCTAATGAATCTAAATATGCTTTTGCTGTTGAGAGCGCAGTATACTTTTCTGAACGGTCGTGATCATCCCAGTTTTCTTTTGCCATAATAACGGGTGCAGCCAAAAGAGTCACTACAATTACTAAGGGAGCGGTTACTTTTGGTGATATATATTCTTTAAGCGTGTTATAAATAGCATATACACCGAAACCAACCCACATAGCAAAAACCATAAAAGAACCTACTACGGCATAATCTCTTTCACGCGGCTCAAACGGACGCTCATTTAAGAAGATTTTTAATGCAATACTGGTAAATAAAAACAACACCAGTAATACATAAAATGATTTCGGATCTTTTCTGAAGTGGAAGATAAAACCGATTAATCCTATGATAAACGGAATCATATAATAATGATTTCTTCCTTTATTATTCAACACATCAGAAGGCAGATTTTTCTGTGATCCCAAACGGAACTCGTCAATAAAATTGATGCCTGTAACCCAGTTTCCGTTAATACGGTCATTGGTGCCCTGTACATCATTTTGTCTTCCTGAAAAATTCCACATGAGATAACGCCAGTACATATAACCAAACTGATACTCAAACATGAATTTCATATTGTCGCTAAACGAAGGATTCTGAACATCAAAATACTCCGTAAAATCACCACTTTGTAATATACGGCCTTCGTATTCTTCCAGAGGTATTTCGCCAGATGCCATACCGGCTCTGAGTTGTCTCTCAAAATTGACCAATTCCGGATCGCTTTGATACTCCGGTTTCAGTTTAAAATCAAGAGGTTTGGTGTACCTCATATAGTTCAGAGCATTTGACCCGTCAGTACTCCACATTCGAGGTAAAAAGCCTTTTAATTCTCTCGAAATATTGTTTTCTGAGTTTTTATAATTGTTGACAATCTCGTATTTTCCTGTCTGATAATTTCTTTCATAATTGGGTTTGCCATCTGTATACGGTTTTTCCTTGTCAAGTTCTACCCGATATTTAGTTGTATAGTAAGTGTCGTAAAATAATGATCGGGACCCATACTGTTCTCTGTTGTAATATGCTAAAACTTCAGCAGCATCCGATGGTTTGTTTTCATTGATCGGTATTTGTGTATTTGCCCGTATAGGCAACATTAACCAGCTTGAGAAACCGATAAATATGAAAAGTATTGAAAGTATAATCGTATTTGCGGCTTGTTTGCCCTTCTGCTTTGTATATTTCAGAGAGAAAACAAAGAATGCAATAATCAAAACAAAAGCGATAATAGTACCGGAATTAAAAGGCAATCCGATCGAATTTACTGTAAAGATCTCCAGTTTTGCAAAGAATGCCAATGTATATGGGAGTAAAAATAAAAATACAAACAAAAGAATGGCAACAATAACAATGTTTGCAATAATGAAATTTTTAATAGTAACGGTTGGGTACTTCTTGAAATAGTATAAGAAACCGATAGAAGGTATGGTTAATAAAGCCATAAAGTGAACCCCAAATGAAAGTCCGATTACTAATGCGATAACCAAAAGCCATTTGTTTCCGCGGGGTTTATCGATATCATCAATCCAGCGGATACCAAGCCAAAGCAAAACCGAAATCAAAAGCATCGCTGTAGCATATACTTCTGCCTCAACGGCACTAAACCAAAAACTATCAGAAAAAGCAAAGGATAAAGCGCCTACAAAAGCACTTCCTAAAACAGCTATTGCATTGTTATTATTCCACGGAGAAAAGCTGCTTACCACTTTTCCTAAAAGATTCGTAGTACACCAGTACATAAATAAAATCGTAAAAGCACTTGATACTGATGCCATCATGTTTACCATCAAAGCAATGTGTTCATTACTGGCTGCAAACATGGAAAAGAAAGCTCCCAACATCTGATACAGCGGAGCACCTGGTGGGTGACCAACCTGCAATTTTGTAGAGGTAGCAATGTATTCGCCGGCATCCCAAAAGCTCAGAGTAGGTTCAATTGTTGAGATGTATGTAATTAAAGCAATTAAGAATGCAACCCATCCTAGTATGATATTCCACTTTTTAAAATTGATAGTCAACATAATACAGTGCGATTAGATTTTTTTGATTTGTGATACAAAGAAAAACGTTTTTTTTTAATCCTTTCCATTATTTAGTTTTTTTTAATTTTTTTTGTGGAATACTTGCAACATTTGATTTTTGTATTACCTTTGCAACCGCAATAAAGAATTACTCTGAGTTTTAAGAGCAATTTACTGGCCTATGGTGTAATGGTAACACAGCTGATTTTGGTTCAGTCGTTCAAGGTTCGAGTCCTTGTAGGCCAACAAAGATACTCGTTTAGTCTCAATTTAAAGAACTAATTGGTCTATGGTGTAATGGTAACACAGCTGATTTTGGTTCAGTCGTTCAAGGTTCGAGTCCTTGTAGACCAACAATAAAATAAGAGCCGGTTTTTAACCGGCTTTTTTTTATGCCTTTGATTTTTTTTCTCATTCTCTTCTGTGTTTTCAATTATTTGCGAATCTAATTTTAAAATTTTATTTAAAAAACCAATTTGTTTTTTGGGAAGTTTCATTTTGCTTATTACCTTTGTTTATAATTAATCTAAATAAAAATTAATGATGAAACATTTTTCCATTTTATTATTATTGCTCTTTACGGGGAGTGTAGCTGTTGCTCAGACAGCTTCATTAAGAGTGAAAATAACAGATGAAACAAATACTCCTTTGGCTTATGCAACAGGTATAATTCAGGAAATTAATTACCAAGTAGCAGGTGATGAATCGGGAGAACTCTATTTCAAAAATCTGCAATCAGGGAATTATACCTTGCGAATAGAGTTGATTGGATATTATGCTGTCAATAAAAAAGTAGAGATAAAACAGGGAAATCAACATATAAGCATAAAACTTATTCAGGAATCTGATGTTTTAGAAGAGATAGAAGTTTTTGGTGAACGCAACAAGCAGCCTAAAGGATTGGAGACGATTACCCGAATGCCTTTAAAACCTAAAGATCAGATACAGAGTATCTCTGTTATTTCTAATAAAGTAATCGAAGCTCAGGGAGCCTTAACGATTACAGATGCAGTACGGAATATTCCAGGTGTTACCTTATTTGGGAGTTACGGTGGTGTGAAAGAAAGTATGTCTGCACGCGGATTTCGGGGAATACCAGTATTAAAGAATGGTGTGCGTATGGATTCTCAGTTTCAGACTGCCTCAGGAGTTATTGATATGCAGGGAGTAGAATCGATACAGATGATCAAAGGCTCTGCTGCTATTACTCAAGGGGTTATTACCGATTTGGGAAATGCAGGAGGTGTAATTAATGTGGTAACAAAAACGCCGAATTTTGTTAATGCTGCCAATGTGGGGTTGCGCGTGGGAAGCTGGAATCAGATACGTCCGGTATTTGACTACCAGACGGTATTAAATGAGAGTGAAACAGTAGCATTTCGTTTAAACGGAGCGTACGAAAGCGCAGATAGTTACAGGGCGTATTTAAAATCTAACCGCGTTTATCTGAATCCTTCCCTGGCCTGGAAGCCTACAGAGAAAACAACAGTTGTTCTTGAAGGAGATTATTTTAATGATAACCGGACACCGCATACTTCTGCTGTAAATCTGGCGGCTAATCAGGGAACTAATGCATTGTATGTCTTGCCTGATGATAAATTTTTAGGATTCAAAAGTGATAATAACAACACAAAAATGAGCAGTATGATGGTTAGAATTGATCATAAACTGGACGATCAGTTCCGGATAAGAGCTGCTTATGCACAATCATCCTACAGCGTAGATAATACACAAACAACCGCAAACGCAATAAGAGGCTCACAAGAGTATCACATTCGCCAGCGAGTGATGAGCCGCAGTCTCAGAGAAGATAAAAACAGTACGTTTCAGTTTGATCTGATCGGACAGGAACTTTATACAGGTTCTGTAAAACATACGGCACAATTAGGATTCGATTATCGCACAGCCGATGCAACTACCACCAGCTTTACAACTGATGTAAACGGTTTACAACGCAATTATATTGATGAAATAAACATCTATGAAAATTTTCCAAATGCGATCAATGATGTAGTAATCACTGGAGAGGAAGGGGAACAGATGCCGGCAAAAATTACGTTTAAGGCAAATGATCCTGTAAGAGCTCAGTATGGTACGTTTGGTGTTCTAGCTCAGGATGTAGTAGAATTTAATAAATATGTGAAAGGAGTTTTTGGTCTTCGGTATTCACAAATAATTACAAAAGATGCTGTGTCTACCAACGGTACGCAACGCTCTGCATGGAATCCGATGGTAGGTGTGATGCTGAGCCCTATAGAACAAGTTAATGTTTTTGGATCTTTTACCAATTCCACCAGTTTAAGAAGCGCTGCAGATAAGCTGAACACAGGAGAAGAAGTGGGAGCAGCAGTGACCAACCAGTTTGAAACAGGAATAAAATCTTCATGGCTAAACGATCGCTTACTCTTTAATTTTACCTATTTTCATATTCTCACCAGCAACTTGTCAAACACCGAATATGAACCGGGTACTTCAAATCCGACGGGCTATGTATTTAAAGCAGGAGATCTGAAACGAACCGGAGTAGAAGTAGAGCTAAACGGACGTATCTTAGATAATCTTACGGTAATGCTTGGATATGCTTATCTGGATGCGCAATATCAAAACAGCCCTTCGTATGTAAACGGTTCTGCACCCATGAATGCCCCAAAAAACACAGCTAACGGCTGGATTCAGTATTTGTTTAATAACGGGGTGCTAAATGGTTTAAGCATCAGTACAGGTTTATATTACGTTGGTGAACGCCCGGTTAATGAATACAGTCTGGCTCCGGACGGACATGGAAATATGGGAGGTACAGAACCATTTGACATGCCTTCTTACTATACGTTAAATGCACAGCTGGGCTATAAATACAAAGGATTCGATGCACGATTTTATTTCAATAATATAACAGATCAGATAGGGTTAAATTCATATTTCAGAGGAGGTTTTATCAATCAGATAGATCCACGGAATATAGCTTTATCGGTTTCCTATAATTTTTAATTTGAGTGGGTTAGTTGATTAGAAAAATGGCTTGTTTTTATATAAGCCATTTTTTTTAATTATAAAAACACCGTTAATAGATTATTAAATACATAGCTTAAAACAAAATAGTTTTATAATTTTGTGTCATAACGTAAATCAGATAATTATGTACCCAGAAGAAATTGTAAAACCGATGCGTGAAGAGCTTGTTGCTGTCGGTTTTCAAGAATTATATACAGCTAAAGAAGTGGAAGATGCTTTAGCAAAAGAAGGAACAACCTTGGTAGTGGTAAATTCAGTGTGTGGTTGTGCAGCAAGAAATGCACGTCCGGGAGCACGAATGAGTTTGGACAACGGTAAAACACCGGATCAGATTGTAACTGTTTTCGCAGGAGTGGATAAAGATGCAGTAGATGCAGCACGTGAAAAAATGTTTCCTTTTCCCCCATCATCACCAAGTATGGCGTTGTTTAAAAACGGAGAATTGGTACATATGTTAGAAAGACATCATATTGAAGGTCACCCGGCGGAGACTATTTCAGAAAACTTAAAAGAAGCGTATAACGAACACTGTTAAGAACACTGTTAAACTTATCCCTTTTTTAAACAAACGAACCGCCGATTATATCGGTGGTTTTTGTTTTTATTGTATATTTGACCTTTAATTTCATAAAAGTGCAAAAAATTATCTCTTATCCAATTAGTATTGTTTTTTATTTCTTTTTTGCGTTAGCCTTGTTGATCTTTCATCCGATTCAATGGATTTGTTTAAATATTTTTGGTTATCAGGCACATAAAAAAAGCGTAGACATTCTTAATGGCTGTTTATTGAGATGCGGACATATATTAGGAACTACATTTTCAGTAGAAGGTGTAGCGTTGGTGCCTGAAAAAGTGCCGGTAATTTTTGTATCCAATCATCAGAGTCTTTATGATATTGTTTTAATGATATGGTATCTGCGAAAAGCACATCCTAAATTTGTAAGTAAGAAAGAATTGGGGAAAGGGATTCCGAGTGTGTCATTCAATCTTAAAAGAGGTGGTTCTGTGCTTATTGACCGGAAAGATTCAAAACAGGCATTACCTACTATCAAAGGATTGGCAGAATACATCCAGAAATACAACAGATCAGCTGTTATTTTCCCGGAAGGAACGCGTTCAAAAACGGGTGCACCTAAAAGCTTTTCTGAAAACGGAATGAAAATATTATGCAAGTATGCACCGGATGCTTATGTAGTGCCGGTTACCATAAATAATTCATGGAAAATATTCCGTTATGGAATGTTTCCTTTAGGGTTGGGGGCAAGAGTCAGTATGAAAATACATGAACCGATGAAAGTGAATGACTATGATTTTAATACCCTGTTTGAGATCACACAGGAAAAAATCACCTCGCAAATAAAATATTAATAACCGGATAAGACGGTAAAAGAAAAAAATATGTCAACAAAAAATGTTCGATTAGAAGTAATGCAGTTTCTGGAAAAAAATATAGATAGTTTCGTAGATAACTATCTGATTCCAGTGGAGAAAATTTGGCAACCATCTGATTTGTTACCCAATTCAGAATCAGATAATTTTTTTGAAGAAGTTAGAGAATTAAGAGAATACGCTAAAGAATTACCATATGATTTTTGGATTGTTTTAGTAGGTGATACAATCACTGAAGAAGCATTGCCAACTTATGAATCCTGGCTGATGGATGTTGATGGTGTAAAACAAAAAGAAGGAGAAGGTGGTAACGGATGGGCAAAATGGATACGTCACTGGACAGGAGAAGAAAACCGTCACGGAGACTTGTTAAACAGATATCTGTACTTATCCGGAAGAGTGAACATGAGAGAGGTAGAAATTACCACACACCATTTGCTCAATGACGGATTTGATCCGGGAACCGACAGCGATCCGTATAAAAACTTTGTTTTTACCAGTTTTCAGGAATTGGCAACGTATGTTTCTCATAACAGAGTAGCGCAGTTAGCTAAGAAAAACGGAGATCATAAATTATCAAAAATCTGTCGTTTGATTGCTGGAGATGAAATGCGTCATCACCATGCATATTCTGAATTTGTAGATCGGATTTTTAAAGTAGATCCTTCTGAGATGATGCTTGCTTTTAATTATATGATGAAGAAAAAAATCACCATGCCAGCCAACCTTATTCGAGAATCAGGCGGAGCCATCGGCGATGCTTTCCATCACTTCTCGGAATCTGCACAGCGTATTGGAGTTTATACTTCTATGGATTATGTGGAAATATTACAAAAATTGATCAGCCGTTGGGAAATCGATAAAATAACCAATCTGACAGATGAAGCTGAGAAAGCGAGAGATTATCTTATGAGACTTCCGGATCGTATGGCTCGTCTGGCAGAAAGAATGAAAATATCTGCAGAGTCACACGTGTTTAAATGGGTAAACCCTGCTATGGTGAAATAATATAAATAGAAAGCTGTGATAACAGCTTTTTTTAATTTACAGAGATGCAAAACATTATAGAAAAAACAATCATTTTTGTGCAAAAAGAATTGCAACATAACGAGTCGGGACATGATTGGTTCCATATCGAACGTGTGTATAATACAGCAGTAACTATTGCTAAGAAGGAAGCATGTGACCTTACTGTTGTAAAATTAGCAGTACTGCTGCATGATATTGCAGACAGTAAGTTTCATAACGGAGACGAGAGCGTGGGACCTGAAAAAGCAGCTGGCTTTTTAGAATCATTGGCTGTTGATCCTGAAATCATTGAGCATGTAAAAAAAATCATTGAAAATATCTCATTCAAGGGAGGTAATTTTGAGAAAAACTTTCATTCCAAAGAACTGGATGTTGTACAGGATGCTGATCGGTTAGATGCTATTGGTGCTATTGGTATTGCCCGTGCTTTTAACTATGGCGGTTATAAAAACCGGATAATTTATGATCCGGCACAACAGCCTAAAATGAATATGACCAAAGAGGAATATAAAAACAGCAATGGTACTACTATCAATCATTTTTATGAAAAATTACTCTTGCTAAAAGACCGAATGAATACTGAGACCGGAATACAGATGGCACAACAGCGGCATAATTATATGGAAGGGTTTCTGAATGAATTTTTTGATGAATGGAAGGGTTATCTATAAATAAAAAACGAGTATTAAACTCGTTTTTTTATCTTTTAAGAATATAGATGTGTTCTAACACTTTCTGTGGCATACCTGAACGGATACTAAACCACGTGCATATTGAATCTGAACACAATCTCCGCTTCCTTTTAAGCTTGGGCTAAGTATTTTTTCTGTTGCGGTGGCAATCCCTTCTTTAGATGAAAACGAACCACCACTGGTCCAGCCTTCAGGACATTTTCCTAATAATAGATCTGCAATGCCTATCAATGAAGGGAAGGTACTATTGATTTTATTGTCAAATATATCGATTACTTTTTTTGCCTTTGTATCAAGAAAATGCAAATCAGTGACAAAAGCCTGATTTTGCTTGAAATTTAACTTATACACTACCAAATCAGCATTTGGGTACTTTTTTCTGATTTCTTCTAATTCATCATTAAAACTGTTCAGTGTGTTTTTAATGTGACTATTCAATTCTTTAGCGGTGTAAGCCTTAAATAAAACAATTGTATCTGTTTTAAAAGGAGTAAAATCGTTTAAATTTAGTTTATATCCTACATCCTCTTTGCTTAAATTATTTTTTGTTTCGGCTTCTCTGTCTTCTTGTGAGCACCCTGCGAATGCTGCTAAAGAAATTACTAATAAAATAAATAATTTTTTCATACTGTATAATTTTGTAGTTAATATCTCAAAACTAAGTAAAAAACAATACAATATTTTAAATTAACAAAATATTAACTTTTTGAATTTGAATATTAAAATGTTTTTTGTTATTAATACCAAGTTGGGAAATTGTATTGCTACATATTACTATACAATAAAAAAACAGCTGGAATTCAACAACTGTCTTTATTTAAATTTATTTTAGGTGGCTTTTTATGTAAAGCTCTAAAGATTTAACTTCTTCATCACTAAAGGTTTTGATAATGGCGAAATTAGCTTTCATTACATCATATTGAGCGGGGTCTACAATCGGTTCTGCTTTTTGTCGTAAAAAAGCAAACATATCGCCGTTTTTCTCCTGATAAATTTTTGCTATTTCCTGAATACTTGGGCCGATTACTTTTTTATCAGGAAGGTGACAGGTATAACATGCCGCTTTATTACTGTTAAAGAGTTCCTTTCCTTGTTCAATAATCACTTTTGGATCATTCGGGTCAACTACTTCTTCAGGATATAATTCCTTGGATTTTTTTTCCTCTTTATTACATGAAACTCCCAAAAATGAAAGAGCCAACATGCTGAACATAAAAAATTTCATTGTCTTGTTTTTGTTGTTCTGTAAAGATACTAATATATACTTACTTGTTCAGTAAAATAGCGGCTTCTTTAGCGAAATAAGTAGAGATAAGATTAGCACCTGCACGTTTGATGCACATAAGCTGTTCCATCATAATTTTATCATGATCGAGCCAGCCTTTTTCAGCTGCGGCTTTTATCATGGCATACTCTCCTGAGACGTGAAAAACGGTAACAGGTACCGTAACCCGGTCTTTTATTTCCCGTACAATATCCAGATAAGCAATTCCGGGTTTTACCATAACCATATCAGCTCCTTCCTCAATATCAGATAAGGCTTCTTTTATGGCTTCGAGCCGGTTGGCATAATCCATCTGGTATGTTTTTTTATCTGTTGGTATGTCAGTAATATCCACCGGAGCGCTATCCAAAGCATCTCGGAACGGACCGTAGAAGGCAGAAGCATACTTGGCAGAATAACTCATAATACCTACATGTTGAAAACCTGCCGCATCCAAACCTTGACGAAGGTAAAGCACTCTGCCATCCATCATATCTGATGGTGCTACGAAATCTGCACCTGCGTGTGCATGAGAAACAGCCATTTTCACCAAAGCGTCAACAGTAATATCATTGGCAACTTCCCCGTTTTTAATAATACCGTCATGTCCGTAGATCGAATAGGGATCTAAAGCGACATCTGGCATTACAATCATTTCCGGACATGCTTCTTTTATAGCTCTAATGGCATTCTGCATCAATCCGTTCGGATTCCATGCCTCTTTTCCGGTGTTATCTTTTAAATTTTCAGAGACCTTTACATAAATATTAATGGCTCTTATACCCAAAGCATACAGCTCCTGTACCTCTTTAACAGTCAGATCAACTGATCTTCTGAAAATACCCGGCATAGAAGGAATTTCTGTTTCCGTGTTTTCTCCCTCTGAGATAAACATCGGAAACATAAAATCAGCCGGACTTAAAGTTGTCTCTCTGACAAGGCTTCTCATCGATTCATTTACGCGCAGTCTTCTGCCTCTGTGTAATGGAAACATATTTTTATTTTTATACCCACTCTCGCGGTTGTTGTAATACATTCAGTAATTTTTCCTCTTCTGATCCTTTTTCCGGATGATGGTCATATACCCATTGAACATGAGAAGGTAAACTCATGAGGATTGATTCAATGCGTCCGTTGGTTTTCAATCCGAAAAGGGTTCCTTTATCGTGTACAAGATTGAATTCTACATATCGGCCTCTTCGTATTTCCTGCCATGTTCTCTGTGCTTCCGTATAGGGCAGCTCTTTTCTTTTTTCTACAATAGGTACATAGGCTTCTATAAAACTGTTTCCGATTTCGGTAACAAAATCATACCATTGTTGCGAAGATCTTTCTGGCGTTTCTTCAAGATGATCAAAAAAAAGACCTCCGATACCACGGGCTTCATTTCTATGAGAATTCCAGAAATACGCATCACACTGTTTCTTGTATTTTTCGTAAAACTCAGGATCATGTTTGTCACAGGCTGTTTTGCTTACCTTATGAAAATGACGGGCATCTTCTTCAAAAAGATAGTAAGGAGTAAGATCCTGACCGCCTCCAAACCATGAGCGAACTTTATTGCCTTCTTTATCATACATTTCAAAATAACGCCAGTTGGCATGAGTGGTAGGTACCATCGGATTTTTGGGATGTAATACCATACTCAACCCACAGGCATAAAAGTTTGCATCGGTTACATTAAACATTTTTTGCATAGCCTCGGGTAAAATCCCGTGTACAGCAGAAATATTTACACCTCCTTTTTCAAAAACATTTCCGTTTTCAATAACGCGTGTTCTACCGCCACCGCCGCCGGGACGTTCCCACAGGTCTTCTCTGAAAACGGATTTTCCGTCAACTTTTTCCAGCGCTGATGTGATTTGATCTTGGAGATTCTGTATGTATTGATAAAACTTTTCTTTCATAATTCGGCAGTTAGGTTAATTGTACAGTTATAATTTATTTATCTTATTAAATATTTCAAATGAAAAAGCTTTGCTCTCACTTTGTATGAATTCATACATTTTTCTTGCTTTTGACTTCAAAGTTTCATATCCTGCTTGCTCAGATAACTTAACCAGAATATCGGCAAATTGCTCCATTTTATTCCAGGGAAACTGTTCATTGATGAGGTGTTCATGCAGGTGTTCCGAATCTTTTGTAAGCAAGTCGGATACTGTAAGCCCTATTTTTTTTAATTCATCTTCCAGTATCATTTCATTCCAGTTGTCCGGAACAAAAACAATAGTTGTCATTCGTTCCAGAATGGCATTGATGCGTTGTTCTTCTTCGCTTTTTAATCCTTTGTTCAGCATCGGTCTATGATTTATATTCTTTTACAGCGTCAATAAAAGCTTTAGCATGGTCTACCGGAATATGAGGCAGAATGCCATGACCTAAATTTACAATGTATCTGTCTTTTCCAAATTCATCGATCATTTCATGAACCATTTTTTTGATGGTAGGGATTGGAGATAACAATCTGCTCGGATCGAAATTCCCTTGCAGCGTAATTCTGCCTCCGGAAAGATACCGCGCATTTTTTGCAGAACAAGTCCAGTCAACTCCCAATGCAGAGGCTTTCGACTTTGCCATTTCGTGTAAGGCAAACCAGCAGCCTTTGCCAAAAACAATAACTTCTGTGATTTCAGATAATGCATCTACTATCTGACGTATATACTGCCATGAAAATTCCTGATAATCTACAGGAGACAGCATTCCTCCCCATGAATCAAAAATTTGTACTGCATTGACTCCGGCTTTTACTTTTTCTTTCAGGTATAATATTGTTGTGTCCGTAATTTTCTGTAACAAACGGTGAGCAGCTTCCGGCTGTGAAAAACAAAATCCTTTAGCGGTATCAAAACTCTTAGATCCTTTTCCTTCTACGGCATAGCAAAAAATAGTCCAGGGAGAACCTGCAAAACCGATAAGAGGCACTTCGTTGTTCAACATTTCTTTGGTTACCTTAATGGCTTCCATCACATATCCTAATGATTCTTCTATGTTGGGAATGATTACCTGATCGACATCAGCAGCTGAGCGAATAGGTTTTGGTAACCACGGACCAACATTTTCTTTCATCTCTACTTCTATGTTCATGGCCTGTGGTACGACAAGTATGTCTGAGAACAGAATAGCAGCATCTGGCTGTATAATCCGGATAGGTTGAACCGTAATTTCAGCAGCTATTTCTGGCATTCTGCAACGCGTAAAAAAATCGTATTTGTCACGCAATGCGCGGAATTCCGGTAAATATCTTCCTGCCTGACGCATCATCCAAACGGGTGGACGTTCTACCTGCTCACCTTTTAGAGCTCTGAGGAATAAATCATTTTTTAACATAGTGGAGATTCTTTTTTGTAGACCTTACGTCTATTGATAATGTTTTATACATTGCAACAATACATCTTTAATGGTTGGCTTGTCTGCAATTTCAATATTTTGGGTGTCGTTTTTTAATGCTGTCGCTGTTGTGGTACCGATACAAAAACAGGTTTGTGAATGTAACGTATTGTTTTGAAGAAAACTGTTTACGGCTGACGGACTGAAAAAAAGAATACCATCTGCTTCACTGATTACTTTTATCGGATGCAATTGCGTTTCATATACCACATATTCATTCATTAAGATACCTTGAGACTGTAAGCGTTCAGGAAGCGTGTCATAGCGTAAATTTCCGCTAAAGAAGGTAATGGAAACATCAGGATATTTTTCCAGAATCAGTTCGGCCAGATCTTTAGCATAATCAGCTGATGCGATAACTTCAAATCCGTAACGTTCCAGTAATTTACGGGTTTCACTGCCTACACAGAATACCGGAAATGAAATGAGTTGCGCCAAAGATTTCTCCACCACGCTCATCACGGCATTTTTGCTTGTAAATAACAAGTGTGTGTTTAGGGAAATCTCGGAAGGAAGCTCTTTTTGGGTAATTTCGATGAAGTCTTTATCGGTCAAAAGGATATCAGAGTCAGTAAAAAGCTTTTTTTGTTCTTCAGAAAGTCTTTTTGTGGATACTATATGAATTGACCGTTTCATTTCAATTAATTTTTAAGGGTTTGTTTTATCATTTCCATCAAGGCAGTTCCTCCATTTTCCAATACTTCTTTGGCGGAGTAATAGCCTAATTTTTTCCATTCCTGAATTGGTACATTTTTTTCCAATTCTATTTTTTCTTTGCCATCAACTGACAGTAATACTCCTTTGAAATGAATTGAGTCATCTGCTTCGTTGTATTGAGCGAGAGCGGCAATAGGAGCCGTACAGCCACCTTCAAGTGTTCTTAAAAACTGTCGTTCAATATGCGTACAGATTTCTGTTTCAATATGATTGAGCTGATTTACTGCTTCAAAGCAATAATTATCGTCCTGATTAACAACCACCATCATAGCTCCTTGTGCAGGAGCAGGTACCATCCAATCAAGAATCAGATGATTTTTAGGTTTTATATGAATGCGTTCCAAACCGGCGGCAGCAAATATTGCTCCGTTCCAACCCTGAGTTTCCAATTTCTGTAAACGTGTATTTACGTTTCCTCTAAGATCTTCAACAGTATGTTTTGGATATTTGTTGAGCCACTGGGCTTTTCTTCTGAGACTGCTCGTTGCAATAACACCTTCTGTTTCTAAAAAGCGTGTATCTTTATTATAAACCAGTAAATCTGCACAACTGGCGCGTTCTAAAACAGCTCCCTGTATAATACCGTTTGGCAGCGCTGTAGGTACATCTTTCATAGAGTGTACTGCAATATCAATTCTTCCTTGTAGCATTGCTATATCAAGGGTTTTGGTAAAAATACCGGTAATGCCCAATTCATATAAAGGTTTGTCAAGAACAATATCTCCTTCTGATTTTATAGCAATGATTTCAGTTGTGTAGCCTAATGCATTTAGTTTTTCTGCTACATGTGTTGCCTGCCATAAAGCAAGTGCGCTGTCTCTTGTTCCTATTCGGATGGATTTAGTCATTTTTTAGGGGCTCTAATTGAAAAATCTTGTGAATCCATTCAATGCTTTCATCCAAAACCGTTTCTTCATTTTTCAAATGATTTGCAAAATGAGTAGTGATTTTATGTATGATACGATTGCTGATCATATCGGCATGTGTTTCATCAAAATCCCGAAGTTTCTTCTTCTGGTAATTCAATTCGTTTGATTTTATTTCTTCCAGCTTTGTTTTAAGGGCATGAATGGTAGGTGCAAACTTACGTGCTTGTGTCCACATTACAAATTCATTTTTTACTTCTTCCAGTATAGCTTCAGCTTGTGGTACAAATTGTTTTCTTCTTTCCAGAGTTTCATCCGTCATTTGTGATAATTGATCTAAATGTACTACAGAAATATTAGGTAAGGCAGCAACCTCATTCGAAACATTTTTCGGAATAGAAAGATCTAAGATTAACAGCGGTTTTTCAGAAGAAACAAGTTCTTTGGTAATAGTGGGCTGTTCTGCTCCTGTGGCAACAATGAGAATATCTGTATGAGAAATCTCTGTTTTCAGGCTTTCATAATCTTTCACAACCAGTTGAAATTTTCCTGCTACTTCCTTTGCTTTCTCTTTTGTGCGGTTGATAAGGGTTATATGAGTGTTTTTAGTATGTTTTATTAAGTTTTCGCAAGTGTTTCTTCCTATTTTTCCGGTTCCGAACAATAAAATGTTTTTTTCCGAAACGTTGGCTACTGTATTGATGATATACTGTACAGATGCAAAAGAAACTGAAGTGGCACCGGAGCTTATTTCCGTTTCATTCTTGATGCGTTTGCTTGCCTGTATAACCGCATTGATCATGCGTTCAAAATAATTCGAGGTGAGTCCTTTTTGACGGGATTTGATAAAAGCGTTTTTTACCTGACTGATGATTTCAAAGTCTCCGAGAATCTGGCTGTCCATACCGGTTCCTACTTTAAAAAAGTGAGAAATAGCGTCTATGTTTTTATGCACATAGGCAACATTTTGAAAATCTTCCACTGTTCCGTTGCTGAAATTACACAAAAGACTGATCAGCTGAAAAGGGTGCTCTGCAAACCCATACAATTCTGTGCGGTTACACGTAGATATTACCAGAAGAGAATCTATCCCGTCTGCTTTTGCCTGATCCAGTAACGCATCTTTTGCCTGATCGGTAAGACTGAATTTTCCGCGCATTTCTGCATCGGCTTTTTTGTAATTCAATCCGATTACATAAAAAGTCTGATGCTTTGTTTGGCTGTTTTTCATTATCGCTTTAATCCTAAGAAATATTCGAAGACAAATTTATGATTTAGCTTTTTACAAAAGTAACGCTTAAAGTACTAAATGTAACGGTCAACGAATTTATGGTTTTTTTAGCGTTGTTTTTTCTCAAATATCCTTATTTTTGTGGAGTTATCGAGAGTTATTTTGTTTTGTAGTTTAGATTGATTCTAAATAAAAGAACTCTGATTAAAAAATAAAAAACAACGCTATGAGTTCAGATGATAAAATAACGATAGAAGATGATTTTGTTTGTTTGCGGTATAAAAACGATACTGACAAAATGCTGGTAATTGAAAAAGAACAGCCAGACGGAATCATACAGTTTCATTTTGGTCTAAAGGGATTCGGGAATTTTTTATTCAATCAGGGAACCTATAGTTTCGGATTAAATGAAAATAAATACATCACTTTGTATAATCCTCAAAAGTCTCTGCCGATTCATTTAGAAATTGCTCCTCACTCATGGGTGGTTTCAATTCTTGTGCCCATCAAAAAATTCCATTCCTTATTTTCGTCTGAAGCAGAATTCATCCCTTTTTTGAATAAGGAAAATCAGGATAAAAAATACTATTCAGAAGAGGAGATCACGCCATCTATGTCGATTGTGTTGAATCAGATTATGAATTTTCATATGCATGCTTCGGTAAAGAAATTGTATTATAAAGGCAAACTCTATGAACTTTTGAGTCTGCTGTTCAATAAAAGTGAAGACGGAGAAACAGAAAGTTGTCCGTTTATTACAGATGAAGAAAACGTAGCTAAAATTAAGCAGGCAAAGGATATTCTAATTGAACACATGACCGAACCGCCAACATTACAGGAACTCGCAGACGCCATTAATCTGAGTCTTAAAAAGCTTAAAGTAGGCTTTAAACAGGTATATGGTGAAACGGTGTATGGCTTCTTGTTTGACTATAAAATGGAATATGCCCGTAGATTGTTAGACAGCGGTGCTTATAATGTCAATGAAGTAGGTATTAGAATAGGGTACAGCACAGCCAGTCATTTTATAGCCGCTTTTAAAAAGAAATTCGGAACTACTCCAAAAAAATATTTAATGTCGATTAATGCGACGGTATAAAAAGAAAAAATGAAAGGCGTTTTATTAGTAAACTTAGGATCTCCTGAAGCTCCGACCCCCGAAGCGGTAAAACCGTATTTAGATGAATTTTTAATGGACGAAAGAGTAATTGATTTGCCGTATGTATTGCGTGCCCTTCTCGTAAAAGGAATCATTCTCAATGTCCGTCCTAAAAAATCGGCTGAAGCCTATCATAAAATATGGTGGGAAGAAGGTTCACCGCTAATTGTAATTTCTAAGCGAACTCAAAAAAAGATTCAGGAACGTACTGATATACCCGTTGCTTTAGGCATGCGGTATGGCAAGCCTTCTTTGGAAAGCGGACTCAAAGAGCTCTCTGAAAAAGGAGTAACAGAAGTATTGTTACTACCCTTGTATCCGCAATATGCTATGGCTACAACAGAGACCATAGAAGTACTTGCCGATAAACTGGTAAAAGAAAAATTTCCGGAACTTAAAATCACCCGATTTCCGGCTTTCTATAATAAAGAAGGATATATCGAATCCTTGTCTCGTGTGATAGCAAAGTCACTGGACGGATTTGATTATGACCATTTGTTGTTTTCGTATCACGGAGTTCCTGAACGGCATATCAAAAAAACCGATAAAACCAGGTCTCATAAAAAAATTGTAGAGAATGAGTATTGTTGTAAACCCGGAACTCCTGAAGCCGAATTTTGTTACCGAACGCATTGCTTTGAAACCACACGCAGAGTAGCGGAATACTTAAAGTTAGATAAAAATAAATACTCATTATCATTTCAGTCAAGATTGGGAATCGATAAATGGTTACAGCCCTTTACCGCAGATAAAGTAATTGAGCTTGGAAAAAGCGGAACTAAAAAAATAGCGGTTGTTACTCCGGCTTTTATTGCCGATTGTATTGAAACACTCGAAGAAATAGAGATGATGGCTGGAGCTTCTTTTAAAGAAAACGGAGGTGAGGTATTTAAAATGATTCCATGCCTTAATGATGATGATCATTGGATGGATGTGTTGAGTGGGTGGATTAACGAGTGGTCGCTAAAAGAAGTTTATGTATAATTATCTCAAGGCACTTCATATTATTTTTGTTGTTTGCTGGTTTGCCGGACTCTTTTATATCGTTCGGCTCTTTGTGTATTATGCAGAGGCACAGCTTAAATCAGAAATAGAAAAACAGATTCTCTCGGATCAATACCGGCTTATGATTCATAGGCTTTGGTATATCATTACCTTTCCTGCTGCAGTACTCGCAACTCTTTTCGGTATCTGGATGCTGATAGAGATTCCGGGCTGGCTTCAACAGCCCTGGATGCATATTAAATTGCTTTTTGTACTCTTATTGTGGTTGTATCACCTAAAGTGTCATCAGTTTGTGAAACAGATAGCGGCGGATACTTTATCTAAAACGTCATCATTTTTCAGGATGTGGAATGAAGGGGCTACTATTATCCTTTTTTCTGTAGTCTTTTTAGTGGTTTTAAAGAGCGCTTTTAATTGGATTTTCGGAGTTGTAGGAATTATTGTATTTTCGTTGTTGCTAATGCTCGGATATAAATTCTATAAACGCATCAGAGAACGCAAAGAAAATTAATGGCAAGAAAGTTTAATTTACAGAATACGTCTTTAAGGGTAAGAATCTTCATTTCTATGATATTTCTTACTTTGATATCTTCTGTGTTAATATCTCTTGTGGCTGTCTATCAGTTTGATAAAGAAGCGAAAACCTATCATGAAGATCGGTTGGAAAGAAAGGAAATGGCTATTAATGAGCATATCAACTTTATTCTTAAAACCACTTCTTATCCTTTAGTGTCGGAAAATCTGCCTCTAATATTCAAAGACAAAATCCATGAACTTTCAACCATTCACAGTATAAAAATTGATTTGCATGATCTGGACGGAAATCTCGTAATTTCTTCCAAAGGAGATTTTGCTTCTGATAAGGCAAGTGACCAGAAAATATCGCCAGCCATTCTTAAAATTATTGCGTCATCACCATCCAAGCGATTTGTAGATCTAAAAATTAATAAAGACACCCGTTACCGTTCGGCCTATAATTACATTATTGATAATCGTTTTAAGCCTTTGGGAATAGTGCATATTCCTTATAAAGAAGAAGCTGATTTTTACAATAATGAAATGAAAAACTTCCTTATCCGCTTTGGTCAGGTATATGCTTTTATGTTTTTATTAGCCATCGTACTTGCTTATTTTTTATCGAGTTATATTACCAAAACGCTTCATCTTATCAGTGAACGCATTCTCACAACACAATTCAATAAAAAGAATGAAAAACTCAGAGCTGAAAATGCTTCCAGAGAAATAGAAACGCTCATCTCTGCCTATAATAAAATGGTAGATAAGCTTGAAGAAAGTGCTGAAAAGCTCGCACAAAGCGAACGCGAACAGGCATGGCGTGAAATGGCGAAGCAGGTTGCGCATGAAATAAAAAATCCTCTGACACCCATGCGGCTTACTGTACAAAGTTTTCAACGGCGTTTTGACCCTCAGGATCCCGAAATTCTGCGTAAGCTTAATGATTATTCCAATACCCTGATTCAACAGATTGATACAATGAGTTCAGTAGCATCTGCATTTTCTAATTTTGCATCCATGCCCGCCCAGGAAAATGAAATGCTCAATATTGTCAAAGTTGTACAGCTTGCGTTAGACTTGTTTAATGAAGATTATATTACATTCCAGTCATCAAAAACAGAAATTATCACTAAATTTGATAGGAGTCAAATCATCCGTGTTATTAATAACCTTGTGAAAAATGCGATTCAGGCCATTCCGCCTTATGAGCCTTTTCCACGGATTTATGTAAAAATATATGAAAAAGATGCTTTTGTGTATATTGAGGTAAAAGACAACGGAACCGGAATTCCAAAAGAAATAAGAAACAGGGTATTTGAGCCTAAGTTTACTACAAAAACCAGTGGTATGGGGCTGGGCCTTGCTATGATTAAAAATATTATTGAATCGTATAAAGGAACAATCTATTTTGAAACCACGCTTGACAAAGGCACTACCTTTTACGTTAAATTACCTATTACTAATTAAAAAGAAATAAAATGACTTTTGAAAACATTTTAGTAGAAAAAGAAGCAGCAATAGCTGTGATAACCATCAACAGACCTACCAAGCTCAATGCTTTGAATAAAGCTACCATTCAGGAGCTGCACGAAGCCTTTAAAGAGATGGATGCATCAGAAGAGATACGTGCTATAATTGTAACCGGAAGCGGAGAGAAAGCTTTTGTAGCCGGAGCAGATATTGCAGAATTTGCTGATTTTTCTACAGAGCAAGGCAGTGAGCTGGCTGCAAAGGGACAAGAATTGTTATTTGATTTTGTTCAGAATCTATCTACTCCGGTGATCGCGGCTGTAAATGGGTTTGCTTTAGGAGGAGGATTGGAACTGGCAATGGCAGCGCATTTCAGAACGGCATCCTCTAATGCTAAAATGGGATTGCCTGAAGTTACGCTTGGAGTAATTCCGGGGTATGGAGGTACACAACGTTTGCCGCAACTGATCGGAAAGGGTCGTGCTATGGAACTCATTATGACCGCACAAATGATCGATGCCGCTACAGCTCATAACTATGGTTTGGTAAATCATGTGGTAGAACAGGCAGATTTACTGTCTTTTACTAAAGATATTGCACAAAAAATCGCTAAAAATTCACCTTCAGCTATCCGTCATGCTATACAGGCGGTGAATGATAATTACAAAGAAGGAACGAATGGTTTTGAAACAGAAATCAAAAATTTCGGAACGTGTTTCGGAACAGCTGATTTTAAAGAAGGAACTACTGCTTTTCTGGAAAAACGAAAAGCGACTTTTACAGGAAAATAAAAACAATAAAAAATGCGGCAATTGCCGCATTTTTTATGATTGTTGGTTTTTTAACAAATCGCGGATCTGAGCCAAAAGCTCTTCCTGAGTTGGTCCTTTTGGTGCTGCAGGTGCCGGAGCTTCCTGACGCTTCAGTTTGTTGATGAACTTTACCAGTAAGAATACCACAAATGCCAGTAAAAGAAAATTGATGGCTACGGTAATAAAGTTACCATAGGCCAGAATTACAGCACCTTCTACGGCTCTTGCATCTTTTAATGCGAGTCCCTGTGCTACATCTCCTTTGAGTACAAAATACATGTTGCTGAAATCCGGAGAACCGATGATAGCAGATACAAATGGCATGACTAAATCATTGACTACACTGTCAATAATTTTTCCAAAAGCCCCTCCGATGATAACACCGACTGCCAAATCCATTACGTTACCTTTAACGGCAAATTCCTTAAATTCTTTTAAAAATCCCATAGTCAATAATTTTTATTTTCTCAAATTTAAAAAAAAATCACGCAACTCTTAAATAATGTTAAAGAAATTACTCCTTAAAGAAGATTCTTTTTACACGTTGTGAGATGGATGTCATTACTTCATAAGGAATTGTCTCCCATTTCAAAGCAAGTTCGGTTATAGGAATTTCTTCTCCGAAAATGATTACTTCATCACCAACAACAGCACCTGTATCTGTTACATCTATCATCATCATATCCATACAAATGCTTCCGATGATTTTTGCTCTTTTTCCGTTGATTGATACTTCTCCTTTCCCATTTCCGTAAGCACGCCGTATACCGTCTGCATAACCAATAGGTATTGTAGCGGTTTTGGTAGGTTTATCAGCGATAAAACGGCGTCCGTATCCGACACTTTCTCCTTCTCCAACATCATTGAGCTGGAGAATAATTGTTTTTAAAGTAGTGACATTTTGCAGTTTTTCATTTTCCTGTTCACTGTTTCCTACACCATAAAGCCCAATACCCAGGCGTACCATTTCCATCTGATATTCAGGGAAATTGAAGATGCCGGATGTGTTGAGAATATGCCGTATGGGTTTTATACGGAGTTGATCCGTCAGATAAGAAGACCATTTTTGAAAAAGCTTAATCTGCTGTAAGGTAAATTTTCGTTCTTCCGGCATATCACTTGTTGCCAGATGTGAAAAAATACTGGCTACTTTTACAGAATTGGTACTTTCCAGAATTGCAATCAATTCTTCAAAATGAGTATCGTTAAAACCCAGACGGTTCATGCCTGTATTCAATTTGATATGAATCGGATACTCGTACAGGCTGTGTTTTTTTGCTTCCGTTAAAAATGTTTTCAACTCCGGCAGTGAATAAATTTCAGGTTCCAGCTGGTACGAAATCATCGTAGAGAAAGCACTGTTCTCCGGATTCATTACAATAATAGCAGACTTAATGCCTGATTTTCTAAGTGCTACCCCTTCGTCAGCAAAAGCAACTCCAAGATAATCTACTTTATGAAAAGCCAGCAGCTTTGCAATTTCGTAACTGCCGTTGCCATATCCGAAAGCTTTTACCATCACCATCGTTTTGGTTTCCGGAAGCAGTTTCGATTTATAAAAATTAAAATTATGACTGATGGCGTTAAGGTTAATTTCTAAAACCGTTTCATGGGTTTTTTCTTCCAGTTCAGAAACAATTTGTTCAAAGGCATAACTTCTTGCTCCTTTGATAAGGATGGTTTCATCTTTGAATTTTTTAAGATCAAAATGATTTAAAAAGTCCAGCGTAGAATGAAATCCTTCAAAGTGCTGTAAATGCTTCAGATAAAAAGAAATATTTGGGCCAATGCCAATAATACGGTTGATATTGTTGTTTTGTAACAGAGTGCCTACCTTTTGATAAAGGATTTCATCACTAAAACCACTTTGCAAAATATCAGATAAAATCACTGTTTTTTGTGGATGTGTTTTTTGCTGTTCCAAAAAATCCAGTGCAATTTTCAAAGACTGATAATCTGAGCTGTAACTGTCATCAATAAGGGTGCATTGCTGCAAGCCGTTTTTTACCTGTAACCGCATTTCTACTCTGTACAGTTGGGTTATTTTATCCTGAATATACGCAGTATCAATCCCAAGTGCCAGTAAAGTAGTAATACAGCTGGCAATATTGTGAACGGAAGCCTGATCAGAAAAAGGAAAATCTACAGAGAAGCTGTTTGCATCATAATTGACGGTGTACGTATTGTCTTTGATATGCTGAAAACGTACCCGGGCTTCTGCCGTAAAGCTCCAGTCATAGTGAGATTGTATAGAAGCTGTTTTTTTTTGTATGCTTTCATTTTTTTCATAGATAAGTACATCAACTCCTTTAAAGAGTTTCAGTTTTTCATCAATTTTTTGATCAAGATTTTCAAATCCTTCATTATGAGCGCTTCCAATAGAAGTAAGAATCCCTATGGTGGGCTGTATGATCTTTTCAAGTACTGCCATTTCTCCGGGAAGAGAAATTCCGGCCTCAAAAATACCTAAGGTATGTTTCTCATTAATACCAATCACGGAAAGAGGAACTCCAACCTGTGAGTTGTAGCTTTTCGGACTTTTTATAATGTTGTAAAAAGGATGCAGTAAAAAGTTAAGCCATTCTTTTACAATTGTTTTTCCGTTGCTGCCTGTGATTCCGATAACGGGAATATCAAACAGGGTACGGTAATAGGCAACAAACTCCTGTAGACTTTTCAGTGTATCCTCAACTACGAAAAAGGTAGCTTTGCCTTTGACATTTTCTGGAACAGTTCTCACCACAAAATAAGTTACTTCTTTACGGATCAGTTCTTCAATATAGTCATGACCATTGTGAAAAGCACCTTCAATAGCAAAATATAAAGTACCTTTGGTATTTCGCAGAGAGCGGCTGTCAATGGAGATATCGTTGATTTCAATAAGTCCGGAAACAGGCGATTCCGAAGCTTTTAGTATAGAAGTTAAATCAGTTGTGTTCAGTTTCATTTTACTGCAATAGGATTCGTTAAATCAAAGGTAGCAGTTTTTTATTTCAAAACGGGTTCCGTTTTTCAGAGAAAAACAGTTAATGTATCTTTTGTTACATTCCATTAGAAATTATATGCCGATTTTTGTATAAAAATAATAAAGATGGATTGGATTTTAGAACCCTGGGAATGGTATATATCGGGACCCTTGATTGCTTTGGTTATGATTCTGTTAATTGTAATGGGAAAGAGTTTTGGAATGTCTTCCAATCTCCGGACGCTCTGTACTATTTGCGGAGCCGGAAAAACAAGTGATTTTTTTAGATTTGACTGGAAAAAACAGCGGTGGAATTTGCTGGTAATTGCCGGAGCCTTTATAGGAGGTTTTATCTCCAAAAACTATTTAAGTACCGATACTGTGATAACTCCAATAAGCACTGAAACCATTTCGGAATTGAAGCAGTTAGGATTTATGAGTGCTGGTAAAGCATATACCGCGACAGAATTATACAGTTCAGATGTTTTTGAAAATCCTGAAATGTTGATGATTTTGCTTATTGCAGGTGTTTTATTGGGATTTGGCTCGCGTTATGCAGGAGGTTGTACGTCCGGGCATGCTATTTCCGGTCTGAGTAATCTGCAAATGCCGTCGCTGATTGCCGTTATCGGCTTTTTTATAGGCGGATTAATCATGTCTTATCTCATCATTCCTCAACTGTTTTAATATGAAAAGTATAGGCTATTTAAGTATTGGTATATTGTTCGGAATCGTAATGTTTAAATCCGGAGCAGCTTCCTGGTTTCGAATCTATGAAATGTTTCATTTTCAATCGTTTCATATGTTTGGAATCATCGGTTCTGCATTGCTGATAGGAACACTGTTTGTACAGACTGCCAAAAGAAAAAAGTGGAAAGATATCTCTGGAAATTTACTCTTATTTCCAGATAAAGTAAAAGGATGGAAAAGATACCTTTTTGGGGTATTGTTTTTGGTCTTGGATGGGCATTGGGCGGTTCATGCCCGGGACCTTTGTTTGCCTTGCTTGGAGCTGGCTTTTTTCCTGTGATTGTCGTTATTCTCGGAGCATTGCTCGGTACATGGTTTTACGGATTGATAAAAAATAAACTGCCACATTAAAATGATAAAATCTATGAATTGGAAAGAAATTTTTCCGGATTTTGAACCTCCTCTATTGCTGGAAATGGAGCATTTTGCAGTAATCAATAATTTCGCTGAAGACGATGTGCTCATCGATATAGGGGAACCAGTGGTATTTGTACCCTTATTATTGGAAGGATATGTGAAAATCATAAGAGAGGATAAAAATGATGGAGAACATCTTCTGTATTATCTTGAGAAAGGAGCCGTTTGTGCTCTATCCATCAGCTGTTGTTTTGACCATAAGAAAAGTGAGATAAAAGCAATAGCGGAAACATCAGGTAGGGTAGCAAAGATACCTCTCGGAAAAATGGATGAATGGATGGCGCGTTTTTCAGGCTTCAGGAATTTTGTTTTACAAAGTTACAACCGGCGTTTACAGGAAATGCTTGTTGCCATTGATAGCCTCGCTTTTTTAAATTTAGAAGAACGTATCGTTAAATACCTTCGGGATAAGAAACAGATCAATAACAGTCGTTTTGTTGAAACAACGCATCAGGAAATGGCAGCCGATTTAAATACTTCCAGAGTGGTAGTTTCCAGATTGCTGAAGAAAATGGAAGCAGATAAGAAAATAAAAATAAACAGAAAAAGTATAGAATTTTTAGATTGATAATATGGAAATACAGCAAATAATAGGATTGGTTTTTGCCCTTCTGATAGGGGTTTCTTTGGGGCTTATAGGCAGTGGAGGTTCCATTCTTACCGTTCCTATTTTAGTATATGTAGTAGGGGTAGAGCCTATATTGGCAACGGCATATTCCCTTTTTATAGTAGGATCAACATCGCTGTTGGGAAGTATACGGAATATTATGGATAAAAATGTCCATTTCAAAATAGTACTGTTGTTCGGAATTCCCTCATTACTTGCGGTTTTCTTTACCCGGGCCGAGCTGGTGCCATTATTGCCGGACACCATAACCCTGTCTAATAATGTAGTGCTCCCAAAGGCGAAACTGGTGATGATTTTATTCTCGCTGGTTATGTTTGCGGCTTCGTCACGAATGATTCGCAAGCCCCGGCACAAAACCATTGCACGGCCGGAAATTCTTACTTCAGCAATGCCATTGATTACACAGGGTTTGCTTATTGGAGGTATTTCAGGACTGGTAGGAGCCGGAGGAGGTTTTTTGATTATTCCAACCCTGGTGTTTTTTGCCAATTTACCCATGCGCAAAGCCATAGGAACATCATTGACAATCATTGCAATTCAGTCGCTGATAGGCTTTACGGGTGATCTGGTGCATCAGGATATTGAATGGCCACTAGTGTTGTCTTTTTCAGGTGTTTCAATGATTGGACTGCTTCTCGGTGTGCGATTGTCAAAACGCATACTCGATGGAAATCTGCGCCGCATTTTCGGTTGGTTTGTATTGGCAATGTCATTGTATATTATGGCAAAAGAAGTTTTATAGAACAACTTAAACAACAAAAGAATTTATTAACTTTATAGAATATAAGGAATTTAGAAATGAAGATAGAACAGATTTATACAGGATGTTTAGCTCAGGGAGCTTATTATATAGAGAGTAAAGGAGAAGTAGCCATTATAGATCCGTTGCGTGAAGTACAGTCTTACATTGATAAGGCCAAGAAGTCAGGGGCCACAATCAAATATATTTTTGAAACTCATTTCCATGCTGATTTTGTAAGCGGGCATTTGACTCTTGCTGAAAAAACAGGCGCAAGAATTGTGTATGGTCCTACGGCAAATCCAAAGTTTGAAGCTCATATTGCGACCGATGGTGAGGTATTCAAAATTGGAGATATTACAATTACGGCTTTACATACTCCGGGCCATACAATGGAGAGTACTACTTATCTTTTGAAAGATGAAAATGGAACTGATCACGCGATTTTCAGTGGGGATACCTTATTCTTAGGTGATGTTGGCAGACCTGATCTGGCTCAGAAAGCCGCTAATATGACTCAGGAAGATCTTGCTGCAATTCTTTATGAAAGTTTGCGAACCAAAATCATGCCTCTAAAAGATGAGGTTATTGTATATCCGGCACACGGAGCAGGTTCTGCCTGTGGTAAAAATTTAAGCAAAGAAACAGTGGGTACTTTGGGAGAACAAAAGAAAACCAATTATGCATTGCGTGCAGACATGACGGTTGAAGAATTTGTTAGAGAAGTTACAGATGGTCTATTGCCTCCTCCAGCTTATTTCCCTGAAAACGTTCGTTTAAACAAAGAAGGGTACCGAAATGTAGAAACCATTATTGCAGCCAATAAAGCATTTACTCCGGAACAATTCAAACATTTTGCAGAAGAAGCATTGGTACTGGATGTCAGAGATGCAGACAGTTTTGCGGCCTCTCATATACCGGGTGCTATTTTTATCGGTATTGACGGTGGTTTTGCTCCATGGGTTGGTGCTTTGATAACGGATATCAATCAGCCCATAATTCTGGTAACTCCGGAAGGAAGAGAAGAAGAAACAATCGTAAGGTTGTCACGTGTAGGATACGATAATACATTAGGATATCTTGAAGGCGGTATGAAGGCTTGGGAAAATAAAGGATTTGAAATAGACAGCATCCAGCGTATCGATGCAGGGCAGTTGGCCGACCTTATAAAGGGCGGAGAAAAAAATGTATTTGATGTGCGTAAACCTGGTGAATATGAATCTTCTCATTTGGTAGATGTACCGAATACCCCTTTAGATTATCTCAACGATCATCTGCAGGAATTTCCTACTACTGCAACAACGTATCTGCACTGTGCAGGAGGATACCGTTCTATGATTGCTGCTTCGATATTAAAAGCAAGAGGATTTCATAATATGATTGATGTAAAAGGAGGCTATGGAGCAATAAAACAGACAGGTTTAGCGATGACGGATCAGACATGTCCTTCTGCGGCAAAATAAAATCATTTCTTAATTTAGTTTAAGTCCTGTAAAACACCGAAACACTAATTTTGATAAAAATATTAATTATTAAAGAATAGAATTATGAAAAAATTATTAGTGTTATTTGTAGCCTTAGGGTTCGGTTTAAACGTTTCTGCACAGACAAAATGGAGTGTAGATCCTGCCCATTCATCGTTGAATTTTTCTATTAAGCATTTGGGGATTTCCTTTGTAAACGGAAAAATGGATAAATACGACGGAACTTTAGAGTTAAAAGGAGAAGATATTACTACGGCAAAATTCAACTTTACAATTGATGTAAACAGTATCAATACAAGTGTTGAAGCACGTGATAAACATCTTAAGTCTGCTGATTTCTTTGATGCTGCTAAGTACGGAACAATAAAATTCGTTTCTAAAAGCATTAAAAAAGGTGATAAAAACCATTATAAGCTTACAGGAGATCTTACCATTAAAGATGTGACAAAACCGGTAACATTTGATTTGGTTTATGGTGGTAAAGCGGCAGATGACGGATTTGGTAATCAGAAATTAGGTTTTCAGGCAAAAACAACAATTGACAGAACAGCTTTTAATATCAAATACGATCCTACTGGAGGCGCTGTAGCTAAAGATGTAGAATTGATGGTAAATTTAGAATTTGTACAGTCAAAATAACAAATAAGTAAACAACAAACAAAAAAGTGCTTCTCATTTAAGAGAAGCACTTTTTTTATATAAAGGAATATGATAATATCAGATTAAGCAATAAAAAAAGGTTTCTAAAAATTTAGAAACCTTATTATTCCAAGAGCGGAAGACGAGGGTCGAACTCGCGACATTCAGCTTGGAAGGCTGACGCTCTACCAACTGAGCTACTTCCGCATGTAACGATTTTTGAAACTTCGTTTTGTTTTTCCAAGAGCGGAAGACGAGGGTCGAACTCGCGACATTCAGCTTGGAAGGCTGACGCTCTACCAACTGAGCTACTTCCGCATGTAACGATTTTTGAAACTTCGTTTTGTTTTTCCAAGAGCGGAAGACGAGGGTCGAACTCGCGACATTCAGCTTGGAAGGCTGACGCTCTACCAACTGAGCTACTTCCGCATATAACGATTTTTAAAACTTCGTTTTGTTTTCCAAGAGCGGAAGACGAGGGTCGAACTCGCGACATTCAGCTTGGAAGGCTGACGCTCTACCAACTGAGCTACTTCCGCATTTAATTTGTGATTGCAAATATATCTATTAAAACCCTTTCATGTCAAGCGTTTTTTGAAAAAAATAATATTTTTTTGTTCAGTACTCTGTTAACAAATTGAAAACGAACCGTAAAACTATTTTTTATAGCGTTTTTAGAGGATGGAAAATTAAGAAAAATTTAATAATTATTTGGTTCGGTAATTACCGAACTGGATGTAAATTTGCACAAAACTTTACATGAAGGATAATCCCAAGCAATATAAGTTGTTTTTAGAACTCGCTCAGCACATTGAGATTTTTCAGAGTTTACCCCCATTAGCGGCCAGAATAGTTGCTTATATGCTTGTGTATTGTAAAACCAAAGAAGGTCGGTCTTTTGAAGAACTTATAGAAATATTCGATTGTAGCAAAAGCTCGATTTCATGTAACCTAAGTATGCTTTTAGAAAGAAAAAATATGGAGTACTACTATCTTGAAGATACGCGAAAAAGATATTTTAGGCTCAATTCTAAATTTATGCTGATGCGTCTCAGCAGTGTTTTTGATATGCTGAATAAAGAATATGAACTGAATACAGCTCTTTTAGAAGTCCAGTCTGAAGACCCTGATCTTCTTGAAAGCCGTGTACCGACTTTGAAAATTTACACTGAACATTTAACGGAAATAAGAAAAATATTTTCGAATACGATAGAAAAATTAAAAACTACATTATAATAATCTCTTTGAAATATGAAAAATAAATTAAAAGCCTTGGTATTGGTTGTCTTTGGTTTAGCTGTAGTTTCCTGTGGGAAAAAACAGGAAGCAGCACCTGCTGCACCGCCGGCAGAAATCAGTGTTACACAGGTAGCTGTAAAAGATGTTACGGGATATCAGTTATTTCCTGCGAGTATCGAAGGAAAAATAAACAATGCAGTGCGTGCCAAGATTCAGGGATATATACAGGAAGTTTATGTTCATGAAGGACAATTTGTGAAAAAAGGTCAGGCACTTTTCCGTTTAGAGACTAATATACTTACACAAAATGCGGCTGCAGCTAAGTCAGGCATTGCCTCAGCGGAAGCAAACGTAAATGTTGCACAGGTAGAAGTAAATAAATTAGTGCCACTTGTAGAAAAGGGGATTATCAGTAATATTCAGCTTGAAACAGCAAAAGCCAATCTTGCTTCTGCAAAAAGCATGCTGGCTCAGGCAAAAGCCAATTATAATAGCGTAAATGCTAATATCGATTATTCTATGGTAAGAAGCCCGATAGACGGAATCGTGGGAAGTCTGCCTTTTAAAAATGGAAGTTTAGTTGGTCCTACGGATCAATTGCCTCTGACAACGGTTTCTGATATCAGTGAAGTATTTGCTTTTTTCAGTATGAATGAAAAAGAGTATTTCAACTTTTTGAATACTACACCTGGAAATACACTTTCAGAAAAAATTAAAAACCTGCCGGAAGTTGAACTGATCCTTGCAGACGGTGTAACCTATGGTTCAAAAGGTAAAATTGAAACCGTAACAGGACAGATTGACGCTGCAACAGGAACGGTTCAGTTCAGAGTTGCATTTAAAAATGCAGATAAATTGTTGAGCAACGGTAACAGTGGTACTGTAAAAGTTCCTCACTATTATAAAGATGTTCTTGTAGTTCCGGAAGCAGCTACCTTTGAGCAACAGGGTACCGTAAATGTATTCAGAGTTGAAAAAGATACTACTTACGCAGCTAAAATAGAAGTGATTGACCGTGTAGATAACATGGTTGTCGTTAAAGAAGGGGTCAAAAAAGGAGAAACCATTGTAGGAATCGGTGCAGCGTCTTTGAGAAACAAAACCGCAATCAAGCCTAAAATGGTGAATTTTGATACCATTGTAAAACCAGTAAAACAAATTTTCTAAAAAAATAAAATCATGCTAAAAACTTTTATTGAAAGACCTGTACTTTCAACGGTTATTTCTGTAATTATTGTGATTTTAGGTATTTTAGGAATCACAACATTACCGGTAACCCAGTATCCGGATATTGCACCTCCGACAGTAAAAATTACAGCTTCTTATCCGGGAGCGAATGCTGAAACAGTGATGGAGAGTGTTATCATTCCGATAGAAGAGCAAGTAAACGGGGTTGAAGGAATGACTTATATTACTTCTACTTCGTCAGATGATGGTAGTGCTTCTATTGACGTGTTTTTTGAACAGGGAGTAGATCCGGATATTGCTGCGGTAAACGTGCAAAACCGTGTATCCCGTGCAACACCTTTGTTGCCTACTGAGGTAACACGTTCAGGAGTTGTAACGCAAAAACAGCAAAGTTCGGCTTTGATGTTCCTGTCTTTTTATACCACTAACCCAAGTTATGACGATACGTATCTTCAAAACTTTTTAAATATCAACGTAATCCCTGAATTAAAAAGGATTTACGGAGTTGGAGATGCTCAGGTTTTCGGTGGTAAAAACTATTCGATGCGTATCTGGTTAAATCCGGAAAAACTGGCGGCTTATAAATTAGTGCCGACTGACGTAACAGCAGCAATCAACGAGCAAAGTTTGGAAGCTGCTGCAGGACAGGTTGGACAAAACAGCGGATCTGCTTTCCAGTACACCATAAAATATACTGGAAAATACCGTTCGGTTGAGCAATATGAAGATATTATTATTAAAGCATTGGGCAACGGACAATTTTTGCGTTTGAAAGACATCGCTGAAATTGAACTGGGGTCTCAATCCTATACCGGAATTGGTAGTAATGACGGATACCCGGCAGTATCAATGGGTATCTTTCAGACACCGGGTTCTAATGCACAGGATATTATCGTTGCTATAAAAGCAAAACTCGAAGAATTAAAAGTAAATTATCCGGAAGGAATTGATTATACAATCAACTACGATACCAATGAATTTTTGGATGCATCGATCAGTAAAGTTATCTCTACACTGATAGAAGCCTTTATCCTCGTTTTCTTTGTAGTGTATATTTTCTTACAGGATTTCAGATCTACTTTGGTACCGCTGATTGCGGTACCGGTATCTATTATTGGTACCTTTTTCTTCCTGAATCTGTTCGGATATTCTATCAACTTACTTACCCTTTTTGCTCTTATTCTGGCCATTGGTATTGTGGTAGATGATGCAATTGTAGTAGTAGAGGCCGTTCACGCCAAGATTGAAGCTACGGGAGAAGATGGAAAAACAGCCACACTGAGTGCCATGAATGAAATTACAGGAGCTATTATTTCCATTACTCTTGTGATGGCAGCTGTATTTATTCCTGTAACTTTTATTACCGGACCTACAGGGGTTTTCTATAAACAGTTTGGAGTAACGCTTATTGTAGCAATTCTTATTTCTGCAGTAAACGCTTTAACACTGAGTCCTGCCTTATGTGCTTTATTCCTTAAACCGCATGTTGAAGGTGAGCATGAGAAAAAAGGATTTGTAAAAAGATTCTTTAGTTCTTTCAATGCGGGATTTAATGCAATGACAGATAAATACGGAAGATCTTTTAAATTTTTATTTAAAAATAAATGGGTGACCATTATCTTGTTTTTAGTTGCCTTTGCAGGTGTATATATTGCAAATAAGTCAATGCCTACTGGATTCGTACCTAACGAAGACCGGGGGATGATCTTTGCCAATGTTGAGTTACCTGCCGGAGCATCTATGGACAGAACGGCTGAGATAATGAAACAACTACAGGAAAAAGCTTCTAAAATTCCGGGTGTTGTGGGGGTTACTTATACCACAGGACGAAGTTTGATCAACGGTTCAGGATCTAACTATGGTTTGGCCTTTGTTCGGTTAAAACCTTTTAAAGAAAGAAAAAGCGAAGAAATGTCAAGTCCGATGATTGTAAAAAAATTATTCGGTTTGGGTAGTACGATGCCACAGGCAAAATTTATTTTCTTTGAACCGCCAAGTGTACCTGGTTTTGGTATGTCTTCCGGTTTTGAATTAAAAGTATTAGATAAAGCGGGAGGTTCTCCTCAGCAATTAGATAAGGTTACACAGGAATTCTTAGGAAATCTGATGCAGCGTGAAGAAATTATGTATGCGCAGTCATCTTATAATACCGGATTCCCTCAATATCAATTAGATATTAATGTTCCTAAAGCAAAAGAAAGCGGTGTATCGGTAACCAATATTCTGTCCACGTTGCAAGGGTATATCGGAGGTATTTATGCTTCGGATTTCACCAAATACGGAAAACAGTTTAGAGTAATGGTACAGGCATTGCCGGATACCAGAACCGATGCAAATGTGATCAATCATTTATATGTAAGAACTGCAACAGGTGAGATGTCGCCGGTATCTCAGTTTGTAAACCTGACAAGAGTTTACGGTCCGCAATCATTGTCGCGTTTCAACTTATTTACGGCGGCAAATGTAACCGGAGCTCCGGCTGCAGGATACAGTTCCGGAGATGCCATCAAAGCGGTACAGGAAGTAGCACAGCAAAAACTTCCGACCAATTACGGTATCGATTTCTCTGGATTGACCCGTGAGGAGATCAACGCAGGTTCTCAGACCATATTGATCTTTATATTGAGTTTGGTATTTGTATACTTTATCTTATCGGCACAGTATGAGAGTTATATTCTTCCGTTTGTTATTATTCTTTCGTTGCCTTTCGGGGTAATGGGAGCCTATTTGTCACAGATGGTAGCCGGTTTGGAAAACAATATTT
This sequence comes from Paenimyroides ceti, assembly GCF_030409925.1. Classification (NCBI taxonomy): domain Bacteria; kingdom Pseudomonadati; phylum Bacteroidota; class Flavobacteriia; order Flavobacteriales; family Flavobacteriaceae; genus Paenimyroides; species Paenimyroides ceti. The sequence goes on from NZ_JAUFQU010000001.1 coordinate 209,442, forward strand.
ATTTTCAGATTGCTTTAATCATGCTTTTAGGGTTACTGGCCAAGAATGCCATCCTGATTGTGGAGTTTGCATTGCATTTCCGCCAGGCCGGAAGTTCTATTGTTGATGCCGCAATCAAAGGAGCTAAAGCGCGTTTACGTCCTATTTTGATGACTTCCTTTGCATTCATCTTCGGTCTTATGCCATTGGTATTTGCTGCAGGAGTAGGGGCAACAGGAAATAAATCTATCGGTACCGGAGCGGCGTTCGGATTGTTAATCGGAACCGTAATCGGAGTATTTGTGATTCCTGTATTGTTTGTGGTTTTCCAGAATCTGCAGGAAAAAGTTAAGCCAATGAAATTTAATAAACCGATTGAAGATTAATTATGAAAATTTTATATAGAACATTAGCGATTGTCGTTCTTGGAGCCACTTTACAATCCTGTCTGGCGACAAAAAACTATGAACGCCCGGAAGTGATTAATGAGAGTTATTTCCGTTCTGATAATCTGCCTCAGGATAGTTTATCAATGGCACAGGTATCCTGGAAAACAATCTTTAAGGATCCGGTTCTTACGAATCATATCGAAAAAGCACTTGAAAACAATATTGACATACGAGTAGCTATTGAAAACATTACAGCAGCTCAATCTATTGTTTTTCAAGGTAAAATGGGATATTATCCTACTTTAAATTTAGGAGCCAACTATACACATTCTGTGAACTCAGAAAATACGCAGATCGGTAGAATTATTGGTAGACGTCAGCGTCTGGATCAATATGACATTACTGCCAATGTAAGTTGGGAACTTGATGTATGGGGTAAAATAACGAGTCAGAAAAAAGCATCTGTAGCCAGTTATTTACAGACTGTAGCAACACATCAGGCAGTAAAAACTCAGGTAATATCGAGTGTGGCATCAGCGTATTTTCAATTATTGGCATTAGATGAACAAAAAGCCATTGCATTGAGTACGATTGCGAATCGCCAGCAGAGTCTGGAAACTAACAAAGCATTGAAAGATGCCGGAAGAATTACAGAGGTTGCAGTAAAACAAACGGAAGCGCAATTGTTTAATGCAGAAGCTTTGTTGTTGGATATTGAAAACAATATCAAAATACAGGAAAATGTAATCAGTGTTTTATTAGGAGAAATGCCTCATACAATTGAACGCTCAACGTTAGACGCTCAATATTTTGATATTGATCTGAATACAGGTTTCCCTGCTCAGTTGCTGATGAACCGTCCGGATGTTATTGCAGCAGAAAACGGATTAATCAATGCTTTTGAAATGACCAATGTTGCCAAAACGGCTTTTTATCCTACTTTGCGGCTGACGGCTACGGGAGGGTTGCAATCTGTAGACTTTGCAAAACTGTTTGATCCTACTTCTCTGTTTGGAAATTTTGTTGCCGGACTTGCGCAGCCTATTTTGAATGGAAGACAAATCAGAACGCAATACGAGGTAAGTCTTACTACAAAAGAAAAAGCATTTCTTAACTATAAGCAAACCATCCTAAACGCAAGTAAAGAAGTGTCGGATGCCCTTTATACCTATGAAACAATGGAAAAAAAGGCAGTATTGAAAGAAAAAGAAGCTTTGGCATATAGTACAGCTGTTGAGTATTCTGAAGAATTGCTGAATAACGGTATGGCAAGTTATATCGAAGTTCTGACGGCTAAAGAAAATGAACTTAACGCTGAGTTAAGTGTTGTAAATACACAGTTTGCCCAATGGAATGCCCTCATACAATTGTATAAGGCACTCGGTGGCGGAATCAATTAAATTATATAAATTGCGGTTACACAAGTAACCGCTTTTTTTATGTTTCTAAAATCTTCAGCACTTTTGAGAATCCTGTTTCACAATCAACTGTGGAAAGTAAAGACAAAGGAAAAAAAAGTATATCTTACTTTTGATGACGGACCTGTTCCTGAAATTACAGAATGGGTACTTGATGTTTTGAGAGCTGAAAATATAAAAGCAACCTTTTTCTGTATTGGAGACAATATAAGAAAACACCCGTTAATCTTTGAAAAAATTATTGCTGACGGACATATAATCGGCAATCATACTTTTCATCATATAAAAGGTTGGGGGTGTACTGCTTCTGCTTATTTTCAGGATGTAGAGGATTGCCGCCGGGAAATAGAAAAATATTATAAAATAAATTCGCGGCTGTTTCGCCCTCCTTATGGTAAAATAACACCTGTACAGACAGCGGGACTGTTAAAAAGTGGATACCGTATTGTTATGTGGGATATTGTAAGCAAAGACTATGATCAGCAATTCGGTGTAGCCAAATCCTTACAAATGGTAACTGAAAATGTATCAAAAGGAAGCATTATTGTATTTCATGACAGTATCAAAGCTTATGATACCTTACAACAATTGCTTCCAAAATGCATTGAAGTTTTAAAAACGAGAGGATATACTTTCGATGTTCTTAATTAAAAGCTTTTGCAATGGTAACCAAAGAGCTTTTGTCAATCATTCCTGATTGTCTCCATACCATGGCACCGTTTTTATAAACCATCAATGTTGGTATTGTCTTTATTCTTAATGCTTCGGTAAGTTCCTTATTTTTTAGAATGTCTATTTTAATAATAGATAATTTATCGCCCATTTCTAAAGAAACATCTTCTAAAATTTTATTCATCTGATTACACTCCACATTGTGGTCAGAGCAAAAATGCAAAAGAACCGGAACCGGACTGTTTATTAAATCGCCGAATTTTGACATAAAGATCAGTTAGAGTTGATTACAAAATTAGAAACTTTTAATTAAAATCTGTTTTTTAGACAAGTTTTTTTAGTTCCAAAATAGTAATTTCAGGCATAATACCTACTCTTCCTGAATAGGCATGAAAACCAAACCCTCTGTTTACATAAATGTATTGCTTTCCTTTCTGATACAGACCTGCCCATTGTTTATAAATATATTTTACAGGACTCCATTTGAACCAGCCGGGAATTTCAATACCAAACTGCATTCCATGAGTATGTCCGGATAAGGTAAGTTGATATTTTTGAGGATTATTAACTACCTCTGCATCCCAATGAGAAGGATCATGACTCAGCAACACCTTAAAATCATCAGGATTTAATCCTTGTCCAGCTAAAGCAAGATCTCCTGCTTTTTTAAAATTCAGACCCCAATTCTCAACACCTACCAAAGCAATTTTCTCACCATCTTTATTTAAAAAAACATGCTCATTCAGCAATAATTGAAAACCGATTTTTGGGTGTGTACCTTTTATAGCTTCAAAATTAGCTGCCTTTTCTGCTTCCGTATCAAATCTGACATATTCTCCGTAATCGTGATTTCCTAAAACAGAATAATTTCCGTAGGGTGCTTTTTTTATTCTTTTTAAAACATCCAGCCACGGATCAGCCTCATTGGCCAGACTATTCACTAAATCCCCTGTAAAAACAATTAAATCTACCTCTTGTTGATTGATCAGATCAATACCGTATTTTATTTTTTCTTCATTGTCCCAGCTTCCTACATGGAGATCAGAAAGTTGTAATATTCTGAATCCGTCAAATGCATCTGGTAAATCATCAAAAAAAATCTTTTGCTTAAGGGTCTTAAAATTATATTTCCCTTTCGTGATTCCATATAATATCGATAAGAAGGGAATCACGGCCATACCAAAAGCAATCTGGCTTACAAACTTTCTTCTGTCGGGTAAAAAAGTAGTAGTAGTATTTTGGATAATCTTATTAAAAGTACCTATCAGTAAGCGCATGATGTCCTGAAATCCTAACAATAGAGTAATGATAAGCTTAGGGATGATCATCAATAATAGAATGCCCATGATAAACATGGTATTGTGATTTTGGCCTTTACTTCTGTCTAGATTCAATAAGAAATAAGTAAAATATAAGACAGCTCCAAAATTTATTATTATATATGCCCAGTGAACTATCTTGTTTTTTGTAAGATTTTGAACAAAAATATAAGAGTAAAATTCAAGAAGGATAATGATAACTAAGACTAAAAAAATTCGCATAGGTTCAATTTTCAACAAAATTATTGATTTATAAGCACGCATTCTTGCTAATTAAATATTATTTAACAGCCATTTTCTTCCATTTATCCTTTTTATTTAGTTAACATTTTTTTAGTTGTGGAATAAAATATTTAATAAGATTAAATAAATATAAAATAAGATTACATTTATTTTTATTTAATCTAAATAAGTAATTTTGTGGAATCTAAATTACTATTCCATGGAAAGAAATACCTATTTTGTTACACATGCAAATAAAATGAGACAATCTATAGGTTTCATTTTACTAATTTTTAGTATAAATCTGATGAATGCCCAAGTTGCTTATCACGAATTCAGTCAGATACAGAAAACATTTACTTTGTTGGAAAATCCAACGATTTTAGCAACAGCTACAGGTGCTTCAGGCCCTTCGTCACTGGATGATGTAGTATATAATATCGCAGATAATACGATTCCTTTTTCTTTTAACTTTAATAATATAGATTATACAGGTTTAAAAGTATTCACAAATGGTTATGTTGCATTTGGTACTATTGAAACGATAAAAAACAGACCTGTTTCTGACAATACAGCCTATGATGGAGTTATTTCAGCAATGGGAGCAGACTTAAACGGGTTGTTTCAGGTAAACGGCAAAACAGCTCAAATAAGTTATAAAACGATTGGTACAGCGCCAAACCGATCTTTTGTAATTGAGTACTTACATTTCAGACCTTACTCTACATCTACAAGTACTTCATCTTATTTTGATTGGAATTTTCAGATTCACCTAAATGAAAATCAAACAATTGAGATTGTATATGATTTACAGGTAACAGGTACTCCAAGTTCTGAATTACTCGAAGTAGGGCTCAGAGGAAGTACCAATGCAGATTTTAATTCCAGAAAAGCGAATGGAGTGTCAAGCAGTAACTGGACTTCAACAACAGCATCAATACAAAATACCGATCGTATTACAACTAATTCTTCAACATTGCCACCGAGCGGCTATAGTTTTAAATGGGAAAAAACGAGTTTTTGTTTACCCGTATATCAATACAGTGCAGATCCGGTAACGCGTGTTGTATTCAATACGATTGATAATGTTTCTACATCTACAGTACCGACAACACCGATATATGAAGACTTTACAAATATATCAACAGATCTTACAAAAGGTCAGACATATCCAATTTCTATTAAAGGACCTTCCAGTACATTTCCAAGTGATGTTATGGTCTATATAGATTTTAATCAGAACGGATTATTTGATGATGCTGGCGAGTCATTCTATATAGGTAGATTAGAACCTCAAAATCCATTCAACGCATTAACAATTACTTCGAATATTCTTATTCCTTCTACAGCATTAAACGGACCTACAAAAATGCGTATTGTGAAAAATACTAATGTAAGCGCACTTGCCAACCCTGATGCACCGAATGCTATTTCAGGACCTTGTGCTACCAATATGAGATCAGGTCAGGTAGAAGAATATACTCTTAATCTTCAGGGAACAAGCACAACTCCTGCTGTACAGACTGTAGCTGTAACCACTCAGAATAATGTGGCTGCACAGATTACAGCTGTTAATGGTACATTGCCACTGTTGGCAACAGTTAACCCTTCCGGAGCTAATCAGGAGGTTACCTGGTCAGTAGCTTCCGGAACAGCGTTTGTTTCTGTAAACAATGAAGGAATTGCAACGGCAATAGCCAATGGAACAGCTACTGTTCGCGCTACTTCGGTAGCCGATACAACCAAATTTGGTGAAATACAAATAACGGTAGTATTACCAACAGATACCTATTGTACTTCAGAAGGTGTAGATGGGTATTCATTACCTATTTATGAGTTTAACTTTAATAATATCCAAAATCTAAGCCCTGATCAGACAGATGCATCGCCCCTTTATGAAGATTTTACCAATCAGATATTTGAAGTATCTAAAGGCAATACTTATCCTGTAACAGTAAAAGGAAAAACAGACGGTCAGGAAAATATATTATCTGTCGTTTATATTGATATCAATCATGATTTTCAATTTACAGACAACGAAGCCTTCAATATTGGAATGTTAAGTAATACGGGTGGAGAAAACGGAACAGCGACAGGTTCTGTAACCATTCCTCAGTCAGCTTTGTCGGGTAGTACACGAATGAGAGTAGTGAATATGTATTACAATCCTTCGAGTACTAACGGAACCTTTATCAATACACCATGTCCTAACGCATGGTATTTAGGACAAATAGAAGATTACACAATTCAGATTTCAGAAGCAGTAACTCCTCCTGCTGTACAAACTGTAGTGGTAACAACACAAAATAATGTTCCGGCTCAGATATCAGCATTAAATGAAACCTTACAATTGGTTGCAACAATTAATCCTGCCGGAGCAAATCAGGAAGTAACCTGGTCTGTAGTATCGGGGCAGACTTTTGTTTCAGTAAATAATACAGGAATTGTAACAGGAATTGAAAATGGAACAGCAATCGTTCGTGCAACTTCAGTTGCTGATCCTGCCAAATTCGGAGAAATTCAGGTCACTGTAAATCAGGTGTTGTCTGTTGAAAATGTAATGGTTACTGTTATGAATAATGCAGAAGCAAAAATTATTGTTCAAAATGAAACCTTGCCATTGGTTGCTATTGTTAACCCTTCAGGAGTTAGTCAGAATGTCACATGGTCTGTAGCTGAGGGAGCGTCTTTTGCGAGTGTAAGCACTACAGGAGTTGTAACGGGAATCACTAACGGTACTGCAATTATTCGTGCCACTTCAGTTGCTGATACCACCAAATTCGGAGAAATAGAAGTGATTATTGATATTCCGACAGCATCTATAGATGATTTTGTCAAACAACATATAAAAGTCTATCCTAATCCGGCAGTTGATGTTTTGAACTTTGATTCTGATTTAACACTTGAAAGTATCGAAATCTACGATATGACAGGGAAAAAAGTAATAGAAACCAAACAAACTCAAATAAATATTCAGCACATAGCATCCGGAATCTATCAGGTAAAAATAGTGTTTGAGAATCAAAAAGCAGGATTTATTAAAATTATTAAAAAGTAAAAATGAAAAACAAAATTCTACCTTATTTCAGCCTACTTATAGGTTTAGCCGGCTATACAACAAGTCATGCACAAACTGCAGGTCTTGTAAAACCTGCCAAAACAAACATTGTACGAGGTGTTGCCGATACAGAATGCAGCAATACACTCCCAGGGCCTGATACAGGTGATATCGGATGTGTAACTTTTATTTATCAGGGGCAAACGGTTACGTACGCAACTGTAAGAGCAGCAGATGGTAAAATATGGTTACAGCAAAACCTTGGAAGCAGTCAGATAGCAACAGCGAGCAATGATGCTTCTTCTTACGGAGATTACTTTCAGTGGGGACGTTGGGATGACGGACATCAAAAAACAACTTCGCCTACAGTATCTGCGCCTGTACCAAACAACCCTGAAGGTCTTCAAACACCATCAAATGCCTTTATAACAGGCACCGGAGCTAATGGTTGGTGGTCAAACAATTTGCTGACCGATAAATGGGAGGTGTCAACGCCTGAAAATGCTACAGATGTAAATGGCTGTGATCCTTGTAAAGCCTTAGGTGAGCAATGGAAAATGCCTTCTCAGACTGACTGGACAGATTTGAAAAACGCAGAAAATATAAGCAATCCGGCTACCGCATTTAGCAGCAGTCTTAAATTATCAGCGGCAGGATATAGAAGCAATTCAAGCGCAGGATATACTTTTATCGGGGAAAGACTCTATTACTGGAGTTCTACACCTTCGAGTTCAGGTTCAAAATACTTCTATGTAAGTTCACTTATTGCAAATCCTGCAGCGGGTGCTGTAAGAGGGCAGGGATCTTCCATACGATGTGTACTGGCACAGGAGCCGATAGCGTCTGTTGCCATACAGGTAGAAGCAAATGCAGCTCCGGCTATTACAACAAACGGAGGAACTTTACAATTATCAGCAACCATATTACCAGCAACAGCAGATCAACAGGTAAATTGGTCTTTATTAGATGAGAGTACACTGGCAACTGTAGACGCAAACGGACTTGTAACAGCGATAGCGAATGGAACAGTAACGGTAAAAGCGGTATCTGTTACAGATAATACCAAATATGATACACTTGAAATTGTAATTTCTAATCAGGGATCTTCATCAGAGTTTCCGGCACCTTACTGTGGAGATGACGCCATCACGACATTGACAGTAAGTGAAATTACAGAAGTAACTTTTGGATCAATAACGCATACCAGCGGAATAAATGAAACACCGGCAACAACGATAGAAAACTTTACCGAAACAATTCTGAATGCAAATCAGGGTGCAACATACCCTGTGACCATTAAAGGAGGTACACAGGGACAAACTTCAGTATCGGCGTATGTGTATATTGACTTTAATCAGAACAATATTTTTGATGCCGATGAAGCATTCACAATAGGTTATCTGGATAACTCAAATCCGGTTACAGGAGTTGAGTCAGGTACAGTATCAGGGAATATAACCATTCCGGCAGATGCCCTTACAGGTACTACGCGTTTTAGAGTAGTAAAAGCGTATGAGTCAGATTCATGGATGGGAGTATTGGAAAATCTGCCATGTCCTACAGGATGGTTTATAGGACAAGTGGAAGACTACACGATAGAAATTGCGGAAGCATTGCCAGGTCCTGTAGATGATTATTGTGAGGTAGCGGTAGATTTTGATGTAGAGCCAATTACATATGTATCATTTGCTAACATTGATAATACTACATCAGAAGCTGTAAACGGAACACCGGCTTATGAAGATTTCACAGAAATCACAGGTGATGTTATTACTGGAGAAACGTATGTTTTAAAGGTAAAAGGAAACACCAACGGACAGTTTTCACATGACGTTCGGGTGTTTATTGATTGGAATCAGGATTTTACTTTTGATATGGAAACGGAATATTATACCGCTTCTTTAGAACCTTCAACAGGCACGGATGATGTCGGGGTAGCTATTGAAATTACGATTCCTCATGATGCTGTATTAGGTACTACTCGTATGAGAATCATCAAAGATATGTGGAATGTTTATGAACCGGGTGAATTCGATGCGTGTACCAATGCTTATTACGGACAGGTGGAAGACTATACATTAAACATTCAGGATGAAACGGCTTCTAACGAAGCGTTTGACAAACCAGAAATTAATGTGTATCCGAATCCTACAACCGGGATGGTAACCATATCTTCAGAAACAGAAATTTCAAAAGTAGAATTGTTTGATCTTACAGGAAAAAATATTGCTGTATATATAAATGCAACATTTGATATTTCACATTTGGCTGCGGGTATGTATCAGACAAAAATATCTTTTGGCAACGGAAAACAATCCTTTGTAAAAATTATCAAAAAATAACCTATTGAGGCTGCTATTTATAGCAGCCTTAACTATATAAATAAAAAACATGAAACATAAAATATTTTTAAGCGGATTGTTAGTGTTTTTGACACTATCAATACAGGCACAGATTTCCCGGTCTGAAGGGAAAAGCAATGTGGCCTATCACGCTGCCTATCAGCGAATGGCAGCGGGAAGTGATCACTATCTTGAAATAAAAAACGGAGAATTGTTCGCCGCAGGGTCTAATAGTGATGCCCAGTTGGGAGATGGCACAACCAATTCCCGGAATACAGCAGCAAAAGTGGGTACAGATGACAATTGGGTAACCATTACTGCAGGAACAGGTTTTTCTCTTGGTATTAAAGCAGATGGTACTTTGTGGGCATGGGGTAAAAATGATTTGGGACAATTGGGAATAGGAACCAATGTAGTGACACAAACACCCGTTCAGGTTGGAAGCGATCGTTGGATAAGTGTGTCAGCAGGATCTGACTTTACACTTGCTGTGAGAGAAGATGGAACCTTATGGGCATGGGGAGGAAACAGTATGGGACAATTGGGCAGAGGAACTAATAATTTTTCTGCGAATGCCACACCTGTACAGATAGGAACAGCTACAAACTGGACTAAAATAGCGGCTGGTTTCTGGCACAGCCTTGCTCTAAAAGCAGATGGAACCTTATGGTCGTGGGGAGCTAATGCTGTAGGACAATTAGGAAACGGAAGTGTTTCGGTTACAGGCATCGCAACACCAGTTCAGATAGGAACGGACAATAAATGGAAACAATTGGCAGCAGGAGGTTTCTTTTCTGCTGCACTTCAGTCAGACGGTACTTTATGGGTATGGGGAGATAATTACTACGGACAGGTAAGCGGATCTTCTGCAGAATATGAAACAGCACCTTATCAGGTAGGAAGCGAACGCTGGAATAAAGTAGTGGCGGGAAGAAATCATATTCTGGCGTTGAAAGCCAATGGTAAGGTCTGGAGTTGGGGTGATGAACAAGGGAACGGGATACAGACCAATAATACCCCGGTAGAAAAAAACATTTCAGGTATAGTACAGATAGCTGCCGGGAATAGTTTCTCATTCGCATTAAAATCAAACGGAGAATTATTCTCATGGGGAAAAAATAACCTGGGACAATTAGGAAACGGAAGTAATCAGAATGCTGTATCTCCGCTATCGAACGGAAGTAAATCAGAAGAAATAATAAGTGTAGCGGCAGCTCACGGATTCAATACATTGGTACTCTATTCCAACGGAAAACTAAAAGGATGGGGAGCGAATAATACGTATCAATTGGCAAACGAACAGACCGTTGATTTCTATGAACCGATTGCAATTTCTGCTGCAGGAGGCGATAATATTGCCATAGTCACAGGAATTGATCATACTTTGGTACTCAAAGAGGACGGTACACTATGGGGCTGGGGAGACGGAGAAATGATCGGAAACAGTACCAATTCACAAACACCGGTACAAATAGGGACTTCAGATGAATGGATAAGCATGACCACAGGTAGTTTTACAAGTGCCGGAATCAAATCAGACGGAACGCTTTGGACCTGGGGATATAACTCTAACGGACAGTTGGGAAATGGCTCCACTAATTCAAGTCCGGTTCCTGTAAAAGTAGGAGATGATAACGATTGGGTAGCTGTGGCTATGGGTGGTTCACATACAGCAGCTGTCAAATCGGATGGATCTCTATGGGGCTGGGGAAGAAACTATTCGGCAGAAGCCGGGGCCGGTGAGGATACAGAAGATGTTTTACTTCCTTTAAGAATAGGTACAGATAATGATTGGGTTGGAGTGACTTCTGCTTCATTTTCTACCTTAGCTTTAAAAGCCGATGGTACCCTTTGGGGCTGGGGAGCAGCAAACATGGGGCAAATCGGTGGTCCACAGCCATTCCCGATAAAAGTTCTGGCTCCTCAAAAAGTAAGTGAAGATCGGTTCATTCAGGCCCGATTGGCAAACTGGTCGGGTTCAGCAATACGCACAGATGGTAAACTCATGGGGTGGACTAATTTCAATATGGTTTTCGGAGATTTAGGAATGGGTAATAATAACAACTATCCGGTGCCGACTCTTGTGCCCGGTCAGGAAAATATAGTACAAATTAGTGCCGGACAGGCGCACCGTAGCCTTTTAAAAGCACAAAGAAAGGATGTCTGCATGGCAGGAAGAAATTTTAACGGAGAGTTGGGAATTACAGATGAAACAACCACAACATTAAATACGTATCAATGCGGAATAGCTCCGTTTGGGGAAGAAGAACCTGTTGTTGTGATAGAATCTGTAACCATTCAGGTTCTCAACGGAGCGTCACCTGTAGTATATGCAAATAATACATTGCAATTAGTGGCAACGGTAATGCCGGTTGCTGTAAATCAGGAGGTTGTTTGGAGTATAAGTAATGGCAGTGAATTTGCTGGTATAGATAGCAACGGATTGATCACAGGGCTTGCGGAAGGAATCGTAACCATAAGAGCTACATCGGTAGAGAATAGTGCAATATATGGTGAAATTCAGATAGAAGTAAAAGAAGAAACAGCTTCTGTTGGCAAATTTGATCTTCTTGCAGCTACTGTTTATCCGAATCCGTCTACTGGAAATATTACCGTAAAATCAGAGTACGGAATTGTTAAAGTTGAAATGTTTGACATGTCAGGAAAAAGAGTGGCAGATTTTACCACCGCTGCATTCGATATCTCACATTTGCCGGCGGGAGTGTATCAAACCAGAGTTGAGCTTGATAATGGTAAAGAGACATTTATAAAAATCGTCAAAAAATAAAATAAAAAACACCTATGTATAAAGCTATGTTTCTTTCAGAAGCATAGCTTTTTTGTTTAAACTTCGTATTTTTGAAAAATAAATCTTCATCATGACACAAAAACGCTTATTCTTACTGGATGCTTATGCCTTAATCTTTAGAGGTTATTATGCTTTTATAAAAAATCCGAGAATTAATTCTAAAGGACTCGATACTTCTGCTATTTTAGGGTTTATGAATTCCCTGATGGATGTTATTAAAAGAGAAAAACCCAATCATATAGCGGTTGCTTTTGATAAAGGAGGCAGTGTGGCACGATGCGAAATGTATTCGGAATACAAAGCAAACCGTGATGAAACACCGGAAGCTATAAAAATCGCTATCCCTTACATCAAGCAAATTTTAGAGGCTATGCATATTCCTATTGTTGAGGTAGAAGGAATTGAGGCAGATGATTTGATAGGAACATTATCTAAACAGGCTGAAAAACAGGGGTATCAGGTTTTTATGGTCACACCAGATAAGGATTATGCGCAATTGGTGTCGGAAAATATTTTTATGTACCGCCCTGCAAGAATGGGAAATGGAATTGAAATATGGGGCGTTGATGAAGTAAAGGAAAAATTTGAAATTGAACATCCTGATCAGGTAATTGATTTTCTCGGAATGATGGGAGATGCTGTTGATAACATTCCGGGTTTGCCTGGGGTGGGAGAAAAAACGGCAAAGAAACTGCTTGCTGAATTTGGTTCTATGGAAAATCTTCTGGCCAATACAGACAAGCTCAAAGGAAAGATGAAAGAGAAAATAGAGGCTTCTAAAGAAGTAGGGTTGCTTTCCAAAGAACTGGCTCGTATTATGCTGGATTGCCCGGTTACATTTGATGAAGAAGATTTTGAAATGAGTAAACCGGATGTGGAAAAAACGGATGCACTGTTTATTGAACTTGAATTTCGCAGAATGAAAGAACAGTTTGATAAAATTTTTGATGATAATGCACCACAAACAACCCCTACACCAATAGGAAAGCAACCGCGTAAAGAAGAACAGTTCTCTCTGTTTGAAACCGGTGATTCAGAAGAAAAGATTACCGATGAAGGATACTATGCTACTTTAGCAAATACGGATCATTTCTACCAATTGGTACAGGGGAATCTGGGATTGCAGCTATTGGTTAAAACCCTTTTAGAGCAAAAAGAAGTTTGTTTCGATACAGAAACAACAAGTATTGATACCAATAAAGCAGTACTGGTAGGAATGTCTTTCTCTGTAGAAAAAAGCAAAGCCTATTATATTCCTTTTCCGGAAGATCAGGAAGAAACTCAAAAAATGATAGAAGTTCTCAGACCGTTTTTTGAAAATGAAAACATTATCAAAATTGGTCAGAATCTAAAATATGATCTGAAAATTCTTAAAAAATACAACGTACAGATCAAAGGTTTTCTGTTTGATACGATGATTGCCCATTACCTTATCAATCCTGATATGCGTCATAATATGGATGTTTTGGCAGAAACGTATTTAAAATACAGTCCTCAATCCATTGAAGAATTGATAGGAAAAAAAGGAAAAAATCAGAAATCAATGCGTGAGGTACCGGTTGAGCTCATAAAAGAATATGCGGGTGAAGATGCAGACATTACCTTACAACTAAAAAATGTCTTTGAGCCTAAATTAATCCAGAGCAATACAAAAGAACTGTTTGACCGTATAGAATCTCCATTAGTTTCAGTACTGGCGGATATGGAAGCAGAAGGTATTCGTCTGGATATACCTTATTTGAAGACCCTTTCAGAAGAGTTGTCCGTTGAAGCTAAAAAACAGGAACAGCAGATTTATGAAGAAGCAGGCGAAACATTCAATCTGGCTTCTCCTAAACAATTAGGTGATATCTTATTCGATAAACTGAAAATAGGAGGTAGCAAACCTAAAAAAACAAAAACAGGTCAGTATGCAACGGGTGAAGAAGTCTTAAGTTATCTTGCTAATGATCACCAGATCGTACGCAGTATTCTCGAATGGAGGCAAATAGTGAAATTGCAAAACACGTATGTAGATGCTTTGCCATTACAGGTAGATGAGGTAACCAATAGAGTACATACCGATTATATGCAGGCGGTAGCGGCTACCGGACGATTGAGTTCCAATAATCCGAACCTACAAAACATTCCTATCCGTACTGAACGTGGACAAAAAGTGCGTAAAGCCTTTGTGGCAAGAGATGAAAACCATGTATTACTCTCTGCCGATTATTCTCAGATAGAACTTCGCATCATTGCGGCTCTGAGTGAAGAGCCTAATATGATGGAATCGTTCAAAAAGGGAGAAGATATCCACCGCTCTACTGCAGCTAAAGTATTTAATGTAGCTTTGGAAGAGGTAACAAGAGAGCAGAGAAGTCATGCAAAAACGGTAAACTTTGGAATCATATATGGTGTTTCTGCTTTCGGTTTGAGCAATCAGACCTCACTTTCAAGAGCAGAAAGTAAAGAGCTTATAGATACATATTATGCTACGTATCCGAAATTGAGACAGTACATACAGGATCAGATTGCTTTTGCACGGGAATATGGCTATGTGCAAACGGTGTCCGGCCGTCGCCGTTATCTGAAAGATATACATTCCCAAAATGCAGTAGTGCGCGGAGCGGCGGAAAGAAATGCTGTCAATGCTCCTATTCAGGGAAGTGCAGCTGATATTATCAAAATAGCCATGATCAACATACATAAAAAACTTGTTGAGGAAAACTGGCAGGCAAGAATGTTACTTCAGGTACATGATGAATTGGTATTTGATGTACCAAAAGAAGAAGTAGAGCGTATAAAGCCAATGATTCAACACGAAATGGAACAGGCGTTCAAACTTGCTGTACCATTGGAAGTAGAAATAGGAGTAGGTGACAATTGGTTGTCTGCACACTAAATTATATACAACAAAGCTATTGAAGATCCTCAATAGCTTTTTTCATTAAAAGGATTCTCCATACAACTCGAACAACTATATGTTGTTCTATGGATAAGAAATTCGATTATATAGAAAATCAGTATTTTTGAGAAAACAAACAGAAGAATACAAAAGATATTTTTTTATTTTTACAAAAACTCATCTTGTAATAAACAGTTGGTCAGGTATTTTTTTACTTCTTTTATTTAAATATGATGAATAATGAACCAACAAATTTGCATAATAAATAATAAGTTGTAATTTTGCACTCCCTTTATTGGGTATGGAATGTTTAATTAAAATTAATTTATTGTGGAAAGTTTAAGCTACAAAACAGTATCGACAAACAAGGCTACAGCTCAGAAAGAGTGGGTTATTGTTGACGCTGATGGGCATAACTTAGGACGTCTTGCAACTAAAGTGGCAAAGCTGCTTAGAGGAAAGTACAAGCCAAGTTATACACCTCACGTGGACTGTGGAGATAATGTAATCATTATCAATGCAGAAAAGATCAACTTAACAGGTAACAAGTTAGAGGATAAAACATATATCCGTCACACAGGTTATCCAGGTGGTCAAAGAGTATTAACAGCTAAAGTAATGCAACAAAAAAATCCTGCATTATTAGTAGAAAAAGCTGTGAAAGGAATGTTGCCTAAAAACAAATTAGGAGCACAATTATTCCGTAATTTAAATGTAAATGTAGGTTCAGAGCACAAACATGAGGCTCAAAAACCTAAATCCGTTAATTTAAACGAACTTAAGTAATGGGAGTTATTCACAAAATCGGTAGAAGAAAAACCGCTGTTGCTCGTGTTTATGTTACTGAAGGAACAGGAAACATCACAGTTAACAAAAAAGAATTTACAACTTATTTCCCAACTGCAACGTTACAATACAAAGTAATGCAACCATTGACATTGACTGAAAATGGAGCTAATTTTGATGTAAAAGTAAATGTTTACGGTGGTGGAACTACTGGTCAGGCAGAAGCTGTACGTATGGCTATTGCAAGAGCAATGTGTGAAGTTGATGTAGAGAACAGAGCTGTTTTAAAACCAGAAGGATTATTAACGCGTGACCCTCGTATGGTTGAGCGTAAGAAATTTGGTCAGAAGAAAGCTCGTAAGAGATTCCAATTCTCTAAACGTTAATATTTATTTATTATTAAAAAATCTAAGTTTTTGTTGCAAGCCTGCTGAGGCAGGAAGTAGTTTAGCATCTAAATGGATAAGACCGGAAGCAATTTCGTTACTCATTCATTGCTAATTCAACAGAACGTAAACTATTACAAAATGGCAAACAAAGTAGAAGTTAAAGAATTACTAGAGGCAGGTGTTCATTTTGGACACATGACTAGAAAGTGGGACCCGAATATGGCTCCTTATATCTATATGGAGCGTAATGGTATTCACATTATCAATCTATATAAAACAGCAGCTAAAATTGAAGAAGCTAATGAAGCTTTGAAAAAAATTGCTGCTTCAGGACGTAAAATCCTTTTCGTAGCTACGAAAAAACAAGCAAAAGACATCGTTGCTGAAAAAGCAGCAGCAGCAAACATGCCATACATCACTGAAAGATGGCCAGGTGGTATGTTGACCAATTTCGTTACTATCCGTAAAGCTGTTAAAAAAATGGCTTCTATTGATCGTATGAAAAAAGACGGAACATTTATGACTCTTTCTAAAAAAGAGCGTTTACAAGTTGACCGTTTACGTGCAAAATTAGAGAAAAACTTAGGTTCTATCGCTGATATGTCACGTTTACCTGCTGCCTTGTTTATTGTAGATATCAAAGCTGAACACATCGCGGTAAAAGAAGCTCAAAAATTAAACATTCCAGTATTTGCAATGGTTGATACAAACTCTGACCCACGTGAGGTTGATTATGTAATTCCAGCAAATGACGATGCTTCTAAATCAATCGATAAAGTATTGTCTTTAGTAACAGCAGCTATTGTTGAAGGAAATTCTGAAAGAAAATCTGAAAAAGAAGAAGCAGCTAAAACTGAAGTAAAAGCAGATACTCAAGAGTAATCTTAACAGTATTTTAAAGTCGTTATGCTGATAGTTTCATATTTTTGGATCTGTCTATAACGACTTTTTAATTTTTAATAACACATTAATTCAAATACAATGGCAAACATAACTGCTGCAGACGTAAATAAATTAAGACAAATTACAGGTGCCGGAATGATGGACTGTAAAAAAGCTTTAGTAGAAGCTGAAGGGAATTTTGATAGTGCAATCGAGATCTTACGTAAAAAAGGTCAGAAAGTTGCTGCTAACCGTTCAGATAGAGAATCTACTGAAGGAGCTTCAATAGCTGTTGTAAATGCTGATAAAACTGCTGGTGTAGTAATCACTTTAGGATGTGAAACTGACTTCGTAGGTAAAAACGAAGGTTTCGTAGCTTTAGCAACAGAATTGGCAAACAAAGCATTGGCATTCAATACAAAAGAAGAATTTTTAGCTTCTGATTTCGGTGGAATGACGGTTGCTGATAAATTGATCGAACAAACAGGTGTAATCGGTGAAAAAATCGAAATCACTTCTTTCGAGAAATTAGAAGGTAACTTTGTTGGATCTTATATCCACGCAGGAAACAAAATCGCTACGCTTGTTGCATTATCTGAAAACGTTGAAGGAGCTGAAGAAGCTGCAAGAAACGTTGCAATGCAGGCAGCAGCAATGAATCCTATTGCATTAGATGAAACAGGTGTTGATCAGGCAATCATTGATAAAGAGATTGAAATCGCTAAAGATCAGTTAAGAGCAGAAGGTAAGCCGGAAGCAATGTTAGACAACATTTCTAAAGGTAAAATCCAACGTTTTTACAAAGATAATACGTTAGTAAACCAGGATTATATCAAAGACGGTTCTATGAGCGTTGCAAAATATGTACAAACTGTAGCGCCTGCTTTAGTAGTTACAGGATTTAAAAGAGCAAGCATCGGATAATTTTCCTTTGTAAATATAAAAACCCAAATCATTTGATTTGGGTTTTTTGTTTTATAGTTGTTTAAACTTTCTTTATAATGGTTATTTTGCAAAAGGAATTATTCTAAGAGATGCAATTCAAAATACAAATCCTTTGGATCTAATAATAGATGAGAATCTTTATCGGTTGCAGGCTGAAACATTTGCGTATAAATAATAGTTTGCAGTGAGGGCGATTTTACCTCTCGTATACAGGCTAATATTAAATGATTGTTGATGCGCTCTGATGTTACCTCATTCTTATTGGGAACTAATTCAATACCTACGTATAAGGTTTCACCTTCTTTAATTTCGATGACATGATCAAATTCAAATTTTGTTTTATTCTCCACTTTTCGTTGTTCATTCATGGCATTTTGCGGAATGTAAAAATTATGTATTTCATTATTAATAAGTGAAGTGTGTGCACTGATTGAATCTTTAAAGATAAGAGGACGCAGTTTTTTGTTTTCATACCCTTTTACGTTATTTCTGGTAATAAAAGCAATACCATTAAACTTAATGTCTTTTGTTGCTTTGTACTGTACTATTACCGCATTTCCTTCAAATATTGATATGGAGTTACGCCACATATGAGGTTTCGGCTTTTTAAAAAAAGATTTCCATTTAGAACGGCTATATTTGTAAATCACCATTTCATCAAGTACGGTGCTGTTTTTTTGTAACTCAATAACAAGCGGGGATTTCTGATGGTTAAGGTTTATTTTTTTTTCTTCAAACCCCATACAGTTTATGGTAAGTGTTTCATTTGCGTTTATGTAATCCAGTTTAAACTCACCTAATGAATCTGTATAGACTGTAAGATTCGATTGTTTTAAATGCAATAAGGCATAGGGAATTTTTTCGCCATCTGATAGAACCTTTCCTGATATAGAGTGCTGAGAAAAACATTTCAAAGGAATACACAATAATAATAAACAGATGGTATATAAGTTTTTCATAAGTTGTAATTATAATATTTATTTTTAGAGGACTAATAAATTAATTAGAATACCTTAGATACATCATGCAGATAATGCTATATCACTATTTCTGATAATTGGTAAAAATTATTTTAAATATAACTAATATCGAGGACTATACTATTAGTCCTCGATACTTTGTTTTAGCTTCTCTATTTATGTGTTAACAACGATAAACACCACCGGGAATAGGTCCTGTTGCATCAATAATAAATCCTAAAAAATATTTATTTCTTGAGGTATAATCCGTACACCAGCCAGGGCTACCAGGTACAGGTTTAGTGACAGTAAAAGAACATGAGCCCCATACTTTTTGCCAAAAACCACAGCCTTTTGCAGTAGTAAATTTTTGGTTGGCGTATCTAATAAAATCAAATTTTTGAGTGATTTTATAATCTTCATTTTTTGAAAGGTTACTAAAAATTTCGTCTGTATTCATTTTGGCATCATACACGGTTAGGATATCTTTTTCTCTGTTAACATCAGCAAAAAATAAAAAGCTGCCTGACTTGCTATCTTTTACAATATATCCTCTTGCTGTTTTTTCATTGTTAACCAATAATTCTTGTATGATTATTTTCTCACTGGTTTCTTCATTACTAATAGTTATTGATTTTCCAAAACTGATATTACTTTGATAAAAATCTTTTGCATATGTATAGCCTTCTTCTGATTTTCCACTAAAAGTGCTCGTTTTTTCGTTTGCATTATCGGTTATTGCTTCATCATTTGTACATGCTATTAATCCTATAGTCATTGTCATAAGGCTTACGAATAGTAAAACGCAAAATTGAATTTTTTTCATAATTGATTAATTTTTAAATGTTTATAAAAGTGTTTTTTAGTTAGCTAACATAACGAAACTATATAAAAAAAAATTTTACAATGTTATAAAAAAGTTAAAAATATATTTTTTGTTGTTTTTAAAAAATATTATTTGTATTATGAATTTTAGTTCATAATTTATTTTTTTACCCTATATTGCTAACTTGGGATTCGAACTTAATTTAAACGTTATTAATTCAAAATTGAAATCCATAAAAGGACAGATAATTGATGACAAGACAAGTTTACTTTCTTATAGTAAAACAATAAGAATCTGCTAAATTCCGCATCATGTTTTATCTAAAGTATTTATTTTAAATACCATAAAAAATCCACAATAACTTATAAAAAATGGCAGAGAAAATAATAAAGCGTTGTGATTGGTTATCCAATGATCCGTTATACATACAATACCATGATGAAGAATGGGGAGTACCGGTTTACGAAGATGATAAACTTTTTGAATTGCTGGTGTTGGAATCTTTTCAGGCAGGATTAAGCTGGTTTACCATTCTTAAAAAACGAGAAGGATTCCGAAACGCTTTTGACCAGTTCAATTATAAAAAAATAAGTGCCTACAATGAAGCCAAAATTGAAGAACTTTTACAGAACCCTGATATTGTCAGACATCGCAAAAAAATAGAAGCAACCATCATCAATGCTCAATTATTTATGACCATTCAAAAAGAATTTGGTTCCTTTTCAGCTTATCTGTGGAAGTATGTCAATCATAAACCTGTCCTCAACCAGTTTAAAAGTATTGCAGAAGTTCCGGCAAAAACAGAACTTTCTGATGCCATCAGTAAAGATCTTAAAAAAAGAGGATTTAAGTTTTTAGGTTCTACAACAGTCTATGCCTATCTGCAGGGAATAGGGGTTGTAAATGATCATGTGGCACATTGCTTTAAATCAATTTCTTTTTAACACGTCTCTTTTTACTATAAAAATCTTTTTTAATAAATAAAAGACTATATTTGTCTTCAACTTTAGGGGTGTCTGTAACTACAGGCTGAGATTTTACCCTTTGAACCTGATCTGGTTAATACTAGCGTAGGGAAAAGTGAAATGACTTCATTGCGCACGTCTGTGTGTCTTACAGCCATTCCTAAAGTGTATAATGATATAGGAATGGAACTTAAAATCAACAACAATTTCAAGCAATTTGAATCGGTTCAATTATCGGTTCAGGAACTTTTGGATCTCGAACTTCCGGGAAAACAGAACGGTATCGCCGTAGCGGTCAACCATCAGGTAATACCTAAGCCTATTTGGAAAAACACGCTGCTTTCCGAAAACGATCACATTCTCATCATTACTGCAACACAAGGAGGTTGATTTTACACAAAAAGACAAGATATGAGCAACAACAACATTTCCAGAACACCTTTTCCCAACTCTAAAAAAATTTATGTCGCAGGCACTCTTTATCCGATAAAAGTGGCAATGAGGGAAATCTCTTTACACGACACCAAATTATCGAACGGCGGGATTCTCAAAAACCCACCGGTTACGGTGTATGACACTTCAGGTGCTTATACCGATACTGAAATCCATATTGACGTAAAAAAAGGATTGCCACGCATCCGTGAACAGTGGATTTTAGACAGAAATGATGTCGAAATTTTAGAAAATATTACATCAGATTATGGCAAAGAGCGGCTCAATAATCCAGATTTGAGTCATTTGCGTTTTGAATATCAGCACAAACCCAAAAGAGCTATAGCAGGAAAAAATGTTTCCCAGCTGCATTATGCAAAAAAAGGAATCATAACTCCTGAAATGGAATACATAGCTATTCGGGAAAACCAGCAGATAGAAAAATTAGAAACAGAATCGGCAGAACTTGGACAGCAGCACAAAGGAAATAGTTTTGGTGCCAACACACCAAAAAATACAATTACTGCGGAATTTGTAAGAAGTGAAGTAGCAGCTGGAAGAGCCGTGATACCTAATAACATCAACCACCCGGAAAGCGAACCTATGATCATCGGACGTAATTTTCTGGTGAAAATAAATGCCAATATCGGTAACAGTGCTGTAACATCGAGTATAGAAGAAGAAGTTGAAAAAGCCGTTTGGGCTTGTCGCTGGGGAGCAGATACCATAATGGATCTCTCAACGGGTAAAAACATTCACGAAACACGGGAATGGATCATCAGAAATTCCCCTGTACCAATAGGAACCGTTCCTATTTATCAGGCACTTGAAAAAGTAAAAGGAATCGCTGAAAACCTTACATGGGAAATTTTCAGAGACACTCTGATTGAACAGGCAGAGCAGGGCGTGTCTTATTTCACTATTCATGCAGGTGTTTTACTACGCTACATTCATCTGACAGCCAATCGCGTAACAGGTATTGTATCGCGTGGAGGTTCTATAATGGCTAAATGGTGTCTCTTTCATCATAAAGAAAACTTCCTGTACACACACTTTGAAGAAATTTGTGAAATCATAAAGCAGTATGATGTTGCCTTCTCATTGGGAGACGGATTGCGTCCCGGTTCTATTGCTGACGCCAACGATGCTGCACAGTTTGCTGAATTGGAAACCCTTGGGGAACTTACCAAAATAGCATGGAAACACGATGTACAAACCATCATTGAAGGACCTGGTCATGTGCCCATGCATATGATAAAAGAGAATATGGAAAAGCAATTGGAACACTGTGCAGAAGCACCATTTTACACACTTGGACCCTTAACAACGGATATTGCTCCGGGGTACGACCATATTACCTCTGCTATCGGAGCTGCTATGATTGGGTGGTACGGAACAGCAATGTTGTGTTATGTGACGCCAAAAGAGCACCTCGGACTTCCTAATAAAAAAGATGTAAAAGACGGAGTTATTACGTATAAAATTGCAGCCCATGCTGCTGATTTAGCAAAAGGACATCCTGGGGCACAATACAGAGATAATGCCTTGAGTAAAGCACGTTTTGAATTTCGTTGGGAAGATCAGTTCAATTTAGCACTCGATCCGGATACAGCGAGAGAATTTCATGACGAAACCTTACCGGCAGACGGAGCCAAAGTGGCGCATTTTTGTTCAATGTGTGGTCCGAAATTCTGCTCCATGAAAATATCGCAGGAGATAAGAGAGGTTGCAGCGGCTGAAAAAGGGATGACCGAAAAATCTCAGGAGTTTATTGCTATTGGAAAAGAAATCTATTCGTAATGAAAATAATCACAAATCCTTATCCGGTGGCTGATGAAGCTAAACTTATTCACGCCTTGTTTGAAGAAGGTATGGATGTTTTGCATGTGAGAAAGCCGGATTATACGAAAGATGAAATGAGACAGTTACTCGATAAAATTTCAATGGTTTATACAGATCAGATTGCTTTGCATTCGCATCATGAATTAGGAGATTCATTTGGAATTGGCCGTTTTCATTTTTCTGAAAATAACCGGAAAAAGAATAATTGTTCATCCGTAAACAGTGTTTACTCTACTGCAGTTCATGATATCCAGACTTTCAATGTATTGAATACTGCCTTTTCCTATGCATTTTTAAGTCCTGTATTTCCAAGCATTTCAAAACCGGGATATTGCCCATCTTTAAATTTATTTGAACAGATAGATAAACGAACCTGTTTCCAAAAAAAACTGGTTGCTTTGGGAGGAATCAATTCTCTCAACATCCTTGAGGTTTACAGAGCCGGTTTTGATGATGTTGCACTTTTAGGTGCTGTATGGCAAAATAATAACCCTATAAAAGAATTCAAAAAGTGTCAGAAAATCGCCCGTTTGTACTCACATTAGCAGGAATGGATCCGAGTGGGGGAGCAGGAATACTCGCCGATATTAAAACCTTCGAGCAGCATAAAGTATACGGTCTGTCAGTAAATACAGCCGATACTTTGCAAACAGAGCAGTCATTCCTT
The DNA here is from genome assembly GCF_030409925.1 of Paenimyroides ceti. NCBI lineage: Bacteria > Pseudomonadati > Bacteroidota > Flavobacteriia > Flavobacteriales > Flavobacteriaceae > Paenimyroides > Paenimyroides ceti. Next base: position 233,227 of record NZ_JAUFQU010000001.1, read on the forward strand.
GAAATGCATTGGGCAGACATGGATTTTGTATTGCGATCTTTAACCAACTTATTTGAAGTCTATGAAATTAAAGCCATGAAAATAGGAATTGTTCCCTCTTTAGAATACTTGCAAAAAGTACTCAATACGGTAAGAAGCACATCAGAAAGTGTGAAAATTGTTTGGGATCCCGTACTCAGATCTTCAACAGGATTCAACTTTGTTACATCTGATAATGTACAGTTTTTAGAGAGAATTCTGGAAAAAACAGATCTCATAACACCTAATTATAACGAACTGGACGCCCTGAGCAATAAACATACATACGAAGAAAAAATAGCCTTTTTATCTCAGAAATGCCCGTTACTTTTGAAAGGAGGGCATCATCCTAAACAAAAGGGAACAGATTTTTTATATACAAGTCAACAGGAAATTGTTTTAAAACCAGCTATTCATGATCCGGTAGAAAAACATGGCAGCGGCTGTGTACTGGCAGCGTCTATCGTTTCGCATCTGGCTTTGGGAGATGAATTAGTAGCCTCTTGTAGAAAAGCAAAAAACTATGTGGAAAATTTTTTAACGTCAAATAGCTCCTTATTAGGATATCATCATGTATAGCAAATTACAATACATCTCACAGGGGAAAACGGCTGAAGAACAGTTGAATAATATGATGCGGATATTGGATAATGGTGGTAAATGGATCCAGCTGAGATTCAAAAATGCAGAAGAAAAAACTTTGTTAGCACTTGGAGAACAGGTCAAAAGAAAATGTGAAAGTTATCAGGCAACCTTTATCATAAATGATAATGTTGAACTTGCCGCTCATCTTGATGCGGATGGAGTGCATTTAGGATTGACAGACAGTGGTATTAAAGAAGCCAGGTTACTATTGGGAAATAAAAAAATAATAGGAGGCACAGCGAACACCCTGCAGCAGGTATTACAGAGAATAGAAGAAAAATGTGATTACATCGGGTTAGGACCTTATGCTTTTACTGCCACCAAAGAAAAGCTGAGTCCCATAATCGGTCTTAAAGGATACCGGGAAATAATGCATACACTCAAATCCCTTTACTGTACAATACCTGTATATGCTATAGGAGGAATAAAAGCTGAAGATATAAGGCTGATAAAACAAACCGGGATATATGGTATTGCGGTTTCAGGCTTACTGACGGAAGAAAACATACCTAAGGAACTTATCACACAACTCAACAAAACACTATATGAATTCGCTTAAAATTGCAGAAAAAAACTTTACTTCCCGTTTGTTTTTAGGAACCGGAAAATTTGGCTCTCCTCAGCAAATGGAAAAAGCGTTACTGGCTTCTGGAACTGAATTAGTTACAATAGCATTGAAAAGAATCGATTTAGAAACAGAAACCAACTCTTTATTACAACACATCAATCGTTCTAAAATGGATCTTTTGCCCAACACCTCGGGAGCCAGAAATGCTAAAGAAGCTGTATTTGCGGCTCAGTTGGCACGGGAGGCAATGGAAACCAACTGGCTTAAACTGGAAATTCACCCCGATCCTAGATATCTGTTGCCGGATCCTGTTGAAACGCTCAGAGCTACTGAAACTTTGGCTAAACAAGGGTTTATTGTTTTGCCCTATATCCACGCAGATCCCGTTCTTTGCAAACGATTGGAAAATGTGGGAACAGCAGCTGTAATGCCTTTGGGCTCTCCGATAGGGAGCAATAAAGGACTAAAAACATTCGATTTTCTGGAGATTATTATTGAACAAAGTAAGGTGCCTGTTATCATTGATGCAGGTATAGGAGCTCCGTCAGATGCTGCAAAAGCAATGGAGATAGGAGCAGATGCGGTTTTGGTAAACACTGCTATTGCTGTAGCCGGAGATCCGGTACTGATGGCAGAAGCCTTTAAACAGGCTGTAGAAAGCGGAAGAAAAGCGTATGAAGCCCGAATGGGAATGCAGTATCAACATGCCATACCTTCAAGTCCATTATCAGCCTTTTTGGAGGAATAATACAAAATAAATATGGAAACATTTCATGATATATTCAAGCATTTTGATTGGGACGATATTCGGAAAAAAATATACAGCACCACAGTAGATGATGTACGTATCTCTCTAAAAAAGAAAAAGAAAACTATTGATGATTTTTTACATTTTATTGCTCCGAATGCCGCAATTCTTTTAGAAGAAATGATGATGGAAAGTAACAGGCTTACCCAGCAGCGCTTCGGAAAAACAGTACAGATGTATGCTCCTATGTATCTGAGTAATGAATGTCAGAATATTTGTACCTATTGCGGGTTTAGTCTTGGTAATAAAATAAAAAGAAAAACATTAACCGATAATGAAATTACTATAGAGGCAGTAGCCATCAGAAAATCTGGATTTCAACATGTATTACTGGTCTCCGGAGAAGCCAATTATACCGTAAATATTTCTTATTTCCTTAAAGCGATAGCATTAGTAAGAAAATGGTTTTCCAATATATCTGTAGAAGTACAGCCTTTACAGCAAGAGGAATATGAAAAGCTGCATGAGGCCGGAGTTTATTCTGTATTGGTATATCAGGAAACCTACCATCGGGAAATTTATAAAAAATACCATCCTAAAGGTAAAAAATCCAATTTTGAATACCGTTTGGAAACACCTGATCGTATCGGAAAAGCGGGGATTCATAAAATAGGATTGGGTGTTTTACTTGGTTTAGAAGACTGGCGTACCGATAGTTTTTTTAATGCTTTGCATATTGACTATCTTCAAAAAAAATACTGGCAGAGCAAATATTCCGTGTCTTTTCCCAGACTACGTCCGGCTGAAGGTATCATAGAACCAAATTTTATCATGCAAGACCGCGATTTACTTCAGCTTATCTGTGCCTATCGTTTGTGGAATGCAGATCTGGAAATATCCCTGTCGACCCGTGAAAACGAAAAATTCAGAAACCATATCATTCCATATGGAATTACATCAATGAGCGCAGGTTCTAAAACCAATCCGGGAGGATATGTTGTAGATAAGGAATCACTGGAACAGTTTGAAACAAGTGATGAACGTTCTGCTTTGGAAATAGCAAAGATTATTTCTGACAATGGATATGAGCCGGTTTGGAAAGACTGGGACAGAATATACATGAATTCGTAATACAGTGAAAAATGCTTACACCTAAAGAAATTTTAAAATACAATCGACAAATTATACTTCCTGAGATCGGAATAGAGGGACAAATAGGTCTAAAAAGAGCAAAAATACTGGTAATCGGTGCAGGTGGACTGGGTTGCCCTATATTGGAATATCTCGTGTCATCCGGTGTAGGAACTATTGGTATTATTGATTTTGATGCAATAGCCCTTCACAATCTTCCGCGTCAGATATTGTATAAAGAAAAGGATGTCAATAAACTGAAAACACATATTGCTTATAATTATCTGACCGAAAAAAATACAGAACTGCAATGCCTGCTTTTTAATGATCGGCTCACTGACGATAATGCTGACAGAGTAATACAGACATTTGACATCATCATTGATGCGAGTGACAATTTTGCTACCCGGTATTTGGTAAATGATACCTGTGTGCGATTAAATAAACCTTTGGTTTATGGCAGCATTTTAAAGTTTGAAGGACAGATAAGTGTCTTTAATCATAAAGGGTCAAAAAATCTACGGGATATATTTCCAACACCTCCTAATCCTGAGGACGTTCCCAACTGTGATCAAAATGGCGTATTGAGTACATTGCCTGGAATCGTAGGAACCATAATGGCAAATGAGGCAATAAAACTTTGTACAGGCTTACCTGTTTTGAGTAATCAGTTATTGATACTTGATGTCATGAACTGGCAATTTCATAAAATTAATTTTTAGAATTCGCAACATGAAGAATTTTTAGAAAATCATCTCTGTGAATTTCAATAAAACCCAGATTGTCGAGATGTTCGTTATAAACCTGTCCATCCAGTAATAAATAATTATGTTCTTTCAGATAGCCGACTAAAAAATGAAGTGCTATTTTGGAAGCATTGGACACTTTAGAAAACATGCTCTCTCCACAAAAAATACGTCCCAAGTCCACACCATACAACCCGCCGACCAACTCGTCTTCTAGCCATACTTCTACAGAAGTTGACTTTCCGGATTCATGAAGTGTGGTATAAGCATTCATCATATCATCTGTTATCCACGTGCCTTGCTGTCCTTCTCTTTTTGCTTGCTGGCAATGGGTGATTACCTCCTTGAAAGCAGTATTGAACGTAACTGTAAACTTATTTCTGTTCAGTATATTACGCAGACTTTTAGAAGGTTTATAAGTATCTAAAAGCAACACCATACGCCATTCAGGACACCACCATGTAATGGGCTCTCCGTCTTCAAACCAGGGAAAGATACCGTTTTCATAAGCCAGTAATAGTCTTTTTTCAGACAAATCGCCGCCAATAGCTATAATACCTGAAGCATGTGTCGTTTCCGGAGCCGGAAATTCTAATAGATGAGAAAGTAATTGCATAAAAAAATCCTGATGTTTTTTGCATCAGGATAAAGGTATAAAATATTTTAGAACGGTAAATCGTCCGGTTCTTCTTCGTTAAAATTTGGTGCCGGAGGAAATGAATTGTTATTTTGATTAAAACCTCCGCCTTGTTGTGGATTATTTTGACCATAACCCTGCTGTGGTGCCTGCTGATATCCTTGTGGAGGTGCCTGATTATAACCTTGTTGCTGATAAGGATCTCCGCCCATAGATTGCTGTACAAGATTTTCGATTCTCCACCCTTGAATAGTGTTGAAATATCTGGTTTCACCTTGTGGACTTACCCATTCTCTACCGCGTAAGTTGATAGAAATTTTTACCGGTTGCCCAACTTGAAAGGGATTCAATAAATCGGTGCGATCCTGAGTAAACTCAATTAAAATATGTTGTGGATATTGCTCATCTGTTGTCACTACCACTTCTCTTTTTCTAAAGCTTGAACTCACTTGTTGTGGTTCGCCAATCATTTTGATTTTTCCTGTAACTTCCATCTTCTTAGTTTTTTATTTTGATAAAATCGTTTTCCAAGCACTGAAAACATCGTCTTGCTCCAAAAACCATTTTGCTTTTTTATACAATTCTTCTGTTTGATTATTCTCTGAAAATACTTTTACGTCCTGATTTTCAGATTTAAAAGCAGTTATCTCTTCCGTAGTAGGTAAATGCTCAACATTTCCCAGTCGACCTAAATCATTTCCTACAAAGATAGTATTTTTTTTCACATCTTCCGGCAGCGCATCTACACCAATTCCTAAAGTTGTTAATGGCTTTTCTACTTCAAAGAGACCATCATTGGCACGGGTATACCAATTGCCTCCCATACGGGCAACAAGGTCTATTTTCTGCTGGTCTATAGACCCGTTATCAGATAAAATACTTTCTGAGATGTGTATTTTTACGACTTCGCAAATGATGAGATTTCCGGCTCCTCCTTCAGTACCCAACGGAATAATATTCTGTACTTTACATTCCAGTTGCACAGGGCTTTCTGCTACTCTAAAAGGTTTTACGATATCAGAAGCCAGTTTGGTAAACCCGGACTTTACAAATTCGTCTACTCCATCACCATATTCTGTAGAAGCAAGAGAAGTTTGCTGTACCATATCGTAATTTACAACATTGATCACCACTTCTTTTGTTGCTTCTGCATTGATAAGTGTATGTTTAATAGTATTGTTACGAACTCTTCTTGCCGGAGAAAATACCAGAATAGGCGGATTAGAGCTAAAAATATTAAAAAAGCTAAACGGTGATAAATTTGGTGTGCCGTTTTCGTCAACAGTACTGGCAAAAGCGATAGGACGCGGCCCTACTGCTGCTTGTAAATAGGCTTGAATCTGAACCGGTGTATGGTCTTTTGGATGGATACTTAACATAAATTTGAAAAAAGATTTAAACAAAGATACTTTTTTGAATTAAGTTTTGTTAATGTATAGAAGAGAAATTTTTATCAACTATTTTTAATAATTTGTATCTTGTCATTCTTTCTGATCTATGAATTTTTTTAAAAGTAATATTTATACCCGGTGGGTTATTTTGGTTTTTTCCCTGTCTATTCTTACCCTCATATTGTGGAATACCTATTTGTTATTTCAAACGTTTAAAAACGAAGAACGTGTAAAAATGGAAATATGGGCTGAGGCATATAAATCCGTGAATTCAGCAGATGGAAATACTGATCTGGATCTGGCTTTGTCTGTATTGTCTAAAAACGAAACCATTCCTATCATTTTAGTAGATAATAACGGACTGATTTCTGAAGTACGCAATGTGGATGATGAAATATTGGAAAATAAAAAGTTACAGGCTGGATTGCTCAGGAAATTTACCTCAGAAAATGATCCTATAGAAATCATACATCCGGGCGGGAGCCAATTTCTGTATTATGGAAATTCATCTTTAATCACTAAAATAAAATATTACCCTTTGGCATTAATTGCTATTTTAGGACTTTTTGGAGGATTGGTGTACACGTATTTCCGAACCAGTAAAATGTCTGCAGAAAGCAAACTCTGGGCAGGAATGGCAAAAGAAACAGCGCATCAGATCGGTACGCCTTTATCTTCTTTGCTGGGATGGATTGAGATCATGAAACTCGATAATGTAGATGAACAGACTGTAAGTGAAATAGGAAAAGACGTTTCAAGACTGCAAACTATTGCCGACCGATTTTCAAAAATCGGCTCTGAGCCTGTTTTAGAACCCTTAGATATTGTAGAAGAAACTGAGAAATCATTCGAGTATCTGAAATCCAGAAGTTCTACCTTCATTGATTTTGAATTTGTGAGCTATTTATCACACTATATACTGCCGTTAAATCCTACATTGCATAGCTGGACCATTGAAAATCTGGTAAAAAATGCTATCGATGCTATTAAAGGAAAAGGAAAAATAACCGTAACCATTTCAGAAACCGAGAAAAACATTCAGATCTGGGTTTCCGATACAGGAAAAGGAATCTCTAAAAACCAGTTTAAAACAATTTTTGAACCTGGTTTTACAACAAAGAAAAGAGGATGGGGGTTAGGACTTTCGCTTACAAAAAGAATTGTAGAGGAATACCATAACGGAAAAATAAAAGTAGAGAAATCAGAAATAGGGCAGGGAACAACCTTTTGTGTTACCTATAAAAAATCCCTCTGAAAAGAGGGATTTTATTATAATTGAGAATGGATGGCTTTTGCTGTTGCTTCAAACTCTTCTTTTGTTAAAGAAACTTTTCGTTGAAACCGCATATCATCCATCTCCTGAAGAGGAATCAAATGTACATGTACATGAGGTACTTCAAGACCTACGACAGCCATTCCGATTCTTTTACAGGAAACTGCTTTTTCCAAAGCTTTTGCTACTTCATAAGAAAACTGCATCAGAGCGGTATAATGCTCGGAGTCCATATCAAAAATTTTGTCAATCTCTTTTTTAGGCACACATAGTGTGTGTCCTTTTGCATTTGGATTATTATCCAGAAAAGCAATGAAATTTTCGTTCTCTGCTACCTTGTAGCAAGGAATTTCACCATTGATGATCTTTGTGAAGATAGATGCCATAATTTAGTCTCTTGAAATTTCTAATATTTCAAATTTGAGTACACCATTCGGTACGTTTATCTCAGCAATTTCACCAACTGATTTTCCTAAAAGACCTTTTCCTATCGGAGACGTTACTGATATTTTTCCACTTTTAAGATCGGCTTCGCTTTCTGCTACCAGCGTGTAAGTAAGCTCCATCTTATTTGCCTGATTTTTAATTTTTACCGTTGACAAAACCAATACTTTGGAAACATCAAGCTGAGATTCATCGATCAAGCGGGCATTTGCCAGAACTTCTTCCATTTTCGCAATCTTCATTTCCAACAATCCCTGAGCTTCTTTCGCTGCATCATATTCTGCATTTTCAGATAAATCTCCTTTGTCACGCGCATCTGCGATTGCCTGAGAGGCTTTCGGACGCTCAATACCTTTTAAATGATCTAAATCATCTCTTAATTTCTTTAGACCTTCTGCTGTGTAATACGATACTTTACTCATAATACTGCTTGTTTTTATAAAATAGAAAAAATCCCATCGGAACGGGATTTTGTATTTCAAATACTATTATATGTTAATATTAACTTCTTTTTCTATATGTCAAAGTTAATTAATTAAATTTGTTTTTCAAATGTTTTATAGATGAAAAAGCGATTTCTTTTCTTTCTTTTATTGTTTTCTGTGCTTTCTTGCAGCAAAGATGAATTTTATAATCCCAATCCTTATTTACCCAATTATGTTGTAGATGTCAGAATACCTTTGAGTCTGCCTTTATACAGTAATTTGCAGTATCCGGGTAATGTTGCAGTTGTACAGGGATATGGGATTAATGGAATCATTGTGATCAATACAGGTACAGGTTTTCTGGCTTATGAAAGAACATGCCCTAATCATGAAATAAGAAATTGTTCTGCATTAAATTTAAATGGAATAGAAGCTACGTGCTCCTGTGATGAATATGTATATAATCTCTATTTGGGTATTGCAAATAATGCACCTTATGCTTTAAAACAATATCGGGTTATCGATTATGGTTCCTATCTGCAAATAGGAAATTTCTAAAAATATAATTATAGAAAAAGCCAACCTTTAGGTTGGCTTTTTCTATTTAAAATTTCAATGTAATTCCGCCGAGCAGATTAAATTGTGCTTGTGGATAATAACCGGCACCTTCAATAGTTGTGGTTGTATTTGGCGTACTCCATGTATCATCATACGTGTAGTAGTATCCGTTTGAAATATATTTTACATCAAAAATGTTATTCAGTAAAAGATTAAAAGAAATGGATTTAAACCATTTTTTTACAGCGACATCATAATTAATACTGATGTCGTTAGTAATGTAAGAATCTAACTTAGACGCTTCAGATTCTGTATTGCCCATAAATTGTTTTCCTACAAATTTAGTGAGTAAAGACATTTGAAGACCTCTGACCGGTTCATAGGTAAGAATGTTTGAGGCAATAAAATCAGGAGAAAAAGAAATGGCGGTATTTCCCAGATTTTGTAAGGCACCATCAAAATGAGTAATATAGTCAATATTTTGGTTACGGCTGATGGTAAGACTTGGATTCCATACAACTTTAGGGTGTATTCTTACAGCAGCATCAATTTCCAGACCCAAACGATAGCTGTCTCCACTGTTTTCACGCATCGGAGCTCCTACATCATTAAGGGCACCTGTAAGTACCAGTTGATTTTTATAACGCATATAGTAGGCATTAACATTAATTTTTGTTTGGGTAGTATTATACCTCCATCCAAGTTCAAAATCATTTAGTTCTTCGGGTTTAGGGCTTCCTGCTTCATAATCATTTCTATTAGGCTCTCTGTTAGCTCTGGCATAAGAAAAATAAAGATTGCTGTTTTCATTCATCAGGTAAGTAACGCCTGCTTTCGGATTAAAAAAATGAAACTTATCATTTACCATTCCCGTATCATTTCCATTTGCTTTGTACGTGACATTCCGGTATTGCAGATCTCCGAATAAAATAAATTTTTCTGCTAAGGTATACGTTGCTTTCAAAAAGGTATTGAGATCTGTTTTAGCAGAGAAATCTTTGTAGTATTCCTGATCGTATTGATAAGCAAGAGGTTCTTTTACCCACTGTATCGTTCCTTTGTGGTCTCCTTCATATTTATTTCCGGCACCACCCAGAATCACATCTAAATTGTTCTTTTTGTATGTTGTTGAAAAAGTAAATCCGTAAAAATTATTATCAAGGATTTTGCGTCTGATCAGATCGCTTTCATCAACCAGAGTTCCGTTTACCGTTACAGGAGTTAACCCATACTCAGTCACATCTTCTCCGCTTTTATAATTCTCATAATATCCATACCCGGTGGTATAATGCAGAGCAATGTTCGTAGTCCAGTATTCATTCCAGCGTTGGTTCCAATGCAGTTGATAATGGTTTTGAAGATAATTGTCCGTTTCATTGTCATAATATCGTTCTATTCCATTGTCATCAATATATCTTCCCGCAGTGTTATATCGTCTGCCGTGCTTGTCTAAATCGGCTTGTTCTACGCCGTTCCATGCCTGATAGGTTTTTTGTGTACCTCCGAAAGCGAGACCTTTAATCAGAGTTTTTCCATCCAGAAAAGTTCCTTGTAAAAAATAAGACTTTAAATCAGCAGAAGCTCTGTCAATATAACCGTCTGAATGCATATTGGATAACCTTCCGTTCAATTCAAAGGAATCATTCATAAGTCCGGTAGAAAACTTTACCGTATGTTTGCGGGTATTAAAACTTCCGAATGAGTTCGAAATTTCTCCATTGCTTTTATAAGAATAAGCATCGGTAAGCAAATTCAAACTGGCTCCGAAAGCACCTGATCCGTTTGTTGAGGTGCCGACACCTCTTTGCAGTTGTAAATTTTCTACAGATGAAACAAAATCCGGTATGTTTACCCAAAAAGTTCCGTGAGATTCTGAATCGTTATAAGGAATTCCGTTTACTGTTACATTCACTCTCGTAGCATCACTTCCGCGTACACGGATACCGCTGTATCCGACTCCGTTTCCGGCATCTGTAGTGGTGACCACTGACGTCATAAAATTCATCAGAGTAGGAATGTCCTGTCCGAGATTTCTTTTGGCCAATTCTTTTTTTGTAAGATTACTGTAAGCCATCGGTGTTTTCTGATCGGCACGAACTGCACTGATCAATAATTCATCCAGGACCTCATTAGAAGTAGTGTCTTTAGCAACTTCATTTTGAGCCAGCACGGTAGCAGGTAAAAGGCATACTCCGGCAGCTGTTAATAAGAAATTTAATTTCATTCGTAAAAATGCATTTACAAATAAAAGGGGCTATTATTGTGTTTGATTAATAAATAAAACTATTGATTTCCACGATGCTTTTTACTGCAAAGTGTACTTTATCCCTTGGCAGCATTACCCGCCCAGGTTCAATGGGTATAATCTCAGCCGAAACAGATTCGGCACCCCTTTTGAGACAGTGCAAAGGTATAAATAAGATTTGAAAAGAAAAGTCCTTTTGCTCTAAAAAATCTCTCCTATAAAAGAGACTATTACCACTTAAATTTTCTATTTGTTTTTTTATCAGAATGAATCTTTTTATCATTCAGTCTCTTTTTGATAACAGCTTTCGGAATTTTGGTAGCGATTCTTTTTTTATCTTTTTTTAAAGCATGCTCAAGCAGATATAACAAACGATTCTTTACGATTTCTTTGTTTTTCAACTGGCTTCGGGTTTCATCACATTCAAGCTGGAAAACACCTTCTTTATTGATCCGGTTTTTCAGTTTATCTGACAGTATTTCTTTTTGCTCTGTACTCAAAGCTCTTGAAGCTGTTATATCCCAAATTAGTATAACTTTAGTAGAAACCTTATTGACATTCTGACCGCCGGCGCCACTGCTTCTGACCGCTTTAAAAAGCAGTTCTGACTGTATGAGAGAGCTGTTTATCATGATTCTTTTTCTAATGCGTAAACCAGAGTGTAATTGTCGATCTCTTTAAAATGAAAATAAAATTTCTTTGAAAAATCGGTCATGTGGCAATTAATATAGGCGTTTCCAACCGTTTCGTCTAAATTAAAAGGTTGAATGTGCATATCCTGCTTAAAACTGAGACTGCGCGAATTACACATTTTGAATAAAGCTTCTTTAGCTCCCCATATAACGCTGAGGTTTTTTATGTAAAGAGATTGGTTTTCAGCAGATAAAAAAGCGGCTTCAGAACCGATGAATTTATCTGCAATTCGGATGATTTTCTCCCGTTGCATTTCAATATCTACGCCTACATTTTCAGCGCTGATGATGATGGTAGAAAAACCAAACGAATGAGAAATAGAAATATGCTTTCCGTCAGAAAGGTGAGGTTTTCCGTTTTCATCATAAAAAAGATTCAGGTCTGAATATCCCGCAGCTTTCAATAGATGGCGTACACTTAAAAAACCACATCTGTGTGTATCAGACAGCATTTTTTCAAAACGTGCTAAATGTACATCGCGCAGTGGGGTATTTTTGAATAAAGTGGCTACATCTTCGGTTATTTTCCAAACCAGTAAATCAGTGGTAGCGTTGATGGTTTGCTTTAAAAATAAGGGCATAAATATCAATATCAGATTTTGAAAACAAATACAGCTTTACAATTTCATTAGCATATAATTAAAAATGAAAATTGTAACTTTGTCCAAAATTAGTTTATACAAATATACTATAATCGGATGAGTACAAAAACAATACCTTATGTGCCTTTCAAAGTGAAAGATATTTCATTAGCGGCTTGGGGAAGAAAAGAAATTGAATTAGCAGAAGCTGAAATGCCAGGATTAATGGCATTACGTGAAGAATATAAAAATGAGCAGCCATTAAAAGGAGCTCGTATTGCAGGTTGTTTGCATATGACCATTCAGACCGCAGTACTGATTGAAACCCTGAAAGCTTTGGGAGCAGAAGTTACCTGGAGTTCTTGTAATATATTTTCTACACAGGATCATGCAGCAGCAGCTATTGCAGATGCAGGAATACAGGTATATGCATGGAAAGGATTAAATGAAGAAGAATTTGACTGGTGTATTGAACAAACTTTATTTTTTGGGGAAGACCGCAAGCCGTTGAATATGATTCTTGATGATGGAGGAGATCTTACTAATATGGTATTAGACCGTTATCCTGAATTGGTTGCTGATATCAAAGGATTGTCTGAAGAAACTACAACGGGAGTACACCGTCTATATGAAAGAATGGCAAACGGAACGCTGCCTATGCCGGCTATCAATGTAAACGATTCAGTTACTAAATCAAAATTTGATAACAAATATGGTTGCCGTGAATCTGCTGTGGATGCTGTGCGACGTGCTACAGATGTTATGTTGGCAGGTAAGAGAGTAGTAGTTTGCGGATACGGAGATGTAGGTAAAGGAACAGCAGCTTCTTTCAGAGGAGCAGGTTCGATCGTTACGGTTACTGAAATAGATCCGATTTGTGCTTTACAGGCAGCTATGGAAGGTTTTGAAGTAAAAAAACTTGACAGTGTAATTGCAAATGCAGACATCGTAATTACAACTACAGGAAATAAAGATATTGTAGTGGCCCAGCATTTTGAAAAAATGAAAGATAAAACGATTGTTTGTAATATCGGACATTTTGATAATGAGATTGATATGGCATGGTTAAACAAAAACCACGGAGCCTCTAAAATTGAGATCAAACCACAAGTTGATAAGTATACCATCAATGGCAATGATATCATCATTCTGGCAGAAGGACGCTTAGTGAATTTAGGTTGTGCAACAGGACATCCTTCTTTTGTTATGTCAAACTCCTTTACAAATCAGACATTGGCTCAGATAGAGTTGTGGAAATACAGTGACAAATACAATAATGAAGTATATACATTGCCAAAGCACTTAGATGAAAAAGTAGCCCGTCTTCATTTGGCGAAAATTGGTGTTGAATTGGATGTATTGTCAGAAGATCAGGCAAAATATATTGGTGTTACTGTTGAAGGTCCTTTTAAACCTGAGTATTACAGATACTAATAATATTCAAAAGAAGTATATAAAAAGACAGCTTTTCAGCTGTCTTTTTTTGTGAACAAAAAGTTAATTTACAAAATCAGCTTTCAAAAACTATTTCTTTACAGAATAAAACCTATAACTTTGCTTTATGAAACAAAAATGGGTGTTTTCGAATTTCATCTTGTCGATGCTGGTGGTATGTACCATTATGTATCAGTCGATGCATTCCTTTGTTCATATTCTGGAAGAAATACACCATGAGAAAATTGCAGACGGTCATCATGAACATACGTCATTAGACGGTAAAAAATGTTCGGTTTGTAATTTTACTTTCAGTCCTTTTACTCCTGTTGATTTTTTTTCTCTACAGGTACTTCCGAAAATTGTTTCTCATAAACAATATACGTATCAGGAACAGTCATTCGCTGCTTCCCCAATCATTTATTTTTCATTACGCGGTCCTCCCATTGTTTAATTAAAATCACTTAGTTTTTAATTAAATAACGTAATATGCGCAATGTAATTCTTATACTTTGCTTCTGTATTACTTCTTTTTCATACAGTCAGTTTACCATTCAGGGAAAAGTGACAGATGAAGCCGGAGTATTATTGAGCGGAGTCCATATAGATCTGGATGAGAATTGTACGCAGACCACCAGCAATGGCTCTTTTGAATTAAGAGATGTGGTTGCGGGAACTTATGTTTTACGCATTCAGAAAAAAGGATTTCAAACCTATGAACAGTCACTAAAAGTTGTTGGAAACAACACCATAGATATTGTACTGTTTAAGGAAGAAGACCTTTTGCCGGAAATGATTATCAATGACCGTAAGACCGTAACGTACAATTCCACCAAAATAAATCAACATCAGATCAAAGAACATTTTTCGGGAAGTCTGGCAAAATCCTTAGAACATATTCCGGGAGTGAATGCTATGGAAATAGGTTCCGGAGTTTCAAAACCTGTTATACGCGGATTGGGTTTCAATCGTATTGCTGTAGCTGAAAACGGAATTAAACAGGAAGGTCAGCAATGGGGAGCCGACCATGGATTGGAAATAGATGCTCTGCAAACGGAAGAAGTAGAAGTCATAAAAGGAGTAGGAGCTATTGAATATGGAAGTGATGCCATAGGAGGTGTCATTAAAATAAACAATGAGAAAATTCCTCAGATAGAAACTACTTCGGGGAGTGTCATACTTCATGGGAAAACGGTTAATGAAGCTTTAGGTTTATCTGCGAATATACAATCGAGAGGTGAAAACTATTTCTATAAACTGAAATTTTCGGGAGTAGACTATGCAGATTTTAAAGTCCCTGCCCATGAAATTTATTATTTGAATACTAAAATTCCAATCGAAAATAAACGCATGAAAAACACTGCAGGAGATGAATATTCTTTCTATGCACAGGGTGGTTATGTTTCAGACCGTTTTCAATCGATTGTAAGTATAAGTAACTTAAACAGTAAAATAGGGTTTTTTCCGGGTGCACACGGAATACCGAGTATCAATGCTGTAAAAGATGATGGTGATTCAAGAAATATTGATTTCCCGTATCAAAAAGTGAATCATTTCAAAGTGATTAACTCGAATAAATGGATAAACGATCACGATCAATGGGATTTGCTGTTTTCATTTCAGCAAAATCACCGTCAGGAATGGAGTGCTTTTCACACGCATTATAGCAATCAGTCTCCACCGGTTACAAATCCGGATCTGGAATTAGATTTCGTCTTAAATACTTTGGATACTCAATTGAAGTATACCTTTGATGCGGGACTGAATCATAAAACAACTTTCGGATTACAACAAAATTATCAGGAAAATCAAGTAGGTGGTTATAGTTATCTGCTTCCTGAATTTACCCGTAACGGAGCGGGATTTTTCGCAAAACATGAGTGGAAAGTCAATGAGCTGTTTAAAGCAGATGTCGGATTGCGTTTAGATTACGCCCACCTGAAAGTGAAAGGCTATTTTGATCCTGTTTTGTATGATTATCTGAAAAATACAGGGAAGTCAGAAACAGAATCCCGATCCTATGCTCAACGTAGTACTGCAATTTCTAATAACTATCTGCAACCGAATATTATGGTTGGTTTGTGGAAAGGAATTACAGATCGTTGGTCAGTTAACTTCACTGCCGGAACTAATTTCCGTTTTCCTTCGGCAATGGAGCTGAGTGCTAACGGAATCCATCACGGAGCTTTCAGACATGAAAGAGGAAACCCTGATTTGGATGTGGAAAAGGGATTGTCTTCTGAAATCGTATTACAGTATGAATCAGATACTTTTAAAACCAGTATCAGTCCGTATGTATATTATTTCAGCAATTATATTTTCTTGAAACCTACAGGTGTTTTTTCAGTATTACCTCACGGTGGGCAAGTATATGAGTATAGCCAGTCGCGTGCTTTAATTACAGGGTTTGAATGGAATGTATATAAAAGAATCCGGCAGTTTTCTGCAGATATTACATTTGAATACTTGTACAATAAGCAGTTATCCGATGACGGTAAAGACTATCCGCTGCCTTTTACCACACCTGTAAACCTATATGGAGAATTTGCCTATCATATTAACGACAGCCGTTTAATGAAAAATTCGAAAGTTTATCTTTCTGTAAAATGGGCCAATGCTCAAAACCGTATCGCGCAAAACGAAGAAAAAACTTCAGGTTACACCTTGTTGGGAGGAGGACTTGAAGCAGAATTTAAAATCGGGAAGCTCAAACCTGTTTTTAGAGTTCAGGCTTCTAATCTGCTGGATACAAAATATTTTAATCACTCAAGTTTTTATCGCGCAATCGAAATACCTGAGTTGGGAAGAAATGTACAACTAATGCTACAGCTTCCTTTTTAGTATAACTTTTTAAAATTAAAAAAATGAAAAACATTCAATATGCCTTTGTATTGTTCTTATCAGGTTTAACTTTTGTTTCGTGTTCAGACGATGACTCCAACAGCCTTGATACAGAGAAACCAACTGTTCAGATTGTGAGTCCTACTGTTGATCAGGAAATAGAACCGGGGACATCAATCAGTCTTAAAGCTCTTTTGTCTGATAATGAAGCTTTAGCAAGTTATAAACTTGAAGTACACAGCGCTGAAGACGGTCATCAGCATAAAGTATCAACTGCCGTTAACGCTGTAGAATTTCATTATGAACAAAGTTTTACCATTGAAAATGGCTCAAAAACCTTTGAAGTAAATCAACAGATTCCGGTTCCAGCCGATGCGAAAGAAGGACATTACCATGTGGGTGTCTTTTGTATTGATAAAGCCGGTAACCAAAATCAGCAGTTTATTGAGATTTATATTGGTGAAGAGCACGATCACGCACATTAATAGATTAAAAAGACAGCTTCGGCTGTCTTTTTTGTTAAAAATGTTTTTTTTATAAATTAGTTTATATCTTTGGTTTTTAAAATCAATGAATATGAAAAATTGGATATACTTATTTATCTTGATCTCATCTGTAACTTTCTTTAGTTCATGTAGTGATGATGATAGTGCTGAAAAAACTAAAATCGAAGTCAATAGCCCTACAGAAATGCAAATCTACAAACCCGGTGATATGGTATATGTAAAATACTATCTGAAGGATAGAGTGGGTATTTATCAATATAATGTTGAGATTTATACAGATGAAGATGTATCGTCTTATTTTACTGTCAAAAAAGAATTTGGATTTGATGTGTTGATAAATGAATTTACAGAAAGCTTCAGTTCACTAATTCCTTTGAAAGGGACAAATGGTCAGCCTCTTTCGGATGCTGTTTACAATGTAAAATTTACAGTGTTAAACAACAATAATGTCATCACAACTTTCGTTAGAAAATTTAAGATTGTAACTCCACAGGGATAAAAACTTTTTTCAAATTAGAAATAAAGTGGGATTTTTGTTGGAATGATCAGGATCATAAATAAAAAATTAAAGAAAAAGAAAATGAAAAAAATCAAAATGTTTTTATGTGTAGTAGCAGGCGGGCTTGCTTTTGTTTCTTGCGGAAATGATGACGATTCAGGAAGCAGAGAAGTTATAAAACTGCCTACAAAAATTACTACTACGGCAAGTACAGAAACGTATGCGTTTGAATACGATAACCAGAATAATCTGAAAAAGTATACGTATAACTTAGGAAGTAATAAAACGGAAGTAGTATTTAACTATACAGACAATAAAGTAACACAAATTTTATCGACTGATTATGTAAACGGGAGCAGCAATTTTACTTTGGTTTATACCGTAATCTATGAAGGTACTTCTAAAGTTCGTTTACAAAGTCAGGATAACTCTTCTATCGTGTATAATTTAGACGCCAATGGTTATGTAACATCAGAAGTATATGATGGAGATACCATCAGTTTTACGAATGATGCAAGAGGTAATATTACCAAAGTAACCGGTTCTGAAGGGGATGTAACACAACTAAGCTACTCCAGTTATAAAGGAATTTTTAGCGGTATAAAATCGAACAGATGGACCATTCATCTGGTTGATGATAACGGATTTATTGCCCAGTTGAGTAATGCCGTGTTATCTTCTAAATATACCGATGCAGATGGAGAAGTAAATACAGTGAGTACTTATGAAGGGTTTGTAAATGAGTATCCGACAAAATGGAACTTTACTGAAAGTAGTGAAGCAGACGGAACAGAATCTCAGGTATATACAATTACATACAAATAAGAGTTTTACATTGCGAAAGATTTAAAAGGTTGCCTGAAAGGGCAACCTTTCTTATATTTGCTCATTAACTAAACGACTATTATATGAAAAAAAGTGTTGGAGGAATCCTGATCACCATGTTGATACTGTCATCATGTAATAAAAAAGAAACAGTTGACACAATGGAATTAAAATATCCTGAAACAAGAAAAGATACGGTTTCTACTACTTACTTTGGAGAGAAAGTATCTGATCCTTACCGATGGTTAGAAGACGATAGGTCTGAAGAAACTGCGGCCTGGGTAAAAGCGCAGAATGAACTGACATTTGGATATTTAGACAAAATTCCTTTCAGAGAGGCTTTAAAAACGCGTATGGAAAAAATCTGGAATTACGAGCGTATCAGTGCTCCTTTTACAGAAGGAGATTATACCTATTACTATAAGAATGACGGATTACAGAATCAGTCTGTTCTTTATAGAAAGGATAGCTCTGGTAAAGAGGAAGTTTTTCTGGATCCGAATACTTTTTCAAAAGACGGCACCACTTCATTAGCCGATATTTCTTTCTCTGATGATGGTAGTCTTGTCGCCTATGCAATATCCGAAGGGGGAAGTGACTGGCGTAAAGTGATTGTATTACAGACAAAAGATAAAAAAGTAGTAGGTGAAACACTTGTAGATGTAAAATTCAGTGGAATGTCCTGGTTTAAAAATGATGGGTTTTATTATTCAAGTTACGATAAACCGACAGGAAGTGAATTGTCTGCAAAAACCGACCAACATAAATTATATTATCATAAACTGGGTACTTCTCAAAAAGAAGATAGAGTCATCTTTGGAGCCGAACAAAAGCGCCGATATGTTGGCGGATCGGTAACTGAGGATAATAAATATCTGATCATTACTGCGGCTAATTCTACCTCAGGTAATGAATTGTATATGAAAGATCTTACAAAGGAAAACAGTCCTATTGTTACAGTTCTGAATAACTTCGATACAGATAGCTATGTGATCGACAGTCAGGATGAAAAGTTATACATTGTTACGAATCTAAATGCACCGAACAAACGTATTGTCAGCGTATCTGCAGCTAATCCAAAACCGGAAAACTGGGTTGATTTTATTGCAGAAACAGAAAATGTACTGAATCCGAGTACTGCAGGAGGCTATTTCTTTGCAAACTATATGAAAGATGCCGTTTCACAGGTAAAACAATTTGATTATACAGGAAAATTAGTAAGAGAAATCTCATTACCGGGCTTAGGTACAGCGACAGGATTTGGAGATAAGAAAGAGGCAAAAACGATTTACTACTCTTTTACAAATTATACGACTCCTGGAACCATTTATTCATTTGATGTAGCCAATGGAGCTTCAAAAGAATATCAGAAACCTAAGGTAGATTTTGATTCTTCAAAATATGAATCCAAACAGGTATTTTATACCTCTAAAGACGGTACAAAAGTCCCTATGATTATTACCTATAAAAAAGGAATAGAATTGAACGGTAAAAATCCTACGATGCTATATGCTTATGGAGGTTTTAATGTAAGTCTTACTCCGTCATTTAGCGTAGCTAATGCAATATGGATGGAAAACGGAGGTATTTATGCTGTTCCTAATTTACGGGGTGGAGGTGAATACGGAAAAAAATGGCATGATGCAGGAACGAAAATGCAGAAACAAAATGTATTTGATGATTTTATTGCCGCAGCTGAATACCTTATCAAAGAAAAATATACTTCATCTGAATATTTAGCAATACGAGGAGGATCCAACGGAGGATTATTGGTAGGAGCTACTATGACACAGCGTCCTGATCTTATGAAAGTAGCTTTACCAGCAGTAGGTGTATTAGACATGCTGCGTTATCATACCTTTACTGCCGGAGCAGGGTGGGCATATGATTATGGAACAGCAGATGACAGTAAAGAGATGTTTTCTTACCTTAAAAAATATTCACCGGTTCACAATGTAAAAGAGGGGGTTTCTTACCCTGCTACGATGATTACAACCGGAGATCATGATGATAGGGTAGTACCTGCTCATAGTTTTAAATTTGCAGCGGAATTGCAGGCTAAAAACAAAGGTCAGAATCCAATGTTAATCAGAATAGACGTGAATGCCGGTCATGGAGCAGGTAAATCTGTTGCTCAGACCATTCAGGAAAATGTAGATATTCAGGCTTTTACATTATATAATATGGGAGTCAGAAAATTAAAATAGAAAGATACAGACAATAAAAAAAGCGAGGGTTAAACCTCGCTTTTTTTCCTTTAATTAGTTTTTGCTTTTTCTAACGTTTTGTTATATTCATCTTTGATGTCTTTCTTAGCTTCTTTCGCTTTTTCATCTACTTTGTTGGAGAAGTCTTTTACATCCTCTTTAGCCTTTTTAGCAGCTTCGTCAATTTTTTCTCCTGCTTTATTCAGACCTTCTTTTGTCTTATCAGCAGCATGCTCTACTCCATCTTTGGCATCATTATAAACTTCAGTTGTTCCTGTTTTTAATTTCTCCCATGCCGTTTTAGACTCATCAACTGCTTTTTGAGCAGCTTCCTGAGCTTTTTTATCTCCTTTAGCTTTTGCATCAGCTAAGTCTTTTTCTGCTTGTCTTAATTTTGCTTCTGCATTATCAATCTCAGCCTGTACTGCCGGATCTACTTTAGTCTCTTCATCAATAACAACTAAAGTATCTTTACCATCCGTCTCTGTTGTAACGGTAGTTTCTTTCTTACAAGATACAACACCTAATAATCCAATAATGGAAAGACTTAAAAATACCTTTTTCATAGTTTTTTGTTTTTAAATTATACATTAAAGTTAAGAAATATAAAATGTTTTTTACAGATTTTAATAAAAAATTATTATTTCAGATTAATAATCCGGATTAGGATAAAGATTCATCTGCCTATTTATAATACTCTTTCTTCTGTTGATATAGCCAGATGAATTAGTTGCTTTATATTTTCTCGGATTTGGCAAAATTGCCGCAATAGCAGCAGCTTCCTGTTTCGTAAGATTTTTAGCAGATTTGTTGAACCAATGTTGAGAGGCAGCTTCAATACCATAAATACCATTGCCCATTTCAATCGAATTCAGATAAACCTCCATGATACGCTCTTTGCCCCAGATCACTTCAATCAAAACTGTAAAGTAAGCTTCAAAGCCTTTTCGGATATAGCTTCTTCCGGGCCATAAAAAGACATTTTTTGCCGTTTGTTGTGAAATGGTACTTCCTCCCTTTACTCTTTTGCCTTTTTTGTTGTGTGCATAAGCTTTTTCAATGGCTTTCATATCAAAGCCGTTATGAGAAGTAAACTTACCGTCTTCACTCGCAATAACTGCTTTTTGTATATTTATAGACATATTGTCAATAGATACCCAGTCGTGTTTCCATACTATTTTTTCGCCACTCACGGTTTGTTCAAAAGTTCTTATGAACATAAGAGGAGTAAACGGTACGGGAATAAACTTAAATAAGAAAACGGAAAAAATCGAAATTCCGAAAAAATATAAAAGTACTTTTAAAATAAATTTGCCTGTTTTTCTAAGCATTTTTGGTGATGAATTTATAAAGCAAAGATATTTGAAAATATGAGATACAAAAAAGGGAAACAAATAATTTGTTTCCCTTTTTTTATGCTACTTTTTTTCTTTTAAAAGCTTTCATTAAAATTGGAGTGGTTGTTAGTACCACCAGTATAATGATGATGTATTCTATATAGTGCGTCAGATCAACTCCGTGTTTATCCAATAAATATTTATATAAATAATGTCCTGATAAGATTAGGGAATAGGCCCATAACAATGAACTTAAAATGTTGAAAAGCATAAATCTCTTAAAATCCATTCGTACTATTCCGGCAATAATTGGAGCAAATGTTCTTATGACAGGAAGAAAACGCGCAAAAATAATGGCTCTTCCTCCATGTCTGTCGAAAAAAGCTTGGGACTCAATAAGATATTTTTTCTTAAAAATAAAACTATCTTCTTTACTGTATAAATAATTACCGCTTTTGGCACCAAACCAGTAACCGAAGCAGTTTCCTAATATACCTGCGAAAGCTACAAGACCAGCCAATGCGCTGACATTAAGAAAATCATTTTCGATATACACGAATTCTTTCATTAAATCAACACTGTAGATGCCTGCTAAAAAAAGCAAACTGTCTCCGGGTAAGAAAAAACCTGCAAATAATCCTGTTTCGGCAAATATTATAAAGAGAACAACATAAATTCCTATTTTATGTCCGGCTAATTCTAAATTGATATAAAACTCGGGGTTTATCAAATCAGCCCAATTGAAATTTTCCATCAAGGTTTTTACTTTTGTATGTTTCGCTTGTAAAATTATTCATTATTTTTCGTTTTTCCTTCATTTATATAAACAACCAATGAATTTTTAAGTTTTTTTTATCATTTAATAATACTGCTTCATAAGCCAGATTAGATATTTCGTTTTAAATGCTTAATTTTAGCGATTGATAAAATAATTACAAATGAAAAAAATTCTGATTTTAACCTTAAGTATTTTAGGGATAAATGCTCATTCACAGCAAAAAGTTATGACGAAAGAATTGTTATGGCAATTGGGGAGAGTATCTCCAATAGGTTTATCTGAAGACGGTAAATACCTTTATTATAAAGTGGGTACGCCTGATGTAGGTGAAAATAAAATCAACACTGCCTATTATAGTGTAAGCATCGATGGTAAAAGAGTAAAAAATCTTGAAAATGCAGATGGCTTGGTAGCAGATAAAAATACAGGACCTGGAAATGAATATGTTTTATCGCATGAAGAGGTCAAAATAACAAAGGTTCTTGGAAAAGACTACTATGAAGGAGTCGAAAAATCAGATGTTTACATTTATGATGAACTTGATTACAGACATTGGGATACCTGGAATAACGGGACATTTAATCACGTTATTTTGACCAATAAAAAAACACAGGAGAAAATTGATTTACTCAAAGATGAGCCGTATCATTCTCCTCAGAAACCTTTTGGAGGAGATGAAGATTACATCTGGTCTCCTGATGGCAAAAAAGTTATTTATGTATCCAAGAAAAAATTTGGAACAGCTTATGCTCTGAGTACAAACACTGATTTATATGAATACGATATAGATACCAAACAGACTAAAAACCTGACAGAATCTAATCCTGGATATGATACACATCCTTCTTTTTCTCCAAATGGAGATCTTACGTGGTTGCAGATGAAACATGATGGATATGAGGCAGACAAAAATGATATAATCGTTCGTCACAGAGGAATGGATATAAATCTGACAGCAGCATGGGATGGTACTGTTGACAGTTATGTGTGGAGTAAAGATGGTAAAAAGATCTATTTTACAGCACCGGTTGATGGTACAGTACAATTGTTTGAAGTCAACTTTCCGGGGGTTACAAAAATAGCGGTAAACGTAAAACAGCTTACTAAAGGAGACTTTGATGTAACCGGAATTGTCGGTTTTGTTGATAATAGAGTAATTCTTACCCGTACCGATTTCAATACAGCAACTGAAGTATTTTCGTATGATTTAAAATCAAAAAAATGGCTGCAAATCACCCATGTGAATGATGCTTTGTATGCCAAAATAGGAAAATCAAAATTTCAGAAAAGATACGTTACTACCACCGATGGAAAAAAAATGTTGGTATGGGTAATACTACCTCCAAATTTTGATCCAAACAAGAAATATCCAACCTTGTTATACTGTCAGGGAGGACCTCAGTCTGCATTAACTCAATTTTATTCCTTCCGTTGGAATTTTCAATTGATAGCCGCTGAAGGATATATCATTGTAGCGCCAAACCGTCGGGGTATGCCTGGTTTTGGTGTTGAATGGAATGAAGCTATTTCTAAGGATTGGGGAGGGCAACCTATGCAGGATTACCTTACCGCAATAGATGAGGTTTCAAAAGAACCTTATGTTGACAGCAAAAGATTAGGAGCTATCGGAGCAAGTTACGGAGGATATTCTATCTATTATCTTGCCGGAATACATCAAAACAGATTCAAATCTTTTATAGCACATTGTGGCGTTTTTGATTTAGAGTCTATGTATGGAACTACAGAGGAAGTGTTTTTTACAAACTGGGATTCAGGAGGTCCGTATTGGGAGAAAGACAATGCTGTAGCAAGAAAGACGTATGCAGAATTCAACCCTAAAAATAAAGTAGCAAACTGGAATACGCCTATTCTTATTTTTCATGGAGGAATAGATTATAGAGTACCGATCGGACAGGGACAGGAAGCTTTTCAGGCAGCTCAGCTTTTGGGAATAAAAAGCAGATTTGTTTACTTTCCTGATGAAAATCACTGGGTAACCAAACCGCAGAATGCAAAAGTTTGGCAGGGAGAATTTTTCAGATGGTTAAAAGAAACGTTATAAAAAAAACGGGAGGCAAATTTGCTTCCCTTTTTTTTTGCTTGAAAAATTCATATTTCGTGTAACAATTGATACCTTTATGCGTCCAATTTAGAAAATTAATCACAATAGAGAATGTTTAAATTAAAATTAAAACCGATTCTTGCGGCTGCAATTATTGCTTTAGGAGCTTCAGGAAATGTGTTTGCTCAGGATGACTTAGTAAACTCATTAAAAAATAACCAAAGTGCAAACAGTAAAGATCATTTTACTTTTACCGAAGTAATCAATGTTGAAAATACTTCTATCAAAGATCAGGGATCTTCAGGAACATGCTGGAGTTATTCCGGAAACTCATTTATCGAGTCAGAAATGATCCGTATGGGAAAAAAACCAATCGAATTATCACAGATATTTACGGCGCGTAATGCCTATGTAGAAAAAGGAAAAATGTATGTGCGCATGCATGGAGCTGTTACTTTAGGCGAAGGTGGTGCATTCCATGATGTAATGAATATGTACAAACAATACGGTACAGTGCCACAATCTGTTTACAACGGATTGAACTATGGAACTACCCGTAATAAAATGGGCGAAATGTCTGCTATTTTAGAAGCTACATTGGCAGCTATCGTGAAAAACCCTAATGGTTCATTGACGCCAAATTGGGAAAAAGCATATACAGCTATTATTGATGCGTATTTAGGAGATTATCCTGCTGAGTTTACGTATGAGGGAAAAAAATATACTCCAAAAACTTTTGCTGAAAAAGTAGTGGGAATTAATGCTGATGACTATGTAGAACTTTCTTCTTTTAAACAATATCCTTATTATACAAAATTCACGTTATTAGTGCCGGACAACTGGGCATTTGATCAGGTTTGGAACGTGAAAATGGATGAATTGGTAGAGGTAGTAGATAATGCTTTGAAAAACGGATATACTGTTGCATGGGGTGGAGACGTTTCTGAAAAAGGATTCAGCTGGAAAAACGGAGTTGCTTATGTACCTGAAAAAGATTTTGCAAGCATGACAGCTGATGAAAAAGCGACTATGTTCAATGGTCCGAAGCCGGAATTGAAAGTAACGGAAGATATGCGTCAGAAAGCATTTGATAATTATGAAACAACTGATGATCACGGAATGCACATCGTGGGTATTGCTAAAGATCAGAATGGAAAAGAATATTATATCGTAAAAAATTCATGGGGTCTTACCAATGATTATAAAGGGTATATGTATATGAGCAAAGAGTTTATGAAATATAAGGCAACAGATATTATGGTTCATAAAAATGCGATACCAAAAGCAATTGCAAAAAAGTTAAGTATATAATTGCATCAAATATAATAGAGAAAAGAGAAGTTTAATTACTTCTCTTTTTTTATTTTTGTTAAAAAAAAGATATGGAAACATCGAATTTAGATGCAGGAATTGACCGTATAGAATTACTTATTACAGGTTTGGTTCAGAAATTAGTAGATATTATTCCTGAGCTGATAAAAGCAGTTGTTCTTTTAGTAGTAGGATTGTTTTTGATCCGAACTGCTTTAAAGCTTATAAAAAAGCGATTTGAAGCCAGAAATGTAGATTTGTCACTTCGTGGATTCTTATTATCTATTATTAAGTTTATTTTATATGCAATGCTGATCTTGTCTGTGGTACAGGCACTTGGGTTTCAGACTACTGCTATTTTAGGAGCTTTGTCCGGTTTAGTTCTGGCGGCAGGTCTCGCATTACAGGGATCACTTTCAAATTTTGCAGGGGGAGTTCTTATCCTGTTGTTTCGTCCGTTTGAGGTAGGTGATTATATAGAAAACAGTGCTGGTACAGAAGGGACTGTTGAGCGCATCGATTTATTGTATACTTCTTTGAGAAATTCAAACGGAATAGCTGTTTTTAGCCCTAATGGCGCTTTGGCAAATTCTGTAATACGGAATTTTTCAAAAATTACAAAACGGCGTTTTGAGTACACTATTGGAGTAAGTTATGATGATAATATAAAAGAAATTAAATCTGTTATTGAAAAAACATTATTGGAAGATTCCCGAATTTTAAAAGATCCAAAACCAGAAATTTTTGTGAAGGAACTGGCGACTACTGGAATTAATCTTACCGTTAGAGCCTGGACTGTAAAAGAAAATTTTACGGGAGCTCATACTGAGTTGCAGGAAAATATTAATAAGGCAATTGCAGATAACGGTTTTAAAAATCCGTATGCTCCAAATCCTATTCGGATCATTGATGAAAGAACGGAATAAAAAAAGCCACTCATTGAGTGGCTTTTTTTATTCCATTACATAGTCTTTATAAAATTCCTGAATTTCATCAAATATTTGTAATAATAACTGAGGATCATCTTCCGTAACCAGTCGCTGGCGATGCGCTTTAAAACCGTGTATGCCTTTGAAATAGTTGGTGTAATGTCTTCTCATTTCTACAATACCAAGACGTTCGCCTTTCCATTCCATAGACCATATCAGATGATTTTTAGCGGCCTCTAAACGATCTTCCATAGTAGGAGGAGCTAATATTTCTCCGGTTTTCATGTAATGCTTGATCTCATTAAAAATCCATGGATATCCGATAGCTGATCTTCCGATCATAATACCATCTAAACCAAACCGCTCTTTATACTCCAATGCTTTCTGTGGAGAATCGATATCGCCGTTTCCAAAAATAGGAATTTTGATCCGCGGATTGTTTTTGATACGTTCAATATGGGTCCAGTCTGAATGACCTTTATACATCTGAGCTCTTGTTCTCGCATGAACCGTTAAAGCTTGAATTCCAATATCCTGAAGACGTTCTGCTACTTCATCAATATTAATAGAATCTTCGTCCCAGCCCAATCTTGTTTTTACGGTTACTGGTAAGTGAGTGCTTTTAATGACTGCTTTAGTCAGCCTTACCATAAGATCAATGTCTTTTAATACTCCGGCTCCGGCTCCTTTAGAAACTACTTTTTTGACCGGGCATCCGAAATTAATATCTACCAAATCCGGTTGAACGGTTTCAACAATTTTTGCAGAAAGAGCCATTGCTTCTTCATCGCCTCCGAATATTTGTATTCCTACTGGACGCTCATAATCAAAAATGTCAAGTTTCATCCGGCTTTTTATGGCATCCCGAATCAATCCTTCCGAAGAAATAAATTCAGAATACATTAAATCTGCCCCGTGCATCTTACATAATCTTCTAAAAGGCGGATCGCTCACATCTTCCATAGGTGCCAGTAAGAGTGGATGTTCCGGTAATTCTATTTTGCCTATTTTAATCATTTGGGTAAATTTTATGCAAAATTACTTTTTTATTTTTAATACCCTGCTTATTCATTTGTTTTTCCATTGTTAATCTACATTAATAACTGCCAGAAATTAAAATTTGTATCTTTATGCAATACTAAAAAATAGCCATTCATGTCTACTATTGATTTTATTTTAGAAGAAAAAGCCGCTGATATCGGAAACTTTTTGGTGGGAAGACTATTGCCTTTTCGTCAAAAGAGAAATATAGGGCCTTTTGTGTTTATTGACCATATGGGGCCTGCTGCTTTAAAAGATTACCAGAATTTAGATGTTCCTCCGCATCCGCACATTGGATTGTCTACCCTTACTTATTTGTTTGAAGGAGCCATTATGCACAGAGACAGCCTTGGCAACGAAATAGAAATTCAGCCGGGAGCTGTTAACTGGATGACAGCCGGCAAAGGAGTCGTACATTCTGAGAGGACACCGGATTATTTACGTACCACAGATAAATTTTTGCATGGTTTACAAATATGGGTAGCATTGCCGAAACAGTTGGAACAAACAACACCGTCATTTACGCATATTGAAGCCGATCACATTCCAAAATGGTCAGAGGGTGATCTGGAATATAAATTAATTGCAGGGGAACTTTTTGGTAAAAAATCTCCGGTACCTGTTTATAGTAAATTGTATCTTTTAGAGATAAAGTCAAAAACAAAACAAAAGATTTCATTGGTAAACCAATTGTTCGGCGAAAGCGGACTATACATTCTGGAAGGTTCAGTTTCTAATCAGGGCCATACTTATGAGGCGAAGCATATATTGATCACCAAAGAAGCTCATTTATGCGAGTTTGAAATGGAAGCTAATACTACTGTATATATTTTTGGTGGAGATCCTTTTGATGAAGAACGATTTATTTACTGGAATTTTGTATCTTCTGATCGGGAAGTCATTGAACAGGCAAAAAAAGACTGGCAGGAAGGAAATTTTGAGAAAGTTCCGGGAGAAACAGAATTTGTTCCCTTGCCTCCGAATCCCTTTAAAAAAGAAAACGAAAAATAGACTATGGCAAAAGTAAACGCAAAAACAGGAATACAAAACTATAAAACTGTAATAACAGGTACTTCACATACTTTTTTGGCAGATGAGCCTGCAGATTTAGGTGGTACGGATCTTGGACCTAATCCCAATGAATTTTTAGCGGCCTCATTAGCTTCCTGTATCACGATTACCGTAAGAATGTATGCTGACAGAAAAAAATGGCCTTTAGATGAGGTTGAGGTAAGTGTGGAAGTTGATTATAAAACAGAGCCAGGAATTACCCGTTTTAAAAAGGATATTATTTTAAAAGGAGACCTTACAGAAGATCAAAAACTAAAGTTGTATATAATTGCTGGAAAATGTCCAGTGAATAAAGCATTACAGCAGACTATTATTATGGAATAGATAAAAAAGGGAGCTTAGCTCCCTTTTTTATTTTAAAACAGATGTTATGGAAATAGTTCCCGATAATATATTATGAAGATGACAATGCTTTGCAGCATTGACCATTTTTTGTTTTTCAGCATCTGAGAGGTTTCCCTTTAGATCAATAACACGAGTCAGCTTTGTCTCGGACTCATCTTCATTGGTCTCTAATGATACTTCAACTTCAATACCATCTGTATGAATAGTATGTTTTGAAGCAAAATCTTTTAAAAACATAGCAGTACAGGTTGCCAATGAGGCACATAACAGTTCTTTCGGATTAAATCCCATGCTGTCACCACCATCTGCTTTTGGTAAATCAGCAGTAAAGGAATTCGTGTTGTTGGATAATTCTGTCTGGAAAGATCTTCCGTTGTTTTTTGCAGTTACTTTCATATCTTCTTTTATTTTAAAGTTAAGAAATATAAATCAGATATCTGCAGCGCAAAAAAGAAACCTGTACTTTTTAACTTCATTTTAGGAATATCTATAAGTATATACTTTTATATATTATTATTAAAAAAATGCTGATAAAGTATTGTAGTAAGCTTTTCTAAGAGTTAAAGCAGAGGTGCAAATAATTTAAGAATGCAGAAAAAAATAATTTATATTTGCAGATTGGATATAGTGCATGAGGCGATACAAAAAAGCCTGTAAGAAGGATATACGAAGCAGGAGGATTGGTTAGAAACATATAATCCGGTAAGAGACATGCCTGAATAATTGAAATTTACTCGAATGAAAAAAATAAGAAATTTTTGTATAATAGCCCATATTGATCATGGGAAAAGTACACTGGCTGACCGATTGCTGGATGCTACACAGACGGTAACAGCGCGTGAGGCACAGGCACAATTGTTAGACAGTATGGATTTGGAGCGAGAGAGAGGAATTACGATCAAATCGCATGCGATTCAGATGGAGTACACTTATAAAGGGGAGCAATACATATTGAACCTGATTGATACTCCGGGACACGTGGATTTTTCTTATGAAGTTTCCCGTTCAATTGCAGCTTGTGAAGGTGCTTTATTGATTGTGGATGCTGCTCAGAGTATTCAGGCTCAGACGATTTCTAATTTATATCTGGCTCTTGAAAATGATCTTGAGATTATACCGGTACTTAATAAAGTAGATTTGCCATCAGCCAATCCTGAAGAAGTAAGCGATGATATTGTAGAATTGCTTGGTTGTAAACTGGAAGATATTATTCACGCATCGGGTAAAACCGGATTTGGAGTAGATAAAATTCTGGAAGCAATTGTAGAACGCGTACCGGCTCCTAAAGGAGATCCTGAAGAGCCGTTACAGGCATTAATCTTTGATTCTGTATACAATCCGTTTAGAGGGATTGAAGTTATCTTCCGCGTTATTAACGGTGAGATAAAAAAGAATCAAAAGATTAAATTTATGGCTACCGGTAATGAGTACTATGCAGATGAGATTGGTACATTAAAACTTAATCAGGTACCTAAACAAGTCATTTCTACAGGAGATGTAGGATATCTGATATCCGGTATTAAAGAGGCAAAAGAAGTGAAGGTAGGAGATACGATTACAGATGCGGCTACTCCGACTAAAAATATGATTACTGGTTTTGAAGATGTCAAACCTATGGTTTTTGCCGGAATCTATCCGGTAGATACTGAAGATTATGAAGACTTGCGCGCTTCAATGGAAAAATTACAATTAAACGATGCTTCTCTGGTCTTTCAACCGGAAAGTTCTGCTGCATTAGGTTTTGGTTTCCGATGTGGATTCCTTGGAATGTTGCATATGGAAATTATTCAGGAACGATTGGAACGTGAATTTAATATGACTGTAATCACGACAGTACCTAACGTTTCTTACTTTGCTTATACAAAAAAAGCACCTGATACTCCTTTTGTGGTCAATAACCCGTCTGATTTACCGGAACCTTCAAAATTGGACCGTGTAGAAGAACCTTTTATTAAAGCAACGATCATCACAAAATCAGATTTTGTGGGGCAGGTAATGAGTTTGTGTATTGAAAAACGAGGTCAGATTACCAATCAGACCTATTTGACCCCTGAGCGTGTAGAGCTTAATTTTGATATGCCTTTAGCAGAAATTGTATTTGATTTTTATGACCGTCTTAAAACAGTTTCAAAAGGATATGCTTCTTTTGACTATCATCCGATAGGCATGAGAACTTCTAAACTTGTAAGACTGGATGTTTTGTTAAATGCTCAGAATGTAGATGCGCTTTCGGCATTGATTCATGAGGATAATGCTTACTACATTGGTAAAAAAATGTGTGAGAAGCTGAAAGAACTGATTCCTCGTCAACAATTCGATATTCCTATTCAGGCAGCCATCGGGGCAAAAATTATTGCCCGTGAAACAATCAAAGCTTTGCGTAAAGATGTAACAGCAAAATGTTACGGAGGAGATATTTCGCGTAAAAGAAAGCTGTTGGAGAAACAAAAAGCCGGAAAAAAACGCATGCGTCAGGTAGGAAACGTAGAAATACCACAATCTGCTTTTATGGCAGTATTGAAACTTAATGACTAACCATTCAATTAATAAGAATAAAAAAATCCAGCATCTGCTGGATTTTTTTATTCTCCGATAATAATTCCCGATACATTCCACGAACTAAAGCTTCCTCCTTCATTCTGTCCTTGCGGAATTTGTATCTGTATGGTATGCTCGCCGGCTTCTAAATCGCCTAATTCTATCATTATGGGATTTGTAACGGTACCCGGACACCAATTTGATCGTGAGTAATCTGATGAGGAAAGACCGTTTTCAAAATTTCCCGATACGGGATTCATCAAACGATACGATCCACAATCCTGACGCCATGGAATAAAGCGCATCATTTGCTTTCTGTTTAGTGATATGGTATTGGGTTTTGGTAGAAATTCATCTCCGTTTTCCCAACCACCATGTCCGGTAGAGATATAGCGTAACCGGGCTTTTTTCAGAGGTTCTTTCAATCGGAATGTTACTTCTAATCCTTTTTCAACATCAAACAAAGTACTGTATTCCTGACCGCCCATTTCCATTATATTAGTTGTGTTAAAAACAGGAATTGCTTTTGTGTCATGAAACATGCTGTTTTCAGAATCATGTATGGTAATATTCATAGAAATTTTATGTCCGCCTTTATCGTAGTTGCCAATGAATGTGCCTATATATACTTCCTCATTATCTAATAAGCTGTGTAATTCTGAAATATCCTGTCTGTAATAAGCTGCATCTGACCATATTTTATCTTTGAGCCGAAACTGATTGAAATGATGAACGCCAAAAGGTGTGAAAAAACGCATAAGTTCTACCAGCGGTTCGTAATCATCTGTTGCCACAATGCCCTGATAATTTTTTCCATTTCCATTCTGATATATGGGTAAGACATTGACACCGTTGGTCAGTCCGTCAAGAAAAGATTGTTTTTTGGTTTGTGGAATTATAAATACACTTCCGGTACGGTCATAGGCATCACCGTTTGATTGTTCTTCGAGGTCTAAGAAGATAAGATCATGTTTCTTTAATTTCGGAAACTTTATTTTACGGACAATTACAGTTCCATTTGCAAACTTGTAAATAGAATCATTGCTTTTATTTGCTTCATTAAAGCTGATGACTTCATTCTTAAAAACAGGAATGGATTTAAATTTACTTTTCCAGATTTTATCATTGTAGGAAATCAGATCCATAGAGATTGCTGTAGGATCGGGGAGTAAAAGATGGCGGTCCATGTTTTTGATCCTCTCTATTTTTTTAGCAATAATGGTGTAATTGCCGTTCCGTGTCATTTCAAGTACCAGACCCAGATTTTGACCTAAGGTTGTAGGAGCGCCTTTGAAATCCAGATCTTTAGTGTACCATAACTCTATAATGTTGGAATTAATACTGGTTTTTACTTTATGGCACAGATATCCCAGAATTACTTTTGTTTCATCAGTTGTTTCAAACTGTTGTTTTTTAAGAGAAAGACTGTCAACGGTAATGTATCCGTCTTTATTGTTAAAAAAAGTTTGAGAATAAAGCCTATGGTCAGTAAAACTCACATATTTGACTGATTCCGGATAGTTTTTCTTGAGTGCAGCAAAGTTTTCTTCATTTGTCAGGAGAGCATTTTCTTTCGAAGTAAACAACAGAATGCGGCTTTGAGGACTGATGGTCTTCCCGTTAGATTCCTGTTCATATGTTACTTTTAATGCTTTTATCTTTGTCTGGGCAATTCCGTAAATGTTTGATAGTAAGAATGCAATGAGAAAATATGTTTTCATTATATGATGTTTTTATAAGTTGTTAAAGTAATAAAAAAAATGTATTTTAGGAGAATGGTATAGATTAGATTCATGAAAGAGGCGTTTTTACATTATGTGTGGCGTTTTAAGAAAATGCAGTTGACTGATTTGTTTACAGAGCAGCATCAGGCGTTGTCTATTATTCATTTTGGAAGTTATCCGGAAAAAGCGGGACCAGATTTTTTTAATGCGCGTCTTCTGATAGGAGATCAGTTGTGGGCAGGAAATGTTGAAATGCATGTAAATGCTTCTGATTGGTATCTGCACCAGCACCAGAATGATAGTGCTTATGATACGGTTATCTTACATGTTGTATGGCATGATGATGTTCCTGTTTTCCGGAAAGACAATACACAAATACCAACTTTGCTTCTTTCAAAGTATGTCGCGGTTGATGTGTATAATAATTTTCTGGGTCTTATGAAACCCAAGTCGTGGATACCTTGTGAAAATCAATTAAAAGATACGGATTCATTCATTATAAAACATTGGAAAGAGCGATTATTTGTAGAGCGTTTAGAAGAAAAGCAAATTCCAATAAGTAAACTACTCCATGAAAATCAGAACGATTGGGAAGCTACTTTATTTGTACTGTTACTAAAAAATTTTGGATTGAATGTGAATGGAAGTATTTTTCAAGAAATTGCCCGGAGATTGCCTTTTCATGTTATAAAGAAAGAACGTTCAGATTTACTACAGTTAGAAGCACTTTTGTTCGGAACGGCTAATTTACTGTCGTATGATTTTCAGGAAGCGTATCCGCTTGAGCTGAAAAAGCGTTTTGAATATTTGAAAATAAAATACCAGCTTGGAAACAATATAGAAGAATCGCCTCATTTTTTCAAATTACGTCCACCCAATTTTCCTACTATTCGTTTGGCGCAATTTGCAGCTCTTTATTATTCCAGAGAAAATCTGTTTTCAGATCTTATTGCCCAGCGAAAAACAACTAAAGATCTTATCGGTTATTTTCAAGCAGTCGCTCCATCATCTTATTGGGATACCCATTTTATTTTTGAGAAAAATACAAAATTCAGTAATAAAAAACTTACTGCCAATTTTATTGAATTGCTTTATATTAATACCATTGTGCCATTTCAATTTACTTATTTACGGCATAAGGGAATTGAAAATTTCGAAGAACTTTACTTACAGTTACAGCAGATTCCTTCAGAAAAGAATGCTGTTATCGATCGTTTCGAACAATGGGGAATCATGTCGCATTCTGCTGCTGACAGTCAGGCATTGCTTTTTTTGAAGCAGCATTATTGTGATGCTTTTAAATGTTTAAATTGTGCTGTAGGGCATAGTTTATTGTCATAATTTTGTACCTTTAGCGTATGATAAAGGTTTCTAAAATAAGATATTATTTTGAGCGTAATGGTTATGAAGTCTGTACCAGATTGGCAGACCGCCTTGGAATGAGAGTAAGCCGTGTACGTTTTTTCTTTGTTTATATGTCTTTTTTTACTTTGGGCGTTTGGTTTTCCCTTTATCTTACTCTGGCTTTTTTCTTGAAAATCAAAGATATGATCTACACCAAGAGGAGTTCTGTTTTTGATTTATAATTAAAAATGATTATATTGTAACAGGTTGATTATCGGATAATTAATTTGTTATGAAAAAACATTTTTTCAATTTTTTACCTCTTCTTACCCGTAGCCAGCGTAAAGGTATCTTGTCTCTGATGTTATTGGTTTTTATACTTCAGTTTTGCCTTTTCTTCTTTAACCAAAGAAAACGTAACGATGTTGATGATCCTGCAACAGCTATGGAATGGAATTTACTGCAACAGGAAATTGACAGTCTGAAACAGATAGAAACAGAAGCAAGAAAATTTGTAATCACACCTTTTAATCCTAATTTTATTACTGACTACAAAGGATATCATTTACAAATGACTACAATGGAAATAGATCGTTTGCATGCCTACAGGAAAACAGGTAAATTCATAAATTCAGTACAGGAGTTTCAGGATATTACAAAAGTTTCAGATGAATGGCTCTCAGTATATGCTGCTTACTTTAAATTTCCGGACTGGGTAACGGCAAAAAACGCAAACAGAAATTTTAAAGATGATTCTGCGTTACTTGTAATAAAAGATTTTAATAGTGCTACTGCAGAGGATTTTAAACTGATAAAGGGAATAGGTGACGGATATGCTCAGAGAATTATCAATGAAAGGAAGAGAATGGGAGGTTTTGTTCATATGGATCAGGTAGCCTTTATTTGGAATCTGCCGCCTGAAGTAATACACTCTCTTCAAAAATATTTTATTGTGAAAAAACCACCTGTTATTCATAAAATAAATATTAATACAGCTTCTAAGCAAGAGATTTCTAAAATACCTTATATAAATCATGAGCTTTCCAGAAATATTCTCATTTATAGAAGTAAAAAATCTGAACCCTTGACTATTGAAGATTTAGAAAAAATTAACGGCTTTCCCCTTGACAAATTAAAGATAATAGCGTTATATTTGGATTTTTAATAAAAATAGCAAAAAAGTAAACTATATGAATTTTGAATATAATGAAACGCAAGCTATGATTGCGCAATCTATTCGTGATTTTGCAGAACAAAATATCCGTCCACATATAATGGAGTGGGATGAGGCACAAATTTTTCCTGTAGAATTGTTTAAGAAATTGGGAGAAATGGGTTTTATGGGAGTTTTGGTGCCTGAAGAATTAGGTGGTTCTGGATTGGGATATCACGAGTATATTACAATTGTTGAAGAAATTTCAAAAGTAGATTCATCTATAGGTTTGTCAGTAGCTGCACATAATTCATTATGTACCAATCATATTTTAACCTTTGGAAATGAGGAGCAAAAGAAAAAATGGATTCCTAAACTGGCAACAGCAGAATGGATTGGTGCTTGGGGATTGACTGAGCATAACACGGGATCAGATGCTGGCGGAATGGCTACTACAGCTGTAAAGGATGGGGACGAATGGATACTGAACGGAGCAAAGAATTTCATTACACATGCAATTTCTGGTGATGTTGCTGTAGTAATTGTACGTACAGGAGAAAAAGGAGATTCGCGTGGAATGACAGCTTTTGTTGTTGAAAAAGGTACTCCTGGATTCAGTTCCGGTAAGAAAGAAAACAAATTAGGAATGCGTGCTTCTGAAACAGCTGAATTAATTTTTGATAACTGCCGTGTTTCCGATGCTAACAGATTAGGAGAAGTAGGTGAAGGATTTATCCAGGCAATGAAAATATTAGACGGTGGTCGTATTTCAATTGGAGCTTTGTCTTTGGGTATCGCAAAAGGAGCTTATGAAGCTGCTTTGAAATATTCTAAAGAACGCGTTCAGTTTGGAAAACCTATATCATCTTTTCAGGCTATTGGTTTTAAACTGGCTGATATGGCAACTGAAATAGAAGCTTCAGAATTGCTGTTGCATAAAGCTGCCTTTTTGAAGAACAATCACAAGCCGGTTACTACATTAGGAGCTATGGCGAAGATGTATGCATCTGAAGTTTGTGTTAAGGTAGCTACTGAAGCTATTCAGATTCACGGAGGATATGGTTATACAAAAGATTTCCCGGTAGAAAAATTCTTTAGAGATTCTAAACTTTGTACTATTGGAGAGGGTACCACTGAAATTCAGAAATTAGTGATTTCCAGAAATATTTTGAAAGACTAATCACGGGTGTTTGTTGGAATAAAGATTCAAATACACTGCAGATTGGAAAAATATAACTACTAAAAGAGAGGAATTTTTACAACTTCTCTCTTTTTATGTTTGGATTGTATGGGAAAAAGAGTTTATATTTGCAGCCTAAATGAAAGGAGGTGTATAAATTATGTTGATCATTCCAATTAAAGACGGAGAAAATATTGATAGAGCTTTAAAGCGTTATAAAAGAAAATTCGATAAAACGGGAACTTTACGTCAGTTGAGAGAACGCAAGAATTTCACAAAGCCTTCTATAACAAACAGAGCTAAAATTCAAAAAGCACAATATGTTCAGAAATTGAAAAACTCATTAGAGTTCTAATATTTCAGGCATTAATAAATAAATCGTTAATTAAAGTGTATCTTTGGTTAACGATTTTTTTATGGAACAAACTCTTACGGCTTACAAAAATTATCTGCTAAAGGAAAAAAACTATTCTTTGCATACAGCAACTGCTTATGTAAATGATGTGGCTTCTTTTTTTGACTTTTATAATGCAGAAGATTTGTCTGGGGCGGAGGTGGATTTTAAACAGATAGATTACAGTGCTGTTCGGGCATGGATGTCTTTTTTGTCATCTGAGGGTATGGTTAATAAAACGATTAACCGGAAAATAAGTTCTTTGAAAAGTTTTTTTAAATATCTGTATGTATCCAAACAAGTTGATGAATATCTTTTTATCGTTCATAAATCCCTTAGAAATGAGAAGACGATTCAGGTGCCGTTTTCAGAAAAAGAAATAGAAGCATTGCATTTAGAATTGTTTCCTGAAAATTTTGAAGGAAAGAGAGATCGTTTGATTCTGGAGTTATTATATTCTTTAGGGATACGCAGGGCTGAGCTGATTGGGTTGAAGACAGATGATGTGGATTTTGGAAACAATACGCTGAAAGTTACCGGTAAGAGAAATAAGCAACGTATTATTCCTTTGGTTGATCCTGTTGTTGAATTAATAAAGGGCTATCTTATTGTTCGCAATAAAAGATTTGGAAATCTAAAAGATGTGTTAATATTGACGAACAGTGGAAATATTTTAAATGAAACATTTGTTTATCGCTTAATAAATAATTATTTTAGAGGTGTTACATCTAAGGTGAAAAAAAGTCCACATATGCTTCGGCATACCTTTGCTACGCATATGTTGAACAACGGGGCGGATTTGAATTCAATAAAAGAATTGCTTGGTCATTCAAGTCTTGCATCTACGCAGGTTTATGTGCATAGCAGTCTTTCAGAATTAAAAAATGTGTATAAAAATGCACACCCCCGGTTTCGCAAAGATGAAGAGTAATTAACCTTTAAATTTTGTATTATGAAAGTAAAGATTCAAGCTGTAAACTTTAACGTTGATCGAAAATTGGTTGATTTTATCAACGAAAGATTAGAAAAGCTGGAGCAGTTTTATGATAAAATTGTTGGCGTTGATGTTAATCTAAGAGTGGAAAATACCAGTGATAAAGAAAATAAATCTGTAGACATACTCGTGAAAGTGCCTGGTGATGACTGTATCGTTAAAAAAACGGCAAAATCTTTTGAAGAGGCAGCAGATTTGGCCGCAGATGCTGTAGAAAGATTGTTGGTAAAGAAGAAAGAGAAAGAGAAAGCATACTAAAGAATAAAAAAAACGTAAAAAATTTTTATTTATTTAAATAAATATATACATTTGCAGTCCGTTAGAAATAGCGGACTTTTTTAAATTGCCGGTGTAGCTCAGCTGGCTAGAGCAGCTGATTTGTAATCAGCAGGTCGTGGGTTCGAGTCCCTCTATCGGCTCTAAGAAGTTGATTTTAAAAAAGTTAAGGTTAGGGAGGATACTCAAGCGGCCAACGAGGACGGACTGTAAATCCGTTGGGAAACCTTCGCAGGTTCGAATCCTGCTCCTCCCACAAAAAAAAAGCGTATGCCGGTGTAGCTCAGGGGTAGAGTGCTTCCTTGGTAAGGAAGAGGTCACGGGTTCAAATCCCGTCATTGGCTCTAGATTTTTAAATGAAAATTGAACACTAATTATATAATAACTAAGATTAAATTATTAAATCATGGCAAAGGAAAATTTTGATCGTTCCAAACCACACTTGAATATTGGTACTATTGGACACGTGGATCACGGAAAAACTACCTTGACAGCAGCTATTACTAAAGTATTATCTGATGCAGGTTATTCTGAAGCAAAATCATTTGATCAAATTGATAATGCTCCTGAAGAAAAAGAAAGAGGTATTACTATTAATACTTCACACGTAGAGTATGCTACAGCTAATCGTCACTATGCTCACGTTGACTGTCCGGGTCACGCGGATTACGTGAAAAACATGGTTACTGGTGCTGCTCAGATGGATGGTGCTATTCTTGTGGTTGCTGCTACAGATGGTCCAATGCCACAAACTCGTGAGCACATCTTATTAGGACGTCAGGTAGGTATTCCAAGAATCGTTGTATTCATGAATAAAGTGGATATGGTTGATGATGCTGAGCTTTTAGAGCTAGTTGAAATGGAAATCAGAGATTTATTATCTTTCTATCAGTATGATGGTGATAACGGACCAGTTATTCAAGGTTCTGCATTAGGAGCTTTAAACGGTGAGCCAAAATGGGTTGATACTGTTTTAGAATTAATGGCTGCAGTTGATAACTGGATTGAATTACCAGTACGTGACGTTGAGAAACCATTCTTGATGCCAGTTGAAGACGTATTTACAATTACAGGTCGTGGTACTGTTGCTACAGGACGTATCGAAACTGGAGTTGCTAATACAGGAGATGCTGTTGAAATCATCGGTATGGGAGCTGATAAATTAACTTCTACTATTACAGGAGTTGAGATGTTCCGTAAAATCCTTGATAGAGGTGAAGCTGGAGATAACGTAGGTTTATTGTTGAGAGGTATTGACAAAGCTGATATCCGTAGAGGTATGGTAATTGTTAAGCCAGGATCTGTAAAACCACACGCTAAATTCAAAGCTGAGGTTTATATCTTGAAAAAAGAAGAAGGTGGACGTCACACTCCATTCCATAACAACTACCGTCCACAGTTCTACGTACGTACAACTGACGTAACTGGTACTATCATGTTGCCAGAAGGAGTAGAGATGGTTATGCCAGGAGATAACTTAACAATCAATGTTGAGTTGTTACAACCAATCGCTTTATCAGTAGGTTTACGTTTCGCTATCCGTGAAGGAGGTAGAACAGTAGGTGCTGGTCAGGTAACTGAAATTTTAGACTAATTTATAGTTTTAAATAAATAAAGTCAGCGGTTTTTTGCTGCTGACTTTACTAATATACGGGCGTAGTTCAAGGGTAGAATAGCGGTCTCCAAAACCGTTGATGGGGGTTCGAATCCCTCCGCCCGTGCAAATAAGGAAAAAATGGCAAAAGTTTTTAATTATATATCAGATTCGTTTAAAGAATTGAAAAACAATGTAACCTGGTCTCCTTGGGCAGAAGTACAGAAATATACCATCATTGTCTCTATTTTTACAGTGATATTTTCTTTGGCTACTTGGGGAGTAGATACTGTGTTTGCTAAGGCAATCACTGGTTTTTTTAATTGGATAAATTCTTAAATAATTTTTTATGGCTGATAGTAACATAAAAAAATGGTATGTAGTCAGAGCAGTAAGCGGGCAGGAAAATAAGGTTAAAAATTATATTGAGACCGAAATTTCCAGACTTGGTATGTCTGATTATTTATCACAAGTTTTGGTGCCTACTGAAAAAGTAGTACACCAAAGAGATGGGAAAAAAATCACAAAAGATCGTATTTATTTTCCGGGATATGTTATGATTGAGGCAAATCTTGCAGGTGAAATACCGCATATCATCAAATCTATTGCCGGAGTTATTGGCTTTTTGGGAGAAACCAGAGGTGGTGAGCCTGTGCCTTTAAGACAGTCTGAAGTAAACAGAATGTTAGGTAAAGTAGATGAGCTTTCTGTAAGTGAAGATATCGGAGGTATTCCTTATGAAATAGGTGAAACTATTAAAGTTGTTGACGGTCCTTTCAACGGTTTCAACGGAACAGTAGAAAAAGTTAACGAAGATAAACGTAAGCTTGAGGTTATGGTGAAAATTTTCGGAAGAAAAACACCTTTGGAATTGAGCTTCGGACAAGTAGAGAAAATATAATTGTTACATATTAATCACATCAATCTGCTTCCAATTGAGCGATGTGCTAAATTTTTTGAAAATGGCAAAAGAAATTAGTAAAGTAGTTAAACTACAAGTTAAGGGAGGTGCTGCGAATCCATCGCCACCGGTTGGACCTGCTTTGGGGGCTGCTGGAGTTAATATCATGGAGTTCTGTAAGCAATTCAATGCTAGAACACAAGATAAGCCCGGCAAAATTTTACCGGTACAAATTACCGTGTACAAAGACAAATCTTTTGACTTTGTTATTAAAACGCCACCTGCTGCTGTTCAATTATTAGAAGCTGCAAAGCTAAAATCAGGATCTGGAGAACCAAACCGTAAGAAAGTTGCTTCTATTACCTGGGATCAGGTAAAAGCAATTGCTGAAGACAAAATGGTTGACTTAAATGCATTTACAATTGAGTCTGCAGTTTCTATGATTGCTGGTACTGCAAGATCTATGGGTATAACAGTAACAGGAAATGCTCCTTTTTAATCTAAAAGAAAAGAAGAAATGGCAAAATTGACAAAAAAGCAAAAAGAGGCTGCGGCAAAAATTGAGAAGAACAAAGTATACTCATTAAAAGATGCATCTGTATTGATTAAAGAGATTGCTTCTGCAAAATTTGACGAGTCTGTTGATATTGCTGTACGTTTAGGAGTAGATCCGCGTAAAGCAAATCAAATGGTACGTGGGGTTGTAACATTACCACACGGTACAGGTAAAGATGTAAAAGTATTAGCATTAGTTACACCGGACAAAGAAGCTGAAGCAAAAGCTGCTGGAGCTGATCACGTGGGATTAGATGACTATTTACAAAAAATCAAAGACGGTTGGACAGATATTGATGTAATCATCACAATGCCTGCTGTTATGGGTAAATTAGGACCGTTAGGTCGTGTATTAGGACCTCGTGGTTTAATGCCAAACCCAAAAACAGGTACGGTAACTATGGATGTTGCAAAAGCTGTACAAGAAGTAAAGGCTGGTAAAATTGACTTTAAAGTTGATAAAACTGGTATCGTACATGCAGGAATCGGTAAAGTTTCTTTTGATTCTCAACAAATTGCCGACAATGCATCTGAGATAATTCAAACATTGATCAAATTAAAACCAACTGCAGCAAAAGGTACTTACATTAAATCGATCCATTTATCAAGTACTATGAGCCCTGCAATTGCTTTAGACCCAAAAGCAGTTTAATTGGTAGTTAAAAATATTTAGTATGACTAGAGAAGAAAAATCAATCGCGATTCAAGATTTAACTGCACAGTTAGCTGATTCTAAAATTGTTTATTTAGCTGATATCTCAGGATTGAACGCTGAAGCAACATCAAACCTTAGAAGAGCTTGTTTTAAAGCAGATATAAAACTAGAAGTTGTAAAAAACACCTTGCTTGCAAAAGCGATGGAAGCTTCTGAAAATGAGTATGGAGATTTACCTTCTACTCTAAAAGGAAACACTTCTATCATGATTGCTGAAGTAGCAAATGCTCCAGCTAAAATCATCAAGGACTTTAGAAAAAAATCTGATAAGCCTTTATTAAAAGGAGCTTACATCAATGAAGAAATTTATGTAGGTGATAACTTATTAGACAGCTTAGCAGCTCTTAAATCTAAAGACGAAGTTATCGGAGAAATCATTGGATTGTTACAATCTCCGGCTCAAAGAGTTATTTCAGCTCTTAAAAATCAATTTGAAGGAGAAGAATAGTCTTCTGACTTCATTTGTTCAAAACGAACGCACATTAATAAATTTATAGTATTACAAATTCAAATTAAAAGATAGAAAAATGGCAGATTTGAAACAATTCGCAGAACAATTGGTTAACCTAACAGTTAAAGAAGTTAACGAATTAGCAACAATATTAAAAGATGAGTACGGAATCGAGCCTGCTGCTGCTGCTGTAGTAGTATCAGGAGGTGGTGAAGCTGCTGCTGCTGAAGAGCAAACAGAATTCACAGTTGTACTTAAAGAAGCTGGTGCTTCTAAATTAGCTGTAGTTAAAGCTGTTAAAGAATTAACAGGTTTAGGATTAAAAGAAGCTAAAGATTTAGTTGACGGTACTCCAGCAAACGTTAAAGAAGGTGTTTCTAAAGACGAAGCTGAAGGATTGAAAAAAGCATTAGAAGAAGCTGGTGCTGTTGTTGAATTGAAATAATTCAATACCTTATAAATATTACGGTTTAGGCCTTGAGACCACTCTCAAAGGCCTAAACCATTTTGCGTATAAAGACTTTTTTACGTTTTTTATTAATTTTTTTTAATCAAAATTTTGTCCATTGATGATTACAAATCAGACTGAAAGATTAAATTTTGCCTCGACCAAAAATATCCCGTCTTTTCCAGACTTTTTGGATATTCAGGTTAAATCGTTTAAAGATTTCTTTCAATTAGAAACTAAATCTGACGAAAGAGGTAATGAAGGTTTATATAAAACCTTTATGGAAAACTTCCCAATTACTGATACCAGAAATCAGTTTGTGTTAGAATTCCTTGATTATTTCGTAGACCCACCTCGTTATTCTATTGAAGAATGTATTGATAGAGGTTTAACTTACAGCGTGCCGTTAAAAGCGCGTTTAAAACTCTACTGTACTGACCCGGAACACGAAGACTTCGAAACTATCGTTCAGGATGTATAC
The DNA here is from genome assembly GCF_030409925.1 of Paenimyroides ceti. Lineage (NCBI taxonomy): Bacteria > Pseudomonadati > Bacteroidota > Flavobacteriia > Flavobacteriales > Flavobacteriaceae > Paenimyroides > Paenimyroides ceti. The sequence continues at coordinate 277,263 of NZ_JAUFQU010000001.1, forward strand.
CTAGGTACTATACCTTATATGACACCTAGTGGAACTTTTGTAATCAATGGAGCGGAGCGAGTTGTTGTGTCACAATTGCATCGTTCACCTGGTGTATTCTTCGGCCAATCTTTCCACGCAAATGGTACTAAGCTTTATTCTGCCCGTGTTATTCCTTTCAAAGGATCATGGATTGAGTTTGCTACTGATATCAATAGTGTGATGTATGCTTACATTGACCGTAAAAAGAAGTTACCTGTAACTACTTTATTCAGAGCCATCGGTTTTGAGCGGGATAAAGACATTTTAGAAATATTTGATCTTGCAGAAGAAGTTAAAGTTTCTAAAACCGGTCTTAAAAAATATACTGGAAGAAGACTTGCTGCACGTGTATTGAATACATGGCATGAAGACTTCGTAGATGAAGATACCGGAGAAGTAGTATCGATAGAGAGAAATGAAATTATCTTAGACCGCGACACAGTATTGGATAAAGATAATATCGAAGAAATCATTGATGCTAATGTAAAATCTATTCTTTTACATAAAGAAGATAATAATCAGGCAGATTATACTATCATCCACAATACATTACAGAAAGACCCTACAAACTCTGAAAAAGAAGCTGTAGAGCACATTTACCGTCAATTACGTAATGCCGAACCGCCAGATGAAGAAACTGCGCGTGGAATTATAGATAAGTTATTCTTCTCAGACCAACGTTACAACTTAGGTGAGGTAGGTCGTTACAGAATGAATAAAAAATTAAACTTAGATACTCCTATTGACAAACAGGTTTTAACAAAAGAAGATATTATCACTATTGTTAAATATCTGATTGAATTGATCAACTCAAAAGCTGAGATTGATGATATCGATCACTTATCTAACCGTCGTGTTAGAACTGTAGGAGAACAGTTATCAGCTCAGTTCGGTGTAGGTCTTGCCCGTATGGCACGTACTATCCGTGAGCGAATGAATGTCAGAGATAATGAAGTATTTACACCGATCGATCTGATCAATGCAAAAACATTGTCTTCTGTAATTAATTCATTCTTTGGTACGAATCAGTTATCTCAGTTTATGGATCAAACCAATCCATTGGCAGAGATTACGCATAAGCGTCGTTTATCGGCTTTAGGACCAGGTGGTCTTTCGCGTGAAAGAGCAGGTTTTGAGGTGCGTGACGTTCACTATACGCATTATGGTCGTCTTTGTCCGATTGAAACTCCTGAGGGACCAAATATCGGATTGATTTCCTCTTTATCTGTTTATGCTAAAGTAAACAGTATGGGATTCATTGAAACACCATATCGTAAAGTAGAAAACGGAAAATTGAATTTGACTGAAGAGCCGGTTTACTTATCTGCTGAAGAAGAAGAAGGTAAATTGATTGCTCAGGCAAATATTCAGATCAATGATAAAGGAGCCATTTTAGAAGAAAAAGTAATTGCAAAACAAGATGCGGATTTCCCGGTTGTAGAACCAAATGAATTGGACTATGCTGACGTTGCACCAAATCAGATTGCTTCTATTTCTGCTTCTTTGATTCCTTTCCTGGAGCATGATGATGCGAACCGTGCCTTGATGGGATCAAACATGATGCGTCAGGCGGTACCATTATTACGTCCGGAAGCACCGATCGTAGGAACTGGGTTAGAACGCCAGGTGGCAACTGACTCAAGAGTACTGATCAATGCTGAAGGAGAAGGAACCGTTGAATATGTAGACGCTCAAAAAATAACTATTAAGTACGATCGTACAGAAGAAGAACGTTTAATCAGTTTTGAATCTGACGAGAAAACATATAGTTTAATTAAGTTCAGAAAAACCAACCAGAGTACCTCTATTAATCTGAAACCAATTGTAAGAAAAGGAGACAGAGTTACTAAAGGACAAGTACTTTGTGAAGGTTATGCAACACAAAACGGAGAATTGGCATTAGGAAGAAACCTACAAGTAGCTTTCATGCCTTGGAAAGGATATAACTTTGAGGATGCTATCGTAATTTCTGAAAGAGTAGTAAGAGATGATATTTTTACCTCTATTCACGTAGATGATTATACCTTGGAAGTTAGAGATACCAAATTGGGTAATGAAGAATTAACCAATGATATTCCTAACGTATCAGAAGAGGCTACAAAAGACCTTGATGAGAACGGAATGATCAGAATCGGAGCTGAAGTAAAACCTGGTGACATCCTTATTGGAAAAATTACTCCAAAAGGAGAATCAGATCCTACTCCTGAAGAAAAATTACTTCGTGCTATCTTTGGTGATAAAGCCGGAGATGTAAAAGATGCATCATTAAAAGCATCTCCTTCATTAAGAGGAGTTGTTTTAGATAAAAAACTATTTGCAAGAGCCGTTAAGGACAAACGCAAACGTTCAAAAGACAAAGAAGATATTGCTGTATTAGACACTAAATTCGAAGTTAAATTCAATGACTTAAGAGAGCGTTTAGTAGAGAAATTATTCTTTATCGTAAATGGGAAAACATCTCAGGGCGTAATGAACGATTTAGGAGAAGAAATTTTACCAAAAGGTAAAAAATTCACTCAGAAAATGTTGTATGCTATTGAAGATTTCGCTCATTTAACAAAAGGACAATGGACAACTGATGATCATACCAACGGATTAATCGCTGATTTGATTCACAATTACAAAATCAAATTAAACGATTTACAGGGAGTATTACGTCGTGAGAAATTTATGATTACTGTAGGAGATGAACTTCCATCAGGAATCTTAAAATTGGCAAAAGTATATATTGCTAAAAAACGTAAGCTGCGCGTTGGGGATAAGATGGCAGGACGTCACGGAAATAAAGGTATTGTTGCCAAAATTGTACGTGATGAAGATATGCCGTTCTTAGAAGACGGTACGCCGGTTGATATTGTATTGAATCCACTTGGGGTACCATCCCGTATGAATATCGGTCAGATTTATGAAACGGTTTTAGGTTGGGCCGGTAAAAAATTAGGACGTAAATATGCGACACCTATTTTTGACGGAGCTTCTTTAGATCAGATCAATGAACTGACTGATGAAGCAGGAGTACCAAGATTCGGACACACATATTTATATGACGGAGGTACCGGAGAGCGTTTTGACCAAAAAGCTACAGTGGGTGTTATTTATATGTTGAAATTAGGACATATGGTTGATGATAAGATGCACGCGCGTTCGATCGGACCATACTCTCTAATTACGCAACAACCATTAGGAGGTAAAGCACAATTCGGAGGTCAGCGTTTTGGAGAGATGGAGGTATGGGCTCTTGAAGCTTATGGTGCATCGAGTACATTACGTGAGATATTGACTGTAAAATCTGATGATGTTATTGGTAGAGCTAAAACCTATGAAGCAATTGTTAAGGGTGAAGCTATGCCGGAACCGGGATTACCTGAGTCATTCAATGTATTAATGCATGAATTAAAAGGTCTTGGTTTAGATATCAGATTAGAAGAATAATTTTAGTTTAAAGCTTAAAAGCCGGAAGTAATTCCTGCTTTTAGGCCTTTGCTTTAGACAAATATTTATTGACCATGATGAATAAAAATAAAGATAAAAATAACACTGTTAAGAGATTTAATAAAATCTCGATAGGGTTAGCATCTCCTGAATCTATTTTAGCAGAATCAAGAGGAGAGGTATTAAAGCCGGAAACGATTAACTATCGTACACACAAGCCAGAACGCGATGGTTTGTTTTGTGAGCGTATCTTCGGACCTGTAAAAGATTACGAATGTGCGTGTGGTAAATACAAAAGAATCCGTTATAAAGGAATCGTTTGTGACCGTTGTGGTGTTGAAGTAACAGAGAAGAAAGTACGTCGTGATCGTGTTGGGCATATCAATCTGGTAGTGCCGATTGCTCACATCTGGTATTTCCGTTCTTTACCAAACAAAATAGGTTATATCTTAGGATTACCGTCTAAGAAATTAGACATGATTATCTACTATGAGCGTTATGTAGTTATTCAGCCCGGAATTGCAAAAACACCGGAAGGGGATGCAATCAACCGATTAGATTTTCTTACTGAAGAAGAGTATTTGAATATTTTAGATACACTTCCGATGGAAAATCAATATTTAGACGATAATGATCCTAATAAATTCATCGCCAAAATGGGTGCTGAATGTATTATGGACTTATTAGAACGTACAGATTTAGATGCTTTGTCGTATCAATTACGCCACGCAGCTAATAATGAAACGTCTAAACAACGTAAAACAGAAGCGTTAAAACGTTTACAGGTAGTAGAAGCATTCCGTGAATCAAACAGCAACAGAGAGAATAATCCTGAGTGGATGATTCTGAAAGTAATTCCGGTTATTCCACCAGAATTACGTCCGTTGGTGCCACTTGACGGAGGTCGTTTTGCTACTTCAGATTTAAATGACTTATACCGTCGTGTAATCATCCGTAACAACCGTTTGAAACGTTTGATGGAAATCAAAGCTCCTGAAGTGATTCTTCGTAATGAGAAACGTATGTTACAGGAAGCAGTTGACTCTTTGTTTGACAATACGCGTAAAGCAACTGCTGTTAAAACAGAGTCTCAACGTCCGTTAAAATCATTATCTGATTCGTTGAAAGGAAAACAAGGTCGTTTCCGTCAAAACTTATTGGGTAAGCGTGTTGATTATTCTGCACGTTCGGTAATTGTTGTAGGACCGGAATTAAGATTGTATGAGTGTGGACTTCCTAAAGATATGGCAGCTGAACTTTACAAACCTTTCGTGATCCGTAAATTGATTGAAAGAGGAATTGTAAAAACGGTTAAATCAGCTAAGAAAATCATTGACAAAAAGGAACCTGTTGTTTGGGATATTTTAGAAAATGTGATCAAAGGACATCCTGTATTGTTAAACCGTGCTCCTACTTTGCACCGTTTAGGTATTCAGGCATTCCAGCCAAAACTGATCGAAGGAAAAGCGATTCGTCTTCACCCGTTAGTGTGTACGGCATTTAATGCCGATTTTGACGGGGATCAGATGGCGGTTCACTTACCATTAGGACCGGAAGCCATTTTAGAGGCTCAATTGTTAATGTTGGCTTCTCACAATATATTGAACCCTGCAAATGGTGCGCCTATTACTGTACCATCTCAGGATATGGTTCTTGGATTGTACTACATGACCAAAGGTCGTAAGTCAACCCCTGAATTACCAATCAAAGGAGAGGGATTAACGTTCTATTCTGCTGAAGAAGTAAATATAGCGATTAACGAAGGTCGTTTGAATCTGAACGCTATCGTGAAAGTACGTGCAAAAGATTTTAATAAAGAAGGTGAATTGGTTTATCAAATCATTGAGACTACTGCCGGACGTGTACTTTTCAACGAAGTAGTACCTGAAGCAGCAGGATATATCAATGAGGTATTGACTAAAAAATCTTTAAGAGATATTATTGGTAAAATTTTAGCGGTTACAGATGTTCCTACAACTGCAGCTTTCCTGGATGACATGAAAGATATGGGGTATGGATATGCATTCCGCGGAGGATTATCATTCTCATTAGGAGATATTAAAATTCCGGATCAAAAACAATCTTTGATTGATGATGCTAACGGACAGGTAGATGGAATTACCATGAACTATAACATGGGACTTATTACCAATAACGAGCGTTACAATCAGGTTATTGATGTATGGACTTCAACCAATGCGTTGTTGACTGAATTGGCGATGAAAAACATTCGCGAAGATCAACAAGGATTCAATTCTGTATATATGATGCTTGATTCCGGAGCCCGTGGTTCTAAGGAGCAAATCCGTCAGTTAACAGGAATGCGTGGTTTGATGGCAAAACCTAAAAAGTCAACAGCAAGTGGTGGAGATATTATTGAAAACCCAATCTTGTCAAACTTTAAAGAAGGTTTATCCATCTTAGAATACTTCATCTCAACTCACGGTGCGCGTAAAGGTCTTGCCGATACGGCATTGAAAACGGCAGATGCCGGATATCTGACACGTCGTTTACATGATGTTGCTCAGGATGTAATCATTAATTCTGAAGATTGTGGTACATTAAGAGGTATTGAATTTGAAGCATTAAAGAAAAACGAGGAGATTATTGAATCATTAGGAGAACGCGTTTTAGGACGTGTAGCTGTTGATGATGTTATCAACCCGTTAACGAATGAAGTGATTGTTGAGGCAGGAGTTGAAATTTTAGAGACGCATGCCAAAGCAATTAACGCATCTCCGTTAGAGCGTATTGAGGTACGTTCAGCTTTGACATGTGAAGCAGAAAGCGGAATTTGTTCAAAATGTTACGGACGTAATCTTGCAAATGGTAAGATGGCTCAAAGAGGTGAGGCAGTAGGAGTTGTGGCAGCACAATCTATTGGTGAACCTGGAACACAGTTAACATTACGTACATTCCACGTGGGAGGTACAGCAGGTAACATTTCTGAGGTTTCTACCATTACTACCAAATTCAAAGGGCGCTTAGAAATCGAAGATTTAAAAACGGTAAAAGGAGAAGATAATGATGGTAAAGTAGTTGATATCGTTATCTCGCGTTCTACTGAATTAAAATTGGTAGATGTAAATACAGGTATCGTATTAAATACACACAATATTCCTTACGGAGCAACTATCTTTGTTAAAGATGGAGATGTAGTAGAAGAAGGAACAATCATCTGTAAATGGGATCCATATAACGGGGTAATTGTTTCTGAATTTACAGGTAAAGTTTCTTATGAAGATATCGATCAGGGACAAACGTTTATGGTTGAAATCGATGAACAAACAGGATTCCAGGAAAAAGTAATTACTGAAGCCAGAAATAAAAAGCTGGTTCCAACTTTATTAATTTATGATAAAGATGGTGCTTTGATTCGTTCTTACAACTTACCAGTAGGTTCTCACTTAATGGTAAATGACGGAGAGAAAATTAAAGCAGGTAAGACATTGGTGAAAATACCGCGTAAATCTTCTAAAGCGGGAGATATTACCGGAGGTTTACCTCGTATTACTGAATTACTGGAAGCTCGTAATCCATCGAATCCTGCAGTAGTTTCTGAAATTGACGGAGTGGTTTCTTTTGGAAAAATCAAAAGAGGTAACCGTGAAATTATCGTAGAGTCTAAATTGGGAGATATTCGTAAATATTTAGTAAAATTATCAAATCAGATCTTAGTTCAGGAAAACGATTATATCAAAGCAGGTTTACCGCTTTCTGATGGAGCTATTACTCCTGACGATATTTTACATATCCAGGGACCATCAGCTGTTCAGCAATATTTAGTAAATGAAATTCAGGAAGTATATCGTTTACAGGGTGTAAAGATCAATGATAAGCACTTTGAGGTAGTAATCCGTCAGATGATGCGTAAAGTACAGATTCAGGATCCGGGAGATACGTTATTCTTAGAAGATCAATTGGTACATACAGCTGATTTTATCAGAGAGAATGATCGCTTATTCGGAATGAAGATAGTTGAAGTTGCAGGTGATTCTACAACTTTAAAAGAAGGACAGATTATTTCTACAAGAGAGTTGAGAGATGAAAACTCTATACTAAAACGTGAAGATAAAAATCTGGTTGAAGCAAGAGACGTCATTCCTGCGACAGCAACTCCTATCTTACAAGGTATTACAAGAGCTTCCTTACAAACGAAGTCATTTATCTCAGCAGCATCGTTCCAGGAAACTACGAAAGTGTTGAATGAGGCAGCAGTTGCAGGTAAAGTAGATCTTTTATCAGGATTGAAAGAGAACGTAATTGTAGGTCATAGAATTCCTGCCGGTACTGGTATGAGAGAATATGATAATATCATTGTAGGAACGAAAGAAGAAGCAAAAGCAACGGATTTAAATTTCTAATGATATGAATGAGGAGAACAAAACGCAGTTGAATATTGAACTGGATGAGCAGACTGCTCAGGGAGTTTATTCTAATCTGGCAATTATCAACCATTCAAATTCAGAATTTGTATTGGATTTTGTCAGTGTAATGCCCGGTATGCCTAAAGCAAAAGTAAAGTCAAGAGTGATCATGACGCCTCAACATGCCAAAAGGCTTTTAAAAGCATTACAGGAAAATATCAGCAAGTTCGAATCTCAGAACGGAAATGTCTCTGATGATATTCCAAATATAAGCTTTGGACCTACAGGACAAGCTTAATTTATAATTATACATCTAAAAAGGGGGAATAGTTTACTATTCTCCCTTTTTTTTTCTATGTTAAATTTTGTTTTTCTTAACATAAGAATTAATTTTCTGTGAAAAAAAGTTTAATTTAGTGCCTGTTACTTGGCAATATCACATTTTTTGGAATGGAGGAAAAAGTGTTGTATTATCTATGTTAGTCTATTCAATATAGTTTAATAAATACTCTATTTTACCATGAAAAAAATATATCTACTTTTAGTAGCTTTTCTGTTTACATTACCTTTTTTTTCTCAGGAGATTACCATTGGAACCGGTACTTCTGTTCAAATTTACCCCTTAGGTAACTATTTTGGTTTTGAACGGTCAGCGTCTTTATATAAAGCTTCAGAACTTGTGAATACCGGAAATATCTCTACTCTTGCCTGGTATGCCAATGTTGGAGGAAAGGGAGCTCGTCCCATAAAAATCTATCTCAAAGAAACGACTGCAAACACTATAGTTTCTTCTGACTGGTCTTCTATGACCTCCGGAGCTACTCTGGTGTATGATGGCTCTGTAACCCCACAACAAGAATGGAATACCTTTATTTTAAATACCGCTTTCAATTATACAGGAAATGCTAATAATTTACTGGTACTCGTTGAAGCTAATTATGGAAGTTCCGGAAACGGCGGTGGGTCTTCAGGTAATAGTATCCGCTACTCTGATGTTCCTGACACGCATATGTATATAGAGGAAGACGATGATCCGCCTACAGAGTCAGGTACAGTGAACGGAAACAGACCTAATATAAAAATAGTATTCGGAGCTGCAACGACTTGTTTTCCAACCGCTGCTCTTACTGTTACGGGAATAATGACTAACGCAGCAACTATTTCTTGGACTGCACCTGTACCTGTACCTGCAAATGGATACAAATATGAAGTCCGAACATCAGGTGCTGCAGGAAGCGGAACTATCGGTTTAATATTAACAGGAACTACTATTGCAGGAGTTACCACCGCAAACATTACTCAATTAACCTCTAATACCACTTATTATGTATATGTAAAAGCAATTTGTAGTGCTACAAATGAAAGTAACTGGTCTTCTGCAACTTCTTTTACTACCTTATGTTTGGCAACAAATGTGCCTTATACAATGCCGATCAATGCAGTTACTATCCCGGCAATACCGGCTTGTGTAGTGGTTCAGGATGTGAATAATGATAATAAAACCTGGATCAGTAATGATACACCTACTGGTTTTACCGGTAAAGCTATGGAATATTCTTATCATTCAAGCAATGCTGCCAATGATTGGTTTTACACGCAGGGATTAAATCTGACTGCGGGTGTAAGTTACCGCTTGAAATTTAAATACAGAAATAGTGGTAATTATGCAGAAAAACTACGTGTGAGTTATGGATCCTCAACTGTTAATACTGCTATGACTCAAGAACTTTTTACAGTAGCTACGATAGCTACACCTATGACAGTAGAAAAGATAATTGACTTTATTCCTGCAATTACAGGTGTTTACTATATTGGTTTTCAGAGTTATTCAGATGCAAATAATTTATCTCTTTATGTAGGAGATATATCGGTTGAACTATCACCAAACTGTTTGGAGATTTTTAGTCTCAGTACCAACAATATTAGTCAAACAGATGCTGCTATAAGCTGGACAGCGCCTGTAACAGCACCTTCAAACGGTTATGCGTATGAAATCCGTACCTCAGGAGCTGCAGGCAGTGGAGCTACAGGTTTAGTAACGGCAGGAACAACTGCGGCAGGAGTTACTGTTGCCAATATTACACAGTTGACTCCTGATACTACCTATTTTGTTTATGTAAGAGGTGTTTGCAGCAGTACAGAGACGGGTGTCTGGTCAAATGGTGTACCGTTTACAACTTTATGTGCGGCTACTAATGTCCCATATACAATGCCAATCAATACGGTGACCATTCCGGCACTACCGGCTTGTATTATTGTTCAGAATGTGAACAATGATGATAAAACTTGGATCACTTATGATACACCCACTGGTTTTACCGGTAAAGTTATGGGATATCCCTATCATTCAAACAATGCTGCCAATGACTGGTTTTATACCCAGGGATTAAATTTGACTGCGGGTGTAAGTTACCGCTTGAAATTTAAATATCGAAATGATGGTTATTATACCGAGAAATTGAGAGTCAGCTATGGGGTCTCTCCTGTAAATACTGCTATGGTTAATGAACTTTTTACGGTAGCTACGATAGCTACACCTACGACAGTTGAAAAGATAATCGACTTTATACCTACTTCCACCGGAGTTTATTATATCGGTTTTCAAAGTTATTCAGATGCAAACAAATTATATTTTTATGTAGGAGATATCTCGGTTGAACTATCACCAACATGTTTTGAAATATTGGGAATAAGTACCAGTAATATTACGCAAACAAGTGTTGATATAAGCTGGACAGCACCTGTAATTGCTCCTTCAAACGGCTATGCGTATGAAATCCGCACTACAGGAGCTGCAGGCAGTGGGTCAGCAGGTTTAGTAACGGCAGGAACAACTGGGGCAGGAGTTACTGTTGCCAATATTACACAGTTGACTCCTGATACTACCTATTCTGTTTATATAAGAGGTGTTTGCAGCAGTACAGATACGGGTGTTTGGTCAAATGGTGTACCGTTTACAACTTTATGTGCGGCCACAAATGTCCCATATACAATGCCGATCAATGCGGTGACTATTCCGGCACTACCGGCTTGTGTTATTGTTCAGAATGTGAACAATGATGATAATACCTGGATCACTTATGATACACCCACTGGTTTTACCGGTAAAGTTATGGGATATCCCTATCATTCAAGCAATGATGCCAATGACTGGTTTTATACCCAGGGATTAAATTTGACTGCGGGTGTAAGTTACCGATTGAAATTTAAATATCGGAATGATGGTTATTATACCGAGAAATTGAGAGTCAGCTATGGGGCCTCTCCTGTAAATACCGCTATGGTTAATGAACTTTTTACGGTAGCTACGATAGCTACACCTACGACAGTTGAAAAGATAATCGACTTCATTCCTGCTTCCACCGGAGTTTATTATATCGGTTTTCAAAGTTATTCAGATGCAAACAAATTATATCTTTATGTAGGAGATATCTCGGTTGAACTATCACCAAACTGCCTAATGCCTTTGGGAGTGACTGTGGCAAACATTACCAAGAACTCAGCAGTTGTAAACTGGCAGGCACCTGTGATTGCGCCACAAAGCGGATATGAGTATGAATTGCGTACTTCTGGTAATCCCGGAGAAGCGGTCGGTTTGGTTCAAAGTGGTACATTGGCTGTAGGGACTATTACGACCACTCTACAAAGCCTTATTCCTTCTACTACTTATTATATATATATAAAATCAGTGTGTGACAGTAATACCTCAAGTGCGTGGACCGATGCGAAAAAAATAACTACACTGTGTGATTATTATGAGATACTAACAACAACACCAGGCACTGTTTGCGGATCAGGAGAAGTTTCATTATCAGCTACTTCAGAGGGAGGTGTTGTAAAATGGTACGAAAGCCCTACGAGTTTAGCTGTTTTATCAACCGGAACATCTTTTCAAACTCCGGAAATAAATGAAACTACCAGTTATTATGTTGCTTCGGCTTCTGTAAGTACAATAAATGACAATATCTATTTTGGAACAGGTACAACTGCTTCGAATAGTATAGGATATTCTCCGTTTGCCTACAACTGGAGAGGTTATAAATATCAATACATTTATAAAGCTGACGAACTCATTGCAGCAGGTTTAACCGCAGGTCCAATCAATTCACTCGCTTTAGATGTGGTTACTGCAGGGGCTAATAGAAATGATTTTACCATTCATTTGGGGCATACAACCCAGACAGCTGCAACTACTACTCATGTTTCCGGTTTATCTCAGGTTTATGCCGATGCGACTCAATCGGTTGCTGTAGGTACCAATGCATATATATTTTCCACACCTTTTCAATGGGATGGTGTTAGTAATCTGGTAGTTCAGTTTTGTTGGAGTAATAATAATACGGGAGTAAGTACAGAGGCTGCAGAAATCCGCTATCATGTAACACCTTTTAATTCTCTTACAGTAACATATGCTGATGATAAAACAGCCGCAGAAATTTTAGCAACTATGACGGGTAGTGTTGATTCAAGTGGGGATACTGAGGCATATGTGAATAGAGCGAATATTATTTTTAATCCTCCTTGTTTTTCACCGAGAACAGAAGTTATAGCAACAGTAACTGCTGCACCAGACATTACACTTTCAGCAACGGATATTGCAATTTGTAAAGGTACTCCTTCTGCTGTTGTTACAATTACAAGCGGCGCATCAGATTATAATGAATATATTTGGGAGCCTTCTACAGGTGTAATCGGCAGTGCTGCTACCGGATGGATTTTTAATCCTGCTGAAACCACCAATTATCGATTAATTGCCAAACAGAATCAGGGATCTTTCTGTAGAACTGTAAAGAATGTAAAAGTACAGGTAAATCCATTGGTTACATTTACTCCACTACAATCCGATTATGTAGTATGTAAAGATGATGTATTGGAGTTGGCTTATCAGGAACTATCCAAGACTGATATTACTGTGGGTACAAGTACCACTCTTAGTACGGATTATGATGCAACTACAGCTTTTATGAATAGGTATGACTATTCAAAACAGCAGTATATTTATACCAAACAGGAATTAAATGCTTTAGGTTTCTACCAGGGAAAAATCAAAGGACTTTCTTTTAATATTACTACTTTAGGTTCTGATGCCACTAATCAGGACTATACGATTAAAATAAAAAGCGTTACAAACAATGTTATTTCTTCTACCAGTTTTGAAACAGGTGGTTTTACAACAGTTTATGGTCCTGTAACCCATACTCATACCAGTTCCGGCTGGCAGGATATTATGTTTACCACTACTTATGAGTGGGATGGATCTTCTAATTTATTGATAGAGATTTATCAGAAAGGGATCGATTCTTACAATAATGCGAGAACATATTATTCTACTTTAACCACAGATGTTGGTTTGTATCAGCAATCAGAATCTGATACATCTACAGGTACCTTGACAAAGAAACGTTTGAATACAAAGTTTTTTATAGACACAGGAAAAGTTAGCTGGTCGCCTCCTACCAGATTGTATACAGATTCATCAGGTACGCTTCCTTATGTTTCCGGATCGCATGCTCCAAAAGTATATTTTAAACGCAATGGTGATGAAGAGCAGGATTTTAATTATACAGCAACCTTTACTTCTACAGTCGGATGCAATACTACTCAGAATATTGCGGTAAAAGTAGTCGATGTGAAGCCACCAGTAGTACAGGATCAATTGTTCTGTGATGCTATATCTGTGGGTAATATTGTAGTTACTGCAGAGCCAAATACAACTATTCGTTGGTACGCTTCTGCGACGAGTACAGATATTTTAACCAGTATTGATACCACAGGTACTTATTATGTTGATGCAGAAAGATCGGGTTGTAAATCAGAAAGAATATCAGCTGTGATTACTATTGTAGGAGCTCAGACTCCAACAGCACCTGCAACACAGCATTTTTGTGACAGCGCATTAGTTTCAGACTTAACAGTAACAATACATCAGGGATTTGAGGGCAGATGGTACTCAACAGCAACAGCAACAGCTCCATTGGTTCCAACAACAGCTTTAGTAAACGGAGCGATTTATTATGCAGCTACTTATCATCCGGGTTCCGGTTGTGAATCACCCCGCATTCCGGTAACAGCAGTTATAACACAAACACCTGCAGCATTGCCTGCTCAGTCAATCCATTTGTGTCAGACAACTTCTTTTTCAGGATTGCAAATCACTACCTTGCCAAATGCCCAGTTGAAATGGTATGTTTCAGCTACTGCTGTGAATCCTATTGCTTCTACACAAAATGTAACGAGTGGTGTCTATTATGTTTCTCAGACAATGAACGGATGTGAGTCAGCAAGATCCCAGATTCAGATTATGATGCAAACTGCATTGGAGAAACCTTTTGCGGGTACACAAGTCTTGTGTGGTGGTGGAACAGTATCGGATTTGACAGCCACAGGAGCTGTTCCGGGAGCTGTATATAACTGGTATGACTCAGCAGCTTCCACGACGCCTTTGCCATTGACGACTTCCTTAACCAGCGGTGTCTATTATGTGTCTCAGTCTTTAACCGGATGTGAATCACCGAAAAGGTCAGTAGCGGTTAAGGTTATTTCAAAAGAAGCTCCTGTTGTAAATGCATTCTCATTCTGTGGTAATGCAAGAGTCGGTGATTTATCATTGCCAACGGCAACAAATCTCAGCTATCGATGGTATGCAACGGCTACCAGTATTACAGAACTGAGTCAGAATGTAGCATTGACAACAGGTACTTATTATGTGGCAAGGGTAGAACAGGGATGTATTTCAGAACGTACAGCAGTTTTGGTAACTGTCTTGGACCTACCATCAGCTCCAACAGGAGTACTAACACAAAATTTTACTGTAAATGAGATGGGAGAAGCAACGATTGCTGATTTGGTAATGGATCAGAGTAATGTAGTATGGTACATCAATGTTACCGATGCTAAAACAGGTGCCAATCCGTTGTCTGCGGAAATACCATTGATAAGTGGTCAGACGTATTATGCAGTCATCATCGGAAACAATGGCTGTCCAAGCTTACCGACAGCAGTAACAGTAGATATCACTCTGGGTATAGACGGATTTGATAAAACAGCACTTGTATATTATCCGAATCCAGTTATAGATGTTTTGAATATTCGCTATAAGAACATCATTGAAGAGGTTGTTGTTTATAATGTAGTTGGACAAAAAGTATTAATCCAACAAAACAAGAACAGTAGTATTGAGATAGATATGAGTGCTTTAGCTTCGGGTAATTATTTTGTAAAGCTTCGTTCAGAAAACTATCATCAGATCATTAAGATAGTCAAAAAGTAAAATGGATTTATTATTATTTTATATTATTAAAGCCTGTTCATTATGAATAGGCTTTTTCAGTTTTATATAAAAGCCTTTTATTTATCAGTAAGGGATTAAGTTTTTATAAAGAAATAATAACTGATTTGACCATCAAAAACAAAAATATATTGTTTATTATTTTAAGAAATATCCTTGCATTTAAAGGTATGAATTGTAATTTAAGAATTAATAACAAATGATTTCATTGTTCTATCTTTATTTGTTGTTTTTGTCTTATTTTTTGTTTTCTATATGTTAAATTTTGCTTTATTAACATTTTTTATTTTTTGTACAATAAAAAAGTTTAACTTAGTGAATATAGTTGAAAAATATTGCATTTTTTGGAATGGAGGAAAAAGTGTTGTGTTATCTATGTTAATTGTTTAAATATAGTTTAATAAATACTCGTTTTTACCATGAAAAAAAAATACTTGCTTTTAGTAGCTTTACTCTTTACAATACCTTTTTTTTCTCAGGAAATTACCATTGGAACAGGAACTTCTGTTCAAGTTTATCCTTTAGGGAATAATTATGGTTTTGAACGGTCAGCGTCTTTATATAAAGCTTCAGAACTTGTGAATACCGGAAATATCTCTACGCTTGCCTGGTATGCCAATGTTGGAGGAAAGGGAGCTCGTCCCATAAAAATCTATCTCAAAGAAACGACTGCGAACACTATAGTTTCTTCTGACTGGTCTTCTATGACCTCCGGAGCTACTCTGGTGTATGATGGCTCTGTAACTCCACAACAAGAGTGGAATACTTTTATTTTGAATACTGCTTTCAATTATACAGGAAATGCTAATAATTTACTGGTACTC
Source organism: Paenimyroides ceti (assembly GCF_030409925.1). Lineage (NCBI taxonomy): Bacteria > Pseudomonadati > Bacteroidota > Flavobacteriia > Flavobacteriales > Flavobacteriaceae > Paenimyroides > Paenimyroides ceti. Next base: position 293,195 of record NZ_JAUFQU010000001.1, read on the forward strand.
GTTGAAGCTAATTATGGTGGTTCCGGAAACGGTGGCGGGGCTTCAGGGAATAGTATCCGCTACTCTGATGTTGCTGGCACGCATATGTATATAAGGGGAGATTATTCTGCACCTACAACTACGGGCACTATTACTGCATACAGACCCAATCTGAAATTAAAATTCGGACCATTAATCACCTGTTTTTCTCCTATTGTTATTAATGCTACCTCTATAGCAACTACTTCCTCTGTCATTTCATGGACTGCACCTGTACCTGTACCGGCAAATGGATACAAATATGAACTCCGAACATCAGGTGCTGCAGGAAGCGGAACTGCCGGTTTAGTATTAACAGGAACTACTGTTGCAGGAGTTACCACCGCAAATATTTCCCAATTAATCCCTAATACCGCTTATTATGTATATGTAAAAGCAATTTGTAGTGCTACAGATGAAAGTAATTGGTCTTCTTCAACTTCTTTTACTACTTTATGCTTGGCCACAAATGTGCCTTATACAATGCCGATCAATGCAGTTACTATTCCGGCAATACCAGCTTGTGTAGTGGTCCAAAATGTAAACAATGATACGGGTATCTGGAAGACTTATGCAGCTCCTACAGGTTTTTCCGGAAAAGCTATGGGGTATTATTACTCTTCTAATGCTGCGGATGACTGGTTTTATACTCAGGGATTAAATTTAACTGCGGGTGTGAGTTATCGCTTGAAATTTAAATATAGAAATTCGGGTTATGTTGAAAAGCTACGGGTAAGCTATGGTACTTCTCAGGTAAGTACAACAATGACAAACGAATTGTTTATAGTGACTACAGAAACGGTAAGTTCTACGGTCGAAAAGATAATTGATTTTATTCCTGCAACGACTGGTATTTTCTATATTGGTTTTCAGGCATATTCTGATGCTTATATGAATTATCTTTATGTTGGCGATATCTCGGTTGAGTTATCACCAACCTGTTTGGAGATTTTTAGTCTCAATACCAGTAATATAACACAAACAGATGCTATTATAAGCTGGACAGCGCCTGTGACAGCACCTTCAAACGGCTATGCGTATGAAATCCGTACCTCAGGAGCTGCAGGCAGCGGAGCTACAGGTTTAGTAACCGCAGGAACAACTGCGGCAGGTATTACTACTGTTACTATTACACAGTTGACTCCTGATACTACCTATTCTGTTTATGTAAGAGGTATTTGCAGCAGTACAGATACGGGCGCCTGGTCAAATGGTGTACCGTTTACAACTTTATGTGCGGCCACAAATGTCCCATATACAATGCCGATCAATGCAGTGACTACTCCGGCACTACCAGCTTGTGTGATTGTCCAGAATGTAAATAATGATACTGGTACTTGGAAGAGTTATGCAACACCTACAGGTTTTTCCGGAAAAGCTATGGGGTATTATTATTCTTCCAATAGTGCGAATGACTGGTTTTATACCCGGGGATTAAATCTGACTGCGGGTGTGAGCTATAGACTGAAGTTTAAATATAGAAACTCCGGATATGTAGAAAAATTACGGGTAAGCTATGGGCTTTTATCTGTCAATACAGCTATGGTTAATGAACTATTTACTGTAATAACTCCGAATCAAACTTCTACTGTTGAGAAGATTCTCGATTTTATCCCAACTGCAACAGGGGTATATTATATTGGTTTTCAGGCATATTCTGATGCTTATATGAATTATCTGTATGTAGGGGATATCTCCGTTGAGTTATCGCCAACCTGTTTGGAGGTTTTTAGTCTCAATATCAGTAATATTACACAAACAGATGCTGTTATAAGCTGGACAGCGCCTTTAATAACACCTTCAAACGGCTATGCTTATGAAATCCGTACCTCAGGAGCTGCAGGCAGCGGAGCTACAGGTTTAGTAACCGCAGGAACAACTGCGGCAGGAGTTACTACAGTAAACACTTCTCAGTTGACACCCAATACCACTTATTCTTTCTATGTAAAAAGCGTATGTAGTACGACAGAAACGAGTAGTTGGTCAACTGCTCTAATGTTTACAACTTTATGCGTGGCCACAAATGTCCCATATACAATGCCGATCAATGCAGTGACTACACCTGCGATACCAGAATGTGTGATTGTAGAGAATGTCAATAATGATGATAAAACATGGATCAGTTATGCATCACAGACAGGTTTTACCGGTAAAGTTATGGGATATTCCTATCATTCAAGCAATGCAGCTAATGATTGGTTTTATACACGAGGCTTAAATTTAACCGCAGGAACCAGTTATCGTCTGAAATTTAAATATCGCAATGATTATTCTGCAGAAAAATTACGTGTAAGTTATGGTAATGCTGCAGTCAATTCAGCAATGACAAATGACTTGTTTACTGTAAGTACAACTACAACTGCTGCTACGGTAGAAAAAAGCATTGATTTTGTACCCTCTGTTACTGGTGTTTATTATATAGGATTCCAAGCTTATTCGGATGCCAATAAATATAGAATTTATGTAGGGGATATATCGGTTGAGCTATCGCCTACTTGCTTTGAATTATCAGGTGTACAAATAAATTCAATTACTGAAACCACTGCTACGATCAACTGGACAGCTCCTGCAACTGCACCTTCAAATGGTTACTCTTATGAGATTCGAACTTCTGGTGCAGCTGGAAGTGGAAATGTAGGTCTTGTTAATTCAGGAACTACCGCAGCAGGTATTACTACTGTTGCTATTACACAGTTGACTCCTGATACTACCTATTCTGTTTATATAAGAGGTATTTGCAGCAGTACAGATATGGGTGCCTGGTCAAATGGTGTGCCGTTTACAACTTTATGTACAGCCACAAATGTCCCATATACAATGCCGATCAATGCAGTGACTACTCCGACACTACCGGCTTGTGTGGTTGTAGAGAATGTCAATAATGATGATAAAACATGGATAAGTTATGCATCTCAGACAGGTTTTAGCGGTAAAGTTATGGGATATCCCTATCATTCTACTAATGTTGCAAATGATTGGTTTTATACCAGAGGATTAAATATGACAGCAGGGGTAAGCTATCGTTTGCGATTTAAATATCGAAACAGCTGGAGTGTAGAAAAGCTACGGGTAAGTTATGGCCAATCTCCTGTAAATACCGCTATGGTTAATGAACTTTTTACCGTAACTACCCCAAATGCAGCAGCTACTGTTGAGAAAGTAATCGATTTTGTTCCTACTGTATCGGGTGTTTACTATATTGGTTTTCAAAGTTATTCAGATCAAAATAAAAGTTATTTATATGTGGGAGATATATCGGTTGAATTATCACCAACCTGCCTAATGGCTTTGGGAGTGACTGTGGGAAACATTACCAAGAACTCAGCAGTTGTAAACTGGCAGACACCTGTGATTGCACCACAAAGCGGATATGAGTATGAATTGCGTACTTCTGGTAATCCCGGAGAAGCGGTCGGTTTGGTTCAAAGTGGTACATTGGCTGTAGGGACTATTACGACCACTCTCCAAAGCCTTATTCCTTCTACTACTTATTATATATATATAAAATCAGTGTGTGACAGTAATACCTCAAGTGCGTGGACCGATGCGAAAAAAATAACTACACTGTGTGATTATTATGAGATATTAACAACAACACCAGGCACTGTTTGCGGATCAGGTCAAGTACCATTAGAGGTTACTTATACAGGAGGAGATGTGAGATGGTATACGGTACCTACCGGAGGAAGTGTTATTGCGACTGGGAATTCCTTTACAACACCTGAAATAAATACTACAACTTCTTATTGGGTGAGTTCTGCTGTAACGGGAGGTATAAATAATACAGGAATTTCAACACCATCTAGTTCCGCAACTGCTCTTACCATAACTAATTGGGGGATTATATTTAATGCAATAGAAGATACTGCTCTTAATTCAGTTTCTGTTTATTCAACTACAGCAGGTACGCTTAATATCAAAATTCAGAATAGTGCCGGTGTAGAAATATATGAAACAGGTAATGTGAATATTCTTGCAGGAGGGACTACTAGTCCAAATATTATTCCTCTTAATTTCACAGTGCCTGCCGGTACAGGATATAAAATGCTTGTAAAAAATGCTTCTGGTGTATCATTAATTCGTGAATCTTCTAATCTCACATTTCCTTATACAGGAGCTGATGGAAACATGGTTGTAACTTCTTCTGAATGGGGCGGATCAACTACTTCTTACTATTATTATTTCTATGATCTGAAGTATACAGGGATTTGTGCTTCACCGAGGACAGAAGTTATAGCAACAGTAACTGCTGCACCAAACATTACACTCTCAGCAACGGATATTGCAATTTGTAAAGGTACTCCTTCTGCTGTTGTTACAATTACAAGCGGCGCATCAGATTATAATGAATATATTTGGGAACCTTCTACAGGTGTAACCGGCAGTGCTGCTACCGGATGGATTTTTAATCCTGCTGAAACCACCAATTATCGATTAATTGCCAAACAGAATCAGGGATCTTTCTGTAGAACTGTAAAGAATGTAAAAGTACAGGTAAATCCATTGGTTACATTTACTCCACTGCAATCCGATTATGTAGTATGTAAAGATGATGTATTGGAGTTGGCTTATCAGGAACTATCCAAGACTGATATTACTGTGGGTACAAGTACCACTCTTAGTACGGATTATGATGCAACTACAGCTTTTATGAATAGATGGACTTATTCAAAACAGCAGTATATTTATACTAAACAGGAATTAAATGCCTTAGGTTTTTATCACGGAAAAATCAAAGGACTTTCTTTTAATATTACCACTTTAGGTTCTAATGCCACTAATCAGGACTATACGATTAAAATAAAAAGCGTTACAAACAATGTTATTTCTTCTACCAGTTTTGAAACAGATGGTTTTACAACAGTATATGGTCCTGTAACCCATACTCATACTGATTCCGGCTGGCAGGATATTATGTTTACCACCACCTATGAGTGGGATGGGTCTTCTAATTTATTGATAGAGATTTATCAGAAAGGGATCAATTCTTCCAATAATGCGTTAACGTATTATTCTACTTTAACCACAGATGTTGGTTTGTATCAGCAATCAGGATCCGATACATCTACAGGTACCTTGACAAAGAAACGTTTGAATACAAAGTTTTTTATAGACACAGGAAAAGTTAGCTGGTCGCCTCCTACCAGATTGTATACAGATTCATCAGGTACGCTTCCTTATGTTTCCGGATCACATGCTCCAAAAGTATATTTTAAACGCAATGGTGATGAAGAGCAGGATTTTAATTATACAGCAACCTTTACCTCTACAGTCGGATGCAATACTACTCAGAATATTGCGGTAAAAGTAGTCGATGTGAAGCCACCAGTAGTACAGGATCAATTGTTCTGTGATGCTATACCTGTGGATGATATTGTAGTTACTGCAGAGCCAAATGCAACTATTCGTTGGTACGCTTCTGCGACGGGTACAGATATTTTAACCAGTATTGATACCACAGGTACTTATTATGTTGATGCAGAAAGATCGGGTTGTAAATCAGAAAGAATATCAGCTATGATTACTATTGTAGGAGCTCAGACTCCAACAGCACCTGCAACACAGCATTTTTGTGACAGCGCATTAGTTTCAGATTTAACAGTAACAATACATCAGGGATTTGAAGCTCGGTGGTATGATGCTGTTGCTTCTACAACACCATTAACTGGAACAGTAAGTTTAGTAAACGGAGCGACTTATTATGCAGCTACTTATCATTCGGGTTCCGGTTGTGAGTCACCCCGCATTCCGGTAACAGCAGTTATAACACCAACACCTGCAGCATTGCCTGCTCAGTCAATCCATTTGTGTCAGGCAACTTCTTTTTCAGGATTGCAAATCACTACCTTGCCAAATGCCCAGTTGAAATGGTATGTTTCAGCTACTGCTGTGAATCCTATTGTTTCTACACAAAATATAACGAGTGGTGTCTATTATGTTTCTCAGACAATGAACGGATGTGAGTCAGCAAGATCCCAGATTCAGATTATGATGCAAACTGCCTTAGACAAACCGGCAGCAACTACACAGAATATTTGTGGCATTGGAACTGTTGCAGATTTGGTTGCTACAGGAGCTGTTCCGGGAGCTGTATATAACTGGTATGACTCAGCAACTTCCACGACGCCTTTGCCATTGACGACTTCCTTAACCAGCGGTGTCTATTATGTGTCTCAGTCTTTAACCGGATGTGAATCTCCAAGACGTTCGGTGAGCGTTAGAGTTCTTTCGAAACAAGCGCCGGTTGTAAATGCATTCTCATTCTGTGGTAATGCAAGAGTAGGTGATTTATCACTGCCAACGACAACAAATATCAGCTATCGATGGTATACAACGGCTACCAGTATTACAGAACTGAGTCAGAATGTAGCATTGACAACAGGTACTTATTATGTAGCAAGGGTGGAGCATGGTTGTATTTCTGAGAGAGCGGCAGTACCTGTAACGATACTCCCTCTCCCTGCCCCCCCAACAGGATCGGCAAACCAAAGTTTTACAGTAAATGAAATTAATGAAGTTACAATTGCTGATCTGGAGATGGATCAAACAAATATTCAATGGTATATAAGCATACAAGATGCAAAAACCGGAAACAATCCATTATCTGCTGTGATGCCGTTGATAAGTGGTCAGACGTATTATGCAGTCATCATCGGAAGCAATGGTTGTCCCAGCTTACCGACAGCAGTAACAGTAGATATCACCCTGGGTATAGACGGATTTGATAAAACAGCACTTGTATACTATCCGAATCCGGTTAAAGATATACTAAATATACGTTACAAAAATGTTATTGAAATGGTTGAGGTATATAATTTACTTGGACAGAAAGTATTGATACATGAATATAAAGATATGAGTATCCAGCTTAATATGGATTCTTTGGCTTCCGGTAGTTATCTGCTTAAACTGCGTTCAGAAAATCAAGTTCAGATTATTAAGGTAGTTAAAAAGTAGAGTGACTTAATTATCTTATGCTTAAAAGCCTGTTCACTCAATGAACAGGCTTTTTTTTATAGCTATGATTATATAAGAGTGATGAATGTGTTTATTCTTTTTTAAAAGTTAAATTATTTGAATCTCTTTTTATTTTTTTAGTTAGCATTTTATTATATTCATATTATCATGTTTTAAAATAAATTATTATCATTTCATAATTTAACATTTATATTCTAAAAAAAAGTATAAATTAGATTTTCCTAACTTTTACAGAGATATGTTTTTAGGTTATTATTATAAATAATCTTCCTGTTTTTGTGCTGTTTAGTTAGTTAATTTAATATTTTATCACATGAAGAAAACTACTCATTACAAATCCATTACTCAAAAGGAATTTTTACAAAAAATTTCACATCGATATAGGAGGTAGGATCAATGAACTTTATAAGTTGAGGTAAATTGATCCATTTCAAACAGCAATTAAACCAATCTTTAATTTGAATTACGATAATAATAATGTCATTACTTATTGCTGAGATTGTTCCTGTTTTTATAATACAAATGTTGTTTGTTTTTTTGTGTTATAATTATTAAAGACTTATTACGTGTTTAATATTAATGTTAAAAAACAGTTAATTTAGAATTTATATATTATCTTTAAATTAAGTTTTTTAAAACCTAATCGTTTTGAATATAAAATTCACAAGATGGGATTGGTATTTTTTATTTGAATAATATACTCGATTAATCCATTAATTAAAATGTTTAACATATGAAAAAAATCTACTTATTACTACTGGCATTATTACTTACTGTGCCGGTTCTTTCTCAGGAGGTTACTATTGGTACCGGAACCTCCACTCAGGTTTACCCGCTGGGTAACTATTATGGTTATGAAAGATCAGCTTCTTTATACAAAGCTTCTGAGCTTGTAAATACCGGCAATATCGCTGCACTCTCATGGTATGCTAATACGGGGGGATCAGGGGCTCGTCCAATAAAGATCTACTTAAAAGAGACAACTGCAAATACCATTACTGCATCAAATTGGGCAAGTATGACAGCAGGGGCAACTTTAGTCTATGATGGGTCAATGACTCCTATTGTAGGTTGGAATTTATTTATCCTGACAGCTACATTTAATTATTCTGGAAGTCTCAATAATTTATTAGTTTTAGTAGAAGCTAACTATGGGGGCACTGGTAATGGAGGAGGTACATCCGGTAACGGTATTCGTTATTCTACATCAGCAAATACGCATATGTATGTTAGAGCTGATAATTCACCACCTACAATATCGGGTACTGTGACTGGAAACAGACCAAATTTAAAACTTAATTTCGGACCTCTAATTACTTGTTTTGCACCAGCAACAGTAAGTGTATCTGCTGTGGGTAGTTCAACAGCAACCATTTCATGGACTGCTTCTGTTCCGGCTCCAGATAGTGGCTACGAATACGAAGTTAGAACAACAGGAGCACCTGGTAGTGGTGCAACAGGTTTAGTTACAACAGGTACAGTCGGAGCGGGTATTGTTACAGCAGATATTACCCAATTAACTCCAAATACATCTTATGTTATTTATGTAAGAGCTAATTGTGGTAACAGTAATTTTAGCTTATGGACTAATGGTACCCCTATAACAACGTCATGTGTTTCTGTAGATGTACCTTATACAGTACCAATTGATGCAGTAACTGTACCTGCCATTCCTTCTTGTGTAACGGTGCAAAATGTAAACAATGATAACAAAACGTGGATAAGTTATGCCGTGCAGACTGGATTTACCGGAAAGGTAATGGGATATCCTTATCATGGTACTAATGCCGCAAACGACTGGTTTTATACACAAGGTTTAAATCTAACAGCCGGACAGAGTTATCGTTTGAAATTTAAATACAGAGATACTGGTTACGTAGAAAAACTAAGAGTAAGTTATGGAACTTCTGTAGTAAATACAGCAATGACCAATGAGTTATTTACTGTAACTACCGGCACAGCAAGTGCTACAATTGAAAAGGTAATTGATTTTATTCCTACAACAACAGGGGTTTATTATATTGGTTTTCAAGCATATTCAGATGCCAATAAAAACATACTTTACGTAGGAGATATATCCGTTGATGTGTCACCAACCTGTTTCGTACCTGCAAACGTTGTAGTTAACGGCATTACAAAAAATGCTTCCGTAATTTCTTGGACAGCGCCAACACCAGCACCTGCAAACGGATATGAATACGAGATACGTACATCCGGAAATCCTGGAGAAACAGCAGGCTTAGTACAACAAGGCGTTACTGCGGCTGGAGTGACTACTGCTACTATTACACAGTTACTGTCTTCTACAGATTATCAGGTATATGTTAGATCAGTGTGTTCATCGCTTGATAGTAGCGTATGGACACCGGTTAAAGCCTTTAAAACTTTATGCGACTACCCGGATCTGGTAACTACAACACCAGATACTATCTGTGGTGTAGGGCAAGCCGAGTTGGCAGCGACTTATACAGCCGGAACCGTAAAATGGTATGCGGCAGCAACCGGAGGAGCAGCATTGGCAACCGGAAATACATTTACAACTCCGGAAATTAGTGCTACCACTTCGTATTGGGTGAGTTCTAATATTTCTGGTGGAGCTAATACAGCAGGTAGAACGGCACCATTGACAAACAGTACCTATATGGATACCGATACAGGATTAGTATTTAATGTTGTAGAAAGTGTAGAGTTACAATCAGTAGCCGTATATTCTACAGCGGCAGGAACTATAAATATTAAAATTGTAAATAGTGCCGGAACAGAATTATATGCTACTGGAAATGTCAATGTGACTAACGGAGGAATTACGACTCCGAATATTATTCCTTTAAACTTTACAGTACCAACCGGTACTGGTTACAGAATGGTAATAAAAAGTCACTCAGGAGCTAATTTGGTAAGAGAATCAGCTATTGGAGGCTTTCCTTACACAGGTACTGATGGAAACCTTGTCGTAACTAATGGTTACTTTTTAGGAACATCAGCAAGCTATTATTATTTTTATGATATACAATATATAGGCGGATGTTCTTCTCCTCGTACAGAAGTTGTTGCTACTGTTACAACTCCACCGGTATTAACTTTATCAGAAACTGAAATTGCAATTTGTAATGGTTCATCATCAGATGCTGTGACTGTTACAGCGGGCGCATCTGATTATGACGTATATACATGGTCACCGGCAACAGGTGTGTCAGGAGATGCTCAAAACGGATGGGTCTTCAATCCTTCAGTATCAACTGCCTACACTCTAACGGCATCACAAAGTGCAGGAGATCTGTGTGCTGTAATAAAAGAACTTCAGATTAATGTAAATGCAATTCCGGAGTTCGAAAGTCTTCCAGAAGAAATAAATATTTGTGTAGGAGAGATACAGGAATTAGACGGAGGAGTAGTCCTCGGTTTACAGGAGCTGATCAATGAAACATTTTCAAACGGAACTACATTGCCTGCTAACTGGCAGTCACAAGGCGGTGGCGTTTCAGTTGCCAATGCAAATACAGCAGGAGGAACTGCAAATCAGTTAAGAATTACAGGAAGTAGTTTTAGCAGTGTAACAAGAAGAGCATATTACGGACCAATTGATACGAGTGGTCTTCAGGAATTAACCCTTCAATGGAGAAATTATTTGAGTCATTACAGCTCAGCTTATAATTATTCCGTAAAAGTACAGACAAGTTCAAATGGAACAACATGGAATAACACTTCATGGATTACCAATCCGGTAACGGCAACACAGGCAGCAGGAATTGTTTCTACAGTTATCAATACAGCCGATGTAGGTTCCTCTACATTCTATGTATCATTCACTGTTGAAGGAGTTGATTTTGGAATGTATGACTGGAATATTGATGATGTACTATTGACAGCAGATCAGGAATATGAACTTGAATGGTCACCATTAGACAATTTGTATGAAGATGCAGAAGCTACTATTCCGTATAACGGGGCTACTCCTTTAGTAAAAGTATATTACAAGGCTGATACAGCTCAGGCGGCGACACCATATACGCTTACTATTACAAATCCAGCGAATTGTAGTGTAGAAAATACAGTAGAAATAACAGCATTAGAAAAACCGGTTATTGATCCTATTGCCAATCCATTACTATTCTGTGAAGCAACGAATGTAGTAGATATTACAGTGAATACTAATAATGAAGATAATATCATTAAATGGTATGCTTCATTGACTGCTACTGCAGAATTAACACAAATCAGTCAATCAGGTACATATTATGTACAGGCAAGTAACATTGCATGTAGTTCAGAAAGAATGGCTGTTCAAATTACTATTGTGGGAGCGCAACTTCCAACCGCTGCAGAAACACAATATTTCTGTGATGCCGGAACGGTAGCAGATTTGTCTGCAACAGTCGCAACCGGATTTACGGTTCGTTGGTATGATGCGGTCGCTTCTACAACGCCACTAAGTACAACAGCAGGTTTGGTAAACGGAGCGGTTTATTATGCAGCAACCTATCATGCTGGTTCAGCTTGTGAGTCACCTCGTATTCCTGTAACGGCAGTTGTAACACCGACACCATCTGCTATACCTGCACAGTCCATCAGTCTTTGTCAGACAACTAATTTTGGAGGATTACAATTGAGCAGTGTGCAAAATGCGACTCTAAAATGGTATGCATCTGCGACAGCAGTCCAGCCAATTGCTTCTACTGCCAATGTGACTAATGGAACTTATTACGTGTCTCAGACAGTCAACCAGTGTGAGTCAGCTCGTTCTCAGATTCAGATAACGGTTTATGCCGGACTGGAACGACCTGCTGCAGGAACTCATAATATCTGTGGGAGTGGTACAGTAGCAGATTTAACAGCTACAGGAGCCGTTGCAGGAGCTGTGTATAACTGGTATAACTCAGCAACTTCTACTACACCTTTAGCATTAAATACAGCTTTGGTTAGTGGTGTTTATTATGTATCACAGTCTATTTCCGGTTGTGAATCTCCAAGACGTTCCGTTACAGTACGCGTAATCACCCAGACAGCACCGGTAGTTAACTCCTTTGCTTTATGTGGTAGTGGTACAGTTTCCGATTTATATTTACCAACAGCTACTTTTGTAAGTTATAAATGGTATGCAACAGCGACCAGTACCGTAGAATTAGCACAAAATGTAGCTTTAACGACAGGAACCTATTATGTGTCAAGAATAGAATACGGATGTCCTTCCCAAAGAACAGCTGTGTCAGTGACAATTCTGGATCTTCCGTCAGCACCAACAGGAGCTGCAAATCAGAGTTTTACAGTAAACACTATTGGAGAAGCTACCATAGCTGATTTGGTGATGGATCAAACTAATGTAGTATGGTACATCACGGCGCTGGATGCTAAAAACGGCACCAATCCGTTACCTCCGGTAGCACCATTGGTGAGCGGTCAGACCTATTATGCTGTAATTATTGGTACTAACGGATGTCCAAGCTTACCAACAGCAGTTACAGTAGATATCACATTAGGAGTAGATGATTTCGATAAAACGAATCTGGTATATTATCCGAATCCGACGGCTGATGTTTTAAACATCCGTTATAAAAATACTATTGATGAGGTGATTGTTTATAATTTATTAGGACAAAAAGTGATGATGCAGCGTTATGATAACAACGAAGTACAATTAGATATGAGCGGATTGGCTTCCGGTAATTATCTGTTGGAATTGCATTCAGAAGGTCAGATTCAAATAATTAAAATCGTTAAGAAATAAGAATGTTTCTTTAAAGTCTAAGCCTGTCAGTAATGACAGGCTTTTTCTTTTGGTAATCAGACTCTTTTCTTTATAATTATTTGATATAACAGGTGAGAAAATTTATAGTAACTAATTATCAATAGATTATAAAAAAGAAAAAAGATGTTATAAATAACTTTCTTTGATAAACAGAAATTGAAGAAATCTATATAACAAAATATTCTATTTTATATTATTTATATAAATTCTAAAAAAATAAGGATAAGTAGATTTTTGTTCTTGTTTTTTTGTGATTATAGCATAAAAGTTAATTTAATTGGATTTTTTTTAAATTATTTTTTTCTAAATAAAAAAGAGGTAATTTCGAAACCTCTTTAATTTTTCATGCAAAATTATATCAAATTATGAGGATATAGAAGTGTATAATGAATTAAAGAAGTTGTTTAATTTCATAAATGATTTAATAATGAAAAAAATCTACTTACTACTACTACTTTTACTAATGTCCTTTTGGAGAATGGATGCGCAGGTTGGGTATGGGTTTTCTCATGAGATTGGTTTATTTCAGGAAAACAGTGCTTCGGCAACTACACTGACATCTGTACATGCAGATTCGGCAATTTCTGATGCCGTTTCTTTAGGATTTACTTTTAATTATGAAGGTGTAAATTATACCCAGTTTAAAATGTCCTCAAATGGATTTATCAGTTTTAATATGGGAGCCAGTACTTTGACTACCAATTCTTTTGTAGAAGCAAATCTCACGTCAAGACCAATAATTGCTCCTTTGTGGGATGATCTCGATGGTAGAGCAACAGGAGGTTCCAGAGCTTCTTATGAACTGACAGGTACAGTGCCCAATCGAGTAATGACGATTGAATGGAAAAACTGGGAATGGTTCTATGATAGTACTAATCCTGTAATTAGTTTTCAAATAAAGCTTTATGAAACTACAAATGTTATAGAGTTTATATACAGACAGGAATCAGGAAATGTAACTTCTTCAGCATCTGCCTCAATAGGTATTGGTGGAGCAACTGTAGCTAACGGATATTTAAATGTAACCAGTGTAACTGCACCTGCAGTTTCAAGTACTTCTCATGTAACGAATATCTCTGCTAAACCTGCCAATAACCAAGTGTTTAGATTTACACCACCTCCGCCTTGTAATGGTATGCCTGTAGGGGGTACGGTAAATGTTCAAAGTCAGATGATTTGTCCGGGGTCTACTCCAGCAATTATTAATGTAACAGGATATACACCTGTTGCAACTGCTTCAAATATTACTTATCAATGGGAAGAGTCTGATGATAATGGAGTTGCAGATGAATGGGCAAATGCTGTAGGAGGTTCAGGAGCAACTACAACAAGCTATACCCCACCTGCTTTTGGCGGAAACACAAAATATTACAGGCTAAAAGTTACTTGTACTGCAACAAATCAGTCAGCATATTCAGACGTATCGGTTGTCAATAATATGACTCTTCCTGCAACCGCAGCTCATACAATTACCTTCACAGAAGTGACACCAACCACTATGAAGATCAATTGGACAAATGGTAATGGCAACAGAAGGTATGTTGTGATCAATACAACAAATACGTTTACAGATCCGGTAAGCGGAACTGGTCCGGCAATCTCAGGAGTTAATACTTCTTATTCAGGAGCTGGACAACAAATTGTTTACGACGGAACAGGGAGTGCTGTTACCGTAACCAATTTAGTATGTAATACAACTTATTATGTAAGAGTGTACGAATATAACAGATGTGGGACTACTGCTCCGTTTACATATTATTACAATATAACGAATTCTACGACAAATCCTGCTTCTCAGTTATCAAACTATCCAGTTGTTTCAATGCCTCAGTCTGTAAATTTTACAGGATTTACTGGATCTAATTTAACAACAGTTTTTCCTAACTGGAGAGAAGGTAGTGGTGCTGATAAACCTGTTGGAACTACTTCTTTATGGGCAGAAAGTACGATTTTGGGAGTGCCTACTGCCAAAATAAACTTATATAACAATAACAGAAAGGAATGGATTGTATCTAATAAAATAACTGTTAATGCGGCTTCAAGAATTAATTTCAAAGCGGCTATTACTAAATATAATCTGGGAACCGCGCATGAAGATGGAATGCAAGGTACAGATGATAAAGTACAGGTAATGATCTCTGTTGATGGGTGTGGAGATAACTGGTCTCCATTATTTACCTTCAATGCAGCCAATACTTCTTCTCTTGTCAACGTATTAACGGATTATACTGTAAATATACCTGTACAATATATAGGACAGGATGTAATGGTAGCATTTTTTGCTTCAGATGGCCCTGTTGATGACCTACCGGACTATGATTTTCATATTACCAATATAGTTGTAGAAAATATTCCTAATTGTGAATTGCCTACCAATGTAGTAATTTCGGGAGTGACAAAGAATTCAGCCGTAATCACTTGGGAAGCGTCATCTTCGTCATCTCTTTTAGGATATACGTATGAAGTTAGAACCACCGGTGCTCCGGGGAGTGGTGCTCAGGGATTGGCTTCCAGTGGAACCTTAAATGATATTCTTACTTATACAGCTACGGGATTATTACCAGCTACAACGTATAATGTTTATATAAGAACTCAATGTCAGACAACCGTATTCAGCGAATGGACAATCATGAAGACTTTTACGACTTTATGTGACTATCCGGATGTTTTAACTACGACTCCGGGGACATTGTGTGGTATAGGGACAACTGTTTTGAGTGCTACTACTGATGCAACAGGTACTCTGAGATGGTACACAAGTCCAACAAGTAGGTTTCCTGTGTTTACGGGAGCATCTTTTCAAACACCAGAGATAAGCGAGACTACCAGTTATTATGTAGCTGCTTCTGCAGGTACTGTAAATGATAATATTTATTTGGGTACAGCTACAACTGCTTCAAGTGATTTAGGATATTCTCCGTTTACTTATGGTTGGGGAGGTTATAAATATCAATACACTTATAAGGCAGAAGAACTAATTGCAGCAGGTCTTACTGCGGGACCCATCACTTCCTTAGCTTTGGATGTGCTTACAGCAGGTGCGAACAGAAATGATTTTACTATTTATTTAGGACATACCACTCAGACTGCCGCTACAACAACTCATGTGTCCGGTACAACATTGGTATATTCCAATGCCAATCAACCGGTTACAGCGGGTTCTAATCAATATATTTTTGCAACACCATTTCAATGGGATGGAGTTAGTAATGTAGTGGTTCAGTTTTGCTGGAGTAATAATAATTCAGGTGTAAGTGGCCAATCAACACAAATACGCTATCATGTAACACCTTTTAATTCTCTTACAGCAACATATGCTGATAATAAAACAGCGGCACAGATTTTAGCTACAATGTCCGGATCTGTAGATTCAAGTGGTAATACGGCTACGTATGCCAACAGAGCAAATATGGTTTTTAATTCTACTTGTATTTCACCGAGAGTAGAAGTACTTGCAACTGTAAATCCGGCACCTTCGCTTGAATTGTCAACTGCTGTTTTAGAAATATGTGAGGGAAGTGATTCAACTGCTGTTACGATTATAACAGGAGCGTCTGAGTATGATGTTTATACCTGGGAGCCATCAACAGGCATCTCGGGAGATGCTCAAAACGGATGGATTTTCAATCCTTCAGTATCAACTGTCTACACTCTAACGGCATCGCAAAGTACGGGAACTATGTGTAGAATAATAAAGGAGCTCCAGATAAATGTAAAAGAATTGCCGGAGTTTCAAAGTCTTCCTGAAGAAATAAATGTATGTGTAGGAGAAATACAGGAGTTAGATGGAGGAGTGGTACTTGGTGAACAGGAACTGCTTAATGAAACCTTTTCTAATGGGACTACATTACCTGCTAACTGGCAGACACAAGGTGGGGGTGTTTCGGTTGTAAATGCAAATACAGCAGGAGGAACTGCTAATGAACTAAAAATTACAGGAAGTAGTTTTAGTAATGTAATAAGAAGAGCATATTACGGTCCTATTGATACAAGTGGTCTTCAGGAATTAACCCTGCAATGGAGAAATTTTTTAAACCATTATAGTGGAAATTATAATTATTCCGTAAAAGTACAGACAAGTTCTGACGGAACTACATGGAATAATACTTCATGGGTAACAAATCCTGTAACGGCAACACAGGCAGCAGGAATTGTTTCTACTGTTATCAATACTGCTGATGTAGGTTCTTCTACATTCTACGTTTCGTTTACTGTCGAAGGGGTTGATTTTGGAATGCATAACTGGAATATTGATGATGTATTATTGACAGCAGATCAGGAATATCAACTTGAATGGTCGCCGTCTGATAATTTATATGAAGATGCTGAAGCTACTGTTCCTTATAGCGGAACTATTCCTTTAGCAAAAGTATATTATAAAGCTAATACGGTTGAGGTACCTACACAGTACACACTTACTATTACAAATCCTGCGAATTGTAGTGTAGAAAATACGGTAGAAATAACAACCTTAGAAAAACCGGTTATTGATCCTGTAACCAATCCAATATCATTCTGTGATGCAACGAATGTCGAGGATATTACAATAAACACTAATAATGAAGATAATATCATCAAATGGTATGCTTCCTTGGCGTCAACTACTGAATTAACGCAGATCAGTCAATCAGGAACATATTATGTAGAGGCCGTGGGAATTGCTTGTAATTCTGAAAGAGTGGCTGTTCAGATAACTATTGTTGATGCACAGCTTCCAACTGTTATAGAAACACAATATTTCTGTGATGCCGGAACCGTAGCAGATTTGTCTGCAACAGTGGGAACAGGATTTACGATCCGCTGGTATGATGCTGTAGCTTCTACAACACCATTAAGTGAAACAACAGATTTAGTAAACGGTGTAGTTTATTATGCAGCTACTTATCATGCAGATTCAGGTTGTGAGTCGCCTCGAATACCGGTAACAGCAGTTATAACACCTACTCCGTCAGCTATACCTGCTCAGGCAATCAGTTTATGTCAGTCAACTCAATTCGGAGGATTGCAATTGAGTGCTATGCCAAATGCTACTTTAAAATGGTATGTTTCCATGACAGCTACTCAGCCGATTTCTTCTTCACTAATAGTAACCACTGGTACGTATTATGTGTCTCAGATAATTAATAGCTGTGAATCGGTTCGTTCTCAAATTCAGATTGCGGTATATGCCGGATTAGAAAGACCTGCTGCGAACACACATAATATTTGTGGTAGCGGAACGGTAGCAGATTTAACAGCTACAGGAGCTGTTGCTGGAGCTGTATATAACTGGTATAACTCAGCAACTTCTACAACACCATTGGCATTAACTGCTGCATTAACAAGTGGAGTGTATTATGTATCCCAGTCTATTGAAGGCTGTGAGTCTCCAAGACGCTCTGTAACCGTTAAGATCATCAATCAAACAGCGCCTGTAGTAAATGCATTTGTACTATGTGGTAGCGGAACTGTTGCAGATTTATATTTACCGACTGCTACGTATGTAACTTACAGATGGTATGCAACAGCGACGAGTACAGTAGAATTAGCGCAAAATGTTGCCTTAACTACAGGAACGTATTATGTAGCAAGAGTAGAGCATGGTTGTGTGTCTCAGAGAACAGCTGTTACGGTTACGATAGCAGATCTTCCTTCATCACCGACAGGAGAAACCAGTCAAAACTTTACAGTAAACACTATTGGAGAAGCTACCATCGCTGATTTGGTAATGGATCAGACCAATATTGTATGGTATATCACTGAAGCAGATGCTAAGAACGGAAACAATGCACTTCCTGCTGAGGCACCTTTAGTAAGTGGTCAAACCTACTATGCTGTTATTATCGGAACCAATGGATGTCCAAGTTTGCCAACGGCGGTTACAGTAGTAATCACATTAGGAATGGATGATTTCGATAAAACGAATTTAGTATTCTATCCAAATCCTACGTCAGATATTTTAAACATCCGTTACAAAAATAACATTGATCAATTAGTAGTGTATAACCTTTTAGGACAAAAGGTAATGATGCAGCGTTTTGATAACAATGAAATACAATTGGATATGAGCGCTCTGGCTTCAGGGAATTACCTGATAGAGTTACATTCAGATAATCAAATACAGATAATAAAAGTAGTTAGAAAATAAATTTTATCTGCGATTATATAAAGAAGAGACCTGCTATAACAAGCAGGTCTCTTTTTTTTAAAATTATTATTATTTTTGTTAAAAACAACACTTTTTTTGTAGTTTTTTCTGCATATCTTTTTTATAAACACATAAAAAAGATATATTTGGCAACCATTAAACTATATTGATATGAATAAAACTATTTTTTTTCTGTTATTATTTAAATTGATAGCGGGGACTATGGCTGTAAATGCCCAAACCTATCAGACTTTGAATATCAACGGATTCAATCATGATGTGATTGCAAACGGCGTCGGAACTGCTGCCAGTTCAACGACAACAGATGTAGACGGTGTAAGCTATTGCTTTAAGTCTATTGATTGGCAGCTAACAGCTACTTCAACACCTCAGACTTCGGGATTTCCTCAAAGCGGAATTATCAATTCGGCAGCAACTACAGGATTAACGTACCAGTTACAGAATTATTCATCCAATAATGCAATCCGATTGGTCAGTACAGCAACAAACATTACTTCTGTAGTAACAGGTACTGTTAAGGCTAAAAAACTATTTGTTCTGGCAACTTCAGGAAGCGGAGCTTCAAATTTAGAATGTGTAGTAACATTTCAGGATGATACAACGGAATCTTTTCTTACCAATCCGGTTGCAGACTGGTTCAACGGTACTAACCCTCCTGTTGCTTATAGCGGTTTTGGAAGAATTAACCGAAATAATAATGGAGTAGAAAATTCAACTACCAATCCAAGACTATATCAGATAACATTAAATATAGCAATAGCAAATCAGGCAAAAGAAATCAAGTCAATTAAATTTACCAGAGGAACAACTTCTTCTGGTGTGATCAATATTTTTGCTGTATCTGCAGAAATTTTAGGCACATGTCCGAGTCCTGATGCAGTTCTCATCAACGCTATCACTACCAATACAGCTACTGCTACTCTCACACCTCCTGCGCTTATTCCATCCACAGGATACGATTATGAAGTCAGAACTACAGGAGCTGGCGGATCAGGATCTGATGGGTTGGTAACATCAGGAACCGTTTCTTCCAATAGCACGGTGGCTGATTTAACAGGTTTGCCGGCTTCTCAAACTCTCAATTTTTACATACGCTCCAATTGTGGTGCAACAGATCAGGGAGTTTGGACGGGACCTTATTCTTTTACTATGCTGTGTGATGATTTTGGAGCATTCTATGAAAACTTTGACAATCAGCCGGTAGGTTCAACGACAAATCCCAGCTTGCCTACCTGTTGGGGTGTTATTGATGATGGCACAGGATATTTATATACCAGTAGTGCCTCATCATATTCTGCACCGAGAAGCGTTTATTTGTATAACAGCAGTCAAAATTCAGGGAACTTAATGATCGTATCTCCTAAAACGAATAATTTAGGAAATGGTGCATACAGAATTCGTTTTCGGGCAAGATCTACGACGACTTCTGTTCAGACTCTAAAAGTAGTAACATTGGAAAGCCAAACTTCGGCCACAGGGATGCAACTACTGCAAACCCTAAATCTTACCGATTCTTTTCAGGAATATATAGTAAATATTCCGGCGGGAACTCACGACTATTTTGGAATTGCCCATGGATTAGGAACTACTTACAGAACAATTTATGTTGATGACATACGTTTTGAGGCAATACCATCGTGTATTGTTCCTGCGGGACTGACGGTGACCAATGTAGGATTAAATACAGCAGTTGTAAACTGGACGGCTACCACTTCACCTAATACTAATGGATATACATATGAAGTAAGAACGTCAGGACTACCCGGAAGTGGTACAGACGGTCTTGCATTTACGGGAACAACAGATGCGAATACAACATCTGTGAATTTATCTAACCTCACAGCAGGTACTCAGTATTGGGTGTATGTCATTGCTAATTGTGCAGCAGATGACAGCAGTTATTGGACAGACGGCGCTACCTTTACACCCAATTGGTGTCAGCCAACCTATTCTAATGGTTCAAGTAACCACAGAATAACCATCGTAAATATCAATGAGATTAGTTTTACAGATAATATTCCTTCGTATACAAACAGAGACCGTACGGGAGTGACAGTACCTGATCTTACAGTAGGAAACACTTATACATTTAATGTTACAACTACAGGCTATACCGGAATGGGGATAGCAATTGATTTTAATAATGACGGAAATTTTGATGAAACAAATGAAGTATTAGCTTTGCCTGACTATATTGCTAACGGCACCCAAATGTATACAGCATCCGTAACTATTCCTATGGGCGTATATTCAGGTACATATCGTATGAGAATCTGGAACAGGGTAGCAAATGCCGGTGGTGGTGAGGGACCAGATCCTTGTGGAAGTTATAACTATGGTACCTGGGCTGATTATACTGTAAATCTAACAGGCGGATCTGTTCCTTGTGATGAGCCTGTGATGGTTGAAGCCATTGCTATCGGAGCAATGCAGGCAGAACTTGGTTGGGAAACTGAAACAGAAGCTACTTTATTTGATATAGAATATGGAATTGCAGGTTTTGTGCAGGGAACAGGAACATTGATTTCCGGTGTTTCAAACCCTTACACAATTACTGACTTGGAACCGGATACAGAGTATGAGTTTTATGTAAAACAAATATGTGATGAATATTCTGTATCAGATTGGAGTGAAGCAGGCAGTTTTACAACATTATGTGTAATGCCGGATCCTGTGATTACTTCTTCACTGATTTTGTGCGGAGCAACCATGGTAGATCAGATTGATGTGACTGCTGAAACAGGTGCTATAATGAAGTGGTATGCATCAGCAACAGGTGATGATGAAATCTCTGAAATACCGCTTTCAGGTACCTATTATGTAATGACTGAAAATACATTGGGTTGTTTTTCACAAAGAGTAGCAGTTGATTTTACATTGGTATCTACCTCTGTACCACAGGCTGAATCAGAACAGTATTTCTGTAATACGGCAACTGTTGCTGACCTTGTTGCGACTCCAGCTGTAGGTTTATCTATTAGATGGTATGAATCAATGACGGCTACCCAACCTTTAGATGCTACTCATGTATTATCAGCCGGAAACGTATATTATGTAGTACAGGCAACCGATACAGACTGTGAGTCTGACCGCATAGCAGTTACAGCAATAATAACCAATCAGCCGGCAGTATTAGATATCTCTCAGATTGCCTTATGTCAGCCGACATCTTTTTCAGAGCTGCAAAATCTGGGCAATATGACAGGGTCTGTAGTAAAATGGTATGCAGGATTATCTTCTGCAACACCACTCAGTAATGATACTGTAATTAGTAACGGAACTTACTATGTTTCTCAGACAATTAATACTTGTGAGTCAGAACGTACAGCAGTTACCTTCACATTATACATCGGTTTACCAGTGCCTACGGCAGTAATGCAAACTTTTTGCGGAAGCGCAACTGTTACTGACTTGGTGGCTACCGGAGCATTGCCAGGAGCAGAATACCGCTGGTATGCGTCTCAGGATTCAGTACTTCCGTTAGATCCGGGAGCTGTTTTAAGTTCGGGAACTTACTATGTCTCACAGACTATTTCCGGATGCGAATCAAATAAAAGATCAGTAGCAGTTCTTGTAAATCCTGTAGCTGCTCCGGTAATGGGGTCATATACTTTCTGTGAATCAGCGACAATAGCAGATATTCCTTTAGTAGTACCGACAGGAGTTTCATATAAATGGTATACTGCTGAGACAACAGGTACAGAGTTACAACAAGACACAGTACTAACGACGGGCACTTATTATGTAGAAAGAATAGAATGGGGTTGTATTTCGCAAAGAGCAGCTGTTCCGATTACAATACTGGATCTGCCAGATGCACCTACTGGGGCATCGAATCAGAGCTTTACAGTCAATACAATCGGGGAAGCAACTCTTGCTGATCTGATCATGGATCAGACCAATGTGGTATGGTATATTACCTATGAAGATGCCAGAACGGGAATTAATCCACTTCCATCAGAGATTCCTTTGTTAAACGGACAGACCTATTATGCTGTTATTATCGGAACGAATGGTTGTGCAAGTTTCCCGACCGCTGTAACGGTTGATATAACTTTATCAGTTAATGATTTTGATATGTCGGATTTGAGATATTATCCAAACCCGACAGCTGATATATTGTATATTCAATATAAGGAGGTTATTGATAGAGTAATTGTTTACAGTCTGAGCGGCCAAAAAGTAATCACAAAACAGGGTGGTACTAAAGAAATTCAATTAGATATGAGTGCTCTTTCAGCAGGAAATTACCTCATAGAGTTGCATTCTCAAAATCATACTCAAATTATTAAAGTAGTTAGAAAATAATAATAAATTTGTTTTTTATCTGAAAAAAGGCCTGTTTTTGAAATCAGGTCTTTTTTTGTTTTTTTGTTTGACTAATTGTTAAAAAATCACATCTGTTTGTATTTTTTTGCCGTTATTTTTTTTGTATGTGTGTAAAAAATATATATTTGATAGAATAAAACTATGTGAGTATGCGTAAAACTATTTTTTTTGCATTGATCATTAAAATGATACTGTTGAGTGGTGTTTTGAATGCCCAGACCTATCAGACTTTAACGATCAATGGTTTTAATCACGACGTGATTGCAAACGGTGTCGGAACCGCCAACAGTTCCACCACAAATGATGTCGATGGAGCAAGTTATTGCTTCAAAGCCATTGACTGGAAGTTAAATGCAACTTCTGCTGCTCAGACTTCTGGTTTTCCGTTAAACGGAACCATTACTTCTGCAGCTACTGCGGGGCTTACTTATCAGCTTCAGAGTTATTCCGCCAATAACTCTATCCGATTGGTTGCAACAGACAACACAATTGTTTCTACAGTAACGGGTGTAGTTAAAGCAAAAAAACTTTTTGTTTTAGCAACTTCGGGTAGTACCGCTTCTAATATGGAGTGCGTGGTAACCTTTCAAGACAATACCACACAGTCCTTTCTGACCAACAATGTACCGGACTGGTATTATGGAACCAATCCGCCACCCGCTTATGTAGGATTTGGTAGATTGAGTCGTGCAACCAATACGGCAGAAAATCCGTCAGGTGATCCACGTCTGTATCAGATTGCATTAAATATTGCAGTTGCGAATCAGAATAAGGAGGTTAAATCCATCACATTTACACGAAGTGCTACTTCAGGTGGAGTATTAAATATCTTTGCTGTTTCTGCAGAATTATTAGGTACATGTCCGAGTCCGGAGCCTGTTACTTTTGACGCCATCACTACAGCAACAGCGACAGCAACCTTAACAGCGCCGGCTATTATTCCGGCAAATGGATACAATTATGAAGTAAGAACTTCCGGGTTACCGGGTTCAGGAGCTACAGGGTTAGTAACTTCAGGTAATATTCCGGCTGCTAACACTACAGCTAATCTTACAGGCTTACCCTCTTCTCAAACATTACAATTTTACATTCGTTCCAATTGTAGTACTACAGATCAGGGTGCGTGGACAGGACCATTTTTGTTTACAATGGCTTGTGATGTAATAGGTGCTTTTACAGAAAATTTTGATACAACAGCCGTTGGTTCTTCCTCAAATCCTACAGTACCAACATGCTGGACTTTTATTGATTCAGGAGCTGGATACGGATATGTAAGTAGCTCTTATAGCACTTCTTCTCCTCGAAGTTTCTACATGTATAACAGTTCTGATAACTCAGGTAACTATATTCTGGTTTCGCCAAAAACTAATAATTTAGGAAACGGAGGCTATCGAGTAAAATTTAAAGTACGCTCTGACTGGGGTGATTACAATATGATTTTTGGAAGAGCTGCTTCCAATACAGATGCGACTACTTTCACAGCAATAGGACCGTCAATAACAGTTACGCCAACCTTTACACAATATGTAATTGAGATACCAGCAACAACGGATGACTATTTTGCTTTTAAACACGGCCTACAGGGTACCTATAGAAGTATCTATATTGATGATGTTGTGTTTGAGCCTATACCTACCTGTGCGGATGTTTTGACATTGGATGCAACGCTGCAATTTTCAGCCTTGTCAGCTGTTTTGAGCTGGACAGTGCCCGCAAGTGCTACCAATACTCTTTTTGATATCGAGTGGGGAATACAGGGGTTCACTCCAGGATCGGGAACCGTATTAACAGGAGTAACCAATAACTATCTTTTAGAAGGACTAACAGTTGGTCAAACCTATGCATTCCGGGTGCGCAGCAATTGTGGTACTGGTGGTGTAGGTGCATGGTCTGATATAAAAACTTTTAAATTTGATTATTGTAGTTCAGTTCCTACCAGTAATGACGGTAGCGGAGTTACAAATGTAACCATAAATGGCACCAGTATACCTGTTGCTGATGTGATGTATTATCATCATACTGCGGCACCTCAGGTAGAATTAATCGTTGGTCAAACGGCTACCGGTTCTGTTTCTTTTGCTACAGGATATACGTATGATACCAATATATGGATTGATTTAAATAAAAATGGTGTCTTTGAAAGCAGTGAGTTACTGTATCAGGGAAATTCTACAAGTGCAAATCCAACTACTTTAAATGTGACCATTCCGTTAGTAGGAAACTATGCAGGTGGAATATACAGAATGAGAATCGGGACAGCTGATTCGGGACAGGTACCACCTAATCCTTGTTATAGTGGTAGTTATGGGGTAACAGTAGACATTGATGTAAAAATAACACCACCTTGTTTACCTCCAGACTTGGCTGCTACAACAGCAATAACCAATAATTCGGCAGTAATCAACTGGACAGCTTCTGAGTCAGATCCGGAAACAGGTTATGCGTATGAAGTAAGAACATCAGGAGCAGCAGGTTCAGGTGCAACAGGTTTAGTATCTTCAGGAACTGTTTCAGCAACAAATTTTGCACAATATGTAGAAGGTTTATCTCCAAGTACTACTTATTCAGTATATGTAAAAACATTATGTAATGATACAGAATTAAGTGCATGGACTACAGCAGGAACTTTCGAAACATTATGCCAGATGACAGCTCCTATTGTTGGTGCAACACAAATTATATGTATGGAAACTCCTGTAGGCGATATTCCGGTTACAACCGCATCCGGAGCGACTATTAAATGGTATAGTTCTCTTACGTCTACAGATGAAATTACTAGCATCGCTGCGCCGGGTACTTACTATGTAAAAACATCTAATGCTCAGGGATGTATGTCAAACAGAATAGCTGTAAATGTAGTGATGGTATCTACCTCATTACCTGCTTTTCAGGCCCAGCAGTATTTTTGTAACGGAGCAACGGTAAATGATTTATCAGCAACACCGGTAAGCGGATTAAACATCAAATGGTATGCAACAGCCGATGCAACAGATGCTTTGGCATCAGATTATGTGCTACAGAATGGTGCTATTTACTATGTGTCACAGGCAACTCCTGCAGGATGTGAATCTTCAAGAGGTCAGGTTACAGCTGTAATTACAGGGACACCTGCTGTGCTTTCTGTAACGCAGGTAGCAATGTGTCAGCCAACTACATTTGCTGAGCTTCAGAATTTAGGAGCACAAACAAATGCAACGATAAAATGGTATACCTCTTTAAATTCGTTAACTCCTATTGATCCGTCTACGATTGTTTCTTCAGGAACCTATTTCGCTACACAGACCATAAATACATGTGAATCTGCGAGAACAGCGGTAAACTTTGTATCGTACATTGGTTTACAAAAGCCAGCTGCAGGGACACAATATATTTGTGGCAGCGGAAGTGTTTCTGATCTTATTGCTACAGGAGCTGTTGCCGGAGCAGAGTATCACTGGTATACTTCATTAACATCAGCAACTCCTCTGAGCAGTACAGCAGCATTGACTTCCGGAATCTATTATGTTTCACAGGCCGTTTTAGGATGTGAGTCTGAAAGAAGATCAGTTTCTGTTCGTGTAATTCCACAAACGGCACCTGTAGTAAGTCCTTTTGTAATTTGTGGTTCAGGTACCATATCCAATTTACATATTGCAGCTGCTTCAGGAGTAAGCTATAAATGGTATGCTTCTGCATCAGCTACAACTGAACTGACACAAAATACAGTTCTGGCTACCGGTACTTATTATGTTGCAAGAGAAGAACAAGGTTGTGTTTCTCAGAGAACACCGGTTTCAGTAACTGTTTTTGCTATACCGTCATCACCTACAGGTTCAGAAAATCAAAGCTTTACAGTATATACAATGGGAGAAGCTACGATTGCTAATTTAGCAATGGACCAATCAGGAGTAGTATGGTATGCCACTTATAATAATGCGCGAAACGGAATAAATCCTCTTTCGGCTGATACACCATTAGAGAACGGGCATACATATTATGCTGTTATTATCAGTGCAAACGGTTGTCCGAGTATGCCAACAGCCGTACATGTGGATGTGACTTTAGGTCTGGATGATTTTGATAAGACAAATCTTGTATATTACCCGAATCCTACAGCAGATATACTAAACATACGTTATAAGCAGACAATAGATGCTGTAACAGTATATAATCTTGTGGGACAAAAAGTGATGACAAAAGCATTTAATTCTGATCAGATTCAATTAGATATGAGTGGTTTTTCTGCAGGAAATTATCTTATAGAATTACATTCTGAAAATCAGGCTCAGATTATTAAAGTCGTAAAAAAATAATCACATTTTTAGTTTTATTTAAAAGACCTATCCTATATGATAGGTCTTTTTTTATGCATAGTGCAGAGTTCTTAATAGTTATTATAGCCGTTTTGGACAAAATATATATTAACTTTTTGGTCATATAAAAATTACAAATTTTTTAATTAAATTAATTTAGACTTATTAAAAAAAAATATTATATTTGATCCCATTATAGGATAGATAAGAGAAGTGTTTTCTTTGCTACCACAATAGTAAAGTTTACTACTTTAGAACTTTATAGGTTTTTCTTGTATACTTTTGTTTCTCTGTCTGCAATTTCTTTACAGCAGAATATAGATTCATTTCTTATCAGAATTAATAGTTGGGGTGTAAAATATAAAAAGTAAAGGGTTTAATAATTATTTTTTATCACTACCTAAATACCTCAAAAGAAATAACATTTAAGCTGTTGATCATAATCCGTATGAAATGAGATTTGACTCATAATTTAGTCAAATGTGTAGTTTATTAAGATACCGAACTGTTGTCCGTTTTAATAGTTTTACCGTTTGTCATTTTAATGCAAAGGTCGTTTTGCAGAAACAGTTTTTATGACAGATAACTTTCTTTATAATAATGTTATTCTATCGTTTAATATGAAAAAACTATGATTCTATTAATGTTTTAATGCTCTTATTAGGTCATATATGGCTTTACTACCAAAGAAGGAAATATTAAAATAAAATTTATAAAAATGAATAAAAATATTTTATTAGCATTGACAGTCAGTATGTTACTGCTGTTTAGAGTTTCTTATGCGCAGCCTTATCAGACAGTAACAATTGATGGTTTCAATCACGATGTGATTGCCAATGGAGTCGGAACTGCGTTTAGTACTAAAACAGCAGATGTAGACGGAAACAATTTTTGTTTTAAATCAGTAGACTGGAAATTGACTACGGACTCAGCTCCTCAGACTTTGGGGTTCCCGGTAAACGGAAATATTATTTCTGAGGCTACTTCTGGATTGTCATACCAGTTGCAAAACTATGCGGTTAACAACGCAATACGTCTTATAGCAACAGAAAATACAATAACCTCTTTAGTGATGGGGTCTGTGAAAGCTCAGAAGCTCTTTATTTTGGCAACATCCGGAGGAGGAAGTGCTGAGTTAGATTGTGTAATTACCTTTCAGGACAACACTACAGAGTCCATTTTAACCAATCCCATACCAGACTGGTACTCAGGAACCAATCCGCCACCGGCCTATATCGGTTTTGGAAGATTACAACGTTTGACCAATGATGTAGAAGATTCTTCAGTTAATCCACGATTGTATCAAATCAAATTGAGTATCAGTGTCCCTAACCAACTCAAAGAAATAAAATCGATACAATTTACGCGTAACAATAATTCAGTAGGAGTTATCAATATTTTTGCTGTTTCAGCAGAATTATTAGGAACCTGTCCCGGATCTCAATTGGTTACCTTTGATGCAATTACTGGTAATACAGCGACAGCAACCCTAACAGAACCTGCAATTGTTCCTGCAAATGGCTACAACTATGAGATAAGAACCTCAGGACTTCCAGGGTCAGGGAATGTGGGATTGATTACTTCTGGTGATATTCCGGCAGTAAATACAACGGTCAATCTTACAGGGTTACCTTCCTCTCTGACTTTACAATTTTATATCCGATCTAATTGCAGTACTACGGATCAGGGAGTTTGGTCGGGACCTTTTGTATTTACAATGGCTTGTGATACAATTGGTGCTTTTATGGAAAATTTTGATTCAACTCCAGTAGGCACCCTGATGAATCCGACGATTCCGCATTGTTGGTCATTTATAGACACTGGAGTAGGATATGGTTATGTTTCTCTTGCCAATCCTGCATCTATACCAAATAGTTTCAGTATCTATAATAGTTCGGATGTTTCGGGTAATTATATACTTATTTCACCTAAAACAGATAATTTAGGCAACGGAGCTTATCGGGTTAAATTCAAAGCTAAATCAAGTTGGGGAACAAGCGTTTTGATTTTTGGAAAAATGACATCTAATACTGATGCAGGAAGTTTTACTGCTATAGGCTTACCAATTACACTTAGTGCTGCATATACAGAACATATTATAGATATGCCTTTAACTTCTGATG
Organism: Paenimyroides ceti; assembly: GCF_030409925.1. Lineage (NCBI taxonomy): Bacteria > Pseudomonadati > Bacteroidota > Flavobacteriia > Flavobacteriales > Flavobacteriaceae > Paenimyroides > Paenimyroides ceti. The sequence continues at coordinate 322,829 of NZ_JAUFQU010000001.1, forward strand.
ACTACTTTGCTTTTAAACATGGCTTAGGAGGTACTTATAGAGGTATTCATATTGACGATGTAGTATTTGAGCCAATCCCTTTATGTCAGATGGCTGATCCTGTAATTGATGCAGATCAGATCGTATGTACAGAAACTCCTGTAAACAACATAACAGTAGCAACAACTTCTGACGCGGTGATAAAATGGTATGCTTCTGCAACAGGAAGTGAAGAGATTACAACAATCGCAACATCTGGTATGTATTATGTGCAAACAACCAATGCGCAGGGTTGTATCTCAGAAAGGGTACCGGTAAATATATCGGTAATTGTTCCTGTATTACCTTCTTTTCAAGAACAACAATTTTTCTGTAATTCGGCAACGGTGGCAAATTTATCAGCGATACCAACCAGTGGATTAAATATTAAATGGTATGCCACAGCTGATAATGAAACTGCTTTACCTGCCAATCATATATTACAAGATGGAAATATTTACTATGTTTCACAAGGAATTTCAGGCTGTGAATCCGAAAGGGGAGCAGTTACTATACATATAACACCACAAACCGGTCCGGTAATCAGTCCGTTTGCATTCTGTGGTCCAGCTACGGTGGCTGATCTACAACTTACAGCTATGGAAGGAATCGTTCTTAAATGGTATGATTCAGTAACATCTACTGTTGAATTATCGCAAAATACACCTCTTTCAACAGCAACATATTATGCTGTCCGTGTTGAAAATAGCTGTGTTTCAGAACGCGTGGCAGTAGATGTAACAATATCAGATATACCTGCATCACCTACAGGATCTTTGGATCAAAGCTTTACTGTGAATACGCTTGAAGAGGCTACTATTGCAGATTTGGTAATGGATCAAGCTAATATCTTTTGGTTTACTACGTATGAAGACGCTTTGAATAATAACAATCGTTTACCAGTCACAACACCTTTGGTCAGTGGTCAGAACTATTATGGAATAACTGTAGGGACAACAGGATGTCTTAGTCAGCCAACTACAGTGTTGGTAAATATAACGTTAGGTACGGATAATTTTGATAAAACGCAACTTGTGTGCTATCCGAATCCTACAACGGATATACTAAATATACGTTATAAGCAGGCAATAGATGCTGTAACAGTATATAATTCTGTAGGGCAAAAAGTAATGACAAAAACATTTGATTCAAATCAGATTCAATTGGATATGAATGGCTTTTCTGCAGGAAATTATCTTATAGAATTACATTCAAAAAATCAGATTCAGATTATTAAAGTCATTAAAAAGTAAATTCAGTATTGCTCAAAATCATGAAAGCCTGTTCAGATCTGAACAGGCTTTTTGTATAGCAGAAATAGTATTTTTAGTAAGGTGCTATGTGTTATTTGAGGATATAGGATAAATATGGTATTATTTTTAATAAAAATGGATAGTATATACGCTTTAAATACTGTATTTTTGTGATTTTTAATGAATAATAAAATATTATATTTATAATTTTATTACATAAAAACAATTACATATGAAAAATAATTATTTTTTTAATAAAATGCACAAGTCGGTATTGGTTATTTTTTTTCTTCTGCTGACACATGCATTTTATGCTCAGGTAAATTATACCTATGGTTGGGAGATTGAGGATGACATGGGAGGATGGGAAGATCCTGATTTTTTCAACTGGTTTCAGATTGATGAAGGGCAATGTGCTGGTGATTATTCTTTAGTGACCAATCTCTATTTTTGGACCTCTGAAAGTGAAATTTATTCACCGAATATAGGGTCATCTATCGGAGGGGAAATAGAATGCTCGTTTGACTATAAAGTAGTTGATTATTATGATGAAACGGGGGTTTCAGGTAATGTATTTAATATCACATTTGCCTGGTCAAATAATCCGTCAGGACCGTGGACTACTTTTCATACAATCAACAGTTCAAATCACGTGGTGTCTGACGACTGCGCTGTTGCTACGGCAAATTTTACTCCTGGTGAAGGTAATGTGTACATACGCATAAAAACGGAATTAGCAGACATGTTTGGAGATGATGACATTCTTATTTATATAGACGATCTTCAGATTACCGAAGATGTTACCGCAATTACGTGCCCTACTCCGGGAGGATTGTCTGTTTCAAATGCTACATTAAATGCTGCACAACTCAACTGGACAAGTACGGGAACACAGTTTAGTGTTGAATGGGGAGAAAGTGGCTTTACACATGGAAACGGAACACTTGAAACAGATGTAATCGAAAATAATATTACTATTGAGGAACTTGAAGAAGATACCATGTATGAGTTTTATGTCAAAAATATATGCGATGACGACGATGAAAGCAATTGGTCTGGTCCGTATGCTTTTTATATAGGATATTGTATCTCTGAACCTACAAGTGTAGATGGGAACGGAATCACCAGTCTTACAATGAGAACCGAGACATTTACCCTTAACTCAGATACTTATCACGATCTGATGGATACGGTTGTTGATATTGATCCGTCACTACCTGTGAATTCTTCAGTAACACTAAATACAGATGATTTCGGATTTTGGGGGTATAGTTATGACTTCAATATATGGATCGATTTTAATAAAGATGGTATATTTGATAATGCTACAGAATTGGTTTTTCAGGGAACATCAGATGATGATAGCACAACTACTCTGAATACAACTTTTGATATTTCTGATCAAACAGGCTTATCGGGTGAATATCGTTTGAGAATAGGTGCTATTGAATCAGGGGAGCAACAGGGACCTAATCCATGCTATAATGATGATTACGGAGTAACGGTTGATATGATAGTACGTTTTCCATTTAATTGTGATACACCTACAGACCTTGAAGTAATTGCCAATGTTAGTTCTGCTGAATTAAGCTGGACAGCTACAGGAACTCTTTATGAAATAGAATGGGGTCCTGCCGGCTTTACACAAGGTAACGGTACAATCGTTTCTGAGGTAGCTAATCCATATATTTTAGAAAGTTTAGATCCGGATACTGAATATGATTTTTACGTACGTCAGTTGTGTGCAACTGCTCAGAGTGAATGGTCTGCTTCAGCATCTTTTACCACCTTATGTGCTACTGAAGAAGCAATTGTTGAAGCTCAGACATTCTGTACAACAATAAATACAACCGATATAGAGGTTACCATCATCCCGGGACAAACCGTACAATGGTATTCATCATTAAATACCCCATCGGCAATAAATGCTATTTCCGAATCAGGTATTTATTATGTACAGACCAGCTTAGGAGAGTGTCTTTCGGAAAAAGTTGCAGTTGAGATTACGATAATAGGCAATACAGCACCAAATGCAGAAGCAACACAAGTGTTCTGTAATGCGGCTTCAGTAAATGATCTTCTCGTGGCCCCGCAAACCGGTTCTGAAATCAGATGGTATACTTCAGCAACAGCAACTCAGGCATTAAATCCTTCAACAGCTTTGATTAATGAAACCATCTATTATGCTTCGTATTATCATATCGCATCAGCTTGTGAATCCAATAGAGTAGCAGTTCAGGCAATCATCACACAGACACCAATGCCGATTACATCTCAAACTATAAGTCTGTGTCAGGAAACACCAGTTGGACAAATTTCTTTAAATGCTTTATCTGGAGCTACCCTGAACTGGTATGCCACAGCATCGTCACAACAACCGCTATCTACTGCGACCATGGCAACCACAGGAACCTATTATGTTACTCAAAGTATAGGTGCCTGCGAATCAGACAGGGTAGCGGTAACCATAAGTTTATATGCCAACTTACAAAAACCGAATGCAACCACTCAAAATATTTGCGGATCAGGAACTGTTGCAGATTTAGTCGCAACCGGTGCAGTAAACGGAGCTGAATATCGTTGGTACACCTCCTTGCAGTCTCTGCAGCCTTTGAATGTGACAGCTGCGTTAACAAGCGGTGTATATTATGTTTCACAGGCATTAGGCGGATGTGAATCGACAAGAAGATCAGTTTCTGTGCGTGTCATTCCGCAAACAGCTCCAGTAATAAACGCTTTTGCTTTGTGTGGAGCAAGTACTGTAGCAGATTTATACCTGCCAACGGCTAATAATATCAGTTATAAATGGTACACATCTACAACGGCAACAACAGAATTGACGCAAAATACCATATTGACTACAGGTACTTATTATGCAGAACGTGTAGAATATGGATGTATATCAGCACGTACGGCTGTTTCAGTAACGATATCAGATATTCCTTCTTCACCTACAGGAGCTTTACAGCAGAGCTTTACAGTAAATACAATAGGTGAGGCTACCATTGCTGATCTCATAATGGATCAGACAGATATATATTGGTATAATACCTACAATGATGCGCGAAACGATCATAATCCATTACCGGCAGAAACACCGCTGGTAAACGGAAAGACATACTATGCAGCGATTATCGGGTCAAACGGATGTTCAAGTCTTCCGACGGCTGTACTGGTTGATGTCACTCTTGGCATGGCTGATTTTGATAAAACGCAACTTGCCTACTATCCGAATCCGACGACGGATATACTCAACATACAGTACAAACAGACCATTGATAGCGTTACGGTATATAATCTTGCAGGGCAAAAAGTATTGGCCAAAACGTATAATTCCGATAAGATTCAGTTAGATATGAGTTCTCTGGCTTCAGGAAATTATTTACTGGAATTGCGTTCTCAGAATCAGAGTCAGATTATAAAAATAAGTAAGAAATAAAAATAGTTTGAAAAAAGAGGCAGTGTAAACTGCCTCTTTTTTTATCGCTGAATAATAAGTAAGTTTGATTTAAATTTATTATATGAAAGGCAAAAAAAGCATACCTAAAAAAACACGGAAATATCAGCGAAAAAAAACAAGGCGTATTTCAGTCAAATACCGCTGGTATGTATTATTTGCCATATTGTGTATCCTTACCGCTGCGTGTTTTCATTATAGAGAAGGCATTCGCTATTATGTAAAAACTGCCTATAATAAAATATTTGCTCCTGAAATAGCAGAAGATAATAAAGTTACATTACAAGACATTCGTAATATAGAAGTCTTTAAGAGACATGATAAAATGTTGTTTGGATTCGATGTTTCTCATTATCAAAAAGAGATACAATGGCATACCATTGATTCCATTTACAAAGATTTTCCGTTAGATTTTGTGTTTATTCGCGCTACTATGGGAGCAGATGGATACGACAAGACTTTTTCCTACAACTGGAAAAAAGCAAAAAGCAGACTGCTCATTCGTGGAGCCTATCATTATTACAGACCTGATGAAAACAGTGTGTTGCAGGCTCAGAATTTTATAAACAATGTGCATTTAGAACCCGGAGATTTTATTCCGGTTTTAGATATTGAAGAACTTCCCAAAGAACAATCGGTTGCCAACTTAAAAGTAGGTTTAAAAAAATGGCTTTCAATAGTGGAAGAGCATTATAAAGCAAAACCGATCATTTATTCAGGAGAACATTTTTACAACAAATATTTAAAAGAAGATTTTAGCGATTATCCGGTCTGGATCGCCAATTATAACTTTTTTGTAGAAAATATAAAAGAAGAATGGCACTTTTGGCAATTTTCTGATAAAGGAAGTCTTTCAGGCATTGAAACAAAAATAGATCTCAATATTTTTCAGGGCAGCCGGTATGACATTAAAAAATACGTACTCCAATAAAAACTATTTACTCTTAACGTCAAGCGCATCGCGTAAAGCGTTACCAATCATCATAAAGGAAACCACCAAAAGCAGCATGGCAATTCCGGGTATCAATGCCAGATATGCTTTTCCAAGAATGATATAATTATAGTGATCTTTGATCATACCTCCCCAGCTTGGAATAGGAACCTGAGCGCCTAACCCGAGAAAACTTAGACCACTTTCTACAAGAATAGCCGAAGCAAAATTAGCTGCAGAAATCACAATCACTGGCGCCAGACTGTTAGGTAATATATGCTTAAAAATGATTCTGTTATTGGAATATCCCAAAGCTTTGGCAGCGGTTATATACTGCATTTGTTTGATACTGATCACCTGACCTCTGATCACGCGCGCTACTTCAACCCACATAGTCAGCCCAACAGCTATAAACACCTGCCAGAAACCTTTGCCAAGAGCCAGAGTAATAGCAATAACCAGTAACAGTGTAGGGATAGACCAGATGACATTAATCAGCCATAAAATAAAGTGATCGACTTTACCGCCGTAATAACCTGCTATGCCTCCCAATGTTATGCCTACTACAAGAGAGATGAATACAGCGACAAAACCAATGGAAAGAGAAACACGTGAACCGATAATCAAACGGCTGAGGTAATCTCTACCCTGATTATCAGTGCCCAGATAGAACTTTTTTGTAAAAATATAGCTGTCATTTATCTCATTTGCCGGAACAGAGCCAAAAGCGCTGACAGGCAATGCTTTTGTCTGGGCAAGTGAAGCATCGGCATTATATTCTTTGTAAAATAAAGTATCATTCTTTATATAATGCTCTAAGACAGGAATATGTATTTCTGCTATTTCTTTTCCGGTAAGCCAGTCCCATGCAGAAGTGTGGGCTGTACCGGATAATCTTATCATATCTACAGTAAAACCGGGAGGTTTTGTACTGATAGAAATATCTCCGTTATTCGCGTTTTTGGTATTGTCAGGAGCCAGTATATACGCAAAAACAGCTACAAAAGTAAGCAGTACTATAAACCAAAAACTCAAAACGCCCCAGTAATTTTTTTTAAATTTCCGGAGCGCAATTTGATTATGAGATAGCTGTTGTGGCATCTTATTTTTTAGAAGTAATTTCCTGTAAAACATTTACAGCCTCTTCTACATATACATCATTATTCAAGCCTTCATGCCAACGATCTCTTTTTCTTTTAAGAATGGAGTCATTTGCAAAAAGCGCTTCTTCATAAGGAAGAGAGGTGAATTTAAGACTGTTTTTGTAATCTTTCAGAGCTTTGAATTTTTTTGCTTTTTCTTCAATCTCCTTAGATTTTTTAGTAAAATCGTTATAATTCAGCGAAAATACATTTTCATCTTTTCTTTGACTGATCCATTGTGCATTTTCATCAATCAGTCTGAACTGACTATTATTTAAAACACGTTTGTTACTGTTTTCAATAACTTTTTTGAAATTGTTTGCCAACGGTTTGTAGTTTGCTTTTTCAATCTTATCCCATGGCATTGCATTTTCTCGGTCACGTTCACCTGTATCGATATGGGAGAAACGATCCGGTAACACAATATCGCTTTCAACTCCTTTCAATTGTGTAGAACCTCCATTTACTCTGTAAAATTTCTGAGAAGTAAATTTAATAGCTCCCAAATCCACATTATCAAGTTTCAGTAAAGAATTTAAATCAAACATATTCTGAACAGTACCTTTACCGAAAGAATGTTTGGATCCCAAAATTAAACCACGGTTATAATCCTGAATTGCAGCGGCAAAAATTTCAGAAGCTGAGGCAGAATAATTGTTGATTAATACCACAAGCGGTCCGTCCCACTGTACTTTCTGATCTTTATCAAATAAAACATTTCGCGCTCCTTTTTGAGATTTAACCTGAACAACAGGACCTTGCTCTATGAAAAGCCCTACCATATCCACAACAGTCTGCAAAGAACCACCTCCGTTATTTCTTAAATCCATTATAATGCCTTTTACATTCTGCTGTTTCAGATATTCAATTTCTTTTGCTACATCAGTAAAAGCATTTCTGTTGTCTTTCGTTTCAAAATCAATATAAAACTTAGGTAACTGAATCATTCCATATTTTCCGTCTTTCGTATCAATAATAACAGATTTTGCATAAGTTTCTTCTAATTCAAACTTATCGCGCATTATAGAAATGACCTTGATAGTTCCGTCAACTTTTTTAACTGTTAATCGTACCTCAGTATTCTTTTTACCTTTAATCATTTTTACTACATTCTCCAGACGCATACCGGCAATATCAACTGGTTCTTCATTACCCTGAGCTACTTTCATAATTACATCTCCGTTTTCAAGCTCTTTACCTTTCCATGCAGGTCCTCCGGGAATGATTTCGGTAATTTCAGTATAATCATTTTTCTTACGCAGTTGAGCACCGATTCCTTCCATGGAACCAGACATACTAACATCAAATTTTTCTTTGTCTTCAGGTGCAAAATATGAAGTATGCGGATCAAATTGCTCTAAAATACTATTGATATAGATACTTAACCATTCAGTTCTGCTGATTTCTTCAATCGCTTCAAAGTACTCATTCAATGATTTTAACGTACTTTCACGGGCTTCTTTCTCAAGTTCCTGCATTGATTTCTTTTCAACAGGTTCTTTTTTTACCGTCTTTTTTTCTGTGATTTTAATTTCCTCATTCGGTTCTTCAAAACTTTCTTCTTCAACATCCTGTCCTTCCTGCAGTTTTATTTTATCTTCAATGTTAGACAATACATTTAATTTCAGCTGTTTTCTCCAACGTTCTTTCAGGGCAGCTTCATCTTTAGCAAAAGGCATTTTGTCGAAATCCGTATTGATTTCCTCTTTCACGTTGAAATCAAAAGGCTGACTCAAAATCTCTTTATAAATAGCCTGTGATTCTTTCATTCGTTTTTGAAGAATCTGATAGCTTTTATCAAACAGATCAAAGCGTCTTGCTAAAATAAAATCATCGATTAAAAATTCATACTGATTCAGTTCATCAATATCGGTCTGCAGTAAAAATCGCTTATTCGGATCAATAGCCTTTATATATTCTTTATAGACTTTTGCGGAGAATTCATTATTGATTTCACTTGGTGCATAGTGGCCATTTTTAATTACATAGGTTAATAATTCCATTAACAGCGCTTCTTTTTCCGGATCTGCTTTTTCCTTTTTAGGCATAAAGCTCCATAACGCCGCTGAAATCGCCAAAACGATTAAAATAATTTTATAGTTTCTTTTCATAAAAAGCCAGATAGCATTCATCAATTAAATTTCATCTAAATTACTTAAAAAAATCAGTACAAAAATTTAATCTGCCAATAAAGTTTTGTTAAACCAATTTTTTGCAAAGTACGTTTATACACAGGTATTAACAATACTTTCGGAAAAAATATTCAGAGGGTATTCTCAATATTTTAGTACTTTTACGAAAGTATAAAAAAACATTGATGAAAAAAAGACCTTTGATTTTAGTTACAAACGATGATGGAATCACAGCTCCGGGTATGCGGGCATTGATCGATGTAATGAAACAAATCGGCGAAGTCGTAGTAGTAGCGCCTGATAGTCCGCAATCGGGTATGGGGCATGCCATTACTGTAAATAATACTCTTTTTTTAGAAAAAGTAACCATAGATCCGACACTGGATCAGGAGTACAGTTGTTCAGGTACACCTGTAGATTGTGTCAAAATAGCGATCGATCAGATTCTCAAGAAAAAACCGGATATCTGTGTATCGGGTATCAATCACGGTCTGAACTCTTCTACAAATGTTATCTATTCGGGTACCATGTCTGCGGCTTTAGAAGCAGGGATGAGCGGAGTGGTAGCAATTGGTTTTTCGCTAAACGATTTTAGCTGGAATGCCAATTTTGAAGAAATAAAAACCTTTGTAAAGCAAATAACAGAGGAAACACTAAAACAGGGATTGCCGGAAGGTGTGATACTCAATGTTAATTTTCCGAAGCTCAAAAAAAACGAAATAAAAGGAATAAAAATCTGCCGTCAGGCAAATGCAACCTGGGTAGAAAAATTTGATCAGCGAACGAATCCGCACGGAAAAAAATACTATTGGCTTACAGGTACATTTGTAAACCATGACAAAGGAGAAGATACTGATGAATGGGCTCTTGCCAACGGATACATTTCTATTGTACCGGTTCAGTATGATTTAACGGCATATCATGCCATGCAACAATTAAATAATTGGGATTTATAATATGAAAATAGGACAGTTTTTGCTGGGATTGCTCATCGGTTTTGTAGTAACTCTGATTGGTGGTTGTTTATATGTGGAGTTGGTTACCAGTTTTTCCTTTTTTAAGGATATGAGCTTTCTGATAAAGTCAGACTTGGGAGGTAAAGTAATCGCTATCGGAAGTTTGCTGAACATCGCGGTTGTATATCTTCTCCTGAATAAATCATACTATGATGTAGTAAAAGGAGTGTTGACAGCATTAATTTTATTAGTGGTAATATCTCAAATTATTTAAAATGAAGTATTATATCATTGCAGGAGAGGCATCGGGAGATCTTCACGGATCAAATCTTATGAAAGCACTATACAGACAGGAGCCTGAAGCACAGGTTCGGTTTTGGGGTGGTGATCTTATGCAGCAGACCGGAGGTACTCTGGTAAAGCATTATAAAGAACTTGCTTTTATGGGATTTGCGGAAGTAGTGATGAATCTGACTACCATTCTAAAAAATATTGCTTTTTGTAAAGAGGATATTCTGAAATTTCAACCCGACGTCATTATTTTTATTGACTATCCGGGTTTTAATATGAGAATTGCTAAATGGGCAAAACAAAAAGAATTTGATACCCATTATTATATTTCTCCGCAAATCTGGGCTTGGAAAGAAAATCGTATCAAAGCAATAAAACGCGATGTAAACCACATGTATGTAATATTGCCGTTTGAAAAAGATTTTTATGAAGAGAAGCATCATTTTCCGGTACACTTTGTAGGGCATCCGCTGATAGACGCTATTGAAGAATTCAGATTGCGTGATCAGGAAGACTTTCATGCCAAACATGGATTAGATCCCCGTCCGCTAATCGCTTTGTTGCCAGGGAGCAGAAAACAGGAGATTACAAGATTATTAACAGAAATGCTTGCTGTAGTAGATGATTTTCCTGACTATCAGTTTATCATCGCAGGAGCTCCAAGTCTTGAGTATGACTTTTATAAGCCTTTTATAAAGCAGGAAAATGTAAAATTTGTTTCCAATGAAACCTATTCGCTGCTCAATCATTCGCATGCAGCAATTGTTACATCAGGTACTGCAACACTTGAAACCGCTCTGTTCAAAGTGCCTGAGGTTGTCGTGTACAAGGCCAATAATATATCCTATCAGATTGCAAAACGTGTCATCAATCTCAAATATATATCGCTTGTAAATCTGATTATGGATGAACCGGTTGTCACAGAACTGATACAGAAAGACTGCAATAAAAAAAGAATAAAAGAAGAATTAAATAAAGTTATCAACATTTCTTCACGTGCCAAAATCCTGTCTGATTACCGTAGATTAGAGGAAAAGTTAGGTGGAGGAGGTGCAAGTGATGCAGTTGTTAACACAATTAAGGAAAATTTAAGTTTTGATAAAAGATAAATTCTTATATATTTGTAAAACAACAAATCAGAATAGAGAATATCCCTTAAATAATATAATATCAATGAAGGCCATTACACTAACTTTTCTTGCAGCCATTTCGTTTTTTACGACGAACGAAATTACAGCACAAGTGAAAAAGTCTAATGTAGTTTATAAAACTTCAAAAAAGACAGCCACCAAAAATCAAGCTAAAAATTCAGCTACCGACTCCAAAGAAATTACCATTGCAGAAATCAACGCCCGTATGAATGCTATCGATGAAGAAGCTCAGATGGTAGCAACTGCAAAAGACTCCAAACCCAAGAAATATTGTTATCTTACAGAACAGCTGGTAAACGTGGCAAACGATTATCAGGGTACAAGATATGTATGGGGAGGTATGAGCCGAAGCGGTATGGATTGTTCCGGTTTTGTAAAAACAGCTTTTGAACAATTTAATATTACTTTGCCAAGAACTTCTCGAGAAATGGCTTCTTTAGGAAAAAAAGTGACCAAAGCAAATGCACAGACCGGAGATCTTATTTTCTTCAGAAACGGAGGCAAAAAAGTGATTAATCATGTCGGAATCGTTATTGAGGCAACAGAAGATGAAATCAAATTTATCCATTCTTCTACTTCTCAGGGCGTGATTATATCCTCAACAAAAGAACCTTATTATTCAAAAGGATTTGCTCAGATTAACAGAGTTTACGAGCAGCAAATTTTATAAGAGTTAATTATTGAAATTCGCATCTGTTTGATTATCTTTATTTTATGATGAAGGTAATGAAACATCCAATGATTCCCATTACATTCTTTTATGTTAATGGGATTTTTTTGTCTGACTATTTTTCAATAAGATTTCAGACCATTTTCTGGGTGATTCCTTTAACTGCTCTTATTTTATTATTTTTATTTTTCCACACTCTTTTAAATAACAATGTGCGCAATGAGGCAGCAAGATTTTTTTCATGGCTTTTTGTGGCACTCTTTTTTATTCTTGCCGGCATTTCTTCGTACTCATTCACAAACAGGCAGGATAAGCCGGTATATGAGGTTTCACGATTTTATAGTATTACAGTAGAAGAGCAGCTAAAACCCAATAGTTCCCAAAACAGATATTATGGAACCCTTATTCAAGACAATAAAAAGCACCGTGTACTCATATATCAGTCTGTCAAAGATTCCATTTGGCAGACAGGACAAACTTTTATTTCGTATGTCGCCGTAAAGCCAATCCATACAGCCAAAAATCCGTATCAGTTTAATTATGCTGCTTATTTATCCAAAAAAAATATTTACGGACAAATAAAGGTAGACAGTGTTTATAAAATACTACCACCGCAAAAAGATTTTTATCATTATGTAGCCTTTGTAAGAGAACAGCTCAAAGAAAGCTTTGACCTGCACGCGTATGATCAAGAAGTACGCGGAATCATTTATGCCTTATTATTTGGGCAGCGTCAGGATATGAGCGAGACCGTTGAAAAAAATTATCGAGACGCCGGAGTAGTTCACGTCTTATCTGTTTCAGGGCTGCATATAGGATTATTATATTATGTCCTTAATTTTATATTAGGGCTTGGAATACGAAACAGAAATTATCGTTTTTTAGGCGTCGTAAGTTTTCTGATATTTTTTGCTTTTTTATCCGGTTTAAGCGGACCCGTAGTACGGTCTGTAGTTATGTTTTCGCTGGTCGGTTTCGGAAGTATGCTTAGAAAAAATACTTCCACGATCCATATTCTTATTGTTTCCATGTTCTTTATCTTACTGCTATATCCAAATTATGTGTTTGATATTGGATTTCAGTTAAGCTATATGGCCGTTTATGCCATCATTTACCTGTATCCGCTCATCAGAAAATACTTCAGGAAAGAGAATAAGTTAATCAATTTTTTTAGTGAAATGGTTGCTATTTCTTTAGTTGCACAATTAGGTGTGCTTCCTCTTTCATTATATTACTTCGGACAGTTTCCCTTATTGTTCCTGATCGGTAACCTTATTGTCGTAACCACTACTAATCTTGTGCTTTTAGGTTTGTTATTGCTTTTGGCTTTAAATTATATAAATGAATATCTTGCACGCTATCTCGGGTATGTTATAGAATATCTGATACTTTTTGGTAATAAAGTAACGGAGATGATTGCTGCCCAGCATCAGTGGATACTTACAGATATTTCTGTAAAGCTCACAGAATGTATAGTGTATATACTGCTCATTTTTAGTGTTGCATGGCTGCTAAAAAAATATACCTATAAAAAAATAATCCTGCTATTAATACTTCTCATTTCCTTACAAATCAATTATCTCATCCCGTATTTAAAAAAGGGGGTTACAGAACAATATGTATTGTATGATTACAGAAACTTTACCTATGTAGAATTGAGTTCAGATAAATATCATTTTTATACAACAGATCCTGATGTACAGCAACAGCATTATATAAAAGAATTTATAAGGGAAAAGGGTAAAAAACAGATTGTGATACATCATGTAGAGAACAGTTTTAAAAATGGAAATAAACTCTTTTTGCTTGTGGATAGTTTAGGGATTTATAAGACATCTCAAAAGGCAGATGTAATAGTTCTTATCAACAATCCGGCTGTAAATCTTGATCGGCTTATAGAATACCATCAACCCCGGCAACTGATTGTTCATCCCGGAAACAAAAAATGGAGAAAGGAAAACTGGCTTACAAGTTGTGATAAAAAAAATATCCCTTATCACGATATGCGTGAAAAGGGATATATGACATTCAATAATTGATTATTTTACAATTCAGCGGTCAACTGTTCAGCACTTCTATATCCGACAATTGATTTAGATACTTTATTATTTGCATCAATAATGACCATTGTAGGATAGCCTCTTAATGCTAAAAAACCTGCAAATTCATGCATTGCATTTCTTGTATTTTTTCTGTTTTCATCATAAGATGGGTTGGCAAACTTTTTATCGGCAAAGGTAATAGCTTCATTACCTTCTGCATTGAATTTAACCGGATTGTATTTTTTGTTGATCAATTCGGCTACCTTAGGATCCGAAAAAGTATTTTTGTCCAACATTTTACATGGACCACACCAAACTGTGTAGACATCCATGAAAATTGGTTTTTTGTTCTTTTTCTGTGCCGCGATGGCATCATTAAAGGTCATCCATTTAACCTCCTGAGCCTGTGTGGAAAAACTGATCAAAGCGATGGTCAGTAATAAAAATATTTTTTTCATATAATAGGTTTTAGTTTTTTATTTAAAAAATCCGCTTTGTGAATGTACAAAACGGATTTATATTTTCAAATAATAAATATTATTTTACACCGTGCATTAATTTTTTCAATGCCGGATGTAGTGACATGACAATAAGCCCTGCAGCAATCGGAACAATTGTAAAAATTAGGAAGAATGTAGAAAGCGAATACTGATTCGTAATATTCTCAATCTGCCCTCCCAATACAGCAGCCAGCTTATTTCCTATAGCGATAGCCAGATACCACATACCAAACATGAAGGCAATCATGCGGGCTGGTACCAGTTTAGATACGTAGGATAAGCCCACAGGGGAGAGACAGAGTTCTCCGAGTGTATGAAACAGATATGCAAATATCAGCCATACCATAGAAACTCTCACACCTTCCTGGATACCATAAGCTCCGAAAGCCAGTAATCCGAATCCGATTGCCATGATGATAAGTCCAAGTCCATATTTAAAGGCTGCAGGCGGATTGTATCTTGAATCCCATATTTTAGAAATGACAGATGCGAATGCAATGATAAAGAATGAGTTCAGAATAGAGAACCATGCTACTGTAATTTCTACCTGATTATCGCGGATTTCAGTAATCTGTGCAGTTGCAATCTGTGAATCTTTTGTGTGTGTCTGGTAATCTGAGCGAATTTTATTTTCTTTTTCAGCACTAAGGATAATAAAGTTGTCCAATTCAGGGTGTACTTTAATTTCCTGACCTACTTCATACAATGTTTTTGAACTCAGAATAACCTCACGGTCAACTATTTTATCTGTAGGGTTAGATACATAAGTTTCGGTAACCGGAGTGTAGCTGTAAACCAATTGGTTTTTATCATCCATTTTTTGTTTGCCGGTTTCTTTGTCCATAACAGGAGTTTCCACAGCTTTATATTTTACAGCATACGCATGTGAAGTCCAGTCATAATTAAGCATCCAGATAGCTGTACCCCAAACTCCCAAAAAGGTAATACCTAAAATGATGTTTGCCCATGGTGTTTTATTCCAGGTTTGTCTTGCCAGCAAAATCAGAACCCATGAAATGATTAATAATGGAATAACGGTTAATAAGGTATTAACAATATTGAAAATAAGAGCGCTGTTTCCATTCAGAATACGCTGCGTATTATCACGTGCAAATAAAACCAGAGAAGTAGCTCCCTGCTCAAATGACATCCAGAAAAAGATGGTAAAAAATGCGAAAACAATAACTGCAATCATACGATCTCTTACTACTTTTGAGTAACGCGATAAACGTGAGATTACTACGAATAAAAATACTACCAAACCGATCAGAATAGCAACAATAGATCCGTCAACTTTACCGATGGTAAGCATTTTGAATATATTGATATTGGCAATCTTTGATAAAGGATCGTTAAAAGCATATAGAAGTCCTATGATCGTACTTACAGCAATCAGTATATAATCTACTGTTGTAAAAGGATTTGGACGGTCATCTTCAGATTTAGATTCAGAAGCTAATTTTGCTGCTGCTGCTTTTTTCTCTTTAGAAGGTACTTCACCAATATTTCCAAAAATAGGTTTAGAAAGCCAAAATTGTAAAGTTCCCAATAACATGAAGATTCCGGCTAAACCAAATCCCCAGTGCCATCCTACCTTTTCAGCGAGGTAACCGCAAAGCATCATTCCAAAAAAGGCACCTGCGTTTACCCCCATATAAAAAATGGTAAATGCTCCGTCTTTTTTCTCAGGGAATGATTTGTACATTTCTGATAATATGGAAGTCATATTAGGCTTGAAGAAACCAGTTCCCAATACTAATAATCCTAAACCGATATACATAAATGATTCTCCTTCAAGTGCCATCGAAGCATGCCCAAGGGTCATAATAAATGCTCCGATAACAACTGCCCATCGGTAACCTATGTATTTATCTGCAAGAATACCACCAAAAATAGGAGTGATGTATAAAAGCATGGCGTAAGTACCGTATAAAGCTCCGGCTTGTTCAGCAGACCAACCCCAGCCAGGATTGTTTCCGATGATAGCCATTGTTAAGAAGTTAATCAATAAAACGCGCATTCCGTAGAAGGAAAATCGTTCCCACATTTCTGTAAAGAAAAGAACGAATAAACCAGACGGATGCCCAAGTACTTTCGATTTAAAAAAATCTGGATTGGTAGTAGTTACTTCTGCTGCCATTATAAGAATTTTGAGTTAATAGTTTTTTATTTTACTTCCTGCATTAGTTTTCTAATGAATGGAGAAATAACAATGATTAAAATACCGGTTCCTAAAGCATATAATGCCAATTGTTGATAACCGTTGGTATAAGAAATAAGCTTGTCAAGTAAAGAAGCATCTGCATTTGGTGATGACATTCCGGCACCGATCAAACCAGCTACATATTGCCCGTATGCACTTGCCAAAAACCATAATCCCATCATCATACCTGCTAAGTTTTTAGGGGATAATTTGGTAATCATGGAAAGGCCGATAGGCGATAAACAAAGCTCACCCAATGTTACAGCCAGATAAGCAACCGTAAAAATTTCAAGTGATGTAATTCCCTGTTCGTTTGCGAAAAAACGCGTTGAAAAGAAAATATAGTAAGCAAGTCCTAATAGTAAAAATCCCAACCCGAATTTGATTACTGTATTCGGTTCTTTTCCTCTTCGAGCCAAAGCAATCCATAAAATTCCGATTAAAGGCGCAAAAATGATGACAAATAAAGAATTGGCACTGTTGTTTACAATGTTAGGATCTATTCCGATACCTAATAAACTCGCCTGTAAATTATTGTTGGCAAACAATGCTAAAGAACCTCCTGCCTGTTCAAAAAAAGCAAAAAAGATAATGGAAAAGAAAATAAGAATCAGAGCAGCAATGAGCTTGTTTCTCGACGCTTTTTCTTTTTGTTTTGCAAGCTGTATAAAAAAGTAAATCAGAGCTACCGGCCCAATCACATACATGAAAATATCAGTGTATTGTGTGTTGCGGATCATGATAAAAATAAGTGGAATAGAAATCAGGGCTCCTATATATACAGCTGCTTCGCGCATGCGTTTTTTTGTTTCCGGCATATGCGCAATCGGACTGTTTCCGATAGGTCCCAGATATTTTTTTGTAAACAGAAACATTACCAAACCGATCACCATCACAACAGCCGCTGCCAAAAAGGCCAAACTCCAGGAATGACTTTTTCCAAGATATACACAAAGGGCTCCTCCTAAAAGAGCTCCTACATTGATACCAGAGTAAAATAAACTGAATCCGGCATCCCTTCTCGGGTCACCTTCTTTATAAAGATCTCCTACCATAGAAGAAATATTCGGTTTGAAAAATCCGGTACCGATAATGGTTAAAGCAATACCGAAATAAAAGAAATCATGCGGATTTGCAGCAATCAATCCATTTCCGAGAATCATCATGAGTGCCCCGAAAGTCAGTGATTTTTTAAATCCAAGTATTCTGTCTGCAAAAATACCTCCGATAAAAGTAAAAGCATATACAAAAGCCTGAATGGCTCCGTATTTCAAATTGGCATCTTTCTCCGTTAATAACAATTGGTCTACCATAAAGATGGCTAAGACACCACGCATTCCGTAAAAACAAAAGCGTTCCCACATTTCTACCATAAATAAATACCATAATTGTTTCGGGTATTTACCTTCAAAATTTTGAATGGCTTCCAGCTGTGGGTCAATAATTGTATTGCTCATATAAAACGTTATTTTAAGAATTGCCGAAAAAGCACAAGGCTTAAAATTTCAACAATCTTCAAATGTATAAAAAATATTAAAAAAAACAGATATTTAAATGTACGATTGAAGGTTTTAACAATCGTGCAATTATTTTACTCAAAAAATGAGTTTATAATTTTTCTTTCAAATAATTGGTCATTTTGTTATAAAGCTGTAATCGTGTCTTTCCTCCATAAATACCGTGATTTTTGTCAGGATAAATCAGCCAGTCAAAATCTTTGTTCAGGCGTACTAATTCATCGATAAGTACCATAGCATTCTGTACGTGCACATTGTCATCGGCAGTACCGTGTATCAGTAAGAAATTTCCTTTGAGTTTTCCTGCATGTGTAATAGGTGAATTCTGGTCATATCCTGAAGCATTTTCCTGTGGAGTGGTCATAAACCGCTCTGTATAAACAGAGTCATAAAAACGCCATGAAGTTACTGGGGCTACTGCAATGGCAGTTTTAAACACATCGCGCCCCTGAAATAAACAGTTTGAAGACATAAAGCCTCCGAAACTCCATCCCCAGATTCCAATTCTGTCTGCATCGATAAATGATTTTTTTGCCATTTCTTTTGCCACATATATCTGATCGGAAACCTCATATTTTCCCAGTTCTAATTGGGTTACTTTTTTAAAGGCAGCTCCCTTAAAACCGGTACCTCGCCCGTCTACACACATGACAATATAACCTTCCTGAGTAAGGAGTGCATGCCAGTAATCATTACTTGTCCACCATTTATCAGCTACTTCCTGTGAGCCCGGACCTGAATACTGATACATCAATAACGGATATTTTTTATCGGGATCAAAATTTGCAGGCTTTACTATCCAGGCATTAAGGGTTTCATTATGCTCGTTCTTAATTTCAAAAAACTCTTTTTTGGGCAAATTATAAGAAGCTAACTTTTGTTCTGTTTTTTGATTGTCTTTAATGGTTTTTATAAGTTTTCCCGTTTTTGTTTCATGCAGTGTAAACATAGGAGCGTGAATGCTGGAAGAAAACTGATTGATAAAATAAGCATAGTCTGTACTAAAAGTTGCTGCATTCGTTCCCTCTTTTTCAGTAAGACGTTTTTTGTTCTTACCATCTAACCCGATTGCGTATATTGCTCTTTTGATAGAACCGTTTTCAGTTGACTGATAATAAAGGGTTTTGTTTTTTTCATTGTATCCGTAATAATCGGTTACCTCCCAGTTTCCTTTTGTAATCTGCTGGCGTAATTTTCCCGAAAGATCGTAATGATAGATATGGTTAAAGCCATCTTTTTCACTTGTCCATATAAAACTGTTATCATTCAAAAATGTCAGATAATCTGTAACATCTACATAGGCTTTATCTTTTTCGTTTAAAACTACTCTTGAGGTGTTTTTAGCTGCATCTACCAGAACAATATCCAGATTATTCTGGTGTCTGTTGAGTACCTGAGCGCTCAAAAGAGAGGGGTCGTGCGTCCACTTTATTCTCGGAATATAAAAATCATTGTATGTAAGCGAAACATCTGTAGTTTTTTTAGCGTTCAGATCATAGATATGAAGAGAGACAAGAGCATTTTTTTCTCCTGCTTTAGGATATTTGAATACTTGCTGAGTCGGATACAAATCTCTCCCGTAGATGTCCATAGAAAACTCAGGAACCTCTGCTTCATCAAATTTAATATACGCTATTTTAGTTCCGTCAGCATTCCATTCATAAGCGCGTACAAAAGAAAATTCTTCTTCATATACCCAATCGGTAATACCGTTGATGATCTTATTTTTAACGCCATCATCAGTTATAGCTTCACTTTTTTGGGTGTTGAGATCATATACATAGATATTATTGTCCTTTACATACGAAATCTTGGAACCGTCTGCATTAAACTGAGGCTCCTGTACTTCTTTGTCACTTAATTGTGTGAGAGAATTCTGTTTAATATCATAAATATAATATACCGAAGTAAAGGAATGTCTGTAAATAGGGGAGTAATTCGTAGCCAAAAGAATTTTATCTTCTTTAGGGCTGAATTCATAACTACTTATCTGTTTAAGAGCTGGAAAGTTTTTACTGTTCAGCAGGTTTTTATTTTTTTCTAAAGTAGCAAAATCATATAAATCAATCTGAAATGTTTTAGAAGCATAGTCATAATCTAAAACGGTATATTGATTGGTTGTTTTCATAGCCGTTAGGGCAGTCATGCTTTCGGTATAAAATGTACCGTCCCAGATTTCTTCCAGTTTTAGTTTCTTCTGAGCCTGTAAGGTGAAATTAGCAGCGACTAAAAACACCAGCTGTACCATTATTTTTTTCATTATATAGATGTTCTAAAATAGTTTATCAGGCAAAATAAACGTTTTTTTTGAAGGAGTAAATTATTTTAGAATAAAAATTTATAGGTTTTCATAATATAAAGAATTGGAAAGTACATTTAATTGCATATTATTCCTGTCAAAACACAGGTAGCTATGATCTTGTTTTTAACTTGACTTATAAATATAAAAGCAGTAACTTTTGTACTTAATAATAGTCATAAAAAACGCATGGATTGGAAAGAAATTTTTATCAGTAATACCGATTGGGAGTCCGTATTCAATATTGTATTCCGGACTTTTTTCATGTTTGTCATCATTCTGCTCGTCTTGCGGTTTTCCGGAAAAAGAGGAGTAAGACAGTTGTCCGTTTATGAACTGGCTTTTATTCTCGGGCTCGGTTCCGCTGCGGGAGATCCGATGTTTCAGTTAGACATTCCTCTTATTCAATCCGTTCTTGTATTTGCTGTAGTGTTGATTTTTTATAAAATCATCACCTATCTCATGAGTTTAAACAAAAAGGTAGAACATATATTGGAAGGTAGTCCGGTTTATATTATCAAAGACGGAAAACTGCTCATCAATCAACATGAGCATCAAAGTCTTTCTCAGGATGAGTTTTTTGCAGAACTGCGTATTCAGAAAGTACGTCATTTAGGTCAGGTAGAGTATGCTCTTTTAGAAATAAACGGAGAAGTCAGCATTTTGTTCTATCCTGAAAAAGAGGTGCGATATGGTCTTCCTATTTATCCGCACGAATATAAAAGGGCAGAAAATTTACAGGAAAATCAGTACTACTCCTGTATGCAATGCGGTGAAACCGTACAGTTGACTGCTGACATGCCTCAATGTACCTCTTGCGGACACAAAGAATGGGCTGTGTCTCTTAACATACCTGTCACACCATAATTTGAAAAACGGTCAGATTGTAAATAGAGCATGTTTCGTACTTTTTTTGTAAAGCATGATTTTTTATATAAATGAAAATAGCTTTACATTAGCAAAACAAATGATAAAAGAAAAACAATGATAGATTTAAAAGGAAAAATAGCTTTAGTTACCGGCGGTGGTCGTGGTTTGGGTAAAGCTACTGCTGTTGCTTTGGCAAAAGAAGGAGTACACGTAGGAATTACAGGAAGAAATGAGCAGCAGCTACAGGAAACAGTAGCTGAACTTCAATCTTTTGGGGTCCAGGCTTCTTATGCTGTTTTTAATGTAGGAATACAAACTGAAGTAATTGCGGGAGTTCACAAAATAGCAGCAGCATTAGGCGGAATTGATATTCTTGTAAATAATGCGGGTATAGCAGCATACGGCAGTGTAGAAGAAATGGAAACAGCTAAATGGGAAGAAATCATTCAAACCAATGTCTTAGGAGTGTATTATGTGGCAAAAGCAATTGTACCGCTAATGAAATCCAAAGGGATGGGAGATATCGTAAACATTGCTTCAACTGCCGGACTAAAGGGTAGTGCCAACTCTTCTGCTTACAGTGCTTCCAAATCAGCGGTTATTGGTTTTTCAGAATCGCTTATGTATGAAATGAGAAAAGAAAATATCCGTGTAATAACCCTTACTCCAAGTACTATTGCAACCGATATGACAGTATCTGATTTAAAAATTACAGACGGAAATCCGGATAAAGTATTACAGCCAGAAGATTTTGCAGAGCTCATTGTAGACATACTAAAATTCAACAGAAGAGCTTTGATTGCGAATGCAGCGATTTTTTCTACAAATCCTTAGATATTGCAGTGATAAAAAAACCAGAACAAAGCTGTTCTGGTTTTTTTTAGATTTAACGTAATTATTTATCCTAAATCCTTTTTCAACAGAGCATTGCCCTCTTCAACCAATAATTTATACTCATTAAGTAACTGATCAAAATACATTTTTTCATCAGTATTGGAAATGTTCGGAATCAGAGAAGACAAAATCTGAACGAATTTAGAAGTATAATCGACAGAAGTAGTTACAAAATTCTTATCCCATTCTTTGCTTTTAGATTGGGTTGCCAGAGAATTTATTTCCTGTAATGTCTGGTCGATTTTAGCTTCAATTTCCAGATTCTTTCCGAAACTGACAGGAAGTTGTTTCTGTACCTGCATCGGAATGTTTTTCATTTTATTCGCAAATGATTTCACCTTTTCATGTGTCGCATGCTGCTGGCCTACAGTTCCCAATGAAACAATGGCTGTATTATAATTGGCAATAGTTTGCCAATAGGAGTTAGCATCTTCCAGATTGTCGGATACTTTGTTTTTAATATTGCCCAGAGTATCTGTTTTCGGATAGGTAGACGAGTCCTTTAGCTCCGGGTAATGAGAAGCTGGTGTGTTCGGACGGTTGTCTTTACAGGAGAGCATAAATACAACGCTAAGGCTGTACAATATGCAGTGAAGGGTTTTTTTCATATCATCTTGTTGTTAAGTTATAAAATCAATAATAGCGAGTTATAAAAATAATCGACCACCGGTAACCGGCAAAGTAATTCCGGAGATATAACCTGCACCCTCTGAAGCGAGAAAAACATAAGCAGGCGCAATTTCAGCGGGTTGTGCCGGACGTTTCATCGGGTTGTCATGACCAAAAGTATCTACCTCTTTTTTAGGGAAAGTACTTGAGATCAAAGGTGTCCATACAGGACCTGGCGCTACCGCATTTACCCGTATATAGAGATCGTTTTCAAGAAAATACTGATTCAGATTACCGGTAAGGTTCCGGATGGCTGCTTTGGTAGCTGCATACGGAAGCAAGGTAGGGTTCGGATCTACAGCATTTACAGAAGATGTATTGATGATACTGCTTCCTGCCGGCATGTGTTTAGCGGCATGTCTGCATAAATAAAAAATAGGATGGATATTAGTCTCAAAGGTTTTAATCCACTCTTCAGATGGAATATCTTCCAGTTTTTTGCGGCTCATCTGAAAAGCAGCGTTATTAATCAGTACATCAATTTTTTTAAAATTAGAAATAGCTGATTCTATAAGTTTCCGGCATATTTCTTCATGGCGCAGGTCACCTTCAAAAAGCAAACCCTTTCTGCCGGCTTTTTCTACCCAGTAAAGCGTTTCGAGTGCATCTTCTTTTTCTTCTTTATCAAGATAGGCAATTACTACATCTGCACCTTCTCTGGCAAAAGCAATAGCAACCGCTTTGCCAATTCCTGAATCGGCTCCGGTAATCACAACGCATTTACCTTCCATCTGATGACACCCTTTATAGCTTTGTTCTCCATGATCGGGTTTCAAATCCATTTTTTTTTCAGATCCCGGTGGTTGTTGCAGGGGCTCATCAAAAGGCGGATACGGATATTTCTTGTTCTCTTTCATAAGGCATTTCTTTTTGTTTATTATGAGATCGCTTTCCAAAGCCGAAATATATCTTGCTTATTCTTATTGCTATATGCAAATACTATTCTTTTTTTAATAATAAAATGCCTCTTATTCTAATATACTCTTAAAAAACATACAAGATCTTTATAAATAGGAATTTAGATTAAAAAGGATTTTTTGCTATAATCTTTTTCTGCTGCTCTACTGTTTTTTATTTTTCGAGGAGCAGATGATTAAATCTACATTTTGTGGAAAAATCATTTGTTCCGTTAAAAAAGCACTATTTATTCTATTAAATATACGATTTAAATTTCTTTTATAAAATTTGTATGCGTTTTTAGGTATAAGAATACTGAAACGATACAAAGGAGTATTTACTCATAGAAACTTCATTGTGATGAAAGAATTATTGATAATCTCTATAATTTATCGTTATTCTTGTTTTAAAGTTTGTTAAAATTGGATTTTATTTTGTTAGTTTGGTTAAATTGTTTTAATTTTATGTTAATATGAACCAATAAAAAATAGAAATCATGAACAACACGACTAATCGTTTTGACAAACAAGGAATTTTATTGGTAGTTATAATAATAGTTATGTTTTTAAGTATTTTATAGATTTATTATAATTGTTAATTACAATTCCATTAATTCACTGACTGTTTCAAAAACATTCGGCTTCCAAAAGAAAACACCTATGAAAAAGAAAATTACTGAAGCAGTGGAAAAGACCTTATGAAAATAAGGTCTTTTTTTAGTTCAAAAGTTTAACATGTAAATCAAAAACTTACTGCTAATTTTGTTCTTAATTAAAACAAAGGTAAAATGGAGAATATACTAAAGCTGTATGGTGCAGAAGTGGGAGAGTGTATAGAACTTCCCTTTGTTGGTAACGTAAAAACCGGATTTCCTTCTCCGGCAGATGATTTTATAGAATCAAGCATCGATCTCAATAAAATACTCATCAAGCATAAAGACAGCACTTTTTTTGCAAAAGTTAAAGGAGATTCCATGCGGGATATTGGCATTGATGAAGGAGATTTACTCGTCATAGACAAATTGATACAACCTCAGAATCACGATATCGTAGTTTGTTTTCTTGAAGGGGCTTTTACGTGTAAACGCTTGAAGAAAGAAGAGGACCGTTTATGGCTCATAGCTGAAAATACCTCCTATGCTCCGATAGAAATAACCTCTTCTGATCAGTTTCTAATATGGGGGGTTGTCCTTCACAGCATCAAAACTTTTAAAAAGTAAAGTTATGTATGCACTGATTGATTGTAATAATTTTTATGCCTCATGTCAGCGGGTTTTCAATCCTGCACTAAATCATCAACCTGTAGTAGTATTGAGCAACAATGACGGATGTGTAATTGCCCGCAGCAATGAAGCTAAATCCATTGGAATACCTATGGGGGCTCCGGCTTTTAAATGGGAACCATTTTTCAAACAGCATGGAGTTCATGTTTTTTCCTGTAATTTTGCACTTTATGGTGACATGAGCCGCCGTGTAATGAATCTTTTAGCTACATTTTCACCTGATATAGAAGTATATTCCATTGATGAAGCCTTTTTAGAATTTACAGGTAATCAAAATACCGATTTTTTGTTTTTGGGTAGTCAGATACGTACCATGATTACCAGAGGAACGGGCATTCCTATCTCTGTTGGTTTTGCTCCCACGAAGGTATTGGCAAAAGTAGCCAATAAAATAGCTAAGAAATTTCCGGATCGCACAGGAGATGTGTATGTGATTGATACAGAAAACAAAAGAGAAAAAGCGTTGCGTTGGACCAAAATAGAAGATGTATGGGGTATCGGTCGCCGGGAAACTAAAAAATTACAAAAAATAGGTGTTTTCAACGCACATCAGTTTACACAGCTCAATGATGCCTGGGTAAAAACAAACATGAGTATTACAGGATTGCGCATCAAAAAAGAATTAGAAGGCATTTCAGTTTTGGAATTGGAAGAAGTAGAAGATAAGAGGAGTATTGCCACAACCCGTTCATTCGACATTATGCTTACTACAGAGGCAGAACTGGAAGAACGCATCACAACCTATGCTACACTCAGTGCAGAAAAACTCAGAAGACAACAGGGAGTATGCCAGCTCATCACTGTTTTTATCAAGACAAACCGTTTTAAACCGGAACTTCCTCAATACTACAGATCTGTTACAGTAGCGATAGACTTTCCGACCTCTTCTACGATTGATATCATAAAAGCTGCAAAAAAAGGATTAAAAGAAATTTTCCTTCCCGAGTTTCACTATAAAAAGGCAGGGGTTATCTTGTCAGAAATTCAGGAAACAGATGCTGTACAGTTAAATTTGTTTCATATCCGAAATGCAAAACATGAGGTATTGATGAAAACCATCGATGATGTAAATAAATATTGGGGTGGTGATCGAAAAGTACGATTTGCAGGTCAGTCGCTCAATTATGTATGGAAAATGCGTCAGGAAAAACTGTCTCCGCGTTATACTACAAGAATACATGAAGTCATTGAAATAAATCTAAAAAGCGAAAAATAAAATGAGGAGAGTAAGAAGTAGGTTTTTTGATATTTCTAACTCTTATTTGGGTTTTTCATTGAGAATGAAAATTATCTTTTACCCTCAACTTAAGTGTTATAGGATCAAAAGTTTTGTAGGTTAAAACATCTGTTATAGCCTTTGTAGGGTATTCTTTGCCATTTCTTGTGATAAACAGTGATATATGGGGTAATCCCTGATGATGAAGAATAGGTAAAAATATTCCTCTAAAGATACCTTTCATAACAACTTCGAAACCGTTAGCAGTAAGTTTGGAGCTATACCATTCCCATTGTCTAAGCCTTTTTAAACCGTCAATCATAGCGGGAATATGTGATAATAAATCATCTTTATGATAATCGTCTTTTTCTAATTGATTTGTAAACTGAACCAGCTTTTTGGGTAAAATCTTTTCCCATTCAGAACTCTCTGTCTTTAAATGTTTATTGTCAAGAAAAGCTATTATCGTTTGCTTAAAAGTTTCTAAGTCTTCTTCGGAATTGCTTACACCTCTAACACTTATTATATCATATAATGCCGTATCTGGTAATTCTCCCTGATTATTGTTTAGTATTCTTTCTTTTTCTGTCATGACTGCTATTTTTAAATGTTATGGATTTCCTATATTTTTTCAAATCCTCGATTGTTATATTATAATCCGATCTTAATTTAAAAGTATTAAATCTCTGGCAAAAGCACTTTTTTTGAATTTTTTAGTATTTATCATCATTAGAATCGGAGAGCGGAAAACATTCTTTTTTAGACTCTATAACAGAAAAATGAGTAGTGAGGGTTTAGTCAGAATCAAAAACAGCTCTGATTTGGGAGCTGTTTTTTGAATTTAAAATACCTTATTCAGGAGTCGCATACAGATGGCTTACACATAGCCCGCACACCTTTCTGCCTATTTTAGCTACTTCCATGCGTGCTTCATCTTCACCAAGTAACTTAAATTTACTGTTGGCGGAAGATTCATCCATATTACTGGTGTCGCAAAGAGAGCTGCTAAAAGTTTGCCAGGAGTTGTCCTTGACTTCAAAAGATTTGAACAAATGGTATTCGTTGGTGCTTTTTTTTCTTTTTAGTGTAAAAGATTTTTTCATGTGAATGTTTTTTTGGTTGCGTTAATGATAAGTTTTAAGTGAAAATTAAGACTTTATTTTTTAAATAAATATTTTTTTAAATAAAATTTTATTCTTTATTATAGTATTTCCTTTTTTTCAGTATTTTGTCTGATTGAAGTAAAAATGCTAAAAGAATGAGTACGTTTGTTGTGAAATAAATAAAACAATTCTTCTCGTTACTCTGTTAATACCGTTTGCCTATGAAAAATTATTTTATCGTTGGAGATATTCATGGCTGTCTGTTTACTTTTACAAAACTCCTACAGAATTGGAATCCAATGAAAGAAACCCTTATTTGTGTAGGTGACTTTATTGATCGTGGTAATTTCAGTGCAGCAGTAGTAAAAAAATGTATGGAAATTCAGCAAACATATCCGGATACTATTTTTCTCAAAGGCAATCATGAAGCTGAGATGGCAGATCATCATGATAGGGGATTCAACGAAAATTGGTGGCGACAGGGAGGAGAAGCAACATGGAATAATTTTTCCGTTTCCGAGGAAGATCTTTGCAGATCTGTTCATTGGTTTCAGCAATTGCCTCTGAAACTTGAAACACCAACCCTTATGGTGACGCATGCCGGTATCACAGATACTGCCGATCCTTGGAATGAGCAGGCTGATGATAGCGTTTTGTGGAACAGAAAACCATTAAAAAAGCTTGAGAAATTACAAATACACGGGCATACGCCTTTAAAAACGACAAAAGCCCTTTACACAGAAGCTTCCCACTCATGGAATATCGATACCGGAGCCTGCTATGGCTATGGTTTGTATGCTTTGTTGGTAAATGGAAATGGAGAAATACAAAAACACATTCATGTGGCGACAGATTCCCGTGATATTGGGTAAGTGAAACTTTTTTATCTTTGTTTTTTTATTCTTTTGTATCCATCGTTTTGTGTGATACAAAAGAACTTAGAGAAATAAATGTTGAAAAGATGGTGTAATATGCCTTTATGACACTTTTATTTCGTTAATTTGATCTAACCAAAAAACACACACCTTATAACACATGACTACTTTAAAACCCAATCTTAAAAGAGCGAAAAGGGTGCTCTTTTCTTTTGTATGCCTTATGGTACTGCAACTTGTTGCTTCAGGCTATTATGTAATACATTACCTGAAGCTGCAAAATATCAGGGAAGAACATCATTATCCTGAAAATCTATTCGAAAAATATATTGTGCAGGAAGACCTCTTATGGTTTATATACACAATAGTTTTCTTAACTGCTGCTATTCTTTTTCTGCATTGGTTTCGCAGAGCCTATCGAAATTTAACAACCAAAGCAGTCCGGTTGAAATATAGTGAACAGGTCGCTGTATGGAGTTGGTTTATACCTTTTCTGAATCTGCTGAGACCGTACCAGATCATGTGGGAACTTTTTAGCAGGACGTATAAATTATTGGATAGAGCTCATATCGTTTATGGAAAAAAAATACCAGTTTACTATTTAAAACTATGGTGGTTTATGGGCTGGGGTAGTATGCTGCTGATGTCGTTTTCCAATCGTTATAAAAGCGGAGAAAATGAATTGTCTGTACTCATGACTCATGCTGTACTGGGTGGTGTGTCGTTTATCTGCAGTTTCTTTGCCTTATGTATGTTTTACAAATTGGTAAAGGCATATTCCAAAATAGAAAAACTATTGATTTTATTGCCGGATATACAAACAGTAGTACATACAGATACTGATGCTGAAACTCCGGTACCCGTATTATAAATTTTACATTTTTCTTTGAAACCTATTAAAAAAATGCATCTCTATTCGGAGATGCATTTTTTATTTTTAACCAAATGGTTTATAGCGAGTGTTTTAGGAGATAAAGTCCGTTGGAGCTCCATTATTTTCAAAAGACAACTGTTAAAATAAACCTTAATAACACGGGGTTTCTGCTTATAAATGCTTATATTCATAGTAATAAATACATGTAAAAACACGACTGCTTTTTTATTTCTGCCTAAAAAAGGCTAAAAGGAGATTTATATGTTATTAAAAGTTAATTCAAAAGGACTGTATTGTGCGAAAGCCGATGTCTATATAGATCCGTGGCGTCCGGTAAAGAAGGCGCTTATTACACACGGTCATGCCGATCATATGCGCTGGGGCAATCAGCAGTATTTATGTCATACCGATACAGTTCCGGTGCTCAAAGTACGTTTGGGAGCAGATGTTGTATATCAGAGCGTAGGATACAATGAACCGGTTACCATCAACGGTGTATCTTTTAGTTTTCATCCGGCGGGACACATACTGGGTTCCTCTCAGATCCGGGTAGAATACAAAGGAGAAGTGTGGGTGGTTACAGGAGATTATAAACTTTTACCTGATGGATTGTCACCGGAATTTGAGCCCGTTCGCTGCCATCATTTTATTACAGAATCTACTTTTGGACTGCCGATTTACCAGTTTGAATCGCCACTTACAATTTTTGATGACATCAGCAATTGGTGGCAGGAAAACCGGGAACAGCAACGTGCAACCGTCATCTGCTGTTATTCGTTGGGAAAAGCACAATCCATTCTGAATTATTTTAAAGAAACCGAAGAGCGTGTTTTTCTGCATGGGGCAGTTGCGAATCTTAACGATGCTTTTCGTGAAAACGGATATCATTTTATAGGAAGCCGTATTGCTGCGGATCAGAAAAAAGAAGACTTCAGGCAAGCTCTCATCATTGCACCGCCATCGGCATTAGGTACTCCCTGGATGCGGAAATTTGGCGATTACAGAACCGCTATGTGCAGCGGATGGATGCAGTTACGTGGAATGAGAAGAAGACGTGGAGTAGATAAAGGTTTCGTATTTTCTGATCATTGTGATTTCAATTCACTGAATGCAGCTGTAAAAATGTCCGAAGCCGAAAATATATATATTACTCACGGATATGAACTACAATATGCCCAATGGCTAAGAGAAGCTTACGGACTGAATGCCCAAATCATGAAGACCTTGTATAACGATACAGAAACGGAAGAATTATGAAAGCATTTGCCGCCTTATTTGATGCCATTGATCAGACAACCAAAACCACCCGAAAAGTAGAAGCAATAGTCCGGTATCTGGAAACAGCTACAGATGAAGACCGCCTTTTGGCAATTGCAATCCTCATTGGAAACAAACCTAAGAGACCTGTAAAAACAACATTGCTTAGAGAATGGGTGTCTGAATATACCGGAATTCCCTTATGGTTGTTAGAAGAGTCTTATTATGTAGTAGGAGATCTCGGAGAAACCATTTCTTTGCTGGTTTCTCACCATCATCAGACTGAAGATAACCCCTATTCTCTCAGAGAGGTGTTTGAACATATCATTGCTTTACAAAAAATGCCGGTAGTACAACAAAAAAAAGAACTCTTTCGTTTATGGCAGACAAACTCAGGTACTGCTCTTTTTCTTGTAAACAAAATGCTTACAGGTAGTTTGCGTGTAGGAGTTTCTAAAAAACTCGTTGTAAAAGCCATAGCTAAGTTTCTGGAAAAGGATGAAAGGGATATTGAACATCAGATGATGGGCAAGTGGGATCCTATGCAAATGCAATTTCAGGAACTATTCCTGACTGAAAATCAATTGCTGGCAACTCATATTCCTTATCCGTTTTGTCTTGCCTATCCGCTCGAAACAGCTCCGGATGAACTGGGTGCTGTAAAGGATTGGATCATTGAAAAGAAACTCGACGGTATTCGCGGGCAGGTTATTGTCCGTGCATCTGATTTGTTCATCTGGTCGCGTGGAGAAGATCTGCTTACAGATAAATTTCCGGAGTTTGAGATCCTGCGGCATTCGCTTCCGGACGGTACGGTTATTGACGGAGAAATCATTCCGTGGAAAGATGGGGAACCGTTACTTTTTAGTGTGATGCAGACCCGTATAGGTCGTAAAAATCTGACGGCTAAAATTTTAAAAGAAGCCCCTCTGGTAATGGTATGTTATGATCTGCTGGAATGGCAGGGAAAAGATATCCGCCATTATCCGCTTCATGAGCGGCGGTCTTTGTTGGTACAACTTTTAAAGCAACATCCTTCTGAAGTGCTTATTCTTTCAGAAACCTTATCTTTCACCAACTGGCAGGAAGCGGATGTTTTCAGAGAACAGGCGAGAAGTCATCAATGCGAAGGATTGATGCTGAAACATCGGGAAAGTGTATATGAAGTAGGTAGAAAAAAGGGAGGCTGGTGGAAATGGAAAACACAACCATTGACCATTGATGGTGTAATGCTGTATGCACAAAGCGGACATGGACGCCGCGCCAATTTGTTTACAGATTATACCTTTGCTGTTTGGGATGGCGACGTTCTTATCCCGTTTGCCAAAGCATATTCCGGGCTTACCGATAAAGAAATCAATGTACTGGATAAATGGATTAAACAACATACGCTGGAAAAATTCGGACCAGTGAGAAGTGTAAAACCCGAGCAGGTATTCGAAATTGCATTTGAAGGAATCAATAAAAGTACCCGGCATAAATCTGGAGTAGCCTTGCGTTTTCCACGGATACTGCGCTGGAGAACAGATAAAGCTGCCAAAGATGCCAATACCAAAGAAGATTTGTTACAACTATTAAAAAACTATGAATTATGAATGCTTTTGCCGATGTTTGGTTTTTTAATAAGGGATGGAAACCGCATGCTTTTCAGAAAAAATGCTGGTCAGCTATGGCAAGAGGTGAATCCGGTTTGCTGAATGCTCCGACAGGTTACGGAAAAACGTATGCGATATGGTTTGGAATTCTCCAGAATTATTATAAAAAAACACCTGATAATACAAAAGAGAAAAAAGGACTGCATACGTTGTGGATTACGCCTTTGCGGGCTTTGTCAAAAGAAATTTTACTAGCAACGGAAAGGGTAAGTAAAGATTTGGAACTCGACTATAAAATAGCCCTTCGTACCGGAGATACTTCTGCAGGTGACCGACAGAAACAGCGTAAAAATCCTCCGCAGGCGCTGATTACTACTCCGGAAAGCGTACATCTGCTTATGGCTTCCAAAGGATATAAAGAATTTTTTAAATCGCTGGAGTTTGTCATTGTAGATGAATGGCATGAATTATTGAGCAGCAAACGAGGTGTAATGATTGAACTGGCGGTTGCCCATTTAAAAACCATCAATCCATCTCTCAAAGTATGGGGAATCTCGGCAACCATCGGAAATCTGTTACAGGCAAAAGATATTCTTACACGGGATTCACAGAGCGTACTAATACAGTCAAAACAGCAAAAGAAAATAGAACTGCATACGATTTACCCTGATGAGGTTGAAAAATATCCGTGGAGCGGGCATCTGGGCATCCGTTTATTGCCCAAAGTACTGCCTCTGCTGCATCAATATACCACCACTTTATTATTTACAAATACCCGTTCACAGGCTGAGATATGGTATCAGCGATTATTGGAAGCAGACCCTGAACTGGCAGGACAGATTGCTTTACATCACGGGTCGCTTAGTGAAGAACTGCGCCTATGGGTTGAAGACAGTCTGCACGAAGGACTTTTAAAAGCCGTCATCTGTACCAGCAGCCTTGATCTTGGAGTTGATTTCCGATCTGTAGATTGCGTCATCCAGATCGGCTCCCCAAAAGGAATTGCGCGTTTTTTACAACGTGCCGGCCGAAGTGGTCACCGCCCTGAAGAAACAAGTGTGATCTATTTTCTGCCCACTCACTCACTGGAAACGATGGAAGGCGCTTCTCTGCGCTATGCATTATCTGAAAAAATGGTAGAACAGCGATTGCCCTATATCCGTAGTTTTGATATGCTCATTCAGTTTATGATGACATTGGCTGTCAGTGACGGATTTCAGGCTGAGGCCTTATATAATGAAGTTATTCAAACACACTGCTATGAAAGTATCAGCCCTGATGAATTCAATGAATGTTTACAACTCATCACACAGGGAGGAAGTTCTTTATATGCGTATGATGAATTTCATAAAGTGGTTATTGAAGACGGACTTTTTAAAGTTACTTCCAGACGTATTGCAATGCAGCATCGTTTGAGTATCGGAGCCATTGTTTCAGATATGATGCTTCTGGTAAAATTTAAAAAAGGAAAATACCTGGGCAGCGTGGAAGAATGGTTTGTTTCGCGCTTAAAAGAAGGTGATGTTTTCTGGTTTTCCGGACGCGCGCTGCAATTGGTTCATATCAAAAATAATGAAGTCATTGTAAGGCCTACTACACAAAAAACCGGACTCATTCCTTCATGGCAAGGTGGACGGCTTCCGATAAGTGTTGATTATGGAAAAGCCATTCGTCATATGTTTCAGGAAATCGGGAAACCTTCCCGTCGGACTTATCCGGAGTTGGCATTTTTACAGCCTTTGTTCAAAGAACAGGCAAAACGTTCTTATCTGCCTCAGGAAAATGAATTGCTGACGGAATATATAAAAACCAAATATGGCTTTCATCTGTTTATCTATCCGTATGAGGGGAAACTAGTACATGAAGGAATGGCTGCAATTCTTGCTTACCGCATCAGCCGGAATCAGAAGATAACATTTACCATTGCAAGCAATGATTATGGATTTGAACTGCTCTCTGAAGACGATTTCTTTGTTGATGAAACGTTTGTTCAGGAATTGTTGTCAGTAGAAAATATAGTAGAAGATATCAAAAACGGAGTCAACATCAGAGAAATGGCGAAACGTACTTTTCGGGATGTTGCTTCGGTATCGGGTCTTATTTTTAATGGTTATCCCGGAAAGCAGATGAAAACAAAACACCTTCAGGCAAATGCTTCTTTGTTTTTCAGTGTCTTTGATGAAAATGAACCTTCCAACTTGTTGTACCGTCAGGCGTATGATGAAGTCTATGATTTTCAGCTCGAAATTCAGCGCATGCAGCTGGCCTTTCAGCGTATCAACAGCCATCCGATTATTTTTAAGCATCTTGAAAAACTGAGTCCGTTTGCGTTTCCGATTTTTTCGGAATCTTTTCGCAGCAAATATTCGAATGAAGATTGGCAGGCGCGTCTCAATAAATTAAAAAAGGAACTGGATGTCGAATAAATTTTACAGGCTTTTTCTGGGCGATACTGAAACGTGGCTTTTACCGGAACTGGCGCTCTTTCTGCCGGAAAGCCATTGTCTTGTTATTGCGGACTGGCATTTGGGAAAAACTACTCATTTCAGAAAAAACGGAATTTTTCTTCCCAAAACTTCTTTGTATAAAGAGTTTATGAAACTTGATGTGCTCATTGCAAAATATGGAGTGAAAACCGTCGTGTTTCTGGGAGACTTGTTTCACAGTGAATGGAATACGGATTGGGAACTTTTTAAAGAAGCACTTTTGAAACATGATACAGTATCGTTTATCCTTACAAAAGGCAATCATGATATTATCGATTATGCACAGCATCACTTGCCTCATTTCAAAATAGTTAAAGAACTATGGCTGCATGAAAAAATCGTTTTTTCCCATCAGTCACTATCGCTGTTAAATCGGGAGGTGATTAATATAGTAGGGCATACTCATCCCGGAATAAGCATTCGGACCAAACAACGTCATTATTTCCGTTTACCTTGTTTTTATTTTGATAAAGGTGTGTTTATACTGCCTGCTTTCGGAGACCTCACAGGACTTTATATCATGGAACGCAAAAGGGGAGATGAGGTGTTTATCGTTTTAGGAGATGAGGTAAAAAGACTGAAAAATACGTAGCCATATTTGTATTCAACGAAGAAAAAACCTTTTATTATTTTTTGGTGATTGGGCAAACAGAAAAAATTAAAGAAAGATTTATCAGAAAATGAAAAGATGATATATATATATATATATATATATATATATATATATATATATACCACCGATTTTTTAGATGACCAACGAATAACTATTTTTTATATTTTTAATTTGTCTGAAAAAGGGGAAGCCTACAATCCACATTCATCCATCTTCCTAAAGCCGGATCATAGTTTCTTGCTCCAAAATCATACATATTCAGGTCTTTTTCGGGCTGAAATTCTTTTCCTCCATAGGTGTATTTATAGCCTGTATTTCCTGTAATAGTGCTGTAATTCTGGTGTTCTAATCCAAATGGATAATGTTGTTATAACTTTAATTTATTGAACAATAGAAAAATAAATTGATGTAACAATTAGAATTATTTTTTTGTAGAACAAGAAAAATTTATGGACATCCTTTATCATTTTTAATAAAGTGTTTCCTGTTTTATATTAAAAATGGAATTTTAAATATATTATACTTGTAAAGTGTTTATACAATAACACAGCCTCAATACGTTTGTAAAGAGGCTGTTGGTTCGTCTATTATTCTTTTTCTAATAAGTAACTTTGAATAATACCATTTTGTGATCGGGGAATTATACTATTCCCTTTTATCAACCAAACTTCATCTATAAATACTCTTTTACCTGTAAAATTAATAATGAAAAAATTACTACTTTTATTTTTGATACTATAAATTGGAGACAAAAAACTATTCTTATCTTTTATATAAAAGGCTTTGATATCACACCTCTTTATTTTTGTAGTATCCCACTGATCTTTTAGAACAATTTCTTTATTATCATCTAATATCAAATGTAAATCATAAGAGAAAAAAGTTTTGTCATACCTACTAACCTTGAAAAACAATTTATTTTTTTTACTATTGCTTTTTTCATATACATCAAAAATATCAGTCTTTTGAAAACTATTAAGAATTAAACTATCATTAAATATTTTAAAAGTTCCTTTAGTTTCATAATTTGAAAAGTGAAAATTCGATTTGTAGGTGAATTCATTGTTATTTAATTCAATACTCTCATAAAAATAATTTGTTTTATAAACATATAGTCCATTATCAATAGTCATTGATCCGAATATAATATAAACTAATATTAAATATATACTTAATTTCATTATTTCCTTTTTTTAACACCTTTATTGTAATCTTTTTCCCATCCAATATATACTTCCTGAACTGGTGTTCCATTTTTACCAGCTTCAATTGTTGTTTTTATCATTGCTTTTCCTTCTTTTGAAGACAAGCTTAAGGATGACTGATGTAAACCTTGATAAATTTGTGGATTCTGCTTTTTTCCAAAATCTATAATATCTTTATTTGTATAATATCTTTGAGCTGCAAGTGTAAATTGAGTTATTCCTCCATCTAAATCAATTTGTCTATTATAGCCTGCAGTTTCATCACTAATATCATATAAAGTTGACTGACCATTTCTACTCCATGAAACCTCGCCGTCTTCGAACTGAGATGCATGTTTCAATTCGTGTCCAATGACTGCAAATGAAGCAGTTGTACCCATAGCAATATCTACTGAATTTGCTCATTTTGACAACAGTTTACCAAATCATTTTCAATAATTCCGACAATAGTTTTCTGTGTATCTATATAAATGACGAAGAAGCTATTGTTTCCTGAATATTTGAAAAAAAATAATTACACTTTTTACGTTCACATTAGTAATGAATGCAACAAAAACAAACAGCAATATTTTTAGAAATAGCTTGACCCTATCTTTCGTTTTACGAAACCCAATTTAATCTGGTTTTGATTTGATAATTCATTTTTCTATACTTCTGGTACAAATGCAAAAAAGATTTTATTCGGCTCACTAATGTTGTAATGTTCAATATACTCTCTTGCTTTCCTAATACTTCTGTTTACGAAGTCTAAATGAGATTCGTTAGGTAGTCTATCACAATACCAATTATCATAATTATATTGAATAGTCCCACTGACAAATTCACATACATCGCCGCCTAATATTGGTATTTGCAGATCTATAAATTGACTTAATGCCTGTATAGCTTCTTCTTGTGGCAATGCCCAATTTTTAACCCCTATTGGTTTAAGAGAGATTCCATTGCTTAAAATCTCATCAACTTTATTTGACCAAACTATATTATTCATATACTATTTATTATTATGGATTTGGACGGAATAACCTATGATTTATCGTACCATCAGCCTCTTTAATAAATTCAAAGAAACCTTTTTTACTTCCGTACTCACCTGGTATCTTAAGTATTTGCCTTGTAACCCCATCTCCTCCTTTTATTGTGGTGATTACCCCACTTGATTCAAATGCTTTCACTGCTTCAGGGAATCCGTGAAAATCTCCTTTCTTCATTTGCCCTAATACTTTATTTGTGTATTTAGTTCCTTCAAAAAACGACTTTCCCGTCTTAGCTGTAGCATTACTACTTTTAAAAAAACTGCTTATATATTTAAGAAAACCTACGCTTGCTTCTATTAATGCTGCATCTGAGATTAAATTTCCTGCCGCATCAGCTTTATTCCTATACTGTCTTAAGTCCATTCTCTCTCCATCAAGATAGAATATTGAATGCCCTTGTTCATCCATTTCACGTGTTAAACGCTTATTAGTATATCCCCAGGCATCTTCTCCCATCATCGCAGCTGTATTCTCTGCCTGTTGATAATAAGCGTCCCAATCTGCCTTTGTTTTACAACTTTTACAATCATTCTCAACCCCGTCGTTCAAAGCTAACTGACTTTGTAAATCTTTGGCAAAATCCTGAGCTGCTTTACCATTAAATACATAACTCTGCATTCCATCAGGATCAACAAATAAAATAGGATTGTTATACGCATAGTTATAAGGATTCCATCTTCTTGAATTTTCCGCCAACGGATCTATGTTCATCCATCTTCCTAAAGCCGGATCATAGTTTCTTGCTCCAAAATCATACAGGTTTAATCCCATTTCTTCCTGTAACTCTTTACCATTGTATTGATACTTATAATTGGAAGCTGTACTCCCTGTCATATCATTATACCCCTGATGCTTTAATCCAAACGGATAATAGTTATTTTCTTCCAGAATTTCCGTGGGTTCTATTACACCGTTATTATTGCTATCAGCATAGACCACACGGTTGTTACCCAAATGGTCTTTATGGATGTAATTGTAAATATACTTATAATTCTGATAGGCTGTATAACCTTCCGGTTGAGGAAAGAACTGCAGGGTTCCGTTAAGATACTGAAAACCGTCTATATACTCGGTGATCTGATTAGGTCCGCTATTGGCCAATACACTTTTCTTTAATTTATTGCCCGCTGCATCATAGACATAATAAATACTTCCATGATCTGTATCGATGACTATGGGCAAATTCAGATGGTTATACGTGATTTTAGTAATCCGTTTGTTGGTATCGGTGATTAAGTTTCCGGATCCGTCATAGGTATAGGCAGCACCGCCAGAAGGGATTTCTTTAAATCCGTCAGGGTTGTTGGTATAGTCTCTTACCATGGTCAGCTGATTGCCGTTATAGGTATAATCAAGTTCGTCCATATCCAAAACCTGTCCGTCTACCATAGCTCCGGTACGGTTTAAGGTGCGGATGTTGCCGTTTAGGTCATAATTCATACTTTCTCTGTGTGCCTGATGGCGCATAAAGCCCATGGTCCAGCCCGTCTGAAAATACATCATCTGCGCATTGGTCAGCCGGTTGAGTCCGTCATAATCGTAACTATAACCTTTGCTGATGTTGTCTGTAGCCGTTTTCCAGAGCACACTGTTGATGTTACCGTTGTACAACGCTTTTCCTGTACCGCCTTTTTCATCGTCTTTGCGATTGTAGTTGATCTTAAAGCTGAACAGGTCATTGTCGGTTGTCTCACTAAACATTCCCGGATCGTTGATCTGCGTGAGCCAGCCGCGGATGTTGTACTGATAGTCGGTTGTCTGCAATCCGTTGCCCGAAGCTGCCAATCCACCCGTCTTTTTACGGATAAGCACTCCGAGTTCATCGTATGCATTGGCTGTAATAAGCTCTTCCTGCTGTGTGTTGATTTTCTGAGTATGTTTGGTAAGCCGGTCTTTATGATCATAGGTATAATTATCCGTGATCTCTACCGGGGTACTGTTGCCAAAACGCTGGTGCGTTGTCACAGTCTGCAACGGAAGTCCGCTAAAGCTGAGCTTGCTCAGGATACGGGTACTTGTACCGGAGGCTTGCTCGCTATGAGTCGCTATCACGCGTTTTTTGACATCATACCAGTTGTATTTTTTGGTCCATTCTTCGGTTTCAATTGCGCGGATATGCGATACCAGCGCCAGTCCCTTGGTATTGAGTCCGCCCGCAGGCTGATCTGTCAGTACCGTTTGCCCCAGGATCTGACTGCCCACATTAGGAGTATGGGCAGGATAACGGTCGTAATAATCAACCGTAAGTATTACCATACTGCCCGTAGGAAAGGCTTTTTTGGTATAATAGATATCGATCCCGTTCTGGGTAAAAGGCGTGTTACTGCGCTCTTCATTGTTATACCAGTTGTTGAGCATGCTGTTCACGGCATTCTGCATGGCCATACGCGTAGCGGTGTTGATAAAAAAGCCGGTATAAACCACACGCCCCTGCGCATCGTATTTGGTAAACATCCAGCCTTTCTTTCTAAAATTGTTGTTGTTGGTTCTGAGATTGCCGTCCTGAAAAAGTACCAGACGGTCCTGTTTGTCATAAACCATATACTCCCAGTCTTTTTGCGGCAGCTTTTTTTCTGCTATGCGCTTTTTGGCATCGTAGTGGTACTGATACCCCAATTGGTTCAGAGTTTCAGAATCAACAGATCCCTTTGCCAATGGCGGCAATACGGTAGCCAGCAGATCGCTCTGGTTATAGATATAGTAGGTATCGTGGGGTTGATCTTCGTTATAGGTTCTCTTCAGCACCACATGCCCTCTGGGATCTTTAAACTCTTCGCTGGTGTTGTTGCGCCCGTCCTGCGCTTTCCAGTTTTCATTGCGCACAATGGTTTTGGTCAGGCTTGCCGCCGGATAATAGCCGTCTTGACTGATGCTGTTTTTATAAATTCCCTCCGAAAAAGTCGTTGTCACACGGTAGCGTCTGACTTCATCGGGTCTGTTCAGATCGTATTGCATACGCAGGGTGTTGCGCTGGTCTGCGGAAATAGCACCGTCATAGTCTTCCAGACTCCAGTCTCTGCCCGGAAATCCGGTTTCGACTATGCGCTGGCGGGGAGAAACCTCTAGACGGTTTTCCGCATACGGATTCGGAGTGTATTCGTATTTATCGGTATTGTAAAAGTTCTGCGTCTGATTTTTTGCCTCTTCTACATAGTTAGAATGGTAGGTGATAAGCGTACCGCCACCGATCTGGTTTTGCGTCACCGTTTTTCCCGCACTGGTAAAAGGCAGGTATTCTTTGATCTGACCGATGTTTTTTTCGTATTCGATATGCGTGACGATGTTTTTATTATCATCGGGAGACTGGTTTTGCTGTATCTGCTGAATCGGACGTCCAAGTCCGTCATAATACGTTGTGGTAACAAAATTCTCCGGAGTATTGAATATGGGAGAACCCGGATTTAAACCGTTTTTGTAAACGGTTTCGCGTACATAGTTATGGGTACCGTTTTGTGCGTATAACCCTGCACCTGACAGTGCTGTAAATAATATAAAGAAATACCGTAGCATAGCAGATTAGTTTTTATAGTTGTATTGATAGCGTTGGGTTACCAGTCCTTCGTGGTTCACTACCTGATAGAGTCGGTTAAAGGCATCGTACTGGTAGCGTTCTTCTCTGCCTGCGGCATCGGTGATGCTGGCAATACCCACCATAGGGCGGTAGGTGTAAGTGGTTACCATCGCCTCCGGGAACAGCGTTCTGAGATTGTTCAGTGCGTTTTTCAGATTGGTTTCGTTATACGTGGTCGCCGTCTGATTGCTGTAATTGCCAATGTTGATACGGCTGCCCAAATAAACCGTATTATTGGAGTAGTATAAAGAAGCCTCTACATTGACCAGTTTGGCCACAATACGGCTGCTGTTATATCCATACACTAAAGTTACCGGCAAGCCTGCTGCATCTATATAGCCCGTGAGCAAACCAGCCGTATAGTGTGTGTTTTCAACTCCGATTTTTTCAGGAGCAACTTCCGGCGTTCCAAACTGGGTTTTGAGCAGGTTGGCAGCGGTGTCATAGCTATACAATGTACGTTCCCGCATCACATCATTGATCAACTGTTGTTGCGAGGTTGTCACAATAGTATTGTTGATCTGATTGTATTTCATATTCACCTGTTGGCTGCGCGCCAATAACGGTTCTTCCGTACTGGTATATTCCACCTGACGCAGCTCATCGTCATAGCGTGTTCTGCTAATGCTTTGAATGGCATCATCTCCGTTTTCATATTGACGGGTACGGGTAACAACCGATCGGATATGAGGTTTGATGTCCGTATCGTCTACATAGCCATTGATCGCCGGTTTGCCATATTCATATTCATAATCGCTTTCGGATAGAAGCTCTCCCGATGCAGAGAAGACCGCAGAGCGTTTCAGGTCTGTTCGTTTCAGTTTCACAAATGAAGCCGGAATATCATAATACAAACTGGTTTTTCCGATACCGCGCACCTCTACATCAACCCGGTCATAAACCAGATTGTTGGGTGCTGCATCAAAATAACTATAATAACTAAGACTCACATGTCCGGAGCTGCTGTTAGGTGTACTGCCCGGATAGGTAAAATTGATGAGCTTTTCTGCTGTGTTGGCACCCGAAGGTGTGTCTAAAATGTTTTTAGCCACATTGTCTTTAAAATAGGCCATTTGCGCAATACGCATACCCGTCTCATAACGGAATGCATAATACGTATCGCTATAGCGGAATTTATACGCTCCCAGATAATACGGTGAGGCTCCTGCTCCGGTGTACCGTAAAGTATATTGGTTGTTGGGTGCTGCGGGTAATACGATATTCGAAAGTGCTCCCTTACAGGCCATTTCAAAAGAGGCACTTCCGGAAGGTGCTTTGACTGCATTTATCAACAGATCAGAAGCCGCCAGGGTGGTTCCTTTGTAGAACTGTAAAACATTGCCCGGATATTTGTTTATAAGAAAAATCTTGTCTCCGGCATTGGCGGTAAACTGAAAGGTTTGGCCATTTACCTGAGTCAAAGCAATGGGCTCATAAACATGGTTGTCAGAGTTAAACATTTTAAATTCATTTTCCTGCCAGTTGAGTCCTTTGGAAAAAGTATGCGGTTCAAATTTATAGACCACCGATCCTCCCGTCGGATATTTGATTTTCTGAAGGGTATAATAATCGGTTTTATACGTACTGGGGTGTACATAATCTCTGCAACCATAATAGCCGCTTAAAAAGCCAAAGCCATCGATGATGAACCCCGACGATGCGTTATCTTTATATTCTATAGCGGTATCCAGGCTTTTTTGCTGTGTATTGTCATATTCTTTAATGCCTTTGAGCAGCTTTTTGTAAAAGCGCTTATTGGCAGGGATATCCGTCTCTGGTTTAATGATGTGCAGATTGCTGATATTGGCCGTCTGATAATCAAAGGCGATCTTTTTGATGAGATTGCCCTGCAGGTCTTTTATTTCCATGGCATTCGTAAAAGAATTAACCAGTGCACCGGGATTGCTTGCTGCCAGTGTATTGCTAAAAGAAAGGGTTCCCTGTCCGTGGATACGGATATTTTTTACATACAGTTTGGTATAGCCTTTTACTAATCCCAGACCGTTCATCCAACGGTTCTCCCGATCCGGTATGGTTACAGACAGTTGTTCGTATTCATAAGAGACCAGCAGATTGTTATGACGGTCATAAATTTCAGAAATCTCCAGGTTTTTCCAGTAACGGAAACCGTTGGCATGCATCTTACCCGATATCAAATGCCCCGCAGGAAATACCTTCGTTCCGGTATGACCGTTGCCGGGATGCAATACATGACCCGTCGCTATTTCAAAATTACAATTCTCATACAGCGTTGCCGGTTCTGTAAGATAGGTTTGCTCATAAGATTCATTATGGCTGATGTTAGATTGTGCTGCAAAACGGTAGCGGTAACCGTTTTTATCATAAATGGAAATGGCCGTAATTAAAGCTCCCCAGTCCGGTTGTTCGATCTCTATTTTTACAAAATCAGAGGATTCATACACCTCTGCTTTGAGTTGATTGTTTTGATTATAAAGAATAAATTTACCGCTGAGTCCCAGAAATGAAAAGGTATACAGATCACGGTTGTCGCGATAGCTCGCTCCGGGATTGTTATAGTAATAGTTTTCATCAGGAACATCATAATTCTTTTTAAGGGTTTCTGTCGTATATTGTATGATAATCTGATTCCCTCCACAGTTGCTTCCTGTTGTTTTGGTTGAATAGGTGTACGATCTGTCTGTAATTTCGCGACTGATGGTACCGATAGCATTTAAGTTCCAGGCATCGCCAAACTGACTGCCGATATAAAAGGTGTTGGTATTACCCATCATGTCGTATGCCAGTGCAACGGGCATTTCAAAACCACGCGTGGCTATTTTATAAAGCGGCAGCTGCACATCAACACCTCCCGTTGCTTCTGTCTGGGGAAATTCATACAAATCTACCATAGAGGTAAAGGTATATTTATTAGGCGCCTCCTGAGCCCGAAGCAATACCGTAGAAAAGAATAATAGAAGTAGTAAGCAGTTCTGTTTCATGTTGTTTTATTTTTTGATGACTTTAACCGAACGGTTGATGACATTGGTTTTGATGTTGATGATGTAAACTCCCTGAGGATATCCGCTCAGATCTACTGCAATCATGTCGTATTGCAAAGGTGCCGTATGCAGTATCTTGCCACTCAGATCCGATAAGATCATCTGCCCTTCTTCGTATTCATGGTTGATCACCACGTTGGTAAACCCTTCGGTTGGGTTCGGAAAGGCTTCGATCT
Source organism: Paenimyroides ceti (assembly GCF_030409925.1). Lineage (NCBI taxonomy): Bacteria > Pseudomonadati > Bacteroidota > Flavobacteriia > Flavobacteriales > Flavobacteriaceae > Paenimyroides > Paenimyroides ceti. The sequence goes on from NZ_JAUFQU010000001.1 coordinate 367,028, forward strand.
GTATCTCCGGGGTTTTTGTTTTTTCTTTGGTGTTGAGCTTTACAATCCAGTAGTCGTTTCTGCCCTGATAGCCCTTTTTAAGCGCAGAGGTTTTCCCCGTGGAGTTTCCTGCAAAGACATAACCGCCATCGCGTGTGATGATCGCTTTGCGCAGTAGATCGTCTCCGTCTGTAGAGAGTTCTTTTTCCCAGATCTTTTCGCCCTGGGCATTGATATGGATCGAAACATAGCTCTTTTTATGGGTTTTGGGATGTATCGTATAGCCCGAAAGCAACAGGTTTTGATCACTGTCTAATAGTACGGAGGTCAGTACATCATCGCCTTTAAAGTCATAGGTTTTCTGATCTGTCGGCTGCATTTTCGCATCGAGTTGTACCGTCCAGAAATCGTTTTGTGTTTCTGCCGATACAGTTTTAGTACCGCTGCTTTCGGAACTGCTCGTTCCTGCCAAAAGATAACCGTTGTCTACAGGCAGCAGATCGGTCAGAAAATCGTCTGCCGTTCCGCCATAGTTGTGTTGCTGCAACAGGTTGCCGTTGTGATCCAGGGTCAACAGCCAGATATCATAACCACCGTTGGTGTCCACGGCTTTGTTGGCGCCGATCGGGGAGTTGGATTGTGCACCGATGATAAAACCGTCTTTTGTCGGTACTATGGTTTTGACTTCATCATTATAGATACCGCCAAAGGTTTTTTCCCAAAGCAGCTTGCCTTTTTTGTCCAGTCGCAGTATCCATAAATCGAGTCCGCCGAGGTGGTGCTGGCTTTTTTCTCCGGATACCGGGGAGTTGGTGTTGGCTCCGATGATATAACCACCGTCTGACAGGCGTTTGATCGTGACCAGTCGGTCATCTCCCGAGCCTCCAAGGGTCTTTTGCCATTCTTCTGCTCCGGCTGCATTAATCTTTATGAGCCACAGGTCGTTTTTACCACGGGAAGCTTCTGTTTTATGGCCGTCTTTTGGGGAGTTGGAAGTACCGCCAAGCAGATAACCCGCATCTCCCGTAGGAATCAGGCATTGCAGCAGGTCCATACCCGAAGCACCAAAGCTTTTTTGCCATTCTTCTTCTCCGTCTTTATCCATCTTCCAGAGCCAGTAGTCCAGATTGCCCTGGCCTTCGCTGGTTTTAGAGCCCGTTTTGTCTGAAAAGGAACTCCCCGCTAAGAGAAAACCATAATCTACGGTAGGCACCATATCAAATAAATACTCGGAGTGTTTGCCGCCAAGGGTTTTTTCCCATACGACTTTTTGCGCATGAGCAGAGAGCAGCGCAAAGCCTGTAAACAGGCATAGCAGTGTTTTTTTCATCGTGTTTCGTAAAAAACGAAGGCAGCGGTAGAAGGAAACTGCCTAAGATTATCTGGAAACAAACATATTGCATTTGTGTTAATAACACAAGCAAAAAACGATTATTTTTTAATTTGTTACAGCATTGTAACAGCTTTTTATGACAAAAACGCAAAACATAGTTCAGTACCTACCTGCGCACTGTCAATGCCTTACTCAAAAGACTGTTTTCTTCTTTTACTCATAATCTAAAAAGAGTGTAATTAATAAGGCAGTTAAACTTACTCAAAAGGCATGATAAGTCTTACTTCTGTTCCTTTGCCGGGAAGGCTCTCTATTTCCAGTCTGTTTCCATCGAGTTGAGCCAATTTGTACGCGATATGAAGACCGAGACCGGATCCTTTTATATTGTTTGTTTTTACATTTTCGGCTCTGTAATAGCGGTTGGTAATATAATGGAGTTCTTCCGGACTGATACCGATTCCGTTATCGGTAATGGTCATTACAATCTGATTCTCTTCTTTTTGCAGTGCAATACGGATGATACCCTTAGGATTCACGAATTTAATAGCATTTGACAGTAGATTATCCATAATGATTTCCAGATATTCCTGACAGCGGTAAATGGTGGGCACCGGTTGGTAATCTTCGCTCAGCTGTATTTGCTTTTCTTTCAGAAATACCTGATAACGCTCTACGGACTGACGAATAAGCCATTCAGGGTGTAGGTTGCTTTTTTTTATTTCCATAGGATCATTTTCAATACGGGCTAAAAGCAGAAACTGCTCTACCAGTTGACTGAGTCGATCGGCTTGTTTTAACGTATAACCTATTTTATTTTCATATTCTTCAATGGTGCGTTGTTTGCGAATAAGGATTTCAAGCGTTCCTTTTATAACAGCCAACGGAGTGCGCAGTTCATGCGAAGCATCGGCAGAAAACTGACGGGCTTTTTGCAACTGGAATTCCAACCGATCCAGCAGGGAATTGATGGTAACCGTCAATGTATGTAACTCATCTTCATGAGAAGGTAGTTCAATGCGTTGTGATAAATGATTTTCGGTAATGGTACGGGCGGTGGATATAATGGTAAATACCGGAGCAATACTTTTGGAGGCAATGAAGCGTGCTGTAAGAAAAATAATGCCTAATGAAAGTGGAAAAATAAGCCACAGTGCAAGTTGTAAATAAGTAAGAACCATCTGCTGGTTTTTCATAGAAACGCCAATGACAATATAGCCCACCGTGATATGGTTATGTACCAGAACTGCCTGACTGATGAGCAGGTCAGACCCATTGAAAGGAAAACTGAAAATAGAAAATTCCGGTTGTCCGTCCTGCCATTTGAGGTGGTGTTCTTTCAGATTGGGCGATTGTTCTACCAATTGAAAGTCTTTGTTGTATATTGAAATAAAAACGGGATTAAGTTCCAGATCGGCATGTTCGATCTCATTCCATTCCCCTTCTTCAATATACCGGGTAAACACGGGTTGTTTTTTTACATAGTTTACATGATGCTGTATTTCTTCTTTGAGTATGTTGCGCACGGATGCGGAAATGCTTAAGGAAACAACTGCGTACAGTACAGAAAAGATCAGTAACATAAGTCCTGAAAAACTGATGCTGTATAGCAGCGCAATACGGTTCTTTATGGAAATTTTTTTAAACATCCTGTGCCATATAGCCCACTCCGCGAATGGTAGTAATTCGTAAATCTTCTTTATTCATGTATAGCTTTTTTCGCAGCGCATTAATAAAAACATCAATCACACTGGTATCGTACTCAAAATGGATATCCCATACTTCTTCGATGATTTGTTTACGCGTACATACTTTTCCTTTATTACTGATCAACAGCGCTAATAATGCAAATTCTTTCGGTGTGAGACTGATTTCCTGATCACTGACGAAAACCTGATGCGCCCTCTCGTTGAGCATAATATTGCCGAGATGTAACGGTATGTTTTCTGAATTATTTCGGAGTAATACTTCTATTCTTGCTAATAGTTCCTCAAAATGAAAAGGCTTTTTGATGTAGTCATTAGCTCCGGCTTTGAGTCCGGAAACGGTATCGCCAAGCGTGTCTTTAGCCGTAATAAAAATTATGGGACTGTTGCGATTCGGAGAATTTAGTGAACGGACAGACTGGCATACTTCCAGTCCGGTTGTGTGTAAAATCATCCAGTCTAAAAGAATAATATCATATTTTTTTTCATGGATCATTTCCAGAGCAATGCTGCCGTCAGCAGTATGATCGACCTCATAACCTTCTTCTTTTAAACCCTGAATCATGAAATTGGCAATACCGGTTTCGTCTTCTACGAGTAATAAATGAAATGTTGCAGCCATAGTTTAAGGTATTATGACAGTAATAGCATTTTTTACCACAGCTATTTTTATTTTATTTTCCCGGATTGTTTTGTATTCGCCATCTATCTGCAGATGGAGTTCCGGTTCGGAAGACTCAATCTCGAGAAATGAAATTTGTCCTGTTACTGCTTTTCGGTACGTGTGTATTTTCCGAATCAGTACTAATAGGGAAAAATAAAGCTGTTGTGTAAATGTAAGAGATTCTACGCATAAAACATCCAGCAAACCATCATTTATTTTTGCTTTTGGTGTAAAAGAGATACCGTAGCCGGCTTCATTGGAATTGGAGCAAAACAGAAAAAAGAACGGATACTTTAATAATTTTTCTTCCCACACAACTTTGTAAACGGCAGGACGGTAATTACGAATACCCCATAAACCGGCTTTAATATAGCCCCATAAATTGCGTTGTTTTACTTTTTCATAGCGCCCGATAACGGCGGCATCAATTCCGAGTCCCATATTACTGAAAAAATAATATCGGTTAACCTGTCCTGCATCAATGCTTACAGTGTTTGCTTTTTTAAGCAATTGCAATGCTTTGTCGGTATTTTTCGGTATTTTTAAATGCGCCGCAAGCCCGTTACCAGATCCGATCGGGATGATGCCCAAAGGAATAGCTGAGTGAATAAGGGAATGGGCAACTTCATTAACGGTACCGTCACCTCCGCAGGCAACAATAATATCGGGTGCTCTTAGCAGAATTTTCTGTGTAATGATTAGGGCATGACCCGGATAAGCTGTATAATGTATTTTTACGGTATCGCCATCGTGGAAATGCGCCTTGATTTTTTCTTCAATGTATTTTCCTTTTCCCTTTCCTGCAATGGGGTTGATAATGAACTCGATATTCATTTTTCACTAAACAAGCCGTGGCTGAATAAATAATCCGCAGTCTGATAATTCGCTATCGCTGAGTTTAAAAAATCAGGAGAAACCTTTGTAGGCTGCAGATCATACTGAGTCCACAAATACTGTCCGTTGCGTTTTTGATTGTATAAAATGACTACTTCATTATTTTTTTTCATTCCTAAATTGATATAAGTACCCACAAAAGAACGAGGATGATAGGTCACGTCAAACACGTCTTTGCCGTAAAACTGGCTGGTGTAGCTCCAGTTCATCAAAGAAAATAAAGTAGGAAAAATATCGATCTGTGCTACTTCTAAAGAAACTTCTCTTGCAGGTTCATTTTTCAGATTGTAAATAATGGCCGGAATATGGTGGTTGTTTACATCAATTTCACTTTTTCCGGCACTGCTTGCACAATGGTCTGCAATAAAGATAAACACCGTATTTTTAAACCAGGGCTTTTGTTTGGCGTTGCGGATCAGTTCTCCTATGGCAAAGTCAGCGTACTTAACCGCACCCTCTCTGCCACTTCCGGAGGGAATGTCTATTTTGTTTGCTGGATACGTATAAGGCTTGTGATTGGAAGTTGTCATCACAAAAGCCATGAACGGCTGTTTTTGTTGATATTTTGTATCGGCTTCCTTGAGTACTTTTGCGTAAATATCTTCATCACAGATACCCCAGGCATTTTCAAAAGTTACTTCTTCATCACTGATGTTGTATCGTTTCGATTTGATTTTGTCGCTGAGGATACTGCCTCTGCCACGATCATAGATATCAAATCCGTTGCCTCCGTAAAAAGAATTCATATTGTCAAAATAACCGTCACCGCCGTAAAAAAACATTGTCTGATATCCTTTATCCCGGAATACATTTCCGATGGTGTAAAGGTTTTGGTTGTCAGGTCTTTTTACAATGCTGTTACCCGGTGTAGGAGGTACGGATAAGGTTACGGCTTCCATCCCGCGCACGGTACGCGTACCGTTTGCAAACATATTAGTAAAAAAAATTCCTTGCTCTGCCAGAGCGTTTAAGTTTGGGGTAATATTTTTCTCGTTGCCAAAACGGTTCATAAAAGAAGCACTCATACTTTCCATCAGTACAAAAACCACATTGGGTTGTTGGAATTTCTCTGGATACGGGTCTGTAATCGTTCTTCTAAAAGGATTTTTGCTGTTTTCTATATAGGAAGTTTTTGAATCGGTAAGCTCTGTTCTGATCAGCGTTATCGCTTCTTTTAGATCAATGGTTTGGTAATGTTCTTCAAATTTTAGATGGTTGTTTCGGAAAGCCGCAAAAAAGGAAAAGATACCTGCTTTTGTGATTTCGTTATTGTAACGATTGTCAGAGATATTACTACTATCGTTTGTCAGAAAATACAAACTGCTTACCATTATTATTATATTGAGCAGTGTGATTGTTGCTTTTTGATAAAAAGAAGGATGGCTTTCAAATGTTTTACGAAATACTTTAAAACGTGCTGTTGCTATTATTGTAAGAAGAGTAATTGTCGCTATGCCTCCGATAAGCAGAGGCAAAGGATAGCTTTCCTGTATGTTTTTTACTACTTCATAAGTATAAATCAAATAGTCTACTGCGATAAAATTGAATCTGCTTTTAAATTCATCCCAAAAGGTAACTTCAGCAAAGAATACAAAGTAGATGATGAGCAGATGTAATGCATAAAAAACGTATACCATTATCCGGTCAAAAAGGGAACCCACCCATTTGTTGGGCAGTATCAAAAGATAAAAGGTAAAAAGCAGTGTAAAACAGCTTACAACGCTGATATCATATAATAGGCCAAGTAAAAGCGTTTTTGAGAATACATACAGGTTTGTGCTAACATCGTTGAATACCCAGAATGTAAAAACAATTCGCAGCACAAATGAAAGAAAAAGAAACAGTCCCGAAAAAAAGAAAAGCAGACGGTAGCGGTTGCTGAAAAAACGTTTCATATTAGAGAGTATTTTTATCAAAAGTAGAGCAGTACTGCAACATATAAAAAGGCATCAATAAATCTTAAGCGAATCTTAAGATTGAAAATTCCCTGTTAAATGAATTTCAAACTCAAGTCAAGCGTATTGTTGAAAAAGGAAACGATAAAACTTATTTATAACGGATTTAAAGAGGTTTTTGAAGGATTGGGTTAAATAAATTTCTTATATTTAAAATAAAAAAACATGGAGAAAAAAAAACCATCAGAAAATGAAAATGCTAAAAAAGAGCAGTTAAAAGAGTTTACTGTAGACAATACAGGAAAGCAAATGACTACTAATGACGGTGTTTCTGTTCATGACAACAATAACACATTAAAAGCAGGTGATCGAGGACCGTCTTTATTGGAAGATTTTATATTTCAGGATAAGCTCGCTCATTTTGACAGAGAACGTATACCGGAAAGGGTAGTACATGCAAGAGGAAGTGGTGCACACGGTATTTTTGAAGCCAAAGAAGACATTTCTGAATATACCTGTGCTACGTTTTTGCAAAAAGGAACAAAAACGCCTGTCTTTGTCCGTTTTTCTACAGTTGCCGGATTTAAGGGGTCAACAGATCTCGCAAGAGATGTACGCGGTTTTTCTGTTAAATTCTATACAGAAGACGGTAATTATGATTTGGTAGGAAACAATATTCCTGTATTTTTTATCCAGGATTCTATGAATTTTCCGGATCTGATACATGCTGTAAAACCTGAGCCGAACAATGAAATACCACAGGCAGCTTCTGCGCATGATACTTTTTGGGATTTTGTCTCCCTGATGCCGGAATCAGCGCATATGATCATGTGGGCAATGTCAGATCGTGCTATTCCTAAAAGTCTCCGAACAATGGAAGGCTTTGGTGTACATACCTTTAAACTTGTCAATGAAAACGGCAAAGCTACTTTTGTGAAATTTCACTGGAAACCTCGTCTTGGTGTGCATTCGGTAGCGTGGAACGAGGCTCAGAAAATTTCGGGATTTAATTCCGATTTTCATCGTCAGGATTTATGGGAAAATATAGAAAAAGGCAATTATCCGCAATGGGATCTTGGGGTACAGCTTATTCCGGAAGAAGATGAACATAAATATTCTTTTGATTTACTTGATCCTACTAAAATTGTTCCTGAAGAACTCGTTCCTGTAAAAATTATCGGAACAATGACACTGAACAGAAATCCTGAAAATTTCTTTGCAGAAACGGAGCAGGCAGCTTTTCATCCGGGACGTCTTGTACCCGGAATAGATTTTACCAATGATCCCTTATTGCAAGGCCGGATTTTTTCATACGCTGATACGCAGCAATATCGTCTCGGGGGACCAAACTTCCACGAAATACCTATCAATAAATCCATTAACGGTAAAAATAACAATCAGAAAGACGGTTTCGGCAGACAGGATATTCTTAAAGGAAATGTAAGCTATTTTCCCAACAGCCTTGGCGGTGGATGTCCTTATCACGCCATGCTGAAAGGAGAAAAGGGTTTTCAGTCTCATGAAGAACGTATTGATGCACGTAAAGTACGTCAGCGTTCAGAATCTTTTGCCGACCATTTTACTCAGGCCAGATTGTTTTTTAACTCTCAGTCTCCACAGGAGCAGGCACATATTGTGAATGCTTACAGTTTTGAACTCAGTAAAGTAAACTCAGTAGAAATCAGAACCAGAGAGCTGGCAATTTTGCATCAGATCGATGCAGGACTTGCAAAACAGGTAGGAGAAAATCTGGGGATTACCCCACCGGAACAGCTCGATGAGAAAACCCTGATGTTTGCCCGACAAAACCATGCAGATTATCCGATACAACCCAAAAAACCTGAAGTAGCTGCTTCTGCTGCACTCAGTATGAAAGTGAAAAAGGGTGAAGGTACTATTGCGACGCGTAAAGTTGCTTTTTTGGTAGCAGATGGTGTCAGTAAGGCTTCGGTAGATAAAATGAAAAAGGCACTTGAAAAACAAGGTGCAGAAGCTGTACTAATCGCAACCAGAGTGGGTAAGCTTACTTATCAGGAAGGCGGAGAAGAGCAGATACAACATTCGTATCTAACAGAAGCATCAGTTTGCTATGATGCTTTTTATACACCGGACGGAGATTCTGTGAAAGCATTAATGCAGGAGCCAGATTATACTCATTTTATCAATGAAGGATACCGTCATTGCAAAGCTTTATCTTTTGCAAAAGGAGCAGAAGAACTGGCAAAGAAATCATTTATAGAAAAAGATGCCGGAGTTATTTTTGAATCTGCAGATCAGCTTACAGAAGACTTTATTGAAGTTATGAAGCAACACCGTATCTGGGAAAGAGAAAAATCAAGAAAAGTTCCATCATAAACAGGAATATATAGAAACAGGCTGTTGATTACCAACAGTCTGTTTTTTCTTTACCCTCTTTTATACTCATAATCAGACTGTAAAATACACCACCTATTTTGAAAAATCAATTTTCAGCAATTATTGACCGTATTGGCATCAATCCTTTTGTTTATGTACCCGATAAAATATTAGCTGATATTTTTACGGAAGCTGCCAAAAACAAAGGACCTGTTCCTGTAAAAGGGACTATTAACGGTCATCCGTTTCGTCAAACACTCGTGCGCTACAAGGGGGTCTGGAGGCTGTATATCAATACAATCATTTTAAAAGACTCGCCCAAAAGAATAGGAGAAGAGATTGTGCTGACTCTTGTATGGGATGAAGAAGAACGAAAACTTACCGCACATCCCAAACTGCTTACTGCTTTAAAGAACAATACCTCAGAAGCAGCGGTTTTTAATAAACTGAGTCCTTCTCTGCAAAAAGAAATCATCAAATATTTTTCCTTTCTCAAAACCGAGCAAAGTGTCGATCGCAATATTGAAAAAATGCTTGCTTTTTTATCGGGTAACGGACGGTTTGTAGGAAGAGACTGTCCTCTTTAGCATAACAGTGCTTAATGTTCAGCAGTTTCATCTGCTACCGTTTTCGCAATCTTATCAATATTCAGACTGCTTGCCATGGCATTAAAGATGTCAAAATAAACACTTTTGTTGTGATACAGTTCTTCATGAGTTCCCTGCTCAACAACCCTTCCTCTTTCGAGAACAATTACGTTTTCTGCATCAATGATTTGAGAAATACTGTGTGAGATGATGATGACTGTGCGGTCTTTTTTAATAGCATCGAGACTGCGTTTTATCTGTTCTGTAGCAATGGCATCCAGACTTGCTGTAGGCTCATCTAAAAATATAATAGGCGGATTTTTAAGGAACAGCCTTGCAATAGCGATGCGTTGCTGTTGTCCTCCCGACAGCAGGCTTGCCTGGGCATCATATCCTTTCGGAAGTTCCATAATCTGTTCATGGATATAGGCTTTTTTAGCCGCTTCTGCAACATCTTCCATAGTTGCCTGCGGGTTTCCATAAAGAATGTTTTCAGCAATAGTTCCTTTAAAAATATGATTCTTTTGCAATACCAGACCTGTGTTTTTTCTCAGAAATTCGGTGTCAAATTCTTGCAAATCAATACCGTCTAACGTAATGGTACCTGAAGCAGGCTGGTAAAATTTATCCAGGAGATTGATGATGGTACTTTTTCCGGCACCACTCAATCCAACCAGTGCTGTGATTTTTCCGTGAGGCACTACAAGAGAAACATCATGCAGAGCTTTGGTACCATCCGGGTATCTGAAATCTACATGCTGCATGGTTATGGTACCTTTGATCTTTTCCGGTACATAAGTTCCTGAAGATTCTGTCTGATGCTCTGCATCGAGTACTTCAAAAAAGCTTTCTGAATAAATCATGGCATCATTTACTTCGTCATAAATACGATGCAGCTGACGGATAGGGGCAGACACATTGTTAAAAAGCATAATGTGAAACATAATGGCTCCGATACTCATGCTGCCATTGAGTACAAAATAGGTAGTAAGTATAATGATTACTACCACGCCTATTTGCTCCAGAAATCCTTTAATACTTTCAAATACGAAGCTAAGCTTACGTGTACTCATCTGATTACTGGTCATCTCGTCTTGAATTTCTTTGTGTTTCTGCGCTTCAAGAGGCTCCCGTACAAAAGATTTGATGACGGTAATCGACTCAATAAGACCTATGATGCCACTGTTTTTGGTTTCTCTGTAAGAGCGCATATTTCTTCTGAAACCGCTGAGTTTTTTGGCTTGTAGCTGGCTGATGTAAAAATAGATAGGGATGATACAGAGACTGACCATGCCTACATAAAAGTTAGCCGAAAACATAAGTACCAATGCCATAATAGAGTTGGCAAATAAAGGCAATATGTCTATAAAGAAATTCTGTACGAGCCGTGTAAGGCTTGAAATACCCATATCGATACGGGTTTGCAGTTTACCACTCTCATTTTCTGAAGAGGTGTAAAAAGCCATTTTATAGGTGAGAATTTTATCGACTACCTGCTGTGAAATGTCCTGTGAAATCAATATACGAAGCTTGGTTCCGTAAAATTTCTGACCAAATTGTATAAGGGCGTAAATCAATTCTTTGCTGAGCAGTATGGCACTGATGGCAAGTAGCAAAGTGGCTCCCTCTTGTAACGATTTATGTTCATCAAGCAAACGGCTTACTTCATCTACTGTATAGCGCAATACATAAGCATTTACCTGTGCCATAAGCGAACCAATTAAGGTAAGCAGTAAGGTACCCAAAACCAGATAACGGTAAGGTTTTACAAAAACAAGAATTTTTTTATACAATACCCACAAATTCATCGTATCGTTATTTATTGTTTAAACATCTTATAGGAAAAAGTTTTTTTCATTCCATCGGTGACCGTTACCATAATTACTGAATCACCAAGACGTTGGTATATGATCTTTTTTGGAAAATCATGAGATAAATTTTCAAAAGAATAATCGACTGCTTTTGGGTTCCTGATAAAGGCAACTTCTTTTCCTTGATTTTGTCTGACTACTGTAGCGGTATATACAAGATCCTGATTTTGCTGCTGTAGATCCAGATATTCAATAATATATATATTGCCTCCTCTGAGTTCATAAGAGATTCCTTTCAGTGTAGTTTCATTTAAAAGATCCCAATGCTCAAATTGCAGTTTGTTTTCTGTTTTCCATGTTCCATGAAGAAAATCGGGAAAAGAATTCTGACTGAAACCTGAAAAAGGAAATAAGATAAACCATAAAAACAGTAAATATTGCATACGAAAGGTTCTTTAAGGTGGAACAGGCTTGCTGTTTTCTTATCATACAGCTTTGTCTCAAATATAAGGAAAGATTGCTTTGCATAAAAAAGAATATAATTTGATGTTCCCTTTTTTTTCAAGATTTTTGCAATCGGGTGTTTTTCTTATTTTTAGAAATCCTCAATATCTTTTTTGACCTTTATAGTTACTTTTTAATATTGCTTTATGAATACCACCACTCTTTATCCGAATTTTGAATTTTTTAGATCCTGTATTTTAGAGCATGGCGGACCTGATTTGCAGGAAATAGCTTTTGACTCTGAAAGTAAAGCGTATGAAGCGTGTGAATTTTTACTCAATAAACGCCGTATCAGATTCCGCGCTGCAAAAACGACTCCAAAAAAATCAGGGCAGTTTGTTACAATCTGGAAACGCAATCCGGAAAGCGGAGTAACAATGCCTTGGGAAAAAAGCGATGCTATTGATTTTGCTTTGTTATTTTGTGCTGACGCTCATAAAAAAGGTTTTCTTTTACTGCCCGAATCCGTGCTTGAAAAACAAGGACTTATTGCTACGGCTCAAAATAAAGGTAAGCGTGGATTCCGAATATATGCTCCATGGGATATAGCAACCAATGCTCAGGCAAAGAAAACTAAAGCATGGCAACTCCCTTTTTTTATTGAATGTACAGCGAACTCTTTTACAACTCTTTTTGATCATTTGAAATAAACACTTTACTATAATTCATGATGTATTTATTTTGCCCGCAACAATCTTATTCCTATTTTTAATAAACCAAAAAAAGCTTTTATCCGATGTTGTCATTAGAAAAACTATATCAAAACCCCTTGCTTACAGATTCAGATCGCCAGATTATTTTTAATGCCCATGAAAAAGTGGTATTCAAAAAAGGTGATTTTTTTCTCAAAAAAGGTCAGGTTGCCAATAACTACTGGTGTGTAGAAGACGGTCTGATCCGCTCCTTTGTATATGATTATGATGGAAATGATATTACTACAGGCTTTACGGGAGTCAATGAAATAGCAATAGATGTGGTTTCACTTTTTACAAGAGTTCCAACAGTAGAACATTTTCAGGCTCTTACAGACGGGGTTTGTTACGCAATCGGATTAGACGTTTTTCAGGAATTGTATCATTCCATAAAAGGGCTCAATGAGTGGGGCAGAGCTTGGATGTCAGAAAGTCTATTTCAACACAAGCAGCGTTCCATTGCGATGATTACAGATTCTGCAGCGCAACGCTATATTACTCTGCAAGAACAGCATCCGCAAATACTGCAACAGGCACCTTTAAAACATATTGCTACGTATCTCGGAATAACGGATACTTCACTGAGTCGTATACGAAAAGATTTGTTGAAAGACAATTGATTTCATTTCTTGCCATAGGGCAAGTAGATTGATAATGGTTTGTGATAATTTTGATAAGATCACTATATAATCAATCAACAATATGGAACCATATCTGCAACCTTCAAAAACGCACCGGACAATCGGCTGGATTCTCAGCGGTCTGGTTATTCTCTTTTTATTATTTGATGGCATTGGTAAGCTGGTACAACCAGATGAAGTAATTAAAGCTACTGTAGAGCTGGGATATCCCGAAAGTGTACTTACAGGCCTTGGGGTAGTGTTACTCATAAGTACTCTTCTTTATGCTTTTCCCAAAACGTCACTTACAGGCGCTGTTTTACTTACAGCCTATCTGGGAGGCGCTGTGGCTACACACGTTCGATTAGAACAACCGTGGTTTAGCCATACCCTTTTTCCGGTGTATGTAGGAATCGTTCTTTGGGCAGGACTTCTTTTGCGCAGACCGGCCTTAAAAAATCAATTTTTTTAATCAACAAAAAAAATAGTATGGCAAGAATAAACACTTATTTGAATTTTAACGGTAATGCCGAAAAAGCATTCCGTTTTTATCAATCTGTTTTTGGAGGAGAACTTTTTATACAGAAAATGAAAGATACTCCTGCAGGAAAAGAATTACCGGAGAAGGAGCAGAACTGTGTGATGCATGTTTCGCTGCCAATCGGGAAAAACAATGTGCTCATGGCTTCTGATATTATGGAAAGCTCTGGACAACGTCTGATTCCAGGCAATAATTATTATATATGCCTGCATACCGAAAGCAGAAATGAAGCAGATCAACTATTTGAGAAGCTTTCTCAAAACGGTGTGGTTGAAATGCCTATGGAAGATATGTTTTGGGGCGATTATTTCGGCTGTCTTAAAGACCAGTTTGAGATACAGTGGATGATTTCTTTTAATGAATCAGATCAATAGAGAAAAGATGAAAGATAATAAAATTCATATATCCAATACAATCGAAGCCCCTTTAGAGAAGGTATGGCTTCTTTATAATAGTCCGGAACACATTGTACTCTGGAATCAGGCGTCACCTGACTGGCACTGTCCGTTTTCAGAGAATGATCTCAAAAAAGGCGGACGTTTTAAGCATACCATGGCAGCAAAAGATGGTACTTTCTCTTTTGATTTTTCAGGAACATACGATACGGTTATTCTTCATGAAAAAATTGCTTATTCGCTGGACGACGGACGCAAAGCTGTAGTAGAATTTGTAGCGGAAACGCTTAATAGAACGCTGATGAAAATCGCTTTTGAAGCAGAAAAGCAAAATCCTGAAACCATGCAGCAACAGGGATGGCAGGCTATTTTGGACAGTTTTAAATCATATACTGAAAATCACTAATTATGAAAAGACTTTATTTTGAAATCATAATTGATGCACCCGCTGAAAAAGTAAGTAAAGTAATGCTGGATAAAGACTCATATCAACAATGGACTTATGAGTTTAATCCGGGTTCATTTTATGAAGGATCATGGGAGCAGGGAGCAAAAATTGCTTTTGTAGGCATCAGTAAAGAAGGTAAAAAAGAAGGCATGTCAGGTCATATAAAAATACATGTTCCGAATGAAGAGATTGTCATCGAATATGATGGGGTGATTGAAAATGGTAAGGAGCGGACAGAAGGAGCTGATATTGAGAAATGGATCGGTGCTTGCGAATCGTATCGTTTTGAAAGCGAAGGAAATGCTACACATGTATATGTGACAACGGACACTCCGGAAGAATATGAAGACTATTTTGAGAAAACCTGGCCCAAAGCGCTTAATAAATTAAAACAAATATGCGAAATATGAGTATCGATAATCTATCCATCAAGGCAAAAATAAAGATACTAAAGCCTTTGAACGAAGTATTTGAGGCCATAACGGATCCGGAAAAAATGACCCATTACTTTATTGCAAAAAGTTCAGGAAAGATGGAATCCGGAAAAAGTCTGGTCTGGTATTTTCCGGAATTTGAAGAAGCCTGCCCGGTAGAAGTAAAAGAGGTGATTCCGTTTGAATTGATCTCTTTTTCCTGGGGAACAGAATCAGAAGCTACTCTTGTTGAAATGGTTTTTGAAACAGGAAAGGACGCAGCTACCATAGTAACTGTTACTGAAAAGGGCCGGCATAATGATGAAGCTGGTATCAAGTGGCTCAAAGAAAATACGGAAGGCTGGGCGAATTTTCTGGCATGCCTGAAGGCGTATTCAGAATATGGAATAAATCTCAGAAAAGGGGCTTTTGACTATTAAATGACCTTTTTACGTAACGAAAAATAATTCTAAAAAAATAAAGATATGAGTACACAGGTTTTTATTAATCTTCCCGTAGCGGATCTACCAAAAGCTATTGCTTTTTACACGGCTATCGGTTTTACCAACAATCCGGATTTTACCGATCATACAGCAGCTTGTATGGTGTATAGCAATGAAATTTTTGTGATGCTGCTCACCCATGATAAATTTAAAGAATTCATCAACAGACCTATGGCAGATGCGAGAAAAACAGCTTTGGTGATACATTCGCTCTCTATGGAAAATATGGATAAGGTAAATGCATTTGTTGAAAAAGCAGTTGCAGCAGGCGGTAAAGAAACGATGGAACCACAGGATCTTGGTTTTATGCAGCAGCGCAGTATTGAAGATTTGGACGGGCATCTTTGGGAAGTTTTCTATATGGACATGAGTGCCATGCCACAACAATAAACTACGGATATGAAAAAAGAAATTTATCCCTGTATCTGGTTTGATGGCAATGCGGAAGCAGCAGCCCATTTATATGCACGGGCTTTTACAGAAACTGAAGTCATGACTTGTACTCCTATGGTAGTAACGTTTTCGGTAAAAGGGCAGCAATTTATGGGACTGAACGGAGGACCTCAATTTCAGCCCAATCCGTCAATTTCCTTTTTTGTACACTGCGCTTCTGAAGAAGAACTAAATAACGCCTGGCAGTTGCTTTCAGAAGATGGTATTATAAGAATGCCGCTTGACCAATATCCGTGGGCTGAGCGCTACGGTTGGGTAGAAGACCGCTATGGTGTTTCGTGGCAGCTTTTATCAGATAAAAGTAACGTGCAAAAACCGAAAGTAGTTCCTTCATTGTTATTTACCGGTCAGCAGAATGGAAATGCCAGAAAGGCAATGGACTTTTACAGTTCCCTGTTTGCCGATGCTACAATTATCACAGTTTCAGAATATGAAGACGGAGAAGGGGAGGTTACCGGAAATATTAAATATGCTGAGCTGGATATTGCAGGCACGCATCTGGCATTTATGGACAGTGGTGCCCAGCATGATTTTGAATTTAATGAAGGTGTTTCATTCGTCATTACATGTGATACGCAGGAGGAAATTGATTTTTACTGGCTTAATATTACTGAAGATGGATCAGAAAGCAACTGCGGTTGGTGTCAGGATGCTTTTGGTGTCTGGTGGCAGGTGGTTCCGGCTGTTTTGGGAAGTCTTATGAGCGATCCTGAAAAAGCGCCTAAAGTTATGAAGGCTTTTATGCAAATGAAAAAATTTGATATTGCTGCATTGCTTAAAGCAGCAGATGAATAAAAAAGAACAGGATAGAAACAAAAAGGAGATAGTTGTTTTATCTCCTTTCTGTTTTTTTTAATCTTTCTGTTTTTGCAAACGAAATGAATAGGTATATACCGTGTACGGATACACTTTTTTCGATACATATTTACTGATAAAGGTGAATAGCAGCAACGGTAATAATAAAATATAGGAATTAAAGATACCACATACCAGAAAAACTGCGGTCAGTGGTGCATGTAGTGTAGCACTCAGAGTTACGGCTACACCAACGATCATAAAATTCAGCAGATAAACATCCGGATTGAAATAGTTTTTTGTAAGAATCCCTATGAATAATCCTAAAATGGCTCCTGCAAAAATACTTGGTGCAAATACGCCACCATCTCCGCCACTGCTTAGAGTGACCGCTGTGATGATAGGTTTAATAACTAATAAAAGCCCCAAACTGAGCAGAGAGTAGGTTAGTAAAAGGCTGTTGTCCATATGTAAAAAGCTTTTAATGGTGTGATAACCGTCTCCATACAATCCATTCTGAAACAATAAAACAATTCCCAAAAGGGCTGCACCCGTTGTTACCTGAAGAAAGGGTTTTGCCGATTGCAGCCATTTGCCTTTTATAAGAATAACTGTTTTTGTTAAAAAAACAGCATATACAGAAGCGGTTACTGCCAACAGTAACAAATAGGGAAGCGCAGAATAATTCCAGTTTGTAATGGAGGTCGCAAATAAAGGCTCTTCATCAAACAGAAAAAGAATTCCGAAAGACATCAGAATACTGGCGAGATGAATGACAAAAAATTCATTTGTTTTCTTCTTATGACGTACGATATTTTCCAGAGAAAAAAACAAACCGCCCAGCGGACTGTGAAAAAGTACTGCTACTCCGGCTGCAATAGCACCTCCTATAAATTCACTTTTGTATTTTTTGAAAATAGTATCTTTAGTAGAAGCCAGTTCTCCCATTGTAGCGGTAGATACAACGGTAGATACTTCAATACCGGTTGCGCCACCAAAAATAACGGTTAAAAAGCCATTGATGAAATGAGACGGAATTTTGAAGGCAGGCAGTTTCTTTTTTACATAAACGGCTTCGAGTACTTCTGATATTCCTTTATTTTTACGGTTTTTGAAAACATATAGCCTTAGAAAATAGATCACCGTCAGTCCGATAAACGGAAGAATAAAAAACAGAGCAGGAGCGTGCAATGCACGATTGTACAGTAAATGCTCGTAGTTCTCTGTTACGTGCTTAAAAATTAGTGCAAAAAGGGAGGCTGTAAACCCCAGTAATAAGGAACAGATCATGATTTTTGTCCACTTAATCCAGATAAAATTGGATTTTGAGACGTGAATTTTTGTAAACATGGGTAGGAATCACAAAAGAAATCTTCTTCAGATTTCCGTAGTTTAGTTTGAGTTTTATATTATTTAAGTGAGTGAAATAAGCTTAAGAAGGCTCATCCAATTTGTTGTGTGATTTTTGAGGACGGTGTTCAAATATCTTGAGATACAAAACCGTCTGCATTTTTCTGGCTCTTTCTTTTAAAAGTTCTGCATTTGCACCTTCATAATAGGTGTTGATGGTATTTAACCAATAAAAAAGCCAGGTGCCAAAATGCGTTGGGGTGATGCTGTAGTGCATCTTTTTATCAAACTCTACATGAGCTTCCATCGGATGTCCTTTGTACACACGTGTGTCAAAAATCTGATTGGACCAGAAATCAGTGATTTTTTCCAGATGCTGTTCCCAGTCATGAATCGTCGCATTAAACATAGGTCCGAGTACTTCGTCTTTACGGACTTCTTTATAAAAAGCGTCCACAATGAAAAAGAGATCTTGGCGAGTTAGTACCTGTTTTCTGATGGCGGTGTCTGTATTCATTATTTCGTGATTTGAATACAAAGGTACTACGCCGGAATTAACTGGTTTATGACTACAATCATAAACAATTATAACGGCAGAGGTTATAGGTCTAAAATGTTGTGGATTTTGTTTTGTCTGTACTCAAACAGATCTGTAATTTTATCTTTTACAATTAGATGATGCATCCAGTCTCCCAGTTTTCCCAGCGGAAGCTCATAATCAACAGTATCTATCATCAGCACACCGTTTTCATTTGCAATAAAGTCATGACGATGGTGCCATATTTTATAAGGTCCTCTTTTCTGAATATCCGTAAAGCTTTTTTGGTGAACTACTTCCAGTATTTCTGTCGTCCATCTCAAAGGAATACCAAATAACGGAGCAACAGAATAGTCGATCGTCATTCCTTCACAAATAATGTCGTTTTCTAAAGAGCTCAACAATTTGAAATGCATTTCTTCTGGAGTAATCTTAAAAATATTTTTGGCAGCTGCAAAGAAATTCCAGGCATTTTCTATTGTGCATTGCAATTGTTGTTCCCTGTATAATTGATATTTCATGGAGCTTTTTTTAAAGAGAGATTGATAACTGCAGATCGATTTGTAGTTCTTTGGCTAAAGATACGCAATCTGGTACCAACATATAAGAAATAAAAAAAATTACTTTCATGGATCCATAGCTTTTACTTACATTTGATAGACTTGCTGAAAAATGGAAACGGAGCTGCAGATGATCTCTGTTTTTTCGGAACTGCAGAAAAAAAATGATAAAAACAGCAGCCATATTTAATAAACCTGAAATGAAAATAACTTACCAAATAGGCTTAACGAAATTTGAAGCAGAAGATTTTGAGTTATATTATCTGTTAGTAGGTAATGAACAAGTAATGCAGATGATAACTGAAAGAGCATTATTACTTTCGGAAGCCAGGGAAAGATATGATACTGTATTGCGAAAAAATGAATTACATCCTGTTTTGGGGTATTATAAAATAACGGAAAAGAAATCAGGTTCTTTTATTGGTTTAGCTAAAATGGAAATTCTTACAAAGGATGCATCAGAAACAGAGTTGGGCTATATGTTGTTACCGGAATACTGGGGAAAAGGAATCGGAAGTACAGTTGCTAAAAAGCTCATGGATTATGTGTTTGCAGAAAAGACCACTAAGAAAATCACGGCGATCATAGATCCGAAAAATACAGCATCCAGAAAGATATTAATTAATAATGGATTTGTATCTGAAAAAACAGAAATAGTAAACGGACTTCAAGAAGAGTTTTTAGGATTTACTGTTGCTTCAGAAAACATCGGATAAAATAGTTATTGTTGGAAACACAGATTACTATACATCATTTTGTACAGCATCATTTCAATCAGCAGCACACCAGACAGATTGAAGAGATAGATCTGTATACTCAAAAAATAGACAATCACTTTCCGGGTATAGCTGTTTCAAAATTTGACTTCTACACTATTTTACTGGGTATAAAAGGCAAAGCAACGCTTGGAGCGGCACATCATGTATTTGAGCTAAACCAACATTCCATTTCTATCCTTCCGCCGGATACCATTTGTAAAATGGAACATCTTACAGATGATTTTGAGGCATATATAGTTGTTTTTACACCAGATTTTCTAAAAAAAGGAGCGATAACAGCTGAGATAATCGATGAACTTCTATACATAAATCAGGAATATCCACCTGTGTTTGAAGTGGAGCCTTTACTTTTTACAAGTCTGTATTATAAATTTACCGGGATAGAAAAGGAAGCCGGAAAAGAATCTCCTTTTTACCTTGAAATGATACGACTTTATCTCTTACAGATTTTGTATGATTATAATCGCGTCTGTGAAATTTGTTTATTAAACTCACAGAAAAATATCAACAGACCGTATCAGATTGTTTATGAATTCCGAAAACTGGTGGATCTTAAATTTCGAGAACTTAAAACAGTAAAAGAATATGCCGATCTGCTTTTTATTACTCCAAAATATCTCAGCCAGTGTGTAAAAGAACAAACGGGAGGTTCGGCAATTCATATCATTCACAAGCGGATTGTATTGGAAGCGGAATTATTGCTTAATTATTCTGCCAGCAGTATCAAAGAAATAGCCGACTTGCTGCGTTTTGACAGTGCTTCTCACTTTTCCCGTTTTTTTAAAAATATAAAAGCCCAATCTCCAGGCCAATATCGCAACAAACGGTAAAATTGGTTCTTTAATAGGTAAAATCGCTCTTGTACTGAAACAGCTTCTTTTTGACCTTTGCCCTATCATTACAACATTAAAAAAGAAGAAGATGAAACGAAGTATTTTACCTTTAACAAGCCTGGGGCTCTTATTATTAACGGCTTCCTGTAAAAGTGAACTAAAAGAAATTAAAAGAAATCCTACAATAGAAGCGGTACAATTCAGAATCGCCAGACCTACGCATAACCTATCAGAAGTCAGCCGTTTTTATAAAGAAGGAATCGGACTGGAGGAATTGGGTTCTTTTTCGGGTCATGACGGTTATGACGGTCTTATGTTAGGCTTGCCTGGCAGCCAACATCATTTAGAATTTACACAGCATGTTGATGCAGCACCTCTGCCGGAGCCAACAAAAGAAAATTTATTGGTGTTGTATTTTGACGATCCTTTAAAATATGAACTCGCAAATAAGCGATTGCAAGATATGAATTACCATCCTGTAGCTCCGGAAAACCCTTACTGGAAAGGAAAAAGTGAAACGTATGAAGATCCTGATAGATGGCGGGTAGTTCTTTTTAACGGAGTTTACAAGCCCTGAAAGGATCTGACGGCTGTATAAAATGACAATTTTTATTTGTTAATTCTTGTGTTATATGGCAATAGTGATCCAAACAAATTATTTATTATGTCTTGTAAAGAACAATCAAATAGGTTTTTTTCTAGTTAAAATATGATTAGATTTATGTTGTCTTTTTACAGTAGTTATTGATCCGTGTTATGTTGAAATTTTTTGATATAAAAAGACAGACAATTTTAAGCCGAAAAGAATCATTAAAAAAACAAAAATAGCAATACATCAGACTTAAAAACGAACAGGATGAATTCAGAAAATTATATCAATATTAATAAGGAATCGTGGAACAATCGTACTGATGCACACTTAAAATCGGAGTTTTATGATGTAGCAGGATTTCTAAAAGGCAAGTCCTCATTACAGAGTATTGAAATGTCGTTATTAGGCGATTTGAAAGGGAAAAAAATATTACATCTGCAATGTCATTTCGGTCAGGATACGCTTTCACTTGCGCGGCTTGGTGCTACAGTAACCGGAGTAGATCTTTCAGATAAAGCGATTGATGAAGCCCGGAAATTATCTCAAAAGATGGGGGTTCATGCAGATTTTATCTGCTGTGATTTATACGATCTTCCCGATCATTTATCAGGTCAGTTTGATATTGTTTTTACCAGTTATGGAGTGATTGGGTGGTTACCGGATCTGGATCGGTGGGCAAAAATTATAGCACATTTTCTTAAACCACAAGGGCAATTTGTTTTTGTAGAATTTCATCCTGTTGTATGGATGTTTGATGAAAAATTTGATAAGATCGGGTATCGTTATTTCAATTCCGGCGCTATAATAGAAACAGAAAACGGAACTTATGCAGACCGTGATGCTGCTATTAATCAGCAATATGTGATGTGGAATCATAGCATGAGTGAAGTAGTAAACAGTCTGCTCAAAAACCAGCTTGAAATAAAAGCATTGGATGAATATGATTATTCACCCTATAATTGTTTTGAACATACAGTAGAGTTTTCTCCGGGAAAATATCGCATCAGTCATCTGGATAATAAAATACCGATGGTTTATTCTATTGTGGCTCATAAAAAAGACAGCCTTGTTTAAAAATGCGAGAAATTCAGGACATGTTACAAAAAACAGATCACAGACCGTGGCCGATGCCTCAGAAACCCTGGGTATATTATCAGGAATGGAATGAGGCTGTTTTTTTACATTTTGAGATACCTTTTGAACTTTTGAGAAAACATGTGCCGGAGCGTTTGGCACTCGATTCTTTTGACGGAGTTTATTTTATATCTGTTGTAGCATTTACGATGCAGAAAATACGCCCGAGATATTTACCATCTCTGTCATTTGTATCCGATTTTCATGAAATCAACGTGCGGACGTATGTTGAAAAAGAAGGAAAAAAAGGCGTCTACTTTATCAATATAGAAGCAGAGAAAACGTTTGCAGTCTGGGTTGCCAGAATGTTGTCGGGACTGCCTTATGAAAAATCCGATATGCAGCGAAAAGAAGGATATTACCGTTCACAGCAACCGGTTAAAAATTTTACTTTTGAAATTGATTTTAAAGTTGGTTCTCCAATTGTCGAAAAAAAAGCATTTGATCTCTGGGTAACCGAACGGTATTGTCTGTATCTGGATTTGGATGAAAAATTGTACCGTTATGAAATTCACCACAAAGAATGGGAACTCCGTCAATTGCAGCCTCAAAAAATAAACGTCCGATATGATTTGGGAAATATGGTATTAGAAGAAAATAATATTCATAGTATGCAGTACTCGAAAGGTGTAAAAGTAGTTTCATGGTCCCGAAATAGAATAGCATAAATCATTTAAAAAAATACTTATGAAAATACAATTTGCCTATACCATTCTATATGTAGCCGATGTAGAAAAATCGATTGTTTTTTATGAAAAAGCCTTTGGTTTTGAAAGAAAATTTATAACTCCTGATAAGGATTATGGAGAGTTGTTTACCGGAAATACGTCGATTGCATTTGCGTCTATAACACTTGCATCCGGCAATCTGAAACAAGGCTTTACAGAAAGTAGTTTAGAACAAAAGCCTTTTGCAATCGAATTGGGATTTGTAACTGATGCAGTAGCAGAAACGATACAACAGGCATTGCAGTATGGAGCACAGATTGTGGAAGAACCAAAACAAAAACCATGGGGACAAACAGTTGCTTATATAAGAGATATCGACGGATTTCTCATTGAAATCTGTACAGCTGTCGGATAAAAAGGAAAAGATATGCAAACCATAAAACCGGTTTTTAGAATTTTTGATCATCAGAAAGCGATCGATTTTTACTGTGGCTGGCTTGGATTTGAAGTTGTGGGGGAACACCGTTTTGGTGAAAATTTTCCGCTTTATCTCAGAATTCAGGGGCAGGGTGTAGAAATACATTTGTCGGAGCACCATGGCGATTGCTCACCAGGCGCTAAAATACATATTGAAAATGTACCTTCATTAATAAAATATCATGCCGCATTGCTTCAAAAAGACTATAAGTATAACAAGCCCGGTATTCAAAAGGCCTTTTGGGATTCTAAACTTTATCTTGTTGAAGTGATTGACCCGTTTGGAAATAAAATTATTTTTACAGGAAAAGAGTGACCTGAATCTAAAAAAGTGAAAAATGGATATTACAATACATACCGTAAATGAATATAAAATAGCAGAAGTTATCGCAGAGGGAGTGGTTATTGCTTCTCTCGAAGATGCTGTTGATTTGGTTGGAAACCTCTACTACGACAGTTTTGATGCCGTTATCTTGTATCAGAAAAATCTGACACCGTCTTTTTTTGACTTAAAAAATAAACTTGCAGGAGATATTTTACAGAAATTTTCTAATTATCGCTTGCGTTTGGCGATTATAGGAAACTTTGATGCTTACACCTCCACAAGTATTACTGATTTTATTTATGAGAGCAACAAAGGCAGGCAGATTAATTTTGTAGATACACTGTCAAAAGCACTACAGGTCGTGTCCACTTAACAGAAAAAGTATAATAAATAAGAAAAGCGGGGTAATCCCGCTTTTCATTTTTTGATTTAGCATTTCACACATTTGTGTTTGGAAAAACGAATGAAAATATGTGATTAAGGTAAGATACTGATGGCATTTTCTACCTGATGGTAAGAAGATGCTGTAATCAAACTACCACTTGGAATGCTATAAGTCGCATTGTTTCCAATAGCTGTAGATAAGATACTGTAAACATATTGTCCGTTTTGCTCACCAACAAAAATTAAGTGACAATCCAAACCTACCGGTACTAAACCATAGTGCTCTTCAAACACATTATTCGATGGATAAAACATATCAAATCGTGCAAGCATATTTGGTTGGTTTCTTACAGCCAGATATACAGAAGAGTTCGTTTGATCAAATCCGTTAGGTACAATGATTCTGATGCGGGTTTTTGGATCAGGGAACTGTGCAAATTTATCGATATTACACCATCCAAGGCTGCTTGAGTTTTGGATCAATACATCATAGAACCCTCCGGCATTACCTTCACCACCGAATACAGGACCTGAACCTTCAAAAATCAAGTCATTAGGGTCTGCCAGGTTCCATGTGAAATTGTTTGTGTTATTATCTGTTTCTCCATTCCATAAGTTCATTCCATTCGGATCAGCTTCAGAATTTGAAGTCGCAATATTTACTTTTACAGGAGCAATAATTTCTACCTGCTCACCATTAAATTTAATGTCAATATAGAACTCTCCTCCGGAAACCAGTAAATCTTTTTGTTCACTATCTGGTACCTGTCCCATAGTCGGTGTATTGGCAATAGCCATTTGTTCTTTTCTGAAAATCTCAATATAGTCGATTGTAATAGGGCCGTCAATCTCAGCACCATCTTTGGTTACGATGGAGTGAGGTGGAATATGGATCGTAGTACCGTTTCTTAATTTATAAACTGCTCCCTGATCCGGGCTGTAGTGAATAGTACCTCCCTGATTCATCTCAATCAGAGCTTTTTGTCTCATGGAATCAAAGGTTGATCCGATTTTGGCACCATTTGCCAGATTGTTTTCATTTGATGTGCTGTCCGAATCACAAGACATGAATAATGACACCGTCATTAACAAAATTAGAACTTTTTTCATAATAAAGTTTTTAGATATTAGTTAAAGATAAATCAAAATAGAGAAGAGGTAATTTGACATTACTTCATCTGTTTTTTTTGTTGACATGTGTTTCGGGTTTTGTAAAAGTATAAAATATTAACATAAAATAAAATATAAAATGTTAAAGTTTATTAATTGAATGCTTTAGTGTTTTTGTTTATAGGTGGTGTTCCTATATTTTATAAGTATAATGAGGATTTCTTCAACTGAATATTTTTTTAATAAAAAGTTAAAAATATATAAAAATGTTATTTTGGTAAATATGAAAAAGTTTGATTGAATTTGAAATTTAAGCAGACAAAATGAGTATTACTATTTTATGTATATTTGAGTACATCCAAAAAAACAGTATATATGAAAATCCCGCACCTGCTTATTCTTTTCCGGCTGTTATTGGCTCCGTTAATTATTTTTTTTGCTTATCAGCTTGGAGATGCTTCCAGAATTCTGATTTTAATATTAATGTTTCTGGGACTTATATCTGATATCTTTGACGGTATTATTGCGAGGAAGCAGCAAATATCAACCGTGGGGTTACGCCGTATGGACAGTCAGGTAGATATGGTATTTTGGCTTGCAATAGGTGTCAGTTGTTTTATACTCAATCCGGAACTCATGAAAATGCATAAAGCCGGTATTATTGCACTGCTTGGTATGGAGGCTCTATGTTATCTAATAAGCTTTATACGATTTGGAAAGGAAACCTGCACTCATGCTTTTCTATCTAAAATATGGGGTATTATATTGTTTATTGCCTGTGTTTCTCTAATCGGATTTGAATATGCAGGACTTCCGATGCAACTCATGATTTATTGGGGAATTTTCTCGCAGCTTGATGTTATTCTTATTGTCTTACTACTGCCTCAATGGCAGAATGACATTCCCAGTTCGTACCATGCCCGGCTTATCAGAAAAGGAATTCCTATTAAAAAGCATAAGTTGCTGAACGGGTAAGATGAGGTGCGTAAAATTTTTTGAAAAAAAGTACTCAAAACAAACATTTTTTATAACCAAAAATAATAAAGATGGCAAATAATCATCACAAGCAATTGTCTGCTGAGGAAACGACCCAAATTCTCAAAATTTTAAAAGCCCGTTTTAATCAAAACATGAATCGGCATGAAGAAATAAAATGGGCAGCAATACAGAGTAAACTTGAAACGAATACAGAGAAACTCTGGTCATTGAATGAAATGGAGAAAACGGGAGGTGAACCTGATGTTGTCCAATATGATAAAAAGTCGGATACCTATACCTTTATGGATTGTGCTGCTGAAAGCCCGAAAGGGCGCAGAAGTGTTTGCTTTGACCGTGAAGCACTGGATTCCAGAAAAGAGCACAAACCACATGACGATGCTATGAGTATGGCCGCTGCAATGGGTGTGCGTATGCTGACAGAACAGGAATATCGTCTATTGCAGTCAACAGGTGAAGTGGATTTAAAAACATCTAGCTGGATAGCAACTCCTGCTGCTATCAGAGAACTTGGAGGAGCTCTTTTTGCAGATCGCAGATACAATACGGTTTTTGTATATCACAACGGAGCTTCTTCTTATTACGCCGCAAGAGGATTTCGCTCAGCACTGGAAATTTAATATGTAAACAATATTATGTAATGGAAGCTATCTTTTTTGCCACTCCAAAAGAGTTTAGAGTATGGTTAGAAAACAATCATCTGAAAGAAACAGAATTAGTAGTTGGCTATTATAAAGTCAGTACCAAAAAAGAATCCATGACCTGGTCTGAATCCGTTGATGAAGCCTTGTGTTTCGGATGGATAGACGGGGTGCGGAAATCTATTGATGCAGCGCGTTATTGTATTCGTTTTACACCGAGAAAGAAAAACAGCATCTGGAGTGCTGTCAATATCAAAAAGGTAGAAGAACTTCGGAAAAATGGACGTATGCTGCCACAAGGTGAAAAAGCATTTGCTTTGAGAACAGAAGATAAATCGGGTATATATTCTCATGAAACCGAATCAGTGGCTTTGGCAGCACAATATGAAAATCAGTTTAAAAAAAATATATTGGCATGGGATTTTTTTAAGCAACAGCCGCCTTCTTATAGAAAGGTAATGGTACACTGGATTATGTCAGCAAAGCAAGAAAAAACGAGACAGTCAAGATTGGATAAATTGATAATCGAAAGTGAACAGCTCAAAAGAATACGGCTGTTTTAAATAATTAGACTTACTTAAAAGCAGGAAATTGGATTGATAGGGGCGGTCTACAATTTTCAATATAAGATGCAATACTAAAAGTAGCCCTCATTTCAATTCCTTTTTGTATTTTTAATAAAGAGCACAGGAGGTGTTTAATTTTATAGATGAATAATTATGGAAGTTGTTATTGGAACTATTGCGGGAATACTTACTTCAGTTTCAATGATTCCCCAACTGATCAAGGTACTCAAAGAAAAAGAGGTTGAAAATCTTTCCTGGATGATGATTGCTGTTTTACTCACCGGTGTGTCTTTATGGGTTGTATATGGAATCATGAGAGAAGAATGGCCTATTATTATCTCCAATGCATTTTCTGTGATGGTCAATATTACTCTTTTGATTGCTTATTTTCTGTACAAAGAGAAATAAACACTTACTTTTATGATTGAAAGGAAATGCAGAATAAATAAGAATTATTTATTTTAATATTTATTAGAAAAATAAAAGTGGAGATGAAAACAATACCTTACCGGCTTAATGCCACTCTGGACTGGGTAGAAGATTTTGCCATAGCTATGGGAGCAACTATCGAAGGACAACTTGTAAATATAGCAACCGATGAAATGAAAGGGGTTTGTTATTTTTCT
This sequence comes from Paenimyroides ceti, assembly GCF_030409925.1. Classification (NCBI taxonomy): domain Bacteria; kingdom Pseudomonadati; phylum Bacteroidota; class Flavobacteriia; order Flavobacteriales; family Flavobacteriaceae; genus Paenimyroides; species Paenimyroides ceti. The sequence continues at coordinate 395,192 of NZ_JAUFQU010000001.1, forward strand.
CAAATTGATCCTCAGGTTTCTTCTATGATTATGGATATAAAATATGATCAGACGGTTAGTTTTACGCTGAGAAATAATGATGCTTCCTTTTTAGGTCTTTACTTTAATATTACGGATATTGAACTTGATTTTCTCATTGATGGAAATCCTCAGTCTTCAGGTAAATGGAAATATCGTTTTTCTATATTTGACGGTTCGCTTGACAGTGATTTTGCCATTAAGGAAAATTCATCGGTTTATACGCTCTGCATTTTTATAAAAAAGAATTTTCTTATCAATTATCTGGATAAAATGACCGCTTTTAAACCCGGTATCAAAGATTTTTTTGATCCACAGAAAAATACCATCACCCGTATTGACCGTATATCTGAAGAAAGCCTTTCAAGAATATTGGAATTGCGCAGAATTCCATATGAAGCACCGTTCTATGACTATATCTATAAAAGCACCGTATATGCCCTGATTGGAGATTGTATCGATCAGTTTTCGCAAGGAAATGCTCCGGTAGTCAGTAAAATGTCCAGTGAAGATGTATACCGCATCAATATTACTATGGAACTATTGATCCAGTCACTTCATGATGATTTTCCGGGTATTGAACCTCTGGCAAAAATAGCCTTTATGTCTCCCACCAAATATAAAATGCTGTTTAAAAAAATAACAGGATTAAGTGTGAAGTCTTTTTTTATAAAAAATAAAATAGAACTTGCTAAAAATCTCCTTGAAACCGAAGATACTGATGTCAATGAGCTTTCAAGCCGGTTAAACTATCAAAGTGTTTCGTATTTTATAAAAAGATTTAAGGAATATTACGGAATGACCCCCAAAGAATTTGTAAAACAATTACACAGCGTATGAAAAATCAGGAAGAGTTTAAACATGTCTTTTCTCTGACACCTGAATGGCAGGAACTTTTTGTACAGGAGCTCGGAGCAAAACTCGTAGAAAATAAATACCTTTATATGCCTGATGGTACAACGTATAATCCGGCGTCTCTTACCTTACAAATTATTCCGGATGTAATGTCAGTTATTCTCATTGATACCATCGTAACCAATCCGGCAAAGCTCACAAGAATGCCTACAGATGATGATTTATGGATTATTTATTATGATTTGAGTAATAAGATGAATACTCATGTCATCAATGGAATTGCTCATAAGATAGGAATGGATTCAAATCTGGGTTTTGGAATTGTAGATTGCAATATAAAGAGTTCCTATATTGCCCGTATGAATGAGAGTTTCTATTCTTTACGGTTGCTGATAAAAAAAGATTTTTTAAAACAGCTGCTGAACATCAAAGACAGAGAGAGTACACTTACAGATTTGTTTGATGAAAATAAAAATTCAATGTTTTATTATAGTTATATAGACAGTCAGAGTAAGATTGTATTGAGTGCTCTCAAAGAGAGAAAATTGGACAGTGCTTCCTATGAATTTTTTCTTACGGCTGCCTGTTACCGGTTGCTGACTTATTTAGTTGATCGCTTAAATTCTAAAGAATTTGACCGGGTATCCCTCGTGAAAAATGAGGACATTGAAACTATTATCCAAAGCCAGGAATTTTTATTGTCGGATCTTACTAAGCCCTTTATAGGAATCCGGGAACTTGCAGAAAGATCCAATATGTCATTGTCTAAATACAAAGCCATTTATAAACATGTATATGGAACGACTCCTGCAAAGTTTTACAGAAACGAAAGATTGAATCTTGCTAAAGAACTGCTTAATGAAGGAATATATTCTGTAAATGATGTAGCAGAGTTGCTCCATTATGAAAATCCTGCGTATTTTAGAAAAATGTATGAGACCCTTTTGAAGATTAAAAAGTAGCATTTTTTACCATGTTGCTACTTTGCCGGTCTGCTTTTACTGAACTGTATTTTGATAATATAAAAAGAATTATTTTTGATTAAATTCTATGATGTTATCAGAAAAATAAAAAACCATGTACAAAAAACTATACCTCATTCTTTTTTTTATGTCGCTGTATTGTGTTACAGCACAGACGCAAACAGAAATTTACCTTATTGGAACAGTACATAAAAAATCTAAAATACTGACACCTGAAATTCTTTTTGATATTCTGGAACAGATAAAACCGGATGTTATTTTACAAGAGAACGACAGCCAGCAAATCAAAACTTTTTTGGATGACATTGAGCCGGATTCAAACGAACAGAATGCAACGCTTTGGTATTTAAAAAAATATCCGAAAACACTGAATCTGCCTTTTGAATTTGAAGGGCGTAATGAATACAGAAGAAAACACGGTATGGTACCTGCTGATGCGGAAACGATTGATTTACTGGATAGTCTTTATCAGGCAAAACTTTTGAATAAAAAGGAAATGAAAATTTATGCAGATTATTTGCATGCCAATACTGAGCTGAAAGCATACGGTAATAAAACATTTAAGGAGCTCAATTCTGAACAGTTTGACAGTATCAACCGCATACGGCAACATATACAACATAATGAACTGCAAAAAATAACGTCTGAGAATGACTATTTTGCAAAACGGTTTATTGTAAAACCTGACGGTAAAAAAATATCCTACAGAAACGGTTACAGGCTTTGGTGTAATTTCTGGGATTTACGAAATAATTCTATGGCCATTAATATCATCCGTATTGCCAATGAAAATATGGGTAAGCGCATTGTTGTATTGACCGGCGTACAGCATAAATATTATATAAAGGAATTGTTGAAAAAATATGAAGATGGTAGTTATACAGTTGTGGATTATTTTAAATAGTGTACCTCGCAATTTTCTGTTTTTTAAAAATGCAATAAAACAAATGAGCCCAATATATGGACTCATTATTCTTTTAATGCGGTTCAAATTTCTAAGGTCAATTACTATCGTTACTATTTTACTTTCTGAAAATATATTTATTTATTATTAAGCAACTCATAGCAATCAATAAAGAAATAGCTGCCGTAATCCACAGCATATTTTCAATACAATAATATCTTGTAAGAAGAAAACGGATGCAAAATGCTGCTACCAAACTATAAACCGCTATTATTCTGCAATATTTAATCAGAGTATTCATAGTTAGAAAACAAAATAATACAGCACCCAAGACGAAATTACAAAGGTCAAAATGATAGCAACAACATCTATATAAAACCAAATGTTTTTACTTTTTCGGGTTTTGTATAGCTTATAAGAGTTTCTAACCTGAACAAGAATAAAAAACAAGATGAATAGTAAAATAAGTATTTTAGGCATATTTTATATTATTAATCAGAAGAAGCTTCCCATAAACAACCTGCAAAAGAGCCTACTGCTATTACGGTTCCTACTGGACCTAACATCCTAGAAGCAATTTTACCAAATGCTTTTATAATTGCTTTTTTAGTCCATTTATTACCTTGATTTCCATTTAGACCTGCTGTTCCCCATAAAAAATCCGCTCCAATAGCGACAGCTGCACAGAATGCTATTTCTTTCCAAGTGATTTCACTGGTCTTATACTCGTAGTTTGGAATATCAATATTCAAATTAGGAAATTCTTTTGTGAAAAATCTGTCTGGATAATTTAATCTAAGTTCAATAGAACTTAATGCTATAACAGGTAAAATTTCATTTTCTAGATTTGGCATATAAGTTGGGAGAACATCTTTATATGATGCTTTATATACTGGTTTATTACCATATATATTAGTATCTATTTTTTTTAAATTACTATTTTCAGGCACCTGAGAACCACTAAAATGTATTAATGGGAAATTAGGAGTTTTATTGTTAGTCAAATATAATTTATCGAGCATTTCAATGTCATCATTAGACAAACCTAAATAGTTTTGCAAGTATTCTTTAGAATAACTGATCAACTCAGGTAGTAAATTATTATATATGTTGTTTAAAATTTGTAAATTATATTTATGTATATTATAATCATCCTGAGGTAAACTGAATACATATGTACCTTCTTTGTAATCTTGTGAATAACTTTTAAGCATTAATACTTCTTTGTTAATTTCATGAGATTTTTCTAGAATAGACATTTCAATATCTATAATTTCTGTGCCATTTTCTTGAGCCTTTTGCTTTAAATTGTCTAGACTTTGAGCATTTATTTGAAGTGAAATACTCAAAAATAAAAATAACATCATTTTTTTCATGACTAAAAGTTTAAAATATTTATAAGTTTTTCTTACAGGTATACCGCTGTAATCGGTTTTATGTTTTTTTAGCTACTTAGCAGCAGTATGATAAATAATCAAAAATTTAAAAGCACAAGCTTTAAATTAGTGAGATAATGATTAAACCTTATCTGGGATGATAATGCAATTCAAATACTTAATTTGGTAGAAGTAAGTAAAAAAGATTCATTAAAGAATAAATGAACTTTATTAACTGTCTGATTGTAAATCTAATAATAAAAAATGTAACGGTTGCTACACTAAAGTGTAGAATTTAAAAGGATAATAATATTTTAACTTTTGTGTAGTATGAAACCATAAATATGGTTCTAAGATATGATCATGAATATGATTCTTATTTTTATACTGTAAATGAATGATGATTAATTAATTGGTTTTTTTATTTAGTTAATATTGGGTCACTTAACTGTAAATAAACAAAAATAGAATTATTATGAAGCTCAATTACATTTTAGTAGCTGTCTCGTTTGCAATTTTCGGTCAGGTGACGGCTCAGAATCTGGTAAACACGGTGGTTTTGAAACCTGAGTCAGCGATACGGAACTATAGGCATTTGCCCCTTTTACAACAGAAACTCTTCCTGTAAATAATTTTCTTACCAAAGAAGCTATTATTCAAAGTCAGGAATATTTGTTGCTTAAACCCGGTTCAGTTTTTTTAGGTCAATTGCTATTTTACCTTCTGAAGATGTATTTGTTTATTATTAAACAACTAATCTGAACAAGAATAAAAAACAAGATGAATAGTAAAATAAGTATTTTAGGCATATTTGGAATTCATTTATTAACATTACTTATCGGTTACATCTTTTAAGATGCCATTATCAATACAAAATTGTAAATATTTCTTTGCTAATTCATCATTATCAACGTTCAGGCTATCCTTTAAAGAAAAATCAATCGAATAATTCATTAACGGTTCTTTAATAAACAGATTTTTTATTTTATTAGATGACTTATTGTTTTGAAGTGCCTTGTATAAAGATAAGGGAGTATAATTTTGAGCTTTAAAGGAATTATCGGTTAGTATTAATGATTCATTTTTTGGATAGAGGTTAAACTCTTTTTTCCAGACTACATGTATTGTATCATTTTCTATTCTTTTTTCAGAAAAATCAGTTTTATACATGATAGAAAAATAGGTGAAACTAAGCATAACTAAATTAAAGAGAGCATGTAAAAGCACCGCTCTTTTGAGATTGAAATTGATTACAACCCATAATAGGATGGCTCCTAATCCCAGCTGAAAAAGGATCGTATAGAAAGCAGACAATGATGTAAAATCGGATACCTGATAGTGGATGGTACCAAAAAGGAGAATCGAGAAAAAGAAAATCAGATTATTTTCCTTTCCGTTGTTGAGTAATATAAATGTAAGGATAGCAAGGAAAAGAATAAGATTTATAAAGTTAAAAGAAATGAGTACATATACAAGCAATAGAATAAGGGAGGGTATTTGTATTTTTTTACTACGGGTAAAATATCCTCTGAAAGCGAGCTCTTCAAAAACAGGGGCTATAATTATTGAAAAAAACAGCAGTGTAATAAAGTTGGTTTCCATGTTTAATCTTGAGTGGTAGTATTCTGTTTTTGTAGACCATAACACAACTAATCCTAATAGAACAGCTACTATACCACTGTATAAAATCCAGTTTTTGTTTTTATTTTTCATGATATTATAAAAATTTCTTTATTATGTTTATTGTTTGACTTTGCGGTAGAAACAGTATCAATATTTTATTAATACCGAAAGAAATATCGGTAAACTTATTGTCCAATTTGAGATACCTGAACCGAACTTATTAAAGGTATTTAAATACTATGTTGTGACGTAATCTGGTAGAAGTAAGTTAGAAAAGTTCATTAAAGAATAAATAAACTTTAGTAACTATTTGATTGTAAATATAATAATAAAAAATGTTACGGTTGCTATCCTAAAATGTAGAATTTAAAGTGATAATATTATTTTAACTTTTGTGTAGTATCCAACTATAAATACAGTTCTAAGAAAAGAACATGGTTATAGGTTTTTATTTTTATGTTGTAAATGAATGATTATTAATTAATTAATAATTGGTTTTTATTCAGTTAATATTGGTTCGCTTAATTTGTAAATAAACAAAAAATAGAATTATTATGAAGTTTAATTACATTTTAGCGGTTGTATCGTTTGCACTGTTCGGGCAGGTGAAGGCTCAGAATCTGGTAGAAAACGGAGGTTTTGAAAGCTGGATCAGCGATACAGAACCAGAGGCATTCGGCCCGTTTACGACAGGAACTCTTTCTGTAAATAATTTTCTTACCAAAGAAGCTGTCATTAAAAAATCAGGAAATTTTTCTGCGAGACATACCTCTCAGGATGGAACTCAAACCATTGGAGGCGAATTGGTTGAGGTAACCGGAGGACAAACCTATGTGATCAGCTATTGGTTTCTGGATAATGATCCGAAAGCGACAACGCGTACATGGTCTAACTGGATGAGTGGCACTACAGCGCTTACAGATCCGAATAATCCGGAACATCATATGGCTGTACTGCATCAAACTTCATTTTCTGAAGACAGTCCGGAATGGAAAAAGGTTGAACATATACTTACAGCTCCTTCTACAGCTACTCATTTGAGATTACAGGCAAGAACATACAGAGGTTCTGCTTCACAGGTAGGAGGTTATATTTATTATGACGATTTTTCTGTAGTGGTTGCTGATGCTGCTTCTATTGAAAAAAATGGAATTGATGGATTGAAAGTGTATCCGAATCCGGTCTTATCTACGGACAGACTTTATATTTCTTCTAAAGAAAATCGGGCAAAAGAGATTGTTTTTTACGATCTTTTAGGCAAAAAGATGTTAGAAACAACCTTACCTCAGGATGATTTTATAAATATCAGTATGCTGAGTAAGGGCGTTTACACGCTTAAAATAGCAGAAAACAATAAGACATCAGTCAGAAAAATAATCATTAAATAATTACCCTGCGTATATTTTGATCAGAGAATCCATGTGTTCAGATTTTTTATAAAATCGATAAGTAACACAAACATATTGTCATTTCTGATTTTTTCTACTTTAATTCTTTCTGAATTACACTTTATGTGATGATAGGGAATCAAAGGTCAAAATGTATCACCTTTAAAATAGTTTATTTTCATTGTTTGTGTTTTTTTGTTGGGAGGTGTTTTAAAGCATCTCCCTACTTTACATACGCAAATTCAAAAAACCTACTACTATGAGATTAAAAATAACCCAATTTTTTCTTTGGGCGTGTATAGCATCCGGCTATGCTCAAATTCCGGAATATTACAGTTCCATTGATTTTACCGCCTCAGCAACGGGATTAAAAAACCAGTTGTCTGAACTTATTCAGAATACCCACACTACTCAGCTCAACTATACACCTGATGTATGGAATTTGCTTAAAACTTCTGATCTGGAGAACCCGGGGTCCTCAAAAATGCTTTTGATTTACGGATATAATGATACCGATGCTAATGCCAGTACTGATCGTACGCGTGATAAAAACCTCAGCTGTCACACTTCTGATTGTAATGGCTTGTGGGTAAGAGAACACGTTTTTCCACGATCATTGGGTACCCCTAATCTCGGATTTGAAAATGCAGGTTCTGATGCACATAACCTGAGACCGATTGATAATCAGATGAACAATTCACGCAGTAACCGTAAATTCGCATCCGGTAGCGGAAACGCAGCAATAGTAGCGAACGGTAACTTTTATCCCGGAGATGAATGGAAAGGAGATATTGCCCGTATGATGATGTATATGTATCTGCGTTATCCGAATCAATGCCCGGCAACTGTTATAGGAACCGGAAGCATTACCTATAGCAGTTTTAATGATATGCCCGATATATTTCTGGAATGGAACCAGCAGGATCCCGTAAGTGCATTAGAAAGAAAAAGAAATGACGTAATACAGGTTTTCCAGGGTAACCGCAATCCATTTATAGATAATCCGTATCTCGCTACATTGATATGGAACGGTCCTGAGGCAGAAAATACCTGGACAGCGCTGAGTATCGAAAAAGTTGAGATCGCCCAATGGCAAATCTATCCTACAGTAACTACAGATAAAGTCTATATAAAATATGAAACCCAAAACATACCGGATCAATATCAGTATCAATTGTATAATATGCACGGACAGTTAGTAATTGATGGGGCTACATCTTCTGAAATAGATGTAAGTGCTTATACACCGGGTATTTATATTCTAAAGATTCAGGCTGACAACGCTGTTAAAACTGTAAGAATAATAAAGAAATAAATGGAGGCTAAAGTTTCCGAAATTCAAATTCATTGTTAGGTTAATGTCCGTCTCTATGACGGACATTCTGTTATTTCATGGTTTTTACATTAACTGAAAATTAACAAATTTTGATTTGTATAAAGACAATAGATTAAGATAAAATAACGCAAATCCGTTTCATATATTGACTTTTTATTCATTGTTATGGTGTTTTTTGTGTTTTTTAATATTGATGAATACTTATTCTTAAAATTGCATTTAGCTAAACTACAGGAGATAATTTTGGTAGAGAAAAAGAAACCCTGCAGGTACTCTTTCTAAAACCAAAACCATTAACCTAAAAATTAGTATTCATTATGTCAAAAAAACGATTCTTTCAAGTATTGTTTCTTGCCGGAGCATCTTTCCTTTCTTTTGGAGGAATACAGACGATGTCCGGTTTGGAACGAACGGCAGATGTACATTCATCAGCTGAGTTAACAAATTCAGATCCGGCTATGGCTGCTCCGTATGAGTATATGCCGCATTTCTCTAAACAACTGTTTGCGGATAGTTGTGAAAGTGGAGAGACTTTTTCTAACATAGGCAGCAGCCAGACCAATTATACCCTTAGAACCTGGAACGGTGACAACGGAATTAGCTGGTCTGCTACAGATGCCCGTACTGATCAGAATTTAAACGGGAGAGCTATAACGTTGCGTTCCGGAATTTTGAAAAATACACTGGCTATTCCGGGAGGAATGCAGAAACTGACGTTTAAATATAAAAGAGTATTTACAGGAAACTCTACTTTGCGTGTATTCGTAAACGGAGTTGAAAAAAGTACTATTATTGTTTCTTCTGAAACAGAACAAACGGCTGTTATTAACGATATTAACACAGAAGGTAATATTCTTTTGGAATTGAGAAACAGTGGTAACCGTGTTATTATTGACGATATACAATGGACATGTTTTGGCGATGTTACTCCGAAACCACAATTACAGTTAGTGGACAGTAACAATACAAATGTGGACTGTGGAATTTTTACTATGAATTACGGAAACACTGCAGTAGGTACAAGTCAGGAAGCTATCTTTACGATAAAAAATACCGGAACGGCACCGTTAAATGTAGATTCTCTATCTATAGTAGGTGCGAATGCAGCTGATTTTACCGTTGTTTCACCGGCTTCTTCGTTTGTAGTAGCGCCTCAGGGAGGTTCAAATATCGTATTGGTACGTTTCAATAACCTTACAGCGGGTAATAAAACAGCTCTACTTAACATTCACAGTAATACAGAAGAATGTAATATATTTTTAGTAGGAACAGGTGTTGAGCCATGTACAGCTCCAGTAGATACACCCGTTATTTCTTTTGTAAATAACAATGCACTTTTTGCTGATGTTCAGATAACCGGAGTTACGGCAAGCGGTTATCTGGCAGTTATGGCTCCAACCAACTTATTAACACAGACTCCTGCAAATGGTACTACTTATACGACAGGTAGTTCTTTTGGTGAAGGTACTGTAGTGTATAATGGATCTGATGCTAATTTTTCGGTATCCTTAATCGATTATGAAGATAATCCTTATTTGTTTGTATTTCCATATAACGCAGAAAACTGTACAGAAGGTCCTGCTTATGTTGAATTTGCAAGGGGAGAAGAAGTTACATTGGCTTGTACAGCAGGTTTAGAGTCTTTTGATGCTATTGATGCTACCAGTGCAGGAACGTACCGCACAAGAAACTGGACCGGATTAGGAGGTATTTCCTGGACAGCAACAGACTCAAGAGCAGATCAGGAGTTAATGGGAACTGCTGTAACTTTGCGTGCAGGAAGTATCAAAAACAATACGCCTGTTTCAGGAATTGGTACTTTAGTATTTAACTATAAGAGAGTATTTAACGGAAGCTCAGTAATCAAAATATTGATCAACGGTTCAGAATATGATGCTGTAGATGTAGATTCAGATATCGCTCAGACATTTGCAACTGTTATCAATGTTCCGGGTAATGCCAACAATACTATAGAAATTGTAAACACCAGCAGCAGCGGAGGAAGAGTAGTTATAGATAATCTTTCTTGGACGTGTTATGAAGCACCGACCCAACCGGTAGCATTACAATTATATGATGCACAGGACAACGCTCAGCCATGTGGAAGCTATACTCTTGATTTTGGAACTACAACTGAAGGTCCCGAGAACAGTGTGATAAAAACATTCAAAATTAAAAATGAAGGAATATCTGAAGATTTGATCATCAATAGTATTACTGTAAATGACACTTTAAGCTATGAAATTGAAACAGCAGGTCTTGCTCCAATTTCACCAAACGAAGAGTTACTCGTAACGGTAAAATTTGTTGGAACAGCTACACTTCAGGATGTAGTAACCATTGATAGTAATGCGGGAACATGTACTTTGATGTTAGAAGCAAAAGTTGCAAAAGCATGTAGTACCCCAACAGCAGTGGCAACAATTGAAGTTCCTCAGAATACAGTTACTCAGTCAGGAGCTGTTGCTACTATTGACGCTGGTTCTGAAGTTGCAGATCGTTATCTGGTATTGAGAAGTACTTCTGCAATAACGGTACATCCTCAAACGAATGAGTCATATACAGTAGGCAGTGTTATCGGAAGTGCAGTAGTGGTGTACGAAGGTAACCCTGGCACCTTTACAATGACAGATCTTACAGCGGGTACTTTATATCATGTAGCCGTATTCCCTTACAACAATACAGACTGTAGCGGTCCGGTATATGCAGAAACTCCTGCTACTGAATCTTTCGAAACTCCTGCTGCAATGGATTGTGGTATTGTAGAGACATTTACTAATATGGGAAGCTCTCAAACCAACTATACAACCAGAACCTGGACAGGAGATAATCAGGTATCATGGCAGGCTACTCAGGCACGTACAGATCAAACGTTAAACGGTCCGGCAATTGCCTTGAGAAGTACTGGGAAAATTAGTACTGTTATCCCTGCTACTCAGTTAACAGATGGTGTATTGACATTTAATTACAAACGTGTATTTACAGGAAACTCAACTGTAAAAGTTTATATCAACGGCACAGCTATGGGTAGCAGCATCAATGTGTCTTCTGAGACAGCTCAGGAAGCATCAGTAAATGTAATGTTACCTACAGGAGCGACAGAAATTCTTTTAGAAATAGAAGTTTCAGGAAACAGAGTCATCATTGATGACATTAAATGGACCTGTAGAGCAGCTCGTGAAACAAAATCGATGCCTACAGATAACACGGCAGTTCCTGCAATTGTAAAAGAGGTGAATGTATATCCAAATCCAAATAACGGAAACTTCCGTATTGATTTTGGAAATGCTGAAAGCAATGCGTATGTAGAAATATATAACGCACTTGGAAAAAGAGTTTTAGCTGCTTCTGTTACATCTGATCAAACTATTGATTTAGGAAATGTGGCAAAAGGAATTTATCTGATCAAAATTGAATCAGGAAATACGGTAACACAACAAAAAATGATTGTTAAATAATACGATACAACGTATATATTAACGGGCTCCGGATATTATCCGGAGCTTTTTTTATAACTACTTTCTATGCAACAGTTGTAAAAGGGATGTTATAATCCCAATTCTTTTTTGTAAAGAGTATCCATTCGGCTCCTTTTTATGTGACTGTGTTTTGTTTTACAATTATTTAATAATTAGTGTATTATGTCTTAATGTACTATACATTTTATAAAACTAATTTTACCTGCCTCAAATATTCTAAAACTAAAAAATGAAAAAAAATACAATTACTATTCCATTGCTTTCTTTGTTGTTTTCGCTTATTATTCTGGCAGTAACAACAATGTCTGGCAAAGAAAAAAGCTTGAATGTTTCTGAACTAAAACAGCCTTTTGAAAAATCGCCGTCTTATCATCATACTGCTAATAAGAAAGATCAAACTGCAGATTCAGATTACATTTTGTCTATGGTACCCGCATCAGGTCCTGAAAAAACAAAAGTTATCATTTACGGAAGAGGATTTTATACCCTAATAACAGCTGTTACATTTAATAATCATGCTATAGCGTTTACAGTATTGTCTGATACAGAAATTCAGGTGGAGGTCCCTGAAAATTCAGTAAGTGGAGTCTTTACTGTAATATCATCAGGTGATACCTTCAGTACTTCGGTTTTTAATGTAATGTCAAGCGATTGTTCCGGATCTGTTTTAGGAACAGATTTGTACATATCAGAGCTATATGACCACGTACCCGGAAGTTATGGTGTTATAGAATTATATAATCCAACGGGTAATGTTATCAATTTTAACGGACAATATGTGCTTGAAAGAGCAGGTGATATTGGTGGCCCGGCAAGTTATACGCTGGTATTGACGGGTTCAGTCGGACCGGAATCTACCTATTTGGTGTTGAGTAGTCAGGGGTCTGCTCCCGGATGTAATGTACCTATCAATGCGAATATGGGTTCGGGAATCAATTCTAATGATGAATTTAAACTTCGAAAAAACGGTACGCTGATAGATATTGCCAGAGCTCCCAATTACAACGGATATACCGTTATCAGAAAACCTAATGCATCGGCACCGACAAGCAATTATAATAATGCTGACTGGAACAGCACCTCTAATTTCAGTTGTGCAAATTTAGGTAATCATGTGGTCGTTTCTGTTGTTACCCAAAGTATTCTTACGCAGCCTGTAAATGCTACTGTTTGTAAAAATAATACGGCTGTTTTTAATGTATATGTAACCAATGCTGCAAGCGCTGTTTATCAATGGAAGATGTCTGATGCAAGCGGACTCTGGGTAAATGTTCCAGAAGGAGCCGTTTATTCCGGAACCAATACAGCATCTTTGTCGGTTCTTACTAATGATATAGCTACAGGGATACAATTTTATTGCGAAATTACTTATCCAACCTGTACTTTAACCTCCCAAACTGTGCAGCTCACGATAACGCATCTGCCAGAGGTAACCTTTGACATTACAAATCCGGATTGTGACACAGCGACAGGGCAGATCACTATTACACCTGTCAGCGGAAGTGGATTTTTATACAGTATCAATGATATCGATTTTCAGACTGATCCCTATTTCAACAACCTGTTGCCCGGATCTTATACCCTTACCGTAAAAACGATCGGTAACTGTAGCAGCAATTTTCCTTTTATTATTACTCCTTCTCCGGATATACCTCCAATAGCTGAGGTACAGATTACGCATCCGGGCTGTGAAGATACAACCGGAGGATTTATAATCATCAGTCCTGTTGGTTCCGGATTTACTTATAGTCTGGATGGTATTACTTTTCAGGACAGTACTGAGTTTGAAAATGTAGCTCCCGGAGATTATACGCTGATTGTAAAACAAGGGGGGTGTACTTCTGACAAAAACATCAGCATCCATCCGGTGCCTGTACAACCGTCAGTTCCGGTTGTGACGATAACACAGCCTGACTGCGGGCAGTCTGCAGGCAGTTTACAGATAAATACTCCTGCAGGAAATGAATTTACCTATAGTATCAATGGAGTTGATTATCAAAATGCTCCTTTGTTTTCTGATCTTTCCCCGGCAGTTATTCTGTTACAGTAAGAAATGAAGAAGGATGTATATCTCCAATAACCCAGGCAACCATCAATGAACCTCCGGCTATACCTTTACCACCTGTTATAGAGGTACAACAGCCGGATTGTGAGTCTGCTACAGCCAGTCTTTTTATCAGCGCTCCCCAGGGTAGCGGATGGACTTATAGTATTAACGGTACTGATTATCAAAACAGTCCTGTTTTCTCAGCACTTCTAACAGGAACTTATAATGTAACGGTAAAAAACAGTGAGGGATGTGTGTCTTCCGAAGTACAGATTGTTGTAAATCCTACACCTGCTACACCCGCTCAGGCAACAGTAAAGGTAACACATCCTACATGCATACAATCAGGAAGTATAGAGGTTATAGCTCCTTTAGCTGACGGATGGCAATACAGTATCAACGGAGTTGATTATCAGAATCAACCTTTATTTGATAACCTTAGTTCCGGAAACTATTATGTATGGGTAAGAAATATACACGGGTGTATTTCCAGATCTGAAAATATTATAGTAAATGTGCCGGATTCCATTGCAGAACCATCTGTAGCTCTGGTACAGCCAAACTGTTCTACTGCTACAGGTTCAATCAATATAACTATGCCTTTGGGATCTGGTTTGGAGTATAGCATTGACGGACTCACATTTCAAAGCAGTCCGCTGTTTACGAATGTGAATCCGGGTACATATCAAGTATATGTAAGAGATAAAAACGGATGCAGTGCTTCTTCAACCGTAACACTCGATGCGATAACAACATTAACACTTACGGGTTGGCAGGGATGTGTAGAAGACCGACAGGAAAAAAACTATATTTTAGAAGTAATACCTATGGAGACAGCTGTTGATTCTGCTACTATGCAATGGATATGGAAAAACGCTGAAGGAGCAGTCATTCATGAGGGCGAGAGTCGTTTTAACGTAACAGATTATGTTAATAAAAGTGGAATTAAAGACTCTGAATTTCCACTTCGGTTTACCGTTACTGTAAGTAATAAAAGTGGTTGTGAGCAGGAAATCAATTTTACTGTAGAAAGTATTTTTTGTAGTATTCCAAAAGGAATTTCACCCAATAACGACGGATATAATGACAACTTTAACCTTATTGGATTGAATGTCAGCAGACTTGTAATCTACAACAGAAATGGGACGGAAGTTTACAGCAAGAATGATTACAGAAACGAATGGTACGGTCAGACTCACAATGGAAATGATCTGCCAACAGGAACTTATTTCTATGTAATTACTCCGGTAGCCGGTAAAAGCCAGGCCGGGTGGATTTATCTGACAAGAGAAATTCAATAGTAAAAAAAATTAAAAACTCCTGAATTGTTCGGGAGTTTTTTGCTTTTAATTACTTATTTGATGATTATATAACTTTTAAGTTATTTAAAGTTAATGTGTTATGTTTTAGCCTGCTCTATAGAAATGATAAATTAGCCCCCAGCACATTTTATTAAAAAAGTACATGACTTTTCGAAAAAATAATAATCTTAGCAGCCTTTTTAAAGCGCTCTTTTTCTTACTTGTATTAGGTCTTACTGATGCTAATGCCCAGATATACAAACATGATTTCGGTATAGCACCTATAAATACACATCCCTACCTTATAGCTCCTGCTATAACAGATCCCAATCTTTCGGGGTCATCATGGTCCAATAGTACCGGATCGTGGTCAGGCGGTACAGGAAGCAGCGGTCAGGCGCTAACGCTATTCAACACTTCGGGAACTACGACTGTTACCTTAACCTTTAACATAGCCAACAGTTATGAAGTAACCGTATCTTCTTTTAGCTTTTGGGCACAGCGCAGTAATTCCGGACCGCAAAACTGGAGTATGTCTATCAATGGCAATACTGTAGGATCAGGAGCAATAGCTACTTCGGGTACATCCACAGGAAACTTAACAGTTGCTGCACCTGTTCAGGGATTAACTAATACAGTAACGGTTGTGCTCACCCTTACAAATGCTTCTGGAAATGGTAATTTTCGTTTAGATGATTTTACCCTTAATGGAACTGTACTAACAAATTGCAATACCGTAAGTATAAATTCTTTTTTTCCGGAGACAGGACCACAAAACACTATGGTTACGATTAACGGAACTGGATTTACCAATGCTTCAGCGGTAAAATTCGGAGGAATTTCATCCGCTAATTTCCAGATAATATCCGATACACAGATAAATGCTGTTGTTCCTGCTGTGAACACTACATCTGTTATCTCTGTGACAGGCAGTGATGGTTGTAATGCTTATTCGTCAAACAGTTTTGCGCTTATGCGAAACAATTGTGTTTCCAGTTCAGAAATATATATATCCGAATTATATGATCATAATGTCGGAAGTTATGGAATGATCGAATTATACAATCCTACAGCAGAGGTCATAAACTTTAACGGAGCTTATGAATTACAGCGTGCAGGTGATATTGGCGGAGCTCCGAGTTATACCTTAGTTTTGTCAGGTTCAGTAAATCCCGGATCTACTTATCTTGTAAGAAGTTACGGATCGGGTGTCATTCCATGTACCATTCCTGAAGATGCCAATATGGGACAGGGAATCAATGCCAATGATGAATTTAAATTACTGAAAAACGGTGTTGTTATAGATATCGCAAGAGCCCCTAATAATGTGGGATATACAGTAATCAGGCAACCGGATGCAGTGGCTCCTTCCACCAGCTATTTGCTTGCCGACTGGAGTTTCAATGCTCAGAATTGCAGTGATTTAGGTTCACATACAACAGCACCTCAGCCTACGCCAATTGTTACACAACCGCTTTCTCAGAGTATTTGTGAAAATGCTTCCGCGACTTTTACCGTAGGAATGGATTCCGGAACAGGATATACCTACCAGTGGAAAAGGTTACAAAACAATGGTCAGTGGATCAATGTCATCAATGATACCTTCTATTCAGGAGCTACAACAGCCTCATTACTTATAAATCAGGTTCCCTTGACTTATCATAATAATCAATATTATTGTGAAATTATGCTTTCGGGCTGTGTGATTAAAAGTCATGCAGTACAACTCAGCATAATACCAAAACCCGGAACTGTTGAAGTTTCACTTATACAGCCAGGCTGTGAGATAGAAACTGGCAGTATACAGGTTATAGCTCCTTTGGGAACTGATCTTAGTTATTCAGTTGACGGTATCAATTTTCAGAGTTCACCACTTTTTGAAAACCTTCCTGAAGGATCCTACACCGTTACAGTTCGGAATAGTGCATTATGTACTTCTGTTTCATCATCGATATCTCTTGTAAATAGTCCGCAATTGCCGGACAATCCCGTGGCTGTGATCACCCAGCCGGATTGTGAACAGCCAACGGGAATCCTTACAGTCAACACTCCTTTGGGAGCAGCATATACCTATAGTATCGATGGAGTAAATTTTCAGGCCAACCCGGTATTTAGCAACCTTACTTCAGGAAATTATACCGTAACAGTAAAAAATACCAACGGCTGTACGGCAACGGGTATTTTCACAGTAAACCCTACACCAAATCTGCCGGAAGCTCCCCAAGTAAATACCACACAGCCCGATTGCGAAACACCTTTCGGAACCATATCTGTAACAGCACCTCTTACTTCGGGACTTACCTATAGCATCAACGGAGTCGATTATCAAAGCGAAACAGACTTTTTAAGTCTGGCGCCGGGAAATTATAATGTAACTGTAAAAAATGAACAAGGCTGTGTTTCAACAGCTACAGAAGTACTCATTAATCCTGCTACAGGTACTCCTGATGCAGCTACAGTGATTCTACAACAACCGGATTGTAATGCTGTTTATGGAGTGGTAACGGTAAATGCTCCATTGGGATCCCAGTTTACCTACAGTATTGACGGAATCAGTTTTCAATCAGATACCGTTTTCAATAATGTACTGCCTGGAAACTATAACATCTTTGTGAAAGAAGGATCATGCCAGTCTGTGAGTGCTGCTTTTACAGTTAATATACCTCCAAACAAACCATTGCCTATACTGGAAGATCAGATTCTTTGTCTGGACGAACTAACAGGAAAACCAAGAGTTCCGGCATTTTTTGATACCGGGCTCAATGCAGCGACTTACCTATATAAGTGGTACAGAAACGGCATCTTGCTGCCGGATAATACAAGTATCTTACAGATAGAAGCAGCAGGTACTTACAAAGTAGAAGTAACGGATTCTGTTACGGGATGTACAGGAACAGCAACGGCACAGACAATCGTTTCTCCGGCTATTGATGCCACGGTAACGGTTACCGGAGAGTTCGGAGAAACGCAGACCATCTATGTACAGGTTCAATTGAGTGGCTTAGGGGCGTATGAGTATAGTATTGATGGAGTACACTTTCAGAACAGTCCTTATTTTATTGGAAATTATGAAGGAGAATATACCATTCTTGTCAGAGATAAATTAGGATGTTCCGAAAAACGCATTCCCGTTTTTGTACTCAACTATCCCCGCTTTTTTACTCCGGACGGAGATGGAATAAACGATACATGGAACATTAAAGGACTGAGAAGACATACGGAAGCTGAGATTTACATTTTTGACAGATACGGAAAACTGATATCCTTTATAAAACCAAATGGTGCAGGGTGGGATGGTGAATTTAACGGAAAACCAATGCCGTCAAGTGATTATTGGTTTAAGTTATTATATCTGAGTGACGGTGTAAAAAAAGAATTCAGGGCCCATTTTACCCTAAAAAGATAATAAATGAATTTTCTACTAATCAATAAAACAAAAGTATTACTACGATGAAACAAAAAAACAATTTTACAGTTTCTTTATCGAAAATGATATTGTTGGTATTTCTATTCTTTTTTGCTTCCCATGCAGAAGGACAAATTTTGGGTTGGAATGCTACAAATGTATCCGGTTTCGGACCGAGTCCATGGGCGGCTCAGACGGTTAACCCCAACGTCACTGCCTCTGGCTTGTTCAGAGGATCGTCTATTGGAGTAGGTGGTAGTGGCGCATCAGGTGCATGGGGAGGTTCACAAGGATGGAACTCAAATGGAGCAACAGCAGACAACAGCAGTTTTTATTTTACCGTACAGGCAAAAACAGGCTATAAAATCAGTTTATCAAATGTTACCTCTGCCACCAGACGTTCTGCAGCCGGACCTTCAGGATATACACTTTACTATTCTGTAGATGGTGGTGCTTTTATAGAAGCAGGGAGCACTAATACTACTTCAACATCAGGAACTACCGGAACAGCAAATACCATCAGTTTATCGGGTATTACAGCTCTGCAGAATGTTCCGGAAGGTAAAGTAATAAAATTCAGAATCAATCCTACAGGTAGTACCACAGGAACCTATTATTTAACCGGAGGATCAAATGCACTGAGGCTGAATGGAACAGTTGAGGTATCATCTGTAGATTGTTCACAGACTCCGGTTCCTCAGGCATCTTCACAGGTTTTTTGTACTTCAGCTACAGTTGCTGATCTGACAGCAACCGGGCAAAATCTTAAATGGTATGCCACACAGACAGGAACTGCTGTTTTGTCAACTGCTGCCGCTTTAACAACCGGTACCTATTATGTATCTCAAACTGTTGATACGTGTGAGAGTAACCGCACTGCTGTAAATGTAACAATTAATGCAACTGCTGCACCAACTGCTTCTGATCAGTTATTCTGTACTTCAGCTACAGTTGCTGATCTGATAGCAACCGGACAAAATCTGAAATGGTATGCTTCCCAGTCAGGGACTGCTGTTTTAGCAGATACCGCTTTATTATCAAACGGTACCTATTATGTTTCTCAAACTGTTGATACGTGTGAGAGTAGCCGTACCGCAGTAACCGTAACCATTCATACAACCGCTGTGCCAACAGCATCGGCTCAGACACTGTGCAGTACTGCTACCGTTGCAGATTTACAGGCTACGGGTCAAAACCTCAAATGGTATGCAAATGCAACCGATACAGTTGCATTAAATCAGGACGTTTTACTGACAGAAAATACGTATTACGTTTCGCAGACCGTAAACGGATGTGAGAGTGAGCGTCAGAGTGTAAATGTAACACTTCAGACCGTTGCCTTGCCATTAGCTTCAGATCAGAATTTATGTGGTAGGTCAGTAATTGCTGATCTGCAGGTAACAGGAGATAATATCAAATGGTATGCTTCTGCTACAGGTACAGATATTTTACAGTCTGAAACAGCACTATCTGATGGTACCTATTATGTGTCACAAACGATTAACGGTTGTGAAAGTGCCCGCAGAGCAGTAGTGGTAACATTAAATACAGTTGCAATACCGGTTGCAGATGACCAAACCTTTTGCGGAGCTTCTACCAGAGCTGATCTTACAGCATCAGGAGACAACCTCAAATGGTATGCTTCCCCTACAAGTACAGTAGTTTTGACGCCGGAAACGGTGCTGTCAAATGCTACTTACTATGTGTCGCAAACCATCAACGGGTGTGAAAGTGCCCGCAAAGCTGTTCAGGTTGTCATCAATAGTCAGGTACTGCCTCAGGTGCAAAATCAATCTTTTTGCGGATTGGCTACTGTTGCTGATTTGGTTGCAACAGGACAAAATATCCAGTGGTACGCTACAGAAACAGGAACAGATGTACTGACATCAGACACACAATTGATTTCGGGTACCTATTATGTTTCTCAGACCATCAACGGTTGTGAGGGACAAAGAAAAGCAGTACTCATTACCATAACAAATGCCACAGCTCCGGTAGTAGCGTCTCAGACACTATGCAACAGGGCAAAAGTTGCAGACCTTGCTTCAGAGACAATGACATTGAAATGGTATGCAACAGAAAACAGTTCGCAGGTGTTAGCTGCTGATACGATACTTAGCACGGGTACTTATTATGTATCACAGCTTGTAAACGCATGTGAAAGTGCGAGAACAGCAGTACAGATAACCATCAACACCCCAGCTATACCAACAGCAAATACCTCGCAGGTCTTTTGTGGTTCAGCCGTTTTATCAGATCTTGTAGCTTCAGGGCAGGGACTTCAATGGTATGCCACACAAACAACTACATCGGCACTTCCGGCAAATACATCACTTACAACAGCAGTTTATTACGTATCTCAAACCATAGACAGTTGTGAAAGTGATCGTTTGGCAGTGAATGTAATTGTCAATACCACCATAGCTCCAACTGCATCTGCTACACAGACTTTTTGTGATTCCGCACGTATTACTGATTTAATGGCTATAGGTCAGAATATTAAATGGTATGCTACAGCATCTGATATCAATGATCTATCTGGTACAACGGTATTATCAAACGGTACCTATTATGTTTCCCAAACCATTAATAACTGTGAAAGTCCAAGAACATCAGTTCAGGTAATTATAAATACTACTGCAATGCCGATAGCAGAAGCACAGGCATTTTGTATAGCAGCAACCGTAGCAGACCTACAGGTTACAGGACAAAATATTCAGTGGTATGCTTCTTCTTCAGCTGCGCAGCCAATGACTTCAGCGACAGCGCTTACTACTTCTACCTATTATGTAACGCAAAAAATAAATGATTGTGAAAGCCCGAGAAAGCCGGTACAGGTAACTTTACATACAACTGCTGTACCACAGGCAGATGCTCAGACTTTTTGTGGTTTCACCACTGTAGCAGATCTTGAAGCAATCGGACAGAATATTAAATGGTATTCAGGTCAGAATACGGTACAACCTCTTACTCCGGATACCACTCTTACTACCGGAACCTATTATGTAAGCCAGACACTAAATAACTGCGAAAGTGTTCGTAAACCGGTATCGGTAACGGTAATCATTACAGCAGAACCTATAGCGATTGATCAGACATTTTGTACTTCGGCAACTGTAGCGGATCTACAGGCAACGGGTCAAAACATCCAGTGGTATGCTTCTTCCACAGCTACTCAGCCAATGGCTTCTAATACAGCACTTATTACTGCTACGTATTACGTATCACAAAAGATTGATAACTGCGAAAGCACAAGAAAAAGTGTTTCTGTTACAGTACATTTAACAGCAATGCCTGATGCTTTGCAACAATCTTTCTGTGGTTCAGCACGCGTATCAGATCTTGTAGCTACCGGACAAAATCTGAAATGGTATACAACACAAACAAGTACCACACCATTGACACCAGATACAGCACTTACAACAGCTGTTTACTATGTTTCTCAAACGCTTAATAATTGTGAAAGCGAACGCCGTGCAATAGATGTCACTGTTCATCTTATTGAGCTGCCAACAGCAGAAAATCAGACTTTTTGCGGAGCTGCAGTTGTTACTGATTTACAGGCAGAGGGAGAAAATATTAAATGGTATAGTGGCTTAACGGATTCACAGGCTTTATCGTCAGGGAGTGTTTTAACAAGTGGTACTTATTACGCAACCCAAACCATTAACGGATGTGAAAGTAACAGAGCTTCCGTGGTGATTACAATCAATACGATTGCCTTACCGGAAGCTGTTTCACAGACTTTTTGCGGTTCGGCAACAGTATCGAATTTGATGGCAACCGGTGAAAATATTCAATGGTATGCTTCACAAACCAGCACTTCACCATTAACTATGAATGCCACGCTCTCAAATGGCTTCTACTATGTTTCACAAATAATAAATGGTTGTGAAAGTGCTCGCAAAAGTGTCGCTGTTACTGTACATACTATTCCTGTAGCCTTGGCAGCCCAACATCTTATTTTCTGCAGCCCGCAGACCTTTGCACAGGTCAATACGGGAGCTGCACCAAATGCTATTGTTAGATGGTATGACGGACCGGCATCTGCACAGGCAATTTCTATAAATGAGCCCGTGACGAACGGAATGTATTATGTGAGCCAGACAATAAACGGCTGTGAATCTGAACGTGCTTTGATTCAGATTACGCTGCAACCTTCTCTAACCAAGCCAAATGCCACTACTCAGACAATTTGTGGTGCAGGTACCATTTCGGATCTGACTGCTTCCGGTGGAGCACAGGGAGCAACATATATATGGTATAATTCCTTAACCTCAGAAACCCCGTTATCTTCAGAAACGGCTTTGATCAATGATGTGTATTATGTCGCTCAGACTCTAAACGGCTGTTTTTCTGAAAGACGTGCTGTGTTGGTCCGTGTTGTAGATATCAGTGCTCCAAATGTAACTCCGTTTACCATTTGCGGAGGAGGGACAATTTCAGATTTACATATAGTTGCAGCTACAGGCATTACTTATAACTGGTATGCAGCAGCAGCAGGTACTCAAATACTCTCTCAAACGACTCCGCTAACTACAGGTACTTATTATGTTTCACGGGTACAATATGGTTGTGAGTCTGCACGGACAGCCGTACAGGTCACTATAGGCAGTGTTCCTTCAGCACCAACAGGACCTGCAGAGCAAAGTTTTTCAATTCATCAGAATACAGATGCAAGAATCAGCCATCTGATTACGAACGAACAAAATGTAATTTGGTACATCAGTCATAATGATGCTTTATCGGGGAATAACCCTCTGTCACCAGATAAACCTTTGGTAAACGGTCAGACCTATTATGGGGTCATTATCGGTACCAATGGTTGTCCGAGTGCTCCATTGGCAGTAAGAGTTGATGTGACGCTGGGTACAGATGAGTTTGATAAAGGATCCTTATCCTATTATCCAAATCCTGTCAATGATATGTTGTATATGACCTATAAGGATGTAATTGATCACGTTCAGATTTATACACTGGATGGAAAAAAAGTAAAAGAACAGCGTTTTTCAGATAGTACTGCAAAAATAGATATGACTGCGCTTGCCTCAGGAATTTATATGATTCAGATACACTCCAATACTACTACTCAGCTTATTAAAGTAATAAAGAAATAAGCTTTTAAGTACTCTATTCAAAAAGCAGGATAAAAAATCTCCTGCTTTTTACATTTTAGTGTTCAACAAACTTTTGAGATGCTGAAATAACAACCTGTTTTTATCAAGTTGTGTTATCCGGGACAAATGTCCTTTTTTCAGGTTGTCTTTTTTTTGGAAGTTTGTCTTCTTTTGAAAATATAAGAATGAAAGACAAAATAAATACTATTGCATTTGATGCAGATGATACATTATGGATCAATGAGCCTTATTTTCAGGAGGCAGAGAAACAATTTTGTGAATTACTTAATAATTATCTGTCTCCGGATTTGGTATCGCAGGAACTGTTTACTACTGAAATGAAAAATTTGCATTTGTACGGATACGGAGTAAAAGGTTTTGTATTGTGCATGATTGAAACGGCCAACAGAATTTCTAATCATACTGTTTCACTGAAACGAATTGATGAAATTATAGCGATTGGTCATGATCTTTTGCAAAAGCCTGTAGAATTAATGAAAGGAGTAACAGAAACATTAGGCCAGCTAAAAGGGAAATACAAACTTATAGTGGCTACAAAAGGAGACTTGTTGGATCAGGAAAGAAAATTAAAAAAGTCAGGATTGCAAGGTTATTTCCACCACATTGAAATCATGAGTGATAAAAAAACAACGGATTATCAGAAATTATTACATCATTTAGATTGCAAACCGGAAAATTTTCTCATGTTGGGTAATTCTGTTAAATCGGATATCATTCCTGTATTATCTTTAGGTGCCTATGCAGCTCACATTCCGTATGAAGTAACATGGACGCATGAACAGCATGAACAGACTGTGAAACATGACAATTTTGTAGCGTTGAAATGCATTGATAGCATTTTGCAGTATCTGTAGAAATCAGATAAGCGATAAAGATGATTAAATAACTTAACTCACAGGCAAGTTGATAATTAATTTTTTTTATCTAAATAAGATAGAAAAAGAGAAGGGGCTAATCCGGTAACTGTTTTGAAAGTAGCAGTGAATTTGCTGTGTGAAGAAAAATTACATTCTTCAGCCAGATAGCTGATCTTATATTTTCTGTATTCAGGTTCATTTTTAAGTTTTTCAATGATATAATGAATCTTCAATTCATTGATATAGCTGTTGAAATCTTTTTGTTTATGTTTATTAATTACATAAGAAAGATATTTTGTATTTGTTTTGAAGCGGGATGAAAGAGATGAAAGAGAAACATTGCTGTCGAGAAAATTCTTATTTTTTTCAAACAGATTTAATTTTTCTAATAGGATTTCTTCTGTTTCTTTTTTGATCAGCTCTTTAGAATGAGCTTCAATCTTCAGAAAATTTGCTACACTTCCATTATAGTCCGTTTTATTTCTCTTACTTTCAATTTCTTTCAGAATCTGTTTAAACCTTTCATAATCTTTCTTTCTTTTTTTTCTGAAATACAGAATCATCACTCCGAGAAGTGTGAGAAAAATAACAATAAATACCATAATTAAGGTATATGTTTTTTGAGACGTTTGAATTGACTTTTCCTTTAGAATTGTTTTTAAAACGGTCTCATTTGCTTCCGTTTTTGCCTGCGAAATTTTTTGTTGTATTTCCATCGATTTCAGCCGGTAATATTCTACCGAATCTTTATTTCCTCTCTTTTCATGTATAGAAGCTATACTTTCATATATTGAAGGTATTTCACTTTTGAGATTTGATTCTTCTATGTTTCTGACGGCTTTAAAATAATAATAGAGGGCTGAATCTAATTGCTTTTCACTGTCTTTAATAGTACCCCATAATTTATAGGTTACGGAAGTGTAGGGATAGGGGTATTTTTCGGTAATTTCAATCGCTTTTTTTAAACTCAGAATAGCCGAATCATCCTTTCTCAATGACATGTAATACGTTGCCAGATAGTTGTAATGACTGGTTTTGTTTCTATAAATAAAATCTTCTTCTAAACCCTGTAGCGCTGATTTGTTTTTATCGAGAAAATATTTTACCGAATCCTTTAATCCTTTTTTATGGTACAGGTAAATGAGGTTCTCATATAACAGACTCTGTGTATATTTTTTGTTTTTGGATAGGGTAATTTTCTCAGCAGCCTGTAATGCTTTTTTGAATTCTGAGATAGAAACATCAGAAAATCCCATGTTGCCATAAGCGCGTCCTCTTACTCTATAGATATCTGTAATGAGTTGAGGTGTTTTTTTAGTATAGTCTTCATGCAGACTGGCAGAGAGGTAATCTAAAGCTTTTTTATAATCGTCACTCTCAAGAAGAACATTAGCGATATAATAGCTGGCGAGCGCTTTTCCCTGCGAGTAATTTATCTTTTCACTTTTTTCAAGCGCAATACTGGAATTTTTTAAAGCTAAAGACAGATCAATTGAAAATAAATAGTTTTTAGAAAGCAGCAGTAAACTATCTATTTCTTGTTTTTGACTTTTGGTTTGTGAAATTAAGTTAATAGATGACAATAGAAAAACTATAAAAAGTAATTTCCTCATTTATATAAGTTTAATTTGATTAATTCTGGTTAGTTTGTAGAATTGAGTTTTTAATTAAATTAAAATTAAACCATTTTTATTGGTTTAAAAAGTTTTAAATGTGAAAAGAGTCAATTGTTTCAGGTTATATGATTTGTATACTCTCTTATGGAGTTGAAAATAAAGATTCTTTTATGGTTGATGAAAACAAAATTTCGATTGTCAAGAAATGTTCGCTATACCTGATGGATTTAATCGGCTTATTCCGATATGTGAATTTTTTAGTAATGGTGTTAAATTGTATTGATATGTTTATTATGTTGTGAAAATAACTACATTTGGCTTACCTATTACTAAAACTATTATATATGAAAAAACTAATGCTACTATTTTCAGTTCTGTTACTGTTTTGTTCCATGACATGTGATGATGAAAGATATGTGGGCGAATTACTGATCAAAAACGAGAGTAATGAACCTATATATTATTATAAGGAATTTTCCACAACAGATGTGACCCTCGATGACATCTCAAAAAGCAGATTGGATAATCAAATGCTTTCTGTTGGTGAAAAACAAAAATGGTTATTGTATGAAGATTCTTTTGCTAATGATAGCAAAATATATGTTTATTTTTTTAAAAAATCTATCTTAGATCAATATTCCTGGGAAGAAATAAAAGAGAATAATGTATATTCAAAACGGTATACTTATACTTTAAGTGAATTAAAAGCAGCGAAATGGAGCATTATTTTCACTGATAATGACATTAATTAAATAAAAATACCGCTTATTACAGCGGTATTTTATATTGATAAAATTTAGAAAACGGAACTTTATTTCAAACGTTCTTTGAGCAGGCATAAAACCCCTATTTCACTCTCAGACAAATTTTCATTCTTTTTAAGCAGTTTATTCACCTCTTTTTGGAAATACTTCAATGTTTTTCCATTCAGATATTTATCAATGACACGCGGATCTATATACGAACTTCTGGCAACTGCAGGAGTATTTCCTAATTTTTCACTGACCTGAATTACAGCATTTCGAATGTTTTTATCCATCGTTTTCTGATCTTTTTCATCTTCAGCATTCAGTTCATCCAGTGCAATAGCTGCAATCATGGTACCGGACCAGGTTCTGAAATCTTTAGCAGAAAACTCCTCTCCCATAATTTCTCGTATATATTCATTAAGATGTTCACTCTTTACATCCTGTATATGGTTGTTTTCATCTAAAAATTTAAAAATCTCATAACCCGGCATTTCATCGATTTCTTTTACAATTTTTGCCAGCTTAGCATCTACAATATGCTTTTCTTGCTCTTTTCCAGACTTACCTCTGTAAGAAAATATGAGTTCACTTCCGTTGATCTGAAGATGCTTGCTTCGCATTGTAGTCAATCCGTAACTTTTATTTTGCTTGGTGTATACATCACTTCCGGGGCGGAAAAAAGCTGTTTCAAGCAGACGAACCATAGTTGCCAGTACCTTTTCACGGGTAGGTTTTCGTTTGCGCATATGTTGTCCTGTTACACGACGCATATGTTCGAGCTGTTCAGCAAAATCAATAATTCTGTCAAACTTTTTTTGTTCCTGTTTCATCCTGAATTTAGGATTATAAATATATTGTTTGCGCCCTTGTACATCTCTACCCGTAACAAGTATTTTGCTGCCTCTTTTATCGGAAATTTCTACTTCCTTCCATGCAGGTGGAATGACAAGAGACTTAATATAATCTTTTATCTCTTTATCTGTAACTACAGCTCCGTGTTGATCGGTATAACGGAATCCTCTTCCTTGTTTTTTTCGGTAATACATAGTTCAGGAATTAGCATCTTTTCTCATAAAAATACATTTTTTAACCCATACATTATCTATCTCATTTCAATAATTTTTTAATTTTATTTTCAATACCTGTTTTGAACTGAGATATGATCAAATTGATCATTCCGAATAAGAATACGCGGAGCATCTGAGTAAACAGATGCATATAGTTTTACATTTTTAATTTGACTAATGTAGATAGAAAGATTTTTTTAAATTCCCGCAAACTCAATTGGTATGTTTTGTTAATAGATAATTCAAATTCTTAAACAGTGTTTTGAGTCATTTCTTTTCTGAATATTTATTAAAAAACGTTGCTGAATCTCTTTGTTTGTTAATTGTATTGAAAAGTCTTTTAGTGTTATTTTTATGTCTTATTGTGTAAGAGTATTCCTGATAACTAATCTATTTTTACATAATGTAAATATCTTCAGGTAATTTTCTTTCAAGCCTTTGTTACATCCTGTTTCTGAACCCTAATTATATTGTTACTTAAAGATGATAACAATTACTTATAAATACAACCATATTTCGAATCTTATTCAGACAATTGCAAGAAGTATGGGAGACATTGTAAAGGACAATACCATAAAAGGAGATAATTTTTTATATACTGGAATTCACAAAATGTTGTCTTTGGAGAATGAACTTTCAGCTATTATTGTGGATGTTACCTATCATGACAATGCTATTATCAGTCATAGAACAAATGACAGCAGTATGCTTGGGTTGTGCTTTTATATTACTAATAAAGACCTTGATTTCAATCTGAATCTAAATCATGTAATGCGTCCTATAGGGCAGTTAAACTATAATATGTCTTTAATGGATATGAGTATACCAACAGACTATATAGTTAAAAAAGGGACCTCTATTTATGCGATCTGCATTTTTAATAAAAGAACAGAATTAGAAAAGTATTTGCATAAAACATCGGTTATAGAAGTACATAAAGAGACTGTTTTAGATCAAAGAAAGAATACGATTATAAGGATGGGGCGGATGAGTAATGAAAGTCGAAACTTTATTAATGAATTCAGGAAAATTTCTTATGACAGCCCTTCTTTTGAAATGTATTTCAAAGGTGTCGTATATGGACTGATTAGTAATTATCTGCAAGAAATAGGAGCAAATAAAGTAGTAATTGGTAAAGTAATTGGAGATGATCTGAAGCATATAATATCTTCAAAAAGACTATTATTAAACCTACTGGAAGAACAATTTCCGGGAATTGATTTTCTGGCAGAAAAGGTATCTATGTCACCTACAAAGTATAAAAAATTATTTTCTAAGATTACCGGATCAACACCGGGTGAGTATTTTTCGAAAAATAAATTACATCTGGCAAAGGAGCTGCTTGAGTCTGGAAAGTACACTGTCAATGAAGTAGCGGAGAAGTTACACTATAGAAGTATTTCTTATTTCTCTAAACGATTTAAGGAAACCTACGGAATCTTTCCGAAAGAATATCAAAGTACTTTATTATGCCAAAATCATTTTTTGAAATTGAACACAAATTCTCCCTGAATTCTTCCGGTCTGCAACAATTTGCTGAGCAACTCGGATGTAATATGGAAAATAACACATCTGTAAATTTTCCATCAGAAATAGCTGCCGGATCGGCAGGTTTAATAAAAGTTCAATCGGATGTTTGGGTTTTTATTATAGATGCCACCCTGAACAAACCTATAAGATTTACAAGAATTCCAATGGAAGAAGACTGTTGGATTCTATATTATGATTTAAGCGATCATTACAGTAGGCATATTGTAGATGGTGTAAAGCATACCATCGGTTACAAAGCCAAACTGGGTTTTGCTGTCATGGACAGCCGGATCAAAAGCTCCTACATCTCAGATATTGGTGACAGAGCTTATTCTTTAAGAATAGTGATAAAAAAATCTTTTCTCAATAAATATCTTAGAGAGAAAGGATTTATTGAAAACTTTTGGCATATTCTGGGACATAACGGAACCTTTTTTTATGGACAGCTGGATGCAAGAAGTAAAGTGATGCTGTATAATCTAAAGAAGCATAAGATGAATAGCTTTAATTATGAGTTTTTATTAAAAAGTACCACCTATAATTTATTGGGATATTTTTTTGAAAGACTCAATATAAATGCTCCTTTAAGGGTAGTCTATGAAAAGGACAGGAAAGCCATTCTTATGAGCAATAAATTTTTATTGTCAAATCTTGTCGTTCCTTTTCCAGGCATAGAAAAATTAGCAGAAATAGCCAATATGTCTGTTACCAAATATAAATATCTATATAAAAGTATTTTTGGAATGACTCCTGCAGTTTTCTTTAAAAATGAAAAACTATTACTGGCAAGAGAATTGTTGGAAAGCGGTAATTTTAAGACAGTCGGAGAAGTTGCATTCCTTTTAGGCTACCAAAAGCTATCTTATTTCTCCATGATTTATATGAATCAATTTGGGATATATCCTGTGGAGAGTTTGCAGACGATCAAAATAAAGTAAATATTCTTTAGTTATATAACACCCTTTTTTATCAGCACTTTATTTTCTTATCCTTTTAAGCAGATCTTCTTTAATGGGACACAATTCAACAGAATCCAGATTTGTTTAAACATGTAATTTAAAGAAATAGTTACAGTCTAATTGTTTTTTAAATATGTCTTTTAGAGTTGATTTTATGACTTTTTGTAACAGGTCTTTAAAATCATTAATGAATACTTTTGTAAACAGATATTGTTTGGCTTTGGTCAATCATTGTTGTAATTATGTTGTCATATAATGATAGCAGGTTAATTAGTTAAATGATAAATAGAGCATGTATGGATTAATCTGTACATGCTTTTTTCCCTTTTAGAGTTGAAAAATAATAAATAAGATATGAAAAATATAAAATGGAGAATTATATGGTTGTTTTGTTTAATTTCTTTTGGATGTTTTTCACAAACAACTATATCAGCAGGAGTAACTCCTGTAACCTGTACCAACAACGGTACGCTTGAAATTACTTTAACTGATGGCCCTGTTGGAGTTACTTACGGGATAGTAAAAGCACCTTTTGATATTACTCAGATTGTTAGTAGCAATTCGCCTCTATTTACCATGTTGGAATCGGGACTGTACTATTTTGGTTACTATGAGGGTACGAGTTTTGTAAAAGCTGACGATCCGATATACATAGCTGATTATTACAATTCAGACCCGCCTGTTCTTAGTTATTATAAGGATGATTATTATGCTTATTGCCAAAATGGAAATGATCCTTTGGGTAGCATATATGCTTATGTATATAGTGGAAATGGTCCTTATACAATTAGTTTATTAGATATATCGAATATGGTCATTCAGGAATACACTTCTGTATATGGAGGTGTTAATTTTAACGGACTTAGTGCCGGAACCTATCGTTTAAAAGCAGAAGATGAATGCGGTACCGTAGTATATACTCCTACAGATATTATCATAAAAGCTAATATTCCTTATACCGATTTTTCAATAGGCTATCCGTCAAATAATCCTAATGAATCCTATTTTGAAGTACTCTATAATAATGATACTGACGGTGCATGTTCAGGAATAAGGAAAGCTGGTATTACATCTCCAATAATGATTTTAGGCAGGGCATGGGCCAGTTCTCATGAAATTGTACAAGATATTACCACAATGCCTGGAGGACCAAAGTTTTATGGAGATAAATACGGTCAGATGCGATTTAAATTTGAGGTTCAGAATGAATCCGGTGCCTTTGATGTATATGATGATTTAACCTATAATGAGGTATTAGACGGATATTATCCTTTACCTGATGATCGGTCTGAATGGGGGATTATAAGATTGACTTTTAAGATTTGCGGTATAGAAAAAACAAATTCTTTTAATCTTGCGAATTATTCAGGTTTTAAAGTCTTGCCCGTTGCAGGTAAAACAATATATATGAGGGATAACCCTGATCTGAATAATTGTGATACGGGCCCTGGAAAAGTATTGGCAGTATTTGATGCACTATACCCTGAGAGTGGTTGCCCTCCGTTTGTTATGAAAGTTACAGATCAGGCTACACAAATAACCACAACAGATACCATTACAAGCGCTATGCGTTATGGAGAAATCTTATTAGATATCGGGAAAACATATACATTTAAAATAACCGATGCCTCGGGAGCTGAGCTCACCCATTACCTCTTTTACAACCAGACATCAGCTTCTTATACACCCTCACAAAGCAATCCTGCGAGTGTATATATCAACCCTGCATATTACACTCCGAAACCCATAAGAGATAAATTAAAGTTAGTTGAAGGACCAAGTATAAAAAAAATGGGAAAAACGGCGCTTGTGCTACAGGGAATTACAAATGAGATAGGACTGACGTTTCCGGTTACAATTACCTCGGTTAGCGGACCTTCATCCATCTATAAGACTATTGACGGGACAGGCAGTCTCTTTTCTACTTACTTTTTAGGATTAGGAGATGATTTGTTACAAGGAAATTATACGATCAAAGTAAAAGATTCGGGCTGTTTTGAAGAGGACTTTACAATCTCGTTAGTTAGTTATATTTCTGATATTGCTCTGCAGAATGTGACTTATACACCAGATACACAAATTTGTGACCGTTACGTAATCAGCGGTGAAATCAAAATCAGTGCTGTGGGAAGAAGGTTGGGTTTAAATCCGGATGCTATACTTGAAGCTTATGGTTCTGGTGCGGCTTATCCCAGATTAGTATCAGGTCCTCAGGGATTAGGTTATTTTTATGCAAATGGTGTTTCTGGAAAATGGTTTAATATCTGGGGGCAAGATATTCTTCCGTTTACTTTCACAGCAAATATTTCAGGTGATTATGTGTTGGCTATAAGTCCGAAAGAAGGGTTCAATACATTTGTCACATCTGAAGATATTATGGAAAATACCCTTACGGTTCCTATTACCGTTTCTTCTGACTTTCCAATAGTTGATCTATCTAAATCAGGTGGTGCTGTTTGTGGTGGATCGACAACAGGCGATTTATATATCAAGGTAGACAATGCAACAGGGCCTGTTACCTATTTTCTTAAAAAAAGTACTGATGCCCATTTTCCTGCTACTGGACAGAGTAGTCCAGTTTTCACAGGGCTTTCTGAAGGAAGCTATCAGGTCAAGATCGTTACAAGGTGTTACCAGATAATCCAGCCATTTGTAATGGCAAACCAATCTGCAAACAATATTATTGTTGGTGAAAGAGAACTGTGTAAAGGTGATACATTAGATCTAAGCCCTTTACCCGTAGGTCCTCTGAAAAGTATTGAATGGAAATTTCCAGACGGAACTACTACTACGGATTATAATTTATTGCGTAATAATATGACAGCAGCAGACAACGGTACCTACTCAATAAAAATGGAAACGCTTTCGGGATGTGTCTTTACGCAAACTGTAAATGTGACTGTATACGAACCTGATGTGATAACGGATAGCAATTCATATGTTTTTTGTGTAGATGAAGCAATCCAGATCAATTTCAATAGCAGTGATCCTGCAACCACCTATTTATGGACGAATGATAACACAGCCGGAGGTATAGCTGCTTCGGGCAGTGGTTCTATTTTTGTTCCACAAGCAATAAACCATACTTCGTCAACAATAATTTCGAATATAAGAGTTGTTCCTGTTTTAAACGGATGTGAAGGAATGGCTGTAGACATACAGGTGAAAATTTTTGCCCGAGGTGATGTAGCACCCATTCAAGATATGATTGTATGTGATGGAGATACTGTTCCGGAAATACTTTTAAAGCCTTCCAATGCACCGGATGGTACAGGGTACTTTGTTTCAAATAGCAATCCCTCTATCGGATTGAGTGATTATTTTCAGGTTACAGATGATAAAATAGCCTCTTTTGTCGCTTTAAATGATACCAATACTGTAAAAACAGCTGTACTTACCATACAACCCTATGTAATCGGTGAAGGTTGTGGTGGGGCTTCTTATAGTTTCACCATAACAGTAAAACCTAAAGCAGTCACCACTGATATAATAGTAAACGATGAAACAATATGTAAAGGAGAAGATGTCATCCTTAATGCGCTGTCTAATTTACAAAATCCGGTATTTAAATGGTATAGTGATCCCGACCTTACAACAGAATTATTTGTTGGGGTCTCTTATCAGGTAATGCCTGCAGTAACCACTAAATATTACGTTACAGTCAGCAATAATGATTTTTGTGAAAATAGCCCAAATAATGCTAAGGAAATTACGGTTACCGTTCGTGAAAAACCAACAGTAACCAATATTACGACAGCTTGTTCAACAGTAACTAATACGTACACAGTAGCGTTTGAAGTAAATGGAATACCCCCTTTCATAATATCAGGTACTGGCTCTCCGGGTTCATGGACAGGAAATAAATGGACTTCATCACCAATTAACAATGGAACGGAGTATGATTTTCAACTTACTGAGACTAATGGATGTGATCCTATATTCATAAAAGGAAATGCTCCCGATTGTTGTGAACTTAGTATCAGCTGTCTTCCTTCGGTAACGGTAAGCTGTGGAACGGATTATTCTCCTGTAGTAACGGGATATCCGACTATTGACTCCTCATGCGGCGGTACAACCATCAGTTATATTGATGAAGGTTTTGTCGGAGGTTGTTCTTCGTATACAGGAACATTTAAAAGACAGTTTACAGTTGAAGATGCTAATGGTAATATAGCTGTTTGTTTTCAGCAAATAACCGTTGAAGACACCATAGCACCTGTTTTTGCAGAATTACTTCCTGCAGATATTAGGGTTAGTTGTGATGCGATTCCATCAGCAGCTGTATTGACTGCTACAGATGAGTGTGGTTCGGCAACTGTCATGTTTAAAGAAGAACGTACCGATGGTTCCTGTTCCGGAAATTACATCCTTACACGAACCTGGACCGCAACGGATGAGTGTGGCAACAGCACACAGCATGTTCAAATAATTACTGTTGAAGACACCACAGCACCTGTTTTTGCAGAATTACTTCCCGCAGATATTACGGTTAGTTGTGATGCGATTCCACCAGTAGCTGTATTGACAGCTACAGACGATTGTGGTTCGGCAACTGTCATGTTTAAAGAAGAACGTACCGATGGTTCCTGTTCCGGAACTTATATCCTTACGCGAACCTGGATCGCCACAGATGAGTGTGGCAACAGCACACAGCATGTTCAAATAATTAGTTTTGAAGACACCACAGCACCTTTCTTTGCAGAATTACTTCCTGCAGATATTAGGGTTAGTTGTGATGCGATTCCTTCAGCAGCTGTATTGACTGCTACAGATGATTGCGGTTCGGCAACTGTTATGTTCAAAGAAGAACGTACCGATGGTTCCTGTTCCGGAAATTATACCCTTACACGAACCTGGACCGCTACAGATGATTGCAGCAACAGCACACAGCATATTCAGATCATAACAGTACAAGATACCACAGCACCTTTCTTTGCAGAATTACTTCCTGCAGATATTACGGTTAGTTGTGATTCCATTCCTTCAGCAGCTGTATTGACAGCTACAGATGATTGTGGTTCGGCAACTGTCATGTTCAAAGAAGAACGTACCGATGGTTCCTGTTCCGGAAATTACATCCTTACACGAACCTGGACCGCAACAGATGAGTGTGGCAACAGCACACAGCACGTTCAAATAATTAGTGTTGAAGACACTACAGCACCTGTTTTTGCAGAATCACTTCCCGCAGATATTACGGTTAGTTGTGATTCCGTTCCTTCAGCAGCTGTATTGACTGCTACAGATGATTGCGGTTTGGCAACTGTTATGTTTAAAGAAGAACGTACCGATGGTTCCTGTTCCGGAAATTACATCCTTACACGAACTTGGACCGCTACAGATGATTGCAGCAACAGCACACAGCATATTCAGATCATAACAGTACAAGATACCACAGCACCTTTCTTTGCAGAATTACTTCCTGCAGATATTACGGTTAGTTGTGATGCGATTCCACCAGCAGCTGTATTAACGGCTACAGATGATTGTGGTTTGACAACTGTCATGTTCAAAGAAGAACGTACCGATGGTTCCTGTTCCGGAAATTACATCCTTACGCGAACCTGGACCGCCACAGATGATTGCGGCAACAGCACACAACATGTTCAGATCATCACCGTTGAAGATACCACAGCACCTGAATTTACAGGTGAATTACCGACAGATATAGTTCTTGATGTGGAAGAGAGCATACCTGCTCCGGCTGTATTGATTGCTACAGATGATTGTGGTTCGGCAACTGTCATGTTCAAAGAAGAACGTACCGATGGTTCCTGTTCCGGAAATTATATCCTTACGCGAACCTGGACTGCTACAGATGATTGCGGCAACAGTACAGAGCATGTTCAGGTTATAATAGTAGAAGATACTAAAGGGCCTGAATTTATAGAAGAATTACCAACAGATATGGTACTGGAATGCGGAGATACTATCCCTGAACCGTTAGTATTAACAACAAAGGATAAAATAAAATCAGCTGATGTTGTTTTTAAAGAAAAGCGCATCGATGGATCGTGTCCGGGAAACTATGTTCTTATACGAACCTGGACCGCTACGGACAACTGTGGTAATGAAACCATACATCAGCAAACAATTACTATCAGGGATACGATAAATCCTGAGTTCATAGGAAATCTTCCTGAAGATGCTTATATGACCTGTGATCAGTTACAGGATTTACCAACAAACATTGATGCTACAGATGGTTGTGGTACTGTCAGTATTGTATATACCGAAGAAGAAATTTCCGGTGATTGTTCTGCTCATTATACACTTCTGAGAACCTGGACTGCTACTGACACATGTGGAAATAGTACATCTTATACCCAACGGATAGAGATCGCATGTAAGGTAGAAGTTTTTAATGCTGTTTCAGCAGACGGGGATGGTATTAATGATGTCTTAGAGATACAAGGAATAGAGTGCTACCCTGACAATTCGGTAGAAATTTTCAATCGTTGGGGAGAATTGGTATATGCAACTAAAAACTATAATTCAAAAGGAAATGTTTTTTCCGGCTATTCAAATAAAAAAGAAAATAAACTGGTATCGGGTACCTATTATTACATTATTCGTTATGAATTTAATTCCGGTAACGGAAATATAACTCCTGTTGAACAATCTGGTTTTATTCATTTACAAACTAATTAAACCGAAATAAACATCATGAAAAAAGTAACAATCAACCTACATCTTTCGCTCTTGTTAGGCTTGCTTTCCCTGAGCGGATTCGCGCAACAAGACCCACAGTTTACCCATTATATGTACAATACCACCAACATCAACCCTGCCTATGCCGGCAGCCGTGGTTCTTTGAGTATGTTTGGTCTGCACCGCAGCCAATGGGTAGGCCTTGACGGAGCTCCTACCACCAATGCTTTTTCTGTAAACACCCCTTTACAGAACTCTAAACTGGGACTTGGAGTCTCTTTTATCAACGATAAAATCGGAGTGATGAGTGAAAACACTCTTGCAGTAGATTTGTCTTACACCCTTGATTTGGCCGGTCGCAACAACAACAAATTGTCTTTCGGTATCAAAGGATCAGCCAATCTGTTGGATGTAAGCTACAGCAAACTGAACCTTCACAATCCTACCGATCCGCAGTTTTCAGAAGACATCGCCAATGAGTTTACTCCCAACATCGGAGCGGGTATCTATTACCACAACGACAAAAGTTATCTGGGATTCTCGGTACCGAACTTTTTGGAAACCAAACGCTATAATGACAATGTGCAATCTACCATGCGTACCAAAATGCACTATTATCTGATGGGAGGTTATGTATTTGACCTTAATCCGGGCTTGAAATTCAAACCAGCCTTTCTGGTAAAAGCAGTTGAAGGAGCTCCTGTACAGGTAGACCTTACTGCGAATTTCCTGATTCAGGACAAGCTGACCCTTGGAGCCGCCTACCGTTGGGATGCTGCCTTTAGTGGCCTCATAGGTTTTCAGGTTACCGATGGTCTTATGGTGGGGTATTCCTATGATGGAGAAACGACCAAACTGGCCAATTACAATTCAGGTTCCCATGAGATTTTTCTGCGTTTTGAACTGTTTAACAAATACAAACGAATCGTATCACCTCGATTCTTCTAAAGCGATCTTCTATGAAAAATATCTATAAAACGTTATCGCTTTGTCTCTTTGGTCTTCTGAGTCCGGTTGTTCTGGCTCAGCCCGGAGTAAAGAGAGCAGCGAAGGACTTTGATCAGTATGCGTATATTGATGCGATCAAAATCTATGAAAAAGTAGTCAAACGCGGTCACAGCAGTGCTCAAATCTATAGTGAACTGGGAGATGCGAACTATTTCAATGGTAACTATAATGAAGCAGCCCGCTGGTATGGCGAACTGTTTTCTCAGTATCCGGATCAGGTTACTCAGAGTGCTTACTATTACCGTTATGCGCAGAGTTTAAAGAGTACGGGAGCGGATGCATCAGCAGAGCAGTATCTGGAGCAGTTTGTTCAAAAAGCGGGAAGTGAATCAACGTCTGCCGCTTTAATTCAAAAAGAGCGGGACTACAAAAAGGGCATTGAGAAAAACTCCGGCCGCTATACGATTGAAAACCTTTCCATCAACAGTCCTTATTCCGATTATGGAAGCAGTATTCACAATGGAAAGCTGCTTTTTACCACGGCAAGAGATACGGGAAGTTTGTCTAAAAAAGTACACAGTTGGACGGATAAGACATTTACAAGTATTTACAAAGCAGAGGTTGATACTGACGGATCTGTGACAGATGCCACTCGTTTTGACAAAGGCATCTGCAGCAAGTTCAATGAAGCGACACCTGTGGTTACCAAAGACGGGAAAACGATGTATTTTACCCGTAACAACTACAATGGTAAACGCGGATATGATGAGCATAAAACCACCTTACTGAAAATCTATAAAGCTACCTTTAGAGATGGTAAATGGGGTGATGTAGAAGAACTGCCTTTTAACAGTGATGCGTTCAACACGGCACATCCGGTGCTTAACGATAAAGAAGACATGATGTATTTTGCATCTGATCGTCCCGGAGGATTCGGAGCGTCTGATATCTGGCGTATTGCGCTGCACCCGAACGGTACTTTTGGCGGTCCTGAAAACTTAGGTGCTCATATCAATACCGAAGGCAGAGAGAATTTTCCTTTTGTAACAGCGAACGATGAACTGTACTTCAGCAGTGACGGTCGTCCCGGACTTGGAGGACTGGATGTGTTTGGAGTAAAAATCAAAGACGGCGGAGCATTTGGAGAAGTGATGAATGTAGGAACCCCGGTCAACAGTGCGTACGATGATTTTGCTTATATGATAGAGCAGAAGAGTCAGAAAGGTTTTTTCAGCAGCAACCGTCCCGGAGGTAAGGGCAGTGATGATATCTATGGCTTTACACAGACACGAGCACTGGAATTGGACTGTACCCAGCAACTCAGAGTACGGGTGATGGATGCAGCTACACAAGAAGTGATCACAACGGCTCTTGTGGACTTATACAGCAGTACATATAAGGAATATGGCAGCAGCACGGGATATGAAAATGGATTATATGGATTTACTCATAAATTTGAATGTGGCATGCCGTATCGTATAAAAGCGGCAGCCAAAGGATATCTTACCAAAGAAGAGTTGGTGGTATTACCACAAACTTCATCTGAGACGGTACACACCATTGCCTTGTCAAAAGAGAAAGTAAAAGTAGAAAAAGAGGATGATTTGTTTAAAATTTCAAATTAAACCCGATCTATTTTGATCTGGATAAACACGATATCCGTCCGGATGCAGCCACAGAACTTGCCAAGATTGTGGAAGTAATGAAAGAATATCCTCAGATGAAAATTGATGTGCGTTTACAAACTGTTTTTCTGACACTACGTGGTGAACATAAAATGATAAAATGGGAAACTGTAATAAACCTCTTGTCAATTTAAGTATACAATTCTTGTAGCTTAAAAACCTTGCCACAGCAATGGAAATGTTCTCTATGAAGGTCTCCATTACTTTTAACTTCATGACAATTTGCTTTCAGTTTTTACTTAAAGTAAAAATAGAACAGTCTTAGAGAATAATTATACAGTTAATTATGGATTCCCAAGGAAGAAAATAATTTCTCTAAACTTGATTATGTCTTTTAGTGCTGTTTTTATGTCTTTTAATAGTGATATTCAAAAACGTATTGAAGTTATATTTGTATACATATATTTTATCAAAGATCAAAAATGATTAATGAAATATATAAGATAACTGCTTATGCAGGTATAGAAAGATAATGGCGCATCTTTCTATGAATAGAGAAAATAAAGCTAACTACACATATATAACATTTATTTAAAGAAAAAGAAAATTGTTAGAAGTTCAAAAAACGTATTAGATAAGACAATAACATATTCACATTCTTTAAAAAAATAGTTCAGAAGAACTCAAAGGTGAGTTCATTTAAGAAAATTTATTAATTGAGCAGTAAAAATCCAATCATTTTTATATAAAGATAGATGCTGCTGCCTTAAATTCAGAATGAATATGTTTTTAAAAGATATACATATTGGTAAACTATTGAAAAAGCGGGTAGAGGAGTTAAAGATCGAACCTGCAAGGATATCTCATTTTCTTAATTGTTCAGAAGAAGAGATTTATGAAATGTATCAGCAGGAATCACTCCCTACACACCTGTTGTTGCGATGGTCAAAATTATTGGAATATGATTTTTTCCGGCTGTATAGTGGGCATTTAGTATTATATGCTCCAAATCGAGGAGCAAATAGCCAGTCTAAAAACAATAAAAGCGCTTTACCACATTTCAGAAAAAATATTTATACAAAAGAGATTATTTACTTTATTATTGAACAGATCTCCAAAGGAAAAAAGACAAAAAAAGAAGTAATGGAAGATTATAAAATTCCAAAGAATACTTTATACCGATGGTTACATAAGCATACCAGTACTAATGCCGATCAAAAGTAAACCCGATTATAACAGAATATATAAAGACCTTGTTGAATCATGGTTTCCTGAACAAAAAGAAGAATTAGTGTCTTTGATTTCAGTAGATATTACAACCAGTCTTGATGTGATACAGGTCAATAATAAGTTGTTCAATAAAAAATCGAAAGACACGCAGAATTATAATCAAAAACTGCGTTCGTATGATATACCGAGTATCATTAGAATAGTAGGGTATCAGCAAGAAAATTTCCTTACGATAAAAGAAATATCAGAATTGTTTGGTGTAAGCAGAAACACGGTAGCGAAATGGAAAGATAAAGTAACTGGTTCTGTTCTTTAAATAAACCGTTTAAACAATCTGGAATATTCAGGTGTAGATATTAGTTATCATTGATTTCACATAGAATTGATTAAAAAATAACTATTGTAAAGTAGATCTGACTGAAAAAATGAGTAAATTTAAACAACTCATCAACTGTGTGTTGTATGATGGAATAGTAACTAATCAATAAAGTCGTTACGAAATATGAATGAAGGAAAATTTAATATTGCAATTCTTATAGATGGTGATAATGCACAGGCAAAACTCATAAAAGATATTATAGCGGAAGTTTCTAAATATGGAAAAGCAACAGTACGCAGGATTTATGGTGACTGGACAAACCAGCACATGAACAGTTGGAAAGAAATTGTCAACCAATATTCCATCAACCCTATTCAGAAATTTTCTTATACTTCAGGCAAAAATTCAACCGATAGTTCTTTGATTATTGATGCAATGGATATTCTACATGGCAAAAGTGTAGATGGTTTTTGTATTGTTTCCAGTGATAGTGATTATACGGGACTCGCCAAAAGAATAAGAGAAGAAGGTTTGTTTGTAATGGGTATTGGCAGAAGTACCACTCCTATAGCATTTGTAAATTCCTGTGAAATATTCACTTTTACAGAAAACCTCGTTTCTGATAATGAAGACGATGACAATGATATTTCGGGACTCTTCGGTAAAGAAAAAGAGAATACAGCTGATAAATCGGATAGAGAAATCAGAAAAAATATGGTTGTGCAGAAAGAAAAAGACGCCTCATTGCCAAAGAAATTTCCTAAGATAGATATTACACTTATTGATAAAGCGTTTGATATTGCTACCAATGATGAAGATGAAACAACCTACATTGCCAAAGTGGGATTATCGCTGCGGAAAATGGATCCGAGTTTTGATGCGAGAACCTATGGTTTCAAAAATCTTACCCAATTATTTGAGAGCCTTAAAAAATACGAGGTCATCAAAAATGAAGTTAATGGATTAAACCATCCTATGGTAAAATTAAAATAAGGGTATCAATACAGAATTGATTTTCTGTCACTGAAATGATATTCAGTATCATCTAACAATTGATACTAAACTGTGCATAAAAAAGGACTTTCTATAGAAAGTCCTTTTTTATTATTTATACTTGAAATATTTGATAATTACGTTTTATTTGTCTGATCTTAAATTTCTTACCCATCTTATCTTCTGTGGTCGATGTAAAAAACAACAATTTTGTGACATAAAATAACAAAACCATTCTTTTTTTTGCGATTTATCTGTAAAATAGTTGGTAGATATGTTTTTTATGCTTATCATTGAGAAAAAAAATAACCTTATAATTAATTGTTTATGAGAATACTACATTATTTATCACTACTATGTGTTCTGATTTTGTTACAGTCTTGTCTGCAGGACGATCTGCGTACTCCGGTAGTGCGCGAAGCCACACAAGAAGATCCTTTAAACGCCCAAACCCTGATAATGGATCAGACAACTCTTGAAGAAAGATATGCAGGCAATACAAGTTTAGAACATTTGTTTGAAAAAGATTTTAAAAAAGCAGTATCTTCCCTTAGCGCGGCTAAAGGCGGAAGCAACCGAACGGCTACACTTGACCTGGAACATATTCAGGTACTGGAAGCAGATAAAGTGCATGTGATTACGTATCGGGTACAGGTAACCGATGAAAAAGAACCCGAGTCAAAAGCCGTTTATAATCTGGTGTATTATTCCACCGACCGTAAGGAGTATTATGTAACCCTGTTGAAATATGATTTTTCAAGAATTTCAATAGAGCAGTATCTCAAAAAACCGACGGCTGAGGTTCTGTACCTGTATCCGTTGGAAGAAGACAGAGATACAGACAAGAATATTCAATATGCGATATCGTCAGTAAGTCCTATTTTCGTTTATGAAATAATACCACCCGGCGATTGTATGAAAGAAGTAAGCGTAGCGGGTACACCTTGTAAAGGTTCTGGAAATCCAAAACACGAATATGGAGACAACTCCTGTAGTATGACAGGTAACAAACGCGCCACACCGGGTTATACGTATATGGATTTTTCAGATTGTGGTAAGAATTCCGGTGGTGGTTCCGGAGGTGGAGGTTATCCGGGTGGCGGAGGCGGAGGCGGTTCCACACCGGGTCCGGGCAGTCCCGGCGGACCACCGGCTGCAGGAGGGGGCAATCCGCCTATTTCGGTGGTAAAACCCATCAAAAACATCGGAGGTCTGGTAAAATCAAAAATCCTTATCGGACAGGTAAATATGGGCTCCGGTAATACCAATGCAAAAGTATTAAAAGCCGTATCTTCATTTTTAAAACAAGACATACAAACGCTGTATGGCAGAATGAACGATACCAGAGAATCGGGTTTTGCCTATCAATTTGATATTATAAACGGAAGTTATACTTATAATGTATTGGGTGGAAGGTTAATACTTACAAGTCCTAACTATACCAACCGCAAAATAGAATTAGGCAATGTTTCGGGGAGGTTTAGTGGAACAGTACACGTTCATACCGATAATCTCGGAGTTACTGCTACTGAAATAGCAACACCTTTGTTCTCTCCTGCGGATCTTGGAGGCGTATTTAAATTTACGAATAAATCCGTAGAAGATCCTTTTCGCCAACCGGCAGAAGCCTTTGTCGGAGTTGTCAATAGGTACGGCATGTATATGGTGATGCTGCCCAATGATGTGACTTCAGAGAATATAAACACCAAATACAGTGATTTTACCAAAATCATACAGTTTGGCAATAGTACAAGAACAATAGCCGATCGTACAAAACAAAAGTGGATTAAATTTGAAAAAGAATTAGAAAGAAAATATTATGATATAGAACTCATAAATGATCCTCAACATATCAAAAAGAAAAAATACGAAAGAGCATTGCTATTGCTGATGAAAAAATATAAATTAAACCTTAATATCTATTTTTTAGACGCCAATGAAGGTAATTTTAACGGTAACTGGCAACAACTTTCTTTAGATAACAATAGTCAGATTCAATATACAAATATCAATTAATATGAAAAAGATTTTATCAATATTATTTAGTTTATTAGCAGGATGTATTTATTCACAAACATTTCAAG
The DNA here is from genome assembly GCF_030409925.1 of Paenimyroides ceti. Taxonomy (NCBI): domain Bacteria; kingdom Pseudomonadati; phylum Bacteroidota; class Flavobacteriia; order Flavobacteriales; family Flavobacteriaceae; genus Paenimyroides; species Paenimyroides ceti. The sequence goes on from NZ_JAUFQU010000001.1 coordinate 439,674, forward strand.
AAGTTGATAATTTTTACCATCCAGAAATCCTATATGGAGATAATGGTTATTATTTTAAAGATACTCAGGGCTATTTTAATCAGTTTACTGGCGCTGGTATCTGGCAATATACAGGTAATAACATAACAATACAATTGCGGTTTATAAAAAAGACTTTTGTTGAGAATACTGTTAATGAATCCTATAAAGAAGATGCTTTGGTTGGTGGTATTCGTATTGTAAAAAACGGGATAGAAGTACTCAATACACTCAATACGCTGAATGAAAATAAAAACTCAAGTGTTAATTATTATATTTTTAATGGGCATAGAGTAAGAAATACCATAGATTGTCTAGGATGTACAATTCCGAATCAAAGACTGTATATGTATTATAAAGAGCCTGATAATGACAATCAGCGTTTGACAGATATGTATTTTTTAATGCACGTCTATAAAAACGGACCGGCTTCTATTCTTAGAGTGGTGTTCCCTGAAGATGCAGTCATAGGAGATCCCACACAATACGATCCTGAAGTAGAGAATGCGCCAACTAAAACACAGGTAATTCTACCGTTTGGTAAATATGATTTTAAAAAAGTCAATTAGGTTTTTAAGATTAATGATTTTTTATAACCTGGAGTATGAAAACAATATTTTTTATAGCTATCTTATTTATAACCCAAGTAAGCATAGCACAGCAATTTACCATTATGGATGTGCATAACTATTCCGGAATGAATTCGTATGGTGAAAATGGCTATTATTATAAGGATACGAAAGGTTTTTTTGATCAGTTTACAGAAGCGGGTACCTGGCAATATACAGGTAATAACATCATCATACAGTTACAGTTTGTAAAAAAAACATTTATTGAAAAAACTATAGGTAATACTTATAAAGAAGATGCCTTAATCGGTGGTATGCGTATTGTTAAAAATGGGATAGAGGTGCTTAATACATTTAATACGCTGAATGAAAATAAAAATTCAAGCGTTAATTATTTTATTTATAATGGACATAAAGTTAAAAATACTATAGATTGTCTGGGCTGTACAATTCCGAATCAAAGACTGTATATGTATTATAATGAGCCGGATAATGACAACAATCATCTGGCTTCTATGTATTTTTTAATGCACATCTATAAAAACGGACCGGCTTCTATTCTTAGAGTGGTATTTCCTGAAGATGCGGTCATAGGAGATCCTACACAATACGAGCCTGAAATAGAGAATGCCCCTACTAAAACACAGGTGATTTTACCGTTTGGAAAATATGATTTTAAAAAAGTGAATTAGGTTTTTAAGATTAATGATTTTTTATAGCCTGTGGTATGAAAACAATATTTTTTATAGCTATCTTATTTATAACCCAAGTAAGCATAGCACAGCAATTTACCGTTATGGATGTGCATAACTATTCCGGAATGAATTCGTATGGTGAAAATGGCTATTATTATAAGGATACGAAAGGTTTTTTTGATCAGTTTACAGAAACGGGTACCTGGCAGTATACAGGCAATAATATCACCATTCAATTGCGATTTGTAAAAAAAACATTTGTAAAAAAAACTATAGGTAATACTTATAAGGAAGACGCTTTGGTAGGTGGTATCCGTATTGTTAAAAACGGAGTAGAGGTGCTTAATACATTCAATACGCTGAATGAAAATAAGAATTCAAGTGTTAATTATTTTATTTATGACGGATATAGAGTTAGAAATACCATAGATTGTCTGGGGTGTACAATTCCGGATCAAAGACTGTATATGCATTATAAAGAGCCCGATAATGATAATCAGCGTTTGACAGATATGTATTTTTTAATGCACGTCTATAAAAACGGACCGGCTTCTATTCTCCGAGTGGTGTTCCCTGAAGATGCAGTCATAGGAGATCCTACACAATACGATCCTGAAGTAGAGAATGCGCCAACTAAAACACAGGTAATTTTACCATTTGGAAAATATGATTTTAAAAAAGTGAATTAGGCTTTTAAACTTCTCTTAATATACACCTATTGCGTATGAAAAAGATCTTAGCAATATTAGTTTGTTTAATAGTTCAATTAGCTGTTTCACAAACGTTTCAGGAGATAGACAATTTTAACCGATCAGGAACAGAAATTTCTTATGGCGATAACGGTTATTATTTTAAAGATACACAGGGGTTTTTTGATCAGTTTACGGGAGCGGGTATCTGGCAATATACTGGTAACAATATCACCATTCAATTGCGGTTTGTAAAAAAGACCTTTATAAGAACGGATTTGCTTGGGAGTTTTAAAATTGATGCCTTAATCGGTGGTATGCGTATCATCAAAAACGGAGTAGAGGTGCTTAATACATTCAGTACGCTGAATGAAAATAAAAATTCAAATGTTAATTATTTTATTTATAATGGACATAAAGTAAGGAATACTATAGATTGTCTGTGGTGTACAATTCCGAATCAAAGACTGTATATGTACTACAGGGAGCCGGATAATGACAACAATCATCTGGCTTCTATGTATTTTTTAATGCACATCTACAAAAGCGGATCGGCTTCTATTCTAAGAGTGGTGTTTCCTGAAGATGCAGTCATAGGAGATCCTACGCAATACGAGCCTGAAATAGAGAATGCCCCTACTAAAACACAGGTAATTCTACCGTTTGGAAAATATGATTTTAAAAAAGTGAATTGAAAAATTAAAAAAACCTGATCAATGTATCAGGTTTTTTATCTTCATAGCAACAAGGACTAAAAAAAGATTAGTCAATAAATAATATAGAATATCATGAAAAGTTTAAAACAGTTTATAAATCTTATCATACTCTGTTGTATGTTACAGGCATATAGTCAGCAGTACCCTGTCTTGACTGTTACAAATCAGGTTTTATCAACTACAGATGATAATTATAGTACGAAAGGTAACTATGCTAAAGATGTAGGAAATATTCGGAATCAGGTGGTTGGCAGCTGGCGATATCAGACTCCGGATCTCCTATTGGAATTAAAAATTGAAAAAAGAGATAAAGAACTCTACAGAATGGGGGATACTTATTATGATTATGACGATATTATTATTATAAAATACAAACTGGTTAAAAACGGAGTGGTATTGCATGATAATTTAAATTTAATTATTCCTCAAAACAATACCGGTTATCATAACTACGATCTTAATTTTGTCTCTTATGGTTTTTATTATGATGCGACCTATACCTTTAAAGGCTTTATAAATGATTATTACCGTCAGGTATTATGCAGTTATGAAATGCAGAAAACAAATTTGAATGGTCAGGAAAAGTTATTGTTAAACATCAGCAATGGCAACTATCGCATATATGGAGATGCTTCGATGTACACGCCTTCTCAGAAACTTTTTAGTTTACCGTTAGGACCTATTCTTTTAGACAGAGCCCCTTAAATTTTATTTTGAAGTTGCCGGAAACACATATAAAAACCTGATCGTGAATCAGGTTTTGTTTTTTAATAGGTATAAACAATAATACATAATCCTGTAGGGAAGAAAGTCCATATATGAAACAATGGAATCGCTACACTAAAACATATCGTTATAAAACTATTTAACTTTATTTTTATTCAGAATAATATAGCCGAGAATACCACCAATTATAGAAGCGGCAAAAATACCAATTTTAGCCTGAACCATATATACTTCTTCTGTGAACGCCAAAGAAGTAATAAATAAAGACATTGTAAAGCCTATAGAGGCTAAAAAACCGAGTCCTAACAAATTTCTGAAATTCATTCCTTCCGGGAAAGGGGCTACTTTCATTTTTACTAAAAGCAATGTAAATCCAACCACACCGGCGACCTTACCGATCAATAAACCAAGAAATACCCCTAAGGTAATATGTGTACTAAACAACTGTTCTAAATCAATAGCAACAGATACTCCGGCATTGGCAAGAGCAAAAACAGGAATAATAATAAAAGTAACCAGCGGATGCATGGCATGTTCCAGTCTTTGCAGCGGAGGGATAGCTTCATTCGTATGTACTTTTATATCTTCGAGTATATGGAGCTGTTCGGCTGTAAGAGTAGGAGTATGGTCGTTGGGATCGATATTTTTAAATCTTTTAAGATACTCCTGAACTTTGTTGATATAGGTGTTTTCTTTTATTTTAACATCAGCAGGAATAGTAAAGGCAGCTAAAACAGCTGCAATAGTAGCATGAACACCTGATAGTAAAAAAGCGGTCCATACTCCGGCAATACCGATAATGGCATAAAAAAGAATACTACGGATACCAATTTTATTACCGATATACATTAATAAGACAAAGCCGAGACCAATGCTCAAACTCAGCATAGAAATATCAGATGTATAAAAAAATGCAATGACGAGAACAGCTCCAAGATCATCAACGATAGCGAGAGCCGTTAAAAAAATTTTTAAAGACAGCGGTATTTTATTTCCTAATAAAAACAAAACACCTAATGCAAAAGCAATATCTGTAGCCATCGGAATACCCCATCCGCTGTGAACTTCTCCGGCAGGATTGAATAAAAGATAAATAGCTGCGGGTACCAGCATCCCGCCCAAAGCAGCTCCGATCGGTAAAAGTGCTTTACGCGGATTAGACAACTCGCCTCCAACAATCTCTCTTTTAAGTTCAAGGCCGACAACAAAGAAAAAAACCGCCATCAATCCGTCATTAATCCAGTGATGCAGACTATATTCCAGATAAGAAACTCCGTCGAACTGAAACCCCAGTTTATGTTCAAAAAAATGATGATAGGCTTCGGAAAAAGAAGAATTAGCAAGAAATAACGCAATAATAACGCTGATACCTAAAACAATTCCTCCGGCTTTTTCCTGCTGAATAAATTTCTGAATTGGGTACACAACTTTGTCAATGGGCATTTTTTGTCTGTCGGCCATTATTGTAGATGTTTTTTTAATAAAAGATTTTTCAAAGATACTTCTTTTAAAAAGAACAGGAATTCTCATGTCAAAAAAGCTTTCGTAAAGGCACGTATATTTTTTTTGCATTTATTGACCTAAGTCAAAGAATTAGACAGAACATCTGCTGAAATTTGCAGCAGTATTAATCTTAAAAATAAAAAGATGGATAAAAAATATTATAAATATGTAAATACCTTGTTGGTGATAGTGCCAATGACATTGATTATGGCATTTGTAGGGCTTATCCGAAACTATGGTTTTGGAGAAGAATGGTTTCTGAAATTTTAAAAAACTTTGATAGCCCAAAACTTTCTGTTATTTTTGATACACTTCATCTAAAAATAGTATGGAAACCATTATTGAAACAGAAAGACTTCTCATCAGAAAAATAGATATTTCTGACAAAAAAGGTATGTATTTGTTGGATTCTGATCCGGAAGTACACCGTTATCTGGGAGCAAAACCAATATCTCATGAAGAAGAAGCACTCACTTACATTGAGTTTATTCAGCAGCAATATCGTGATAACGGTATTGCGAGATGGGCAGTTATCGAAAAGGAAACAGGTGAATTTATTGGATGGACGGGATTTAAGCTTATCACCAACACCATAAACGCTCATACAAATTATCTTGATGTAGGATACCGGTTTATAAAAAGTGCCTGGGGTAAAGGATATGCGACAGAATGTGGAAAAGCTTGTATGGAATATGCAAAAAAGCACCTTGCCAGATATGAATTATATGCCATGACAGAAATTGGTAACAGTAACTCAAAAAAAGTATTGGAAAAATTAGGTTTTGAGGCCGTAGAGATTTTTGATTTTGAAGGAGATCCTCACTATTGGTACAACCTGCGTAACTGATATGAAAAAGGTACTTTGTCTTATAGGGATTAGTATGCTCGGATTTTCTTGTGAGAAGATCCCATCTTCAGCAACAAATAAACAAATCGAGAAACAGCTTATAACAACTGATTCTTCCGCTATACATCAAAAACAATCTGCTGTGTCAGATACTTCTAACACAACTGTGATACATACAGACACTGTGGAATTCATATCAACAGAAAATAATGCCAATTACTTGGTCTATCATCTTAAAAAGGATTATAAAATCAGAACATTTATGAATAGATCAAAGACATTATCAGATATATATCGAAGTGACATATTAGAAATACAATGGAAATATGAAGGGGAAAGTGATCTGAATCAGAACGCGATATTGGTGTCGCTTAAAAAAATTGGCGACGGGTCGGTAAGTAAATTTAGAAAGAAATATCCGAAACCTCTTAGCTATCACTGGAGTGGAGAAGTTCCGTATGACAGGGACTTTTTAGACGGTATATATCGCAATGTAGAATATTACCTTGCTAACTCAAAAAATAAGTTGATACAACTTCATCTGCAGAACACTGACGCTCAACTCGGATATTCTATTGAAGAAGCACAAAAAGAGCATAAATCATATGTTCTCATAGGCATATTTAATCGATTTGAAAATCGGGAAAATATGCTTCAGTGGTTATATATAGATACTCAGAATCAGGAAATATATGAATACGATTTACCGGAAGACAGACTTATCCGATTTAAATAGGATGAATATTTCTAATGAAATGATATGAATGCACTTGTACAACTTTTTAAAAAATTTGGAAATATTCCACCTGAGGTAGAAAAAGTGCTTACAGACAAAAGCGGTTATCTCATAAAAGATAAAGGAGATTTCTTTCTTAAACAGGGACAAACAGTTTCCAGTTTGTTTGTAATGGAAAAAGGTGCAGTGCGGGCTTATTTTATTAAAGATGGAAAGGAAGTCAACTCCTGGTTTGGTTTTGAACATGAATTTTTAGGCTCTATCCTTCCGTTATTTGCTAATCAGCCCTCCTTTGAAAATATTCAGTTTCTCGAGCCATCAATACTCTATTATATACCGATAAAAGACCTTAATAAACTCTATCGTGAATACCCTGAAATGAACGATATTGGCCGTAAAATCGCCGAAGATTATTGCCGTATTCTGGAAGAAAGAATCATTTCACTGCAAACGGAATCTGCAGAACAACGCTATCATACACTACTAAAAAGCAATCGAAATGAATTACAGCGTATTTCTTTAGGACAAATAGCCTCTTATTTGGGTGTAACTCAGGAAACATTAAGCCGTATAAGAAAGAACAGTCGATTTTGACATTTATCAAAAAAATATCAGTAACAGATTGGTTTCTTTGTATTAAAAAATGTAGAAATCATGAAATATTTGTTTTTGGCACTGGCTATTGCATTAGAAGTAACAGGATCCAGTTTTTTAAAAGCCTCAGAGCAGTTTACAAAATGGCTGCCTTCTCTCATTACAGTTATTGCTTTTTTAGGCTGTTTTTATTTTCTTTCCCTTGCTTTAAAAAGCATTCCTTTAGGTACAGCTTATGCAATATGGGCTGGTTTGGGAATTGTACTTACAACTTTAATCTCAGTAGTCGTCTTTAAGCAAAAGATAGACTTTCCTGCTATTGCGGGAATCACATTGATTGTTGCGGGAGTTGTTGTGATGAATGTTTTTTCTAAAGTAACACATTAAACATTTTCATACCTTTGAAAAAGACAGCTTTGCAGGAAGAAGAATAGTAATCACGAAAACTATTCCACTCCGTCAATAAATACGTTTATATGAAAAACATCAACCAACAATATATACTGAAAAACGGAAAAGAAATAACCATTAGAAACGGTGCAGTAACTGATGCAGAAAAACTGAGGAAAACAGTAAAAAAATATATTGGAGAAAGCGAGTACATACCACAGCTACCGGAGGAATATACATTAACCATTGAAGAACAGGAAAACTGGATAAAATCGTTTATAGAAAAAGAAAACTCTATAATGCTCATTGCTGAATACCATAATGATATTATTGGTAATATTGATATAAACGGAAGTGTAAGAAAGGCGATGCAGCATACAGGAGGCATTGGTATGGGAATGCTTCAGGAGTGGACCAATAGTGGCTTGGGAACAGCTTTGATGACATGTGCTGTAGAGTGGGCAAAACAAAATAAAATACTTGAAATTTTATGGCTTCAGGTATACACTGACAATATAGGAGGAGTTTCGCTTTATAAAAAAATGGGATTTCAGGAATCGGGACTTATCAAAAATTATTTTAAACAGGATGGAAAATATTTTGATAACATGACCATGAGTTTATCCGTAAAATAGAAATTTTTACTATTCAGACATCTGAATTTGATTCTTTAAAAAAAGCATTATGAACATCCGGGTAAATGAGGAAATACGATTAGAATTGATAAAAGAAGAACATGCTGCTCTCATTTTTGATAGTGTAGATAACAACAGATTTTATTTAAAAAAATGGCTGTCATTTATCGATGCTATGCACAACCTCCATTTCGCAGAAGAGTTTGTAAAAAGATCTATGACGCAGTATAAAGAGGGAAGAGAGGCAGGTTTTGTGATCTTTTATAAAGAAGACATGGTAGGCAGAATCGGAGTTTATAAAATTGAACCGTACAATAGAATAGGAGAAATCGGTTATTGGCTCACTGAAAACGCTCAGGGAAAAGGGATTGTAACAAAAGCCTGCGAAGCCCTTATCGGTTATTGCTTTGCAGAGTTAAAATTAAACAGATTGGAAATTAAATGTGGTACAGAGAATAAAAAAAGTCAGGCCATTCCTGAGAGAATAGGCTTTACTAAAGAAGGGATTATTCGTCAGGGAGAATTCCTGTACGATCATTTTATAGATCTTTATCTTTACTCTCTGTTACAAAAAGAACAAAAATAAAGAGATGCTCAAAAATACATCACTCACTACCTATATTTCAATCCTGCGCGGCATCAACGTAAGCGGTAAGAATATAATAAAAATGGAAGCTTTACGAAACCTCTATACCACCATTGGCTTTTATGATATCCATACTTATCTGCAAAGCGGAAATGTTACTTTCAGAGCTTTAGCTACTGATGAGCAAATGTTAGAGCAAACCATTGAGCAGTATATAAAAAAAGAATTTTCATTAGATATACCGGTTCAGGTAATGAATGTTGAGGCTTTAAAAAATGTGATCCATAATAATCCGTTTCTGAAAGATGAGACTTTAGATCCTTCATTTTTCCACGTTACATTTCTGAAAATTCCGCCTGCTGTAGTGGATCTAAAAGCTATTGAGAGTAAAAAGACAGAGCAGGAAAAAATGGCGTTTTCCGGTAAAGTAATCTATCTCTATTGTCCTGAAGGATATGGAAATACGAAACTCAATAATAATTTTTTAGAAAAACGTTTAAAAGTTACAGCAACAACCAGAAACTGGAAGACAACAACCGCTTTACTACAACTGGCTCAGGAAACAGAAATTTTATAAAAACAGAAAACATGGCATCAAGATTATCTGAAAAAGAATTGAAAGAGATGGCGCAACAGCTGAGTTGTCCTTCGGGTGATGAAGGGATTGCTATGGGAGAAACGATGAACACAGGTAATATAGGTATGACGATGAATACCATAAAAAATCTTGAGTGTAAAGAAGGAGAACGTTTATTGGAATTGGGACATGGTAATTGTGGACATTTAACAGAAATACTCCAACAGACAAAAAATCTTAAGTACACTGGAATTGAGGTTTCAGAGACAATGTGTGAACAGGCAGCCTTGCTGAATATACACTGGGTAGAAAATCAAAAGGCTGTTTTCAAACAATATAATGGTATCACCTTGCCGTTTTTGGACCAGTCATTTGACAAAATAATGACAGTAAATACTATTTATTTCTGGGAAGATGCAGAAAAATTATTAAGTGAAATCTATCGGGTATTAAAACCCGAAGGAATCTTTATCGTAACGTATGCACAAAAAAAGTTTATGGAAAAACTGCCTTTTACGCAATATGGTTTCCGTTTATATGACAATGAGGATATTATGACTCTTGTAAATACAACAGATTTTAAAATTGCTGAGATGGTTGAAAGCTCAGAAGAGGTCACCAGTAAAACTGGTGAAACAGTTCATAGGCTTTACACAATGGCAAAACTCTATAAATTACCGAAAACATCTTTAACTCAAAAATGATAGAAAGCTACTTTCATAGTTTCGGGATCTTTACGCCTGAAGAAATACAGGAGGTAATACAATTATTTGAAAAAAGAGAAATTGCCAAACATGAATTCTTTATAAAAGAAGGGAATGCCGTTAAAGAAGTTGCTTATATCAAATCGGGTATTTTCAGATCGTACTATACCACAACAGAGGGTAATGAAAGTACCTATTGTTTCAGATTTCCGCATGAAATGATGACAGCATATTCTGCTTTTATTACTGATGATGCGAGTCTTGAAAACATGCAGGCTCTTACTGCATCAGAGATATGGGTGATAAAGAAACAAGACATTGCTACTCTTGAAAAAACAAATACAAACTGGACACGTTTTTTAAAAATAATCGCTGAGCAGCAATATATTGAGCTTGAAGAAAGAGTTTTTCAGCTACAGCGCGATACCTCATTGCAGCGATATAATAACCTGCTTCGCAAACAGCCACATTATCTTCAACAAATACCCTTACACTATCTGGCTTCATATTTGGGAATCACACCGCGCCATCTGAGCAGAATACGAAGCGGAAATACGTTATAGACATTTGTCCTGTATAGTCATTATTTTCTTGCCTATTTTTGTTGAAATCAATCTCCGGTAAAATAAACGGATATTTTCAAAACTTAACCAGAATAGCAGCCATGAAAAAAATAGTAATAATAAACGGACACCCAAATCCTGAGAGTTTTAATTTTGCTCTTGCTGAAGCCTATAAAAAAGGCGCTTTGCAAAAAGGTGCTGAAGTAAAAGAAATTATTATTTCACAGTTAAATTTTAATCCCGATTTATCTTTTGGCTACCGTAAACGAATGGAATGGGAGCCCGATCTGCAGCAGGCATGGGAAACCATCCAGTGGGCAGACCATCAGGTGTGGATACACCCTGTTTGGTGGGGCGGATTACCCGCTGTTATGAAAGGATTTATCGACCGTCTTTTCTTACCGGGATATGCTTTTAAATACCGTCCTGATTCTCTTTTTTGGGACAAGCTTCTAAAAGGTAAAACAGCTCATATTATAACCACCATGGATCAGCCTGGTTGGTACTATCGTCTGATGTTTGCCAGACCGAGCATTAATCAGCTGAAAAAAGCAACCTTGCAATTCTGTGGAGTAAGCCCGGTACGTGTTACCAAAATAGGAATTATCAAAACATCAGATGAAACAAAGAGGTTAAAGTGGCTTGAAAAAACAAGAAAGTTGGGGAATAAAGTGCAATAAAAAAGGTGGTAAATACAGCTGGTTATTCTTTGTTTATTTTGTAATTTAGAGTCTGACAGTTAATAAAAAAAGTAATTGATTTACTAAAAAAATAAGGATATGAGAGCTGAATACCTACCAAGTGTAAAAAAACAATTTGAATACTATAAGGCACTGGGAGATAAAACGTTTCTTCAGTTGCCGGATGATGCGTTGTTCTGGCAGTATAATGAAGAATGTAATAGTATTGCAATGATTGTACAGCATTTATGGGGCAATATGCGTTCGCGATGGATCGACTTTTTAACCACAGACGGAGAAAAAGAATGGAGAAACAGAGAGGAAGAGTTCGAACCTCTTGTAAAAGAAAAACAAGAGTTGTTAGCAAAGTGGCAGGAAGGCTGGCAGTGTTTATTTCATGCATTAGATAATCTGACGGAAGATGATCTCTCGAAAATCATTTACATACGTAATGAAGGACATACGGTCATTGAAGCCATCAACCGTCAGTTAGCACACTATCCTTACCATATAGGACAGATTGTATATCTTGGGAAAATGATTTGTAATACAGACTGGAAATCTCTTTCCATACCTAAAGGAGAATCGAAGAAATATAATGAAGATAAATTTTCAAAACCAAGGCAGACAAGACATTTTACAGACCAATACCTCAATAACGAAGAGAAATAGTTTAAAAAAAAACCTTCTGTATAATTTAATTACAGAAGGTTTTTAAGTACAAAAAATAATTAAGAAATAAAGTACAATTGTGCCATTGGAAGAGAAGTAGAAGGTTCTATAACTACTTTTTCTCCGTCAATGGCAATCTCATACGTCCTATGATCCATCGTTATCTCAGGCATACAGCCGTTATGGAGTAAATCTGATTTTTTAACATTTCTGGTGTTTTTTACTGCTTTCAACATTTTTTTAACCCCTAATTCTTCTATTTTTCCTAAATCAATCGCCTGTTGAGCAACAAATAAAGCGGAGGTTTTTGCAGGTACATCTCCAAAGCTACCCCACATCGGACGATACATATAAGGTTGTGGTGTAGAGATAGAAGCATTAGGATCACCCATACCGGCAAAGGCAATCATACCTCCTTTCATCACCATTTCAGGTTTTACGCCAAAAGCCGCAGGTTTGTAAAATACCAGATCGGCCATTTTTCCTACTTCAACTGAACCTACATATTCAGAGATTCCATGAGTAATAGCCGGGTTAATCGTATATTTCGCAATATATCTCTTGGCTCTCACATTATCATTAAACATTTCACCATCCAAAGCACCACGGTCCTTTTTCATCTTATCGGCTATTTGCCATGTACGGGTTACTACCTCGCCAATACGTCCCATAGCCTGGGAATCTGAACTCATCATACTGATAGCTCCCATATCCTGTAGAATACCTTCAGCACCAATTGTCTGAGCACGAATACGCGATTTGGCAAACGCTACATCTTCAGGAATATTCTTATCAAGATGATGGCAAATCATCATCATATCTAAATGCTCATCAATAGTATTAATCGTAAATGGATTGGTAGGTGTAGTAGAGGAAGGCAAAATATTGTCATAAGCAGCCACTTTTAATAAATCAGGTGCATGACCACCTCCGGCACCTTCTGTATGATAAGTATGTATAGATCGTCCGTTAAACGATTTTAAAGAATCTTCTACAAAACCGGCTTCATTCAATGTATCCGTATGGATACAAACCTGAACATCCGCTTCATCCGCTACTTCAAGACAATTATTTAAAACATAAGGAGTACTGCCCCAGTCTTCATGGATTTTCATTCCGCCCGCTCCCGCACTGATAACTTCGTGCAGTGCTTCCGGATTAGAACTGTTACCTTTTGCCAGAAATACAAAGTTTACAGGAATAGGATCAGTAGCCAGAAGCATCTTTTGCAAATTCCAGATTCCCGACATACAATTTGTTGCCAACGACCCGGCGGCTGGTCCTGAACCACCACCAACAACAGTTGTAGTTCCCGATTGTAAAGCAACTTCAAATTGTTGCGGACATATATAATGGACATGAGTATCAATTGTTCCGGCGGTGACAATTAGGTTTTCTCCTGCAATTACTTCAGTACCAACGCCAATGATCATATTCGGACTCACACCATCCATTATATAAGGATTCCCGGCTTTACCAATGCCTGCAATGCGGCCGTTACGGATACCGATATCGGCTTTGATAATACCCCAGTGATCTAAAATAACTGCGTTGATGATGACTGTATCCAGCACACCATCTTTATACGTTGCCGTAGGGTGTTGTCCCATACCGTCACGAATCACTTTTCCGCCTCCAAAAATGCATTCATCACCATAGATGGTATAATCTTTTTCAACCTCAATCCATAGATTGGTATCTGCAAGTCGTATTTTATCACCGGTTGTAGGACCATAATAGCTTGCATATTCTTTTCTTGATATTTTTTTCATTTCGTTTAAAATTATATGTGTTCATGAAATAGAAAACTCTTCATTGTACACAGATTTTATGACAGTTTTGCGTTTACTTTACCTGCAAAACCATAAATTTCCTTTGTTCCTCCATAAGCCACAAGATCTACCTGATACGTAATACCGGGAAGAAACCGGGTAGAAAGTCCTGAGGCAATATCCAGTCGATAGCCTTTGGTTTTTTCACGGTCAAAATCCAATGCCGGATTGACTTCATAAAAGTGATAATGCGAACCAACCTGTACCGGTCGGTCACCTTTGTTAGTTACTGATATTGTAAGGCGTTCTCTGTTTGGGAGCAGACTGATATCACCCTCTGCAAATTCATAAGCACCAGGTACTGTATGCGAAGAATGCTGTTGCATGATAGGGTGGTGGATAGACACTAATTTTGTTCCGTCAGGAAAAGTAGCTTCAACCTGTAATTCCGTCAATAAATCGGTAACACCATCCATAACATCTTTTGCAGAAAGCAATTGTGTACACTCCTCTATGAGACGGCTTACCGTTTTTCCTTCACGGGCACCTTCAATGATATAGCCGGATAAGTATGAAACGGTTTCCGGATAATTTAATTTTAATCCTTTTTGTTTTCTGTTTTCAGCTATCTGTGCTGCAAATAGCAATAGCATTCTCTCTCTTTCTTGATACGTTAAATACATATTTATTAGGACTTTATAATTTATGCGAAATTAAACTTACCATACGTCACATAATCCTACAAAGCCGTTTATTCATAGCACAATTCCGTACACGATAAAAATAAAACCAACTAAAATTCCTTATTTTTGTAGGGCAATAATCAGAGTATATAATGAGTGCTTCTTTGAAAATTTTTTCCAATTATGAATATAAAAAAAGTTTCTTTCCAGCTATAGAACCGGATATTCTTACCAACAATAATTCTTTACAGGTCTATACCATTCAACACTATCTGAAAGACATTATCATTCCGGTCCAGGCATACAGAACTTCTTTTTATTTTTTGATTTTTGTGGTGAAAGGGTTTGTTCAGCAGCAAATAGATGATGAAATATTTACAGTTAATGAAGGTTCCTGTATTCATGTTAAACAGGGTAACTGGACTCTTACCCATGCTGTATCAGAAGATGCCGAAGGCTATGTCATGCTGTACGAAGATGATGTACTTACACAATATCTCTTAATGCACGGAAATCAGGATTACTATAAACATGCACCGTTTTTATCTTTAGATGGGTATGACAAACAGGCTATTGCCGCGACCTTTATTCTCTTAGACGAAGAACTCAAACATCTTCAAAACAGATCGGAAATCTACCTGCCGATTTTTAATTCGGTTTTAGCGCGGCTCAACCACTATGCTTTACCTACCTGCTGGTCAGTAAGAGATATGGAAATTGTATACCGTTTCAAACAGCTGGTACAAAGCCATCACATCAATACGCGATCTGTTCTCTATTATGCGCGACAGATGGCCATTTCTGAAAATTATCTGAATAAATGTGTAAAGAAAGCCACGGGTAAATCTGCAAAGCAATGGATTACTGAATTCAGTATTAGGCATAGTATGCTTTTACTACATGATATGACACAGGATATTGCTGAAATTGCGTACCATCTCAATTTTCAATCTCCTTCTTATTTTACCCGTCTTTTCAAAAAGACCACAGGTCAAACACCTAAAGAATACCGGTTGAAAATGAGGAGCAGTGTCCGATAAAATAATATTTAAATTTTGCAGACTGAATAAACTTTGGTAGCTTAGTGAAGATAACCGAATAGTGAGATCGAAAATAGAACCAAGTAAAACAGATGAAAAAAGTATATTATAGTTTCCTGTTGGTGTGTTTATGCTGTCTGAACCTCCATGCACAAAAGAGTTCGTACAGATTCCAATCTGGTTTCGATGCTCAGGAGTGTGATGATTTACTACAATTAAACAATGCTTTCGTGGACACCTTATCCTTGGATAAACACGATTATCTGATACCTGAATATGAATTTTTGCATCAATCAGAGAGTATAGGTCTTGATAATATGTGGAATTTGTGGATGCGATCAGATGATACGGCTGTTATTTCGCTGCGGGGAACTACTTCCGATTCAAAATCCGTTTTAGCTGATTTTTATTGTGCAATGCTACCTGCAAAAGGAGAAATTGTTTTACATAAAAAGGATACTCTGCAATATTATCTCGCAACGGATGAGAGAGCCGCTCTACATGCAGGTTTTCTCATAGGGTTTGGTTATCTCGCGAAAGATATGCTGCCAACAATAGACTCATTGTATCAATCAGGACATCATAATTTTCTGGTTACAGGACACAGTCAGGGAGGTTCTTTATCGTATTATATAAGCGCCTGGTTGCTGCACCTTAAAAGAAAAGGTATTTATCCGTTGATGCAGGTAAAAACGTATGCCTGCGCCCCTACCAAAGTAGGTAACATGTACTTTGCCTATGATTATGATAATATAACGGCTGCAAAATGGAGTTTTAGTGTTGTAAACACAGCAGATCCGGTGCCTGAAATGCCTCTTACCACTCAACAACTGGAAGAAGATATGAATGCTCCGAATCCGATTATGAACCTTGCCAAACGATTTGACCGTATGCCTTTTTTTCAAAGAATTTTTTTAAAAAAAGCATTTAACAATATGGAAAAAAAGGCTACAAAGTCTTCTGAAGCCTATCAAAAATATTTGGGTAAATACTGTGGTAAATTTATTCAGAAAGAACTGCCCGAACTCAAAATACCTAACACCATCAATACAACCTATTTTGTAAGACCGGGAGTACCGATCACACTTTTAGTAAATCCTGCCTATTATGCTTACTTTCAAAAAGTCAAGAAAACGGCTTACTACCACCATGGAATTGTTCCCTACCGGTTTTTGCTCCGTGAGTATTACTCAGGATTATCCGATCTCGAACCACCACAGACAGATCCGAATAAATAACCCCTGATCTTTGGGAAACAGGGGGGTAAAAACAAAATATATAAATCAAAATTATTTACATAGGAGGTTTGGTAAGACTTTCAAACTCTTTCTTGTTTAAAAAGGTAAAGTTGATATTTTCAACAGATTCCAGATGAGATATAAAATCATCCATCTTATCCTTAGTCGTCAGATCTCTAACAAAAAAGGGTGCATCTGCTTTCTCAATCGGAGCAGCAAGTAACTCATCTTGTGCCAAAATATACAATTCAGACGTGTTTTCAATCTCGACCAGTGTTTTGATCAATTCTTTTCTGCTGATGGGCTTCAATCTTGAAGCGACATCTTTGTTGGGTACATGGGTTAATTTTCTCATAGCTTAAATTTTCATACCTATAAATTTAGTGAAATATTTTTTTGAGCGTCACAATATATTGCCAAATTATGGTATAAATATCGATAGAAATTCAAGTTGTAGAAATCCATTTTATAGTTGATTACAGGGATATTTCATTCCGTTTTTTAATACTATTTTTACGTTTTTTAGCGAGTAATTTTTTTTCGATATATACGAAAGAAAAACATATTCACTGACAGTGGCATAAAAATAAAAGAATTAATAATGAAAAAACATCGGGCGCGCAGAAAGCTACTTCATTTGCTGTTGATATTGATAGTCGGCTTGCTGAGCTCCTATTATGGAAGAGCACAAACAGTTGTAGATGCTGTGGCTAAGTCGTATCACAACGCTGCTGCCGGTAGTGAAGAACAATTACTGCAAAGCGGTAAATACGCACAGGCGCTATTCTTTAATAATCGTAAAGAAGAAGCAATGGATTTATTAAAAAAAGACATTGCTGTGGCACGGAAGAAAAAAGACGGACAGTATGCTGCCTATCTCTACGGAATTATGGCAATGAATAAACTGGTCTTAGAAGACAGTATCAGCGCTTTTAACAATCTCAGACAGGCGAGGGTGTTTTCTGAAAAGACAAAAGATAATGTGACGAAAGGTTATGTGCTGTATTGTGAAGGCTGGATGTGGTTGAGGTATGGAAAAGAAATGACGGCAATAGAAAGCTTTCAGAAAGCCTTGAACTATTACGACAAAGCACCGGAAACGGATTTGGTAATTTCACGCAAAACAGCCATTTATAAAGAATTGTGTTCTGTATATGCGAATTGGAGAGCCTATGAGCAACAACAGAAATATGCAGAATTGACCTTACAGATGGCTAAAGTTAAAAATAATCCGATGGATATTTTTGATGCCTATATGATTATGGGATATATGTATGAGGAACAATACCGCACCAATATTACAGAACTTTCTCTTCGCAACAAAGCAGAACATTACTACCAACAGGCCATAAAAACATATCAGAATAATAAAGACAAAATGGCCATACCTTCCGATCTGTCTTTTGCCGCTGTAAATCTTGCCAATCTATACTTACAATATTATCCTCAGAACGATCAGCAGAAGGGACTCGGATATGCTGATCTGGCTTTAGAAGTCGCTACAGAAACCCGTCAGATGTCTCAGGTTGCAGCCGCTTACGGAATCAAAGCTGATTACAGCATTAAAACAAATAAAAATGAAGATGCTGAAAAATATCTGTTAGCTGCTTTAGCTGCTTTGATCAATAACCCTATGGAAGACAAAGGAGTTTCTCTGAGTTTGTTTGCCAAACTTTCAGAACTTTATGAAAATGAGAATAACTATGAAAAAGCGTTACATTACTACAAACAGTATGTAAAGGTTTTTGAAGAAGTTTATAATGCACGGAAACTGGAACAGGCACAGAGACTGGAAGCACAGTTTGAAAAAGAACGACAAAAACAGGCCTTAATACACATGCAGCTTGAAGCAGAAAAGAGAGAGCAGACCATCAGCCTTATGCATGCCTTATCAGGGCAGCAGTTTCAGCAACTGGAAAATATGAAACTGAATGAACAAAATCAGAAGCAGGTATTGGAAGTTATCCAGTTAGAGGCTGATAAAAGAGGACAGGAGTTAAAGCTTGCCCGTCTGGAAATGCAGAAGAGAGCACAAGAGTTAAAAATTTCTCAGCAGAATTTAGCCTATAAATCCAAAACGAATACCTATTACTTTCTATTGGCATGCGCCTTTTTCCTGAGTGCAATTTTTCTTTATTATGCTTATCGCCAGCGGGAAAAGACATTGCGACAGAAAGAAAATCTACATCTTTTGGAAATCGATCAGATCAAGCAAAACAGTGAAATATCGAATCTGAAAGCGATGTTAGAGGGACAGGAAAGTGAACGCACCCGGTTAGCGAGAGATTTACACGATGGATTGGGAGGATTGCTGTCCGGAACCCGGATAGAACTCTCTCAGCTTTCAGAAAAAGTGACCGATAAACCGTTAGAAAAAAACATCAGCCGTTCCCTCTCACATTTAGATATTGCAGTAGATGAACTCAGACGAATCGCTCATAACCTTATGCCTGAACTCCTGCTCAAATACGGTCTGGAAGAAACATTGAAAGAATATGTTCGTCGTATGTCGCATGAAGAAATGGAAGTTACTGTCCAATTCATAAACTATTCAGGGCAGTTGCCGGCAGAAAAACAGATTATTGTTTACCGCATCATCCAGGAGTTAGTAAATAATGCTATAAAGCATGCTGTTGCACATCAGATTTACATACAGTTGTCTGAAAATGAAAGCAGAATGTTTATCACTGTTGAGGATGACGGAATTGGATTTGATCCTGTAAAACTCAATGGACAAAGATCTGCGGGGATGCATAACATACAATCCAGACTTGACTTTCTTAAAGGAACTATGTATATTGATTCACAAAATGGTATTGGTACAACTATTGAGCTTGACTTTCCTTTATAAAAAGAATTTAAAAATAAAAAATACAAATGATAGATATAATTATAACTGACGATCATCCTTTACTGCTTGAAGGACTCAAAAATGTTTTTGCCGCAGAAAAAGATCTGATGGTCAAAGCCTGCTTCTTTGATGGTCAATCGACATTAGAAGGACTGAAAAATATCACGGCAGATGTATTATTTCTGGATATTAACCTACCCGATATCAACAGTATTGAAGTGGTGGCACAAATAAAAAATACATATCCCGAAATGAAGATAATCATATTGAGTGTACATAATGAGTTTGCTGTAATCAACAGTATGTTGCAGGAAGGAGCAGACGGGTATATTCAAAAAAATGCTTCAGGGATTGACATCATTACGGGAATACATACTGTTCTCCAGGGAACTGTCTTTTTGTGTACTCAAACACAGCAGATTATGCAGAGAAAACAGCAGGAAGGCTTAAAAAAAGTTCCCAAAATAACCCGAAGAGAGAAAGAAATCCTGCAACAGGCAGCAAAAGGATATACGACCATACAAATTGCAGATATTCTTTTTATCAGCCCTCATACAGTAGATAGCCATAGAAAAAATCTTATGGAAAAATTTGAAGTTAAAAATCTGACTACTGTCATCAAATTAGCACTTGAATACGGTCTGATCAGAGAGTCTCTGTAATAAACATCAAAACCACTAATTTCAGGGATAGTATCCCTTACTTCTTCAGTCTATTTTTGTAATGAATGTATTATTAAAAAAGATTAAAATGAAAAAGTTATTTTTAAAAGGAATCGTCCTGAGCTCATTACTGGTAATGATGAGTTGTAACGAAAAAAAAGATCCGGTACAATACAATAATGAAATTGTAACCGTTATCAACGGCTCTGATAAGCACATGACAGATATGAACAGTGCCATGCAGTCAAAAGATTATGATAAAGCAGAAAAAGTTAGAGTAGAATGGGAAAAAGCCATTGATCAGGATATTAAAAAAATGGAAGATATAGGCGATTTCAATGGTGATGCTCAATTACAAAATGCTGTTTTAAACGGACTAAAAGGATATAAGAAAATTGTTACAGATGATTATCCGAAATTGATAGATCTTCGCAAAAAGAATACTCAGGATCCTGCAGCAGAACAGCTATTGTTAAATAATATCAACAATGCTTTCGAAAATATGGCTGAAAATGTGAATCAGGCTTCTGATAAATTTGAAAGAGATTATAATAAATAATTAAAAAATCCTTTGTTGCAAGACAAAGGATTTTTTTGTTTAACAATAAAATAAAAAAGGATTATTTGTATTCTATTACAAAATCCTCTTTCGGATTTCTTACTTTTTTCATTCCGGCAAGCCAGTCACCATCAGTATCGCGGTAACCGATTGGCAGCAATGTTACACTTTTTAACCCTGCTTCTTTCAGGTTTAATAAAGCGTCGAGCTGTTCATTATTAAAACCTTCTACAGGAGTAGCATCAATTTTTAATTCAGCAGCCTGAGCAATAGCCAATGCAAAACCTATATAGGATTGACGGGCAGTATGTACAAAATTTACTTCCTGCGGCTGCTTCAGATATAAAGACTTTAAGCGATCGGTATAGCTGCTGAATCTGCCGCGTGGTAATCCTCTCTCGTCAGTTGTAAAATCATACATACCATCAATGCGCTCCTCAGTATAGTTATCCCATGCAGCAAAGACCAATAAATGAGAACAATCTGCTATAATCTGCTGATCAAAAGCAATGGGTACAATTTTTTCTTTTAATTCCTGATTGCTAATAACCAATACCCTGAATTGTTGTAATCCTGAAGATGTAGGAGCCAGACGTGCTGCTTCAATGATTTTATCTACATCTTCTTCCTGCACTTTCTTGGCAGGGTCATATTTTTTTGTGGCATAGCGCCAACGTAAATTATCTAATAATTCCATTTTTAATTGTTTGTTATGTTATGAAGCAGATAATACAAAAATCAGGGCAATGAGAGCTGGCAGTGCCTGTACAAAAAATATTTTGCGAGAGGCAGTTAATGCGCCGTAAATGCCCGCGACTAATACACAGATAAGAAAGAATGATGCTATGTTTGTCTGCCACATAGGATCACTGATGAACAGAGACCAGATAAGTCCTGCTGCAAGAAATCCGTTATATAAACCCTGATTTGCAGCCAAACCTTTTGTTGGTTGAAACAAATCTTCTGGCAGGGATCCTTTAAACGTTTTTTTTCCTGCTGTTTCCCAGGCAAACATTTCCATCCATAAAATATATAGATGCTCAACAGCAACAACGCCAATCAGTATTTGTGCAATTAGGTGTATCATCTGTTTTTTTTAGTTAGTTACGGTAAGAGTTACTTCAATATTTCCCCGGGTAGCATTTGAATAAGGACATATCTCATGTGCTTTTTCAACTAATTTCTGAGCTTCTTCTTTTGATACTCCGGGTACCACTACTGAAAGAGCTACTTCTAAACCAAATCCCCCGTTGTCAATCTGACCGATTCCTACTTTTGCCGTTACCTGTGTTGTTCCTGTACTCACTTTCTGTAAACTAATAACGCGATTGAGAGCACTGTCAAAACAAGCAGCATATCCTGCGGCAAATAGCATTTCCGGATTGCTGTAATCATCTGTTGCTCCACCCAGTGCTTTTGGCATTCTTACTTCGAGATCCAGAATTCCGTTTTCACTTTTTACATGACCATTTCTTCCGCCGGTAGCAGTCGCTGCTGCTGTATATAATGTTTTCATAATTAAATGTATTGAGTTATTTGTTTAAAATTTTATTAGCGATTCTCTTTAATGCTTCGAGATCGTCAAGAGATATGCCCATAGAAGCAATCATCTTCATAGGAATGCTTTGCGCTTTTTCACTTAGCGCATTACCTGTATCTGTTAACGTGATCTCTACCACTCGTTCATCCTGACTGCTCCGGTTACGGCTGATGATATTTTTCTGTTCCATTCTTTTCAATAATGGTGTCAGAGTACCTGTATCTAACCGAAGTTTTTCACCGAGCTGATTGACGGTCTGCTTTTTATTTTCCCATAATACCAAAAGAACTAAATATTGAGGATAGGTAAGACCTAATTCATCCAATAACGGTCTGTAATGCTGTGTAATTTCTCTTGATAGCGCATATACCGGAAAACAAACCTGCTCTTTTAATTGTAATAAATCTTTCATAATTCAAATTATGATACAAATTTATATATTTTGCACAATATAATTGTGTGAAATATATTTAAAATTTTCATAAAAAAAATAGTAACGAGTATTTAAGAGAAGTTGTTGGTGGAGAAATAGGCGTATTCAAAAAGAAGATTTCAATTTGAACTTAAAGTAGTATTGCGTTAAAAAAAGATATCGATCCATTCTTCAATGGAGATTTTTTCTAAAATACTATTTGGAATTTCTATCTCAGCACTATAAAAACACGTGTGGGTAGTTTTGTAAAATAACAAAAGAGTTGTTTTCTCACCGGAAAGTGCATAGAAATAATTTTTTGTTGTAGATTTTTCTTCCCTTTTTACTAATGTCAGTGTCGCTTTTTTATCGTAATGGCGGATTATGGTATAGATATTTTCAACGATTTTTTCTGGAGCTGCATAAGTGGGTTCTAAAGGCATGATATTGACGGAAAAATCCAAAATAGGTGAGGATTTCACAGAGGATACACTGTCTGAAACGGCATAAGCTGTATAATGAGACGAATAATATTCTTCTGTTCTAGTATGCTGTACTTTCCACGAATAGTAATCGGGTAGTGTTAACAGTAACAGGTCACAGGCTGTTTGGGCTTTCATGGAAGAGTAAGATAAAAAGATGATCCCTGTAAAAAATATACTGTAAAATGATTTCATGTCCACAGATTAAATTAAGTTTGGTTTGAACAGAATTTATTTCACGGGTTTCATTTTGAGTAGGGTTCTTTCCTGATTGTTGGGTTGTTTAGTTTCAAGAATCTGATAGCCATCTTTCTCAATTGCAATTTTTATACGGGGGCAACCATAACCATTTCTGACAAATACCTCAAAATTTCCGATACTGTCTGTCTCTACCAAAAGTTCATGTCCTTTATTCAGTACAGAAACTTTGGCTTTGTGAATTGGAATCTGGGTGTGTTCATCAACAACAATTCCCCGGAAAACTCTGAGACAGCTGCACGAGGTTAAAAAACTCGTATATAGAATCAATAAAATTATCTTTTTCATAGCAATTTATTGAAGTGTAAAAATACAAAAAGCTCTTATAGAGATGAATCACTGAATTTAGCTATTTATTTTTTAATGTTGTACGAACAATATCCCTGAAAATAATGAATTCGTCTGTTGTTAAAAGCCTTTATCTTTGTATCAGTCTAAACATATTTCTGTTGACAATGGAGGTACTGACTACGGAATTTGCAGTTCAGCTATTCCACAAATTGTATTACGTAATATTTAATTAAACAGATAATAATGAAACGTTTTATATTGAGCATTTTTGCGATTTTAATTACTTCTTTTTCATGGGCACAGGAAGATCTTGTCTATATTTTGCAGCCTTTTACTGAACAGACACAGGTAGTCTACACAGACATGGAAATACCTTTTTATAAACGATTAGGAGAAAAGAAGATGGCAGGTAAAATTCCAGCGGCACAGAGCCTTCGTGTTGTGAACGTTATGAATTCTGATGATGAAGATCTGAATAAATATATGGCTGTTAACTATCAGGAAAAAACGGTATATGTAGAAAAAAAGAACGTAGCCTTTAAAAAGATTCGCACCAAAGAAAATGATTTTTATTTCAGAATCGGAGCCTTCTATCTTGGAGGTGAGTATAATAACAGCTTGCTCTATCTTACTTCAATTCCGCACAACGCCAATTATCAAACAGACAGTTTTGCATTTCCTTTAGTTACTGATGAGGGACTGATTGATATAAAGGTTTTTGATAATAAAGGACTCAAAGACATCACCAATCTGATACAGATCGATTATCAGGGCGAATATTGTGGTGCCGAATCAGGAGATTCATGGCTGTATTGGAGTGCCATGGATGGTTTCAATCAATTGGCTGATCTTATAGGATGGGCAGATATGGATTATATTGCAGAACGATTTATCTTTCCGACAGATGAAGGAGGCAAATCCGGGAAAATAATTTACGAAATTGAACATGGAGTACTCGAAGATGATACGGTAGACGCTGACTATAAAATTACAAAAAAGCAAAAAACATACACTTTGAAAAACGGCAAACTCAATCCTGAATTTACCTCACTTATTACAACATTAAACCGTTAAAAAAAAAGCGTTCCTCGGAACGCTTTTTTTATTGTTTTTTATGAATGAGTTCTCTTCTCATTTGTTTAACGGTTTTGGTACTGCCATCATGGCTCCATCCCGGAGGACCGAATATATACATAAATTTATACCGCCAGTTTTTTGTTTTCTTCATGTCATTCCAGATATTGATATACTCGTGTGTAAGAATATCAAACATATTATGCGATTCCGGAGGAGTGGTTACTCCGTAGCTAATCTCTATCTGCTCGTCTAAAGGCTGATATGTTCCGAACATACGGTCAAATATATTTAAAATACCTCCGTGATTTTTATCCATATATTCAAAATTCTTGGCATGATGAACCTGATGCATGGTGTGCGAATTGATGAATCGGTCAAGAAAACCTAATTTTGGTACATACGTGGTATGTAGTTGAAATTGCCATAACGATTCTATTCCGAGACAGACAATTACCATTTCAGGAGGAAATCCGATGGCAGGCATCCACATATAAAACAAAGGTTTATACAATAAGGTAAACCATCCGTTGCGAACAGCAGTTCCTAAATTAAAATTTTCGGAAGAATGGTGTACAATATGTGCAGCCCAAAAAAAGCGAACCATATGATTTTGTCTGTGAAACCAATAGTAGCTGAAATCATCGGCAAGCATACATAAAATCCAGACATACCAGGCATAGCTAAAAGATTCCCATCCAAAAATATTCATACGTACTCCGTCGGTTATCGGATTAAATAAATCGTACACAAATGAAAACAGTGCAATGATAATTACTGTTTTAAGCAAAGCTGCAAGTATTGCAGATCCGCTTCCGATCAGTAGGCTGGCAAAAAAATCTTTACGTTTATATAAATCTTTTCTTCCGGTAAGTTTGCTATAACTTAATTCTAATAAAATAAAACCAATAAAACAAGGGGCACCATAAACCAAAGGGTTTGTAAATTCCATAAATAAATGTGTTTTCTCTAAATAATAAAAATGTTTGTTGTAATGTTTTATGTGGATTTATAAGGGGTATAGTGTTTGTTATTTGCTGTGAGGTGAAAAGTTGAGAATCTTCTGTGTTCATTACTAACCTTTCACAATTTTTAAAGATAGTTAATTCTGCAGTCTAAGACCCATAAAGTGCTGATATTTTTAGTTTTTTTAACGTACTTCATCTCTCTTGCTGGAAAAAAAGAAAACCGGCATTTCTTTTTTTGAAATAGTCTTTTCGGATACAATATTAATTCTTACATTCATAAAGCTATAAAAGAAAAAAAATGGACTTACACTCAGGATTACCCTATTGGATTATTAAAAATGAATTATTTGATTATTTCAATCCGTTGGATGCAGACATAGAAACCGAAGTTGTAATTATCGGTTCGGGAATCACAGGTAGTCTCGTGGCACATGAACTTTGTGAGGCTAAAATTCCCTGTGTAATGATTGATAAACGAACGATTGCAACAGGTAGTTCTGCGGCAAGTACTTCACAGCTACAGTATGAAATAGATGTTCCACTTTCAGAACTTATTGAAAAAGTTGGAGAAGAAAAGGCTGTAAAGGCATATAAAGATTGTCTGGACTCAATTACGGATCTCGAAAATATTTATAAAAAAATAAAGGCTGATCCGGATTTCAGACGTGTACCTACAACTTTGCTGGCAAGCAATAGAAAAGGTCTGAAACTTCTAAAAAAAGAATATGAAATACGCAAAAAATATGACCTTCCTGTAGATTTCCTCGAAAAAGAAGAGCTGAAAGAGCAATTGAATCTTGATGCACCGGGTGCTTTATACAATGAAACATCTGCACAAATGGATTGCTATAAAGGAGCCACTTCAATTTTGAAATATCATTTAAAGCAAAGTAATTTTCAGCTTTTTTCCCATACGCTTATAACCGATTATGAGGAAACATCTTCGGGTTATAAACTGCTCACAGAAGGCGGTAATACAATAAAATGTAAATATGTAATCATTGCAGCAGGGTTTGAAGCAGGAGAATTCCTTCCCAAAAAGGTAATGGATTTGCTTTCAACATATGTGATCATCTCTCAGCCAGTGTATGAAGACATGTTGTGGAAAAACCGATCATTGATTTGGGAAACAAAAGAACCGTATTTATATATGCGTACCACTGTTGATAACCGAATTATCGTAGGGGGTGAAGATATATCTTTTTCAAATCCTAAACACAGAGACAGCAGACTGAGAAACAAGATAAAAAAATTGGAGAATAAGTTTAAAAAAATGTTTCCTGAAATTCCGTTTGTAACCGATATGGCCTGGTGTGGTACTTTTAGTGCTACAAAAGACGGTTTACCTTTTATTGGAGCATGGCCGGAAAAGCCAAACATGCTGTTTGCATTGGGTTATGGGGGTAATGGAATTACTTTTAGTATGATTGCTGCACAGATGATACGCAACATCGTAGAAGATAAAGAAGAACCGAGACTTGATGTTTATGGATTTAATGAAGACAGAATATAAACCATTGGAACAAAAAGATTTCATCTTTGCAAAAACAATGCATTATATAGGGCTTGCTAATTCCCGGAAACAAATAATTTAGAATGCATATCTTTGCAAAAAAATTACAGTAGAATAGAATGACACATTTAGTGAATGGTTTTTCAAAATTGAGCAAAGAGGAAAAACTGAATTGGATTGTAACGACTTATTTCAAGGGTGATACATCTGTCAAAAAAAGCATTACCTCATATTGGAACACTGATAAAGCACTCCAGAAATTGCATGATGAGTTTATTGAAAATACCATAACCAATTTTTATTTACCATTGGGAGTAGCTCCTAATTTTGTTATCAATGACAAAGTATATACTCTTCCGATGGTTATAGAAGAAAGTTCCGTTGTAGCTGCTGCTTCGAATGCTGCCAAATACTGGTCGGCAAGAGGAGGGTTTAAAGCAACGGTACGCTCTACAGAAAAAATCGGGAATGTCCATTTTATATACAAAGGGGATAAAAAAAGACTGCAACAGTTTATTGCAACTGTGCATTCAAAATTTTATTCGCAGACAGAGCATATTACGCGCAATATGAAAAAACGTGGCGGTGGGATTCTTGCTGTTGAGCTGATTGATAAAACAGATGAATTGGAAAATTATTACCAGTTACATGCTACTTTTGATACTAAAGATAGTATGGGAGCCAATTTTATCAATTCCTGTCTTGAAGAATTTGCTGCTGTATTGCGAACAGAAGCTCCTTTATATGAATTATTTACCAAGGAAGAAAAGCAGCTTCAGGTAGTGATGGCTATTCTTTCTAATTATGTTCCCAATTGTTTAGTACGGGCAGAAGTTTCTTGTAAGGTAGAAGACCTGAAAAGCAAGGAAATACCTGATCCGGTGTATTTTGTGGAAAAATTTATTCAGGCAGTTAAAATAGCTGAAATAGAGCCTTACAGAGCGGTTACGCATAATAAGGGAATCATGAATGGGGTAGATGCTGTAGTGCTTGCAACCGGAAACGACTTCAGAGCCATTGAGGCTGGAGTACATGCATTTGCCGCAAAAGACGGAAAATATACCAGTCTTTCGCATGCAGAAGTAGAAGATGGTATTTTCCGGTTCTGGATGGATCTTCCTTTGGCATTAGGTACAGTAGGCGGGTTAACCAGTCTGCACCCTATGGTGAAATTTGCATTGGAGCTTCTCGAAAAACCAACAGCAAATGAACTGATGATGATCATTGCAGTTGCCGGACTCGCTCAGAATTTTGCAGCATTAAAATCCCTGACAACTACCGGTATACAGCAAGGACATATGAAAATGCATCTTATGAACATACTCAACCAGCTAAAAGCAACTGATGAAGAGCGACTGCGTGTACAAGTGCATTTTGAAACGAATACGCTTACACA
The DNA here is from genome assembly GCF_030409925.1 of Paenimyroides ceti. Taxonomy (NCBI): domain Bacteria; kingdom Pseudomonadati; phylum Bacteroidota; class Flavobacteriia; order Flavobacteriales; family Flavobacteriaceae; genus Paenimyroides; species Paenimyroides ceti. The sequence continues at coordinate 468,313 of NZ_JAUFQU010000001.1, forward strand.
TAGTGCTGTAGTTGATTTTGTTGAAAAAATAAGAAGCTGATGACAACTTTTTACAGCAACGGTAAATTACTTATAACAGGAGAATATCTTGTACTGAAAGGCGCTAAGGCATTTGCCTTACCTACACGATTTGGCCAGTCTCTGAATGTTTTTCCTTTACAAACTCCCGTAATCAGCTGGAAAAGTTATGATGAAGACGGGACAATATGGTACAACGATTCTTTTTCGATAGACGATATTGTATTAAAAAAACATATGCCGGATCAAGAGTTTCGCAATACTCTTATAGATATTTTATATGAAGCTCACCGGATGAATACCCATGTTCTAAAACAACAAAGTGGTTTTCTTGTTGAAACGTCTCTGACTTTTCCCAAAAAATGGGGATTAGGCACTTCATCCACCTTGATTAATAATATTGCGCAATGGTTTGAAATCGATGCTTTTGAACTTCTTAAGAAATCTTTTGGAGGTAGCGGATATGATATTGCTTGTGCACAAAATAATAAGGCTGTCATATACCAGACTTTGTCAGGAAAACCTCAGGTTACACCATTAGATTTCCATCCGGTGTTTGCGGAGCATATTTATTTTGTATATCTGAATAAGAAAAGAAACAGCAGAGAAGCCATCAGGAATTTTGAATTGAAGGCAGACTATTCAGCGGAAATTTTAAAACAGGTTTCTGAGATTACAGAACAGATTCCGACTATAACGGATTTCGGCCAATTCAAAAGAATGATGCAGCAACATGAAGCTATTCTGAGCAGTGTATTACAAGTGTCTACCATACAAAAAGAATTGTTTTTTGATTTTGAAGGCGTTGTAAAAAGCCTTGGAGCATGGGGAGGAGATTTTGTGATGGTGTTATCCGATAAAGATCCTGAAGAATATTTTAAGCAAAAAGGATTTTCTGTTATTTTGAAGTACAATGAAATGATTTTATAAAAAAGAGCGACTTATGTAAGTCGCTCTTTTTTATTTTGTCAATCCGGCTCTTTTCAACAGAGCTTCCGGTTGTGGCTCCTGTCCGCGGAATCTTTTATAAAGGACCATCGGATGTTCGGTTCCCCCTTTTGAAAGAATATTATTTTTGAATCCGGAAGCAACTTCGGGATTAAAAATTCCTTTTTCTTTAAAGAAAGCGAAGGCATCAGCATCTAAAACTTCTGCCCATTTATAACTGTAATATCCGGAAGCATATCCACCGTGAAAAATATGGGAAAAAGCGGTACTCATTGCATTTTCTTTTACATCAGGATAAAGCTGAGTAGAAGCGAATTGTTCCGTTTCAAAAGCTTTTAAATCTGTAATTGCGGTAGGATCCTGTGCGTGCCATCCCATATCGAGCAGTCCGAAACTCAACTGACGCAGAGTTGCCATTCCTTCCTGAAAATTAGCACTCTCTTTTATTTTTTCTACGAGTTCCATTGGAATCATTTCACCTGTTTCATAGTGTCGGGCAAACAATTCCAAAGTTTCCTGTTCATAACACCAGTTTTCCATTATCTGACTTGGCAATTCTACAAAATCCCAATATACCGATGTTCCCGAAAGTCCCGGATATGTTGTGTCTGCAAGCATGCCGTGTAGTGCATGACCAAATTCGTGAAACAAAGTTGTTACTTCGTTAAAAGTAAGTAGAGAAGGTTTGGTTGCGGTGGGTTTGGTAAAATTACAAACAATAGATACATGTGGGCGTTCGTTTTTTCCGTCTTTGATGTATTGCGGCTTAAAAGAAGTCATCCATGCGCCGTTGCGTTTCCCCTTTCTTGGGAAAAAATCGGTATAAAAAACAGCAATCAGGTTATTATCACTGTCTTTTACCTCAAATGTCTGTACATCTTCATGATAGGTATCCATATTCTTTGTCTCCTCAAATCGGATTCCATATAATTTTTCAGCTACTTTAAAAGCACCTTCAAGTACATTTTCTAACTTAAAATAAGGTTTAAGTTTTTCATCATCAAGATTAAAACGCTCTTGTTTGAGTTTTTCCGAATAGTAGGGACCATCCCATTTTTCCAATCGGTCAATACCATCAGTTTGTTTTGCAAATTCAGTAAGTGCCTTAAATTCTTGCTGAGCGGCTGGTTTTGCCTTTTGCAGTAAATCGTTTAAAAAAGAAGTAACTTTTTGTGGTGATTGTGCCATGCGTTCTTCCAGTACAAAATCAGCATGTGTTGGGTATCCTAAAAGGCGCGCACGCTCAAACCGCAATCGGACAATTTTTAAAACATTTTCCTCATTGTTAAACGTATTATTCTGAAAAGCCTTTTTACCGGCTGCCAGCGTTAATTCTTTACGCAATGCGCGATTAGAAGAATAGGTAACAAAAGGAAGATAACTCGGATAATCGAGCGTGAAAATCCAGCCTTCTTTATTCTCGCTTTCTGCAAGTTGTCTTGCTGCCTCAATAACGCCCTCCGGAAGACCTGCCAAATCTTCTTCTGACGTAAGATGCATTTGATACTGATTGGTTTCTGCAAGAATATTTTCTCCGAATTTTAAAGAAGTCAGCGACAGTTCAGCATCGATTTCTCTGAGACGACTTTTACTTTTCGAATCTAATAAAGCGCCGTTACGAACAAAATTTTTATACGTATTCTCTAAAAGAGTTTGCTGTTCTGCACTAAGTTCAAAAAGATCTTTCTGATCAAAAACATGTTTAACGCGTTCAAAAAGTTTTTCATTCAATAAAATATCATTGCTGAATTCAGATAGTTTAGGGGCTACTTTTTGAGCAATCTGCTGTAGCTCGTCATTGGTTTCTGCTGAATTCAGATTGAAGAAAATACTTGATAAGCGGTCCAATGTTATACCTGAAAAAGCCATCGCTTCTATGGTATTTTCAAAAGTTGCAGGCAAAATATTAAGAGCTATACTGTCAATTTCTTCTTTAGCCTGTTGAATTGCGGTATCAAAAGCCGGTTCAAAATCACTATTGTTGATCTTTGAAAACGGGGCTGTATTATGTGGAGTCTGAAAATAAGTTGTTAAGATAGACATAGTATTCGTTCTTTTAAAATTAAAAAAGCCGCCAGAAATTGGCGACTTTAAAAGTACGTTTTTTAAATTATTTGTAAAAAACCTGTTTACTAATAAAAAGTTATTTTTTATCAGGAGAATTTTGTGAAGGATGAGGTTCTTTTTCCACTTCCTGAATATTGTTTTTAAGTACTGTTTTTATACTGTTTTCATGTTTCACTGGTCTGAAATTGGGATTGTGAACAGCTCCCATAGAAATGCTCTTCTCTTTTATGATGTTAGCATCATAAGGATCGTTCTGAATTTTAGAAGAGGTGCAGCTGATGATCAAAAAACTGCTACACAAACAGCCTGACAATACATATTTCATAAGAAACGATTTTTAATTCATTCAAATATAAGCAATTACTTTTTAACAATCTTGTAACTTTTCGAATGTTGACCGTTATATAATGTAATCATATAAATACCGGATGATAATTGAGACATATCCACTTTAGAATACTGATCGGTAAGAGTACCTTTTGCAAGTGTCTTCTGATTCATATCGCTGATGATATAATTGAGATCCGCATTGAGCTCTTTGTTAATATGGATGAAGTCAGGGGTCGGGTTTGGATATATCTCGATGTTTTTTTCTAATTCAGGGTTTGGAGTACTAAGGCTGCAATCTATAAACTGAACATACAAAGGATTGGTTGAATTGCTGCTTTCAGGGCAAATATTCGGTGAAGCTGTTACAGTATAAGCTCCCGGAGCAGTAACCGTATAAGTAAGGCTGTTTGCTCCTTCAATAGGTACTCCATCATTATACCAAACAATGTTTTCACTGAACAATGGTGGCAGGTTCAAGTCTACTGTATGGCCTTCGCATACGAGTAGCGTTCCGTCGTTTGGGTCTACGGTAACAAATTCATTCAACTCATTTTGTATGTATATAGGTGTCCAGTTATAGCTGTCAATCTGAATGGCATTTGATTCCAATGTTTCTCCGTTTAACGTTACAACAACTTTAAGGAGTGCCTGATCATAGGTATACCAATCATAAGTAAAAGAAGATTCAGTAGCATTTTCAATAGGTTGATAATCGTCATTCAGAAACCAGTATTTAAAATACCATTGATAGGTTTCATAATTCACATCATTTGTGATTGTTGCTGTGCCGTTGGTATTGGGACAAAGCATCAGATCTCCTTCTATTGTCGGGTTTTGGGCAAAAAGATTGAGGGAGCAAAACAGGAAAAGTAAAAATTTAATTTTCATAATAATAAATTTAATTGTTTGTAAAACAAATAAACAGATTACTATTTAAAAGAAATAAAATAGTCAGGATGATAGTGTGACAACAGGCGTGACATTTCGTGACAATCTGAATAAAATAAAATTTAAAATACTGTTATTTAAATAGATATCAGATATTGATATAAGTCTGTTTCTTTGGGTAGGGAAAGTTTTATGCGCAGTCTTTCCTTTCTTTTGCGACAACTTTCGGGAGTGATGTGTAATAAGTTTGCCATTTCTTTAGTAGTCAGATTAAGAAAAACAAAAGAAAGAAAACGCACATCATTGGCATTTAGGTCCGGATGCAAGCTGTTTAATTTTTCGAGAAAACGGTTATTGATATTTTCAAAATGCTGATTAAATTCTTCCCATTTGGTATCTTCTTTCAAATGCATTTTTAAATCATTGGCAAGACTGAAAAGCGTTTCACTGTTTTTGTTTCCTGTATTGTCATGTAGTAGAGAAACGATTGTTTCAAGCAATTCGTTTCTCGTAGATTGAAATAATATTTTATTGGATAATTGTTTGTTTTTTAATTCAATCTCTTCTTTTAATCGTATTTCGGTCTCCTGTTGTTGTTTTAAATCCAGTTCAGCAATAAGAGACTTCTCTTCAAAATCACGTTGCATCAACAACCGGTTATTAATTTCCTGTTCCAGTTCCAGTTTTTTTATCGTGAGATCATTTTCAGCAATGATTTTTTTTTGCTGTATAAGAATGGTTCTTTTATAGTAAGAATAGAGAATAAAACCAAAAAGGCATAAAAGAGAAAAGAGGGATAACAAATAAATAATATTCTGATTCTTTTTTGCCACTCTTTGTAAATTCAATTCATAATTGCTTTTTGACAATTCAAATTTCAAAGAAGCGTTTTCTAACAGTTCTTTACTGTTTGCATCGTTTATTTTTTTGTTGAGTGAAATAATAGAGTCTTTTGCAGATACAACCTCGCGTAAATTTCCCAGTATAAAATTATTTGCAGCTTTTTCTTCAAACAAATTTTTTCTTACTTCATAATCTTTTGAGTCAGAAAGAGCTTTGTCTAAAAATTGGTCTGCCAGAATATAGTTTTCTTTTTGCTGGTATGCTTTGGCAAATAAGGAAAGAACTTCTGTCTTTTCAGGCAGGTATCCGTTTTTTATACATAAGTTAAGTAATTCCGAGAGATTACCGATTACTTCCTCCGGGTGTTTTTTTTCTAATAAAACAGCATTTCGTAGCAGTTTGGTGCTGATATAGTTACGCGTTTCTTTTTGGGTATATGCTTCTGCAATATCTATGTATTGTTCCGCTTTTTCAAAATATTTCAGATCGTAATAAAGGTTGGCGAGATTGGTAGCATAAAGTCCGGTATTGGCTTCTGCTTTTTCACGAACCGCAATGTCATAAGATTTTAAAAAATAGGTTTCAGCATCAGCATATTTTTTTAGTTTGGTGTATACAATTCCCATATTGTTTAAAACCGTCATCTCATCAGCAGGCTTTTGTTGATCCATAGCAAGATCGTATGATTTGTGCAGATAATGAATGGCTTCTTTATAGTCATGCATTTTCAGATGGGTAAGTCCGATGTTATTGTAAACCAGAAACTGTTGTTTGTAATAAGGCTTTTTATCCAGCAGACGCTGTGCTTGATTTAGAAACGTAATGGCTTCTACAAATTGATTGTTATACATCGCATTTACTCCTTTCTTTATCAACTGGTCACAGTTAAGAGGTTCTTGAGTTTGCGCAGAAATAAGAGCAAACTGAAAAATTATAATAAAAAATAGAAAGCCTTTTTTTACTTTTCCGGACATCATACAAAAATAAAAGCCACTAATTAATAGCAGCTTTATTAAATTCTTTAAAAATAAACGAAAAAATGGAAAGAATAAAAATCTTTTAGCCAATTTAACGCTTTTAAAAAATGGATTTTATTCTGTAAACTTTAAATCATTGGCTGCCTTTAATACAGCTTCTTTTAATCCATTTTTATATGCAATCATTTTGGTAAGCAACTCTTTATTCTGACTTCCCAAAATCTGTACTGCCAGCAAACCTGCATTTTTTGCACCATTTAGGGCAACTGTTGCTACGGGTACTCCGCCAGGCATCTGCAAAATAGATAATACAGAATCCCAACCGTCAATAGAATTAGAAGATTTTACCGGAACGCCAATCACGGGCAGTGGGCTCATAGAAGCGACCATGCCGGGTAAATGTGCAGCACCACCGGCACCGGCAATGATAACAGCAACACCTTTTTCATGTGCTTTAGATGAAAAATCAACAAGTTTTTCAGGTGTCCGGTGAGCAGAAACAATATCTACTTCCGTTTCAATTCCAAATTCTTTTAGCACGTCAATGGCTTGTTGCATTACCGGCATATCTGAGATGCTTCCCATTACTACAGCTACTTTCATATAGTTTGCTATTATTTGCTTATTACTTTTATTGTTTCTTTTACTTCCTGTGCAATTTTTCTTGCTTTGTCCATATTTTCATTAACAATGGTTACATGTCCCATTTTTCTGAATGGACGGGTTTCCTTTTTTCCGTAAATATGAGGCGTTACTCCGTCAATAGCCATTATTTTTTCAATGTTTTCATATACTACTGCTCCTGAATAACCGTCTTCTCCTACAAGATTGACCATAATTCCTGCAACTTTACTGTCTGTGTTTCCAAGGGGTAAACCTAGTATCGCACGAATATGCTGTTCAAATTGAGAAGTGTAACTTGCTTCGATAGAATAATGTCCGGAGTTATGAGGGCGTGGAGCTACTTCATTAATAAGTATTGCATCATCATGTGTTTGAAACATTTCTACAGCCAGAAGTCCAACATGGTTAAATGCTTTAGATACTTCGAGAGCTACAGCTCGGGCTTTGTCTGATACTTCCTGACTTATACGGGCAGGACAAATCACATACTCTACCTGATTAGCTTCCGGATGAAATTCCATCTCCACTACAGGATAGGTTTTTATTTCTCCTGCTGCTGAACGCGCTACAATAACTGCCAGCTCATTTTTAAAAGGAATCATTTGCTCTGCAATACATTCCGCTTCGGCCAATGATTCCAGATCAGAAAAGCTACGAATGACTTTTACACCGTTACCATCATATCCGCCCTGAGCCACTTTCCATACAAAAGGAAGAGTAATTTCACTGCTTTCCACAGCTTGTTTTAATTTTTCTAAAGTTGAAAACCGGGTAAAGGGAGCTGTTGGGAGCTGATTTTTCAGATAAAAATCTTTTTGATTGCCTTTGTTTTGTATCAAACGGAGTGTTTTGGGAGAAGGAAATACTTTTAATCCTTCTTTTTCAAGGGTTTCCAAAGCTTCCAAATTGACATTTTCGATTTCAATAGTAAGTACATCTACCTGTTTTCCCAAAGCCATTACCTGCTCATAGTCGGTTAAGTCTCCCTGGAAAAAACGGGTGGCTCCAAACTGACATGGTGCTTCGTTGCTTGGATCTAATACATAGGTTTGAATGTCAAATTTTCGGGTTTCGGTAAGCATCATTTTGCCTAATTGTCCGCCTCCTAAAATACCTAATTTAAAATCGGAAGAAAAATAACTCATTGTGTTGTTGTTTAAGTGGCAAAGATAAAATTTTACTTTTTATAATCGGCTTTGATTTTTTTCAATTTTGCGAATCACTTTTGATGCTCTGCTTCGGAAAGAAGGTTCGTTTTTGAGAAGTTCATTGTTAATAATCGCCAGAAGATCCGCAGTAATCCAATCTTCTTCATCGCGCAGATAAAATAAAACACTGATACAGTTGACCCGGGTAGCTACCAGACTTGGTTTTATAAGCCAGTCAAAATGAAGGGTAATAATTTTTTGTTTTTGTGAAGCAGAAAAAGAGAAGGTCTGATTTCTTAGTAAATGATAAAAAATACGGCTGATGCATCTTTTAGCAGTTTCGTTGAGTGTTTTTAGTGCTATTTCTATAAACGAATCCATTGAACTGTTAAGGAAATCAGGCTGATCTTCTACTAAAGAATCGAGAATTACGATGAGCGGAATTTGTTTATCTTCTTCCTGTTGTTGTAATATCTTTAAAAATGTTTCTGCAGGTAAATTCTGCTCTACAATAAATTTTTTAGCGTTGTTTCTGCATGTAAGACTGAAATCGAATTTATTGGATGAAAAATAATCGTTTATAGACATGTATTTTTTTTCAAATGATTTTTTTTAAACTGTAAAATACAAATTTTAATAAAAATTTATAAACAAAAAATTAACTCACTGCAATTTCTTATATTTGCATCCTATTAAAATAATTAATGGATATTCAGATCTTAGACAAAACATTTGTTCCTTACATATCGGCTGAAGAGATTCAATTGCGGCTAAAAGAGCTGGCTCTGCAAATGACGGAGGATTTCAAAGATGAAGAATGCGTTTTTGTGGGGGTTCTTAACGGATCTTTTATGTTTTTGTCTGACCTCATAAAGTATTATCAGCGCCCTTGTGAAATCTCTTTTGTAAAAATGGCTTCTTATGAAGGATTACAGACAACGAATGAAGTGAGACAACTGTTGGGGCTGGATGTTGATGTTACCGGTAAAACAGTAGTTATCGTTGAAGATATAGTAGATACTGGTAATACCATTGAAGTACTTTGTGAACTTTTTAATAGATATAAAATAAAAGACCTCAAAATAATTACTTTGTTTCACAAGCCTGAAGCTTACACAAAAACAATAACTCTGGATTATATCGGATTTAATATTCCGGATAAATTCATTGTGGGCTACGGATTGGATTATAATAAACAAGGGCGGAATATACCTGAGGTTTATCAAATAAAATAAAAACAACACAAAAATTATGATTGCTATCGTATTATTCGGAAAACCTGGAGCAGGAAAAGGAACGCAAGCCGAGTTTTTAAAGGAAAAATATAATCTTACCCATATTTCAACGGGAGATGTTTTCAGGTTTAATCTGAAGAATGACACGGATTTAGGAAAGCAGGCAAGAATATATATGGACAATGGCGAATTGGTACCGGATGAAATTACAATCAATATGCTAAAAGCAGAAGTAGAAAAAAATATGGACAAAGCAGGTTTCCTGTTTGATGGTTTTCCAAGAACCATTGCTCAGGCAGAAGCTTTAGACACTTTTTTAAACTCCATAAATTTACAGGTAACGGCAACCATCGGTTTGGAGGCTAATGATGATGTGCTTGTAGCCCGTATCCTTGAAAGAGGGAAGACATCCGGAAGACCTGATGATCAGGATGAGGCAAAAATCAGAACGCGTTATGAGGAATATAACGAAAAAACAGCTCCTCTGATTGATTTTTACAAAAAACAAAACAAATATTATCCTATCGACGGTATTGGTTCAATTCCTGAAATAACGGAACGACTGAGCAGTGTGATTGATAAATTATAGATATTGCTAAATAAAAATTTTGTAACAATCTTATCCTTTGTATCTTTAGGGTAAGATTTTTACTTTTATATATTAATTTAATTTTTTTTACTTGGAAATAGTAGTCATATTATTCTTAATTCTCTTAAATGGTGTGTTTTCAATGTCAGAAATGGCATTGGTCTCTTTGAGGAAGAACCGTCTTGAAATTGCAGCCAAAAAGGGTAGTTCAAGAGCAAAAACAGCTTTAGAGCTGGCGAATGAACCCAATAATTTTTTATCTACTGTTCAGATCGGTATTACACTGATCGGAATTTTGACCGGTATTTATTCCGGTGATAAAGTTACTTCTGATGTTCAGCTCTTATTAGAGCAGATAGAAGTACTCCGGCCGTATGCCTCTTCTCTGTCTGTCGGAATTGTTGTAGTAATACTTACTTTTCTTACTCTTATCATGGGGGAGCTTTTGCCTAAAAGATTAGGACTTAACCATCCTGAAGCCATTGCCAAAATAGTGGCGATGCCCATGAAAATAATTTCAAAAATAGCGAGTCCGTTTGTATGGTTATTGACCACATCAACAGATTTACTTATGAAAATCTTTAATATAAAACCTACTGCAGACGGTAAAGTTACTGAGGAAGAAATACGTTCTATTATAAAAGAGAGTACGATGGTAGGGGAAGTACAGGAAATTGAACAGGATATTGTGGAACGTGTATTTAATGTTGGAGACCGAAAGGTAAACTCTCTGATGACACATAGAAAGTCAGTAGTTTATCTGGACTGTAAGGAAGATCTGCAAACCCTGAAAACAAAAGTAATAGACGAGTTGCATTCCTTTTATCCGATTTGTGAAAACAGTTTGGATGAAGTTATTGGAGTTGTATCTTTGAAAAATTTATTTCTGCTGTTTGAAAAAGAAAATTTTGATTTGAAGGATGCCATGACGGAGCCTACTTTCCTGATAGAGCATACATCAGCATACAAAGCACTGGAATTGTTTAAATCCACTAAGAATCATTATGCATTGGTAACAGATGAGTATGGAGTAGTACAGGGTGTTATTACACTTAATGATATCCTTGAAGCTTTGGTAGGGGATGCTTCTGAATTTTATGAAGAAGAATTTAAATTGGAAGAAGTCGGAGAAGGTAAATGGGTCGTTGACGGTTTTTATCCGTTACATGATCTGCTTGCTTATTTTGAACTGGATGATTTGATGCCTGATTATGATGTGACTACTGTAAGTGGTTTGGTGATGAAAGAATTATCTTATATTCCTAAGACAGGAGAAAAATTAATCTGGAATAAGATGGAATTGGAGGTATTGGCCTCCAGTGGAGTAAAAATAGATAAAATAGGAATCAGTTTGCTTAAAGAATAGCAGACGGAAAATAAATAGAATGACAGAAGGAAATTTTGTAGATTACGTAAAGATATATGTTGCATCAGGAAAAGGTGGTAAAGGATCTACGCATTTACATAGAGAAAAGTTTATTGAAAAAGGCGGACCTGACGGAGGTGATGGCGGACGTGGTGGTCACGTGTATATTGTAGGAAATGAAGGTTTGTGGACACTTTATCACTTAAAATTTGCCCGCCATATAAAGGCAGGTCATGGTGGTGACGGGGGTAGTGCCAGAAGTACAGGCGCTGATGGTGAAGATAAAATGATAGAAGTGCCTTTGGGAACTGTTGTAAAAGACAAGGAAACAGGAGAAGTATTATTTGAGATTACAGAACACGGAGAGAAAAAAATATTGGCTAAAGGCGGTAAAGGCGGATTGGGTAACTGGCATTTCAGGAGTGCAACGAACCAAACCCCAAGATATTCTCAGCCTGGAATACCGGGTGAGGAGCTTGATATTATCCTTGAGCTGAAGGTCTTGGCAGATGTAGGTTTGGTTGGTTTTCCAAATGCAGGAAAATCTACATTGCTTTCTGTTTTAACTTCTGCAAAACCTAAGATTGCTGATTATCCGTTTACTACTTTAAAACCAAATTTAGGAATTGTGGCTTACAGAGATTTTAAATCATTTGTAATAGCAGATATACCCGGAATTATTGAAGGTGCAGCAGAAGGAAAAGGATTAGGGCATTATTTTTTACGACATATTGAGCGTAATTCTACCTTATTATTTCTGATTCCTGCAGATGCAGACGATATAAAGAAAGAATACGATATACTGTTAGATGAGCTTCGCCGCTACAATCCGGAAATGTTAGATAAAGACAAACTTATTGTAATCTCTAAATCAGACATGCTTGATGAGGAGTTACAGACTGAAATGAAACAGCAATTGGACAAAGAATTTAATGGTATACCGTATATGTTTATTTCTTCTGTGGCCCAGCAAGGGTTGACAGAACTGAAAGACCGTCTTTGGAAAATGCTTAACAATTAAAGTGTTTCTGATAAGTTGCAGGAAAAGAGATTTAAACCCTGCGTTTAGTATAAAGAAAATGCTTAAAAAAATTATCTTTGTAAGAGTATTAAAAAAAAATAAGATTATGAAAAAACTTTTGTTCAGTATGTTATTCTTGGCTGCAACTAATTTTGTTTCAGCGCAGAGCTTTGATTTTGGTATCAAAGCAGGTATGGTTTACAACGCAGATAAAGGAGCTATTAAGTCCTTTACCAATGCAGTTGATGCTAAAGGAAAAGGAAGCGCAGGTTTTCAGGCCGGGGTATTATCCAGAATCAGTCTTATAGGTTTTTATGTGCAGCCAGAAGTTTTATATACTTCGTTTAAAAATGAATTTGACGATGCTAATGGACAGTCATTCAAAGTGACCAAACAGCGTATTGATATTCCTGTAAACATAGGAAAGAAATTTCTTGGAATAGCACACGCTCAGGTAGGACCGGTATTCTCTTATTATTTAGATGATAAAAACTCTCTGAAAGACATCGTAAATGCGAAACAGGATCAGTTTAATGTCGGTTTTCAGATTGGTGCAGGAGTTGAAATTTCTAAATTACTGATCAATGCACGTTACGAATTTGGATTAGGTAAAGTGGGGTCTACTTTTATGGATAAAAATAATATCGAGTATCAGGTAGAAAACAGACCGAATCTGTTAAATGTATCACTGACTTATTTATTCTAAAAGAATAAAAAGACAATATATAAAGTATAACTCTCTAATAAAATAGAGAGTTTACATTTTTTAATCAATCTATAACAATGAAAAAATTACTATTAATTTTCACAGCCGTTATTTTAGCTTTTCCGGTAAAAGTAAAAGCTGATGAAGGAATGTGGTTCTTGATGTTCATCGAGCGTCTGAACCATCGCGACATGCAAAAAATGGGACTTCAGTTAACTTCTGAAGAAATCTACAGTATCAACAATCACTCATTAAAAGATGCTATTGTGCAATTTGATGGAGGCTGTACTGCAGAAATTATTTCAAATCAGGGATTGGTATTAACCAATCATCACTGTGGATATGATAAAATTGCTGAATTAGCCACTCCTGAAGATGATATTCTTACGAATGGATTCTGGGCAAAAACAAGAGCAGATGAGCGTAAACCAAAAAGTTTATCCGTTCGTTTCTTTGTTCGAATGGATGATGTTACCAAAAGAATTTTATCAAAAGTAAATGATAAAATGTCTGAGCTTGAACGAGAAAAAGCAATCAATCAGGAAATTGCAAAAATTGAACAGGAAAACAACGAAGGTGGAAAATATACCGTTTCGGTTCGTTCGTTCTTTCAAGGAAATGAATATTACTATTTTGTTTATCAGGATTATAATGATGTGCGTCTGGTAGGAACACCTCCAAATGCGATCGGTAAATTTGGTGGAGATACAGACAACTGGGAATGGCCTCGTCATACAGGAGATTTCTCTATCTTTCGTGTCTACACAGATGTAAATGGTAATCCTGCAGAATATTCTCCAAATAATGTTCCAATGGTACCGAAACACCACTTGCCTGTTTCTTTAGCAGGAATTAAAGAAGGTGATTTCTCTATGATTTTAGGTTATCCCGGACGTACCAACCGTTGGATGCCAGCAGCCGGAATTGAACAAAACGTAAAATTTGCATATCCTGCTTGGGTAGAAGGTTCTAAACTGGGAATGGATGTGATGAAAAAGTATATGGACAAAAGTGATGAAGTTAGACTTCGTTATGCAAGTAAATATGCTGGAGTTGCCAACTACTGGAAAAACCGTCAGGGTATGATTGATGCATTGACTGCTCACAAGACAGCGGCAACAAAGCATAAAGAAGAAGCTGAGTTCAACAAATGGGCTAATAAAAAAGAAAATAAAGCAACTTTCGGAAACGTAGTGGCAGACATCAATAAATATTATGGTGCGACCAATGAAAAAGCACGTCATGACAACTATCTGATGACTATTTTACGTACTTCTAACTTGGCAGCATTACCTTATAGTTTTGGGCGTGCTTTAGTGGTTTATGCTGAATCTAATGCAGCAAAACGTGCTGAGATGAAACCAAGTCTGATGGAAGCAATTGAAGAAACCTATAAAGAATTTTATGGTCCTTTAGAAAGCGAAATGCTGGCAAAACAGTTAAACCTATACGCTACCAAATCTACCGGGTATGCAATAGCGCCTTATGTAAAAGAATTAGGAGAGAAAACAAATTTTGATTATACAGCTTATGTGTCAAAAGCATTTGATAAGAGTGTATTTTCATCTAAAGAAAAAATGATGGCTTATTTAGACAATCCGGATAAATCGATTGTTGAAAATGATGAGCTGTATAAATTATCTTCTGATTTGTTGACAAAATACAGAGAAAACCCAGAAAATCTTGAGACCTTAAAAAATGATTATCAAAAATCTTTCAGATTATTGGTAGATGGTTTACGAAAAGCAAATCCAAATAAAAAATACTATCCTGATGCGAATTCAACTTTGCGTCTTACCTATGGAAAAGTAATCGGATTACCACGAGGAAATAAAGTAAATGATGCTGATGAGAACTGGTATACAACTTTAAAAGGAACGATTGCTAAAAATAAAGTAGGAGACGAAGAATTCGAAAATCCAAAACGTTTGATTGACTTATACAATGCAAAAGATTATGGACAATATGCTGATAAAAAAGGATATTTGCCTGTAAACTTCCTTACAGATCATGACATAACAGGAGGAAATTCAGGTTCGCCGGTATTAAATGGAAAAGGAGAATTAATCGGACTTGCATTTGATGGAAATATCGAAGCTATGGCAGGAGACGTGATTTTTGACCCTAAATTGCAACGTACCATTAGTGTAGACATTCGTTATGTATTATTTATCATTGATAAATATGCTGGTGCAAAACATCTGATAGATGAGATGACCATCGTACGATAATAAAGTAATCTGCTAAACATTTTGTTTGGTCGTAAACCCGGTGATATTTAATATTACCGGGTTTTTTATGCATAAATAAATTGATAATAATAATTTAATTAACATTATTAGGAATAATATTTTTTTTTATTTAATATAGCACTATTGAAATAATATTTTGGTTTTAGATATAACTAAGATCAACGAGTGTAGCGGTATAACTATGTGTATTAATTACTAATTACAGGTCAAAATTATGAAAACGATTCCTGCTTAAAAACGATCTTAAATGAATATAATGAAAAAAACAACTTTAGTTATTGTGATTGTCTCAATAGCTTTTTAATTTATAGTCTTGTAGTAATGATAATTTTGAGTCAAAAACTGCAACATATAGTAAAGAATCTTTGTCAGAAGAAAATTTAATCAAAAATTACGCTAAAGCTTATTATACACTTTCACGATTTATTGGAGAAAACGAGGTGTTTTTCAAGACTTTTGATCCTGGTAAATATAATTTTAATAATGATAAACAATTTATTGATTTTATTAGTGAAATGAAACTCGATAAAGTAGAAAATGTTAAAGCTGTAGCTGAAGTGTATCCGAAGTGTATCCAAGATTACATAAGGATATAAATGATTTAATATTAAAAGAAATTAATGCTACGGGTAATAAAGATATATCTAAAACGGAGATATTTGCTAAATTTAAAGTTGAAATGTTTGAATTACGAAAAACCGATTTAGTGATTTCTTATGGGTCGAAAAAAGAATGTTTAGAAGATTGGCAAGATGGATATTCAGACTGTAGAGAAGATTTTCTTATCGAGGCAGGTTTGTCAGTTATCGCTGCAGGTGCTGGGATATGGCCAGGGTTAGTTGCAGGTGCAGCAACTATGTTGAAATACGAAATATGTATAGGGAGAAATGATAGGGATTATAAGAAATGTATGGGCAGATTAAAAACAAAATAGATGAAATCAAAAAAACTGAATATAATTTTTATTATTAATACGATTGCTTTTTTTGTCGTTCCGACATTATTGGTGCATGAGAGAATGATACAGTATATTTTTTACAGCGTATTCTTAGTAATTCATTTTTACTTTTTATTTGTATATAAAAATAAATAGCACTTCATTGTATTAATCATAAGTGTATTGGTATAGTTTGAAAAAAGCATAAAATATTTTATAAGTATTTAAAAAAAAAGAACCTTTTTAAAAAATGTATTGAAAATATTTTAAAAAAAAGCTGTGGTGTGATAATAAAGTGCTATCTTTGAATCATTAATATAAATAATGCATAATGCAAGAAGGTACAGTTAAATTTTTTGACGAAACTAAAGGTTTCGGATTTATTTCTCCATCAGATGGTAATGGAGATGTTTTTGTTCACAACACAGGGTTGTTAGATAATATTCGTGAAAACGATAAAGTTGTTTATGATGTTGAGCGTGGACAAAAAGGGTTAGTAGCAGTAAATGTGAAAAGAAAGTAATAAAGATATATTTTTTATTTCATTAGCGTCGGTATCATATACCGACGCTATTTTTTTAGAACTTATATACCAAAGCATTCACGTTCATTCCTGCGCCCACTGAGGCAAATAATACTACATCTCCGGGATTGATGCTGTGTGTTTCTAACTCCTGATTAAAAATCATAGTAAGCAGTGAAGGAATTGTAGCTACACTGCTGTTGCCGAGTTTGCTGATTACCATGGGCATAATGTCAGCAGGTGTGGCTTTATCGTATAGCTTAAAAAACCTGTCTACAATGGCCTCATCCATTTTTTCATTGGCCTGATGTATGATGATCTTTGACAGCTGATCAATAGAAAAGCCACTGGCATCAAAGCACTTTTTCATTGCTGAAGGTACGTTGGTTAATGCAAATTCATATATTTTCCTTCCGTTCATTTTGATATACTTGATATCAGGAGAACTTTCAGAGTTATAGGACTTGCCGAAATAAAGATAGTCTTTTTCTTTCAGAGTAAAAGAAGCTGTTAAATGCGATTGTACACCAGTGTTGTCTTCACTTAATTCAATAACGGCAGCTCCGGCTCCGTCAGCATAAATCATACTGTCTCTGTCATGGATATCAACTACCCTTGAAAGGGTTTCTGCACCTATAATAAGGCATCTTTTCGCTATTTCGGCTTTAATAAAAGCATTTCCCTGAATTAATCCTTCGATCCACCCCGGGCAACCAAAAAGGATATCGTAAGCCACACAATAATTATTCTTAATTCCCAGCTCATGTTTTACACGGGAAGCTAAACTCGGAACCATATCTGATTGAACTGTACCAAAACGGACATCTCCAAAATTATGTGCAAATATTATATAGTCCAGCGTTTCAGGATCAATCTCTGACTTTTTCAGTGCTTCTCTCGCTGCAATAAAGCCAAGATCAGAAGTGACCATGTCTTTTGATGCATAACGCCTCTCTTCAATTCCGGTTATTTCTTTTAGTTTCTCTGCAATGGTTGCATTGTCATGTTTTAAGGTATTTCCATTTTCATCCAGAAAATGATGATCATCAAAAAATAAGTTGGTAATTGTTTCTGAAGGGATGTAGTTTCCTACACCAATAATTTTACTTGTCATGGATTTTGTTTTATTTACTATCAAACTTTCATTGAAAAATATTTTCTGAAAAGAAAAGATAATATATAAATTTAGGGAAAAAATGTTGGAAAACAATGGTTGTTTTGGTTTATTTTTCAAAATTTAACTTTAAATATTGTTTGTCGTATGGTTGTGTTATTGTCTGATTTTACTGTAATTTTGCGATACATATTTTTGCTATATTTTAAACAAGATGTACCTTTAACCTATGAAAAAATGGTTGTTGCTGTTAGTGCTGTTTATTGTGTTTGGATGCGTAAAACAACCAAATGATATTGCAACATCTTTTTATTACTGGAAGACTAATTTCACTTTAAAACCTTCTGAGAAAGAATTGATGCAAAATTTAGACGTAAAAAAACTTTATATACGCTATTTTGATGTAGCACTCAAAGGTGATGTAGCTATTCCTTTGACTGCCGTTGTTTTCAATGATACTATACCGGATGTGGAAATTGTTCCTGTTGTGTATATCAAAAATGAAGTAATGCTCAATGCTAAATTGAATTTGAACGATCTGGCAGATAATGTCTTACGCTATATTGAACAGATAAATAATAGGTATAAAATCGATATAAAGGAAATTCAGTTTGATTGTGACTGGTCATTGAAAAGTAAAGAACGCTATTTTTCTTTTATTCATTTTATTAAAGAGAAAAAGGAATTAAAAATTTCGTCTACCATTCGTTTACATCAAGTTAAACACCATCGTAAAACCGGAATTCCGGATGTTGATGAAGGGGTGCTTATGTATTATAATATGGGAAGTATTGCTCCAGATTCATTGAATTCAATTTATGACGGTTCGATTGCCAGAAAGTATATAGGTTCTTTAAAAACTTATCCACTAAAGCTTAATGTGGCTTTACCTATTTATTCATGGCTAATACACAGCAGAGATGGAAAGGTAATAAATTTACTCAGTCGTATACGCAGGGAAGACCTTGAAAAAAACGCTGCTTTTGAAAGAAAAGATAAAAATCGTTTTCTTGTAAAAAAAGCAGGTACCTATTTCGGTAAATTCTTTAAACAAGGGGATCAGATGAAAATTGAGCAAATTGAAGCTGAAGATTTACAGCAGATGGTCCGTGATATTTCTGACAATATACCGGATAGCCCGAAAGAGATTATTTTTTATGATTTAGAAGAAAAGAATATTAATAGCTATGAAAAAGAATTTTTTAAAAAACTGGTCACTGATTTTTAGCAGTGTCGTTACATTAACTGCAGGCGTATATGCTTACGGATGTGCAGATGGTTGGTGGGGATATGATTATTCCTCATCTTTTGCACCGGAGTATTTTGTTGATAACTCATATAAACCATTGTTTTACTCGCCTTATGAGCGATTTTATAACAATGATTACCTGAGTAATTATACTTCAAAACACAATGAAGATATTGTACAGGACTGGAAAAATTATTTAGGAAATACAGTGCCGTCAGCAACACTGAAAGCATATCTTATTACTGACTCATTGAATATGGATATCCAGAGATTTCATGAAAACTCAAAAAATAAATTATCATCATCTCTGAATACATCTGATAAAAAAGTAAAAAAGTTTTTAGATTTTCTGTACTATGCAAAAATGATCGAAGATTATTCAACGCAGACCTATGATTATTGGAATTATGAAAACCGGGTAATAGAAAATGCCAGTCAGTCCATTGTAGATGAAGTAGAAAAATTTTATAAAAAGGTAGACAAAGGCGATGAGTTTTTTGCCAATCGTATGTGGTTTCAGGTACTAAAAGCAAAATTTTATTCTGACAACCGGGCATCTGTTATTAGTTTCTTTGAGGAAACAAAGGCAAAACAGCCTCAAAATTTACTTTACTCAAGAGCTTTGTCTTATGTTGCAGGAGCTTATCATGCACAGAAAGATTTTATAAAAGCTAATCTATATTATGCAGAAATTTTTAATAGAGAGCCAAAATTAAGACATGAAACCCTGTATAATTTCCGTCCGATGGATAAGAAAGAACTCAATACAGCATTGGCATCGACTAAAGATAAGGATATACAAGCCGCTATATGGGCTATGAGCGGTTATTATCAGGATGAAGCTGCATGTATGAAAGAAATATATGCACTCAATCCTAAAAGTCCTCATATTGATTATCTTCTCACACGCTGGGTAAATATTCAGGAAAGTGCTATTAATGTTTTTATGGATAAAAGCCTCAAAAGTACAGCTGAATACCAAAAAGAAATCAAAGGTAAAATCGACCAGAAAACATTAACATGGATAAATGATGTAGCATCAAAACCGGAAAAATTAAACAACCCGGCTTTGTGGAATATGGCAGCGGGATATTTAAATATATTCCAGGGAGAGCATCAGAAAGCAAAATCCTTATTTGACAAAGCTTTAAAAACAGCTGGAAATGATAAAAATATAAAAAATGAAGCAAGGTTGTTCAATTTGATTAATGAAGTTTCTCAGATAAAGACAATTGATGATAAAGCACAATCTACTTTGATTACTGATTTGAACTGGTTATTCTATGAAGTTCCGCAACAGCATACTTATGATAGTCCGTTCAGATATAATTATGCTTCCTCATGGATTAAACAATATATATCTGCTGTTTACAGAGGTAATAAAAATCCATTAATGGCAGAATTGGTCAATTCAGACCGTTCTTATTATTTAGTAAAGGATAATGTAGCTGCAATGGAACAATTCTTTCTCAGAAAAAATAAAACAGCATGGGAAGAAATGTTTGTTGGATTATATGATTATAATTTAAGTGATATCAATGAGAGCAATGCAATTTATCTTTTTTATCAGGATAAAGTAGATGCTGCCATTGCTGAGATGGAAAAAACAACAACCGCGAAAGGTACTTATTATGATAATACAGAATATACGATTCTTTATAAAGATCTCATACTGCCGGGTAATCCGTTTAACGGAAAAATAAAAGATTGTAATGATTGCGATCACATGGCAAAGCAGACCGTTACCTATACAAAAATTTCATTTTTGAAAAAGGTAAAAGAAATGCAGGATAAAATAAAAGCTGGTGATGATGTGTACAACAATGCATTATTGGTAGGTAATGCTTTTTATAATGCCAGTTATTTTGGTAATGCGCGTACTTACTATTACAACAAAATCATCGGAGAATATGGTAATGGTATAAGTGCCTATAATCAACCGTATCTGATGTCCATGAAACAGGTTAGAAAATATTATGAAATGGCGTTAAAAGCAGCGCAGACAAATGAACAGAAAGCTAAAATGTCTTATCTTTTAGCAAAGGTTGAGCGCAACGAATTTTATAATAAAGAATATTTTTCCAGAGATTATTACTATGGGTATGGAGAGATAATGATAAAAAAATGGCAGGGATTCAAAGACTTGCAGACAAAATATGCTGATACTAAGTATTATCAGGATGTCATCAACGAATGCGGATATTTCAGAAAATATTTAGGAATATAAAACTTAAATAAAATAACAATGCGAGTACATTTTATAGCTATAGGCGGAAGTGCAATGCACAACTTAGCGCTGGCTTTGCACGATAAAGGAGATGTAGTAACCGGTAGCGATGATGCCGTATTTGAACCGTCAAAATCAAGATTGGAAGCCGCTGGGATATTACCGATGGAAATGGGATGGTTTCCTGAAAAAATTAATAAAGAGATAGATGCTGTTATTCTGGGAATGCATGCCAAATCAGATAATCCGGAGTTGCTGAAGGCACAGCAGCTCGGGTTGAGAATATATTCTTACCCTGAGTTTATATATGAGCATTCAAAACAAAAAACACGGGTAGTGATTGGAGGCTCTCATGGTAAAACTACTATTACCTCTATGGTTTTACACGTACTTAATTATCATGGAATTTCTGTTGACTATCTCGTGGGTGCTCAGTTAAAAGGGTTTAAAAATATGGTTCATCTTACTGATGACAATGATTTTATTGTACTCGAGGGAGATGAATACTTATCTTCTCCTACTGACTTGCGTCCGAAATTCCATTTATATCAGCCCAATATTGCTCTGATAAGTGGTATTGCATGGGACCATATCAATGTGTTTCCGACTTTTGAAAATTATGTTGATCAGTTCCGTATTTTTATTGACAAGATTACTAATGGCGGTATTCTCATCTATAATGAAGAAGATAATGTGGTAAAAGAAATTGTAGAGGCTTCTGAAAAACCTATCCGTAAAATAGCGTATAATACCCCAGAATATTCGTTAAGCAAAGGGAAAACATATCTTGAAACACCAGACGGGGCAATGCCGATTGAAGTGTTTGGTGATCATAATCTCAACAATTTGGCCGGAGCAAAATGGATTTGTCAAAATATGGGGGTTGATGAAGTTGAGTTTTATGAAGCCATTGCAAGTTTTAAAGGTGCTGCAAAAAGACTGGAAAAAATTGCAGAAACATCCTCATCTGTAGCTTATAAAGATTTTGCACATTCACCAAGCAAAGTAAAAGCAACTACTCAGGCAGTTAAAAAGCAATATCCTGAAAAAAAACTGATTGCCTGTCTGGAACTACATACGTATTCGAGCTTGAATTCAGAATTTCTTTCAGAATATGATGGGGCCCTGACAGCAGCAGATATAGCGGTTGTATTTTATTCACCTGATGCGGTTGCGATTAAAAGACTTGAAGAAATTTCTAAAGAGCAGATTGAAAAAGCTTTTAACAGAGAAGATCTTATTGTATTTACGGATCCTGTTGCATTTAAAACATTTTTGAGTCAAACATCATTTGAAGACAGCGTCTTGTTGTTAATGAGTTCAGGGAATTACGGAGGATTGGATTTTGACGAAGTCAAGAATCTTTTATCTGTTTAATATTACAATAAATAAAAAATCGGTTCTGTAAGAACCGATTTTTTAATATCCATAGGTATAATGTCCTGTAATCTTGTATCGGAAAAGACAATCTTCCAATACCTGACCTCCACCTACATTATGTACAATCAAATAGCGTTTTTTATCTTTTGTCTTTTTATGCGTGACAATGCCTATATGTGGCATCTTATCCTGAATCATCCATGTGACAATCTCTCCGGGTTTATAATCTTTTTGATTTTGAGAAACGGGTAGACTTTTTCCCTTTCGAGTAAAGAATACTTCAAGATTGGGAACTCTTCGATGGTCGATATTGGTGTCTGTTTTTCTCAACCCCCAAATGGCAGGATAAAGATTGAAATGTGCTTTCATATCTTCATGAACTTCTTTTTGTAAATCAATATCCAAAATTCTGTAGCTTCTTATGACAACATCGGTACACACGCCTTTATTTGCCGGTATATCTCCATTAGGATAAGAAATGCTAAAATAGGCGGGATCATATTGAATTGAAGCATCAACAATAGATAATGCTGCGTCAGAAAGCCGTTGCTGAAAATCAGATATGTTTTCTGTACTATAGTGTTCTGTATCCTGTGCAGAAACAATCAACTCTTTTTTGTTATGGGGTTGACATCCAATAAAAAAGCCTGTTATTAGTAATATATAAATTGATTTCATATCTTTAAGAAAATATAGGGGGGGGTGATAATCAGTAAATTATTGTCTTATGAATAAAAATAAAAAATTTTCTATTAAAAATTGGTCTCAGGAAGATCAGCCAAGAGAAAAATTAATGAGTAAGGGAACATCAGCGCTCAGTAATGCCGAATTAATGGCCATATTGATACGTAGCGGTAGTGAAAATCAAAGTGCCGTTGACTTATGTAAACGCATTCTGGAAGCAAATGATCAAAAAATTAATCTGTTGGCACAGCAGGATATCAGAACACTGAAACAGTTTAAAGGAATAGGGGAAGCTAAAGCTATTATTATCATAGCTGCTTTAGAACTTGGAAAAAGACGACGCTTTGAGGAAGCTAAAGCAATACCCCGTGTCAGTTCCAGCAAATCAGTGTTTGAAATTATGCAGCCTTTAATCGGAGATCTCAAGCATGAAGAATTTTGGATGTTAATGCTCAATAATGATCAAAGAATAATCGGAAAAAGTCAATTGAGCAGCGGAGGGCTCACAAGTACTATTGTTGATGTACGAATCTTGTTTAAACGTGCTTTAGAAGCAATGGCTACTTCTATCATTCTGGTTCACAATCATCCATCCGGCCAATTGAAGCCAAGTGCATCGGATAAAGAAATTACTCATAAGATCAAAGAAGCCGGAAAAGTATTGGATATAAAGCTATTGGATCATATCATTGTCACGCAACATGACTATTTAAGCTTTGCTGATGAAAATATTATTTTATAAACTGTTGCAATTTTTACAAACTCCCGATACCATACATTGTACATTTTCAACAGTATAGCCGTCAGGCAATTTAAATTTCGGCTCCACATTTTCTATACATGAGATGGTCTCACATTGTACGCAATGAAAATGAATATGATTGTGATGATGTTCTTCCTTATTGCAATTATGACAGATAGCATATTGAACAATTCCTTCCATTCCGGTTACTTTATGAATTTTACCTTCATCTACTAACCGATCCAAAGCTCTGTATATAGTAACTCTGTCTACACTGTTATCGAGTAATAGCTGTATATCTTTATGGGCCAATGCTTGTTTCTTCTCTTCTAAAATCGATAAAATATGAGTTTTAGTCGCTGAACTGCGCTCCCTTTTTATTTTTTTATCCATTTGCTTTTATATTTAAAAAATTAAACGCAACTTTGTTGTGTTTAATATATCATTTACATTATGAAAAATAGTACTACAAAAAAGTTTGATGTTCTTGGAATTTCATCAGCCGTTTTATGTTTAATACATTGTTTGGTTTTTCCGTTGATAACCATACTACCTATAGGTTTGAGCCATAACCACTGGATTGATTTGCTCTTTGCTTCTATTGGAATTTATGCTGTAGCAAAGATAACTAAAAATATAGACTCCAAGAGCCTCCGAATATTGCTATGGAGTTCTATTCTTTTGATTACCGCGTGTGTAATCATTACTTTAGTATTTCATTATCATTCCAATTTTATTTATTTAGGAGCATTGGGTCTGATATTGGGACATCTCATCAACTTTAAAAATCACAAGCATTAAAGAAATAAATAAGAAAAGGCAATAATAGTATAATACCGATATCCAAAAAGGACAGTATTGCAAGATTAAAGAATAATAGATTTGTTTTATATTTGAATGAAGGTAAAGGCAGGGATAATCACCTGTCTTTATTTTCTAAATAAAATAAAATTATAAATTCAACTTTGTTGCGTTTTAAAGAATTACTATTTTTACATTCATAATTAATTTCATCCAATAAAAACATTTGAATATGTTGACAACAAAAGAACTACGTTTTTCTTTTGAGAATAAGATAGATTTTCACTTTCCCGATTTATATTGTGAAGCGGAAGATACTTTACTCATAACCGGGATTTCAGGAAAAGGAAAAACAACTTTATTGCACCTTTTGGGAGGTTTACTGCGACCGCAATCGGGAAGCGTTTTTATAGATGATGAAAATATTACAACCCTATCCAGTAAAAAACTGGATGAATTTCGTGGACGGCATATCGGTATTGTGTTACAAAAATCTTATTTTGTTGAAGCACTCAGTGTTTTGGACAATGTTGTATTGGCGTCTTGGCTTGCTACAGGTCAAAAAGCTGTAGAAAAGGCTGTGGAGTTACTGCAACAGTTAGATTTGGGAGAACAATTGCATAAATTACCATCCAGATTGAGTATCGGTCAGCAGCAAAGGGTAAGTATTGCCAGAGCTCTGATTAATGAGCCTAAACTTATATTAGCTGATGAGCCTACGTCAAGTCTTGATGATATCAATACAGAAAAAGTTGCTTTTATGCTGAGTGAGCTGGCGAAAAAATATCATGCAGCCCTATTAATCGTTACTCATGATCAGCGATTAAAAAAACACTTTAATAACCAAATAAACTTATAGTGATGATAGGTAAAATAGCATGGAGAAATACCTGGTTTAAACCATTGAATACTATTTTAAGTATTATTTTATTAACTGCTTCAGTTTCTATCATTTCAGTTCTTATTTTGTTACAAAAACAATTTGAAGAACAGTTTTCCTCTTCTATGGACAATATTGATTTGGTTTTAGGAGCAAAAGGGAGTCCGTTACAGTTAATCTTATCTTCAGTCTACCATATAGATGCCCCTCCCGGTAATATTGACTATGCAGAAGCAAAAAAATGGATGCGCAATCCGTTTGTGGCAAAAGCAATTCCGCTTGCTTATGGGGACAATTACAAAGGGTACAAAATCATAGGCACAACAACAGATTATTTAGAACGCTTTCAGGCAAAAATAGCTACAGGAGATGTGTTTAAAAAAGATTTTGAAGTTATCATCGGAGCACAGATCGCTGAAAATTTAAAGCTAAAAGTAGGGGATACTTTCTTAGGAACTCATGGAGATGCTGAAGAAGGGGAAGTACATGAAGAGCATCCGTATAAAATTGTAGGGATTATCAATAAAACAGATAAACTTATCGATAATGTCATTTTGTCTAATATTGAGTCTGTATGGCATATGCATGAGCATGAACATGCGCACACAGAGACAGGTGAAGCAGAAAACAACCACAACCATGACCATGAAGAAATATCAGAACAAAAAAGAGAAATTACGGCTGTATTATTGAAATTCAGAAACAAAATGGGTATTGTAACCTGGCCCAGAATCATTCCTCAGAATACAGAAATGCAGGCTGCATCACCGGCGGTAGAAATAAATCGCTTATTTGCATTATTCGGTGTAGGGATTCAGGCCTTACAGTATTTGGCTTATGGAATAATGTTAATTTCAGGTATCAGCATATTTGTAGCACTTTACAATACATTGAAAGAACGAAAATATGAATTTGCTTTATTACGCGTAAACGGCGCAAGCAGGTTGCAACTGTTGCAGCTGGTATTGATCGAGAGCCTTTTCTTATGCACCATTGGCTTTATTTTTGGTACTATTTTTGGTAGAGTAGCTTTATATTTTATTTCCGTTTCTTCTCAGGAGGAATTCAAAATTGCTTTTAATCCTTTTGAATTTATTTGGGATAAAGAGGGAATTATATTTATTGTTACACTTTTAGTGGGTATATTAGCAGCATTAATTCCGGCGATAAAAGCCTATAATCTAAACATATCAAAAACGCTTGCCAATGCTTAATAAGATTGTAATTGCCGGGGCAGGAGCCCTGGGATTGTTGCTGATGAACTTTACAGCATCTCCAAAACAAAACGTATCTTCTGAATCAAAAGAAATATTGTATCAGTCAAGAGATACCGTAACATGGAGTATGTTGGGAAAAATAGATTTTGTAAAAAAGAAAAGTCCGGTATATGGAGAAGTAATGTATCCGGTAATTAACAGTACATTAAAAGCAAAACAAAAAAAACGTATTGTCGCAAAGGGCTTTATTGTGCCTATTGATAACAAAACGTATGCATTGAGTAAAAATGTATTTGCACAGTGTTTTTTCTGTGGTAATGCCGGACCGGAAACCATTATGGGAATTAAGTTCAGAGGAGCAACCCCTCGTCTAAAAACCGATCAGTACGTTACTATTGAAGGGACGTTCAGATATAACGATGCGGATATAGAAGACTGGATTTATCATATAGAAGATGCTGTAATTGTAAAAGGTAAATAATTGGAAAAAAGTAAAATAACAGATGTGTTTTTTGATCTGGATCATACTTTATATGATTTTGATAAAAACTCTGCACATACCTTTAATGATGTTTTTAAGGAATTAGGATTGAAAGGAACTGAAAATTTTATGATTCAGTTTAAGCCCATTAATGATTATTATTGGAGCAGATTTGCAAAAGAAGAAATAACGCAGGATTTTTTACGTTATGGAAGATTAAAAGACACTTTTGATGCCATCAATGTAAAGATTACAGACGATCATATCTACCATATAGCGGATTATTTTATCAATAATTTGGCAGATTATAACCATGTTTTTGAAGGAACATACGAGGCGTTAGATTATCTGAAAGATAAATATAGGTTGCATATTATTACCAATGGTCCCGAAAAAGTTCAGGAATTAAAATTAACCAATTCTAAACTGGATCATTATTTTGAAACAGTAACCAATTCGGAGAAAGCAGGAGTCAAAAAGCCTAATCCAAAGATATTTGAATATGCTTTAAACGCAGCTAATACTAACCCAATGAAAAGCTTAATGATTGGAGACAATATAGAAGCTGATATCATAGGAGCCCAACAGGTAGGAATGAATGTTATTCATTTTAATGAGTATCAGATAAAAAACGATTATAATTTTACTGAAATAAATAAATTAACAGAATTAAAAAATCTTCTTTAATGAAAAAAATAGTTGCCTTTCTTGTAATGATGATGAGCTTTGGGATGAATGCTCAATCAACCAATGATGTAGAATACATCAAATTGAAAAAAACGTATGATTTCCAAGGTGAACAAAATGAATACCGTTTGAACAGCAATATGAAATTTCGTTTTGAACAGTTGGGGTATAAAGTATATTTTGATGGGGAAGAAGTGCCTCAGGAAGTAAAAAACAATCCGTGTAAAGAATTGATTTGTAATCTTACCGAAGAAAAAAGTTCACTTGCTACCATCTTAAATGTTGAATTAGTAAATTGTAAAGGTGTTGAAGTTGCTAAAGGAAAAGGTGAAAGCCGTCTGAAACTACACAAAAAGTCCTATATGGATGCTTTGGATAAAGCCTTTAAATATTCAAATTTGAATTCATTAAAAAAATAAAAAAAGGGATATACATCCCTTTTTTTATTTTTTCATTATTTTCTTCTTGATGATTCCTCCTTCAACAGTTTCTATTTTTAGTATATAAATACCGGAAGAGAGATTTGCGAGATCTACAGTATCATTGTGATGGGGAATAAGATATTCCTTACCGCTCATATCGTATAATTTTATCGTCTTAATATCCGAAGAATTTATTCCGGAAATGAAAACGTTTTGATCAGTAGGATTTGGAAAAATAGTTACAGAAGCATCTTCAAAATCAGAATTCGATAAAGTCCCTTTTCTTAAAGAAACATCGTCGATATAATAATAAGTAATAAGATTACTTCCAGGTTCATAATCATTTTCAAATTGTTCTATTTCCAGATCATCATAATCATGAAAATTACCAATGATAACATATCGTTCACCCCCTTCTGCGATAAAAGATCCCTTAATTTCTGACCATATATTTTTAGTCTTGATAATACTTGAGCTTGCTATCTGAGGGATAATACCATGTTTTATAAGAGGTTCACCTTTTGTGAAAATTTCCTGATCAGGTAAGCTGCTGACAAAGGCAGCACCTAATTTATTGATAGAATGATTCATCATATCTGCAAGTGAGACATGCATACTAAAAGTATACGATTCTCCTGCTAACAAAGGCTCAGTGAGTTGAGCGTATATAACTTCACTCTTTGTTTTGTACTCATTTGTAACAAAGGTGTAAGTATAACTCAGTCCAATATAAGCACTCCCTGTTCTTGCAGCCTGATAACCTATTGAATTTTGTGGTACTCCAACAGTATTAGTGGTGTCGCATTCATTGTAATATTCAGGAGTATTATTATATGATGATTGCGCATTCATATCCGTGTCTGCATTCCAGCTTTCCACGTTATAGCTGAATTCATGTGATTGCATTGTTATAAACTCGGGACATGAGTTATAACTCTCGAAACTCGGGTTCGGAATTAAGTTTTGTTGGGCATTTATCAGATTGAGACTGAAAAGACAACTCAATAAAATGTATTTTTTCTTCATGGATGTATATTTTTTTTCTAAAATAAGAAAAAAAATAATAATAAAAAACTTAATAATTGTACTTGTCTTTCCAGCGGGCTTTTAAAAATTCTCTTGTCTGATTTTCACGGCTGTTCTGTCCGGGCTCATAAATAGGGATGTTACTTATCTCATCCGGTAAAAATTCCTGATAGGCAAAATTTCCAGGGAAATCATGCGAGTATTTGTAATCTTCTCCATAGCCCAATTCTTTCATCAGTTTGGTTGGAGCATTGCGTAAATGTATGGGTATGGAAAGATCCCCTGTTTGTTTAACAATTTGTTGCGCTTTTCCGATAGCCATATAGCTTGCATTACTCTTTGGTGAAGTAGCGAGATAAATGGCACATTGACTCAGCAAGATGCGGCTTTCGGGGTATCCGATTACAGATACCGCCTGAAAAATATTATTAGCCATAATAATAGCTGTCGGATTTGCCAGACCAATATCTTCAGAAGCTGAAATCACCAATCTGCGGGCAATGAATTTTAAATCTTCTCCGCCTTCTATCATGCGTGCTAGCCAGTAAACCGCTCCATTTGGGTCGCTTCCGCGGATTGATTTTATAAAAGCAGAAATGATATCATAATGCTGTTCTCCGGTTTTATCATATAACACGGTGTTTTTTTGTACAATCTGCATTACTTTGTCATTGGTAATTTCTACCGGTTTTTCGTCCAGTGAATTAACAATCAGTTCAAATGTGTTGAGCAATTTTCTGCCATCACCGCCTGACAAGCGAAAAAGAGCTTCTGTTTCTTTTATAATAATGTCTTTGGATTGAAGAAAGGCGTCTGTTTTTAATGCCCGATTGAGTAAGGCCTGTAAATCTTCTTTTGTGAAAGCTTTTAGTGTGTATACTTGGCAACGTGACAATAAGGCAGGGATAACTTCAAAACTGGGATTTTCTGTAGTGGCTCCGATAAGCGTCACCCAACCTTTTTCTACAGCTGCTAAGAGCGAATCTTGCTGAGATTTACTAAAACGATGAATCTCATCAATAAATAAGATAGGATTTTTAGCTGTAAAAATACCGCTGCTGTTTTTCGCTTTATCAATTACTTCCCGGATATCTTTTACTCCGGCATTGATAGCGCTTAAAGCAAAAAAAGGGCGTTCGCTTTCTTTTGCAATAATTTCAGCAAGTGTGGTTTTTCCTGTACCGGGAGGTCCCCAAAAGATCATAGATGGAATCAATCCACGTTTGATATTTTGAGTCAATATTCCCGAAGTTCCAACCAAATGGGACTGACTGATATACTCTTCTAATCGCTTAGGACGAATACGTTCTGCTAAAGGTGCTTCCATACAGTAAAATTACACATTTACTTTAGAAAATGAAAATGATAGGGGATGCATTGCGAATTCACTTTTTAATTATATTCATTATAAGGCTGTCAGAATAGCAGTCTTTTTTTGTTGGTTACATTTTTGATATTTTGTTTTCATGCAGGAAAAAAAATTTGAATATCATCACGCCGTATTTTTAGTGCCTTTTTTATCGCTTTTGGCGATTTGGGCTGTTTATTTTTTGAACTGGAAATACTTTTTACAGCTCAATGAGTATGGTATTTATCCTCGTACCCTAAGTGGTCTGAAAGGCGTCTTGTTTTCTCCCTTTCTGCATGGAGATATCAGCCATATTGTTAATAATTCGATTGCTCTTTTAGTGTTGCTGCCTCTTCTGGTATTTTTTTATAAAGACCGGTATGTACAGGTGTTGTTATTAGGGTGGTTATTGTCGGGTTTGGGAACCTGGCTTATAGGTAGACCGAGTTTTCATATTGGTGCCAGTGGGCTGGTGTATGTGCTCACAAGTTTTCTTTTCTTTTCAGGTATCCGTGCAAAATATTACCGGCTTATGGCAGTCTCTTTCATTGTAGTGGTGATTTACGGAAGTTCTGTATGGTATATGTTTCCGGATGTTAAAGAAGGTGTCTCATGGGAAGGGCACTTGTCTGGATTTCTAATAGGTGTATTACTGGCTTTCGGATTTGAGAAACAAACCTATGAGCCTTATTATAAATACGACTGGCAACGACCGGATTTTGATGCTTCCAAAGATGCTTTTATGAAGCATTTTGATGAGAATGGTCATTTTAATCCTAAGCCTGAAGAAGAGGAACAGTTACAGCAAGTACAGGAAGACACCTTTTTCACCAGTTCATCACTACCTTTATCTTTTAAAATACATTATCAGGAAAAGCCTGCTGATGAGACTGAAACTGAAACTAAAGAGTAATTATTTAAACGTTATTTTCAGGTATTGCGGAACTATAGGAGTATTATGTTCTTCTCCATTTTCGAGTGCTAAAGATGGATGTACTGCTTTTAGGTAAAAAGCATTGTCAGAAGACCAAAAACGAGTGATTATTTTTTCATCTTCATCATAGTACGGACTAAAACCTGTCATATAATCAGTTCCCTTTTCAAGAGCTGTTATTTTACCTTTTTTAATGGAGTAAAGACTTATTTCTGTTGCTGATTCATAAGGATCAAAATCAATGGTTATCACATATCTTTTATCTGGTGATATATATGGAAACCCATAAAAACTGTTTATAACTTTAGCAGTCTTTTTGTCATACATATTATAACTGTGGCCTTCATAAAGCGTTTCGCTTATAAGATATGCATTGAGAAAAGGAATAAAGCCTATATATTCATTAATACTGTAATAGTCGCTTTCTATATTATAATTGTCAGTCAGAACAAGCGGTTCATTATCCCCTGATAAGGTCAGTTTACCGTTTTCCTTCTTTGAGACGGGTTGGTGATCAATAAAATCCGAACTTTTATTTTTTAAAGCATCATTAAAGATCTTTTCAGAAATGATCTCTATGTTTAAATATTGTTTTATAGAGGATGTTTTTTTTGTTGAGGTGAATTCCTCTGCGTTTTCAAAATCCAGAGCTTCATAAAGCAATTCAGGTAAAATTTGTAGCTCATTTCTGTTTCCTAAATTATGAAGAGGTGTATAGACATCTTCCCAACTGTGCTTTTCACTCTTTTTTCCATTATCTTCAATCACCCGATGTATATAGGCGTTGACCATAGCAAAATTATCTTTTATAGCGATAATCTTTACTGGAGTTCCGTGAGAAATTGTTCCGATGGATTTTGTTTCGGTATTGGGCTCATCATATAATGCAGCTCCTTTTGCTGTAATAACAAAAACGTTAGTCCCTGCTTTTAGTTCTTTCTTTTGGAGAACAGGTGGCTCAGAATTGAGACTGTCAGATACCGCTATATGTTTTTCTTCAGTTGTTTCAGAAACAGGTGTTTTTGTATTGCATCCTGACAAAAGAATACTGAATAAGCATACCGTATATAGGTGTAGAGATTTCATTAATACGCGTTTTTATAATTTTTAATTAAAAAGTTAATACCTGTTTCTACAATATCACCCATAGATTCGCAATATTTGAAATGAGTATCATGTGTGTACTTTTGTAAGGCTTTTTTTAAGGTTATAACATGGCTTTGAGGAGCAATCGCATCCTTTTTCATAACGTTAATAAGATCATTAAAACGGTCCTGATTGTTTAGAATTCTCCTTACCATAACAGAGCGTGCCTCTTTGCGGTATTGCTCAATAGAACTGGGCAGTAATTTGTCTAATACCATTTGAACCATTTTGAAATTTTCTTTGAAATACTGTGGGAAATAGTTTCGTAGGTTACCTTCGTAAGATTGCTGGTCAAAATCCAGGGCACGTATTCTGTAAACAACCTGATCGAAATCATGAGTAGGAATGATGACGTAATTATAGGAACGCATATCACCAAGTAAGCCTACCATACAGCGTTCATTGAATTTTACAAATTCTTTGGCAAGCTGTGCTTTTTCAAGTTCATTGCATTTGTGTAAATATTGGCTGATAAAGATATCGCCGGGAATGCCCAAAATATGTTCTTCAATAAGCGTGTCTTTATAAACCAGATAGTTCATGGAATTAGGAGAGATCATTTCTTCTAATTCCAGACCGTAAATTCTGGAAGCATCCGCTTTTTTGATATAAAAATTGGTGTAATTGTCGTTGAGTATGTTTCTAACTTTAATGCGAAATGGCTTGGAGTTTCCAAAAGTACAAAAGTCGATAGCATCTACCTTTAAAAAAGGAAGTGTGGCTTCATCACCATCAGAGTGCAATAAAGTATATATTTTGTTGAGGCTTGCTTCAATTTCGGCATGTTCGAATTCTGAATAATATACCCGCAACCACAAAGTGTCGTTACCATTTACATCCTCCAGAGCAACATATCCAGAAAAACGCATGAGATCATCATAGAAAACCCTCGTCTGAGTAGTTCTGTTATATTTTTCCAGATATTGACTCAAATTGATATTGATTGGAAAAATAGGCTTTCTGAATTCTATTTTTACGTCTTTCATTCACGTTTTTCTATAGGCGTTGACGAACTACTTCGTATAAGAAAGCACCACAGGCTACAGAGACATTCAATGAAGAGATAGTTCCATACATAGGAAGTTTGGCTTTTTCATCAACGATTTTTAATACAGACGGATTTACTCCCTTATCTTCTGATCCCATGATAATAGCAACACCCTGTTTGAAATCAATATCATATAAATGATTTTCTGTTTTTTCGGTTGCTGCTACAGTTTTTATTCCGGATCCCTGTAAATAAAAAACAGCATCTTTAATATGGTCTACTTTGCAGATAGGAATGTTAAACACAGCACCGGCAGAAGTTTTTACCGTATCGCCATTCACAGGAGCAGATCCTTGTTTTTGTATGATAATACCATCTACTCCGCTGCATTCGGCTGTACGTATGATGGCTCCGAAATTACGGGCATCGGATAACTGATCCAGAATTAAGAACAATGGATTTTGTTTCTGTTCCAATACACCCTCAATCAGTGTTTCTAAAGATACAAATGAGATAGGTGCTATAGTTGCAACTGCTCCCTGGTGATTATTATTTTTAGTGAGTTTATTTAATTTTTCAATCGGGACATAAGAGAAATTCACATTGTTTCTCTTAAGTGTTTTCAATAAATCCTGCATCAGCTCGCCCTGAGCTTCTTTTTGGATAAAAACCTTATCAATCTCTTTACCTGCGTTTATCGCTTCGATTATCGCACGGATACCAAATATTTGATGTTCATTTTGCATATTGCAAAAATATATTGTTTTTTTAAGATAAAAAGCCTTAAATCCTTCTTTTATTTTGTTTTGACAGTATAACGTTTAAAAATACTTCGAAAAGATTTTTTTAATACTTGGAAAGAATTGGAGATAGTGTAGCTTAGAGTGCCATTAAAACTGGGTTTTATAGCTCAGATGTATAATAGAATTTGAGAGTTTGAAGTCTTGTTCCGGTTGAATTCCATTGGCATATACCAGATTAAACAGTCCGCCTGCAGTATTCAGACCTACGCCAATACCAAAAGAATAAAGATTTCCTTTGAATTTTGAGAGTGGTTCCCGGTAATGTGCAAAATCAGTGATCGTATGAGCATAAATGGTTGAGGAAAGAGAATACCGGTATTCTGCATATAAGCCTGCCAGAGATTTTGCCATAAGGCTGTTTTCGCTAAAGCCCCGGATAGAATTGATTCCCCCGAACCTGTAAAGTTCATTATATAAGACACTTTTGCTGAATAAATGATACCATTCCGTTTTGAGGTGAACACTATTTCTGTTGTTTAAATAAAAAATATGCTCCCCTATAATCTGTACAAACTGTTGTTTCACTTTGTCTGATTCCTGAATTCTGTTTCCATAACCTGCGCTTGCCATTATATTGGTTTGCTGACGAAAAAGAAAATGATCTTTCCATTTTTGGTAGGAATAGTTTACTGTGACAAACCGGTTACTATAATTTTCCGCTCCATATAAATTACCGGAGCCGGCAACGGAGGATGTACTTTTATATCCAACACCTAAGCGGTTGTTATAACTAAGATAGTACAAAGCGGTGAGTCCAAGTTGAGTGTTTTGCTGCGTACTATCCTGTTTGAAGATTTGTAAATCTCCCTGTATACCAAAAGGTGTTTTGAAAAGATAAGGCAATTCTGTTTTGAATTTAAAGGTTGATTGCTGATTACCGTCATTTTTCCAATAAATGGTAAACTGTTCTCCTTTGTTAAACAGGTTGATAAGATTAAGGTCTATATTACCGTTGAAACGTACATTTCCTTCTTCATCATTTGTAAAGCCGACGATTCCGTCAAACCTGCTTACATTGGCTTTCTCCAGATATAAATAAAGAATAGTATTGTCTTCTGTAAAGAGTACTTCTGCAGGACGCATTGTTTTAATAAACGGATACTGTGTCAGTTCTTTTTGGATCAGATTGATGGTTTCCTGATTAAAATCTTTTTTTACATACCTGCGCTGCATTTGTTTTTTAACGCCGGACGGGAAATTCTGATAGGGCTGTATGGTAATGAGGTCTATCTTACGCTTTTTGTCCAGTGTTATTGACAGATCCGTGTGTAAAGAATCGTTAATGATTTGGTGGTTGTTTAGTTTTATCTGGCTTATGGCATATCCTTTTCGTTCCAGATTTTGTAGTATACTATTAATATAGTGTTGTGTCTGTGGTATTTCAATGATCACCTTGTTATGTTCTATACCGAGTAGCTTCTTTGTAGATTCTTCAATTTTATCTAAATGAATAACATTAGCTTTGGTTCTTTGATTCAGAATAAAAACATATAAAAAGGTGGAATCGTTTTTTTTTGAATATTCTTTTTGAAAAGAAGAAAGATAGCCATTTGAAATTAGTGTATTAGAAAACCGCAGTACTTCATCCTGAATACCTTTTGCATTATCATGTGTTTTCTGATACGAAAGGCTGTCAATAACATTATTTTCTTTTTGATTCAAGCCTTTTATCTCTAAATAGAGTTGCTGGCTGTGACACAGACAACTAAAAAATAACAGGCAATATATAAGGAATGTCTTCAGAAAGAATGTTTTTTACACAACGCAGAAAAAACTGATTTATGATATTTGCGTCGGGTAAAAGTAGTATAAATTTGAAAATAAATGAATTGTATTTGTTTTGAAAATAAAAATTTATATATTTGCATCCCCGAAAATAGCGGGTAATTAATAAATGTAGAAAATTTTTAATAAACATTATGCCAACAATTCAACAATTAGTAAGAAAAGGGAGAACCCAATTGACTAAGAAGAGTAAATCGGTTGCTTTGGATTCATGTCCTCAAAGAAGAGGGGTTTGTACGCGTGTTTATACTACTACACCTAAAAAGCCAAACTCTGCGATGCGTAAAGTAGCGCGTGTACGTTTGACAAACGGTAATGAAGTAAACGCTTACATTCCTGGAGAAGGACATAACTTACAAGAGCACTCGATAGTATTAGTTAGAGGTGGAAGGGTAAAAGATTTGCCAGGAGTTAGATACCACATTGTACGTGGTGCTTTGGATACTGCCGGAGTAAACGGTAGAACACAAAGAAGATCTAAGTACGGTGCTAAACGTCCTAAAGAAGCAAAAAAGTAATAGTTTAAAAAACTTTTAAGAAAAAGACATGAGAAAAAGACAGGCAAAGAAAAGACCTCTTTTACCGGATCCAAGATTTAACGATCAATTGGTTACACGTTTTGTGAACAACTTAATGTGGGATGGTAAAAAATCGACTGCTTTTAAAGTATTTTATGATGCTTTAGATATTGTAGAGTCTAAAAAACAAGATGAGGAGAAAACTTCATTGGAAATGTGGAAAGATGCATTAACAAATGTTATGCCTCACGTAGAAGTTCGTTCACGTCGTGTGGGTGGAGCTACATTCCAGATTCCTATGCAGATTCGTCCGGATAGAAAAATTTCTATGGCTATTAAATGGTTGATTCTTTATGCAAGAAGAAGAAATGAGAAATCTATGGCTGGTAAATTGGCTGCTGAAATTTTAGCTGCTGCTAAAGAAGAAGGTGCTGCTGTTAAGAAAAGAATGGATACTCACAAAATGGCAGAGGCTAATAAAGCATTCTCTCATTTTAGATTTTAATTTTTGATAAAGAATATATATGGCTAGAGATTTAAGATTTACTAGAAACATAGGTATTGCTGCTCACATTGATGCTGGTAAAACAACAACAACGGAGCGTATCCTTTTCTATACGGGAGTAAACCATAAAGTTGGAGAGGTGCATGATGGTGCTTCTACAATGGACTGGATGGAGCAGGAAGCGGAAAGAGGTATTACTATTACTTCTGCTGCAACTACATGTAAATGGAACTTCCCTACAGATCAAGGTAAAAAAATATCTGAATCTGAAGAATATCACTTTAATATTATTGATACTCCGGGACACGTTGATTTTACGGTTGAAGTAAACCGTTCTTTACGTGTACTTGATGGGTTGGTTTTCTTGTTCTCTGCAGTCGATGGAGTAGAACCTCAATCTGAAACGAACTGGAGATTAGCTGATAACTATAAAGTACCTCGTATGGGATTCGTTAATAAAATGGATCGTCAGGGAGCAAACTTTTTAAATGTTTGTCAGCAGGTTAAAGATATGTTGAAATCAAATGCAGTGCCGATTGTATTGCCAATTGGAGATGAATCTGATTTCAAAGGGGTAGTTGATTTGGTGAAAAACCGTGCAATTGTATGGCATGAAGATAACCATGGGGCTACTTTTGACGTGGTAGAGATTCCTGCAGATATGGTTGATGATGTAAAACAATACAGAAGTCAATTGATCGAGGAAATCGCTGCTTATGATGAAAACTTGTTGGAGAAATACATGGAGGATGAAAACTCTATTACTGAAGAAGAAGTACACAAAGCATTGCGTGCGGCTACTTTGGATATGAGTATTATTCCTATGACATGTGGTTCTTCTTTTAAAAATAAAGGAGTACAGTTCATGTTGGATGCTGTTTGTCGTTACTTACCTTCTCCAATGGATAAGGAGGCTATCGAAGGAACTAATCCAGACACTGATGAGCCTATTACACGTAAACCATCTGTTTCTGATCCGTTTGCTGCATTGGCATTTAAAATTGCTACCGATCCATTCGTAGGTCGTTTGGCTTTCTTCCGTGCTTATTCAGGACGTTTAGATGCAGGATCTTATGTGTTTAATGCTCGTTCAGGAAACAAAGAGCGTATTTCCCGTATTTACCAGATGCATGCTAACAAGCAAAATCCAATCGAGTTTATCGAAGCTGGAGATATTGGAGCAGCAGTAGGTTTTAAAGATATCAAAACAGGAGATACATTATGTGATGAGAAACACCCAATCGTTCTTGAATCGATGGATTTCCCAGACCCTGTAATTGGTATTGCTATTGAGCCTAAAACAAAAGCTGACGTTGATAAAATGGGTATGGCTTTGGCTAAATTGGCTGAAGAAGATCCTACTTTTACAGTGAGAACTGATCAGGCATCCGGACAAACAATTATTTCTGGTATGGGTGAGCTTCACTTAGATATTATTGTGGATCGTATGAGACGTGAGTTCAAAGTTGAAGTAAATCAAGGTGAGCCTCAGGTTGAGTATAAAGAAGCATTTACTAAAACGGCTGATCACAGAGAAGTTTATAAGAAACAATCTGGAGGTCGTGGTAAATTTGGTGATATCGTATTCAAAATCGGTCCTGCTGATGAAGTTGACGGAAAACCATTTGTTGGATTGCAATTCGTTAATGAGGTTAAAGGTGGTAACGTTCCAAAAGAATATATCCCTGCTGTTGAGAAAGGATTTAGAGAAGCTATGAAGCAAGGTCCTTTAGCTGGATTTGAGATGGATGGCTTAAAAGTAACTTTAGTTGATGGTTCTTACCACGCGGTCGATTCAGATGCTCTATCATTTGAATTAGCAGCTAAATTAGGATACAAAGAATCAGCAAAAGCTGCTGGAGCTATTATCTTGGAGCCTATTATGAAATTAGAAGTGTTGACTCCTGAGGAAAACATGGGTGATATCGTAGGAGATTTGAACCGTCGTAGAGGGCAGATCAATTCTATGGATGACAGAGCAGGTTCGAAAGTTGTAAAAGCTTCTGTGCCGTTGTCAGAAATGTTTGGTTATGTAACTACCTTGAGAACTTTATCTTCAGGTCGTGCTACATCTACTATGGAATTCTCTCACTATGAGCAAACGCCTTCTAACATTCAGGAAGAAGTAATTAAAAAAGCAAAAGGTAACTAACGCTTAATTTCAACGAAAATGAGTCAAAAAATTAGAATAAAATTAAAATCTTACGATTATAATTTAGTAGACAAATCTGCTGAGAAAATCGTAAAAACTGTAAAAAGTACAGGAGCAGTGGTTACCGGGCCAATTCCGTTGCCAACTCATAAAAAATTATTTACTGTATTGCGTTCTCCGCACGTTAACAAAAAAGCAAGAGAGCAGTTTCAAGTAAGTTCATATAAAAGATTATTAGATATTTATTCATCTTCTTCAAAAACAATTGACGCTCTAATGAAGTTAGAGTTGCCTTCAGGAGTTGAAGTTGAGATTAAAGTGTGATAATATTTTAGTTGAAAAAATAAATTTGTTTATTTCAAGCATTGGTATTACTTTTGCCAATGCTTGAAAATTTTATGTATATTAATTATTAATAAATATTTATGTCTGGGTTAATTGGAAAAAAAATCGGCATGACTAGTATCTTCGATGAAAACGGGAAAAACATTCCTTGTACAGTAATCGAATTAGGTCCAAATGTCGTTACCCAAGTCAGAACCAAAGAGGTTGACGGGTATGAAGCGTATCAACTTGGTTTCGATGACAAATCAGAAAAATCTGCAATTAAAGCTGAGTTAGGTCACTTTAAAAAAGCAGGTACTTCTGCTAAAAGAAAAGTCGTTGAATTCCAGGATTTTAATGAAACTTATAATTTAGGGGATGTAATCACTGTTGATTTGTTTCAAGAAGGAGAGTTTGTGGATGTTCAGGGAGTATCTAAAGGAAAAGGGTTTCAAGGGGTTGTAAAACGTCACGGATTTGGTGGTGTTGGTCAAGCTACACACGGTCAACATAACCGTTTGAGAGCTCCTGGTTCTATTGGTGCTTCTTCTTATCCGTCAAGAGTATTCAAAGGAATGCGCATGGCTGGAAGAACAGGTGGAGATAATGTTACAGTACAAAACCTTAGAGTTTTAAAAGTAATAGCAGATAAAAACTTAATTGTTATTAAAGGTGCTATTCCTGGTCATAAAAACTCTTATGTAATCGTTCAGAAGTAATGGAAGTAAAAGTTTTAGATATCAACGGAAAAGATACTGGTAGAAAAGTTCAACTTTCTGATTCAGTATTCGCAATTGAGCCTAACAAACACGCTATCTATTTAGATGTTAAACAATATTTAGCGAATCAAAGACAAGGTACTCATAAAGCAAAAGAAAGAAATGAGGTTACGGGATCTACTCGTAAAATCAAAAAACAAAAGGGTACAGGTACAGCTCGTGCAGGTTCTGCAAAAAACCCTTTGTTTAAAGGTGGAGGTACTATTTTCGGACCAAGACCAAGAAGTTATTCTTTCAAATTAAACAAATCTTTAAAGCGTTTAGCACGTAAATCTGCTTTCTCTTTAAAAGCTCAGGAATCAAATTTAATTATTGTTGAGGATTTTAATTTTGAAGCACCAAGTACTAAAAATTTCATTAATGTATTGAAAGCTTTAGGGTTAGAAAATAAAAAATCTTTGTTTGTGTTGGGTGATTCAAATAAAAATGTATATTTGTCATCTCGAAACTTAGAGAGAGCTTCTGTTGTAATGAACTCAGAATTAAGTACTTACGGTATTTTGAATACTAATTCGTTAGTGTTAACTGAGGGTTCTGTAGAAGGAATTGTAGAAAATTTAAGTAAATAATAGGGCGATGAGTATTATAATTAAACCTATCATTACCGAAAAAATAACCAAAGACGGTGAATTATTCAACCGTTTTGGTTTTATTGTTGATAAAAAAGCAAACAAGGTAGAGATAAAAAAAGCGGTTGAAGCTGCTTATGGAGTTTCTGTTTTGGCTGTTAATACAATGATATATAGAGCGGACAGAACTGTTAAATATACCAAAGGTGGTGTTATTAGCGGTAAAACTAATGCGTATAAAAAAGCAGTAGTACAACTGAAAGAAGGAGAAACAATAGATTTTTATACTAATATCTAATAGAAAATGTCAGTTAGAAAATTAAAACCTATTACCCCAGGTCAGCGTTTTAGAGTTGTGAATAGCTTTGACACTATTACAACTGATAAGCCGGAGCGTAGTTTATTAGCACCGAAAAAAAACACTGGAGGTAGAAATAGTCAAGGAAAAATGACCATGCGTTATATCGGTGGTGGTCATAAACAACAATATCGTATTATTGATTTTAA
Organism: Paenimyroides ceti; assembly: GCF_030409925.1. NCBI lineage: Bacteria > Pseudomonadati > Bacteroidota > Flavobacteriia > Flavobacteriales > Flavobacteriaceae > Paenimyroides > Paenimyroides ceti. The sequence goes on from NZ_JAUFQU010000001.1 coordinate 510,053, forward strand.
AAGAAACAAAGTTGGTATTCCAGCTACTGTTAAAACAATCGAATACGATCCAAACCGTTCAGCGTTTATCTCTTTGGTAGCGTATGCAGATGGAGCAAAAACATATATTGTTGCTCCTGCAGGATTAAAAGTAGGACAAGTAGTTGTTTCTGGTCCTGAGTCAGCGCCTGAAGTAGGAAATGCTTTACCTTTAGCTAATATACCTCTTGGTACAATTATTTCTTGTATCGAGTTGCGTCCGGGACAAGGTGCTGTAATTGCACGTTCTGCGGGTACTTTTGCTCAGTTAGTTGCAAGAGACGGTAAGTATGCTACTATCAAAATGCCTTCTGGTGAGATTCGTTTGATCTTATTGAGCTGTATGGCTACTATCGGAGCAGTATCTAACTCTGATCATCAGTTAATCGTTTCTGGTAAAGCTGGTAGATCTAGATGGTTAGGTAGAAGACCAAGAACAAGACCGGTTGCTATGAACCCAGTTGATCACCCAATGGGAGGTGGTGAAGGACGCTCTTCAGGAGGTCACCCACGTTCTAGAAAAGGATTACCTGCAAAAGGTTATAGAACCCGTTCTAAAGTTAAGTCGAGTAACAAGTATATCGTAGAACGTAGAAAGAAATAATTAAGTAAGTATGGCACGTTCATTAAAAAAAGGACCTTATGTTCACTACAAACTTGAGAAAAAAGTTTTAGAGAATGCTGAAAACGGAAACAAAGCAGTTGTTAAAACATGGTCAAGAGCATCAATGATTACTCCTGATTTCGTTGGACAAACAATCGCAGTACACAACGGGCGTCAATTCGTACCGGTTTACGTTACAGAAAATATGGTAGGACATAAATTAGGAGAATTTTCACCAACAAGATCTTTTAGAGGTCATGCAGGTGCAAAAAATAAAGGTAAAAAATAATAAGAAGCTATGGGAGTTCGTAAAAGAGAAAGAGCCGAGCAGATTAAGGAAGCGAATAAGCAAGTTGCTTTCGCTAAGCTTAATAATTGCCCAACTTCACCTAGAAAAATGCGCTTAGTTGCAGATTTAGTTAGAGGTCAGAAAGTTGAAAACGCTCTTAATATATTGAAATTTAGTACAAAAGAAGCTTCAAATAAATTAGAAAAATTGTTGTTATCAGCGATTGCTAACTGGCAAGCTAAAAACGCAGAAGCTAATTTAGAAGAAGCAGAGTTATTTGTAAAAGAGATTCGTGTTGACGGAGGTATGATGTTAAAAAGATTACGTCCGGCTCCACAAGGTCGCGCACACAGAATTAGAAAACGCTCAAATCACGTAACAATCGTTTTAGGAGCTAATAATAACACACAAAGCAATTAATAAACAGTATGGGACAAAAGACTAATCCAATCGGAAATCGCCTTGGGATCATCAGAGGATGGGACTCAAACTGGTACGGTGGAAATGACTATGGAGATAAACTTGCTGAAGATGCAAAAATCAGAAAGTATATCCATGCTCGTTTATCAAAAGCTAGTGTATCAAAGATAATTATCGAGAGAACTTTGAAACTTGTAACCGTTACTATCACTACTGCTCGTCCGGGGATCATCATCGGAAAAGGAGGTCAGGAGGTAGACAAGTTAAAAGAAGAACTTAAGAAAATTACTGACAAAGAAGTTCAAATCAACATCTTTGAAATCAAAAGACCTGAGTTAGATGCTTATTTAGTTGCAACTAGCATCGCTCGTCAGATTGAAAACAGAATCTCTTACCGTCGTGCTATTAAAATGGCAATTGCGGCTGCAATGAGAATGAATGCTGAAGGTATTAAAGTTATGATATCTGGTCGTTTAAACGGAGCTGAGATGGCTCGTTCTGAAAATTTCAAAGAAGGACGTATTCCTTTGTCTACTTTCCGAGCTGATATTGATTATGCTTTAGCAGAAGCTCACACTACTTATGGTAGAATGGGTATTAAAGTATGGATCATGAAAGGGGAGGTTTATGGTAAGAGAGATCTTTCTCCGTTAGCAGGTATGGATAAAAAACAATCTAAATCTGCAGGATCTGGAAAACCAACAGGAAGACCAAACCAACAACGCAAAAGAAAGTAATTTAAACTAAAGAAGAAAAATGTTACAGCCTAAAAGAACAAAATACCGTAAGGTACAGAAAGGTAAAATGAAAGGGGTGTCTCAAAGAGGACATGAACTTTCTAACGGAATGTTTGGTATCAAATCTTTAGATTATTCATTCATTACTTCTCGTCAAATCGAAGCTGCTCGTATTGCTGCAACACGTTTTATGAAAAGAGAGGGGCAACTATGGATTAAAATATTTCCAGACAAGCCTATTACTAAAAAACCTCTTGAAGTACGTATGGGTAAAGGTAAAGGTGCAGTTGAGTATTGGGCTGCAGTTGTAAAACCAGGTAGAATTATGTTTGAAGTTGGAGGTGTGCCAATCGCTGTTGCGAAAGAAGCATTACGTTTAGCTGCACAAAAATTACCTGTGAAAACTAAGTTTATCGTTGCTAGAGATTTCGAAGCATAATTTAAAATCATTATGAAACAATCAGAAATAAATAATCTATCTGCAGCTGAGTTACAAGAAAAACTTAGTGAGTTAAAGAAGACTTATGCCGAAGTAAAATCAGCTCACGCTATTTCTCCTATCGAGAATCCTCTTCAAATCCGATCTTTGAGAAGATCGATTGCTAGAGTTAACACTGAGCTAAGCAAAAAAGAGTTACAATAATTGTATTCTGCTGAAAGATGGAAAAAAGAAATTTAAGAAAAGAAAGAGTTGGTGTTGTTACCAGTAATAAAATGACAAAATCTATTGTCGTTTCAGAAACTAAAAGAGTAAAACACCCATTATATGGTAAGTTCGTGTTGAAAACTAAGAAATATGTTGCACACGACGAATTAAACGACTGCAACATTGGTGATACAGTTAGAATTATGGAAACACGTCCATTATCTAAAAACAAATGTTGGAGATTAGTTGAAATCATTGAAAGAGCGAAATAATTATGGTACAACAGGAATCTAGATTAAAAGTAGCAGACAACACGGGAGCAAAAGAAGTTTTGACCATTCGTGTTTTAGGGGGAACGAAACGTCGTTATGCCTCTGTTGGAGATAAAATTGTAGTTTCAATCAAAGAAGCTACTCCAAACGGAAACGTTAAAAAAGGAGCAGTTTCAACTGCAGTAGTTGTACGTACCAAAAAAGAAGTGAGAAGAGCTGACGGATCATACATCAGATTTGATGACAACGCATGTGTGTTATTAAATGCTGCTGGTGAGATGAGAGGAACTCGTGTTTTTGGTCCTGTTGCAAGAGAACTTCGTGAAAAACAATTCATGAAAATTGTATCATTAGCACCAGAAGTGCTTTAATTCGCTTAAATGATGACAAAGCTAAAAATTAAAACAGGAGATACTGTAAGAGTTATCGCCGGAGATCACAAAGGATCTGAAGGAAAAGTTTTACGTGTATTACGTGATAAAAACAAAGCAGTCGTTGAAGGTATTAATGTAGTTTCTAAGCATACTAAGCCTAGTGCTACAAACCCTCAAGGAGGAATTGTTAAAAAAGAAGCTCCAATTCATATTTCAAACCTTACTTTACTTGACCCTAAGTCAAAAGAAGCTACGAAAGTAGCTTACAAAGTAGAAGGTGATAAAAAAGTTAGAGTTTCTAAAAAATCTAATCAAGTATTATAGTCATGACTTATATCCCAAGACTTAAACAAGAATATAGAGAGAGAGTTGTTTCTGCTCTTAAGAACGAATTTGGTTACAAAAATGTAATGCAGGTTCCAAAACTTGAAAAAATAGTTGTAAGCCGTGGAGTAGGAGCAGCTGTTGCAGATAAAAAATTAGTTGATTATGCAGTTGAAGAATTGACTAAAATTACTGGACAGAAAGCAGTTTCTACTATTTCTAAAAAAGACGTTGCTTCTTTCAAATTAAGAAAAGGTATGCCAATTGGTGCTAAAGTAACTTTACGCGGTGAAAAAATGTACGAATTTTTAGACCGTTTAATTACTTCAGCTTTACCACGTGTTAGAGATTTCGGAGGAGTTAAATCAAATGGATTTGACGGTAGAGGAAACTACAATTTAGGAGTTGTAGAGCAAATCATCTTCCCAGAGATCGATATTGATAAAGTTAACAAAATTGCTGGTTTTGATATTACTTTCGTAACATCTGCAAATACAGATAAAGAGGCTAAATCATTACTTGCTGAACTAGGAGTACCTTTTAAAAAGAATTAAGTTATGGCTAAAGAATCAATGAAAGCCCGCGAGGTGAAAAGACAAGCATTAGTAGATAAATATGCTGCTAAAAGAAAAGCTCTTTTAGAAGCAGGTGACTACGAAGGTTTACAAAAATTACCAAAAAACGCTTCTCCAGTTCGCTTACACAATCGTTGTAAATTGACTGGAAGACCAAGAGGTTATATGCGTCAATTTGGTATTTCACGTGTTACATTCCGTGAAATGGCTAACCAAGGATTAATCCCAGGAGTTAGAAAAGCTAGTTGGTAAAATTTTAATTGGTTTCAGGTTCGGTGGTTTCACCGAAAACCAAAACCGCAAATAAATACATATGTATACAGATCCTATCGCAGATTTTTTAACGAGAATTAGAAATGCAGTGCGTGCTAACCACAAAGTGGTTGAAATTCCTGCTTCTAACTTCAAAAAAGAGATCACAAAAATTTTATTCGAACAAGGATATATTTTAAGCTACAAATTTGATGACTCTACCGTTCAAGGTACTATCAAAATTGCATTAAAATATGATAAAGAGACTAAAGAGTCTGTTATCAGAGATATCCAAAGAATTAGTAAACCAGGTTTACGTAAATATGCATCATCTGCAGATTTACCAAGAATCTTAAACGGTTTAGGTATTGCTATTGTTTCAACATCTAAAGGTTTAATGACAGGTAAAAAAGCGAAACAACTTAATGTTGGTGGTGAAGTAGTTTGTTACGTATACTAATATAAAAGACTATAGAAATGTCAAGAATAGGTAAAAGTCCAATTGCAATTCCAGCTGGAGTAACTGTAGAGGTTAAAGATGCTGTAGTTACAGTAAAAGGAAAACTAGGAGAGCTTACACAGGAGTATAGTGATATTGCTGTGAAAGTAGAAGACGGTCAAGTAATCGTAGAACGTTCATCAGATGCAAAAGATTTGAGATCGAAACACGGTTTATACAGAAGTTTAATCAACAACATGATTGTTGGTGTATCAGAAGGATTCACTAAAGAACTTGAATTAGTAGGTGTAGGTTACAGAGCATCTAATCAAGGTCAAAAGTTAGATTTGGCACTAGGTTTTTCTCACAACATCGTTTTAGACATTGTTCCTGAAGTTACTTTAGAGACAGTTTCTGAAAAAGGTAAAAATCCTATCGTTAAATTAACTTCACCAGACAAACAATTGTTAGGACAGGTTGCTGCAAAAATCCGTTCTTTCCGTAAACCAGAACCTTACAAAGGAAAAGGTATTAAGTTTGTAGGTGAAGTATTAAGAAGAAAAGCAGGTAAATCAGCTTAAAAATTAAGATCATGTCATTAAACAAATCTGAAAGAAGACAAAGAATCAAATACAGAATCAGAAAAACAGTTAGCGGTACTGCATTAAGACCAAGACTGTCTGTATTTAGAAGTAATAAAGAAATCTATGCTCAAATCATAGATGACGTAAACGGAGTAACTCTAGCATCAGCATCTTCAAAAGAAGCAGGAGTAACCGGAGGAACCAAAATTGAAACTGCTGCATCGGTTGGAAAACTAATTGCAGAGAAGGCTTTGAAAGCGGGTATCGATACAATCTCTTTTGACAGAGGTGGATATTTATACCACGGACGTGTACAATCATTAGCTGAAGGAGCTAGAGAAGCTGGATTAAAATTCTAATTAGTTATGTATCAAAATTATAAAAACGTAGAATTTGTAAAACCGAGCGGTCTTGAATTAAAAGATCGTTTGGTTAGTGTAAACCGAGTTACCAAAGTAACTAAAGGGGGTAGAGCTTTTGGATTCTCTGCTGTCGTAGTTGTTGGTAACGAAGAAGGTGTAGTGGGTCATGGTTTAGGTAAATCTAAAGATGTTTCTGAAGCGATTGCGAAAGCTGTAGAAGATGCAAAGAAAAACTTAGTTCGTATTCCTTTAAATGGAAGTACTATTCCTCATGAGCAAAAAGGTAAATTTAGTGGAGCACGTGTATTCTTAATGCCAGCTTCATTAGGTACCGGAGTTATTGCAGGTGGTTCAGTACGTGCAGTATTGGAGTCAGTAGGAATTCACAATGTATTATCAAAATCTCAAGGTTCTTCTAACCCTCACAATGTGGTAAAAGCTACTTTTGATGCTTTACTTCAAATGAGAAGTGCAGTTACGATTGCAAAACAAAGAGGAATTTCTTTAGAGAAAGTATTTAAATCTTAATTTGGAGAAATTATGTCTAAAATTAAAGTAAAACAAGTAAGAAGCAAAATCAATTGTCCGGAAGACCAAAAAAGAACATTAGCAGCTTTGGGTCTTCGTAAATTAGGACAAGTTGTTGAGCATGATAATACACCTACTATCAAAGGAATGGTAAATAAAGTTCAACATTTGGTTTCTGTAGAAGAAATTAATTAATTTATTGAATATGAATTTAAGTAATTTACAACCAGCAAACGGTTCTGTACATAATCAAAATAAAAGAGTTGGGCGCGGAGAAGGTTCAGGAAAAGGTGGTACTTCTACAAGAGGTCACAAAGGAGCTAAATCCCGTTCTGGTTACTCAAAGAAAATTGGTTTTGAAGGAGGGCAAATGCCTTTACAGAGACGTGTGCCTAAATACGGTTTCAAAAATATTAATAGAGTAGAGTACGTTGGTATCAACCTTGATACTTTACAGTTATTAGTTGAGAATGGAATAATCAATGATACGGTAGATTTTAACGTATTAGTTGAAAATAGATTAACTTCTAAAAATAGCTTAGTAAAGATTTTGGGTAGAGGAGAGCTTAAGTCTAAATTAAAAGTAACTGCTCACAAATTTACTGCAACTGCAAAAGCGGCTATTGAAGCTGCTGGTGGAGAAGCCGTAACTTTATAAATCTTTATAAAGCATGAAGAAGTTTTTTGAAACATTGACCAATATCTGGAAAATAGAAGAACTTAAGAATAAAATCTTAGTTACTTTAGGATTATTACTTGTGTATCGTTTCGGTGCACAAGTATCTCTACCAGGTATTGATACTACTAAATTGCAAGCTTTATCAGACCAAACAGATCAAGGTATCGGGTGGTTGATTAATGTATTTACAGGAGGTGCGTTTTCGCAGGCATCTGTATTTGCATTAGGAATTATGCCTTATATCTCTGCGTCGATTGTAGTTCAGTTAATGGGTATCGCTGTGCCTTATTTACAAAAACTTCAAAATGATGGTGAAAGTGGTAGAAAGAAGATGAACCAAATCACCAGATGGCTTACCATAGGTATTACCTTGGTACAAGGTCCGGGTTATATCTATAACCTGTACAAACAATTGCCATCTGATGCATTTATCTTAGGTTTTGATTCTTTTTCATTCTTGTTTTCATCAGTTTTAATCTTAACTACAGGAACCGTTTTTGCGATGTGGTTAGGAGAAAAAATTACTGATAAAGGAATCGGGAACGGAATATCACTACTTATCATGGTAGGTATTATTGCAAACTTGCCTCAGGCATTTATGCAGGAATTCCAGTCTCGTATGACAGAAAATAACGGAGGTCCTATGATGATTGTTATTGAAATAATCATTTGGTTACTCATCATTGTATCTTGTATCTTCCTTACTATGGCAGTTCGTAAAATAGCAGTTCAGTACGCACGTCGCAGTACAGCTGGTGAATACGATTCAACTTCTATCGCAGGAAACAGACAATGGATTCCGTTAAAGCTAAACGCTTCTGGAGTTATGCCGATTATTTTTGCTCAAGCAATTATGTTCATACCACCTGCAATCGCTGGTTTATCTACATCTGAATCTGCACAATCCATCGCTACAACGTTCGGAAATGTGTTTGGTTGGGAGTATAATTTAGTTTTTGCTTTGTTAATCATAATTTTTACGTACTTTTACACCGCAATTACAGTACCTACGAATAAAATGGCTGATGATTTGAAACGCAGCGGAGGTTTTATCCCGGGAATTCGCCCTGGATCGGACACAGCTGACTATCTCGATCGTATCATGTCATTGATTACATTCCCTGGATCATTGTTTTTAGCGCTTATTGCAATTTTCCCTGCAATTGCCGTATCTCTTCTTGGTATTCAACAAGGTTGGGCAATGTTTTACGGAGGAACTTCATTATTAATTTTAGTGAGTGTAGCAATAGATACGATTCAACAAGTGAATTCATATTTGTTGAATAAACAATATGATGGATTGATGAAGAGTGGTAAAAATAGAAAAGCAATAGCTTAGTTCTTTATGGCAAAACAATCAGCAATAGAACAAGACGGATCTATCATTGAAGCATTATCAAATGCGATGTTCCGTGTAGAATTAGAAAATGGACATATTGTAATCGCTCATATTTCAGGAAAAATGCGTATGCATTATATCAAGTTATTACCTGGTGATAAAGTGAAACTGGAAATGAGTCCTTACGATTTGTCAAAAGCAAGAATTACTTATAGATATTAAAGGCTATTAAAATGAAAGTAAGAGCATCAGTTAAAAAAAGAAGTGCAGAATGCATAATTGTGCGTAGAAAAGGAAGATTATACGTTATTAACAAAAAAAATCCTAGATTTAAACAAAGACAAGGATAATTATGGCAAGAATCGCAGGGGTAGATATACCTAAAAATAAAAGAGGAATTATTGCTTTAACTTACATCTTCGGAGTAGGTTCAAGCAGATCAAAAGAGATTTTAGCAAAAGCTAATGTAAGCGAAGACAAAAAAGTTTCAGAATGGAATGATGACGAGATCGGAGCAATCCGTGAGGCAGTTTCTCATTTCAAGATTGAAGGTGAGTTGCGTTCGGAAATATCTTTAAACATCAAACGTTTAATGGATATCGGATGTAACAGAGGTATTCGTCACAGAGCTGGTCTTCCATTAAGAGGACAAAGAACTAAAAATAACTCTAGAACAAGAAAAGGTAAAAGAAAAACTGTTGCTAACAAGAAAAAAGCAACTAAATAATTAGTAGTATGGCTAAAGCGAATACAAAAAAACGTAAAGTTATTGTTGAGTCAACTGGCGAAGCTCATATTAGTGCAACCTTTAACAACATCATCATTTCGTTGACAAACAAAAAAGGTGAAGTTATTTCTTGGTCATCAGCAGGTAAAATGGGATTCAGAGGTTCTAAAAAGAACACTCCTTATGCTGCGCAAATGGCTGCTGAAGATTGTAGTAAAGTAGCTATTGAAGCTGGTTTAAAGAAAGTAAAAGTTTACGTTAAAGGACCAGGTAACGGTAGAGAATCTGCTATCCGTTCACTCCATAACAGCGGTGTTGAAGTAACTGAGATTATCGATATTACTCCTATGCCACATAATGGATGTCGTCCTCCAAAAAGACGAAGAGTTTAATAATAATAAAGTATAACCAAAGGTAGGAATGAGATTATCGGAGGATGAGACCTGAATTCATAATCCCTACCTTATTTTAATTTTTAACATGGCAAGATATACTGGTCCACAAACAAAAATTGCTCGTAAATTCGGTGAAGCAATCTTCGGAGAAGACAAAGCCTTCGATAAAAGAAGTTACCCTCCTGGGCAACATGGTTTAGCAAAGAAGAGAGGTAAAAAATCTGAGTACGCTATCCAATTAATGGAAAAACAAAAAGCTAAATATACTTACGGTATTTTAGAAAAACAATTCCGTAATTTATTTAAAAAAGCATCTGCTTCCAGAGGAGTAACAGGTGAAGTTTTAATTCAATTATGTGAATCAAGATTAGACAACGTAGTTTACAGAATGGGTATTGCTCCTTCTCGTAGAGCTGCACGTCAAATAGTTTCTCATAGACACGTTACTGTAAATGGTGAGCTAGTAAATATCCCTTCTTACCAATTGAAAGCTGGTGATAAGGTGGCTGTTCGTGAAAAATCAAAATCTCTTGATGCTATAGAACGTTCGTTATCTAATTCTAGTGCTGTTTATGAGTGGATTACTTGGAACAATGACACAAAAGAGGGAACATTTGTTTCTGTACCTCAAAGAATGCAAGTTCCAGAAAACATCAAAGAACAGTTAATCGTAGAGTTGTACAACAAATAATAATTGACATTCAGTCGAAATAATATGGCAATATTCAATTTTCAAAAGCCCGACAAAGTTATCATGATCGATTCAACCGATTTTAAAGGTAAGTTTGAATTTAGACCTTTAGAACCTGGTTATGGATTGACTATTGGTAATGCACTAAGAAGAGTACTTCTGTCTTCACTTGAAGGATATGCGATTACCTCGGTACGCATTGATGGTGTTGAACATGAGTTTTCGACTATTCCTGGTGTTGTTGAGGATGTTACAGAAATTATCTTAAATCTTAAACAAGTACGTTTCAAACGTCAGATTGAAGATATTGATAATGAGTCTGTAAGTATTTCGTTCACAGGAAAAGATCAATTGACAGCTGGAGATTTTCAGAAATATATTTCTGGATTCCAGGTTTTAAATCCTGAATTAGTTATCTGTAACTTAGATAGTAAAATCAATATCAATATGGAATTGACTATCGAAAAAGGAAGAGGATACGTTCCGGCTGAAGAAAATAGAAAACAAAATGCTCCAATAGGTACCATCTTTACAGATTCAATTTACACACCTGTAAAAAATGTAAAGTATGCTATCGAAAACTATCGTGTAGAACAAAAAACAGATTACGAAAAACTTGTTTTTGATATCGTGACTGATGGTTCCATACATCCAAAAGAGGCATTGACAGAAGCAGCTAAAACATTGATTCATCATTTTATGCTATTCTCTGATGAGAGAATTACTTTAGAGGCCGATGAAATTGCTCAAACTGATTCATATGATGAAGAATCTTTACATATGAGACAGCTTCTAAAAACTAAATTGGTAGATTTAGACCTTTCGGTTAGAGCATTAAATTGTTTAAAAGCGGCTGAAGTAGACACATTAGGTGATTTAGTTTCTTATAACAAAAATGATTTAATGAAATTTAGAAATTTCGGAAAAAAATCATTAACTGAATTAGAAGAACTGGTTCAGGTGAAAGGATTAAATTTCGGAATGGATCTATCAAAATACAAATTAGATAAAGAATAATCTAGACTCAAAAAAGTCTAAATTCTAGAAAGCAATGAGACACGGAAAAAAAGTAAATCACTTAAGTAGAAAAACAGGACATAGAAAATCTATGTTAGCCAATATGGCTTGTTCATTAATTGAGCACAAGCGTATAAATACTACTGTAGCTAAAGCAAAAGCTCTTAAACAATTTGTAGAGCCTTTGGTTACTAAATCAAAAACTGACGACACTAACAACCGTCGTGTGGTTTTCTCTTATTTAAGAGATAAATATGCGGTTACTGAGTTATTCAGAGAGGTTGCTCCAAAAGTAGGAGACAGACCAGGTGGATATACACGTATTATTAAATTAGGAAATCGTTTAGGAGATAATGCTGAAATGGCAATGATCGAATTGGTAGATTTCAATGATTTATATAATCCTGGTAAAAAAGAAGTTAAAAAAGCAACTACAAGAAGAGGTAGAAAGAAAGCTGATGCTACTACTACTGAGACTGTAGAGCCAACAACTTCAACAGAATCTACAGAAACTAATGAATAATTTAAAATTATACATTAATTGATATTTAAAAAAGGACAAACTTTTACAGTTTGTCCTTTTTTTTATTTTCACTTTAAACTCAATTTTTTTTATACTAATTTTGCAACGAAAATAACAACACACATATAATGAAATATACTTCAAGAGATAAAGCGGTTATCTTATTAAGTGACGGCACCATTTTTTATGGTAAATCAATCGGTATTAAAGGAACTACACATGGAGAACTATGTTTTAATACTGGAGTAACCGGTTATCAGGAAATTTTTACAGATCCTTCTTATTTCGGTCAGATTATGCTGAGTACAAATGCGCATATCGGTAATTATGGAGTACATGATGATGAAGTAGATTCTGATGGGATAAAAATTGCTGGATTGGTATGTAAGAACTTTAGTTTTCACTACTCCAGACCTGCGGCTTCGGGTTCTCTATATGACTATTTTGAAAAGAATAATCTTGTAGTGGTTTCTGATGTCGATACCAGAGCCTTGGTAAGTTATATACGGGATAATGGAGCTATGAATGCTGTTATTTCCACCGATGGTAAGAGTATTGAAGAATTAAAAAGTATATTAAATGCTGTTCCGGATATGAATGGTCTGGAGCTGGCATCTAAAGTTTCTGTAAAAGAGCCTTATTTTTACGGAAATGAGAATGCAACCTATAAGGTGGCAGCTTTAGATTTAGGTATAAAAACCAATATTTTGCGTTGTCTTGCGGAAAGAGATTGCTACGTAAAGGTATTTCCTTATAATGCAACCTATGATCAGCTTAAAGCCTTTAATCCTCACGGTTACTTTTTGTCAAACGGACCAGGAGATCCGCAACCACTTCATGATGTTATAGAAGTAGCAAAAGAGCTTATAGCAAGCGATAAGCCGGTATTTGGTATTTGTCTGGGACACCAGATCATTGCACTTTCACAGGGAGTTTCGACTTATAAAATGTTTAACGGACACAGAGGTATCAACCATCCGATTATGAACGTTTTGACAAATCGTGGTGAAATTACCTCTCAGAATCATGGATTTGCAGTCAATAGAGAAGAAGTGGAAGCAAATGAGAATTTAGAAATTACACATTATCATCTCAATGATCAGACCGTAGCCGGAATCCGTTTAAAAGACAAAGCAGTATTTTCTGTACAGTATCATCCGGAATCGAGTCCGGGACCAAATGATTCAAAATATCTTTTTGATGAATTTGTGAATTATATGAAAACATCAAAAGGAACTGTTTAACAGTTCCTTTACTTTTAATATTTTATTACATTTGCACAACTATTAAATTCTAACCACACAATTATTTATGAGTACCATTGTAAAAATACACGCAAGACAAATTTTGGATTCCAGAGGAAATCCTACAGTTGAAGTAGATGTTTATACGGATAACGGAATTATGGGAAGAGCAGCCGTTCCTTCTGGAGCTTCTACCGGAGAGCATGAAGCAGTTGAATTGCGGGATGGCGGAAAAGCATTCATGGGGAAAGGTGTTTTAAATGCAGTTCACAACGTAAATACAATTATTGCAGAAAATATAGTAGGGTTTAATGTATTTGAACAAAATGCTATTGATCAGACAATGATCGAAGTAGATGGAACACCCAATAAATCCAACATCGGAGCAAATGCTATTTTAGGAGTTTCGCTTGCGGTTGCAAAAGCGGCTGCTAATGAATTGGGAATGCCTTTGTATCGTTATGTAGGTGGTGTTTCAGCAAATACATTACCGGTTCCTATGATGAATATTATCAATGGAGGTTCACATTCTGATGCTCCTATTGCATTTCAGGAATTTATGATCATGCCCGTTGCAGCAAAAGATTTTACACATGCGATGCAAATGGGAACAGAGGTTTTTCATCATTTAAAGAAAGTATTGCATGATAGAAATCTAAGTACGGCTGTTGGCGATGAAGGTGGTTTTGCTCCTAATCTTGCTGGTGGTACAGAAGATGCATTAGATGCGATACGACTGGCAATAGAAAACGCTGGGTACAAATTTGGAGAGGATATCATGTTGGCACTGGATTGTGCGGCTTCTGAATTTTATGTAAACGGGGTGTATGACTATACAAAGTTTGAAGGAACTTCTGGTATTGTGCGTAATTCTGAAGAACAGGCAAATTATTTAGCAGAGTTATGCGATAAATATCCTATTATTTCTATTGAAGACGGTATGTATGAAGATGATTGGAACGGATGGAAAATGCTGACGGATAAAATTGGTCATAAAGTACAGTTAGTTGGAGATGACCTGTTCGTAACCAACGTAAAAAGATTAAAAAGAGGAATTGATGAGCATATTGCTAATTCCATATTAATTAAAGTAAACCAGATCGGAACGCTATCAGAAACAATTGCAGCGGTAAACATGGCACATAATGCGGGATATACTTCTGTAATGTCTCACCGTTCAGGTGAAACTGAAGACAATACCATAGCTGATCTTGCAGTAGCTCTCAACTGTGGACAAATCAAAACAGGGTCTGCTTCACGTTCAGATCGTATGTCAAAGTACAACCAGTTGCTTCGTATAGAAGAAGAATTAGGAACGGTAGCTTATTTTCCTCAAAAAAATGCTTTTAAGGTAAAATAGTCTGAAAAATAAAACGAATTAAGAAGCTTGCAGTTGCAGGCTTTTTTTATGAAACATTTTATTGTTAATAAAAAAAAAAGATGGCTTCTTTTAAATAAATGTTACCCTTGTGTTAAATAGGTGTTATTAGTAAATTGAATGCGTGAGTATTAAGAAATTATTTACAGTTTTAAGCTTTAAGTAATGAAAGATTTTTATTAAATTCGCATTTAGCTATAAAAAAAATAAACTTTAAAATATATGTCAAAAACTGCAACTATTGAGTTAGATGGTAAAAGAATAGAACTTCCTGTATTTGTAGGAACGGAAAACGAAGTTGCCATTGATATTGAAAAATTGAGAGCTTTAACAGGTGCTATTACATTGGATCCGGGATATAAAAACTCAGGTTCATGCAAAAGTGCTATTACTTTTTTGGATGGTGAAGAGGGAATATTACGTTACAGAGGATATGCAATTGAAGAATTGGCAAATAATGCACACTTTCTGGAAGTTTCTTATCTGATCATTTTTGGTGAATTACCGACAGAAAAACAATTAGAAAAATTTGAAAACGATATTCGTAAACATACACTTGTAAATGAAGAAATGAAGGGAATCATTGATGGTTTTCCTAAGCATGCACATCCAATGGGTGTTTTATCTTCATTGACTTGCGCTTTGACAGCTTTCAATCCAACGGTAGTAAACGTTGAAAATGAGAATCAGATGTATGAAGCAATCTGTAAAATTATGGGTAAATTTTTGGTAATTGCCACATGGACTTATAGAAAAACTATTGGATACCCTTTGAACTATTATGACAATACAAAACCATACGTTGAAAACTTTTTACGTTTGATGTTTGAGTTGCCAACAGGTCCTTATAAAGTAAATCAGACTGTTTTAAATGCAATTGACAAATTGTTTATATTACATGCTGATCATGAGCAAAACTGTTCCACTTCTACAGTGAGAATGGTAGGTTCTTCTCATGCAGGATTGTTTGCTTCTATCTCTTCAGGTGTTTCTGCACTTTGGGGACCATTACACGGAGGTGCAAATCAGGCGGTATTGGAAATGTTGGAAGAAATTCAAAAAGATGGAGGAGATGCTGATAAATTTATCGAAAAAGCAAAAGATAGAAATGATCCGTTCCGTCTAATGGGATTCGGACACAGAGTTTATAAAAACTTTGACCCGCGTGCCCGTATCATTAAAAAAGCAGCAGACGATGTTCTTGCCGAACTTGGAGTTGATGATCCTATCTTGAATATTGCTAAACAATTAGAAGAAAAAGCATTGAAAGATGAATATTTCGTATCCAGAAATTTATATCCGAATGTAGATTTTTATTCAGGTATTATTTATCGTGCTTTAGGAATTCCTACGGAGATGTTTACGGTAATGTTTGCTATTGGCCGTCTTCCGGGATGGGTTGCTCAATGGAAAGAAATGCGTGAAAACAAAGAACCTATTGGACGTCCGAGACAGATATACATCGGAGAACCATTGCGTAAATTTAAAACAATGAATGAGCGTTAATCTCATTTTATTTATAGATAAGCCGGATTTAATTCCGGCTTTTTTTTGGTCTCAATTTGCTAAGATGCTAATATTGTTGCAGGGATTAGAAAAAAATGTTTTTAAGTCTTAACTTTGTTTAAAATACTTTTTATGATTCAGTTAAATATAAATGACGAAACGTCCAGGCTACGAGCAGTTGTACTGGGTACTGCAATTAGTAACGGACCAACGCCAACTATAGAAGAGGCATATGATCCAAAATCATTAGAACATATCAAAGCAGGTACTTATCCTGTAGAAGAAGATATGATAAAAGAAATGGAAGCCTTCAATAAGGTTTTTGAAAAATATGATGTAAAAGTATATCGTCCTGAATTGATCGAAAATTATAATCAGATCTTTACAAGAGACATCGGTTTTGTAATCGAAGATGTATTTATCAAAGCAAATATATTGCCTGACAGAGAGAGAGAGCTGGATGCAATTAAATATATTATAGATCAGATAGATCCTGCAAAAGTAAAGAGACCGCCTGAAGAAGTGCATATTGAAGGTGGAGATGTAATGCCTTGGAATGACCATGTATTTATAGGTACTTACAAAGGAGCCGATTATAAAGATTTTATTACGGCAAGAACTAATAAAGAAGGAGTTCAGTATATCAAAGAGCTTTTTCCGAATAAAATAGTAAAAGAGTTTAATCTTGTTAAATCTAAAACTGAACCTCGTGATAATGCGTTACATTTAGATTGCT
Source organism: Paenimyroides ceti (assembly GCF_030409925.1). Lineage (NCBI taxonomy): Bacteria > Pseudomonadati > Bacteroidota > Flavobacteriia > Flavobacteriales > Flavobacteriaceae > Paenimyroides > Paenimyroides ceti. Next base: position 526,712 of record NZ_JAUFQU010000001.1, read on the forward strand.
GTTTTCAGCCCATAGGGGTTGATAAAGGAATCATTTATAAAGGCGGATTTATCGATGAAGAAGATTATGATTATCTTGTAAACCTATTTGGAAAAGAAAACCTCTTTCATATTGAGAGAGAAGAGATGTATCATATGTTTTCAAATGTGTTTTCTATCGATCACAATGTTATTGTGACAGAGAAGAAATTTACAAGACTAAATGAATGGTTGAGATCTAATGGTTTTATTGTAGAAGAGATTCCGTATGCCGAAATATCTAAACAGGAAGGATTGCTCAGATGTTCAACATTACCTTTAATAAGAGATAAAAAATAAAAAAATATGAGTCAGATAACCAATACTGTATTAATGATTCGTCCGGTTGCTTTTCGTATGAATGAGCAAACGGCTGTAAATAACTATTATCAAAAAGTATTAGATAACCTTACTCCGGCTTCAGTAAATGCTAAGGCACAGCAAGAGTTTGATGCTTTTGTTGAAAAACTTCGAAGTGTAGGTGTAAATGTAATTGTTGTAGAGGATACACTTGATCCTGATACACCGGACAGTATTTTTCCGAATAACTGGATTTCATTTCATGAAAACGGTGATGTGGCCCTGTATCCTATGTTTGCTGAAAACCGACGTTTAGAAAGAAGAGAAGAAATATTAGATCTTTTGGAAGATGAAGGCTTTATAGTAGAGAACATCATTGATTATACATCAGCTGAAGAAGATAATATCTTTTTGGAAGGAACAGGTAGTTTGCTTTTAGATCGTGAAAATGAAATCGCTTATTGCGCATTGTCACCAAGAGCTGATGAAGAACTAGTCATTGAATTCTGCGAAGATTTTGAATTTAACCCTGTGATTTTTGAAGCTTACCAGACTGTAAACGGAGAGCGTAAGCTGATTTATCACACCAATGTAATGATGTGTTTGGCTGATCACTTTGCTGTTATTTGTGCTGATAGCATTGACGATAAAGCAGAGCGCAAGATTGTAATAAATCATTTAAAAGATTCTGGAAAAGAAGTTATTTATATTACTGAAGAGCAGGTAAATAATTTTGCAGGTAATATGCTTCAGGTAAAAGGAGCAAATGATCAAAGCTATTTGGTAATGAGTACTCAGGCCTATAATAGCTTAACAAAAGCACAGGTTGCTGCCATTGAAAAGCATTGCCCAATTTTGCATTCATCATTAGATACAATTGAAGCATGCGGCGGTGGTAGTGCCCGCTGTATGTTGGCAGAAGTCTTTCTGCCTAAGAAATAATCAAAAAGCCGGTATAAAACCCGGCTTTTTTTATAGATAATACTTATCATTATAAACTTCATATAAAAAAAAACAATTATTATTTGTTATTTTAATCAATTCTAAATAAAAATTTAATGACTATATTTGCCATTGAATTAAATGAGATTAGTTATAAATAATGTTTATACGTAGAAATATACTGTTTGCGATCGCTTTATTCGGGATAACCTCGGTAAATGCTCAGGAAGATAAAGATGGTCAGCAACAGGATGACACTGTACTCGAAGAGATTGTTATTTCAGGACAATATAGTCCTCAGGAAGTAAATAAATCAATTTATGAGGTTAGGGTAATCAATAGAGAAATGATTGATCGTTTGGCGGGTAACAACCTGGCTGATGTTTTGAATCAAACCTTAAATTTAAATATACGCCCTAATGCATCTACTGGGAAATCAGGTGTTGAAATGTTCGGTCTGGATGCTCAGTACTTTAAGATATTGGTAGATAATGTTCCTTTGGTAAATGATGAAAGTTTTGGAAGCAATACTGATTTAACCCAAATCAATCTCGATGATATCCTTCAGATTGAAATTGTAGAGGGTGCTATGGGGGTTGAATACGGAGCCAATGCAGCCGCAGGTATTATCAATATCATCACTAAAAAATCAATACCGGGTAGCTGGGAAATTACACCGGTTTTGCAGGAAGAGACTATTGGTAATGAGTACAATTTAAATACTAAAGGACGTCATATTCAATCTTTGAAAATTGCTCATCAGTTGTTAGACAGATTGTATATGGATGCTACATTCAGCCGTAATGATTTCAAAGGACACTGGGCTGATCGAAAAGGAGAACAATATGCGCTAAACGATAGTCTCAGAGGTTATGAATGGCTGCCTAAACTGCAACAGTCGGCAAAAATGACAATGGCTTACACAGGAGATAATTACCGAATCTTTTTTAAATCGGAATATTATAACGAGAAAATCAATAAGTATAGTGAAATCGTTTCACCGGGTTATAATCCTGAAACAGCAACTTACCAGCCATTTTCCAATGATGAAATCATTACCACTAACCGTTATTTCAATCTGTTGAATGCTTCAGGAAATGCAAATTGGTTCAAATATGATGTTTCACTTTCTTATCAGCAGCAAACCCGTTCTGTTGAAGAATATAAATATCTGATTAAAAAGGATGAAAGAACCAATGTGCTGAAATATGATTTTGAAAGCAGAAAGGTATTATACTCCAAAGGTATTTTCTCTAATTTTGTAAAATCAGATTTTTTTGATTTTCAGATAGGATATGAAATCAGCGAAATGAATGGTTTTACTTCTTTCAGAAAAGGTTTTTTTGACGGAAAAAATATAGATCGAAAAATAGGTTCTTATGACATTTTCGGATCTGCTGAATTTAATATTACCCCGAAATTTTCAATACGTCCGGGTATGCGACTGCTGAATTCTAATCTTTTTGATCAGGAAATCGCATATTCAGTAAGTGCAAAATACATTCTTCCGAAAGGATATGAATTGAGAGCAGTATATGGAATGTCTCCAAGATTACCTAATTATGAAGAATTATACAGCTACTATTTTGATGCAAATCATGATATACAGGGAAATGAAAATCTGACAACCGAAAAAGGACGATCTGCTTTTCTGCATTTGAAGAAAAGATTTGAATTTAACGAAGGTTCTTATACCAACAGATTATCATTGAGTTTATTTGAGGTTGAAGACAGAATTGATTTAGTCGTTGCCAGTGCACCGGGAGATCCGCTTGTATATAGATATCTGAATGTTGATACCTATAAAAACAGAAACATCTCTTATATGGGGAATTTCAGATACAAGAATTTTGATGCAGGCTTTGGTATTACTTATGGAGCCACTTTGAAAACTTTAAATCAGTCAGAAGATACAAATGATTATCTGTATAGTATGAACCTGAATTTCAATGTGTCTTATAAAATTGAAAAAACCAATACCACTGCTTCCCTTCTTTTCAAATATACCGGACCGGAATATGAATATGTTCAAACGGGTACAGATATTATCAATCCAACTTATACAAGAGGAAAGAGACAGGAGATATCATGGGTAGATGCAACAGTACGTCAGGGATTCTATAACAATAAATTAGACGTAACGGTTGGGGTGCGTAACCTGTTTGATGTTACCCGAATCCGAACTTCATCAGAAGGAGCCGGAGCGCATACTGCTGGTGCCAATACACTTCTTATGGGATATGGGCGCAGTTATTTTGTAAAACTATTATATAAACTATCGATATAAATAAAATGAAATCAATCTTAAAAATAATAGCAGTTCTTTCTTTGGTTTTTACTTTAGGATGTGAGAAAGATAATGAATTTACTCAGGAACCTTTCGTTGTTGCTTTTAAAAGTCAATCGATAGATTATTCTACAATACAGGATAATTATAATATGAGATTGGTATTTTCTGAACCGGCAAAATCTGCTGGTAAAGTATACATTCGCGTATCAGAAGATAATGCTTCGCAAGGAATTGATTACACTACAATACCGCAACAGACTGATCGTATTATTGAATTACCGTTTAATAATAATGATACGGAGGTCTCTTTTATATTTGAAAACCTTATTTATCCTTTTGACAGAGAAGATAAGATGATCACTTTTAAAATAGAAAAAGTTGATTATTCCTTCGCTACAGCTATTCAGGGATATTCTACGGCTGTTATCTCTTTCGGACGGACTTTAGGAGCCGTATTAGAGCCAGAAATAGGAGGACCCAATCAAGCCTATAATGTATATGTAGATTTGAGTACAGAACGCATGACCAAAATAAAAAGAGACAGCTGGGATCTTGGATTCTATTCAGGCAACCTGAACAGAGTCACTATAAATGGATCTATTTATATGGCGGCAAAAAAACTGGAGACTACGGATATGAATGCAGTAACACAGGCATCTGTTCAAAGCATGTTGTCTGAAGTAGCCGTAGGTACTTTTGATGCGGCCAATGCCAATTATGTTGACGATCCTTCAGGCGATATCCAAATGACAGCTATTTCAGAAATTTCATCGGATAACAGTCAGAACTTTGTTTATCTCGTAAATCTTGGATTTCAGCCGGGTACTGAAACGCCTCCTACCGGGAGTGTTGCTGTCAGTGGTACTCCAAGAGGGTTTAAAAAGATGCGTATTTTGTTGGAAGGCGATAACTATGTCTTGCAATATGCAGATTTAAATGAAACTACTTTCAAAACAGTAAAAATAAACAGAACGCCATCGCATAACTTTACGCATTTCAGCTTTACAACCAATAATATTGTAGAGGTAGAGCCTGCAAAAGATAAATGGGATTTAAACTTTACTGTATTTACAGACATTATCGACGGTTCAGGATCATATGGTTATTCAGATTTTGTGATAAACAATCTGAAAGCCGGAGTAAAAGTATACAAAGTTTCCACCGGTTTCAAATCGTATGAAGCCTTTTCTGAGGGGGACATTCAGAATAATCTTTTTGTACAGAATCAGGGAGTTATTGGTGTAGACTGGAGAAATGTTTTTGATAAAGTAGTACACGCAGACCGTTATTATATACTTAAAGATATTGAAGGTAACTATTTTAAAATACGTATGCTTCAGATGTTAAACAATAATGGGGAACGCGGATTTCCAAAATTTGAATATCAATTAATTAAATAGTAAACAATATGAAAAAATCTTTACTTACAATTGCAGGAGCATTAAGCATTATGTTCTCTGCAAACGCTCAGACACAGGTAGAAGGGCAGGTAACTATGGGAGCTGGTTATGCAAATAATGTATTTTATAATCTGGCAGATCAGGATGACACCACTATTGCATCCAATACATGGGATATCGCTTTTTACAGAGTTTCTTCACTTGATAAAGGGATCAGAATCAATGATGGTGGCAAATTATCAGTATTTGAAGCATCAAATAACATAGCAGACTGGAGTACTATTTCTGTAACGAATGAAGCAAACTGGACTCAGCTTTATAACAGTGATGCAGCCTGGAATGAAGGTGCTTTTGACAGAGGATCTGCTGCTTTTGGTTGGGGAAATTATAATTCAACGACACATGCTGTGACAGGAACAGTCATTTTTGTAGTAAAAAAACCTGGAGCAACAGGAAGTCCTGCTCAATATACTAAAGTTAAAATAGACCAGTATGCAGGAGGAACTTATACTTTTACGTATGCAAAATGGGATGGAACTGCTTGGGGAGCTGATGTAACAAAAACTGTAGCAAATACTTCTAATACAGGAAAAACATTTAATTATTTCTCTTTTACAACCGAAGATTTAGTGGATTTTGAGCCTGTAGCAACGGAATGGGATTTCTTGTTTACTCAGTATACAACAGATTATCCAAATCCTGGTCAACCTGGTACTACAATACCTTATGTAGTAACAGGAGTTTTACAATCGCCAAATGTGAAAATTGCTAAAACAACGGATGCAACTGCAAATGTAGAAGATTTGTCTGCTAATATCAGTGTCGTAGGATATGACTGGAAAACTTTTACTGGCGGGTCATATACAATAAATACAAATACAAATTATTTTGTAAAACGTAATAATTCAGATGTAGTTTATAAGGTAAACTTTACTCAGTTCGCAGGTTCTTCTACGGGGATTGTGAAATTTAATATAGATAACACGGCTACTTTATCAGTAGAAGAAGTAGCACCAGGCGTTTCATTTGATGTATATCCAAACCCTTCAACTGACAAAATTATAAATGTAGTATATGATATACAAACGGCTAATTCAGCTCAGAATACCATCGCTATTTATAGTTTATCAGGTGCAGTAGTTTATAAAGCACAAGCGAATACACAAAATGGTTTTTACAGCCAAACATTAGACTTAAGCCATTTATCAAGCGGTATGTATATGCTTGAATTCAAATCAGGTGATAAGTCTGAGATGAAAAAAATAATCTTAAAATAGATTTATTGTTGTTAGTTTAGTAGTACTTTTTGTTAAGTTTGAAAAGGTTTCCATACGGAAACCTTTTCTGTTTTTTAGGGACTTAAATAGTGTTACAGTATGTTATTTTAAAAGAAAAGTCAGAAGGATATTGTTAAGCTTTTCTGGTTGCTCAAAAGGGATATAATGCGTTGCATCGGGGATAATCTCAATATCTGAATCTTTAATTGACTCATGTATCAGTTGTGTATGCTCTTTCTTAATCACATCTTCGCTTCCCGCAATTACTAATACTTCATTTTGTATTGAGGCAAGCTGGGCAGAATTGATATGCGGATGGTTGAGCATCAGCCTCACAAGTCGTAACTTTCCTTTTTTCTCTGCGAGTTGTTTTTCAAATTCAGCAAGCAAATCTTCACTGACACCTGAAGGTTCCAGATTCGATCCTATAGTAACTAATTTATTAACCCTATCAGGATGTTGAGAATTAAAAATCAATCCTGTATTTCCACCGTCACTCCATCCGATAATACTTACTTTTTTCCACCCGTTTGATTCAATTACTTTTAGCAGATCAGCAGCAAATAATTCGTAGCTGTAATCGGCCGTAGACATATCGGTACTTCTTCCCTGTCCGCGTGTATCTATTGCAATTACTTCAAAGTATTTAGAAAGTAGTGGAATCTGATTGTAAAAGTCAGATATGTTGCCATTATTGCCGTGTAAGAGAAGTAACGGAGTGCCTTTTCCATAAGATTCATAATATATTGTAGCATCTCCGGTATCAACATATTTTCCTTTCTTACTTTTCCCGTAAATTGTTTTTGCCGCCTGCTCTTTGCTTTGATAATAAGTAGCAAGCATCTTTATTTGAGCATCTTCCGCACTTACAATTTCATCTTCAATATCCTTTAAAACTTCCTTGTCATTATTTTTTTTCAGGTATGCAATTTCCAGACTGGAAATAAATATACCTTCGCTACGCTCCCAATTACCTTGGCTTTGATATCGGAACAGCAGATTTTTTGCAAGTGATTTTTTGGCTGAAATTCCGAAAGAAAAAGCCTCATTTTCGAGTGGCTTATAATCTACAAGCTGCATCGTTACAGCAATTTCATTTTTATTATTAAACACTAATCCGTAAGATGATAAATCTATTTTTTGCCATCCGGTAGCAGACGTTTTAAAAATAATGTTTTCATCGAGAAGCACTTTACCGGGTATATTATTTTTTACTTCATAGATGTTGAGCTTTAATGTAATCTGTGCATATCTTGAGCTGGGAATAATATGAAATTGATACGATTTTAATTTAGTCTTTTCATAGAGTTTGAAAATAGTTCCCTGTTCTATAGTCGGAACATTTTTATCAAACATTTTTGAGAAAGTAAGCATAGGTCTCTTTTTCTGGCCTATTGTTTTTTCTTTCATTTTTTGCAGATTGATCACCATCGTTTCCATAACGGTAGATTCCGGTTCCAAAATAAGATGACTGTTTTTTAGCAGTTCGTTTTTATGCTTCTTTTCATCTTGATAGCCAAACGCACTAAATATGATATCTTCCTTCAGATCATCAGAAATTGTCAGCGTATAATTTCCATTTTCATCGGATACAGCACCCGTGTCTGAATTTCTGATTCCGATAGAACAATAAGAAATGGGTTCTCCATTATGGTTTTTTACAGTACCACGGATTGTAGTTTGCGCATTAGCCATATAGTTGATTGCAAACATACAGAACATTAAAAAGAGTTTTTTATACATAGGGTTATTGTTATTGAGTTAGGCGTAAATTCACATATATTTGAGCATAAAAATGATCTACAGTTAATAATGTATACAGTACACATGAATTGCAATGATCATATCTGTTCATATACTTAACGATGCGGAAGTTATGGATAGTCTGGGGAGATAACAGTAATTCGGATATTCTATTCTCTTGTTGTATTAACATGGAAACCACCAGTGCATATAATAAAGCCTGCCATTTTTGAGAAAAACATTGATATGTCCGTCAGAAAAATTGTCAGCATCTTCTCTGAGTTGTATAATCTGTAATCTACCTTCGCCCTGAACCTCTATATCCTCTATCTGATCTACGGCGTTTGGAAATAACTTTTTTAATTTGCGCAGTTTTGTAAATCGATTGAGTTTAACGTTTTTATATCGGATGTAATTTCTTCCGGTAAATCTGAACACATCAACGGCTACTTTATCTCCGCTATTTTCAAAGCGTGATCCGTCTTTATATAAATATTTATCCTTAAGATCTTTTGTAGCATCATCATTTTCAAAAATATAACTACAGGGCTGGACGTCAACCAAAAGATGGATGCTGTCACTTGTACCAAAATATTTTTCAAATTCAGAAAAACTGAAAAAACGTTTTACTTTGCCGTTAAATGTCATTTCATTGACATCAAATACCTCTGCGAGCGGTGGTCTATTTTGTGCCGATACAATTTGTTGTATCAATCCAAACATGATCAGCAGGCATGATAATAAATGTTTCATATCTTATATTTATTGCCCCAATTGTATAAGCTAATTTAAACTTTAGAACTCAAACTCAAACTGTTGTTTTCTTAATACTATTATAAAATAATTTCAGTGTGAGATTCTACTGGCTGTTAGAAAATTTGATCTTATAAAAATGGATTATCGAAGACTATCAGCTGTTGTAAAAGGAGTTCATTAAATCTGTTTTTAATGTGAAAGCTTTGCTTTTTCAGCTTTCCTCAATATCCCCAAAGCAGTCACCTCTTCGTTTTCTGAATTTATTTTATCAGGAGTATTTACGGCTGTAATAGCATTTAAATCAAAATCAGTGATTCTTAATTTTCTTGAATATTCTACACTGACATTTTGCGTGACCGGGATCCAAACATACGGAGTCAATCGCCTGTTTTTTAATATCCTCATCTTTTTTGCTTTAGGAGTATATATATCGCGTTTTACAGCCGGGCAACTTAATAATAATACCGATGTAAAATAATAACCGAGTAAAAAGAAGTGTCTCATATGAATTCTATTATGGTAGCCATTTATTTACATTCGGATGTCCGATAAACAAAATTGCCGTTATTTCACCGCTACAGGCTGTTAACGAATTTATGTGGGCAGTGGTCTTAGCTATTATGTTTGTATTTTGTCTATAAGAAATAAACGATAAAAAGAATAAAAAAATAATAAAGTGTTTCATCGGGAATTTTATATCAATAATTACTTTTGAGTAAGCTTTTTTATCATCTCTGCTGCATTCTCATTTTTTGGATTGAGCAAAAGCGATTTTTTATAGGCTTTCAAAGCGGCTTTTCTTTTATTCATCTTCAATAAAATTTCGCCGTAGCTGTCAAAAGTATTGAACGCAGACGGATACAGTTTTGTGTTCAGTTCCAATACTTTGAGCGCTTCCTCATACAAGTTTTTATTCATCAATGTATATCCGAAATTATTGATCGCCTCCTCGCTCGCATTATAGGCAGAAAGAGATCCATTACTATGTTGATTTTTAATTTCAGCAATGGTCTGATCAATGGACTGTGTCTCTGCATAAAACGCTTCAATGGTCTTTTGATTCATAAGACGTTCCTTTTCTTCCTGTTCAGCCAGAGTCTCTACACTGTAATAGCGACGCTCTTCATCTGTCACTTTTGAAGCATCTATTGTATAGCGTTTCCATTTACCATTTGTTGTAGCATCCTGAATGAATTGTGTCCCGTAAATCTGAGGTTGGTTTTTACGCATCAGATCCCTGTCAACAGCTGCTGCATACCAACACCGATTAAGACTCCCGTCGAGATCAAGTGCCGTTTTAAAACTTTGTACAGCAAGGGTAGAAGATACCGTATCATTACCGTGCTGAAATATAATTCCTGCATTAAAATGATCTTTGGCTGTATTTACTTTACCCTGAGCCATCAGTTCATGAACCCTCAAACGTCTCAGACTGTCTTCTTTATTAAGCATTTGCCAATCAATGTCTGACATGTTTCTTGCGCGCTGATCGGCATCTGCAAGCTGCTGTAATTCAGTATTGTCATTTTGTGTGTATCCCAGGTATCCTATAAAAAATATCATACTCTGAATGAACATTTTGTGTATATTATACATCATATAAATTATCTTTTTTAGTTCAAAATTTTCTCATTAGGATATAATTGCTGAAATTTTCACCTTAGATGGACTGATTACAAGAAGTATTCCAATTTGAGTATGTCGTTCTTGATTAATAGTATCTGAATAGCGTAATAGCGGATACAAATATAGATACAAGACACCATTTGGTGTTTTAATTTATTCTTAAAATTTAGTAAATTGCATGTTCAATACAAGATGATGGAAAGAAAACCAGCTGCAGGAAGCATACGCAACAAGGAACGGAGCAAAAAGAAGTTTTTAGATGCTGTAGGTCAAATTCTGATGACAAAAGGGTGTAGTGCTCTTAAAGTAAACAACATTGCAGCAACAGCGGGCTTAGATAAGAAAATGATTTATACTTACTTTGGTGGTACTGAAGGGCTTTTGGATGCTTATATACAATCACAGGATTTTTGGAGTAATGTAAAGGTCGATCCATCGATTCCAATTCAAGATGGTGGGAAAGTACTCACTCAAAAAATGTTGCAATCACAATTTGATTATGTAGATAAAAACAAAGAATTGCAAAAGCTATTGCTTTGGCGGTTATCAGAAAAGCGGACCACATTAAAAAAACTTTCAGATCGTCAGGAAGCAAACGGAGAATATTTATTCAGTACCATTACTGATCCTCATTTCAAGTCACATTCAGAGCAATACAGAGCTGTCATTGCGATATTGATATCAGGCATTTATTATCTTAATTTATATAGTAATGAAAACGGAAGTGTTTTTTGCGGATTAGATATGAAATCTCCCCAGGATCGCGATAAGATAAAAGAAGCCCTGTCTTTTATAATTGATAGTACTTATAAAAAATATGAATAGAATACTTTTAGAAACCAAAAGGGCAATAAAAAAACAGCTGTAAATTAAAATTCACAGCTGTTTTTTACAATAGATTTTATAGTTATTACTCATTTATTCTGAAGATAACCAATAGTGAGTTAATAATATACTGAACACCGATCGCTAAAACCAGAAAACCAATAATTCTGGAAATCGCTACAATACCGGAAGCACCTAATAATCTGGAAATATAATTAGCACTTTTTAAAATGAGATAGATACTTATAGCAGCACCGAGAATTGCTGTGGCAATAATGCTTTTATCTGCTATTTCAGGATAATCCTGATACATTGCAATTAGTAATGACATCGCACCCGGACCTGCCATAAGCGGTATCGCTAAAGGCGTCACAGCTATATCACTGCGTTTTTGAGCGTCGTTGGTAACTTTCTTGCTTACGCCTCTTTTTTTACCAAACGATCCGGATAGCAATCCGAAACCAGAAGTACAGATTACTATTCCTCCGGCGATGCGTAATACATCAATACTAATCCCGAAAAATTTCAAAACATATTCGCCAATCAAAAAGGAGATCAGCAGAATAATGAATACATTAACAGCTGCCCAGAATGCTGTGCGGTTCCGCATTTCTTTAGTGTCATCCTGAGTCAGACCTAAAAAGATAGGCACTGTTCCGATTGGATTCAATACGGAGAATAAAGCGGCAAATGTGATTAAAAATAAATCCATATAGGGTAGGGGTGAAATTATATTTCTTTCGTTTTATCTAAAATACTTATTTATTTTATTTCTCTCTTGTATTTTGAGTATTATATCTGAAAAAAAATTTAGAATATTTTCATAAATGAATCATAAACAAAATGGTTTTGAGATGATAATTTTGAATAAAAAAGCGGGAATATATATTCCCGCTTATGCTATTTTTTAATCTGTTCATCAATGCGTTGCTGAATTGTGCTCCACTCATATAAATGAAAGACCATACCATTGCTCATTGCTACTAAAAAACCTTTTGGAAATCTCGGACCAAAATTAAAATTTACAGCATCTGCTCCGTCACACTCTATTGTAGAAACCGGAATTTCTGCTAACAGCTCATGTTGATGAATATTACCGTCAGTACCTTCTCTTGCATAGACTAAAAAAGTATTTTTCTGCTGATTGGAAACCAGAATATAACCTTCCTTTTCTCCTGTTTTGTATAGCGCAATACCCTCATGGTCGCGTTTGGCATCTTTCCGGGCAAAAAAAGCCAGTTCTGTATCGTCATTGCGTTCAGGATCTGCATAATACTTACGCACACCGGCAGTTTCATCAGAATAATATACAAATCCGGCTTCATCATCCACTGCAATAGCTTCTATTTCTTTCTTCCCGCTATAAGTTCCGAATTTACGAACCACCTTTGCAGTAACGTTCCCATTACCGGCATCTTCCAGTTTGTACTGCCATAGATAACTGCCCGAAGGACCTGTTTTTCTGCCCACAATAGCATAAATGGTAGTTGTAGTTCCGTCTTTTTTGGTATAAAGCGCGATTCCCATACCATCCCTCTCATCTTCGCCGGTTTCACCAGTAAAAATATCAATTCCGCCATTATCAACAGGTAATAAATCAGGAAGACTAAAGATACGTATCTTTTGTGTTTTACGTTCTGTAGCCACGGCAATATCCGTTTTCTTGCCATTGATCAGCATCCCATACGCAATGTCAACATTGTTGGGACGTTTCATATCAATAAACTTACGTACAATTTTACCATCGAGATTATAGGCATACAATCCGCCTCCCATTTCTTTATCAGTACCAATAATCAAACTGTTAGACGGATTTTGATGATCAATCCATATTGCAGGATCATCAGTATCATTAGGAGTTTTCTCTGTAATGATGGTTGGTATCACGGCATTTTTTGCTACCGGAGCCAATTTGTCAGAACAGGCAGTTATGAGGAAAAGACCGGATAAAACGGCTAAAAAATATTTTTTCATTTTATTATTTTGTTATTTCATACGTATGCAAAACACTGGCAGATGCAGGATTTGCTTTTACGGTTTGTACAATCATTTTATTTTTCACTATAGTAAACGTCATAAAGCCGGGTTCAGCAGCTGCAAAAACAGTTCCTTCACGATTTCCTGTTTCACGCACTTCGCTTCCCGCACCGGACAGAAACTGTGTCGTATAACGTTTTTTGGGTTTAACAATCTGTAAATCATGTTCATGTCCGCAGATATAAGCATCAACCTTATATTGGTCAAATAAATCTGCAAATTTAGATTCAAAAGAAGCTGTGTCCTTGTTATTTTTTCTTTTACCTCCGGAATACAGCGGATGATGACCTACTACCACTTTCCATTTTATAGCAGGATCTGATGTATTAAGCGTTTCTTCTATCCATTTTCTTTGCGTTATGGTATCCTGCTTTGCAAGATCAGGATATTTTTGAGGATTTTTATAGTAACTGTCAATAAACGGATTTGTATCTATAAAAAGCATGAGCAGTTTTTCTCCTTTAGCGGTTGTAAAGGTTTTACTGTAATATGTTGCAGGCATATTCCAGCGTCGACTCACAGAACTATACTCTATCTGCGCCTGAATGCTGCCCTGATAATCGTGATTTCCCAAAGCTACAAACCAATCGGTATAAAGACCGGGATTGTTATAGATTTCCTCAAATGAAGCTTTCCAATGATGATCCTGAGTACTGGCAACACCATTCGGATAAAAGTTGTCTCCTACTGAAATAATACATTCGGCATTGCTGACAATAGCAGCATTTCCCAGTTCCCTGGCAACATCTTTCTGATAATAATCTCCTACACGTCCGAAATCTCCGAGAACCAAAAAGCTAAATCCATCGTCATAATAGCGGAGCTCCGGAATATCATTTCCGCGGTATCCGGTACTTTTTTCACTTTCAAAAGGACTGGTTTTTTGTTGGGCAAATAAATAAATACTGCTGGGAAGCAGCCATAATAAAAAAACTATTTTTTGTATTTTCATGATTGATAAGATAAATCCTGCAAAAAAATTATTTGCAGGATTTTTTATTAATTATTGGTCTTAGAAATCCAGTTTTACTCCCAGATTAAATCTTCCCTGATAATATTCAGATTGCATCGTTCTGGAAGAAATTCCCTGATAGTATCTCAAAGGTTGATTGGTCAGGTTATTTGCTTCTAAAAAGATTCTGAAATTATTGGTGATTTTGTAAGACGCATTGGCATCTACAAAAGTTTGTTTATCATAATATCGATCTTCAAAAGCGGTTCCACCCAATTCATCAATATAATCAGAAGCATAATTCAGAGAAACACGTGCAGAGAATTTTTTGTTTTCCCATGATAATGAAGCATTAAACATATGCGGAGCAGTACCTGGTAAACCTACATCGGTTCGTTCTTCTCCTTCTGAATTGGTAATTCCTTTTGCTTCAGATTTGGTATAAGTATAGTTTAAATAAACACCGAGTCCTTTAAAGAATGCTCCCGGAATAAAATCTAACTGACGTTGTACAGCAACTTCAAATCCATATACATTTACATGTTTTCCGTTTCTTGATTGTACAAAGCGCCATTGCTCACCCACCGGAATCGGATTGGCAATACCTGGAAAATCATTTGCAAATTTGGCATTATTGTACAGATTGTCTCTGTGGTTGTAGATGAAATTATTCAAACGTTTGTAAAACACTCCTCCTGAAACGATTCCGATAGACTGGAAATACTTTTCAGCCATAAAATCATAATTATAGGCATACGTTGCTTTCAAATCAGGATTTCCGGCAGAAATTTGCGTATCATCCGGCAGTGCATTTACAAACGGAGCCAGTGCATAATAATTCGGACGTGCCAATGCAGTTGAAAAAGCAGCACGTAAAATGAAGTCATCCTGCACATTAAATTTGAAAGCAAGACTTGGCAATATATTCGTATACGAATTAGTAGTTGTAACCTGACCTTCCAGATCTTCTTCATTAACCACATAATTTCCGGTATAGTCAATTTCGGTATTTTCAATACGCACTCCGGTAATCATGGACAAACGGTCACTGAAATCCTGATCCCATCTTACATACCCTGCATAAATTTTTTCTTTAGCTTTATAATTCACCGCTAAAAATTCACCAGGAGCTGCTTCTTCCTCAAATTTATTTGGATTTTTCAGGTCAAGACCACCCAGATATTGATTGTCAGCAAAATAGCCCGGTACATACTGTGAACCCTGTTGCCATCCTTTACCGCTGTAAAAATTGTTGGGAATCTGTGACAGATTACCCATTGCATCTACAGGCTTATATTCATAAAAAATATTATTTCTTTCTTTGTCTTTAATACGAGTTCTGAGACCGGTTCTGATTCTACCCTTTTGATTTTCTATAACAGAAAACGGAAAACGGATATTGATTTTAGCTCCTAATTCTTTTTCCTCTGTAAAATTGTGGTTTTCTGTTATTTTTCTCAAAGTAAAACGTTCAGGTACATCAGCTTCAGAAGTAACCAACGGATTATTGGTATCGTTTGGGTTTTGCTGCATGGCTACATCTTTTAACTGAAAATCGATATAGCGTTCATTTGGGCGATCTTCACTTGCCATTGCATAATTTACAGACCAGTCCAAATCAATTTTTGAACTTAAAAGATGTTCACCGCCCAAAGCATAATTTTGTACCTTTTGATTTTCTAAACGGGTGTTTTTATTTTTATTATTGTCAATACCACCTTTTGTTTCTCGTCTGATACTTCCTTCAAAACCTGTAATGTTATCATCGGCATCATATAATGCTTCGATATCCCTGTATCTTACGCGGTAACGGTTTTCACGGTCATAACGCTGGTTATACATGGCATTTGCATAGATTTTATTGTTGTCATTAAACTCATAATCCAATGCGAGTGCAAAACTCGTCCGTATTCTTTGAACATCATATTTACGAATATCGAATTCAGAAATATAAGCCTGATCTTTATTGCCTAAGCTCCATACAGCTTCAATATTATCAGAACCAAAATTATTATTATTGTAAGAAGCGCTGAATACAGCTCCTAATTTGTCATTCAGATAGCGATTTCCGTAAACGAGACCTGCTGTATAATTACCCTTGTCACGGATAGGAGCATAACCGCCTGCTAAAGTAGCAGAAATTCTTTCTCCATTCGGATTGGCTCTCGTAATAAGGTTAACAGAACCTCCGATTGCATCAGCATCCATATCCGGAGTAAGTGTTTTATTGACTTCGATGGTAGAAATCATATCAGAAGGAATCAAATCCATTTGTACATTTCTGTTATCTCCTTCAGCCGATGGTATTCGGTCACCATTTATGGTAACGGAATTCAGGTTAGGAGCCAAACCACGAATGATGATGTTTCTTGCTTCACCCTGATCATTTTGCATGGTAATTCCCGAAACTCTTTTGAGAGCATCACCAATATTGGCATCCGGGAAACGACCTACCTGATCCGAAGAAATCACATTTGTAATATTTTGATTGTTTTTCTGTTTATTCAGTGCTTTTGCCTGTCCGCTTAGGAAATTCCCGATGATAACCATCTCTTCCATTTCATTGCTGGCAGGAGAAAGACTAAAAGTAAGATGTGTTGTTTTATTTTTATCGACTACAACTTCTTGTGTTTCGCTCACATATCCAATATATTCTACATATACGGAATAAGTTCCTTCGGGTAAATCCAGAAACTGGTATCCTCCGTTCTGATCCGATATGGTGTACCGGTTAGAATTTTCAACTTTGATGGAAGCTCCGGGTAGAGATAAGTTGTCTTGTGCATCGATAATCTTTCCTGAAATTACTCCACTTTGAGCAAAGGCACCCATTCCGATAAGTGAAGCAACGACTACATAAATTTGTTTCATGAGGTTAGTTGTTTGTTTCGTGCAAAGAAACTTTGGCTAAATCAAATGAATGTTACTTTAAAGTCAATAAAGCTTTACTATCTTTTCTGATATGTAAATAAAAAGTTATTAGCGTATGAATGCCATCAGTGATGAAATTTCTTTATTCATCTCTAATCTTTTTAATTCTGATAACATTGCTTAAAAACTTCAGCAGGGAAGAGGTAGTCAATGTTACACCGAGTCCTATGATACAACCGACAGCAACTGCAAGAAAACGGGCAACAGGTGAAAAAATAACATCATTTTTATGCTCAATAAGGATAATGATAAGCGCTACAATGGCACTACGGGCAACATTGAGTAAGTTAAACAGCTTGCAGATAAAGCAAGCCAAAACGATTCCGATAATTACTTTATAGACATCTTCAAACGGAAGAAAAAATACCAATAAACCACTGATTGAACCAATAAAATTTGACTTAAACCGTTCAATGGAAAGCTTACGGGCCTGATCCTCTTCAGGAGAAATGACTAAAATAATGGTAAGCAATGTCCAGAATAAATCGAATTTAGGAAAGGCAAGTGTCAACAAATACCCGATTACAAAGCCTAATAAACACCGGGTTACATATACAATAAACTGAGATTCAATTAATTTAGTTGCATTTTTATACCACATTATACCTTGTTTTTTACAAATTTAGTACAAGTTTTGAATCAAAGCATATCTTATAGCCAAGTTGTTGAGGGTTTTTTATAGCCTTAATCGGATAAGCTTACAAATTATTTTGTTTACGGTTTCCAACAAAAAACTTTTGGAACAATAATAACTTAAAAAGTATCTTTGTGCCGTAAGATAGCAGATCATGAAAAAGTTAGTTTTAGACGAGTTGAACCGTAAAAATGTACAAGAATTTAAACAAGCAGAAAAAACACCGATTATTGTTGTACTTGATGATATTCGTAGTTTGCATAATATCGGAGCCATTTTTAGAAGTTCAGATGCCTTTTTGATCGAAAAAATATACTTATGCGGGATTACGGCAACACCACCTAATAAAGAAATTCACAAGACGGCACTCGGAGCTACGGAAACAGTTGCCTGGGAATATGTCAAAGAAGTGGATGAAGTGGTAAGCCAGTTGAAGCAGCAAAACATTAAAGTGTATGCGGTTGAACAAGTAGAAAATGCTACTATGTTACATGATTTTAAAGTAACTGCCGGAGTAAAATATGCAGTTGTTTTTGGAAATGAAGTCAAAGGAGTAGCGCAATCAGTGGTTAATAATGCAGATGGTGTATTGGAAATTCCGCAACTCGGAACCAAGCATTCATTAAATGTTTCGGTAAGTGCAGGAATAGTAATATGGGACGTATTTCAGAAACTTCAGGCATTAGTATAGAGCAGAGACAGGAAAATGTTATCTCAAAAATACTTTTGCAGTTGCATTAGTTAGATAATAAAACGTTTCAAAAAGCTTATTTATCTGTGATTTTTTTCTGAATCTGGTCCAGTATGTAGAGATAATCTTGTTGGTTGTTTACAAAATCGCGGCCTTCCATATTGATGAGTAAGACAGAGTGATCTTTGGCACTGTCCATAAATCTTCGGTAACTCAGATTGATTTTTTCAAAATAATCCAGGTTGATTTCATTTTCATAATCACGTCCTCTTTTTTCAATATTTTTAACGAGTTGATGTGTCTGCTGATTCAGATAAACATACAAATCCGGTTTCGGTGTTTCTTTATACATCACATTAAAGATATTCCGGTAGAGTGTAAACTCTTCTTCTTCTAAAGTGACTTCTGCAAAAATCAAGGATTTATAAATATAATAATCCGATATAATGAAATCGTGAAACAAATCAAGCTGATTGAGATCTTCTGCTAATTGAGAGTATCGATCTGCCAGAAAAGACATCTCAAGAGAAAAAGCATAACGTTGCGGATCTTTATAAAACTTTGGAAGAAACGGATTATCTGCAAAGCGTTCCAATAAAGGTTTGGCATTAAAATCTTCTGCTATTTTATTGGCTAACGTAGTTTTTCCTGCACCGATATTCCCTTCAATTGCCATAAATCGGATGTGATCAAATGTGTAAGCACTCAACGGATTTTCTAAAACAGCTGTTTTTACACATACCGAGGCATCTGTTCCTTTATTTAGCATTGAGCCGATGCTTTCATTCAATTCCGGATGTTGCCAATCGGGAACTATTTCAGCTAACGGTACCATTACAAAGTTTCGTTCATGCAATCTCGGATGCGGGATTATGAGATCTTTAGTCACGATGGTTTCTTCATTAAAAGCAATGATGTCAATATCAATGGTTCTGGCACTATATCCATTTTCTCCGGAGCGAACACGACCCAGTTTTTTTTCAATCGCTAAAACGCCTTTGAGTACTTCTTCAGGTGTTTTATATGTGTGTATGCTGATAAGACAGTTATAAAATGGTGTACTTTCAAAACCCCAGGGCGGTGTTTCATATACAGAAGAAAGCCGGATCACCGTACCCAATTCACAGTGAACAGCATCTACAGCTTGCTGAAGATACTGTAGCCGGTTTCCTAAATTGCTTCCCAACGATAATAAAACATGGTTTTGTGTAATCATCCTGCAAAGTAACTAAAATTGCCTCTGAAAACAGGATATTGGTTCCATTTTAAATAAATTTTTATTTAAATGTAACATTATGCGTTTTTTACCTACTTATACTAAGAACAATAAATAAAATAAAAATGAATTTTTTAAAAAATGTTTTAGCAACTATCGTTGGATTAATCGTTTTTTCGTTTGTAAGTTTCTTTTTGCTGATCATTGTAAGTATGGCTTTTTCGGCTGGTACGTCTGAGAATGTAGCTGTAAAAAACAATTCTGTAATTGATCTGGATCTGGAAAAAGTGTATAATGATTATGGTGGAAAAGTTTATATTGAAGATTTTCAGTACAGAGAAGTTAATAAAAATGGACTTGTAAATGTATTGAATGCCATCGAATATGCTAAAACAGATGATAATATAAAGGGAATCACTTTGTTTAATATCAAGACTTCTCTGGGAATTACTCAGCTAAGAGAAGTGCGTGAAAAACTGGATGAGTTCAAAAAGACAGGGAAATTTGTAGTTGCTTATTCAGACAATTATACTCAGGGCGAATATTATGTGAGTTCTGTGGCAGATACTGTATATGTAAATCCGGTTGGTGGTTTTGATTTTAAAGGCCTCGCATCAGAAATTCTTTATATGAAAGAATTACAGCAAAAAACAGGTGTGAAGATGGAAGTAATCCGTCATGGAAAATATAAAAGTGCTGTAGAACCTTATCTGGAACAGCACATGAGTCCTGAAAACAGAGAACAAATAACTGTTCTTTTGAATTCCATATGGGATACCTATGTTACAGATATAGCGGCTACAAGAAAAATACCGGTAGATACCTTAAATGCTATTGCAAATAACCTGGCAGCAAGAACACCAGAACTTGCGAAAGAGCATAAACTGGTAGATAAAGTAGCTTATGTTGATCAATTTTCGAATGGAATTCGCAAAGCATTGGGCGTCGACTATGATAAAGAGTACAATGAAATAAGCATACTGGATTATGTAAAAGCGACAGACGGAAAAATGAAATTATCCAAAGCAAAAGACCGTATTGCTGTAGTATATGCACAGGGTGAAATCAGAGGCGGAGAAGGAAGTGTTGACGTTATCGGTGAAGGATCCGTAAACAGAGCGTTATTTGAAGCGCGTAATGATGATAATGTAAAGGCAGTCGTTTTAAGAGTTAACAGCCCGGGGGGTAGTGCTCTAACATCAGATCTTATTTTACGTGAAATTGAACTGACTAAAAAAGTAAAACCGGTTATCGTGTCAATGGGAGCGATGGCAGCTTCAGGAGGTTACTATATTTCTTCGAAAGCAGATTATATATTTGCTGAACCAGGAACTATCACAGGATCAATAGGTGTATTTGGAATGCTGCCTAATTTTGAAGAAGTGGCTACAAAATTCGGAGTAAATGCCGAGCAGGTAAAAACACACGAAAACTCTGTGAGTTATTCTCCATTCAAAAAACTGGATCCTAAAATGAGAGGTCTTATTCTGGAAGACATAGAACGTGTTTATACAACCTTTGTAAACCATGTGGCAGCAGGAAGAAAGATGACTTACGAGCAGGTAGATGCTATTGGTCAGGGACGCGTATGGACTGGTAAAATGGCAAAAGAAATAGGCTTGGTAGATGAATTAGGCGGATTGGATCAGGCAATTGCATATGCTGCCAAAAAAGCAGAAATAAAAGATTACCGTTTGGTTTCTTATCCCGAATATGAAATTAAATTAGAAGACTTGTTTAGAAAATTTTTAGGTATTTCAATTAAAGAAACGCAAGATGAATTAATCGCAGAAAAAATCGGATACGATAATTATGAAATGCTGCAACGAATGAATTATCTTAAACAAACAGAAGGAATTCAGGCATTACTTCCTTATCAAATCATCATTCGGTAAGTAAGAATTTAATTACCCCGTTATACTCAAATTATTATTCAAAGAGAGAGGTTCTAAGTTTTTTAGAGCCTCTTTTTTTGTAAAACCAAAATTATAAAAGTATCTTTGTTTTTATTTAGTCTTAATAATAAGTTTTGAATAAATATTTACTACTCTTACTCATCCTTTTGGTTTTTACGTCCTTATTCATCGGAGTAAAAGACATATCCCTATCAGACATTCTGAAAATGTCTGAAGATGAGGTTTTGGTTTTTACGATCAGCCGTATTCCCAGAACCATTGCATTAGTACTGGTGGGCGCCGGAATCAGTATCGCAGGTTTTATTATGCAACAGATTTCTCAAAATAAATTTGTTTCTCCCACAACAGCAGGAACATTAGATGCTGCCAAAATGGGAATACTGTTCAGCCTCTTATGGATGCCACAGCAAAGCATGATAAGTAAAATGTTATTCGCTTTATTATTCACATTTATGACGAGTTTGCTCTTCATCTTTATGGTGCGTAAAATCCGATTCAAGAGTCTGGTATTCATACCGCTTATTGGGATCATGCTGGGGAATATCCTCACTGCCATTTCTACTTTTTTTGCTTATAAAAATAACATCATACAAAATGTTCAGGGATGGCTTATGGGAGATTTTTCATCCATTTTGCAAGGACAGTATGAAACCCTTTATTTCATTTTACCTGCCGTAATAATTACCTATTTGTATGCGAATCAGTTTACGTTAGTAGGTATGGGCGAAAATTTTTCAAAAACATTGGGACTTCCCTATCAATCCATCGTTACACTCGGATTGTTTTGTGTTTCATTGACGGTAAGTGTTACGGTGATAACAGTAGGTGCCATTCCTTTTTTAGGATTGATTGTACCTAATATTGTGAGTATGTTTCGCGGGGATAATCTCAAAAAAACGCTACCGACAACTGCCTTATTCGGAGCTGTCTTTTTGCTGTTTTGTGATATTGCGGGAAGGCTGATTATTTATCCGTATGAAATTCCGATCGGACTCATGGTAGGGGTAATCGGTGGGATCATATTTTTATATCTGATATTAAAAAAGAACAAATGAGAGCAGCTGTAAAAATCATTATTATAATTGGTCTGTTACTGCTGTTGATGACACTTTTCATGACCTATAATACAGGAGTAAATCTGGATTATGTGATACCAAAGAGAGGTATCCGGTTGGCTACCATGTTGGTTGTAGGGATCAGTACAGCTTATGCATCATTGATTTTTCAAACCATAACCAACAATAAGATTCTCACCCCTTCCATTATGGGGT
Organism: Paenimyroides ceti; assembly: GCF_030409925.1. Taxonomy (NCBI): domain Bacteria; kingdom Pseudomonadati; phylum Bacteroidota; class Flavobacteriia; order Flavobacteriales; family Flavobacteriaceae; genus Paenimyroides; species Paenimyroides ceti. The sequence continues at coordinate 549,536 of NZ_JAUFQU010000001.1, forward strand.
ATGAATCTGTTTTTATTCTTTTCCAGACTTTAATCGTATTTACGTATGGAGATAAAACTTTTCAGGTGCTGAACCATCAGACTAATTTTTATCTGTCCATAGCCTGTATGATGCTTTTTTCCTTTTTTATGTATTTTTTACTCTTTAAAAAAGGAAGCAAAAATGTCTACCATCTTTTGCTGATCGGTCTGGTATTAGGAACCCTTTTTCAGACTATGAGCCAGTTTTTTCAGATTGTTATTGACCCGAATGAATTCTCTATTATAGAAGGCTTTATGTTCGTATCCTTTAATAAAATGAATACGGATTTATTGGTTGTAGCAACTGTTATCATGTTGGCAACTTTAATGACAGCTCACAGATATGTCAAATATTTGGATGTAATTGCACTCGGGCGTGATCATGCCATAAATCTGGGATTGAACTACAACCGTCTATTACAGGTTTATATGATCATTATTTCAGTTTTGGTAGCAACAGCAACTGCTTTGGTTGGACCTATGATGTTTCTGGGAATACTGATAACCAACCTTACCTATCAGCTCTTTCCGGCGGCAAAACACCGTTCTATGTTAGTTATATGTGCGCTTATAGCCTGTATAGCTTTAGTTATGGGGCAGATTCTGATTGAGCATTTGTTTAATTTTTCAACAACGGTAAGCATTGTGATCAATTTTATCGGAGGATTTTATTTTATGTATCTCATGTTGACATCACGCAGAAAAATATGATAACATTTAAAAACATACAAAAAAAATACGGGGACAAGATCGTACTTGATAATTTGTCTGACACTATTGCAAAAGGTAAGATCACATCGCTGATCGGACCTAATGGCGCAGGAAAAAGTACCCTTCTGTCGATTATTAGCCGTCTCATTGTGCAGGATTCTGGCTCTGTAAGTGTGTTTGACAAAGAGCTTACAGCCTACAAAAATAATGAGCTGGCAAAAAAACTGTCTATACTCAAACAATCCAACCATCTCGAACTGAAACTCACAGTTAAAGAACTGGTTTCGTTTGGCAGGTTTCCGTATTCCAAAGGCAGGCTCAATGCAACTGATGAAGAAAAGATAGCTACGGCACTTGCTTTTTCTGAACTTGAAGAGTTGAAAGATACATATATAGATGAATTAAGCGGAGGTCAGCGGCAACGAGCGTTTTTGGCCATGATTATAGCTCAGGATACAGAATATATTCTATTAGATGAACCGCTCAATAATTTAGATATGAAACATGCGGTTCAGGTAATGAAAACATTAAGACGTCTGGTAGATGAACTGCAAAAAACAGTAGTCATTGTCATCCATGAAATCAATTTTGCTTCTGGTTACTCTGATTTTATTATAGCCATGAAAAATGGTCGTATTCTATACCATGAAGAAACCAGTGAGATGATTACAGCTGAAAAATTAGCAGATATATTCGATATAGAGTTTGACATCATTGAAAAAAATAAAAAGAAAATTTGTAATTATTTTAACCTATAAACCTTTCAGTATATGAAAAATATTTTAAGAATTACCTCAATGGTAGTATTGGTAACTTTTATGAGTTGCAATAAAAAAACAGAAGAGCAAAAAGCGGCAGATGCTTCTTCTGAAACAATAGAAATAACCGATCAGCTTGGTACAACTAAAGTGGTTAAAAATCCAAAGACCGTAGTCGTTTTTGATATCGGATCTTTGGAAACACTGGATCAATTGGGGATTAAAGTAGCCGGAGTAGCAAAAGACAATCTTCCGGATTATTTTTCAAAATATAAAAATGACAGCAGTATTGAAAATGTAGGAACTTTAAAGGAACCTAATTATGAAAAAATCAACGCTTTGAATCCGGATTTGATTATCATTTCTGCACGTTTACAATCCGCTTATCCTGAACTGTCCAAAATTGCTCCAACTGTTTATATGGCTGTAGATAATAAAGACTATATGGGCTCTTTTGAAGCAAATGCTACTAAATTGGGACAGATATTCGGTAAAGAGGCAGACATAAAAACGGCTGTTGAAGCCATAAAAAATAAAATTGCCGAGGCACAGCAAAATCTGGTTGCTAAACCTGAAAAAGCACTTATTGTATTGCATAATAATGGGAAATTCAGTGCATACGGAAAAGGATCCCGTTTTGGATTCATTCATGATGTATTGCCTTTGGAGCCAGCTGTAAAAGATATTGAGGTTTCTACGCACGGTCAAAAAGTGTCTAACGAATTTATTGCAGAGGCAAATCCGGATATTCTCTTCATCATCGACAGAAATGCGGCGGTAACCGATAAGGGAGCTGATAAAAAAGATATTGAAAATGTACTCATACAGAAAACGAATGCCTATAAAAACGGTAAAATTGTATACCTTGATCCTCAGGTATGGTATCTCTCTGGTGGAGGCTTACTTTCAACAAATAAAATGATTGACGAAATCGTGACAGCTGTAAAATAGTCAGAAATAAGAACAAAAAATCATGGAAGTAGCAAGAGCCTTATTTCACTTAAAGAAAAGAGAATTTATAACACCTCATTTTATCCGCATTACTTTATCCGGTGCACCGGAAGATGTAGCGAAATTAGAAGCCTGTACTATTGGTGTCAATAATAAAATATTCATTCCTCCCTCAGGTGTAGATACGGTGTATTTTCCTGAATTTGATGAGGAAAAAAAGGAATGGCTGGAACAGGATCCTTCTGTTAAGCCTTTGGTACGCACCTATACACATCGCGGAATAGATGTAATTAATAATGAAATTATTATTGATTTTGTCAATCATGGAGAAACCGGACCGGCTTCAAGCTGGGCCCTGAATGCAGCTGTAGGCGATCCGTTGGGAGTTGCTATGAAACTCGGAAGTTCTGCCTTGTATCCGGAGGTTGACTGGTATTTTTTAATCGGAGATGCTACAGCTATTCCAGTATTGGGAGCCATTATGGAATCGCTGCCAAAAGATAAACAAGGAACCTGTATTCTGGAAGTGCCTACGGAAGCTGATATTCAGAAATTAGAAATGCCAGAGAATTTTAATATTGAATGGATTGTTAATCCGCATCCGGAAAAGGGGAGTAACCTTGCTGATGTTGCCCGACAGGTAAGCATACCTGACAGTACCCGGTTTGCCTATGTAGCAGCAGAATTCTCTTCTGTAAAAGAATTGAGAACGTATTTCAGAAAAGAACTCCAATGGACCAAAGAGGAACTTTATGCCTACTCATATTGGAAAGCCGGAGTAGCAGAAGATAAATCAGTTACTGACAGACAGCAGGAAAAAAATGCTGTTTAAAAAAAGAAACGGGACAACGTCCCGTTTTTTTTTATAAGGAAATTTTCACTCTATAGCCTTCATAGGTTCGGATATTAAAAACCGTTCCGTCTTCAAAAATCAGATATTGACCTTTAATACCGATCAGTTTACCAGTAAACACAGCTGTTTTTTCTAAATTGAGACTGCTTACTTTTTGAGGGTAGTACAACACAGGATAATGCATTTCATAAAACAATGTGGCATCAGTTGTAAAATAGGGTAATACTTCTTCCGGAAGTCTGCTTTTGACCGAATTTTTTATTTCCTGAAGATCGGTAGCTATTACTTCGTTTTTCAACATCTTTTGCCAGCTTGTTTTATCTGTAAACAGATTTTTCAGATGCACCTCTGTAATACCGGCCAGATAGCGGTTGGGTACTTCTACAATAGAGATTGCACTACTTGCTCCCTGATCAATCCAACGGATTGGAACCTGGGTTTTTCGGGTAACGCCTACCTTAATATCACTGGAAGCTGCCAGATATACGACATGAGGTTGCAATTGAACCTTTTTTTCGTAGATGAGATCACGGTCTTCAATATCTAAATGTGCGGTACTCAGTTCGGGTCTCATAATCCAATCGCCAACTGCCGGACTTGACATAAAGCAATCATAACAAAAACCCTGTCTGAAAATTTTTTTTTGTTTTCCACAGTTCAGACATTCATATCCCGTATGTTGTATTTCTATTTGTTTATTGAGTAATTGATTGTAATTTAAAACATCCTGTTGAAAGATTCCGAAATACTGAATCGGATTTCCTAATTCTGTTTGCATTTTTTTTAATAGTCCTTCAAATTGCATTATCTTATGATGTTTTTTAGTTTTAACCAAGTAAAATTAATACTTTTAAAAATAATTATAAATTTGAATTTTAGTAAATTTATCCCGCAAAGTTTATACACCTATGGCATTAACTATCATAAACTCCATTGCTTCCTGGATCCTGAAAAAAAGAATTCACCAAATTGAACTCTTTCAGAAGTTTCCCAATGAAGTACAAAATGAATTATTGTTAAATTTAATTGCCGTAGCCCAAAACACCGAGTTTGGAAAAAAATATGATTTTTCAACTCTGTATAATTATGAGCGATTTGCAGAACGGGTTCCAATCTCTACCTATGAACAGTTTGAACCACTGATAGAAAGAGCCAGAAAAGGGGAACAGAATGTTTTTTGGAATACACCTATCAAATGGTTTGCTAAATCCAGCGGAACCACCAATGCGAAAAGTAAATTTATTCCGGTAAGCAACGAAGCCTTAGAAAATTGCCATTTCAAGGCTGGAAAAGATATGTTATGCTTATATTTGAATAATAATGAAGACTCGCAACTGTTTACCGGAAAAAGTCTTCGTTTGGGTGGCAGCAAGCAGCTGTATGAAGATAACAATACGTTCTTTGGAGATTTGTCAGCTATTATCATAGATAATCTCCCATTTTGGGCAGAATACAGTTCCACACCGAGTAACAAGGTTTCCTTGATGAGTGAATGGAATGAAAAGATGCAGGCCATTGTAGAGGAGACAAAAAACATAAATGTCACCAGTTTTGCAGGAGTACCTTCGTGGATGATGGTGTTATTTAACAATGTACTCAATGAAACAGGTACAGACAATTTGTTAGAAGTGTGGCCTAATGCAGAAGTTTATTTTCACGGCGGAGTAAGTTTTGAACCTTACCGGGAACAATATAAAAAAATGTTTCCGAGTGATCTTTTTAAATACTATGAAATCTATAATGCTTCAGAAGGATTTTTCGGGATTCAGGATTTAAATAATTCTTCTGATTTATTACTGATGTTGGATTATGGTGTTTTTTACGAATTCATTCCCATGGATGTTTTTGGTACTTCCAAACAAAAGGCAATTCCACTGTCAGAGGTACAGCTCAATAAAAATTATGCTTTAGTGATAACCACTAATTCAGGATTATGGCGTTATCTGATAGGGGATACGGTAAGGTTTACCTCTTTATATCCTTATCGCATTCGTATTACAGGCAGAACAAAGCATCATATCAATGTTTTCGGAGAAGAGCTGATGATTGAGAATACGGATAAGGCAATTGCTAAAACATGTGAGACTTTTAATGTTGAACTAGTCGAATACACAGTAGCCCCGGTGTTTATGAAAGATCGTGAAAAAGGAGCGCATGAATGGATCATCGAATTTAGAAAAGATCCGATAAATATCGAAGAATTTGCTGAAACACTCGATAAAAATATTCAGGCTATCAATTCAGATTATGAAGCAAAGCGATATAATAATATGACCTTAAATCCGTTAGTTTTAAATATAGCCAGACACGGACTTTTCCATGATTGGCTCAGTAAAAAAGACAAACTGGGCGGACAGAATAAAATACCTCGCTTGTCTAATGACCGTGAGTATGTAGAACAACTATTAGAATTAAATAAAAATTAAATTATGAGTGAACAACAGCCGGCGAATATTAATTATCGCTTAATTAGTATTAACACAGAAGATTTTAATGCAGCAGATATCAATCAGGAAAACGGAACTTTAGACCTGAATTTTGATTTTCAGTTTGGTGTTAATAATGAGAAAAAATTTATCAAAGCTATTTCTAAATTTGTTTTTCAATTGGAAAAACAGGAAGTTTTGAAAATCGCGGTTTCTTGTGAATTTGAGTTTGAACCAGCAGGTTGGCAGTTTTTTGTTAAGGGAGACCAATTGATTTTACCAAAAGGTTTACTCGAACAATTAGCGTTTTTTACCATGAATACAGCGCGTGGTGTATTGCATGCAAAAACAGAAGGTATGAAACATAACAAACTGGTTATTCCAATGATCAACGGAGAATTTATCAAAGAAGATTTAGCGATTCCGTTAAACGCTCAGGTAAATTAATTGATGGAAAAAATGATAAAAAAAGCCTCGCATTGCGAGGCTTTTTTTATTTGCTTAAATACATTTTTCTTCTGGAGTATAAATCATAGAAAGCATCATCTTTGAGACTGTCTATAAACAATATACTTTCGCCTGTAGATTTCATTTCCGGTCCTAAAGCTTTATTTACTTTAGGGAATTTATTAAAAGAGAAAACAGGTTGTTTGATCGCAAATCCGTTTAATTGCGGATTAAAGGTAAAGTCTGTGACTTTCTTTTCGCCCAGCATTATCTTGGTAGCATAGTTTACATAAGGTTCACCATAGGCTTTAGCAATAAAAGGCACAGTACGTGACGCACGCGGATTGGCTTCAATAATATACACCGTATCATCTTTTATCGCAAATTGTATATTGATCAGACCTACTGTTTTTAGAGCTACGGCAATTTTCTTAGTGTGATCCTTTATCTGCTGGATGACAAACTCACCTAAATTGAAAGGAGGTAATGTAGCATTACTGTCTCCTGAGTGTACACCACAAGGTTCTATATGTTCCATAATACCTATGATATAAACATTTTCCCCGTCACAGATAGCATCCGCTTCCGCTTCAATACCACCCGCAAGATAATGATCTAACAAGAGTTTATTACCCGGAATTGTACGCAACAAATCAATTACGTGTTCTTCCAGTTCTTTTTTATTGATAACAATTTTCATTCCCTGACCACCCAATACATACGAAGGTCTCACCAATAAAGGGAAATCGAGTTCGTCTGCCAGAGCAGAAGCTTCATCGGCTGTCTGAGCAATTCCGAATTGAGGGAACGGAATGTTCAACTGAGTAAGCAGTTCTGAAAAACGACCTCTGTCTTCTGCAAGATCAAGTGCTTCAAAGCTTGTACCGATAATTTTAATACCATACTTGTCGAGTTTTTCTGCGAGTTTTAATGCGGTCTGACCTCCAAGCTGTACAATAACACCTTCCGGTTTTTCATGTTGAATGATATCATAAATATGTTCCCAGAAAACCGGTTCAAAATATAATTTGTCTGCCGTGTCAAAATCTGTAGAAACCGTTTCAGGATTACAGTTAATCATAATGGTTTCATATCCACATTCTTTAGCAGCCAATACACCGTGTACGCAGGAGTAATCAAATTCTATTCCCTGTCCGATACGGTTTGGACCTGATCCAAGAACTACTATTTTCTTTCTATCGCTTCTTACACTTTCATTGGAAGTATAAACAGTTCCATCCGGTTTTTTTATTTCTTCCTCAAAAGTAGAGTAGTAGTAAGGAGTTTGTGCTACGAATTCAGCTGCGCACGTATCTACCAGTTTAAATACACGGTTGATGTTCATACGATCACGCAATTCATGTACTTTACTCTCCAGTGTATTCAGCATATGAGCGATCTGTCTGTCCGCAAATCCACGTTGTTTTGCTTCGAGTAAAAGTTCCTTTGGAAGGCTTTCAATGCTGTATTTTGATATTTCCTGTTCCAAAGCATATAATTCTTCATATTGCTTCAGGAACCACATATCTATTTTGGTGATCTCATGGATACGGCTTAGCGGAATTCCCAATGCAATGGCATCATAGATGACAAATACACGGTCCCAGCTTGCATACGTAAGCTTTTCAATGATCTGATCGTAATTGGTGTATCCTTTTCCGTCTGCTCCTAAACCATTTCGCTTAATCTCCAGAGATTGTGTAGCTTTATGTAATGCTTCCTGAAAAGAACGGCCGATACCCATTACTTCTCCGACTGATTTCATCTGCAGACCCAATGTTCTGTCTGCACCTTCGAACTTGTCAAAATTCCATCGTGGTATTTTCACAATTACATAATCGAGTGTCGGTTCAAAAAGAGCAGAAGTAGATTTTGTAATTTGATTTTGTAATTCATCCAGTGAATATCCCAAAGCAAGTTTTGTCGCTATTTTTGCAATCGGGTATCCTGTAGCTTTAGAAGCCAGTGCAGATGATCTGGAAACACGCGGATTGATCTCAATGGCAACAATATCTTCGTTTTCATCCGGTGAAACGGCAAACTGAACGTTACATCCTCCTGAAAAATTACCGATACTGCGCATCATCAGGATGGCCATATCACGTAGTTTTTGGAATGTTCTGTCCGATAAAGTCATAGCTGGTGCCACGGTAATACTGTCGCCTGTATGAATACCCATCGGGTCCATATTTTCTATGGTACAGATGATGACTACATTATCATTCTTATCGCGTAACAGTTCCAGTTCATATTCTTTCCATCCCAGTAAGGCTTTATCAATAAGTACTTCGTGTATTGGAGAAGCTTCAAGCCCCATAGTAAGCAGATTGTCAAAATCTTCCTCTTTGTGTACAAAAGCTGCTCCGGTACCTCCGAGTGTAAAGGAAGGGCGAATCACTAATGGAAAACCAAACTCCTGAGCTATTTCTTTTCCTTCTAAAAAAGAGGTTGCGGTTTTTGCCGGAGCAAATGGTACGCCAATTTTACTTAAAAGCTGTTTGAACTGTTCTCTGTCTTCTGTAATATTGATGGCATTGATGTCAACCCCAATCAAGCGTACGTTGAAATCCTGCCAGATTCCTTTTTCATCTGCTTCCAGACACAGATTCAAAGCTGTTTGTCCACCCATAGTAGGCAATACAGCATCAATATCCGGATGTGCAGTCAAAATCTCAATGATTGATTTTGTAGTCAACGGTTTCAGATATACATGATCCGCCATAGTAGGATCCGTCATGATAGTGGCCGGATTGGAATTGATAAGGATTACTTTAATTCCTTCTTCCTTTAAAGAGCGTGCAGATTGAGATCCTGCGTAATCAAACTCACAGGCCTGACCGATGATAATGGGACCGGACCCAATAATCAAAACCGTTTTTATTGAATTATCTTTTGGCATTATTACGTTGTGTTGTTTTAATAAAAATTACGAGTTGGTAGTTTAGTAAGCTAAATATAGTTATAAAAAATGAGTATAAAAAAAGGCGTTACACGTAAAGTAACACCTTTATTTATGATGGAAACATCATTATTTTTTATGTCTTGGTTCGCAAGAAACAGTCAATTTGTGTCTTCCTTTCGCTCTTCTGCGAGCCAACACTTTTCTTCCGTTAGCACTTGCCATTCTGTCCATGAAACCATGTTTGTTTCTTCTTTTTCTTTTTGATGGTTGAAACGTTCTCTTACTCATTGCTATTATCTTTAATTCTAAATAAATTTTACAAATGTCCAGCTTTGAAAAAGACTAGTTTCAAAACCGAGTGCAAATATAGGAAACCTTTTTATTTTTACAAATCCTTTTTTGAAAAAATACATTTCTTTCCATAAAAAAGGAATGATTTGATAGAACCGGTTTTATTCCTCGTCATATTTTTTCTACATTTGCAAAGTTAAAAAATAAAACAGGAAGAATGTTTCATAAAAATATTAAAATAATTTTAGCTGCTCTTATTGTAGCAACCGCTGTTTGGCAATTTACTGAAAACAATATTGGAAACGGAATCTTTTTATTATTAATTGCAGCTATTGTAGTGCTTTTGTATTTTAAAAATGAATTTTTGATTATGGCGCTTTTCAAGTTGAGAAAACAGGATATGGAAGGAACGAAAAAAGTTTTGGATCGCATCAAAAATCCGGAAGGCGCTTTGCTGAAAAAACAATACGGATATTATAATTACTTAAATGGTATTGTAGTGTCTCAGACCAATCTTACACAGGCAGAGAAATATTTCAGAAAGGCTGTAGAGCTTGGTTTGAATATGGATCAGGATATGGCCGTTGCAAAATTGCAGTTAGCCGGAATTGCAATGACGAAGAGAAGAAAAATAGAAGCACAAAAATTATTGGCAGAAGCTCAGAAGCTCGATAAAAACAATATGTTGAAAGAGCAGGTGAGAATGATGAAAGAACAGATGAAGAAAATATAAAAAATAAAAAAAAGCGATATTATCGCTTTTTTTTATTTTTTATACCCTTCTGTCGGAATCTCAATAGAGTACGTCTTGCCCGGACTTACTGTGAGATTGGTGTTCTGAAGCCACGGGTTGTGAAGTTTGAGAATTTTGTAATTAATACCCTGTTCGTTAGCAAACGTTGCCAGATCAAAAATATCATAATTCACCGGTACCGTTTTGGTTTTAATAGGACGGTACAATACATCTTTTGGTAAATCATAACCGTATTTAGAGGCATTTTGCATGATTTCTTTCAGTGCCAGTATGCGGAATACATAACGTGATGTTTCTTCATTGAGATACAGATCATAATAATCTGTAACACTTTGCGCATCCATCTGTCTTTGTACACCCGCCATACCTCTGTTATAGGCTGCAGCTACCAAAGTCCAGTTGCCAAATCTATTATAAGCACTTTTCAGATACCTGCAGGCTGCTTCTGTAGCTTTGACAACATCATAGCGTTCATCTACTGTGGAGCTCACTTCCAGATTGTATTCTTTTGCTGTTTCTGGCATAAACTGCCAGAAACCTTTAGCTCCTGCAGAAGAAGTAGCATTGGTAAGGCTGCTTTCAATAACTGCGAGGTATTTAAAATCATCCGGAATACCATTTTTTTTCAAAATAGGTTCTATGGTCGGAAAGTACCGGTTGGCTCTTTTGATGATGAGAGTAGTGGCTGAATGTAAATTAATGTTTACCGTCATTTCACGGTCTAAACGTTCTTTTACGTCAATAATTGAAAGAGGAACGCGTTCTTCACAGAAAGCCATATTATTGGGCAGATAAGCATGGTTTCTTACATCTACACTTACGTGATTGGTGCCTTCAGATGTAAATTGAAATAATAAAAGACTGGTTGATACAATACCAGTAAGCGCTAAAGTGTTTTTAATCCAGGTTGTTTTCATGTAAGCCATTTTTTTTAAGTAATTCCGGTAAATTTTCATTGATCCACTTTGCCTGTAACAATATGAGTATATGTGTTGCATTTTTCAGAATGATCGCATCTTTAATCCTGTTGACAGGGAAAATATGGTCTTTGCTTCCATGAATATGAATGATATTGGAAACCGGATGGTCATTTGTCCATTCAATCGTATTTTTGAAAGCCCATTTTAAATAGTTGTTGGAACGGACTGTAAGGTATTTTTGATACATATCAATCCGATGAACTATTTTTTTTGAAGATACAATTTTTTTTGAAATGCGTTCAATAAAATTTATATAGCGGGTAGGGAATAAATGGTATAATTTATATTTGCGGGCGAGTTTCATCCTCCACGGAAACTCAGAAGGATCTTTGACACTGGAAATTATGACTACCTGTTGTACTTTAATCAGTTTTGCAATTTCCTGTACAATGATTCCTCCAAAAGAGACTCCTATCAAAACAGGGTTTTTGTGTTGAATAGCTTCTGCCAGTCTTTTGCAATAGTCTTTCAGGGACTCATTTTTGTTGGGCTCTAACCATTCCAGGTAGTAACATTCAAAAAAATGCGGATCAAAACGTAATTTTTCAAAAATCAAAGAATTGGCAGCCATGCCCGGCATAAAGTAGATTGCTGTTTTATTTTGAGCATTGATTGCGGTTGAATCCATTTGTAATATTCAAAAAAAAGTGGTTATTTTGTGTTCAATTTAGGTCTAAATTTAGATTTTAATTGATGATATATAAATTTCATCTAAACTTATTTGATTAAAATTTAATTTTAACCAGTAAAAATAAGATATAACTCAGTATAAATATAGAAAATTATTAATAATGGAATTTAAAAATAATGAATTATTAAGACAGTATGAATGTAAATGCGGTGATAATCAGATTATAATTGAGTATTCCATTCAGGAAAGAAAGTTGTTTTTGACAAAGTTGAACACCAACGGTTGTGAAGATGAAGAGTTGATTAATGATTTTATCAAACAGATCTTAAATAAAGCAGAGGAAAGCAAATTGCGTATTGTTCCGGTTAACTCAGGTATTGTAGGTTTCTTTAAAAAAAATCCGAGCTACAAAGAGCAATTGGCTACAGGTATAAAAATCTAACTTCAGAAAATAGAAAGCGCAGAAATTTTTCTGCGCTTTTTCTTTTTTATGAAAATACGGGTTGTTCAATAAAGTCAAATCGAACAATTCCGTCTTCATCAATTTTTGTAAGGTGTATAGGGTGTAGTGTATTTACAAGTTCCGGGTTCCATGGGGTTTTTACTTTTACATAATTTTCTGTAAAACCGTGAATATAACCTTCTTTGTTTTCACTCTCAAATAAAACGGTATGAGAACTGTTTAATTGTGCCTCATAAAAAGCCCTTCTTTTTTTTACCGACAAACCGCGCAACATTTTACTGCGTTTGGCTCTTACGTTGGCAGGAACTACACCTTCCATGATGGCAGCTTCAGTATCATCTCTTTCAGAATAAGTAAACACGTGCAGATACGAAATATCCAAATCATTCAGAAAGTGATAGGTTTCCAGAAAGAGTTCGTCTGTTTCTCCGGGAAATCCTACAATAACATCTACTCCGATACAGGCATCAGGCATTACCTCTCTGATTTTGGAAACGCGGTTCTGATAAAGTTCACGCAGATACCGGCGTTTCATTTTTTTTAGAATGGTATTACTGCCCGATTGCAGAGGAATGTGAAAATGAGGTACAAAAGTTTTGCTGGTAGCTACAAAGTCAATCGTTTCATTTTTTAATAAATTAGGTTCAATAGATGAAATTCGTAAACGCTCAATTCCTTCCACTTTATCCAGATTTTGAACAAGTTCCAGAAAAGTATGTTCGTGTTTTTTATTGCCGAATTCACCTTTTCCGTAATCTCCGATATTTACGCCTGTCAATACAATTTCCTTTATTCCTTTAGCGGCAATTTCGCTGGCATTCCGTAGTACATTATCCATAGTATCTGAACGTGAAATACCACGTGCTAATGGAATGGTACAATACGTACATTTATAGTCACATCCGTCCTGTACTTTTAGGAAAGCACGCGTTCTGTCTCCAATAGAATAACTGCCGACATAAAAATCAGCTTCTCCGATTTCACAGGAGTGTACTTCACCCATATCATTTTTTGACAGATCATTGATGTAATCCGTAATCTTGAATTTTTCGGTAGCACCTAATACCAGATCCACGCCATCAACAGCAGCGAGTTCTTCCGGTTTCAGCTGTGCATAACAGCCAACAGCAGCAATAAAGGCTTTATCGTTTATTTTGAGGGCCTTTTTTACAATCTGTTTAAATTGTTTATCTGCATTGTCCGTTACCGAACAGGTATTGATGACATAAATATCTGCCTTTTCTTCAAATGGTACTTTCTGAAAGCCTTCATCTGAAAAATTACGGGCAATGGTCGAGGTTTCTGAAAAATTCAGTTTACATCCCAAAGTATAAAAAGCGACTCTTTTCGTGTTTTCCATAGTAATTAGCTACTTAAGAGTAGTAATTTTGAATTATATTTACCATCTGTATGTTGATGGATCGAACTTGCAAATTTATAAACAAAAATCGGATTGATGAAATCTATAATTTATTGCCTATCATTATTTTATATTGTTTTAACATTTGTTTCCTGCCAGAAGAAAACAGCTGTTTATGATGAGTCTATGGTTTTCAGATACAATGAAAGTGGCAATATACAGACGCTTGATCCTGCTTTTGCCCGCAATATGTCTATTATATGGCCAACCAACCAATTGTTTAACGGGCTGGTGCAGCTTAACGATTCATTGCAGGTAGCTCCGGATATTGCCAAGTCATGGACGATTTCTGAAGACGGACTGGAGTATGAGTTTATATTGAGAAAAGATGTCTATTTTCACAAACACATCAATTTCGGTAAAGACAGCACCCGGTTGGTTACAGCTTATGATTTTCAATACAGTTTTGATCGTCTATTAAGCGAAAAATTGGCATCTCCGGGCACCTGGGTATTTCAGTCGGTAGAAAATTACAGAGCGGTTAATGACAGCACCTTTCATATACGTTTAAAAAGACCTTTTCCTGCTTTTATAGGATTGCTTTCAATGAAATATGCTTCTGTTGTTCCCAGAGAGATTACAGAAGACCCTGCAATAGATTTCCGTTCCCATCCGATAGGTACGGGACCTTTCTATTTTAAAATCTGGGAAGAAAACGTAAAATTAGTCTTAAGAAAAAACCAGCATTATCATGAAACAGATGCTCAGGGCAAACGATTACCTTATTTAGAGGCCGTTGCCATCTCTTTTCTACCGGATAAGCAGAGTGGTTTTTTACAGTTTATTCAGGGAAAACTGGATTTTATCTCAGGTTTAGATCCTTCATATAAAGATGAATTGCTTACACCACAGGGTACATTACAGCCAAAATACCAACACAATCTCAAAATGCTTACAGGGTCTTATCTCAATACGGAATATCTGGGGTTTAATATGAATAGTGCTATGGTAAAGGATAAAAAGTTGCGTATGGCTCTAAATATAGGATTTGACCGTAAGAAAATGCTTGCTTACCTCAGAAACGGTATGGGGAATGCAAAAGTAACAGGAATCATTCCGGATGGATTGCCGGGCTATAATGCTGATAAGGCAGTGCAGTTCGATCCGGTGAAGGCAAGAGAACTCATTAATGAAGTAAAGAAAACACACAAACAGCCAGTAAAGCTCACGCTTTCTACAAATGCTACTTATATTGATATTGCAGAATATCTCCAACGCGAATGGCAGAAAATAGGAGTGGACGTAACCATTGATGTAATGCCTCCTTCTACATTACGACAGTCAATTGCTACTAATAAGCTTACTTTTTTCAGAGCAAGCTGGATTGCTGATTATCCGGATGCAGAGAACTATCTCTCTTTGTTTAACAGCACTAACTTTACACCAAACGGACCGAATTATACCCATTTTAAAAATGAACAGTTTGATCAGATGTATCAAAAATCTTTTGAAATAATTGATTTGTCTGAGAGAAAAAAACACTATGAAAAAATGGATGAGATTATTTTGAACGAAGTACCGGTAATTGTTCTGTTTTATGATAAAGTAGCCCGTTTTACACGTAAAGAAGTTATGGGGCTGGATACCAATCCGATGAATCTGTTGAATTTGAAAACCGTGTATAAACAAAAAAAATAAACGATATCTTCACAGTCGAAATTTATAATTCTATGAAATATATTGCACTTATCGGCTTCTTCTTAAGCACACTTGTTTCTTTTTCGCAAAACACTACTGAGCTTCTGACGAGACAGATCGTGAAAATTGAAAAAACAACAACCGAGAAAGCCTGGTTGGAACTTGCCAAAGAATTTGAAAAAATAGCCAAAGAAGCTCCAAAAAACTGGTATGCTCAATACTATACTTCGTATGCGTATATCGCTTTGGCAAATGCATTGGAGAAAGATAAAGATGCCTGGTGTGATAAAGCAGAAACCTATCTCAACAATGCCTTTGCTATAGAAAAGGCATCATCTGAAAACTATGTATTAAAAGCCTATTTACTCAGTGCGAGGATACAGGTAAATCCGATGATGAGAGGAGCGAGTATGGGGAAAGCCAGTAAGAAACAGTTAGATCTGGCACAAAAAGCCAATCCTGATAATCCGAGATATTATTATGTGAGAGGCATGGGGATTTATAATACGCCGGCTATATTTGGCGGCGGAAAAAAGAAGGCAAAACCCTATCTGGAAAAAGCACTTGTCAAATATAAAGAATATAAAGCCTCTTCTGCACTGTCTCCGGATTGGGGTAAAACAGAAACTAAAAAATTATTGAGTACCTATTAACATAGTGTACTCAATAAAATTTTATACAAAAGGGATTGTATTTTAGTAATACATTCTTTCTAAATGGTACGTATTTTCAATCTTTGTTTTAACTTCAACTTCCACTCCATTTTTTACCTCTTTCGTTGTAAACTCCTGAAGGCGGTGGAATGATAATTTGATTTTTTGCAGGTTCAGAATCTTATAAGTCACAGGATCCGGTACATTTTCAAAAGAAAGCACTACACTGTCACCATTTCTTACATAAGTACCTTTTAATGTCTGAGCTGATCCTGTAGTAACATTTTTCATCGTGTACACTACCGTTTTATCTGCTTTGAAATTGAACTGCATGATCAGTTTGTTCAAGGAAGGCTGATTTTCATAAGATTCGGTAACTTTGCCATCTTTGGTTGTTTTAAGATCAGTCATCTTTAAATCCCATTTACCGATTAATAAATCAACCGGTGCAGGAGTTTCTGTAGTGCTGCTGTCATCACTGCTGCAGGACAAACTGGAAAGTGTGAATACCAATAGGGCAGCCAAAGTAATTATTTTTTTCATTTTATGAGGGAATGTTAAATTTTACATTTTTTCGAAATTATAACTGAATACCGTTGTGTATGTAACTCCGTTTACAGGAACTTGCTCTGTCATTTTTAGAGACATCTTTGTATCTGCCAGATTACTCAGGGTAAACGTCTGAGGTGTTTGAGCCAAAGTGATGGTTACAGAGTTACCTGATTTTGTATAAGTACCTGTACCGCTTTGCTCAGCTTGTTGTCCTTGCTGAATTAAAAAATCAATGGTATTGTCTTCTTTAAAGTCATACTGCATGACTAATAAACCCTCTACAGATTGATCTTCTATTATTTGTGGTTCTTGCCCTTCAGCAGTCATCTCCATAGAAAACGTCTTTAAATCCCATTTACCTATTAATTTATCTTTTACCACAGGTGGATTAACTACAACAGGGCTACTGTCATCGCTACTGCATGAAAAAGTTGAAAAAGTTAAGGTAGTAAGTGCCAGAAGTGTAAAGATTCTTTTCATTATTTTGTGATTATGGTTAAAGTGCAAAGAAAACAAAAAACTATTAAGAAACAAATAGATAACCCTTTTTATCTCTTATGATTTTTTTAAAAATTGCTTAAAAAGATTCTGAAAAAAATGATTTTTACAGATTTATCAAAGGGTTAGACAGGATTTGGTGAGGACTTTGGAAAGGGTGGGATGAAATGTTAAAAAATAAATTGGAAGAATTCTCAACATGCACTGTATGTGATTTGCATATAATTCTCATTTTAAATGGTTAAGTTTGCAGTGATAATAATAGTTATGTCTTTTTGTTGCTATACAAAGCCATCAAACTATTTTTGAGCCATAAAATTTGACACACAGTATATGAATTACCTTTCAGTTGAAAATATATCCAAGTCTTTTGGAGCCCATACATTATTTGAAAACGTTTCTTTTGGAATTAATAAAGATCAGAAAATTGCTTTTATCGCCAAAAACGGATCGGGAAAAACATCGATTCTTAAAATAATTAACGGATTGGATACGGCAGATTCCGGGCAGGTAGTAATCAGAAAAGGCATTCGTATGGAATTTCTTTCTCAGGAACCCAATTTACAGGGAGAACTCACAATTGAAGAAAGTATCTTTGCTTCTGACAATGAAACCCTCAAAGTAATTGAGCAGTACGAAAAAGCCCTTGAAAATCCGAATGATGAAGAAGCGTATCAGAAAGCTTTTGATCGTATGGACATGCATAATGCATGGGATTTTGAAACACAGTACAAACAGATCTTATTCAAACTGAAGCTCGAAGATTTAAAACTAAAAGTAAAAAATCTTTCCGGAGGTCAGAAAAAACGTCTGGCATTGGCCATTATTCTGATTAATAAGCCCGACCTTCTGATTTTAGATGAGCCAACCAACCATCTTGATCTGGAAATGATAGAATGGCTTGAAAGCTATTTTGCAAAAGAAAATATAACCCTGTTTATGGTCACTCACGATCGTTTTTTCTTAGAGCGTGTGTGCAATGAGATTATTGAGCTCGATCACGGTAAAATCTATCAGTACAAAGGAAACTATTCTTATTATCTTCAGAAAAAGGAAGAACGGATTGCTGCTGAGAATGCTTCTATTGATAAGGCAAAAAACCTTTTTGTAAAAGAATTAGACTGGATGCGCCGTCAGCCAAAGGCACGTACAACCAAATCAAAATCGCGTCAGGACGATTTTTATGTTATCAAAGAAAAAGCACATTCCCGTAGAAAAGAACATCAGATAGAGTTGGAAATCAACATGGAACGGATGGGGAGCAAAATTGTGGAGTTACACAATGTCAGCAAAACATTTCAGGACAAAGTTATTCTCAAAAACTACAGTTACACCTTTAACAAAGGGGAACGTATCGGTATTATCGGCAAAAACGGAACAGGAAAATCTACCTTCCTCAATATACTAACACAAACAATGCCTCCTGATAGCGGAAAGGTAGTCGTAGGAGATACCATTAAGCTGGGATATTATACACAAAGTGGTATCAACCCGAAACCCGAACAAAAAGTAATTGATATCATTAAAGAATACGGAGAATACATACCTCTGACAAAAGGACGTCTGATTTCTGCAGCCCAACTGCTCGAGCGCTTCCTGTTTGACCGTAAAAAACAATATGACTTTGTAGAAAAACTCAGTGGGGGAGAACTCAAACGTTTATACCTGTGTACTGTACTCATTCAGAATCCTAATTTTCTGATACTGGATGAGCCTACAAACGATTTGGATATAGTAACGCTGAATGTACTGGAAAGTTTTCTGCTCGATTATCCTGGCTGTCTGCTTGTGGTATCTCACGACCGCTATTTTATGGATAAGATTGTGGATCACTTGTTTGTTTTCAGAGGTGAGGGTGTCATAGAAGATTTTCCGGGTAATTATTCTGATTTCAGAGCCTATGAAGATTCTGTAGAACCTGCAAAAGAGGAAGTAGTAAAAGAAAAAGTAAACTGGAAAGAAAATCAGGTTAAAAAAGAAGGACTCTCTTTTAATGAGCAAAAAGAATTTCAGAAAATAGAGCGTGAGATAAAAGATCTCGAACACAAAAAAGCACAGATTGAAAAAGAGTTTTCTGATGGAAAAGTTTCAGATGCCGATTTGAATAAAAAGGCAACGGAATTGCGAAAAATTATAGAAACACTGGAACAAAAAGAAGAACGCTGGTTTGAATTATCCGCTAAAACAGAATAGACAGATGCGCTCTCAGGAGCGCATTTATTTTTTAATAAAAATCTTTTTGAGACTCATGGCACGGGATGGATATTGCCGTCCATGCGGAATGTTGTTAAAGATCAGCGCTGCCAGCAATAAAATAAGTACACCGCTCAAAACAGGCGACAGCATATAAAAATAACCTAATTCCCGTACAGAAGTTCCGCCCGTCACAGCGATTAAGGCTGTTGCTCCACCAGGCGGATGCAGCGTTTTCGTAATCTGCATTAGAATAATAGACAGTGAAACTGCCAAAGGCGCTGCTACCCATACCAGATCAGGCAATAGTTTTGTTATTGAGACTCCTATAAATGCTGCGATGAGATGACCACCGATCAGATTTCTCGGTTGTGCCAGCGGACTTGAGATAACACCGTAAATCAGTACACAGGAGGCTCCGAACGAACCAATAAGTAATGTGAATTCAGCCGGACTGAATTTTTCATATTGTAAATAGCAGATCGTTCCCAAACCGACAAATGAACCTACAAAAGCCCAGAAATGTTCATTGAAATCGACAAGAGTTTCTTTATATAAAACGTACTTTGTTTTTCGAAAAGTTCGGTTTTTCTTTAATTTATTCATGGGAAAAGCTACTTTTTGCTGACCATCTTTTTGATCTCATTCAGTTTCATCAATGCTTCAACCGGAGTCAATGTATTAATGTCTAAATTCAGAATTTCTTCTTTTATTTCTTCGAGTAACGGATCATCCATATTAAAAATACTGAGTTGCAGTTCATCATTTGTTGTAAGATCAACCGAACCTTCTGATTTATGGCTTTTTTCGAGCTTTTTCAATACTTTTTGTGCTTTTTGAATGACCATTTGCGGCATTCCTGCCATCTTGGCTACATGAATCCCAAAGCTGTGTGCACTGCCACCGGGTATAAGTTTTCGTAAAAACAGTACAGTGTCTTTGAGTTCTTTTACAGAAACATTGAAATTTTTGATTCTGTGAAATTGCTCATGCATATCATTGAGCTCATGATAATGAGTAGCAAACAGTGTTTTTGCTTTTGCCGGATGCTCATGTAAATATTCTGCAATTGCCCATGCAATCGAAATTCCGTCATAAGTAGAGGTTCCCCGTCCGATCTCGTCCAGTAAAACCAAACTGCGGTCGGTAAGATTGTTCAGAATCGATGCGGTTTCATTCATCTCTACCATAAACGTAGACTCTCCCATAGAGATATTGTCTGAAGCACCTACTCTGGTAAAGATCTTGTCTGTAATCCCCATAGTTGCGGATTTTGCAGGTACAAAACTACCCATTTGAGCCAACAATACAATGAGGGCGGTTTGTCTTAATATAGCTGATTTACCCGACATATTAGGACCGGTGATCATGATAATCTGCTGATTTTCATTGTCCAGATATACATCATTTGAGATGTAGGGAGTTCCGGGTGGCAATTGTTTTTCAATTACAGGATGGCGGCCGTCTTTAATGTCAAGAATAAAATCATCTTTAAATTCCGGACGTACATAATTATGATCAATTGCCATTTGGGTAAACGACTGAAGACAGTCGAGCTGTGCGACCAGATTGGCATTGAGTTGTACAGGCTGTATGTATTGTGCGCACCACATGATGAACTTTTCATAAAGCTCAGATTCTATTTTGTAGATGCGCTCTTCTGCCCCTAAAATTTTGGTTTCGTATTCCTTGAGCTCTTCCGTTATATAGCGTTCCGCGTTTACTAATGTCTGTTTGCGAATCCAGTTTTCAGGTACTTTGTCTTTATGGGTGTTGCGCACCTCGATATAATAGCCAAACACATTGTTAAAAGCTACTTTTAAAGAAGGAATTCCGGTATTTTTACTTTCCCGTGCTTCCAGAGCTTCCAGATATGATTTGCCAGATTGTGAAATATCGCGTAACTCATCGAGTTCTTCATTCACTCCGCGTGCAATCGCATTTCCTTTATTTAAGGCAACCGGAGCATCAGCCGTAATGGTAGCCGTAATTTTTTCGCGTAGAAGTTCACATGCATGAAGATTGTCACCAATTATACGCAACGCTTCATTTTTACTTTTTAATGCCAACTCTTTCATCGGAATAATCGCATCAAGAGATTCTTTGAGATAATTGATTTCGCGCGGAGAAATTTTGCCTGTAGCCAGTTTAGAGATCAGCCTTTCGAGATCAGAAATTTGCTTGATCTGATATTGAAATGTATGTAGTGTTTCAGGATTCGTTTTCAGATAATCAACTACTTCAAGGCGATGGTTGATCGCATTGATTTCCTTTAGAGGCAACGCAAGCCACCGTTTTAATAAACGTCCGCCCATAGGCGACAGGGTTTTGTCAATTACATCAAGCAGTGTTGTAGCATTGTGGTTATTACTATGGTGTAATTCCAGATTTCGTATGGTAAAACGGTCCATCCACACATAGGCATTCTCGGCAATACGCTGAATATTGGAAATATGCTGAATTTTGTTATGCTGTGTTTCCGATAGATAATACAGAATGGCTCCTGAAGAAATGATACCTTCAGTAAGTTCTTCTATACCAAATCCTTTCAAAGAAGTGGTTTTAAAGTGTTGGGTCAGGCTTTCGTTTGCATAATCTTCTTTGAAAATCCAGTCTTCGAGGTAAAACAAATTGAAATCGCTTCCAAAATGATGCAAAAAGTTATTCTTTGTTCCTTTTTGAACCAGTACTTCGCTGGGTTGAAAGTTTTGAAGCAGTTTATCTATATATTCTTCATTTCCTTGTGAGGTAAGAAACTCCCCGGTAGAAACATCTAAAAAAGAAATCCCGATTGTTTTTTTTCCAAAATGTAAGGCAGCAAGAAAATTATTCGTTTTTGCCTGCAATACTTCATCATTCATCGATACCCCTGGCGTCACAAGCTCTGTAACTCCGCGTTTGACGATCGTTTTTGTGGTTTTTGGATCTTCAAGCTGATCACAGATGGCTACCCTGAGACCTGCTTTTACTAATTTTGGCAGATACACATTCAGGGAGTGATGCGGAAAACCTGCCAGAGCAGTTTCGCTCGGGCTTCCGGCTCCTCTTTTAGTGAGTGTAATGCCTAAAATACCTGCCGCCCGCACTGCATCCTCACCAAATGTTTCATAAAAGTCACCTACTCTGAAAAGCAAGCACGCATCGGGATACTTATTTTTAATCTCGTTGTACTGTTTCATTAAAGGGGTTTCTTTTACTTCTTTCGGCGTTTTTACTTTAGCAGACATTTTTTTAGGGGTGTATTTTAGTTTATACAAATATAATATAGATTTCAGTAAGATAAAATCACAGCAGTGTCAGAAACAAAAATAACGAAATAAAAAAAGCCCCGCAATGCGAGGCTGATTTTATTTCCAAAGCTAAAAATTAGTTAGCTGGAGTAGCTGGAGCTGTTTCGTTAGCTGGAGTCTCAGTAGCTGGAGTTTCAGTAGCTGGAGTTTCAACTGCTGGAGCTTCCTCAACTGCTGGAGCTTCTTCAACTGCTGGAGTTTCAACTGCTGGAGTTTCTTCAACTGCTGCTTCTTTGTTAGTTTCTTTACAAGATACGAATGCTAATGAAGCAACGAATGCTAAGCTTAATGCGATTTTTTTCATTTTTTTAATTATAAAAGTTAATTATTAATTCGAAACAAAGATATGAAATTTTTGATTCGATGATAAAAATGTGATATTTTTTTTAAAAAAGATTAACATATTGATTGTTAACGCTTTGTTTTGGTTTTTTGTTTCGGATTTACGATTTTTATTTCATCAATCAGATGTTTTGCGTCGGCAAACTTGTCAATGATGAATAAAATATATCTGCTGTCTACCATAATGTTTCTGCAAATCTCCGGATCGTAATAAATATCACTCATCGTTCCTTCCCATACGCGGTCAAAATTCAAGCCGATAAGATTTCCATAGGCATCAATGGCAGGAGAACCTGAGTTACCACCCGTAGTATGATTGGTACCGATAAAGTTTACAGGCAGTTTACCATTTTTATCTGCATAAATTCCAAAATCTTTTGCATTGTATAAATCCATTAGTTTTTGAGGAACATCAAATTCATAATCTCCGGGTACATATTTTTCCATAACGCCGTCCAGATAGGTAATATGGCTGTAAGAAACCGCATCTCTTGGTTCATATCCTTTTACTTTTCCATAGGTCAGACGCAAAGTACTGTTGGCATCCGGAAAAATTCGTGCTTCCGGATACAGTTCGAGCTGCGCTTTCATATAAGTACGCTGCAAAGCATTGATTTGCTCATTTAAGGCATCATAAGCAGGAGCTATCTTTGAAAAGTAATTGTCTCCCATCTCTTTTGCCAATATAAATCCGGCATCTTTGTTGAGTTTTTTGATAACATCTTCTGCCTTTCCGTCCAATAAAGCTTTTAATTTATTATAATCTGTTAAAGCTGAGGTGCTGTATACTTTTTCTGCGAGTTGTTCATAATTAATGTTTTGAATCGAAGCAGGAGTAAGTTCTTTAGGTGCTTTTTTACCATAAAGAGCAACCGCTTTTTCAAAAATACCTTTATCTACATCGGTATTCAGATCTTTATAAAGTGTTTCTAAAGAAGAGATCAGATTCGCTTTTCGATCGTTAAAAGATTGTTCGCCCCGGTTTTTGTAAACATTTTCAAGCTGGTAAAGTTGAAATCCTACCTGTAGCAGCTCATTGTTTCGTAAGGCAACTTCCTGAAAATAATCTCTTGCAAGAGCATAAGGTGTGATTTCCTTATATAGTTTTTCGAATTCCGGCAATAGCGTTCCGTATTCCTTTTGTTTGTTTTTTGCAGCAGCACGCGCAGTGAAATCTTTTTCAAAAGCCTGTTTTACTTTTACAGCATCCGATTTTTTTAATCCCTGGATTTCACCAATCCATTTTTTCCATGCATTGGCAATGCTTGCATATTTAGATGCATATTGAATTTTGATAGCCGCGTCCTGACGCATATAGCTGTCTGCTACTTTTAAGGAAGCATCGCGGATTTCTATTTTTGCAGGATTCAGATCATTAATAATCTGCTCTACGGCATAGGAAGGAAGATATTCCTGAGTACGTCCCGGAAAACCAAAAACCAGTGTAAAATCATTTTCTTCTACGCCGCCAACAGAAATTGGCAAGAAGTGTTTTGGGGTATAAGGTACATTGTCTTTTGAATACGCTGCCGGGCGGTTGTTTTTATCGGCATAAATACGGAAAAGTGAAAAATCTCCTGTATGTCTCGGCCATACCCAGTTATCCGTATCCGAACCAAACTTACCTATAGAAGAGGGTGGTGTTCCTACCAGACGTACGTCTTTAAAGGTTTCAGTAACAAACAATATATACTGATTTCCGTCAAAGAAAGTTTTGATTTTGTTTTCCTGCCACGATTCTTTTTTATATTCGTTTTGTACAGAAGTAATATTAGATTGAATTTTAGCATTTTTTGCCGCTTCAGTGCTCAATTCATTTACTCCTGCCAATATTTTTGACGTTACATCTTCTATTTTTATAATAAAAGTAACCGTGAGATCCGGATTGGGTAATTCTTCACTGAAATTTTTAGCCCAAAAACCGTTGGTCAAATAATCATGCTCTACAGTAGAATGCATTTGAATTTCACCATACCCGCAGTGATGATTGGTCAGTAACAGACCTTTAGGAGAAATAATTTCTGAAGTACATCCTCCGTCAAAATGTACAATAGCGTCTTTCAGACTGGAGTTATTGACATCATAGATGTCTGAAACAGAAATTTTCATTCCCAGATTTTTCATTTCTGTTTCGTTCATTCCTTTCAGCAAAGAAGGAATCCACATTCCGCCCTGCTGGGCAAACATAGGCAGGGAACATACTACTACTAAAATAAGTCTTAGTAATTTCATCAATTTACAACTTTATGGTTAATATTTTTTGAAAAACGGCAAGTTACAAAAAAATAGCCACTTATTGGTTCTTATGAATCATCAGATGGCGGTGATGCATCTGAAAATTCATCTTCTTATACAATTCCTGAGCAGACATATTATGAGGCTCTACCTCGAGATACAATACTTTTAAGTCTTCTTTTTTGGCGTATTCCTGTACAAAAGCAACGGCTTTTTTTCCTAAGCCTTTTCCACGCATGCTGCCGTCAATGTAGAGTTCGT
The DNA here is from genome assembly GCF_030409925.1 of Paenimyroides ceti. Taxonomy (NCBI): domain Bacteria; kingdom Pseudomonadati; phylum Bacteroidota; class Flavobacteriia; order Flavobacteriales; family Flavobacteriaceae; genus Paenimyroides; species Paenimyroides ceti. Next base: position 574,805 of record NZ_JAUFQU010000001.1, read on the forward strand.
CAAAAAAGGCAATGGTACCGCCAAATTCAAAACTAAACATCTTTGCAAGTATAATATATCCTACGATCTGTTGTTCGTAGGTGATGAGAAATGCATTACCCAATTCCGGATGGTCGATAAAATAGTCAAAATTTTTAGCACTTACTACCGGATCAATAGGATAGTGGTCTATAGCATAAAAATCGGTCATCAAAGCAACCGCTTTTTCGATATGCTCTTTTTGCAGGGGTATAAATTGTACCATAAAATGTGTATATTTAAAAAAAATAAAATAATGGATTTACTATTGAATGATTTTTCGTTCGGACTTTATTTACATGAATATCTGCTTCTCATAATTGTGTTTTGCGTAATTCCTTTTATATGGAGCAGTTTTTTACTGATCAAAAATACAAATACACCGGGTATTGGGAAACTGCTTTGGTTGGTCAGCTTTCTGATTTTTCCTGTAGCAGTACCGCTTTTTTATCTTTTGAATTACTATTTCCATCAAAAAAGAAGCCTGAAATCTGTCTAAAATCAAAGGTACAAAATTATTAGGTTGTTGAATGCTTAAAAACCGTTACTCAGTAACGGTTTTTTTTGTATCCTCTCACGCCTTTAAAACCTTGTGTTTTTGTCATAAAAACGTGTTACAATGTTGTAACAATTTAAAAAAAGAGTGTTTTATGTTTTGTTTTTTAATATAAATTAATCATTTTTACAAAATATTAACGTAAAGGCAGTTTTCCTTCTACCGCTGCCTTCGTTTTTTACGAAACACGATGAAAAAAACACTGCTATGCCTGTTTACAGGCTTTGTGCTGCTGTCTGCTCATGCGCAAAAAGTCGTATGGGAAAAAACCCTTGGCGGCAAACACTCCGAGTATTTATTTGACATGGTGCCTACCGTAGATTATGGTTTTCTTTTGGCGGGGAGTTCCTTTTCAGACAAGACGGGCTCTAAAACCAGCGAAGGCCAGGGCAATCTGGACTACTGGCTCTGGAAGATGGATAAAGACGGAGAAGAAGAATGGCAAAAAAGCTTTGGTGCTTCGGGTATGGACCTTCTGCAATGCCTGATTCCTACGGGAGATGCGGGTTATCTGCTTGGCGGTACTTCCAACTCCCCAAAAGACGGCCATAAAACAGAAGCTTCCCGTGGTAAAAACGACCTGTGGCTCATAAAAATCAATGCGGTTGGCGCAGAAGAATGGCAAAAGACCCTGGGAGGCTCGGGAGATGACCGTCTGGTCACGATCAAACGCCTGGCAGACGGTGGTTATATCATCGGAGCGAATACCAACTCCCCGGTATCCGGAGAAAAAAGCCAGCAGCACCTCGGCGGACTCGATTTGTGGATTTTGCGATTAGACAAAAAAGGCAAGCTGCTTTGGGAAAAAACCTTTGGTGGTATCTATAATGATGAAGTCAAAACCATAGTACCGACAAAAGACGGTTTTATCATCGGTGCACAATCCAACTCCCCGATCGGCGCCAACAAAGCCGTGGATACCAACGGTGGTTATGACATCTGGCTGTTGACTTTGGATCACAACGGCAACCTGTTGCAACAATACAGCTATGGCGGAACGGCAGACGACTTTCTGACCGATCTGCTGCCTGTAGACAACGGTTATCTTTTGGCAGGAACGAGCAGTTCCGAAAGCAGCGGTACTAAAACTGTATCGGCAGAAACACAAAACGATTTCTGGACGGTACAACTCGATGCGAAAATGCAGCCGACAGACCAGAAAACCTATGATTTTAAAGGCGATGATGTACTGACCTCCGTACTATTAGATGCCGACAACAATCTGTTGCTTTCCGGTTATACGATACATCCCAAAACCCATAAAAAGAGTTATGTTTCGATCCATATCAATGCCCAAGGCGAAAAAATCTGGGAAAAAGAACTCTCTACAGACGGAGACGATCTGCTGCGCAAAGCCATCATCACCAGAGATGGCGGTTATGTCTTTGCTGGAAACTCCACGGGGAAAACCTCTGCGCTTAAAAAGGGCTATCAGGGGAGAAACGACTACTGGATTGTAAAGCTCAACACCAAAGAAAAAACCAAAACTCCGGAAATACAGATCGAAGCCTTTCCGAACCCAACCGAAGGATTTACCAATGTGGTGATCAACCATGAATACGAAGAAGGGCAGATGATTTTATCGGATCTGAGTGGCAAGATACTGTATACGGCACCTTTGCAATACGATATGATTGCAGTAGATCTGAGCGGATATCCTCAGGGAGTTTACATCATCAACATCAAAACCAATGTCATCAACCGTTCGGTAAAAGTCATCAAAAAATAACCTACTATGAAGTCTATTAAAAAATTAGCAATATTTTGTTTTATCATTAATATTTATTTTGTTGAAGCGCAGACTGCGACTTCATTATCTAATAATGTAGATTATCCCATTTCCTATGCTACTGGAACTCCTGAGATTAAAGTTCCATTGTTTAATTTACAGACAATAAATGAAAATTTTTCACTTACAGCTGATCTATCTTATAATGCAGCAGCAGCATCTACTGTTTTTAGTGAAGTAGGTTTCTTCGGAAAAGGATGGGAAATGAATATAATACCCTCTATAAACCGGCAAATAGAATCCGGTGATTTGTTTGATGAAGAATATCATGGAATGAATACACTGCCATACGGATATACTGAAAAACCCCTAAACGATCCGAATGTATTTTCTTATAACGTTTTTGGTCTTTCAGGAAAATTTAATCTTATACGTCAAGGAAATGAACTGGTTGTGAAAAAAATATATACAAATGATTATGCAGATATACATATAAATTATACTTCTTCTATTGAGGGAAATGGAATGAATATTACTATCGATTCTTTCCAGATTACAGATAAGAATGGGTTTATATATCTTTTTTCTGTAAAAGAAATGTCAGGATTATATTTTTCTTATGGTCATAATACTCTGCGATGGAGTGGTATTTATAAGGGTCTTGATACTTTTTCGGGTTATATTCCCTATGTGAAAAATTTTTTATTAGAAAAAGTCATTGATAACAAAGGAACTGTTTTAGTTGAATATATATACGGTTCTTATGGAGCTCATTTAACAGAGGTCAGTGATAATTTTAGTTATGATCAACTTTATTTGAAAGACATTGATATCAAAAATATAGGTGATATTCACTTTAATTTTAATACGGGTTCGAAGCGTTATCTTGATTTGTCTATAGTTAACAAGTTTCAACACCTTATTTCTAAAATTGCATTTACCAATAATGAAATTAAATTTTATTCAAATAATTTACAATCCAGCTATTCCTACAAAATGCGTTATAACAATGGAGTTCCGGGAACTGCTGTCTTGAATGGTTTTGGAAATTATTATAAAGAGGATAACTGTTCTATTAAATATAATTTGTTATATAATAAAGAAGATTTATTATATACTCAGGGACTTCTCAGACAACTTATTTATCCTACAGGGGGATATACAGAATTTGAGTATGAGCCTAACACATATGCAGTACCTCATAGCGGTTCATTAAATCCTTTAGAAGAATTGACAGCTCAAAATCCAGAAAATTATTATTATGAGGAACTTCCTGTGACTTATGATCCCATAAATAAATCATATGACTTTATGTATGATAATGCAGCAGAACTATATCTGAAGTTTCATTCTCAGTTAGTTACAGTTGATGGCCAGATTTCAGGAACACCTTCTTTTTTTTATCCAGGTTTAAAGGTGTGGGATCTTCAGGGAAATTTGATGAAAGGATTTGATTTTACGAAACAATGTAGTTATGGAGAAAAAATAAATCTTTCAGTTTCTAATTCCATTGTTAAACTCCGTTGTGATCCGAATTATCCACAAAATATCAGTCAGGTTAAAATACTAAAAAAAGTATATAAAGATCCATCGGAATGGAATACATTTTTATACGGACCGGGAATTCGAATAAAAAAAATATCTAATTATGCAGAAGAGGGAATCTTAGCAAATGAAACCCATTATACTTATACTATGCCAGATCACCCAAAAACCAGTTCAGGAGTTATCTGTTCGCCAGTTTGGTTTACTCATGGGGGGCGAAATACCGTCAGTAGAACTCCTGTTCCCGTATTGTATGAATATGTAGCCATTGAAAACACTGGAACAGGAAAAACAGTATATAAAATGAATCGTGAACTTTTTAGTGGTACTTTCAAAGAGATCTCACAAGTTGTTATGATACCTGTTTCTACAACAACATATAATGCAAGTGGATTGAGAACAAGTTGCGAACAAAATGAAATAGAAATTTTCTTTGAATCTGATTTACCAAAACGTCAACCTATTATGAGCTATATTACTACTACAGCTGATATTTATGCTGCAAACAATAAACTGACAACGATTACAGAAAGCAATATAGATCCTGTTAACAGAAATCTCATTAATAGAAAGATAACCGACCTGCAGCAGGAGGAACATTTTGAAGAGCGCTATAGCTATGAAAAATACCATAAAACGTACCGTACCAAAGAAGTATTAAAATACAAAAATGGGGATTTGCTCAACCGCAGTTCGTTTACCTATACACCTGAAAACGGGAATCCGCAGCTGTATCAGCTGCGCAAAAGTGAAGTAGCCAAAGACGACCGTCCGTTGGAAACCGAACAGGAAATCACGCGCTATGATGCGTATGGCAACGTCTTGGAATACCGTACCAAAGAAGGTCTTTACGTTTCACAGATCTGGGGATACCATGATACCAAAATCGTATGTGAGCTTAAAAACATCCGTTATCAAGACATCGATGCGGGTATAATAGCGGGCATTCACTATCAGACCAACCTTACCGACAACAGTTATAACGAAAACTACATCCGTACACAATATCAGATCCTGCGTCAGGCGCATCCGCAGAGCATGGTAACCTCCTATACCTACCGTCCGATGATCGGCATGAGCAGCCTGACCGATACCAACGGACGCACCGAATACTACGAATACGATAAATTTAACCGCCTCTCAGTCGTCAAAGACCATGACGGAAACCGGTTAAAAGCGTATGAATACCATTATAAAAACTAAAGGCCATGCAACAGCTAAAAACACTTATCTACAGCCTGCTGCTTTTGAGCAGCCTTGGCAATCTGTATGCGCAAAGTGCGAATCAGAACTACGTCAAAGAAACGATCTACCGTACCCTGCCGGATATCATTGGTACAACAGGAGAATTTATAGCTTTCCCTTATATACAAAACACCAACAACCATTACATCACCACCACGTATACCGACGGATTAGGGCGTCCGATCCAACAGGTACAGGAAGGGATGTCACCGGATGAAAGCAAAAAAATCGTCACGCATATCGAATACGAAAAAAACATCGGACAAACGCGCCAATACCTGCCGTTTACTGAAACGGGAGTAACACAAGGCGGCTTTCCGGGAGCACATATATATCTTTACAATTCCGACTACGTAGAAAATGCGAAACAAAAAACACATACGTTCTACAGCAGCCAGAAATACGAATACACTCCGAATCCGTACAGTGAAAACCGTCTGGAACGGGCTCCTGCACAGCGGGTATTAGAAAGCTCCCCACCGGGACGAGACTGGCATATGGAACTCGGAGAGCACACCATCAAATACAGCTATGACTTTAACCACAGAGACAAAGAAGCGGTATATAAACTTGAGATGGATACCTATTGGGATGAGGATTATGGCTTATACCGCAATAAAATAGGAATTCGTGATACGTATGCACACAACAGCCTGCACAAAACCATTATCAAAAACGAAAACTGGAAACCCGAAGACGGTCTGGGCAACACCACCGAAGAATTCAAACGCGTAGACGGCAAAGTGGTGCTTAAACGCACCTACAACAAACAAGATCCGCACGACACCTATTATGTGTACGACCGCTTTGGGAATCTGGCGTATGTCTTGTCCCCTGAAGGAGAAAGCAAAATGGATCAGGACCAGTTTGACCGGTTGGGCTACCAGTACCTGTACGACCATAAAAACCGTCTGGCCGCAAAAAAATTACCGGGTAAAGACTGGGAATACATCGTGTATGACAAGGCAGACCGTATTGTAATGACCGGACCGGTACACAACCCGTTTGGAGAAAGAAAACCGGGCTGGCTCATCAGCAAATACGATGTATTTAACCGTGTGGTCTATACCGGATTTCACATAGCCAAAATTTCTTTTGAAAGCCGTAAAGACCTTCAGGACATCATCAACAATCAGGATCCGATCAACGAACGCAAAACCACCTCGGGCAGTATCGACAACCAACCGGTGTGGTACAGCAACGATCTGTTTCCAAAAGACATTAACCTGCTAACCGTCAACTATTATGACGATTATGCGTTTCCGGATGCTCCGACACAATTTCCCATAGTTCAGGGCACGGCAACACAAACGGCAGTAAAAGGACTGGCAACAGGCAGCTGGACGCGCATCCTGCAAAGTTCGAACGACTATGCTGCCGACCGCAGCTACACCCTCTATGATGTACGCTACCGTCCATTGCGTGTATTTACGCAAAACTATTTGGGAGGCTTTACCCAAAACGACCATACCTACAGCTTTACAGGCCAGGTACTGAGCACCATCACCACCCATCAGCGCACGGCATCAGCAGCACCGCTCACCATAGCAGACACCTATACCTATGACAACAGAGACCGACTGCTAAGCCACAGCCAGTCAGTCAATGGAGCAGCAGCACAGCGCATCGTGGAAAATAGCTATGACGAACTCGGCGCTTTATCCCTGAAAAAAGTAGGCGGACTGCTCACAGCCTCCGAACCGCTGCAACGCGTAAGCCATACCTACAACATCCGGGGCTGGCTCAAACAAATCAACCCGTCGTATCTGCACTTTGCCGATGAAGGAAGCAACACCCTTTTTGGCTATGAGCTCAACTACAACACCTCGGAGTATATGATAGGTGCACCGTATCAGTACAACGGGAATATCAACAGCGTACGCTGGCGCACGGCTACCGACAACCAGACGCGGGGAACGGAATTCCGTTACGACAAACTCAACCGCCTGGGTGAATCAACCATGTTGCGCTACAACTACAATGAAAGTCCGCGTGCGGGCTATTTTGAGCCTATAGATGCGTATGGGGAACGCCTCTCTTACGATAAAAACGGCAAAATCCAGCGACTGCTACGCACCGGACAGGAAGTCAACGGACAGACCTTAGATCTGGACGATCTGCGCTACCGTTACCACGGCAATCAGCTTACGGAAGTCACCGATCAGACCAACAACCCCGATGGATTCCATGACGGACATACCGATGGCAGAGACTATGAATACGATAAACTGGGCAATATGATCATTGACCGTAACAAAGACATCCTCAATATCCGTTACAACCATCTGAACCTGCCTTTAGAGATCAACATCAAAGACCACAGCATCCGTTATCTCTACGATGCAAACGGTACCAAAGTAGCCAAAATCGTAAAAACAGATGAGGGAGAGAAAACCACGGACTACCTTGGAGGCTTTCAGTACTATGAAAACGAACTGCAGTTTTTTCCAACAGAAGAAGGCTATGTTTATCCTAAAGACAAAAAAGAGTATCTTTACGTGTATCAGTACAAAGACCATCTGGGCAATATACGGTTAAGCTATCAGGACATCAACGGCGACGGCAGCATCCAGCCCACCGAAATCCTCGAAGAAAACAACTATTACCCGTTTGGATTAAAACAAGAGGGGTATAATGATCTGTCGAGTCCGCATCCGTTCTATAAATACACTTATGTAGGTCAGGAATTTCAGGACGATTGGGGACTGAATATGACCGCTATGGATTTCAGACAATATGATCAGGCATTGGGTAGGTTTTATGGAATGGATATGTTAGGTGAATTGGCTCATAATCAAACACCTTATCAATACGGGTTTAATAACCCGATCCTATGGGAAGATAGAACAGGCTTATTTCCAAGTGCTTGGAAAGCTTATGTTTTTGCTGCAACAGAGGGTATAAGAGATGATTATAAAATAGAATATAATGCAGGTCTTGGAGGTTATGTATTGACGATAACAAGTGGTGAATTTAAAGGGGATAAGTTTTATGATAATACAATATTGATGCCTGATCTAGTTATGGATAAAACAGAAAAGGGGAAAGGAGGAGGAAAATCGGACAAACGCGGTAAAAATGAAGATGGGATTGTTTTTGCTACCAATACAGGAGAAAACGGTCCTCTAAAACCAGATAAAGGAAGTAGAAATGGTAAAATATGGGATGTAAGTTTAATTTATTTTCTTGTCAACGCCTTTGTAGGTCCTCAAACAAAAATTGGATATGAAACTGATTATAATGATAAAATACAGAATAAATTTGTAAAAATTGAACATGAAACATTTATGGTAGGGGTAACTCCATATTATCCTGCTAAATATAGAGCAATGAAAATAATAAAAGATACTACTTTGCCTGGAAATGAGGCTCGAAATATGAATTGGAATGATTTAAGAATATCAGATTCAATAAAAATTTCAGAACAGGTAAAAAGATTAAATAAAGAACTTAATTTGGACTAATATGACCCGAAAAATTTTAATTTTTGTATTGATGATTTTACTTTATTCGTGTAAAAAGGAGGTAGATAAGGATGCTATTTATAAAGATCTGAAAATTTCATCAGAGAATCCACAACCTCCATACAATCAACTTAAATATAAGATAATATTTCCTGATACTATCCAACTTAATAAACCTTATGAAGCAACTATTGTATTTGAGAGTGATTTTGATACTATTATTGAACCAATTCAATATATAGAGAAAATAGATACTACAAGAGTAAGAACAATCATCTTTTATCAATTTGAACCTATAGAATCTTCAAAGAAAACTAAAGGAAATTTTGTAGTAAAAGATTCTGTATTTGTTCCTAACAAAGAATTTAGTGTAAAGAATATTGTCTTTAAAGAAAAAGGAGCGTTTACTTTTTGTGGCTTAATCAATGATGTAATAGTATTTGAATTTTATGATGATAGAGGAAAACGTGATTCAGTCCATATTGCCAGAAGAAAACAGCAGATATTTAAAAATGTAGTGGTAATAGACTAATCTTATCTTCCCCTTAATCAATCTTTGAGTAAGGGGAATATTTTTATAACCATTCTGTAAAATGTTCTACTAATAATCATAGGTTATGGTTATAGAAATGAACAGGCGCAAAAGTATAAATACAACAACAAAGAAAGGCAGAGTGAGCATGCCTTAAATACGTATGATTACGGAGCCAGAAACTATGATCCGGCCTTAGGAAGGTTTTTTAATATAGATAATTATGCAGAAGCTTATTTAGGATACTCACCTTATCAATATGCAGCGAATAATCCTGTATATTACGTAGATGTAAACGGAGACTATATTTATGTTTATGATGGTGGTAAGCCATATAGATATGATGCAGGTAAGTTATTTTCTAAAAATGAAGAAACAGGTAAATGGGAGGAGTATGAACCTGAAGCCGGAACTTTTTTAGCAACGGTATATAATGCTTTGACAGATATTTACAAAGCAAGTAAAGGAGGAGGAAATAGTAGTAATTCTTTTGGAGCGTGGTTTTTAAGTTTATTTGAGAATGATAAAATTAATGTTGACATTAAAGAGAGTTTTACAAGAAAAATTAGACACACTAAAGGAGAAATTTCTGTTAGTTTAAAGAGAGAGGTTGAACTTTTTACGTCTAATAAAAAATTTGAAAAAGTTGATTTATTTATTGCAATAGCTCATGAATTGGCACATGGATTATCATATAATTATATTAATAAAGCTCAAATAGATTATAATTGGCTTAACACAACTGTAGGAAATGCTACTGTAGACGAAGTATTTGCTACGATTATTGAAAATTATATCAGAGGAGAGAATAAAACACCAATTAGAACACATTATTTTGGACCAAAAATAAAAAGTAATGAGCCTTCGATATTTGAGCAATCAAGGATATATAATGAAGATCCAAAAACAGGTCAATTTGAATTAACAGTACCTGCCCTCAATATTTATAACAATTACAAAAAAAGTTTTCAAAATAAAGGAATACAATGGATAGATTAAAAATAAGTTTAGTTTTATTGCTGATAGGCTGCTTTACAGCCTGTACGGCACCAAAGTTTTATAAAGAGATAAAAGAGATTGATAAAGAGCAAATAAATGGTTCTAAAGAGGATCGAAAAATTTGGGAAATAAAAAGAAATTATATTGATATAGATAAATACTTTTTAAGATTTTTAAAAGAGGAATTAAAAGATACAAATCATATCTATTATTGGTGTTTACCTATGATGGACAATGCTGATTTTGATAGAATAGATGCTTGTGTATACGATGTCGATAATAACAAGTATTATTATTTGACTAATAATGATTATTTCTCAAAAAAAATCAATATTCAAGATGTTTCTGAAGAAATGGTATTGTTATATTATAAAATTATATATGAACATTTTACAAATGGAAATTGTGAAAAATTAAAAGCGTTAGGTGAATTGGGAACAGATGCCTCCACTTTGTTAGGTACACAGGCTATTTATGAAATTGATCTAAAAAACAATATTATTAAAAAATGCTCTTTTTTAGAAATTTTAGATCAGAATTATTATCCATATTAAAGTTCAAGAACGAGAAAAATAGGAGTAGCAGTTCTAGCAGTAATTAAAACGTTTTATTGAAATGTTTTTGTAAAAAATAAAGGAATAAAATGGAAAGATTAAATATATTAAAAGCATTTATTATATGCTGTTTATTAATGAGTTGTTCTTCTTCTGATTTTTATAAAAAGATACAAACTTTGGATAAATCTTTAAAAAATGATTCAGAACAAGATTTATATATTTATAGTTTAAAAAAGGATAAAATAGATATTGATAAATATATTTTTCGATTCTTAAAAAAAGAATTGAAGAATACTTCTAATATATATTATCTACTGACACCTATATATGGGGAAGATGATTATGACATAATTTTTGCCTCTGTTTATGATGTAGATAATGATGTATACTATTATCTTGAAAATGAAGATTTTTTTTCAAAAAAAATTTCTTTAATAGAAAATAGAGATCAGAAATCGCATTTGGAATTCGAAAAAATAATAAATGATTTTAATAAGAACAAATGTCAGATTTTAAAAAATCGTATTCATACTTTAAGAGAAACTGAGTTGTATGAAATTACCCTGAAATATTTATATAAAATAGATTTGAAGAATGACATATATGAAAAGTGCAGTTTTAAAAATGTCAGTTATTATGAATTTTGAGTATATATATTTAATGAGATTTTAAAGTGGTAGCTTAAATTTTGAATTGATTTAAATTAGATATCAAAGGATTCACTTAAATTCTTCCATTGAATAATCAAAGCCTCATTACTTCATTTGGGGCTTTATTTTAAAATAATCATTTAATAGAAACAGATTCTATAAATACACGTATGTAGGTCAGGAGTTTCAGGATGATTGGGGTCTTAATATGACCGCTATGGATTTCCGACAATATGATCAGGCGTTAGGACGATTTAATGTAATGGATATCTTTAGTGAAATGGCGTATGACCATACACCGTATCGTTATGGATTTAATAATCCGGTGTTTTGGCAGGATAAAATGGGATTGTTTGAAACAGATGCCCTTGCACGGACTTATGCTTTTGTACTTGGTATCAGTGCTAATGATTATTACGTTACAAATAATACAAATGGAGGCTATAATTTAGTTGTCACAGGAGGACAATTTGAAGGAACAACCTTTTATGATTATTCGGAATTATTAGATACTGTAGAAATAAAATCTAAAGGAGGTGGCTCAAACGGTTCATCATCTAATAAGAGCAATAGTAAATTTTGGAAATTTTGGGAAACCGGAGGTATGTTTCAGGTTTGGGGAGTAATGAAAGAAAGCCTTGGATTTAAAAAGAATTCAAGAAAAAGAAGTCCTGTAGATGCCTCAATAAATTATGATCAGGCTATTAATCCTTCTGTGAGTTCCGTTACAAAGGGAAAAGAGTGGATGAAAAGGCTAAAGGATTGGCTAAATGGAGCCGAGACCAGAACGAATAGTTTATTACCTAATAATGGTTCCAATAGAACCGAAGGAGAGGTTATAAAACCAGTTACTAAAGAAGAGAGAGAAATTATAACGATTCAAATTAAAGTCTATTCTCCTGAAAAATTATTCGAGGATACAGGAAAGGCAAAAGTACATTCACGTTATAATTTAGATATATATAGAGATCAAGAAGCTAGATATCGACAATTAGAGAGAGCAGATTCAATTAGAAATACAGAAAAGAGATGGAAATAATTAAGGTAAAACAGACATTATTCATAATAGCACTATTAATAGTAGGCTGTAATCGGGTAAATGAAACTAAACAAAATAAAGAAGAAATAGATGGTTTTTATGGACAACTCATTTTTCCAGATACTATATTCTCAGACACATTTTATAAAAGTTATATAGATTATTCATACCCCGAATTTGATTCATATCATCTAAATGACAATCATAAAATAATACGATCTCTCGCTTTTTATTTTACTATAGATACTGTAAGATATGATATCGGGATGATTGAAAATAAGATAGAAGATAGTGTTTTTAGTTCTAATAAAAATAAAATAGAGCTTTATAAAATAGCAATCAGTACGCCCGGTATAAAGTATATCAGCGGTTATATTGATGATGAAATATTGATAGATAGTTTAAATAGAGACAGCAAAAAAGGTAAACTTCCAGGATATTTATTTCGTTCATATCTTACTAAAAAAGTTGTGGTATTAGAGCGATAGATAATATTTGCTAAATTATAAAGAGCCCCATTAAATCATTTTGGGGCTTTTTTAAAAAAATAATCTAAGAATACATGATTCTATAAATACACGTATGTAGGTCAGGAGTTTCAGGACGAATGGGGCTGAATATGACCACTATGGATTTCAGACAATATGATCAGGCGTTAGGTTTAATGTTGATGATAAAAAAATCAAAATAAAGGAATACAATGGATAGATTAAGAATAAGCTTAGTTTTATTGCTGATAGGCTGCTTTACAGCCTGTACGGCACCAAAGTTTTATAAAGAGATAAAAGAGATTGATAAAGAGCAAATAAATAGATCTAAAGAGGATCGAAGAATTTGGGAAATAAAAAAAGATCATATTGATATAGATAAATACTTTTTAAGATTTTTAAAAGAAGAATTAAAAGATACAAATCATATCTATTACTGGTGTTTACCTATGATGGACAATGCTGGTTTTGATAGAATAGATGCTTGTGTATACGATGTCGATAATAACAAGTATTATTATTTGACTAATAATGATTATTTCTCAAAAAAAATCAGTATTCAAGATGTTTCTGAAGAAATGGTATGGTAAACTTCCCCATTTTTAACACAGATTAAAAGTATTAACTTAAAAATAAGTGTTCTGTCATGAAAAAACCGAAATTTAATACAAAATTAGTGTGTAAGTTTTCAAGTCAAAATTATAATCCTGTTGTTTCTGTTACAATTAATCATCTGAATTATAGTCTTATAGATGAGATATGCGCAAAAAAGAGTATATTTAAGAAATAAACTCAAAAGCATATGTTAGTAAAAGTATTCGGAAGTGCTGTTTTCGGAATTGATGCTACTACTATAACGATTGAAGTAAATATTGATAAAGGCATCGGTTATCATCTTGTCGGACTTCCTGACAATGCCATCAAAGAAAGCAGCCATCGTATTGCCGCGGCTTTAAAAAACACCGGATATCAGCTTCCCGGCAAAAAAATCACCATCAATATGGCACCCGCAGATCTGCGTAAAGAAGGTTCGGCGTATGATTTACCTATTGCCATAGGTATTTTGTCTGCATCTAAACAAATAAAAACCCATGATTTTAGTCGTTCGGTCATTATGGGTGAACTGTCTTTAGATGGCGGTGTACATGCTATTAAAGGAGCTTTGCCTATTGCACTCAAAGCAAAGGAAGAAGGGTTTGAAGAAATTTATCTGCCGTATGAAAATGAAAAGGAAGCCGCTATTGTTTCGGGATTACGGGTATATGGGATCAAGAACATACGAGAGTTAATCAATCACTTTGAAGGTATTGAAATATTAGAGCCAGTAATTCTGGATTCCGGAAAACTGTTTGATGAACATCAGGAAGTAGCTGAGCTGGATTTTGAAGAAGTAAAAGGTCAGGAAAGCATCAAAAGAGCTATGGAAATTGCAGCGGCAGGCGGACATAATATTTTGCTGATCGGACCTCCGGGTTCTGGAAAAACCATGCTTGCCAAAAGGCTTTCAGGAATCTTACCGCCCATGACATTGGAGGAAGCGCTCGAAACAACCAAAATACATAGTGTAGTTGGTAAAGCAAATAACGTAGGACTGATTCGCACGCGACCTTTCCGAAGTCCGCATCATACAGCTTCTTCAGTTGCATTGGTAGGGGGCGGTAGCTATCCGCAGCCCGGTGAAATATCACTGGCCCATAACGGAGTTTTATTTTTGGATGAATTACCCGAGTTTAAACGAGAAGTTTTAGAAGTCATGCGCCAACCGCTGGAAGATCGGGAAGTAACGATTTCAAGGGCAAAATTCACAATTTCCTATCCCTCATCTTTTATGTTGGTAGCGAGTATGAACCCGAGCCCGGGCGGTTATTTCTATGATCCGCAAAATCCGGGAAATACAACTCCGCAGGAAATGCAGCGGTATCTCAGTAAAATATCAGGTCCTTTACTGGATCGTATTGATATCCATATAGAAGTGAATCCGGTACCTTTTGAGAAACTTTCGGATACCACTCTGTCAGAAAAGAGTTCGGTAATTCGAAACCGGGTGATCGCAGCAAGAAAAATTCAGTCAGAAAGGTATGTGAAAACACCGGGTATACACTACAATGCACAGATGTCTGTAAAACAGCTTCGCATTCATTGCCGTTTGGCAGATGACTCTCTGCTTCTGTTAAAAAATGCAATGGAACGGCTTAATTTATCTGCCAGAGCATACGATCGTATTCTTAAAGTGGCACGCACAATAGCTGATCTGAGTGCCGCTGAAATGATAGAGCCATCTCATATTGCAGAAGCGATTCAGTACAGAAGTCTTGATAGAGAAGGTTGGAATGCTTAAAAGGCAAAATGATGCTATTTCCTGAAATATATTACCATAATAGGAATGTTTTTGATAGGCAAACACTACAATGGCTGTTGAATCGTAAATAGAGAAAAGAAATAACACATAAGATGTTTTTCTTTCAATATACTGTACATTTATTCTTTATCGATAATGTGAGAGTACAGATGATAGATAAAAGCATACAAAAGCGGAAAAGTGGCTAATATCCCTATGATAAACAAGAACAAGCCTCCAAGGGCAAAAGACCCCATAAAAAATAGAAAAAGAAATATTTTGAGCGGCTGCTGATTTACCAGACGTACACTTGTTGTCAATGCCTGAAGAATGGATAATTGATCAAAAATAATCAAAGGTACCACCAAAATAGTCAGAGCGTGCATTAAAAACAGACAGAACAGAGCTACCAGATCCAAACTGTTTATTTGAAGGTATAATGATAAAATACTAAAAAGGATTTGTACCATAAAGACAAAGAAAAATACTTTAAGTCCGCTTATTTTTATAAAATACTGAAAAACAGTTCCGATTGTAGGAAGTTTATTTTCTGATACCTTTTTTGCGAGGCTGATAAATCCGGCGCCTACCACTGAAAAGAGCGCATTCAGAAGGGCATTAATGATGAAATAAACAGCAAGTTCATCATTTTCTAATTGCTCAAGGCTGAAGCCCTCCATTTTTTCTAAAGCTTGCTGGGGCGTCTTAAAATAGATAAGTATCACCATCAGATACATAAAGAAAATAACAGCACTTACTAAAAACATAACCAAAGTAGCCGGTAGAAACATTCTCTTAAACGTATCAAAGGTGTCTTTGTATAAACTAATACTGTCTATGGTATAACCGTTTTCTATCCGGTCTTTTATTTTTTTTATCATCGCTGGCATAAAAAAATGCTCTTAAAAAGAGCATTTATGTTTTCTGCAAAATTACTATAAATAATTATCTTATTTCACTAAAAGTGTCGCCTTGTTTAAAGTCACCTGTATTATAGCCTTTCATAAACCAGGCAACGCGTTGTTTTGAAGTTCCGTGTGTAAAGGTTTCAGGTTGTACATGTCCCTGCATTTTAGACTGAATGGCATCATCACCAACTGCCTGTGCTGCGCTTATGGCAATTTCTATATCACCTGCTTCTAATCTGTTTTTATTTCGGCTTGCCCATACTCCGGCATAAAAATCAGCCTGTAATTCCTGTGCAACGGATAATTTGTTTGCTTGGGTTTTTCCGGTCTGCTGTTGTAATCTTCTCACTTCTGCATTGGTACCCAAAAGATGCTGTACATGGTGTCCTATTTCATGTGCAATAACATAAGCGATAGCAAAGTCTCCTTTTTCAGCGCCGAATCGTGTGTGCAATTCTTCAAAAAAACGCAGATCCATATATACCTTTTCATCCGCAGGGCAATAGAACGGACCTGCGGCAGACGTTGCGGATCCGCAAGCGGTATTCACTGCATCATCAAACAGCACCATACCGGGATTTTTGTATGTCATACCGTTTTCTTCAAAAATCTGTTGCCATGTTTCATTGTTATAAACAAATACACTTTTAGAAAATTCACCCAGTGTTTTTTCTTGTTCAGACAATTCTCGTGTGACAACTTCTTGATTTTCTGTGGACTGACCCTGATTGAACTGATCGAGTATTGGAGCTACTGTTTTTCCGAAATCGCCTCCAAACAAACTCAGCAGAACGACTATAATACCCAATATTCCACCACCGATAAGTGTTTTTCCTCCTCCGGATCTGCCGCGGCGGTCTTCAAAATCATCGCTTTGTTTTTTTTCCCATTTCATAGCTATAGCATTTTATCAAATAAAAATAAACTTATTTTTTTAATTAACGACTGATTTCATTCCAAATTACTTCGTCAGGAGTTGCAGCAGTGATTCTTATTTCATCCTTACTTACCGGATGGAGAAACACAAGTCTGCGGGCGTGCAGATGGATACCGCCATCGGGATTGCTGCGGTCTGCACCGTATTTTAAATCGCCTTTGATTGGACTGCCTATCTGGGAAAGCTGACTTCTGATCTGATGATGTCTTCCCGTATGCAATTCGATCTCGAGAGCGGCATAATTTTTTAGTTTTTTAAAAACAGTATAGGTAAGAGATGCTTTTTTACTGTTTGGTACTTCCTTTATATGCGCTTTTGAAGTATTGTTTTTAGGATTTCTTACCAGATAATGAACCAGGGTTTGTTGTTCATGGATTGGTGTGTTTTTGACCACCGCCCAATATGTTTTTTGTGTTTCTCTGTTTTTAAAAGACTCATTTAAACGGCTCAGCGCTTTTGATGTTTTAGCAAATAACACAATTCCTGTTGTAGGGCGATCAAGACGGTGTACCACCCCCAAAAAAACAGCTCCGGGCTTCTGATGTTTTTCTTTGAGGTATTCTTTTACTACATCACTCAAAGGTTTGTCTCCGGTTTTATCTCCCTGAACAATATCACCGACTCTTTTGTTGACAATGATGATATGATTGTCTTCATATAAAACCTCAAGGTTATCTTTTGTGGAAATTATTTTCATAAAAAGGTATAAAAAAACCATCAATATGATGGTTTTAGATAAAAGCAAAATTACAAATTAATATTGTTCCTTTTCGTTCGGAAAATCTTTTGATTTTACATCAGTCACATATTTTCCGATAGCTTGTGTCATATCTTCAAACAGGTTCATATATCTTCTTAGAAAACGAGGACTGAATTCGTGGGTCATTCCTACCATATCATGTAAAACAAGTACCTGACCATCAACGCCACCACCAGCTCCGATACCAATAATGGGAATGCTCACCGACTGTGCTACCTGTTCCGCGAGTTTAGCAGGTATTTTTTCAAGTACTATAGCGAAACAGCCTATTTTTTCGAGCATTTTGGCATCGTCTATCAACTGAGCTGCTTCCTGTTCTTCTTTTGCACGTACCGTATAAGTACCAAATTTATAGATCGATTGTGGAGTTAATCCCAAATGTCCCATTACCGGAATACCGGCTCCGAGAATTTTTTTAATACCTTCCTTGATTTCTTTTCCACCTTCGAGTTTCAATGCATGAGCACCGCTTTCTTTCATAATACGGATTGCTGAATGTAAAGCTGTCTTAGGATCAGACTGATAGGTTCCAAAAGGAAGATCTACAACGACCAGTGCTCTGTTTACTGCACGAACTACAGAAGAGGCGTGGTAAATCATCTGATCCAATGTAATAGGTAGAGTAGTCTCATGACCTGCCATCACATTGCTGGCAGAATCTCCTACAAGAATCACATCTACATGGGCACTGTCCACAATTTTTGCCATGGTGTAATCATAGGCAGTCAACATAGAAATTTTTTCACCATTAGCTTTCATATCAATAAGCGACTTGGTGGTTATGATCTTATAATCTTTTTTTGCAACCGACATTTTATTGAGTGTTAGTTTATATATGTAAAGTTACTTATTTTATTATAAAACACTCTAAAAACTCGAATTTAACAATTGTTACCCGTAAAGTATAGAAGAGGTAATGTTTTTATGAACAAAAGAAAAGAATATCCTGGATAAATTGATGAATGTGAATACCGGTGAGGAATAAAAAAAGACTCCTGAAAAAGAGTCTTAGTTTTTTTTATTAACAATCCGCGAGGTTTACGGCTACTGCCAAACCACCTTCTGATGTTTCTTTGTATTTATTGTTCATATCCTGAGCTGTTCTCCACATGGTGTCCACTACTTTGTCTAAGGGTACTTTAGCATTTTTTGGATCGGTATCCAACGCCAGTTCGGCAGCATTAATGGCTTTTACAGCTCCCATAGTATTGCGTTCGATACACGGTATCTGTACAAGTCCTCCGATCGGATCGCAGGTAAGGCCTAAATGGTGTTCCATTGCAATTTCTGCTGCCATTAATACCTGTGCAGGAGTACCGCCCATAAGCTCACACAAAGCGGCGGCCGCCATAGCTGATGATACGCCGATTTCTGCCTGACATCCACCCATAGCAGCTGATATAGTGGCATTTTTCTTAAATATACTGCCGATAACTCCGGCCACGGTTAGAAACTGTTTGATTTCTTTTTCACCGGCTTTGTGGTTTTCTATAGTCAGATAGTACATAAGTACAGCGGGAATCACCCCGGCGCTGCCATTGGTAGGTGCTGTTACAACTCGGCCTAACGAAGCATTTACTTCATTAACGGAAAGAGCAAAACAGCTTACCCATTTGAGAATCTGACGAAAATATACTTTGGTCTGGCGAATTGTTTCAAGCCATTCCTGAGGATTGTTATAAGGCAATCCGCTTTTTAGTTTTTCATAGGTGTCATAGGCACGTCTGCGAACATGGAGTCCACCCGGTAAAATGCCTTCAGTGTGGCAGCCGATGTAAATACATTCCAGCATGGTGTTCCATATGCGTAACAATTCAGTATGTATTTCTTGATCAGATCGTAATACCTTTTCGTTTTCATAGACAATCTCAGAAATCATCTTATTTTCAGCAACACAATATTGCAAGAGTTCATCTGCGCGGTCAATCGGGAAAGGAAAGTGAGTAGTCTGATCCAGATTTTCTATTTTATCCGGAGTTTCTTCTTTCACAACAAATCCACCACCTATAGAATAAAAGGTTGATTCATATACCTTGTTTTCATACGAAGCCGAAAAAGTAAGTCCGTTAGCATGAAAAGGCAAAAAGTTTTTATTGAAATGAATGTCTTCTTTCATAGAGAAAGACACCATTCGCTCATTTCCCAGATGAAGTTCTCCTTTCGATTTAATGGTTTCAATAATACTACTGATGTCTTCAATAGGTACATACTCGGGATCTGCACCGCTCAATCCCAGCATTACTGCCAAATCAGTGGCATGACCTATTCCTGTCAATGATAAGGAACCATAGAGATCAATGGTAACTTTTGTTATTTTATCAAAAATATGGAGTTGCTTTACTTCCGCTAAAAATTGCTCGGCAGCACGCCAGGGACCTAAAGTGTGAGAACTTGAGGGTCCTACACCAATCTTTAACATATCAAAAACAGAAATATATTCCATAAAAAATAAGATAATTTACAGCTACGAAGATAGCTAAATATTTCTGATGCATTTTTGATAATAATATGAGTATTGTACTTTTTTATTAATATTGTTGGTATATTTGTTTAATTAACATTTATTTAATAAAATTATGGGGAGAATTACTTTTTTTGTGGGGTTGTTTTTTTATTTTTTTTTAAAATAAATGCACAATCTGAAGTGAACTGGATTCACAGCTTTGGAGGAGTTGGTCTGCAGGGATTCGATATTCTGCTAAAAGATTCGGATGCTTTTTATTATGCCGGAGGTTTTGGAAAAGAACAGGATTTCGATTTTTCAAAAAACTCAGAACATATTTTTTATGATCCCGTATTTACAGATCTTACTGTATGGGGCATTGCTATTGCAAAGTATGATATTAACAGCAATCTTTTATGGGCCAAAGGTACGAGACTTAATAGTAACACGGTTTCGTATGCCCACAGTGTAGTAAACAATCAGTCAATATATATGATTGGTAATCTCTCAACAAATTTTGATGCGGATTTGAATGACAATAGTGTTTTGAATCTTAATAAAACAGCGGGATCTATCTCTAATGCTTTTATCGCTAAATACGATTTGAATGGTAATATTATAAAAGGCAAAGTACTCAGGTCATCCATTACCTCCAGATTAAGTAAAATAATACCCGATACTCAAGGGAACCTTTACCTGATTGGTGCCTATCGAGGTACCATCAATTTTGATATCAACGGAACTTCTGTTACCCAGACAGCTGTAAGTATCGGACATAATGATAATGTATTTGTCATAAAAATGAACAGTAATTTTGAAGTACTCTATTATCGTACTTTTGGCAGTATCAGCGATACTCAACTGACAGATGCTGCTGTAGATGCTACGGGTAATTTCTATATGGGAGGTTTCTACAGAGGAAGTCTTGATGTAGATCCCGGCAGCGGTACACATATACTTCAAAATAATTCTGAGTACGATTATAAGTCATTTGTAGTAAAGCTTAATCCTCAGGGCAATTTTTCATGGGGGCATAGTTTTGACCCATCTGTAAATGCAGTTGCGTTAGATAATCAGGGTAATTTTTATCTCGGAGGAAGCTTAAGCGGAACGGCAAACTTTAATATGAATGGGACTGCTTCTAACCATACTTCCTTTACACATCCAAACGGATATTTTCAAAATGCCTTTCTTGCAAAATACAGTCCTTCAGGAGTGCTTACCTGGGTAGATATTACAAATCAGCCAGTGACTACCCTGATCAGAAAAATCAGAATACAGGGTGAGGCTGTGTATACACTTGGAGATGTATACGGTCCGGTTATGTTTAATAATCAGGAGCAAACAGATTTTCCAGCCAATATACGAAGTTCCTTTTGTCTGAAATACAGTAAAACAGGAATTGCTGCTGATTTATTCGGAACAAAAGATCCGGTGGGTCAAAGTGATTTTAGCGATGTAGCTGTAAACGACTATAATTTTATTTCCTATGGATTATATAGAGACAGTGGAGCACAAATCTACAATTACGATGCTTTATTTGAATTGCCGTATGAATCGGAAAGCGTTTCGAATATTTTTGCCCAGTATCTTTTTAGAATTGTTAATACCAATTTGAACAATGAAACATTTGAAGATGAGCAGTTGTTGTACGTTTATCCCAATCCGGCCATTGATTATATTATCATCGCCACTGATGAACAATTTCTGGGCTCAGAGTATGAAATCCTGAATATGAGAGGACAGAGACTCATAAAGGGCAGTATTAAGGAAACGGAACAGAAAGTAATGACTGATTTCTCTGCGGGAGTCTATTATATTAAAATAAGAAAAGCACAGAACGTCATATATTCTCAGAAAATAAGGATAAAATAACACAACTCGTGACAATGTGTCAGTGTAAATAATGTTGTATCGTTATAAAAATGACAAAATACTTGTTTTTTTTGGTTGGCATAATCATTGACTAATAGAAGGCGTGACAAACTCACAAGTAAAAAGAATAACAAAATATAACAACTATAGAAAATGAGTAAAATAATCGGAATTGACTTAGGTACTACAAATTCATGTGTTTCTGTAATGGAAGGTAATGAGCCGGTAGTAATACCTAATGCAGAAGGAAAAAGAACAACACCATCTGTAATAGCTTTTGTTGAAGGTGGTGAAATCAAAGTGGGAGATCCGGCAAAACGTCAAGCTGTGACAAATCCAACAAAAACGATCGCTTCTATCAAGCGTTTCATGGGAGAGAAGTTTTCTGAGATGAAAGCGGAAATAGCGCATGTTCCTTACAAAGTGACTCAGGGAGATAACGATACACCACGTGTAGATATCGACGGGCGTTTATACACACCACAGGAATTGTCTGCTATGACGCTTCAAAAAATGAAAAAAACAGCGGAAGACTATTTAGGTCAGACGGTAACGGAGGCTGTTATTACAGTACCGGCATATTTTAATGATGCGCAACGTCAGGCAACAAAAGAGGCAGGAGAAATTGCTGGTTTAAAAGTGCGTCGTATCATCAACGAACCAACAGCTGCAGCTTTGGCTTACGGATTGGATAAAGGCGGATCTGATAAGAAAATTGCGGTATACGATTTAGGTGGAGGTACTTTTGATATTTCTATCCTTGAATTAGGAGACGGAGTTTTCGAAGTATTATCGACAAACGGTGATACACATTTAGGGGGAGATGATTTTGATCAGGTAATCATCAATTGGCTGGCTTCTGAATTCCAGTCTGCTGAAGGTGTTGATTTAAAAGCAGATCCTATGGCTTTACAGCGTTTAAAAGAAGCGGCTGAAAAAGCAAAAATTGAATTATCTTCTTCAACACAAACAGAGATTAACCTGCCTTATATTACGGCTACAGCAACAGGACCTAAACACTTGGTGCAAACATTGACCCGTTCAAAATTTGAGCAATTAGCAGATGATTTGGTACGCCGTTCTATGTTACCTTGTGAAAAAGCATTAAAAGATGCGGGTATTTCCAAATCAGATATTGATGAGGTAATCTTAGTAGGAGGTTCTACACGTATTCCTGTAATACAGGATCAGGTAGAAAAATTCTTCGGAAAAAAACCATCAAAAGGAGTAAATCCTGATGAGGTAGTAGCAATCGGGGCAGCAATTCAGGGAGGTGTATTGACAGGAGATGTAAAAGATGTATTGTTATTAGACGTAACACCATTGTCTTTGGGTATTGAAACAATGGGAGGTGTATTTACGAAACTGATAGAATCAAACACCACTATTCCTACTAAAAAATCACAGGTATTCTCTACAGCAGCAGATAACCAGCCATCGGTAGAAATCCATGTATTACAGGGAGAGCGTCCAATGGCAAATGATAATAAAACAATCGGACGTTTCCATTTAGACGGAATTCCGCCTGCACAACGTGGAGTACCTCAGATTGAAGTAACTTTTGATATCGATGCCAATGGTATTATCAAAGTTTCAGCAACGGATAAAGGAACCGGAAAATCACATGATATCCGTATTGAAGCTTCTTCAGGATTAACACCGGAAGAAATTGAAAGAATGAGAAAAGAAGCGGAAGCGAATGCAGAGTCTGATAAAAAAGCTAAAGAAACGGCAGATAAACTGAACGAAGCGGACGGAATGATTTTTCAAACAGAAAAACAGCTGACGGAGTTTGGAGATAAATTGTCAGCAGACAATAAATCTAACATTGAAGCGGCTTTAGAAGAGTTGAAAAAGGCTTATGAAACTAAAGATCTTGCTACAATACAGCCGGCACTTGATAAAATCAATGAAGCATGGAAAGCTGCTTCAGAAGAAATGTATAAAGCTCAGGCTGAGCAGGGTGGAGCTCAACAGGCACAGCCAAACCAAGGAGGTGATGCTGGGGATGCTACACAAGATGTAGATTACGAAGAAGTAAAATAAGCAATTACTGATAATTAATCAAAAAACCGCTGTAAATTATATTTACAGCGGTTTTTTGATTATCCTCCTTTTATAATTCTGATCCATTCGTACGAAATAAAAAGAAATTATTTTTAAGCTATTTTTTTATTTTTTAAAATAGCTTTAATTTCGGCATTTGTTGATTATTTTAAGAGAATTAAGTGTGTTTATATTTAAAATGTTATCATTTGTTTTTTAATTATAAGCTATTTAAATACAATATTGTTCTTGAAATAAAGTATGTTTACGATAAAAGAAAAACCTTATGGAAAATCCCATACTTAAAATAGAGAAAATAAAAGCAGAAAAGCGACTTGACTATTTTACTTCTGCATTTATTTTTGTGTATTGGCTCGCTGTATTTTACAGATACAATCACATTCCAGATGTTATTCCTATTCATTATGACATCGATGGTTCTATTGATAATTATGGCAACAAGATTTTTATTTTTATTTCTCCTTTTCTTGCTACTATTATTTATTTAGGTTTGTTTTTTGGTGTAAAAAAGCCACATAAATTTCATTATAATGTTACTATAACAACGGAAAATTCAGAAAGACAATATAGAAATGCCTTGCAAATGATAAGAGTATTAAATCTTGGTATTGTTTTCTCGTTTTTTATAATTGACATCCCAATATTATTTACCCAAGATGGTATTTTTAAAGAACTGAATGAGGTTTTATTTATCTTAATAGGAATCGTTCCAATTTTTATAATAGCCTATTACACATCAAAATCTTATAAAATTAATTAGTTGTCAAACAAGGGGTTATTATACTTTTCCCTTTTTCGGCAATTTTTTGTTTATACCAGACTTATAGGAATGCAATGTACCTGCCTATGAGTTCATATCTTTCCTTAATCTGTTTTTCAGTTTGAGTGCCGGGTATTAAAACAGGTGTGAAGGAAATCATTATTGCTAAACTGTTCAACTTACAATTTATAGAAGTATGGTTATCATTGTACATTATTATACGATGTAAAATGAAACAGCTTTCTGCCTTGTTTTTTATATTTTTGAAATATGAAAGCATCTTTTAGCCCTTTTATTAACGAAAACACTCATTCATTATTTTTAGGTACTTTGCCGGGAGAAAGATCCTTATCTGAGCAAAGGTATTATGCGCATCCTCAAAATAAGTTCTGGAAACTCTTTTATGATGTTTTTGAGGCAGAATTAAATAGTGAATATGAAGATAGAGTACGTTATCTGCAAACTAAAGGTTTTGGTCTGTGGGATGTGGTGCGTCAGGCACACAGAGAAGGCAGTCTGGATAGTGCCATAAAAAACAGGGAAATTAATGATTTTGAAACTCTTTTAAAGCAATATCCTAATGTGGGTACATTTTATTTTACGAGTCAACAGGCTTATCAATGGTTTTTTAAGGTTTATAAAGATTCGCTTCCGGTTCGTTTAGTGGTGCTGGCCTCACCAAGTCCTGCTAATGCCCGTTTACGATATGAAGAAAAACTGGCAGACTGGAAAGTGAAAATCAATCCATAAAAAAATCCGACTTATAAAGCCGGATTTTTAACGCACTAATAAACTAAGATGACAGGTTTATCGTATACGGTCGGCAGATTTTACAAGGTCTTCGTCCTTTTTGATGGCTTTATTAGCAAAAACTAATAAAAAAATAGAAACAACAGGAAGAAACATCCCAATACCTTTCTCAGAAACCGTAGCTTCTCCAGATAAATTTAGCGACTGATACACAAATAATCCTAGTAATATAAAGTTCAATATCATATTCAATCTGTTATACACAAATTGGGATTGTCTTTTTTTGTATCCTAAAATAGCAATAACACTTAACGCGGCAGCAGCTCCGAAAAGAACTACGTACAACGTATTCTGACCCGCATATACATCTTTTCCGTTCATGTCTTTCCATAATGGAAATAGCAGAGAAAGAATCCCTGAAACAACAAAAACAAGAAATAAATAAACAGTTTGTATCCTTTGAATCATTTGGATCTGGTATTTCTTACAAAAATACAGTTTCTTTTTCTTAAATACCTATTGTTTATTAAAAAAAAATTGTAATATTGCATTAGAAATTCGTAAGTGCTTCATTATACGAGTAATCTCTGGCAAAAATCACTTCAATTTATTATTTTCAAAAAAAATAAACAACAAATAAGTCATATATGTTTGACATTTCTTTATTAAAAGATATGAAGCTTGTTGAGCTTCAGGAAATCGCAAAAACTCTTGATATTAAAAGTTATCGTACATTAAGAAAAAATGAAATAATCGAAAATATCTTAGAATTTCAAAGTAAGCATACGAGTGCTCAGGAACCTCCTGCTCCGGAAGCAGCCAAAGAAGAGGTAAAAGAGCAATCGAAAAGGAAACGTATTGTAAGAACTGAAGCTGTTGCAGAGCAACCTAAGCATGAACCGCATGCGCAAAAGGTAAATGAAACAGAACATACAGAATCTGACAGCGAAGTAAAAGAAGCAGATAACGGTTCACGTGTCCCTCAACAAAGAAAACCTCAAAAAGATTTTGACCGGAAAGGTAAAGAACAGCATTCCAAATCCAATAAAAATACACCTCCTGTTTCAAAGGAAAATACTTCTTCCGAAGTAAATGAGTCTACAGACGATACCCCAAAAGCGGCCCAAAACCAATTCAAAAATAAAAATCAACAAAACCAGAATTCAAATCAGAAAAAACCGAACTACCGGGAACCTGACTATGAGTTTGACGGAATCATTGAAACTGAAGGAGTTTTAGAAATGATGCCGGACGGATACGGATTTTTACGTTCGTCTGATTATGGCTATTTTTCTTCTCCTGATGATATTTATTTGTCTCAGTCGCAAATACGTTTGTTTGGTCTTAAAACAGGTGATACCGTTAAGGGAGTTGTGCGTCCTCCGAAAGAAGGAGAAAAGTTTTTTCCCCTTATTAAAGTAAAAAAAATCAACGGGCATGATCCGGAAGCTGTTCGCGATCGTATTGCATTCGAACACTTAACGCCTTTATTTCCTAATGAAAAATTTAATCTGGCAAGCAGAAACAGTTCTATTTCTACGCGTATTATAGATTTGTTTGCTCCAATTGGAAAAGGACAACGCGGTATGATTGTGGCACAGCCAAAAACAGGTAAAACTGTTTTATTAAAAGATATTGCGAATACTATTGCTTCAAATCACCCGGAAGTTTATCTGATCGTGTTACTTATCGATGAACGTCCGGAAGAGGTAACCGATATGCAACGAAGTGTGCGGGGAGAAGTAGTGGCTTCTACTTTTGACGAACCTGCAGAAAAACATGTGAAACTGGCTAATATCGTTTTAGAAAAAGCAAAACGATTGGTAGAATGCGGTCTTGATGTAGTTATCCTGTTAGATTCAATCACACGTCTTGCAAGAGCTTATAATACGGTACAGCCTGCTTCAGGTAGAGTCCTTTCCGGAGGGGTTGATGCAAATGCACTTCAAAAACCAAAACGTTTTTTCGGTGCGGCACGTAATATTGAAAACGGAGGTTCATTAAGTATCATAGCAACAGCGCTTACAGATACGGGATCAAAAATGGATGAGGTTATTTTTGAAGAATTTAAAGGTACCGGTAACATGGAATTGCAATTGGATCGTAAGATTGCTAATAAACGTATTTTCCCGGCTGTTGATCTTACCTCGTCAAGTACACGCCGTGATGATTTACTATTAGATCCTGAAGTGTTACAGCGTATGTGGATTGTAAGGAATCACCTGGCAGATATGAACTCTGTAGAAGCGATGACGCTTATCTATGATAAAATAAAGAAGACTACCTCAAACGAGGAATTTTTACATACCATGAATGATTAATTATAAGTCAATTATAGATTCTTCAAAAAGCTGTCTGATTTCAGACGGCTTTTTTTATTTAAAGTTTATTACTAAGTTTGTTTTAAACAAGATAACGGATGAATAAGAATATTTTGTATTTCTATGGCGTACTATTTGCTACCTTACTGGTAAGTGTAATCATATATTATCAGTTTAATCAAAAGAAAACAACAGATATCGAAAATACGTTTGCGACTCCCGAAGAGGCTAATGCAGCCGTAAAAAAAGCCTTACAGAATGTTTCTGCCCATATAAACCAAGGAATTATTTCAGTGAAACATCTGGAAGAATTTGAAAAAACAAAAAACAAAATATCTAAAAAATGAAGACGATTGTATGTTATATAGCGTTCATAAGTTTCTTTCTGACAAGTCAGAAACTATTGGCTCAGGATGTTTTTGACAAGTTCCAAAAGCAACCCAATGTAGAAACAGTTGTGGTCAACAAAAAAATGTTTCAGATGATGGCTAATGTAAAGATGGATTCAAATGATAAAGAAAATCAAGCCTATCTCGCATTGATCAAAAAACTGGATTTGTTGACAACGTATAAAACAAAAAATGCAGGTAAATCAGCAGAACTAAAAACAGCCGTTACTCAATATACCGGATCAAAAAATATGGATCAGCTAATGACGGTAAATGAGAAAGGAAACAATATTGTGTTTTATGTAAACAAAGCGGCAACCAGAAATAATATCAATGAATTGGTAATGTTTACAGATGGTGCGGGTACAAGTGAAACAGTAGTATTGATACTTACCGGAAATTTCAGTCTTGATGAGATATCAGCTTTGACTTCTAAAATGAACATTCCCGGTGGCGGGGCTATCAGTAAAGCTGCTAAATAATAAAAGGATTTGTAATGCATTACAAACCCTTTTATTTATTATATATTGTTTTATTTTTACTTAGTGTGCATGTCCTTCCGTATTACTGAGTTTGGCATTGATAAAGAATGCTCCTTTTGTAGCAATCTTTGCATCTGTCGGAATATTTTTTGAAACAAGCGTAATAGCGGTATAGCCTGCTTCGGAAGTACCTTTAAGTATTTCTACCTTTTCAAAACGGGTTTGTTTTACTTCTTTGGCATGGTCATGACTTTCTCCTTCTTTGTGTTCGTGTTCCGGTTCTTTGTCACTTAAAACAAAAATATAGTATTTTCCTCCATCTCCGACAATAGCATCATTGGGTACAGATGGCGTACTGGCTTTTTCCAGACTGATCAGTCCTGTTACATTCATTCCGTTGATCAGTCCTTTTTTATTTCCGGTAACTTCACTGTGAACAGCTACTGTTTTACTGTCGTTTTCAAAGGAAGAACCGATACTGAATATAGTGGCACTGTATTGCTCTGTTGGATTATTGGTAAGAGTAAAATAAATGGTCTGTCCCATTTTTAATTTAGGCAAATCTTTTTCAAACACCTGTAAATCTAAGTGTAATTTAGAATTATCAACAATTTCAGCCACGGGTGAAGATACATCTACATAACTGCCAATTTTAGCAAAAATGTTGCTTACGGTGCCTGAGACCGGGCTGGTTACGTTTAATGATGCCTGCAAATTACTATTGCTGATGGTTGCCGGATTGATTCCCATCAGCTGTATCTGTTTCTCAAGAGAAGCTTTTCGCGCCCGGAAATTTTTTATCTGTGTATCTACATTTTGAAGATTTTTTAAAGCACCCGCACCTCCTTCATTCAATTCTTTCTGACGAGCAATTTCCTGCTCTGTCAAAGAGATATTATTTTTAATCGTCATATATTCTTCCTGTAATTGTACAAACTGTGGGTTTTCAATACGGGCAATAACCTGACCTTTTTTTACATAGTCTCCGATTTCAATAGGAAGACTTTTGATAACGCCGCCAAATAGGGAAGTAGCATTGGCCTGACTGTTATTCGGAACTTTTAGAAAACCGTTTGCTTTGATGGTAGCAGTGAGTTGTCTTTCTTCTATTTTACCAAAAGTAATACCAACTGCTTTAATTTGTTCATCATTTAGCGTTGCTATTTCTTCTTCTGACTCATCATGTTCTTCTTTCTCCGTAGCTTCTTTCTTGGTTTCTGATCCATGATTGTGACCGTCTCCTTCTTTGTGTTTTGTGCAGGCAGTAAGAGAAAGTACCAAAAAGAGTACTCCCGAAATTTTAATTATTTTTTTTATAGATAGCATCATAGCTTTATTATTTGTTAATTAATGAATTAATATCAATTACCGATTGATTAATTTTCTGGATCGCTTCTAAATATTTTAACTGAACATTCGTTGCCATATTCAATGCATACAGATATTCTACATAGGATATTTCACCTGTTTTATACCCGAGTTGCGAAATGGTGATCATTTCTTCTGAATTAGGTAATGCTTGTTTGTAGTAATAGTTATACTGTCTCACATTTTGTTCATATTGCTGCATTGAATTCTCAAAATCGGTAATTAATTGCTGTCGTTGCATCTCAGCAGATAGTTCGGCAGCCTGTTTCTGAGCTTCTAATGAGCGTATACGTGATTTTGTGGCACCGAAAGTAATGGGAATAGTGATACCAACATCAAAAAAACTAAAACGCTGGCTTCTTCCGTAATAGCTGTCTATGTTATTCTTTGTGTGCATACCAATCAGGGACACATTGTTGTACCCCAGACTGATATCGGGTAACGCTTGTGCTTTTTCCACTTTCTTGCTTTGTTCTGCAATTTTTGCCTGTTGCAGCAAAGCATTTATTTTTGGATGATTGGCTACTGCATCACTGTTTATGACCGAGCTTAAAAACATTGGACTGAAGGTTTCTTTCTGAATGTTGAAATCTTCTTTTATCTGTAAAAGCGTTTTCAGATTCTTATAGGCATTTTGAATGTATATTTCATTTTGCTGATACAACAATGTAATTTCTCCGCGTTGCGTTTCTGCTGTATTGATATCTATTTTTCGTGTATCTCCTGTTTTATAACGCAGAGAAGCAATTTTTACAAAGTCTTCATACAGGCCATCTAAGTAACGCAGCTTTTCGGCATTATTTTCAAGAAATCTCAATTGATAATAGTAGCTTCTGACCTGACTTTTTAATTCATTTACTGAATTTTGTTTATCCCATTCCTTTCCTTGTGTCTGTGCTTCGAATAATTGTTTTTTCGCTCCGAAAAGAGTGGGGAAAGGGATGCTTTGTGAAATCTGGATACCATCGTTATACTCAAAGCCTTCATTGTTCCCGTATTGAAAAGAAACATTGGTTTTAGGTAGTTCAAATGATGATTGTTCCAGTTTTTGAGCAGCTTCTTTATTTAAGGATGCTGCTTTGATATTCAAATTGTTTTCCAGTGCCAGATCAATAGCTTCATCAAGTGTTATGATTCTGGTTTGGGCACTGGAATCTGAAGTGCCCAATAACATAAAAGTTATAATTAGTGTGGTGAAAACAGCTTTCATCAGATATCTTTTTTAGATTTATTTTTTCCGTTAAAAGTAATATACAGCAACGGCAGTATAAATAGTGTAAGCAAAGTGGCAGAAATAAGCCCTCCGATGACTACAGTTGCCAAAGGTTTCTGGACTTCAGCTCCTGCACCAGTACTGATTGCCATTGGTAAAAATCCGAAACTGGCTACCATTGCAGTCATTAAAACCGGTCTCAATCTGGTTTTTGTCCCCTCAATAACTCTTGGAACAAGGTCTTTCCACCCCTCTTTTTCCAGCCTGTTAAAAGTGGTTATCAATACAATTCCGTTTAAAACAGCAATACCAAACAAAGCAATAAAACCGACACCTGCGGAGATACTAAAGGGCATTCCTCGGAGTAACATCGCAAATACACCTCCGATAGCACTCATAGGGATGGCTGCATATACAAGTAAGGCTTCCCGTATCGAATGAAAGGTAAAATATAACAAAATAAAAATCAGCAGTAATGAGATGGGTACAGCCACTAAAAGTCTGTCAGTTGCTTTCTGGAGGTTTTCAAACTGCCCTCCATAGGTAAAATAATATCCTGACGGAAGTTTGACTTCTGTATCTAATTTTGCCTGTATTTCTTTTACTACGCTGGCAACATCTCTGTTCTGTACATTAAATCCGATAACGATTCTTCTTTTACCATCTTCCCGGCTTATTTGCGCAGGTCCCAGTTTGTAATCAATTTTTGCAATTTGTGAAAGCGGAATTTGATTACCGTTTGCCATTGGAACAAATAAATTGTTGACATCTTCAATCGAACTTCTGTGAAGACTGTCCAGACGAACAACAAGGTCAAATCTTCTCTCGTTTTCATATACAACGCCTGCAGCTTTTCCGGCAAAAGCCGTACTAATGATACTGTTAACATCCTGTACGTTCAAACCGTAATTTGCCATTCGGGTGCGGTCGTATTCAATATTGATCTGAGGTAAACCTGATACGCGTTCTACCTGAGGTGAAGTAGCGCCTTCAACACTTTGGATTACAGCACTTACTTTATTTGCATATTCCAGTAATACATCCAGATCTTCACCGAAAATTTTTACGGCTACATCTTGTCGTATTCCTGTCATCAGTTCATTGAAACGCATTTGTATCGGCTGGTTTTTTTCAAAGAAAACTCCGGGAATTGCTTCCAGTTTTTCATTGATTTCTTCTGCTAGTTCATCATAAGTTTTTTTTGTTTTCCATTCTTTTTGCGGTTTCAAAATCACCATCATATCTGTTGCTTCCGGCGGCATGGGGTCGGTAGGTACTTCAGCCGCTCCTGTTTTCCCTACAACCATTTTCACTTCATCAAATTCTTTGATGATTCGGGATGCCTGCATAGATGTTTCGATACTCTGGCTCAGGGAAGTTCCCTGAGGTAATATGCAATGGTAGGCAAAATCACCCTCTCCTAATGTCGGTAGAAATTCGCCTCCCATTCTGGAAAAAAGATAAATACTGAAGGCAAATAAGCTCACAGAAAGTCCTATAAATATATACTTTGCTTTGATGGCTTTATGCAATAATGGCTCGTATATTTTTTGCAGAAAATCCATTAGTTTGTCCGAGAAATTCTTTTTACCACTCATCTTTTTAGGCAAGAACAATGCACTCATCATAGGAATGTATGTAAACGATAAAATAAGTGCACCTAAGATTGCGAAACCTACTGTTTTAGCCATAGGCGTAAACATTTTTCCTTCAATGCCTACCAATGTAAGAATCGGTATATAAACAATAAGAATAATAATTTCTCCGAAAGCGGCACTCGTACGGATTTTTGAAGCCGACACAAATACTTCCTCGTCCATTTCCTGTTGTGTAAGACGTTTCATGGACTTCCTCATTCCAAGATGGTGCATAGTGGCTTCCACCACAATGACAGATCCGTCAATGATCAGTCCGAAATCAATAGCTCCCAAACTCATAAGGTTGGCACTCACTCCAAAAAGATTCATCATGGCCAGTGCGAAAAGCATGGATAAAGGAATGGCAGAAGCAACGATGAGTCCGGCTCTTAAATTCCCAAGAAAAATAACCAGAACAAAGATAACAATCAAAGCACCTTCAATAAGGTTTGTTTTTACCGTGTTCATAGCTCTTCCTACCAAATCGGTACGGTCGAGATAAGGTTCTATAATAACATCGTCAGGAAGTGATTTCTGGATGGTAGGGATTTTTTCTTTAACCCTGTTTACTACTTTATCTGCATTTTCTCCTTTGAGCATCATGACAACACCTCCAACAGCGTCAACCTCTCCGTTATAAGTCATGGCTCCGTAACGGACAGCACTTCCAAAGCGAACTTCTGCTACATCTTTTATAAAAATCGGCACGCTGCCGGTATCATTTTTTACTACAATATTGCCTACATCTTCTAATGTCTTTACAAGACCAACTCCACGTATAAAATAGGCATTTGGTTTTTTGTCAATATAAGCACCTCCAGTATTTTCATTGTTTTTTTCCAATGCAGTAAAGATATCAGTAATACTGATGCTCATTGCTTTTAACCGATCCGGATTTACAGCTACTTCATATTGTTTGAGTAAACCTCCGAAACTATTGATTTCTGCAATTCCGGGAGTTCCATATAACTGGCGGGCTACAATCCAATCCTGCATAGTCCGGAGATCCATAGCAGTATATTTTTTTTCACTTCCTTTTTTAGGATGTAATATATATTGATATACTTCTCCTAAACCGGTACTTACAGGGGCTAATTCAGGTATTCCGATTCCGGCAGGAATTTTACTTTCAGCTTCTTTTAATCTTTCAGATATGAGCTGTCTTGCAAAATAAATATCAACATCATCATCGAATACAACTGTTATAACAGAAAGACCAAATCTTGAAATACTTCTTACCTCTTCTAAATCAGGAAGGTTTACAATACTTTGTTCGATAGGGAAGGTTACTAATTGCTCTACTTCCTGCCCGGCAAGAGTAGGACATAGCGTAATAATCTGGACTTGATTGTTGGTGATGTCGGGTTGTGCATCGATAGGGATTTTTGTGGCACTCCATATTCCCCAGATGACTAATAACAAAGTCATTATGGCAATAATGAATTTGTTCTTTATAGAGAACTTGATTATAGTATCTAACATGAATTTTTTAATTAAAAATTAATTATTGAATATTCTGAATATAAATTTCAGATAGTATATAAAGAAAACAGCTGTTTTTGCAGTGTGCAAGAAACAGTTATCCTCTTCAAAGACTGGTTACAATAAATTAAGCTTTAATTTTTGGCGGCTGCCAGATACTATCAATATAACTGGAGTATTCCGGATTGTTATATATAATTTCACGCGCACCATTCATGGGTATCAATGCTGAAAAACTTAGAGTTTCAGGTAGAGAAATAGAAGCAATGATACTGCCACAACAGTTACAACTACAAAAAGGACTGCATAAATCTGTCTTGTTTGAATGATCGTGACCGTTGTGATTTATTGAACTCTGTGTGAGGGTTTTCAGTGGTGTAAAGATATTACTCAGAGGCATACTGTCACTACATGGTACTAAAGATAAGGCCATGATAAAAACAGATAATATGAAGACTCTTAGTTTCATTAACGCCGTAAAGGTAAAAATTTTTTCTTCTTCATAGCAACGTATTTATGAATAAATTAGGGAATTGTAAATAAATATTTTGTAAACAGAATATTTTTTTTCCTCAAAAAGAAATGGAATTTAATGGATTAGAAAGGGATATTCTGTTTTTTTATATATTTAATACTGTCGAATCAGAGGCATTTTTTAGCAATTGAGAGTTATATCATTTTAGTCTTTATGATTTGCTCAATGGGAAGTTTTTTATTTATGGACTATTTTTTTACATCATGCATCACAATTTACTTTTAATTCTGTGCTTACTATTTGTTGTTTTCTTGCTTGTAATGCTGGCACAGCGTATCAGGGTTGCTTATCCTGTATTTTTAGTAATAGCAGGTCTCGGAATCAGTTTTATTCCCGGAGTTCCGGAACTTCATTTAGACCCTGAACTTATTTTTCTGTTTTTTCTGCCTCCTCTGCTGTATTAAGCTGCATGGTATACTTCATGGAATAACTTTTGGAAGTGGAAGAGACCGATTGCTTTACTGGCTTTTGGACTCGTATTTTTTACGTCTTCCATTATTGCCTATACATCAGCTCTGCTTATTCCCGGTTTTACTCTGGCTTTGGGTTTTTTATTAGGAGGTATTGTTTCTCCTCCTGATGCAGTAGCTGCTGCAACGGTTTTAAAAGGAATGAAAGTACCTAAAAGACTTATGACAATATTGGAAGGAGAAAGCCTTATAAATGATGCTTCTTCTTTGATTGTTTTCCGGTTTGCACTGGCAGCTGTATTGACCGGAACTTTTTCGATGCAGGAGGCAACGGGCCAGTTTTTTATGGTAGCAGGTATGGGCACAGTAGTTGGTCTGGCAGGAGCGCATATTCTTTATGTAATTCATCGCTTTTTACCTACTACTCCTCCAATTGATGCGGCTTTAACGGTAATGACTCCGTATATACTTTTTCTCTGTGCAGAACAATTTCATTTTTCAGGAGTAATGGCCGTAGTGAGTGGTGGATTGTTCATGTCTTACAGAGCTCATGAAGTTTTTAAAACCGGAAGTACCCGCTTGAATATGCTGGGAGTATGGACAACGCTTATTTTTGTCATGAACGCATTAGTGTTTATTCTGATTGGATTAGAGTTACCTGAAATCATACGTGGATTAGGAAGTTATTCTATTGCCGATGGTATTCGTTATGGATTGATTATAAGTGCAATTACTATTGTATTGCGTTATCTGTGGGTATATCCTTCAGCTTATATTCCGAGATGGTTAAGTGCCAAAGCAAGAAGAGATCCATCACCAGGCTGGAAAGGTCCTTTAATCATCAGCTGGGCAGGAATGAGAGGAGTAGTCTCTTTGGCAACGGCATTGTCAATTCCGGTTCTTATGGACAACGGTGTAACTTTTCCACAAAGGAACCTGATCATATTTACGACTTTTGTCGTCATTTTTGTTACTCTTGTTTTTCAGGGTTTAACATTACCTTTAGTGATCAAGCTTATTAAAATTGAAGAAATTGATGATATTATGCCTGAAGATGAACAGCAGGCGCGTATACAGTTGTGTCTGGATGATGTAGCGATAAGATTACTCGAAAAATATGGTAACTCAGATGCTGAAGGAAATGAATTGATAGCTTTGTACAGAACAACTATAAAAAATGAAGTATATAATATACAGCAACGTTTAGAATCTTTTGAATGTGGAGAGATTAAGCATAAAGAAATCAAGAAATACCATTCTTTACTTATGAAAATTTATTCTGAGCAGCGTAAGGAATTGTTCAGACTAAAAAAGGAGCATGCATTTGAAGATGAAGAAATAAGAAAAGCTGAAGTACAGATTGATTTAAATGAATTAAAAATAACAGGATCCGGTCATCTGTAAATATTTATAAAATTGTTTTATTGATAATTTTGTTTTATTGTTAAAGTATTCATAATTTTTTTTGTATATTTAAGAAAGAATATTCATTAATTAAATATATGATTGATATGACTGCGACTCAAAATGAATACAACAAACAGCAAAAAACATTAAAAATTCTGTCGGCAATTTTTTTGTTTTTATCCTATGTTATAGGTATTGGTGCATTGATAATCACTGTTTATCTTTTGGCTACACCAAGAGGAACCGGAGCATGGATTTTACCAGCTTTTAGTTTTCTTACGGGAGCAATTGTGTTTTTGTTTCTTTACTCTTTTTCAAAAGTCATTAATCTGCTTATTCAAATCAGTAATAAATGAAAAAGAAACTAATAGGTTTATTGTGTATTCTTGCTTTTATTTCCTGTAATAATAAAAGCAGTGAAACTGAAACAGTTGATGTAGTGTTGATTGGTGGCGGTATAATGAGTGTTACTTTGGCTAATATGCTTCATGAATTAGACCCCAATCTTACTATGGTCACCTATGAAAGACTTGAGGCCGTAGGTATGGAAAGTTCAGCAGCGCTGAATAATGCAGGTACAGGACATGCTGCTTTGTGTGAGCTTAATTATACGCCGGAGTTAAGTGACGGAAGCATTGATATTCATAAAGCAGTGGAAGTAAATGAGTCTTTTGAAGTTTCTAAACAGTTTTGGTCTTATCTGGTAGCCAATCATAAAATAAGTTCAGCTTCGAAATTTATAAACCCCACTTCACACATGAGTTTTGTAATTGGAGAAAAAGACAGCGAATATCTTAAAAAACGTTTTTTAGCACTCCAAAAACATCCATTGTTTACAGGGATGGAATTTACTGAAGATTCTGAACTGATCAAGCAATGGGCTCCTCTGATTATGAAAGAAAGGGATTCCCGTCAGAAAATTGCGGCTACAAAAATTGATATTGGTACTGATGTAAATTTTGGTGCTCTTACAGAAGAGTTAGCCTCTAATATGGAAAAATCATCTAATATGCGGATAGAATTTAACCATGAGGTTATTAATATTAAACGAAATAAAGATGCTACCTGGAGAGTAACCGTAAAGGATCTCAAAAATAATATTTTGAAAAGCATTCATTCAAAATTTGTTTTTATTGGAGCTGGCGGAGCCACCCTTCCTTTACTTGAAAAAACCAACATCCCAGAAGCAAGAGGTTATGGTGGTTTTCCGGTGAGCGGTGAGTGGCTTGTATGTAATAATCCTGATATTATTGCACAACATGCAGCAAAAGTATACGGCAAAGCTTCTGTTGGCTCACCTCCGATGTCGGTACCTCATTTAGATACACGAATCATCAATGGAAAAAAAGAACTACTTTTTGGTCCGTTTGCCGGCTTTTCTCCAAAATTTTTAAAGAATGGCAAATGGACTGATCTTCCGGAATCTTTTAATTTTTACAACCTAAGACCTGTTTTAGAAGCAGGGCTTGATAATATACCGCTGACAAAATATCTTATAGAACAGGTTGTCTTGACTCCGGAACAACGTTTAGAGGCTTTAAGACAGTATATGCCTACAGCTCAAATGAAGGATTGGGATCTTAAGATTGCCGGACAAAGAGTACAGGTGATAAAACTTGATGATACTACAAAAGGCGGTATTTTACAGTTTGGAACGGAAGTGGTAACCGCTTCAGATGGGAGTGTAGCCGCATTATTAGGCGCGTCACCGGGTGCGTCTACGTCAGTATCTATTATGCTTAAAGTAGTAGAAAAATGCTATGCAGATAAAATGAAAACACCTGAGTGGCAAGCCAAGATGAAAAAAATGATCCCTTCTTATGGTAAAAAGCTTTCTGAAAATCTTGATATGGCAAATGAGATCAGAAAGTACAATGCGGAAACTTTGGGATTGATTTGGAAAGAAATTGATACCAATAAATATAATATGAAGGTAGATCAATAAAAATAAGATATGTAATTTACTATATAGAAGTAAAGTAGAGGCTGCATTAGCAGCCTCTGTTTTATTTTAGAAAATCTTCTTTTTTATATTCGGGATTAGGATATTGGTAAAAACCTTCGCCTGCCGCAACACCTAATTTTCCACTATCTATAAAATTCGTTTTGAGGTATTCTACCGTTTTGATTTTTAAAGGATCTTTTGTAGAATCTGCAGCCATTTTATTGATGTTATATGCAGTGGTAATCCCTACAATATCAAGAATACCAAAAGGTCCCACCGGAGCACCGGTTGCTACCATCCATGTTTTGTCTATTGTAGCTACATCAGCTACGCCTTCCACCAATAGATTGGTCGCTGCACTTAGGAAGGGTACCAACAACGAGTTTACAATATATCCGGGTTGTTCCTTATGTAACGGAAGAGCGACCATACCTATTGATTTAGCAAATGAAACAACCGTTTCAAATACTTGCGGATCTGTGCCCGAATGCCCCATGATTTCAGCTGTATTGTGCTTCCAGATTTCATTGGCAAAATGCAAGGCTAAAAACTGTGAAGGTCTATGAGTTGATTTTGCAAACTGGCTTGGCAGCAGTGTTGAAGAGTTTGTGGCAAAAATGGTTTTTAGAGGAGCTGCTTTGGAAAGTTTCTCATAAAAATCCATTTTTATTTTTGGATTTTCCGGAATGGCTTCAATCACCAAATCAGCATCTTTAACAGCTAAACTAAGGTCTGATGAATAGTTGAGGTTATTGAAAGCTGTTTCTAACTGATGGTCTGTAGCTTTCAGGTCTTCTTTATAGGCTGTGCTGAGTCTGTTAAAAGTTATTTTTGCTTTTTCTAAAATTGCGTCACTGATGTCATATACAGTGACTTTATATCCGTAAAAAGCAGTTTGAAAAGCAATTTGTGCTCCTAAAACACCACTTCCGGCTACAGTTACATTATTAATTTCCATAGTTTATGTATTTGAGATAGGTTTGTTATTGAGATATTGTCTGAATCTGATAAACTTATATCTATTGAACTCAATATCAATATGAGTAAAAGCATATATTTTCGATTGCCGACATGACATATTGTTTGTAAACATTGGTTTCTGAACAAGATCAGATTTTGATATTCTGAAATGAGTTCATTTATAAAAAAAAATCTTTTTTCTTTATGGGAACTGTCAAAAGAAGAATGCGAATCGTTTATTTTTTTGCAGGTATACTTCATCTTTTCGGATTTAGAATCCTTTAGTTCGAATATAACCAAAAAATTTTTATCGAACTCTTTTAGTTTATAAAAAATGAAAGAAATTTATGCTAGCAATACTATGTTTTCACTATGGAATGTTATAGCATACGGTCTCAAGTTGTATAGGAGACCGAATGTTTTAAAAGATGATATTAAGTATGTGCAAGAAGCGGAATCATAAGCTGATGTTCCTTAAATAAACTTTCTAACTCTTTTGAAACAAAAAGAGTGAGATCTTCTTCTTTGTATGGGGTAAAGGTTACGTCTTTATCCTGCGGTGTAAACCCATACACAACCTCTGTAATCTCAGGATTGCTTAATGCCTGTATTATGTCATTCATATCTACATTTCTCAATTTAAATACATAGAGAAGGTGCAACACGTTTTCTTCAATTTGTGCTATTGCTATAGTGTCTAAAGCTTCTATATGAAATACAGCGTTCTTAAAGCCAAAATCAGGATAGGCATAGCAATAGAAAAAAGTAAGATCAAGATTCTTAAGGTTAAAAAAAGAATTTGGGTGCGCATGTTCAATATAAGTTTCTAATAGCTTTCTGTTGTTTTCATGATCCATATCTAATTGTTTTACATGAAAAGAGGATTGTTTATAGTGAATCTTTTTGCCAGCCTGAAATTCGTTTACCGGTATAAAACCAAATTTTGGATAAAAATCTAAAACCGAATTATTTGCAAACAGAAACATCCCCTCAATTTTATCATTAAAATCCTGCTGAATTCTTTGCATAAGATAGCGTGATAGTCCCTGTTTTTGAAAGTGTTTTTTGGTCATCACAGTGCCAATTTGTGCCCAAACTTTTTTCTCTGACGCTACTATTACTTCGAATAAGGTTACCGTTGTGTGGGATACAATTTCTTCTTTATAAAATATCGAATAGAGACAACAATTGTTTTTCCAATATCCGGATTGGTAAAAGCTCTCAAAATCGAAACCCCATTCTTTTTCTGTCATATTATTGAACTCAAAACGTTTTTTTTCATCCGTCTGATATTCAATATATAAGTTATATGTTTTATCGTTTACTAAAATACTTTCTGTTTTCATCTTCTATGTTTTTTACAAAATTCCTTACAATTCGTGACAATCTGTTGTACTCAAAGCATTAAATAATGTGCAAATGGTTCTTTTATAGAGGCTATTAATTATTTTTGTAAGTATTGGAGTAATAAATTTAATAATCTGTAAATTGATGATACATGATTTTATTGTTTTAAAATCGGAAGTTTTGATACCGGATATTTTTTATAAAAAAGGATATGCTTCTGATGGCATTCTTATTTCTTTATGTGTAAAAGGTACTGTTCAGGTAGCGGTAAACATTCAGAATAAACAGATGTTGCAGAACGATTTGCTGGTGGTAATGCCTCAAAGTGTTATTACAGTAAAAGATGCTGATAAAGGCAGTTTATTCTTTTGTCTTATGTTCCGCTTCGATACCATTTCAGAATTGATCTTGCCTTCAGATTATCGTTTTCTCAATACGCTGACACAGCATCCGATTTTGGCTTTGACTCTGGAAGAAACGCAGATGTATATTCGCTATTTTGAATTGTTGAAGAGCAACAAAGAGCAGGCTCATTCTATATTTCATGATAGCATTCTAAAGTATTTATTGTTTTCACTCATCGGTCAGATAAATGTGTTTTATGCGCAAAAAGAAGAAACGCTTACCAATGCATCAAGAAAAGATTTGGTTATTTTTAATTTTTTTAATCTGGTTCATCAGCACTATATGAATAAACGTTCAGTACAATTTTATGCAGATAAACTCAAACTGACACCAAAATATTTAACCACTCTTATTCGTCAGAGAACGGGTAAATCGATATCTATTATTATCACAGAGCTGGTAATTATTAAGGCTAAATCGTATTTAAGTGCCAGTGATTTGCCAGTATATGAAATAGCAGAACGATTAAATTTTACTGATGCTTCTCAGTTTTGCCGTTATTTTAAGAAATATACAAATAGTTCACCTTTGATTTACAGAAAATCAACTCTATAAGTAATTGTTTTATAGTAGTAAAATAAATTGGAAGGGAAATGATATTGGAAGTAATATGGAATCGGCGGAGTTATGAAAAATAAACTATGTGAAATTAACCCTTTTCGCTCCGCCTCATCCATGTTATGTAAATCAGCAAAAAAAGACCATGGAGAGAAGAATTAATTTGCGAATTACAATTTGTATGTCAAAGATGACTGTTTTTTTTTAGTTGTGATAATGCAAAGTAGTAAGTGATAAAATATAAGCTATATCGTTGAATAATAAGGAATAACTGTTTTTTTATGGGGTATGGAAAATAGCAAGGAAAATAATACAGATCAGGTTTTATTTATTGGTATTCATGAACCTCTATCTTTAAATAGTTTTTACAGCTTGGCTTGTCACTGATCAAAAAGTCGTTGAACAGACTATGGAAGAGATGAATGAAAGCTTACAGTTGTTTTTTCCAAATATTATTTAGTGATAAGTATCTAATCATTCCACTTTCATTATGTACCAATTTAATGTATTGAATAGGATTCGTTTTTTATCTGAGGAAATTATATGTTTTGTTATTTTGAATCAGGCTAAAAATAAAAATTGGTAAAACAAGGATGCTTTACCAATTCTTTGCCTATTAATTGTCCGCTTTAAAATGCTATAGAACATAGCATGTAAATCTTTTTTAGAACAGATGGGACGGAATTATGAAAAAAATTAATAACCTAAAACTCAATACTTTTCCGTCACCATCTAAAAGATTCTTAGAGAAGTTACTTTCTTGATCCTACCCTAATCAAGAAGTCTTTATAATGAAGCTTTTAGTAGAATGGACACTTCAAAGGTATTATGCATTAAAAGAAATTCATAACGTGAAGTAATAAGAGGTGCGTTTTAGGTATTAAGTGTATGGAAAAAGAGAATAAATGTAAATATGGATTTTTCTTAAAGTTACGACCAGCTAAAAATAAAAAATAGTATTATTTATGCTTCAATTGTAGAATGAATAACGGTATTTTGACTTTTTTTTACAAAAATAAGATTATATTTCAGACTAATATATATGCTGGGAAACATAATGAAAACTTTGTTTTAACCTGATCCAACTACCATTTCTGATAAAGACGTGAGTATGATATTGATCTGTTGCTATATCAATAGCAATGATGTCCTTAAGGTCAACCATCATATTTCCATCATGAGGATGCTGTATAAATCTAATAGGAAAAACCATAAGTTAAAAGGTGAGATTATTGTTAATCATAAAGTTACTGTTTTTTTATGAGTAATATCCGATAACTTTTGTTTTTTATTTATAGTATAAGATGGTCATAAGTAATGAGTAAAGAATAATTTATCCAAATCTGATGGATAATATTAATAAATTTTTTGGCTTAGCTGTTTATTGAAGTATTTTTGCTCAATAAAGAAATTCTAAAAAAAGTCCTCCGCAAAAATTAAATATCTCACCTTTTAATTCTTTTCTGAGTTGAAAAACCCCATTAGCGGAGGACAAAAGTCATCGATTAACAGAGTTTTTGAAACTAAAAGGTGAGTCTACAAATATAGGAACTATTAAAGATACTATGCAAGAGGTTATTATTAGAATTAGATTAAAATATTTAATTTTTATAGTGCTATGATCATTCGTTTTTTAAATTGTAAGAATAGTATAATTGAGTGATAGTGTTCTTCTTATAATTAATTATGTGAAATTAGTATTATCCGAATATCA
This sequence comes from Paenimyroides ceti, assembly GCF_030409925.1. Classification (NCBI taxonomy): domain Bacteria; kingdom Pseudomonadati; phylum Bacteroidota; class Flavobacteriia; order Flavobacteriales; family Flavobacteriaceae; genus Paenimyroides; species Paenimyroides ceti. The sequence goes on from NZ_JAUFQU010000001.1 coordinate 618,638, forward strand.
ACAAATAACAAATTAATGCCACCTTTGATACATCATTATCGTTTATTTGAATCTAAAAAGATAGTGCTTATCTTTAAGATAAGCACTACCAAAAAGAACTAAAGGTGAGTAGCAATCAATATTGAAAGCTTATCACTTGGTTCTCCTTTATTATGCAAATGTAGAAAATACAACTTTAGAAAATTTTCCGGTACATCAGAATATTTAAGATGTGAAATTGCTTATTGAATGATTTACATTTTAATTTCTACAATTTGTTCTGTAACTATATCTGCAATTTTAAGTATCGTCTGACGCATGATCTTTATTGAATTTCCATGAAAGACTTCCTTTAACCTATATTCATAGTCTGGGAATATAAAATGAATAAACATAGTACCCACTGGTTTGCCTACTTTTTCGCTACCTCCTTTCTTTATAAGTCCCGTAACCGCTACTATGATATCCGCTTTTTCAAATATTTTTTTAGCACCTTTAGCCATCAAAGCGGTTACTTCTGATGATTCAGGTGTATATTCTTCAATTACTTTTTTGGGAATCTGGAGTATATTGCTTTTTTCATCGGCATCATAGCATACCATACTTCCTAATAATATATCACCTGAATTTGGTGTTAAGGCAAAACTTGCAGCTAATGCTCCTGAAGTGGCACTTTCTGCAAATGCTATTTTTAATTTTTTCTGGGCTAAAAGCGAACAACATTTTACCAGTTTACTATCTTTCATATGACTGTTAAATTTATTTTACACCTTTCTTTGTGAACTTACTGTTTTATTAATACTTAAAAATTTTACCTCCGGCATCCAACGTTTCACCTGCTATTGTTTTTGACTCATCTGAGGCCAGAAATACATAAAGTGGTGCTACTTCATATGGATGCATGGGAGCAATTGATTCCATACCAATAGGAAGGTTTTCATATTTTGGCAATGCCTCAGGTAAAATATCACTCCAAATAAATCCGGTGGTTATTCCATTAATGCGTATGTTGTTTTTGTGAAATGCTAACATACGGTTCATCTCCTGAGTGTAGTTTTTTATAGCTGCTTTCAGAGCAGAATAGAAGATCAACTGATCAGGTTGTGCATAAGCACATAATGTAGCTGAGTTGATGATGATGCCGTTTGCAGAGAGATAATCTGGAGCTATACGACCCAGAGTAAATAATGATTGTATTTTTAACGTATCGTTTTTTCTTAACAGATAATGTCCTTTCTCGGTTTCTGTTTTATGATGTATAGGAAAGGTGTTAACAATGATATCGATATGTTTTACTTTTTTCTTGATATTTTCAAATAATCTTTTGCATTTAAAGTCATCAAAAGTACAAGATTTAAAAAGCCAGGCTTTTCTTCCTATTTTTTTTATGATGCTCAGTAGGTCTTTTAATTCTTTTTCATGCCTTATATGGTTGTAAACCATAATGATATCTGCCCCTTCTTTAGCAAAAGCTATACTGATCGCTTTACCTACACCATTGTCACTGGCTGTAATGACTACATTTTTGTCTTGTAATTTATTGTTCCCAATGTATTCTTCTGTATTGTATTTAGGTGTTATTTTCATAAATGAATTCACTTTACTTTCAGAATACATAAAATCAGTTTTTTGGGATAATTCTTTTTTCATGGTGAGATATTTTTTTGTGTTGATCTTATATAATGCAATTACTATACTATAAATCATTATAATGTAATACTATAAATTCAGAATATTTTGAAACGAGTTAAATGTGACTTGTTCAGAATGATATATACCCCATAGTCTTATTATAGAATAAGGGTATACTTAAATAAAAAATGTAAATATGGATGAGAATTTTTTATTGTATAAAAAGATGTGGAGCTTTTCTTCTTTCTGGGTAAAAGATATACATTTTGAGGTTTTTTAAGATAAAATTTATTTAATCGATTGTTTTTTTTAATAATTTTTGAAATACTTTTTATTTTTATTTTTTAACTTTTTTTGAGTTGTTTGTAAATTTTAATCTTTATCATTTTGATTTATTCTTGTTTTTTTAACATTTTTAAGATTGTTTTTATTTGTAGTTGCGTTTCTTTTTTAAAAGAAAAATACGACTCTTATGTCTAACAACTTTAATGATCTATTTATAGTGTAAATGTTAAAATCGATATTCGTCTCGGAATGCTTTTTCTGACTGGATTCCTTTATATATTTTTTTAAAGTGTATATAGATCTAACTATTGGCTTATTATTATTAAGGAATATCTATTGTATCATTTTTAATGCAAGAAGCTAGCACTTGTACAATATTAACTTTAAACATATAGATTATGAATTCAAGAAGTAACAGAAGCTCAAGAAGCTCTCAAGGTTCTCAAAACGACGATATGAGAAGAATACATGAAGAGATTTATCAATTAGGTTATGAACACGGATTTGAGGATGGATCAGAAGATGAGGAATACGATGATGATTTCTCTGATTTTGAAGATAACTTTAATCAGGACCATCATAATTCTCATGACAACGACGATTGGGATGATGAAGATGATTGGGATGATGAAGATTACGATGACGACGATGATTGGGATGATGAAGATTACGATGACGACGATGACGACGATTTCGATCAGCAACATCCAAGAGATTCTCAAGGGCGTTTTACTTCAAGTGGCCGTCAATCAAACCGAAGATCTTCAGGCAATAATTCACGATCAGGTAGAGGAGGTTCAAGAAGTTCATCTAACTCAAGAGGTGGTAGTTCACGCTCAGGAAGATCTGGGAATGGGAATTCTAACTCAGGACGGGGAAATTCTGGATCTGGGCGAGGAAATTCTGGATCTGGAAGTAGTAACTCAGGGGCTGGACGAGGAACTTCTGGTTCAGGAAGAGGAAGTTCTGGTTCGGGAAGAAGTAACTCAACTTCGGGAAGAAGTAACTCAACTTCAGGAAGAAGTAATTCAACTTCAGGAAGAAGTAACTCAACTTCAGGAAGAGGAGGTTCGGGTTCAAGAGGAGGAAATTCCGGTTCAAACCGAAGTACAGGAGATACTTCTAATAGAGGTTTTGCTTCTATGAGTAAATCCAAAAGAACGAAAATTGCCCGTATGGGTGGATTAGCTTCTGGTAGAAGTCGTTCAGGTTTCGGTGGAAGAAGAAATAGTTAGAATGAAAAGGGGATACCTTCCCCTTTTTTTAAAATTTTAATATTTGTCGATATGAATCAGAAAGATAACAATACAGAAAAAACAGCTCAAGATAGTAGTGCTGAAGTTCATGAAATTGAAAAGGCAGAAAGTGCAGCCAAACAAAAGGACTCCTCTGATGATGATGGTAAGAAAGAAGATAATAAGGTAAAATCTGGTAAAAAAGAGCAGAAAAAGGAAAGCAATGATCAGAATACGGAATTAGAAAAATTTTTCACCGATGCTATTCAGGATATTTATTATGCTGAAGCGGCTATAGAACAATCTTTAGCAAAAATTAAAAGTAAAGCAACGTCGGAAGAATTGCAGGAAGCTATAGAAGATCATGAATTGGTTACCAAAAAGCAGATTCTTAGATTGGAAAAAGTTTTCAAGCATTTAGGTGAGGAGCCTAAAAAGAAGAAATGCGATGCTATCGATGGAATTCTGAAAGAAGTTGATGAAATGGTAAAATCTACGAAAGATGGTTCTATGACCAGAGATGTAGCTATCATCATTGGAGCACAAAAGGTGGAGCATTATGAGATTGCGACTTACGGAGGGCTTTTACAGATTGCAATAACATTAGGTTATGATAAGATTGCCGATTTATTGGAAACCACATTGGATGAAGAGGAAGAAACAGATCACCTTTTAACGGAAATTGCTGAAGAACATGTCAATTTCGAGGCAAAAGAAGAATAGTCTGTTATTGACGCTTCAAAAACTCAACTTATTAAAGAACTGCTCATAAGGCAGTTCTTTATTTTTTGTGCCTTATTTTGATATAAGGGTAATAAAAAATGTTTTATACTCAATCTTTATTCAACGGTTAAAGATGTGAAGAATAATTATTTTGAATAGGAGATTCTATACTTTTTTATTTATGAGTTTCAGTATAGTACTAAATATCCTTTATGTATTTTAGAAAAGGGAATAAATAAAAAAGGTACCTCTAAGAAGTACCTTTTTTGTGACCCGACTGGGGCTCGAACCCAGGACCCCAACATTAAAAGTGTTGTGCTCTACCAACTGAGCTATCGAGTCTGATTTTTAATACCGGTCTGGTTGATGTGGTGACCGCGATCAGATTCGAACTGACACGTCTTGCGACACCACCCCCTCAAGATGGCGAGTCTACCAATTTCTCCACGCGGCCTGTATGAAATTTTATAAAGAACTTTTGTGACCCGACTGGGGCTCGAACCCAGGACCCCAACATTAAAAGTGTTGTGCTCTACCAACTGAGCTATCGAGTCAAAATCTCTGAAAAAAGAGATGAAATTGTACCAATAAAAAAAGTGACCCGACTGGGGCTCGAACCCAGGACCCCAACATTAAAAGTGTTGTGCTCTACCAACTGAGCTATCGAGTCAAAATCTCTAAAAAAAAGAGATGAAATTGTACCAATAAAAAAAGTGACCCGACTGGGGCTCGAACCCAGGACCCCAACATTAAAAGTGTTGTGCTCTACCAACTGAGCTATCGAGTCATAGCAATATTTACTACCTATATTGCGGGTGCAAATATAGAGCTCTTTTTTTTAAAAACAACACTTTTTTTAATTAAATTTGTCTGTTTACGGGGTGTGTAAACATAAGCCGTTAGTTAACAATTAATTAATATAGATGAAAAAAATTTTGCTGACGGGCTATATGGGATCCGGCAAAACTACAATCGGTAAAGAATTGGCTATACGCTTAAATTGGCCTTATGTAGATTTAGATGCTCTGATTGAAGAAACCCTTGAAATGTCCATACCCACTATATTCGAAACTAAAGGCGAAATCTTTTTCAGAAAGCAGGAGCATGTGTTGCTGAAAAATTGTTTGACAGAAAATAATTCAGCTGTGATAAGCCTCGGAGGAGGAACACCCTGCTATGCAAATAATCATGTATTTTTTGAGAATAAAGAAGTAGAAAGTATCTATCTTAAAGCTTCTATAGAAACTCTCGTAGAGCGTATTAAAAAAAGTGGTACAGAAAGACCACTTTTAAAAGATATGGAAGATATGCCGGCTTTTATAGGGCAGCATCTATTTGAGCGAAGTTATTATTACAACCATGCGCGTTATCGCGTTACTGTAGATCATAAAGATATACAGCAGGTTGTCAATGAAATTTTAGATATGCTTTCTTTAGCTTAAATAAGCGTACGCATCATCTTCATTAAAAACAACCTGAATATGTTCTAATGAAGAAGTAGAAAGTGAAATACCCTTGAAATCTGCTTTTACAGGAAAATGTTTATGATTTCTGTCAACTAACACAGCGGTTTTAAATTTCTTTACAGGTACATCTAAAAAGTGTTTGACACCATAAATTAAAGTAGCTCCGGAATTCATAACGTCATCAACTAAAACAATAGATTTATGGGCATATTCTTCAGCTTTCAGACTTGTATGAATTGCATCAATAGGGTGTTGTTTGTTGATTTCTACTTTGCAGAGGAGCACTTTTATATCCGAAATTTCTTCTACCATTTTTGCTATTTTTTGGGCAAAAATATAGCCGCTGTTGGCAATTCCGGCAACGACCACTTCTTTTTCATCGACAAATGTCTCATATACCTGATAGGCAATTCGTTTAGTGATGTGCGTTATTTCTTCTTTGGTTAAAATTATGTTTTTGTTCATTTTATTTTTTATAAAAATGGATGAAAATTTCTTTGTCTTTTCTCGGTTTAATGGAATTATAACAGCGTTCGAGTGTTTTAATTTTAAAAAAAGGTTCGAAAAGACGGATGTATTCTGATATATCTCCACCGTACGGCGGACCTGATTCTGTTAACGGAAAATCAAACAAAACACCTGCCAGCTGACCTTTTTGTGTTAATATCTCATTTATTTTCTTTGCGTATAAAGGTCTTAAATCCGGAGCTAATGCACAAAAAAAAGTTTGTTCTAAAATGAGGTCAAACGAACCTGTCAATTGAAAAAAATCTTGCAGTATTAAATATTTTTCCGGTAATTCTGGTAATTTTCTTTTGATGTTGACCAAAGGCTCTTCTGTGATATCCAGTGCATATATATTTTTAAATCCTTTGTTGTAAAGATACTCGAATTCATGACCATTACCGGCACCCGGTATAAGTATTTTAAGGTTTTTGTCTTCAAGTCCGTCAATAAATGTCGTGATAGGTGTTGTTGCTGACCCTGCATCCCACGGAGTATCTTCAAGGCGGTACTTTTCTTTCCAAAATTCTTTATTCAGTTTCATCCTCATCATCTATTACATAACCATCAATGTCCCGGCGATCTTTTTTGGTCGGTCTACCCTGACCTTTGGCCCGGTAATGTTCTTTGGAAAGTCTGAGTAACTCAAGATGTTCAAAAGCTTCTGCAGGAGTTTCATCTTTTCTGTACAGGTCTACCAGTTTAGGACCTACCCGGTTTTGAGGAACATCTAAAACTAACAGTACATAATTGATCTGATCTTTACGAACAGTAATTTTATCGCCGGCGAAAACATCTCTTGAGGGTTTTGCCTGTTGTCCGTTTACTGTAATGTGACCTTTTTTTACAGCATCAGTCGCAATACTTCTTGTTTTGTAATAACGGGTACACCACAAATATTTATCAATCCGCATTAGAAGTTATAATTTTGGGTTAATTATTGAACAAAAATACAGGAAAATTGTATCTTGCAACCCTAAAATTGTGGTAAAAATGAATAGAATCTTAAAAACTTTTGTATTGGCTGGTTTTGCTTTGGTAGCTGCTAATTGTAAGAAAAACGATGATGGCGCTATACAGGTAAGAGACCGACAGGAAGTTTATGACGATGATAAAAGCAAAATCGAAACTTTTTTAAAAACAAAAGCACTTTCCTTTGATGAAAATGGAAATCTGTCTTTTGAAGATATTTCAGAAGGAAATTCAGGCTCTATATGGAATCAGCAGGAATACCCGTTGCAATCTGTTGAACTCAAAAATGATGCATATACTTCTCAGACCGTAACCGGACGTATTAAAGATGATGTTACTTATAAAGTATATTATGTGATCATCAATGAAGGAGGAGGAGAGCATGCTAAGACAATTGATGATGTGTATACGAAATATACAGGGTTTTTATTGGATGGCGTTACCAAATTTGATCAGAATGATTATGGTTTCTGGAGTTCTTATCCACAAACCCGTTATGCTTCTAATGTAGAATTGATTTCAGGCTACCGACAAATACTACAGCAAATAAAAACAGCAAGTGATATTTACGAAAATCCGGATGGAACTTATGGATTTAATAATGCGGGAAGGCTAATTGTTTTTATACCTTCCGGTTTAGGTTACTTTAATACAGCTACAGGAGCAGTTGGAGGTTATACACCTATTATTTTTGATATTTCTCTGATCATGAAAAAAGAGGTGGATCATGATAACGACGGTATCTTATCAAAATATGAAGATATAAACGGAAATGGCAATTTTTGGGATGATGATACAGACGGTGACGGAAAACCCGATTTTCTTGATCTGGATGATGATGCCGATGGAAAGACTACCCGTGAAGAAATAACCTATGAAACGGTAGATGAAAGTGGTAATGTCATAAAAAAACTTTATGAGTTTGATCAAATTCCGAATTGTCCCGGTGGAACTGTAAAAAAACACTTGGATAAAGCGTGTTACTAATAGTTTAAAAACCTGTTTTAGACAGGTTTTTTTAATATAATTTGTTTTAATATGTCAAAACCTATAGAAGAACTTATTCCATTAGATTTAACTACTTTTTTGGAATTAAAGAGCAGAAATGCTGCTATTGACAGTGCGGCAGCAATTGAGATTGGAGCTTATGTAGCTGCCAATTTTATGCGGATCATTTTTACAAAAAATAAGGCGATTACAAAAGAAGAAATTAATGGTGTTTTTGGAATTGTTAGCAATTTTTATAATGAATTTTTTGAAGGTCAGTTGCTTAAAGAGGATTATATAGAAATGTCCGATCTAGCCATGAATTTACTTAAGGATGCTGATTTTGATGATAACAGCAAACGTTTTTTTCAAAAAATCATTGATGAAGCAGAACAGCAGTAAGTATAATATATAAAAAAGAGGACATTGTCCTCTTTTTTTATTTTGATAAATGAATTTCAAAAATTAAATCGGTATTTGGTGGAATCGGTCCACTGCCTCTTTCTCCATATGCCAGATGAGATGGTATAAAAATAAATGCCTTATCACCATAATTTAAATTTTCAATTCCCTCAATGAATCCAGGAATAAGTCCGGTTTTACTGCCATATTGGAACGGAATAGGACCATATTGGTTCATTGCTTTGCGTTGTGCATCAAAAGCATTGAATTTGTTAGCGATATCTTCTATTCCGGTATCAAATAAGCGACCATCTTCAAAGTAACCGGCATAATCTACTTTTACTTCTTCGCCTGCTTTAGGTTTTTCGCCAGTCCCTTTTTCGAAAACGAAAACCCCTAATCCGCTGGCTGTTTTAGTCGCTTTTGCTTTTGCATCTGCGATTCTGAGACTGGTTTCTGCTACTGCTTTTTCTACAGAAGCCTGCATTTCTGCCTGTTTTTTCTGATTGTTTTCTAAACCTTCTTTAAAAACTTTCGGAGCATCAAATTTTTTCGCTTCGTTTCCGGAACGAATGATTTTAATTTTGTTGATTTTATCGCCCTGAACAATTTTATTTACGACATCCTGTCCTTCAATTACGTGACCAAATACGGTATGCATGCCATCTAAATGCGGAGTAGCATTGTGTGTAATGAAAAATTGAGAACCGTTTGTACCAGGGCCAGCATTTGCCATTGAAAGAATACCCGCTTTATCGTGTTTTAATTCAGGCACAATTTCATCATTAAACTTATACCCGGGACCACCGTTTCCGTTTCCTTCAGGATCCCCTCCCTGTATCATAAAATCATTGATCACACGATGAAAAGTCAGTCCGTCATAGAATGGTTTGTCTTTGTATTTAGCCTCTACAAAATTGTTGTTTCCTTCTGCAAGAGATACAAAATTCGCTACTGTAACAGGTGTTTTAGTATATTCCAGTTGTGCAACAATTGTTCCTTTGCTGGTTTCGATCTCCGCATATAATCCATCGGGTAGATTACTCTCCTTATTATTACAGGCTGTAAATAAAAAGAATCCTCCCATTAATACTCCTAAAATTTTCTTCATAGTTAAAATTATTTAGTTAAGTGTAAGTCAAATACTAAATTTGAATGGGCTGGAATAGGTCCTATACCACGTTCTCCATAGCCCAATTCAGCAGGAATAAAAATAAGTGCTTTATCCCCGTAGTTCATGTTTTCAAGACCTTCAATAAAACCTTTTATAAGTCCGTCTTTGTTACCATACATAAAATTGATCGGTTTATAGGCATTGGCCGCTTTTCTCTGCTGGTCTAAAATAAGATATTTTGTTGCGGTATCTTCATTAGAGGTATCAAAAATTTTTCCGTTTTCAAGGTATCCCGCATAATCAATTTTCACTTCTTCTCCTTTATTTGGTTTACCCTGTCCCTGGTTTCCTTTCTCGTAAATGTAGAAAGCAAGTCCGCTATTTGTTTGTATTGCTTTTGAACGGATTTCAGCAAAATATTTTTCTGTTTCTTTCTGGAGTTTTTCTGCTTTTAGCTTAGCCGTTTCTGCCTCTTTTTTATTTTTCTCCACAGCATTCTTAAATACTTTTGGAGCATCAAATTTTTTAGCTTCTTTTCCTTCGCGAATAATGGTTACTTTTTTTATCTTATCGTTTTGAGTAATCTTATCCACTACATTCTGTCCTTCAATTACATAACCAAAAACAGTATGTTTACCGTCTAACCATGGAGTTTCTTTGTGTGTTATAAAAAACTGTGAACCATTTGTTGCCGGACCACGGTTAGCCATAGATAAAGTTCCTGCTTTGTCGTGTTTCAATTCCGGTACTATTTCGTCATGGAACAGATATCCGGGATTTCCTCCTCCTGTTCCGTCAGGATCACCTCCCTGAATCATGAAATCTGCAATGACGCGGTGAAATTTTAACCCATCAAAAAACTTTTTTCCTTTAAATTTGGCGTCAACTGATTCGTTCGTTCCTTCTGCCAAAGAAACAAAGTTGGCTACTGTAGCCGGAGTTTTATCATACGTTAGTTGTACTACAATAAGTCCTTTATCGGTATCCAGCGCCGCATATAAGCCGTCAGGATATTTCTTTTGAGCGATTACCACAATTGAAAATAGCAGTAAGAATCCGGTAATTATTTTTTTCATATTTATTGATTTGGAGGTGTTTGAATATCTTTTTCTGTTCTGATGTTTTTTAGTGTTACCACACATATTAGTGGTTCGTTTAATCCTATGCGATCTTTGTCTCCTAAATAACCGTAGCCCATATGAGAGGGAAAAATGAACGAAATAGTCTCTTCTTTACGCATTAATTTAATGGCATGGCGCAGTCCGACCATGATTTCCTGTTTGTCAACTACATATACTTTCGGAGTAGTCTCTTCTTTTTTGTAAATAACCGTTCCGTTTACATCCTGAATTTCAAATTCGATATCAACGATATTTCCGGTTTTTGGAGTAAGAGTATCCTGTATATTGGCTTTGATGTACTTGTACCAAAAACCGCTTGTAGACTGGTAGTATTTATGAGCTGAATCTTTTTTAATAAGATTCTTTATCATTTCTTCTTCTGAATTGACGAGTTCTTTATTTCTGGTTACAGATTCCTTTATAAACTCTCCGGAAGAATAGCTGATCGGTTTTCTTGCTGTTTCTTCTTTGCAGGACAAAAGTAAGAACAGTATACCCAAGCTACTTATTTTTAAGAGATTTTTCATTTTTAATGAGTATTTTCTTTTGCTAATATACTAACAAATTGTGCCACAGTTTCATTAAGTGATAAAAATGATTTTCCGCCTGCAGCATTGATATGGCCTCCACCGTTGAAATATTTTCTTGAAAATTCATTTACGTTAACATCACCTTCTGAGCGAAAAGAAATTTTGATAATTCCCTCTTCTTTATTTTCAATAAAGATGGCCGCAAAATCGATTCCTTTTATTGATAAACCATAGTTTACAATGCCTTCAGTGTCTCCTTTCATAAAATTAAACTGGTATAGTTCTTTTTGGGAAAGGGTTGTGTAGGCTACTTTATATTGCGGTAAAACTTTTAAATTTTCAAGGGCTTTTCCAAGTAATTGCAGTTTTGCATATGAGTTGGTACTGAAAAGACGGTTGTGAACAGTAGGGTTATCTACTCCGCGATCGATCAGGTCTGCCACGATACGATGCGTATCACCTGTGGTTTTGGGAAATTTAAAAGAGCCTGAATCGGTTACAATTCCGGTATAAATACAGGTAGCAGCATCTGTATTAATAAATTCATCTAATTCAAGATCCATAAGTACACGATACAGGAGTTCACAAGTAGATCCGAAATTGACATCGGATACTACGACTTTTGCATAATCATCCGGCATCTGGTGATGGTCAATCATTACAAATGAAGCATCCAGTGTTTTGAGTACGATTTCCATCTGATCACCCGTTCTGTGTAAGGCATTAAAATCCAATGTAAAGATAAGATCTGAATTTTTTAGAAATTCAGAAGTCTGTATTTTATCTTTCTCAAAAATGGTTACTGAATCTGCACCCGGAAGCCATGCAATGAAATCGGGGAATTCATTAGGAGAAATTACCTGAACGTTATGGTTCAGCTGTTTTAAAACGTGATATAAACCAAGAGTTGAACCCAGAGCGTCTCCGTCCGGATTTCTGTGTGGTATTACCGCAATTTGTTTTGGAGTTGATAAACACTCTTTTAAAAACTCAATATCTGTCAGATTCATCATCTTGCGAAAATAAACTAAATTTTTATTGATTAAAAATATTTATATGATTCAGGGATAATATCTACTGATAAAAAGGAAATCTATTGATTCGTGCGGTTAGCTCAACCGGTTGTTTTATTTTTGTATCGGACGGCTGTCAAAGACGATATTTGTTTATATAAAGCCTTATAATTAAAAAAGAAGAGTATGCTGATTGTAAAAGGAGTGGATTTTGGTTACGAACCTTCCCGGCTAATTTTAAAAAACATTTCTCTCGAACTGAAGAAAGGGAGTGTATTGGGACTTATGGGGGAAAGTGGCAGCGGAAAATCGACATTGCTTCGTATTATGTATGGGTTGCTCGATGCTACAAAAGGTCACCTTTATTGGGACGGAACAGAAATTTTAGGACCAAAATACCATTTGATTCCCGGTATGCCTTTTATGAAATATCTGGCTCAGGATTTTGATCTGATGCCTTATACATCTGTAGAAGAGAATATAGGACAGTTTTTATCTAATATTCATAAAGCAGCTAAACAGGATAGGGTAGAGGAGTTGTTAAACTTAGTGGATATGTCTGAGTTTGCCAAAACGAAAGTGAAATTACTCAGCGGTGGTCAGATGCAGCGTGTTGCCTTGGCAAAAGCACTGGCTCTGGAGCCTCAGGTATTGTTACTCGATGAGCCTTTTAGTCATATTGATCATTTCAGAAAGAATGAATTAAGACGCAGTTTATTTGCGTATGTACGGAAAAAAAAGATGACGGTGGTAATTGCTACTCATCATATTGATGATGTGCTGGCATTTGCTGATGAAATTGCTGTTGTGAAAGACGGTGCTATTATGGCAACCGGAACTCCTAAGATTCTGTATGAAGATATGCGTTCTTTATATGTTGCCCGCTTGTTGGGCGAAGTAAATGTTTTACCTGCGCATTGGTTTGGTATTGATGAAAAAGAAGATATATATCTGAGACCGCAGCAACTGAAGATATCAGCTAAAGGAATTACAGGAAGAGTGAAAAAAAACTATTATTTGGGAACGCATTACGTTATTGAGGTAATAATTGAAGAAAGAACGGTGTATGTAAATAATGCTGAACCTCTAATTGAGGATACTTTTATCTGTATAACAGTAGTGTAAACAATAAAAAAAAGCGGATTTAAATCCGCTTTTTTTATTCGTTTTTGAGGTACTTGTCTAAAAATTGCTCCTGTTCCCAAAGAAGGTGCAGAATATTTTCTTTTGCTACATAACTATGGCTCTCTTTAGGAAGTATAACCATACGCACAGGAGCTCCTAATCCTTTTAGAGCCTGAAAATAACGCTCTGTCTGCAGGGTAAAAGTTCCCGGATTATTGTCTGCTTCACCATGTACAAGTAACATAGGTGTTTTCATTTTATCAGCTGTCATAAAAGGAGACATGGTATTATAAACAGTTGGTACTTCCCAATAGTTCCGTTGTTCTGACTGAAAACCAAAAGGGGTAAGGGTACGGTTATAAGCACCGCTTCTTGCAATACCGCATTTGAATAAGTTAGAATGGGTAAGCAGGTTGGCTGTCATAAAGGCACCGTATGAGTGTCCGCCTACAGCAACTTTTTTACGATCTATATAACCAAGATTATCTACCGCATCAATTGCTGCTTCTGCGTTGGCTACCAATTGCTCAATAAAGGTGTCGTTTGGCTGCTCATTATTTTCTCCAATAATAGGAAAAGAAGCATCATCCAATACCGCATACCCTTTTGCAGCCCAATATACAAACGAACCGTAAAAAGGAAAGGTAAATTCATTCGGGTTAGCACTGCTCTGACCTGCACTATTTTTATCTACATATTCGGTAGGATATGCCCAAATCAGTAAAGGCAATTTTTCTTTTTTCTTTTTTAAGTCATAACCGGCTGGCAAATAAAGAGTTCCGGATAATTCAACTCCGTCTTTTCTTTTGTACTTAATGATTTCTTTATGCACATCTTTAATACTCTCAAAAGGGTTCTTGTTAAAAGTGATTTGTTTTAAATCTTCTTTTTTATTGATGTTGCGAATGTAATAATTTGGATAGTCTGTTTTAGACTGAATGTTTACGAGTATTGATCCCTTTTTTAAATCATTTATAGACTGGATTGATTCTATCTTATCGGTATAGCGTGATTGATATAACCGTTTTGTTTTAAGAGATTTTAAATCCAATGCATCGATAAACGGGAACTGACCGTTTTTGGTATGTCCTTCGCCTACAAGCAATAACTGATTGTTTTCTTTTTGTAAGGTGTATCTTCCAAATTCGTTTTTAGCAGTTTGAAAATCTCCGGGATCAGAATAGATATCCTGATAGTTTCTGTCAGAAATAATTTTTAATTCTGATTTTGTCGTCGGGTTGAATAAGTAAGTTTTTATATTTCGGGTATCATACCACTGATCGTAGACAATGGCTGTTTCCTCATCACCCCACTGAATCCCTCCAAAGCGCTGTGGAGTCTGAGTAAGCAGATTTGGTTCACTGTTAAACGGTGCATCCCAGCTGTAAAGAGCATCTCTGAAAGCTACTTCATTTGCAGGATTTCCTTCATCTAAAGCTTCCACAAAAAATAAACTTGCAGCTTTATCACTTCTCCAGCTCATACTTCTTTTTCCTTTTCGTGTCGCCATAAAACCTTTTGGCATTACTTCTGACAAGGCAACGTCATTTACTAATCGTATCGGGTTGCCTTTTTCATCATAGACAGTTGATTTCATTGGAAAACGGCTTAATGGAACAATATAGGAAAATGGTTTTTCAATAACAGTGAGCATAATGTATTTTCCATCCGGAGAAAAAGACTCTCCATAATACATAGCTGCCGGTTTGTAAAGTGTTTTGTTTCCGTTGAGGTCCGTTTTATACAACTCGGATGTAGTGATGTTTTCAAAATTAATCTCATCAGTTTTGTTTTTCAATAAATCCTGATAGGTTCTGTTTTGTGAAACCACTCCTTGTTCGCTCACTGACACAATAGGTCCTTCCGGAATATTTTTTGATGGATCAATAATACCTTTTCTGTTTGCAGGTAATGTTTTTATTAAAATACTCTGAGCATCTTTGAACCATGTTATCGGATTGCCAAGGTTAGCATTTAATACAGCTTCAGTAAGTTTTTTTGCCGTTACTGTTTTAATGTCTAAGACCCACAGTTCGTTTCCTGTAGCAGTAGTATGGGTAAAGGCTATTTTTGATTCATCGGGTGACCAGCTAAGATTGGCAATTCTGGGGTTTTTAGGAAGCCCATTTACCTGAATTTCATTACCTTCATTTATCTTTTTTACTTTGAGGTTATTGACAAAGGTAGTCGTACTTCCTATATTGGTATTCGGATTGATTCGAAGACCGCCCAGACGCAATTCATCCTGATTGAGGTCGTCTAACTCTTTATACGTATTTCGGTATAACAATACCATCGTTTCTTTTTTTGAATCAATTGAAACGGTTGGTGCCCGTTCGAAATCAGCCAGTGCTAAAATTTCTTTTGAAGGTTTTTGGTAAGTAATATTTTCTTGTGCAATCATAGATGTATTTGCAATAAGTAGCGCTAAAATGGAACAGTAAATTAATTTCATATTTAGTAGTTTATATATTTTCTAAAAATAAGGTTTTTATTTTATACAGCCAATTGTGAGAAAATTCCTTGTTTTTAAAAGTACTTTTATTAGCTAAAAAGTGTAATTTTATGGACCTAAAAAAAAGACTATGTATCATTCAAAAATAAGCGGTCTGGGATATTATGTGCCGGAAAATGTTGTTACCAATCAGGATTTGTCTCAATTAATGGATACTAATGATGAATGGATTCAGGAACGTACCGGAATTAAGGAAAGAAGGCATGTAGTTTTAGAAGAAGACACGACTTCGGGAATGGGGGTGAAAGCCGCCAGGATAGCAATTGATCGTGCCGGAATCAAGGCAGAAGATATTGATTTTGTTATATTTGCTACTCTGAGTCCCGATTATTATTTTCCGGGTCCAGGCGTTGCAGTACAAAAGGCCTTGGGAATGCGCACTGTTGGGGCTTTAGATGTACGCAATCAGTGCTCCGGATTTATTTACGCTCTTTCCGTAGCAGATCAGTTCATAAAAACAGGTATGTATAAGAATATTCTGGTAATAGGTTCTGAAATTCATTCGAAAGGACTTGATATGACTACCCGTGGACGAGGTGTTTCTGTTATTTTTGGAGATGGTGCAGGTGCTGCTGTTCTCTCAAGAGAGGAAAATACCGATAAAGGAATTCTTTCCACTCATTTGCATTCAGAAGGGGAGCATGCAGAAGAGCTTGCGCTTGTGGCACCTGGGATGGGAAAAAGATGGGTCACTGATATTATAAGAGACAATGATCCTGAAGATGAATCATATTACCCACATATGAACGGACAGTTTGTATTTAAAAATGCTGTTGTGCGGTTTAGTGAAGTCATTAATGAAGGATTGCAAACCAATAATCTTCAGGTTTCGGATATTGATATGCTTATTCCTCATCAGGCAAATTTGCGTATCTCTCAGTTTATCCAACAGAAATTTCAGTTGACAGATGATCAGGTGTACAATAACATTATGAAGTATGGAAATACTACGGCAGCATCTATTCCTATTGCCTTAACTGAAGCATGGGAGCAAGGAAAAATTAAAGAGGGAGATCTTGTGGTACTGGCAGCTTTCGGAAGCGGATTTACCTGGGCCAGTGCTATCATTCGCTGGTAATATGTGAAATAAAAAATGTAAGTATGAAATTTGATAAAATTGAAAATAAAGGTCAGGCACGTTTATTTGAAAATAAATATTTAGAAATGTTAACCAAAGGACATCCTGCTATTATCTGGGGGATGTACCTGCCTGTTTTAAGTTACCTCATTTACAGAGGTCATGTATATGAAGGCCTCACCACGGCCAATATTGTTGTTATCTTTTTTGGAGCTCTGTTGTTTTGGACTTTGTTTGAATATATTGCGCACCGGTATATTTTTCATTTAGTAAGTGATCATCCAAAGCTCCAAAGAATATCCTATATCATGCATGGCAATCATCATCATTACCCAAGAGACCGGCAACGATTGTTCATGCCGCCCTTGCCAAGTATTATATTGGCTTCGATTATTTTCGGAATCCAGTATTTAATTCTGCAAGAATATGCGTATGCTTTTTTTCCGGGCTTTATGATCGGTTATTTATTATATGCATCGATGCATTATTTGATTCATTCGATTGCTCCTCCTTTTAAGTTTATGAAACCTTTGTGGCGCAATCATCATCTGCATCATTATAAAGATGAGGAAATGGGATTTGGTGTCAGTAATACATTCTGGGATCGCATATTCGGTACTATGTTTGATCTCTCAAAAGAAAAAGAAGATAAAAACAAAGTAAAGGAATTGATGTTTGATAAAAAGAAAAAATAAAAAATCCAGCCATATGGCTGGATTTTTTTTCTAACTAATTCTAAATTAAAAGAAACTTCCTGATTTTTGAACTTCATTGTTTTCTCTGTATTTTCTCTGGATGGCTCTGTTGGATTTGCCTCCGAACATATAATTAAACCCTACATAAAGTGACTGGCTCTCCCAGGTAAATTCCCCTTTTGTGATGAAAGGAGTATCACTCGAATAACCGTATTTCATGGTGTTAAAGATATCATTGAATCGAAGGCTTACACTTGCACGGTTGTTGTTGAATGCATAACGAAGGCCTGCATCAATTTTATACATCTCTTTACTTTTAGCATTTACGGCATCTACAGGTCCGCGATAGAATCCGAATAATGATGCTCTAAGATTTTGTGTAATCTTAATGTTGTTATTCAACCGGGCATTAATCGCATTTGCTTCTACTTCTCTGTTGATCATTTCAAACTCTCCTGTCTGTTGATTTTTGAGGGTTACAATTCCTTTTTGGGTAATGTTATAGAATTCAAAACTTGGTTGTATGTCCCACCATTTGGCAATTTTGTAATTGGCAGATAATTCAAAACCATACGCATTTGACTTATCAAAATTACCATAACTCATTATCATACGGTCATCAGCAATAGCAGATTCGCTTGATAAGTCCGGCTCAAAAGTTCTCTGAATAGCATCTGAAATAGCGCGGTAATAAGTACCTGCTGTGATGGATCCTTTTACTCCAAGAATATGGGTATAATTAAATTCTACAGAATTGGTAAACTGAGGTCTTAATTCCGGATTACCCACTGAGATTACTCTTGGCGTACTGAATTCACGAATTGGTTTTGTTTGTCCGATGCTTGGTCTGTCTACACGGCGGCTCAGGCTGATCTGAAACATATTTCGATCATTGGCCTGATAGGAAAGAAACGCTGAAGGATATACTGTAAAATAGTCATCTTTAAAAGGTGCGTCTTCTGTTCCTAATCTGTATGCTGCTTCAACCTTATAACTCTCAAGACGTGCTCCTAACTGATAGCTGAATTTATTTATTTTTTGTCCGAAAGTAGCATAAAACGAATAAATATCCTGATTGTACTCAAAGTTTGCATCCTGTATGGTTGCATGGGTAGTATCATAAGTATTGTCTGTACCGGTCAAGCGCATTTCTGCTCCAATTTCTAATTTACTGTTTTCAGAAAGCGGATTTACATAATCAATATTTACAATTTTACTGTTCATTTCATCCTTTATCTTGTCGTTATATGGGTCAATACTATTCCCCATCAGATTAAAGGAAGCAAACTGATCGCTGCTGGTAGTGTTATAATTTCCTTCTATGTCCAGTGTATGTCCTTCTTTTGCAAAAAGATGCTTATACGCTATATTATAATTCTGGTTTTTTGTATCAATATCATAACGGTCATATTGTCTGATGGGGCTGGTATTATTTCCGATGATGTTATTATCTACAATACCGAAACCATCTGAATAGTTCTGATTGGTATAAAAAGATAGGGTGTTTTTATCGTTCAGATAAAAATCAAATCCTACCTTAAAATTATTCATTTTTGAATCATTTTTGATATGGAATAACTGAGTGGCATTATTTTCAATCTGTTCGATAGTACCATCGTTGAACGTGACACTATTCATATAACCGTAATTCCCAAAAAAATTGAACTTACCTTTTCTGTAGTTGAGATCTATTGTCTGGTTATACTTTGGCTCTTTTGCAAAAGTAATTCCCCCGTCATAGCTTCCGTTAAAACCATCATTGGTATTTTTCTTCAATTCGATGTTGATGATTCCCGACATTCCTTCAGGATTGTATTTTGCTGATGGATTGGTAATAAGCTCAATTTTTTTGATAGAAGTCGATGGGATCTGTTTCAATAAGGTTTTAGCATCCATATTCGTAGGCTTTCCATCTACGAGTACGCGTACATTTTCATTACCTCTCAACGATATATTACCGTCCTGGTCTACATTTACAGAAGGAATGTTGTTCATTATTTCAGCGGCAGTTGCACCTGCTGTAGTAAGATCTTTTCCTACATTGATTACTTTTCTGTCCACCAGCTGTTCAATGGTTGACCTTTCGGCAATAATTTCCAGTCCTTCCAGAACCTCTGAATCCTGCGTAAGTAATATATCACCTAAGTTAATATCTTTCTTGTCATTATTAACTGTTATAGTGGTAGAGTAATTTTTGAACCCTATATATTCAACCTCTAATGTCAGTGTTTGGTAAGGAATGTTTTTGATGGTAAATTTTCCTTCTTCATTGGTCATGTCACCTGTGAGAATTTCTTCTCCGGATTTGATGGTAATTGTAGCGTAAGGAATGGCTTCTTTTGTTGCCATATCTTTAATATTACCTGTCACACTTCCTGAATTTTGAGAAAAAGAGGCGCTGCTGTAGAGGAATATTCCTAAAAGTAAAAGTTTCATTTTCATAGATTATTGTTTATTATATTTTGTATTATAAGGTACTTTGTTTAGCATACTATACAAACAAGGGAACCTCCGGATTTATTGTTATAATTGATTAGTACAAGAATCGGTATAATTGTTACAGATTCTATGAAATAAAAAGTAAGTATTTTTTGAAAAAGTTTCTGAACGCCTTATTTTACGGGCTTAAATAAAAAATTTGAGCATGTAATAGGATAAATGTATCTTTGCTTATTAAAATTTAAAATTAGCAGAAATCATGAGTTTACAACAAATTCTTACATCGCAGATACAGCAGGCTGTACAATCATTGTTTGATATTTCTATTGAGAAAGTAGAATTTCAGGCAACGCGCAGGGAATTTGAAGGAGACATTACAATGGTTGTATTCCCTCTATTGAAAATGATCAAAGGCAATCCGTTAGAGATTGGTACAAAAATCGGAAACTACCTTGTTGAGCATACTGCCGAAATTTCTAAATTTAATGTAGTCGCGGGCTTTCTGAATCTGGTGGTAGCAGATGCCTATTATCTTCAATTCTTTAAAGATATAAAAGGAGATGATATGTATGGATATGTGCAACCCGAAGCGGATCAAAAAGCAATTATGGTAGAATACTCTTCTCCAAACACGAATAAGCCTTTGCATTTGGGGCATATCAGAAATAACTTATTGGGATATTCAGTAGCGGAAATTATTAAAGCTTCCGGTAAGAAAGTATATAAAACCCAGATCATCAATGACCGTGGAATCCATATCTGTAAATCGATGCTGGCATGGCAAAAATTCGGAGAGGGGCAAACACCTGAATCTACCGGTCTTAAAGGAGATAAATTGGTAGGTAACTTCTATGTTGCTTTTGATAAAGCGTACAAATCGGAAATAAATGAGTTGATGGCTCAGGGAAAAACCGAAGAAGAAGCTAAAAAGCAGGCACCGCTAATGATGGAAGCACAAAATATGTTGCTGAAATGGGAAGCAGGTGATAAAGAAGTAGTAGAACTTTGGAAGAAGATGAATCAATGGGTGTATGATGGATTTGCAACGACCTATAAAAATCTCGGAGTAGATTTTGACAGCTATTATTATGAGAGCAATACGTATCTTTTAGGAAAAGATGTTGTGGAAGAAGGTCTTAAACAAGGCGTTTTCTTTAAAAAAGAAGACGGGTCTGTCTGGATTGATCTTACTGATGACGGATTGGATGAAAAGCTGGTATTGCGTGCTGACGGAACTTCGGTTTATATTACTCAGGATATCGGAACAGCCATACAGCGTGTAAAAGATTTTCCTGATGTAGGAGGAATGGTATATACGGTAGGAAACGAACAGGATTATCATTTTAAAGTTTTATTCTTAATTCTCAAAAAACTGGGATTTGAGTGGGCATCACAACTGTACCATTTATCTTACGGGATGGTCGATT
Organism: Paenimyroides ceti; assembly: GCF_030409925.1. Lineage (NCBI taxonomy): Bacteria > Pseudomonadati > Bacteroidota > Flavobacteriia > Flavobacteriales > Flavobacteriaceae > Paenimyroides > Paenimyroides ceti. The sequence continues at coordinate 639,880 of NZ_JAUFQU010000001.1, forward strand.
TACCATCAGGGAAAATGAAATCACGGGAAGGAACTGTTGTCGATGCGGATGATTTGATGCATGATATGACGGTAACGGCTAAAAATATTTCAGAAGAGCTGGGTAAACTTGAAGGATATTCAGAAGAAGAAAAATCGACATTATATCAAACAATTGGTTCAGGAGCCTTAAAATATTATATTTTGAAAGTAGATCCGAAAAAACGAATTCTTTTCAATCCGGAAGAGTCAGTTGATTTTGCTGGAAATACAGGTCCTTTCATTCAGTATACGTACGCGAGAATCCAGTCCATTCTTCGAAAATCAGCTTTTGATTATTCTAAGCCGGTAGTAATGGATGCCATGCATGAGAAAGAAAAAGAAATCATCAAGGCATTGGCTTTATTTCCGGATGTGATACAAAATGCAGCAGTAAGTCACAGTCCGGCATTGATTGCCAACTACACCTATGACCTTGTTAAAGAATACAATTCCTTTTATCAGTCGGTGCCAATTCTCGGAGAAGAAGATGAGGTTAAAAAAATATTCAGAGTTCAGTTGTCTGATAAAGTCGGAAAAACAATAAAGAACGCTTTCCGGTTATTGGGCATCAATGTTCCGGAACGCATGTAAATTGCAAACGCTGTTTTATGATAAAGCAGCGTTTTTTTATTTTATTCCTTTTTTCCAAGCTGTTTTTCTTCAGGAAAATAGCTTTTATGCGTTTATAATAATCCTTTTTTTGACACTTAAAATACTTTATAGTATCTTTGTTGTTTAGTTAAAACAGACATGTATGTTCGATAATTTAAGCGATAAACTTGATAAAGCCTTTCATATATTAAAAGGGCACGGAAAAATCACAGAAGTAAACGTTGCAGAAACCTTAAAAGAAGTGCGTCGTGCTTTGCTTGATGCCGATGTTAACTTTAAGATTGCAAAAGATTTTACCAATCGGGTAAAAGAGAATGCACTTGGTCAGAACGTACTTACTACGTTACAACCGGGGCAATTGATGGTGAAGATTGTAAAAGACGAATTAGTCGAATTAATGGGAGGTGATGCTGCAGGTATCAACCTTTCAGGAAATCCGTCTGTTATTTTAATGTCCGGTTTACAAGGTTCGGGAAAAACGACTTTTTCAGGAAAACTCGCCAATTTTCTAAAAACTAAAAAGAATAAGAAACCTCTTTTGGTGGCTTGTGATATTTATCGTCCTGCTGCTATCAATCAGTTACATGTGGTGGGAGATCAGATAGGAGTAGAGGTGTATTCTGAACCTGAAAATAAAAATCCTGTTCAGATTGCTCAGAATGCCATCGCTCATGCCAAACAGAATGGCTTCAATGTCGTTATTGTCGATACAGCGGGTCGTCTGGCAATTGATGAACAGATGATGAATGAGATTGCTGAGGTACACAAAGCGATTCAGCCTCAGGAAACGTTATTTGTAGTAGATTCGATGACGGGACAGGATGCTGTAAATACAGCAAAAGCCTTTAATGATCGTTTGAATTTTGATGGTGTAGTACTTACAAAATTAGATGGAGATACCAGAGGTGGTGCTGCCATTACAATTAAATCAGTAGTAAACAAACCAATTAAGTTTATAGGTACCGGTGAAAAAATGGATGCAATTGATGTATTCTATCCGGATCGTATGGCCGACCGTATTTTGGGAATGGGAGACGTGATCTCTTTGGTAGAGCGCGCCCAGGAACAGTATGACGAAGAAGAGGCAAGAAAACTTCAGAAGAAAATTGCTAAAAATGAATTTGGTTTTGACGATTTCCTTTCTCAGATTCAGCAAGTGAAGAAGATGGGAAGCATGAAAGATCTTGTTGGAATGATCCCGGGGGTTGGTAAAGCCTTAAAAGATGTGGAAATTGAAGACGATGCCTTCAAACATATAGAAGCAATTATTCACTCTATGACTCCGGCAGAAAGAAGCAGACCGGCTGTTTTGGATGCAAAGAGAAAAATGCGTATCGCAAAAGGTTCGGGAACTGATATCCAACAGGTAAATCAGTTGCTGAAACAATTTGATCAGATGAGTAAAATGATGAAGATGATGCAGGGTACAAAAGGTAAAAACCTGATGCGTATGATGGGGCAGATGAAAGGAATGGGGCTCAAATAACTTTAAAACAACACAACACACATAAAATGCAACTACTAGACGGTAAAAAAATATCAGATGATATAAAAAACGAAATCGCAGAAGAAGTAAGTAAAATCAAAGCTAAAGGTCAGAAAGTACCTCACTTGGCAGCCGTGATTTTAGGTAACGACGGAGCCAGCCTTACGTATGTAGGCAGTAAAGTAAAAGCCTGTGAGCGTGTAGGTTTTGAATCTACCCTTGTAAAGATGTCTGCAACTACTTCTGAAGTGGAACTTTTGGCAAAAATCAAGGAACTGAATGAAAACGATGATATTGACGGGTTCATTATACAGTTGCCATTACCTCCTCAGATCAATGAGCAAAAGGTCTTAATGGCGGTTGACCCGAGTAAAGATGTTGATGGCTTTCATCCTGAGAATTTCGGAAGAATGGCCTTGGATATGAGTACTTTTATTCCTGCTACACCTTTCGGTATTTTAGAATTATTAGAACGTTATAATGTACAGACACAGGGAAAACATACTGTTGTAATTGGAAGATCACACATTGTAGGAAGGCCGATGAGTATATTGATGGGTAGAAAAGGCTTTCCGGGCAACTCAACAGTAACGTTGACACACAGTCATACAAAAAACATCAGCCAGATTACTACACAGGCAGATATCATTATTACAGCATTGGGAGTGCCTAACTATCTGAAGGCGGAAATGGTTAAGGATGATGTGGTGGTTATCGATGTCGGAATCACGCGCGTTGCTGATGATAGTCATCCAAAAGGATATGTGATACAAGGAGATGTTGATTTTGAAAATGTAAGTAAAAAAGCATCTTTTATTACTCCGGTGCCAGGAGGTGTCGGACCCATGACGATTGCCATGTTATTAAAAAACACATTACTTGCACGTGAAAGACGTGCAAAAGCAAAAGAATAGTTTTTATCTAAAAAATCAAAGACCATCTGGAAAATTCAGATGGTTTTTTTATGTTTACATTATAGATTATAAAAATATATGCACACCTATCAGACACTTTTCAAAAAATATCAATCTATCCATCACGATCTTAAGAAAACTTCTAATGTTCTGAGTTATTTACGAGTAGTAACGATTTTGGGGATTATTTATTTGTTCTATCTTTTTTTGAGAACAGAAAATGCTTTGTACGGCTATATCAGTTTTGGAATGGTGGTTTTATTTGTGATATTGATCAACAGATATCAGTCGGTTTCAAAAAAGCTGGCATATCATAAGGCTCTTATGCAAATTAATGAAGACGAACTGAACTTTTTGGAAAAGGGGACTAATTCTTTTGATGACGGAGCGGAATATACAGATTCTCAACACCCATATTCTTATGATCTGGATATTTTCGGTACTTCCTCTATTTTTCAGTACATCAACAGAACGGCTTCCTATGTAGGAAAAGATTTTTTAGCCCGTATATTGTTGCATCCTTCTTCTGAAAAAGTCATTGTTAAACGACAGGAAGCTGTAAAAGAGCTTAGTGGTGAGATAGATTGGAGGCAGAAAATTAATGCTTTGACAAAAATATCCAATGACTCAAAAGTTGATTTTGAAAAATTAAAACAATGGTGTACGCAGGAGCCGGCTTCGTTTTCAAAAATTAAAATCTTATTGAGTTATCTGGTTCCGGTTGTATTTCTGTTTAGTGCTGTTGCTTATCTGATTACTTCAGATCTGCTCGTGGGAAAACTTACCTCATTTCTTTTTGTATTGAATTTAATGTTGTTTTCTATTAATAGCAAACGCATGCAGCAGGAAATAGTAAGCTCGGATAAAATTTCCCATACACTCTCCAACTATGGTGGTATTCTTCGTGAAATTGAACAGAAGAATTTTTCTTCAGTCCAGTTAACAGCTCTTCAAAGAGAATTGATAAAGGACAACCAGAAAGCCAGTGATGCCATACTTCGGTTGTCAGCTCATTTTGAAAAACTACAGACCATTGCGAATATATTTGTGATGATTGTTTTTAATGGATTTTTTCAATACCATAATCACGTACTTCAACAAGTTATCAGGTGGAAAAAACAACACGCCCTGCAACTGATCCGATGGTTTGAAATAGCAGGAGAAGTAGAAGCGCTTAACAGTCTCGCAAATTGTGCTTATAATAATCCCAATTTTGCCTTTCCGCACATCAATCATAATAACGAATTTAAATTTACTGCTTTAGGACATCCGTTAATAAGAGCAGAGAAAAGAGTTTGCAATGACATTGATTTTACCCAAAACAGATTTGTTATTCTCACAGGGTCTAATATGTCAGGGAAAAGTACATTTCTGAGAACTGTTGGTGTTAATCTTGTTTTGGCAAATGCGGGAGCTACAGTTTGTGCTGAGTTTGCAACAGTGGCACCAATGGAGTTATGGGTATCTATGCGTTTGACCGATTCACTCAACGATAGTGAATCCTTTTTTTATGCAGAGGTAAAACGCTTGAAAACAATTGTAGAACACGCAGCTGAAAAACCGGTTTTTATACTTTTGGATGAAATTCTGAAAGGAACTAATTCAGATGATAAAACTTCGGGTACCATCGGAGTAGTAGAAAAAATCATATGTACACAGGCAACTGGAATGATTGCCACACATGATCTTGAAGTTTGTAAAACCACTTATAAGTATCCGGAGATTCTGGCAAACAAACGATTTGAAGTCGCTATTATTAATGATGAACTTTGCTTTGATTATAAGATGCAGGATGGCATCTGTGAAAACAGAAATGCGACGTTTATCATGCAAAAAATGGGCATCATATAAGAGAATCATTATTGTTTATACCTCATATTGGCTATTTCTTAATCTGGATTATCTTCTGATACATTTTTTATGAATAGTTTTGATTATATTACATTAAAATAATGACGGATATGTCAACACAAATGTCACATATAAATCATGACATCGGAAAATTACTTCTTCGGATTACAGTAGGAGGTCTTATGTTGTTTCATGGTATACATAAATTAACCCACGGACATGATTTTATAATCAGTTCGTTGAAAAATAAAGGATTACCCGAATTTCTCTGGTTGGGAGTTCCTATTGGCGAAGTATTGTTTCCTGTATTTCTGATCTTGGGATTGTTTACACGAACAGCTTCTTTGGTTATTGCTTTTACAATGGCAATGTCTATCTATCTGGCTTTTTCAGGAACTGCTTTTCAGATTAATGAATTTGGTGCATGGAATGCGGAGTTGAATATTTTTTATTTATTCGTTTCTGTAGCCATCTTTTTTTTGGGTGCTGGCAAATATTCAGTTTATCAAACTAAATATTGATTTGTTAATGAGAAAAAAGAGCTGTAAAGCTCTTTTTTTATTTGGTATTACGAGGATTTCTACGTTCGTTTTTAAGCGGACGCTCTTCAATGCTCCTTTTACTGCGATTAAAAGATTTGTCTTTTGTTGGAGGCGGCGTTACTTTTCTCGATACCGTATTGGTATTTTTAGGCAGACTGCCTTCTTCCGTTTTGGTAGATTCTTCTAAAAGGCTATTGAGTTCTTTCATTTCTTTAGCCGATATCTCACGGTATTTTCCTAAAGGCACATCCAAAGAAATGTTCATGATGCGTACTCTTTTTAAAGCTACAACCTGGTAATCAAAATGCTCGCACATTCTGCGTATCTGCCGGTTGAGACCCTGTGTAAGAAAAATTCTGAAAACCGTTCTGCTTATTTTTTCAACGCGGCAGTTTTTGGTTATGGTATCCAGTATCGGAACTCCGCTTCCCATACGACTTATAAAGCGATCTGTTATAGGCTTGTCAACCGTAACGATATATTCTTTTTCATGATTGTTTCTGGCGCGCAAAATTTTATTGACAATGTCTCCGTCATTCGTCATAATGATCAAACCTTCAGAATCTTTGTCTAATCTGCCAACCGGAAAAATACGCTTGGGATAGTTGATGTAATCAACAATATTGTTTCTTACTGAATGATTGGTTGTACATTCAATACCGGCCGGTTTATTAAATGCGAGATAAACGGAAGCTTCGTTATTTTCTCCTATGAGGGTGCCATCCACTCTTATTTCGTCATTCTTACTCACTTTAGTACCCATTTCAGGAAGCTGCCCGTTGACGGTTACTCTTTCCTGTTCAATAAGTTTGTCAGCTTCTCTGCGTGAACAATAACCTGCTTCTGATAAAAATTTGTTCAGTCTTGTCAATTCTTCCATAATGCAAAATTACTAAATATATTATGGTCTCCGATATAAAAAAATAATCATGTGATATAAAAAATAATAGGTTTATTAGTATGTTTGTAGCATCTAAATATGAACGAACCCCTTGATTTAAAATGAGCTTACTAAAGGAAGTCAATGTTATCAGAAGAAGAGTAACCAAAGGATTGACCAAAAATATCGGAAAAACCATTGATTATACAAAATATGATCCTATCGATCCGTTGACGGTAAAACGTGTGTTGATCAGCAGGCCAAACAACAGACTGGGGAATCAGCTGATGATGACACCTTTGGTTCATGAAGTGATCGATACTTTTCCAAATTGTACTATTGATTTATTTGTAAGGGGTACGCTTTCACCGATAATTTTTGAAAACTATAAAGAGGTAGAGACTATTTATAATTTGCCTAAAAAACCTTTTAAACATTTGCTGGACTACTTTGGTGTCTGGTTTAAATTGAAGAGAAAGAAATATGATATGGTCATCAATGTAGTTCAAAACTCATCGTCCGGAAGGTTGTCTACAAAAGTAGCACGTGCCCGTTATAAATTTTTCGGTGAAAAGATTGAACTATTGGAAAAACAATATAGTGATTATAATCACATGGCCAAAAATGCCATTTATAATCTTCGTTACTATCTGAATATGTTGGGAATCGAGGATAAAAAAACGGCTATTCCGGTGCTGGATATCAAAGTAAATGATAAAGAACTGGCTCAGGGTAAGGATTTGTTGGATAAATTGGTTAAGAATGATAAGAAAACAATCGGTATTTATACCTTTGCCACTGGTGAAAAATGTTATTCAGAAGAATGGTGGGCAAATGTTTATGAGAGATTGATGCAGCGTTTTGGTACTGAGTACAATATCATAGAAGTTTTACCGGTAGAAAATGTTTCTCAGATAGCATTTAAAGCACCTTCTTATTATAGTAAAGACATTCGTGAAATTGCAGGTTTTTTACAAAATCTGGATCTTTTTATATGTGCAGACAGTGGAATGATGCATTTGGGAAGTGCGGTTACCTCTCCGCTTATTGGTCTTTTTTCTGTTACGGATCTAAACATGTATACACCTTACGGCCCAGACAAGATTGGAATAGATACACGAAAAATGAGTTATGATCAGATTATGGATCAGGTTCAGCGATCATTAAACTAAACATCTTTTCTTTCGAGAAATCCGATGATATTTTTATACACATTCTGATTATAAAGACTGTGACCTAAATTTTCTGTTGGAATAAAAGTAACTTCCGGATTTTTTTCTGTGATTTCCAAAGCATCTTCATAAGGCACTATCAGATCGCTTTTATCATGAATAATAAGGATAGGCTGATCGATATGTTTAATAAAATGTTCTGTATTGAATTGTTTAATGTCAATTTCAAATCGATTTTTAAAAATTGAAATATAGTGATGAAATGAGGTTTGGCTCAGGGAAAGTAATTTCTGGTAATTATTTGTAATACGTGAAAACCGGTTTGGACTTCCCAACCCCACTACTTTTTTTACTGAAGGGAATTTATACAGAGATTGATAGTAAAACATGGTAAGTCCGCCCAGAGAATGTCCTATCAGGTAATCAGGGTTAAATTCCTTGCATACTTCATGGATGAATTGACTATATAGAATCGGATTCAGTTCTTTGCCCGAACTCATGCCCTGACCAGGGGCATCTAAAGAAATGATATTGTAATTTTTTTTCTTTTTAAAATATTGTATAAGACCCTGCCAGCGGTTAGAGTTACTTTCCCATCCGTGTATGAGCAGAATTGTTTCTCCATCATTTGGCCATTGATACGTCTGGATTTTATATTCCTGAAACGATAATATCTTTTTTTGAGACTTCTCCAGAAAAGGAGTGAAGGCAAGGAGTTTACCTTCGCGTGGTACAGAAAATAAGGTATATGCTAAAGAAGCAGCCCGCTGAGCTTTAAAAAGAGCCAGAACATTGATGTAAAACCCTGCACCTTTGGTAAGTAACCGATATTTTAAATTTTTCCAGTAGTTCATAAAAAAAAGCCTCTTTAAGAGAGGCTTCAAATTTATTTTAATTTTGCGATAATCGCATCAATTTTTTCTTTTTCTTCTTCAGCTAGAGCACTGTCAATCAAAATTCTTCCGCTATGCTCATCTGTCATGATTTTTTTACGTGCTGCAATTTCTACCTGTACCTGAGGTGGGATGGTAAAGAAAGATCCTGCAGATGCTCCTCGCTCTATAGATACCACCGCCAAACGATTTTTTACTCCGTTTCTGATACGTGTGTATGCATTTAATAAACGCTCTTCAATCAAGTCTGCAAATTCTTTTGATTTTTCAGCTAATAACGATTCTTCTTTTTCAGTTTCAGATAAAATACTGTTTAATTCAGATTCTTTATGCTGTAAATGTGTAGACTTTGACTCTAATTTTTCTGAGGTCTGAGCAATAATGTTTTTCTTGTGCTCAATAGTAGCTTTGAATTCTTTAATGTGCTTTTCAGCTAATTCAATTTCTAAATTCTGAAATTCAATCTCTTTTGTCAAAGAGTTGAACTCTCTGTTGTTACGAACATCTTTTTGTTGTTCTGTATACTTTTTGATGGATTCTTTAAAGGTATCGATGTCATTTTTCTTTACCTTAATCTGCTCCTCTACTGTTTCTAATTCAGAGTTTAATTTTTGCAAACGAGTAGTTAGTCCAGCAACTTCGTCTTTTAAATCTTCCACTTCAAGAGGCAATTCTCCTCTCATGTTTCTAATTTCATCAATTCTGGAGTCAATCAATTGCAAATCATATAATGCTCTTAATTTTTCCTCGACAGTAAGTTCTGCTTTCTTTGTCATATCTATAGGTAGTTTACTGGATTTGTGTTTCTCTCACATAAAATAATCGCAAAAGTAGTAATTTTTTTTGTAAGATAATCAACAATATAATTTTTTATATATCTTTCGCTTTCAAAATGGCCTATGTCAGCTAATAATAATTGATTTTCAGCCTCATAAAACTGATGGTATTTGAGGTCCGCTGTGATAAAAGCATCTGCTCCCTGCTGCAAAGCATTTTTGATGGCAAAACTTCCTGATCCTCCTAAAACGGCTACTTTTTTTATAGGTTTGTTGAGAAAAGCACTATGCCTGATACCTCCGGTACCTGTTTTTTCTTTTACCATTAGCAGAAATTCTTTTTCGTGCATAGCTTCCGGCAACTCCCCAATCATTCCCATTCCAATAGACTGATGTACATTTTCTAATTTACTGATCTCATAAGCAACTTCTTCATACGGATGGTTTTGGAACAATGCCTTAAGTATTTTTGATTGCAGATGGTTTTCAAAAATAAGCTCAATTTTGGTTTCTTCAGCATAAGTTATTGTTCCTTTTGTACCATATACAGGATTACTGGCATCATTTCCTCTGAAAGAACCTGTACCTTCCGAAGTAAAACTACACATATCATAATTTCCGATAGCTCCGGCTCCGGCTCTGAACAAAGCATCTTTTAGGGAAGCTGCTGCATTTGCCGGTACATATGTGCAAAGTTTATATATATAAGACTGTTTTGGGATGAGTATTTTAGGAGACATCAGCCCTAAAGTGTCAGAGAAAATTTTATTGACACCATTTTGGTGGTTATCCAGAGCGGTATGAACCGCATAAATAGAAATGTCATTTCTGATGGCTTTCAACACAGCTCTTTCCACATAATTTTTACCGGTAATTTTTTTTAAACCCGAAAAAAGAATAGGATGGAAACATATAATAAGATTACATTTCTTCTCTATGGCCTCTTCAACAATGCTTTCAATCGCATCATGACATACAAGTACTGCTGTTATTTCTGTTTCAGCATCACCTATCAGTAAACCCACATTATCAAAATCTTCGGCGTACCCCAAAGGAGCCATTTCTTCTAAAATCGGGATTATTTCTTTTATTTTCATATTAAACAGGAGATTTTATAATACGCTCCGACCTTCAAAGATAAAAAAAATAGCTACTTTCGTGTTATGATATCGTTTAGAAAATTACTATTTCCGTTTTCTGTTGTATATGATGCAGTAACACAATTGCGTAATATAGCATTTGATCAATCCTGGAAAGAGCAGATTTCTTTTGATATTCCTATTATTTGTGTTGGTAACCTTAGTGTAGGAGGTACAGGCAAAACGCCACAGATAGAGTATTTGATCCGTTTATTAGAGCCACAATTCCGTGTAGTAACTCTCAGCCGTGGCTACAAACGAAAAACGACAGGATTTTATCTGGCAGATAAAACCTCAAGAATGGAAGACATAGGAGACGAACCGTATCAATATTTTACCAAATTTAAAGATATATATGTAGCTGTAGATACGGACAGAGTAAACGGTGTGCGTCAGATAATGAAAAAATTACCACAAACAGAGGTAGTTCTTTTGGATGATGCCTACCAGCATCGTCACATTAAAGCGGGGTTTACTATTCTACTAACCAAGTATAATGATTTATATATGGATGACCTATTATTACCGGCAGGTAATTTAAGGGAATCTAAAAAAGGAGCCAGCAGGGCTGATGTTATTATTGTAACAAAATGCCCTCCGAATCTCTCTTCTGATGCTCAGGAAAAAATTGCCAATAAACTTTCTATTCTTAAACATCAGCAATTGTTTTTTACTTCAATATCGTACGACAAGTACATATATAATGGAATTGAACCAATTGAATTGCAAGAAATAGATAGAGAAGCTTTTATCGCCGTAGCCGGAATTGCAAAACCTCATTACTTTTATGATCATCTGAAAATTGGCAGAACGAAAACCATAACTTTTCCGGATCATCATCATTTTTCTGAAACGGATATTCAGAAGATAATATTGAAAGCGAACGGAAAAAAAATTATCACTACCGAAAAAGATTTTATGCGCTTGAAAGGTAAAATACATCCTGATCAGTTGTATTATTTACCTATTGAAACTACTTTTATCAATGATCATTCTTTGTTTGACAATACTATATTGAATTTTGTAAGACAATCAATATAGAACAAAAATTACCTTTGATTCCCTTTTTAAATGTTTGTCCAAAGAATATATATGTTACGATTTTTTTGTTAAAATATTAATAAGAAATAGGTTTATATTAAATTTTTACTATATTTGTAGTATCGTATAATAATAAGTATATGTAATTGCCTTGATCCTTATACTTATTTCTACTTCTATATACGAATATGAATTCTTGCCAAATGTTTACACTGTAAAGTATCAGCATAAAAGATAGTGTATATAAAGTGTAAAGATGCGTACTTAAAATAGACAATCAGAGTGTTGGTACATTATAATTCTTTTTTCAGCCAAAGCTTAAGGAAAAAAAAATTCAATTATACCAATTGAAAACTGAAAAGGAGTTGATAATAATGTGTCAACAAATATAACTACCGAAAAAGCAGGTTTATTATCCTGTTACTACTTAAAGACAAGTTTAAATTGCTCTTATCATATTGTTGTTCGGATTGATTTGATATACCATACAGTCTTATACCAAAGCAAGATATTATATGATTTGTTATTTTTTTAATTAATTCTCATACGCTATTCAAAGGTGTGAAAGGTTCTACTTACGTTTAATTTAATACAATACAAAGTATGAAGAAAAACTACATTTTATTGGTGCTGTTTTTAATGATATTACAAACAAAAGCACAATCTCTTTATGTACTTGCAACGCATAACGCAGCATATTCCGATTTGGTAAATCCAATTTCTATCAATAACGGAGAGGCTTGGAACGGAATTCCTTATGGTCCTTTTGAAGTTCCGTTTTCCTTTAAAATAGCCAATCAGCCTATTACTAATTTTGGTTTTGAAAATGATTATTTCGTTTTTTTTACAGCAATGGAAATAAATGCTTCTCAATATATTTTATCTGCTCCGGGTATTTATGTTCTGGATAAGAATTACGAAACTGGTATTTCCGAATCACCCCTTAGTTATAAAGTGGATGGAATTGTTGGGAACAGAATTTTAAAAATTGAAATCAAAAATGCCGGTTCAGAAACAGAGTTATTAGTAAATCAGACCAACAATCTTTTTTTAAATGTACAGATCTGGATCTATGAAGGAACTGATGTTATAGAATACCACTATGGCAACTCAAATATTACTCAGACAGATATAGAAGACTTTAAAGAAGAAGAAGATCCATTGCTCGTAGCTATAGGAGAGCCATCTTTTACTTATAGTGGGTTTGTATCCGGAAATCCGGTATCACCAACATTTAATGAGATAAATAATGGTAATATTAATGAAATAGACCTTACAGAATATGCATTAAACTCATATCCGGCAAGTGGAACTGTATATCGTTTTACCCCAAGCACTACAGTAGCTAATGATAAATTTGATAAAACACGATTCAGTGTCTATCCGAATCCGGTAACAGAAGTACTTAATATTTCACTGGAAAAAATGGATGTAATGGCTTATATCATCACCGATATGACAGGTAAAACCCTTCAGAAAGGTATTTTTAAAGCCTTAGAAAATACAATTGAGGTCGGAAATCTTTCATCAGGTATGTATTGTATCAGAATAGGAGATACCACTCAGAAGTTTATTAAAAAATAATAATGATTATAACATTTGAATTTAAAATCATGAAGAGAAAATTATTTTTATTAGGTCTGTTGTTGATGTTTATACAAACAAAAGCGCAGACTCATTATACTCATACTGCTTCTACTACAACTTATACAGATTTGGAAGATCCGATTTCGCTGAACGATAATCAGGTATGGTATAATAATCAGTACGGACCATTTGAGGTACCATTTAGTTTTAAAATTGCCGGTCAGACCATCACCCATTTTAGTTTTCGAAGTAATAATTTTGAATTTCTTACAGGATTGAACGATGACAGTGACACCACTTATCTTATGATTGCTTCCGGTATTTTTATTCAGGATAAGAACTACGATGAAGAAATTTCTCAATCCCCGATTAGTTATAAGGTGATAGGAAGTGCGGGAAGCAGAGTTTTAAAGATGGAAGTAAAAAATGCCGGTTCTACAACCGAATCAAATGCAAATGAAACCAATAGTCTTTTTCTGAATTTTCAGGTTTGGATTTATGAAGCAACCAATATAATTGAATACCATTATGGTGATTCAAATATTAACAGTACAGCAATGGAGATGCTTGTACAGGAAAATCAAGATCCTTTTTTGATAGGATTGGGAGAGAAATTTTTAAATTATGGTGGATTTGTTTACGGAGATCCTGCATCGCTTTCTTTTGCAGAAGTAGCTAATGTAGAAGAGAATGAATTGGGATCTTATAAAATAACGTCTTATCCTGTTAATGGAACACTATACCGTTTTATTCCAAGTACTACAACAGTAGGAACTGAGCAGTTTAATAAAACCCAATTTCGTATGTATCCGAATCCGGTAACATCTATATTGAAAATTTCTTTAGAGAAAATGGATGTGACAGATTATATCATCACCGATATGACAGGTAAAACCCTTCAGAAAGGTATTTTTAAAGCCTTAGAAAATACAATTGAGGTCGGAAATCTTTCATCAGGTATGTATTGTATCAGAATAGGAGATACCACTCAGAAGTTTATTAAAAAATAATAATTAATTATAACATTTGAATTTAAAATCATGAAGAGAAAATTATTCTTATTAGGTCTGTTATTAATGTTTATACAGGTAAAGGCACAACCACAGTCTCTGTATACGCAAACTACTTTTATTGAAAATTATACAAATCTTGAGAATGGAGTGCCAATGATTATGAGTGAAGATTGGATTACGGACTATGGTTCAGAAATTCAGTCACCTTTTCCTTTTAAAATAGCAGGAGAGTCCATTAGCTTTTTTGTCTGGACAGGGTCTTCTTTTACTTTTTTTACACAGGCAGAATCAGAAGATGACGAAAATGTATATGAATTACTAACTGCCGGTTTGGCTCTGAAGTCAAGACCGGTTGAAATTGGAGTACCACAATCTTTAATGTCTTATAAAGTTGAAGGAGCAGAGGGCAGCCGAATTTTGAAAATTGAAGTTAGAAATGCGGGCTTAAAGGCTGAGCCAGCGGTGAGTTCAACAACTAACATTTTTATGAATTTTCAAATATGGATTTATGAAGGAACGGATGTTATTGAATATCGTTACGGTACCTCGAATATTACTCCGGAAGATTTGGTAACCTATGATATATTTTTAATATTAAGTGATTTTTTGATTGGAGTTAAGGGCTATGATATTTATAACTGTTTTGTCTATAATGATCTTACAGCACCAACTTTTGCTGAACTTTTTGGAGACGAGTACTGGAATCCCTATAGAATAACAACATATCCTGCAGAGAAGACTGTGTATAGATTTGCACCAAATAACAGTACTGTAAGTACAGAGAATTTTAATAAAACACAGTTTCGTATGTATCCGAATCCGGTTACATCTATACTAAGTATCTCTTTAGAAAAAATGGATGTGACAGATTTTATCATCACCGATATGACAGGTAAAACCATTCAAAAAGGTACTTTTAAAGCGTTAGAAAATACAATTGAGGTGGCAGATCTTACATCTGGTATGTATTTTATCAGAATAGGAGATACCACTCAGAAATTCGTTAAAAAATAAAGATAGAAATTGAAAATATTTCTCTTTCGTCAATTTAGGTAGTAAGCGTATCGAAAACTTACTTCTCAGTTTTCTAAAAGAAAGGATTAAAGTAGGAAAGCCATTTCCATATGTTTGACTACCTACTGACGGATGAGATTGATCACGATCAGTGATTAAATAAAAATACGCTAAGTGTTTTTTCTAAAGTGTAGTTAGTAAATAAGATATAATCACAAATAGTAACATATAAATATTAACCATGAAAAAAAGTCTCATTCTATTGCCACTATTTTTAATGTGCATCCAAACTAATGCCCAGACATTTTATGCACAAACGACTGCTTCAGCAAATTATACAGATTTGTCAGATGCCGTATCAATCAACAACAATCTGGTATGGTACAACAATGAATATGATCCTATTGAAGTGCCCTTTAGTTTTAAAATAACAAATCAGACAATTACACATTTTACTTTTCGGGATGATAATTTTGCTTTTATTACGGGACTGGAAGAAACAGCTAAAACCTATCTTCTAATAGCGTCAGGTATTTTTATTGAGGATAAAAATTACTCAGATGCTGAAGTTTCTCAATCACCGGTCAACTATTCCGAATCACCAATCAGCTATAAAGTTGAAGGAACTTCAGGAAACAGAATTTTAAAAATGGAAGTAAAAAATGCCGGTTCTACAAGCGAGGTAGATGAGTTAGAAACAAATACTCTGTTTGTGAATTTTCAGGTATGGATCTATGAAGGATCAAATATAATTGAATACCATTATGGAGACACTAATATTACTGCAGATAATATGACCACTTTAGAAGATGACCCTTGGCTCATAGGAATTGCTGAAAAAACTCTGAGCTACGGTTGTTTCGTATACGGTAATCCGGCTTCTGTTAGTTTTGCACAACTACTTAACACAAATGAAGATGCTTTAGATGAGTATAAAATGGCTTCTTACCCTTCAAACGGTACTGTATACCGTTTTACTCCAAGTACTACAGCAGGAACAGAACAATTTAATAAAACCCAATTTAGTATATATCCGAATCCTGTTACATCTATGCTGAATATCTCTTTAGAAAAAATGGATGTAACAGATTATATCATCACCGATATGACAGGTAAAACCATTCAGAAAGGTACTTTCAAAGCATTGGAAAATACAATCGAGGTCGGAGATCTTTCATCAGGTATGTATGGTATCAAAATAGGAAATACGACACAAAAATTTCTTAAAAAATAATAATATATAGTAAACACATAATATTTATAAACTATGAAGAAAAGTTTTTTTTTGTTAGTTATATTTTTAATAATTGTAAAGACTAATGCACAGGAACAATCTTTGTACACATTAACGACTTCAACAGCTACGTACACGGATTTGGAAAATGCGATTTCCATTAATAATGGACAAATATGGGGTAACAATGATTTTAACCCTATCCAAGTCCCATTTAGTTTCAAGATTGCAGAAGAAACTATTTCAACATTTGCATTTGAGCAGGATAATTTTACTTTTTCTTCAGAACAATCAGATAATAAGTATGATTTGGAGGTTTCTGGAATTGTTGCCTTAGATAAAAATTTTGCTGTAGGAGGACTTTCTCATTCACCTGTTAGTTATAAAGTAGAAGGTACAGAGGGGAGCAGAATACTTAAAATAGAAGTGAAAAATGCTGGTTCAGAAGATGAGCTTACTGAAAAAGGTACTAATAATCTTTTTATAAATTTTCAGATTTGGATTTATGAAACAAGTAATATCATTGAGTATCGCTACGGAAATACTAATATTACTGCACAAGATTTACCACTTTTTCAAGAAGATGATGCTATTTTGATTGCTATAATTGACAAAAATGATGACTATGATTGTTATTTACATGGAAATCCGTTAACACCTGATTTTACTCAACTTTTTGATGGTGCCGGAACCGAGAGTGAAATAGATTCTTATGTCATGAGTTCTTTTCCGGCAAACGGCACTGTATACCGTTTTACTCCAAGTACTACAGCAGGAACAGAACAATTTAATAAAACCCAATTTAGTATATATCCGAATCCGGTTACATCTATGCTGAATATCTCTTTAGAAAAAATGGATGTAACAGATTATATCATCACCGATATGACGGGTAAAACCATCCAGAAAGGTACTTTTAAAACGTTAGAAAATACAATTGAGGTCGGAGATCTTTCATCAGGTATGTATGGTATCAAAATAGGAAATACGACACAAAAATTTCTTAAAAAATGATGTCTTTCATAAAATAAAAAGATAACTAATAATCCTACTGTACTATTTACAGTAGGATTTTGCTTTAAAATAACTTTCTTATGCGCAAATCTTTTATTTTATTCACTTTGTTACTAATTGCTGTATCTCTAAATGCCCAGACTGTCTATACGTATAAAACCATTATCGATACCTATAAAAATTTGGTTGAAGCGATTTCGCTAAACAACAGTAAAATAGAAGATATAGATGGAATGGGGCCCTATGATATACCGTTTACTTTTAAAATAGCAGGACAGACAATTACGCATTTTGATTTTGAAGACAATAATTTTGTTTTCCTGACAGGGTTAGATAAAGTAAGCGGTACAAAATATTATTTAACAGCTACTTCCGATAGTTACATTCAAGATATTTGTGCAAGAGTAGAGAAAGAAGAAGTTTTAAGTAGAGAAGAATCAGGGGATGGCACTGATTTAGAGTACAGCTATTACATTGTTAGTGTGGAAGGGATTAAAGGTAGTCAAATTTTGAAGCTCGAGGTAAAAAATTCTGGTTCAGAAACAGAATTTGATCTCAATGAGAGTAACAATCTTTCTGAAAATTTCCAAATCTGGATTTATGAAGATAACAATATGATTGAATACCGTAATGGTAGTGTAAACAAAACTATTGAAGGTGTAAAAATAGTCAGAGAAGAGTATTATGTGATTCCTGTAGGCATTACACCTCACATGCTAAATTATCTTTTTTTTAGCTACAATAAACCGGTATCACCTGTTTGTATAGACGTCAAGAGCATAATAGATGCAGAGAAAATTACAACTATTAAAAGTTCTCATTCTTTGAACAGCAATGTTTATCAGTTTATTCCGGCTGTGTCAGTTAAAGAGGAAGAATTAGGAATAGCAGATTTTATTGCCCATACAGATGAAGTTGCTTCTGAAAAATCGGATGCGATAGAATTTGTTATCACAGATAGAGCTGATACAGTTGTAATGGAAGGTGTCTTTAAAGCATTAGAAAATAAGTTGATCCTAACTAATTTAGATTTAGGAATATATTTTATGAAGATAAGGACTGTAATACATAATTGTGTTAAGAAATAATAGTATATTGCGCTATAAAATTACTAAAATATATGAAAAAAAATTATTTTCTATTCTGCTTGTTTTTCATGATAATTCAAGCACAGGCACAGACGTTATACACTATTACGACTTCTACTGCAACCTACGCAGATTTGACATCTCCTATTTCAGTAAATAATGGACAGGTGTGGGATTTCGATGATTTTGGACCTTATCAGGTACCTTTCAGCTTTAAAGTTGCCGGACAGGTGATTACTCATTTTGCGTTTCAGGATGATAATTTTATATTTCTTACCGGATTAAATGAAGATACCGATGATTTCTATTATCTATTAGCTTCCGGGATTTATATTCAGGATAAGAATTTTAATGAAGGCGTTTCGCAATCTCCAATCGGCTATAAGGTAGAAGGGAATGCAGGGAGCAGAATTCTAAAAATGCAGGTTAAAAATGCAGGTTCTGAAGATGAAGCACTGACACTGCAAACGAACAATCTGTTCCTGAATTTTCAGGTTTGGATTTATGAAGGAACCAATGTGATTGAGTATCGTTACGGTAATACAAACATTACAGCATC
Organism: Paenimyroides ceti; assembly: GCF_030409925.1. Classification (NCBI taxonomy): domain Bacteria; kingdom Pseudomonadati; phylum Bacteroidota; class Flavobacteriia; order Flavobacteriales; family Flavobacteriaceae; genus Paenimyroides; species Paenimyroides ceti. The sequence goes on from NZ_JAUFQU010000001.1 coordinate 658,715, forward strand.
AAATATGTCTGTCATTGAAGATGGTATTCAGATGGGTATTGTAAGTATGAATGAGGTATACGGTTGTGCACTTTATGGAAATCCGGCATCACCTACTGTTGCAGAATTCTTTAACGGACAACAAGTGGATCCGAACATTGACTATGTAATGACAACCTACCCGACAAATGGAAGAGTTTATAAATTTACTCCTTCAACATCTGCAGCTACAGAAGAATTCAATAAAATTCAATTCCGTATATATCCTAATCCAGTAACGGAATCATTACGTATTTCGTTGGAAAATATGGATTCAACAGACTATGTTATCACAGATCTCACAGGTAAAATCATCCGAAAAGGCAAATTTACAGATTTGGAAAACACAGTGGATGTTACAGATGTAAATAGCGGTATGTATTTTATTAAAATAGGAAACACAACAAAGAAGTTTCTTAAGAAATAATAGTAAATTGCAGTAGTAAAAATACTACACATGAAAAAAATAGTTTTACTGGGAGTATTGATTTCTCTGTTTTCCTGCTCTGACGATGATATAATGGACAGCAAGGTTGATTTTTATATTCAACAACCAAAATCTGTTGATTTACAGGGGTTTTGGAAATATGAAGTAAAAACTGATGCTCCGGTATATTTGGGGGATGGATTTGATATGAAGGATGCTGCTTATGTGGTTTTCGATCCGGTTTTTATACGAACACTTTATGAACAAAGAGGAGAGTATTATAATCTTAAAAGTGATCAACGATATTGGTACCATACATCCAACAGAATTACGTTTGCATCTTTCTATAAAAACGAATCGGCTGGAGTAGAAAGAATAGATGAATATTCTTTTTTGTATAAATTAAATGCAACGAAAGATACCCTTTTTCTGAGATCAGACAGTCTGGCTTATTTTGTAAAGAAGCAAGCTGTTGACTATACAGAGAAAGAACGTAATTTCTAATATCAGAATTGTTATGGAGCGTAGAACATATAGTATTTGTTTGTTTTTCCTGTTGTTTTGCATAACAGGTATAGCTCAGACCAGTGTGAAAGAGATAACTCTTTTACAAGGAAAATTGTCTATAAATGTTCCTGCAGATTTTAAAGAGATGAGTGATCGTGACTTTAGCCTTCGTTATCGGATGAGCAAAAAGCCTATTCTTATATTGACGGATGAAAGACAGCAGCTCAATCTTATTGTAGAAAATACAAAAGCGTTATGTACCAGAGAACAATTCAACAGTTATCTTGATTTTCAATTGGATTCTTATAAGAAAGAAGTACCCGATCTTATTGTCCTGGAAAAAGGAATCATAACTTCTGCTTCAGGAGTTCCTGTAGGCTTTATGAAATTAAATTTTAAAAGTGGTGAACATCTTATTTTTAATTACTTTTTCTTTACAACGGTTAATGATGAACTCATCATCTTTACAGTAAACTTTTTAGATGTGTTACGCATACGTTATGAAAAGGCGATTGATGAGGTTTTATCATCGATAAAAATAAATCCATAAAAAAACCGACGTTAGTCGGTTTTTTTTATTCTTTTAAGCCATTGTATGAAATACATTCTGCACATCATCGTCTTCTTCTATCTTTTCTAATAATTTTTCAACATCTGCAATCTGCTCTTCTGTAAGTTCTTTTGTTACTTGTGGTATACGGTCAAATCCTGAAGATAAAATTTCAAGACCACGGCTTTCAAGTTCTTTCTGAATAGCACCAAAGCTGTTAAATGGGGCATATATCATAATACCATCTTCATCTTCAAAAACTTCATCGACACCCAGATCAATTAATTCCAATTCAAATTCTTCGAGATCAATACCTTCGATTTTTGGAATTCTGAAATTACAGGTATGGTCAAACATAAATTCAACAGAACCCTGAGTACCCATCGTACCGTTACATTTATTAAAATAACTTCTGATGTTGGCTACCGTTCGGTTGTTATTATCAGTGGCAGTTTCTATCAGAAGTGCAATTCCATGCGGAGCATATCCTTCAAATAAGACTTCTTTATAATTGGCAGTATCTTTATCAGATGCCTTTTTGATAGCGCGTTCAACATTGTCTTTCGGCATGTTGGCTGCTTTGGCATTCTGAATAACAGCACGTAAACGCGCATTGTTTTCTGGGTGTGGACCGCCTTCCTTTACAGCAATTACAATTTCTTTTCCTATTCTTGTAAACGTTTTTGCCATTGCAGACCAACGCTTCATTTTTCTGGCTTTTCTAAATTCAAACGCTCTTCCCATAATTAGATATATTTTTGAGGATACAAAAGTAAAAAATATTTATTTTTTATAAAAAGGTGTTTTTACAACTTTTGCTTTTACATCATTTTTACGTATTCTAATGAAAATTTCACTGTCTTCTTTCGAAAAAGCTACAGGAACATATCCCATTCCGATTCCTTTTCCTAAAGAAGGCGATTGGGTTCCTGAGGTTACTTTTCCAATAATATTTCCGTCTTTATCCACAATTTCATAATCATGACGCGGAATTCCTCTTTCAATCAATTCAAACCCGATTAATTTATTTTTAATTCCGGCTTCTTTTTCAGCTTTGAGATTTTCTGCATTTACAAAATCTTTTGTGAATTTTGTTACCCATCCCAAACCAGCTTCCAAAGGAGACGTTTCATCTGTAATCTCATTGCCATATAAACAATACCCCATTTCTAATCGCAGGGTATCACGTGCCGCTAATCCGATTGGTTTTATTCCGAAAGCTGCTCCGGCTTCCATGATTTTATTCCAGATAGTAACTATATTTTCATTTTTAGCGTAAATCTCAAATCCACCTGAACCCGTGTAACCAGTTGCAGAAATGATGACATCATTACAACCTGCAAAATTACCTACTGTAAAATGATAGAACTTCAATTCTGAAAGATTTACATCTGTAAGACTTTGCATCGCTTCATTGGCTTTTGGTCCCTGAACTGCTAAAAGGGAGTAAGCATCTGATAAATTTTCCAATGTTACATTTCCTGTCTTAAACTGAGAAATCCATTCAAAGTCTTTTTCAATATTAGAAGCATTTACAACCATCAGATATTCATTTTCATTTACGCGATACGTAATGATATCATCTACAACACCTCCTTTATCATTTGGAAAATAACCATATTGTGCTTTACCGTCAATAAGTACAGCCACATCATTTGAGGTTACTTTTTGAGCAAAAGCCAAGGCATCCGAACCTGTTATTTTGAATAATCCCATATGAGAAACATCAAATACACCTACACCGTTTCTAACCGTTTCATGTTCAATATTTACACCCTCGTATTGTACCGGCATATTAAACCCTGCAAAAGGAACCATTTTTGCGCCTAAAGCTATGTGTACGTTGTTTAAAGGAACTTGTTTCATTATATTTTAATTTAATTTTTTTTCGTTGAGCGAATGTAAGTTATTTTTTAGGCATTTGCAAAAAAACGGATTTCAATAAAAAAATCCCGAAACTGAAGTAACGGGATTTCTTTATTAAAGAATAATTATTGCTTGCCAAGAGTTTTCATTTCTCTTTCAATCATATCATAAAACTGATCGATTCTTGGAAGTACCAAAATACGGGTTCTTCTGTTTCGTGCTTTATTAGCATCTGAATCGTTCACCACTAACGGATTATATTCTCCGCGACCTGCTGCTACCAGTTGGGACGGATTTACACCTAATTCCTGTAATACACGGATTACAGAAGTTGAACGTTTTACACTCAAATCCCAGTTGTCCAGTAATACACCATTGCTCGCACGATAAGGAACATTATCTGTGTGCCCCTCTACCATACACTCAAAATCAGGTTTTGCATTTACAACGGTAGCTACTTTTTTAAGAATATCTCTCGCTCTTGAGCTTACTTCATAACTTCCTGTCTTAAACAGTAATTTATCTGCAATAGAGATGTAAACAACGCCTTTTTCTACATTTACTTCAATATCCGGATCATTGATACCGACTTCTCTTTTCAGGCTCGTTACCAGTGCTAAAGTTACCGAATCTTTGCGGGATAAAGCATCCTGAAGTCGATTGATGCGAAGATCTTTTTCTCGCATACTCTCTAATGATTTTTCAAGATTGGCTGCTCCTTTTGCAGTAAGAGTAGTCATTCCCTGAATATTACTGATCAGATCGCTGTTGTTTTGTTTCAAATCTGCATTGGCTTGTCTTAAAAGACCCATTTGCTGATTCAGACCATCCTTTTCAGTCAGACAGTTGCTTAGCTTGGTTTTCGTATCGTGCAATTCGTTTTGCGTGTTGTTTAATTGCGATTGTATTTGATTGTTTTTATTTTCCAAAGCAGCAATTTTCTTTTTTGCTCCACAGGATGACAATACTAATAAACCGGCTACTGAACATAATAGGGCTAATTTTCTCATATTCGTTTTCTATTTATGGATTTAAATGCAATTTAGTAAAGGTAAATATACTAAAAATACCTTTTGTACAGTGCTGTTTAACGGAAAATTAAATCCCAAATTCCTTATATTTTAAGCCTTCTGAGCCTTAAAGCATTGCTTATTACCGATACTGAACTAAAACTCATGGCAACTGCTGCGATCATCGGGGAGAGCAGAATGCCCAAAAAAGGATATAAGATACCTGCAGCAATAGGAATGCCTACAATATTGTATATAAAGGCAAAAAATAAATTCTGCCGGATGTTTTTCATCACTCCTTCACTTAGTTTTATAGCTCTTATCAAACCGGTCATATCCCCTTTGAGTAAAGAAATCTGCGCACTTTCAATAGCGACATCGGTTCCTGTACCCATAGCAATTCCTACAGTTGCCTGAGCGAGTGCAGGTGCATCATTAATACCATCCCCGATCATGGTCACCTTTTTGCCTTCTCTTTGCAAATTTTCAATAATTTTTAATTTGTCTTGTGGCACAGCTTCGGCTATTATATCATCTATTTTAAGCTGCTTTGCTACAGTATGTGCTGTTTTTGTATTATCGCCTGTGAGCATTATAATGCGTATACCTTTGGCATCCAATGCAGAAATAGCAGCTATGCTGCTTTCTTTAACCGGATCATATATAATAGAATAGCCAACTATTTTTTGATCCTGAGCTATATAGGAAATTGTTTTTCCCATAGCCTGTTGGGTTTCTACTTCTGTCTTGATTTCTTCAGAAACAGACACTTTATTACTGTTCATTAAGGCGATATTGCCCAGACTGACTTTTTTACCATCGACTATACCTTGTATCCCTTTGCCTGTAATATTTGAGAATAGCTTTACAGGAATAAGATTCAGGTTTTCATCTTTTGCTTTTGTAATAAACGATTGTCCCAACGGATGTTCACTGTGTTGATTCAATGAAGCTGTTAACTGTAAAAGTTCTCTCTCGGAAATGCTGTCAGTAGCAATAATTTTTTCAAGTGAAGGTTTTCCTTCAGTCAATGTACCGGTTTTATCAGTAACAACAATATCAGTTTTATGAAGGTTCTCCAATGCTTCAGCATTTTTTATCAAAATTCCGTTTTGTGCGCCTTTACCTATGCCAACGAGTACGGATACAGGAGTTGCAAGTCCTAAAGCGCATGGACACGCAATAATTAATACAGCCAACGCATTGGCAAAAGCATAAGAATAACCGGGCTGAGGTCCTGCAAATTTCCAAATAATAAAAGTGAGAACCGAGATACCGATGACAACAGGAACGAAATAAGAAGCTATTTTATCAGCTACTTTTTGTATCGGAGCTCTGGAATGGCTTGCTTTATTTACCATTTCTATTATTTGTGACAGCAGGGTTTCGGAACCTATTTTTTCTGCTTTTATTACAAAGGAATGATTTCCATTGACAGTTCCGGCGATTACAGTATCGTTTTCTTTTTTTGAAACTGGTATTGGTTCTCCGGTAATCATAGACTCATTAACAGAAGAATTCCCTTCTGTTACGATACCGTCAATGGGAATTTTTTCACCTGGTTTTACGCGTAACAAATTGCCTTTTTCAATTTGTTCGATGGCAATTTTTTCATCTCCCTTTTCTGTAACAAGAATAGCTTCCGTAGGGGCCAGTTCAAGCAATGACTGGATGGCTTTATTGGTTTTACTGTGTGCTCTGGCTTCGAGAAATTGTCCCAGTAATACCAATGTGAGTATGACGGTTACGGATTCAAAATACAGATGCATCATGCCGTGTTCCCCTTTCATTTCCTCAGGGATAATATTAGGAAAGAATAAGGCAATAATAGAATATACAAGCGCTGCTCCGGCTCCAAGACCTATGAGGCTGAACATATTTAACTTCCATGTTTTAAAAGATGTATATGCTCTTTGAAAATAGGTTCGTGTAATGTATACAACAGGCAGAGTTAGTGCCAATTGCAGATAGTTGGAAATCTCATGAGGAATAATGGTGTAGATAAAACTATCGTGTTTCATCCCCAGCATTGACAATGCAAAAACAGGTATCGTAGATGCGGTTGCCAAAATTAATTTTTGTCGCATTTTCCGGTGTTCTTCTTCACTATCTTCAGTTGAGGCACCGATTTGTACAAGATCCATACCACAGACCGGACATCCGATATTGGAGTCATACACTTTCTCTCCCTCGCATCGCATGGGGCATATATATTTTCCGCCAAGATGGCTCACATCTGTTGTTTCATTAGTATATGCTGAAACGGCGTGATGTTCAATTCCACGTAACTGTTCATTTCCGTCAGCATCTCTGTATATTTCCTGAAGAGTATAGTTCCCAACTTTTGAGAGTTGTTTTTGTAAAGTTGCAGTATTAGGCTTTTTGTTGGACTCTATAATGGCTTCTGGAGGAAATAAAGTTACGTATGCACTAACGTTATCAGATGAGTTAAGGGCTCCCTCAACTTTGGTACGGCAACCGTCACAACTCATACCATTTATTTTGTATCTGGTTTTCATTTGTTCAGTTATTTCTTACAAAGTGTGAATTTTTGAATTAGCGGAGCTTATTGCTCAAATAAAAGTATGTACTAAATGATTTGTTTCAATAATTTTTCTTTAAACATCTTGTTTTCAATTTTGAGTTCCTCAATGCGTTCCTGTAAATCTTTTATACGGATTTCATACTGTTCAATGAGTTTTTCAGGAAAGTGGTTGATGATGTTTTTTTCTATGTAACCTATCGGATTGCGTGTATTGTCTTTATTTTCCTGATAAATTCTTTTCTCAAGAGTAACGAGATCATAGATGTCAATATTAAATACGGTACATATTTTTTTGATGAGATCAATATCGGGAACAGTTCTTCCTGATTCAATATTCGATAATGTGGCTTGTGAAACACTTAATTCAGAAGCTAAGTATTCTTGCGAAAATCCGTATTGATTCCGTAATTTTCTAATTTTTGGTCCGATCATTTATTAAGATATTGATAAGGTAATTTGATTCTTAATAATCAAATTTGATTTTGATAAATATATTTGCTAATATCATCAAAATTAACAATAATTAAAAATTTCTTTTGCGATAAAAAGTTAAGATATTTTTAATGATTCATTCTTCTTTCATCAGCCAATAATGAACTTAAAAAATATTAATATCGGAGAACTGATTAAAAATAAAGTAAATGAATCAGAAATATCAGTTCTACGTATTTGCAAGTTTTTTAAATGTACTGAACATTATATAGATGAGGTATATCGCAGTAAATCTATTGATACTGAAAGCTTACTGAAATGGTCGAAATTGCTGGAATATGATTTTTTTAGATTGTATAGCGGACATTTGATTATATATGCTCCGTTTGATAATAAAATCTTAAAGGAGAAAAGAGATACTTCTTCTTTACCTCATTTCAAAAAACACGTATATACACATGAGATTATTGCTTTTATTGTTGAGCAGATACGATCTGAAACAAAAACCAGAAAACAAATAATAGAAGAGTACGGAATTCCAAAAACAACATTATCCAGATGGCTAATGAAATATGCTGATCAATGAATGCTCCTAATTACAAGCATATATACAAAGAAATGCTTAAAAAGTATGGGATAAAAGCAGATGCGGATATCCAGAAAGTATTAAAGAAAAAGCAGCTTAACAGTCTTGATGTAATCTTTTTGAATCAGAAAGTAGTAACAAAACAGCCGCTTTGTGATCGTAAAAACAGAAATACACAACTGCGTTCTTATGATAAAGAATCCATTGACTATATTTTAAATTATCAGGAGCTGCATAAAATGACGATTGCAGATGTCGCTAAAAAGTTTAAAATAAGCAGAAATACTATTGGTCGCTGGAAGAAAGAAAAAAAGAAAGGCTAAAAAATACTGTTATGTTTTCTTAGCCTTTTTATAGTACCATGAAATTAAAACTGATTAATAATCTCATCTTTATTTGCCTTAATTTCTTTGAAATGTGAAGGAGATAAGCCGGTTACTTTTTTGAATTGATTACTCAAATGGGCAACTGAACTGTAATTCATTTTGTAGGCAATTTCGCTGAGATTCAGTTCATCATATACAAGAAGTTCTTTAACTTTTTCAATCTTTTGAAGAATATAATACTGTTCAATAGTCTGTGATTCCTGGGTTGAAAACAACTTGCTCAACGCTTTGTATTCCATTTGGAGTTTACTGGAAAGATATTCTGATAAAGTGATTTTTAAGTCGTTTACATCTTTGGAAACCAATTCAATAATTGCATTTTTGATGCGCTCTACCAGCATACTTTTTTTATCTTCTAAAATCTCAAATCCCAGTGGGATCATTTTTTTTTCGATTGCTGCTTTATCTTCTAATGTAATCGGTTCATGAAATTCTACTAAGCCAAGTTCTACATCATTAATTTCGAAACCCATATCTTCTAAGGTTTTTTCAACAACCATAATACATCTTGGGCATACCATATTTTTAATGCGTAATGTCTTCATAGAGTAAAAAATATTAATCATTTTCTCCAAATATACCAAAACGCCTTTGAAATAAAAAATAAATGGAGCGTATATATAGAACAAGGATGTAGTGCAGTACCTTCTTTTGTGAAGTTTAACCTTTAAAGATGAAATCTCTGTTTTCTTTTGGTTGATAGGCACAGTATGTAAACTCTTTCTGTAAAATGTAAACAAAGGTACTGATATTGTAGTAAATACGAGAAACGACAGGAATCAGCATTGTCTTGTTTTGCAATTTTTTGGTGAAATTATGTAAGCTGTAAAAGGGGATTTTTTAGTTACTTTGTAAGTATAATTTTAAAATCAACGAACGATGAAAATTCAGGTTTGGTCCGATGTAATGTGTCCGTTTTGTTATATAGGAAAGAAAAATATGGAAGCTGCGGTAGCAAAACTTCCTTTTAAAGATGAAATAGAGATCGAGTGGAAGAGCTATCAGCTTGATCCGACATTGGATAAAAATACAGCAGGTATTTCTATCAATACCTATCTTTCACAAAAGAAAGGACTTCCTGTTGATAAGATCAAAGAAATGCAACAAAACATTGTTGAGATAGGAAACAAAGCCGGTATTCAGTTCAACCAGGAAAATGCAGTTGTTGTTAATACCAATACAGCTCACAGACTGATACATTTTGCTCAGGAAAATGGAAAAGGAAGTGAAATGGAAGAAGCTTTGTTTAAAGCACATTTTACAGATGAAAAAAATGTTGCAGATGTAACAGAATTAGCAAATTTGGCTGCATCAGTTGGCTTGGATAAGGTAAAAGCAGAGGAAGTATTGCATTCTGAGGCTTATGATTACGAAGTGAATCAGGATATCATGGATGCTAAAAATATGGGAATATCCGGAGTACCGTTTTTTGTGTTGAATAATAAATATGCTGTTTCCGGAGCACAACCCTCTGAAGTTTTTGAAGAAGCTTTGTTTCAAACCTATAATGAAACGCAAGCAATATCAAATTCACGTGATTCAGGTAGTTGCTGTTCAGTAGACGGCGGTTGCCATTAAGTTCATAATAAAAGGTCGCTGCAATGCGGCTTTTTATTTTTAATAATGTTGCTATTGCTCGGTGAAATAGAATAAGAAATACTATTTTTGTACCGCAACACAAAAACCAGTATTTTTTATGTATAAATCTATTATTCGACCGATTTTATTTAAGTTCGATCCGGAATCCGTACACCATTTTACCTTTTCCATGATAAAATTTCTTCATCAGATTCCAGGTCTACCCACGCTTATCAAAAAGAAATATAGAATAGAAGATAAAAGACTGGAACGTGAAGTTTTTGGATTAAAATTTAAAAATCCGGTCGGATTGGCAGCCGGACTTGATAAAGATGCTAAAATATACAGCGAATTAGAAAATTTCGGATTCGGCTTTATTGAAATAGGAACTATTACTCCTAAACCTCAGGACGGAAACCCCAAGAAAAGATTGTTTCGCCTAAAAGAAGATAAAGGTATTATCAACAGAATGGGGTTCAATAATGGCGGTATTGAAGCCGCTATTGACCGATTGAAAAAAAATAAAGGAACTCTTATAGGAGGTAATATCGGAAAAAATAAAATGACTCCTAATGAAGAGGCTGTTGAAGACTATACGGTTTGTTTTGAGGCATTGTATCCTTATGTTGATTATTTTGTAGTAAATGTCAGTTCTCCGAATACTCCGAATTTGAGAGAGCTTCAGGACAAAGAGCCTTTGACTCAGTTGCTGACTACTTTGCAGCAGCTCAATTTGCAAAAAGATAAGCCAAAACCTATTTTGTTAAAAATTGCTCCAGACCTTACGGATACTCAATTGCTTGACATTATTGAGATTGTACAATCATCGCATATTGCAGGGGTAATAGCAACAAATACGACCATTTCAAGGGAAAATCTTATTTCTGAAAATAAAAAAGAAACGGGAGGATTATCCGGAAAACCATTGACAAAGAGAAGTACTGAAGTGATTCGGTTTTTGTCAGAAAAAAGCAATCAAGCATTTCCGATTATCGGTGTAGGAGGGATACATTCTCCGGAAGATGCATTGGAAAAATTAGCTGCAGGAGCAAGCCTCATTCAGATTTATACGGGATTTATATATGAAGGCCCGGAATTGGTTAAAAAAATTAATAAGGCACTTTTAAAAGGGTAATATGAACTTAGATACCCTTTTGTCCTTTTTTATTACAAGTCTTGTTCTCACCTTATCACCCGGACCGGATATTCTTTACGTATTATCTCAAAGCATTAGCAGAGGTAAACAATATGGTATTGCTTCAGCAATAGGTTTATCTACCGGTTTGTTATTTCATACCACACTGCTGGCTTTTGGTATTTCAACACTTATTACCGGAACGCCCTGGATGTTTATGGTGCTTAAATGTTTTGGGGCTTTGTATCTGATATGGCTGGCATACAAAGTATGGAAATCCACCGACGGCATTCGTATTGAAAAAAATTCTGACAGTGGTGATGTTCTCCAGAATGTACAGCAGGGATTACTTATGAACATCATGAATCCGAAAGTAATGTTGTTCTTTCTTGCTCTGTTTCCAGGTTTTATCGATACTTCTTTAGGGAATGTAAAAATACAGATATATACTTTGGGAAGTATTTGCATGATTCAGGCACTTATTGTTTTTGTTATAGTTGCGCTTGCATCTTCCAGATTGTCTTCTTACCTGCTGAATAACAGTAAAGCACATTTGTTTTTAAAATGGATGCAGATTATTGTTTTTCTTTTTTTGGCTATTTTTCTTTTTTTATAATTAAAAATCACTGATCGTCTGCTTATTTCTTTTGCGGATTTTTAATAATCCCTTATCTTTGGATAATTATGGAACCAGTAAAAATAATAGAATGTCCGCGAGATGCGATGCAGGGCATTAAAGCATTTATCCCTACAGAAAAAAAAGTTACCTATATCCAGTCTTTGTTAAGAGTAGGGTTTGATACGCTTGATTTTGGCAGTTTTGTTTCGCCGAAAGCAATTCCTCAAATGCAGGATACGGCTGAAGTATTAAGCCAGTTAGATCTATCCCAGACAAGAAGCAAGCTTCTGGCCATCATTGCGAATACAAAAGGTGCGGAAAATTCTGCGGTACATAATGAAATAAAGTATTTAGGATATCCTTTTTCCATTTCGGAAAACTTTCAGATGCGTAATACTCATAAAACAATTGCTGAATCAATTGTTACCTTACAGGAGATTTTGGAAATTGCTGACAAAACGAATAAGGAAGTTGTGGCCTATCTTTCGATGGGATTTGGAAATCCGTATGGTGATCCCTGGGATGTTGATATAGTGGGAGAATGGACCGAAAAATTGGCTAATATGGGAGTTACTATTCTTTCCTTATCCGATACAGTTGGGAGTTCAACTCCGGAAGTAATCGATTATTTATATTCGAATCTGATCCCTAAATATCCGGAAATAGAGTTCGGTGCTCACCTTCATACGACACCGGATTCATGGTTTGAAAAAATTGATGCAGCCTATAAAGCAGGTTGTGTTCGTTTTGATGGGGCTATCAAAGGTTTCGGTGGTTGCCCAATGGCTAAAGATGATCTGACAGGAAATATGCCTACTGAAAAAATGCTTTCGTATTTTACGGCTAATAAAGTAACAACAAATATTAATCCCACTTCATTTGAAAGTGCTTATAATGAAGCATTGAAAATTTTTAATTTTTATCATTAAATTTTTATTTTAGAATAAAAAACACTAAATTTGCGTGCAATTCAACTTCAATTGCACATGAACGCACACACAACTAAAATAGTAGGTCAGGGACTGACTTACGATGATGTACTTCTTATCCCAAATTATTCAGAAGTATTACCGCGAGAAGTAAGCATCCAATCAAAATTTTCCAAAAACATTACTCTAAATGTTCCTATTGTATCGGCAGCTATGGATACCGTTACAGAGAGCGATATGGCTATTGCTATGGCTCGTGAGGGAGGAATAGGAGTTTTGCATAAAAATATGACTATTGAGCAGCAGGCGCTGCAGGTAAGAAAAGTAAAAAGAGCAGAATCAGGAATGATTATTGATCCTGTTGTTTTGGGATTATCTGCTACGGTAGGTGACGCAAAAGCAGCTATGAAAGAGCATGGTATCGGGGGAATTCCTATTGTAGATGAGTCTCATATATTAAAAGGTATTGTTACCAACAGAGACTTACGTTTTGAAAAAGATCCAAAACGGTCGATTACTGAAGTAATGACAAAGGATCATATTGTTACCGCGATAGAAGGTACTACTTTGATAGATGCAGAACAAATTCTTCAGGAAAATAAAATTGAAAAACTACCGGTTGTCGATAAAGTTAATAAACTGATAGGGCTTATTACTTTTCGTGATATCACTAAGCTTACCTTAAAACCAAATGCAAACAAAGATAAATTCGGACGTTTACGCGTTGCTGCTGCCCTAGGTGTTACTGCTGATGCGGTAGAGAGAGCTGCGGCTTTGGTAGCTGCCGGTGTTGATGCTTTGATCATTGATACGGCTCACGGACATACAAAAGGTGTAGTAAGTGTTTTAAAAGAAGTAAAAGGAAGTTTTCCTGATATTGATGTGGTAGTAGGGAATATTGCTACAGCAGAAGCAGCTTTGTATCTGGCTCAAAACGGAGCAGATGCGGTTAAAGTAGGTATTGGTCCTGGTTCTATATGTACGACACGTGTAGTAGCAGGGGTCGGTTTTCCTCAATTCTCAGCGGTATTGGAAGTTGCAGCAGCTTTAAAAGGTTCGGGAGTTCCAGTAATTGCTGACGGAGGAGTACGCTATACAGGAGATATTCCTAAAGCATTGGCAGCAGGTGCTAATAGTGTAATGTTAGGTTCTATGCTGGCAGGAACAAAAGAATCTCCGGGTGAAACCATTATATTCGAAGGACGTAAATTTAAATCTTACAGAGGTATGGGGTCAGTTGAAGCGATGAAGCAAGGATCTAAAGACCGATACTTTCAGGACGTAGAGGATGATGTGAAAAAACTGGTGCCAGAAGGTATTGAAGGAAGAGTACCATATAAAGGTGAATTGAATGAAAGTATGCTGCAATTCATCGGAGGACTCAGAGCAGGAATGGGGTATTGTGGTGCGAAAGATATTCAAACCTTACAGGATACGTCACGTTTTGTTCAATTAACTGCTTCAGGGATTGGTGAGAGCCATCCGCATAATGTAACAATTACGAAAGAAGCTCCTAATTATTCAAGATAAGAGAATACTTTCTTTCAGAAAGAAACCATCATAAAAAAAGCATTCAAATTTTTGAATGCTTTTTTATTTATATACTTTTTTAGATTTCGTAAGGTCTGTTTTTAGCTGTCAACCACAGATAAACACCTGCAATGATAAACGGAATGCTGAGCCATTGTCCAGTAGAAAATAGTCCTAATGAGCTCTCGATACCCCCCTGACTTTCTTTTACAAATTCTACAATAAAACGTATGGTCCAAAGCAACACTAAAAAGATTCCGAATATTTTACCCAAATACTTTCTGGAATCTGTTTTCCAGTATAAGAAATAGAGCAATCCGAACAATAGTAAATATCCTGCTGCTTCATATAATTGTGTAGGATGTTTTGGAGTTACACTGTTTAGTAATTCTGCATATTGTGGATTGGTTGCAATGGCATGGTAAGCGTCATTCACATTGTTTATTCCTGTTTTTTCAACAGCTTCGGCTGCGGTAAATTTATCACGAACAAATTTGACACCAAATGAAGAAGTGGTTTCATGACCAATAATTTCCGAATTGAAAAAATTTCCGAAACGTACAAACATTCCTCCGATGGTAATGGGTAAAACAATTCGGTCCAATACCCATAGAATAGGTTTCTTTACAATTTTTCTACTGTAATAAATCATTACAAGGATGATAGCAACAGCAGCACCATGGCTTGCTAATCCTGAAAAGCCAACAATTTCGAATGTAGGTGTAAACCGAACCGGTAAAATAATTTCTGCCAGATGATCTTTGTAGTAATCCCAGTCATAAAAAAAGACATGTCCAAGTCTCGCGCCTAAGAGAGTGGCAAAAATAGTATAGATAAAAAGTTTATCCAGATTTTCCTGTGTTTCTCCTTCACGATCGTATATTTTTTTCATAATATACCAGCCCAGTCCGAAAGCTACAACAAACATAAGACTATAGTATCTTAATTTAAAAAATCCTAAATCAAATCCTTCTGTAGGGTTCCAAACGAAATTTAGTGCGTATGACATCTTTTGTTTTTTTTATAAATGTAATGATTAATAGTAAAATAAGATTAAGGAACAGGATCGTATCCTGATTTCCCCCATGGATGGCAGCTCGTTATTCTTTTAATTCCAAGCCAACCGCCTTTTAGTAAACCGTGTTTTTTTAAGGCTTCTAATGTGTATTGCGAACAAGTAGGGGTATATCTGCAACTTGCCGGTGTAAAGGGAGAGATGCATATCTGGTAAAACCGGATAAGAAATATAAAAGGGAAAATTACTACTTGTTTTATTATTTTCATAGTTTCAAATGTATAAAAAAAGCTACAATATATGTAGCTTTTATTTTATAATTGAAAGGTGGTACCTTCTTTTCCGTCTTTTAGCTGAATACCGATTGCCAGAAGTTTGTCGCGTATTTCGTCAGATAACGAAAAATTCTTGTTCGCTCTCGCTTCATTTCGCATATTAATGAGAAGATCTACTACATTTTCAAGCTTTTCATTGTTGTTTTGCTGTTCAGTTTGTTGTGACAGGCCTAATACATCAAAAGTGAATTCGTGTAAGGTGTTTTTGAGTGTCTCTAAATCCGCCTTTGTAATACTGGCTTTACCTTCCTTAATTGTATTGATGTTTTTTACGGCTTCAAAAAGATGAGCGATTAAGATCGGACTGTTAAAATCGTCGTTCATTGCATCATAACATTTTTGTCGCCATTCATTCACCTCAATACTTGATGTATCAGATAGTGGTAGTTCATCCAATGTGTGTATTGCTTCCATGAGTCTGTTAAAACCCTTTTCAGAAGCTAATATAGCGTCATCTGAAAAATCAAGAATACTGCGGTAATGCGCCTGTAAGATAAAAAATCGTACTACTGCTGGTGAAAATGCCTTGCTTAAAATATCATTTTGACCGGAAAATAACTCTTCCGGTAAAATATTGTTTCCGGTTGATTTTGCCATCTTCTTACCGTTTAAGGTAAGCATATTGGCATGCATCCAGTAATTAACGGGTTTGTTTCCTGTGCAGGCTTCATTTTGTGCGATTTCACATTCGTGATGGGGGAATTTCAGATCCATTCCTCCTCCGTGAATATCAAATTGTTTTCCAAGGTATTTGGTACTCATTGCTGTACATTCAAGATGCCATCCCGGAAAACCATCTCCCCATGGAGAAGGCCAGCGCATAATATGTTCCGGCTCTGCTTTTTTCCAAAGTGCAAAATCCAATGGATTTCTTTTATCAGACTGACCGTCGAGTTCTCTGGTATTCGCCAGCATATCTTCTATCTTTCTGCCACTCAGTTCTCCGTATTGATAATCTTTGTTGAATCGCTCTATGTCAAAATATACTGACCCGTTGATTTCATAGGCATAGCCGTTGGCTATGATCTCCTCAATAATATGAATCTGTTCAATGATATGACCTGTTGCAGTAGGCTCGATGCTTGGCGGTAAATTGTTGAACTGTTTTAGAATGTTATGGAAGTTTACAGTATATTTCTGTGCTACTTCCATTGGCTCTATCTGTTCAAGTCTTGCTTTTTTAGCAATTTTATCTTCTCCGCTGTCCGCATCATCAACAATATGACCCACATCCGTGATGTTCCGTACATATCGTACCTGATATCCCAAATGTTTCAGGTATCTGAAAATTAAATCAAAAGAAATAAACGTTCTACAATTTCCCAAATGTACATAATTGTAAACGGTAGGTCCACATACGTACATTCCAATTTTTCCTTCGTGAATAGGGGTGAAAACTTCTTTTTCTCCTGAAAGTGAATTGTATACTTTTAAAGTATTGGTCTTGTAAAGCGCCATAAATAACGTTATTAAAATTTAGTTTCTAACTTGATATAATCTAAAAATTCTCTTCTTGTTATGTCATTTTTAAAGGCTCCGCTGAATTCGGCAGTCACAGTACTGCTTTCAATATCACGGATACCTCTTGAATTCACACATAAATGTTTGGCATCAATAACACATGCAACGTCATCTGTTCCTAATACACGTTTTAATTCTTCTACGATCTGAATTGTAAGACGTTCCTGCACCTGAGGGCGTTTTGCATAATAATCTACAATGCGGTTCATTTTAGATAATCCTACAACGGCACCTTTAGAGATATACGCAACGTGAGCTCTTCCTACGATAGGTAATAAATGATGTTCACAGGTAGAATAAACAACGATGTTCTTTTCTACAAGCATTTCACCATATTTATACTTGTTGTCAAAAGTTGAAGAAGAAGGTTTTTTAGCGGGATTCAAACCGCCGAAAATTTCTTTGACAAACATCTTAGCTACCCGGTTTGGAGTGCCTTTCAGACTGTCGTCTGTAAGATCCATTCCGAGAGTAAGCAAAATGTCTTCCACATTCTTCTTAATAGATTCTATTTTTTCTTCATCAGATTTTTCAAAAGCATCAGCTCTTAAAGGAGTATGATCGGATGTTCCGATGTGGTCATCTCCAATTTCATCATGAAGTGAGTTTGACTTACACATTATATATATATTTATGATCGTTTATTTGAGACTGCAAATATAGTTATTTTAAGTCTATCTGACTTATTAAACATAAAAACCCTTGATTTTTAAAACAGTCTCAAGTGTTAAAAATACGTCATTTTGTTTTTTAGGAAAAAAAATACTTAATAGTTTCTTAATTTTATGTAAATTTCGCTTTTCAAAATAACTCTTTTCAAATGAAGAAAAATTATTGTTTATTATTGCTTATATTCCTGTCGTTTTGTTCGACGGTTTCGGCTCAGTTAACAGGATGTCCGTCCGTTGATATTGATCCCGGAGATGTAGAGCTAAATACGGATGGTAGTATTTCTGTTTGTAAAACAGGAGACTGTGTTACATTAACAGCAAATTATTTAAAGACAGGAAAAACAGATACCTATGCCGTATCTTCCATTCCTTATGATCCGCCTTTTCCTTTTACAGGAAGTCCGAATGCGGTAAATCTTACCGTTGATGATCAATGGTCACAAATTATTGATTTAGGTTTTGATTTCTGTTTTTTTGATCAAACCAGAAATAAGGTATTAATAAACGACAATGGAGCATTAACATTTAGTATAAATGGTCAGGGTGGGGTCTATAACCCTGGCGCAGGAACAGGTTATTCATGGAATGCATTGGTGCCAACAGCTCCTGCTAATACTTTTAGCCCTCTATACAGAAGTGCGATATTCGGAGCTATGCAAGATTTATTGCCGAGCGCCTCACCGGCAGATTATAGTGTGAATTATGAAGTTGTGGGAAGCTATCCTTGTCGTACGCTTGTTTTTAATGTATATAAAGCAGCACATTTCAACTGTCATCAAAACATAGGTGTAAATACAATGCAGATTGTTTTATATGAAGGTACAAATGTTATCGATATCTATATAAAAGATCGTTTTGTTTGTCCTACATGGCCAACTAATACCAGTCCTACAGCTTTGCCAGGAGCAGGTGTGATCGGTATTCAAAATGAAGACGGTACAGTTGGTTTTACACCACCTGATAGAAATACGGGACCATGGGAGGCACATGATGAAGCATGGCGTTTTACACCAGCTGGTGATCCTAATTATAATATTAAGTGGTTTCAGGATGGAGAACTGATTGCTGAAGGCGTGGATGCTATTGAAGTGTGTCCTACGCAAACGACTACTATAACTACTACAGTAACCTATACGCAATGTGGTGGACCGGATATTGTAGATACTGCTACTCAGGTTATCAAATTTGAAGAGCCACCTATTCTGGGTATTCCAAGAGATTTGGAAGAATGTTTGGTAATAAACAATGGAGCTAATTTTGATTTAACAATTGTTCAGCCGGATTTAACAACAAATCCTCTTTATCAATTCCAGTATTATACAAGTGAAGAAGATGCAGAAGCAGAAGAAAATGCCATTCCTGCAGATCAAATAGAAGAATACTTTGTTGATTTTAACGATAGCCCTAAAACAATATGGGTAAACGTAAAAAATCCTAATACAGAGTGTTTCTGGACACAAGATTTTGATCTTATTGTTCAGGCATGTGATTTCGTATTAGTACGACTACCTGATTTATCTATATGTGAAGGAGAAGTTAATTCATTTGATTTATCCCAATATACAGATGTAGTATATCATGGAAATTTATCATATGCTGTATCTTATCACAATTCAGAAGACGATGCGAATACAGGAGATAATCCTATTGAAGAGCCAGAACTATCTAATTATGTAGCAACCAGTGGAGAAACCATTTGGGTACGTGTTGAGAATATTGAATTTCCGGCCGTATTTGAAATCACTTCATTCAAATTATTCATTTATCCGGTACCTGAAATTTTCACTCTTACACCTTTAGCAGGTTGTGAAGTGCCGGGTACAGGTTGGGCTAATTTTGATCTTACTCAACGTATAACTGCAGCTACTGGCGGAGCAACTTCATTAGAGGTTAGTTTTTATGCGACATCAGCAGAAGCAGAAAACGGTAATATAGCAGATGCTTTTCCTTACAATTATACAGGACCGGGTGGTACTGTTTATGTAAGAGTATATAATCCTAATACTACATGTTATTCTATTTTACCTTTGGTTTTAGAAGTAAAAGATACTCCTATAGCTAATAACATAGGTCCGGTTTCTTACTGTGATCCTAATAATGACGGACATGGTATCTTCAACCTTGAAGCGTTAAAAATTCAGATAGCAGGTAATCCTATTCCTGCGGGAATTCAGGTAAGTTTCCATGAAACGCTTACCGATGCTCAAAATAATGTATTGCCAATCAATCAGGTGGTGAATTATATAAACATCACACCAAATACCCAAACCATCTATGCAAGAGTGGGGTATATCAACTCTTCCTGTTCGAGTATTGTTCCGGTAGTATTGGTAGTAAATAAAACACCGGATGTTCCTTCTACTTTGGACTATTCAGTTTGTGATGATAACAATGATGGATTGGCTGTTTTTGATCTTACGAGTCAGGCAGGAGCTATTTTAAACGGATTGAATCCGGCAGATTATACCCTGAGCTACCATACCACTTTCGACAATGCGACTTTTGACGTATTTCCGATAAGTAACCCAACGGCTTTCTCTAACCTTACTTCAGAAACTGTTTATGTACGTGTAGAAAACAATACAACGGGATGTTTCCGTGTAGTGACCCTTCACTTAATAGTGAATGCCAAACCTGTTGTCCCTAATCCGGTACCTACTTACCAGTTGTGTGATGACAACCATGATGGTTTCATGATCTTCAATCTGGCGAGCAGAATACCAGCAATTACCAACAACCAGAGCAACCTTTTGGTTACGTTCCACTACACAGCAGCAGATGCACAGAATGATGTTTCGCCTCTGCCAATGAACTATCAGAATGCCGTACAAAACGTACAGACATTACATGTTCGTGTAGAGAACATTACTACGGGATGTTTCACCCTTACTACGATGGACATCCGTGTAAGTCCGGCTCCTGTTCTTCATATTCCTGCGGATCCTATCGCAGTGTGTGCTTCAGGACAAGGTGGATTCGGAACTATTGATTTAACCTCTTATGCTGCTTTATTGCTGCAGGGAGAAAACTATACGCTTACCTTCTTTGAAACAGAGAGCAACGCTTTGAACAATCAGGCACCTATTCAGAACCCAGCCCAGTACAATAACCTTCAGGCGAACAATCCTGTGATATGGGTACGTGCTACAAACCCTGTAACAAACTGTTTCTCGGTATATGCTCTTGCGTTCAAATTAGAGATAGCGCCTATCATGCCATTGACACTTCCAAACTATGTATCGTGTGATACGGTAGGGGATTTATTTGATGGCTTAACGAGTTTTGATCTTACCCAGCAAAGTGCAGCGATCATCGCTTTCCAGCCACAAGCGGGTAACTATACGGTTCGTTATTATACCAGCCTTGCATCCGCAACAGCCGGTACCGGATGGATTGCAGATCCTACTGCCTTTGTCAATACCGCTAATCCACAAACGATCTGGGTTCGTATCGACAATGCTAATGTCTTATCAGGAGGTTGTTTTGCATTAGGGAGCTTTACCATAGAAGGAAAAACAGCATTGCCATTAGGTACACCTACACCAATTGTATTGTGTAATGAAGCCTTGCCAAACGATTTCCAAACAGTATTTGACCTTACCATCCGTGAATTACAGATCTTACAGGGAGAGGTTTTTGAAGCAGTAGTTACCTATCACTTAACAGAAGCAGAAGCGCGTTCCGGTTCCAATGCTATTGGTACTCCAACAGCGTATACCAATACCTCTGCTACACAAACGATCTGGGTTTCTGTCATCAACCAATACGGATGTAGAAGTGTAGTACCACTTACCCTTCGTGTGCTTCCTTTACCGGAGCCGAACATGACGCCTGCACCTTTAACAGAGTGTGAGATAGAAGACGGAGAAGCAGAATTTAACCTTAGAGATGCAGAAGCAGATATCAGTAACTTTGATAACAACCTAAGCTACGAATACTATTTAACCTTTGGAGATGCCCAATTGGGTAACACAGCTGCAGCATTAACATTGGAAGAAGCGGAAGCCTTTACCAGTGCGAGTACAACAGTTTATGTACGTGTTTCTACCAAAACAGGAATTCCAAGTGAAAGCTGTTCAGTAGTAGTACCATTAGACTTGATCGTAATCCCTACTCCTGCAGTAGGACCTATGACGCCTCTGTTTGTTTGTATCGAGAATGCCCCTGAATACTATAAATTCAATCTGCATGACAAAGACGCTCAGGCGTTGGCGGGACAGGATGCTTCCTTATTCAGTGTACGTTATTACCTTACTGAAGAAGATGCTACGGATGCGATCAATCCATTGCCTTATCTGTATACGAACGTTACCCCAACTGAACAAACAATTTGGGTACGAGTAGAGAATATAGAACACGGATGTTTTGCTATCGCTTCCTTCAACCTTAAAATTGAAGAAGCTGTAAAAGCCTTTACTCCAAGCGATGTTACTTTCTGTGATGTTGACGGTGTAAACGACGGATTAACGGTAGTGGATCTAACCGTTATGAGTGCAGATATCATCGGTACTCAACCGGTAACAGGGTTACAGGTACGTTACTATGCCTCTGTACAAAACTATCAGATGGGTATTGTGATCGGTACGCCAACAGCTTACCAGACGGTGAGCAATCCACAGACGATTATTGCAGAAGTATACAACAATGATTCGGATGAACTGTGTACTGCAACCATCCAATTCGATATCAATGTTATCGACGGTCCAATCATGAAAGATATTCCGGACGGATTCATCTGTATTGATTACCGTACACAGGAGCGTACGGGTTACTTAATGGATACGGGGTTACCGGCAGCGGGTCATACTTTTGTATGGACAAGAAACGGTACGGTAGTAGGAGGTAATACTCCAACTTTCACGGCAACAGAAGCTGGTACTTATACAGTAGAAGTAACAGTAAACGCTACAGGTTGTAAAGCGATACAAACCATCATTGTACAGGATGCACCTGCATTGACTATTGATGTTGTAAACCTTACAGACGGATTCAGTGATACCAATGCCATCGAAGTGATCGTAAGTGGCCCTGCGGGTTACCAATACGAATATGCTTTGGATGAAGGACCTTACCAGGAAGAAAACATCTTTATGAATGTTTCACCAGGAGATCACACAGTTTGGGTACGTGTTAAAAATCAGGCTGGAAACGAGGCTTGTCCTGCGAGTTTAGTAGTAACAGTTTTGAATTACCCTAAATATTTTACACCAAACGGAGATGGTTATAACGATACATGGAATATTCCTGCGTTAAAGAACCAACCAAAGTCAAAAATTTATATCTTTGACCGTCAAGGAAAATTATTAAAACAGATCAGTCCTGCAGGAGCAGGGTGGGATGGAACGTTAAACGGGAAACCACTGCCATCGACTGATTACTGGTTCAAAGTAGAATACATAGAACCAAACACCGGATTACAAAAAGAAGCAACAGGTCACTTCTCGCTCAAACGATAAGGGCAGATGCTTAACCATAGAAAAAGGGAATCAAGTAATTGATTCCCTTTTTTGCATATATGGCATCTTATTTAAAAATCGCAGCACGTATTTTTAATAATTATTAAAAGTCGTATCTTGTGAGCGAAAAAACAATAATTAAAATCAAGTTATGGAGCATACACCGTATCATCCAAAAAATAAAGTCAGAATTGTAACTGCAGCAGCCTTATTTGACGGGCATGATGCTGCCATTAACATCATGCGCCGTATTATTCAGGCAACAGGGTGTGAAGTCATTCATTTAGGTCATGACAAGAGTGTAGAAGATGTAGTGAATACCGCTATTCAGGAAGATGCAAATGCTATTGCAATGACTTCTTATCAGGGAGGACACAATGAATATTTCAAATATATGTATGATCTGCTTCAGGAAAAAGGAGCAGGACATATCCGTATCGTAGGCGGTGGTGGAGGTGTTATACTTCCTACTGAAATTGAAGATTTAATGAATTATGGGATTACCCGTATCTATTCTCCGGATGATGGAAGAGAATTGGGGTTACAGGGTATGATCAATGATATGGTGGAAAAAGCTGACTTTCCTACGGGAGACTTAGTACTACCTGACGGAAAAGATGTATATCAGTCTTTGGCAGACAAAGATGTTACTACCATTTCCCGTCTTATTTCACTGGCAGAAAACAGAGAAGAAGATTTTTTAAAGGTATTTGATTTCGAAAAAGTAGCAGATAAATCAACTCCTGTATTGGGAATTACAGGAACAGGTGGTTCCGGTAAGTCTTCTATGGTTGATGAATTGGTGCGCCGTTTTCTTATCGATTTCCCGGAAAAAACAATCGCTCTAATTTCTGTAGATCCTTCTAAAAGAAAAACAGGAGGAGCTTTACTTGGGGATCGTATCCGTATGAACTCCATCAACAATTCCAGAGTTTATATGCGTTCACTCGCAACGCGTCAGTCCAATCTGGCTTTGTCTAAATATGTAGAGGAAGCAGTACAGATATTAAAAGCAGCAAAATATGATTTAATTATTTTAGAAACGTCAGGAATCGGACAATCTGATACGGAAATTCTGGAACATTCAGATGCTTCTTTATATATCATGACGCCGGAATTTGGAGCAGCAACGCAGTTAGAAAAAATTGATATGCTTGATTTTGCGGATCTGGTAGCCATTAATAAATTTGACAAACGCGGAGCATTGGATGCATTACGTGATGTAAAAAAACAATATCAGCGCAACCATAATCTTTGGGATTCAAATGTAGATGAAATGCCTATTTTTGGTACCATTGCTTCACAATTCAACGATCCGGGAACCAACTCTTTGTACAAGGCTGTAATTGATAAAGTAAAAGAAAAAACAGGAGCTGATTTGCAATCTACTTTTGAGATTACCCGGGAAATGAGTGAAAAAATATTTGTCATTCCACCTAACAGAACCCGTTACTTATCTGAAATCTCTGAAAACAACAGAAAATATGATGAAACGGCAATGACTCAAAAAGAAGTGGCTCAAAAGCTCTTTGGAATTTTTAAAACCATTGAAACTGTTGCCGGTAAAAAAGTATCTATTGACAAGGCAGGGATTACAGAAGATTCAATAGTTACAAATGACGCAGCTACCAAAGACTTTTTGAGTTTACTGGTAAAAGAATTTGACAAAGTAAAAATGAACCTTGATCCTTATAACTGGGAAGTAATTCTTACCTGGGATGAAAAGGTAAACAAGTATAAAAATCCGGTATATTCTTTTAAAGTACGTGACAAAGAAATCAAAATAGCGACACATACCGAAAGCTTATCACATTTACAAATACCAAAAATAGCCCTTCCGAAATACGAAGCATGGGGAGATATCCTGCGCTGGGTATTACAGGAAAATGTACCGGGAGAATTCCCGTTTACTTCAGGACTTTATCCTTTTAAACGCGAGGGAGAAGATCCAACCCGTATGTTTGCCGGAGAAGGAGGACCTGAACGTACCAACAGACGTTTTCACTACGTTTCATTAGGGATGCCTGCCAAGCGACTTTCTACAGCGTTTGATTCTGTAACTTTGTATGGAAACGACCCGGGACACCGTCCGGATATATATGGTAAAATCGGAAATGCAGGAGTTTCTATCTGTTGTTTGGATGATGCTAAAAAATTATATTCAGGATTCAATCTGGCTCATCCGCTGACATCCGTTTCCATGACCATCAACGGACCGGCACCGATGTTATTAGGCTTTTTTATGAATGCTGCAATTGATCAGCAATGCGAGCTGTATATCAAAGAAAACGGATTGGAGCAAGAGATAGAAGAGAAAATTAACCAGATATACAAAGAAAAAGGAGTAGAGCGTCCGCGATACAACGGAGCACTTCCTGAAGGTAATGACGGACTTGGACTGATGTTGTTAGGGGTAACCGGAGATCAGGTATTGCCGGCAGAAGTATATCAGGAAATAAAAATTAAAACACTGGCTCAGGTTAGGGGAACTGTTCAGGCAGATATTCTAAAAGAAGATCAGGCACAGAATACCTGTATTTTTTCAACAGAATTTGCTTTGCGACTTATGGGCGATGTACAGGAATATTTCATACAGAAAAACGTGCGTAACTTCTATTCAGTTTCTATCTCAGGTTATCATATCGCTGAGGCAGGAGCCAATCCTATTACACAGCTGGCTTTCACATT
This sequence comes from Paenimyroides ceti, assembly GCF_030409925.1. Classification (NCBI taxonomy): domain Bacteria; kingdom Pseudomonadati; phylum Bacteroidota; class Flavobacteriia; order Flavobacteriales; family Flavobacteriaceae; genus Paenimyroides; species Paenimyroides ceti. The sequence continues at coordinate 684,519 of NZ_JAUFQU010000001.1, forward strand.
AGCCAATGGATTTACGTATGTAGAGTATTATCTGAGTCGTGGAATGGATATCAATGCCTTTGGGCCTAATTTATCGTTTTTCTTTTCCAATGGAATTGATCCCGAATATTCTGTTATCGGTAGGGTAGCACGTCGTATCTGGGCAAAGGCATTAAAAAATAAATACGGAGCAAATGAACGCGCACAAATGCTGAAGTATCATATTCAGACATCCGGTCGCTCCTTACATGCTCAGGAAATTGACTTTAATGATATCCGCACCACTCTTCAGGCGTTATATGCGATCTATGATAACTGTAATTCTTTGCATACGAATGCTTATGATGAAGCTATTACCACTCCTACAGAAGAATCTGTACGCAGAGCAATGGCAATACAGCTCATCATCAATAAAGAGTTAGGATTGGCTAAAAATGAAAATCCGATTCAGGGATCATTTATAATAGAAGAATTAACCGATCTGGTAGAAGATGCCGTATTACAGGAGTTTGATAAAATTACCGAAAGAGGAGGTGTTCTTGGAGCAATGGAAACCATGTATCAGCGTTCTAAAATACAGGAAGAATCTCTATATTATGAAACCTTGAAACACAATGGTGAATACCCTATCATCGGAGTGAATACATTTTTGAGTTCTAAAGGTTCTCCAACTGTGGTTCCATTGGAAGTAATCCGTGCAACAGAAGAAGAAAAGCAATTCCAGATTCAGACAAAAGAAAACCTTAACAAAGCGAATGAGAAGCTGGTTGAACAGGAACTGGCAAAAATTCAGGACATCGCTATTAATAACGGTAATATCTTTGATGCTTTAATGGAAGCGTCTAAAGTATGTACTTTAGGACAAATTACAGCTGCGCTTTTTGAAGTAGGAGGGCAGTACCGTAGAAACATGTAGTATCATAATCTTTTATAATAAAAAAACCATCTTTAATGATGGTTTTTTTATTTTTTTCCAATGGATAAAACAACCTTGCCAGACCATGGATCTCCCGCCATACTGTTTTCATTTATGCGAATGTAGTAAACACCTTTTTCTTTAAAATCATAATCCAGAGCAGCGCCAAAAGGACCGTCAGAAATATTTGAAGGAGTGGTGATCTGACTGAAACGGATATTGGCAAGTGTATCTTGGGTTTTTAAATGCAAAAGCGCTGTTGTGGGAACGGTATTGGTAACCTGAAGAATATAGCTTGCCCTTGCTTCCTTGTTAAACGTAATCGTGTGTAAGGCGGAATTTAAATCAATTTTAAGCGTGTCATTATCATGTAACGTCAACATCGTGTCTTTATGTATTTCAGACAATTCCTGTTCTTCTGAACGCGGTTTTAAGACTTCATTCTCCTTTTTGGTACATGACCAAAGAGAAATAAGGGCAGCGGAAATAAAAAAAATCTTCTTCATAAGCATATTTGTAAAAAAAGCCAATAGAAAAAAGATCTATTGGCTTTGTATCATTTATTCTAACGGATTTACATCATCTGCTACAGGAAATTCCTGCGGTGTATTTCCGATGAGCTTATTAAACTCAAAACGTCCTGTGTCCGTCATATTGTGACCTCCGGCAAGTTTTACTTTGTCAAGCAGATCAAGAGCCAATTTCTCTTCTTCGCGTTGCTCGTTAACTAGCCATTGTAGGAAATTCCATGTTGCCCAATCACCCTCCTGCATACTCATATTCACAATCTTATAAATGGCTTCTGTATTGGCTATTTCCTGTTGTAGTACCATCTCAAAGCACTCCAGTACATTTTTTGGTTCAGGTCCCGGTTTGGCGATAGCCTCTATGGTTACTTTGCCTCCTCGTTCCTGGATATACTCCATTATTTTAGCCATATGCACTCTTTCTTCCTGAGAATGTTTCATCATAAAATTCTTGACACCATCCAAAAGATTGTCGTCTGCCCAGCAAGCCAGCATGAGATATATTTGAGCTGAATGAGCTTCCATAGTTACCTGATCATTTAACGCCTTTGACAAGCTCTTTGATAATCTTTCTGTTTTCATATCTATTTTATTTAATTAAGTACTCTTAAAGTTACATAATTTAATGCTATAAAAACGTCAAAGAAGGGTTAATTATAGGTAATATTAAATGGATTTAAATAAACAAAACAACTACTTTTTCTCTAAAAGCACTACGTTTTCTACGTGATGCGTTTGCGGAAACATATCTACCGGACGTACTCTTACTACTTTATATACTTCGTCCATCAAGGCAAGATCTCTGGCCTGAGTAGCAGAATTGCAACTTACATACACCACGCGTTGAGGAGCAATTTTCAGGATTTGCTCTACTACATCTTTGTGCATTCCGTCTCTTGGCGGATCAGTAATAATCACATCTGGCTGTCCGTGTGTACTGATAAATTCATCGTTGAATACATTTTTCATATCTCCGACAAAGAATTCGCAGTTGGTAATCTGGTTGCGCTCTGCATTTAATTTTGCATCCGCAATAGCTTCGGGAACTGCTTCTACGCCGATTACCTTTTTCGCTTTTTTAGAGACAAACTGTGCAATAGTTCCGGTACCGGTATAGAGATCATACACAAGTTCCTCTCCGGTAAGTCCTGCAAAATCTCTTGTAATAGCATATAACTCGTAAGCCTGCTCTGAATTGGTCTGGTAAAATGATTTGGCATTGATACTGAATTTCAACCCTTCCATTTCTTCCAGAATATAGTCTCTGCCATGATAACAGATAACCTCCTGATCGTAAATGGTATCATTGGCCTTTGAATTGATTACATACTGTAAAGAGGTAATTTCCGGAAAACGTTCTTTTAGAAAATCCAGTAATAATTCACGGTTTTTTTTATCTTCCTTGAAAAATTGAATCAACACCATTATCTCTCCGGTTGATGCTGTACGAATCATCAGAGTACGCAAAAAGCCGCTGTTTTCTCTTGGATTGTAAAACTCCATTGCGTGATTATTGGCAAAATCGCGGATTTCGTTTCGCAAAGCATTGGACGGGTCCTGTTGTAAATGACATTTTTTAATATCAAGAATTTTATCCCACATTTTAGGAATGTGAAAGCCTAATGCATTTTCACGTCCCAGTTCTTCTCCCGATTTGATTTCTTCTTCTGTCAGCCAGCGTGCATTAGAAAAAGAAAACTCCATTTTATTTCTGTAAAAGAATTGCTTTTCAGACCCCAATATCGGTTCAAATTCCGGTAATTCAATTTTGCCGATTCTCTTTAAATTGTTATACACCTCCTGATTCTTGTAAAATAATTGTTGCGGGTAGGCCATATTTTGCCATTTACAACCGCCACAAGCGCCAAAGTGCTGGCAAACAGGGTCTATTCTGTGAGTGGAGTAGCTGTGTATTTTGATGGCTTTACCTTCGTAGTACGCTTTGCGTTTTTTTACGGTTTGTACATCAACTACATCTCCCGGAACTACATTTGGTAAAAAAATTACCTTTCCATCCGGAGCTTTTGCTACTGAAACGCCTTTTGCACCTGCATCAAGGACTTCTACGTTTTCGAATACGATTCTTTCTGTTCTTTTTCTTCCCATGCGACAAAAATACTAATTGTTTTAATGGAAGAATCTGATTTATGTAATTTAGAATGTTTATAAGAATTATAAAAAAAGTAGGATAGATTTTAAACAATTTGTACCTTGCATCAAGGATGATTTCTCTCCTCTGAAGAAGGAATATTTAAGGAAAAATTTAAAAATCTGAAGACAAATGTCAAATAGTCAGTTAACTTCAAAAGAATTAATCGGTTTAGAAGAAAAGCACGGAGCGCACAACTATCATCCGCTTCCGGTGGTTTTATCAAAAGGAGAAGGAGTCTATGTATGGGATGTGGAAGGAAAAAAATATTATGATTTTTTATCGGCTTATTCTGCAGTAAATCAAGGACACTGTCACCCTCAAATAGTTAAAGCAATTACGGAGCAGGCGAGTACTTTAGCGCTTACCTCGCGTGCTTTTTATAATGATAAATTAGGTTTATACGAGAAAAAGATAACAGAACTTTTTGGCTTTGATAAAGTATTGCCTATGAATTCCGGAGCTGAAGCCGTAGAAACCGCTATTAAGCTTACCAGAAAATGGGCGTATGAAGTAAAAGGAATTGAAGAAGATGAAGCAGTAATTATTGTATGTGAAAACAATTTTCACGGACGTACCACTACCATTATTTCATTTTCCAATGATCAGGAGGCAAGAAAAAATTACGGACCTTATACAGATGGTTTTGTGAGAATTCCTTATGATAATATCGCTGCATTGGAAGATGTCATTACCAATAAAAATGTAGCGGGCTTTTTAGTAGAGCCTATTCAGGGAGAGGCAGGAGTGTATGTTCCTGCTGAAGGATATCTGGCAAAAGCAAAAGCTTTATGTGAAGCGAATAATGTATTGTTTATTGCTGATGAAGTACAGACAGGAATTGCCCGTACAGGAAAAATGCTGGCAGTTGACCATGAAAATGTGCAGCCAGATGTTTTGGTATTAGGAAAAGCACTGTCAGGCGGTATGTATCCGGTTTCGGCTGTATTGGCTAATGATGTAGTTATGAATGTGATAAAACCGGGACAACATGGTTCTACTTTTGGAGGTAATCCGATTGCGGCAAATGTAGCTATCGCTGCTCTTGATGTAGTATTGAATGAGAAATTAGCAGAAAATGCGGAGGCATTAGGAACTCTTTTTCGTTCAGAATTAAATAAATACATTCAAAATTCTACAATTTGTAATCTTGTAAGAGGAAAAGGATTGTTAAATGCTATTCTGATTAACGATACGGAAGAAAGTGATACCGCATGGAATATATGCCTTAAACTGAGAGATAACGGTTTACTGGCAAAACCTACTCATGGAAACATCATCCGTTTCGCGCCGCCTTTAGTAATGAACAGAGAAGAAATTTTAGATTGTGTAAGCATCATTGTTAAGACACTCAAAGAATTTGAAAAATAAAAGTAAGACATAAAAAAAATCCCGAACAGCTGTTCGGGATTTTTTATGTTATTTAACCAGTAATTTCTTTACGGCTTTTTTATCATTGCCTTTTACTTCTACCAGGTAAACACCGCTGGATAGATTGTTGAAAGTAATAGCAGTATTGGGTGCAATTGTTTCGTTTTTTGATGTAATCAGGCGTCCGTCAATAGCATAAACAGCTAATGAAAGCATTTCTTCTTCAGAACTGATTGTAAACGATCCGTTGTTTGATGGATTGGGATAAATACTAAAGTCCAATTTTTCTATGTTTTCATTAGAAAGTGTCCCCCAACGATCTTCTGCCGGTTGCCCGCCCCAGATTTTTGTTGCTAAATACGGATTATCAATAAAAGGATTTCTGTTTCCCTGACCATAACTGTTAGCAGCATTTCCTAAATAGGCATTTCTTTGATCTTCTACTTCAGATACCGGATCTTCAGCATTCCACTGAAGAAACAGAGCAATCATATCATCGTTGATGGCGTTGCTTGCCGGACCCGGACCAATATTGGTTGGTTTACAGCGGTCTCCGTAGCGTAGATACATATACATCATCATACGCGCAATATCTCCTTTCCATTCATCACCCGGATACCAGCCACCCGATACATTTCCTGAGTTTCCGGAACCTGCTGCATATTTCTGATTTCCGCGGCTGTTATTCCATTGTACATCTGAAGCTCTTAAATGGTGAGCATCAGCACCCGGACCGGATTGTCCCAAATCAGGAGTTCCCAGAGATTTTGCATACGTATGTTCTCTGTTCCACTGTCCATTGTTACCCCCGTTACTGTTTTTAGCTCTTGTTCGGGAATATTGTCCGGTTGTAACACCCGGATGTCCGTAGATAAGTAGTACCTGACTTGAATTGTCCGGATTTTCATCTACCACTTTTAAAGCACTCCATATTTGTTCGTACGATAGATTTTTCGTGTGCGTATTGGTGATTTTGGTTGCCAATGCCTGTTTTAGTGCAGCACCGTTTTGGGTAAAATCAATATTGTTGTAATAAGGTTGCTGTGCAAAAGTTAGGGATGAAACCAATAACAGCAAAGCTGAAGTATAGAAATTTTTCATCTTCTATGATTTTAATGTTTGTTTATTTTATTCTTTCCATTAAGGCCATATAAAATCCGTCAAATCCGGATTCGCTTGCCAATACTTTGTGATCTTTTATCAGCTGGAAGTTTTTCCCTGTTTCTGTCGTTAAGAAATGGTTTACCTGTTCCTGATTTTCAGATGGCAGTACAGAGCAGGTAGCATATACCAACTTTCCGCCTACTTTTACCATTTTGGAATAATCCTGTAAAACCTCGCGTTGCGTTTGCTTAATCTGGTCGATAAATTCAGGCTGAAGTTTCCATTTACTGTCCGGATTTCTTTTTAGTACGCCTAAACCTGAACAAGGAGCATCGATGAGAACACGATCTGCTTTATCATGTAGTTTCTTGATTACTTTAGTAGAATCAATAATGCGGTATTCAATATTAAAGGCACCGTTTCTTCTGGCGCGCAGTTTTAATTGTTTCTGTTTGCTCTCATACAGATCCATTGCAATGATCTGCCCTTTGTTTTCCATGATAGAAGCAATATGAAGTGTTTTACCGCCTGCACCTGCACAGGCATCCACAACACGCATTCCCGGTTTCACATCCAGAAACGGAGCTACCAGCTGTGAAGAACCGTCCTGTACTTCAAAAAGACCTTCTTTAAATAGATCTGTCATGAATACATTAGCTCTTTCTTTCAGAATCAGTGCGTCATCATATCCGTCATGAAATTCCGTTTCAATTTCCAGATCCATGAGCTGTGCTCTGAGTTTTTCTTTAGTGGTTTTAAGAGTGTTTACCCGTAAAACAACTTTTGCCTGTTGGTTTTGGGCTGCCAGTTCTTTGGTCCAGAGTTCTTCTCCCAATTCTTTTACTCCAAGCTCATCCATCCAGTCCGGAATAGATTCTCTGTATTTACGCGTTTTAGATAACTCGTCAAAACGGCCTTTTATTTTTCGTGCCGGTGTATTTTCAAAATATTTCCAATCGGGTAAAGTGATGCCTCTCAATACCGCCCAAACGGCAAATATGCGCCATATATCATCTCGTGTAAAAGGTTCTTTAACCTCTGCAATTTCGGTATATAAACGTTTCCAGCGTACCACTTCATAGATGGTTTCTGCAACGAACTTGCGATCACTGCTTCCCCAGCGTTTGTCCTTTTTCAAAGCTCTGGCTACAACCTTATCAGCGTATTCACCTTCATTAAAGATCGCTAATAAAGAATCAATAACCGTAAAAACTAAATTTCTGTGTAATCTCATTATTTTTTAAATAAGCCTACAAAGATACGTAATTTTGAAAAGGAAAAATTTAAATAGTGTTAATAATCCAATAGATTTTCTCAGGCATTTTTTTATTGGGCTTTGTGTCGTAAATTTGCATAAAACAACAACAACATGGTTAAAACGGTTATATTTGATATGGATGGCGTAATAGTAGACACTGAGCCTGTTCATAAATACGCCTATTTCAGACATTTTGAGGAATTGAATATCGATGTATCAGAGGCTATGTATGCCACTTTTACCGGAAATTCTACTAGAAATGTTTTCCAAAAATTAAAAAATACGTTTGATCTTCAGGAAGAAGTAGAAAATCTTATTCTAAGAAAACGCAGTCTTTTCAATGATGCATTTGATACAAAACCTGATTTAGAGCTCATTCCGGGGGTTTTTGATCTGATTAAAGATTTACACGCCCATGATATTGAATTGATACTGGCTTCATCGGCATCCAAAGGAACTATTGAAAGGGTATTTAACCGTTTTGGATTACATCCTTATTTTTCTCATAAAGTAAGTGGAGAAGATTTTCCAAAGTCAAAACCGGATCCTGCGATTTTTTTACATGCTGCTTCTTTGGCTACCTGTATAAAAGACGAGTGTGTTATCATTGAAGACAGCACCAACGGTGTAAAAGCGGCTGTAGCCGCTGATATTTTCTGTATTGGGTATAACAGTGAAAATTCCAAGCTTCAAAGTCTTGATGGAGCGGGATATTTTGTCCATGATTTCAAACATATAAATGCCGGAATCATTAAAACACTGAAATAAAAAAAGAACCTTTAAGGTTCTTTTTTTATTATAGTTTAGACATATTGTTAGCCAGTGTTTCAATAAATTTACTGATAGGACCTTTAATCATCATGGCCATCATGGCATTAAAGGTGCCTTCAAATAAGAGCTGAATCTCCGTTGATTCTGTTCCTTTTTCCTCTATGTTAGCTGTAAGTGTAAAAGGAATTTTATCACTTGCTGCGCCTAAAATGATTTGAGTATTCGGAGTCTGTTGTTTTTTTACCAGTTTGATTTCCGGCATCCCTTTCAATCCGAAGATAAAGCAGTTTTCATCTACTACTTCAAATTTAGAAGTATTCTCCGGCATCAATTTTTCAAAATTTTTGATATCATTCAGCGCATTAAAAATATAAGCTGCTGATTTCTCTACACTAACTTTTGGACTTTCTAAATTCATATCTTCTTGTTTAATTATTCCACCCTGCAGGATCAGAACTCCATACTTTGAGTGTTTCGTGTTCTTCTTCGGAAATATAATTTTTTAATACGGCTGTTTTTAGTAAAGTAGGATAGTTGCTCAACGTGGTAAGTGCCACTCCTGCATTTTTGAAATTTTCTGCAGCTACGTCAAATCCATACGTAAAAATAGCTACCATTCCCAGAATTTCAGCTCCGTTTTCTTTTAAAGCTTCTACAGCCTGTAAGCTGCTCTTTCCGGTGCTGATCAGATCCTCTATAACCACTACGGATTGCCCTTTTGTGAAAGCGCCTTCAATCTGGTTTTGTCTTCCGTGTTTTTTCGGTTCCGGGCGTACATAAACAAAAGGTAAATTTAGGGCTTCTGCTACCAGTAAACCAATACCGATAGCTCCGGTTGCTACTCCGGCAATCACATCCGGTTTACCATACTTTTGCTCTATATTGGCGGCAAATTCATTTTTTAAAAAAGTTCTTATCTCTGGAAATGAAAGAGTTATGCGGTTGTCGCAATAAATTGGCGATTTCCATCCCGAAGCCCATGTAAAAGGATTTTTAGGATTTAATTTAATTGCGTTAATTTGTAAAAGCAATTCGGCCGTTTTCTGTGCTGTGTTGTCATTAAAAATCATACTACAAATGTATAAAGTTTTTATCAACGACAAACCTCTTTTACTGACAAATAAATTAGAAAAAGAAACCGATTTTCAGCTTTTTTTACTTGAAAGTGCCGATATAAATAAAATCATTGTAAAATTTTATCAGAATAAAATTCAGAAAGCCATTTTATACCATCCTGATGAAGAAAAGATTCTTAAAAAGCTCAAAGAAAAGATCACGGTAAACAAAGCCGGAGGCGGACTGGTTCGCAACTCGGAAGGTAAAGTCCTCTTTATCCTCAGAAATGGAAAGTGGGATTTGCCAAAGGGAGGAACTGAGAAAGGGGAAACGATTGAGCAAACCGCTATTCGGGAAGTAGAAGAAGAAACAGGAGTACAGGGATTATCTATAGTTGAAAAATTGCAGAAAACCTATCACGTATTTAAACGAAACGGGGAATACAGACTTAAAATCACCCGTTGGTTTGAAATGAAAACCGATTATACGGGACATCTGATGGGACAAGCTGAAGAAGGTATTGAAAAAGTTGTATGGCTGGATAAAGAAGAAATAAAAGAAGCACTGAAAAATTCATATGAAAATATCAAGCTGCTTTTTGAAGAAGAAGCATAATGCCTCTTTGGATTAACAAACGGTAATAAAAAAGGTATCATATCGCAATTTTATGATACCTTTTTTAATTTATCTATTGTTTGAAATGGATAGGAGTTGGTTTCTTATTTTCGTCGATTGCCACGAAAGTAAACTGTCCTGTAATTGCTTTTTCACGTTTTTCAGAATACATTTCTTCAATGTATATCTCTACATAAACTACGAGACTGGTATTACCTACTCTTGTAACACGACCAATAAGTTCTACAAAAGTTCCTGCGGGAATCGGTTTGGTGAAATCGATTTTCTCACTGCTGATCGTTACCATTTTTTGTCTTGAAAATCGGGTAGCAGTAATAAAAGCTACTTCGTCCATCATGTGCATGGCTGTACCTCCGAAAAGAGTATCATAATGATTGGTAGTGTTAGGGAATACCGCTTTGAAAATGTGGGTTTCTGAATTCTGAATTCGTTCTTCTAAAGTCATTTTGTAAGATATAGTTTATAAAATTAATTACAGCAATATCCGAAACAGAACGCATACTGAGAACATACCTTTTTACAAAGGTATTTCAGGCTCTCAGACAGCTACTTCAATCGCGAAAGTATTGCCTTTATGTTTTTTAAGGATAGTAATCTGACTTATATTTAAAAAAATATTTACAGTTGCGCGACAGTTCATGATTCTCACATGATTCCCTAATTAAAAAACCGGAGTTTTTCCTTAAAAATTTCAGCAAATATAGACCTTATTAACCGATTTTAATCGATTAATGGTTTATAAAATTTCTAAAAATAAAAGACGTACTGTTTAGAGTACGTCCTGAAGATCTTGATTCTTATCAAAGGTAGCTTTGGCAAACGGGCACAGCGGAATGATTTTGAGATTGTTTTTTCTCGCATAGTCAACTGCTGCAAGAACCATTTTCTTTCCAACTCCCTGTCCGTTAAATTCCGGGTTTACTTCCGTATGATCAATGATAAATTTAGTGTCACCTACCCAGGTATAGGTCATACGACCTGCTTCAGCGTCATTTTCTGAAGCCTTGAAATACCCCTTATGTCCTTCGTTGATCTGTTCAATGTTCATGATATATTTTTTATATCTTTAAAGATACTAATTTATTTCAGATTAAAATCTAATCGCATTCTAATCTCGAAAAACATGATAATTTGTGTAACTCTTGGTATTTTTGTAAAATGCCTAATGCTGATTTTATGAATACGATATTACTTGTTGAAGACGAACCTCATGTAGCCGACCTAATCAAGCAGAGTCTTGAAGAAGAAGGATACCAGGTCATCCATGCTTTTGACGGAATTGACGGAATGAATATTCTTAAAAAACAAACGGTTCATCTGTTGATTTTAGATATTTTATTGCCCAAAATGAACGGTCTTGAAGTATGCCGGCAGATACGGAGTGAAGGCTATCTTGATCTGCCTATTCTGATTCTAACGGCTTTGGGTAGTGCTGAGAACATTGTATTGGGGTTAGACACCGGAGCAGATGATTATCTGGCAAAACCTTTCAAGCTTATTGAACTCAAGGCTCGTATCCGGACTTTGTTGCGAAGAAGTGAGCTGTTTGAAAACACTTCTGCAAAGGGACACGATCTTTATAAATTTGCCGATCTCGAATTAAACGATTATACTAAAAAACTTACCAGAGGCGGGCAGGAAATATCCCTTACCTCTACAGAATACAGGCTGTTGCTGAAATTTATGAAAAATCCGACCAAAGTATTGAGCCGTACGGATCTTTTGGATGATGTATGGGGCATTAATTTCGATATCGGAACCAATGTAGTAGATGTATATGTAAACTATCTGCGAAAAAAACTGGACAAACACGGCAATCAAAAACTCATACATACCATTACCGGTATGGGATATGTATTAAAAGAAAACTAATGAAAACGTATAGTAAAACCGTTTTAGTCATCATTACCGTATTTGTGGTATATACCTTGCTTTTCAGCGGTTATATTTATTATTCCTTTTCTAATTTTGCTTTTACAGACTTCTACAAAAGACTGGAATTAAGGGTTTCAACAACCGCTGTAATGCAATTGGGGGATGCACAGGAATCCGTAAATGTGGAGGAAGTTTATAAAGATTATCTGGAGAAATTACCCCATCAAAAAGAGTATATCATTCCTTTGACTAAAGCCGGAAAGGATACAGTGCGCACAAAAGGTATTCCAAAACAACTCCTTCAGGATGCGCTGAACAACGGCAAAGCAAATTTTAATCAAGGTAAACTTTTTTATTCGGCATTGCTGTATAAAGACAAACAGCAGCAGGAATATATGGTAGTAGTTTCTGCAGAAAATTATTTTTACAATCATCATATTACGTATCTGCGCAATCTGCTTATTACTTCACTCGCATTTTCAGTATTACTGATTGTGATTGTTTCTCATTTTGTATTCCGAACCCTGATTCGCCCAGTTAGAAATATTATCAATGAAGTAAATAAAATAGGTTCCGAAAATTTACATTTGCGTTTGGTTTCTCCTACGAGTAATAATGGAGATCCCATCAGTGAGCTTACAAACACCTTCAATGATATGCTCAACCGTTTGGAAACTTCTTTTGAAACGCAGAAAAATTTCATCAGCAATGCTTCTCACGAGCTCAATACGCCCTTAACCTCTATTATGGCAGAGGCGGAACTTGCCTTGTCAAAAAAGAGAACTTCTGAAGAATATGAAACTGCTTTGGCAAAAATCCTTGAAGAAGCAGACAAGTTGGAACAGAAAACCAAAGCATTACTATATCTTGCGAGAACAGGCTTTGATGGTAAATCTCAAAAGTTTTCAAAAGTACGTGTAGATGAAATCCTGTTGGAGGTAAAAGACAATCTTCAAAGCGTCAATTCTAATTTCAAAATAAAGATGGATTTCAGTCTGTTGCCGGAAAACCCTGAAAAGCTTAAGATAAAAGGAAACGGACCTTTGCTGCATCTGGCAATATCCAATATCGTTTCCAATGCCTGTAAATACTCCAATCATCAGCAGGTATATCTGGCATTAGGAGCTTCAGACAATTCGGTTGTTATAATCATTAAAGACCATGGAATCGGAATCCCTGAGCGCGAAATACAATATATTTATGATCCGTATTTCAGAGCATCCAATACATCCAACTATGAAGGTTACGGAATCGGATTGCCTTTGAGCCGTAACATTATACTCATGCATAAAGGTGAACTTATTGTCCGTTCAATTGAAGGTGTAGGCACGACCGTGCAAATAAACCTACCAATCGGAGATTATAAATTATAATTCTAATCACTTTCTAATAATTCTGCTATTTTCTAATCACTTTATAATTTCATTCTAAAAAGTTTCTAATGGCTGCGGTAGTAGCTTTGTAATAAATAATTACAGATATGGAAACAGTAAAGAAAATAGTAATTCCAACGGATTTTTCCGTTAAATCTCTGAATCTGGTAGTAGATGTGATCAAAAAATATCCGTCATCTGTGTTAGACATTGTTTTGGTACACGGGTATGAAACATCTAATTCCATTTCCGATCTGCTTTTTTTTTCAAAAGGAAAAGTATTGGAAAAGCTACAGACTTCAGAATTTAAAAAATCCTGTAAACTTATTCAGAATACCTACCAGTCGCGTATCAACAGTTTTAAGGTAGATCTTATCACCGGAGATTGCAGACGCTACTTTAATAATTATATAGAAATCAATGCTGTTGATGAGGTGGTACTGCCTGTAGGAAATAAAATGAGGCTTAAAGGAAGTCAGAGTTTTCATTTAAACCATCTGATTTCTCATTCGAAATGTTCAGTCTTATCGCTGGATTATGCACACAAACTGGTGTTAGAATTAGAAAATACAGAACAACTGGCTAATTTATTTTTATCTAAAGCAGAATAATTAAATTATGAAACTATCTTTTGCATATGGTGTGATCGCATTTTTGCTTTTTTGCTCTTGCGTAATTCTGATTCGGGAAGAAAGTCCTGAACAGATGCTTGTGGGCAAATGGCAGGAAGTATCATGGGAATTAGAGCGAGTGAATTCAGAAGATGTAAAAACAAATGCTGAATCTATAGGATGGCAAAAACAGGAAATCTGTGGTGATATGATCATCCATGACGCAGAAATATGGGAGTTTGATGCAAAAAAGCAGCTGACCCTTATCAAACAGGATGACTCTGTAGAAAAGTTGAAATGGAATGTAAAAGGCCGTGGACATATTCTTGAATTAAAACATTCCGATAAGAAAATAGAAGATTTTCAGGTACATGAACTTACCAAAGATAGATTGGTTATTTATTTCAATTTTGATCTGCAGATTCGCGGAATCGTAAAAATGACGTTTAAAAAAGTAGAAGACAATACGTATGCTCAGAAAATACAGTAATCACAGAACCCATTCCGACAATTTAAAGTTGGGAGCTTTGACAGCCTTTTCGGCAGGTATGGTCAATGTAATTTCCTTGGTGATCTTCTTTTCCTTTACCTCAAACGTAACCGGTTTTTTTGCTATTTTTTCTCAGGAAATGTCCAAAGGAAACTGGTTTCAGGCTGCCGTAGTATTATTATGGATTATGTTGTTCTTTTTTGGAAGCTTTACTTCCAATATGCTCATCATTCATGGAAACCGTTATATTGGCAGATACCTGTCACACGCAGTGCCCTTAATACTGGAAACACTGTGTCTGCTATTTGTGGGTATCTATCTGCAGAATTTTTATGGAGAATCGTTACAGGAAACAGAATTTCTGGTTGGATTATTGCTTTTTGCGATGGGATTGCAAAACGGTCTTACCGCCAGCATCTCCAATTCAGCAATCAAGACCACCCACCTTACCGGTCTCACAACGGATCTGGCAATATTACTCTCTATGTTTACCAAAAAGAGATATAGAAGGGATGTTACGTTACAGAAAAAAGCCCAGCTTTTAGGATCCATTATGTTTTTCTATGTAGCCGGAGGTATTATAACAGGTTTGTTTTATTACAGCATACATTATTATACATTCTATGTAGTGTGTGCAGTGTTAGGAGTCATTATCTTATATGATTACTACAAATTAAGCATGATGAAATATGTGTACAAACGACAGTTAATTGTTACCAACTATTATAAAAAAAATAAAGTAAAAAGTAAAAAAGAACAACAGCTCAAAGAAGCGTTGTGTCCCGAAAAATAGAGAAGAGTAAGTTTAGGACGGATTAGTCACTTCTGCTACGGCAGGGTGGCTAATTTTTTTATTTCAGGATACTGTTGTACATTTCCGTTAAAAATAAACCGATGGAAAAAAAGGTCCACCAACTATTGATGATAATGAGTTTGATAGTACTAAATATTACAATGAATGCACAGAAGCCGCAGAGCTTTTCCAAAGAAGAACTGGGTTTGATTAAGGATGCTTCTGCGACGGTTCCTATGCGGGTATTGCTCACCACTTCTGAGCAGGATGAAGTGGTCTTAAGAACAAAATCTATTGAAATCAATCCACAGGATAAAGCCATAAAGCTTCTGAAAGAGCGGTTGTTGGCAACCGTAAATGATGAAGCAACCAAAGGAGTAGGTATTGCTGCTCCTCAGGTCGGTATCAATAAAAGACTGTTTCTTGTGCAGCGTCTGGATAAAGAAGACAAGGCTTTTCAATTATTTATAAATCCACAGATTACCTGGTATTCTGAAATTCTCAGAAAAGGTAGAGAAGGATGCTTGTCCATACCCGACCGTTATGGCGAGGTCTTGCGAAGTCTCGTAATCGAAGTCAGTTATATCGATGAAAAAGGTAGAAGTCAGAAAGAGCTGATAGAAGGTTTTACGGCTGTTATTTTTCAGCATGAATATGATCATCTGGATGGAGTGCTGTACATAGACCGTATAGAAGAAGAAGCTGCACATGTGTATCAAAGGGCAGAAGAACAGCAACAGTTGTTTTACAAAAAGAAATAATACTGCTACTCGGTACAGTTGTTTCTTCTTTGTAAAATAATATTGAAGTGATGGAGATTCCAAAAAAAAAGCCACCTCGCAGGTGGCTTTTTTTATGGTTGTTTTAAGGCATTTTCAATAGCATCGTCAAATCCGTTAGAATCCGGGAATGGCATATCCGCATTGAGCAGATTTCCCTGTGGATCAATAAGGATGAACTTTGGTATACTTGAGAGGTAGTAATCTTCAGAAAAAGCATTAATCTGGTTGGCATGAACTTGCAGCACAGATGATTTTTTATCTTTTACTGCAATAGACCAGTTTTCTTTTTTCTGATCCATGCTTACCGCCATAAATACAATATTCTTATTGTTCATATACCTATTGGCTACTTTTTCAAATTTAGGCGACTGGTAGCGGCACGGACCACACCATGTAGCCCATACATCAATCACAACAAACTTTCCTTTATAATCTTCTAAAGAAATTGTTTTTCCGTCAGCGGTTGATGCCGTAAATACCGGAGCAGGTGCTCCCTTGCTCAGACGAACAATATTTCGGTAGGTATGTGTTACCAGTTGTGCATATTTAGTGTTAGAAATTTTACTGTGGTACATTGCATACAATTCGTCGGCTTCCTGTTTACTTTTGCTTTCTGACAGGGACTGCAGTAAAGTGGCTGTAAGCAATTTTTGTTTAAACAGATCATCCGGTAATTGAGCTGCGGCATTCAAAAATTTTGTGTTTTCATCCAAACCGGAGTTGTCCTTTTTAATAAGGGTGTTTTTGACATACTGTATATAATTCGGATCAAACAGCAGGCTTGCATCATTAAGTGCTACTTCTTTTTCCAACAGTGTAACAATTGAAAAAGAAGTATTGCTGATGGCCGGGTTTTCATTTAATGCTTTCTGATAATAGCGGTACCAGGTATTTAAAAAATACACTCCTACCTGTTTTTTAAGAATAGCTGTAGCATCCTCTCTGAGAATATAATTGTCTTTTGTGTAGCTTTTGTTTATTTTTTTAAGCTCTTTCTGATATTCTTTTACCATCTGGTCAGAAATAAAATCAGGTTTATTCAGCATCATATCCGAATTGATATAGTATTCGGTATCACTATAAAGTCTGTTCAGCTCCATTACTGAATTTTCTGCCAGACGGGTGCCCGTTATTTTTGTGGTATTTTCATCAGGTGTCAGTTTAAGTTCTATGTTTACAATGTCATCCGAACTCATATACACTTCTGTATTGTAACTATTGTCAAGTACCAGAATGTATTTGCCAAAAGGCAGAGGCTGTGTAATGGTCTTCTCAAAAGTATTGTTTTGTAGGGTAATAGTTTCGAGTGTGTCTTTGATCACCGGATCGAGTAAATAGACTTTGCTTAAAGGCTGTTCTGTAATAACAGAACCTTTGATCAGAGTAGTGTTGGAACGCTGCATCTGATTCGGAACACAGATCCAGTAGGCCAGAGCAGAACCGATGCCGATAACGAAAATACTAACGAGTACTCTTTTTACATCTTTTAGAAACGCAAACCGGAAACTTTTTCCTGCATACCATTGATAGCCGATAAAAAGCAACAGCAGCCCAATTACCACACTGAGCCCTTCAGAATACACAAACCAGTAACCGAGGTCGCTGTCTCCGAGAAGTACATTGCTTGTCAATTTAAAAGGATACCATTTAGGTAATAACTGAAGATAGGTCAGGATGGGTTGGGCAATCAAAAGTCCGAAACCTACAAGTATGGTTAAAAAGAAATTAGAAAAACGCACGCTTATGACATACATAAGTGCCAGGGGTAAGAAACTCGCTACAAGCACTCGTGAAGAAAATTTCAGCATATTCATAAGCTCCCAGCTGAAAATGTAGTGGTCTTTATCCAGATAAAACAAATGTTGTAAGTAAGAGAATAAATATACAGAAGCAACAAAACACACAATAGACAGCAGGCAGATAACATACAGCTTCGTAAATTTTGCAAAATAGATAGAGGTTTTGTATAAAGGCTGTGTTTCAATCAGTTGCCAGGTATTGTTTTTGAATTCTATCTGAGAGATTCTGCTGGCAGAAAGGATCATAATGATACAGTAAAAAAACTGTATAAAAGATTTTTTCAGATTCGAAAAATTTTCCGTTACAATATTGACTTCTTTTGCAGTAGTTTGGTACACGTCTTCTGAAAAAATACCTGTAATAAACAAAATCAAAGGCAAAAAGACAGATAAGATTAAGGCAGTGGTAAGAATATTCGTATTCTTTAACTTAATACCTTCTGTGCGATACGCATTAAAAAAATTAGATATTCTATTCATTTGTCTTTTGTGTTATATTCATAAACCAGTCTTCAAGACCTCCTTTTTTGATCAACGCGTAAATGGGGATGTTGTTTTCTGTAAAATTCTTCACCAATAGTGGAATTTCTTCAGTGTTGTTCAACGCTATTTCCAGCGTTTTAGCATCTGCCATACGTACTTGTGGATACAGCTGCGAAACGACTGATAAGTAGGCTGACGCATCTTTTACCGAAATGTGTAAAAGTATTTGCGAATTGACGCTTGAAAGTTCCTGTATGGCACCTTCAAAACGAAGTTTACCCTGATGAATAATACCAACATGTGTACAGGTTTTTTCTACTTCTGCGAGCAAATGACTGGAAATAAAAATAGTTATGCCTTTGGTTGTATTAATACGCTTCAGCAATTCCCGAATCTCAACAATTCCTTGCGGATCCAGACCATTTACCGGTTCATCCAGAATCAGCAATTCAGGTTCGTTAAGCAGTGCCATTCCAATCGCCAGACGCTGTTTCATACCCAGCGAATATTGCTTTGCTTTTTGCTTCTGAAATTTTTTGAGATCTACTAATTCCAGAATTTCCTGAATTTTAGCTTCATCGATTTTTTGAATGGCCGCTATGATTCTCAGATTATCTGCTCCGGACAGGTGTAGGTAAAGGGTAGGGGTTTCAATAATAGAACCTATTTTGGAAAAAACAGAAGGCAATTGCTGGTGCAGCGGTTTTCCAAACAACTCAATAGATGGCTGCTGTTCATTGATAAGTCCTGTGATGAGGCGCATGGTAGTGGATTTTCCGGCACCATTGGGACCTAAAAAGCCGTATATACTGCCTTTGGGTACGTTTAGGGAAAGGTTTTCAATAATCTTTCTTTGCCTGTTGAATTGAAAATTAAGATTATTGGTTCTGATAATGTACTCTGACATAATGTTTTTGCCTAAAAATAGGAAAAAATAGGCACATTTAAAAATAGAGCAAAAAAAAGCAATCTTTTCAGATTGCTTTTGTGGGAAGAGCAGGATTCGAACCTGCGAAGGTTTCCCAACGGATTTACAGTCCGTCCTCGTTGGCCGCTTGAGTATCTTCCCTTACCGTGCGGTGGCGGAGAAAGAGGGATTCGAACCCCCGGACCTGTTACAGTCAACAGTTTTCAAGACTGCCGCATTCGACCACTCTGCCATTTCTCCAATTGGTCTCGCAATCGTTGTGTTTACTTCCGTATTGCGAGTGCAAATATAGAACGTTTTTCCGTATCTGCAAATACTTTTTTTAAATCGTATGCTAATATTTTACCGTTGATTTTATAACTTGTTTTAGAACAATTATTTAAAGTCTTAAAAAAAATAAAAAAAAATTAAAATTTATTTTCCACTTCGGCTGCCTGAAGCATAAAATAGTGCAGATCGGTATTTTTTATAAAGGGTTTATGCATCTCCTGTCCCGGACCGTACATGGCTATTTCCACATAATCGGCAGAGTGATCCATAGAGATCCATCCGATAGAATTATATTTTTTCTGAATCTCTGCAAATGTATGGTAAGGCAGTTTTTTATAATTATACAACCCGTTTTCCTCTTTTTCTATACTGCTGTAATACGATTGTATCTTTTGGGCTTCAACAGCATCAATAGTGATTCCGATACTGGCTTTAATATAATCTATAACCTCCTTTTCAGAAGTTTGGCTGCTGAAGGCATTCAGGAGCTTCTCGTTGGTTTGCGAATAGTGAGCCAAACTGTCAAAATGATCATTGGCATATTTGCCATAAATAAGTCCCGGATTGGCATTTCCGTGGTCTGTAGTAATGATAACGAGCGTTTCTTTATCTTGCTTGGCAAATTCGATAGCCGTTTTGATAGCGTCGTCAAACTGCAGCTGTTCGTGAATCAGTCCGGCTACATCATTGGCATGAGCGGCCCAGTCTACCTTTCCGGATTCTACCTGTAAAACAAAACCCTGCGGATGTTTTTTCATTTGTTCAATAGCTACAGCGGTCATTTCTGCCAGTGTAGGAATTGTTTCTGATAAAACTGCATCGTTTTTGCGGTCAATAGCATACGGTAGCGCATCATCATAAAAAACACCCAATAAAGGCTTATTGTCTTTTTGTTGTAATAATTCCTTTTTCGTCTTGGCGATACGGTATCCTTTTTGCGCAAATTTTCCGTACATATCTGCTCCGTCTTTGCGAAGCGATGCATCAAAGTACTGATTGCCGCCTCCGAGTAATACATCATATCCGATACGCAGATACTCTTCTGCAATTTTTGCCTGATCGTTTCTGCTTTTCAGGCTTACTGTAAATCCAGCTGGAGTCGCATGTGTAATAGGGACCGTAGTAACACATCCGGCTTTCTTGCCTGCTTTTTTAAATTTTTGCCATATCGGCATATATTCCTCTCCGTTTTCTCCTATATTAATAGAACCGTTTTTTACACGGTGACCGCCACCCCATGAAGAGCTCGCAGCAGAAGAATCAGTTACTATAGAGGAGGCAGAAGCCATATCCATAAGTCCTCTTGAGACACTATTGTCAAGATATAACTGCAGCCAGTTAGAAGTTTTTCCGAGAATACGGTCACTGTAGAGGTTCGCTAAATTGAGCGTACCGCTGCTCATACCATCACTCACCATCATGATAATGTTTTTGGCTTTTTTACCCTTAAACTCCTCTGTAGAAGTTAAAGGAGCTGCAATACCATTCAAAGGATGTATCAGAGCACCTCCGATAGTGGCCAAGGTACCCGCTCTAAAAAATTTACGTCTGTCCATTCCAATAAAATTTATCAAACTTACGGGTTATGATCCGAAAATTCTCTTTTTTCAAAATTAACTCATTGTTAAAAAAATAGTGGAATTATACTTCCACTATTTTTTGGTTATGCAGAATGTCTTTAAACGTTTCGCGTTTTCGGATCAGATGCGTTTCATTATTGTACACCAGAACTTCAGCGGGCTTGTATCTGGAATTATAATTAGAAGCCATGGAGAAGCAATAGGCTCCCGCATTTTTAAAACATAAAATATCACCTTCTTTGATTTCGGCAATTTTACGGTTATTGGCAAAGGTATCCGTTTCGCAGATATAGCCCACAACAGAGTAAAACCGTTCTTTACCGCTGCTGTTGGAAAGGTTGATGATATGGTGATAGGAATTGTAGAGCATAGGGCGGATCAGGTGGTTAAATCCTGAATCGATCTGTGCAAATACCGTTGAGGTAGTTTGTTTGACAACATTTACCTTAGTCAGAAAATAACCGGCTTCACTGACCAAAAACTTTCCGGGTTCAAAAACCAGTGTCAGATCTTTTCCGTACTCTTCACAAAAAGCATTGAATCTTACGGTGAGTTTTTCACCGAGTTCATCGATATCCGTTTCAAGGTCACCAGCTTTATACGGTACTTTAAAACCGCTTCCGAAATCAATAAAATCAAGGTTTTTGAATTGTTTTGCAGTCTCAAAAAGGATTTCTGAAGCATATAAAAACACTTCGATATCCAGAATATCTGAGCCCGTGTGCATGTGAATACCGTTTACATGCATTTTTGTGTTTTCAATAATGCGCAGAATGTGTGGGGTCTGGTGAATTGAAATACCGAATTTACTGTCGATATGTCCCACTGAAATATTACTGTTTCCGCCTGCCATTACATGCGGATTAATGCGGATACACACGGGTGTATTCGGATGTTTTGCTCCGAATTGTTCCAGAATGGATAAATTGTCAATATTAATATGTACACCAAGACGTGCAGCTTCTTCAATTTCTTCCATAGAAACACCGTTAGGGGTGTACATAATTTCCGAAGGTTCAAAACCGGCTTCCAGTCCCAGTAATACTTCTTGTATGGAAACGGTGTCCAGGCCGCTTCCCTTCTTCTTCAGTAACTTTAAAATAGAAATATTAGACAAAGCCTTCACCGCATAATTAATCTTAAGCTGTTTGACTCCTGAAAAAGCATTTGACAGTTTCGCAAATTGTGCTTCAATTTTATTTCCGTCATACACATAGGTCGGACAACCGTATTGTTCGGAAATCTGTAATAAAATAGTCTGTTCCATTTTTTTGTTAAAAAGAAAATTAAGAGGTAAAGTTATCATTATTTCAGTAAAATATCGAAACGATTCTTGATTTTTGAGTAATTAATTTCCATTTTATTGAAAAAAAAGAAATCATGGTTTCCTGTTGAGAACGCATCCTGATAAATAATAGTGGCAGTGAGAGCAAAACGGTTCAAAAGCGGGTAAATACTTTTTTTGTTAGTTATTTAAAAACATTTTTCTATTTTTGTGTGACTATATTTAAAAGCAAAAGATAAACATCATGAATTTACACGAATATCAAGGTAAACAAATATTAGCGAGCTATGGCGTACGTATTCAACGCGGTCATGTGGCTAATACTGCCGATGAAGCTGTAGAAGCTGCAAAAAAATTAACTGAAGAAACCGGAACCGGCTGGCATGTGATCAAAGCTCAGATTCACGCAGGTGGAAGAGGTAAAGGTGGAGGTGTTAAGTTGGCTAAAAACTTAGATCAGGTAAAAGAAATTGCAGGACAAATCATCGGTATGGATTTGATTACCCCTCAGACTCCTCCTCAGGGAAAAAGAGTTCATAAAGTTTTAGTTGCTGAAGATGTATATTATCCTGGTGACAGTGAAACTTCAGAATTTTATATGTCTGTATTATTAGACCGTTCAAAAGGTAGAAACATGATCATGTATTCTACTGAAGGAGGTATGGACATTGAAGAAGTAGCAGAAAAAACGCCTCATCTTATCTTTACAGAAGAAATAGATCCTGCTGTAGGGTTACAAGGTTTCCAGGCAAGAGCAATTGCTTTCAACTTAGGATTGTCAGGAAATGCTTTTAAAGAAATGGTGAAATTTGTAGATGCATTATACAAAGCGTATGTTGGATCAGATTCTTCAATGTTTGAAATCAACCCGGTATTAAAAACATCTGATGATAAAATCATTGCAGTAGATGCAAAAGTAACTTTAGATGAGAATGCCTTATACCGTCATGCAGATTATCTTGAAATGAGAGATATCTCTGAAGAAAATCCGATTGAAGTAGAAGCAAAAGCAGTAGGTCTAAACTATGTAGATTTAGACGGAACGGTAGGATGTATGGTAAACGGTGCCGGATTGGCAATGGCTACTATGGATTTGATTAAGTATGCTGGTTTTGAGCCTGCGAACTTCCTTGACGTAGGAGGTACAGCAGATGCAAAACGTGTAGAAACGGCTTTCCGTATCATCTTAAAAGATCCAAACGTAAAAGCGATTCTAATCAATATTTTCGGAGGAATCGTTCGTTGTGACCGTGTTGCTCAGGGAATCGTTGATGCGTACAAAAATATGGGTGATGAAATTAAAGTGCCTATCATTGTTCGTTTACAGGGAACCAATGCAGAAATTGCAAAAGAATTAATCGATGCATCAGGTATGCCTATATTGTCAGCTGTTCAATTCCAGGAAGCTGCTGATCAGGTAAAAGCTGCCTTGTCATAAGTATCGTATTTAATCTTATTTATATATAATTAAAACCTGGGCGGAAACGTTCAGGTTTTTTTATGGATATAGGTTTTCTTTTATACCAAGAAACAGAGTGTTTTACAGCTCTTACTGCACACTGCTCATTAATTTTAGCAAAAAAATAACGTAATAACCTCAGGGTGTTTTAATGCATAAGCTGTAAATTTACTATTCATTTGTCCTGATACTTACTATGAACCATTCCGCATATCCGGGTATTTTGTCAGCTGCTGCTGTTTTGTACACTATTGCCGTACAGCAAAGCCTTACTGTACATTCGTTTTACGGAATCGATCACTGGCAGTTATTTTTCTTCGGATTATTTCATTACCAATAGAGGCATCGTTTAGAAAAAAGATTCACGATAATACCTATTTTAAACAGATAGGTAACGACATTTTTTTAACGATAAATCAACTACATTGCAAACACAGGAATTAAACAAAAAATTACTTTTTTTGATGGCTTTGACAACGGGACTCGTTGTGGCCAATAATTATTACAATCAGCCTTTACTGGGTATTATGGCGCGTTCACTTCAGGTATCTGAAATGGAAATCAGCAGCATTCCCATGCTTACACAAATCGGATATGCTGTAGGTTTATTTCTAATTGTGCCATTGGGAGATATGCTGCGCAGAAAAAAGATGATCCTTATTGACTTTGTTTTCATCATAGCAGCGTTATTAGCGGTAGCTTCAGCTACTTCTCCATTGCAACTCAAAATCGCAAGTTTTTTTGTGGGACTTACTTCTGTGGTTCCACAGATTATGGTACCTATGGCAGCGCAACTTGCCTCCGATGAAAAACGCGGAGCGGCTATAGGCACAGTGATGACCGGAATGTTTATCGGTATTCTGGGATCCCGTACTGTAAGCGGTCTTGTAGGGGCTCATTTCAGCTGGCAGACCATGTATTGGGCAGCTGCGGCAATCATGCTACTGCTCGCATTATTACTGCTGGCATTTTTACCCGAAATAAAACCGGATTTCAAAGGAACCTATAACCAGCTCATCCGATCTATTGTAGAACAGTTCAGAACCCGTCCGTCACTGAGATGGGCAAGTCTGCGCGGTGCATTTGATTTTGCGAGTTTCAGCGTTTTCTGGACTACTCTGGTGTTCTTATTAGAGTCTCCTGCCTTTAATCTCGGAAGCGATGTGGCGGGTTCTTTCGGGTTGGTGGGTATTGCCGGGGCTTTGATGGCTACTGTAGTTGGGAAACTCAGCGACCGTATGGATAAAAATAAAATCATCATCGGAAGTATTGCAGTCATCATGCTGTCCTGGGTACTCATCGGTTTTGCACACAGCAGCCTTATCGGACTCATCATCGGAGCTCTGTTTCTCGATTTAGGAATACAGTCTGTTCATATTACCAATCAGACTGTTATTTTTGAAGGAAATCCTTCTGCCAGAAACAGAATCAATACCGTATATATGGTGTTTTATTTCATCGGTGGCTCATTCGGAACATTTGTAGGCGGTATATTCTGGGAGCATTTCAGATGGACAGGCGTGTGCATTGCCGGAATATTTTTCTCCGTCTGCATTTTGCTTATACATTGGCTGTCAACCCGAAAAAGGATATAATAGAATAAAACAACAACTATAAAACCAACAAATCATGAAAAAAAAGAAAATAGGTACAACTGAGCTTGAAGTTGCTCCTTTGAATTTTGGAGGAAACGTCTTTGGGTGGACCCTTGATGAAAAGCAATCTTTTGATATACTGGACGCCTTTACTGCAGCCGGATACAATTTTATTGATACGGCAGATACATATTCCTGGTGGGTAAACGGAAAAGGAGGACAGTCGGAAGAAATAATCGGCAACTGGCTCAAAGCGCGTAACAACCGCCATGAAATTGTTTTGGCGACCAAAGTAGGATCTGAAACCAAAGAACACGGATTTGATATCAGTAAAAAGCATATTTTAAAATCCGTTGACGAATCGCTGCAGCGTTTAAAAACGGATCATATCGATTTGTATTATACGCATTTTGATGATGAAAAAACGCCGGTAGAGGAAACTCTTGAAGCCTATGATCAAATCATCAAGGCTGGTAAAGTACGCTATATTGCGGCTTCCAATGTTGCTCCGCAGCGCCTGATAGCATCATTTGAGGCGGCAGAACAATACGGACTTCCAAAATATCAGGCACTACAGCCGCATTACAATCTGGTAGAACGTACAAAATTTGAAACGCAGTATGCTGCGCTTGCAGAACAATACGGACTCAGTGTGTTTACATACTGGTCACTGGCCTCTGGTTTTTTAACCGGAAAATACCGCTCGGAAGATGATTTTGGCAAAAGTCCGAGAGGAGCAGGAGCTCAGCAGTATTTAAATGAAAAAGGCAGAGCCGTACTGGCAGCATTAGATCGGGTTGCCGCCAAACATATGAGCAATCCGGCAACGGTATCTTTGGCGTGGTTGCTGGCACAGCCGCTTGTAACCGCTCCTATTGTAAGTGCTACAAATAAACAGCAACTCGCGGCACTATTTGAAGCTCCTTTACTCACTCTTGATGCCGAAGATCTTTCGCTTTTAGATCGCGCAAGTAAGTAATCTGACAGAGGCAGCCACTGGCTGTCTCTTGTATTTGGTAAACAAAAAAAAGCAGCTTTAAATTTTTTTTGTATCTTAATAAATCAGAAAAACGGCTTATTTTTCGTCTTAAATACCTTAAAAAATATGAAAATAAATTTTTTAATACTTATAGCATCCCTATTTATGAATTCAGCAATGCACGCACAATCGTTACAAAAAGTAGTCTATACAGACGGTTCTCAGCAGCTCAATGGCTGGGTTACCGCCAATAAGGGAATGGCAAAACCCGGAGTACTCATTCTTCCCGCATGGATGGGAGCAGATGATGAAGCCAGACAGGCAGCTTCCGATTTGGAAAAACAGGGATATATCGCTTTTATCGCAGATATTTACGGAGAAGGCAACGTACCTCAAAACAGTGAGCAGGCTTCTAAAATAGCCACGCACTACAAAACGGATTTTAAGGCATATCAACACCGTATTGCACTGGCATTGGAACAATTGAAAAAAGCAGGTGCGCAGACAGACCGTCTGGCAGTAATCGGTTATTGTTTCGGTGGAACAGGAGCGCTTGAAGCTGCGCGTGCCCAATTGCCGGTTCAGGGAGTGGTTTCGATACATGGAGGGCTTGCGAAAGGCACGCGACCGGATGAAAAATTCAGTACGCGTATTCTGGTACTGCACGGAGCTGATGATGCTTCGGTATCGGAAACGGACATTCGTAATTTTACTCAGGAAGTCAACCATTCTAAAGCCGACTGGCAAATGATATACTATGCCAACAGCAAACATACCTTTACCAATCCTGCTTCGGCAGATTATAATAAGTTGATGTCGCAAAGAGCGTGGAAGCATACCCTGCTGTTTCTCGAAGAAATTCTAAAATAAAAAAACCGTTACTCAGTAACGGTTTTTTTTTATCTCCTTCCACGCCTTTAAAACCTTGCGTTTTTGTCATAAAAAGCCGTTACAATGCTGTAACAATTTAAAAAAATAGTGTTTTATATTTTGTTTTTTAATATAAATTAATCATTTTTACAAAATATTAACGTAAAGGCAGTTTCCTTCTACCGCTGCCTTAGTTTTTTACGAAACACGATGAAAAAAACACTGCTATGCCTGTTTACAGGCTTTGCGCTGCTCTCTGCTCATGCGCAAAAAGTCGTATGGGAAAAAACCCTTGGCGGCAAACACTCCGAGTATTTATTTGATATGGTGCCTACCGTAGATTATGGTTTTCTCTTAGCGGGGAGTTCCTTTTCGGACAAAACAGGCTCTAAAACCAGCGATGGCCAGGGCAATCTGGACTACTGGCTCTGGAAGATGGACAAAGACGGAGAAGAAGAATGGCAAAAAAGCTTTGGTGCTTCGGGTATGGACCTGTTGCAATGCCTGATTCCTACGGGAGATGCGGGTTACCTGCTTGGCGGTACTTCCAACTCCCCAAAAGACGGCCATAAAACAGAAGCTTCCCGTGGTAAAAACGACCTGTGGCTCATAAAGATTAATGCAGCCGGAGCAGAAGAATGGCAAAAGACCCTGGGAGGCTCGGGAGATGACCGACTGGTGACGATCAAACGCCTGTCAGACGGTGGTTATATCATCGGAGCCAACACCAACTCCCCGGTATCCGGAGAAAAAAGCCAGCAGCACCTTGGCGGACTTGATTTATGGATACTGCGATTAGACAAAAAAGGCAAGCTGCTTTGGGAAAAAACCTTTGGTGGTATCTATAACGATGAAGTCAAAACCATAGTACCGACAAAAGACGGTTTTATCATCGGTGCACAATCCAACTCCCCGATCGGCGCCAACAAAGCCGTGGACACCAACGGTGGTTATGACATCTGGCTGTTGACTTTGGATCACAACGGCAACCTGTTGCAGCAACACAGCTATGGCGGAACGGCAGACGATTTTCTGACCGATCTGCTGCCTGTAGAAAACGGGTATCTTCTGGCAGGAACGAGCAGTTCCGAAAGCAGCGGTACTAAAACTGTATCGGCAGAAACACAAAACGATTTCTGGACGGTACAACTCGATGCGAAAATGCAGCCGACAGACCAGAAAACCTATGACTTTAAAGGCGATGATGTACTGACCTCCGTACTATTAGACAGTGATCAAAACCTGTTGCTTTCGGGTTATACGATACATCCCAAAACCCATAAAAAGAGCTATGTTTCGATCCATATCAATGCCCAAGGCGAAAAGATATGGGAAAAAGAACTCTCTACAGACGGAGACGATCTGCTGCGTAAAGCGATCATCACGCGCGATGGCGGTTATGTCTTTGCTGGAAACTCCACGGGGAAAACCTCTGCGCTTAAAAAGGGCTATCAGGGCAGAAACGACTACTGGATTGTAAAGCTCAACACCAAAGAAAAAAACAAAACTCCGGAGATACAGATCGAAGCCTTTCCGAACCCAACTGAAGGGTTTACCAATGTGGTGATCAACCATGAATACGAAGAAGGGCAGATGATTTTATCAGATCTGAGTGGCAAAGTACTGCATACGGCGCCTTTGCAATACGATATGATTGCAGTAGATCTGAGCGCCTATCCTCAGGGAGTTTACATCATCAACATCAAAACCAACGTCATCAATCGTTCGGTTAAAGTCATTAAAAAATAAAACAATATGAAACAGAACTACTTACTCATTTTATTGCTGCTGGTACTACCTTCGCCGTTTTTTGCTCAGGAAATCGTATTGCCATCCTCTAACTATTCGTCCGAATACCAGACCTCTATGATCACCGGAAGCCAGAACATCAGCATTCCGCTGTTTGATCTGGAAACGGCAAATGCAGATTTACGGCTCAATACCCAACTCAATTACAGCTCTACCGTGATGGGCATGAGCAATATATACAGTTTTAAAAGCTTTTTTAATCCGGGTTGGGATTTAAACATCATCCCTGCCATCAATAAAAGCATTTTAGATACTCAAAAAAGAGCCATTGACGACGAACTCTATTTCAATGCTCCCAATCCGTATAACGATCCTTCAGAACGTCCTACTCGTGAATATCCGAACATATACAGTTTTGACGCTTTTGGACTGAGTGGCAAGTTTTATTTTGAATACGTAAACGGAACCCTACAGATCCGAAAAATATACACCTCTGATTATGCAGACATCACCGCTGATTTTACTTTTCAGGACCTTAATGCGAGCTATAATTATCAGTTTTCGGTACATTCTTTTGAAATTACCGACAAAAACGGTTTTGTATATGTGTTTTCAGAACAGCAGCAATCGGGCTTATTTTTTTCCGATAATAATAATTTTTACTTCCAGATGCAGAGTAAATACCATCCGTACAAAAAATCTTTTTTGATCAGTCAGGTAAAAGACCGTTACGGAAATATACTGCTGCAATACCATTACGGTTCGTATGCGGATACGATAACACAGTCTGGAAAAACCTTTACATTTGACCAGAAATACCTTAGTGAAATAGAAATCATACGGGTCGGATCTGTCCATCTGCAAATGAATCTGAACCCGGGAATCAACCGTTATCGCCAATACACAGGCATTCAGGTAAAAAATACATTTAACCAGATCATTCACAACATAAGTCTGACCAACAACCAGGTTATTTTTAACAATACAGATGCTACAAAGACTTACCGGTATGAATTTTCATCAAATTTTACCTCTTTGCGAATCAAATACCCTACAGGGGGCAGCACCTTGTTTGAGTATGAACCCAACCGCTATTCCTATTACAATTTTGGAGCCCAACTTATAGAAGCTTCAGGACAGGATTTTACAGATGATCCGCTCAACTTTGACCTGGTACCGATTCCCTACACCTTAGAGCCGCAAAACGAACGCTACCGATTTACGTGCACTGCGCAGGATCTGGAGCGCTCCATTTATCTCAAGTACAGTAGTGCTCTTTTACCGGGTATGGATCCGGGCAATGGCAATCCGGTATACTACCGATTAAGGCTCGTAGATGCAGCCAACAACACTCTGACCATCTACAGTGCTACCGAAGAAGTAGACATCCGTTCCTCGTTGCTGCAGTATTTACCTTCTTTTACCAACAACACCTTCTATCTGGCAGTTGCTCCGAATGACATCAGCAAAGTCGGAGACATACAGCTGCGCAAAAAAGTATATAAAGACCCTTCTCTTTGGACACGTGCCATCAGACGAAACGGATACCGCATCAAAAAAATCACCCAGCTTGATGCGGACCAGACGGTCGTATCGGAAGAAAACTACCGCTACACCATGCCAGATGACCCGCTGAGAAGCTCAGGTGCAATTCCTTTAATGCATATGCAGTCTGATCAGATTGCCAGCATCTATGCCTTACCGCTTGCAGACTGTATTTACCGCTACATCACCGTAGAAAAAGAGGGTGTGGGTAAAACGGTTTATGAAATGAATTTTGAAGACATTTCCGGAAATTTCTATTTCAATCTGCTTCCGGCGCATATCAGCATCCCTAAACGGATCCTTAAATACAACACCTCCGAACAACTTATCAGCAGTGAAACCGCAGAATTCAGCAGTTATACGTCACCAATTGATATCCCGTACTATACGACACCCGTATTGGAAAGACTCACCAAGCACATCATAGAATACAATACAAGCGGATCAAATAAACTGCAACTAAGAAATACCACTGCCTGGGATATCGACCACCGTCAGATGGTAGAAAATCGCATCACCGACCTGCAGCAGGAGGAAAATTTTGATGAGCGCTATAGCTATGAAAAATACCATAAAACGTACCGTACCAAAGAAGTATTAAAATACAAAAATGGGGACTTGCTGAACCGCAGTGCGTTTACCTATACACCTGAAAACGGGAATCCGCAACTGTATCAGCTGCGCAAAAGCGAAGTAGCCAAAGACGACCGTCCGTTGGAAACCGAACAGGAAATCACGCGTTATGATGCGTATGGCAACGTACTGGAATACCGTACCAAAGAAGGTCTTTACGTTTCACAGATCTGGGGATACGGCAACACCAAAATCGTATGCGAACTTAAAAACATCCGTTATCAGGACATCGATGCGGGTATAATAGCGGGCATTCACTATCAGACCAACCTTACCGACAACAGTTATAACGAAAACTACATCCGTACACAATATCAGATCCTGCGTCAGGCACATCCGCAGAGCATGATAACGTCCTATACCTACCGTCCGATGATCGGCATGAGCAGTCTGACCGATACCAACGGACGCACCGAATATTACGAATACGATAAATTTAACCGCCTCTCTGTTGTCAAAGACCATGACGGAAACCGGTTAAAAGCGTATGAATACCATTATAAAAACTAAAGGCCATGCAACAGCTAAAAACACTTATCTACAGCCTGCTGCTTTTGAGCGGCCTTGGCAATCTGTATGCGCAAAGCGAAAATCAGAACTACGTCAAAGAAACCATCTACCGAAGACCAGCCGATATCAATGGTATATATGTTCTTAATAGTAATCAGCATTATATCACCACCACCTATACCGATGGTCTGGGACGTCCGATACAACGGATACAGGAAGGGATGTCACCGGATGAAAGCAAAAAGATTGTCACGCATATCGAATATGAAAAAAACATCGGACAAACGCGCCAATACCTGCCGTTTACTGAAACAGGTAAAATCGAAATAGGTACTGTTGAACTTCCGTTTACCTTATATAACTCCGACTACGTAGAAGATGCGAAACAAAAAACGCATACGTTTTACAGCAGCCAGAAATACGAATACACCCCGAATCCGTACAGTGAAAACCGTCTGGAACGGGCTCCTGCACAGCGGGTATTAGAAAGCTCCGCACCGGGACGAGACTGGCATATGGAACTCGGAGAGCACACCATCAAATATAGCTATGACTTTAACCACAGAGACAAAGAAGCGGTATATAAACTTGAGATGGATACCTATTGGGATGAGGATTATGGCTTATACCGCAATAAAATAGGAATTCGTGATACGTATGCGCACAACAGCCTGCACAAAACCATTATCAAAAACGAAAACTGGAAACCCGAAGACGGTCCGGACAACACCACCGAAGAATTCAAACGCGTAGATGGCAAAGTCGTGCTCAAACGCATCTACAACAGACAAGATCCGCACGATACCTACTATCTGTATGACCGCTTTGGCAATCTGGTGTATGTCTTGTCTCCTGAGGGAGAAAGCCTGCTGAATCAGGAAAAAATTGATCTGTTGGGCTACCAGTACCTGTACGACCATAAAAACCGTCTGGCCGCAAAAAAACTACCGGGAAAAGAGTGGGAATACATTGTGTATGACAGGGCAGACCGCATTGTAATGACCGGACCGGTACACAACCCGTTCGGAGAAGAAGAATCGGGCTGGCTGGTCAGCAAATACGACATATTTAACCGTGTGGTCTATACCGGATTTCACATAGCCAAAATTTCTTTTGAAAGCCGTAAAGACCTTCAGGACATCATCAACAGTCAGGATCCGATCAACGAACATAAAACCACCTCGGGCAGTATCGACAACCAGACGGTATGGTACAGCAACGACCTGTATCCAAATGATCTGAGACTGCTTACGGTCAACTATTATGACGACTATGCGTTTCCGGATGCTCCGACACAATTTCCCATAGTTCAGGGCACGGCAACACAAACGGCAGTAAAAGGACTAGCAACAGGCAGCTGGACGCGCATCCTGCAAAGTTCCAACGACTATGCTGCCGACCGCAGCTACACCCTGTATGATGTACGCTACCGTCCATTGCGTGTCGTTACGCAGAACTATTTGGGAGGCTTTACCCAAAACGACCATACCTACAGCTTTACAGGCCAGGTACTGAGCACCATCACCACGCATCAACGCACAGCATCAGCAGAACCGCTCACCATAGCAGATACCTATACCTATGACAACAGAGACCGACTGCTGAGCCACAGCCAGTCGGTCAACGGAGCAGCAGCACAGCGTATCGCAGAAAACAGCTATGACGAACTCGGAGCCTTATCCGTGAAAAAAGTAGGCGGACTGCTCTCAGCTTCCACTCCTTTGCAACACGTTACACATACCTACAACATCCGGGGCTGGCTCAAACAAATCAACCCGTCGTATCTGCACTTTGCCGATGAAGGAAGCAACACCCTTTTTGGCTATGAGCTCAACTACAACACCTCGGAGTATATGATAGGTGCACCGTATCAGTACAACGGGAATATCAACAGTGTACGCTGGCGCACGGCTACCGACAACCAGACGCGGGGAACGGAATTCCGTTACGACAAACTCAACCGCCTGGGTGAATCAACCATGTTGCGCTACAACTACAATGAAAGTCCGCGTGCGGGCTATTTTGAGCCTATAGATGCGTATGGGGAACGCCTCTCTTACGATAAAAACGGCAACATCCAGCGACTGCTACGCACCGGACAGGAAGTCAACGGACAGACCTTAGATCTGGACGATCTGCGCTACCGTTACCACGGCAACCAGCTTACGGAAGTCACCGATCAGACCAACAATCCTGACGGATTCCATGACGGACATACCGATGGCAGAGACTATGAATACGACCATCTGGGCAATATGATCATCGACCGTAATAAAGACATCCGCCATATCCGTTACAACCATCTGAACCTGCCTTTGGAGATCAACATCAAAGACCACGGTATCCGTTATCTCTACGATGCAAACGGTACCAAAGTAGCCAAAATCATAAAAACAGATGAAGGAGAGAAAACCACGGACTACCTTGGAGGCTTTCAGTACTATGAAAACGAACTGCAGTTTTTTCCAACGGAAGAAGGCTATGTTTATCCTAAAGACAAAAAAGAGTATCTTTACGTATTTCAGTACAAAGACCATCTGGGCAATGTGCGGTTAAGCTATCAGGACATCAATGGAGACGGTAGCATCCAGCCTACCGAAATCCTCGAAGAAAACAACTATTACCCTTTTGGATTAAAACAAGAAGGGTATAATGATCTGTCGAGTCCGCATCCGTTCTATAAATACACGTATGTAGGTCAGGAGTTTCAGGACGATTGGGGGCTGAATATGACCGCTATGGATTTCAGACAATATGATCAGGCATTGGGTAGGTTTTATGGAATGGATGTATTAGCAGAGGCATCCGTTTATAGCACTCCTTATCATTATGGTTATAACAATCCAGTTTATTGGAGTGATTCTTCCGGTTTACTATCGGATTCATTTATTGGTTCGATCTGGAACAATTCACCAGATAAATCCAGAACGTATTGGGAGAATATGGGAGGATATTTTGTAAGTAATCATGTGAATGCTTTTGGAAATTCAATTGCAACATTGTATGATGGTACAATTGGAGAGACATTACCAATGATGTATGTGGATGCTACTAAAGGAGGAGGGGGAGCTCTGAATTATTCTTCAGAAGGAGGATTTGATATAGGAAAAAGAATTCAGGATCATACCTACAGATATGGTAAATCATACCAGGGATATCGAGATGGTTTACGAAGTGCTCAGTGGGATCGTTTTCAGGGAGGTTTAGATTATGCGGGAGCCATACCAGTACTTGGAGAGCCTATTGATATGATAAATGCGGCTATATCAGCTCTAAGAGGAAATTATGGGGCTGCTGCATTAAGTCTTGCTGCAATGATACCTGTAGGAGGTAATGTTATAACAGGTGGAAAATATTTAAATAAATTTTCTACTGCTTATAGAGAAACTTCAGGAGTTGTTAAGTATGCCGCTGAGAGTATACCAAATTCAGCTTATACTTATACAGCTAAAAATGGAAAGCCAATATCTAAGCATTTTTATAATGATCAAGGAAAAATGATATTTGAAATAAATTATAAACCACATAATATGGGAGGTGTACATGGACACAATTTAAGTATTCCTGGATCAATTTCTTCAGGACATTTATCACAAAATCACATTCCATTTATGTTAATTCCAAAGAAATTTTTATGATAGAGAAATTAATTAAAAATTATGGCAGTTTGTGTGATTCTTGGATTGATGAAATTTCAATTAAGAAGATAATGAAAAATTCAATAGAAAAGGTAGTGATTAGTGTTGAAATTAATTCTGCTAATATTATCAAAGGTTATAAATATGAAAAGATTTGCTTAATTTTTGAAGAAGTCTTGTGTTTTACTTTCAAAGATGATACAACTATTAATTTATCGCCCAAAGAAGTATATATTAATTATGATAATAATACTATTCTTTTTGATTTTGATCCAATAGATAATTTTGATTCTCTCGAAGAAAATAATGATTCTAATTTTAAGATTATTTCTAAAATATTGACGTTTGAAATAATTTCATAAAAAATGTTTTTATTTAAAGTAATTTATTTAGTACAATTGATTTTGAGCAAACGATTTAAAGTATATATTATCATTGAAAATTTATAATGCTTTTAAATCGGATAATAATAAGCCCCATTAAATCATTTTGGGGCTTTTTAAATAAATAATCTAACAAAACAATACACGATTCTATAATACGCTTATGTAGGTCAGGAGTTTCAGGATGATTGGGGGATAAATATGACCGCTATGGATTTCCGACAATATGATCAGGCGTTGGGTAGGTTTCTATTGAATGGATATGTTAGGTGAATTGGCTTATAATCAAACACCGTATCAATACGGGTTTAATAACCCGATTTTATGGGAAGATAGAACAGGGTTGTTTCCAAGTGCTTGGAAAGCTTATGTTTTTGCAGCAACAGAAGGTATAAAAGATGATTATAAAATAGAATATAATGCAGGTCTTGGAGGTTATGTATTGACGATAACAAGCGGTGAATTTAAAGGGGATAAGTTTTATGATAATACAATACTGATGCCTGATTTGGTTATGGATAAAACAGAAAAAGGGAAAGGAGGAGGAAAATCGGACAAACGCGGTAAAAATGAAGACGGGATTGTTTTTGCTACCAATACAGGAGAAAACGGTCCTCTAAAACCAGATAAAGGAAGTAGAAATGGTAAAATATGGGATGTAAGTTTAATTTATTTTCTTGTCAACGCCTTTGTAGGTCCTCAAACAAAAATTGGATATGAAACAGATTATAATGATAAAATACAGAATAATTATGTAACAGTAGAATATGAGACATTTATATTGGGTGTAACTCCTTATTATCCG
Source organism: Paenimyroides ceti (assembly GCF_030409925.1). NCBI lineage: Bacteria > Pseudomonadati > Bacteroidota > Flavobacteriia > Flavobacteriales > Flavobacteriaceae > Paenimyroides > Paenimyroides ceti. The sequence continues at coordinate 720,721 of NZ_JAUFQU010000001.1, forward strand.
GCTAAGCATAGAGCAATGAAAATGATGAAAGATACTATGCTACTTAAAAGTGATATTAAAAAGATAGATTTAAACCGAAAAGGAATTCAGGATTCTATTAAGGCCACAGAAAAAGCAAAGCAACTAAATAAAGAACTTAATTTAGAATAATATGACACATAAGATTATAATTTTTGTATTAATGATTTTACTTTGTTCGTGTAAAAAGGATAATGAAGACATAGATGAAAATCTAAAAATTACGTCGGAGAATCCACAACCTCCATACAATCAACTTAAATATAAGATGATATTTCCTGATACCATTCAACTTAATAGACCTTATGAAGCAACTATTGTATTTGAGAGTGATTTTGATACAATATTACCACCAGTTCAAATAGATGCTATTAGTGATTCGACTAAAACAAGGTTAATTACTTTTTATCAATTTGAACCTATTAAATCGCCCATGAAAGATGAAAATGATTTAATATTAAAAGATTCTATGTTTGTTCTTAACAAAAAATTTAGTGTAAAGAATATTGTCTTTAAAGAAAAAGGGACGTTTACTTTTTGCGGTTTAATATTTGACGAAGTTATGTATAATTATTATGACAATAAAGGGAAACGGGATTCAATCCACTTTACCAGAAGAAAACAACAGATATTTAAAAATGTAGTGGTAATAGACTAATCTTATCTTCCCCTTAATCAATCTTTGAGTAAGGGGAAGATTTTTATAACCATTTTGTAAAATGCTCTACTAATAATCATAAGTTATGGTTATAGAAATGAACAGGCGCAAAAGTACAAATACAATGGTAAAGAATATGATGACCATTTTGGATTAAACGTCTATGAAATGGATCTTCGTCAGTATGATCCTGCTATGGGCAGATGGGTGGTTCAGGATCCTGTAATCCATCATGATTACTCGCCTTATAGTGCTTTTGACAACAATCCGGTATATTGGAGTGATCCAAGTGGTGCTGATTCGCAGTTGTATAAAGATAAAAACGGTAATGTTGTTGCGGGTAGTTTTGATGGACAAGATGCTCAAAATCTTTTTAATCAGTATGTAAATAGCAGTTCTAAAAAGAGTGAAGAAGAAGTTCAAAAGATGTATGAATTTACTACATCTGAAGAGAATAATGGTAATGGTGGCGGTGGAGATGGAAAGAATAAAAATGCAAATTCAAGAGGGGTCGGAAGAAACTATGCCCATATAGGAATATTAGGAATGAGCAGTTATACTTTTTTTGGGGCTCCTGTGAGATTGATTCCTTATGATTTTGGAGCATCATCTTATTTTGGTGGAGCTTTAAATGTTTATGTAGGTACTTGGAACGAATATTTAGAAAAAGGATTAGATTCTTATATTGGTAGACACTTAATGCATGAATATGGACATTATTTACAAGAAAAATATGCAGGAAGTATAGATTATTATAATAAAGTAGTACCTGCTAGTTTGGAATCATTTCAAGGAGGAAATCATGATAGAAATTGGACAGAAATTCAGGCTAGTACATTAGCATGGATTTATTTTAATAAACCTAAAGATTTTGATAGAGAAAATATTATACAGTATAATTCTATTTCACCTTATGCACCGGCTTCTATACCTTACAAGGTTATAAATTTGATAAATAATCAATATATAAATCATCCAGATTATAAACCCTAAAAATTCAATAAAATGAAAATTTATTTTCCACTTATATTAATGCTATTTTTTTCTTCGTGTATGGATAGAATAGATTTAAGAAATTTTGAAGTAAGTAATAACTCTAGTTCTAATATTTACACTGTAATACACAAAAATGATATAGAAGATGACACAATTAATAATTATGGATTCATAGGAGATTTTACAGATTCAATTTACAATCATAAAGTTAAAGAAATTAATAGACCAATAGATTGGAAGACGTATGTGAGTACATCTATGGGACATAAATTTAGGCTTTATATAATAAAAAAGGATAGCGTAGATAAATATGGCTGGAAAGCTATCCATAAAAAAAAATATCTATAATAAAAAGTATCTATTAAATGTGGATGTATTAGATAGTCTAAATTGGAAGATTGAATACAATGGTGATTAGTATCTAATATGAATTAAAAATAAAAGCTCCAAATATGATTTAATGGGGCTTTTTAAATAAATAATCTAACAAAACAATATACGATTCTAATAATACGCTTATGTAGGTCAGGAGTTTCAGGACGATTGGGGGCTGAATATGACCGCCATGGATTTCCGACAGTATGATCAGGCGTTGGGTTAATGCTGATGATAAAAAAATCAAAATAAAGGAATACAATGAAAAGATTAAATTTACGACTCATTATTTTATTAAGCACCTTTTTTACAGGATGTTCATCTTCTTTATTTTATGAAAAAATAAAAGAGATGGATAAAATAAATGAGGCAAGTTCTAAGGAAGAAATAGCAATACACTATATTAAAAATAAAAAAATTGATATTGATAAATATGTTTTTTCATTCTTAAAAAAAGAATTGAAGAATACTTCTCATATTTATTATTTTATACAGCCTACTTATATTCACAATGATTTTAATAGAATAAACATAATCGTCTTTGATGTAGATCATAAAAAGTATTATTATTTACAAAATAAAAGTTTCTTCTCAAAAAAAATTATTTCAATTAATGAATTAAATGTTTTTGATGAAGAATATTATAAATATATCTATGAATTATTTAATAATGAATCATGTGATGAATTAGTTCGAATAGGAACAGAAAATAATGAATCTGGTGGTAATGAAGTTATATATGAGATAAATTTCAAAAAAAATGTAATTAGAAAATGTAACTATCCTTCAGTATTTATTATTCCAGATGCATAGATACTATGTAATAGTATGTAGGAGAAGAAGACATGAAGGATTCTTTAAAATATGTTAAATAATGAAAAAAATAATTACTCTCATTTTTATTTCCTTTTTATCCTGTAATAAGAAAGAAACTAAATTATTGGAAGCAAATGTTTCAAATGAAATTGAAACACAAATAGCAAATGTGAATTTTCCTGATACGATACATATAAATAAAATATATGAAGGAAATATAATCTATACATCAGCATTTGATAGCATAACCACTAAGCTGAATGCTGATGGAGAAATAACAAGATATATTATGTTAATCTACTATGAACCTTATAATTTAGATAAGGATAAAAATCAATTTACAGAAATAATTACAGATACAACATTTACATATAAGCTACCTGAAGTACCTATTAGAAATGTCCAATTTAAGGAACCCGGTAAATATCAGTTAAATTGGCTCATAAAAGATATGGTGATTTTTGATACGATAAAAGGTAGAAAAGATTCAGAACCTTTACCTATGAAGATAGAAGAAACGCGTGTTTCAAAAAGAATTGTAGTCGTAAAGTAGATGAAAATTTTTATTCATAATTTTTTGTGATTCCGGAGAGAGAGTGGTAGCAAAAATAGAATCATATATACAAAAAAGGTATAGAAATAACTAAGGTAAAACAGGTATGAAAAATAAGATTTTAGCTTTTCTAATTTTAGTACTATTATTTTCTTGTACAAAAGAGGTAAAAATAAAAGCAAATAATGATGATATTAGTTTCTCATCAAAAACCTCAAATACATCTTATAAACAACTTAAATACAAGATGATATTACCTGAAACTATTTTTGTCAATAAAACTTATAAAGCAATAATTGAGTTCGAGAGCGATTTTGATACTATTATTGACCCAATTCAAGTTGGTAAGGCATTAAATGATACTACCAAAACAAGATTAATAACTTTCTATAATTTTTTTCCAGTAAAATCTCCAATGGAATCTCAAGGTAATTTAATTATAAAGGATTCAACTTTTGTGCTTAATAAAAAATTTGTAATTGAAAATATTTTATTTAAAGAAACAGGAGAGTTTGTCTTTTGTGGGTTGATTTTTGATCAAATTATGTATAACCATTATAATAAAAAAGGTGTGCGTGATTCCGTATATTTCGATAGAAAAAGGCAACAAATATTTAAAAAAGTAGTGGTAATAGACTAATCCAAATATTCCCCTTCATCATCTTTGAGTAAGGGGAAAATTTTAAACGCATGAAGGATTTATGGAGTTAAATAAATTAAGACAGATAACAATTCAAGAAGAAATATTACTAAATCACTTAATTAATATATCGAATTATTCAATAGATCAAAATTGGAAAGAAAAAATAAGAGTTAAATTTCTAAATGATGGTAATATGGGAAGTTTGGAATTATTTGTCAATGATGATTTTGATGAATATAGATTTTTTGGTAAACAGATTTCTGAATGCTCTTTCTTTGATTCTGATGGAGTCAAAGTTATAGTGTCATTAAATATAGATACCAATGGAAATTTATTTGAATTAGATATTTGGAAAACAGATTTTTCTCCGCTAATAAAAATACCAACTGATATAAGTCTGTTTCATTCTGATTTAAATTGAGTATGAGAAAAAAGGTCTATCTGTATATCAATAGGTTTATTTCTTTATACAAAAGGTAAACTTCCCCATTTTTGTAGGTTTCCCCTTTTTCGGACAAGTTAAAAATATAAAAATTAGTTATTAATTATTTTCATTATTTGATTTTTATATATGCAAGGGTTCATTGTAGTTTTCAATTCACTTATAGACCTATACAAGATATAAAACCCAAGAATATTGAATTAACATACGGCATTGAAAACATAAGTCCGAAATACAAATACGTAGAAACGCTTGGCTCAATGTTACAATAGAAAGTGAAGTGTACAGTAGTAATATATAAATAAAAATCTACTCTTCTTTTTAAAAGCAAGATCCTTATTTAAAAAATCAATCTAAATTTTAAATAATAATTTTTTTATTTAAATTAGTCTTTCAATTTTTAATTAAGAAAAGCGCTATTTTAAGTCAGAAAAAAATATGAAAAATTTCAAATCAGGAACCTATATCAACCAAGGCTATTACAAAAGCTTTCAACCAACGGAGCTTAATAAGCAATGGTTGTTAGACGATATGGAAATACAACAACTCTTATCGAAAGCAGATCGACAAATAGGTAGATTAGATATGTATTCAGAATATATTCCTAATATTGATCTGTTTATTAGTATGCATGTGGCCAAAGAAGCAACCCAAAGTAGTAAGATAGAAGGTGCACGAACCAATATAGAAGATGCCTTTTTTGATAAGGAAGATTTAAGAGAAGAACGTCGAGATGATTGGGAAGAAGTTCATAATTATATCTTAGCGATGAATCAGGCTATTCAACAATTAAACGAATTGCCATTTTCTTCTCGTTTAATTAGGGACACACACCGCATACTTTTACAAAGTGTTCGTGGTCAACATAAGCTTCCAGGTGAGTATAGAAGTAGTCAAAATTGGATAGGTGGTGCAAGTATAAATGACGCAACTTTTGTACCTCCGATTCATACTTCTGTACCCGAAATGATGGCTGATATAGAAAAATTTGCACATAATGATGAAATATACTTTCCTGATATATTAAAAATAGCATTAATACATTATCAATTTGAGACAATACACCCGTTCTTAGATGGTAATGGTCGTGTAGGTAGATTATTAATCACACTATACTTAGTCGATAAACAAATTCTTAAAAAACCAATATTGTATTTGTCAGATTTTTTTGAACGTAATAGAACATTATATTATGATAACTTAATGCGTGTACGTACACATAACGATATAACACAATGGCTTAAGTTTTTCTTGGTAGGGGTAATTGAAACAGCTAAAAATGGTATCGAGACATTCGATGCTATTTTGAAATTAAAGAAAGAGAAAGAAGAAATTATTCAAAAAAATAGTACACGTAGTCATCATTTATTGAACATATTAGAAAAACTGTATCAAAAACCAATTATCAATGCTATACAAGTTGTTGAAATTACAGGAGTTTCTAATCCTACAGCTTACAAAATATTAGATGAGCTACAACAATATGGAATTCTAAAAGAAGTAACAGGCGGCAAAAGAGGGCAAGTGTTTATGTATGAACCTTACATCAGATTATTCTAAGAATAACTAAATTAACTTTATGAAATAACCCGACTTACAAGATCAATACTTAATCAATTTTTTCTGCAGATCAGATGGTTTGGTAACCTTTCCCGTTTTTAAGACAAATCAGAATAAATAAAATTGCTGACAAAATAAGGAGAGCTGTTTTTAATGTAAAATAAAACAGTTATTTCTTTTTTTGTATATTACGTCATATAACCTGTACGATATGAAGTATTTATACCTTTTTCTTTTTCTTCTGACAATGGTAACGGTAAACGCCCAGACCATTTCGGGTATTGTAACGGATAAAAGCACTGGACACCCGATTGAAGATGCTTCGGTTTTTTTTGATAATTCAACAACCGCTGTTTATACAAAATCTGACGGGAGTTTTACAATACGACTTCCTCAAAACAATAAAAATAGTCTTATCGTCAGTGCTTTTGGATATGAGTATTACGTAATGCGTGAGCCTGTCGCACAAACACAGCTAAAAGTTGCTTTACAACTGGAAGAGAATCGTATGGAAGAACTGGTTGTTCATAAGAAAGTATTTTCAAGAGAACAGCTTTTAAAAGCCTTTCGCTATTTCTTTTTAGGCAACACCAACAATGCTAAAAATGCTAAAATACAGAATGAAAAAGACCTGATCCTTGTTTTTGATACCGATGCCAATACGTTAATTGCGTATGCAGACAAACCGGTAAAAGTATTGAATACCAACCTGGGATATACAGTGCTGTTTCATATGGAGCGTTTTTCAGTACGGTTCAGGGAGCGTACATTAGATCCAAAAAAATATGAAAATAGCCTTATATTGGGCTATACGCAATACGAAGATACGGGTAACCAGAATGAGCAGATTTTAAAAAACCGTTTACAGACTTACGAAAATTCATCGGGATGGTTTCTGAAAAATCTCATTTTACCCAATAAGCATCAGAATCCTTTTTACCTGATGGCCAATGGTGTACAAATAAAATCTGAAGATTATTTTAAAATAGAAAAAAAGGAAGAAGGAGTTTATACGCTTTGTGTTCTCAAAAAAGCAAGGAGTAGAAAACCAGTGGTCACCCAAAAAAACTTTATTAACGGTACATTTGATCCGTCTTCGGTTAAAGAATATACAATGGAAGAAGTGCCTTTTGTAGTCATGAATAAAAAAACTGAGAAACAATCGCTTTTGTATTTTACGGATGAATGTTTGCAGATCAATGCTTTTGGAATTTTAGAAAAACCCGATGCGCTTTATTTTGGCGGATATTTTTCAGACATGAAGATAGCTGATATGCTGCCGGAAGAGTATAACAATAAGAGAGAAGAAACAGATGAGGAAAAGTTTACAGAACAAGTCCTGCTCGCTGATGAACAATATCAGGCTTTTGAAGAAAAAGTTTTAGCCTATTATTCCTCTGAAGAATATGCTGCCTACAGTAAATGTGAACGCCTCTTTCAGCAAAAAGTACAGACAGCTTATACAGACCGCGATACAGAAGCATTTGCAAAGTGGCTGGAAACCAATCTTGAGAAAACCACTTTTGTCAATAAACAAGAAGCAATGACTTTATTCGTGGAACGTGAAATGTTATATAAAAAAATAGCGGATGGAAAAGCAGCTATTGAAAAAGCAGAAAATTTTTTCGCAGAACAATATGGAGCGGAAAATTTTAAAGAAGTGTATTACAAACGAGTGATGAGCAAAATGATGCAGCGACTCTCTAAAGAATAACAGTATTGTCACAACACTGGTTGCTTAAGCATCTGATCTTAAATAAAAAAGCCGTTACTCAATGTAACGGCTTTTTGTGCTTTATATTTTTACTGTCCATTCAAAAGGATCATTAGCTAACTTATTCTGAATTCTGGTCAGCTTGTTTTTCAAATCAAGAGCAAAACACTCTTCATCTTTCAATTCAGGTAGCTGGTAGTATTGTTCCTTATAAGAAAAACCTTCAATCTGGTTAATCACTGCGGCAGTACCGGCACCAAAAATCTCTTTCAGAGTTCCATCTGCTGCTGCTTTGGTAATCTCTTCGACCAATACCGGGCGTACTTCTACCTGATAGCCTTCGCTTTTTGCGAGTTCGATCAAACTTTTTCGCGTTACACCATCCAGAATTCTTTCAGAGGTAGGAGCCGTATATAACGTATCCTTAATTCTGAAAAACACATTCATGGTTCCTGCTTCTTCCAGTTTGGTATGAGTGGCAGAGTCAGTCCAGATGACCTGATTAAAACCTGCTTCCTGAGCCAGTTTGGTCGGATAAAACTGAGCCGAATAATTACCTGCAGCTTTTGCAGCTCCGATACCGCCATTGGCTGCACGGCTGAAATGCTCAGCAATCTGAACTTTTATCTTTCCGGAATAATAAGATTTTGCCGGAGATAATAAAATACAGAACAGGAATTCATTAGACGGACTTGCAATAACACCGCTTTCTGTAGCAATCATAAACGGACGGATGTATAGAGAATTACCCTGACCTTTTCGAACCCATGCTCTTTCCAGATCAATCAAAGCTTTTAAACCTCCGATAAAACGTTCTTCATCGATTTCAGGCATAGCCAATCGGACAGCTGATTTATTAAAGCGTTCAAAATTCTGATCAGGTCTGAATAACCATACATCATCATTATCATCTTTATAGGCTTTCATTCCCTCAAATATCGCTTGTCCGTAATGAAATACGCGCGCTGAAGGATCAAGCTCAATAGCGCTGTAAGGTTTGATTTCCATTTGTTGCCATGCGTTATTTTTATATTCGCACACCAGCATATGATCTGTGAACTTGGCTCCGAACTTTACGTTTTCAAAATCGAATGAATCAATTTTAGATTTATCAACAGTGGTAATTGATATATTGCTCATAACATCTACTTCCATTATAAGTTATTTTGTTGTAATAATAGTTTTTTTGTCAATAGGCTGTAAAATTAGCAAAAAAATCCCTCATAAAGGCTTTTGGAGTATATTATTTGTATTTTTATAAAAGGAACAGATCAGCTAAACGATTAAAAATTAGAAGTATATTATATAGAACGATTATAAAATACCTAAATAGTGTATCTTTGTCACAAATTTATATACGTTATTTATGAAAAAATATTTGATAATTTCCCTAAGCTTTTTAGCATTAGTAAGTTGTGATAAAAAGGAGAAAGCCACAGAACCAACTACTGAAACAACAGAACAAATCACGTATGAAACGTTTGGAGACAGTTTGTCTGCTGAAGGGGCATTGACTAAAGAAGCAATGCTTGCAAAATATGAAACATTAAAGCCGGGTGATACCCTGAACGTGAAATTTGCATCTGATATTAAAGAAATATGTCAGAAAAAAGGATGTTGGATGAGTATGGATTTGGCAGATGGTAAAGAGAGTTTTGTAAAATTTAAAGATTATAAGTTTTTCGTACCGATGAATGCTCAAAAGCATAAAGCTGTTGTTTCCGGAAAAGCATTTGTTTCTGAAATTTCTGTAGATGAATTAAAGCACTATGCAAAAGATGAAGGGAAATCAGCCGAAGAAATTGAAAAAATAACAGAACCTAAGCGTACTTTGCAGTTTATGGCTGACGGAGTATTAATTGCGAAACAGTAATATGAATTATTTTTTTGGATTTTTTTTCTTGGCACTTTTTTGTGTGGGATGTAATGAAAAAAAAGCTGAGGTAAAGCCGGAGAAATCTGCAACCGGTGAAGCTGAATTTAAAATGTATGAGATGTCTGAAATGGCAATGTTAATGGAACAGATGTTTTCCTACAACGTGCATTTGAGAAATCGGATATTATCGGGGGAGGAGCTCGGGGAATTTCCGGAGCATTTTGAAAAAATAACGGTGGCTATGACAACGGATGTCGATGACAGGGATTTATTTTTTGAAGAACACGCCCAAGAGTTTTTAAAAGCCCAGAAACGTATTTATACAGATCCTGAAAATGCGGAGAAAAATTTTGATGCAATGGTGCAATCGTGTCTGGCATGCCATGCAAAAAAATGCGGGGGACCAATTCCAAGAATTAAAAAACTATTAATAGCACCACAGAGTGAATAGAAAAGTCATTATCACAGAAGACGGATCGTCTTCCCTTCTGATGCAGGATTGGGGAGAAACCTATCATTCCGTTCACGGTGCTGTACAGGAAACGCAACATGTTTATATTGAAAACGGGTTGCGTTTTCTTTTTTCTCAAAATAAAAAAGAGGAATATGCTGTACTCGAAATGGGATTCGGAACCGGACTCACAGCTTTGCTTACAGCTCTAAATGCAGCGGACGCCTTAAAAAAGGTAAATTATACCGGTATAGAAGCTTTTCCGTTGACAGAAAGAGAATGGAAAACACTGAACTATACAGACCATCTGCCGACTCAGGAGACACTGTTATATAAAGTACATGAAGCTGTCTGGGAAAAAGCAATACCACTGACACCCTTTTTTACACTTACGAAAACCCAGCAGCGGTTTGAGACTTTGTGTGTGGAAGGAACCTTTGATTTAATCTATTTTGATGTTTTTGGGTATAAATACCAACCGGAATTATGGACGGAAGCTATTTTTGAGCAAATGAAAGATTTACTATACCCCGGTGGTATACTTGTAACCTATGCCTGTAAAGCAGCTGTTAATAAAATATTAAAGAATTTGGGATTTGAAGTGCATAAATTGAAAGGACCACCTGGAAAAAGAGAAATGACGAGGGCAATTTTAGTTAAAAAATAATATTTTGGATTTCTTTAACATTCGTATAAATGTTAATTTCTTATTTTTAGGTATACAAATTAATTAAATAAAAAGTATAAAAAATTAGCTATGTCGAATACATTGAGTTTTGCAAAACGTGTATTAGAAAATGTATGTTTTGATAAGAATTTGTTTTACAAAGAATTTCAGAAAGCCAGTAAATATTTACTGCCTTATGATTTAGAGCAATTGTATTATTGGGTAAAGGATTTTGTTAAGACAAAACCGGAACTGGATACTCTGGCACTTGAAATAAGTATATAATAAAAAGGGATTGTTTTTAAACAATCCCTTTTTTATGAATCTTAGGACTGATGATTTCTACATCCTGAAAAGTAATAGCGCCTTTGACAACTCCGAGAATGGTGGCTCTGAGGGCTTCAATAATATGAAGCTTTAATTCACTCTTGGCAAAAATCAGACTTACTTCTCGCGAAGGTTTCGGATCTTTGAAGTGTAGGATATTTTTTTTATTTTTTTCATTCAGGTCCAGTGTGTGTAAGTAGGGTAAAAGCGTTACTCCGAGACCTTCATTAGATAGTTTTATAAGGGTTTCAAAGCTACCGCTGCTGAACTCAAAATTTTTATCATTGGCTGTTTTAAAATTTTTACAGATATTGAGAATGCCGTTTTTAAAACAATGACCGTCTTTAAGCAATAAAATCTGGTTAATTTCCAGATCTTCAGGTGTAAGCTCTTCTTTATTTTTGCGGAAAGAATCCGGAAAATAACCCACAAAAGGTTCATAATATAACGTGTATTCCTTAATATCCGGCTCCAGAAGTGGAGTGGCAGCAATACCCGCATCCAGTAATCCGTTGCGGAGTCGTGCCATCATATCCTCAGTATTATATTCTTCAATAATAAGATTGACTTTTGGATATTTATTGATAAAATTGGTAAGAAACATCGGTAACAGAGTAGGGGTAATGGTTGGAATGATACCCAATTTGAAATTACCGCCGATAAATCCTTTCTGTTGATCTACAATATCTTTGATACGGTCCGATTCGTTAATGATGTTTTTTGCCTGATGTACAATCTGTTCTCCAACTTCAGTAAGCTTAATGGGTTTGCTGTTTCTGTCAAAAATCTTTATATCCAGTTCTTCTTCGAGTTTTTGAATCTGCATACTGAGCGTGGGCTGGGTAACAAAACATTTTTCTGCAGCAAGGGTAAAGTTTTTATATTCAGCTACAGCAAGTACATATTGAAGTTGTGTAATGGTCATAACAAAAGGTTTTATCTATTGCTAAATTGAAATTATCAATTTTATTGATTCAAATATCGGGTTTTTAATCGTAACTTTATAGTAATAGTTATTAATATAAAAACAAATAGAGATATGAATTATTTTGGATTGCCAGAAAAGGAAACGAAGCAAAACATTGAATCATTAAACGTATTATTGGCTAATTTTCAAGTGTATTATCAAAATTTAAGAGGACTGCACTGGAACATACGTGGGAAACGCTTTTTTGATCTGCATGTAAAATTTGAAGAGTTGTATAACAATGCTCAGCTACGTATAGACGAAATTGCAGAACGCGTACTCACTTTGGGTGGAACGCCTCTTCATTGCTTTGAAGACTACATGGCTCACAACAAACTCAAAGTAGGTAAAAATATTTCGCAGGACGAATCTGCGGTAGAATTAATTATTGATTCTCTCACAAAATTATTGGTTTTAGAAAGAGATTTATTAATAAAAACAGGAGATATCAATGATGAAGGAACGAATTCCATGATGAGTGATCTCATCACGGAACAGGAAAAGGATATCTGGATGATGAAAGCTTTTTTAGGTTAATTTGTATGAATGAAAAAAGTGAGGCAGCGCCTCACTTTTTTTATAAATCTATTTTTTTCAATTCCTGATAGTTTTTGTCGAGCTTTTTCAACAGCAATCCGTAAATTATTCTGTAAAATAGCCAGATAAACAAAGCCAGTACACAACTCATTACTAATAGTATTGCGGATAAAATACCATTAAATAAAAGTGCATTGACTTTGAGATCGTCGCTGTGATCAATAGAGAGCATACCGATAATACCGCCAACCATAAAACTTATCATGACTACCACCACATTAAATACAATATACTTATTTACTATTTTACGTGTTTTAAGAATATTCTTCATGAGTTCGCGTGTCGACGAATCAACGGCTATTTTACGGTACATTTTATAAAAGTTAAAGATAAAATAGACCAGTACCATATAAAACAAAATAGTGATTATCGGACTATAGGTGTCCATTTTTTCATATATTTTGTTGGGAATCATTTCCTCTTTGCTGATAAAACTGGTGATAAAGAAACTGCCGACAATACCCAAAGCAAATTCAATTACACTTATATAAAAAATCCATTTTACAATTGAAGAGGACCTTTTGTGTATGATATGCTGGATTTCATCTTTTGAAAATTTAGGAAAATTTTCATTTTTCTTCCAGTGTTTTTTAAGTAAATCTAATTCTTCCATTCTCTTTTCCCACTATATTAAGGATTTACAATTTTCTTTAATTTGGTTTTTATTCTATTCATTTTTACACGGGCATTTACTTCACTGATTCCCAGCGTTTCTGCAATTTCGGTATAATCTTTATCCTCCAGATACATATATACCAACGCTTTTTCAATATCATTGAGCTGTCGAACGGCATCGTACAACAATTTCAACTGTTGTTCTTCCTCATCATTATACTCCTCATATTTTATTTTATAGGAAGTAATTTCGATGTCAGAAGTAGCAATACTCTTCGTTGATTTTCGGTATAATGAAATAGCTGTATTAAGCGCTACACGATATGCCCAGGTAGTAAATTTGGAATCGCCTCTGAAATTGGGAAATGCTTTCCATAACTGAATAGAAATCTCCTGAAAAAGATCTTTATGCGCATCAGCATCAGATGTATAAATCCTGCATATTTTGTGGATTATATTCTGATGTTCTTCTAACTGAACGATAAAATGCTGCTCTAAATCTTTATTCATATGCTATAAGTAGTACATAAGATGAAATTGTTACACCTCTGCAAATTTTTTAAAAAATATTAAATGTAAGTTAAGGCAAAATTATAACTGTTATTATTATTAAGTTCGTAATTTTGTATAACACAAAAAGTACAAAAAAATGATGAATATTCCAGACTCTGCTCATCCCAGAGTTGTAATAATCGGTGGCGGTTTTGGCGGTTTATCACTGGCTCGGAAACTGAAAGGTAAAAATTTTCAAGTAGTATTGTTAGACAAGCACAACTACCATAATTTTCAGCCGTTGATGTATCAGGTAGCTACAGGAGGATTAGAAGCAGGATCTATTGCTTATCCGATACGTAAAGTGGTACAGGATCACAAGGAAACTTTTTTTAGGATGGCTGTTGTGGAAAAAGTTGATACTGAAAATAAAAAAGTCGTTACCAATATCGGAACCATCTATTATCACTATCTGGTAATAGCGACCGGTTCTACCAATAATTTTTTCGGAAATAAAGAAATTGAGAAGCATAGTATGGTAATGAAAACCATACCAGAAGCTTTAAACATACGCAGTCTGCTGATTGAGAATTTAGAACTGGCATTACAGACCAATGATGAAGCTGCTCAGAGAGAACTGATGAATTTTGTCATTGTAGGTGCCGGACCAACGGGAGTTGAATTGGCGGGAGCATTGGCAGAATTAAAAAAAGCTGTCTTGCCTAAAGATTATCCGGATCTCGATATTGCGAATCGTATGCAGATCAATCTGGTTCAGGGAGTAGATCGTGTGCTTGATGCCATGTCAGTAAAATCATCCAGGGCAGCAGAAAAATACTTAAAAGACCTCGGTGTCAAAATACATACGAATGTCAGAGTGACCAATTATGATGGTAAAGTTATTGAAACGGCAACTGATCTTCAGTTTCATTCACAGGCTGTGATATGGTCTGCTGGTGTAAAAGGAGCTGCAGTAAACGGAGTGGAAACTGCTGTAGATAAGGCTTCACGTATTCGTGTCAATAGTTTTAATGAAGTTGAGGGAATTAAAGATGTGTTTGCTATTGGTGATGTTGCGGCAATGTATGGAGACAAATATAAATTCGGACATCCCATGATGGCTCAGCCTGCTATACAGCAAGGAGAATTACTGGCTGAAAATCTTGAACGCATTCAAAACAAGATGGCCTTAAAAGCATTTACGTATAATGATAAAGGATCTATGGCAACTATCGGTAGAAATAAAGCGGTAGTGGACTTACCAAAATTCCATTTTAATGGCGTATTTGCCTGGTTTGTTTGGATGTTTGTACATTTATTGTCGCTGATCGGATTCAAAAATAAAGCGTTGGTATTCTGGAGCTGGGTGTATAACTATTTTGTATTTGACAGAGAATCACGTGTTATTATCAGACCGTTCAGAATGTATAAAAAAAATTCTATGGCTCAGGATTGATCCAGATTGTGATATTTTTTATCATAGTTGACTATTAAATCTACAAAGCGATTGTAGGAATACATACCGTCTTTTTGGTTATTAATTTTTAAGAAATTTCCATAAAAGACTTTAAAGAATTTTGAAGAGTAGTTTTTATGTTTTTCCCAAAATAACTCTGTTTCCAGGATGTTCTCTTTAACTCCGGGATGCAGCTGCTGGTGAAAATGTAAAAACTTTTCTTCGTTTATATTGCTTACTTCTTTTAAACAATATTTTAAAGCATATAAGTAACCGGCATACCGAAACGTATTATTGTCCTGCCTTGTCATGACCAAAAAGGCCAGCATATTGGCTTCGCTCTCTTTGGCAATACCCAGTTGATGTGCTATTTCGTGGGCGGTTGTAACGGGAAGACCGATTGCCGGAATCAGGTCGTTTACCTGAGCTTCATGTGTAAACGGATTAAAATAACCACTGAATCCCATCTTTGTCAATACATAACTAAACAGCGAAGGCTTCGCAGAAGCAATATTCTGTATGGGAAGATCTGTTTCTGTAGCCATTTTATGATAGCCGTTTCGGGAGATTTCATTAAAATAATCTAAATCTTTTTCGATAATAACTTTTTGAAGACTGTCATGGGTAATTTCATATTGGTAGGCATTGGTAAGGCCGATGAGCTTTTGGGTTGTAGCAAGTAGTTCGTCTTGTGTATACACCAGCTCTATTCTTAGTTCTTTGTCTAATGGTGTGCGATAATTGTTTATGGCCCACGAAATATTAAAAGTCATAAGAAAAATACAGATGCCTGCTATAATGAACTGTATGATTTTAATACCTTTTTTTTCTTTTAATCTCATTATTCTGATGAATCGGTACAATAAATAACAAATAACAACAAAGTATATGATATCTCCCGCTGAGAAAGAAATCCATCCAAATAGTTTTGTCAGAAAAGCATTGTAAGGGTTGTAAAACAATTTTACATAGATTGTATCTACCCATGTTGCTTTTGACTTTAGCAGGTATAAAATGAGATATAAAAAAAGTAAAGAAAACAGATACTTTAGAACAAGGCGCATTTTTTATTTTCAAAGTACTAAAATTTTTTTGAATAAAAAATGAATATTTATTTAGAATTAATAAAAATAACTTATTATATTTGTTTCTGAAATTTAAAGCATACAAAATGGGAAAATCAGCTGCAGAGATAGTATATTTCTGTGACGGAAAAAAATGTTGCCGCTATAATGAAGAACCAAAATCCTGTTTTAAGGCTTTAGTAGCGGATGCCGGTATGGAGTCGCTTGTTTCTTTGGAAAAAATGAAATGTCAGGGGATGTGTAAAAAAGCTCCGGTTTTTTATTTAGATTCTAAAAAGAAATATAAAAAAGAAGTGACCAAAAAGAAAGCGATGAAGATTTTTGAAAAATACATCGCCATAGCTGTTAATTAATTATTGTTTTATTTTGTAATAAAGTACGATTTTGGATTTAATATCTGAAGTTGTACTTTTTTTATAGAGTAATTTGTAAATTTGGACATCAATAAACAACGATACGTATGAGTCATGAAATAAGAAATTTAGAGCCTAAAGCTTTATGGAATAAATTTTCAGATTTAAATGCGGTACCACGCCCTTCAAAAAAGGAAGAAAGGGTTATTGCATTTATGATGGAATTCGGAAAAAAACTCGGGTTGGATACTATTCAGGATAAAGTAGGGAATGTAATTATTAAAAAACCTGCTTCTTCAGGAATGGAGAACAGAAAAACAGTTGTTTTGCAATCTCATCTTGATATGGTACATCAAAAAAACAATGATACCGATTTTGATTTTGACACTCAGGGAATTGAGATGTATGTGGATGAAGACTGGGTACGCGCAAAAGGAACAACTTTAGGGGCAGATAATGGAATTGGAGTAGCAACAATTATGGCTATTCTTGAAAGTACAGAAATCAAGCATCCGGCTATTGAAGCATTGTTTACAATAGATGAAGAAACAGGTATGACAGGAGCCATGGGATTAGAAGGCGGTATGCTGGAAGGTGAAATACTGTTGAATCTTGATACAGAAGAGGATGATGAAATTGATATCGGTTGTGCTGGTGGAATAGATGTGACTGCTGAAGCGGAGTATGATGAAGAAGAAGTACCCGAAAGTTCTGTTGCGTATACCATAACCGTGAAGGGATTGAACGGAGGACATTCAGGTATGGATATTCACAAAGGGTTAGGAAATGCCAATAAAATAATGAACCGTCTTTTATTTGAAGGATTTGACAATTTTGGATTGCAGATCTCTCAAATAAAAGGGGGAAGTCTGAGAAACGCTATTCCGAGAGAGAGTGTTGCGCAGGTCATCATTGCTCAGGTATATGATGATGCTTTTGTATATGATATGCAGCAAATTGTCAATGAAATAAAAACTGAACTTGCTACAACAGAGCCGGCTTTGGAAATTGTCTTTGAGAAACAGGAAAAACTACCCGCTAAAGTAATGCCGCCTGTAGCACAGTTTTATTTTGTAAGAGCAATGTATGCAGCGCATAACGGTGTGTATAGAATGAGCGCTGATTTCGATGATTTGGTAGAAACTTCAAACAACATAGCAAAAGTAGAAGTTGGTAATGGTAAACTGAGTATTCAGTGTCTGACGCGTTCTTCTATTGAAAGTTCGAAAATGGATTTGGCAAATGCATTGCGTGCTACATTTGAACTGATGGGATGTGAAGTTACATTTTCTGGATCTTATCCGGGCTGGACTCCAAATCCGAAATCTGAAATTCTGGATGTACTGACATCTATTTACGAAAAACAAAATGGACATCAGGCAAATGTTGTAGCTTGTCACGCCGGATTGGAATGTGGAATTTTAGGAACTAACTATCCGGATATGGATATGATTTCTTTTGGTCCGACCATTCGCGGAGCGCACTCTCCAGTTGAGAGGGTTTCTATTAGTTCTGTACAGAAATACTGGAAATTTGTGTTGGAAATTTTGGAAAACATCCCGCAGAAATAAAATAAAAAAGGTTCGTGAAACGAACCTTTTTTTATTTCCATGCCTTTTTAGGCTTTAAGCTATAGGTTAGATCAATAACCTGCTTTATCGCTTTTTCAATTCGTTTTTCTCCTTCCGGAGTATTGAGGTCGATACCACAAAATTTGTTACCATTGCTTTTTGCATGCAAAGATAAATAATAAATACCTCCTATCTGAAGTGCCATGATTGCCCGAAGATCAATATCTGAATTGGCAAAATCTTTTTCTGCATGCTCAAATAATGTTTTACCGATTTCTTCGCGCTCATCAATTATTTTTCGCAATACATCATTTTTCTCGCCAATTTCCCAATGAATTATTTTTTGAAGTTCTACATTATCCAATAAGGTATCAAATTGCATCTGTAAGAGTTCGTTCACGACCTCTTTGTTGATCTGATCCGGATTTTCCATCAGATTTGTTATATATTCCTTGGAGTCGCTCTTCCAAAAGTCTTTATCCCTTATGTAGGTTTCTACTAAAGGATCAATTCCCCCAAAATATACATATACCAACTTGCGATCTACTTTTGCTTCTTTAGAAATGTTTGCAATGTTTAACCCGGAATATCCTTTTTCTTCTAAAACTTTTCCTACTGCATCAATGAGTTTTCTCATTGTACGTGCTTTTTCACGGATTGGTCCCTGTGAAACTTTACGTACTTTTTTAGGTTTTTCATTAGATTCGTTTGCCTCCATATATCTGAATATTTGTTTCAAAAAATAATAAAACTCACCTCATGATAACTTCTCAATATTTTCTTAAGGGAAAAAAGGTTATTTTTCAGTGAATTTTTCAATAAATATAAGAACAAATATATTTAATATATATCATTAAACGAATTATTATTTGCTTTAAAATGTTAAAAATTAACAATTGTTGTGTTTAATATTTTTATGTGGAAGTGTAAATTTAGTAACTGTACGTTTTTTTATATATCATTTACTGCCGTAGGATAGCTATTTCTTTTTATAATCTTAACACTTATTTAAGCCTTTACACTTGTTAAAAATGATACATTTGAACGTTAAATCAATTACAAATGAAAAAATCGATTATTGTTCTTTCCTTTTTAGCTCTTGCTTTTACAGGCTGTAAAAAAGAAGAAGTAAAACCATCAGAACATAACAAATTAGAAGAAGTGCCTTTAGAAGAAAAGGTAGCTTATACACAGACATTAGAATGGACGGCTTTTAAGACACCTGAAAAAATAGGTGTTAAAGGTACTTTTAATGACATTAAACTGAATAATGTAAAAGACTCAGGTAATTTACTCTCCGATTTAAAAGAAGCAACGTTCCAGATAGAAACATCTACTGTAAATACAACAGACGGCTTAAGAGACGAAAAGCTGAGAACGGCTTTTTTTGCTGTTATGTCAGGCAATATTCATGGAAAATTCATTGATTTTAAGGATGGAAAAGTTACAGTTGAAATCACAATGAATAATGTGACCAAGGAAAAAGAATTTGGTTATACTGCAACAGATGATATGATTACCATTTCAGGATCTGTAGACATCATTGCTGATTTTCAGGGGACAAAAGCCTTTAACAGTTTGCATGAATTATGCAAAGAACTGCACATGGGAAAAACATGGACAGATGTTGAAATAAAAGCGGTAGTCAGTAAAAAGTGATTGACGATTAATGCTTTATAAAAGAGGAACTTTAATGAAAAAGTTCCTCTTTTTTTGTACATTTGCAACTCGAAAAATCTAAAGATTATGATGCTAGATAGATTGCAATATGTAAAACAGCGTTTTGATGAAATTTCGGACCTGATCATTCAGCCGGATGTCATCGCCGATCAAAAGCGTTATGTACAGTTAAACAAGGAATATAAAGATTTGAAAGCGTTGGTAGACAAACGCGAAGAATATATCAATGTTGTTGGAAATATCGAAGAAGCAAACGAAATCATCAATGATGGGAGTGATGCGGAAATGGTAGAAATGGCAAAAATGCAATTGGAGGAAGCAAAAGAACGTTTACCGGAACTGGAAGACGAAATAAAATTTATGCTGATTCCTAAAGATCCGGAAGATGCTAAAAATGTTATGGTGGAAATCCGTGCAGGAACCGGAGGTGATGAAGCGTCAATTTTTGCAGGAGATCTTTTCAGAATGTATACAAAATACTGTGAAGCTAAAGGATGGAGAACATCTGTGGTAGATATGAACGACGGAACCTCAGGCGGATTCAAAGAGGTTATTTTTGAAGTTACTGGAGAGGATGTGTACGGAACGTTAAAATATGAAGCAGGTGTACACCGGGTACAGCGTGTGCCACAAACAGAAACACAGGGCCGTGTACATACATCGGCTGCTACTGTAATGGTGTTGCCGGAAGCGGAGGAATTTGATGTACAGATTGATATGAACGATGTGCGTATTGACTTTTTCTGTTCATCGGGTCCGGGTGGACAGTCTGTAAATACAACAAAATCAGCAGTTCGTATGACACACATTCCAACGGGATTGGTCGCTCAGTGTCAGGATGAGAAATCTCAGCACAAAAATAAAGATAAAGCACTTACAGTACTTCGTTCCCGTTTATATGAAATGGAATTAGCAAAGAAACAGGAAGAAGATGCAAAAAAACGTAATTCACAGGTAAGCTCGGGAGACCGTTCTGCTAAAATCCGTACCTACAATTATCCGCAAGGTCGTGTGACAGATCATAGAATAGGTCTTACCATCTATGATTTGGATGGTGTGATGAATGGAAATATACAAAAAGTAATTGATGAATTACAATTGGTAGCCAATACTGAAAAGCTAAAAGAAAGCGATGTATTCTAAATAATCATTTATCAGTACAACCAATGAATCCAAATTTAGAAAATCTAAAAAATGCCATAGAGCCTTATCGTCAGGAAATTGTAAAGCATAAGGTCTACCATGCATTAAAAAGTTTAACTGATGTACAAGTGTTCATGCAGCATCATGTATATGCTGTCTGGGATTTTATGTCATTACTAAAAGCACTTCAAAATTCTTTGACCTGCACTACGGTGCCATGGTTTCCCAAAGAAGATGCTGATGCTGTGTATCTGATCAATGAAATTGTAACAGGAGAAGAATCCGATGTCGATGCTTATGGAAACAGAAAAAGCCATTATCAGCTGTATCTCGAAGCAATGCATCAAAGTGGGGCAAGCACTGCACAGATTGATCTGTTCATTGAAACATTAAAAAGCTGTGGGGAGTTAGAAACAGCTTACAAAAAAGCCAGTCTGCCGATAGAAGTTATTCATTTTCTCAATTTTACATTTTCTGTTATTTACAGCAATAAACCTCATGTACAAGCGGCTGTCTTTACATTTGGTAGAGAAGATCTGATTCCGGATATGTTTCATGTCATGGTAGCCGATTTATACAAAACCAATCCCGAAGAAATTGCAGTGTTTAAATACTATCTGGAGCGACATATTGAAGTAGATGGCGATCATCACAGCCATTTGGCACTCGATATGACGGCAACCCTCTGTGGAGATAATCCTGTGTTCTGGAAAGAAGCGGAAAACGCTGCGATAGAAGCGCTGAAACAGCGAAAACTTCTTTGGGACAGTGTATATAATGAAATTGTAAAATAATATTAAATTAGATAACCCGTGAAAATAAGTGAATTGGTAGCGCAAATACGCAAAAAGAAATCGTTTTTATGCGTAGGATTAGATGTAGATATGGATAAAATACCTGCTCATTTATTACAGACCGAAGATCCGATTTTCGAATTTAATAAAGCAATTATTGATGCCACACATGATTATGTGGTTTCTTATAAACCCAATACCGCTTTTTATGAAGCTCAGGGTATAAAAGGATGGCAGGCGCTGGCAAAAACCATTGCATATCTCAACACCAACCATCCTGAAATATTTACCATTGCCGATGCTAAAAGAGGCGATATCGGAAATACTTCCGGTATGTACGCAAAAGCTTTTTTTGAAGACCTGGCTTTTGATTCTGTAACGGTGGCTCCTTATATGGGAAAAGATTCGGTGGAACCTTTTCTGGCTTATAAAGACAAAATAACCATTCTGTTGGCACTGACCTCAAATCCGGGAGCTTTTGATTTTCAAACGTTGAAAACAGGTGAAGATGAGGTTTATAAAAAAGTATTAGAGACTTCTAAAAAATGGCAGAATGCCAAGAATCTTATGTATGTGGCAGGCGCAACCAAAGCAGAATATTTTAAAGAAATAAGAGATATAGTGCCGGATAGTTTTCTGTTGGTTCCTGGTGTTGGAGCGCAGGGCGGAAGTCTTTCAGAGGTATGCAAATTTGGTTTGAATAAAAATATAGGTTTGCTTATCAATTCTTCCAGAGGTGTTATATACGCTTCTGACGGATTGGATTTTGCAGAAGCGGCAAGAAAAGAAGCTCATAAATTACAAAAAGAAATGGAAGTCATCCTTTCTGTAAATTGATATGTTCGAACTCACTGATCAAATAGGGCAGGTACACCAATTCGCATCCACACCTAAGCGAATCATTTCACTGGTTCCTTCACAAACAGAAACCTTGTTTGAGTTAGGACTTGAAGAACAGTTGATGGGAATTACAAAATTTTGTGTACATCCTTATCATCTGCGTCCTACCAAAATAAAAATAGGAGGAACAAAAAACGTTCATGTCGAAAAAATTAAAGCACTAAATCCGGATATTATCATAGCCAATAAAGAGGAAAATACCCTTGAGATTGTAGAAAGTCTGCAGGGGATATGTCCGGTATGGGTGACCGATGTACGCTCTTTTGATGACGCGTTACGGATGATAAAGGATTTTGGTGAACTCTTTAATAAACGAACAGATGCAGATAAATGGGTTCAGAAACTCCAGTATGCTTATAAAGATTTTATTCGTTTTGTGGCAAACAGACCGGAGCGAAAAGCTGCTTATCTGATCTGGAGAGAGCCTTATATGGCAGCAGGTAAAGATACTTTTATAGATGAAATGCTGACGTTGAATAAATTTCAGAATATTTATGCCAACAGACCCGGAAGATATCCCGAAGTAGAAATTCGTAAAATGCGTATTCAGGGTGACCCGGATATCGTTTTTTTGTCTTCTGAACCCTATCCTTTTAAAGAAGAACATGCTTTTGAAATCGGAAGAAGTACGCATCATGCCAAAACGGTTTTTGTAGATGGCGAAATGTTTTCATGGCATGGAGTACGCCTTTTTAAAGCCTTTGAATATTTTAAGATATTACACGACAGACTCGGAGATGAATAAAATATAGTTAAAAAAATGAGGGTATTCCATGTAAATGGAATACCCTCATTCAGTAAAAAAAATAATTATGAAGACTTATTGATTTCTAAAGACAAGTTTCCCTTCAAAGCTGTCTAAAAGGATGATACTGTCCGTTTTTACTTCACCTGCTAATATTTGTTTAGACAATTCGTTAAGAACCTCTCTTTGTACTACCCGTTTTACAGGTCTTGCTCCAAAATGCGCATCATATCCTTTGTCTGCCAGATAAGAAATTGCTTCCGGAGTAGCATCCATTGTGATATGTTGTGCTGCCAGCATTTTGAACACGCTGTTTAATTGTAACGAAACAATTTGTTTTATATTGTCCTGTGTTAAAGGAGTAAACATTACTATTTCATCAATACGGTTTAAAAATTCCGGACGAACAGATTCTTTCAGAACATTTAAAACGGCTGTTTTTGCCTTTTCTGCAGCTTCTTCTGATGTGTTATTGTCAAAAGCTTCCTGTATGATATGACTTCCCATATTAGAAGTCATGATGATGATGGTATTTTTAAAATCGGCAAGGCGTCCTTTGTTATCTGTGAGCCTTCCTTCATCAAGTACCTGCAATAAAATATTGAAAGTATCCGGATGGGCTTTTTCAATTTCATCCAGAAGAATAACCGAATACGGGCGTCTTCTCACGGCTTCGGTAAGCTGTCCGCCTTCATCATATCCGACATATCCCGGAGGTGCTCCCACAAGTCGGCTTACGCTGTGTCTTTCAGAATATTCACTCATGTCAATACGTGTCATGGCATTTTCATCATCAAAAAGATATTCTGCCAGAGCTTTGGCAAGTTCTGTTTTTCCGACTCCGGTAGTTCCGAGGAAAAGGAAAGAACCGATAGGTTTTTTCGGATCCTGTAAGCCGGCACGACTTCTTCTTACGGCATCGCTTATAGCGTGAATCGCTTCTTCCTGACCTACCACTCTTTTGTGTAATTCATCTTCGAGTTTTAATAGTTTTTCGCGCTCAGACTGAATCATTTTTGTAACAGGAACTCCGGTCCATTTGGCTACCACTTCTGCGATGTCGTCATAGGTTACCTCCTCTTTTATAAGAGAGTGACCTTTCTGGTTTTCATCTACTTCTTTCTGTAAAGCTGCTAATGCTGCTTCAGCTTCCTGAATTTTGCCGTAACGTATTTCGGCTACTTTTCCGTAATCTCCGTTGCGTTCCGCGCGTTCGGCTTCCAGTTTAAAATTTTCTATATCCAGCTTGATGTTCTGAATATTATCGACTACTTCTTTTTCTGATTTCCATTTGGTAAAAATGGCGTTGCGCTCTTCTTTTAAGTTCGCCAGATCAATGCCTAATATTTTGAGCTTATTTTCATCATTTTCACGTTTGATGGCTTCAATCTCAATTTCCAGTTGCATTATTTTACGATCCAGTACATCGAGTTCTTCAGGTTTGGAATTGATTTCCATACGCAGTTTAGAAGCTGCCTCATCCATTAAATCAATAGCCTTATCCGGTAAGAAACGATTGGTAATATAACGCTGTGATAACTCTACTGCACCTATAATCGCCTCATCTTTGATGCGTACTTTATGGTGTGTTTCGTATTTTTCTTTAATACCTCTCAGAATCGATATGGCACTTTCTGTATCGGGTTCGTCGACCATAATTTTTTGAAAACGACGCTCCAGTGCTTTATCTTTTTCAAAGTATTTTTGATATTCATCCAGAGTTGTTGCTCCTATTGCTCTGAGCTCGCCTCTTGCCAATGCAGGTTTGAGAATGTTGGCAGCGTCCATGGCACCTTCACCGCCTCCGGCTCCGACAAGCGTATGGATTTCATCAATGAATAATATGATACTGCCATCAGAAGATGTTACTTCTTTGACTACAGATTTGAGTCGTTCTTCAAACTCTCCTTTGTATTTTGCTCCGGCAATCAAGGCTCCCATGTCTAAAGAGAAAACAAGTTTGTCTTTCAGATTTTCAGGTACATCACCTTGAACAATACGGTGAGCAAGTCCTTCTGCAATAGCTGTTTTTCCGACTCCGGGTTCTCCGACCAACATCGGGTTGTTTTTTGTTCTTCTCGATAAAATCTGCAATACACGTCTGATTTCTTCATCTCGGCCAATTACAGGGTCAAGTTTACCGTCGTTGGCAAGCTGATTTAAGTTCTTTGCATATTTGTTCAAAGCATTGTAATTCTCTTCTGCTGATGCAGAGGTTACGCGTTCTCCTTTGCGTATTTCTTTTATAGCTGCTTCCAGATCTTTTTCATTAACGCCCTGGTCTTTTAATATTTGTGCTACTTTGCTTTTTGATTTAAAAATGGCCAGTAGCAAATGCTCTACAGAAACGTATTCATCGTTCATTTTTTTAGCAATTGCCTGTGCTTCATTGATAGATGTACTCGCCTCACGCGAAAGCCCTATTTGTGCTCCCTGTACTTTAGGAAAGTTTTCAATAGTAGCATCGAGCAACTGTTTGAACAGATCAATATTTACGTTTACCTTTTTTAAAATAAAAGGTGTTACATTTTCATCCACTTCCAAGATCGCCTTGAAAATGTGTTCATTCTCAATTTGCTGTTGCCCATGCATTTGCACTAAAACCTGTGCCTGTTGCAAAGCTTCCTGAGATTTGATGGTGAAATTGTTTGGATTCATAGTATATATGGGTTTATTTTTATTAGATTTTTACGATATGTTAATTTACAATATATATTCCATATATTAAAAACAGACAAAATGTCTCTTTATAGGTTTTTAAAAATTACAAAAGCTGACTTTTTGTCTTGTTTTATTGTTGTTATGATTGTTTTTTGCTTTTTTGACAGGCAAAAAAGAGTATTTTTGTAAAAAAAGATTAGTAAAAAGCAAAGTTAAGCAAAACGATTAAATCCGTTGCTATACAATGTTTTATAAAGAAGTAGTCTTTATTTGGAACTCGGTGTCTGATAGGTTTTGGGCTTGAAATGACAAAGTTAAGTTACTAATTCGTTACCGATTAATAGAGGTTCCTTATTAGCTTAAACGGTTATATTTCAGTGTTTTGCACTTATTTTTATATTTCCTTGTAACTCAATGTAAATTAATTTTAAACATTAAACATTTGAGTTATGACGCAGACAAAAAAATCAACGTTCAAACTGCTTTTCTACTTGAAAAAGAACGAACTGAAAAAAAATGGTAATGCTCCAATTATGGCACGTATTACCATTGACGGAACACCTAAAACTTTTGGGACAAAGTTAGAAATTGACCCTAGCAATTGGGATCTAAAATATGGAAGAGTTGAGGGCAAAAGCGCAACAGCTTTAAATATTAATAAAAAGTTGGATAACATACGTGGGCGTATCGACAAAATTTATGAAGATATGCTGAAACACGAGGGCTTTGCTACTTCCCAAAAAGTAAAGCTCTCATTCTTGGGTGTTGGTGTAATGGATGATGCAATTCTAAAAGTCTTTAACGATAAAAATGAGGATTTTAAAAAATTAGTTGACAAGGAAGAACGTTCACAAAGCACCTACAACAAGTACATCACGGTTTATAATCATCTTACCACTTTTATCAAAGAACGCTATCATCGTGATGATATGGCCTTTCGGGAATTGACTGGAGATTTTATTAGGGAATTCGATTTTTATCTTCGGTACGATTTACAATCTACACATAATACGGTTTGGGTTTACACGATGCCCGTACTAAGTCTGGTAGAATTGGCTATAAAAAAAGGTTTGATACGTGATAATCCGTTTCAAGATTATGAAATTAATATGGAAGAAACCGACAGGGGTTATATTCTTAAAGAAGATGTAGAAAAACTGATGATGTGTGCACCGCCCCACCCACGGTATGAGCTTGTGAAAGATCTTTTTATTTTCAGTTGTTTTACCGGACTTGCTTATGCGGATATTAAAAAACTAACAAGGAACAATATTCAGTCTTTCTTCGATGGCCATCAATGGATCATCAGCAGAAGAAAAAAATCAGATATTGCTTCTAATGTTCGATTAATGGAAATCCCAAAACGTATTATAGAAAAATACCTCGGTAGCACTCGTAATGAGTTTATCTTTCCAGTTCCAACTAATGTAACCTGCAATACTCACATTGGCAAATTAATTGAAAAAGCTGAAATTATTACAGAACAAAAAGTAACTTTTCACACCGCAAGACACACATTTGGAACGATGTTTTTGACCGAAGGCGTACCTCTTGAAAGCCTTAGCAAAATGATGGGACATAAAAACATTTCAACTACACAGATTTATGCTAAAATTACCAGCCAAAAGATTAGTAAGGATATGGATTTAGTAGCTCCTAAATTTAAGGAGATTGAAGAAGCGTTTTTACAGGTTATATAGTTAATCACAATTTGATAATTACTAGCAGAACTTAACGGTTCTGCTTTTTTTATGCCCATATTTTATAGCCAAAGCACATTTACTTCGCTCTGCTATTCCCTTTCTGTAAAAGAGCTTTTCGGCTACTTCTGGAACAGAAGATTAAAAAATGTTGCCATCTACGCCTCCCACACAAATACATTTTCTAATCCTCTGCTAGTGTGGCTTTGATAACCCACCGCTTTAAAAAAGTGTTTTAAAAATTCAGCGAATTGGAAGTGTTATTTCAATTCACTGAAAACCATTTCTCAATGCCATCTTCTTGGCTTCCACATTCATTTTATCCAAAGACCCGTATGCTTTTTTGTCCCATTTCAAGAGCAAAGGTATTTCCGTGTTCTTAACGCATCACAAAGGTCAAGCAAGTTTGGAAAATAATCTCCACCCGTTGGGTAGTATTTTTTTCCAAAACCTTGGTGATGCTAAACACGAACCTTTTATGCTCGTGAAACGAAACATAGCATACTCCGGCTCTTTAAACGAATAAAAAAAAATGTCAGATATGAAGATTAAAAACATTGGAAATGGTAATGAAACGAAACAGCACCTCCTCTCATTGCCGAATAAATCAAAAAAAAATCAAAATCAATAACTAAAAATTAAAGAATATGAACATCACAGGAAGATTGACAAGGGATGCGGAAGTACGCATAACGTCACAGGACAAACAAGTAGTAAACTTTTCAGTAGCGACCAACGACAGCTACCGTAACAAACAGGGCGAACGCATAGAGCAAACAACCTATTTCGATTGCTCCTATTGGATAACCCCGAATGTAGCCAAGCTACTCACAAAAGGTACTTTGGTAGAACTATCGGGACGAGTAAGCACAAGAGCGTGGACAGGTAATGATGGAGAACCAAGAGCAGGACTGAATTTCCATACCTCTCAAATCAAATTGCACGGAGGTGGCAAAAAATCGGAAACGGCACAAGCTACCACAAGCACAAACAATAGCAAGGCAGAAGACGACCTCCCATTTTAATCAAGAACATTCAATCATTTTTAACATCAAAATTTCTAACATTATGGCACATAATATCAATTTTAACGAGAGAACAGGACGTTATTCATTTTTTAGCGTACAACAAAAAGCATGGCACAACTTGGGGCAAATCGTGGAGCAATACCCGACAAGCGAGGAAGCTATCAAACACGCAGGGTTAGATTACGAAGTCGTAAAATCCCCACTTTTTACCAAAGGTTCGGGCATTATCGAAACGGCTAACGGTATAGAGATAGGCAGTAGAGAATTAGAAGTTCCTAACTATTTCGCCAACATTCGCACCGATAACAATAAGGTATTGGGAGTAGTCGGCAAGGATTACCATATCGTACAAAACCGTGAAGCCTTTAATTTCTTTGATGCTATTGTAGGTGGTGGAGAGGGCATTCTGTACGAAACCGCAGGAGCATTAGGCAACGGAGAACGTATTTTTATCACAGCCAAACTGCCTGACTATATCCGTGTAGGCAATGGCGATGATGTTACGGAAAAATACATTTTCCTAACCACTTCGCATGATGGTAGCGGAAGTATCACAGCCGCATTTACACCAATCCGTATCGTTTGCCAAAATACCTTAAACGCTTCATTACGCAATATGACCAATGTTGTCCGTATCAAACACACTTCGGGAGCAAAAGGACGTATCGAGAACGCTCACAAGATTATGGGACTTGCCAACACATTGAGCAACCAATTAGAGGGAATTTTCAATGAATGGGCAAAAGTAAAGGTAACAGACCGAGAGGTTAAAAAGCTAATTCAATTGGCACTTTGCCCGAATAAGGAAACCTTTGATTTAATCAAAAAAGGTGCGGAAGATGAAATTTCAACCGTGTTCAAAAACACCGTTGAAGATGCTTTTGCATACGCAATGATAAGCGACACCCAACAAATGGATACTACAAAAGGAACATTGTTCGGAGCTTATAATGCGGTTACAGGTTACTATCAGAACGTAAGAAATTACAAGAATGATGAAGCCAAGTTGCAGAGCATT
Source organism: Paenimyroides ceti (assembly GCF_030409925.1). Lineage (NCBI taxonomy): Bacteria > Pseudomonadati > Bacteroidota > Flavobacteriia > Flavobacteriales > Flavobacteriaceae > Paenimyroides > Paenimyroides ceti. The sequence continues at coordinate 750,622 of NZ_JAUFQU010000001.1, forward strand.
GTATTGGGTGGCACTGCTCAACTCAAATCACAGAAAGCATTTGAATTGTGTAATGGTTTTGCTTTAGATGGTGCAGAAACCCTAAACCTTAATTAAATAACAACAGGCTACCGCTTTAATCGGTGGTAGCCTACTAAAAACAAAAGTTATGGCAAATTGGTGCAGTAATACAGTTGTATTCGAGGGGAAACCCGAAACAATCACAGCAATACAGGAACTTTTTCAATCAATGAAGGAAAAGGAAGAAAAAATCGAAGAAGGACAATTACCCGAATTTATTTCTAAAGATAATGGTGGTTATTTCTTCAATATCTATTGGAATGAAGGCGATGAAGGACAATTTCAATATGAAACAAAGTGGTCGCCCAATATGGAAATCATTCAAAAGATAGCGGAGCATTACGAAGTGAATTTCACACACGACTATGAAGAAATGGGCAATCTTGTATATGGCAGGGCAACATTTTATGACAAGCTACTCACAGATGTTTATTTGGAAGACGTGGATTTTGAGCAATACGAATTTGATGAAGAAAACGAAACCTACCATTTTGAGGGTAATGATTACGAAAGCGATTACGAGATATTAGAAAACTTGTTGGAGCGGAAAATTAAAATTCAAAAAACTTAAAACCAAAGGCAATGGAAACAAGAACAATAGCTACAAAGTTTGTACGCCAAGATGTACCCGAATTGGCAACCCTGCAAAATGCAAAGGTTTACTTATTAAGGGAAAAACTGAACAAAGGCGAAAAATTGAACCGAGCCGAAAAAAATTGGCTTGCAGAAGCAGTAAACCGAAACGCCTATTTCAAAAGAGCTGTACCGCTTATGGGTTATCGTTTTGGTTTTGAGGATGTTTTAAAATCCTATATCGTAAAGCAGTACGGCAGTTGGTTAGAATACAACGCTCCCGACAAAACAAGTCTTCGAAGTATCATATATGGCAGGATTGACCAAATAGCGGAAATCAGCAAATAACATTTAAAGCCAAGTACAATGAAAATCATAGATAAAAATGGGAATTGGGTTGAAGTTACCGACCTCATAAAAGCTATCCAGCAAACTGGTTGGTATAAAGAATATCTGCACGACCCACCAACAGAAACAGACAAGGAAAGACAGAAATATTGGGCAGATATGCACGAGAAACTTAAAAAAGAAAAAAGTATTAACAATTAAAATTTCAGAACGATGAACACCAATTTTTTCAATCAGATACAGCAGTTGGACTTTACAGGAGTATTGCAACTGAACATTTCAAAAGGGATAGAAAGCAACCTAATTGTAACAGTATTGCTCAACAACGAACAATGCGGAGATAGTGCAAAAAATCTAATTCCCCCATTGACCTTTAACGCCACGCCCCAAGAGTTTGACGAGGGATTTTTTGAGCAGATAACTACACCCATACAAAAGGTATCGGGCTTAATGGTGGATATGGAAAAATTCCAAAAGCAATTGGACGAAGCCAAAGCACAATCGGCAATAGAAAAGGAAAAAACCGAGAAAGCGAAAAAGGACAAGGAAACCAAAGACAAGAAGTTTAAAGATGCTATAGCAAAGGCGGACGAGTTGGAAAAAGAGGGTAAGTTCCGTGAAGCGTGGATAAAAGTTCCCGATATAACGGAGTTTCCCGAAAAAGCAGACGAGATACGCAAACGCAAAACAGCATTATCCGACAAATTCGCAACACCGAGCCTTTTCGGAGCAATTGACGAAACAAACCCCAAACTTCTACAAGCGGAAGAAGTTACTGCCGATTATCCTATTGATGAAACACACGAAGATGAAAACGAATATTAATCATTAAAACAGAACATTATGTTATTAGCAACGCAATTAGAAAGAGTTTTTATACTCAAAGATAAAGGACAGGACATCAGACTGACCGACCCCGAACCACGTTGGAGCGTGGAAGCCGTAATGAATTTTTACGCCAATATGTACCCGATTTTGACAACGGCAAAAGTATCTGCACCACAAATAAAAGACGATGCAGTCGAGTACAAGTTTGAGAGTGTAATGGGTACGAAAGGTTAACCAAATATTAAAGCGATGAATTATGCAACGCAACATCATATCGGGAACTATCAGCATACCCGAACAGAAACGACAACGGCAATTGCACCGACAGTTGGGCGAGTTCGCCAATTGGCTACAAAGACCAAAGGACGCAAACCAAGTGCAGAAAGACAAGCAGAAATCCGTACCAATAGCAATGCTACCAATGGTATTCTAAAGTGTACGTTTCTGCCCAAACTAAAAACGGCACCATCCGTACAGGCTTGTCAGAAAACGGAGAGGGATTTTTACAAGTCCCTTTCCAAACTTGCCGAGCATTACAGGATTGAACCAATGCAGACCAACAGTTTTAAGTTTCCCTACAATATAACATTGGCTATGTGGGATATGGAAAACAAAGTAAAGCGTACCAACAGCAATTGGGATGGTTTCAGATTGGTAAAGGATAGCAGGAAAACCTATTTTATAGGCGAGGAACGATACAACACAGGAACAACCTTGTATTACATTCCCGTTGTGCCACTCTTTAAAATGCTCAAAGACCCAAAGCGTAAAAAGACCGCACAGCTTTTACTATCGGTATGTAGTTATCTGTATCATATCGCTCAAATTCCGTATTACAGGCAGGAAGAAAGTTACTTGTATTGGCTTTACGAAATGATGAACGATTGGGTGGAACAGGACGAGGAAACGGAAGAAACTGAAAGCTATAAAAGTGAATTGAGAAATGCCGAATACATTGGCGATAGAATAGAACAAAAGCTATTTAATCGAACTAATCTAAAGGTATTTGAACAGCGTTTGAACCGATTTAAAAGTGTTGATATGTTCGACAAGGAATGTTGGCAAGTGGCTTGTAATGCGTTTGCCCTTTGCACAGAATATCCGAACACCACTATTTTTAGCAACGCAACATTGCCCGAAAAAGACCCTTATGATAATGACGAGAATGAAATAATCGGAATGGAAAAATACATTTCATTTATTGCAGATACTAAAGGCTGGTTGTACGAAAGTCTTTCAGATACCATCAACAATGAATTTAACGAGTACGGAGCAATGGCAGAACCTACTATTTCCAAGCGATTTGACGGAAGTGAAATACCAACAGCAAACCTTGATTTTGAGAACCGTTTATTTGGTTTATTGAATGATTTGAGTGGAATATTATACGAATACAAAACGATAGAAAAATGAATACAACAACAGATATAAAAGACCATTTTGGAACATTGTACTATGCAAAATCCGCTTTGGTTTTCTATGAAACCAAAGGAACAGAAAACGATATGTACGTGGAGCATTTTGATATGGACAGCAACGGAATGCCTATCAATGCCCATCCATTAACCGTAAAGGAAGCCAATATTTTAGCAAAGTCCTTACAGACCGATGAAGAAAAGAACCAAGCCTTTTTAAAACCAAAGGGAATTTTGCCTACCAATATTCTGCATATCAATCCAAATGCGGAAAAAGGTACGGTACTTTGGTACACTAAAACACAACAACGGAAACTGTATTTTGTGGATAGTTTGGGCATACCCAGCGGAATATCACAAGTACCGCCAATGCTATGGTTAGCGAGCAAAAGCAGTCTTACCGTATTTGCTTTGGCAAATGACAGAAGACCCACCGAGAAAACGCCATTGCATTATGCACCTTTCTTCAATATCTACGAAAAGGGCAATGTATGTATGGGTACGGTGAGTGTTGATATTAAAAATTCGGCTTCGGTTGAGGAATTTATACAGGCGTGGGAACATTATTTTTTCAATTCTTATTTCAGTCATTCATTATGTGAAAACCTGACGAAAAAAAACATTGTAAACCTTTGGAAAGACCTTATCAATACGGATAAACCTTTTCCGAAAGAAGTATTAAAAAAGAACAACAAAACCCTTAAAAATCTATTGTAATGAATACAGCAAAAACCGCAGTACATTTTACAGATAATTACCTGCTCAATCCTACCAATCCGATTTCGGTAAACCTTATCGGGGCAGGTGGCACAGGCTCAAAAGTATTGACTGCTTTAATGGAAATAAACGAAAGTTTGATTGCGTTGGGACACGCAGGGTTACAAGTCCGCCTTTGGGACGATGATGTTATCACGAGTGCCAATTTGGGCAGACAACGATTTGCAGAAAGTGAAACAGGATTATATAAATCCGTTGCTTTAATCAATCGTTGCAACCGTTGGGCAGGAACAAATTGGAAAGCCAAAACGGTAAAATTTGAAAAAGACAATTTTGGCAGACTTCCCGAAAAAGCAAGGGCAATCATTACCATTACGTGTGTGGACAATGTGCAGGCGAGGTTTGGCGTTGCTGAAATTCTTAATGAAATAAGCTATCGCAAACACTACCAAGATGAGCCAAAATATTGGTTGGATTTTGGCAACAGCCAAGATACAGGACAAGTGATATTATCCACTATCGGAGAGATAAAACAACCCAATTCTGAAAAGTACGAAACGGTGGCAAGCCTGCCATTTGTTACCGATGAATTTGGCGAATTGCTGAAGCAATCCGAGCAAGAGGACAATACGCCAAGTTGCTCACTTGCTGAAGCGTTGGAACACCAAGATTTGTTTATCAATTCCTCATTAACACAAATGGGTTGTTCTTTGCTGTGGAACTTATTTCGTAGAGGAATGACCGAATACAAGGGGTTTTTTCACAATCTGAAAGATTTCCGCACCCACCCGATAAAAGTCGCCTAAACGCCGAAATCGGTGGGCAAAAATGCAATTCCTCACTTTGGTCGGAAACGCATTTTTGCGGTTTAAAGCGGATGCAACCACTTTGCCAAAATGCACCACTTCACAATTCCCTTTCTTCACATTTTACCAAACAGGTTGCGAGTTTTTTGCGTGGGATATTCATTATCCCATTTGTTGTATTTACCACTGACTTCTTTTCTTTCCAGACTGCGACCAAAGAAAAGATTCTGTGTTGTGAAACAATTTTTTTTAGTTTTTTTTGGTGTTAAATTGTCTACAATAACTATAAATTGTACTTTTGCATCACTCAATGAAAAGAACAGTACAAATATCATCCCAAGTTACTCCGCCTTGATCTTAGGCTAACTGTTATATTTCCCAATTTTAATTTATTGGCTTCTCTGTCGTACCCGAAGGTTTTGCTTTCGTGTACATACTTTTCTATTTACATTTTTACCACTTTAAACATAAATTTTTATGCAGAAAATTATCAATTTGTTTGATTTCAAACAGAAAATTAATTACAAAAACGAAATTCTTGCGGGTCTTGCGGTGGCTATGACCATGATACCTGAGTCTTTATCCTTTGCTATTCTGGCAGGGCTTTCGCCTTTGACAGGGCTTTATGCAGCTTTTTTAATGGGTATTGTTACTGCAATTTTGGGAGGCAGACCCGGAATGGTTTCTGGGGGAGCCGGAGCAACGGTAGTAGTACTTATCGCATTGGCAGCATCACACGGTGTGGAATATCTTTTTGCTGCGGTTATATTAGCAGGTGTACTGCAATTTTCAGTAGGAATTTTTAAACTGGGTAAATTTGTCCGCCTGATCCCACAACCAGTAATGTATGGTTTTTTAAACGGCCTTGCAGTAATCATTTTCATGGCACAGGTAGCTCAATTTAAAGTTGTAGAAAACGGGATAGAAGGTTGGATGCAGGGGCCGGCGCTTTATCTAATGGCTGGACTGACATTACTAACTATAGCCATCGTATTTATATTGCCAAAATTTACAAAGGCAGTTCCTGCATCTTTAGTAGCAATAATAGTTGTCTTTGGTATTGTATATTTTTTCGGCATCGATACTAAAAAAGTAATTGATATCGCCTCTGTAGGAGGTTCTTTACCTTCATTTCACATCCCTTCTATTCCTTTTACTCTGGAAACATTGGAAATTATTTTCCCTTATGCCTTGGTAATGGCAGGGGTTGGATTGATTGAAAGTCTGTTAACGCTTAATATGGTTGATGAAATAACCAGCACAAAAGGACAATCTAACCGTGAGACTGCGGCGCAAGGTATAGCCAATATCACCAACGGTTTCTTCGGCGGAATGGGTGGATGTGCAATGGTTGCCCAGACTTTAGTGAATATCGGAGCTGGAGGAAGAGCCAGACTTTCTGCAATAGTTGCAGCTATAGCAATTTTATTAATCATTCTGGTTGCAGGTCCTGTAATCGAGCAAATTCCAATGGCGGCATTAGTCGGGGTGATGATGATGGTAGCTATAGGCACATTTGAGTGGGTCAGCTTTCGAATTATTAATAAAATGCCTCGTCACGATATTTTTATTGGTATGTTGGTAGCAGTTATAACCATAGTATTGCACAACTTAGCTTTAGCGGTTTTGATTGGTGTAGTCATTTCGGCTCTAGTATTTGCCTGGGAGAGTGCTAAAAGAATACGTGCAAGAAAATATGTAGATGAAGATGGTGTAAAGCATTACGAAATTTTTGGGCCGCTCTTCTTTGGTTCTACTGCCGCATTTATTGAAAAATTTGACTTACTAAATGACCCGAATGAAGTTGTAATTGATTTTAAGGAAAGTAAAGTAGTTGATATGTCTGCTATTGAAGCTTTAAATAAAATTACGGAGAAGTATCACAAGGAAGGTAAAAAACTACATTTACGTCATTTAAGCCAAGATTGCAGGCAATTACTTAAAAATGCAGAAACAGTTATTGATGTGAATATTATTGAAGATCCTACCTACAAAGTAATGACTAATAAATAGCATCGGAATACCCAAGTTTAATATTACAACTACAGCAATAATTTTTAAAAAAATTATTGCTGTTTAAATTTATTATCGTAATATTGCGATATATTTATTTTTATAAAACTGATGGGTGTCACAAAAACCGAAATTTTTACAGAACAGCAGAACCATTTAGCTAGTATTTTAAAGGCACTGGCTCATCCTGCCCGTATAGCTATACTGCAACATATCATTAAACAAAATGCCTGCATCTGTAATGATCTTGTAGAAGAATTGGGATTGGCACAAGCGACAATTTCACAACACTTGAAAGAGCTGAAAAATATTGGTATCATTAAAGGAAATATAGAAGGAACTAGTGTATGTTACTGTATTAATGAAACAGTCTGGAATGAGATTAAGAAGGAACTCAATAGCTTTTTTGTCGAGAATGTAAATAGTAAAGAATGCTGTTAAGCTTTTTTTAACACCAAATCATCGTAACATTGCAATATAACATTTATTGAGTTAATATCAGAAATATGAAGCTATCAAAAATTAAAGAAATCCTGCCAACATTAGTAAATGTTGGATTTCAATTAGAAAACGGAACCTTAGTTCCAGAACATTTCCACGTTACCGAAGTGGGACAAATTACTAAAAACTTTATAGACTGTGGTGGCGTAATCCGTTCGGAAAAAGTTGTAAACTTCCAATTATGGAATGCAGACGATTTCGAGCACAAATTAAAGCCAGCTAAGCTATTAAACATCATCAAGCTATCCGAAGAAAAATTGGGCATAGAAGATGCGGAAATTGAAGTGGAATACCAAAGCGAAACGATTGGTAAGTATGATTTGGATTTCAACGGAGAGACATTTGTACTGAAAAATAAAACAACAGCTTGTTTGGCTCAAGATGCCTGCGGTATTCCTTCCGAAAAAGTAAAGAAAAATTTGGCGGAACTGCCTGTAAATAATGCTAATGCTTGTACTCCAGGTGGCGGATGTTGTTAAAATTGAATTTTTATGTTTTCAAAAATCATTCATACAGATAATTCAAAGACAACAATCATAATCCGACTGATTGTTGGAGGTGTTTTTTTATCGGAGGGCATTCAAAAATTGCTGTTTCCTGCTTTTCGGGGAGCCGGGCGGTTTGAAAAAATTGGCTTGCCATCTCCTGAATTTCTTGGAAGTTTTGTAGGCATATTTGAAATCCTTTGCGGAGCACTTATTTTGCTCGGGTTGCTTACAAGGTTAGCAAGTATTCCGCTCATCATCATTATGCTTGTTGCCATTGCCACGACCAAAACATCTATTTTGGCTAATGAGGGTATTTGGGAATTGCTGCACGGCAGCCGTACGGATTGGGCGATGCTTTTGGGAAGTATGTTTTTGTTAATCAAAGGTGGAGGTAATTGGTCTATTGATAAAATCGTAATGAGAAATGGAGCGTGATATTCAAATAAAGGAAATTGCCAAGCTCTTTCTCAAGCTCGGTTTTATTGGTTTTGGAGGTCCCGCGGTTCATATTGCTATGATGCAGCAGGAGGTAGTAGTGAAAAGAAAATGGATGAGCGAACAGCATTTTTTGGATTTGTTGGGAGCTACTAATCTCATTCCTGGCCCCAACAGTACAGAAATGGCGATACACATCGGCTATGACAAAGGCGGTTGGAAAGGATTAATCTTTGCAGGGTTATGCTTTATTTTACCTGCGGTTTTCATTACCGGGATATTTGCATGGTTGTATCAGCAATACGGACAATTGCCCGAAGTACAGCCCTTTATTTACGGTATCAAACCTGCAATCATCGCTATTATCATAGGAGCTGTTTTTCCATTAGCAAAGAAATCAGTAAAGTCCACATTCTTGGCGGTTGTAGGTATTCTTGTTTTGGTACTGTCATTATTCGGCATTAGTGAAATCTATTTGATGTTTGGAGCGGGATTGCTGGCAATGGCCTTGTATTACCTTCAGGATACAAAAAATACGCTCCAAAGTTTTATCCCGCTCGCATTCTTACAAATCGCACAAAGCCCCTTACTGTCTGAAACAAATACCAAATTATTTTGGATATTCCTGAAAATTGGTGCTATCCTCTACGGAAGCGGTTATGTTCTTTTCGCCTTTTTAGATACGGAATTAGTTGCAACGGGCTTACTCACCCGGCAGCAATTAATGGATGCTATTGCTGTTGGACAGTTTACCCCAGGTCCTGTTTTTTCTTCAGTTACGTTTATTGGCTATCAAATCAACGGACTATCCGGAGCAGTTATTTCTACGATTGCTATTTTTCTGCCGTCGTTTATTTTAGTAGCATTGCTAAATCCCTTGATGAAAAAAATGCGCCAATCTAAAGGACTGTCCATTTTTCTCGATGCGGTCAATGTGGCATCTGTTGCAATCATAGCCGCTATTTGTCTTACAATGGGCAAAGAAACTATTACTGATTGGCGGACGATATTAATTGCAATGATAAGTGCGATCGTAGTTTTCAAATTCAAAAAAATAAATAGTGCCTTTGTGGTTATTGGAGGAGCATTATTAGGGTATTTATTTAATCTTATCTAAAGTTATCTTAAACAAAATATTTAAACAATAAAAATTAGACAAAATGAAAATAGCATTATTCAGTGATATTCACGCCAATTTACCTGCATTAGAAGCATTTTTTGAAGATGTTGAAAAAAGAAAACCAGACAGTATTTATTGTTTGGGCGATTTGGTGGGCTATAATATTTGGCCAAACGAAGTGGTAAACGAAATCCGTAAAAGGAGAATACCAACCATTGCCGGAAATTACGATTTTGGCATTGGCAGAATGAGCAACGAATGCGGTTGTGCCTACAAAACAGACAGTGAAAAAGATAACGGAAATATTTCTATTTCATTCACAAATTCTTTGATGAAAGATGAAGAAAGAGCGTATTTGCGTACACTTCCAGCCCATATCAAAGTAGAATTTCAACTGAATGAAGATAAATTGAATTTGCTTTTGGTACACGGAAGTCCGAGAAAAATAAACGAATATCTTTTTGAAGACCGTGAGGAAAAAAGTATGCTTCGCATTATGGAGCAAGCCGATGCAGACATTATGTGCTTCGGACACACACACAAACCTTATCACAGAGTTTTAAATTCGGGTATTGACGGTCAAAATCATTTCAGACACGCCATTAATATCGGTTCGGTTGGTAAACCGAAGGACAGCGATGTAAGAGGCGGTTATGTAATGTTTACGATTAATGAAAACAGTTCTGTGTTGGACAAAGATAGTATCAGTGTAGAATTTATACGCTTTGATTATGATATTGAAAGGGCTGCAAAAGCAGTTGAAGAAAGCATTTTACCAAACGAATACGCAGAAAATTTAAGAAGAGGTTACTAATCTAAAATTTATAAAAATGGAATTTCCAACCGAAAGAAAGTATTCAAAAGAACATACCTGGATAAGCATACAGGACAACACAGGTACAATAGGCATTACAGAATTTGCGCAAAGTGAATTGGGCGAAATCGTATATGCGGATTTACCAAACGTTGGATATAGTTTTCAGCAGGACGAAGTATTCGGCTCTGTTGAAGCAGTTAAAACGGTCAGTGATTTATTTATGCCTGTATCGGGTAAAATCACTGAAACGAACGAACTACTTTTGAAAGCACCAACACTCATAAACGACCATCCTTATAAAGACGGTTGGTTGATTAAAATTGAAATAAAAGACATTACAGAATTAGAAGACTTATTGACATCAAACCAATATAAAGAACTTACAAATTAGCAATGCAACCAAAATTAAAATTCTTAGACAGATACCTTACTTTATGGATATTCCTTGCAATGGCAATTGGCGTGGGTTTGGGTCATTTCTTTCCCAATATTTCTAATGTTACCAACAGCTTATCTGTTGGCACTACCAATATTCCATTGGCAATAGGATTGATATTAATGATGTACCCCCCCTTGGCAAAGGTTGATTATTCCTTATTGCCCAAAGCATTTAGAGATAAAAAAGTAATTGGCATATCCTTATTGCTCAATTGGGTAATCGGCACGCTATTGATGTTTGGATTAGCGGTTTTGTTTTTACGTAACGAACCCGATTATATGACAGGCTTAATTCTTATCGGTTTGGCAAGATGTATTGCCATGGTCATCGTCTGGAGTGACTTAGCTAAAGCAAACAGAGAATATACAGCTATGTTAGTTGCATTAAACAGCATCTTCCAGATATTTACTTACAGCTTTTTAGTTTGGTTATTCATCAACGTATTACCTGCAAAATTAGGATTAGCCAATTTCAATGTAAGCGTATCCATGAAAGATGTTACCGAAAGCGTATTGATATATTTAGGTATTCCATTCCTAGCAGGTTTTTTAAGCCGTTACTTCCTTATAAAATCAAAAGGTATAGAATGGTATAACCGAAAATTCGTCCCCGCAATATCGCCAATTACCTTGTACGCTTTACTGTTTACGATAGTATTAATGTTCAGCTTGAAAGGCGATAAAATATTGGAATTACCAATGGATGTAGTAAAAGTAGCCATACCGCTAATCATCTATTTTGTGTTGATGTTTTTCGTGAGCTTCTTTATCAATAAATCTCTTAAAGTTCCTTACGACAAAAACGCATCCATCGCATTTACAGCCACAGGAAACAATTTTGAATTAGCAATAGCCGTAGCAATATCGATTTTCGGCATTCATTCGCCACAGGCATTTGTGGGTGTTATCGGCCCACTGGTAGAAGTTCCGGTACTGATATTATTGGTAAAGGCAAGTTTATGGCTAAAGGAGAAATATTATAGTAAAAAAGACTGAATTTAAATTTCAGTCTTCTTACTCTTTCTTCTACTTGATAAATTCAAAATCACATATCCTATTATACCCGCAATGAGTGATGTTATTAAAACAGATAGCTTGGCCTCTTCAATGAAAACCTGATTGTCAAATGAAAGCATAGATATAAATATGGACATTGTAAAACCTATTCCAGCTAATAATCCTAAGCCAATAATGTGAATAAAGTTACTGTTTGCAGGAAGTTGACCTATCCCTAATTTAGAGCATATCAAAGAGGTTACAACAATGCCAATGGGCTTACCAAAAATCAATCCCAGTGAAATACCTAAACCTAAAGGGGAAGTCAGTCCTTCTATCATTTCCTGATGAATTGTAATATTTGTATTGGCGAATGCAAAAATGGGAATAATTAGAAAGTTAACAGGTTTTACAAGTGCATGTTCTAGTTTCTCTAACGGAGATTCAACTTCTGTATCATTGGTTGGCAAGGTCATCGCTACCAGTACACCTGCTATAGTGGCATGAATGCCAGAATGATGCACAAAATACCATATAAACACTCCTGGTATTAGATATAGATAGGGATTCTTAATATTGAATCGGTTCATCAAAATCAGTACTAGTATTCCAATTCCGGCATAGCCTAGATAGCCTAACTCAATTCCGGATGAATAGAAAATGGCAATTACTAAAATAGCTATGAGGTCATCCACTATCGCCAAAGCCGCTAAAAATATTTTTAAACTGGTTGGTACTCTTTTGTCTAACAGCGAAATTACGGCCAATGCAAAAGCAATATCGGTAGCCATGGGAATACCCCAGCCGGAAGCTGTCGGGGTTCCTGAATTAAAATATAAATAAATCAATGCGGGGACAACTGCTCCACCGATAGCAGCAAGGATAGGCAAGATTGCTTTTTTAGGAGAAGAGAGTTCTCCTTCAACAATTTCTCTCTTAATTTCCAGACCTACCAACAGAAAAAAGATTGCCATCAATCCGTCGTTGATCCACATACTTACGGAATAATTGAGGTGTATGGCTTCATTTTCATACCCCAGCTTTGTGTCCAATAAATTTTGTAGCGGAACGGCCATTGATGTATTTGCCACTATCATTGAAATCACTACGCATAAAAAAAGGAGGAAACCTCCAAAATTACTTGATTGAACAAAGTCTTTGAAAATATTTAGATTGATCTTATCCTTCATGTTTTAAATGTAAAAGTTAAATATCGCAATTTACCAATATTAACTTACTCTGCCTCATAGATGGGTTCTAAATCTATGAAATAAGCTTAATTTGGGTAATAAATCCGTGTCACTTTGTAGTGAAGATCTATTAAAATTATGCATGTAAAATCCTGACATAATAGCTAGTAAGCTAATACACTTTAAAATTGTAAGGAACTGTGTTGGGGCTATTTCCTTAATTATGGTAATGTTATAACTTCTGATGAGATTATTTTGCGTTCATATTCTGAATCATAATAGGCATTACTTTTCCATAATATGTATGTCAATTCCAATAATTTCCTTTGGATGGCAACTATAGCCTTCATTTTAATCCCATGCCTTGAAACTATTCTTAAGAAAATATCTCTGAATCTTTCATCAGTCCTGATTGCAGCCAGTGCCGGAAAGTGCATTACTTTCCTTAAATTCCGATTACCCCGCTTGGATATTCGGGGTTTGGATTTCACTGAGGTTCCAGATGTTTTTTCTCTTACATCTAATCCTGCATAACTGACCAATTGTCTTTTATTCTTTATTAACTCGAATCCGTTAGTTTCGGCTATAATGGTTACAGCGGTTAAGTTTCCAATTCCAGGAATAGAAGATACCATATTCATCTTTTCTAGTAGAACTTCGTCTCCTTTGATAAGTATAGCAATTTCTTCTCTTATCTCTTTTTCCTGCGAATCAATAAGAGCTATTCTTTTTTTTGTTCGTTTCACTGAGCTTTCACTTGATGTTTCAGAAGTACGTTCTGCATGCAGTTGATTTTTTAACATTGTACGCTCATGTACCAACTGCTCTCGTTCCCGACAAAGCTGTCTCAAATCATTGAATATTTTTAAAGGAGGTTGCCAAACTTCCAATTGCCTTTCCAAACCGAATCTCGAAATGGCTTGTGAAGCGCTCTTGTCAGTTATGGTTTTTATGTCAAGTGTTCTCGCATAATTACTAATCTTGTTTGGCAGAACGATACTGACTTGTTTTTTAATACTGCATAGGTAATAGGCTAAGGATTCATGATAAACGCCTGTTGCTTCCATTACGTACCGTACTTCTGTTGTAATTGATGTCTGCTTATTTACCCATGACACAAGGCTTGAAAAACCCTTTCTGTAAATCGTCAGCAAAAAGTGTACCGATTTAGTTCAGAACTAAGATAGTGTTTTCATAATAAACAGAACAAAAAAAACCATTAAATTTGATTTATTATGACAGCCAAAAAACCAATCAGTAATCCTGAAAATTATTTAAAAGACATCCGCAGAAAAACCAGAAGGATTTTCACCGCGGAACAAAAGATCCTAATTGTGATGGAAGCCCTTCGGGCTGAAACCTCCATAGCCGAACTCTGTCGCAAGCACGCTATTCAGGAATCTACCTTCTACAAATGGAATAAGGAGTTCATTGAAGCCGGTAAAAAGCAACTCTCAGGAGATACTCTTCGCCAGGCAACCTCCGAAGAAGTCTCTCAGCTTCGGGAAGAGAACCGAAAACTCAAGGAGACGGTCGCCGACCTCGTTATCCGCTACGACATTGTAAAAAAAAGTTTGGAAATTCTGGAATAACCGAAAAATACAGAAAGTATATGAGGTTGTTACCTGAAGAAAAACTGGAAATCATCCAAATGGTTACCCGTAGTGAAATCGGCGTGAACAGGACACTCAGGGAACTTGGCATTCACAAAAGCACCTTCTACAAGTGGTATAATCTGTACCTTGAGAAAGGTGAAGCGGGATTTCATTCTTCCCCTTCTTCTGGCAGAAGGCAGTGGAACAACATTCCTGAAGAAGAGAAAAATCTGGTGGTAGAAATCGCTTTGAATTATCCTGAACTCTCCAGCAGAGAACTGGCTCATAAAATCACCGATGAGAAGGGTGTATTTATCTCAGAATCCAGTGTTTACCGTATTTTAAAGAAAAGAGGACTGATAACGGCTCCATCGCACATCCTGATTTCTGCCTCGAATGAATTTAAGGATAAAACCAATTTTGTTCACGAAATGTGGCAGACAGATTTTACTTACTTTAAAATTCTGGGTTGGGGCTGGTACTATCTAAGCACGGTGATTGACGATTTTAGCCGCTATATCGTTCATTGGGAATTGTGCCGAAATATGAAGGTGAATGATGTTCAAAGAACCATTGACCGAGCTGTGAAGAAAGCAGGTTTAAGAAAAGGACAAGTTCCGAAACTTCTGTCGGACAACGGTTCTTGCTATATTACCGAGGAATTAAAGGAGTATTTACACGATAATCACGGCATGAAGCAAATCCATGGAAAGCCCGCTCATCCACAGACGCAAGGCAAGATTGAACGCTACCACAGGACGATGAAAAATGTGGTGAAACTGCATCATTATTACAGTCCAGAGGAATTGGAAGCGGCTTTGGAAGTATTTGTAAACCGCTATAACAATGAGCGTTATCACGAATCTTTGAAGAATCTAACTCCAGCGGATGTGTACTTTGGAAGAGCCGATGAAGTGTTGAAAATAAGACAGCAGATAAAATCTGAAACTCTAAAAAGAAGAAAAAAGGAATATTACAAAAGAAAATTAATCGAAACCTAATTTTTTTTCTTTTTAAAAGCAAAAAACTAAACTTTAAATTCTATATTTGAAACAGAAAACACTCTCTAAGAAAAAGTACACTTTCTTTTGAAGACATACAGTTGAAAGATGGCTTAAAACAATAAAAATGACTTCAGATTAATCAAGACGCATAGAAAAGAAGTTTCTATCGAAAAAACTAACGTAAAAAAATTGCACTAAATCATTTCACTTAAAATGAAAGCCAGAGAAGAAAAATTAAAATCAATCATTAATTGGTCAGAAAATAACGAAGATGTAAGAGTGGTTTTACTCACAAGTTCGCTCGTAAATCCTCTTGCGCCTGTTGATGAATTTAGCGATTTAGATATTGAACTTATTTTTGAAAATAACACTCAATATATTTCAGACAATAATTGGACACATCATTTTGGGAATCCAATTGCGATGATTGAAGAGGATGAAAGTAGCTTCGATGGAAAACATGCAATGAAAATGATTTTGTATGATGATCATGTAAAAGTTGATTTTAAACTATTCAGCAAAGACAAGTTTCTGCAAGAAGTAAAACTCAAAGAATTACCCGAAGATTGGGATATTGGCTATAAAGTTTTGATTGACAAAGAAGGAATAACAAAGGAAATGCAGAAACCTAGCTTTCAGTTTTCCATCATCAAAAAACCATCAGAAGAAGAGTTCCAACGTATTCTCAATGACTTTTGGTGGGACACCACTTACGTCGCAAAATGTCTAGCGAGAGATGAAATGTTTTATGCAAAATTTATGTCGGAAACCAATATCCGAACTGAATATCTAATTCCTCTCATCGAATGGTATATCGGAAGTAAACACAACTGGAATATAACAACCAATAAATATGGAAGGCTTTTTAAAAAATATCTAAACCATGAAATGTGGCTGAAAACAGAGCAAACATTTTCAGGAAGTAATATAAAAGATAATTGGACAGCTTTATTGGCAATGGCTGATTTAGTTTCAGAAATCGGAACTGAATTGTCGGAAAAGTTAGATTATGAATATCCTTTTAAATTAGAAAAAGATATCCGGAAATATTTAAACGAGCTACAAATGAAATAGAATTGTTTTTAAAATTAATCGGCAAGTTAAGCTTCCCTACTTTTTTCTGAGAACTTTTTCTTATTTCACATTTTTGTTTAATTTAGTTGGGTTGAAGCAACCTGAAAAATTATTAAATACAATATGAAGAAACTGCTTAGTTTGATAATCATTTTATGTTTAGCAACGGCTACATTTGCACAAAAAACTAAACAGATTTTTGTATCAGCAGACATTGATAATTTTTGGAATGCTTATGACAAAATAAATGCTACCAAAGACAGTGCTCAGCAATATAAGCTATTAAAAGATTTTTATCTTGATAAAGGAACTCCCGGACTAAAAAGTCTGATTAAAGTTCGCAACTATTCAGAAAAAGAATTTATTAGCTGGATGACACAATATCCAAAATTCTGGTCTTCATTAAAACCCAATACCTTAAAAGTAAAAAGTCTTTACCCGAAAATAAATGCAAATATTCAGAAGCTTAAAAAAGTATATCCTGATTTAAAACCTGCCACAATTTATTTTTCATTTGGTGCTTTCAGAACAGGTGGAACAATTGATGGAAACAGGGTTTTAATTGGAAGTGAACTGTCATTAGCAGATAAAACCTCCGATGAAAGTAGTATCCTGAAAAATCTTGACGAAAATATCGTTTTTGAAGTTCGTAAAAACTGGAAAACAATATTTGAAATCGAAGGGCTTTCAAAATTCAAAGAATATCTGAACTCATCCGATCAACAATTGTGTGGTAAGAATTTTAAAATCAGGTCATCTTGGAGTTTTAGTTTACCAAACGTGACTATTGGAGTAAAATATTTTCCGCCAGTTACAGAAAAGGATATGCACCCTACTCAAAAATATGAGCAGATAAGGTTTGTACTAAATGATAAAAAAATCGCTAGTATTTTGTATGAGAATTAGTGAATTTTATCCTAATTGATAACGGCTTCTATTACTTTTCTAAAATATTCCGCATCATTACCAATCAGCAAGTAACTTGAAAAACCAATATCTAAAAGATATTTACCCACTTTCTCATCATCAATATCACTATGTGCAATAAGTTTTATAGTTGGATATTTTGTTCTTAATTCTTGAAGTTCAACAAAAACATTCTTGTTGTAAAAATCAAGGTCGATAATACAAATTTTTGGGAGTTCATTTAATGAAGATAATTGTGATAGTCCATCTTCAATGCTTTCCGAACGAAATAAGACTTCAGTTCCTGAAGCAATGAGGTCTTTACAAATGAAATCTAAAATTGGGCTTTTATCATTGATAAAGGCGAGTGTAATTTTTTGTTGGGATGTACCAGTTTTCATATCATCATACTTTTTTAAAGTTGATGTAGCCCTGCACAAAAAGAAAGCGCAGGCCACTACACTTACCGCACATTGAGGCACTGGTATACCCGACAACGAATAAGCGAGCGCCCACGCCTATGGCATGAGCGTTCTTCCTTATCGTCCCGTTGTCTAAAAATTACCAGTTTTCAATGTGGGACTTAAAGCAAAAACACTTTAAGTATTTCTATATTTTACATAGCAAAGATACTAAACTCTTGCTATTAGATGTATTAATGCAATAAAAAAGCTTAGTCTGAATTAGTTTTGTGATTGATATAATTCTGCTCCAATATTGTCATCAAATCTGTTTCCTTATAAATAATTTTGCCACCAATCTGAATATACGGCAGGATATTATCATCACGATATTGCTGTAAAGTGCGTTTGCTAATGTGTAACAGTTTGCATACATCTTCGCCCGACAAATAAATTTCTCCATTCATTACGGGACGATAGTTTTTTAATATATTTTCAATACGGTCTCTCAATATCAAAATCATTTCTTGATGGGAAATGATTTCTTCATTATCATTCGTCAGTAAATCCATTATCATTGGTATTGTACGGCTGTCCAGCTTCGAGCAAAGCCTGTACGTCCGATAGTTTGTAATAATTCTTGCGGTTCAGTTTGGAATATGGCAATAACCCTTTATCCTTGTAAGTCTGCAACGTCCGTTTGGTAATTTTCATCATCAAACAGACTTCCTGGTTATCGAGCCACTTCTCCTCTTTGAAAATCGGGGTATATTTCCGTGTGGCATTTTCGGTCATTTCCAAAAGTTCCCTTAGCTTATTCTTCATTCCATCCAGTGCGGATTTTGGTATTGCGATAACTTCCATTTTTCTCTCAATTTTTCTGTGGAAGTCGAATTTATAAAGGCTTTCTAAGCGACTGCACAATGTTGTATCCATTGGCACTAAAAGGAAGTGTTTGGCAGTTTACTACCTCCGTAAACAAAAATCGGATAGCCTTTTGAGCTATCCGATTTTTTACTGCTATTTTGAAATATTAATTGTATGTTGACTGGAATGTCCTTAGTTTAATTTTAAAGCCGTTTTTCCAATTAGAATAGTCTGTAATGTCTTGGTCAATTTCTGGTTTATTTGGTAACAATGGAATTGTTGAAGTCCCTCCATCGTGTTCTGTTACGGAATACTTTCCGAATAGGTTTAGAAGAAAATCAACATCTGTTTGCTCTGTAACAATATAACTTGATAAATTACCTTTTTTTAGATGAATGTTTTTAGAAAATCGTTCGTAAGTTTTATTTGATAAAACTTCTTCAACAGAACGTTCTAACAACATTCTAAATCTTTTTCTTGCAGAATCAAGTTTAGTTTCTCGTCCGTGTGCATCAGTTAATATAAGAGCATCGTGTTCTGTTAGTATTCTTCTGATAGAATCGACTCTTTCTTGCACATTTTTAGCTAAATATGGAATCTCGTCTGTAACGATACCACTTATTCCATTGTATTTGTCAATTCCTATTACTGTGCAGTCCGTTGATGTTATTGCTTTATGTGTATCTATAAGCAAACGTAAAAATGACAGGTCGTGAGTAAAGACAACTATTTGTCGGTTTTGTGATAGTTGAACAATTTTATCCGAAATTTTATCCCTATTATCCATATCCAAAGACGTAACAGGGTCATCAAATATTATCGTATTTAGACGATTGTCAATCGTACATTCAGCTAAAAAGTTTGATAAGGCAATAATTTTTTGTTCGCCCTCACTTAAAATTGAGTTGATTGAATCATTAATTCCGTTTAAGCCACATCTTTGATATGTATTTCCTTGACTTGTTCTCGTTCTTGAAATCAAAACTTTACTTGCTAAATCACGATTGAAGAAATTGAGATGGGAAACAAATTCTTGGTGCTGCAAACTTACGGCTTGGTTTTCCATTAGTTCGCCAATTTTGCGTGAAATACCATTGGTGGCGAGTTGGGATTGACAAGTGTTTATCCAAGACCTGTATTTATATTCGTCAAAGTATTGAAGAATAGCCGTTTTGTTGTTAAACAAAAATTCTTTTACTGATAGTTCATTAAGTTCAGAAACTAAGGTGTTTCTATTTTGTAGAAGCTGATTGTTCTGTGCAATCTCGGTATCAATTCTTGGAATTATGCTTGTTATGCTTGGTGTCAGAGTTTGTAAACTTATGTTTAGTTCGCCACCATTTTGCAAAAAAGTAATGATTGAATTTCTGAATGTAGCAACTGAATTAGCAAACTGGTTATAGCTATCTCGAAAATTTGGTATCAACTGCTCTAACTCTGCAAGGTTTTCAATTGGTGGAATGACCAATGAATTGTATAAGTTTAGCTTTCCCTGAACTGTTGAGTTAATTAAATTTAGCTGTGTAGAAACGTCATTTAATACAAATTGATTGAAAGTTGTCAATCTTTGTTGTGCAGTTTCGTCAAGTTCTTGTTGGCACAACACACATTTTTCTAATGAAGTTAAGGATGGGAAATTTTGACCGTCTGAAAGATTTGAACTATGTGCATAATTTCTTGCAGCTTCCCACAAAGTTCGCCAAGGATTTGTGCCAAATCCTTCTAACGTGTTTACGTTTTGTAGTTGAGTTGTCGCAATTTGATACGCTTGATTAACGCTTTCAAAAGTATTTCTATTTGCTATTAGTTCGTTTAAGTTTTGTTCGTCAAATAATGTTTCAATTTGTGAAAATTGTTGTATGTAGCCGTTAATCCGTGTTCGCTGATTGGTTAAGTTTGTAATGTTTTGTTGAGGATTTTGTGCTGTGGTTAAGGTTGTAAGTTCTTGCTTTCTATTGATGTTTGCTTGGCTAAATTGGATGTATGAATCAACGTTTGTTCGTTGTAGATTTTCTATTGTTCCATACCATTGTGCTGTGGAGGTTTGAAGTAAATTTTGTGGCAACCCTGGTTTTTGTGTGTTGTAAGAAGCAACAGACGAACTAAAGGCTTGCGAAATACTTCCAAAGGTCGAAACCAATTTTTCTAAAACATCAATTCCTACAGGTTTATATTCTGTGGGATTTTCATTGTTGATGTAAATATCTCCGCAGTCGTTATCAAAAACAAAAAATGAATTAAGGATAGGATTGCTCGGACTATTTTCTGTCCAAGAAAAGTTAATATTTGAACCATTGTCTTCTACAATAAAATCAACTTGTTGTTGATTAGAAGATGGATTAAAAACATTCTTTTTTAGTGTAACACTTGGATTTCTGCTCCAGCAAAGTTTTCTCAAAATACGTGAGTAGCTTGATTTTCCCGAACCATTTCCACCATAAACTATTGTCAAACCTGTATTGGAAAATTGTAACCCTCCTTGATTGTGTAAGGCACAAATATTAATAGGATTGTTTAAGCTGATTAATTTGGGATAATTGCCACTTATCGCAATTGTTGTTGGAATGTGTGTGCTATTAAGCGGAATAGGGTTTATAGTAATTGTATTGTCACCACATTCTTTTTTTACCAATTGAACAAGTTCGTCAATGTCGTTTTGTGTAAGTGTTGTTGATGCGACAAGTCTTCGTAAAGCATCTTGAACAAACGCTGGTCTGCCTTGCGACCAATTTAAAATATCCTGATATATAGACATTGTTTATAGTATTTAGTTTAGGTTGTAAGGTTGTACTCTACATTTACAGCTAACACATTTATTATCCTACAAAAATAGTTAAATGATAAGTTTAGTTATGATTTATTGTCGGGATTGGCTGCTCTGTTTTAATTTCTTTTTTCTCACGGGAATAAACCCATAACGACAATAGCCCGAATATAATCAGTGCATAGGCTACCCATTTGCCAACCTTTTCAATCAATTTAATGAAAACCGAACTTTCATAAGATGAAAAACCCTCTGCTCCCATAGGTCTGCGCCTGTAAAACTTTCTTCGGTTAATCCAGTAACGAAGTCCCAAGCCTGCAACCAAAAATATTACCCCTATAACCAATGATGCAACCATATCCTCACATTTTTAATTTCACAAGTATAAATTTAAGAAATATTGATGAGCCAGTAAAATGCACATAAGCCAATGCGCTGTAAATAGAAAACGACTTACCAATCAGATAAGCCGTTTTTATGAAATGAAATACTGCTTTTAATCACTACTGTTAAACTGAAAGCTCAATTGCTTTTCGTTCCCGAAGCTGTCCGAAATCCAAACCTCAAAGGATTGTGATACGGTAGATGTTGAAGTATAGTACAATCGAAACTGCTCTGTCGGTAACGGGTATAAATCGTTCGGCAGGTATGGTGGTTCATCGTAGTATTGTAACGTTCCCTGTCCGTCAAACTGAAAGTAGCGGAGAAAATACTGCGTGTTGCTGTAATTGCCTGTACGCTGTATGGTAATGCGTATTTCTACCGTCTGCCCGTTGGCAACATCTTTAGGTACTGGCATTACATTTACCTCGAAAGGAAAATCGTTCTGTATTTCGAGTTCATCATCTTTGCTACAAGATACCAACGTAACCGAAGCTGTGAGGATTGCCAGCATTACATATATCGGCAGTAATCCTATTCTGAATTTATTTAATATTGCTATCATCGTTTTATGTTTTAAAAATTAAACCTTAATCCTACACCTGCGGATGGTCGGAATTGCTCTAAGTCCGTACCCCAAAATACTTTTGTGCGTCCTTGCAGGATTAACACAAAACGGTCTGATAGATATGTTTCAAGAGTGAGCCGTCCACCAGCTCCGTAGATGAAGTTATCCTCGCTCAAAATCTTTGCTCCGTCATACAACATCGCTTCGCCACGATTGATGCTTTCATAACCGACAACACCTGTTATTCCGAAGTTCAGCGTAATGTTTTTACGAGCATCGCCCAAAAGGAAGAAACTGTAGCCGCCTTCGGAAGTGTAGGTTTCCTGCGGTATGCGGAGGTCTTTGTAGTCGTGGTATTGGTGGGTGTATTCCAATGCCCAAAGCTGATAGTTCCCGTTTTTACCGTTCACGGTCATTCCAATATTGAGGTAATAATCATTACCAATTTTATCGTTGGATACTACACCTGTACTTACTTCCAGTCCTTTCTGTTTTGGGAGCATTCTTTGTGCCTGTGTAACCGTGATGGCCATCAAGATGAGCATCACGGTATAGATATACTTTTTCATATTATTGGATTAAAATGTTATTAAAATTTTAGGTGCATATCGTTTATTAAACGAGCTTTTATCAAATCCGAATTTTCTACCTGCAAAGTTTGATGTCTGCCACCGTTCTTCTCGAAAATCTCAATCAACAGTACCTTGTCATCGGCAATGGTAAATTGGTCTAACAGGAACACGTTTTGTTCGGTTAGTTTCCCGCCAATCTCGTCCAAAGGTTTGTAAGTGCGTAATGGTATCATCGGGCGTTCCTGTACAACTGTACGTTTGGCTACCTTTTTATCTACTACTTTGAAATTGATAAAATCAATCTGGAAAGGCACATTGGTTTTATTTCTCAATTCCGTATGGAAATAGTATTTGCCGTTGTGGATATAAATGCCTTTGAGAACAAACTGAATGCCGAAACTTTTAGCCCCAATGTGCTTTACAATCCGATTATCATTTTTGTAAATTGTTTCTAATAGCAAGCCTGCTAGTGAAGGCGAATTATTGCCCAATTCTTCAAAAAGCACATCGTTTCCATTGGCTTTATCCACTGCCTTTTGCATTGTAAGTAGGTCGTAGCTCATTGCCTCCGGGTAAGAACTGTAATACACATTAAAGCTGTAAAAACGTCCGTCATTCGTAATGACTGAAAAATTGGTTTCAGGTTCAAAATCCCTTACCGTTGCTTTAACACGTAACACATTTTCTGCATCTTCTGCTTTTCCTGCAATCAGATATTCGCTTCCCAAATCCACATAACGGATAGCGGTCGGAAAAATCAAGTGCGAAGTTTTATCGTAGGTAACTTCCATTTTATACGGTTCTATCTTGCCTAATGCAAGCGGAGTTCTGATGCTGTCTTGTGCAAAAGATTGTACGGCAAAGCCGAGTATCAGGGCAATTGCCCAAAAGGTTTTTAAATGATTTTTCATTGTTTTATTTATTTGAGTTCAACATTATTTTTTAGATACCAAGAAGACCTGATGTCCTGCTTTCAGCGTAACTTTTGGGGTTCTTACCTTTTTAGCAAAATAGCCCGAAATTCCCTGTACCACGCCACGACTAAGATCTGCTGCAACCTGCTGTCCGGCATTCTGCGTGAGCATTACGCTCGTTCCACCAGTTTGGCTCATATTGCCTGCCATTTCGGTAAGGGCATTCATTTCCGGCGAATACGGAACGTACAAGCCTTGCTGTCCGTCCAAATCGTAAATGGTTATATCTACCGGGATGATATTGCCCTCCAGTTCTATCGAGGTAACTTTTAGTTGTAAACGCCCTCCCTGAAATTTCGCATTAGCCGTTAAAATCGTTCCTTTTGGAATGGTACGGCTCGGTGTTTTTGCAGGCTCTAATAATCGTAAACGCACACCTGTTTCGCCAACTACTGTTTGGGCATCGTGTACACAGGCTTTGATACTGTTTTTAGGCTGTATCACCTGCTCAACAGAACCAGCGGTATAAAAACCACGGTTCTTTGTTTCGCTCCAATCGGCTAAAAAAGCACTGTCCGTAGGTTCACGGTACAGGGCTGATACAGCATTCTTTCTTGCAGGCGTAAACGATACAAAATGCTCTTTTTGGTTAGCACCCGCAACACCAACAGCACCCGGAACAGCACCATTAGCAGGTGTTGAATTTTCGGTATTCGCATTTTTTGGCAGATACTTTGCTGCCATTTCATAGGATTTCTCCATTAGCTTCAATTGGTCATCAACTGTGGCCACAGGTGGCACATCCTTTTCTGATAATTTTTCTTTCAATTCGTCCACCTGCTTACGCAGTTCCATTGTTTCAGCGTTATCATCTTGATAAAAGGAACTCAATGCGCTTTGGCTATTTCGATAGCTGTTCAAAGCAGGATTACTGCTTCTTTCCGAATTTCTCCCACTACCGCCAAAGCTGTTGTTTTCCTCTTCTTCATTAAACGGTTCGTCGGTTGGCTCTTCTTTGTCTTCTGTATTCCAGTAGTCTGAAAGTGTAGCCAATGCATTGCGTTTTTCCTGCTCTTTGCGTTCGAGCATTTCCTGTTCATACGCCTTGCCTTTGTCGGCAGGCATTCCAGTTCCAGTAGCCTCTGGTACCGCATCGTTCAGCCCTACATTTTCAATTGTCTTTTTGTCTTCGGATGGTTTAAATATGAGGTACATACAACCCACGAAAACAATCGACATTAAACCAAAGATTAAGGGCTTTTTGAGCTTCTCCTTATTATTCTGTGTGCCGTCTTGCAACACATCAGCAGTTGCTGTCGAGTTCCCCTCCGTTACCCGAACAACTGACTTTTTGTTCTCATTTTCTTTCATAAATTTTATTTTTTAAAATTGTTGATACACTATCCTGCAATCTTGCAGGACTTCCATTTTTTTTGAGGACAGGGTTTTCGATATGCTCTATGATCATATCGTTTCCAGACTTTGTATCGTACCAGACTTTGAAAATTACACCTGCGGTAAGCAGTAGATATCCCACAAAAAAGCACAGGGTATATTGGTGCTGTTTGCGTACTGGTAACGTCTGCCAACGTTCAT
Organism: Paenimyroides ceti; assembly: GCF_030409925.1. Classification (NCBI taxonomy): domain Bacteria; kingdom Pseudomonadati; phylum Bacteroidota; class Flavobacteriia; order Flavobacteriales; family Flavobacteriaceae; genus Paenimyroides; species Paenimyroides ceti. Next base: position 776,009 of record NZ_JAUFQU010000001.1, read on the forward strand.
CAAGCTTGTCAAAATACGTGTCCATATTTGCTCTTAGTTTTTTCATATTCTTATTATTTCTGATGTTAGAGCTTGAACCGTTTTGAACTTGAGCCCAGATTTTGTTTCTGTTCATCATTGACCAGTGCGATCGCTTCAGTTAATTTGGGTGCAGATATGATTGAAAGGTTTGTCAATTCCGATTTTTTAAGCAGTTGCCCAAAGCTGTCTTTCTTGGCTATTTCCATTCGGCTCAATGAGAATTTGCCGTTCAGGTACTTTACCCACATACTGCATTCTACACGGGGCTTGTCTTCTCCCAACCATTGCAGATAGCCTGTCAACAATAAATCCTGTTTGGGTAAACTGTCTGTACCTTTTTGGTAACTTTCAAGGTAATCGCTGATGCTTTCTTTCAGCTTTCCGGCATACGCACCCTGCGTATGGAAATAGCCGTTATATCCTTTTTCTGTAAGGATTTTTGCGAACGTGTTTAAATCTGATAATACTTCCATAAGATTATTTTTTAGCGTTCGATGACTTCTATATCCCTGTTTTCCACGACTGCAAATTTTTCGATATTGAAGCCTTGTGGGTTGTTGTCAGAGCGAACGGAGTTGACTAGGTAGCAGGAAGTAATCAAGTTACGTCTGGTTACATTGCTTGACCGAATGATGAATTGTTTTGCATAGGTTCGTACCGCATAAGGATGGGTATCGAAATTGCAGACCACACTATCTACTTCGATGCGTTGCTGTACATTTCCTGATATAATACGACTGTAATAGCCTTTTTCCGACAAGTCTTTATAGTAGTCGAAGGCACTTTTGTCAGCAAGATTGAATGCCCTGCTCATATTGCTTTCTATAGCGTTTTTGTCGGGAGCAAGTGTAAAGAACAGTTCGTGAAACCTTCTAACGTGTTCTCTTGCTTCCACAGGTCGGTTGATGCTCGCATCCTGCGATAAGGCAAGCATCAAAGATTTGCCGTTATCCAATACATAGATTTTTTGGCGTTGTTCTTCTGCAAAGCGGTAGGACTGCCATACGGCATATCCTACCACGCCAATGCAGAGAACCGCAAACACAATGGCATATAGTCTTATCTGCCTAAAGCTGTTTTCGATATTTCTTAGCGTTTTAAATTCCATTTTTTTTAATGATTTATTGTTATTTATTCATCAGTTTACCGCCGATGTTTCCTACTGTAGATCCTGCACCAGCACCTGCAAGGTTTCCTGCCTTCATCGCTGTTTGATTTACATTACGAGTAAAGTTTCCTGCACCTCCGGCTTGGATTACCCAACCTGTTACTGTTGGAATTGTGAAGTAGCCAACGATACCGATAATCATAAAGATGATGTACACCGTATTGCTCGTATCGGGTATGTAAGTTGGATCGGCAAGCATTGCTATATCCCGTTCTAAAATGAGGGATTGTATTCTTGCCAACATCGAACTGAACAAATCGGAAACAGGAAGCCACAGGTAAACACTTACATACCTCGTGATCCATTGCGTGAGCGTTGACTGAAATCCGTCCCAAACGGAAATAGCAAAAGCTATTGGCCCCAGTATCGAAAGGACTATCAGGAAAAATGTTCGTATGGTATCAATAACTAAAGCCGCCGCCTGAAAGAGTATTTCCAATAAATTGCGAAACCAATCCTTTATTGCTTTCTCTATCTTGTAGGCTTGCCTGTCCATATACATTCCTGCCATTGTACCAACATCGGAAGGCGACCATCCTAATTCATCCAGTTTTTTATCAAACTCTTCGTCTGATGCCATATAGGCGGTTTCGGGATTTCGTACCATTGCTTCGTATTCCAATTGGTCTTTCTGTTGCTGGAGTTGGTTGAGGTCAAGCACCTGGTCTTCGAGTATGGCGTGAGTTCCTGTAACTACCGGGCTTAATACTGCATTAATGGTTCCCAACACGATGGTTGGAAAGAACATTATACAAAGACCCAGAGCGAATGGACGCAGTAACGGAAACACATCGATAGGCTCGGCTCGGCTTAAAGCCTGCCAAACCTTTAATGCTACATAGAACAACGCACCCAATCCAGCCAATCCTTTAGCCACAGCCGCCATATCACCAGCAAGTGGCATCATATCATCGTAAAGTGAACGAAGGAGTTCGTGAAGATTATCCCATTCCATTTTTACCAGTATTTTTGGTTAGAAGTTCCGTAGAGTTCAAGCACTCTCTGTGCGTCGTTTTTCTTTTTCGCTCTTAGATAGCTTACAGAAATGTTCTTATTCGTGTAGTAGCGAACAAGGCTGTGGTAATCCTTAACTTCTTTGTACACACGGTCAATTACATCCATACGTTCTTTATCGTTCAGGGAAAGACTTGACGAGGTTATAATCTGCTTCAATTCTTTCAGCAGTTCGGTACTTTCATTGAGCAGTGCCGAATAACCGTTGCCGATTGCAACCAATTCCTGTGGTGTAAAATTGGGGTCGTTCATCATTTTTCCAAAGTTCTGAACATATATTTCGGACACATCGCCTACCAACAATACGGTTTGCTGTACTTTACGGGCATCTTTCACAAGGTTGTTGATAGCTTTCAGCTTATCGTAATATTCCTTGCCCTGGTCGTACACTTTCTTCACTTCGTTGAAGTTCTTTACCACATTGCTCACGGTGGAAGAAGTCTGTATGATTTCGTTCGCACTGTTGATAATTCCTGATGCCAGATTTGCAGGGTCAGTTACTACAAATTGGGCTTTAGCTGACGGTGCTACGGCGAGCATTAATGCCGTACACACTGTAAAAAAGATTTTTTTCATTGCTTCTAAATTTTAAAATGTTAATTGATTATTGATTTATTTTGTCACGCCTTTGCATTGCGATATGCTTGATGGCGAGTTCTACATTGCCGTCCAGTTCAGCAGCAAGCTGCATCACTTCCATTTTTTCGGTTTCTTCGGTGGTGTAAGCAAGGTATTCCTCCAAACTAACTTCGGTGGCATAGACTGCCGAGTGCGTACCACCTAAGCCTATCCAAACCTCTTTGTAAAGTCGGCTTGCATCGTTGTTCATATTGATAGAAAGTACCTGCCCTTTTTCCTTATCTGTAAGCCCCAACATCGCCTGTATATCATCAAACTTGTTCATATACTTGCGTTGGTCTAAAAGGATTTTACAATCACTGTTGTTAATGATACTTTCCTTAACAATGGGCGACTGGATGATGTCATCCACCTCCTGCGTTACCACGATGGCTTCACCGAAAAACTTCCTAACCGTTTTAAACAAATACTTTATATATTCTGCCATACCTTCCTTCGCAATCGCTTTCCACGCTTCTTCAATTAGTATCAGCTTTCGGATGCCTTTCAGCCTACGCATCTTGTTAATGAAGACTTCCATAATGATAATGGTAACTATGGGAAAGAGGATTTTGTGGTCTTTAATCGCATCAATTTCAAATACGATAAAACGCTTACTCAACAAGTCTAACTGCTTATCAGAGTTTAACAGATAATCATACTCACCACCTTTGTAGTAGGGTTCGAGTACGTTCAGGAAATTGGCAATGTCAAAGTCTTTCTCCCTTACCTGTTTTTCTTCGAGTACCTTTCGGTAATCGCCTTTTACATACTCATAGAAGCCGTTGAATGATGGGTAAACATCTTCTTGTTTGATGCGTTCGATATAGCCTGATACAGCATTTGATAATGCTACTTCTTCTGAGCGAGTTGGTGGTTCATCATCACGTTTCCAAAGGGTCAATATCAAAGTCTTGACGCTTTCACGCTTCTCAATATCGAACACGCCATCATCGGTATAGAAAGGATTAAAAGCAATCGGATTATCTTCGGTATAGGTGAAGTAAACACCGTCTTCGCCTTTGGTTTTACCTTTAATGAGTTCGCATAATCCTTGATAAGAATTACCAGTGTCAACAAGCAAAACGTGAGCGCCTTGTTCGTAATACTGTCGTACCATATGGTTTGTGAAGAAAGATTTACCAGAACCTGATGGGCCGAGTATGAACTTATTACGATTGGTAATAATTCCACGTTTCATCGGCAAATCTGAAATATCCAAATGGATAGGCTTCCCCGTTAATCGGTCAGCCATTTTTATCCCGAATGGCGATGGTGAATTATGGTAATTGGTTTCTTCTGTAAAAAAGCACAAAGCTGGCTCTATGAACGTGTAAAAGCTTTCCTCACTCGGAAAATCACCTGCATTACCCGGCATTCCTGCCCAGTACAATGTTGCTACATCCGTAGTGTTGTGTCTGGGTTTACATTCCATCAATGCTAAAGCACTTCCACAATCATTTTTTAGCTGTTTCAGTTCTGCCGGATCATCCGACCACGCCATAATGTTGAAGTGAGCACGAACAGAAGATAGCCCAAAACTGTGGGCTTCGTTTAGGTACTTTTCTATCCACTCTTTGTTGATTTGGTTGGCACGACTGTAACGAGCCAGTGAGTGCATATTCCTTGCGGACTTCTCAAACTTTTGTAGACTGGCTTCGCTGTTATCCAAAAACAAATATTGGTTGTAAATGTGGTTGCAGTTTAACAACAAGCCCACAGGTGCGGCGAATGACAAACGACAATCACTTCGATCAGTAGATAGTTTTTCGTAACGAGTATCCGCTGATACCGTTCCGGGCAGGTCGTCCGTATCGGATAAGGTGTGCAAGCATAACCTTTTGTTCCCGATACGAACTTCTTCGGCTCCTAATGCGATGTCCTGCATGGGTGTCCCTGCATCTCTTGACAAGGTGAGGTACTGTTCTAATAACCCCTGTTTTTCATCTTTACCGATGATATCGTTTTCACTCAGGCGTCGTAGGCTTATGAAACCACTATCATTCACGATACGTTCAAACTGCGCAACGGCTTCCATAAAACGGTGGATTGCTTCCTTATCTCTGATTTCCTTTGGTATCAGCGTACCTTTGCAGAGCGAAGAGAAATTGCTTTGCATCCGCATCCGATCTTTGGTAGTTTTGGTCAGGAATAAATAGCAATAATGGTTCAAGAAAGGGCGTTCGTTGAAATGTTGTTGGTAGGATTTGCCTAAAAAACTTAAATTCTCACCAGCAATATCTGGTGCATAGTTTTCCTTAATGTACCAGTCTTGTTTATGGATGACCGTATAATCGGGCAAGGTCTTGATAGCTTTATGCCAAGCGGAATGAATCGCTTCGTATTCCGCAGAAGCTACTGTGAATAGTTCTGGTAAGCGTACTTCAAAACAAGCGGTAATATCTGCATCCTTGGACAGGATACAATTATTTTCTACTGCCAACAAAGGAAACTTATTTTCCAACGTAGTGACTTTTGCTACATTTCTCATACGGCAGTTGATTTAGAGGTGGACTTTAAATAACGATGCACAGGCTTGCGACAGATGATGTAATGGGGATGCCTTTTTATTGCGCCGATTTTCATCAATCCGTGTTCACCATACTTTTGATTGAGTGAAAAGGTCTGCCATACAATTAGCGAAGCACCACCAATTCCTAAAGACAGACAGATGTAAGAATTAACCCCAGCCATGTAAAGTATCATGACCAGGATCAATGTCCCAAGTAATCCGCCGGCGAAGATGAATAGGTACTGCGCTTTCAGTCCCTTAAATTCTACTGTTCTTCCAATGCCTTTGTTGATGTTGTAATTACTCATAGGGCAAAGGATTAAAGGAAAAATGAACGAAGAATGGTAGCAGCTACAATAAGGAAGATACAGGCACCGAACCACGATGCCGCCGTTTTACTGGTATCGGGATCTCCGCTACTGAACTTGTTGTACACTTTAACACCTCCGATGAGTCCTACTACGGCACCAATAGCGTAGATAAGCTGTGTGGCGGGATCGAAATAAGAGGTGACCATTTGGGTAGCTTCTGTGATACCTGCTGTACCATTTCCCTGGGCGAATGCACCGATTCCTGAGAGCATCAATGTAGCTGCCAGCAAAACTTTTTTTCTTTGTTTTTTCATGATTAAACACATTAATTTGTTATTGTATTCCCACTTCTCGCGGGCTTTCTGAACAAAGGTGTTTCAGAAATCAAGGCGTTATAATAAAGTGACAGTCAAAGGAATGATTTGGCAGTGAGTGGCGTTATAGTTGATAATGGAGCATGAAAAAATGCCAAACATTTCGATACAGAATAGCTGATAAAATTTCTCCCTTATGATTTTATAAGTTTTCCATTATCCTAAAAAGACACTGGGTATTTATTTATCCCCTTAACAAAGTCCCAAGAGACCCACCGCTTAAAAAAAAGATTTATTAAAATTATCATTTAAGTATTTGCTTAAATAAGAAAACTATTTGTATTTTTGCTGCGTTATTAAATCCTAAACAAGGAAATTATGGAAAACAATCAATCGTGTATCCGTGTGTTTGCCGACAAGGTTCAAATAGACAATTGTAGAGTAATACTTCAAACCAACGACAAGGCATTCAGCCAACTGAGTGGACTTTTAGCATTGGCAGGAAACGAAGTAAGGTTGAAAATCTTATTTCTCTTAGAAGAAGAAAACGAACTCTGCCCTTGCGACCTTTCAGACATTCTCGGAATGAGCATTCCTGCCGTTTCGCAACACCTCAGAAAACTAAAAGACGGAAACGTCATTGAAGGGAGAAGAGAAGGACAAACCATTTTCTACTCTTTGAAACAAGAGCAACTGACTTTACTTCGTCCATTTTTTAAACACATCATAAACAATTCAAAAAAGGAAACAGTATGAACAAGAAAAACAACAGATTTGTCGGAGCGGGAGTGCTTTCGGCAGTAGCAGCATCACTTTGCTGCATTACACCTGTATTGGCTCTTATTTCAGGAGCGTCAGGAGTGGCATCTACATTTTCGTGGATGGAACCAGCAAGACCTTATCTAATCGGTATCACTGTTTTGGTGTTGGGTTTTGCTTGGTATCAGAAACTTAAACCACGAACAGCCGAAGAAATTCAATGTGATTGCGAAGAAGACGAAAAGAAACCCTTTATGCAGACCAAAACATTCTTGGGAATTGTAACCGTATTTGCAGCCTTGATGCTCGCTTTTCCGAACTACGCACACATTTTCTATCCTTCAAACGACAACAAGGAAGTTGTAATCGTCAATGCTTCTGACATCCAAACGGTAACTTTTGATGTAAAAGGAATGACTTGCAATGGTTGTGCTTCACACGTAGAAAATGATGTGAACAAATTGCCAGGCATTGTTAAGGTAGATGCGATTTATGAAGAAGCGACTGCCAAAGTAGAATTTGACCAAACCAAAGTGAGTCTTGCTCAAATTGAAGAAGCCATCAACGGTACAGGTTACAAAGTGGTTGGCAAGAAATAGTATTTTTTTGCCCCTCGTATTTAAGAACTTAATTAAATAATTATACTATGAAAAAGAATTTAATTCTATTGAGTGCTTTGTTCCTAATTGGAATTGCTCAGCTTAATGCTCAATGTTGCAAACCGACTGACAGTAAAGCACAAACAGCAAATACAAACCAGCAAGAAGGTAAGACCCTGCAACTGAAAATCACGGGAATGACTTGTGCAGGTTGTTCCAACCATATTTCAAATGCCCTCAAAGAAGTGGACGGCATTATTGAACACAAAGTGGAATATCCGGGCGATTTGGCAACTATCCAGTACGACCCAAGCAAAACAAATCCTGAAGCTATCATAAAAGTAATTGAAAAAACAGGTTATAAAGCCGAAATCATTAAAGAAAATTCTAAATAATATGAAAACTGTAAAATTAATTTTAGGCATTGTTACTATCGGGATGATAGTAGCTAGTTGTAATAAAGAAGTACAGGAACCGGAAGTAAAACCAACAAATTCTTCAACTCCCGGTACTAATTCTTCCACCCCAACAGGTACTTCGACCATTTCTTACACAGATTTGAGTGCGGAACAAAGCACCATTGCGATTGGGGCAACCACAAAAGTAACAGCTACAGCAACAGGAGATGGTCTTTCTTATATCTGGAGTGCATCAGATGGCGATATTATAGGAAGTAAAGCATGTTTGCAGTAAAACCCAAAATAGAAAACTTATGAAAAATCAACGAAAATATATTGACGGTCAATTAAACGACATTCTTTTTTCTGAATTTAAGATAAAGAATAGCGATTTTATTTTACGAATATTTCAAGAATTGATGCAAGGCAGTTCTATATCTAAAAACAGATTTTATAAACTAATAAAAGTGTCCAAAGATAAAGCGGACGCTATTTTGAATAAACTGGGCGAAACCGATGTACAAGGAAATATTATTGCATTTTCTGGTCTATCTACAGTTCCTACCAAACATCGCTTTATTGTAAATGGTAAGATGTTATACACATGGTGTGTAGTAGATGCCATTCTGTTTGCTGAATGGTTAGATGTGGAAGTCAATGTTCATTCGTCCGACCCAATTGATAGTTCTCTCATAGAATTACAAATAAACGGAGGTCAGCTATTATGGACAACTCCTTATCCTTTATTTATTTCTTGGGTAGAATCTGTTGACACCTGCAATATTAAAGGGTCGCTATGTAATCACGTTTCATTTTTTGCAAGCGAAAGAACAGCAAAACAATGGTTAAAAAATAATCCTGATGGAAAAATATTGACGCTTGAGGATTTCTTTGAGCCTAAAAACATAGGAATGAAATGTTGTTAAGTATAGTCCTAAATAAATTAAAAAAATAAGATGAAAGAAGAAAAAATAAAATTGGAAATTGCAGGTATGACCTGCGACCATTGTGCCACAGGAATAAAAAAAATGCTTTCACAAAATGAGGGTGTTAAAGAAGCCAATGTGAGCTACCCAAAAGCTACTTGTGAATGTTCTTTTGACCCTACCAAAACAAGTAAAGAAGAAATCATCAATACCATTAACGGCACAAAAAACTATCGTGTAAAAAGTGAAATTTCTGAAAATGGAAATAGTAGGAATAATCAATTTGATTTAATAATTATCGGTGGTGGTTCGGCTGCATTTTCGGCAGCTATCAAAGCCGAAAGTTTAGGTTTATCGACCTTAATGGTAAACGGTGGTTTGGACTTTGGCGGTACTTGTGTCAACGTGGGTTGTGTGCCTTCTAAAAATCTTATTCGTGCAGGCGAGTCGGCTTATCACGCTACACATTCCAACTTTGAAGGCATCAAGCCAAAAGGAGTTGATATTGATTTCGCTCAAATCATCAAAGACAAGAAAAAATTAGTAGCCACACTTCAAGAGAAAAAATATATGGATGTGGTAAGCGATTTTGAAAACCTGACTATGCTAAAAGGTTGGGCAAAATTCAAAGACAACAAAACCATTTTGGTTGATGGCAAGGAATACAAAGCCTTCAAATTTTTAATTGCTGCGGGAGCTACGACCAACATTCCGACTATTGAAGGATTGGACAAAATTGACTACTTGACCAACGTTTCCCTTTTCGACTTGGAAGAAAAACCCGAAAGCTTGACCATTATGGGAGCAGGTTACATAGGTTTGGAAATTGCAATGGCGTACAATCGTTTAGGCGTTAAAGTCCGAATCATTGAATTTACCGACCGTGTTCTACGGACACAAACCCCAGACATCAGTGAAGCATTGGAAACCCAAATGCGAAAAGAAGGCATTGAAATCTTACCTAATTTCAGAGCCGTGAAATTCGAGAAACAAGGGAATGAAACCATCATTCACTGTAAATGTGCTGACGGTTCATTTACGCAAATTATAGAAAAAGGTAAGGTAGTAATTGCCACAGGCACAAAAGCCAATACAAGCCAATTAGGGTTAGATAACATTGGTTTGGAACTCACCAAAAGCGGACATATCGCTGTAAATGAAAAAATGGAAACCAATCTACCTAACATTTACGCAGCAGGTGACGTAACCAACACCCCTGCATTTGTTTATACAGCCGCTTTTGAAGGTAAAATTGCCGTTGAAAATGCGTTCTCAGGAACAGATAATAAAGCCGATTATTCTTCTTTACCTTGGGTGGTGTTTACTGACCCACAAATTGCAGGGGCAGGTTTAGATGAAGCACAGGCAGAATCAAAAGGCATTCCATTTGAAGTTTCAAAACTGGAACTTAAAGACGTACCGAGAGCCATTGCAGCAAACGACACAAGGGGTTTTATCAAACTCATTCGCAATACCGAAACTGACAAACTGATAGGTGCAAGAGTAGTTGCACCCGAAGGCGGGGAACTTATTCAACTATTAAGTATGGCTATCAAATACGGTATTACAGTAAGGGAATTGGCTGAGAGTTTCTATCCTTATTTGACATTAGGAGAAGGCATAAAATTAGCAGCCATAACATTTGGAAAGGACGTCTCAAAGTTGAGTTGTTGTGCGAGTTGATGAATAGGTTTGTGCTTTTAGCCCCTAATTTCCACCGTTTTCCAAAATTGATAGTGAGAGGAATTACTTGGCAGTGAGTGCCATTTTAATTGGTAGCTATTAGTAAGAAGCACATCGAACAAAATGATGTTCGACGTGCTTCTTACTAATCCTCTTTTAAAGAGGTTACATTTTTCGCCCTTTGCTTCCTTGCTCTTTTTTTGAAAAGGAAACAGACTTGTTTTGGAGTTTTTTCTTGATCGTTTTTTCTTTCAGCACCATCAGATTTTCTGTTATTATTTGTGGTAGGAATGTTTCCTTCCAGGGAATTGTCTTTGCTTCAAAATGAGATTTTAGACCTATACGCTTTAAATCTTCTTTGATATTCCAACCTCCGTTTCGGTTCCAACCAATTGGATCAAGATCTCTTTGAAAAGGAAATTGAACGGCGATAAGGTCTTTTGGAAATACCAGAATACTATCATAATCTAACTCTTGAAATTCGCGTGTTTTAGGGTTGTAGGGAATGATGTAAGCATTCGCTTCCTCGGAGAAATAATGATCTATTTCATCAAAGACAATTCCTTTTGACAAGAAATCATCTTTGGGGCGAAGCATATCCATGCGTATATCAACATAAAATGTATGACCTTCAATATTGATTGTAGGAAGCATTCCCTTTTGGGTTCTGTCATTGAATGCCGTCTGATCCACCATCAAGTCGAAGTCTGTTTTATTTTCTAATTCTTGGGGTGTTAGCTTATACTTTTCTGCCATTCCTGCTGGATCAAGCACAACGAGTTCCGGTATCTTTACTGAAGTGTCTTCTCCGTTACTTATAAGGTTCGGAATGTTCTTCTCCTGTAGACTATAGTTAAAAGCGTAGCCATCTTCTACATCGCTCATTACGTAAATTGAAATGGTATTGACTGGATTGTTTTTTTCCCTTAACTCGACCTTATTTATATCGATCAAGAAATCTGTTCCCTCGATATTTATACTGGGCAATTCTCTTTCCATACTTCGTTGTTTTAAAAGACAAAGGGAAGTCTATACAAACTCCCCAATGTCGAAATTTTCCAAATCATTTTTCCGCAAAGTGGAAGAACTGGTTTCCGTTTCAGAAGAAAGGCTACTATCCAATAGCTCTGCTATTTTACGAGAAGTGCCTTCCATAGAATTTTCCAAAAGGCTGAATAATTCGGTTCCCTGTATTTTCTGAACTATAGCTATCGCTGTTTCCTTTTGAGATTGCTCCAGTTTTTCTTTTTGAAGCAGTATCCCCACGGAGCTTAGTTCTTCAAAGGTAACCCCTTGGGCGAAACCGTTATCGCCATCGGATAATTCGTACCTATTCCATTCTTCCTCCTCTTCCCCAAAATCAGGCATATTACTGAAAACTTCGTCCAGCTCTTCCTGCGGAATTTGAATGCCGACGTTTTCATTTTCGTCGTATTCTATGTCAAAATTATCAGGATTTATTTCTGGTTTTTCAACTTGGCTTTCGGTGGCATTGTTTGGCACCGAAAGGCTTCTCTTAGGTCTAGGTTGCCCCATAATATCGGGCAGTTTAGGGTTGCTTTTTTCCTGTATCGGTTTTCTTTCTGAACTTTTTTTGATTACAATCTTGTCCTGCACAAGCAGGGCAATCACAATCAGCAGGCATATCACAATTACTATTTCCATAACTATAAAATGGGTTTAAAACGTTCGTTGAAATAATCAGTAATATCATCCCCAAACTCCCTAAAGTGGTGTTCAAGGATGTTGTCGATATAAGAATAGAGTGTAGTCTTTTCTTCTCTTGTTAATTGCACAATGCGGATTAACCTTTCGTGGTATTCGGGACGTATGTAAACGACCTTGCCGTTACGCCCCGATGGAAACCGATTGACCAAAAACGTTTCCTCATAGTCCGCTTTCTTTGATGAACTGTTACGGACTTTTTCCCTGGGCTTTGTTTCCTTTGGTACATCCTGCTTTTTGTTATTGCTCGGTGGAGCAACAGGCTCATCGCCGCTTATGATGTTCATAAGGTATTCCTCATCAACATTGGGCTTTTCAAAATCGTTGTTTTTGTTATCTGAAGCCATACTTTACTATTTTTATAGATGAGTGATTTTTAAAAATTCCTCGACAAACAAATCCATTTTAGTTGTTTTCATTAACTGTGGTTCGGCAGGCAGCAAACTTGACCGGAATACATAACTACCTGTATCGTCTGTTTCCTTTCGGAAACGCTTGCTATCCATTATTCTTGTTTCCATTATAGGCAGGTTGAGTTCTTTGATGACACTTTGATACGCATCATACAAACCTGTTTTTTCCCTGCCGTCCACTTGGTTCCAAAACAGCCACATCTCTTGTTCGGGATTGCCCTCGTCCGTTTTTGGAAGTCCGAGAAAGGCTTTGGTAAAGCTCAATGTACTTTCCACTACCAAACGGTCGGCAGTAATGGGCGAAAAGATGAAGTCCATTTTTTTTAAGGTAGTCAGTACGCCTTTGGTATTGGCTGTTCCCGGCAGGTCGAAGAAAATAACATCCGGTACAACCACCGACTGGCTTCTGTATTCCGATGCTTTCTCCAAAGCTGTTTCAGCTTTGCATTTAATAATCGGGTACGCTTTTTTGTTGATGGCTTGAAACTGCTTCATTGCCGCCTTTTTATGGTAGTCGTTCTGCATTATGGTTCTCTTATCCCGTTCACGCATATTGGTCAGGCTGTGCTGCGGAAAGTCACAGTCCATCACCAGCACATTAAAACCTAAACGGTAGTGAAGCACACTTGCCAGCAAAGTGGTCATTGTAGATTTTCCCACACCGCCTTTTTGGGTGGAGAAGCTGATTTTTAAAGTTTTCTTTGTTGTTTCCATTATTTAAAAATTTATTGTTACACACTTTATTTGTTTTGCAGGATTGAATATTGGTTTATCTGATTATTACCTCATTCCTATATTCCTGCATTCCCTTTTGGGTACTTTCCTGCACAGGTATCTGCTTTCATTTTTGCCTTGTCAGGTACATTCTTTGGTAAGTGGCAAACCTTGCAACAGGTAAATTGCTTTACCGCTTTTATGCTTTTACACTTTTATTGTTTTATGCTTTTAAAACCCTATGCTTTTATTCCAAACCGCTTGTTTGCAAACTTGATTTTCTTCTCTGTTTAGATACATTTTTTACTACCTGCACTAAAATTATACGGCAAATAAAGCGATTGATTTGCCCGCTGATTGCGGTGTGGCAGTGTTTGGCGTTCAAAGGCAGTGTTTGGCACTGCTATACAATACAATGCTTTCGTAAACAGGGCTTTACTTTGTACAATGATTTTTATTAATGGATTTATGCAAAATTCTTTTGACAAATCGGAGGGTAACGGGAACGGCATCGAGCCGTTTTTCCCTGTTACATTTAATCCGTCCCGCAGGGCGGATTTTTGTGTTCAACGGAACACGGCAAGTTGTGTTTTGAGGCACTCGAAACCGAGTTAGTGCCTCAAAACAACTTGCCCTGCCGGGAGCTTAAAAAACCACTCCGAAGTCGAGGTTTTGTGTGAATTTAAAATGGATTAGTGATGAATGAGAATAATAACAGAAAACAAAATAAAGGCGGACGGAAGGCAAAAACCGACCCAAGTATCCACCGCCACGTTTTCCGTCTTACAGACGAAGAAAATGCCAAACTTTTATCGCTTTTTGAAGCATCGGGAATGCCCAATAAAGCAAAGTTTATCATTTCCCTGCTGTTCAGTAAGGAAATGAAATCGGTTAAAATTGACAAGGGAACGGTTGATTTTTATATGCGATTGACCTCGTTTCACAGTCAGTTTCGTTCTGTGGGTGTCAATTACAACCAAATTGTAAAGCTTTTATACAAGAATTTTTCCGAGAAAAAAGCCGCAGCATTCCTTTATAAATTAGAAAAACAGACGGCTGAAATGGCGATGCTATGCCAAAAAATCATTCAGATAACCGAAGAATTTGAAGCAAAACATCTAAAAAAACAGTCTTAGAAATGATAGCGAAAATCGGCAGAAGCGGAAATTTATACGGAGCATTAGCATACAATCAGCTCAAAGTGGAGAATGAAAACGGAAAAATTTTGTTTGCCAACAAGATGATTGAAACCGCTAACGGGCATTATTCAGTTGCACAATTAACCCAATCCTTTGCACCTTATCTGATAGCCAACCGCAATACCGAAAAACATACGTTGCATATTTCGCTCAATCCCGACCCGAATGATAAGGTAAACGATGACAGGTACAGGGAAATGGCAGAGCAGTATATGAGGGAAATGGGTTACGGCGAACAGCCATTTGTGGTATTCAAACATACCGATATTGACCGTAGCCATATCCATATCGTTTCAGTTTGCGTGGACGAAGAGGGCAAAAAGATTTCGGACAAGTTCGAGAAAATGCGGTCTATGAATGTGTGCCGTGAACTCGAAAGTAAACACGGGTTGATACCTGCAACTGATAAGGAACACAAGCAGAACGACAAGGTTTTCCGTCCGATAGATTATCGGGCAGGCGATGTGAAAAGTCAGATAGCTTCAGTAGTCCGACACCTGCCGAATTATTATCAATACCAAACTTTGGGAGAATATAACGCTTTGCTTTCCCTATTCAATGTTACTACCGAAAAAGTGGAGGGCGAATTGCAGGGGCAGCTACGGCAGGGTTTATTATACATTCCGTTAAATGACAAAGGAGAAAGAGCCGGACATCCATTCAAGGCTTCGCTTTTCGGAAAAAACGCAGGGCTACCGACTTTGGAATTGCATTTTGCAAAATGCAAAGAGGTTTTAAAAGACCACCCGACAAAACCAACCATTAAAGCTGCCGTTACTATTGCCCTGAAATCAACAAGTAATGAGCAGGCTTTTAAAAAGCAGTTAGCCGAACAGGGTATAAATGTAGTAGTGCGTAGAAATGACACAGGACGTATTTACGGGATAACTTTTATAGACCACAATTCTAAAACGGTTTGGAACGGTTCACGCTTAGCAAAGGAACTTTCTGCCAATACCTTTAATGATTATTGGAACAATAATATCAAATCGGAGATTAAAGAACCTGCCGTACATCCACCAAAAATATCCACATCAAATGATGCAGATCTTCCTGCGGAAGAACCACATCATTTGTTCGACTTCCTGAATACTACTGAAAAACACGAAGACGGTTTGATTGAAGCATTGGGAGGTTTACTGCCCGAAGCACAGGGCGAAGATTACGAGGAACAGGATTTTGCCAACAAAATGAAGAAGAAACGTAAACGCAAAAGAGGTCAGCAATAGTATTCAGCCAAACACAGCCACGCACCGCCATTGACTGCCACATTCTTATAGCCACTATGTAGAGCCTTTAAATTCACGCCCGAACATTAAAAATTAAAATAATGCAGGGAGAAGACGATTTAACAGGTTTAGCCAAAATAATGGCTTTTATGAGGGCAGTGAGTATCCTTTTGGTACTGATGCACCTTTATTGGTTCTGCTACGGTTTCTTTATAGAACGTGGCTGGACTTTAGAAATCATCAACAAAGTATTGGGCAATTTTCAGCGAACGGCAGGGCTGTTTTCGCATACCATATATACCAAGCTATTTGCTTTGGTATTGTTGGCATTAAGCTGTTTGGGTTCTAAAGGAGTAAAAAATGAAAAGATAACTTGGTCTAAAATCTATGTGGCTTTAGCGATTGGTACTATCCTGTTTTTTCTGAATTTCCCTTTACTAAAGCTACCGTTATTAACCGCTACAATCCTTTATATCCTTACCACAGGTTTAGGCTATATCGCTTTTATGGTAGCCGGAGTTTGGATGAGCCGATTGCTACGTACCAATTTGATGGATGATGTTTTCAATAATGAGAACGAGAGTTTTCAACAGGAAACAAAGTTGATGGAAAACGAATATTCTGTCAATCTTCCCACAAAGTTTTATTACAAAGGAAAATGGAACAACGGCTGGATAAATATCGTCAATCCTTTTCGAGCCTCGATTGTGTTAGGCACACCGGGTTCCGGCAAGAGCTATGCAATCGTAAACAACTACATCAAGCAACAAATTGAGAAAGGCTTTAGTATGTATATATATGATTTTAAATTTGATGACCTTTCTACCATTGCCTACAATCACTTACTGAAGCATCGGGATAAGTACAAAGTCCAACCCAAATTTTACGTCATCAACTTTGACGACCCACGCAAGAGCCACCGTTGCAATCCACTTAATCCCGATTTTATGACGGATATATCTGATGCTTATGAAGCGGCTTATACCATAATGCTGAACCTCAATCGAAGCTGGATACAGAAGCAAGGGGATTTTTTCGTGGAAAGCCCAATTATCCTATTAGCTGCCATTATTTGGTATCTGAAAATCTATGAGGATGGTAAATATTGTACCTTTCCACACGCTATTGAATTGCTTAACAAAAAGTATTCAGACGTGTTTACTATTTTAACCTCATATTCCGATTTGGAAAATTATTTGTCACCTTTTATGGATGCGTGGCAATCCGGAGCGCAAGACCAATTACAGGGGCAGATTGCATCGGCAAAAATCCCGTTATCAAGAATGATTAGCCCGCAACTCTATTGGGTAATGACTGGGGATGATTTCACACTTGACATCAACAATCCGAAAGAGCCTAAAATTTTATGCGTGGGTAACAATCCCGACCGTCAAAATATCTACTCCGCAGCTTTGGGCTTATACAATTCAAGAATTGTGAAGCTCATCAACAAAAAAGGGCAATTAAAGAGTTCCGTAATCATAGATGAGCTGCCAACCATTTATTTTAGAGGACTGGATAACCTTATTGCAACTGCCAGAAGTAATAAAGTGGCAGTATGTTTAGGATTTCAGGATTTTTCGCAATTAACAAGGGATTACGGCGACAAAGAGAGCAAAGTTATCCAAAATACAGTAGGTAATATTTTCAGTGGGCAGGTTGTAGGAGAAACGGCAAAAAGTCTTTCGGAACGCTTCGGGAAAGTATTACAGAAACGCCAAAGTATGACGATTAACAGGAATGATAAATCTACCTCTATATCCACACAGTTAGACAGCCTTATTCCTGCATCGAAAATTTCAACGCTTACGCAGGGTATGTTTGTAGGTTCAGTTTCGGACAACTTTGATGAACGCATCGAGCAAAAGATTTTCCACGCTGAAATTGTTGTGGACAATGAAAAGGTTGCCGCAGAAACTAAAGTATATCAGAAGATACCGGAAATCCTATCCTTTGTTGATGAACACGGAGAAGATAAAATGAAGCAGGATATTGACAGCAATTACCGTCAGATAAAACAAGACATTGTACAGATTATAGAAACGGAATTGGAGCGTATCAAAAGCGACCCCGATTTACAGCATTTGGTGCAAGAGGGGTAATCGCACCGCTGGTAGAAGTTTTGGTATTAATATTATGTTTATCCAAGATTGCTGTTAAAGAAGAAATAATTTCTAAGTAAATAATACTTAAAAAAAGAAGCAGAACAAGATGGGAAATTTTAATAAATTTCCAGAAGAAGATTTTCGTCAAAAGTTGTATTGTCGAATTTTGTAATACAATTGAAAAAAAAATCAAGAATTAAGTGTATCTTCGCAGAGTAATGAAATTTTTAGCATACATATTAACAACATATATTTTATTCCTTGTGATTAAGCCGGGAATAGTAGCTATTTCATTGCAGACAGACACCGAACAAAGCTGTTGTGGTGGGCAATGTGCCCCAATTCAATCAAACGACCACAATCAGAAGAAAGATAATAGTGAGAAAAACTGTAATCCTTTTCAAGTATGTAATTCTTGTCTTTTACAAGTCGCTTCTATTCCTTTTTATAAAATTCTACCCAAGCACAAAATATCAACAAAACGATATTTCTTCTATAAATCAGTATTTTCTTCTCAATTCGCTTCTGACTTTTGGCAACCGCCTAAAATTGTTTAACAACCCTTTTGAGTTTTGCACCGAGAAATCGGAGCATAAATTTTTATCGTTAAACAATTTAAAATCAGAACAATGAATTTCATAAAATTATTCGTTGTGGCATTATTATTAACTGCCACAACACACGTTGCATTTGCACAAACATCTTGTTGTAAAGGCTCTGATAAAAGTCAGTGTACAACTGATAGCATCAAAACCACTTCGGTCAAAGTTAAGGGCATATCCTGTTCTATGGATTTAAAAATGATTTCAGCCAATGTTGAAAAGCTAAATGGCGTGAGCAGTTGCAAATCAGGAAAACAAGGAACAACCACAACCTTTGAAGTAAAATACAATCCTGCGTTGGTAAATGAAAAAGAAATTTTTACAGCCGTTGAAAGCACAGGAAGTTGCGAAAATCCTGACGAAAGACCATATAAAGTAAAACAGTAAACAAGGCAGGGCAAAGCAAACTTGCTTTGCCCTTTATTAAAAAATCAGACAATGAAAAAATACATCTTCATTGTTGGTTTACTGTTTCCTTTTAGTATTTCGGCACAAACCATTTTAGGAAAAGTAACCAACAACAAAAAAGAGCCGTTAGTAGGTGCTAATGTCTATTGGCTTGGCACAACCACAAGCACATTAACAGGTAACAAAGGACAATTTGAAATATCAATCAAAGACATTTCCGATAAGAAACTGATTGCAAGTTATGTAGGACATTCGTCCGATACAATTGAAATCAGTAACCAAACATTTGTTGAGTTTACGTTAGAGGAAAACCATACTCTTGATGAAATTATAATTTCAAGACAACGTGACGGAGTAATTATTTCGGACATTAAGCCGATTAAAACCGAACAGATTACACAAACGGAACTTGCAAAAGCTGCTTGTTGTGATTTGGCAGGTTGCTTTGAAACACAAACAACCGTACAACCGCAAACAACCAATGTAATAACAAACTCAAAAGAACTTCGCATTTTAGGCTTATCGGGAGTTTACAATCAAATTTTAATTGACGGTTTCCCGATGATACAAGGTTTAGCATACACCTATGGTATAAGCAGTATTCCGGGGACATTGGTTGATAATATTTATGTTTCCAAAGGAGCAAACAGCGTTATTCAAGGGTATGAAAGCATTAGCGGACAAATCAATGTAGAAACAAAAGAACCTGACAAAACAGATAAATTATTGCTCAATCTGTATATGAACAATTTTATGGAAAAGCATTTTAACGCCAACTATGCTTTTAAGCAAGGTAAATGGAGCAACTTAACTGCGTTTCATACGGTGCAACCTGCCAACAAAATTGACAGGGACAACGATAATTTTTTAGACTTACCATTGCTTACCAGATATATGATTTTTAATAAGTGGAAGTATGGTAATGAAAAAGATTGGGGTTGGAACAGCAGAATTGGTTTACGTTTTTTCAATGAACAACGAATTGGGGGACAAACTTCTTTCAATGCAGAAAGCGACAAAGGAAGCACCAATGTTTATGGGCAATCGGTAAATATCAATCAGCCTGAAATGTGGACTAAAACAGGGTATCGTTTTAATGATAAACACAATGTTGTGTTGTTTGCTTCGGCTTTTCATCAACAGCAAAATTCATTTTTCGGAACCGTAAAATACAACGCACAGCAAACCAATTTTTACGGCAACATTCAATATGAATTAAACTATGCCAAACACGATTTGAAAACAGGTATTAGTTATCGTCATTTGAACCTGAATGAAGACATTGCATTTACAGATACATTTTTGCAAAGAACTTATGCAGGCAATTATCAGCGATTAGAAAACATCCCAGGACTTTTTGCCGAAAACACAATGCGGTTTTTTAACGACAAACTCACTTGGATTGCAGGAGTTCGGGGCGACCACCATAACCAATTTGGTTTTCAGTTTACACCAAGAACATTGCTGAAATATGACATAACGCCAAAAACTATTGTTCGTGCAAATATTGGAACAGGTTGGAGAACAGTAAATTTATTCAGCGAAAATATCGGATTGCTTGTAAGTTCAAGGGACATCATTTTTGCCGAGCAATTACAACCCGAAAAAGCAGTAAACTTTGGGTTTAACCTTACACAAAAGTTTGATACGGAAGACAATAATTTATCAGGTTATTTCAGTGCCGATTATTACAGAACCGATTTTCAAAATCAGATTTTCCCCGATTATGACAGCGACCCGACAAAGGCTATTATTCAGAATTTTACAGGGACAAGTGTAAGCAACGGTTTTCAGGCAGAATTGTATTTAAAAATTTACAGGCGGTTTGAGTTTAAAACAGGATATAACTATTTAGACGTTTATCGGGAAATCGGAGAAACAAAACAACTTTTGCCATTCAATCCAAAGCACAAGGTAATTACGACTTTTAGCTACAAGCCATTGACAAACAAATTTCACTTTGATATGAATGTGCATTGGTATGGCAGACAGCGTTTGCCCGACACAAAATCAAACCCAATAGAATTTCAACGACCTGACTTTTCAGAGCCATATACAATTGTAAATGCACAGTTTACTTACAACTTTAAAAAGTTTGAAATGTATGCAGGTTGTGAGAATATTTTTGACTTCCGACAATTACAACCAATTATCAGTTGGCAAGACCCATTCAGTCCATACTTTGACACATCTTCTGTTTGGGGTCCGACACGGGGACGGGAAATTTATGTTGGTATTAGGTTTAGATTAGAGTAATAGAAGAAATCATATTTAAACAACTTCGTCAAATTACTTTGTTTATCTAAAATCATCAAGTAAGATACCTTGTTCATCAAATATTGTACAAACAACTATCATTTGGAATAGTCGTTTGTACAATGTTTGATATTTATTACGGATAGTGCTTTTTCGAAAGCCAAATTAAACAGACCAACCGTATGGATAAATTTTATAATAAAACACTGCTTAGACTGGAAACAACAATAGATGAATTGGAGATAGAAACAGACTACTCTATACAAAGGATAGAAGCCGTTATAGATATCATCCTTAAATGCTTGTCCGAAGTAAAGGAGTATGTTTTAAATAGGGGATTTAAGAATATTGATGAGGAAATCCATTTTTTCAAACATCAGAAGCCTGCCATCGTTTCAAAACTAATTTACTATAATGCCATTTATAAAATCGAAACAAAAAAGCCTTACGGTGCAAAACCTATTAAGAAATACCTTAATGATGAGTTGAAAAAACTCAAAAGGTATTTCGATAACAACCTTGAATTTTATAAATATTACCGAACCAATAATTCTTTCATTGACGATAAGCTCTTTGTACGAGGCAAGTACGATATTAAGTTAAGTTTAGACACGTATTATTTTGAGGCAGACCGCAACTTTTCCACATCCCACGATTACAAAGTAGCAAAGATTATAGCTAATGACCTGATACAAGTCTATCTTGAAGACCAGCTTCACAACACTACGTATAGAGAGAAATCAACAGACCTACCGAATTTAAATTGGACAGGGAGCAAAACAGCACTCATAGAATTGATTTATGCACTGCATTCGCGAGCTGTGCTTGACAATGGAAATGCAGATATTAAAGTTATTGCCAAAACATTTGAACGTGCTTTTAATGTTGATTTGGGCGACTTTTATCATACATTTATGGAACTTAAATCCCGAAAAATAAACCGAACAAAATTTCTTGACAGCTTACGGGATGCTTTGATTAGGAAAATGGATGAACAGGAAGAAATGTAGCGGATACTTTTACATATTATAATACCCCACGGGGTAAGTGAATACCTTTCGTCCGTACAATACTCTCCAAAATATTTGGAGTTTCTTTTTGTTTTTCGGTTTGTTCCGCAGGTTCCTCTTTGGGTTCAGGCGTTATAGACAACTGTATTTTCCGTTCAACGGCAGACAGTTCCGTTTTGAGTTCACTCAATCGGTTTTCCTTAGACCACGTACCGTTTACCACTTCCAGAAGAACAGGTAAATCCTTTTGTATTTCTGCAATTTTCTTTTGTTCCTGCTCTATATAGCCTGGCAACTTCTCCAGAGCACTAAGGAAGTTCACAGTAGCCAGCTTTTCATCTTTAGCGATGATACCGTTATTATAGGTATATTTGATATTGCCCTCGCCCTGAACCAAAAAGCGGTTTACCCGTATATCCATACCCTCTTTTTCGGATATTTCGGTTTTTACCAACAGCATAAATCCATACAATGCACCGATTTCTTCATACTGACCTCCGGTGCGGGCTTTGTCCGAAAGCTGGTTGAGCTTTGCACCAATTTGTTTAATATCCGCATTGGGTGGCAAGCCGTCCAATTGCACAGGATTTGCGATTGTACCGTCCGAACGTTTTTGAATACGCTCTTGCAGATTATTCCAATCAAGGCTCATACGGTCAAAACGGGATTGGGCTTTATCAAGTTCAGCCGTATAGTCTTCCAATTTGTACTTCGCACTATACTTTGAACGGTTGAACGCCTGTTTTTCGCTTTCTAACCCCGCAATCTGTTTTTCTAATTTAGCTTTATCCAACAGGTCGGTATTTCCTGATAGGATAGCCACATATTCCGAAAAATTCATTCCCGATTTTTCGTCCATACTGCCCTCGTCAATGGTTCGTTTGCCGAGATTGTTGTTTTTCAATTGGTCTATGAATAGTTGTTTATTGTATAGTAGGTTAAACTTATAGCTGTCCAATGATTTTTCTACGGCATAGATAATCACATCTACTTTATTACCTGCGAAGAACTTGGCAATTTCATTGCCTTTGCGAACAGCTCTGCCGTCCCTTTGGGCAAGGTCACTTGGTCGCCACGGTGTATCCAAATGGTGAACAGCAACGGCTCTTTTTTGTGCGTTAACTCCTGTGCCCAACATACTTGTAGAACCGAAAAGTATGCGGATTTTACCTTCATTCATTCCTTTGATAAGCTCTTTGCGTTGCTTGTCATTTTTTGCTTCCTGAATAAAACGTACTTCGTTCGCAGGGATACCGTGGTCTTCCACAAGCTTGCGTTTGATTTCGGAATACACATTCCATTCGCCTGGCTTGTAGGTTCCCAAATCGGAGAAAACAAACTGCGTTCCTTTTTGTGCATTATATTGGTTGTAATATTTAGCAATGTTGTCCGCACAATGCGAAGCCTTATTGTCGGGGTGGTCATCATACGCACCGCTTACCATCCGCATATCCAAAGACATCTTACGGGCATAATCAGTAGCGATGAGCATTTTTGCCTTTTCTTCAGATGGAGATAAAGGAGCTCTTCCTAATAAAGAAGCATTTCCCGATTTGGCAAATTCCATTAGTTTTTGAATAAACACTTCCTGATCGGGTGTAGGTGGTATGTTATATAATACCTCATTCTTGTTAGGGCGGTCAATGCCTATATCCTTAGCCGTTCGGTAATCCGTTATTTCTGAATAGAATTGCGCCAACTCCGGCACTTTGATAAAATAGCGGAAACGTTCTTTTGCAACAATATTATTGGCAACCGAAAATTCATAATCGGTTGTTTTCCTTGCGTAAATAGCAGCCCAGGCATCAAAAGAATGAATGCCCTGTTTTTCCATTGCTCTTGGTCTGAGGTATTTGAATAATAGGTACAGTTCGGTTAACGAATTACTGATGGTCGTTCCCGAAAGAAAGGTTGCTCCCATATCCGCATTGATACGTTCCTGAATGGTACGAATAGCAAATAGTAGGTTGATTGCCTTTTGGCTTCCGTCCACATTACCCAATCCTGCTACTCTTGAATGCCTTGTATTGAACATCAGGTTTTTGAATTGATGACTTTCATCCACAAATAAATGGTCTATACCCATCATCTTAAAATCTACCACATCATCTTTACGATTTTCAATATCGTGTTGCAGGGTTTTGAGTTTGACTTCGAGGTTTTCTTTTCGCTTGATTACACCGGCAAGCATTCCTCTGGTCACTTCCTTGCCTTGCGATTGCAGGGCATCAAGGTTACGCTCTACGCTGTCCAATTCAATTTCTAAGATTTCCTTCTGAATTTCGGGAGATTGCGGTATCATTCCAAATTGGTCGTGTGTGAGAATAACACAATCCCAATCGTTGTTTTTAATGTCGCCAAAAATACGTTGGCGTTTTTGGGGTGTAAAATCTTCTTTGCCCGGAAACAATATTTTTGCGTGTGGATAAGCGGTGCGGTAAGCTTCGGCAATTTCGTGGACATTGCTTTTTAGCCCGATAATCATAGGTTTATGAGCCAACCCTAAACGCTTCATTTCCTGTGCTGCCGTACACATTACGAGCGTCTTTCCTGCACCTACTTCGTGGTCGCAGATTGCACCGTTGTTCAGCTTTATCATCCAAACCGTGTCCTTTTGGCTGGAATACAAATCTTCAATTCCGAGTGCTTTGCGGTCTAACCCAGGAAAGTTCTGGTGAGTTCCGTCGTAATTCGGACGGACAAAGCAGTTAAACGTGTCGTTGTATTTGTCGGTAAGCCTTGTTTTAAATTCATCATTTTGGGCATGAAGCCAGTCTGTAAAAGCGGTTCGGATTTCATCAATCTTGGTATTCGCGATTTGTATGGCTTCCATATCCCGTACCTTGACTTCTTGATCGCCAACCATCACTTTTTTAGTAATATCAGGCGTAGTATTGACAAGGGCGTGTTTGAGCAGAGCAATCCCGTCAAACGTCCGGCTTTCAGCTTTTACGGCGTATTTATCCCATATATGAACATTCTTTTGTTTACAGCTTACAGAAAAATCATCAGAACTCTCCGAGTAATGAATGTTCACCTCCGTATCAAAAAGATGTGAAGCAAACCGGCCATAAATACCAGTGGGTATCCAACGCTCGCCGAGGTTAAAATCCAATTCTTCAAACTCAATTCGTCTTGGTCGGGCTTCTTCCAAAACGGTAAGGCTTGCTTTAGCCTGTGCATCATCGGGATTACTTTCGAGATACGCTTTGACTTCCTGGGCTTTTTCCACAACGTTACCTGCAATCCAGCGTTCGGATATCTCGTATTTCTTTTGTAAAGGATTGTAATAAATACGACCGTGTAAGGCTTCTTTCAAAGCGTCATCAGTCATACCGCTGATTTCGGACATATAATCCAAATCCACGTTTCCGTACTTATTGAGCGAGGCCGCTAATGCTTCTTCGGGATTGTCCGTTGTTATGGTTAAGGTAGAAAAACTTACAGGGCGACTGAATATATCGGCCTTGTGTACCACGCCACCAACCACACGTTCCAGATAAGGTATTTCCTTTCCGGAACTATCCGTTTTGATGAGCTTGATATTATCGGCACTGTTGAGGTTTCCGTGCCTTTTGACAAAGGCATCGTAAAGGCGGTTAAGCGTTTCCCTTTCTTCCTTGTATTCGGTCTGAAACTTTGCCTCTTTATTATAAAGGTCTTGGTAAACATCACGTACAGCAATGTACGCTTCGGCTCTTGCTTTCTGTAAGGTCGGTAACTGCAAAGGGTGGAAAACTGCCGTACCGTCTGATGTATCTACATCTTGCAGATGACCGACCCAACCATTATCCACAACAAGACAATCGTTACGGTGGTACGATTGCAGTTCGCCACTATAAGGAGCAGGTTCGGGAATGGTATTGGGAACGGCTGGCTTATCAGCTTGGCCATTCCCGTTTATTCCCGAAAACAGGTCGCCGATGGCTTCTTGTTTTTTACCGTTGGTTGATGTGCTTCCGTTGGCAGTTCTATTGGTAATCGGAGGCGTATAAGGTTGCTGCATCGCACTGCTGAACAGGTCAGGTTGGCGACCTATTGCACCTCTTCTTTTGTTGGTGCTTTGCCTTTTAACTTGTGTCGTTTTTTTGGGTGGAGCAGCAACCATTACAGGCTCGTCCACATTTTCAAACAAGTCGAAAATGCTTAGTTGCTTTAGTTCCTGGGGACTTTCCCGATTGATTATAGGAACAGATAAAGATTGTATTTCCGGTTGAATGGTTACAGGTTCGATAACCGGAGGTGTAACCGTTGGTTCAATCGGAATTTGTATTACAGGCTCATCGTTTCGTTCGCCTTTATATAAACTCAAATTCAGGTGCTTTCCAAAATCATCCGTAAGCATTTGTTTGAGGTCTTTAGCAATTCCCTCAACGCCGTCTTTGTGCGTATAAATTAATGCTGGTTTTCCATAAGGGTCGGTATCTAATTTGCGGTCTGTATGTACAATTCTTGTGCTGTCCTGAAAAAAAGCATTGCCAGGCGTATTGTATTCTGTTTGCTTGCTCTGACAAAAGAGTTCTTCCGCTACTGTCAAATTTTGTTTTGCCGTATTTTTTTGAAGGATAATCAAATCACTGCCAACTTCCGTTCCTGCATATTCAGTAAACAAATTGTTGGACAATCTGACCAACGAAACCAAATTGTTATCCTGCATTAATGCTCTGCGTATCGGTTCGTTCTTTGGGCTGTTTAAAATTCCTTGTGAAGTAATGTAAACTAACAAACCGCCTTCACGGAGCATATCAGTACCTTTCAGGAAAAAGTAATTGTGTATGCTTCTAGCAGCCTGTACTTTAGTTGTGTCTTTGCTTCTGGAATAAGAAAGGTCAAATACAGATGTATCGCCGAACGGTATGTTACTCGCAACCACATCATAGCTGTTTTGTTCCTTTTCTGGGATTTCCTCAAAACCACTTATTCGGATATTACTTTTCGGATAAAGCTGTTTTAAAATCTTGCCTGTGAGCAAATCCTTTTCATAAGCGGTAACATTTACCAATTGATTTTCCGAAAAGGACTGTATGAATGAGCCAATCCCTGCTGATGGTTCAAGAAATTTATCGATTTTCAGACCGCTTTCATTTAAGCTTGCTGAAATCTCATCTATGACCTGTGGCGGTGTATAGAAAGCCGTAAGCACAGAAATTTTCATACTATCTACATACCTGCGGTATTGCTTTTCGTCTTCGGAATTTTCTTTGAGTAGTCGGTGTAGTTCCTGCGTAATTGGGAAAAATTCGTGTTCCGTTTTTCTCCAATGATTGATGTCTATTTCATTCGCTATTGGGTTCAGAACGAATTTAAGACCGCCAAATCCGCTGTATTGCATCATTAGCAGTCTTTCGCCTACGGTGGCTTGTCGTTTCTCCTTTTCAAGTTTAAAAGCAATTCGTAGGGCATCAATGTTCTGTTGGAGATGTTGGCGTTTACTGAAGCCCATTTTCGGCTATCCATATTGCGATGGTTCCGGTTATTTCGGTATAGAGCAGGTCGTACTCTGTCTTATAAGCGAAATCATCGGTTAGTTGGTAGCCAGAGAAAACAGGCTCACAAACCGGGAACATTTTCAGGGCGAACGATCGCAGTTCCTCATCTGCCATTATGGTATCAAACTCATTGCATACCACTTGAAACACAGTGTCAAATTTGGAGAAGTGCAAGCCCTCAAACAGAATATAGTTGGCTATTTCATTACATTTTTCAATGCTATTTCCTGATTGAAAAGCACCTTCGTAAGCGTTGGTAGCCCACGAGGAACGTTGCTCAATAAATTTTTGGTCGTTTGCTTTTTCGGGGAAGCTGGTGTTTAATAATTCTTGCAGTCGTAATCTGAAATACGATAGGTCTTTTTGTTGTGTATTCATACTATAATTTTGTTTTGAATTTTACTTGAAACTCAAAATTATAGCAGTAGATAAGAGCCTTTAAAAATGTGGCAGGGTTTGGCTTTGAGAGGATGAGTTTGACGCAAAATTTAATAAAAATAATTATGACCTTACAGATAATCATAAAATTTAGTTTGCTTATATTTAACCTCTATTAAAAATCTTATTTGCACTATGGAGGTACCAGTAAAAAATTTAGTTGAAACAGTAGATTTGACAGCGGAAGATGTTCTTCTTCCTATGTTAGAATGTGTTGTTAATTCTATAATTAGTCTCCAAAAGTCTCAATTACCAGCAAACGAAAAGAAAATTCAAATTCAAATTACCAGAGGTGATTTGCCGGAGAAACTTAACTTTGACAATGTCAAAACAATTTCAGGATTTAAAGTTATTGATAACGGAGTAGGTTTTAATAATAACAATTACAAATCATTTCAAACTCCATTTTCACAAATTAACAAGGACTTTGGCTGTAAAGGAATAGGTAGATTTACAGTTCTTGCTGCGTACAAAGATTTTCTTGTAGACAGCAATTATTTAGAAGATACTACTTGGTATATTAGAAAATTTCGGTTTTCTACTGAAAAAGAGTTGGAAATAATTGAGTTTGGTAACTCTCAAGCTGAACAAGCGAAAACTGTTGTCGAAATTCAGAATTGCACTAATCATATTCTAATTGAAAAATCTGCTATTTCATTACTTCAAATAAGTGAAAGTATTATGCAGCATTGCTTTATATACTATTTGAATAATTCTTTGCCAAGAATTGAAGTTATTGATTTAGAAAACAATGAGGTAGAGGTTATCAACGAATTATTTCAAAAAGTATCAAAAGAAAAAGAGAGAGACTTCTCTTTAAAAGAAGAGGATTTTAAGTTCTATATTACAAAAACATTGAAAGAAGGTAATCGAAAAAATAATTACCTATATTACTGTGCAAACAACAGGACAGTTGGAAATCCTAAAAATATTAAGAACATCAATTCTATTTTCTCTTACCCTGTCTTAATAGATAATGAGTATTATTTTTTTGATATTTATGTTGTTTCTGAGTATTTAAATAAAAAAGTCTTTAAAACAAGAAATGGATTTAATATCCCGAAAGAAAGAGAAAATCTTTTGTTTGACGATGATAATACAATTACATTTCAAGATATTGAAGAATATATATCTTCAATCTTGGAAGTCGAATATGATAATTTTGTGAAGACGGCTAGACATAAAAATATCGAAAATGTTAAATACTATATTTCTCATAAAGCACCAAGATTTAATAGTTTTCTAAAAAATCCAGAAATCCTAAACTCAATACCACCAAATCTAAGCGAAGATAAACTGGAAGAGCACCTGTATAAAATTTCCTTTAATGCTAGAAGAAAGGTTGAAAATAACATAGAAAGATTTATAAAAACAAAAGAAGTAAACGAAGATGCTATTGGTCAAATAATAAATGATATTAAAGCAAAGACAGCTTATGATGTAGATAGTTTAGCTGATTATATGATGAGAAGAAAAGCTATTATCAATTTATTTGACAAATTTTTGGATGCTGATGAAAACGGAGATTATAAACTTGAAGAAGATGTCCATAATTTGATATTTCCTTTAGGGTTAACAAACAATGATTTAGAATATGAAAACCATAATTTATGGATTTTAGATGAACGATTTATTTCATATAAGTTTATTGCTTCTGATAAATCTATCACTTCATTCTCACAAACAAAAAGTAGAAAAGAAACAGATTTAATATTGATTGATAATCCACAAATGTTTAATAATCCAATCAGTTTTGGCGATAAAGCTAGTGGTGAGGTAAATTCTATGGTTATTTTCGAGTTTAAAAGACCTGGAGATGTTGCACATCAAAAGAACAAAACGGATTATAGATGGGAGTTTTCAGAACTTGTAGAACCTTACTTCGAGGAGTTTATTTATCAGCCAATTAAAAAAAACTATAAGGGAAATCAAATCATTTTAAAAGAAACAACTCCAAAATTTGGTTACATAATCCTAGATTTTATTCCAGAACCTCTAGCAAGATACAATAAGAACAAAGGTTGGAAAGCTACTCCTTTTGGGACTTATTTCAAGATAGAGGCTGAACTTAATTTACATTTGGAAGTAATGACTTTCAGGCAACTTCTTGATGCTTCCAAGCAAAGACATAATCCATTTTTTGATAAGCTATTTACATAAAATAGTTTTTTAATTCGAATTATGTAACAAACTTAACATTCTTACAACCTCAACATCCATCCTCGAAAAGGCAAACCATTTTTTGCCCAAGTCTTTCAGGGATGCTCCGATATGGTAAAGTTCCGTGTCGTCAATAATCAAAAAACGGTCGTGAGCATCAGAGAAAAGCTCAATTTCAATAGCTGGATATTGGCTGCTGTATCGTTGCAGATCAAGTTGTAATTGGTTATTGATATTTTTGGTGTAAATCTTGGCAGTTACTGACTGCTCACGCTTTCCGAGCAATGTGAGGACTGTATCGTCAACATAATTATCAATGAGTATAATGGAAATTTTGGCACTTCGGATAATATCGGAAACAAAGGTATAAGCATCGAAAATCTGTCCGTTGCAAAAGATACCTTTGTCGCTTTGGAGCTTGTCGCTTTCCAAAGCCTTAAAAATCTCTTCAAATTTTTGGTCAGCTTCTAATTGTTTCAGTTCAATTTTATCCAGACGATGAAAAAGCGAAGCATTGCTCATTAGCATTCTCCGCATTTCTACAAAAGCATTCATAATCTCAATGCTGACCTTTATAGCTACCGTTGAACGGAGTACCGAAGCCAGCATTGCAATACCTTGTTCAGTGAAAACGTAGGGCAGATAACGCCTGCCACCATAATTCAAACTTGAGGTCACAATTTGTGACCTCAAGTTGATGGTATCAAATTCCTGCTGTGCCAATTGGAAACGAAAGCTTTCAGGGAAACGATTTGCATTACGTTTTACTGCCTGATTGAAGACTTTTGTTTCTACCTGATAAATACTTGCAAGGTCGCTGTCGAGCATCACTTGTTGCCCTCTTACAGTATAGATTTGATTTTCTATTTCCTTGCTGGTAATGATAAGTTTATTTTCCATCACTTTTTGTAGCTTTTATTTTTATCAAACTCAAAGGAACTTTCGGCATTTTCATTCAACACGATATAAGCATCGAATTTTTTTCCTGCTTTGCTTTTCATTCCTTTGATAAGTGAAGTTTTCTTTTTATTGACAAGATTTTCAATATCGGTTATGCCGATTTGTATACCACACACATTGCGGAACTGTACCCAATTACAAACTTCATCAGGACACTTCACTATTTTATCACGGATAATGAGTTGTTGGCTTTTGCATTTCGGGCAAACCAATTTAGGCAGGTTGTTTTGGGCAATGGAAGTTTGTAGCAATTCATTGGTAATAGATGAGGCGTAAGTTTCCATTTCTTTTTGAAATGCCCCTGCATCGGCTTCGTTATTTTCGATTTTTTGCAAAGCCAATTCCCATTCGGCGGTCATTGCCACATCCGCAATTTTACGATCTTTGACCAATTCGTACACCTGCAATCCCTTTTCGGTAGGGATTAGGGATTTTTTTTCTCGTTGGATATAGTTGCGGGTAAACAGGGTTTCTATTATTGCGGATCTGGTAGCCGGAGTACCAATACCGATGTTTTGTAAAACCTTGCGTTCATCTTCATTTTCGATTTCCTTTCCGGCAGTTTCCATAGCCGACAAAAGTCCTGCTTCGGTATAAAGCCCTGGTGGTTTGGTTTTCTTTTCCAAAACGGAGGCTTCTTTTATTTTTAGTTCATCGCCTTTTTTCAGTTCGGGCAAATCCTGTACAGGTTCGGTATTATCATCTGAAAAACTACCTTTGATGGAACGCCAGCCTGCTTCTATAACCTTACAACCCTTTACTGTAAAATCATAATGCAACGCTTGTAAACCTACATCGGTTATCTCTTTGATACAGGCTTGTGAAAGGGCTTCGAGCAATCGAAAGGCAATCATATCATAAACGGAGTTTTCCTTTGCGTTCAGGGCTGATGGGATTTTATCAGTAATCAATAATCCGTGGTGGTCGGTAACACGCAAATCGTTTACAATACGTTTATTGAACCGTCCCCATTTCAATTTCCCTACGGCTTGCTTGCAGGTTTCGCGGTCCTGCAAAGCCCTTACGAGGTTGGGGATTTCTGCCCACATATCTTCAGGAATGTACTTGCTTCCGGTGCGTGGGTATGTGATAAACTTCCTTTCGTAAAGGCTTTGGGCAATATTGAGCGTTTCTTCCGCAGAAAGGTTCAGCTTTTTGTTGGCTTCTTTTTGCAAGCCAGTAAGGTCGAACAATAGAGGCGGTTGCTCTGTAATGCTTTTGGTTTCCACCGATGTAACCGTTGCCGTTTTACTTCGCTGAATGGCTTTCAGCGTATCAACGGCAAGTTTTTGGTCTTCCCATTTTGTTTTGGAAATACTTTTAAAATCTATCAACTCTTTATTATGCGATAGCTGTATCTGCCAGTATTTCTTTACCGAGAAATTTTTGTTTTCCAAATAGCGTTTGCATATCAAAGCCAGTGTAGGCGTTTGCACTCTTCCGAGCGAATAAATGCCATTTCCTGCGGCTATGCTCAACGCCTGTGTAGCATTGATGCCCACGAGCCAATCGGCACGGCTTCTGCCTTGTGCCGCCTGGTACAATCCGTCAAATTCTTTTCCTTGTTTTAGGTTTTCAAATCCTTGCTTGATGGCTTTTTCGGTCAACGAACTTATCCAAAGCCGTTCAAACGGTTTGTTGCATTTCAGGTATTCGTAGATGTAACGAAATATCAATTCGCCTTCACGGCCTGCATCGGTAGCCACAATAATGCTCTCGCTTTTATTGAAAAGCTGTTCAATAATTTTTAGTTGCTTTAACGCTCCTGTATCGGCTGTATAGCCTTTATCTTTTTTTACTTTGCGAACAGTTAATAAAAAAGAATTGGGTAAAATTGGTAACGCTGTTTTATCAAATCCCGAAATTCCATAATCTTCGGGCATTCCCAACCCTATTAAATGTCCGAATGCCCAGGTAACAAAATAGCCGTTGCCTGTAAGGTAGCCCTCCTTTTTATCAGATGCTCCCAAAAGTCCGGCTATTTCCCTTGCTACGCTTGGTTTTTCTGCAATGATTGTTTTCATACTTTAAGATATTTTTTTGCCTCTGGTTTTTGCTGGAGCTTTGGGCTTTTCCTGTTGTTCCTGCTGTTGTTTGTTTTTCGGTGTTTGTTGACCATACTTCAAAGGCTCTTTGATATTTTTGGTCGCTTCATTGGTCTTGCCCTCCGAATTGACAGCAGTTTGCGTTTTATGGGCTTCGGTTGGTTTTACTCTTTCCTTGTATTGATTTGGAAATTCAAAATTGGTTTTTCCATTTTCTTTATTGAAAGTGATATAACCTTGATATGGTTGCCCTTTTTTATCTTTCAATCCATCAATGTAGATGGTTTGACCGGCTTTAAAATCCTTATGTTGATCATCGGTCAATTCTTTACCTCTGAATGTTTTTGGAGCTTCCTGAGATTGGTTTTGCTGATTGTTTTGAGTTTGTCCATTGCTTTGGGTTTGCCTGTTAGAATTGTTGCGGTCAAACAGAAACTCCACATATCGCTTGTCTGCATTGAATTGTACTGTTGCCGAAAATTCTGTTCCTTTGGTAGAAATCATACCCTCTAACTTTAGCGGTTTACCCTCCATTAAGGTTTGTTTCTGGGCATCGTCCAATTTCACGCCTTTAATTTCATCTGGAACTTTTATAAAATCCGTCCTCAATGCAATTACATCATTCGTTAGTCTGTCTATACTGATAATGGAAGGCATCAGTTCGCCAGTTTTGGAATTTTTCAAATCTACCACACGCCCCATATTACCAGTTTCGAGCAGGTTCTTTTTGTCTTCAACCGTAAACTTGTGCCCGAAAAATTCAAAATGCAAATTGGGTTCTTTTTTGATGCCGTGTATTCCTACCACAACTTTTCCGTCTTCGGCTTGCTGTAAAGACAAGCGGGCATCTGTACGAAGAATTGTACCACCGAGGTTGACACCAATCGGTAAGAGTTCATTCGTTTTGTAACCTTTCAATAAAGGTTCAAGTAGGTTTCTCTTTTCAAGGTATTCCTTGCTTAATCCGAGATTGGTCATAGTATCCCAATCAATCTGCTCCGGTTTGTAGCGGTATTCGCTTGCTTGCTGTGTTGTTTCTGTTGTTGCCATATTATTTTGATTTACTTGTTTTTTATCCGATTGCTGTTCTATTTTTACTTCGTGCTCTTTCATTATTTTTTCGCCTTCAGGAGTTGGCTTGTCAACCTGCTTTTGCATTTCCTGTGCTTTTTCAACAGCGACAGGTGCAGGCACTTTAAAGAATGAAAAATTGGTAGGGTTCTTTAGCTGGCTGAAAAAATTGGAGAAGAAGTTCGAAAAGAAATCACCACTTTTGTCCACACGCATAAACTGGTTTTGGTTTTTCTTCGTGGGATCAACAGTTTCCATTTTCCCGTTTTCGTCTATACTCTTTACGGCTTGGATTTTCATTTTTTCTTTATCCAGCACCAGCAATATGTCCGATAACTGTTCGGGCATTTCCTGCGTATTTGCTGTTTCTTCGCTCATAATTTGAAAAATTTAAAATTCACTATCGAATGTAAAACAAGCATTTACTGGATTGGTGGAAATGGCATTAAAAGGCAGTATTTGTCATTTATTGGCGTTCATTTATTTAGTAGGAGGATTAAAACTTTCACGAATAAATTGATGTACATCGGAAAGTTTATAGTACAATTTTCCACTAATCGTATAATAAGGCAACTTCCCATTCGAACGATACCGCTGCAGAGAACGATTACTGATTTTAAGCATTTGAAGCAAATCCTGATTGTCCAATAATTCCTCGCCATCTATGCTGTTACGCTTTTTTTGCAGTTCATCTATATTGTCGCCCAGCATATCCAAGCGACCCATTAAGCGTTCCATCCACGCCAAAAATTCCATTCTGTCAATATTCATAGGGATATACTTTTAAGGGTTCATACCTATTTTTTATCTGTCTTTAGCTTTCTGCCTTTTTCGATATAGCTTTTGCCTTTTGCCATAAGCTCCTGCACAAATTCATCACTGCTCTGTATGGCATTGGCATTGAGCATATCCTTAATTGCTCCTATGGTGTAGAAATACTGACCGTAGATTTTTGAATAAGCAATCTCGCCTTTGGTTCGCATACGCCATAAGGTCTTTTCGCTGATGTGCAGGTATTGGCAAACCTCGTGGTTATTGAGCCACAGGTCATCATAGCTGGTTTCGTCCAATCTTTTCAGGTAGTCGGCAATGGCATTAATACGGCTGTTTAGCTGTTGCCACGCTTCTTCTTCGATAGTTATAATTTTCATTGCACAGCTTTTAAATGTTCACTATGCAAAACTCCTAAAGGTGGCAGTGTTTGTCTGCCAATCCTTGCCAATTGGTTTGGCTGTTTTTTGAAAATTTTTACACTTAGGGAAACCCCTTGTTTAATAAGGGGTTCAGGGCATTTTGAGTATTTTGTAACAGGGGTTTGCCAACATTTGCCAATTGGCAGATATGGGCAAAAAAAACAGTACATATTGTGTACTGCTTTGAAATCACTGTATTGAAACAGTTAAAGGTCTTTATCCATATATTCTTCGAGGGATATTTTGAGCTGGTCTAAAAATGCCGTTCTGGAGCCTGCCCTTGTTTTCATTCGGTGGAAAGAGTGATGTATATCGTTTAAGGGTGTTCGGAATAGCACCTGAAAAATCAATGCTAATTTTCGGATGCCTATTTTTCCGTATGCAATGGAATTTGAAGCATACAGGGCGTATATTAGTTCGATAAGTGCATTTTGAGAATTTGTCCACGAAATATCCTTGTTTGTATCTAAATTTTGTAATATTGTATCGGGATTTTCTTCAGGATTTATTTTAGTAAGAGTGTAAGTATAAAGTAGTTCATTGGCAATAATATGTGCTATTTTGTTGTCGTAATATGTGGAGAAGCTAAGGTCAATTTCAAATACGCCACTCTTTAATCCATCGTGATAGTTAATCTTTCCGAGCCTGAAATAATTGTGATCACGGTCGGTTCTGCCAGCACGGTAATATCTGTAGAAATCTTCATTGCAAATACTTTCTTTATATTCTAACTTGAGATTTTTTAAAACATTTTCATAATAACTTTGATGTATTTTACCATTACTCACGGGACAGGTAGTTTCTATCCGAAATACTTTATTGTAATAAATAAGTTTTCCAAGGATTTGCGGTTTAACATTCTTAAAGAAATCAACCTCTTGATCTTCATTTAAAAATCCAACTTGCAATACTTCAGTTTTAATAGCACACAACATTTCATTTAGAAACAAAGTCATTTGATATGCTTCATCAGATGACCTTATCATTTGAGAAGAAATTTTGTCCTCCTTATGCCGAATTTCTGATAATATTTTACTCAATATAATTTCCATAGCATAGATGTTTTTAAAGTTTACAGAATTTTATTCAGAACTCATCTAGTTCTTGGTATGCCAAAATTTGGAAATAATATTGAAACCAACACCACAGGTTCCCCCATATTGGGAAAGATTTTTTTGAATATTGTGTGCAAAAAGGGTAAAGCCTTATAGACTTTACCCTTTTATTTATTAAATTTGCAAAGATGATTTACAAGGTAATTCAATGAAAGTAAGCGCAGTGTGCACCATTACTAAATCGTTACCGATAAGGTTTTCAACTTTTGTAAACTGCTCTTTATTAGCCAATTTTGGCTATATTAATCTTTTTCATAAAAAAAAATAAACTATGAAATGGATTGAACTAACCCGGCAAGAACAACTTGAGGAGCTTACAGCCATGTCAAAAACACAGCCTGTACTTATTTTTAAGCACAGTACGCGATGTATTATCAGTAAAATGGCGTTGAAAAATTTTGAGTCAGAATTTGATTTGGAAGGAAAAATTATTCCTTATTTTCTCGATTTAATAGCAAACAGAGCTCTTTCTAATGCTATTGCGGATGATTTTAATGTTCAGCACCAATCTCCGCAATTATTGGTAATAAAGAATGCAGAAGTCGTCTATCACGAATCGCATGAAGGTATAGATGCCTCCATTTTAAAAGAATATATATAAAAAATCCACTCTAAATGAGTGGATTTTTTTAACTGTGATATTTATTTTTCAAAAGGAATCGCTGGCAATAATTTTGAAGAAACTTCTCCAAAACCGATGCGTACCTGATCGTTTTTACAATAACCTCTCATGATTACGGTATCATTGTCCTGTATAAAAGTGCGTTTTGTACCGTCGTTCATTTCTAACGGGTTTTGTCCTGCCCAGGTAAGCTCAAGCATGGAACCAAAACTGTCCTTAGTTGGTCCCGAAATAGTTCCCGATCCTAATAAATCACCTGCATTTATCTGACATCCGTTTACAGCGTGGTGCGCCAGTTGTTGGCTCATGGTCCAGTACATATACTTCAGGTTGGAATTACAAATGATATTCTCAGTTCCGTTATCCGGTGTAATAGCTACCTGTAAATTGATATCAAAAGCATGTTTTCCGTTTTGCTGTAAGTACGGAAGCGGTTTTGGATCTTCCTGCTTTGGACTTTCACAACGGAAAGGTTCCAGTGCATCCATGGTTACAATCCAGCATGAAATTGACGAAGCAAAGTTTTTTGCCAGAAATGGTCCTAATGGTACATATTCCCATGTCTGTACATCACGTGCACTCCAGTCGTTTAATAACACCATACCGAAAATGTGATCTTCTGCATTTTCAACCGCAATACGTTCTCCCATTTTATTGGCATCAGTAGTTATAAAAGCGGTTTCCAATTCAAAATCAACACGCTGAGATGGTCCAAAAACAGGTTGCGTTTCTCCTTTAGGCAAGGTTTGTCCAAGCGGACGGTGGACTGCTACACCTGAGGGAACGATAGTAGAGCTTCTTCCGTGATAACCAACAGGTAAATGAAGCCAGTTTGGAAATAATGCATTGGCAGGATCGCGGAACATGGTACCAACATTGGTAGCATGCTCTTTACTCGAATAGAAATCGGTATAGTCTCCGATAAAAACCGGAAGCTGCATTTCAACTTCGTCTACCGGAAATAATACATTTTTTCTATGGTCTTCATTATCGCGTAATTCGCTGTTATTCTCTTCAAAAATATCTGCAATACGGTTTCTTACCATTCTCCATACCGGTTTTCCTAAAGTGATGAATTCGTTAAGTGTATCCTGAAGAAAAATATCTTCGTGCAGATCAATACCTTTAAAATAGCCAAGCTGTTGTAAAGCACTCAAATCAATGGCGTAATCACCGATGCGGGAACCGATCGTAATCACATTTTCTTTAGTTAAAAAAACACCGAAAGGAATATTTTGAATGGGGAAATCATTATTTTCAGAAACTGTAATCCATGATTTTAAAGAAGGATTATTAGCTGTAATTATCATAACTATTGTTGTTAGCTGTTTGTACTATAAAATTTAATCAAATATATCATTTACCTATTATTTAACAAACCATTTTTGTAAATTTGGATTCATTTTAACGAAATATTAGAAAATGCAACGAGACGAACAAATTTTTGATTTGATTTTAGATGAGCAGGACAGACAGGTTCACGGACTTGAACTGATTGCTTCTGAAAATTTTGTAAGCGACCAGGTAATGGAAGCTGCAGGTTCAGTTTTAACAAATAAATATGCAGAAGGGTATCCTAATAAAAGATATTATGGCGGATGTGAAGTAGTGGATGTTGTAGAGCAGATTGCTATTGACAGAGCCAAAGCACTGTTTAATGCGGCTTATGTAAATGTGCAGCCTCATTCCGGCTCGCAGGCCAATACAGCCGTTTTTGCAGCTTGCTTACAGCCCGGAGATAAAATATTAGGTTTTGATCTGTCTCACGGAGGACACCTTACACACGGATCTCCGGTGAATTTTTCAGGAAAATTATACAATCCGGTTTTTTATGGAGTAGATCAGGAAACGGGACGTTTAAATTATGATAAGATTCAGGAAATAGCAACCAAAGAACAGCCAAAACTCATTATTGCTGGGGCTTCAGCGTATTCACGTGATATGGATTTTAAACGATTCAGAGAAATTGCGGATAGTGTAGGAGCTATTTTGATGGGAGATATTTCACATCCTGCAGGGCTTATTGTAAAAGGGCTGTTGTCTGATCCGGTGCCTTATTGCCATATCATTACTACAACTACTCATAAAACCCTCAGAGGTCCAAGAGGAGGTATAATATTAATGGGTAAAGATTTCGAAAATCCGTTCGGATTAAAAACGCCGAAAGGAGAAACCAGAATGATGTCTTCTCTGTTGGATAGCGCTGTATTTCCTGGAAATCAGGGAGGACCATTGATGCATATCATTGCGGCAAAAGCAGTAGCATTTGGAGAAGCGCTTACGGATGAATTTTTCCGTTATGCATTACAGGTGCAGAAAAATGCACAGGCCATGGCGAAAGCGTTTATGGACAGAGGCTATAATATTATTTCCGGAGGAACGGATAATCATATGATGCTTATTGATTTGCGCAATAAAAATATTTCAGGGAAAGAAGCTGAAAATGCTTTGGTAAAAGCAGAAATAACGGTTAACAAAAATATGGTTCCTTTTGATGATAAATCACCATTTGTAACTTCTGGAATCCGTATCGGTACACCTGCTATTACTACCCGTGGTCTTGTTGAAAGTGATATGGATAAAATAGTCGAAATGATTGATAAGGTACTTATGCATCATACTGATGAAGATATTATAGAAGAAGTAGCAACTGAGGTGAATGAGATGATGGGAGAAAGAGCAATGTTTGTTTTTTAGTAAATAGCTGAGTATCATAAAAAAGTAGATGAATTTCATCTACTTTTTTTATTTTTACCTAAAACTAAAAAGGTAAATATGAAAAAATACGTTACACTGCTGCTATTAATCACAGGCATGGTTATGCAGGCTCAGGGTATTCAGGGAGTGGTTGTGGATAAAGAAACAAATGCACCACTTGAATTTGTTTCTGTAATTTTAGAAGGAGGGCAGCTGACAGCTTCTACTAATGAAAAAGGGGAGTTTTATCTCAATGTATCCGATGTAATAGGAAAACAACTCATTTTTTCTAATGTGCATTATGAGGAATTGCGCTATAAAGTAAATGATACCAAGCCATTCACTGTTGGTTTAGAAGCTATTTCTTTTCAGATGGAAGAAATGGTCTTATATGACCGGCCTATAAGGGATGTGTTTGATGAGGTAATTAAAAACTCTGAAAAATCATTTAAAACCAATATTCAACTGAGTACTTTTTACAAAGAGAATTACAAAAGCAATACATGGAAATCTTTTTATGCGGACGGTCTTGTTGACTTTTATATCAAAAATAAGACGTCTAAGATTGATATTGTAGTCAATGAAAGCCGTAGTGTAGATACCGGAATGGTGGATGAACAGGCAAAATCATTGAGTACAGTAAATATGAATATGGAAGATGCCATTGAAAATGCTCTTCAGTTTAAATTTTTAAAAAAACTCATAAAAAACAAGGATCAGGAATTTTATATTACCATGCAGCAGTCGGCTAATGGAGAGATTCTACATACATTGTATATTGAGCCGGTAGAAAATTCAAAAGCGGAAAATCTTATTGAAGGAAAAGTGGTTTTTAATGAAGAGAAGAAACTGATTCTGGATATAGACTTACAATTCGCTGAGAAATATAAAGGAAACAATAAAATGATGAATGTAATTGTGGCTAAAATAAAAATCAACGATTTTAAAAGAAAAGCCCGTTATGCTTATGTAAACGGAGTATATTATATTACCTATTTTGAGTACGCTTATGATATTTCAGCCACCTCCAAAATGGCTAAGTTGGATGATCGCTTTACCGGAAACGCTCAGATGTATGTGTTTAGCTTTACTCCAGTGAGTGTTTTTCCTCCCAAAAATAAACTTATAAAAGAGACTGCTTTGTATAAATTAGGAAAAAATTATACGACGGAATTCTGGAAAAAGCCAAATGTTCAGCATTTGACAGATTATAAATAAAAAAATGAAAATAGAAGAAATAAAAAAGTGGTTAGGTTTTTGTAATCACTTTTTTTGTTATAGTAAATTCCCTTCTCAGGATAAAATTTTAAAACTATTCCGGTTGAAGTGGCGCAATATGTATTTTATTTTTATTTAAAAAAAAACAGACACTATTATGAAACAGTTGTACATTGGGTTAGTCTTTCTTTTCATCAGTTTTGGTATTCAGGCACAAACAGCCACTTACTCCGGTATTATAAAAGACAGAAACACCAATCTGCCGGTTGAATATGTAAGTATTACCGGAGTGAATTCTAATATCAGTACCATGACCAATGCCGATGGGCGTTTTCGTCTTACTGTACCACAAGAGATAAAAAAAATAAAATTCAGCCACTTAAACTACGATGTTTTAGAATATGTACTCGTTCCTGAACGCAAGGAAATGGTTGTTTATTTAAATTCTTCTGCTTATGAAATGGAAGAAATGGTTATTCTGAACCGTTCTCTGAGAGAGGTGATGAATGAGATTATTAAAAACTCCAAATCTAAATTTTCAAAAGATATTAAACTGAGTACCTACTACCGGGAAATGATGAACATCAAC
Source organism: Paenimyroides ceti (assembly GCF_030409925.1). Taxonomy (NCBI): domain Bacteria; kingdom Pseudomonadati; phylum Bacteroidota; class Flavobacteriia; order Flavobacteriales; family Flavobacteriaceae; genus Paenimyroides; species Paenimyroides ceti. The sequence continues at coordinate 817,590 of NZ_JAUFQU010000001.1, forward strand.
AATGAAGTTTACTCGTACGCAGACGGTATGCTTGATTATTTTTATAAGAATAAATCAACCAGTAATATTACCGTAAATGAAAGTCGTGCAATAAAATTTCAGTCGAAAGAATTTGAAAGCTATGAAAATAATCCTGTTAATTTTTATTTGTTGAATTTACAGGAAATCGTCACCAATGCTTTTCAGTTTGAACGATTGTCTAAAATAGTAAAAAATAAAAACTATGAAATGTATCTTACCCTTAAAAAGAATGCTGAAGGTAAAGAACTGACTACGTTGTATTTTGAGCCTTCTGAAACAGCTAAGGATGAGATTTTTGAAGGAACTGTAGTATTTGATGATGAAGCCAAACTTATTCTGGAAATCAACATACAACTATCCCGCAAACATTTAAAAAACATTAAATTTGAAGATAGAGTGCTGTACCGCATTAAATTTTCAGAGATCCGTTACAAACAAATATTCAATGCTGTGGATGGAAAATATTTTTTGGTGTATGACACGCGCAGAGTTCAGGCAATGGTTAAAGTAGGAGAGAGGCACCAGTATCTGATCGGTGGTATTCACGAGCTGATTACAGTAAATTCTGCTGTAAGTTCTGAAAAGCCTAAGCCAGATCTTATTTATTATCATCCGACTTTACAACCGTTGGGAAAAAACTATACAACAAAGTACTGGAATGATCAAAATGTTATTTTGTTGAATAGTAAAGAGGAACAAGCATTAGGGAAAATTAATAATTAAATAGATAAGATGAAAAAGATTGTATTGTTAACAGCAGCTATCGGAGCCGTTTTTTTGAGTAGTTGTAAATCTACCCGGCAACCTTCGGTTGATAAAATGCAAATAGAGCAAAACACCGCCTCTGAGGAAGAAGTTTTTCTGAAAATTTTTGGTGTAGAGCCGTTTTGGAATATTGATATAGCGGAAGATATAGTAGTTTTTAAGGATGTTGAGGGAAAGGTGGTAACTTTTAAATATGCAGTTCCTTCTGAAGATAAAGAAAACATGACTAAAACCTACCATCTTTTGAGTGGTGGCTATGATTTAACCATTCATATTGTTGAGGGGTATTGTACAGACGGAATGTCTGACAAAGATTCTGCTTACAAGGCGGATATGCAGTTAAAAGAAAACGGTAAGATAGTTTGGGAACACAAGGGGTGTGCACATTATTTGTTACATCCTGAATTGGAAGGTAAATGGATTTTAAAGCAATTGAATCATAAAAAAATCAGCGAGGACGGAAGTTATGCAACTCCTTATCTGGAGTTTGATACGACGGAAAACAGAGTGTCCGGCAATACCAGTTGTAATGGTATCAGCGGTTCAGTTATCACTGAAGGTTCTCTTATCAAATTTCCCCATATGGCAACCACTCTGATGATGTGTGTCAATGAAAATGTAGAACAGGAGTTTCTCGAAGTTATAGAACAGGTCACGAGGTATGAAATCGAAGGAAATGAATTGCGCCTTTATGCAGGTCAGCAATTGAAAATGTTATTTAAGAAATAAAAAAAGTCCCGGATTTCCGGGACTTTTTTATGCGTTATATTTATACATTTGGTGGCTCATTCGTATGATGGTCTCTGTTATAATTAAATTGTTTTGTAGAGAACTCATTAGATGTTTCAACGATTTTGTAGGCATCTACAATTCGTTTAACCAAACGGTGTCTTACAATGTCTTTGTCATCGAGATAGATAATGCCTATGCCTTCAATACCGGAAAGAATATTAAGAGCTTCTTTTAAACCTGAAGTTACTTTACGCGGTAAATCTACCTGACCAGGGTCTCCGGTGATGATAAATTTGGCATTTTTACCCATACGGGTCAAAAACATCTTCATTTGGGAATGAGTTGTGTTCTGTGCCTCATCCAGAATTACAAACGCATGATCGAGTGTTCGTCCTCTCATAAACGCAAGAGGCGCAATCTGTATAATGCCTTTAAGTAAATAATCTTCCAGTGTAGTTGGAGGCAACATATCCCGTAAGGCATCATATAAAGGCTGCATATAAGGATCGAGCTTTTCTTTCATATCTCCGGGTAAAAAACCCAAATTTTCTCCTGCTTCAACAGCAGGACGCGTTAGAATGATACGTTTCACCTGTTTTTCTTTCAGCGCTTTTACAGCGAGTGCCACTCCCGTATATGTTTTTCCGGTTCCTGCAGGTCCTATGGCAAAAACCATATCATTTTTATTGACATTATCGACCAGTTTTTGCTGGTTTGGTGTCATGGCTTTTATGAGTTTGCCACCGAGACCATGTACCAGAATTTCGTCACTGGACTTCATGTGTTGCTGGGGCTGATCATCGATGATCAGGCGTTCAATGATATTTTCGTTTAAGGTATTGTACTTTTGGTAGTACTTGATAATACGGTCAAACCGATCTTCAAATAAGTCTAATACTTCGTTTTCTCCAAACACTTTTACAATAGTATCGCGTGCAACGATTTTTAGTTTAGGATAGAGTTTTTTGATGATTTCCAAATGAATATCCTGAGCTCCCCAAAAATCTTTAGGAGTGATATGTTCCAATTCAATGATTCTTTCGTTCAAAAGCTATTAGATTTAATTAAAATAAATTAGTTTTGTATTCAATCAAATCTAAAAAAAATTAAGTAAAAACGCAATAACAATTTGATTAATTAATGTCAATAATTACACTAACAACTGATTTCGGAATCAAAGACCATTTTGTAGCAATAGCTAAAGGTAAACTGTTGTCTAAAATTCCGCATTGTCAGCTTGTAGATGTTTCCCATTGCATTGATTTATATAATGTAGGCAATGCCAGTTATGTCGTTTCCGGTGCGTATGCTTCATTTCCGAAAAACACGATTCATATCATTTGTGTAGATGCAGAACTGCATGAAAACAGTCGCTTTCTTTTGATGCGCTTTGACGGTCATTTTTTTCTCGCAGCAGATAATGGTATATGCAGTCTGCTGACTCAGGAAAGGGAATATGCTGTAGAAAAAGTAGTCCTTCTGCAAAATAAACCCGAACATCTTTCGTGTATGGATTTGTTTGCCGATGTGTGTGCCGCAATCAATGGAGGGGCAGATGCGGAAAGTCTGGGTGAGCTTATTGGCAGTGAAGATTATGTGGGAATGACCGAATTAAGACCTCGTATATCTGAGGACGGAAATGTGATTTTTGCGAATATTGTGTATGAAGACCATTATGGAAATGCAGTAAGCAATGTGAGCAAAAAACTGTTTGAAGAAGTGGGTAAAGGCCGTCCGTTTTTATTTACCGGCAGTAAATATAAGATGACGCGCATCAATAAATACTATGCAGATTTCAATACAGAGACCAGAGCTTTGAGTGAATACCATGGCAGTTCCTTGCTTATCTTTAATGATCTGGAAATGTTGCAGGTTTCTCTTTATAAAACCAATCCCGCAACCAGTGGCAGTGTGAAATCATTACTGGGATTGGGATATCACGATCCGATTATCATTGAATTTGAATCAAAAAACGAATAAAAATGTTTATAAGAATTGTTAAGATGAGTTTTCAGGAAGATAAAATACCGGTCTTTTTGGAACATTTTCAGACAGTAAAAGAAAAAATAAGACATTATCCCGGAAATAATTTTCTGGAGCTGTATCGCGATAAACAGCAGCCCAACATATTTTTTACGTATTCTGTATGGAATGAAGAAACTGATTTGGAAAACTATAGACAATCTGAACTTTTTAAAAGTGTCTGGGCCAATACCAAACCTTTTTTCAATGATAAACCACAGGCATGGAGTGTTGATAAACTGGAATCTCTCCCTTAATCTATTTGTATGAAAGCTATTTTACTACGTGAAATTAAATCCTTTTTCGGCTCTATCATCGGTTATCTGGTGATTGTGGTGTTTTTGGTTTTAAACGGTTTGTTTTTATGGGTGTTTGACGGTTCTTACAACATATTGCAAAGCGGATATAATGATCTGACGCCTTTTTTTAAACTGGCTCCGTGGATTTTGTTATTGCTTATTCCGGCAGTAACCATGCGCAGCTTTTCTGATGAGCGCAAACAGGGAACTATTGAATTGTTGCTGACCAAGCCTCTGAGTATTTACGAAATTGTCTCAGGGAAATTTTTAGGGGCTTTTGTACTGATTTTTATTGCAATTATACCTACGGTTTTATATGTAATTATTCTGAATCCGTACGGTAATCCGATGAATAATATGGATATCGGAAGTACAATCGGATCTTATATCGGATTGCTTTTCCTGATTGCAGGTTATACGGCGATCGGAATTTTTTCATCAACCTTATCCGATAATCAGATTGTGGCGTTTATCTATGCCATTGTCTTATCTCTTATTTTTTATATGGGATTTGATCAGTTGGGAGGTATGCTGAAACTACCTTTTTTGGAACGCATTGGTATGGATTTTCATTTTAAGAGTATGAGCAGAGGCGTTTTAGATACACGTGATGTGCTTTATTTTATCAGTGTTGCCTTCCTTTTTGTAAGTGCTACAGTGTTTAATCTAAAATCCATGAAAAAATAATGGCAGCAATGAAACGCAAATATTTAGTATCGTTTACCGGAATACTTCTGGCATTGATTTTTATCAATCTGGCAGGACAGTTTGTTTTCAAGCGATTTGATCTTACGCAGGATCGCCGTTATACGCTTTCTTCTACCACACTTTCGATTGTGGAGCAAGTAAAAGAGCCTTTGTTTATTGATGTGTATTTAGAAGGACAGTTTCCGGCAGATTTGAGAAGATTGCAGGAAGAAACCCGTCAATTGCTGGAAGAATTTATGGCTTATAATTCCAATATCAGTTTTCAGTTTGTAAATCCGCTGGAAAATCAGGCCGATCAGATGCAGATTGCTGAACAACTGTATGCGAATGGGATGAAGCCGATTTCGATGACTTTGAACGATAAAGGAAAGCAATCTCAGGAAATGGTTTTTCCATGGGCTGTAGCAACGTATGGTGATCGCCATGCAAAAATTCCTTTGCTTAAAAACATTATGGGTATCAGTACTGAAGATAAGGTACTAAGCTCTGTGCAGCATTTAGAATATGCTATTGCAGATGCCGTAAATACTGTTATTCATGAAAAAACGAAAAAAATAGCTGTCATCAAAGGTATCGGTGAACTTGAAGATGTGTATATGGCTGATTTCTTAAAATCAGTTCGTGAAAATTATTATATCGCACCTTTTACACTGGACAGTGTTGCACAAAATCCGAATAAAACGCTGCAACAATTAAAAGAATATGATCTGGCCATCATTGCCAAGCCAACTAAGTCGATTACAGAAGATAAAATACAGGTGTTAGACCAGTTTGTAATGAATGGTGGTAAAACAATATGGCTTATTGATCAGGTGCAGGCTGATATGGATAGCTTAACTAAAACAGGAGGTATGCTGGCATATCCAAAAGATTTTAGCCTTAGCGAACTGCTGTTCAAATACGGGGTTCGGGTAAATCCTACCTTGATTATGGATGAGGTGGCTACACCGATTAAGCTTGCCACAGGACAGCAGGGTTCAGAAACCACCTATCAGGAGTACATGTGGAAATTCGCACCTTATGCCTTAGGAAATCCGGGACATCCGATTACAAAAAACATTGAAGGAGTAAAATTTGATTTCGCTAATGGAATTGATACGCTGAAGAACAACATTCGTAAAACTGTTTTGCTGCGTTCGTCTGAATACTCTAAACCGTTGGGAACTCCGCTGGAGATTGATCTGAAAAAAGGAATCGACAAAACACCTCTTGAAAGCTATCAGGGAAAGGGGAATATACCTTTGGCGGTATTGCTGGAAGGAACTTTTACTTCAGCTTATAAAAACAGAATACTGCCGTTTAAAGAACCGGATTACAAGGATTCGGGCGTAGCCAATAAGATGGTAGTGATTTCTGATGGAGATCTGATCAGAAACCAACTGGACCAAAACGGAGCTCCGATGGAACTGGGGTATGACAAATGGACCAATAATCTATTTGGCAATAAAGAATTCTTGCTGAATACGGTTAACTATCTGTTAGACGACACAGGATTGATTCAGTTACGCACAAAAGATGTAAAGCTGGCATTGCTGGATAAAGAGAAAGTACATAATGATTATACTCAGATACAGATTCTCATTGTAGTATTACCCGTTGCAGTGATTATTTTATTTGGTTGGATATTCACCTTTTTGAGAAAGAAAAAATATAGAAGATAATAGCTAAAAAATCCTTTTTTTATTGCTACTAAAAAGATATATTTGTAAAAACTTCCGTTAATTTACGGATAATAAAAAAAGATATATGAAATTTATCGTATCGAGCTCGTATTTATTAAAACAATTACAAGTATTAGGAAGTGTAATCAATAGTAGTAACACCTTACATATTCTTGATAACTTTTTATTTGAACTGGATAACAATCAATTAAAAGTATCCGCTTCAGATTTAGAGACTACGATGTCTGCAACGTTAGAAATAGAATCTACTGATACTGGCAGCATTGCAGTTCCTGCCCGTTTGTTGTTAGAAACCCTGAAAACATTTCCGGAACAGCCGTTGACTTTTACGGTTAAGGAAAACAATACCATTGAAATCAGCTCTGATTTAGGAAAGTATGTATTGGCCTATTTACCAGGAGATGAATTTCCAAAAGCAGAATTACTGGAAGACCCTTCTACAGCACATATTCCTGCTGAAGTATTGGCTACCGCTGTAAGTAAAACGATATTTGCTGCCGGAAACGATGATTTACGCCCTGTAATGTCAGGCGTTTATTTTCAGTTTTCTCCTTCAGGAATTATTTTCGTGGCAACAGATGCTCATAAATTAGTAAAATATTCCCGCACGGATATCACTTCGAGCGCAGAAGCTAATTTTATCATGCCTAAAAAACCTTTGAATATTTTAAAAAATATTTTGGGGACTTCTGATGCTGAAGTGAAAATTGAGTACAATGATTCAAATGCAATGTTCTCATTTGATAATTATATATTGGTATGTCGACTTATTGACGGAAAATATCCGAACTATGAGGCGGTAATTCCAAAAGAGAATCCGAATAAGCTGATTATTGCCAGAACTCAATTCTTAAGTTCGGTAAGACGTGTAGCTATTTATGCCAATAAAACGACACATCAGATCCGTTTAAAGGTTGCCGGAACGGAATTGAATATTTCTGCAGAAGATATCGATTATTCAAATAAAGCAGACGAACGCCTTACCTGTGATTATCAGGGAGATGATATGCAGATCGGATTCAATTCGCGTTTCCTTATTGAAATGCTGAATAACCTGCAGTCAGACGAGATTCTTTTAGAAATGTCTTTACCAAACAGAGCAGGTATCCTGACGCCTGTTGACGGTCTTGACGAAGGTGAAACCGTAACCATGCTTGTAATGCCGGTTATGCTTAATAACTAAGATTTTATATAGTCATAAAAAAAGCAACTCTTTTGAGTTGCTTTTTTGTTTTTATATTATATCATTAGTCATCAATTTTTTCGCCTTCCTGCAGTACCAAAACAGGTACATCTGCGTGATACGATAATTTCTGACTCAGACTGGAGCTGAACAATCGCTCAAAGAAGCCCATTTGTCTTTTTACAATACACATTACATCGATCAGATGCTCGTCAATAAAGTAGTAAACACTTTGTTCCAGATCTCTGTTTAATACTGTAGTAATTTCCAATTTATCATCAATAAAGAAGTTTTGCCATTCTTTTACAAGCATTTCAACTTCAGGATTTTCCTTTCTTAAAATGTGCAGGCATTTTACTTCGGCATTCAGACCTTTGGTAAAATTGAAAATCTGGCGCAATCCTTTTCGGTCAGAAGGTTTTAGTAACGTTGCAAATCCGAAACGTTCCAGACGTTTAAATTTTGCCTTAAACGGCACACTCAGGATAGGGATGTCCACATTGCGTATTACATTGCTTGTATTGGACCCCAGAATTTTTTTATCCCAACCACTTTTACCGTTGGTACCCATGACTACAAGCTCTATATTCTCATCTTTGATGATGCGTTGTATGGTGTATAGTAAAGATCCTTCTTCAAAAATAAAGGTCATGTTTACATCACCTAACTGATGCTGTTCAGCAATTTCACGCATCTGAGGCACTTTTTCCTTATAGGCATCAAAATGTCCGAATTCAATAGTGTTGTATACTTCCTGGATAAGATCGGGTTGTCCGGCACTGGTACTTGATATGACCGGCATGTCATACGTATGTAAAACGTATAAATCAGCATTTACCGATTTGGCAAAGTGCAACGCATAAATGAACGCATTGTCTGCCGTTTCTGAAAAATCGGTTGGAAATAATATTTTTTTCATAATGATAACTCTTATAGTCTTCACTAAAGTTACGAAGAAAAAGAGATTAGGCAAATAAAACCGTGGTTTTTAAGATTTTTTTCTCGCGAAAACATATCGTATTTTTGCTTTAAATAATTTGGATATGATATTACAGGATACCATCGTGGCTTTGGCAACTCCATCAGGAGCCGGAGCGGTTGCCATAATCAGACTTTCAGGCAATGAAGCAATTCCCATTGCCAATGACGTGTTTCGTTCGGTTCGCAGCAAAGATCTGAACCGCCTGAAGACGCATACCATTCATCTGGGGCACATCGTAGATGGCGATAAGGTACTCGATCAGGTATTGGTTTCTCTATTCAAAAATCCGAATTCCTATACAGGGGAGGATGTAGTAGAAATTTCCTGTCACGGTTCAACGTTTATTCAGCAACAGATTATCCAGCTGCTGTTGCGTAAAGGAGCCCGTATGGCGACTGCCGGAGAGTTTACACTGCGTTCTTTTTTAAACGGCAAAATGGATCTGTCACAGGCAGAAGCTGTAGCCGATCTGATCAATTCAGATAACGAAGCTTCTCATCAGATTGCCATGCAACAGATGCGCGGCGGATTCAGCAATGAGATTGCCAAACTGCGCGAGGAACTTTTGAATTTTGCTTCACTGATTGAGCTGGAACTCGACTTTTCGGAAGAAGATGTGGAGTTTGCAGACCGTACACAATTCAAAGAGTTGTTGAACCGTATTGAATTTGTTTTGAAACGCCTTATCGATTCGTTTGCCGTAGGAAATGTTATTAAAAACGGAATTCCGGTTGCTATTGTAGGGGAACCCAATGTAGGAAAATCGACTTTATTAAATGCATTGCTCAATGAAGAACGGGCCATTGTATCAGATATTGCCGGAACTACGAGAGATACAATTGAAGATGAACTGGTCATCAATGGCGTGGGATTTCGTTTTATTGATACAGCAGGGATCCGCGAAACAAAAGATGTAGTGGAAAGCATCGGTATTCAGAAAACGTTTGAAAAGATGGAACAGGCTCAGGTGGTGCTGTATCTGTTTGAAGGAACCAAGTTTCAGGAACTCGGATATGAATATCTCAGTGAGATTGAAAAAATAAAAAATAGGTTTCCGTTAAAACCTTTGGTCATTGTCATCAATAAAATGGATTTACTGTCGGAAACTGCTTTAGAGGAAATCAAACAGCGTTTGTCTTCTGCTGATTTACAGTTGTCAACACTTTTTATTGCTGCTAAAAATAAAGCCGGAGTAGAGGAGCTGAAAGAACGCCTGTATTCTTTTGTCAATACGGGAGCTCTGCGCAATAATGAGACGATTGTCACCAATACCCGACATTATGATTCTTTGCTTAAAGCACTTGAAGAAATTCAAAAAGTAAATTACGGTTTACAATCCAACTTACCGGCCGATCTTATGGCGATTGATATCCGTCAGGCGTTGTATTATTTTGGTGAAATTACAGGACAGGTAACCAATGATGAATTGCTCGGAAATATTTTTGCGAATTTTTGTATCGGAAAGTAAATCTTTTTTTATTAAAATTATGTAGTACAAACGTACAGCATTATGAAAATTACTTTAAAAGAAAGAAAATTGCCAAGTGGCAAAATTAGTCTGTTGATTGAGTACTATAAAGGTTCTGAAATTTCACCTGAAGGAAAGCGTAGACATATCCGTGAATTTGAGAATTTACAGCTTTATCTTGATCCAAATGCTAAGACAGCTAATGAAAAGAAGAAGAATAAGGAGAACCTTGATTTAGCTAAAAAGATTTTAGCTATCAGAAAAGCTGAATTCTATCAAGGTAGGTTTGATTTAAAAAATAACATTAAATCTAAAAGACGGTTTCTAGATTTCTTTCAGGAAAAAGCAGAGGAGAAAATTAATTCTCCTAAAAAATTATGCAAACTGGACAGCAACATTAGTACATTTAAAAAGGTGTATCTCACCTACCTTAACGTTTGAAGAAGTGGATGAAGTTTTTGTAAAACGTGTCCGTAAATATTTTGTTATAGAAGCGAAGACAAAAAGTGAAACCTTGCTTTCAGAAAATTCTAAATACTCTTATTTCAATAAATTTAAAGCTGCTTTAAGAGCTGCTTTTGACGAAGGTTTGTGGCTGGTGGTTATGAAAAACCTTATTATATAAAGAAATACGGACTTTCTGAAAAAGGAGCTTTTATCCGAATAGGAAGTTCAGCTGAACCAATGCCAACCCGACAAATAGAACAACTTTTTAGCAAGCGCATCCGCAACTCTATCGTAAACATGAAATCGCCCAAACAAACTTTACAGTTTCAGCAATTACATATCTATTATCAATCCATAGGAAAGGCTTTAAATGAGCAATTTGCCCGAAATTTGGAGTTGTTTACAGAAGAAGGAAATTACAATTATGTCGCATATTTAATGAACGATATCAATAACATTTCTGTAAAAGTAGCTCGTTATCAAGGTTTAAATCGGGTAGAATTAGCGGAAAGTAATGAGTATGGATACGAATCATTAGTTAAAGCTACGCATCAGGTTTTAGACAAATTGAATTTAGAAAACCGAACGTTAACTAAAATCACTCCGAAGGAACGTAAAGAACAACGGTTGTGGAACGCCATTGCCTTGCGTGAAGCGGTAATCAATGCTTTTGTACATAACGATTATACAAAAGAAGTTGCTCCAAAATTTGAAATTTTCGACGATCGATTGGAGATTACTTCTTATGGCAGTTTACCCGAAGGGCTTTCAAAAGAAGAGTTTTTTGAAGGATATTCCATCATCAGAAATAAAGAATTAATGCGTATTTTCAAGGATTTAGATTTGGTAGAGCAATTAGGATCAGGAATCCCAAGAATTTTACAGGCTTATGCACAAGATAGTTTTCATTTTTCCGAAAACTTTTTAAGAGTTACGTTGCCTACAACAGAATCTGTAACTTATACCCAGCAAGATACCCAGCAAGATACCCAGCAAGATACCCAGCAAGTTAAAGAGCTTTTAAAAGTTTTTACGGGAGTACATAGTCGCAGTGAATTACAAGAAATGTTAGGTTTATCTGATAGAGAAAATTTTAGACAAAATTATTTACAACCAGCCATAGAAGCGGGTTTAGTAGCTTTAATCATTCCTGATAAACCTACAAGCCGAAATCAAAAATATTATTTAACAGAGAAAGGAAAACAACATCAAAAAGCTTAGATACTACTCTAAGCTTTTTTCTTTTTTTAGCTTTATTTTACTTTTTTGTTCAAAACGACAAAATTCGTCTTTTAAAAGTCCTTTATTTGAAGTGCAATAATTTATTGTAAATAAAGATTATATCAGGAATATTTACGGGTTTCCACATTATAATTTTCTTTATTTTCGTTTTCTTTACATTTTAACAATTATTATATTTACGCAAAACATAATTAAACAAAATGTCAGATAACAATAAAAAGATACTAGAGCAAAAGCTTTGGGATAGCCAATAAACTTAAAGAAATATCCTTTCCCTTTTTATAAAACGAGTAGATTATGGATTCATTAAAAGAAATTACAGCAGAAATCATCAAATTTAGCGATGATCGCGATTGGAGTCAATTTCATAATTCTAAAGATTTAGCAGTCGCTTTATCTATTGAGTCTTCGGAATTACTTGAGTTATTTCTTTGGAAAGGAAATGATGATTTTAATCGAGATAGATTAAAGGAAGAATTAGCAGATGTGTTTATGTATGCTTTGTTACTAGCTGAAAAAAATCAGTTAGACATTAAAGAAATTATTTTTGATAAGATTAAGAAAAATAATGAAAAGTATCCTGTAGAGAAGGCTAAAGGTACAGCAAAAAAATACAATGAATTATAATAACCATCTGCATCATTAGTTATGAAATTTAGCATTCAACAATATCCTTTAGATAACCAGATTGAAAATAGATTAATTTCTAATAACCGTGAGTTCTTAAATTGGCCCCTAGTTTATTTCTTGGAAGAGCAAGGAGCAAAAGAAGCCTATGTAGGCGAAACTACTGATGTTATTCAACGATTAAAAACTCATATTAAAACGGAGAAGAAACAAAATCTTGATAGTGTAAACCTTATAACGAGTGAGTTATTTAATAAGTCCGCAACATTAGATATTGAATCCAACTTAATACGATATATAGCAGCAGACGGTCATTATTCACTTCAAAATGGTAATCTTGGAATCTCAAATCACACGTATTATAACCAAAAGGAAGTCTATTGGCAACTCTTTAATGATATTTGGAGTGAATTGCGAACTCTAGGAATCGCCCGTCATTCCTTAGAGCATATCGATAATTCCGATTTATTTAAATACTCTCCCTATAAATCTTTATCCAAAGAACAGATTTCTAGTTTAAAAACGATATTGCAATGTTTACTAGATGACAATGCTAAAGTAAGTTTAATTCAAGGCGGAGCTGGAACAGGAAAATCTATTTTAGCTATTTTTCTCTTTAAATTATTGAAAACAAAATTCGATGAATTTAATTTTTCAGATTTTGATGAAGAAGATGAAAGCCTATTCACATTAGTTAAACAAATAAGGGAAAAATATGGAGATTTAAATATGGCCTTGGTAATTCCAATGGCTTCTTTTCGTAAAACAATCACTAATGTGTTCAAAAATGTAAAAGGACTCTCAGGTAAAATGGTTATTGGACCTTCTGAAATAGTGAAACAACGATATGATCTGTTAATTGTGGACGAAGGTCATCGTTTAAGACGAAGAATTAACCTAGGATCTTATTTTGGAACTTTTGATAAAAATAACGAAGCTCTTAATTTAGATAAAATGACGGCTACTGAATTAGACTGGGTACAATTACAAAGTAAAAAATCTATTATTTTTTATGACCAGTTTCAGTCTATAAAACCTTCCGACATCCTTAAAGAAGAGTTTAACCAATTAAAAAATAAAACCACCACTCGAAATGAGAAATTAACAACACAGTTTCGGGTAAAAGGAGGTAACAATTATGTGGGATTAATACATAAATTATTTAATGAAACCGATCATAATATAACAAATAAAGATATTGGTTTTTATGATTTTAAGTTGTTTGATAATTTAGATCAAATGCTAAAAGAAATTCATAAAAAGGAAACAACTCTGGGATTATCAAGAATGGTAGCTGGTTTTGCTTGGGAATGGATTTCTAAAAATAATCCCGAAGCATTTGATATTGAAATTGGTGAGACAAAGCTAAAATGGAATAGCACTGCAGTAGATTGGGTAAATTCACCTAATGCAATTAACGAAGTAGGTTGTATTCACACAACTCAAGGTTATGATTTAAATTATACAGGAGTAATTATAGGGCCTGAATTAGATTATGATTTTTCAGCACAAGAATTTATCGTCCACAAGCATCTTTATAAAGATAAAAATGGGAAAAATTCGATAAAGGATGATAAAGTTTTGTTAGATTATATAATCAATATCTACAAGACTATATTTTTGAGAGGAATAGAAGGTACTTATGTTTATGTATGCAATCCAAACCTTAGAAAATATCTCAGCCAATATATTCTATTATGTGGAGAGAATGAGAGGTACTCTACACTTGAGTTCTTGAATTCTCAAGGTGAAAATACAATTCCTTATTATGATATATCTGTAGCAGCTGGAAATTTTTCTGATTTCCAACTTGTAGAGGATATTATATACATTAATATACCCGATTTGTCTAATCCTGATGATTATTTTGCCTGTAAAGTAGTTGGTGAATCGATGAATAAGGTTATTCCAAATGGCAGTATATGCTTATTCCGTAAATATTTCGGAGGAAGTCGAAATGGGGTAATTACGCTTGTTGAAGGAAGTGAGATTTGGGACAATGAAATTGGCGCTAACTATACAATCAAAGAATACAGGAGTAAAAAAACGACTGATGAAGATGGGGGGAAGCATGAAGAAATAATTCTTAAACCATTGTCTACTTTAGATTATGCCCCCATAGTACTTAGGGATGAAGAGACTATGAATTTTAAAGTTATAGGTGTTTTTGAAAAAGTGTTAGGTTAAGCCTAAAGAGCCTTAATTGAAAATTTTATAAAAACTAATTAGAGAACATTATTAATTATGAAAACGAACTATTATGGCGGAATTGATATATAATGTAAAAAATATTTTTTCAGATAATATAGATGGCTGCTTATTAGATTATGACGCACAATACTTTCATATAGCTTCGTATCAAAGAGGATACAAATGGGGATCCGATGAAAATGGAGCTGTAATTATTTTATTGAATGATTTACACGATGCATATACTAAATCAGTAACAGCCAAGAAGCAACTTGATTATTATTTGCAATACATTACTTTAAAAAAAGTAAATGATACCAATTATTTAGAAGTGATTGATGGTCAACAAAGATTAACAACGCTTTCTATTATGCTTTCGGTATTGTCATTTCTTACTAAAAAAGATAATATAGCTAAGAATAGATTAGACTATGCAGTGAGATCTAATTTCTTTGAAAAGTACATTTACAATCCAGAAAAATTAGAATTATTATTATTGAAAAGTGAATGGAATCGTGAAAATGGTTTAGTAATAGAGGATAGTACTTTTAATAATCAAGATACTTTTTATTTGTTTGGTGCATTAAAACGTTGTTTTGCTTATTTTAAGGATTTTGAGGAAACTAAACTTCAGCAGTTTTATAATTTCTTTTGTAATCAAGTACAAATAATTGTAAATGTTGTAGAACATGTAAGCAGTGAAAAAGTGTTTGCAAACTTAAATAGTAACAAAATTCCTTTAACTGAAGCTGAATTAATTAAAGCGCTATTTATTACAAAATATGCTCGTATAGCTGAAAACGATCGAACAAAATCATTTAGAGAAATTCAAGAACAACGACTAATATTAGGTAGACGTTGGGACGAAATTGAAAACTGGGTAAATGATAAAGAAATTAGAATGTTTTATTTCAGTTCATTCAATGATCCTATGTTTGGTTTTCTATCTTTAGCAGCAAAGAATATTAAAAATATTTCTTTTAAAGAGAATATGAGTCATCACGAATTGTTTAATTTCTTTAACCAACAGGATATTCAAAAGATACAAGAAGAAATATACAACACATTTTGGATTCTAAAAGATTGGTTTAAAGATACAACTGTTTACAATCGATTAGGTTATCTATTTTTCCATAAAGGTTCAAAAATTGACATTCTTGATTTTGTAGAATCATTTAAGTACGATTCAAAAGAAAATTTTAATAATGAATTATTGAAAAAAGTAATTGAGTATATACCAGTAGGAACAGATTATAATTACGAAAGTAATCCAACAGAAATACATCAAATTCTTTTAGCAATCAACGCACTACAAACGGATACAAAATTTAATTTTTATAGTTACGTAAAAGAAAAATGGACTTTAGAACATATTTTCCCACAAAAACCTGAAGGCAAAAAAAATGTGCTTACGGAATCAGATAAAGCCAATATAAATGAAATGGTTAATGAAGAAGATAAGGCAAAAGTAAAACAGGTATTAAATAAAAAAGAACGCAAGCCAGAGGAAAAAGAGTTATACACAGATGCCTTAAAACGCTCGGGATATATCCATCATTTAGGTAATATGTGCTTGCTTTCAAATGTAGATAATATTTTGAATGGTTGTGGGTTTTATGATGAAAAGAGAACTAAGATATTAAAGCGCATTAAAAACGGAGGTTTTATTCCTTCACATACAATCGAAGTATTTACTAAATCTATTTTTGATGAAAATCCAGGAGATTTTACGCGTTGGAATAAAACGAATATCGATGAACATAAAAGAATCATTGAAAATAGAATTTTAGAATTAGCAACCCTATTAAAAAAAGAAGAATCTAAAAATGAAAGCAGGTAAATACAGTATTAAAGAACTTTTCTCTAATAAAAATATTGAGTCAATTATTGTACCTGAAATTCAACGTGATTATGTATGGGGTAAGGATCAAGTAGAGGGATTGTTATTTTCGATATATGAAGATTTTAAAAATTTTGAAGAATCTAATAATCAAATTTCAGTTAATTTAATTGATGACAAGTCTTTTGAAAAAACAATATTAGAGTATTATAAATCTATAAAATTTAATACAAGTATCGGGTTTATATATGCTTACAGTGATTACGAATATCCGGATAAATATTTCTTAATAGATGGTCAACAACGACTTACAACTATTTATTTGTTATTATGTGCTTTAGCATCACTTGATGAAAACTTTAAAACTCAATTCGATAAATTGTATTTTAAAAATAGTCAATCATTTATTGAATATAGAGTTAGAGAAGCAAGTTTACAATTTTTAAATCATTCCATTTCACATAGTATAAATAATGAAGTAGGAGATTTAAGCGAACAATATTGGTTTTATAATTTTTATGAAAATGATAAAACCATTCAATCAATAGTTCATAATTTAAAAACCATAGTTCAATTTTTAAATGATAAAATTGCTGATATAGGTTTATTTAAAGAATATGTATTGAATCATGTTCAGTTTTGGTATTTCGATACCAATATAAGTGAACAAGGCGAAGAGCTTTACATTTATATGAATGCTAGAGGTGAAAAAATGCAATCTAATGAGAATTTAAAAGCCGAATTATTAGCTTCCATACCTAATTTAAAACAGAAAGATGATTGGGGAACGAAATGGGAAAAATGGCAAGACTTTTTTTGGTTAATTAGAGGTGAACACGAAAACGCAGATAATGTTTTTAATGAATTTATATATTGTATAGCGGGTTTAGAAAATCATAAACGTGATTTAAAAATTATAAAAGAAGTTAAGGATAAATATTTTGAATCGCCTAATCATTTAGATCTTTTGAGATGTTTCGAATCAGAAGGGCTGATAACTATTGAAAACTATGTTAAAGCTTTAGAGCTTTTAAAATCCAAAGAAATAGAATCTTATTGTACTGAAAAAGGTATATATTATCAATGGCTATTAAATTATAGGAGATTGATTATAAGTTTTTTAAATTCAGATCACACTAATTGGTTTACAAATACAAAAGATCAAAATAGAAACACTGAAAGAAATAGAATGGTTGGTGTTTGGTCAGCATTAAATATTCTAACACAATACGTTGGTAAAAAGATCGATGATAATTTAATTATTACGCTAAGAATTTTCTATAATAGATACCATAATTTTGTTAGAAGTGTAGAAAAAAACATTATAGAATCTGATGTTTTTTCAAGAGAAGGTTTTGGGAAAATTTTACAAACTAAATTAGATGTTGATGATGAGTCGATAAATGAAGAATTATTGAAATATAATTATTTAGTTTCGGAATCAAAATCGAAAGATTTTTATGAAAAAATCTCTACAATTTGGGAATTAGAGGATCATCCTACTAATTTGAATGGAAGAGATGTTCGCAATATAAATAGTTCTCATTTAATTGATTATAAATCATCATTAGATTTGAATAAATTAAAAATAATACAATATAAATTCTTTGAATTGATACCAATCAGTGATGAAGGAGGTGAGGTTTGGGATAATTATCCATTGTTGTTAAATTGTTTAATTACCTATGGATCATTCTGGAATGCTAAAGTTACAAATGATTACGATAATTTAGATTTTGATAATGAAAGACGAATTGTTCGAGATATTGACTCTGAAGAGGATAAATGCTTCAATAAGTTTTTTAAAGATTTTATAAACTCAGATAGTTTGGATGATTTATTTGAGAAAGTTATAGTAGAAATACCATATGATAAGGAAACTGAGGATTGGGTAGAGGCCATTCAATGGTATAACTATCATCTTAAAGAGAAAATGTGGTTAGAGTCTAATTATTATATAGCATCTGGCGGAGGTGATTTTTGGAAAGATGATAAATACTTCCCTAACTTTTATCAATTTGTAAATACAAAAGGGAATTATAACGGAGGATCTCCTAATGTATTATCAAAAAAAGTAAAATTCAAAACCAACTAAACCATGTTTTATGGATATTTAGAAGATTAATTGATGGAACAAGCTAAATCTAGATGATGTAATGGGAGCTTTCGAAGATTTTGTAGAAAAAGAATGTAAAAAAGTTATTCAGAAGATAAGTAAAGAAGAAGCGTTAGGTCAAGATAGATTAGAACATATAATTGGTGAATTTATTTACGGATAAACAACCGTTACGTGAAGATATTGCGGGCTTAATGATTCAAAAACCAAGTTTAAAAGAACGCAGTACCAAAATTGAACGTGTTACCCATAAAATCTACGATTTTGTGAATACGTTTATAAGTGGATTTGTGAGGTAATTAATGATTAAATTAAATATGTATAAAGCTATAAAATTGAATAATAGATTAAGAAATGTTGATTTTATATTTGAAAATATTCAAACTTTATTAAATAAGTATGACAAGCCTTATATGGATGATAAACATAATTTATTATTAAGTTTTGAAAAATATTTAGCAGATGTTTTAGTAATCGACGGTAAATTAATAGAAGATACTTGGTTTCCAAAAATAGATGCTGATATTTTTATATCTCATTCACACAAGGATAAAGACTATGCTATTTCTCTTGCTAATTATTTATTAAAAGAATTTAATATAAGAAGCTTTATTGATTCTGATGCATGGAGTTTTTCAGATGATTTAGTGGAATTACTATTAAATAAAACACAAAACGTTACTGAAAAAACACGAGGTATTTATTATTCCAATGTATATTTAATGTTGATGAATTCATTAAGAGAAATGATTAATAATACAGATTTATTTCTATTTCTTGATTCTGAAAATTCAATTAAGAAAGGAAGCGATGAGTGGAAAACACTTTCTCCATGGATTTATTCAGAAATTCAAACGGTTAAAACAATTCAACGGAGAACTCCTTTTTATTTGAATAAAGCAATTGATAAACGATATTCAAATCTGAATGAAAGTTTTACATTTAAACATACTATATCTGACTTTGATAATTTTATTTCTATAGATACAGAAGCCTTTAATTTAATCTTGAAACATATAAAACAAAATAAATTGAGAGGCAATGAATGCTTATCACAAATATTTACTTTGATTAATTAGTACATTTTGTTTATAAAATATTTTAAATTGATATTCAAATAAAAAACCAACTTTAGTATGAAATACAAATACCAACTTATTTTAATTGGTGAAAATGAAGAATTCTTTAAAGCTCTAGAAATTGAATTAAAGAAAGGATTCGATGATTTAAAAATTATATCTGATGCTTTAAAAATTATTAGAGAGCAGGATGTTGATAATGAATATTCTGGTGGTCAAGCTGCGTTTGTAATTTATGCTGGACATAAAAATAATATTACAGGTCGTCAATTAGAAATTTTAGAAAAACAAAAACTAGATGCCAATATAATTCTACCCGTATATAATAAAAGTTTTACAGAAGAAATTCCTGATTTCTTATCAAATCAAAATGGGGTTACTTACAATGATAATCTTATAAAAATAAAAAATATTGTTCTTGAAGGTTTTGAATTATTACGAAAAAATAGAAAGTTATTCATTTCCTATAAACGTTCAGAATCTAGTAATATAGCTATACAATTATATGAGTTTTTAGAAAGGAATAATTTTGATGTTTTTATAGATACGCATTCGATTAATAAAGGTGAAGAATTTCAAGAAGAATTATGGCATCGTATGACTGATTGTGATTTGATTTTAATGCTAAATACTAAAGAATTTCTGAAAAGTGATTGGTGTAAACAAGAATTAGATAAAGCTCATCTAAAAAGAATTGGAATTGTTCATCTACTATGGCCTGATTGTGATTTTGAAGATTTCTCTCATTTAGGTTATTCAAAAAAATTAAATGATAAAGATTTTGATAAACCTCTATTTTCAGATCTTACTAAAGGTAGATTGAAAGAAAGTGCTTTATCTGAAATACTTAATCTTGTTGAAAGTTCAAGAGCAAGAAATTTAGCATCAAGACAAGATTGGTTGATTACAGATTTTACACAAGCTGCTAACGATAATAATATAGAGGTTAATCTTCAATATAGCAGATATATCACTCAAAAATTAGATAATGGAAAATTGAAAGTATTTATTCCCACAGTAGGAATTCCTCAATCTATAAATTGTCACAATTCACAAAAGCTTATCAAGCAAATAGAAGATAAAGAGATCGAATCAATTACTTTGATTTTTGATGAATTATCAATTCGTAATTATTGGTTAGAACATTTAGATTGGTTAAATGAATATTTAGAAATAAAAACATTAAAGAAATCACAGTTTAATACAGTATTCTCAAAATAATATAAGTTATGAAAAATATATTTTTATCAGCAAGTATTCCTTTGCCGGAAAGACACCCAAAATATTATGATACGGCAGATATTATTGCAATTAGAGATGCTGTTATTGCTTTAGCTAGTATTGTTATTGATAAACATAGAATTATTTGGGGAGGTCATCCTTCGATAACTCCATTAATAAATTTTGTTATTGAAAGAACTATACAATATAGATTAGATAAATCTATTAATGAAATACCTTCAGAAGAACAAAAAAAACACCTATTCCAAAACATAAAAAACGAAATTCAGAAGCATGTAACAATTTACCAATCAGAGTTTTTTAGAGAAAAATTTCCCGAAGACAATGAGAAATTTGAGAATATAATTTTTACGGATAATAAAGGAGATATTCATAGTAGTATTCAAGAAATGAGGCAAAAAATGTTGTCTGAAAATGAATTTGCTGCTGCTGTCTTTATTGGTGGAATGGATGGTATTGAAGTTGAATACAAAATGTTTAAAGAATTACATCCTCAAGCGTTATTATTACCGATAGCAAGTACAGGTGCTGCAACTAAAATTGTATATGATAATTTACCTGAAGATGATGAAGTAAAACACGAAAGATATCTTAAAGATTATGGATATATGTCTTTGTTTCAGAAATATTTAATAGATAAAATATAAATTATGGCAAGAAAAGTTTTTGTCTCGTATAAGTATAAAGATGATTTGGTTGCAGATTTAAGAAAAACTAAGATTGTCATTGTAAATGGTGAACTAGAATTAGTTTCAAGAAAAACTATAGCACGTGATTATGTAGATAAACTTCAATTAAAAATTGGAAAAGACAATATAAATCTTGGAGAAAAAGATGGAGAAAGTTTAGTAGATTTTTCTGATGGTCATATTGAAACATCTCTTAAAAGAAAGATTAGACAATGCTCAATAACGATAGTATTAATCTCAAAAGGGATGAAAACATCGGATCCAGAGAATGAACAGTGGGTTCCTTGGGAAGTATCTTATTCATTACGCACTATTCCAACTGGTGGAAATACCAAACAAATGAATGCAATATTAGGTATTGTTTTACCAGACGAAACGGGTTCCTATGATTGGTATTTTGATTATAAAGCCGACTGTAATTGTACAACGAATTACACAGGGAAACTTTTCAAAATATTAAAAGATAATACTTTTAATATTATTGATAAAAAATTTAGAAAGTGTGGTGGTAGACAGATCTACATTAATGATGAACCTTCTTTTTTTAAAACCGTAAAATGGAATGATTTTATGAACGGAAATAATTACAATAATTATTTAGAGAAAGCAATTGAAATAAAGAACAATAAAGATGCATACGATGTGCATATAAACTTAGACTAATTATGAGTTTTATTACAGAATCAAAATTAAAATCATACAGAAAATCTGTTCATCTATCATATAAGACTTTAAATGAATCTCTACGTGAGTTTAAAGCAGAATCAAAATTTTTAAAAACAAAAATTTTTCTTTCACACAAACACGATGAGTTAGAGCAGTTAGAAGGTGCAATTTTTTTTCTAAAAAAACACGGTGTTGATGTTTATGTTGATTGGTTGGATGATGGAATGCCGAAAACCACATCTGGAATTACAGCCTCAAGAATTAAAGAAAAAATTAAAGAAAATGATAAATTCATATTATTAGCAACAGAAAACGCTATTAATTCAAAATGGTGTAATTGGGAACTTGGACTAGGTGATGCAGCTAAGTATATAAATAATATTGCGATCCTTCCTATTAAAAAGGATTACTCAGATTTTAGTGGAAATGAATATTTACAAATCTATCCATATATAGTAAATTTTGAAGCAATGACTTATTTTAAATCTAGCTATAGACATGCAGGTGCTTATGTTGTATTCCCCGATAACAGAGTTGTTTCATTAAAAGATTGGCTAAAATCAAAATAATATGGATGACAAAGTATTAAAGCATTTAGAGTTTATACAGAATACAATTAACCGTATGAGTACAAATTCATTTATCATAAAAGGTTGGGCAATTACATTGATTGGGGTAATTATAAGTTTTACAGAAATTGAGGGGAAATATTTATTTTATAATTCCACTTATAACTTCCCTATCGAGATGGTAATACTATTGTTAGTAATAGTATTATTTTGGTCATTTAACGCTTATTTTTTACAGCAAGAAAGAAGGTATATTTCAATTTATACGAAAACTATTGAGCAATTCAATAGCAACAATAGCTTAATTTTAGATATGAACTTTGAGAATTACTTTCCTTCAAATTCAAATAAACGAATATATTGGATAAGTTCATTTTTATGCTTTTTAGGATTTATATTTTCTGTTACATTTATAGATGAAATGATTTTCAAAATTATTTTTTCAGTTGCACTAGTATTTCTATCTATTTTCTTTGTTACTTATGTTATGCCTAAAAATCAATTATGTAAATATTGGACTTGTTTTATAGGTCGTACAATAGTTTCAATTTATGGTACAATGATTATTTTGTTATTATTAGTTAATCATTCGATGTTTAATAGCTACTCAAAAAAAATAGTCTCTACAACAATATGCAAATATGAAATTAATTCTTCAAAAAATTAGTTATGTACATAGGTTTTGAATTAAAGAATTTAGATTTTGAAGCTTTTGAAGCTTTTTATGAAATTGGAAGAAGAAGTTTTAATAAGTATAAAAGAACAGTAACAAAGACGCTTGAAAGCTTCATAAATGCAAATGGAAGTCTTAATGGCGATAAAATGCAATCAGCTTGGTTTCCAAAAATTAAGGCTGATGTTTTTTATCCCATTCTCATGCAGATAAAGATTTAGTAATAGCATTTGCCGGATGGTTAAAACATACATTTGATTTAAATGTTTTTATTGATTCCTGTATTTTGGGGAATTCTAAAAATCTACAAAAAATTATAGACGAAAAATATAGTAAAAACCTTGATGAGAAGTACATTTATGATAAAGTTTTATATGCTTCAAGTCATGTTCATATGATGCTTAATGCAGCATTGATGCAAATGATAGATGCTTGTGAGTGTATCATTTTTGTTAATACTCCATACTCTGTCAAACCAAGAGACGTTGTGAATAAAGTAGTGTCTCCTTGGATTTATTCAAAAATAGGAATGACTAAATTGACAAGAAAAAAGGAATTAAAGGAATATAGAGTGCAACCAATTTTTGAAAGTGATCGAACTTTTTCAGATAAGTTGAATATAGAATACAATTTAGATACTGATCACCTAACTAAATTATCAATTAATGATTTGAATAATTGGAAAAATAATTTTACAAAATTTAAATCCTTACTTACTTATATGAATAACGCTCTCACTGACAAAAGAGCACTAGATTATTTATATGAGTTGAAAGAATTTAGTCAAGTAAAATAAATTTATTTGATAGTATTAAAATCTTTAACATAAAACAATATGGGTAAAAAACATAACATTTTTATTAGTCATTATTATAAAGATGATGATAAAGTACAAGACCTAAAAAAAAGGTTAATTGATTCAGGATACGATGTACGTAATTATTCGGTAGATAGTACAAAGCATAAAGATGGACGTACTCCTTCAAAAGCGGTTATTGAGCGATATTTAAAAGCTAGGATAGCAGCTTCTAGTACATTTGTTTGTGTTATTGGTGATAAGACACATACACGTCCTTGGGTGGATTTTGAAATAAAAGAAGCTATTAAACAAGGAAAAAAAATTATAGGAATTTATAACCACGGTGATAAAGATAAGGTAGAAATTCCAAAGGCTTTAAAGGAAAATAATGTGAATATAATAGGTTGGAATTCTGTTGATAGAATAGGAGATTTAATTGAAGAGAGTAACGATAACAACCATAATTCAAACAGCCCAAATTACGCAATACAAAGAGTAAAATGTTAAGTGTATATACCTATGTAATTGACCATGATCTAGGTCTCGCACCTAATCCTTTTTGGGGTTACTGTACCTTAGCTGTCTGTAAACCAAAAATTCGCAAAAGTAAATTATTAAAAATTGGAGATTGGATTGTTGGTACTGGATCTGTGGCACTGGAGAAAAGGTTGAAAAGACCTTCTGGACATTACATTAATAAGATTATATGTGCCATGGAGGTAAGTGAAATTCTAACTTTGGAAGAGTATTGGAATGACCCAAGATTTTTTGTTAAAAGACCAAATGTAAATGGTTCATTAGCTCGCAAATATGGTGATAATATTTATTATCCTATTAATAACAATTGGGGACAATTAGATTCAGCACATTCAAACTCTGATGGTTCAATGAATATTAATCATCATAAAAAAGATTTAAGCGGCAAAAATGTTATAATTAGTGATAACTTCTATTATTTTGGTGACAATTTAATAGAGGTACCAACAAAATTTTTTGAATTATTCAAGTATGGTGTTGGTGAAAAGAAAAACCAGACTCCACTAGCTATAGAACTTATTGACTGGATTAAAAAAACACAAACAAAAGGAATTACAGGAGACCCAATTGATTGGATGAACCATATACAAACTAAGCTTTTTTAGAAATTAAAACAATTGGACATAAAAATTATATAATGAGTTGGAAAATAAAAAGAGAAAAAATATTTAATTTAAGTATTATTTGCATAATACTCGGTGCTTTATTTATAGGAGGAGCAATAGGGTGTATTTTTGAACATTTTTGGGTAGGTTTGTTTATTGGTTTGGGGATTGGTTTTTTTCTTTCGGCGTTAATTTTACTCAAAACTCATAAGGAATTATTAGTTTATAATAAGGAAACTATTTGAATTTAACAAATTTTAAAACACACTTTATAAATTATGGCATTTTTAGGAAAAGAAGATCTAAAAGATATTCTGTGTAAAGAGAATATTATATTAGATGACAATGACACATGTTGTTATGAAAAAGATAATTTAAAACAAGCTTCTTATGAACTAAAGCTTGGTAAAGAGGTTTATCTCACCGATAATAAAAAACAAGTTAAAACAATTTTGACAGATAAAAAAGATGTAATAACTATCAATCCAGGACAATTTGCTTTATTGTTAACAGAAGAAACAGTCAATATGCCAGGTAATTTACTAGGATTTATTTCGATTAAGGCTTCTGAAAAATTAAAGGGGCTTATAAATGTATCGGGTTTTCATGTAGATCCAGGTTTTAAAGGGAAGTTATTGTTTTCTGTTTATAACGCTAGTCCTTCAAAAATTCAATTAACAAAAGGTAGTCCTTACTTTTTAATTTGGTTTAGCGAAATTAGAACCCCTTTAGAAAAGGAAGACTTATATAGTTCCAAAAATCATCAAGGACAAAATACAATAGAATCAAAATATATAACTCCATTAATTAATGGAGAAATGGCTTCACCGCACGTACTTTTGAAAAAAATTAATAGCCAAAAAGACTTCATAAATAGATTATTATGGATTGCAGGAATAATAACTACTATTTCCATCGGAATTACTATTAAAATATGGAGCGACTCTGATACTTTTAAAAAAGGATATGAAATGGGATTGAAAGAAAAATCTATCAAAGAAGAAATTAAGGCTAAAAGTAATTTATATCTAAATGATTCATTATCTTTGTCAAAGATTGATAGTCTGATAAATAGGAAAATTAAAAATGAAAAGCTCAATAATAAATAGTCTTCATTTTGATAACGAAAACTTACCTCAAAACTTTAAAGTAAGATTTGAGGAGTATGATTATTTAGCTTATCCACAAGTTCGTGTCACTATTGATGGGAATCCTGTTGGAGATACTATTGATGATAACTCTTATAACAACGATGGTTACAGATACCACGATATTTTTCACCTTACTTTTGCGGCTTTACTTGGTTGGTCTCCTTGTACAAGATCAATGCTAAAAAGGAAAAGAAAAAGTGACATTGAAATAGACCGAATTGAAGATGGAGCTAGAGCTACAATTACTGAAGAGTGTATTTCGCTAATGATTTTTAGTAGAGCAAAACACAAAAACTTTTTTCAAAATATAAATGATATAGACTCTGATTTACTTTTAACTATAAAAGAAATGACATCGCCTTTTGAAGTTGCTACAAAAACCACAGAAGATTGGCGTAGTGCTATATTTGAGGCTTATAAAATGTTTTCTTTACTTATGAAAAATAAAGGTGGAAACGTTTTGTTTGATACAACTAATAAAATAGTTAAATTTGAAGAAATAAATTAATTTACTTTTAAATTTATATATAAGCTGGATTATTTCCAGCTTAATTTTTTTATGGAAATAATTAAAAAGTTAAGCAAACCTAAAAAGAGTATTGTATTTGATACATATTGGAAATTTGCGGCTAAAAGACAGGATATCTTTTTTAATAAAATTAATCATATAACCCCATTAACTTCTGATCCAATACTCGAACGTCATCGTTTCACTAATGTATATAGAGCTTCCGATAGAGTAAGCCAATATTTAATACGTAATGTTATTTATAGAGACGGAGTTTCTTTCACTAAAAATGATTTATTGTTTCGTATACTTTTATTCAAAATTTTTAATAAGATTTCAACTTGGAAATATTTAGAATCAGAGATTAAAACTATCACAGTTGAAAATTTTGATTCTAAACTATACAGCACATTACTTTCAGAAGCTAAAAAAGCGAGAGAAGTAATCTATTCAGGAGCTTACATCATGACATCAGGAAAAAGCATATTTGGATACGATTTTAAACATGAAAACCACATTGAATTATTAAAGCAGTATGTACAAAGTGGTAAATTATTAAGACGTATTGAAAATGCTAAAAGCATGGAGGAGGTTTATAAAATTCTTCTAAATGTACCTACGTTTGGTAGTTTTTTAGCATATCAATACACAATTGATATTAATTATAGTACACTAACAAATTTTAGTGAAATGGATTTTGTTAAAGCAGGTCCCGGAGCTAAAGATGGAATAAAAAAATGCTTTATTGACCGTGGCGATTTTTCAGATGAAGACGTTATAAAATTTATGTGTGATATTCAAGAAAGTCAATTTGAAGCATTAGACCTAGATTTTAAGGATTTATGGGGTAGAAAACTTCAGTTAATAGACTGTCAAAATTTATTTTGTGAGGTAGATAAATATTCAAGAGCTATACATCCTGAGATTTCTGGAATTTCGAATAGAACAAGAATCAAACAAATCTATAAACCTGAAAAGAATAAAATTGATTATCTTTTTCCACCTAAATGGAAGTTAAATGTACCTCTATAAAGTTAAAATATAAGCATTTAGAAAACTTTAATTAACTTGATAAAATATTAAGAATATTGGATGCATTGTATGTTTTTTTAAGAATCTGAACTAGTACAAGAAATTAGTCCTCTGCGTTTGGCTAAATGAGAGAAGAATAATCACAACCGAAAATATTTCGAAAGATTTGCTTCTGCATTACAACTTAACGAAAAGCAAATGAACTCTGCTTTTAACCGTATTTCAGAATGGATACCAAAAGCAGAAAAACTAATTCAAGAATCGTTTCTTACAAAAGAATTACAAGCTGATTATATAAAAAGTATAAACAGACAACTAAACAAATTGCTGTAATAAAATATTAGTTTTTTTGTATATTTGTACTACAATAGTAGTAGTTGTTTTGATTAAAGCTACTTAAATGCTACCATAATGTTATTTATATCTTTATCAAAAATACAAAAAAAAATCGTTGAAAGTATCCGTGCTCGACGATTACAAATGGAACTGACTCAAGAAGGTTTGTCGGAAAGAGCTGGTGTCCCATTATCAACATTGAGAAAATTTGAACAAAAGGGAGTAATTTCTTTGGATTCATTTTTAAAAATACTTTCAGTTGTTGGTGGATTAGAAGAGATAGTTGATGCTTTAAAACCCAAAGAGCAATATTTTAAATCTATTGATGAAGTGCTAAAATCAGAGGAAAAAACAACTAGAAAGCGAGGAAACAGAAAATGAAAACAGCTGTTAAAGAAATAAAAGTAGGTTTAAATTTCGGTTCTGGAATTCAATCTGTGGGGCGTTTAGCAATTCGTAATAGCATTATCTATTTTGAATATGATGAAGCTTTTTTGCAAAGTAATTTAGAAATTTCTCCCATAAAATTATCTTTAAAACGTGGAGTGATCGAGCTTCCTAAAAATCCTTTTGAAGGTCTAGCGGGAGTTTTCAACGATAGTTTACCCGATGGTTGGGGAAGGTTACTTTTTGATCGTTTACTGAGTTCGGAAGGTGTTTCTCCGGCAGATATATCTCCGCTTGATCGTTTAGCGTATGTTGGATTAAATGGTTTGGGTGCTTTAGTTTATGAACCCGATCAAAGCCTAAATATAAACGATGAAATAATTGATTTGGATGTTTTGGCTACACACACCGAAGAAGTTTTAGAAGGTGAATCAGAAGAAGTCATTACAGAACTTTTAGCTTTGAATGGATCTTCTGCCGGAGCTCGACCAAAAGCATTGATTGGTGTTGATTCTGAAAGAAAAAACATAATACACGGCACAGATCAGTTAAGCAATGGTTTTGAACATTGGATGGTAAAATTCCCGAATTCGCAAGATGGAATGGATGCCGGTGCAATAGAATATGTTTACGCATTAATGGCTTTGGATGCTGGAATTGAAATGCCAACGATTCATTTGTTTCCATCACAAAAAGGGAATGGCTATTTTGCTGTAAAACGTTTTGATAGGAATGGAAACAAACGTTTACACATGCATACAGTTAGCGGTTTGATTCATAACAATTTTAGATTTCCGTCTCTTGATTATGAAGACTTACTATCATTAACTGGTGTATTAACAAAAGATATTAGAGAAGTAGAAAAAATGTTTCGTTTAGCCGTCTTTAATGTGATGGCACACAATCGAGACGATCACTCAAAAAATTTCACATTTCTGATGAATGAATTTGGCGAATGGAAATTATCACCTGCATATGACCTCACTTTTTCTAGCGGCCCAGGAGGAGAACAAAGTACAATGGTTATGGGAGAAGGGCGAAATATAAGTATCAAACATCTTACTAAATTAGGATTAGAAGCGAAGTTGTCAAAAGAATTCGTAGAAAATGTTATTGAACAAACTCGTTCTGCACTTGCTAAATGGATGCTTTTATCAAAAGATTTTGGAATCAGTAAGCCTAACAGAGAACTAATTCAGAAGGTAATTTCAAAATCATAAGCAATGATACAATTATCAAAAAAATATTAAATAAAGTATTTTATTTATTTCTGTACCACTATTGTACAACACATTACTTATAACCCCTTGTAAACAAAGAGAGGTAAGATATTGTATCGGTAAATAATATAGTTCATATATAGAATAGGAAACGTTATAGTAAATGCTACAACGTTTTTTTTTAGATAGGTTTTGTTAGCCAATGCCTGTGGTACAAATTTCGAATATGACTAAAAGGTGTTTAAATTGTTTTTTTTAACATATTTTTTGTTATTTTTATAAAAACATGTGTTTTTTTAATAAAATATATTATCCAATTCAGAGAAAATAAGAAGCTTATACAGCGCTAAAGATATAAAAAGCATTATTTCCGAAAACAATAAACAATATAGTCTATGCAAAACAAACTACCCACAATCCATTTCAAAGCATCGCTTCGAGTAGCAAAGTATGTCGGGATATTAACATCTCATTTTCAAATCTTTCTGTTAACCAATCTTTTTGTTCTATTCTCAATATCTGCCACAGCACAACAATATGAGTGGAGCTGGGCAGTAAGCGCAGGTGGAGTACAAGGTGCCGATCTCATTTATGATGTAAAAGTAGGAAGTGACAATAACTATTATTTTATAGGTAGCCTGTATGGTAATATCGGGGTACAGCTCAACGGAAATCCTGTTGATGTTTATAACAGCTCGTTAGGCGGTGACGATATTTTCCTTTTTTCTACCACCTGCGACGGACAAATAAGATGGAGCCAGGCAATTGGAGGGAGCAGTTCCGGGGATTTTGCCTATAACCTTGAATTAGACAGTAATGATAATGTATATGTAGGAGTCCAGATAAACGCTCTCAGTACTACTGTTTCTTTTAGTCCGGACGCTAACCATTCGATAGCTCCGCTTCCTAATCCACAAGCCTATAATCGTATTTATTTGGTGAAATATAATAGTAACGGGCAATATCAGGGAAAGAAAGCCTTGCAGGGTACTATCAGTTCAGTAGTAGATAGCGAAGCAAAGATTTCTGATATCGTAATAAAAAATGATACCCTACATTTTATTGTTGGTTTAGTAAAGGGAACGCATTTAGACGGGAATGTTACTGTGCCTGACCAATATGCCTATGATTCGGCAACTATGACTTATAGCAGACAATATCATTTAGTAAAGTATGATACCGATTTAGATTATATAAGCAGTATGGTATTACCTATTTCAGCAGATAGTTTTTTTCCTCCTGGCAAGCCAACCCCATTTGCTTATGATGATATTTTAAATCATTATTATATCGCTAATTCCAGAGAAGACGGATCAAATTTAGCTCCGTTTACTTATGATAATAAAACAGTTGTAAACCGCTCGTATATAATTGCATTCAGCGGTACAGATGGTAGTATGGAATGGCTTAGAGAAATTTATTCACAACCTACAAATGGACAGCCTATATCAACCAATCGTATAACTTCTTTAAAGATTGATACGAATTCAGATATTTATATCGGAGGTAATGTAAGAAAAAATCAAAATGAAACCAATCTAAAAATATACGATCCTACTGATGCTTCTGTCCAGCCTTATTTATTTACACCCGGTGCCGATTATGGGACGTTGCCTATGATTGCCAAGCTTAACAGTAGTGGTACCGTACAATGGGTACAGTCAACATCGGCACACGATTCAACTGTTTCAGCAACTGCAAATCGCATAGGAAAAGGTATTGCCCTTAATGGAAATGAAGTTGCTTTTGGTGTTCAAGGCGGAGCTGATTCATGGGACGCAATAAATATAGTACGTCCATTAGGAGCAAATTTTCAACCAGATCCTGTAGTAGTACGTTTTAATAAGCAAACCGGATCTGTAATAAATGTACATGATATACTGGGACAAGCAGTAAGTACTAAGCAGATGAGTGCTGTAGCTGTAGATAACGATGGTAACTACATAACCGGTGGTATTTTTAATGCTAATTTGTTTATGAACAACACATTGGGTATTATACCTTTGGTAAGTGCCGGAAATGAAGATTTTTTTGTAGCCAAGCTGGCAGCCAGCCTTTGCGGTACATCTGCAGATATTGATAAGTTTAATAAGCTTAACGTAAATGTGTATCCTAACCCAACCAACGATATTCTCAATATAAAAACACAGGAAACCTTGTATAATTATGAGGTGTATAATCTACTTGGACAACAAATACAAAAAGGCGTATTCAATAATCCTCCACAGATAGACTTGCGTGGAGCATCTTCAGGTATCTATCTTATAAAACTGGCGACAGCACAGGGTACAACTTCTACAGTAAAAGTTTTTAAGAAATAAAGATTTAGGATAAAACAGTAAAACTGTAAGTGCTTTAGTGGTAAACATAAACTCTTCAACTTTAGGAAGAGTATAAAATCAATAATTCGTTTCTCTGCTTTATATTCAGCAGCGTGTAAATTGTCTTCAAATGATACTTTACTGTATTGCTGGAAATAAAAAGTTCAGCAGCAATTTCTTTATTGCTTTTACCTTTTTGTACGAGTTCAATAATGGCTAATTGACGTTCGGTAAGGTTAAAAGAGGAAAGGTTCGTTTTACGTTCTCCGGCGGTTTTTGCGAGCTTTACATGATATCTTATTTCTTCATGTATGCGCTGGTTTTCTTCTTCCATAAGCAGTTGCTTTTCTTTGGAATTCATATACAGCTTGATTAGTAAAAAAACGACAAGCATGAGTACAACAGAGAATAAAATAAGCCAAAAGAGAAAATTTTGTTTATGATTCAGTTCATATTCATATTGCTGTTCTTTTAACTGTTGTTCCAGCAATTCTATTCTGCTGCTTTTGATATTTGAATTGTAGAGCGAGAATACGGAGTCACATTTTTTCTGATGATAAAAAGCATTTTTATAATCATTGTTACTGCTGAAAACATTTTTCATGATTTCATGCACATAGAATTCATACTTTAGATTATTTGCTTTTTGAGCTGCTTCAATACCTGAATGATACGCTTGATCTCTTTTAATGGGATCGTTTATAAGATTGTATAGCTCAATTTGTTTTCCATAAACAATAGGCGATTCTGTTGGAAAGTGAAGCATTGCAATTTTCAATGCTTCATTTAATATTTTTTCTGAAGCCTCATATTTTTGATCTTTGAGCAAGAAGTAGCCTTTTTGAGTATATAGAAACAAAAGGTATTTTGGATTTAGCGAATGATAAGCTGTTTTTTCCAGTTCTTTCAACAGTTTCTCAGCCTTGTCAAACTCCTGTTTATCAAAATAAATAAATGATCTTTCTGCTTTGATTTCCTGTTGTACCGTAAAAATATTACTTCCTTTGATGCCTTCTTCTAATGCCAGATCCAGATGATGGAGAGCATGCTCATATTTGAATAATTTTCTGTAAATATTGGCTTTGATGAGATAGGCCTGATACTTATCAGAAGCAGAAACATTTTTATCTGATAGAAAGGTAGATAACAATTGTATTGAAAAATCATAATTCTCAGAATTGTTAGCAGCTGCAATCTGTTTTTTTAAAGAATCTATGGTGATGTTATTGGCATATATAAAACCGCTAATCAACAGGGCAAATAGGAGCAGTACGTTTTTCATCAGGTGTTGTTTCTTGCAAAAATAAAAATCCATTTGCACTTATAAACAATAAAATCTGTTTTTTTTAAACAATCATATTAGTAATGTGAGATGTTTTTTAAGATGTTTTTAATAAAATCGTAAATAGTTGATAATCATTTTTTTTCTTGTTGACTACCCTTTAGAGTAGTAATTAATAAAGGAACTACTACCCTATAACTACCTAACTGTGCTTTTATCTTTTCAACTATTATCAACAGTTTTGTAAATAGAAGTTCAATTTGTAAAACACACAGTCTATACTATGATAAAAAAAAGGTATTTAAGCGTTCTATTAGGAACACTATCCATGCATGCCCAGCAAACAATTGTTGCATCTGGTGCTGATATGGCATCACAGGACGGAGTAGTAAATTACAGTATTGGTCAGGTCTTATACACTGATATCAACGATACAGATAATACCGTTTGGGCAGGAGTGCAACAGCCCTTTGAGGTATCGGAAGTACTGTCAGTTAAAGAGGAAAATATAGATCATAAACTTGAAATCTATCCGAATCCCGTAGTTGATGTATTGTATGTGAATA
The DNA here is from genome assembly GCF_030409925.1 of Paenimyroides ceti. Taxonomy (NCBI): domain Bacteria; kingdom Pseudomonadati; phylum Bacteroidota; class Flavobacteriia; order Flavobacteriales; family Flavobacteriaceae; genus Paenimyroides; species Paenimyroides ceti. The sequence goes on from NZ_JAUFQU010000001.1 coordinate 851,576, forward strand.
TGGGGGCAGAAAACAAAAAGCTCTCTTATACACTTTATGATGCTCTGGGTAGAACAGTTCGTAAAGGAATATTCTCAGAACAGTTGTCCACTTTAAATATGGATGATCTACCAGCCGCTATGTATTTTCTTTTACTGAAGAATAATTCAGTGAGTGTTAAAGTCTTCAAACTCATAAAAAAATAAACATTAAACATGAAAAAAATTTTACTTAGTGCATTTTTAGCGTTCAGTTTTTCAGCTGCTTACTCCCAATCTCCTGAAATGATGAGTTATCAGGCTGTTATCAGGAATTCTGCCAACCATTTGATTGTCAATCAGCAGGTTGGTGTTCGCCTTAGCGTTTTGCAGGGAAATCCGGAAGGAAACACTGTTTACAGCGAAACCCATACACTTTTATCCAACGGAAATGGTTTAATTACACTTCAATTTGGTGGGGGGACACCTGTATCCGGAACTTTTGAACAAATAGATTGGGCTAACGGCCCCTATTTTATAAAATCAGAAACAGACGTATCAGGTGGAACTAACTATACCATTACGGGTACCAGTCAGATGCTTACCGTGCCTTACGCTCTGTATGCTAAGACTTCCGGTAGCTCAGTTCCTGGTCCTCAAGGTCCGGCCGGACCAGCTGGTGAGATGGGATTAACAGGTCCTGAAGGCTCACAGGGAATACAAGGAGAAACAGGAGCACAAGGTCCGATAGGATTGACAGGTCCTGAAGGTCCACAGGGAATACAAGGAGAAACAGGTGCACAGGGACCAATCGGGTTAACAGGTCCAGTTGGTCCACAGGGAATACAGGGAGAAACAGGTATACAGGGACCAATCGGGTTAACAGGTCCAGTTGGTCCACAGGGAATACAGGGAGAGACAGGTATACAGGGACCAAACGGGTTAACAGGTCCAGCTGGTCCACAAGGAATACAGGGAGAGACAGGTGAACAGGGATTAACAGGTCCAGTTGGTCCACAGGGAATACAGGGAGAAAGAGGTGAACAGGGACCAATTGGTTTGACAGGTCCAGCTGGTCCACAGGGAATTCAGGGAGAGACAGGTGCACAAGGTTCAATTGGTTTAACAGGTCCATCTGGTCCACAGGGGATACAGGGAGAGACAGGTGAACAGGGACCAATTGGTTTGACAGGTCCAGTTGGTCCACAGGGAATACAGGGAGAGACAGGTGAACAGGGACCAATTGGTTTGACAGGTCCGGCTGGTCCACAGGGGATACAGGGACAAACAGGTGAACAGGGATTAACAGGTCCATCTGGTCCACAGGGAATGCAAGGATTTGGAGTTCCTCAAGGGGGAACAACAGGACAAATATTGACAAAAGTTGATGGAACTAACTATAACACACAATGGACAACGCCAGTGATGAATGCTGGTGGAGGTGCAATTTTAGAATTATTCGCGACGAGTACAATTCCACAAACAAACAGACCATTTGCATATGGCCGTTATACATTTGCTTTTAACACTGTGATAACCGGAGTTAGTGCTTCTGCATGGACAGCAAACAATACCTTTACTGTTCCAACCGGAAAAGGAGGATTGTATAATATCAGTCTGTCAATGGTAGAAAACGATTTTGGAGCATTTTCGTCTCCGGTATTGGTTTTTCCGGAAGTTCATGTTATATCTGGTAACAATACAACTTATTATTATGGTACCGGAAGTGCCGCAAGTGTTCTGTTGCAAGGTAATTCTACAGATAGCCCTGCAGTAGGTACACCCGGAGCTCCAATATCTTATGCCAGAGGCTCAGGAAACTTTATGATTCCATTACAGGAAGGTGATAAAATCAAAGTTTTCTACCGTACAGGCTCTAACTCTAACTGTGCGACTTGTGCCATCAGCTTTACTGTAGATGGAAGTACTTATCTGAGCATTGTAAAAATGAATTAGTATGTTTCCTGATTTATTTTCTCAATAGTTTGTATTGAGAGAATATAAAATAACAAATGTCCATTCGCATAATAGTAGAAATGGGCATTTGTTGTTAGTAATATTGAATAAAAACAACATTTTATAAAATCCAAAAAAGAGAATAATTGTTTTTTACAATAAAGACAGAAAAAGGATTTTATTCTTCAAAAAACTCAAAGGCATCGATAATATCCAGATAAACACCGTCAAAACCGGCATCGATAATTCTTTTTGTATACGAAGTATCATTGCCATAAATGATGTTCTGCCATTCCCTGTTCCAGTATTTTACTTTATAGTTTCCTTTCCAGTTAGGGTTTTCAGCGGCTAACCATTCCGGAGGTAGTGTGCTCCAAGTGCTTTTCCAGTAATATCTGTAATCCTCTGCTTCTCCAATAGACATATACGAAATCACCAGTCTTTTACCGCCATTTGCTTTATTTCTCAATTGATTAATTTCATCAGTAGTAAAACTGCTACCATCATTAAAAAACAAGTCTGTCACTAATAAATCATAATTGGTAGCTGTGACGGCATTGATGAAATCAATTTTGCTATTATAGGAAGATAAATTCAGCAGATATAGAAAATTCTTTACTTCTGACATTTTGGTAATAACATTTGCATTTTCCATTGGAATAGGAGTAGGAAAAGTAGGAATGGTATTTAATTCACGTTTGTTGGCAGCAAATGAAATATAGCCAGCATTGGTATTTTGATTATATGAAGTCAGAACTTTTTCTGGTGTAAAACAATAATCAATCACCAATATTACATTGCCCACTTTTTTTGACATATCTAAAAATGTTCTGAGATAAGTGTTATCCTGATATAGTGTGATCTGATCATCTGCATTATATCCAAAAAATAAATCTTCCTGACCGTTGGCATCAATGGCATTGAGATAGGCTATATGTGGCTGACCGGACTCGTTTCCGTTATCAGATATAAGTTCTAAACCGTTTTGTGGAATAACATTAAAATCAGGCTTTAGAGTTTTTGAATATTGACTGATATTTATTACAAATTCACGCATTCTCTGTTTGTAAATTCCTTCCGAATCGGTTGTTTCGTCTTCTTTACCACAAGAAATCATAATCAAAGAGAGAATGAGGAGTAAGCTAATCGTATTTTTCATCTGAATCAGCAATTTAAAAATAGGGTTATATTCATCTTTAGGTTTACAAAAATAAAGAATATACCACATAAAAAAGGACCAGATGAAAATCTGATCCTTTAAATTGTTTAAGTGATTCTATCTACTTATTGTTTGGTACAATTAGCATCTAAAACCAATTTATATACATTTGTTCCTTCGGTTTCCTCTTGTGTCATTCTGAAATTAAAAACAGTTGCATTCAGATCTCTGATATACATTACTTCAGTATATGTATTGGTCGTACCTGGTTCAGTTTGGGTTGTCGTAATTTTATTTTCGCTTGGATTGTACACGTAAGTACCTTGTGTGGTAACCCATTGATTCGTATCTTCATCTAATAGGGTCACAGACATTTGATTATTGGCTTTAAACTCAAATATAGTTCCGTTGATGTTACCTAAATCAATATCTTCATCAGGAATGGGCTGATTGTTGACAGTAGCAGAATAAGTATGAGAAGTAACTTTCCATTTACCTACCAGTTTAGATTGTGAATCGGTGGTGTTATCGTCGCTCTTATCACAAGAAACAAATCCTACAGCAATGAAGGATAAAATAAATAATGCTTTTTTCATAATTGTTTATGTAAAAATTTAATGAATAATAAGATATTATTAGTTAATGATGTGGCAAATATATTATTAATATTTTAATAACCTAATTTTTTAATTGGATAGTGAGAATTTTAGCAGAGGTGAAATTAATGAAATCGATAAATCCAATAAATAAGCAAGATAAGAGCAAAAAAGCTAATTTTGTAAAAAAGAGTTAAGGGATGAAAAAAACGGAAGAATCAAAAAAGAAATTACATCCGCGTAATAAACATAATACATTATATGATTTTGATGAACTGAAAATATATGTTCCTGATTTGTCTTTTTATATTATTAAAAATCCTTCTGGGTATACTACAATTGATTTCTCTGATCCGAAAGCGGTAAGGCTATTGAACAAGGCCCTGCTGATGAGTGTTTACAAACTTACGTATTGGGAATTGCCTAAAGATAATTTATGCCCGCCTATTCCGGGAAGAGCTGACTATATTCATTATATAGCGGATCTATTAGCAGAATCAAATCATAATAGCATTCCTACAGGTAGTAATGTACGGATATTGGATATCGGAGTTGGAGCCAATATAATTTACCCTCTCATTGGAGTTTCGGAATATGGTTGGCAATTTGTGGGTTCTGATGTAAATCCGGTTTCACTGGAGGCAGCCTCTTATATTATTAACAATAATCCGAATTTAATTTCGAATATTAGTTTACGTTTACAACCAAACAAAAAAAATATACTAAAAAATATCATCTCTGACACGGAAAAATTTCACGTAGTATTATGCAATCCTCCTTTTTTTAAATCAAAAGAAGAGGCTTACAAACAAACGTTTCGCAAGCTCAAAAATTTACAAGGTAAAAAACCAGAGCAAACCCTGCATAATTTTGGAGGACTGAGCAATGAGCTTTGGTATGAGGGTGGTGAACTGGAATTTATATCTAATTATATCAAAGAAAGTAAGGAATATAAAAATCAGGTGAACTGGTTTACTTCTTTGATTGCAAATAAAGATCATTTACATCCTTTAAAACGGTTGTTAAAGAAAGTTGGTGTGGCTGAAGTACGTGTGATTGATATGCAACAGGGAAATAAAATAAGCCGCATTCTCGCCTGGAAGTATTAGGTTTATATTTTATCAATATAATTTTACTTTCACAAAAATCACTCAGATACGTATAGAAATTCAAAAATTTACCGGACATATGTTCTTCAATTCTTTATCGAGATTGGAAGTTATGCCGGTAGAATATCTCTTCTCCAACAATATTATATATCATCTCATTAAAATTTTAAGCAATTAACAGGCTTTCTTATCTATTGTTTATTCAAACCAATAGCAAATTACTTACGGTAATTTAATATCTTTACTATAGATATTAAAAACGATACTCAGTAAATATGAATACAGTAGAGAAGATAGAGCGCATTTTGGAACGAATAGAAAAACGACTACCTGAAATTGATCATACTAATCTCAAAGTGTCTAAAGCATCTGTTGGCTGGCATCTTGAACATTCATTACTCATTATAAACAGTAGTTTGAAAGGACTTACCACTACTGATCCATCTGCTTATCAACCGGTATTTAGTATTAAGAAGTGGCTGTTTTTAACTTTTGAATATGTACCAAAAGGAAAAATAGAGGCGCCAAAGCCTTTTATCCCTGTTGAAATTCCAACACAGGAAAGTATAATACAACTCATGAGTAAAGCAAGACATCAATTAAGTCAAATAGCACATTTATCAAAAAATGCTTATATCGCTCATCCCTTTCTTGGGCATTTGAATAAATCAAAAACCTTAAAATTTTTAAAAATTCATACCAATCATCATTTAAAGATTGTCGATGATATTCTGAAAAACTAATAAAAGCTATTTTTGTGAATATTAATAATACAATCGGAACCCCAAGCGTTGGCATAATTCGTAGTGTTCTTCAAACAGTGTTTCTACGAGTTCCGTAACATCGTCAATTTCCTGATAAAACCCGAAAAAGGTTGAGTCCAGCACACCGCTAAAAGGAGCATGGGGGTGGGTATAGCCGGAAATTGCTTTTGCTCCTGTAATACTAAGAAAAAACTGAGCAGTTTCTGAATCAAGATTCAGAGATTTGGTATTGGCAAAATGAATAATTTTATCCGTTAATTTACCTTCAAACAACTCCGCAATTTCTTCTAGAGAATAAAAATACTGATCAATCTGAATGGCTTCATCTGTTCCTGAAAATACAAAATACAGAATTTCATAATCTTTAAAATTACGGTCTTCATATAATAATACATTCATGCTTTCTTCAAAGCTTTCAATGCTGTCACACGCTTTGTAAACATTGGTAATTCAATAACGCATCGCAATGTGTTCCAGGTAAGGAAACATTTTGCTGTCTTCTTCATTATTTATATCAGCAACACTTTCCATGCAAAAAATTTTGGAATTATCATTCGGTAAATACATAAGCATTTATTCTTTTATAGTAACAAAGGTAAAAGTAAAATATGTAAAGAAATATAAAAGATAAATGAACATTTAAATAGATAACTAATATTGTAAACTGAAACAGATTATATATAGCTAAACAGCATGTATTAACGATATTGTGAATTGTTTAACACTGCTTATAACATTTAATTTAAAGATTATATTAATAAAAAAATTATATTTGTACTTTACTATGGCAAAAAAAGTTTACATACTGATATTGGTTGTGATAGGACTTCTAATAGGTCCACAGTCAGCTATGGCTCATAATGCAGAAGCAACCAAGATTTGTTGTAAAAATATGCCTTCTGAAATGTCATGTTGTAAAGAGAAAAAGCAAGCGAAGCAAAAGAAACACGATTGTGAAGGAAGCTGTAAAAGCGTTTCCTGTGCTTGTCCTACGGCTTACGTAACGGTATCTTTTGTTACTTACGCGGTAGATAACAGTACTCTTTTTGATTTTTCAGAAACAAAGCAAAATTACTTTTACGTAGAAATCAGTCATTCCAATGATTCTCGTGCAATATGGCTTCCTCCTAAAATAAGCTAAAACCATTCTCCTGACAGCCACAGGTCTGTCTTTTTAAATACCGTTTCAGGTATAAATTATCCTATTAAACATCAAAGGTCTTTTAAGAAATAAACCTGACATGCAGTAGGTTTTTCTTATCAGACTTTTGATACCTAATACCTAAAAAATGAAATCTATATATAAATTATGGGTAGTAACAATTTTGTTACTGACTATGAATGGTGCTTATGCACAATTAAAAAAAGGAAGTACTCTTCCAGATATAACGCTTCAGAATGATAAAAATGTGAGTGTAAAGCTTCAGTCTTTTAAAGGAAAAGTTGTCTTGGTAGATTTTTGGGCATCGTGGTGTTTACCATGTCGTAAGGCTAATAAAAGCCTTGTAAAATTATACGATAAATACAAAAGCAAAAATTTTGAGATTGTAGGAATATCCATAGATACAGATAAAGATAAATGGCTCAAAGCCATAAAAAAAGATGGATTAAAAAACCCGCAATTAATAGATCCTAAAGGATTTGATGCCAGATCTGCTGTTCTTTTCGGAGCAGATGCTTTACCTGCATCCTATTTGTTCGATAGTTCGGGAAAATTAATAGCAATCAATCCTACTGAAGCACAGATTATTTCAAATATTAAAAAATAAAAAAGATAAACATGAAAACGTTCAATATATATACAATAGTTACAAGCTTGTTATTATTAATGACAGGCCTTACAGGTTATTCACAAATTTCAAAAGTCGACATAATTGCTACAGGGCTTACATGTTCGATGTGTTCCAATGCCATCAATAAACAATTAAAATCACTGTCACAGGTATCCGATATTACTACAGATCTAAATACCAATACTTTTACGGTTTCCTTTAATAATAACCAGATGGTGAGTCCTAAAGTTCTAAAAGATGCTGTGGAAAAAGCAGGTTTTTTCGTTGGTTCAATGGTACTAACTTTGGAACCTGAAAATCTAAAAGTAGATAATTATAAAGCGAAAATAGGAGATACGTCTTTTGTTTTTATGGATGAAAAAAAGATGAATTCTGCCCAAGTTCAATATAAAGTAGTTGACAAGGGATTTGTAACTCAAAAAGAATATAAAAAACTATCAAAAACGTATGCAAAACATGGAAGCTATTCTTCAGAAAACAGCCAGATGTACCATTTAATAGCACTATAAAATGAAACATATATTAATAGTGTTTTGCATGTTCACCTCTTTTGGGATATATGCGCAGGAATTATTTGTAGTAACGGAACCCGCCAGTAATGCTCCGGCCGGATCGCTCAGTGTACGTGTTGGACAGTCTTTAATGAAAAATGACCTTACCGATAGTAATATGTATAGTCTTTCTCCGGAAGTAACGTGGGGAATCAGTAAAAATTTCATGGTGCGCGCATCGGCTTATCTTGACAATTCCGTAAATTCTCTTGATATAGCCGGAGCTGGAGCTTATGTAAAATATCGTTTTTTCTCAGTAGATGATTTGCAAAGTCATTTCAGAATGGCTGCTTTTGGAAGATACAGCTGGAATAAAACACCTATCAAGCAGGAACCTATAGACCTCATGGGAAGAAATTCTGGTTTTGAGGCCGGGTTGGTAGCGACACAGCTTCTAAAAAAAGTAGCGATCAGTTCCAGTGTAAGCTATGGACAGGCATGGGATAATGACGGAAATGATTTTCCTGAATTCCAAGGCAAAAGTGCTTTGAATTATACCTTTTCTGTGGGAAGGCTTATGCATCCAAAGCGTTATGTAAGCTATAAGCAAACGAATATTAATGCTATGATTGAACTGCTGGGGCAGACCATTACGGAAAACGGACGTTCGTATATGGATATTGTTCCTTCTATACAATTTATCATTAACAGTCAGGCACGTATTGATCTCGCTTATCGGAAACAGCTATATGCTTCGATGCATCGTCCGGTAGCTGACGGAGTGTTTTTAAAACTGGAATACACTTTTTTTAATGTAACTAAATAAGAGACGTTAGTATACGGTTCTGATCGATTCAGAAATAGTTGTATACAAGTTTCATAAAGAAATAACCGGAGTTTATAATAAGGGCGCAAAATACTAATTTGCGCCCTTATTTTTTTTCATAGAATGAGTAATTATACGCCTCCCATTACATACATGTTTTCCATTGTAGGAGTTGCATTTCCACCTTCTTTTTCCAGTGTAATTGCAAAAGCCTGAGCATTTTCTACCTTTTTCATCTTTTCAACATGGGTACTGTTCAATGCATACGTTCCGATGTCAACTGGTTTTCCGTCCACAATTGCCCAAAGCTGATACTGCATATTTTCAGGTGGTTTTGGTAGGTTTTCGAGAGAAAGATAGGTTTCTTTTGTATCTTTTTTCCAGAAAACATGCGCTTTCATTTCCGGATGTTTTTCTACACCTTTTAGAGCAATCATAGTCATATTCGGATCATTCATCATATTCCATTTTTCTTCCAGTGCATTCTTGTCACGTAATAAAACAGCATTTTCTTCTTCCATTGCCAATTGAACTGATTTACTTGCTGCCCGGTCGTTCATCTGAACAAAATTATATCCGATACTGGCAACCAATAGTAAGGAAGCAGCTATTTTCATAAATAATGACGAATTGTTTTTCTGTTCAGAAACTGCCTGTGCTGTTACTGTATCTGAAATCTGTATAGGTTTACTATTCGTTGTAAAAGATGATGAGGTATCTTGGGTTGATTCACTTTTTTGTATAGCGTCCCAGATAGCTGATTTTAAGCCTGTGGCAGGTACTTCAGCTTGTCTTGTCGCCAGTTCTTCGAGACTCTTTTGTGTTTCCGCAATAAGAAGCCTTACTTCTTCATTATTTTTCTGTATACATTCGAGAATACTTGCTTCTTCTGGTGTAGCAAGACCAAGAATATAGCTTTCAATAATTCCGGATGATATGTATTCTTTAATATTCATTATCTAAAATCTTTGAGAAAACTTTTTAATTGTAATAAAGCACTCTTTGTCCTTGTCTTAACAGTTCCCAAAGGAATATTCAACTGTTCAGCAATTTCTTTTTGAGTGTAACCTTTGTAATAGGCCAGTTCAATAAGTTCTCTCCATTCTGTTTTTAATCGGGAAACGATTGTATCCAATCCCATATTTTCTTCTTTTTCACTTTCTGAAAATTCTTTACTATTATGTACGAATTTTGGAAGCGGTTGGTTCATTTGATCCCTTTTATATCCTTTTGATTTTAAATAATCGATTGCCGTATTTCTGACAATGTTGATCATCCAGGTATACAGTCTACCTTTTTCCGAATCATAATGTTCAATATTTTTCCAGATTTTTATAAAAGCATCCTGTAAAACTTCTTCTGCGTATTCTTTTGAGCCTAAAACACGCAAAGCTACTCCATACAGAGCAGGCGAATAGTGATCATATAGGTAATGATAACTTTTCTCATCTTTCTTTTTCAGTAAGACAATTAATTCTTCTTCAGTAAGTGTGTTTGATGGAATTTTCAATGGTTATTTTTTTTACAAATGTAAAAATAATTAAATCCAATTTTTAATTTTTATCGTAAATCATTATAAAATCATCAATATGAAAACTTTTTTAACAAATAAATTTTTTCTATACGTTCTATTGCTCTTTGCAGGGCTCATGCAGGCTCAAAAGCACAGCAATCCTTATTATTCAAGAACCGATACAGAAAAATTACAGGTAAGCAATAAAGAATGGAAAAAAATTCTGAGTCCAGAATTATATGCGGTTGCCCGGGAAGCTAAAACAGAACGAGCTTTTACCGGTAAGTACTATGAATTCGATATTAAAGGAACCTACTATTGTGCTGTATGTGGAAACAAACTATTTCAGTCAACAGCAAAATTTGCTTCTTCATGCGGTTGGCCATCCTTTTATCAGCCACTGAGCAAAACGAGTGTGATCTATAAAAAGGATTTGTCATACAATATGGAACGTACAGAAGTGCTTTGCGGACGCTGTGATTCGCATCTCGGGCACATTTTTGATGACGGACCTGAACCTACAGGCAAACGATTTTGTATGAATTCAGTTTGTCTTGATTTTGTACCGATGAAATAAAAAATAAAAAATAATAAATCCAGAATATCATTTCTTATCGTATATCATACTATAAACAATTTATAAATCTAAAAATAAACAAATTATGAAAATGACTTTAAAAGTTTTAGTTGCCGGATTACTTCTTTTCACTATGGGAACAAATCCGATGAATGCTCAAAGCATGTCTAAAAAAGAGAAAACAGTAATGGTTGGAGGGGCCCCTATGTACCCAAGTAAAAACATTATTGAAAATGCAGTCAACTCTAAAGATCATACCACTTTGGTTGCTGCAGTCAAAGCGGCTGGTTTAGTAGATGCATTGTCTGGAAAAGGGCCTTTTACGGTTTTAGCTCCAACAAATGAAGCGTTTAATATGCTTCCTAAAGGGACTGTTGATAAATTATTATTACCGGAGAATAAAGCTATGCTTACAGGAATACTAAAATATCATGTGCTTTCAGGTAAATATAATGCAAAAGATATTCTTGCAGCGGTTAAAAAAAATAAAGGTATGGCAAAAATGAAAACTTTACAGGGAGAAGAACTTACTTTCTGGGTAAAAGGAGATGATTTATATGTTAAGGATGCCAAAGGAAATGATTCAAAAATTACGATATCAGATGTCAATCAGTCAAATGGTGTAATTCATGTAATTAATAAAGTATTAATGCCATAAAATCAAGTAAACAACAGACTACTGACCCCTGATAGGTAAAGAAGCAGCTTCATAGTAAGCTGTTTTTTTTTTTATTCTATCAGCAATATTTTATATAGTACAAAAGCTAAAAAAGCTACATTTGTTTTTTATTATAACTAAAAATGCATCTACGAACTTTTTCTAAAAAAGAATTGATACCCGCTGTATGGAGTGGAGGATTAACGTATGAGTATGTAATTTCTCCTTTGAATGCAGAATACAACACCAGAAATTTTATATTCCGCATAAGCAGTGCTACTATAGACCAGATACCGTCAGAGTTTACGGCTTTTAAAGGATTTCATCGTTATCTGGTAATGTTGGACAATACGTTAACAGTTACGATAAATGGGGAACAGCGAGTGTATCAAAAAGATGAAATAATGCAGTTTGCTTCATGTGATACCGTTATTTCTTATAGCAAAGGCACTGATTTTAATTGGATGATTTCTGACAAAATTAAAAATCATGGGATGAAAATAACGAAGGAACAACAAAACATCTCCGATTCAATAATTATATTATTTGCTTTATCTGCAACAACTGTTAAGGTCATGGGTATTGAACATATTATAGAATTACATGACCTGTTGGTGGTAGAAAATAATAAAAAAGAAGCAATACAATTTGAATTTAATGCGGAATGTCTTGTAGGCTTCATGAATTTATAAAGGAATAATGCGGCATTTACGCTATTTATATCTCTGTATCTTTTTTCTGTAATAAACTTGTTTTTCTTACTATATTTGGCGCCGGTAAAAACACAGCTGTTTTTATTGAAGCGGTTAATAAATAGAATGCTTTTTATTGGTTGTTAATGTTCATCTAACATTCCATGTGAAAAGATAATGATTTGTTAAACTGTTACCATATAACTTTGCATTTCCATTTTTATAAGACAAATGATAGTACAAAAACATCTAAAAAACAAACTGAATCAGACATTCATCCTTTTGATGACATTGTTTTTTTCTACTTCTCTCATTGCCCAATCTTCGCAGAACACCTTACTGAGTACCAATAATGTTATGGACTGTGCTTCACATCAGATCAGTGCAATAAGTCCTGCTTCAGGTTCTGCCAATGCCGTAATTTCGATCACTGGAAACGGATTTAGCAATGCGATCACTTCTGTAAAATTCAACGGTGTCAATGCCACTTTTTCAGTTGTTTCCACTACACTTATTAAAGCAACAGTGCCTGTTACAGCAGTTTCGGGAACGATTACGGTGAGCACAAGCTCCTGTACAGCAACTTCTGTAACTGTATTCAATGTATTAAATTCCACTTGTGCCAATCAGGGAGGTGACATTTTTATATCGGAATTATACGATGCCCCTACTGGTGCGTATGGAGTAGTAGAGTTTTATAATCCAACCAATGCAGCAATTGTTCTAAACGGAACTTATGAATTGGTGCGCTATGGCGAGATTGGAAACAATACCATTTCATGGACGCTTCCTTTAACCGGATCTATTCCTGCGAACAGTACTTTTCTTGCAGTAGCAACAGGTGTTAATTCTTGTCCTATAACAGCGAATATGGCTCTTACAAGTGGTATCAATGAAAACGATGAATTCCGGCTTTTAAAGAACGGTACTCAGATTGATATTGCGAGAGCTCCTAATCATGTAGGGTATACCGTAAAAAGAGTCGCCAGTGCAATAGCACCTGCAGCAACTTATGCTCAGGCAGACTGGTCGTTTGCCACTCAGTCGTGTGCTGATTTAGGAAGTCACACATCAACAGTAGTTTCTGGTGAAGTTATTACAAGTCAGCCTTCAAATGCTCAGGTATGTACAGGCAGTGAGACTGTTTTTACAGTTGCGGTTACCAATGCTTCTCAGGCCACTTTTCAATGGAAAATGCTTGATAGCTCCGGCAACTGGATAAACGTAAGCGGTAGCGGCTTTTCAGGAGCTCAGACAAATTCATTGACAGTGACATCGGATATAGCATTAAACAATACACAGTTTTACTGTCAGATTTCTTACGCATCGTGTTTTTTAATTTCTAATACGGTTCAGATAACTGTGAGCGCTCTACCGGAAGTAACTTTGCAAATAACTCAGCCTACCTGTACAATTCTTACAGGAACACTGACGGTTACCCCGGTTTCCGGAAATGGACTTACCTATAGTATAGATGGAGGTACATTTCAGAGTGCAGCTGTTTTTTCTAACATTAATCCTGGCGTTCATCAGATTCGAGTAAAAAATAGCGAAGGCTGTATTGCTGAAATTTCTTTTACAATACAGAATCCACCAGCAGCTCCGGCTACACCAGTAGTAACGGTGACCCAACCTACGTGTTCAATATCTACGGCTACAGTTGTTGTGACAGCACCAGTTGGTGCCGGACTTACTTATAGTCTGGATAACGGTACTTATCAGTCATCAACTACATTTTCTAATGTAACTCCCGGAGCACATATCATAAAAGTGAAAAACGCAGAAGGGTGTACTTCAGAAATAAATGTTACTATACAAAATCAGCCGGCTACACCAGCTCAGGCAGCAACGACTATAACCCAGCCTACGTGTACCAATCCTACAGCTGCTATTCAGGTCACAGCACCTTTAGGAAGTGGATTCAGTTACAGTATTGATGGAGGAACTTTTCAGACTTCTCCTGTTTTTTCAGGTATTGCTGCCGGCAATCATACCCTTCAGGTAAAAAATGCAGCAGTATGTATCTCAGAAGTAAATATTGTAATACAAAATGCACCCGGTTCTCCGGATGTACCTGTCGTTGTGATAACACAACCGACATGTAATGCACCTCTGGGCGCCCTGCAAATAACGACACCTGTTGGAAATGGGTTGACGTATAGTCTTGACGGAGTTACTTTTCAAAACCAGAATACATTTACTAATATTCAACCGGGAACTTATACTTTGTCAGTGAAAAATACAGCAGGTTGTATTACTACAAAAGTTATTGTAGTAAACGAAATAACAGAGTATCCGTTAGAAGCTGTTGTTAAAATCACTCAGCCTACCTGTGCGGTTCCGAATGCTACTGTTCAGGTACTTTCTCCTTTAGTAAACGGATATCAATACAGTATAGATGGCGTTACTTTTCAGAGTCAGCCCGTTTTCAACAATCTACAGCCGGGTACGTACACAATGACTGTAAAGAATGCAGGAGGATGTATTTCTACACATACCTTTGTAGTTAATCAGATAAGTAATTTTCCTCCTAAGCCTACAGTACAGATTACACAGCCTGATTGCACGCATCCTACAGCAACAATTGTTGTACTGACACCATCAGGAAACGGGTTAACCTATAGTATTGACGGAACAAATTATCAGAATTCAAAGAACTTTGAGAATGTAATTCCCGGTACCTACAGAGTATATGTAAAAAACAATGATGGTTGTATTGCTGAAAGCGATTCAGTTATAATTATTCCTTCTGATCAGCAAATAGCGATAATAGGCAGTCAGGGTTGTATTGAAACACCTTCAGGCAAAATATATATGTTAGAAGCCATTGCGGTAAATGGTACTGATAATCTTTCCGGGGTAACTTATATCTGGACCAATAGTGCGGGAACTATTGTCGGAGAGAATAAGCCAAGTTTTAATGTAAGCGAATATGTTAGTGAGCGATCTATCTCAGTGTTTGATTATCCTTTAGAATTTGAGGTTACCTTGCAAACTGCCAACGGATGTGAAACCTCAGTAAAATTTGTAGTTGAATCTGTTATTTGTGATATCCCAAAAGGAATTTCTCCCAACGGAGACGGATTGAACGACAATTTTGACTTGGTAGGGCTTCATGTATTGCGTCTGACAATTTTTAACAGAGATGGACGTGAAGTCTATAGTAAGGCTAATTATAAATATGAATGGTCAGGTCAATCTCAAAACGGAAATCTTTTACCGAGTGCTACATACTTTTATGTAATAGATATGAAAGATGGTACCCAAAAAACGGGTTGGGTATATCTTATCCGGGAAATACAATAAAGCTAAAAAAAAACCATCTTAGAAAAGATGGTTTTTTTATTATATGGACTTTCAAATAAAATGTGGTGATACCTTTGGATAAATTATAATCCGTTTTGTGGCTCCTTTATGACTGCCTTTTAAAAAGAATACCATATAAAACCTCTGAAATTTCTTCTATTAAAAAATGATTAATATCTTTCAAAACCGATTACAAACAAAAGAATAAATTCTAAATTTGTGTAAAATAAACCAGAATGTCAACAAAGCAAAAAAAAATAGACAATTTTGACCCGTCACAACCGGGATTAGCAGATGCTAATATTTACGGATTACCTTTTAATGCGGAAGAGAGTGATATTGTAATTTTACCGATTCCCTGGGAAGTTACCGTAAGTTATGGAGCAGGAGCGTCTGAAGGACCTGAAGCAATATTAGAAGCTTCCTTTCAGGTAGATTTATTACATCAGGAATTTCCGGAACTATGGAAACTTGGAATCCATTTTGATGAAGCTCCTGAGCAATGGTCGGCAAACAGTGAAAAATTCAAAGGTCTTGCACAACCTATTATTGAAGCTCTGGAAAACGGAGAAGATATTGAAACGTTTCCTGTATTGCAATCAGATTTAGATAAAATAAACAAAGCCTGCAAGCAATTAAACAGTGAAGTAAAAGAGCGTACCTTGTTTTGGCAGAATCAAGGTAAAAAAGTCATTCTGTTAGGAGGAGATCATTCCACTCCTTTAGGGTATTATCAGGCATTGGCTGAAAAAAATAATTCTTTTGGCATTTTACATTTTGATGCTCATATGGATTTGAGAAAAGCCTATGAAGGATTTACCTATTCTCATGCGTCTATCATGTACAATGCTTTACAAATACCTCAGATAGAGAAAATTGTTCAGGTAGGAATACGTGATTTTTCAGAAGGTGAAGTTGAGGTTGTTCAAAGTTCAAAAAAGGTAATTGTTCACACGGATACTGATTTGAAAGCAGCCGCTTTTGAAGGAAAAACATGGAAGCAGCAATGTGATGAAATTCTTAATGAATTGCCTCAAAATGTATGTGTAAGTTTTGATATTGATGCTTTATACAGATGGTATTGCCCAAATACAGGAACTCCGGTTCCCGGAGGTTTATCGTATGAACAGGCTGCTTATTTATTGAGCAGACTCGCAGCATCAGATAAAAACATCATAGGAATGGATTTGGTTGAAGTAGCACCCGGAGAGGATGATTGGGATGGAAATGTCGGCGCGAGATTGTTGTTTCATATGTGCGGTGTGTTTGCAAAAAACAACGGCCTCACTGTAGGTGAAAAGATAATTTTCTAATAAAAAAATCCCGTTGAAAAACGGGATTTTTTTATTAAGGTTTTCTACCTGTAATGAGTCGGTAAAGTATGGCAATAATAGCCAACACTAATAAAATGTGAATAAATTGTCCAACGGCCTGTCCAAAACCAAAGTAGCCGACAGCCCATAAAACAAGTAAAATAACAGCGATTAACCAAATTAAATCTCTCATAGCCTTTTAGATTTTAATATTTATTTAAAAATAGTAATTAATAAAAAAAAGGTCTAATTAAAAATGTTAAAAAAAATAAAAAGAAAATGATTTATACATCTTTTTAACTTAATAATCTGACTGTGAAAAAAATAGATTATAAAACTTTTATCTAAAAAATAAAATAAATAATAAAAGGTAAACTAATCTCAGAGAATAAAAATAAAGGCGTTATGTAACCCCAAAAAATCTTATTATCAGAGGGATTATAAGTAAAACCATTTTAATTCGTTATTTTTACCAAAAGATTGTAGTTCTCTACAAAAAAACAACATAATGCAACACGCACAAAAGAAGATAGGGATCATAGGAGCCGGATTGGTAGGCACACTATTAGCGATATATTTAAAAAAGGCCGGTCATACCGTTCATGTATTTGACAGAAGTGATGATATACGCACTATAGAATTTTCAGGACGTTCCATCAACCTGGCAATTTCTACACGGGGTTGGAAAACACTTGATGATGTATCTATAGGTGATGAAATCAGAGCTATCGCAATACCAATGGATAAACGGGCAATTCACACCATAAACGGTGAACTCAATTATCAGAAATACGGTATGAAAGGGGAGAGCATTTACTCCATTTCAAGAGGTGGACTTAATAGAAAAATTATTGATATTGCGGAAGAGAGAGGCGTACAGTTCTTCTTTAATCAAAAGATATGGGACGTCTCATTAGAAGATGCGACTATTTATATAGGTGAAACCGAAAAAGGAGATTGGCAGGCTCATACATACGACATCATATTTGGTGCAGATGGAGCATTTTCGCGTGTAAGACATCGTATGCAGAGACAAAACAGGTTTAATTATTCCCAGAATTTCTTACCGATCGGTTATAAAGAACTCAAAATTCTTGCAAACGCAGATCATACGCATAAAATTGATAAAAATTCTTTTCACATCTGGCCACGGGGAGAATATATGCTCATAGCGCTTGCTAATGAAGACGGAAGTTTTACCTGTACCTTGTTCATGCCTTTTGAAGGAGAAAATTCATTTGAACAAATCGATACAGAAGAAAAAGTAACTGCTTTTTTTGAGAAAAATTTCCCTGATACAAAGGAGTTAATACCAGAACTTCTGAAAGATTATTTTAGCAACCCAACAAGTTCATTGGTTACAACTCAGTGCTATCCGTGGACATACAAAGATAAAGTAGCTCTTATCGGTGATGCTGCTCATGCTATTGTACCGTTTTATGGACAGGGAATGAATGCAGGCTTCGAAGATATTACGGAATTGTATAATCAAATGATGAATTGGGGAGACAATTGGATCGAAGTTTTTAAAAATTATCAGGAAAAAAGAAAACCAAATGCTGATGCAATTGCAGAATTGTCTTTTCGGAATTTCATGGAAATGAGTACCAAAACGGCAGACAAACAATTTCACCTTCAAAAAAAGATTGAAGCCCGTTTTACGGAAAAATATCCTGGAAAATGGCTTCCCTTATATGATCGGGTCACATTCAGTTTAAATCCATACGTAGATGCACTGGCCATTGGTGATTTGCAAAAAAGCATTATGGATGAAGTGATGTTGCAACCGGATATCGAAGAGAAATGGGATTCAGAAGAGATTGAGCAACTGATCCTTTCAAAATTATGAAAAAACACAGCATCGAATAGGTAGTTTATTATAATTTCCTTTTAATAATAGAGTGTATATTGTTTATTTGTTTTTTAATTCCCATTTTTTTATGTTAATTTTAAGTTAATATTTGTTTTATTGGTTTTTAGGTTGTATGTTTATTGTTCTTTAATTAAGATATAATTATAAATAAATAAATGTTTTAACTAAAAATCAATTAAATTATGAAACGTATCTTACTGTTTTTATTCGCCTTTAGTATCTTTTCTTGTTCAAAAGAAGATTTGAGTTCTGATTTTTCTGAAAATTCCGATGACTCAAAATTAAAGTTAAGTAGTATTGTCAATCCGGGTGAAATCCATAATGATTATATGGATTTGGTAAACAATTCTTTTATTGCAAATGAATCCATTACAACTTTAGATGGAAAATATAACTTTTATTATGATTTTATAAAAGAGTATACAGATTCTTATTCGAAAATAAAAAGTGAAGATAAATTATTTTTCCTTGAAACTTTTAAAGAAAATCTGAATTTAATTCATTACGACAATGTTGTTGGAATCGTTAAAAATGAAATACTCATAAGTAATCCGTTGAGTGAAACAGTGACAACGTTGAGCGAGGTGTTGATCACTTTGAAGGATAAAGAGATAATTAGTGAAAATGAGTTTGTAAAAATGACTAACCTACAGTATACACTCCATAAAGTTTATGAAGGTACGGTCTCGTATGATGAATTCAATGTATATATTGAGAATTTATCAGAAGATGTTAATAATAATGAATATCTGATCTTGACTCCTGTTTCTAGCATTGCATCATATTCTAATGAATGGTGGAATAGTAATTTACCGGAAATATATTTTCCAGAACCTGTGGGCATAATCAGTTATCCGGATAATCAATATACTACTTATGCAATTCCAGCTGTCGTTGCTACTGATATTGCCGGTGCCATTGTTGGTGCTGCTGGAGTGGCTCTAAATCAATATATCAATAATAATGGAAAGATAACCGGTGGAGCTGTAGTGACAGGCGCTGTTGTCGGAGCTGTGGTTGGTTCGACAGGATTAGTAGGACGCTTAGGGAAATGGATAAGTAGATTATAAGCTTTATGACTGATATTGGAACATATATTCAAGCAATTATAATAGGCGTCATCGGAGGCGTTTTAGGAAGGTATATCGTTTTGAAATTATGGTACAAAAAGCGTAAAAAATAGATATGGGCAAGTTGCTTCCACGGTTCGTTTTAGTATTGTTATCGCCGTTTCATTATAGCAAAACAATAATTGTATTAAGACAATTGTAGCATTGTATAAAACAAAATCTGTCATTTGACAGATTTTGTGTTTTTAAATAGTTTGGTCAAAACACCAAATGCTCCCCTGATAAAAGTAGCACTTGTAAGTACTTTGATAATAGGTTTCATATAATCGGTTTCTTTAGTAGGCGTAGCAGGCTTGGAAGGACTTGTTTTTTTATCATTATCGGATACTGTCGCAGATTCAGCCAGTTTGCGGTTCAGAATTTCGTAAGCACTGTCGCGATCCACCACCTCATTGTATTTATCTTTCAGAGAAGAATGGCTGATAATGGTATCAATCTCAGATGGTGATAAAACATCCATTCTGCTGACTGGTGCGCGCATCATACCAACCACCAGTGGAGTAGGTATGCCTTTTTCATTCAAAACCGTGATAAGGGCTTCTCCGGTTCCAAGCTGTGTAATGATTTCATCAGTTTTATAAAACGCTGTTGCAGGAAAGTTTTCAGAAGCGGTTTTTATAGCTTTACGGTCTTTCTCTGTGAAAGCCCTTAAAGCATGCTGAATTTTAAGTCCTAACTGTGCCAGAACACCGTTGGGTACATCTGTAGGATTTTGAGTAATAAAATAGATACCAATACCTTTTGAGCGAATCAGTTTTACAATAGTTTCAATCTGATCCAAAAGCGCTTTGCTGGCTTCTTTAAATATAAGATGTGCTTCATCGATAAAAATAACCAATTCCGGTTGACCACTGTCTCCCAGTTCCGGCATCTGATTATAAATTTCAGCAAGCAGGCAAAGCATAAAGGTAGAAAACAGTTTAGGCTTGTCCTGTATGTCGGTCAGACGTAAAATATTGACATAACCATTGCCGTTTTCATCAATACGGATAAGGTCATGAATGTCGAAAGAAACTTCTCCAAAAAACAGATTGGCATCCTGTTGTTCCAGTTCTACAATTTTTCTGAGAATTGCTCCTGTAGTCGAAGTAGATAAGCGTCCATAATCAGCTTCAATTTCATTTTTCCCTTCATTAGTAAGATAATTAAGAACCTTTTTTAGATCTTTTATGTCGAGTAATGGGATTTTGTGGTCATCGCAATATTTGAAAGCAACGGCTAATACACCTCCCTGAGTGTCGTTAAGGTCCAGAATACGGGACAATAATACAGGTCCGAATTCAGAAACCGTTGCACGCAGGCGAATACCGTTTTGTTTCGAAATGGTTAACAATTCTACGGGAAAACCTTTAGGGTCAAATGGCAGATTCATCTTATCATGCCGTTCTTTAATAAAATCATTGATAGCACCTGACTCTGCAATTCCACTAAAATCACCTTTAATATCCATCATCAGAACCGGAATTCCTTTGCCGGATAACTGCTCAGAAAGAACCTGAATGGTTTTGGTTTTTCCGGTACCCGTAGCTCCGGCAATCAGACCGTGGCGGTTGAGTGTTTTTAAAGGAATGTTTATGGGGCAGTCGGCAACTACCTGATTGTCATAGATACAGCTACCAATGGTAATATAATCCCCTTTAAAAGTATACCCTTCTTTTATACTTTTTTCAAAATTTTCAGAACTCATTTTTTTGGCTATTTTAAAGTAAATATAATGAATTAAATGAAGATAAAATCCTGCAATTGCGAACAATTAATAATATTAAATAAATTTAATTACAATAACAATAAACGAAATAATCCCAGCGTTATTGCAAGTATAGCTACTGTTGTGAATGCTAAATAAATGTAAAAACAACATTTATTTACTGTTAATTTTGTAACTTCACACATTCTAAAAACGAAAATTTATTTTTTTATTTAATCTAAAAACATAAATTTGCGATGCTTGAATAAACGACCAAGCAAAAAAATTGAATAATAATAATTGAGTAAACATTTTAAAAAAAAGTAAAAAGATGACAAACGTATCTAATGAATCGGTTGAAAAAAACACATCTAGTTCAGGATTATCTAACATTATGGCTGGGATTACAGTAGCTATATGTTTAATTTTTGGTTATATTATCTGGAATTTTGTTTTAGGTAGTGCTTCCAACTTTCAAAACGGAGATCCGAACGGAGAACCACTTCCAGGAAATTTATGGGGGATGATGTATAAAGGTGGTTATGTAATTGCAGTTTTGATCGGATTATTAACAACTACAATTGTATTCGGTATCGAAAGATTTATCGTAATTAGCAAAGCATCAGGAACTGGTAATATCAAAGAATTTGTTGCTAAAGTTCAATCTTTGGTAAATGCAAACCAAATTGATGAAGCTATTGCTGCATGTGATACTCAAAAAGGTTCTGTTGCAAATGTAGTAAAAGCTGCTTTAATCAAATTTCAGGAAGTAAAAAGAGAAGGATTTGATACAGACAAAGCAACAGAAGTTATTCAAAACGAAATTGAAGAAGCTACTGTATTAGAAATGCCAATGTTGGAAAAAAACATGATCATTTTGGCAACATTAGTATCTATCGGTACATTAGTAGGTTTATTAGGTACAGTAACAGGGATGATCAAAGCATTCTCGGCTTTATCAACTTCAGGTTCACCTGACTCTTCAGCATTGGCAACAGGTATTTCTGAGGCATTGATGAATACAGCGACAGGTATTGGTACTTCTACATTAGCGATTGTATTTTATAACCTGTTTACAACAAAAATCGATAAGTTAACACATTTTATTGATGAAGCTGGATTTGCTATTACTCAATCTTACAGAAGAAACAACAGATAAGAAGTAAGATTAATAATTCCAGATTAATTTCTGGTTAAAAAGGAAAGAATATGGCAAAAATGAAAAAATCGAGTACAAGAATTGACATGACCGCAATGTGTGACGTGTCGTTCTTACTGCTAACATTCTTCGTTTTAACCTCTACAGCTAAAACTCCAGAAGTACATCCGGTTGACTTACCAAATTCTACAAAAGAGACTAAAATTCCTACAGATGATATCGTAACGATTTCTGTAGATGAAGAAAAAGTATATTTTGGAATTGCAGGAAGAGAAGACAAAAAAGATATACTTCAACGTATGGGTAATGAATATAAAATTGAATTTACCCCGCAAGAGACAGAAAAATTTGCTGGTATGGAAAACTTTGGTGTTGACATACGAGAATTAAAACAACTGTTGGCAAAACCGGCAAGTGAATTGATGAAGGTAGATAATCACCAGACTGGTATACCTTATAAAGATTCTTTGAACAATCAGTTGGCTTCATGGGTGCGCAATGCGCGTGAATCATCATGGCAACGTAAAGAATCCTTCTTAAAGGTGGCTATTAAAGGTGACGCAAATGAACAGTTTGGTACGGTTAAAAAGATTATCGATATTATGCAGGAGCAACGTCAAAACCGTTTTTATTTAGTAACAGGATTAAGAGATGCAAATTTCTAATTCAAATTAAGAAAAGTACATGGCAGAATTAAATACTGGTGGTGGCGACTCAGGCAAGAAAGGCAAAAAAGTAAGAAGTAAAAAACAGAATTCCGGAGTAGATTTAACTGCAATGGTGGATCTGGCATTCTTATTGATTACTTTCTTTATGTTGACCACCTCTTTATCCAAACCTCAGTCAATGGATTTGACTATGCCCGATAAAAAAGACGTTCAGGATACTGATAAAGTAGAGTCTAAAGAGTCTAAAACAATGACAATTTTACTCGGGAAAGATGGAAAAATGAAATACTATATGGGACGTTTTGAAGAACCATACGAAGGAGAAGGTCCTATTGACCAAACCTATGGTAAAGACGGAATCCGTAAAATTATTTTACAAAAAGTTTCCAATCTTAAGTCAAAAGGACTTGAAGGAAAAGAAGGTCTTGTAGTTTTGATCAAAGCTACAGAAGATGCAACTTATACGAATATGATTGATATTTTAGATGAAATGTCTATCACAGGAGTAAAAGTATACATGATTAGTGATATTACGGACGCAGAAAAAGCAATTATGCAATAGCATAAAAAAAAGTAACGAAATGGCAAACATAAACATTTTCGGAAAAGACTGGACGAATATTGTCTTTGAGGGGCGTAACAAAAGTTATGGCGCTTATAAACTTCGTCAAGATAACGGTAAAAATACTTTTTTAGCTTTGATTCTGGGTATTGCTTTTATAGGAATTGTTTTTGGAGCAAGTTCCTTATACGGAAATTATAAAGATCGCAAGGCAAAAGAACTGAACGATGAAGGAGAAAAAATAACAGAAATTGTTTTACCTCCGCCGATCGAAGAAGAGCCGCCGATCGAAGAAATCAAAAAGGAGGAACCGGTTCCGGAACCACCAAAAGATGCTTCAAAATCCGTTCAGGAAGAAAAAGAGCTTACAGAAGTAAAAGTTAAAAAAGATAATGAAGTTAAAAAAGAAGTAAAAACAGCTCAGGAAGAATTTACGGACAATACAACTTCAGGTCGTCAGGACAGAGAAGCTGATAAAAGCGGTGATTTTAAATCTGATGGTAAACAAACCGGAGGAGCTGAAAAAGGCTCACAAGGTACAGGTACCGGAAATAAATTTACCGATGATGACAATAAAGTACACACTTTTGTTCAGGTAAAAGCAGCTCCGGTAGAAGGTATTAAAGCGTTCTATACACGATACAGCGGGAAATTTAATGCACCGGATTTAGGTTCAGGAGTGAATCAGATAAAGGTAACATTGAAGTTCGTTGTAGAGAGAGACGGTTCTTTTACAGACATTCAGGTTGTAAACGATCAGAATGGAATGGGGAAAGAAGCAATCCGTGTATTGAAAACAATGCCTAAATGGAAACCTGCAGAACAAAACGGAAAAACCGTACGTTCAAGCTTCACTTTACCGATTACAATTAAAGTAGCAAATTAATAATGAGTAATTTTATTAATAAGTTTAAAGAAAAATCGCTTTTACAGCGATTTTTCTTCATTATTGGATTGGTCTTTCTCATCTTATATTTCACATTGGGACTGCTTTTTATTGTGAAGAAAGATCTTCCTTTTACAATTCCTTATACCAATAGACTCGCTTTCGGCGTTATTCTTATTGTATACAGTATTATCCGATTCTTTCGGATTATTAAATGAGAAAGCAATACGGTTTTTTTGAAAGAGAAGAAGCCTGTATAATAAAATATTTAAAGGTGTTGATCGTATGACGTTCAATACCTTTTTTTATTGTATAGCATTATTGATACGGATTGCCTTTTGTTATTTTTAGAATGGTTTTAGGTTGTGTAGTTGGTGTATTATAATTGTTTATTCGGATTATTTTTTAATTTAACATTTTGACCTGTAATTTTCAAGGTAATTAAACGTTTTTATTTTAAATACTGTTGTGTAATAGCTTTTTTTGTATAAAAGTGTTATATTAATAGTGATAGAAAATGTAAAACCTAATAAAAATTGTAGAAGATGGCAAACATAAACATCCTTGGGAAAGACTGGACGAATATAGTCTTTGAGAATCGCAACAAAAGTTACGGTGCTTACAAACTTCGTCAGGATAGTGATAAAAATACTTTTTTAGCGTTGATTATTGGTTTGGGTATGATAGGATCTGTCTTAGTAATAAGTACTTTTTATAATAATTATAGCTCTATACCTTTTACAACGGAGGTACCGGATAATACTGGAACTATAGTAACTGATGTTGTTTTTCAGCCTAAAAAAGCACCTGAGACTGCATTGACAGAAGATAATAAAGACAAAACATTGGGGGGTAGTGCAGCTGAATCTGTAGTACAGGAAAAATCACTGACAGATGTTATCGTAAAAGAAGATGTAAATGTTAGCAAACAAGTGACAACTGCTCAAGATGATTTTAACGACAGGATCACTTCTGGTGTTAAAGACAGACAAGCTAATAGTAATGGACAGCTACATACAGATGGTACTCAGACTGGTGATGCTGAAGTAAACCAAGGCGGTACTGGTTCTGGTACTGAGGTTGGACCTGGAACTACAGATACAAGTGCAAATAAAATTCATAATTTTGTACAGGTTAAAGCAGAACCAATCGAAGGAAAAGAAGCTTTTTATGCCCGTTATATAAACAAATTTAAAGCAACTGACGTTACAGGTTCGGCAACACAGATCAAAGTAACACTGAAATTCGTTGTAGAGAAAGATGGTTCTTTTTCCAATATTCAGGTAATAAATGACCAAAACGGAGTAGGACAGGAAGCTGTCAGAGTTTTAAAAACGATGCCGAAATGGAAACCTGCGGAACAAAACGGAAAGGCTGTCCGGTCAACTTTTACTTTGCCCATAACACTTAAGGTAGCTAATTAAACAATTATAAAAATCGCTTTGATGGCGATTTTTTTGCGTTTTTTAAATAATCCTTTTTTGTCTAATTACCAGCAAATAATTTTTAGATAAACAGTAATTATTCTTATTCTTTCACTTTAAAGAAACATTTTCTTTTTTCGTTATTCAATAATTGATCTGAAGCGTCGTGATCTTTATAATTATGAGAATAAAAATGCAGAACTATTTTACAATTAACAAGGAATAATATCATTTTTTTAAATATTTTTTATAGCTTTATCGAAATTAATAAGATACTTACGCCATCTCTGATATGAATATGAAAAAAATTGCAGCTTTTATCGTTTTGATGCTTTCTTTTGTAACAGTTATTTCCTGTGATAAAACTAAGGAAGAAGATAAAGAAACAAAAGAGACATATTCCAGTGGAAAAGTTTCTGTTTTGGTAGAAGAATCAGTAGTTCCTATTTTTGAAGATATTGTTACGGTTTTTAAATCGGTCTATACTGAGGCGGAAATTGAGATTATTCCTGCTACGGAAAATAAAATTCTTAAAATGATTTATGAAGATTCTACACGTTTGGCTGTTTTACCAAAGAAGCTTGATGAAAAGGAAGTAAATCATTTTAAAGGAAAAGTAGCGCCGGTTGAAACGCCGTTTGCAAAAGATGCCATTATTTTTATTGCTAATAAAACAGCTGCGGATTCTCTTATCAAATATGAAGATGTAGTTGCTTTTATTAAAGAGCAGAAAAAAGATAAAGAAAAAGTATTTGTATTTGATAACATCAATTCAAGTTTGGTTCGTCAGTTTCGCAACGATGCCGGAGTTACAGATATGAGTACCAATGTGTATTTTTTTCCTACAACAGCTGAAGTAATTGCTTATGTGGCTAAAAATAAGAATGCTGTTGGAGTAGTGGGAATCAATTGGTTGATGCAGCCTGATAAAAATATCGATGCCTTGAAAAAAGACATCAAAACATTAAGCGTTTTTAATAAAAAAGAAAATAAGTATTTTAAAGCTTCCCAATCAACAATTGCAGATGGTACTTATCCATTAGTACGTGAAATCTATATTTTAGATTTGCAGGGTAAAATGGGACTTGGAAGAGGAATTGCTTCCTTTGCTGCTGGAGATAAAGGACAGCGCATTGTCTTAAAATCAGGTTTATTGCCTGTTACGTTGCCTCCAAGAGAAGTGATTGTAAATAACCAATAATAATATTTTATAGTATCCATATGAATAAAACTATTACTTTTAGCTTATTGTTTTCTGTCATAACCGTTTCCTCTATTCAAGCACAAAGCATTGAAGAGGTAGAAACAGCTATGAAGTTTGAACAATATGATGTAGCCAAGCATGATTTATATCAGTTGATAAAAGTGGAACCTAATCAGGGAAAACATTTTTTTAATTTAGGTAGTATTCATCTTAAAGAAAATCAGAGTGATTCAGCAATGATTTATTTTAAGCAGGGTCTAAAAGCTACTAAAAACTTTAATATCAATAATATCGGAATAGGACAATTGTCCTTGAACGAAGGTAAAGATAAAGAAGCACGCTCAAAATTTAACGCTGCTCAGATCCGATTACCAAAAAACGATATAGAAACCTATCTGTTGGTTTCGAAAGCGTATATTGAATCAACAAAACCAGATCCTGAAAAGGCAATGGAGGCAGCGAAAAAAGCAATAAAAGTAAATCCAAAACGCGTTGAAGGTTATATTGCGCTTGGAGATGCATATATGGCAGACAGAAGTTCAAAACTGGCGACTTCTGCTTACAGAGAAGCGTTGGAAATTGATAAAACAAATCCGCTGGCAAAAATTAAGATTGCAAACGTATTCCGTTTTAACAATAATTATGAAGATGCTCTCAAAACCCTGAATGAAGTGGTAAATGAGCATCCTGATTATGAGTTGGTATACAAAGAACTGGCGCAAACTTATGCAGCTTACGCACGTTTCTCTTTTGATAAGACAAAAAATATACAGGCAGTAAGCAATTATGCTAAATTCCATTCCATGATCGGAGAATCAGTGGACTCTGACAATGCTTATGCCGATTTTCTTGTTAAAGTAAGAGATTTCAAAGGTCTTGAAACTTTGATGAAAGATAAATGGTTGAGCAGAGGAGATAATTTTAAAGTGTATAAATATGCTGCAATTTCTGCTTATAATAACGGAAAATATGATGATGCTTATACCTTTATCACAAAATATTTTGACGTACAAGACAAACCACAGCAGATTGTAGGAGTAGATTACCTTTATTTGGGACTTGCAGAAATTGAAAAAGCTAAAAAGCAGGATGGTACCCTTGATGATGCCAAATATCAGTTGGCAGTAGCCAATATCAAGAAAGGACTTGATCTTGATAAAGATTTAGCTTCCGAATTATACGAGCATGGGCTTAAATTGTTCAAAGATGAAAAATATGCACAGTCGTATCACTTATTCAATTTAGGAACTACAAATAAAGAAAATGAAAATTATGTGTATGATTTATACTATAAGGCAAACGCGCTCTATCTGACACATAATAAACCATTATTCAATAATCAGCTGCAAACTGCCTTAAGTACATTAGATGAATTGATAAAAGTATCGCCATCTACACATGAAGCGTATTTACTACAGGCAAGAATCAACTTATTGATCAATACTGATGCGAGTAAAATGCAGGCAGAAAAAGCATATGAAAACTTTATTAATCTTTTGAAAACTAAAAAGTTGATCAATGATAAAGAATTGCAGGAAGCTGTGAAAGAATCGTACACATATATCGGAGTTTTTAATAAAGATAAGAATGTGGAAAAAGCAAAAGTAAATTTAGATAAAGCCGCTCAACTATAAGAAAGGTTTATACTATAATCAAAAGAGGTTGGCTTTGCCAGCCTTTTTTTATTGTATTAATAGAGTTTTGTGTAGTATCTTTGTACCTTAATAGTAAATATGATGAATAACGTAATGCAAAATCCAGAATTAAAGACTGGTTTAGTTTTACCGCTGATGGAACAATTTTATACCATTCAGGGCGAGGGATATTATACCGGTTCGGCAGCATATTTTATTCGTTTGGGAGGATGTGAT
This sequence comes from Paenimyroides ceti, assembly GCF_030409925.1. Lineage (NCBI taxonomy): Bacteria > Pseudomonadati > Bacteroidota > Flavobacteriia > Flavobacteriales > Flavobacteriaceae > Paenimyroides > Paenimyroides ceti. The sequence continues at coordinate 880,750 of NZ_JAUFQU010000001.1, forward strand.
GTAGGATGTCACTGGTGTGATGTAAAAGAAAGCTGGGACGAAAATCTTCATCCGCTTACTCCTGTTGACCATATTGTAAGTCATGCACAGCAGCATGGAAAATTAGCAGTTATAACGGGGGGAGAACCTTTGATGTGGAATCTTGATGTGCTTACAGCAGAACTCCATAAAAAAGGAATACAAACCAATATGGAAACTTCAGGGGCTTACGAATTATCGGGTGAATGGGATTGGATTTGTCTTTCTCCCAAAAAAACAAAACTTCCTACACAAAGTGTATTTGATGCTGCTCATGAACTGAAATGCATTATATACAATAAAAACGATTTTAAGTTTGCAGAAGAACAAGCCGCTATGGTAAATGATAAAGCACTATTGTTTTTGCAGGTAGAATGGAGCAAACGTGATGAAATGCTTCCATTGGTAGTGGAATATGTTAAAAATAATCCTAAATGGCGTATTTCAACACAAACACATAAATATTTGGATATTCCATAAAAAATTATATATTTGATATAAAAATAATAAGGTCTTATGAAAAAATATTTACTATTTTTTGCTTTGATGGTGACTTCATATCATGCTGCTGCACAGGCAAATAAAGAAGATGTGAGAGTGCTTTTAGAAGTGAGCGGTATTATCAATCCATATCAGAATATTGTCAATCAGATAGAAGAGCAGATTTCTGAAGATAAACGGGCAGCTTTTAAAAAAGATATGCAGGGATTGCTTACCAGAGTAAGAAATAAGCAGATTGATGATTATTCGAAAGTACTAACTCAGGATGAAGTAGTTCGATTGACTGAATTTTTTAAATCATCACTTGGAGCTTCTTTTGTAAAGAAAAAAGCACAAATTGATTTGAATAATATGGAACAGGATGAAGCGATTAATTTAGAATTACAGGGAATAATAATGAAATATATGATGTAAAAAAACACTCTTTAAGAGTGTTTTTTTTATAGTGTAATACGGGCTAAATAATCATAATTATCCCCTTCCAGCAATAGTTCACATTGCAAACCATTTGCGTGACAGGCATTTTGTAGTGTATTATAATCTAAAAAAAGCCAGTCAAAAGGTTCTTCCTGTTCATTTTCATAAGTAATTATGAACTGTAATTCTCCATAATAATCGTTTTCCATCGGAATCCATTTACCACCGTCTTCATCTTCTTCAAACATATAAATAAGATCCGAACTGTCAATCAGAATTTGTCCATTATCATTTAGCAATGTTTTAAGGTGTGAAAGGTAAGTAGTACAATTTTTTAGCTTTCCGAAAATACCAGTACCATTCATCAGTAAATAGATGGTATCAAATTTTTCATCTTTCACGTCTAAAATGTTCATTACTTTAGCCTCGCCTAACCCTCTCATGTGGCATGCTTTAACAGCATTTTCAGAGATGTCTATAGGGAAAACTTCATAATTTTTTTCTTTTAAATATAGCGAATGGCTTCCGGCTCCACAACCGACATCCAATATTCTTCCTTTAGCAAGTTTCAAGGCCTGCTGCTCAATGTCAGGCATTTTGTCAAACTTCCGAAACAGATAGGCAACTTCCATTTCATCTGCTTCCGAAATATTTGTTTCTGTAATGATAGGTGCTGCTTTATGCTGTGTCTGATAATCTAAAATGGCTTTGCCAAAAAGGTCTTTCATTCTTGATATAGTATTTTGTATTTTTGTTACCTGATATCGATCCTATGGAAAACTATTTAAAACAGCTTCCAAAGCTTGCCAAAGATAAACATAATGAAAATAAAAAGTATTTTGATAAGCTGAAAAAGAAGCCGCCTAAGAATCTAGATTACCAGATGCAGGAAATACACAATGTTGTTTTTAAGAAAATTGACTGTTTATCCTGTGCCAATTGTTGTAAGACAACCGGACCTTTATTTACGGCTGCAGATATTGAAAGGATTTCTAAATTTTTAAAGTTAAAACCACAACAGTTTATTGATAAGTATCTCAAAATAGATGAAGACAAAGATTATGTACTTCAGCAGGTTCCCTGTACTTTTTTGGATCATGAAAACTATTGTATGATTTACGATGTCAGGCCCAAAGCCTGTAGAGAATATCCGCATCTTGACCGGAAAAAATTCAATCAGATCACAGCATTGACTCTGAAAAACACAGAAATCTGTCCTGCAGCTTTTCAGGCAGTTGAAGAGATGAAAAAGAAAATGCCTTTATAGTAAAGGCATTTTTTTATATAAAATAATGTTCGTTGTCTATATAATTCTTAATAAAATTATCGATTTCATCCTGAGAAAAAAACTTGTGCTTAATGGTATAAACCAAATCGAGAATATAATCTCTGAATCGTTCGAATAAACCAACAATCTGACCAAATAATTTTACTAACCATTCGTATGCGATCTGCACACGATCTATAATTCCAATGATGATTTCTGTGTAATCCATATCAATTTACATTTGTAACCAAATATAACAAAACACGGGGATTTTCAAAGCTTTTTTAAGAAAAATCTAACACAGCAAAACTAACTTTTATAAAGCAGATAAGGACTTCTTGTCTGTTTGAATTTTTCTATTCCGTTTTGCCAGGTCTTTTTTATTTCCGCTTCAGTCATTCCCTTTTCAATTTGTTGCTGTAATTGTTTTGTTCCGGCAAGAGTAGTAAAGAAATTAATAAAGAACTTTTCCTTACCGGAACTTTCTTTATACGCTTTTAAAAGCCATTTTAATTGAATGCCGTCAATTTTTTCAATTTTTGAGAGATCTTCTCCAAAGCATTTTTTTCCGTTATGCATAGGGTCTTTAGCTCCTTCATTCGGTTTTGGCGTGAAACTGTAAGGCATGTTTTTAAGAAATGGAGAACCGTATATCTGAAATTGCTTATCTGTACCGCGTCCGCAACTTACATTTGTTCCTTCAAAAAAGCACAGACTCGCATACAGATTAATAGACTGGTCGTTGGGTAAGTTGGGTGATGGCTTTACAGGAAGATTATAGGGCATGGATTTTTGATAATTAAGACATTTAATGACTGTAATATCACATTGAACTCCTTTGGCAAGCCATTTTTCTCCATTGATCATCTGAGCATACTCTCCAATTGTCATTCCATGCAAAACAGGGATCGGATGCATGCCTACAAAACTTTTATATTCCATTTCCAGAACAGGTCCGTCTACAGTGCTTCCGTTAGGGTTCGGGCGGTCTAATATGATTACCGGAATGTTTTGCTCCGCACAGGCTTCCATAAGATAGTGCAGGGAAGATATATAGGTATAAAAGCGGGCACCTACATCCTGCAAATCAAAAACAATGATATCAATATTTTTGAGTTGTTCTTTTGAAGGTTTTTTATTGTTTCCGTATAATGAAATAATAGGTAAACCTGTTTTAGTGTCTTTTCCGTCTTTAATCAGTTCTCCTGCATCTGCAGTACCTCTGAAACCGTGTTCCGGAGCAAATATCTTTTGAATCTTTATTTTTTGTGAAACTAAAAAGTCTACTAAATGTACCGTTTCTTTATCCGTAGTAACAATACCTGTCTGATTGGTTAAAACACCTACTTTTTTATCTTTCAGCATCGGCAGATACGTCGCATAGTCATCAGCACCTGTTTTGATACCGCCGTTTTTGGATTGTGACACAAAGGTATATATACCTTTAATTTCACTTTTTTTCGCGTGGCAATTCCAAATTCCGAATGAAATTAATGTTATTGCAGCAAATAATAATGTATTTTTGAATTTCATTTTATTTATCATAGCTGTTGAAATTAGAATATTTTATATCAAAACGATTAGTTACTTCTAAAGAGTATAAAAATAGTGTTTCTGCGCCAATTATGAAAATTGCTGTCATAGCAGTAGCGATCAGTACTATTATGATGTTGGTTTCCATAGCAACAGGTTTGGGATTACAAAACAAAATTAGGGATAAAATAACGTCCTTTAACGGACATATCATCATTTCTAATTACGATAATAACCAGTCCGATATTACTTTAGAGCCCATAAACATAAAGCAGGATTTTTATCCTGACTATACTTCCTTTTCAGGTGTTAAAGAAATTCATCCTTATGCTTCAAAAGCAGGTGTTATCCGAACACTGGAAACCTTTGAAGGAGTCATTTATAAAGGGGTAGGTGATGATTATAACTGGAGTTATTTAGAAGATTATATTGTTGAGGGCAGGTCACCGGAAATTAAGAAAGAAGGGATGACTAATGAAGTGCTCATATCAGAATATTTGGCCAAAAGGCTTGCTATTAAACTGAATGATAAAATAGAGACTTTTTTTATGAAAGATTCTGGAAACGGTATGCCGAACATCCGGGCTTTTGAGGTTGTCGGAATTTATAATTCGGGATTTAAATCATTTGATGAAACGTACGTGATCGGAGATTTGAAACAGATTCAGAGACTTAATAAATGGTCAAAAGATGAAGTGGGGGCTTTTGAAGTGTATGTGGAAAATTTTTCCAACATCAATGCAGTTAATGATAGCTTATATACCAAAATTCCTGCCTCTCTGAACAGCGTTTCAATTGTAGATAAATTTTTCAACATTTTTGATTGGTTATCATTATTCGATTTCAATATTTATGTTATTCTGGGTATTATGATTCTTGTGGCAACGATCAATATGATTGTAGCTTTGCTGGTATTGATTTTAGAGCGTACCAAGATGATAGGTCTGTTGAAATCTCTCGGAGCCGGAAACTGGACGATCCGAAAAATATTTTTATTGCAGGCATCTCATATTGTATTTAACGGACTGATCTGGGGAAATATAATCGGTATAGGTGTGCTACTTCTACAACACTATTTTGGAATTGTAAAGCTGGATCCGACACAGTATTATGTGACCGAAGCTCCTGTATACCTCAATGTTTTCTATATCGTTGGACTTAATCTTGCTTTGATTGTTATTTGTTATCTGATCATGATTATTCCATCTTATATTATTACGAAGATAACCCCGGTTAAGGCGTTGCGATATCAATAAAAAATCCGGCGATTGCCGGATTTTTTATTTTTCAAATTCTCTTACAAATTCTAAAAGAGGTTTATCGTTTTCCAGTAGTGTCAAACGGGTACCGTCGAGTTTATAATGTGAGGTTTTTGATAGAGCATTGGTAAAGGCTTGTTCATTGATTCCTTCGCAAAACATTTTTGTCATTGCGAGATGGTTAAATTTAATGGTGTTTTGATGAATCAACATTTTACCATTGATACTGTTACAAGCTGTGTTACCTGAAATCTGAGTGGAGTTGATGTCAATATTGATAAAAGGTTTTTTGTAAGGGTAAAGAGTACTTACTTTTTCTTTTACCGTAAATATTTTATCTAAAACCCACTTTCCATTAAGAGAAACCTTGTGAAATTTAAGCGAACCCTTGTCGCTTTTCAGGATAAGGACATTCTCTGTTACTTTATAGGAAGATGCTGTGGTAAAAAGCATTTTGAATTCAGTATCTTTTACTTTATCACAATACATCAGGGTTGAAACATAATTCGGATTTACTTCAATCGAATTGTTTTTCTTTAATTTTGCAGTAGTATTAATACCGTTACATCCGTCTTTTCCATATATTTTGACTTCTTTTCCAGATTCGAAAGTCAAAGTAGGTACACCTTGTGGGAATGCTTTGTTAATATCCTTCACATCACTTTGTTCTACCAATTGCCAGGTTCCGTTTATGAGTTCCTGACTTTGGGCACTGTCTTTTTTAGCGGCGCAACCGGTAAGCCCGATAACAACCCCGATAACAGCCAACGATTTGAAAATTTTGTTCTTCATGGGATTAATTTTTTTTCATAAAGGTAAAAAAAAAGCCTTGCAATGGCAAGGCTATGAAATTATTGGTTGTGTAAAAAGGCTTGTCTTTCTAATAATATTGCTTCCGATTCCACATGGTTGTCATCCGGAACACAGCAATCTACAGGGCAAACAGCAGCACATTGAGGCTCTTCATGAAAGCCTTTACATTCTGTACATTTGCTCGGTACAATGTAATAGTAGTCATCAGAAATAGGTTCATTTGGTGTCTCTGCATCAGCAGTAGTTCCGTCAGGTAACGTGATCTTTCCTGTAAGACTGGTTCCGTCTTTATAACGCCAGTCATCAGCACCTTCATAAATAGCGGTATTCGGACATTCTGGCTCGCAAGCACCGCAGTTGATACATTCGTCTGTTATTATGATAGCCATGGCTAATTTGTATTTAAATATATAGTAACTTTGTTGTTGCAAAAATACGGTATAATAAAATTAGAAACAATATAGATATGGTTTTAGAAGAGAAAATAAATGCCTTTGTTCTTTTAGGGGAATTTATGAAACAGTTTTCATCAAATGAATACAAAAAAAATGAAAATCTGCCTTTTAATGATCTGTATTTTGACACCTGTAAAACACTTATTGATCAGTCTGTCAGTCATAATGGCTGGTTTACGAAAGATCAGGTGCTTTTTTCTTTTGGTTCATGGAGTGAAGCCCTTGTAAAGGAAAACATAGAAAAATGGCTTTCTGCGTATGATTTGAGCAATGAATCACTCAAAACGATTGGTCTTATTTTAGCAGGAAATATTCCTTTGGTAGGATTTCATGATGTGATTGCGGTTTTGGTTTCCGGGAATAAAGCCCTTATTAAACTCTCTTCCAACGATCAAAAATTACTACCTCTTTTATTGCGCTATTTGACAGAAGTTGCTCCGGATTTTAAAGAGAGAATTACGATTACAGAAGAAAAATTCGACTCCTTTGATGCCGTGATAGCTACAGGCAGTAATAATACATCGAGATATTTTGAATATTATTTTAATAAAGTGCCCAATATCATCCGAAAAAACAGAAATTCTGTTGCTGTCTTAACCGGAGAAGAATCACAACAGCAGTTAGAAGCATTAGGAGAAGATATCTTTAGATATTATGGTTTGGGCTGCAGAAATGTTTCAAAACTTTTTGTACCGCAAGGTTATGATTTTACTTCATTTTTTGAAGCTATGTATGCTTATAGAGAAGTAATTGAGTATGAAAAATATGCCAACAACTATGATTATAATAAAGCTGTTTTTCTCATGAGTAACTATTCGATTCTTGATAATGGTTTTCTGACCATCCGGGAAGATAAAAATCATGCTTCGCCGATTTCATCTGTATTTTATGAATACTATACGGATATTAAAGAAGTTGAACAGCGGCTGAATGCCGATAAGGAGCATATACAGTGTGTGGTTTCAGATCAGCTTAAAGAAAAAAGTATTCCGTTTGGTACTACACAGAAGCCAGCTTTATGGGATTATGCAGATGATGTTGACACTCTGAAATTTTTACTGAACTTGTAAAATAATTGTGTACCTTTAATAGAACATTATAAATAAGTAAAGTATGCTGGACCAACTGACTAAAATTGTTGAACAATTTACACAAAAAGAAGTGGCTGCAAATGCTCAGATTGATAATAATCTGGCAGGTTCTGTAGCAAAAGAAACAGGAAATTCTTTGGTTGAAGGACTAAAATCAGCTGTCTCAGGAGGCAATATCTCTGATTTAATGGGAATGGCAGGTAATTTAGATGTTAGTTCGCTTACTTCTAATCCTGTTGTGAAAAATATCATTGATTCGTTAAGCAGTAAACTGAGTACAAATGTAGGTTTGGATGCGGGCACAGCTTCAGGTTTTGCAGGATCTGTAATTCCGCAGATTCTTACCACTGTTGTTGAAAGTGTGAAAAACGGAAATTTCAATATTGGTGAACTTATGGGATCAGGCGGACTTACTGCAGCTTTAGATCAGAACGGCGATGGTAAACTTGGAATGGATGATGCAATGGACGCTATAAAAAAAGGCGGTTTTGGAGATTTATTAGGAGGATTTTTTAAAAAATAAAAATGTCATCCTTTGCTATAACAGGTCAGCTTTATGCTGACCTTTTTTGTTCATTTCCGGATAGAAGGTGACCGTCATTATTCTTTAATCTGAAAAAGATTAGAGAAGACAGCGCAGTGATAGCTCCGAGCGAAATAAAAGTGTATTTAAAGGCATTAGCTGTTTCTCCATGGAAGAAATTACCGGCATCTTTAAAGTAAGACAGGATTAACGCTGCTACTGAGATACCAAAACTTATGGATAATTGCTGCATAATGGCTAAGAGACTGTTTCCTGCACTTGCATTATCATTGTCGAGATCAGAAAGAGAGATCGTATTCATAGAAGCCATTTGTATCGAATTGAAAGCTCCGTAAAAAATCATCAGTATAATCATATACAGCAGTGGTGTTTGTGACGTTGCGAGACTAAACATACCAATGATAGTGGCCAGAATAAGGGTATTACTTACGAGTACTTTTTTATAACCAAGTCTTTTAACCAGAGGTACTACCCAGGGTTTAATCAGAACTGTAGTAACAGCTGATGGGAGTAACATAAGACCTGCTGTAGAGGCAGAATAGCCAAATCCTACCTGAAGCATCAATGGCAATAAAAAGGGAATACCACCGATACCAAGTCGGGTAAATAAACTGCCTGAAAGTCCTATGCGAAGGGTTCGTATCTCCAAGAGTTTCAGATCAATAATAGGAGCTTTGGTGCGTTTCGAATGTCTTACGTATAATAAAAAACAGATCATTGCCAGAGCTACAAATATCAGAATCATAGTAAAGCTTGTTATTCCTACACTGGTAAGTTCCATTACAAGGGTAATTAAAACAATGGTTAAACTGAAATAAATCAATCCGGTAGTGTCAAATTTGCTTACCGTATTTTTGAAATTAGGCATTACTTTTTGTGTAAGATAAATTCCTGCGATACCGATGGGTAAATTAACAAGGAAAACCCAGTGCCATGAAAGGTTGTCTGACAACCACCCGCCTAAGCTGGGACCTATAACTGGTCCGATTAAGCCGGGGATGGTCATAAAATTAATGACTCTCAGCAATTCATTTTTCGGATACTTGTATAGAATAGCAAGCCGTGCTACCGGCACCATCATGGAACCTCCTATGGCCTGAATTATTCTCGAAATGATAAGAGTGGATAAGCTTGGTGATATAGCGCAGAATAGTGAGCCCAGAGTAAAAACAGCCAGAGCAAATGTAAACGTTCTTTTGGTTCCGAATTTGTCAGAAAGCCATCCGCTGAGGGGTATCAATATGGCAAGAGTAAGTGTGTAACTTACAATGATCGATTGCATTTCTAACGGAGAATAATTCATATCCTTAGCAATGCTGGGTAATGATGTATTCAGAATAGTACCGTCTAATGATTGCATAAAAATTGCCATTGCAGCTATCCATGGAAGGTATTTTTCTTTTTCTCCGAAACTTTCTTTTTGCATATAGATCAAATGAAGTGCAAAATTATTAAATATTCTTCAGATAATTTTTAAACCTTTGTTAAACAAAAAAACACCTTCTGTATAGAAGGTGTTTTTGTATTATAGAACAGAGTAGTTTATTTTCTACGTAATTCTTTGATTTTAGCTTTTTTACCAGTAAGTTCTCTGAAGTAGAAAATACGAGCTCTGCGAACTTTACCTCTTTGGTTAAGTTCTACTTTTTGTAAAGCAGGCATATTGATTGGGAAGATACGCTCTACACCAACGTTTCCTGACATTTTACGAATAGTGAAAGTTTCAGTTGCTCCAGCACCTCTTCTTTGGATTACAACTCCTTTGAAAAACTGTGTTCTTGTTTTTTCACCCTCTTTAATTTCATAATAAACCGTAATTGTATCTCCGGCTTTGAAATCTGGAAAATCTTTTTTTGTAACGAGTTCGTCCTGAACGAATTTTACTAAATCTAAAGACATTTTGTAACTATTTTTATGTTATATTTAGAGCAACGTTCACGGTTATCGCCAGAGGTTAGTCTAAAAGTGGGGCAAATATAAAGTTTTTTTTGTTTTTATAGAAATAATATTCCAGAAATTTTATATTTATCGGTACTGTTGATATTATTTGGTAACAGGTTCTATGGTATAACCCTGTAATTTCAATAAATTTAATACACCTGTTTCGCCAGCTAAGTGACCGGCTCCAACGGCAAAAAATGTAGATTGTTTTTTCATTATAGCTGGCATTTTTTCAATCCATCTGTGGTTTCTGTTGCTTAATAACAGGTCGTAGTTATCCGTATCCATATAAGACGTTTCATTCATGATTTTAATCATTTCCTGAATATCCTGTTTTTTATATACTTCCACCATTTTAGCCGTCAAATTTTGGTCTTTATCATTCAGATCTTGCAGCATTTGTATGATCGTGTCTATACCTGCCATTGAAGACATAATTTCTGCCTGCTCAGCAACAGTTTCCAACCCGCCTGTTTTTTTACCAGCTGCCATTTGAAGTAATTCTATTTCATACATTTTTATATCCTTGCATGGAAATGATTTGTATGTAATGGTACTTAGAATTCCCAAATCAGACATGTTTTCAAACTCTTCAATGTCGATATTAAGATTGCTTTTAAGAAGTTTGGCTGCTATTTGATATTGATCAGAAGAAATTCTCTGTGAAAGGGGTGTTTCACTTTTGATCATTTCCTGCATTTTTTTCATTTCCTGTATATCCGCAAAATTTAATTCTCCGTAGAATGCTTTTGATTCTTTCAATGCTTTTTGTACCTGAGGCAGCATAAAATAATCTGACTTGCAAATCATATGAATGGTTCCGAATAGATAAGATGGTTGTTCAAGACCATTTCCGGAAATTTTCCATAAAAGGCTGTTTTGCCCTTCCTGAGCTTTTGCATTATAGCTCAGTAGTTGTACTAAAAATAATAGAATACCAAAGGATGCTTTTTTAATCAGAGTCATAAGTTTGATGGTTTAATAATAGTAATGGTCATAAAGATACTAAAAAAAATAAATGATAAACGAGGACTTAAATTGATTTAATCGCTTTAATTAATGTCAGAAATTGTAAAAAAATAAAAGCTTATCTAAGGATAAACTTTTACTCATCCAGTAAATCAGGACGTCTTGTTTTGGTATGGTCATACGCTTTTTGCTCTCTCCATTTTTCTATTTCAGGAAAATTACCGCTTAAGAGAATATCAGGAACTTTCCATCCCTTATATTCGGCTGGTCGCGTATAAATGGGCGGTGCGAGTAAATTGTCCTGAAAACTATCTGTCAGGGCAGATGTTTCATTACTCAGTACTCCGGGTATCAATCGGATAATGGTGTCGCAGAGTATCGCAGCTCCGAGTTCACCACCGGATAAGACATAATCACCAATAGAAATTTCTTTTGTAATAAAATGATCGCGTACTCTTTGATCAACCCCTTTATAATGTCCGCATAAGATGATGATATTTTTAAGAAGAGACATGCTGTTGGCCATTTGCTGGTTCAGTGTATCGCCATCAGGTGTCATGTATATAATTTCATCGTATGTGCGTTCACTTTTGAGTTGTGTTATGCATTTATCAATGGGTTCTATACTCATTACCATACCTGCACCACCCCCGAACTGATAATCATCTACATTTTTGTGTTTATTGGTGCTGTAATCTCTCAGATTATGAAAATGAACTTCTACAAGTCCCTTTGCAATTGCTCTTTTTAGTATAGAAGCTTGAAAAGGACTTTGTATTAATTCAGGCAAAACAGTAATAATATCAATACGCATAACATCAAATTTCAGCAAAAGTAAGGCAAAAATATGAATTGTAAAATGCAAGAAGATCAGATGCTGTACTGAAACGGATAATTGCTTTTGGTTATATTTAACAACAGCTTTAAATATTTGTATTTAAAAACAGGCTATAAAAACGTATATTTGTGTTTCATTTTAACATAAAACGAAAACAAATGCAAGACGGGATTTACGCTAAATTCAATACTGAAAAAGGCGAAATATTAGTTAAACTCACTTACGATAAAACACCTGGAACAGTTGGTAATTTTGTTGCACTGGCAGAAGGAAATTTAGAAAATACGGCTCGTCCACAGGGAAAACCGTATTATGACGGATTGAAATTTCACAGAGTAATTTCAGATTTTATGATTCAGGGAGGTTGTCCTCTTGGAACAGGAACAGGTGATCCGGGATATAAATTTGATGATGAATTTCATCCTGAATTAAAGCATGATGCTCCGGGAATATTATCTATGGCAAATGCCGGACCGGGAACAAACGGTTCTCAGTTTTTCATTACGCACATTGCTACACCGTGGCTGGATAATAACCATACTGTGTTTGGTCATGTAGTAGAAGGGCAGGATGTAGTAGATGCAATCGAGCAGGCAGATGTTCTTAATACTTTAGAGATTATACGCGTAGGTGAAGAAGCGAAAAAATGGAATGCTGTCGAGGCTTTCAGAACGTTTGAAGGAGCACGCGAAAAAAGAATTGCAGAAGAAAAAAAACGCATGGAAGATGAATTAGATAAAATTGCCGCAGGGTTTGAAAAAACAGCCAGTGGTCTTCGTTATCAGTTCATCCAGAAAGGAGACGGAAAAAAAGCAGAAAAAGGAAAAAAAGTTTCTGTTCACTATAAAGGACAATTAGTAAACGGTCAGGAATTTGATAATTCATATAAAAGAAAACAGCCAATTGATTTTAATTTAGGTATTGGTCAGGTGATTGAAGGATGGGATGAAGGAATTCAATTATTACAGGTAGGGGATAAAGCCCGTTTTGTAATTCCTTCTCACTTAGGATACGGATCACGTGGAGCAGGAGGCGTAATTCCTCCAAACGCTACATTGATTTTTGATGTAGAATTAGTTGATGTAAAATAACAAAAATCCTCTTTATGAGGATTTTTTAAATTATAATTTCATGAAAAAATGGCTGATGGTACTGTGTTTTTCTCCTTTATGCGGATATTCACAGTTAGGAGGGGTAAATATGCACTGCGGATATGATTTTACCTCTTATCTTGTAGTACATCCCCATGAAAGCGGCAATGAAAAAACAATCAGCGGATTAAAAATTTCTGTTTGTAATAGTGAAGGGGTGGATGTTATTAATATAAATAATGCTTTGAGCTGGAAGAATGCCAATAAACCTCTTATTTTTTTTCGTAATTACAGAATAGACGCGGATAATAAGAAATTACCTGAAGGAACAACTTCCGGAAAATGGTTTTATTATTTTGCTCAGGATCACTACTTACTTTCCATATCCAATACTTTTAAAGCAGATGATTTCTTTGTGAAAATAGAGGATGTTGACGGGGATGAAAACGGAGGTACATATAAAACGCAGATAATACCTTTGGCGGCTTATAATATGTATGTATTATGTTCTGCTGAAGAAAGGGATAAGGTAGTTCAGTTCGGAAGAAAAATGAACAAGCCGATACAGGTGGTGATGGAGAAAGAATGATTAAATATAGAATAAAAAAAGGAACTCATTTGAGTTCCTTTTTTTTAATCTATTGTTGTTTTGTATTTCCAAAATACATCTCTGCAAACGATAAATTTTTACCGTGTTCAATACGTTTATGAAAGGTTTCAGGTTTGATTTCGCTTGGTTTTTCAAAACCACATGCTGAAATAAACTCTGCAAATGCTTTCATAGTATTTTTATGGAAAGTAGCTACACGAACTGATTTGTCTGTAATGTCCATTCCCTGATACAATAGTTTGTCCTGAGTGGCAATACCTACCGGGCAATGACCGCTGTCACATTGTAATGCCTGAATACATCCAAGAGCAAACATCATTCCGCGTGCACTATAGCATGCATCTGCCCCTAATGCCATGTTTTTAGCAAGGTCAAAGGCTGAAATTACCTTTCCTGCAGCTAATATTTTGACATGTTGTCTTAAATCATATTCTTTTAAAGTATTATTTACAAATACCAATGCATCAGACAATGCCATACCCATATAGTCAATAAACTCTAACGGAGCTGCTCCTGTACCACCTTCAGCACCATCTACTGTGATGAAATCAGGATAAATTCCCGTTTCTTTCATTGCTTTTACAATGTCGGTAAATTCATCTTTACGTCCGATACATATTTTAAAACCAACAGGTTTACCATTAGACAGTGTTCTCAGACGCTGAATAAAATGGGTTAATCCTATTGCATTTGAAAAAGCTGAGTGTGATGACGGTGAATGTACTGTTGTAAAAGGTTTGATACTTCTGATCTTAGCAACCTCTTCGGTGTTTTTTTCTGCCGGTAATAATCCTCCGTGACCTGGTTTAGCTCCTTGTGAAAGTTTTAATTCTATCATTTTCACTTCAGGATAAGCTGATCTTTCTTTGAATAATTCATCAGAGAAGAAACCGTTTTCATCTCTACATCCAAAATATCCTGTTCCTATCTGCCAGATCAGATCACCACCTGATCTGTGGTAAGAAGAAATACCACCTTCTCCGGTATTGTGAGCAAATTTGCCGATTTGAGCCCCTTTATTGAGAGATGTAATGGCTTTTTTGCTCAATGCACCGTAACTCATGGCACTGATGTTATAGATACTTGCGCTATATGGTTGTGAACATTGATCGTTTCCAATCAATACCCGGAAATCTGTATCGGTAACATGTTTAGGGTAAACAGAATGAGAAGCCCATTCGTATCCGATACGATTCGGATCATCCTGCATACCGAAAGATACTGTTTGCTTTTGGTTTTTTGCACGCTGATATACAATTGATCTTTCACGTCGGTTAAAAGGTTTACCATCCAATTCTCCTTCAAAAAAGTATTGTCTTAATTCCGGACGTACAGACTCCAGAACATATCTCAAACGTCCAATAATCGGATAGTTTTTTCTCAGGGTATGTTTTGATTGAAAACCGTCAGAAACTGCCAGCAAAAATAAAATTACCGGAACAATCAGTATTAAGAAATTATAATTATCAAATAAGACAAGGAATAGGGAGATAGCTAAATAGATTATTACCGCTGCCCAAATAATTTGTCTTATTACAAATCGATTGAAAAACTTTTGATGTAACATGGATTTTTTTGCACTAATTTGTTGTTGTTTCCTTTTTTGATTTATTCAGTTTTAGAATTGCGAATTATTAAACTGACTTTTTATTAATTCTGTAATTTTTGGCTGTTTAAATCCTAATTTATTGAATTGGCAAATTTATAAAAGATTTTCAAATTGCAATTATTTTTTCCATTTAATATTGCACCCGATACTGGGCTTTTGATCATTTGAAATTCTTCTGTTATATATAACTCCGTCAATGGCATTTCTCAGATCTGTTCCGCTCAATGGGATACCGTTTCCTGGACGCGAATCGTCGAGTTGACCTCTGTATACCAAACGATCTCTTTTGTCAAACAGATAGAAGTCAGGTGTGCAGGCAGCCTGATATTTTTGGGCTACTTCCTGCGTTTCATCATACAGATAAGGGAAATTGAAATTATGAGTAAAAGCAAACTCTGCCATCTGTACCGGACCATCCTGAGGGTAGGTCAAGGCATCATTGGAAGAAATTGCAACAATTCCGATTCCCTGTATGCGGTAATCATTCGCAATCATCAGAAGTTCTTCTAATACATGTAGTACATACGGACAATGGTTACACATGAAAATAACCAGAGTACCCAATTCTCCTTTTGTATCCTTGTAAGATAACCAATCATTTGAATTGGTGTCTTTTAAATAAAAGTCTGGAGCAGTTGTTCCTAATGCTACCATATTGGATGCTGTTTGTGCCATTAGGTTTTTTTTATGTAAAAATACAGCCAATTAGTCTTTAAACAAAGCCAAGCAGCTATTATTTTATAGGTTGTGTGATTATGCTTTTTAAATATTATTTGAATAAACGGCTTCTATCAGATGTATTTCAGTTATAATACACCGTATCGCATAATTTTTAAACATCCAATTTTTGGAAATCTGAATTCAAGCTTTTGAATTCCGGTACAATCTTTTTCATCTGTATTACCATTTCTGTGATGTTGGTATAGGATAAATCATGTAGTGCATTGATTTCGGAATCAATAGAGATATAGTGTTCTTTGTCATCTACAGCAATCATAATCTTCTCATGATGTGTAGGGAGGGTTTTAGAGGAATCGTTTAATAATTCTTCATATAGCTTTTCTCCTGGACGTAAACCAACAATTCTTATTTCTATATCCTGATCAGGTATAAGACCTGCCAAACGGATCATTTTGTGTGCCAGGTCGATTATTTTGACGGGTTTGCCCATATCAAAAATATACACTTCGCCTCCATTTCCCATAGACCCTGCTTCCAGAACAAGCTGACATGCTTCGGGTATGGTCATGAAATAACGAATGATGTCCGGATGGGTAATGGTGATTGGACCGCCCATTTCTATTTGTTTGGTAAACAAGGGAACCACAGAACCGTTAGATCCCAATACATTTCCAAAACGCGTAGTAATGAATTTTGTACGGCTTTTATGCGAATCTTTGAGATAACTGTCTAAAGATTGTACATATTTTTCTGCAATTCGTTTGCTGGCACCCATTATATTACTTGGATTTACCGCTTTATCTGTAGATACCATTACAAAACGGTCTACATTATATTTTACGGATAAATCAGCTAAGACTTTTGTTCCGAAGACATTGGTTTGTATTGCCTGTTCTGGATGGTTTTCCATTAGCGGAACGTGTTTGTAGGCTGCCGCATGGTATACAACATCTGGCTGATATTTCTGAAATACAGCTTCCAGTAATTCCTTATTTTTAATATTGAGAATAATGGGAATTATTTCGCAACTGGTATCATTTTTCTGCATTTCAAGGCTGACTTGATGCAAAGGTGTTTCTGCCTGATCTACAATCAGAATCTTTTTAGGGTTAAATTTGCTTACCTGCCATACAATTTCACTTCCAATAGATCCTGCGCCACCGGATACTAAGACTACTTTGTCATTCAGTTGCTTACTGATGTTGCAATTGTCCAATTCAATTGGTTTGCGTTCCAGCAAATCCTGTATTTTTATATTACGTATGTTGGCTGCAATGGTTTTCTGATTACTCATATCATTCAGATAAGGCAGATTGAAAACTTTAATATTGTATTGCAGGCAGTCGTCAATGATTGAAATTTTTTCTTCGTTATTGAGTGTATTATCTGCAATGATAATAGACTGAGCACCCAATTTTCTCGCTAAAACAGAAATCTTTCTGTTTACATTCAGCAGAGGGAGATTTAATATTCTATTGGTAGATATGCCGGGTTTTTTATCTACAAAACCAACCAAATGAAAACGCTTTGGAGATTCTGTGATTATGGCATTTGCGATAGTCAGTGCTCTGTTGTCAGAACCGTATATAATGGTGTTTATTAAATCATTGTTGTTGGATGTGGTGAGATATGTTTCGAACATGGATTTTACCAAAATACGAAATGCCAGTAAAAGACAATAAGAAAGAATACAGCAAATAAGCAAATGGGTATTCAGGAAAATCTTATAGTCAAAGGCAGTTGAGGAAATAACATTGATAATGTATAACGTAATCAAAACCGAGAACTCAGACCAGAAAAGCTGAATAGCATCTACTAAAGTGGTATGACGAATGATTCCGGCAAAAGTTTTGTATTTCCAGAAAAAGAAAAGATGGGTAATCAAATACAATAATATGGTCCAATACGAATTTTTATCAGGGAAAAAATTCAGACCTATTCCATCTAAAATATAACTTCCGATGACCGCTGAAATTGAAACTATAAAAAAATCGATGAATAAGATTATCCAACGAGGTAAATATCCAATATTTTTAATCTTATCTTTTGATAAGGTATTGAATGGGTTTGTTAATTTCGTTTTCAAGAGTTTTGGTTATTAAGAGATAAAAGTATTTGTCGCAAATCTATAACAAAAAAGACAATAAAAATAGGATTAAAATTCTAGTTTTTTCTTTCTTAATTCAAAATTTTGTCCTAAATATACTTTTCTTACCATTTCGTCTTCTGCTAATTCTTCAGGTACTCCCGCTTTTAGAATTCCTCCTTCAAACATCAGGTACGTTTTGTCTGTAATGGCAAGTGTTTCCTGAACATTGTGATCGGTAATCAGAATTCCGATATTTTTATTTTTAAGTTGGGCTACAATCCTTTGAATATCTTCAACAGCCACAGGATCTACTCCTGCAAATGGCTCATCAAGTAAAATAAATTTAGGATCGGTAGCCAGAGCACGGGCAATTTCCGTTCTCCTGCGCTCACCACCTGAAAGAAGGTCTCCTCTGTTGGTTCGTATATGTCCTAAACTGAATTCTTCAATTAGAGATTCCATTTTAGCTACTTGTTCCTTTTTCGTAAGCTTTGTAAGCTGCAGAACACTTAAAATATTATCTTCAATACTTAGTTTTCTGAATACAGAAGCTTCCTGTGCCAGATAACCAATGCCATGCTGTGCCCGTTGATACATAGGAAAATCTGTAATATCTGTTTTGTCAAGATATATCTTACCACTATTGGGTTTTACCAATCCTACAATCATATAGAAAGAAGTTGTTTTTCCGGCTCCGTTGGGTCCGAGTAATCCTACGATCTCTCCCTGATTCACTTCAACAGAAATTCCTTTTACTACTTTTCTGCCTTTATAGGTTTTTATTAAATTATCGGCTCTCAGTTTCATCTTTTATAGCTAATGCGGTAGATTTTTTTAAATTTCTTTTAGTAATAACTTTTGCCACAATAATACTACCTTCATATAATATCACCATCGGTATTGAAACAATGATCTGACTTACCACATCGGGTGGAGTGACAACAGCAGCAATTATTAATATTAATACATACGCATATTTTCTGTATTCTTTCAGAAACGCATCGGTGATTAAACCGAGGTGTGCTAAAAAGAATATAATGATAGGTAACTCAAAAATCAAGCCAGTTGCGAGAGAAGTGGTTTTTACGAGACTTATATACGAATTGATGTCAATTTGGTTTTCAACAATATCACTGATTTTCATATTGGCTAAAAAGTTGATAGACAACGGCACTAATACAAAGTATCCGAATGCTACACCCAAAAAGAAGAGTAGTGAAGAAACTCCGATAAATGCTTTTGCATATTTTCTTTCGGTTTTGTATAAAGCCGGGCGAATAAACTTCCATACTTCCCATAGGATATAGGGAAATGATATGATGAAGCCTGCTGTAATACACGTCCAGATCAAAACGGATAGCTGCCCGTCCATAGTTCTGTTTTGTATTTCGAACGGTAATTCCTGATTGCAGAAACTTTTGTCAAGATCAAACTGTTGTGCCAGATCACAAAAGAACTGATACGTGATAAAATTTCCGTCTTTAGGTCCAAAAATGATCGTATCAAAAATGAAACTGTTAAAGGTGAAAGCAATGATTCCTCCTATGATAATCGCAATAGAACTTCGTACGAGTAACCATCTCAATTCTTCGAGATGGTCAAGAAAAGACATCTCTTTGTTTGTATTTTTATTTTTCATTATTAAACGATTCCTTCTTTTAAAATATCATGCAGATGTATGATTCCGGCATATTTTCCACAATCTGTAACTACAAGCTGGGTAATGGAATAGTTTTCCAGTATACCTAATGCCTCTGATACCAAAGCTGTTTTTTCAATTGTTTTAGGAGTAGAAGACATGATATCTTTTGCCTTCAATGCCATGAAATCACTTTGATTTTGAAGCATTCTCCGGATATCTCCGTCTGTAATGATACCGACGATTTTTTCATTTTCCAGAACAGCCGTAACCCCCAAACGTTTACCAGATATTTCTACGATGACATCTTTTATAGGCGTTTCAATACCCACCTGTGGTTTATTGTTACTGTCTAAAATGTTTTCTACTTTCAGCAGTAATTTTTTACCCAAAGCACCGCCCGGATGAAATTTGGCAAAATCCTCAGCTTTAAACCCTCTCAGTTCCATTAATGAAGTGGCTATAGCATCTCCAAGAGCCAGCTGAACCGTTGTACTGTTGGTCGGAGCCAGATTATTCGGGCACGATTCACGTTCGATATAGGAATTAATCACATAGTCTGCATTTTTTCCGAGGAAAGAATCTTTATTAGCAGTCATTGCTATTAAGATATTTCCATCTCTTTTGAGTAAAGGTACTAAAACTTTTATCTCCGGACTATTGCCACTGTTAGAAATACACAGAATGATATCTGCGGGTGTCACCATACCTAAATCCCCGTGAACTGCCTCTGCTGCATGCATAAAAGCAGATGGTGTTCCTGTAGAATTTAATGTGGCTGCAATTTTTGTGGCAATATGCGCACTTTTACCGATTCCTGTAATGATCAGTCTTCCTTTGGTTTCAAAAATTTTTATTACGGCCTGAGCAAACTCTTCTGTAAGCAAATCAATTGATTTTGCAATGCTTTCACTTTCAGATCTTAAAGTATTGCCGGCATTTTGTATGATTAATGAGATCGTGTTCAAAACCTAAATAATGTTAAATATTGTTTACTATTAAAGATTGGTGTATCTTTATGTTTTGCAAATTTAGATAAAATAGCATTATATAATAAATGAAATCACTTGAAATTGACTTACACAAAGAATTAAAAAAGTATTTTGGATTCAATCAGTTTAAAGGCTTGCAGGAAGGTGTCGTTGAAAATATTATTTATGGCAATAATACATTTGTGATTATGCCTACAGGGGGGGGCAAATCATTATGTTACCAATTACCTGCTTTAGTTCTTGAAGGTACAGCAATTGTTGTTTCACCACTGATTGCATTAATGAAAAATCAGGTCGATGCTATACGAAGCTTGTCAAGCGATATAGGCATTGCACACGTTTTAAACTCTTCTCTCAATAAAACAGAAGTAGCAAAAGTAAAAGAAGATATAAAAAGTGGTATTACCAAATTACTTTATGTAGCCCCGGAATCTCTTACAAAGGAAGAATATGTTTCTTTTTTGAATACTGTTCCATTATCTTTTATTGCAATTGATGAAGCGCATTGTATTTCAGAATGGGGGCATGATTTCAGACCTGAATACCGCAATCTTAGAAATATAATCCGTCAGTTGGGCGATATTCCGATCATTGGTCTTACCGCTACGGCTACACCAAAAGTTCAGGAAGATATTCTTAAAAATCTCGAAATACCGGATGCAAAGGTTTTTAAGGCCTCTTTTAACAGACCTAATTTATATTATGAAATACGTCCTAAAACAAAGAACGTAGAATCTGATATTATCCGATTTATTAAACAATTTAAAGGTAAATCAGGCGTTATTTACTGTCTCAGCAGAAAAAAAGTAGAAGAAATAACCCAGGTATTACAGGTAAACGGTATTAGTGCAGTAGCGTACCATGCCGGATTAGATGCAAAAACACGGGCAAAGCATCAGGATATGTTTCTGATGGAAGATGTAGATGTGGTGGTCGCAACTATTGCTTTCGGTATGGGAATTGACAAACCTGATGTTCGCTTTGTAATTCATCATGACATACCTAAATCACTTGAAAGTTATTATCAGGAAACAGGACGTGCCGGGCGTGATGGAGGAGAAGGATACTGTCTGGCGTATTATTCGTATAAAGATATTGAAAAATTAGAAAAATTTATGTCCGGAAAGCCTGTTGCTGAACAGGAAATCGGCTATGCCCTGCTACAGGAAGTAGTTGCTTATGCTGAGACATCTATTTCACGGCGTAAATTTTTGCTGCATTATTTCGGTGAAAACTTTGATGAACTCAGTGGTGACGGATGGGATATGGATGATAACACCAGAAATCCTAAGACTAAAATTGAGGTAAAAGATCAAGTGCAGCAATTATTACAGGTGATTAAGGATACCCGACAGATATATAAAACAAAAGAAATTATCAATACATTGGTGGGTAAAGTTAACGCTATTATCAAGTCATATAAAACAGACAGCCAGTCGTTTTTCGGATCCGGAAAAGATTTTGATGATCATTTTTGGATGGCTGTTATCAGACAGGTTATGGTAGCGGGACTTATCTCTAAAGATATTGAAACATACGGAGTACTTAAATTAACTCCAAAAGGAGAAGATTTTCTAAAAAATCCGGTTTCTTTTATGGCTTCAGAGGATCATAAATACACGGAAAATAATGATGATGCTGTTGTTGTTAATTCAAGATCGTCAAGTGTAGCAGATGAAGTACTCATCGCTATGCTTAAAGATTTGCGTAAACGGGTAGCGAAGAAACTTGAAATTCCTCCATTTGTTGTGTTTCAGGATCCTTCACTGGAAGATATGGCACTCAAATATCCTGTAAGCCTGGAAGAATTATCTTCTGTACACGGGGTGAGCGAGGGTAAAGCTAAAAAGTACGGAAAAGAATTCGTTAGTCTCATCGCCAAATATGTTGATGAAAATGATATCATACGTCCGGATGATTTAGTGGTAAAATCTACGGGAGTAAATTCAGCTTTAAAATTATATATCATCCAAAGTGTAGACCGTAAGTTGTCCTTTGATGACATTGCTTCAGCAAAAGGTCTTGATATGGAGGCATTGATAAAGGAAATGGAACAAATTGTTTATTCCGGAACACGTCTTAATATCAACTATTGGATTGACGAGGTATTAGATGAAGAACAACAAGAAGAAATTTTTGATTATTTCATGGAATCGGAGAGCGACGCCATCAAACTGGCTATGCAGGAATTTGACGGAGATTACGATACGGGTGAACTGCGACTCATGCGTATCCGATTTATCAGTGAAATGGCAAATTAACATCAGGGCTTGTTTATATAAACAAGCCTTGCTATTTTAAAGTAAATATTTCAAAATGGAGAAGAAAATTTGTGTTTTTTTTATGGTTTTAGTAGCTGGCATTTTTCATGTATCAGCACAAAACATTGATGCGAAAGATGTTTATTTTTCGGAACTGTACCACCAGATCAATACCCTATCTCAGGGAAATAACTGGGAAGAAAAAAGTAACGTTTCCAGCCGTTTTTCTGAGGAGTTTAAGCAATTTATCACAGAACATGCAGAAACGATAGATGCAGATTTTAAAAATCTTTCCAAAGACATTCACATCGTTACTTCTGAAGATAAAATGCTTAGAATATATAGCTGGGATACTCAGGAGGGCGGAACCATGAAGTTTTTCGATAGAATTATTCAATACAAAGCAGGAGATAATGTATATACCTATAATGAAGTACCTCAAGAGGGAGATTCCGGAGCCTTTACCATTGCGATACACAGTATAGAAATCCAAAATAAAAAATATTACCTCGTGGTGGATTATGCTATCGGTTCTACAAAAGACCATGCACAATCTGTTCAGGCCTATACAATTGATAAGGGGAAACTTAATAATCAGGTAAAAATTTTTAAAACCTCAAAAGAATTATTAAATACCATCCATTTTTACTTTGATTTCTTTTCAGTAGTGGATAGGAAAGAAAGACCCATACAATTGATACAATACAATGATAAAAAGAAGTGTTTATATATTCCTGTAGTAAATGAAGCCGGAACGGTGAGTAATTCGTTTTTGGTGTATAGTTTAAAAGGAAATTATTTAAAATATATCGGAATTCAAAAAAATACAAAATGACAGAACAGCAAAAATACATCACATGGGATGATTTTACTAAAATTGATATAAGAATAGGAACTATTATAGAGGCTGAGATATTCAGTGAAGTACGTAATCCGGCTTATAAACTCATGATTGATTTTGGAGATTTAGGTGTCAAAAAATCTTCTGCACAGATTACAGTTCTTTATGAGGTTGAAGAACTTATCGGAAAACAGGTAGTATGTGTCGTAAATTTTCCACCCAAGCAGATTGCCAATATTAAAAGCGAATGTCTGGTGCTTGGAGCTGTTGGTGAAAACAAAGAAGTAACCTTGCTCAGCGTGGATAAAAGCGTGACCAACGGTCTGAAAATAGGATAAACAGTATAAAAACTGAAATACTTCCGTAATATCTATTGTATTGCGGAAGTTTTTTATTTTTAAAAGCAGCTGACAAAACAAATAAATCGTGTTGTAAGGGTGATCTGATAAAAAAGCTATTGGAATCGTATGTGTCACGGTTTAATTGATTTTTTCCAGTTTTTACCAATCTCTCTTATGTAATAGTTCACACAACTTTTATACAGATTTTTATGCATTTGCTTTTCTCTGATGTGAAATTTTAAGTTCTCGTAGCAGAGCGCCATTACCTGTATACCGATCATACTTTTGGTACATCGGATAAAATTTTTCTGAAATTTTTGTATTGAAAACTATTTAATCCATTCTTGAAATCACAATCTTTTCTCTTAAAAGGTAAACGTAACTATTATTTTCTTTTTTACAGCAATTTTAAAAAAAGTAAAAAAAAACTTGTGAGTTTTTTTTATTACCCCTAAATTTACAACTGTATTTAATTACCAATCAAATACATAGTAAAAAAGTCGGTTTTTTATTTACATCTACCAAAAATAAAACGGCTGTATTTGTGTTACACAAAGTTTGTATGTACTACCTGCTTACTTTTTTATCCGGTACTATTAAATACATATTCTACCAAAAAGATTTGTTTATACAAATCGCAATCTAAGATAAAATAGATAAGGAGATATATATTGTATATCCACTTATAAAATAGGTATTGTTTGACTGAAAATTTATAATTATCAGAACAAAACACCCATAATGGTTGGATTATTTATATGATACCAAGCCATAGAGCGTAGCTATTAAAGAGGTTGCGCAGGGTATTAGAGTTTCGTATTCTATCATACGTACTGCCTTTATATTAATAGAAATCAGATAAACAGCATGATGCAAAAATACATTCATAACATATACCTACATCCAAATTAATCTTTCTTTAAGAGAGTTGACTTTATCTGCTGTGGTGTACGCAATCTGCTGAAAAAGCAAAAAAAGACTTCAGCATCGTTTTATTTAATACCATTTATTCATTTTCGCCTCCATAAATAACTTTATTTTATTGCCTTATGAAAAGAATACTCCTTTTATTATTGATCTTTATTTCATCCTTTAGCAGTGTTGCGCAGGCAGATTTTATCACTGTGTGGGACATGAGCATACTCGTTAGTCAACCCATAAACGCAGATAGGATCCGATTCAATATGACGGCTACCGCACCGGTAGCCTATACCTGGACAGCATCGGGTGGCAGCATCGGCAGCGGCAGTACCACAACGGGTATCATCACAGGATTGCCGGCCAATCAGATTATTACCCTGCGTATGGATCCTGCTCATCTCAAAACCTTCTCGTTTAGTAATGCAAATCCCTCAACCACCACTGAAGCACGCCTCATAAATATAACCCAATGGGGTACCGTGGCGTGGAGCAGTATGAAAAATGCTTTTACAAAAGCGGTTAATCTCAACATCACGGCTACAGATGTACCTGATCTGAGTGGGGTAACCGATATGAGCAATATGTTTGCGGGTTGCAGTTTACTGAATGGCCCTGCCAATATCAACAGTTGGGATACTTCCAATATAACCAACATGTATGGTATGTTTGGAACAGCTACCAATTTTAACCAAAATATCAGTAGTTGGGATACTTCTAACGTGACCAACATGAGCACTTTGTTTAGCAACACTCATGCTTTTAATCAAAACATTGGCAACTGGAATACAGCAAGTGTTACCAATATGGCTCAGCTGTTTTACAATGCCAAAGCATTTAACCAGGACATCAGCAACTGGAATACGGCTAACGTAACTTTAATGACTATGTTGTTCGGAGGAGCTACCAATTTTAACCAAAACATTGGCAACTGGGATACTTCAAAGGTAATTGACATGAGTTATATGTTTCAGAATGCTATTTCTTTTAATAAGAGCATTGGTACATGGAATACTGTAGAGGTAACCAGTATGTATAGCATGTTTGAGGGCGCTACTGCCTTTAACCAAGACATCAGCAGCTGGAATACCGCTAAGGTAACCACTATGCGCAATATGTTTAACAATGCTACAGCCTTTAACCAAAATCTGGGCAGTTGGAATCTTAGTAATGGTAGTGTAAATATGCTGTCTATGTTAGACAACTCAGGTATGGATTGTGCCAGTTATTCGGCTACGCTGATGGGCTGGGCGGCAAACCCGAATACGCCAGTCTCAAGTAGTTTAGGTGCTATTGGCAGACAATACGGTACCAATGCTCAGGCGGCAAGAAACACACTCACAGCCACCAAAAACTGGACGATAACAGGCGATAGCAATAGCGGTACAATCTGTACGCCGCCACTGCCGTTTATCACCGTATGGGATATGTCAAAACCCGGCAGCAGCTTTAATGATCAACTTACCTTTGGCATTTCTTATAGCGCTCCGGTTGCGTATAGCTGGACCGCCTCTGGTGGTAGTACCGGCAGCGGTACCACAACAGGCACTATTACAGGTCTGCCTGCCGGCGAGATCATCACACTAAGTCTGGATCCGATCAATCTGAAGACGTTTCGTATGGCGGTAACAGCTAATACAAGTACACCATTAGCAGATGCTACGCGCCTTACAGATGTACTGCAATGGGGCTCTAACAAATGGGAAAGTATGAGCTATATGTTTACAGGCTGTGAAAATCTCGATATTTCCGCTACTGACTTACCCGATCTTAGCGCTACTACTACTATGGAAGGGATGTTTTTTGGTTGTAAAAATCTTAATAACCCAGCCAATATAAACAACTGGAACACTTCTGCCATAACCAATATGAGCAGAGTGTTTTCCAATGCCTCAAAATTTAACCAAAACATCGGCAGCTGGAATACGACTAAGGTAACAGACATGAGCAATATGTTTAGTAATGCCTCTCAATTCAACCAGAATATCGGTACCTGGAATACATCTAACGTAACCACTATGTCATCTATGTTTTCCGGAGCTACGCTTTTTAATCAAAACATCGGCAGCTGGAATACCGCTAAGGTAAACAATATGGGAAGCATGTTTTCTTTTGCCTCTAATTTTAACCGAAATATCGGCAGC
Organism: Paenimyroides ceti; assembly: GCF_030409925.1. Taxonomy (NCBI): domain Bacteria; kingdom Pseudomonadati; phylum Bacteroidota; class Flavobacteriia; order Flavobacteriales; family Flavobacteriaceae; genus Paenimyroides; species Paenimyroides ceti. The sequence continues at coordinate 907,612 of NZ_JAUFQU010000001.1, forward strand.
TGGAATACCTCTCTGGTGAAAGACATGAGCAATATGTTTTCCTCTGCTAATGGTTTTAATCAAAACATCGGCAATTGGGATACTTCTAAAGTAACCAATATGACCGGTATGTTTAATAATGCCTATGCCTTTAATCAGGACATCGGTAACTGGAATACTTCAAACGTAAGCAGTATGTTTTCCATGTTTAGCAATGCTTATTCCTTTAATCAGGATATCAACAACTGGGACACTTCCAAGGTTGCAAGAATGAACTATATGTTTAGCAGTGCTTATGCCTTTAATCAGGACATCAGCAGCTGGGATACATCCAAAGTAACCAATATGACCAGTATGTTTGAGCGTGCCTATGCTTTTAATCAGCCTATCGGTAACTGGGATGTTTCTATGGTAACCGATATGAGTTATATGTTTTCGGAGGCAAGTGATTTTAACAAAGATATCAGCAGCTGGAATACGGCAAACGTAACCACTATGAGCAATATGTTTAGAAATGCTGCTGCCTTTAACCAAAATATCAATAGCTGGAATACAGCAAACGTAACTGATATGTATGCGATGTTCAGAAGTGCTGCTGCTTTTAATCAAAACATCGGCAGCTGGCAGCTCAACTCTGCTGTAAACATGAATAGTATGCTGCTGGGGTCACGTTTAGACTGTGACAATTATTCCGCTACCCTTATGGGCTGGGCAGCCAACCCAAACACTCCCAACAATCGTAATTTAGGATCGACCTCTTTGTCCTATGGAAATACAGCAGCAAATGCACATACTCTGCTTATTGCTACCAAAGGTTGGACTATTCTTGATGACACCAATATAGGAGACTGTCCTCTGCCGTTTATTTCGGTATGGGATATGAGTAAACCGGGGAGTGGCACGAATACCATCAGTTTCTACCTTACAACTCCTGTAAGCAAAAATATTTCTTATTCATGGACGGCAACCAACGGTAGCACCGGTAACGGCTACTTATCTTCTCTGGGTAATCTCATATTTGTAACCGGGCTTCCTGCTGGTGAGCTTATTACCCTAAGCCTGTCATCAGACAACCTTAAAACCTTTTCTATAGGCAACAGTACTGACAACCAACGTCTGATTGATGTAATACAATGGGGAAATGCAAAATGGAGCAGTATGCAGAATATGTTTAACCAATGTATCAATCTTACCATCTCTGCTACCGATATGCCCGATCTGAGTCAGGCAACCAGTACAGCAAGTATGTTTAAAGGATGTTTATTACTTGATGGTCCTCTTAACATCAGCAGCTGGAATACGGCAAACATAACCGATATGAAGAATATGTTTGAAAATACTGCTGTATTTAATCAGGATATCAGCAGCTGGAATACCTCCAATGTAACCAGTATGTCGCAGATGTTTCAAAATGCTGCCGGTTTTAACCAGAATATTGGCAACTGGGATCTTAGCAATTGTACAGATATGCAGTTTATGTTAAACAATTCGGGCATGGATTGTATCAATTATTCCGCTACACTGATGGGGTGGGCAGTAAACCCGAATACACCAAATGCCATTTCTTTAGGTGCTTTGGGCAGATCTTATGGTACCAATGCCGTTTCGGAAAGAACCACACTTACAACTGCTAAAGGCTGGACTATCACAGGTGATAGCAACAGTGGTGCAGCCTGTATTCTGCCAAAGCCGTTTATTACCGTATGGAATTTATCGAAAACTTCGGCTACTGCAAATACGCTTAATTTTCAGATAACGGGTACTGCTCCGATAGCCTATACCTGGACAGCATCAGGTGGCGGTAGTGGTAGCGGTACTACCACAATAGGTATTATTACAGGATTACCAGCAGGTGAAATCATCAGGCTGAGTATGGATCCTGCTTATCTCAAAACTTTTAAAAGCAATTCAATTGATTTGGTAAACATCGCTCAATGGGGTACCGTGGCATGGAGCAGTATGAACTCTGCTTTCAGCAACTGTTCTAATCTCAATATTACTGCTACAGATGTGCCTGATTTAAGTGGGGTAACCGATATGTCTAATATGTTTAAGTGGTGCAGTTTGCTGAATGGTCCTGCTAATATCAACAGCTGGGATACCTCTCACGTAACCAGTATGAATAGTCTGTTTGATGCTGCTTTTGCCTTTAATCAGCCTGTCGGCAATTGGGACACTTCTAAGGTAGTCAGTATGAATGGTATGTTTAATTATGCAATCGCCTTTAATCAACCTCTTGAAAATTGGGATACCTCTCAGGTGACAGATATGGGAAGTATGTTTGAAGGAGCTACGATATTTAACCAGAACATTGGCAGCTGGGATACGGCAAATGTACGCTATATGAATAGTATGTTTCGGAATGCCACCGCTTTTGACGGGAATATCGGTAGCTGGGATACCTCTAAAACACTCAATATGGGCGGGATGTTTTTTGGTGCTGCCGTTTTTAATAACGACATTGGTAGTTGGGATACCTCTCAGGTGACAGATATGGGAAGTATGTTTGATGGAGCTGCCACTTTTAATCAAAACATTGAAAATTGGAATACAGCAAACGTAACGAATATGATCAGTATGTTTGATGGAGCTACTGCTTTTAACCAAAACCTGAGCAACTGGCAGCTTCATAATAATGTAGACATGAGTGGTATGCTCAACAACAGTGGTATTGATTGTACCAACTATTCTGCGGTTCTTATAAACTGGGCAGCGAATCCTGGAATACCTGCTACACGTGTTCTCGGAGCTGCAGGTTTACAATACGGGGCCAATGCTGTAACAGCAAGAACCACACTCACCAGTACCAAAGGTTGGACCATAACAGGTGACAGCAACAGCGGAAGCAGCTGTAAACTTACCCAAGCCATTACCGTAACAGATATGACCAAAACCTATGGTGATGCCCCTTTTGTACCTAACGCAACGGCAAGTTCGGGACTGGAAGTCAGCTACGAATCTACAGATAATAGCATAGCCGAAGCTTTTCAGGACAGTACAGATGCCAACAAATGGAAACTCAAAATACATAAGGCAGGCATTGTAAATATCATAGCAAAACAGGCAGGAAACAGTCTTTACGAACCTGCTCAGGATGTAACTTTTATACTGACCATCAATAAAGCAGCATTAAGCGTTACAGCAGATGCCCAGACCAAAGTATATGGGATGGCGGATCCGGTACTTACTTATCAGACAAACGGATTGGTAAATAACGATACACAGGCAGTGCTAAACGGTACACTTTCCAGAGTAGCCGGAGAAGCTGTAGGAACTTATGCCATCAATCAGGGCTCTCTAACTGCTGATAACTATACCATCACCTATACCGGAGCTGATCTTACCATTACCAAAGCAAGACTGGATATTGTGGCAGATGCAAAAACCAAAGTATATGGTACAGCCGATCCGACATTGACGTATACGGTAACCGGTTTAGAAAATGGTGATACCACCGCAATCATCACAGGTAATCTTACAAGAGCCGCAGGTGAAGCTGTGGGTACCTATGCAATAGATCAGGGAACATTAGATGCTGCCAACTATACCATCAACTATACGGGAGCTGACCTTACCATTACTAAAGCAACACTAAACATTGTTGCTGATGCAAAAACAAAGGCATACGGAACGGCAGATCCTGCACTGACTTATACCGTAACCGGATTTGAAAACGGAGATGATATCAATATCATCACAGGTTCACTTTCCAGAACGGCAGGTGAAGCGGCGGGAACGTATCCTATAGATCAGGGAACATTAGACGCTCCAAACTATACCATCAACTATACGGGAGCTGACCTTACGATTACTAAAGCAACGCTGCACATTGTTGCCGATGCAAAAACAAAGGTTTATGGAACCTTAGATCCGGCACTGACCTATACGGTAACCGGATTTGAAAACGGGGATGATGTAACAATTCTCACAGGAGCATTGACAAGGGTAGCAGGTGAAGCAGTGGGTACCTATGCGATTGAGCAGGGAACATTAGACGCTCCAAACTATACCATCAACTATACGGGAGCTGACCTTACGATTACTAAAGCAACGCTGCACATTGTTGCCGATGCAAAAACAAAGGTTTATGGAACCTTAGATCCGACACTGACCTATACGATAACCGGATTTGAAAACGGGGATGATGTAACAATTCTCACAGGAGCATTGACAAGGGTAACAGGTGAAGCAGTGGGTACCTATGCAATAGGTCAGGGAACATTAGACGCTGCCAACTATACCATCACGTATACGGGAGCCGACCTTACCATTACCAAAGCTACGCTGCACATTGTTGCCGATGCAAAAACCAAAGCATACGGAACGGTAGATCCGGTATTGACGTATACCGTAACCGGTTTAGTAAATGGAGATACTAACGCTATCATCACAGGTAATCTTACAAGAGCAGTAGGTGAAGCGGTTGGTACCTATGCAATAGGTCAGGGAACATTAGACGCTGCCAACTATACCATCACGTATACGGGAGCTGACCTTACCATTACTAAAGCAACACTAAACATTGTTGCTGATGCAAAAACAAAGGCATACGGAACCGTAGATCCGGCATTGACCTATACCGTAACCGGTTTAGTAAATGGAGATACTAACGCCATCATCACAGGTAATCTTACAAGAGCCGCAGGTGAAGCGGTAGGTACCTATGCTATTGCTCAGGGGACATTAGTTGTAAACGGGAACTATAATGTGATCTATACCGGAGCTGATCTTACCATCACCAAAGCAACACTAAACATCGTTGCCGATGCAAAAACAAAAGTCTATGGAACAACAGATCCGGCATTGACGTATATCGTAACCGGTTTAGTAAATGGAGATACTAACGCCATCATCACAGGTAATCTTACAAGAGCCGCAGGTGAAGCAGTAGGTACTTATGCAATAGGTCAGGGAACATTAGACGCTGTCAATTATACCATCACGTATACCGGAGCTGATCTTACGATTACTAAAGCAACACTAAACATTGTGGCTGATGCTCAAACAAAAGCATACGGAATGGTAGATCCGGCATTAACGTATACCATAACCGGTTTAGTAAATGGAGATACTAACGCCATCATCACAGGTAATCTTACAAGAGCAACAGGTGAAGCAGTTGGTACCTATGCAATAGGTCAGGGAACATTAGACGCTGTCAACTATACCATCACGTATACGGGAGCCGACCTTACCATTACCAAAGCAACATTGAACATCGTTGCCGATGCTCAAACAAAAGCATATGGTACAGCTGATCCGGCATTGACGTATACCGTAACCGGTTTAGTAAATGGAGATACGGACACAATTATCACAGGTAATCTTACAAGAGCAGTAGGTGAAGCGGTTGGTACTTATGCAATAGGTCAGGGAACATTAGACGCTGTCAACTATACCATCACGTATACGGGAGCTGATCTTATTATCACTAAAGCAACGCTGAATATTGTTGCCGATGCAAAAACCAAAACATACGGAACGGTAGATCCGGCATTGACCTATACTGTAACCGGTTTAGCAAATGGAGATACTAACGCCATCATTACAGGTAATCTTACAAGAGCCGCAGGTGAAGCAGTGGGTAGCTATGCCATTGCTCAGGGGACTTTAGTTGTAAACGGGAACTATAACGTGGTCTATACCGGAGCTGATCTTATTATCACTAAAGCAACGCTGAACATCGTGGCAGATGCTCAAACAAAAGTATACGGAACGGTAGATCCGGCATTGACGTATACCGTAACCGGTTTAGCAAATGGAGATACTAACGCCATCATTTCAGGTAATCTTACAAGAGCCGCAGGTGAAGCAGTGGGTACCTATGCAATAGGTCAGGGAACATTAGACGCTGCCAATTATACGATCACGTATACAGGAGCTGATTTAATAATCACTAAAGCAACGCTGAACATCGTTGCCGATGCAAAAACCAAAGCATACGGAACGGTAGATCCGGCATTGACGTATACCGTAACCGGTTTAGCAAATGGAGATACAAACGCTATCATTACAGGTAATCTTACAAGAGCAACAGGTGAAGCAGTTGGTACCTATGCAATAGGTCAGGGAACATTAGATGCTGCCAATTATACCATCACGTATACGGGAGCCGACCTTACCATTACCAAAGCAACATTGAACATCGTTGCCGATGCTCAAACAAAAGCATATGGTACAGCCGATCCGGCATTGACGTATACCGTAACCGGTTTAGTAAATGGAGATACTAACGCCATCATCACAGGTAATCTTACAAGAGCAGTAGGTGAAGCAGTGGGGACCTATGCGATTCTACAGGGAACATTAGACGCTGCCAATTATGCCATTAATTATACCGGAGCTGATCTTATTATCATTGATGTATTCATGGTAAGTGCATTTACACAATCTGATATTACCTGCCATGGAGGTAACGACGGATCTGCTTCTGTAACAGTAATCGGAGGAGCTCAGCCATACACCTATTTATGGACACCTTCGGGAGGTACGGCTGCTATAGCAACCGGTTTAACAGCAGGGAACTATACCGTAACCATTACCGATGCAAATGGTGCAGTAATCACAAAAGATTTTACACTTACAGCACCACCGATAGTGTCGCCACCGACAGCAGATACGCTTCAGAAGTTCTGTGTTTCCGGAAATCTTACCATTAGTGATCTTCAGGTACAGGGTACTCAGGTAAAATGGTATGCAAGCGCAAATGCCCTGACAGAACTTCCTCATACAACTATTTTAGTAACGGGAACTACTTATTATGCTTCGCAAACCATCAACGGTTGTGAAAGTTCACAACGAAAAGCAGTAACCGTAGTGCTGAATTCTACAAATGCCCCGGTAGTAAATCCGTTTACGCTATGTGAATCTGCAACAGTAGCCGATTTACATCTTGTAACACCAACCGGCGTATCCTATACATGGTACACAACACCAACCGGAGGTACTGCACTTACACAAGATACAGTTCTTACAACCGGAACCTATTATGTAGAAAAAATACAGCAGGGATGTGTTTCACAACGGGCAGCAGTAGCAGTGAGCATTCTGGACAGACCCGCATCACCTACAGGATCAACCATTCAAAGCTTTACAGTTGAGAGTATCGGAGAAGCAACGGTTGCCGATTTGGTAATGGATCAGAACAATATTGTATGGTATATTACTTATGAAGATGCCATGACAGGTACTAATCCACTGGTGGCGATAATGCCTTTAGTAGATGGACAAACTTATTATGCGGTGATTTTGGGTACAAACGGATGTCCGAGTTTACCTACAGCAGTAACAGTTGATATTACATTATCTACAGATGAATTTGATAAATCAGGTTTGAAGTATTATCCTAACCCAACCAGCGATATTCTCATTATTGAATACAAAAACAGTATTGATCGGGTAACGGTATACAACCTGTTAGGTCAGAAAGTACTGACTCAGGAAGCCAACAGCAAAGACGTTCAGTTAAACATGAGCGCACTGGCTAACGGAAGTTATATGATTGAGATACGTTCTAAAAAACAAACACAGTTTATTAAAGTAGTTAAAAAATAACCTTTTTCTATTCTCATTTCAAAGACCTGTCGAAACCGACAGGTCTTTTTTATAAATCCAAATCGTCAATTTGAGTTAAATTCAGGCAAATTTTGTATCGTAAAGTGTATGATTTATAGCATCAACTCCATTTAAAATTCTGAAAAGAACTTCAGAGCGGAGGGGTATAAAATGAATATAAACACTTTATTGGATTGGTGAAAAATTATATAGCCTATAGTTTCTTCTTGTTTATTTACAATCATATTCTACTTTTATACTCTTTTCAGTCTGTCATTTATTTAATCAATCCGATAGTTTATACAAACAATCCAAAATTTGCCAGAGGAAAAAAAATGTAAGACTTTTGCAAAGTGAAATTCGCTACCCTTATATTATCATTATTCATGCTTTTCAAGCCCATACTTCCGGTTGCGGAATATGTGGTACTCTATGATTATATAAGAAACGAACTCTGTGTAAATAAAGACAGACCTGAACTGAAGTGTAATGGTAAATGCCATCTGAAAAAAGAAATGGCTAAGGCATCTGATTCGGAGAATAGTAAAGAAAAACACCGATTTTCTTCAGCTGAAAACCAGATTGCTGTTTATCACCAAATTATGTACTACCCTAATCCGATATTCTTTTTACAGGAACTATCCAAAAAAATACTTTTTGGATATAATAGTATCTACACGTTTTCTTTTTCTGAATTAATCTTCAGACCTCCTGTTGTTTACTCATCTTATTCTTTTATTTTTTTATCATAATCAGGTAGTATGTACCCGATATGCATTGCTATGCTTTATTTATAGCGCAGAATGCAATATGTTATTCCTGATGAATAGAAGACAGAATTTTTCTACAGATCGATTTACAGCGATGAATATCAATGTAATAATAACATTGCGATAAGCTACGCAGTCAAATACAGGCTATCGTATTACCAAATGTTTTGCAATTGATATTTACTCGTATCATGTTGATCTGTTGTTTATCAACATTTATTTAATTAAAAATGAAAATATTTCATCTTTTTGTAGCAGCAATAGGTTTGGCTGTCACAACTTCGTGCACACTTGATAAAACGGATTTTGAAGCCGAAATCAATAAAGATGTCACAGAGTTTTTTGAATTTAAAGAAGTTACTTCCTTTAACAGTGGTCCCTACAAAATAAGTATTGAAGCACTCAATGGAACTTTATATAAAGGGTATAATGAGATTCGTGTAAGAATTTTTGACAATCAGTCTCAGATGCTGAATACTTCGGAGGTAACTTTTCTTCCTTTACATACCGGTTCCGATAACATTGCCACATCATGTCCTCACCGACGCCAACTGATTTATGAAGAAGAGGGTAAGTATTATTCCGGATATGTAGTATTTACAAGTGTCAGTAATGCGATGGAAAACTGGAATGTATACATCACTTTTACAGATCAGTATCAAACGCATAACGAAAAACAGTTTGTAACTGTCAAAAACCAAACGAATATGAATTTGAATATGACAACATTTACAGGCAATGATGGAGTAGAATACTGTATTGCATTAGTGGCTCCTCAAAAACCTAAAGTGGCAGAAAATGAATTGATAGCAGGTATTTATAAATACAACCAGTCAGTTACAACTATAGAAAACTATCCTGACCCTTCACAATTTTCGTATGCTGAAGCAAGTGATTATACCCTGCTTATAGATCCGAGAATGCCAGAACCCTCAATGGGAAATCACTCATCGCCTAATAATGTAAACTTAACCCAGCACAATGACGGATTATACCATGGGGTAGTCAATTATACCATGACAGGGAACTGGACATTGAATTTTATTATGATGGACCCTAACGGACAGGTAATAAAAGGTACTCAGGTTCCTTCAGATTTTACACCGGGTATTGAAGGGGCTAAAAGTGAACTTTTTATAGATATTTTATTCTGACATAATGAGATTTTTTACCCTGTTGATGTTTTTTTTAGGAGTGTATGTACATGCTCAAAATACAGAGAATGATAGTTTATCGACTGTGTTGGAAGAAATAGAAATACATACAGTAACCAAAAAGAAAATAGAAACCGAGATGAAAATGGCGGTTTCTGTAGATGAATTTCTTGCTTCTTCCGATCAGATCAGTTTCATCAAACGCGGTGCTTATGCATGGGAACCATTACTTAATAACATGAGTACGGAACGCTCAACTGTTACTATTGACGGAATGCATATTTTTGGAGCATGTACAGATAAAATGGATCCGGTTACCTCGTATGTTGAAAGTAATAATTTATCAGCAATAGACATCAAGTCCGGGCAGGAAGGAGGAATGCATGGGGCAACTGTAGCCGGCAGCATTGACATGAAAAGAAAAACAACGGCATTCAGTGAAGACAAACAATGGAATGGTGGCTATCAATCCGGGTTTGAATTTAACAACAAGCAGTTTTTCAACCTCGGAAATGCATCATACACGAGCAATAGATTTGTGGCTGACGCAAGTATTGGTCATCGAAAAGCGGAGAATTATTCAGATGGTAATAATGTGGAAGTCAACCATTCTCAATTTGAAAAATTCAATACCTCATTAGCAATGTCCTATAAGACAGGTCCGCTGTCCGCTGTGCGGGTTGATGCTATTTTTGATGTGGCAAAGAATGTTGGTTATCCGGCACTTCCAATGGATCTTTGGTTGTCAAGAGCGCTCATAACTTCTGTTTCTTATAAACAATTATTTGAAAAGGGGCTCGTCAGAGCCTGGGATACCAAAGTCTATTTTAATACAGTAGAGCATTATATGGATGATACCAAACGGTCCGAAAATCTGGTACATATGGATATGCCGGGATGGAGTACTACCTATGGACTAATCTCAAAAATTGACCTGAAAAAAGATAATTATGGTTCTGAAATTCAACTTAATGCTTACGACAACCTGTCGATAGCAGAAATGCGTATGTATCCGCAGGACAGAAGCAAACGTACCATGTTTGCATATAGCTGGCCATGGGTTACTACCCGTTATGCAGGACTTTCCATGAATAATTCATTAGAAATTTCTGAAAAAAGCCATCTAAATTTCGGTGGTTCTTTAGGAGTCAATTATAACCGTTCCAGATATGCAGACTTTAACTGGATTTTTCATCCGGGAGCTCCTCAGGAGAAAACCCGGTTTCTGCCGAGTTTGTATGCAGGTTACAATGCTGAGGTTCATTTGTTTCATTTCTCTGTCGGAGGCGGATATGGTCATCGTGCACCCTCAGTTTCTGAAGGGTATGGTTATTACATCTACAATAGTTTTGACCGATACGATTATATCGGAAATCCGGATTTAAAAAATGAAATTTCCTATGAAATTAATGCGAGTGCAGGCTTTAAAAATGACAGATGGAGTGTTGAGACAAAAGCCAATTACTTTTATATCAAAGACTATATCATCGGAAGAATTTTAAGCATGGGAAGTCCAATGAATTATCAGTCGGTTGGTGTGAAAGGCTATACTTCACTGGAATATGCGACACTTTTTAATTTTTCACTCCAGGCAACCTATGATATTTTGGAACATCTGCATTGGAAGGGAACATTGACTTATGCGCGTGGTAAAGACCATAAAGGAGGAAATCTGCCTTTTATTCGTCCGTTGAGTTATCAGGCTTCTCTTCAATACCATTACAGAGATTTTAGTTTTCAGACCTCTGTGAACGGTGATGGGAAACAAATTAATTACAGTCCTGAATACGGAGAAGATTCAACAGCTTCTTATATCATTTGGAATTTATCAGCCGATTATACGTTTTATGTCCAGAATTTCAGGACTGTATTTCAGGCAGGTGCAGAAAATTTACTGAACCGATATTACAGTACTTATGCCGATTGGGGCAATATTCCAAGAATGGGACGTAATGTTTTTATGTCCTTAAAAATCAATTTTAACTAAAAAATAAATACAAATACATTAAATTTTAAAACCATGAAAAATCTAAAAAAATACCTTTTGTCAGCTCTTGTTTGCTTCATTTTTATATCGTGTAACAGTGATGATGCTCCCGTAGCCAATAATGTGACTTTGTCATTTAAAAACACCTTTGGTAATACCGAAATCATTTTGGGAGGAGCGGCATCTGCTTCAGCAACTGTAAACACTTCTGATGCGGGACAAGTGCATCATTTCTCAGAATTAAAATACGTAATCAGTAACATTCGCCTTGTAAAAGCCGATGGTACCGAAGTACCTTATCATGTAAATGATTTAGACAAAGGAGCCATGATTATTGACCAGTCACAAGCGGCTTCTTTACAGTATATAATGCGTAATATACCATCCGGAGAATATCGACAAATCAAATTCGGATTAGGGGTTAGAAGCGACATCAATACGTTGGATCAGGTACGGTTTCCGAAATTCTATGCAGCAGCCGGAGCCAATGATACAGAAATGATGTGGGAGTGGGGAACAGGCTACCGATTTACTAAAATAGAAGGGTTTTATGATGGAGATCATAAGCCAATGTCGATTCATACCGGAAGTACGGTTGAGGGTACCAACGGGGATCCGTCAACCTATACGCAAGGTGTAGATGCTTACAGAAATATTGTATTAGACCTGCCACAAAATGCAATAGTAGGAAGCAAAGCACCAAGAATTGCAATAAAAGCAGATTTCCATCAATTGTTGAGCGGTAAAGCCAATTCCATTACCTTATCAACAGGAGAGGGGATGGATGATAATGCAACGCCTAATATTCACACAGCTGTTCAAATGATAAAATTTGTAGATAATTTGGGAGGAAACGGTACAACTGATAGTAAAGGTATGTTTTCAATTCTTAACGTCGAAAATTAATTCAGTGAATGAGCCGTCCATCATGGGCGGCTCTGTTAAAAGCTATTCTATATACATACTAATGAATGTTTTTTTTAAAATATTGCCTCTTTTATTAATGTTAATATCTTGTACCAGTGATGATTATGAGCAAGTCTCTTATGAAAACCCTGAATTGATATTTACGGTTCCTGCAGGTTTCCCACAGCTGAATGCTTCAGTATATACAAACAAACCTACAAAATATGGTGTGATATTGGGAGAAAAACTGTTTCATGAAAAACGTTTTAGTGCAGACAATACTATTTCCTGTGCCAGTTGCCATATTCAGGCATCTGCTTTTGCAGACCATCACGCACAGGCTGTTGGTATCCAAAACAGAATTGGGCTTCGGAATACACCTTCTATTCAAAATCTTGCTTTTATGCAGTTTTATAATTGGGATGGCAGTAAACTAAGTTTAGAAAATCAGTCGATTGTGCCTATTATTACACATGAAGAAATGGATTCATCTATTCTCGAAGTCATCGGTAAGCTTCAAACCGACCTTACCTATAGAGTTCTTTTTCAAAAAGCATTCGGAGACGACCAGATTACTCCTGAACGCATTTATAAAAGCATTGCTCAATACGAATACACCTTAATTTCTGCTGAGAGTAAATATGATAAAATAAAAAGAAATGAAGGTTTCTTCTTTACGCAAAGTGAAGCGAAAGGATATGAGGTTTTTCAGCAAAAATGTATAAGCTGCCACAGTACAGAATTATTTACCGATCAGACTTTTAGAAACATTGGTTTTCCTGTAAATACAAATTCTAATGAAGCAGGAAGAGCACGGGTTACCGGTAATCCCGAAGAGTATATGAGTTTTAGAGTACCGTCTTTACGCAATGTAGAATTTACCGCACCTTATGGTAGCTTCGGACAGTTTGCCACACTAAGAGAAGTCCTCGATTATTTCGATAACGGAGTTATAGCAGCGGATAATTTAGATCCTATATTAAAAAATAACAACAATAGAATTCCACTTACTGAAGAAGAAAAAGAAGCTCTTATTTCCTTTATGAAAACACTAAGTGATTTGAAATTTACAGGACAATAGAATTTTAAAATATTTTTTCACATCTTGTACAGCGGACATTTGTTACTAACATCTGCCCGTTGTATTTTACAACACTTCCTCTTTTTACGGAAGTTTTACTTTGAAAATTTTATAGGGCAGACTTGCTTTGTCTTTGCCTTCATTCCATTGAGGCAAACGGTTTACCTGCGCACACGAAAAATATAAATATCCGTCACTACCGATGCCTAACGAATCGGGCCATATCAATTCTTCATCCTGTATGAGCGTATGTAACTCACCTTCAGGCGTAAGATATTTTATAGAATAGTCCATAGAAGAAGTCAGATAAATATTCCCTTTTTTATCTGCAACCATTCCGTGGCATACAGAGGTTTTTCCCATATTTTCCACATAACCAGACAATTTTTCAGCAGATAAGTTATGATCTGCCAGATAGCGGGTCTCAATCCGATACAAATAAAGCGTATTTATCGGGCGGTAATAAAAATATTTATTGTCTTTTGTAAGAGCAATACCATTGACATTGGACTGAAATGGGTTACCATTTTTATCCCTCATCTCTTTACCTTCATAAGAGAGTACAAAATCTTTTTCCGCTACTGTTGAGGGATCATTTTGCAATACTGTTCTTGTTTTTCCTGTTTTTAGATCGAGAATAACGATAGCACTTTGACCGGGATCCGATAAGTAAGCCAATGCTTTTTCGGTATCAACCCGGACATCATTTAAAGCTGATTTTGAGCGGTCTAAATCTTCAAAAAGATATACTTTTTTAACCCTATTGGTCTTAAGCTCAATTTGTAAAAGCTTGAATTTACCCTCCTTATCCTCCTTTTTGTCTTCTCCGAAAACAGAATTTTTAGAAGCAGGCTTAGAGTCCAATATCCATAAATAGTCATCGGTATCAACATAAATATCCTGAACATTTACAAAATGCTCTGTTTCATTTCCTTCTGTACTATTCCACTTCATATCCGGATAAGCGATCTGTCTGCCCGAAGTGATTTCCGCCAGTCCGTATTTATACGGCTCTTTGTTAGGAAATGAGACAAATAGCCTGTTATCACCGGAAACACTCACACCTATAGGCTGATGAGCTCCCGTTTCTGCTACTGTAATGAGACCTTCTGTGTTTTTTATATTATTTTGAGATTTCATCATAAAAGTACCTATAAAGCATATGAATGTCGTTACTGCATTTAATCTCATGGTGTCTATTTTATCATTTCATAAATTTATACATTAAAGATGAAAACTGAGCTGTAAAACTGCGTTTATGAAAATATTTCATATATATTCCTTATTTTTGACGACATGTTTTAAGGGGTGCCATGATCTGGTTATCAGTGGCTGAGAACAGACCCTTTGGATTTTAATGGGTTCAAACACCTGATCAGGATAATGCCTGCGTAGGGAAAAAACAAAAATTATGATAACAGACTGGATCACCCTTTTTTCAGAACAACTTAGAAATACCTCTTATTTAGAATGGTTTGCCGTGCTTTTCAGTTCATTGCAGGTCGTTTTTGCCCAAAAAAACAGCATCCTTACCTATCCGTTTGGTATTCTCGGTACTTTACTCAGTATTTTCCTTCTATTTGAAGTAGCATTATATGCTGAGTCTTTCTTAAATCTCTATTATTTTATCATGAGCATATACGGATGGTTGAACTGGAGTAAAAACAAAACAGGATTTTCACTTCCTGTCACACATGCTGGAAAACAGGATTGGTTATATACGGGTTGCATAGTTGTAGTGGGTTGGCTGGTTCTATATCTCATTTTAAGCCGTTTTACAACATCTGATGTACCGGTTTGGGATGCAATCGTATCTTCATTTGCCTGGGCAGGTATGTGGCTCATGGCCAAACGCAAAGTTGAAAACTGGATATTACTAAATATTTCCAATTTTATTGCTGTTCCATTATTATTTCACAAAGAAATATTTATTTATGCCTTATTAACAATATTTCTTTTCATTGTAGCCTGTTTTGGCTATTTTTCATGGAAAAAACAAGTACAATTAGCAAAATAGAATTATAAAAGCAAGTCCTTTTAAGTTGTTTGTTTTTTAACATTTGTGATTAAAAAACTTTACAAAATGTTAATATATTTTGCAGTAATAACAATTTTAGATTTATAATGTTATATTTGTTTTCCTTATAAAAACACTTTAGAATACTACAACAACAAATTAGCAACAAATAATTAGTAATAGTATGTTTAAATATTTTGCATCCGAAGTATTTAAAGAAATCCATTTTGAACATGATTTTCGTCTCAAATATGCGATTTCTAACTACGGAAGAATGGTAAGCTATCGTGATAAAATTGAAAACGGAAAAGTTTTAAAAGGAAGCTTTACAGAAGGGTTTAGGGTGTTCAAATACCGCTCAAAGGAAGGAGAAAAAATAAAATACCACAATCGCTTTTTTTATAAGTTAGTGGCGGAGTATTTTTTAGAAAAACCAAAAGAAGATGAAGTTCATCTGATTCACAAAGATCATAATATACAAAATGATCACTACGAAAATTTGGAATGGGTAACAAAGGAAGTTTATTATAAACACCAGCAAAGCAATCCAAAATTTATAGAAAACATTGAAAAATTAAGACAGTATAATAAAATTGACCGCTTGACCAAAGATGGTAAAAAACTAACCATTACGGAGGTTATCCGTTTAAAGAAGCGGTTGGCGGATCCGAACCGAAAAACCAGAATGAAAATGCTGGCCAAACAATTCGGAATTTCCGAGATGCAGGTTTACCGTATTAAAAACGGAGAAAACTGGGGACATATCAAAATATAATAAGCAAAATGGCAATAAATACATTATTGCCATTTTATTTATATTCTGCATAGCAGTATGTAAATTTCTTCAGACTAAAATCAGAAAGCCTGATTTGCTGAGTGTGTTTTTTGATAGCTGCTATTTCAATAGAAAAAGATTTTTTGAAAATAGATCCTCCGGTTATTAAAGTATGGTATTCACCGTTTTCACCACACACATCACATGAAGGAGATAATGTATCTATTAAATTTTTAGTAAGTTTTTTGCCGACATAAGAGCAGGGCAATACGGATTCGTTAGTTACAATAATGACTGTTTCGAGTTCTGAATTAAAAAAAAGTTTCATAACGTTTTCAGATGTTAAACCGCCTAAAGGAAAAATAAGTTCCATACCCAGCGGATCAAAAAGTACTTTTCTATACGGCAGTACTTCCTCCACATTAAGATCACCAAATACAAAAGCTGTAACACCCTGTTTTTGAAAAAAAACAATTGTTTTTTGCATGTTACTGTTATAATCTGTGAGATCATTTTGTGTAAGCATTACAAAGTGAATAGGAATTTCTAAAGCATCTGCCTGTTTTTTCAGAATTGATTTAGGAATAAAATGCACACTCGAAGCTTGCGTTTCTTCGTAAAGGGTAGTCAATAAACAAACCACTTCATAAAGAGGATTTTCTAAAATAAGTTTCAAACTTAATGCAGCATCTTTTCCGCCGCTCCAGCTGACCACAACTTTTTTTTTCGTCATAAATGAAAAAATAAAACAGTTTACTACAGATGAATATAATTTACACTTACTTTACAGTAAAAATAATATAACAAAATAAGTAACTGTAAAGTTGCGTTATTTTATGTAAATAAAATAGAAAATTATGAAGAGACTTCTCATTGCACTAAAATATACAGCGTATCTTATACTGGGGTTTGTTGCCTTACTGCTTATCTATATTTTTTGTGAATTTCTCTTATCAAGAAGTACAGTGAATGAGATACCGTCAGCAGAAGAAAAAACCATAACCATGTACTTGCAGTCCAATGGCGTACATACTGATTTAGTATTTCCGGTACACCATCCACAAATAAACTGGAGTACTGTTTTTTCTTATGAAAATACAGTAGGCAAACAAACGGATTTCAGATATGTAGGCATCGGCTGGGGCGACAAAGGCTTTTATTTAAATACACCGGAATGGGCTGATCTTACCATTTCTACTGCTTTGGTAGCGGCAACCGGTATGGGAGAAACAGCATTACATGTAACGTATCAAAAAAACATACACGAAGACGAATTGACAAAAAAAGTATTGATTACCGAAACGCAATACAAGAAGATGATTGAGTTTATCATGAGTTCGATTGATATGGATGCTTCGGGACAACCAATTTATATAAAAACAGATGCACAGTATGGGAAAAATGATGCTTTCTACGAAGCGAAAGGTTCCTATAGTATCTTTTATACCTGTAATACCTGGACAAATAAAGCCATGAAAATAGGTGGATTAAAATCAAGCAGATGGGTAGCTTTTGACAAAGGAATTCTTTATCAGCATCATGAATCAATAAAAAAATAAAGAATAATTTAGAACATTAATACAATATAATAAATATTTTTGTTCCTTCATTGCACTAAATCATTACGTATGCGTTTAATCAGTATTCTATTACTCTTTACAATAGTTCTAAATCCCTTTCAGATACTGAATGCCAAAGATCCTATTGCTATTTTTAGAGAAGATAAAACCCCTCTCATCATTATCAATGGTTACTATGTAAAGTATTCAGAATACTTAAAATTAAGACCGGAATACATAGAAAAAATCATTACCCTTGAAGGGGAAGAGGCTATCGCTTTATTTGGAGAAAAAGCAAAAGACGGAGCTATTGTAGTGACGTTAGTCAGTAAATACAGAGGCGCCATTTCTTCACAAGATAAGGCAGATGCTGAAAAAATAGCTTTGGCTGAAAACATCAGTAAAAAAAAGCAGGAAGAAGAAGCGAGATTGAAAGCAGAACAGGCTAAGAAAGAAGAAGAAGCGAGATTGAAAGCAGAACAGGCTAAGAAAGAAGAAGAAGCGAGGTTAAAAGCAGAGCAGGCAAAGAAAGAAGAAGAAGCGAGATTAAAAGCAGAGCAGGCAAAGAAAGACGAAGAAGCGAGATTGAAAGCAGAACAGGCTAAGAAAGAAGAAGAAGCCCGACTAAAAGCAGAACAGGCTAAAAAAGATGAAGAAGCGCGGTTAAAAGCAGAGCAGGCTAAGAAAGAAGAAGAAGCGAGATTGAAAGCAGAGCAGGCTAAGAAAGACGAAGAAGCGAGATTAAAAGCAGAGCAGGCTAAGAAAGACGAAGAAGCGAGGTTAAAAGCAGAGCAGGCTAAGAAAGAAGAAGCCAGACTAAAAGCAGAACAGGCTAAAAAAGAAGAAGAAGCGAGGTTAAGAGCAGAACAGGCTAAGAAAGACGAAGAGGCAAGGCTAAAAGCAGAACAGGCTAAAAAAGAAGAAGAAGCGAGATTGAAAGCAGAGCAGGCTAAAAAAGACGAAGAAGCGAGATTGAAAGCAGAGCAGGCAAAGAAAGACGAAGAAGCGAGATTGAAAGCAGAACAGGCTAAGAAAGAAGAAGAAGCCCGACTAAAAGCAGAACAGGCTAAAAAAGAAGAGGAAGCAAGGCTAAAAGCAGAGCAAGCTAAAAAAGACGAGGAAGCGAGATTAAAAGCAGAGCAAGCCAAGAAAGACGAGGAAGCGAGACGAAAAGCAGAACAGGCTAAAAAAGAAGAGGAAGCAAGGCTAAAAGCAGAGCAAGCTAAAAAAGACGAGGAAGCGAGATTAAAAGCAGAGCAAGCCAAGAAAGACGAGGAAGCGAGACGAAAAGCAGAACAGGCTAAAAAAGACGAGGAAGCAAGGCTAAAAGCAGAACAGGCTAAAAAAGACGAAGAAGCGAGATTAAAAGCAGAGCAGGCTAAGAAAGATGAGGAAGCGAGATTAAAAGCAGAGCAGGCCAAGAAAGAAGAGGAAGCAAGGCTAAAAGCAGAACAGGCTAAAAAAGACGAAGAAGCAAGGCTAAAAGCAGAGCAGGCTAAGAAAGATGAAGAAACAAAGTTAAAGGCGGAAATAAAAGCAAAAGCTGAGCAACAAAAGCAAAAAGAAGAGGAAGCGAGAAAAGCCAGTCAGGAAGCATTGGAAAAGGCTAAAAAAGAAGCTGAAGCACAAAAGAATAAAGCAAATCTGGATATGGATATGAGCATCAACTTCAGAAACGAACTTCAACAAGATTTTTTACGTTCCATCCGTAATGAGAAAGTAAAAAAAGTGATTGTTGATGGCAAAGAAGTAACCAAACAGGAGGCACTTAAAATAAGTATATTTGATGTAGATACCTCTATTACTACTTATAACAGTGACAAAACGGAAGGAGTACTTGAAATACGGATGTCTAAATCTTCCAGAAAATAATATAAAAACAAAAAGGCTGCATTATTATGCAGCCTTTTTTATTTCTTCAATTAAAAATTGATTATTTTACTTTCATTCGATTGTCGTTAGAATCCCGATCAATCAATTTGTTGTAAGGATCTACACCCACTTCAACCGGTTTTTTATCTACGATGATAGAAACTTTATTATCAATTTTATTGATTTTATATTTCTTGTTATACAATTCATCATCAATTTCAAAAGCCCCTTGTCTTTTCTTTTCTCCGAAGACACCAACTTCAATATAGTCATTCATCGGATAAGAATGTATGGTTTCCCTGTCATTTTTATACGTCAGCGTATTTCCCTGTTCATCTTTATAAATGGATTCACCTTTAGGAGTAGAACGATATTTCGAAACTAAAAATTCAATATCTACCTGATATTTTCCGTTAGATAATTTTTTAGTAGAAACACTTTTAATCTTATTGTCATACAGTGTAATGGTTTCAAACATATCCTTAATTAAATATTGCAGAGAATCAGGTGTTGCACGTCTGATATGGTCAACAAATTCGATAGAGTTCGTATAAGGAGCTTCCTGAAAAGCCACTTCATTCACATATCCTTTCAGAATGTTATTAAAGTTTTTCTCTCCTAAATAATCACTCATTGCATACAATACAAGTGAACCTTTGTTGTAATGTATATACTGCTGATTTTCATTATACATCAACGGATTTTCTTCTTTCCATTCTCTGGTTCTTCCGGTCAGATAATCGTTTAATGCATCTTTAAGGAATTTTCTCATCTGGAATTTTCCGTATTTATGTTCCAACACTTTTAAAGAACTGTACTCTGAAAGCGATTCAGACATTAAGGTAGCTCCTTTAACATTTGCTCCGATTACCTGATGTGCCCACCATTGATGTGCCACCTCATGAGAAATAACGGAGAAAGGATAATCTACCGCATCCGGATTGTCTTCATCTACCTGTGCAATAAAACCGATGGCTTCAGAAAATGGAATAGTATTGGCAAAAGATTGTGCAAATGATCCCATTGTATTTGGAAACTCAATAATACGTACCTGTTTGTGCTGGTAAGGACTGAAATTTTCAGAGTAATAAGCCAAAGAACGTTTCATCGCTTCCATCATTCTGTCCAGATTATATTCATGTCCTTTCAGATAATAAATCTCAAGATTAATATCTTTCCATTTATCTCTTTTTACCTCATAACGGGCAGAATTAAAGGCATAGAAATTCAACATTTTTGAATCCATTTTATAATGGTAATACTTTCTTCCATCCTTAACCCATTCTTTCTGAAGATATCCAGGTGCAATAGCAATCTGGTCTTCATCAGTACTCACTGTTGTTTCAAAAGTAATCCAGTCAGCTTCTTCAGAGATATACGTATTTTTACGGGCATTCATATCATCTGTTGCTGCCATGCGTTCTTTAGGCTTGAGATTGTATTTTTTACGCACATCATTGTCACTCAATTCACCGTTTTCAGAATAACCGAAAGAAGGGAACATACTATTATTGATAAAGGTTCCGTTTTCAATAACCGGCGAGCGGTCGTTCAGGAATGTATTTGGCAAATTCTGTACTTTGAAATGAACAGCTATACTATCACCCGGCAAAAGCGTTTTCTCTAACTTATAAATATCAAAATTAAGAACTGTATCTTTTGATACCAGTTTGTTTGGTATATCAAAAGTAATAGAGCGTAAGTTTTTCTGGTAATTTACCAGCAGTGTATCGATAGGTTTGTCAGATTTGTTAACCATGATATACTGTACTTCTGCATTGTAATTTCTTTCTTTTGGAAATAAATTCATATCCACTTTTACATCCACAATACGCGGTTGCGGATATGTTTCATATTTCTTGTATTTTCTTTCCCAGTCCACCTGCTGTAATTCATAATCCTGACTTGAATAATGAGGCTGTAAAATGTTATCATTATAATAGATAGCATATCCCAGACCAATGAAACCAATCAGACTGATAAATGCAGGAACCATGATAGGTGCTTTCATTCTTTTAAAAGCTATTTTTATACGCTCTTTTGCTCCGGCAAGAATACCTCTTCTCCATAATAAAAGAGTGATGGCATATAAAACACCTGCAAACAATAACCAGTACAGTTTATAGATAAAATAGTCTCTGACTACTCCATATCCGTTCATATCGGAGTAATAGTATCCGGGATCTGAATTGAAGTGGAAAATTGCCTGTTCAATTCCGATCTTGCTCAAACTGCTTAAAATAAACAGAGAAACAAGAATAACGAAGAATCCGATCAAATAGTTTTTGAAAAAAGACTGAATAAACAGCGAGTAAATAATGACAATAATCATATCAACCATCATAAAGATGTAAAACTCCTGTAAGTAATGCAATAATTCAAAATTATAGTATCCGTAATAAATCTGTATAGCAATACTGGCCAGAATTGTAATGAAAAATACGACTACTGTCATTTTAACCAATGCCAGAAATTTGGATAATAACAGCGTCCAGTTAGGAATCGGTGTAGAATCTATAAGAAGATTCATCCTGCTTGTAACTCCGTTTTGAATCAGTACGCCTGCAAACAGATAGATAAGTAAGGAGTTAAAAAATATGGCATTTCCTCCGAATGCTTCAATGATCTTCCAGGTAACCGGATAGGTATTTGTTCCATAAATCAGTCCTAATGTAAAGCCTGAAATCACAATGAAAATAGCTAAAATAATCATGATGGTAATAAATACCCAGTTTTTAGTAATGACAAGAAAATCAAAATTGGAAAGACTCCATGCATTCTTCAGATTCTGTCCAAAGGAATAATTATGAGTTACTTTTGATAAATTGATTTTTATGATACTGCCGAAATTGTTCTTCACCAATCGGCTTCCTTTTTTCTTACGTTTAATCGTAAGCGGAGAATGGGAGAAACTAAATGAAAAATAAAGCGCTGTAAGAACTAATAACGATACACCCATCCAGATCAGTCGGTTATAGAGAATCACACCGCTGAGAGGAATGCTTTTCGTGTTTTGTTCTTCAATAGTCCAGTATTTGGTTACATACATCAGAGCTTCACTACCAAAAGGTTCAATCAGTGCTGTTATGTATTTGTCATCGTAATCTTTCGTTACATTGGAAATAAGCCCTTTGATGATAAAGACAACAATCACAAAAATAAACCCGATATACACATTTCGTGTCAGCGTAACCAGTGCAAATATGATACTTCCTACCAAAAGAATGTTGGGTACCACAAACAGAATGTACGTTTGAAAATAAGCCCATAAATTGACAGGTCCTAAAAGATTTTGATTTGCAAAAGGCAAAACAGAAGCTAACAGAAATCCTAATCCTACTGAAAATGTAATGAGTATGGTAATAAATAACCCACTCAGAAACTTACCAATCAGATAATCAAACTTGGTGTAAGGATAAGAATATAAAACGGTATGCACATTGTATTTAAAATCCCGGTACACGGTAGCACCGATAATCGTAGGCACAATAAAATACACCAGTTGCGATATAGCACCGATAAAACCATTGATACTCAAAGGAGAGTTCATAACTGTATTAGATGCGGTAGTAGTCGATAAACTGTCAAAATATCCGAGCGCACTTGCCATGATCGCAAAAGAGATGGCGAAGAATATTGCCATATACAGGTAAAAAGATAGGTTCCTGAACCATCTTTTAAATTCAAAAGAAAAAATGGTTCCTAACATTACAGACGATCGTTTTTAAGTGTAACAAAATAAACATCTTCCAACTGTGGTTTTGCCATCACAAATGTTTCATTAGGCTGTGTTTCACTGTACACACGGATATTAAGTGTATTATCCTGATTAAAGTTTGAAGAGATGATATTAAAATCTCTGGCAAAATCATCAAGCTCACTTCTTTCGATGATGCGCATCCATATTTTACCGTCCAGTTGTGCTTCAGCGTCAGTTGGCGTACCTCTGTACAAAATTTTTCCGCCATTCAGAATTCCGATTTCTCTACATAATTCTCTTACATCATCAACAATGTGTGTAGAAAAAATAACCGTATGATTGGCTCCTATTTCACGTAATACATTCAGGAAACGGTGACGTTCTGCCGGATCCAGTCCTGCTGTAGGTTCATCCACAATAATCAGTTTAGGATTGTTTAGTAGCAATTGCGCAATCCCGAAACGCTGTTTCATACCGCCGGAATAACCGCTTACACTTTTATTTCTTACATCCCAAAGATTGGTTACTTCCAATACTTCTTTGATGATTTTTTTACGGTCTTCTTTAGAGGAGATTCCTTTTAACTGAGCAAAATAGTTTAGCAGTCGTTCTGCCGACATATTTGGATATACTCCGAATTCCTGTGGCAGATATCCTAATACCTTTCTCAAAGCCATCGGATTATTTAATACATTAATATCCCCGAAATGAATTTCTCCGGAGTCAGGTGACTGAAGCGTAGAAATCGTTCTCATCAAAGATGATTTACCGGCTCCGTTAGGTCCCAATAGACCAAACATCCCAGCTCCGATTTCTAAATCAACATTGTCAAGTGCCATCACTCCATTCTTATAGGTTTTTGTCAACCCGCTTATTTTTAGTTTCATAATTATGATTTTTTATTATAGGTAGCTAATTTTTAATAAACGTTACAGCAAAGCTGTTTTTATTTTCAAAATCCCTGATTTTCTCAAAGTTTTCCTAAAAAAAACAGTTAAATTTTGATTTGTGATATATTCTTTTAAATTTGGGATATTACGAATTTAAAAAGTAACAAAATGATTATTATTAAAAAATGGGATGCACAAACGTCCCTGTCGAAAACAGCCCAAGCCAATGCAGTCAACTTTCTTTATGAAAACCTGCAGCAGTACGGAGATCCTAAACAAGATATTGAAAAAGCAGTAATGTATGCTTTGAATCAGACTGAAAGAGAGACTTCCGGATTTGTATTGGTAGCCACTATCGATGAAGAAATAGTCGGTGTTACAGTGGTGAATGAAACGGGAATGAAAGATTATATTCCGGAAAATATCTTAGTATATATTGCTACGCATCAGGACTATAGAGGGAAAGGAATCGGTATGAGTCTCATGCAGAATGCTATTGAATCAAGTGAAGGCAATATTGCCTTGCATGTAGAACCTGACAATCCGGCAAGAAAATTATATGAAAAATTAGGATTTACCAATAAGTATCTTGAAATGAGATATATAAAATAAAGTTATGGCATATATCACATTAGATAAACAAAAACTAAAGAACAATTTTGAAGTATTAAATGATTTTTTTGATAAGCAGGGTATTCACTGGTCTATTGTGACCAAAATCTTGTGCGGAAATAAAAAGTATCTTGAAGTGTTACTGGATTTGGGCGTTACGAACTGTTCCGATTCAAGAACTTCTAACTTAAAGATCATCAAAAGCATTAATCCCAATGCCCGTACACTTTATATAAAACCACCGGCAAAAGGCGTGATAGAAGAAGTTGTACAATATGCAGATGTAAGTCTTAACTCTGATATCACTACCATAAAAATGCTGTCGGAGGAAGCGAAGAAACAGCAAAAAATCCATCAGGTGATTATCATGATTGATTTGGGAGAATTACGTGAGGGGGTTATGAGAGAAGACTTTATCCAGTTTTATGAAGATATTTTTGAACTCGATCATATTGAAGTGATCGGTTTGGGAACTAATTTATCCTGTTTATACGGAATATTGCCCAATGCTGATAAACTCATTCAATTGAGTCTGTATAAGCAGCTTGTAGAAGAAAAATTCAATAAAAAAATAGCATTTATTTCCGGAGGCTCTTCTGTAACCATACCCTTGATTGAACAGAATATTTTGCCGAAAGGAATCAACCATTTCCGAATCGGTGAAACCTTATTCATGGGAACCAATGTGTATAATAATACCAGTTACGCTACGTTAAAACAGCGTGTTTTTAAACTCTATGCAGAAATTATTGAGTTGTATGAGAAACCCATTGTACCTTCAGGTGAAATGGGAACCAATCTGGAAGGTGAAACCATTACTTTTGATCAGGATGATATCGGAAAAACCTCTAACCGGGCACTTATTGATATCGGAATACTGGATATCGATGTCAATCATCTTGAAACTACAGATGAGACCATCAAAATTGCTGGAGCAACATCAGATATGATTGTACTTGATCTTGGTGAAAACAATCATGAGTATCAGGTAGGAAGCGTTGTAGAATTTACCATGGACTATATGGGAATTGTGAGAATCATGAATTCCAAATATATTGAAAAACGAGTGGTTTAAATAAAAAGAGAGGGGCTTACCCTCTCTTTTTTGTTTTTGAGGATTGATTAAGAGATCGTTTTATGGTTTTTTAGTTCTCAAAAAAAAACAGTTGTAATATTTTAATTACAACTGTTTTATTATTAATGAAAATCAAGTGTTATTTAATAAACTCAATCTGTTTTTCTTCTTCGCGGTTAACATTATCAAAAAAGCCTTGTTCATTCATCCACTCATCACTGTATATTTTATTCATATAACGTGATCCGTGATCCGGAAATATAATGATGACATTACTGTTTTCATCAAATTCGCCTTCTTCAGCAAACTGTTTGGCAGCCTGAAAAGCAGCTCCGGAGGTGTATCCTACAAATAAACCTTCTGTTTTAGATATCTTTCGTGCCATATGAGCGGCATCTTCATCAGATACTTTTATAAACTTATCAATCACATCAAAGTCGGTTGCAGTAGGGATGAGGTTTTTACCCATTCCTTCAATTCTGTAAGGATAAATTTCAGAAGGATCCAGTTCGTGGGTTTCGTGAAATTTTTTTAATACAGAGCCAAATGCATCAACTCCCAGTATTTTGATATTCGGATTTTGTTCTTTAAGATAGCGTGCAGTACCTGAGATGGTACCTCCTGTTCCGGAACAGGCAATCAGATGGGTAATCTTGCCATTGGTCTGATTCCATATTTCAGGACCGGTGGTTTTATAGTGTGCATCAATGTTTAAATCGTTGAAATATTGATTGATGTAAACTGATCCGGCGGTTTCTTCGTGAAGACGTTTCGCAACAGAATAATAGGATCTTGGGTCATCTGCTGATACATTTGCCGGACAAACATATACCTTAGCTCCCATAGCTCTCAGCATATCAATTTTGTCTGAGGATGATTTAGAAGTAACTGCTAAAACACATTCATATCCTTTAATAATGCTGACCATTGCAATGCTGAATCCTGTATTACCAGATGTTGTTTCAACAATGACATTTCCGGGTTTCAGAATGCCTTGTCTTTCAGCTTCTTCAATAATATGATAAGCAATTCTGTCTTTTGATGAGTGCCCCGGATTAAAAGCTTCTACTTTCGCGTAAAAATTACCTTTTAAACCTTCTGATACTTTGTTAATTTTAACTAATGGAGTGTTTCCGATCAGGTCTAAAATATCATGAGCTTGAATCTCTTCTTTCATAATTATTATTTTAAAAGAGAAGTTTTTTCATTCCCTTACAACTTGACAAAATTAATAAATTTTTTTTTTACTATTCGTTTATTCCTTCTAAATCTAACAAAAAGCTATATTCTTTTGCTACTTCCTTTAAGGCCTCAAAACGTCCGGATGCCCCACCGTGTCCTGCTTCCATGTTAGTGTCGAGAAATAATAAATTTTTATTTGTCCGCAAAGCCCTTAATTTAGCAATCCATTTAGCGGGTTCCCAATATTGAACCTGGGAATCATGTAAACCGGTTGATATATAGAGGTTTGGATATTCTTTAGCGGTTACATTATCATAAGGAGAATAGGATTTCATATAATCATAATACACCGGATCATTCGGATTTCCCCATTCATCATATTCACCTGTGGTCAGCGGGATAGAATCATCGAGCATAGTAGTAACCACATCAACAAAAGGTACCTGAGCAATAATACCGTTATAAAGCTCAGGTTGCATATTCATAATCGCTCCCATCAGTAAACCTCCTGCAGAACCACCTTCTGCGTACAGATGTTTTGCAGAGGTG
The DNA here is from genome assembly GCF_030409925.1 of Paenimyroides ceti. Taxonomy (NCBI): domain Bacteria; kingdom Pseudomonadati; phylum Bacteroidota; class Flavobacteriia; order Flavobacteriales; family Flavobacteriaceae; genus Paenimyroides; species Paenimyroides ceti. The sequence goes on from NZ_JAUFQU010000001.1 coordinate 935,274, forward strand.
TATTTCTGTTCAATTAAAAATTTTGAACAATCGATAAAGTCAGTAAAGGTATTTTTCTTTTGAAGTAGTTTTCCTTCTTCATACCAATATCTTCCCAATTCTTCTCCTCCGCGAATATGTGCAATGACATAGATAAAGCCCCTGTTTAATAAACTAAGCCGTATGCTTGAAAAATAAGGATCCATCGTAGAACCGTATGATCCGTAAGCATATAAAAGCAGCGGATTTTCTCCGTTTTTTTCTATTCCCTTTTTGTATACAACAGACATGGGTATTTTCGTTCCGTCAGCAGCTGTAGCCCAAAGGCGTTCTTCAGTATAATTATCTTTATCAAAATCACCTAAAACAGGTTGTTCTTTTTTAACCTCCTTTGTACGTGTATCCATATTGAAATCGATTACTGAGGCCGGGGTTTTCATGGATTGATAACTATAACGCAATATATCAGTATCAAAATCTACATTCGTAGTGGTGTATGCGGTATACGTTTCACTATCAAAAGGTAAGTAATACGCATTTTCCGGCTGTTGCCATGGTTGTATTTTTATGTGTGTTAAACCATTTGTCCGTTCAGAAATTACTAAATAGTCTTTAAAAATATCAATACCTTCCAAAAGTGTTTCTTCTCTGTGTGCAATGACAGTCTTCCAGTTTTCTTTACCGGTAGCATCTTCCGTTGTGTGCATCAGTTGAAAGTTCGTCGCTTTATCTTTATTTGTGAGAATATAAAAGCTATTGCCATAATGAGAAATACTATACTCCAGACCTCTTGTTCTCTTCTGAAAAACACTAAACTTACCAGTAGGATTGGTAGCTTCGAGAATTCTATATTCCGTTGTAAGCGTACTGTCAGAGCCGATAATCAGATATTTTTTTGATTTGGAACGATAGATATAAGTACTGAACGTTTCATCTTTTTCGTTGTAAATAAGAACATCCTCTTGAGTAGCGGTCCCCAGACAATGTTTCAAGATCTGATCAGGCCGTAATGTTTGTTCGTCTTTTCTGGAATAAAAAAGGGATTTATTATCTGCTGCCCAGGTAGAACTTCCGGTTGTTTTTTCAATTTTTACCGGTAAAATAATTCCGGTTTCCAGATCTTTTATCTGTAGGGTATATTCTCTTCTGGAAACAGTATCGACTCCAAAAGCGGCATATCGGTTATCATCACTGATGTTAATACCCGATAGATGAAAATAAGCAAAACCTTCCGCCATTACATTACAATCAAACATGATTTCTTCAGGAGCATCAAGAGATCCTTTTTTGCGCGAATAAATAGGGTAATCTTTACCCGTTTCAAAACGCGTAATATAATAATATCCGTTGTAGAGATACGGCACCGAAGCATCGTCTTCTTTGATGCGCGATTTCATTTCTTCAAATAATGCCTGCTGCAATTGTTTGGTATGTGCAGTACATTTTTCATAATAGGCATTTTCTGCATTCAGGTAATCGATTACTTCCGGATTCTCTCTCTCGTTCATCCAAAAATAATTATCAGTCCGGATGTCTCCGTGTTTTTCTAAACGCACAGGTTTAATAGCCGCAATAGGCTCATTTATTTCATATATATCTGGTTTCATTTTTCAAAAAAATATAGTAACATGCAAAAATAGTACAATTCCATAAGATAGGAAGGTGCATTTTCAATTTAAAAGAGTTTGAAAATCATTTCAATTTGATATTTTTGTAACCATTAACAATTTAATACATAATAGAATGTTTGGCGATTTAATGGGTATGATGGGCAAATTACAGGAAGCTCAGAAAAAAGTAGAAGAAACTAAAAAACGTTTAGATACGGTTTTGATAGATGAAAACAGTTCCGACAATCTTCTGCAGGTTACGGTAACGGCAAACAGCAAAATAAGAACAATCAATATTGACGATCGCTTGCTTGAAGATAAAGAGCAATTGGAAGATTATCTTATTCTTACTCTAAACAAAGCCTTGGAAAAGGCAGCTAAAATCAATGAAACAGAATTAGCAGTTGCTGCGAAAGACGGAATGCCTAACATTCCGGGAATGGATTTATTCAAATAATAGATGAAAAAAATTTTTATATTACTGCTTACCACATCTTTTATTATAGCCTGTAATAAAAAATCAGGAGATGATAACCTTAAAATTGTAGGTAATATCGAAGGATTGAGTCAGGGAAAACTCTATCTGCAAACGGTTAAAGACAGTGCTTTGGTCACACTTGACAGTATGATTATTAAGGGAAATTCTCATTTTGAAACTTCTTTACACATAGAAGAACCTCAGGTAATGTATCTTTCTCTTGACAGAGGAACTTCTTTGTCAGAAGATAATTACATACTGTTTTTTGCAGAACCCGGAGAGTTAAAAATCAACTCTACCTTATCTCACTTTTTTGCAGATGCTAAAATAGAAGGTTCAGAAAATCAGAAATTATATCAAAATTATCTGGATACCAAAAAGAAAATCCTTACGGCAAAAAATGACTTGATACGGGCACAGGTTCTGGCTGATAAAAACAATCAGGAAGCTGCCTCTGACAGTTTACTGACGCTCATTGGAAAAACGGATAAACGCATGTATCTGAATGCCGTAAACTTCTCCGTTAAAAACAAAGACAAGGCTGTAGCTGCTTATATTGCATTGACTGAAGTAGCGCCTCTGAGCCATGTATATCTCGATACCATTTCCAATGCATTGACTCCGGAAGTGAAAAAAAGTTTATACGGTAAAATACTGACTGATTATATAGAGGAAGTCAAAAGCATCAATCAATAATAAAGCATGCAATTATCAGTTATTATTCTAAACTATAATGTTTCTCATTTTTTACAAACCTGTATTAAAAGTGTTCAAAGAGCCATTAGTGCTATAGAGGCAGAAATTATAGTAGTAGATAATGCTTCTTCAGATGACTCTGTAGAAATGATGCATGCTGTTTTTCCTGAAATCACTTTTATTGCCAATAAAGAAAATGCGGGGTTTCCAAAAGGGAATAATATGGGGGTAGACCTTGCCCGTGGGAAATATATTTGTATTCTTAATCCCGATACTATAGTTGGAGAGCATACTTTTACTCATATGATAGCTTTCGCTGGCTCAAAAAAACAAGCAGGTATTATCGGATGTAAAATGATAGATGGTTCAGGACATTTTTTACCGGAATCAAAGAGAAGCGTACCCACTCCGTGGGTAGCTTTTACAAAAGTTACGGGTTTATATAAAATATTTCCGCATTCAGGCGCTTTTAATCGTTACTATGCACAGCATCTGAAAGAAAATGAATCCGGTAAAGTGGATATACTTGCCGGAGCCTTTATGTTTATGGAACGGGAACTTTACATCAAAGTTGGCGGTTTTGACGAACAGTGCTTTATGTATTCTGATGATATCGATTTATCATACACGGTTTTAAAGCAGCAAAAGGAAAATTTTTATTTTTCGGATGTTTCCATTATCCATTTCAAAGGTGAGAGTACCTTAAAAGATAATACTTACATGAGGCGTTTCAAAGATGCCATGCATTTTTTCTACAGCAAACACTTCTCAGCCTCTTTTCTTTTTAATATGATGATGGAAGCTGGAATTCTACTATTTGCTTTCAAGAAAAAAACGGAAAAAGGAATCAAAAAGAAAAAGCCGCAACATTATGTACTGGTGTCTCAGAATCAGGAACTGGAGATTATTTTAGAAAAAAAACTTTTGATAAAGTTGGAAAGAATTAACTTTGTAAGAGACGTAGCTCAAATTCTGGAGAAATATCGGAATCAATCCGTTGAAATTCTATATGATGCGGATCATTATAGTTATGAGGAATATATTAATTTATTAGAAACATATCAAAATAACGGGATAAGTTTTAAAATAAAGCCTCATAATGCTTCCTTTTTCATAGGAAGTGATGATAAAAATGGAAGGGGAGAGATAATTAATTTTAGTACCTTGATTAAAAAATAATTAGTGAAAATCAGAAATAGTATTATTTTTGTAAAAAAAATCGTAAAACACAACCTCAGATTAAATATATGGCAAAGTTTGAATTGAAATTACCTAAGATGGGAGAGTCTGTTGCTGAAGCAACAATTACAAATTGGGTAAAAAATGTAGGCGATACTGTTGAACAAGATGAAACAGTTGTTGAAATAGCAACTGATAAAGTAGACAGTGAAGTTCCTTCTGAAGTTTCAGGAACCATTGTAGAAATTCTTTTTAACACAGATGATGTTGTTCAGGTAGGTCAGGTTATTGCAATTATTGAAACAGAAGGTGGTGATGCAGTTTCTACACCGATTGCAACACAAGATACAACAGCATCCGTTGCACAGATTGAAAAATCTGTTGAGGTTGCAAAAGAAACAGTAAATACTGATTTTTCAGCTTCAGAAAAATTCTTCTCTCCTTTGGTGAAAAATATCGCTAAAGAAGAAGGTGTTTCAGTGGAAGAATTAGACAACATAAACGGAACAGGAAAAGATGGACGGGTTACGAAAACCGATATTTTGGAATACGTAAAAAATAGAGGTACACAACCGGCAGCTGCAAAAGCAATGCCAGCAGCGCCTTCAACACCGGCTGTTAAAGAAGCTCCGGTTGCTGCTAAAGCGGCACCTGTATCTGTAAACGGACAGGATGAGATCGTAGAAATGGACCGTATGAGAAAAATGATAGCACATCATATGGTGCAATCAGTTCAGACTTCTGCCCATGTTCAGTCTTTTATTGAAGTAGATGTAACCAATATTGTGAAATGGAGAGATAAAGTAAAAGGAGCCTTTGAAAAAAGAGAAGGTGAGAAACTTACTTTTACACCAATCTTTATGGAAGCAGTTGCAAAAGCCTTAAAAGATTTCCCTATGATGAACATTTCAGTTGATGGAGATACCATTATAAAACGAAAAAACATCAATTTAGGAATGGCTGCAGCATTGCCTAACGGAAATCTTATTGTACCGGTTATCCGAAATGCAGACCAACTCAATCTGGTAGGTATGGCAAAAGCAGTAAACGATTTGGCAAACAGAGCGAGAAATGGTAAATTAAAACCAGATGATACACAAGGAGGAACGTATACGGTAACTAATGTGGGAACTTTTGGTTCTGTATTTGGAACTCCGATAATCAATCAGCCTCAGGTAGGTATTTTAGCTTTAGGAGCTATAAGAAAAGTACCTGCGGTAATAGAAACACCTGAAGGAGATTTCATCGGAATACGTCAGAAAATGTTCTTGTCACATTCTTATGATCATCGTGTAGTTGACGGTTCTTTGGGAGGACAATTTGTACAACGCGTAGCTAACTATCTCGAAGCATTTGATGCTAACAGAGATTTTTAATACAAAAAGGCTGAAAATTTTTTTTCAGCCTTTTTTATTTTAATCTATAAATACGTTTATTAAAGCCACTTTTTGCAGTGGCTTTTTTTTGCTTTTAAATTATATCTCTTTGTTTTTTTCTATCATCTTTTTGTGTTTAGATAAATATTCTATTTTTTGTAAATTTAAATTTGTTTTTTAGATTATTTATTTACTAAATTTGCATTTAAATATAAAATAATCATGATTTTGTTTCAGTTGTTTCTTGATGAGGTAATGATGACTGTATTAATGTGCAGTTCTATGGCTCTATGGATATAAGGGAAGGAATCTTGTGAAATCGTATAAGATGCTTCTGATATTTCAGAAGCATTTTTAATATAAAAAAGAATGATTGAATTAAAGAATGTATCAAAAACGTATGGTAAAGGTCAGCTGCGGCTACAAGCTTTATCAGATATCAGCTTTCAATTACAGAAGGGAGAAATTCTAGGAATTATTGGGAGATCGGGTGCGGGTAAAAGTACTCTTATCCGTTGTGTAAACCTTTTGGAAATACCTGATCAGGGGCAGGTAATCATAAATAATACGGATATAACGGGCTTAAAAGGAAAAAAACTTGAAGAGCAACGTAAGAAAATAGGTATGATTTTTCAACATTTTAATCTGCTGACTTCCAGAACTATTTTTGATAACATAGCCTTGCCGATGGAACTGGCGGGAAAATCAAAAAAAGAGATACGTGAGAAAGTGGAAGAATTACTCGAACTGGTAGGAATTGCTGATAAGGCCCGACAATACCCTGCAAATCTTTCCGGAGGACAAAAACAACGGGTGGCTATAGCACGTGCTTTGGCAAATGATCCTCATTTGTTGCTATGTGATGAAGCAACGAGTGCTCTGGATCCGGCAACTACAAAATCTATTTTGGAGTTATTACAACGGATTAATGAACGTTTAAAAATTACAATTCTCATCATCACACATGAAATGGAGGTGGTTAAATCAATCTGTCATTCAGTAGCCATTATTGATAAGGGAAAATTAATGGTAAAAGGTACTGTACAGGAAATCCTTTCTGATCAGAATCATCCGGTAGTAGCTGCTTTTTTACCGGAAGAAAAAGACATACAACTGCCAACGGACATTGCAAAAACAATAAAAGCAACCTATACAGAAGAGGGATCTGCTGTTGTAGAAATAAAAATGCCAGAGAATGGTACAATAACCTGGATAGCAGATGTAGCTTCTTTATTTAATGTAAAAGTACGGATTATTAAATCTGCCATTGAGTCTTTTGGAACTCTTACAACGGGCTATTTGATTGCTTTGTTTGAGGGAGATAATCTTCAGATTGAACAGGCATTACACTACTTAAATGAAAAAAAGATTAATATAAAACTAAAAGGATATGCTTCAAGGTAATTTTTTATTATTGTTTAATGGTTTGCTGGAAACGATAATCATGACTTTTGTTTCAGGCTTTTTCGGTTTTTTATTAGGACTTCCTCTTGGGCTTTTTCTTTTTTTAACCCGAGAAGGACAATTGCTCGAAAACAAGTGGTACCATCAGATATTAGCAATTTTTGTTAATGTTTTTCGCTCCATACCTTTTATTATACTCATTGTTTGGATGATTCCCTTTACACGTTTACTCGTAGGCACTTCTATTGGAATGACAGCCGCTTTGGTGCCATTAAGCATAGGAGCTGCTCCTTTTATTGCCCGTCTGATTGAAAACAGTCTTTTAGAAATACCGGAAGGTCTTATCGAAGCGGTGCGTTCGATGGGAGCAAATCCAATGCAGATCATCACTAAAGTATTACTACCCGAGGCTTTACCCTCAATCATCAATACAATTTCTATTACTCTTATTACACTCGTAGGATATTCTGCTATGGGGGGTGCTGTCGGAGCCGGTGGATTGGGACAAATCGGTTATCAATATGGATACATAGGTTATGATACTTTTATCATGAATGCCGTTTTATTGCTGCTTGTTTTGTTGGTTTTTATCATACAATGGACAGGTGACTACTTATCAAAAAAATACAATCATCGCTAAATACAGATACTATGAAAACACATTATTTATCAGGACTGCTCATAGCAGCCTTGCTTTTAACAGGATGTACGACCAAAAATGATAAATCTGATCCTGATTTTATAAGGGTAGGGATTACATCCGGTCCTGAAAAAGATATTGCTGAAGCAGCAAAAAAAGTTGCAAAAGAAAAATATCATTTAGAAGTAGAGTTGGTAGCATTTAATGATTATGTGATACCGAACGAAGCTTTAGAAAAAGGAGACATTGATGTCAATGTTTTTCAGCATGTTCCTTATTTAAAAGAACAGTCTAAACAACGCGGATATCAATTGAGTGTAGTAGGCAACACTTTTGTATACCCCATAGTAGGGTATTCAAAAAAGATAAAAAATATAGCTGAACTACAGCAGGGAAATACGGTAGCCATTCCGAATGATCCTACAAACGGAGCCCGTGCTTTGTTGCTGTTGGAAAAATATAAACTATTGAAATTGCGTCCAACAGGTGAAATACTGCCACGTGTTACAGATATTATAGAAAATCCAAAGCAACTCAGAATTGTAGAAATTGAAGCTCCACAGCTTCCGCGAGTTTTAGACGACAAAGAGGTTGTGATCGCTGTTATCAATAACAATTTTGCAGCGCAAGCCGGATTAGATACCAAAGAATTTGGATTGTTTACAGAAGATAAAGATTCTCCTTATGTGAATGTAATTGTTTCCAGAAAAGATAATAAAGAAGAAGACAAGGTCAAAAGATTTGTAAAAGCGTACCAATCTGAAGAAGTGGTAAAAACTGCACGTTTGGTTTTTAAAGATGGAGCAGTCAGAGGCTGGTAAATGAAATCGATTTGAATTCTCCTCACTGTGCAGTTTATCTTGAGAAATATAGTTATTTTTACAGGCAAATAAAAACAGTACTTTTTAACAACTTGCCTATGAAAATTTTAGTATTGGATAATTATGACTCTTTTGTCTATAATCTTGTACACGCACTGGAAGAACTCTCTGATGCAGAAATTACAGTAGCAAAAAATGATGAAATCGAGCTGGAAGAAGTACGTTTTTTTGATAAAATATTACTTTCTCCGGGACCAGGATTGCCTGAACAGGCAGGAATCATGCCACAGCTTCTGCAAAAATATGCCCCTTCAAAAAGTATTCTCGGTGTATGTTTAGGACATCAGGCAATTGCCCAAAATTTTAAGGCAGAACTTTTTAATCTTGAAGAGCCACTACATGGGGTTGCGACAACAATGCAGATTGTAAAAGAAGATTATCTCTTTGATAGACTGCCACAAAAAATAGAAATTGGTCATTATCACTCCTGGGTTGCCAGATTTGAGAATAATGACCAGTTAAAAGTATTAGCTTATGATCAAGCGGGTAATATAATGGCATTAAAACATCGAGAATATGATGTTCGCGGGGTTCAGTTTCATCCGGAATCCATTCTTACTCCATCGGGAAAAGAAATACTCAGAAACTGGGTACTGCATAAAGTCTAATTCATACTATCTCTCAGTTTATATACCTGACTGATACGAAGTACATTTTCATTTTTTACATTTTCCATCAATTCTTTTAAATCAACGCGGTTAATCTGGTTAATTTTATTAGAAATGGAATCTGTAAATTTGTTATTGGATTCGATATAAGTATTGATAAAAATCTTATCAAAATTTGCTACATCAGAAGTTGTAAGCTTGAAGAGATTGTTGTTTTTTCCGGTAGAAATAACGGTATCTAATTTATAATTATATTTTTCTGCATATTCTTTTATAGCATTAATCATTTTTTGTCCGGAAACAACTTCTTCCTGTGCAAATTTTTTAAGTACATCACTTCTGGTTTTTTCATTAGCGATTATAAAAGATTCTACATCGTATAAATAATAATCCATCATGTGGTCCAGATTGGAAGCGATGAGTTTTTGTTCATCCGGACTCAATAAACTGATATCATTTTCTGTAACTTCTCTCGGTGGGGGAGTATCTCTCTTTTTACAAGAAGAAAAACCAATGACTAAGCTCATAGTGCCTATACATATGGAAAATAGACGTTTAGAAATTTTCATAGTTTTTTAATTTTAATGATTGGATTATAAATTTAATAAAAAAAAGGAATCATTTGTTTTTTTGTTAAATTATTTTTATATATAAACGGAAGCTTTTTTGTAATTTTTGTATTGCTATTAAACAACTGCATATCGTGTTATTTTAATAATTATAGGTTACAGAAGTTTTATTAAGTATAAATTAAGACGACTTATAAATATTCTTTTTAAATTTGCATTGTATAAAACAAAAGAGGAAAAATTTGACTGATTGCAACCTCATTAAAAAATGCTAAAGCAGCTTACTTCAATTTAGGTTGTTTTCTTTTTAATGCGCTTGTGACGGTCTTAAAAATTAAATAAATTATGGCCTATTATTTTACTTCAGAGTCAGTTAGTGAAGGACATCCCGACAAAATTGCAGATCAGATTTCTGATGCATTAATCGATAATTTTATGGCATTTGATCCTGATTCAAAAGTTGCTTGTGAAACATTGGTAACAACCGGTCAGGTAGTATTGGCAGGAGAAGTGAACTCTAAAACATATTTAGATGTACAGCAGATTACAAGAAATGTGATCAAAAAAATCGGATATACGAAAAGTGAATACATGTTTGATGCGAACTCATGTGGTATATTGTCTGCGATTCATGAACAATCTCAGGACATTAACCAGGGAGTTGACAAATCCAATAAAGAAGAACAGGGAGCAGGAGATCAGGGGATTATGTTTGGATATGCTACTTCAGAAACCGATGATTTTATGCCTTTAGCATTAGATTTATCTCACAAATTATTACAGGAACTCGCTGAAATAAGAAGAGAAAATTCTGAAATAACTTATTTGAGACCGGATGCGAAATCACAGGTAACTTTAGAGTACGGTGATGATAATAAACCAAAACGTGTAGTTACCATTGTACTTTCTACACAACATGATGATTTTATTAGACCGGAAAACAGTACTGTTGAAGAGAAAAAACGTGTTGAAAAGTTAATGCAGAATAAAATCAAAGAAGATATCAAGGTCATTCTGATTCCACGATTATTAGAAAAATATCCGCAGTATAAGCAATACTTTGAACAGCCGATTACCTACCATATCAATCCAACCGGTGTTTTCATCATTGGAGGTCCGCACGGAGATACAGGGCTTACAGGTAGAAAAATTATTGTAGATACCTATGGTGGTAAAGGAGCGCATGGTGGTGGAGCTTTTTCCGGAAAAGATCCGAGTAAAGTAGATCGTTCGGCAGCCTATGCAACACGTCATATTGCTAAAAATATTGTAGCGGCAGGTATTGCAGAAGAAGTACTGGTACAGGTATCTTATGCGATCGGAATTGCTGAACCAATGGGAGTTTATGTAAACACTTACGGAACGGCAAAAGTAAATTTCTCTGATGCAGAGATTGCTGAAAAGATTCAGAAACTGTTTGATTTACGACCTTATTTCATAGAAGAGAATCTAAAATTGCGCCAGCCAATCTACACGGAAACAGCAGCATATGGACATATGGGACGTAAAAATGAAATTGTAAAGAAAACATTCGTAAGTCCTTCAGGAGAAGTAAAAGAGGTAGAAGTAGAACTCTTTACCTGGGAAAAATTAGACAAAGTAGCTCTTCTTAAAGAAGCCTTTAATTAATAATTTTCTTACAATAAGAAATATCATAATATAAGTGGTTGATGATTATTCAGCCACTTTTATTTTTGTTTGAAAAAAATGACTATTTTAGATATAAGATAAAAAAGACTATTTTATAATGACTCAAAAAGTAATAGTTGGAAGTGAAGAATGGTGTTCTTTCCCTGACCTAAAAATTCCAGCGATAAAAGTACGTGTTGATTCCGGAGCAAAGACTTCCGCTTTACATGCCGAGCAGATTACACCTTTTGAAAAAGAGGGTGAAAAATGGGTACGCTTTATTGTCAATCCTATTCAGAATAATCAGAAATCGGTAATAAAATGCGAAGCAAAAATTATTGATCGCAGAGTTGTTAAAAGCTCCAGTGGATATAGAGAGTCACGCTTTGTAATTAAAACTAATATTTCTTTAGGGTCCTTTGACTGGGAGATTGAAGTAACACTTACCAATCGGGATTCTATGGGATTTCGTATGCTTTTAGGACGTGAGGCAATGAGCGGAAAGATCATTGTTGATCCGGAAGAGCGATATAAGCTGGGCGAAGTCAGTAATGAAATGATTAAAGAGTATTACCAGCTAACCAATCACGGAAAACAAGGATTGCGAATAGGTTTACTGGCAAGTAATCCGGAATTGTATTCCAACAAGCGTATTTTGGAAGCAGGAGAATTGAGAGGACATGAAATGCATTTTCTCAATATAAAACACTGCTATATGAAACTGGATGCTACACAGCCGGAAATCCATTATCGCGGTGGCAGGGTTCTTAATGATTTTGATGCAGTAATTCCAAGAATACGCCCGAGTATGACGTATTATGGTTGTGCACTGACACGTCACTTCGAATCCTTAAAAATATTCAGCTTAAATAATTCAGCAGCAATTACACAGTCCAGAGATAAATTGTTCTCACTGCAATTATTGCTTAACAACGGAGTAGAAATTCCTACCACTGGCTTTGCGAACTCTCCTCTTGATACCAATGATCTTATCAATATGGTTGGTGGCTCGCCTTTAATCATAAAGCTTCTTGAAGGTACACAAGGAAAAGGAGTGGTACTGGCAGAAACAAAAAAAGCTGCTGAGTCGGTTATCAATGCATTTAAAAGTTTGAATGCTAATATTTTGGTACAGGAATTCATCAAAGAAGCTAATGGAAAAGATCTGCGTCTTTTTGTGGTTGACGGAAAAGTAGTTGCTGCGATGCAGCGGGAAGCTTTACCGGGAGAATTCAGAGCTAATATTCATCTTGGCGGTACAGCTTCAGTAGTAAAAGTAACTGCGGAAGAAAAGAGAATTGCTATCAGAGCTGCAAAAGCAATGAATCTGAAAGTTGCCGGGGTAGATATTATCCGATCGGTTAAAGGGCCTTTATTACTTGAAGTTAATTCGTCACCCGGATTAGAAGGAATAGAGGGCGCTACCGGAAAAGACATTGCAGGTGAGATGATTAAGGCAATAGAGAAAAATTTTAAATATAAAATGGATTAAAAAATATAGATTGGTATCGTTTTTGACTAAACGTTAGAAATAAAAATAAAAAGAATATGAAAAAATTAATCATGCTATGTTTAACCATAGTAGCAACTCAAACAATCAGTGCTCAGATGCAAAATCAACCTAACACAATCAATGTTGTCGGAGAAGGAAAAATGTCAGTAGTTCCTGATCAGGCTATAATAACTATTGGAGCAGAAACAAAAGACAAAGATTCTGCAAAGGCCAAAAAAACAAATGATGATATTATTGCGAAAGTAATAAGTGTTCTTAAAAAATCTGGTGTAAACGAAAAAGATTATAAAACACAACAGGTGTCTTTATATAAAACCAGAGATTATAATTCTAAACAGGATTATTTCGTAGCGAGTCAGTCTATTCAAATCAATTTAAAAGATTTATCAAAATATGAAAGTTTGATGCTTTCTATGATTGATGCAGGTGCCAATAATATCAACGGAGTAGAGTTCAAATCGTCTAAAGTTGCCGATTATGAAACAGAAATCCGAAAAAAAGCTGTAGATAACGCAAAGAAAAAAGCAGGCGATTTCGCGGTAGCTTTAAACCAAAAAGTAGGAAAAGCAGTAATGATTTCTGATAACTCTCAAACGGTATATCCGAGAATGTATGCGATGAAAGCACAAATGATGAGCGATTCAGCAGAGTCTATGCAGCAAACATTAGCTATCGGAGAAATTGAAATTACAGCTTCTGTATCTATTTCTTTTGAATTATTGTAAAGAACAGTTAATATATTATATAAAAAAACGGATTCAATTTGAATCCGTTTTTTTATATCCCTATTTCTATTTGAAAGCGGATGTACCAGTTTCGTTCATGGGAGCCGTCAAAATAATTTAAATCATCAATAGTGAATTCGGTTTGTAGCTTAAAGGCATGTTCCCAGATGTATTTGGTAAGACCAATGCTGTATTGTTTTGCATCTGGTACCTGTATCTTATACAAATCGTCATGTACATTTTGAGTAGAAACACGACCAATAATCTCATAGTTGGAAGGGAAAGTATAACTTACCTGATAATCCATTCCGTGTCCGGCAAAAACATAAGACATGGCTTCCTTTCCATCAGCATCGAATCCGTACGTAATAGGTTTCTTTGTCATTCTGTTCATATAAGAATACATCGCTGCCCAACCGTTATATTTGAATACAGCATCGATAAAAGTAGATTGTAAATCTTTTTGTTCAAACAGAAGATTTCCCTGCTGTCCACGGTCATACTGGCTATCATTATTTTGATGAAATACCCCTGAAATCATAAATTTAGGTGTTTTTTCCCTTGCGATATCCCCTTCAAAATAATCTCCGCCCTTTGTAAAAACACCGAGTGGTAATAGCTCTAACTTTCCGGTCAGTGCCACATTCGTATCTTTACCATCCCAGTTTCTCCCATTTCCGGTAGTAATGGCTGTTTTTACATTCCATGAAAATTTGTCTTTTAATTCGTTAAGATAATATACCTGAAAACCAAAATCACGGTCAATATTAAATTTGGCATTATTGATAGATCTGTCAGTCAATTGAAGTGAACCGGATGAATTGACACGTTGTCTGTTTCCCGGTATTTTTGTCTGCCCAAAAATAATATTCCAATGTCTGTTAGCGCGGTAACTCACTGCCGCATCTCTTATGATATTCAGATTTTCTCCTTCTTCTATAGCTCCCACATCACCCGGAGCAAAAGACAATTGTAATGCATATTGAAATCTCGGATCTCCTACATATCCGTCTAAGCGCAAACGAAGACGTCTGATTTGTGCTTCATAATTGGATTCACCTTCTTCATAATCAAAATAGGTAACCCTGTTTTGCATACGGAACCGTATATTTAATTGAAAAAGACTATCAGCAGATGTCATTCCTAATCCTTTTCCGTAACTGTAATAAGGTAAGGCGGCTAATTTGAATTCTTGCGATTTGTGAATATCATCCTGGGAGTATAGTAATCCTGATGTTAATAACAGTAACGAGGATAATAATAATCTTTTCATGTAGATTTAATAATTTTACGCAAAACTAATCTTATTTTTGTACCACATTAAAGTTACTATATTAATAAATCATTAACAAAAGATTATGGAATCTAATTATATAGCCTATCATTTTACAGTTGAACCCAAAGAACCAGGTACTGAAATATTGATTGCCGAATTAGGAGAAAAGACCTTTGAGAGCTTTGTGGAAACAGAAAAAGGAGTGTCAGCATTTGTTCAGGAAGCTTTGTGGACAGCTGATATTTTAGATGATATTTATATTTTGGGTTCTGAAGAATTTACAATTTCTTATACAAAAGAAAATATTGAGCAGGTAAATTGGAATGAAGAATGGGAGAAAAATTTTGAGCCTATTGATGTAGATGGTATATGCTATATCAGAGCACCCTTTCACCCAACTCAAAATGCTAAGTATGAGATTGTGATAGAGCCTAAAATGAGTTTTGGTACCGGACATCATGAAACAACTTATATGATGATGAAGCATTTGCTCAACATGGAGGTAAAGGATATGGAAGTCCTCGATATGGGATGCGGAACGGCTATATTGGCTATTTTGGCATTGATGAAAGGAGCGAAACATGCTGATGCGATTGATATTGACAACTGGTGTTATCTGAACTCAATTGAGAATGCACAACGGAATAACATCGGCAATATTGACGTGTATGAAGGAGATGCGGGTTTACTTACGAAAGAGAAGATATATGATTTGGTTATCGCAAATATCAATAGAAATATTCTGTTAAACGATATGGCTGCTTATGTAAAAACGATGAAAGATGAAGCTATCATTTTATTTAGCGGTTTTTACACAGAAGATATACCTTCCATCACCGAAGAAGCAGAAAAGAATGGACTGGTTTTTGTGGATCAGTTAGAACGAAATAATTGGGTTTCATTAAAATTTAAAAAGCATTAAAATAATGAGTACTAAAGAAAAAGTATTAGAAGAGGTATCAATTGAAGAGTTATTGAATAATAATAATGAAATCATATTATACAATGATGATGTTAATACTTTTGATCATGTAATTGATACTTTGATGCGTGTTTGTGATCATGAAGCATTGCAGGCCGAACAATGCGCCTTATTAGTACACTACAAGGGAAAATGTGGGGTAAAATCCGGTTCTATGAAAGAATTGGAGCCCATTTGTTCCGCTTTGCTGGATGCAGGGCTAAGTGCAGAAATTGAATAGTTGCAGATGATACATAAAAAAACCTTCTTATTTAAGAAGGTTTTTTTATGTATTATTAATTGATTGAGTAGAAGTGATTGGATTAGTATGGTATATTGAAAAAGATTGTTTTTTAGTTAATGATTTCTTTTTGTATGTTTGTTAATTAAAATATCATATCTTTGTGATTAATATCATATGTATGAATGCCTTATATTTAATAATAAAATACATTAACAAAAGCAATTATGAAAAAACTATTACTTTTATTTTTTATACCTTTTATTTTTAGTTGTACAGATGAACCGGAAAATAATATAAAAGGAGAAGCAAAACTAATGGAACAGCATTTATATATAAAACCATTTCCAAATGAAAATGGAAAATATGAAAGTGAGCTTTATGCAATGGTTGGTGCTCATGGAAAAAATGAAATATTAGTACATGTAGATTTTACTGTTAAAGGACATGGGGTTATCAGTAGTAAATCTGCTAAACTCAAATATAATCCCATAGGATTAGACTATTCTACTAATAAGTATTTTGTCAAATTAGAAACAGAAGAACAGTTAGAAAATAGTTCTCTTTTAAAAGTTGAAGTGGTTCTTGATTAGAGAAAGTATATTCATTAAAATAATACCTTATTTTATTTCCTCATCTATTTGATGAGGATTTTTTTATTTAAAATTTTATACATTTAACGAAAGATATGATTTATGGAAAGCCTGTTCAATATTATATTTCGTTCCGTTGCTGTATATATTTTTATGCTCATTGCCATAAGACTGAGCGGAAAGAAAGAATTATCCCAGCTCAATACATCAGATGTTGTTCTTATTCTTTTGATAAGTAATGCTGTACAGAATGCGATGGTTGGTCCTGATACTTCTTTACTGGGAGGCATTGTTGCTGCGGCAGTTTTATTTCTCTTGAATTTTATATTAAAAAAAATCTTATTTAAAAATGAGCATCTTAGACTGTTACTTAATCAGAAGCCTGAAATTCTTATTCACAATGGAAAAATTGATTTTAAAACTGTAGCACGTTTAGATATTACTCAAGATGAACTATTGGAAGCTATGCGCGAGCATGGAGTCGAACGTTTTAAAGAAGTTAAACTAGCGATGTTAGAAATAGATGGTAATATCAGTATTATCTCAGGCAATAAAGAATTAAAACAGACCCATTATAAACGAAAACATCAACATAAAAATCTGACTGTAAATTAAATAAATAATCATATTTTTTGAATTAAAACATTTTTCAGCAGCCTTTTTCGTGCTTTTTGTTTATATTATTAACACTTTTTCTATCTTTTTTTTTAGATAAAAATGGTAACTTAGAAATTAATCATTTTTAAAAATCAATGCTATGAAAAAGTTAATGATGATGGGCTCATTGTCCGTGAGCTGCTTTATGTTTTTTTCCTGTATGTCATGTAATAACAATGACAATGGCAGTGAACAAATACCCGTTGGAGACCCTGTAGAAACACAACCTCCCAATACTGCATATAGTCCTGCATTTCCCGGTCAGACCCGCATAGGAAGTGTAAAAACGACTACTGCTCTGCAGATAGAAGAACTCGCTTCAGATCTTGGAAAACCATGGGGTATTATCAATTTACCCGACGGACGTTTATTAATTACCGAGAAATCGGGGTATTTGCTTTTATATACTGCTGACGGAGAACGTATTCATAAGATTGAAGGATTACCTGCAGTTGATGACGGAGGTCAGGGAGGTTTGCTGGATGTAGCAATTGATCCTGATTTCAATTCCAACAAAATGATATACTGGACTTTTTCTGAGCCATTCGGAGAGGGAAATCTAACGTCAGTAGCCAAAGGAAGACTTTCTGCTGATGAGCAAAATATTGAAAACCCACAGGTAATTTATCGTGCTGAACCATCCTATAACGGAAGTTTACACTATGGAGGAAGATTACTTTTTGATGAAACAGGACATTTGTTTGTGAGCACAGGAGAGCGATCAGATTTGGTAACACGACCTCAGGCCCAAGATCTCAATTCTGCTTTAGGAAAAATTGTACGAATTACAAAAGAGGGTAATGCAGCGGCAGGAAATCCATTTGCAAATCAATCCGGTGCAAGACCGGAAATATATTCTTACGGGCATAGAAATGTACAGGGGTTAGCCATACACCCGGTAACCAAAGATTTATGGGAAGCTGAATTCGGAGCAAAAGGAGGCGATGAAATAAACAGAATTGCTATCGGTAAAAATTATGGATGGCCGGTTATCAGTTATGGGCTTGAATATAGCGGTGAAAAAATCGGAGAAGGAATCACTCAGATGGAAGGAATGGAACAGCCGGTGTATTACTGGGATCCTTCAGTATCACCAAGCGGGATAGATTTCTATACAGGTACACAAATAGCCGAATGGAAAAATAATTTATTTTTAGGAGCATTAAGCGGTACTCATATTATCCGTATCGTGATTCAGAATAACAAAGTAGTTGGAGAAGAACGTCTATTGGCAGATAAGGGAGAACGTTTCAGAGATGTTTTGGGAACGCATCCAAACCAATCATTGTATGCTATTACAGATAGCGGGAAACTGTTTCGTATTTCAAAACAATAAGTAAAATCCAAAAGGATACTATAAAAAAAACCTCCGATGCATCACCGGAGGTTTTTTATGATCTTATTTCTGATTTTCAATCCATTTTCTTGCATTGACAAAAGCTTCCAGCCATGGAGTAACTTCATCTTGTCTGCCTTCCGGATAATTAGCCCAGTTCCATTGAAAAGTTGAACGTTCAATATGCGGCATTGTTACTAAATGTCTTCCGGTTTTGTCACACATCATAGCGGTATTATATTTAGAGCCATTCGGGTTAGCCGGATAGCCTTCATATGCATACTTGGCAACAATATGGTATTCTTTTTCTGCATTAGGTAAATTGAATTTTCCTTCACCATGAGAAATCCATACTCCAAGAGTACTGCCTGCTAAAGTAGAAAGCATGATAGAATTGTTTTCTTGAATCTTTACAGACACAAAATTAGATTCATGCTTCTGACTTGTGTTATGTAGCATTTTTCCATGAACCTCATGATCAGGATTGATCAGTTCCAATTCCATAAATAATTGGCAACCGTTACAGATTCCAACTGAAAGCGTATCCGGTCGGGAAAAGAAGTTTTCCAATGCTTTTTTTGCTTTTTCGTTGTATAAAAATGCTCCTGCCCAACCTTTTGCAGAACCCAGAACATCAGAATTGGAGAATCCGCCTACTGCTCCAATGAATTGGATATCTTCCAGAGTTTCTCTTCCCGAAATCAAATCCGTCATGTGAACGTCTTTAACATCAAAACCAGCCAGATACATAGCATTGGCCATTTCACGTTCTGAATTGGATCCTTTTTCACGGATGATAGCTGCTTTCGGACGTTTGTTATGGACATTCAATGCAGGTTTTTTTCCGTTGAAATGAGAAGGGAAAACGAAATCTAAAGGTTGATTTTTATAATTGGTATAACGTTCTTGAGCCATTCCGTTTTTAGATTGTTTTGCATCTAAAAGGAAAGAGGTTTTATACCAGATATCTCTTGTTTCAACGATTGGGAAACTAAAATGATCCTCATTATTTTTAATAGTGACATCAGAGCCTTCTGTGATATTTCCTATTTTTACAGCTTCAATTCCTTTTTCTGCAAGTATGTTTTCAAAGGCTGCATCATTTTTTGCCTGTAAAACAACTGCTATATTTTCGTTAAAAAGTGCTTTTACCGTATCGCTTTCTTTTAATCCTGACACATCATAATTGGCTGCAAGATTCACATCAGCAAAACAAAGCTCTAATAGTGTAGTTATGAGTCCCCCTGATCCGATATCATGCCCTGCAGCGATCTCATCAGCCATTATTAACTGTTGAATAGCATTAAAAGCATTTTTAAAATATTCGGCATCTGTAATAGTTGGCACTTCATTTCCTATTTTATTAAGAATTTGTGCAAAAGAAGAACCTCCTAATTTAAAAGAATCTTTAGATAAATTGATATAATAAACAGATCCTGCATTTTTCTTCAATACCGGTTCAACCACTTTATTAATATCAGTACAATTTCCGGCAGCAGAAATAATTACTGTACCCGGAGCAATCACATCCCCATTCGGATATTTCTGTTTCATAGAAAGAGAATCTTTTCCGGTAGGTATATTGATACCAAGGGATATGGCAAAATCTGAACATGCTTTTACAGCTTCATACAAACGGGCATCTTCTCCCTCATTATTACAGGCCCACATCCAGTTGGCTGATAAGGAAACTCCAGTAAGGCCATCTTTTATCGGAGCAAATACAATATTAGACAAGGCTTCTGCAATTGCATTTCGCGATCCTGCAGCAGGATCAATAAGTGCTGCTATTGGAGCATGGCCTACAGTAGTAGCAATACCTTCTGTTGAAGTATAATCTAACGCCATTACTCCAACATTGTTTAATGGCAATTGTAGTGGGCCGGCACACTGCTGTTTCGCTACACGTCCTCCCACACATCGGTCAACTTTATTGGTAAGCCAGTCTTTTGACGCTACTGCTTCTAATTGTAGTACCTGATTCAGATAATCAGGTATAGAAGCAGTAGTATAATGTAAGTCACTATAACTTCTTTTAACTGTTACATCTTTCATGATCGTCTTCGGAGATGATCCGAAGAAATCTTCCAAAGCAAAATCCATAGGTTTCAATCCTGTAGTTTTTGATTCAAAAGTAAAACAGTGATCTGCTGTGACATCACCTACGGTATACATAGGGGAACGCTCACGATCTGCAACTTTCTGTAAAGTAGCAATATCTTTTTCTCCGATTACCAATCCCATACGTTCCTGAGATTCGTTTCCGATTATTTCTTTGGCTGATAGGGTAGGATCTCCTACAGGCAGCTTGTCTAAATCAATTAGTCCGCCTGTTTCTTCTACCAATTCAGATAGACAGTTTAAATGCCCTCCGGCTCCGTGATCGTGAATAGACACAATAGGATTGTGTTCTGATTCCACCAAACCACGTATTGCATTAGCGACTCTTTTCTGCATTTCAGGATTGGAACGCTGAATGGCATTCAATTCAATTCCTGAACGGAATGCACCGGTCTCAGCTGAGGAAACCGCAGCACCACCCATACCGATACGATAATTTTCACCTCCAAGAATTACTACTTTATCCCCTGATGTAGGTGTTTGTTTTTTAGCCTGTTCTAATTTTCCGTATCCGATACCGCCTGCCTGCATGATCACTTTGTCATATCCGATTTTTCGGTCTGATTCTTCATGTTCAAATGTCAGAACCGATCCTGTAATGAGCGGCTGACCGAATTTATTTCCAAAATCCGAAGCACCGTTCGAAGCTTTGATCAGAATATCCATAGGAGTCTGATAAAGCCATTCGCGTTCTTCCATCGCCTTTTCCCATGGACGCTCTTCGTTTAAACGGGAGTAAGATGTCATATAGATAGCAGTACCTGCTAAAGGCAATGACCCCTGACCACCTGCAAGACGATCGCGAATTTCTCCACCTGATCCCGTAGCAGCTCCTGCAAAAGGTTCTACTGTAGTAGGGAAGTTATGGGTCTCTGCTTTTAATGAAATTACAGAATCAAATAAGGTTTCTTGATAGAAGTCTGGTTTATCAGCAGATTTGGGAGCAAATTGAGTAACTTTAGGTCCTTTAACAAAAGCTACATTGTCTTTATAAGCAGAAACGATTCCGTTAGGATGCGTTTCAGATGTTTTTTTGATAAGTTTGAATAAAGAACTTGGTTTTGTTTCTCCATCAATGATAAACGTACCATTAAATATTTTATGGCGACAATGTTCTGAATTGGCTTGTGAGAAAGCAAATACTTCAGAATCAGTTAATTTGCGATTAAGTTTAACAGCTAAATTATTCAGATAGTCAACTTCTTCATCATTTAGGGAAAGTCCTTCCTGTTTATTGTATGCAGCGATATCATCAATTTCCAAAACAGGTTCCGGTTTGATATCAATGGTGTACATTTCTTGTGTTAGCGCCTCATATTTTTGAGAAATCATCGGGTCAAACTCAATAAAATCAGCTGTAACCTTCTCAAATTCTTCTATGCGGATAATGCCTTCAATACCCATATTCTGAGTAATCTCTACTGCATTAGTACTCCATGGTGTTATCATGGCTGCTCTCGGACCAATATAATAATCATTCAGGGTTAGTTGTTCGATTTTTACAGCATTTCCAAAGAGCCAGTTTAATTTTGAAATGTCTTCATTAGATAATTCTGTTTCCGATTGAACCCCATAGGTAAGGTTCGCCTGGTTCACGAAGAAATGGATCATTTTTGTGTATGTGTTAGTTGTGTGTTGTGTTTCAATATGCAAAAATAACGCATTTTTTTCAAATTAAAAATTATTCTTCCGGTTGTGCTACATGTTGATAAGCACCCAGATCCGGAGCGTTGATTCTTGAATTACCCACGATATCTGCAGGAACCTGTTGTGCGTAAATTGTATTTCCAACACCAATCAGCGCTGTTGCCAGGTCTGTAATCATCATTTGATTCTTTGTAGTATTGTAAAAATAAGGTCTGTATTCCTGGTTATTTCGCGCAATCAGACAATTGTTGAAATAAGTAGTATTGTTAAAAGCATACGGAAACTGACCAAAAACGGTATTATTATAATCAATGAATTTGATAAGAGTATTTTCAAATTTGATATTAAAATTGTTGGTTCCATTGCTTTTCATAATCAAAGATTCATTAGTAGAACCATATATGATACAGTTTTGAAATAATGCTTTTTGAATTGCGAATTCTGAAGAGCCATCATAATTGTCAATGGCAACGGTTGTTTGGTTCGGACGATTCCAATAATTAGCAAAAGTAGAATGGATAAAGTGATAACTACCTCCATACGATAAATTCAATGCAGCAGAACCACAGTTGTTTGTTACCACATTCGTCCCTTTGATATTTGCTGCAACTCCTAAAATTCCAAACTCGGCACAATTATAAATCTGTACATTATGCAGATTTACCGTTCCGTTATTTTTATTGATGAATAAACCTCTGTTGGCATTTTTAATCGTAGTATTTTCAAATTGTCCTTTACTCCCTACGGAAAGCCATATCATATCCCATTGTCCTGTGATGTTTTCAAATGATGGCTCCAGACGATCTCCTTGAAATACAATCGGATTATCAAGAGTTCCCATTGAATTAATAGTAGCAGTATTAGAGATGATAAGTCCTGAATCTGCATGAAAATGTACTTGAGTTCCGGGTTGTATCTGTAAGGTCTTATTTGGTGCTACAGCTGCATAGCCATAAATCACATAGGGCTTGTTAGAAGTCCATATTAGTTCATTGCCGTTTACAGGATCATTTTCATCAAGATAAAAACCATACACCTCACTGTCATTGATAGGAAGCGTTTCTGTAGTTCCGTTATCAAATTTTTGCGGATATAGAAAAACGGCATCTTTTACCAAAGTAACCAGTTCAACTTTTTGTTGTTTAGTTCCTGCCTGAAACAGAATCTGATCTGTATACAGATATTCATTTAAATTGGTTTGTTGCTGAATATTTACAGTAGTTTCCACAAAAATATACATGCTGTCTTTGGCAAGCAGTTCGATATTGTTAAATACTTTACCGGGAATTCCGTCAACCATCAGACGGTAATTAGAATTTTCTCCTTTCCCTAATTGTAAAGAAGGGATTTTGATGTCTTTATTGGACGTATTATATACCTTTAGCGTATAGGTGCTGGAACCGATATTACTGAATACCGTATCAAGGTATACTGTGTCTTTGGAAAACCGGAGTTCACTTCCGTTAGAAGGTTCAAATTCGAAATCTTTTCTACAAGATGTAAACAAAATTCCTATGAGAATAATAAAAAACAGACTGATTGGAAATGATTTCATTTTTTACGCGTATGAGTTGATGAAAATACTTTTGTTATAAACGAAAAAATCAGGATAAAATTTTATCTACCCAATGATTTAAGGTATAATTGTTCAATATTTGTTGAGGCACCTTTTCATGTGGATGTTCCAAAAACTTTTTAGGGATGGTAAACACATCGGTGTTTTCAATTACAAAGATATTATTTGGATTGTAAAAATCATATTCTTTGATGTTTATATTATTGGTAATGAGTTTTTTATTTAGGGCAAGTGCATCAAATACTCTAAAACTTAATCCGTCCTGATCTTTTCTCAATAGATCAATAAGAATTTCAGCATCAGCCATCTTTTCTTTTACAGTATTAAGACACAGATTCTTTTTAAAGCACAAAATTTTTCTATGTAATTTTAAATCTTTTTTGGTAACTACAATGAATTCGAAATTGTGAATACCATAGCTTTCCATCTGTAAAGCAATTTTTTGTAAAATAAGCTCTCTTTGTCTGGATTTAGAGATGATTACAAAGGCTTTGTTATTTGGATTTTTATTTTCTTCAAAATCCAGGTAAATAAAATTTGGCAGATGAATAAGATCAGTATGTTCTTTTACATCCTTATCGTCAAAAGAGAAGGTTTTGTTGAAAATATTTTTATAATCTTTTGGCAGTGGAACTCTTTTTAGGGAGTCATAGTTATGACCGATAAGCTTTTGAGTTTTTTCTTTCATAAAATCGAAAACCTGATCATTGAACTCTCCCGGATTGATAACGAGTATAGTATCCTGTAGTGACAGATTTTGAATTTTTTTGATAATTTGTTCTGTTCTGTATTCTTTTTTTATGTTTTTACCACCAATTGTTTTGCGTAAAAAGTTATGAATACGATCCAGAAAAGAAGTGTATTTATAATTGATTTCTATACAATTAATAAACGTTATATCATGTCCTTTTTCAATTAATGCTTTCTCTATATGTTTCCCATATCCCCATAAATCGTGTGAAATAAGCGTAATTTTCATTTCTATTTTTGATATATTTGTTTGTAAAAATAATATTATAAATTTAATTGATGTCGATTTAATGAAAATACTGCACATTTCGGGAGCAAAATCATGGGGAGGTAATGAACAACAATTGCTGAATACGGTGGTAGAGCTGAATAAGCAAGATACCGTAAATTACATTTTCGGAATGAGAGACAGTATTTTGGAACAGAGGTGTAAAGAAATCGGTTTGCATTTTATCGATAGTCAATTAAAAAAAATATCAGATTTCAAAAATGTATCTTTTTTACAGGGGTTGCTGAAAAAACACAATTTTGATGTCGTTCATTTACATACGAGTGATGCTTTGACATTATTTGCGTATTTTTCTTTTTTACATAAAACAACAGCCAAAGTGTTTTTTAGTAAAAAAGGTATCGGAGCAAGCAGCAGTTTTTTGAGCAGGATAAAATATAATCTTTCATCTATTTGCAAGATTATCTGTGTTTCTTCTTTGGTTAAAAAAGATTTTGAAAAAATGATACAACCGAAGAACAGACATAAATTACTGGTTTTACCTGATAATGTCAACAGTGCTATCATACATCAAACAAAACCGTTTTTGCTGAAGGAAAAATACCAGATTGCTGCTGATGAATTTCTGATAGGTTCTATTGCCAATCATACAAAGGCAAAAGATTTGTTTACTATGGTTGATGTTGTGCATGAATTGATTGTAAACCGTGCTAAAACACATATCCGGTGTATTCAGATAGGAGGCTTTACCAAACTAACTCCCGAGATTAGAGCGTATGCAGAAAAGAAAGGAGTGTCTGATGCGATCATTTTTACAGATAGTATTGCCAATGCTTCGGTTTTTTGTGATGAAATGAATGTTTTTCTTGTGACATCAGAAAGAGAAGGTGGTCCCTCGTCTGCTTTGGAGGCAATGCTTTTTAAAGTTCCTGTTGTTTCTACTCAGGTAGGGCTGATGGATGAAATCATTCAGTCCGGTGAAAATGGTTATTTAGCGCCCGTAAAAGGAGTACAGCAACTTGCGGATGGAGTTGAATATTTTATGGAAAATAAAGAAGCAGGGCATTCGTTCGGAGAGAAAAATTATGAAATGATTATACAAGAGTTCAACTCTGAGAAAATTACAGAAGAATTAATAAAAATATATAAATCACTTTGTTAATGAAAACAGCATTATTAATATCGACATATAATTGGCCGGAGGCTTTGGAATTAGTTTTGAACAGTGTGGAAAAACAAAGTGTTTTACCAGATGAAATTCTGATTGCTGATGACGGGTCTGATAACTATACAAAAGAGGTAATCGAAAAATTTGTCATTCGTTCAAAAGTACCTGTACTCCACATATGGCAGGAAGATGAGGGATTCAGAAAAGCGAAGATTTTAAATAAAGCGGTTTCAAGAAGTACGGCTGATTATATTATCCAGATTGACGGTGACGTTATCTTACATCCCTATTTTATTGAAGACCATAAAAATAGGGCAGAAGAAAATTGTTATTTATATGGTTCGCGTGTAAATATACTGCCTCAGGCAGTGGCTCGCATTTTAGGTGGCAAGCTCATCGGTTTTCATTTCTTTTCCAGTGAAATAAAGAATAGAAGCCGTACACTGCACATACCATTTTTTGCAAAGTTTTATAAAAAGCACAAAGGTATATCCCGAAAATACCGTGGCTGTAATACGTCATACTGGAAAAAGGATTTTATGAAAATTAATGGTTATAATGAAGCATTCGAAGGCTGGGGCAGGGAAGATTCTGATTTCGCAATACGTTTGGGCAATGCAGGCGTTTTTGCAAAAAGGCTCAAATTTGCAGGCATTGTATTTCATATTTATCACAAAGTAAGTTCTAAAGGGCATGTAGATAAAAACAATCAGTTACAAGACAATAGTATTCATCAAAAAATGACCCGTTGTGAGCAGGGAGTGCATCAATATTTAAATAATTAAAACAAATATATCCGGCAATGATAATCAGTATCTTTGTCCAAAAGGAACTCTATGAAATTAATAATAGCGCCAAACGCTGCAATTACTGAAGCTCAGGTCAAAAATATAGTTACCCATTTTGATGAAACAGGAACATTACTGGTAAAAGGTAAACGGAATACTATTAAAATATTTCGTTTGGAGGACATTGAAGTCAATGTAAAGAGTTTTAAGAAGCCACACTGGTTCAACAGTATTGTATATGCCTATTTTAGAAAATCTAAAGCGAGACGTTCCTATGAGTATGCTAATTATCTGATCGAAAAGAATATTGGAACTCCCAAGCCACTTGCTTTTGTAGAATACAACTCTTTTTCAGGTTTAGATAAAAGTTATTATTTATGTGAACATATATATGCAGATCTTACATTCAGAGAGTTAGTGGAAATCCCCGATTTTCCAGATCATGAAAACATTCTAAGACAATTTACCCGGTTTTCATTTTCATTACATGAAAATGGAGTAGAGTTTAAAGACCATTCTCCGGGTAACACGCTGATTAAGAAAGTGCCGGATAATGAGAGCTATCGTTTTTTTCTGGTAGATCTGAACAGAATGAATTTTCACGACTTAATGCCGTTTGAACTTCGTATGAAAAATCTTTCACGATTGACTCCTAAAAAGGGAATGGTAGAGATTATGGCTAATGAGTATGCTAAATTTTATAAGGATAAATCCGAAACAGAGATTTTTGAGAAAATGTGGGCGGAAACAGAGCAATTTCAATACAAGTTCCACCGTAAACAGGGCTTAAAGAAAAAGCTTAAATTCTGGAAGAGATAGTGTCGTGTCTTTTTTTAGATTGTTTTTCTATCTCTGCGTAGCGTACATATACACTATAGGACATGAGGTAGCATAGAATAAATCCTTTATAACCATCCAATATTCCCAATCTTAGTAAATATTTACTTAAAAAGGTATAGACAGGGTGGGAGTATTTTAAGAATAAGTTAGGTTTTTCCCCTTTTTCAATTTTTTCGAGAGCTTTTAATGTACCATAACGGTACATTTTCTTTTTATAAGAAGTATAATTTTCATAGGAATAATGTGTCAGATGGTTTTGTAAAACGTTAAAAGTACCTCTGAATTGAATTTTTTCATGTACAAACCCCTGATAATGTACCTGATCATTCTTGTAAAAAAGGCGGATATTTTTATCGCTTTGTAGACCACAGAAAAATACCGGTTTGTTGTTAAAGTAAAACCTGCGTTTAAAATAGTAAGCTTTAGTACGGTCATTGTTATTGACGGTATCAATAATTTCTTCTTTAAGGGCTTCCGAAATTCGCTCATCTGCATCTAAAAACAGGATCCAGTTATCTTCAACATATTCCAGTGCCTTGTTTCTTTGTGCGCTGTAATTTTCAAACTGATTTTCATAGAATCTTATTTGTGGATATTGCTGTACAATTTCTTTACTATTGTCTGTACTGCAAGAATCTACAATAACTATTTCATCGAGAAACGAGAGATTCTCTACAAGAGCCGGAATATTTTTCTCTTCATTACGCGTTATGATCAACCCGATTAATTTATGAGTGAGTGTTTTATTCATTTCTTGTTTCAGAGTTAATGTTTTTATAGTAAAGGGATACTATTTACGTTTATAATGCGTCTAAGAAGACTTTTAGTTTTGGCAGAATCAAATTCGGTGTAAATTTAAGATAATAATCTGCAAATTCACGTTTTAATTCTTTGGTTTTTTTATTGTCAAATAGTTCCGGTTTTTCATCGCTGAGGTGTACAGATGTGTGGTTTTTACCATCTTCGAATGTTGCCCATACCTTTTTCTCAATCCATGGAGAGAAAATGATAAATGATTTTTTTCCAAGCGCTTTTGCCATATTTATTGCTCCTCCGTCATTACCGATAATAGCATCGCATTGATCCATGATGGCAATAAAGTTTCTGAGGTCATTTCCCAACAAATCAAAGTAGATTTTACTTTGTGCTGTTTCAGTACACATATCCCATATCTTCTTTGCATCCGGGAGTTGTTTTGGAAAATAGTTGAATAAAATATTTACATCATAGTTTTCTCCGATATAATTAATCAGTTCAGCCATATATTCGAGCGGATAGGTTTTGGTTATATCGCTCCCCAGAAGGCTTATCATCAGTGTTTTTTTGTTCCGGTTGATACCAAATGAATCAAATAATTCAATTGCATTTGTCTTTTCTGTTGAAGAAAGGTATATTTTTGGGAAAACTTCTTTTTCAATGGATAAGTTTAACGGATCTAAAAGGGATAAACGATGTTCAATAGCCAATCCTAAATTCGTTTGTGGTAAAGCGGCTTTTATAACATTATCTGTATAAAGAAAAGTACGTCCTGTTTTTTTATAGGAAATTTTTCGTTTAGAGTTGTTGAGTCCTACAAGAATCCAGCTTTGCAGTTTGGAATAAGCGTCTATAACCAGATCATATTGTTCTTTTCGGAGTTTTATCGCTAACTTAATCAATTCAAACAGACTTTTCTCCTGTTTTCGAGTAAATAAGATAAGATTACTTATAGCAGGATTTCCCTGTAATACCAAACAGGTACTTTCATTTACAAGATAGTCAATCTGTGCATCAGGATATGCTTTTCTCAGATTTTCGCAGATCAGACTGCTCAATAAAACGTCTCCAATCATTTTTTGCTGGATCACTAAAATTTTCATTGAAAAAAATATCCTTAGTTATGGATACAAACCTATAAAAAAAATACGACTTATTATTTGAAAAAATAAAATTGCTGCCGTTGCGTTTTTACAGATGACCTGATTTGTTGAAAAAAGCATATTCTGAATTCAGAATATGCTTTTAATAGTGTGTTCTATACAGCTACATTATAATCTCTCAATGCATCATTTAGAGATGTTTTTAAGTCTGTTGAGGCTTTTCTTTGACCAATAATAAGGGCACAAGGTACCTGATATTCACCTGCCGGAAATTTTTTTGTATAAGAACCGGGAATTACTACGGAACGTTCCGGAACATACCCTTTAATTTCTACGGGTTTTTCTCCAGATACATCAATGATTTTAGTAGAAGCGGTCAATACTACATT
The DNA here is from genome assembly GCF_030409925.1 of Paenimyroides ceti. Taxonomy (NCBI): domain Bacteria; kingdom Pseudomonadati; phylum Bacteroidota; class Flavobacteriia; order Flavobacteriales; family Flavobacteriaceae; genus Paenimyroides; species Paenimyroides ceti. The sequence goes on from NZ_JAUFQU010000001.1 coordinate 964,992, forward strand.
TGCTCCTAAAACAGCTTCTTTACCAACGCGAACTCCTTCAACTACAATACAACGTGAACCGATAAAAGCATTATCTTCTATAATGACTGGAGCTGCCTGTAACGGTTCAAGAACACCGCCAATGCCTACACCTCCGGAAAGGTGTACGTTTTTACCGATTTGTGCACAGCTACCTACCGTTGCCCAGGTATCTACCATCGTCCCTTCGTCTACATAAGCTCCAATGTTTACATAAGAAGGCATAAGGATTACTCCAGATGAGATATAAGCACCATGTCTGGCAACAGCATTGGGTACTACACGGATTCCTTTTGCAGCAAAATCTCTCTTTAAAGGCATCTTATCATGGTATTCAAAAATACCGGCTTCTAAAGTTTCCATTCTTTGAATAGGAAAATAGAGTACAACTGCTTTTTTTACCCATTCATTTATTTGCCAGTCACTTCCGTTTGGTTCTGCTACGCGTAGTTGTCCGGCATCTATTAGATCAATGATTTCTCTGATTGCTTTTTGTGTCTGGGTGTCTTGAAGCAAGCTTCTGTCTTCCCATGCTTTTTCTATAATTGCTTTTAAATCGTTCATTAAAAAGGTTTTTTACAAATATATTAATTATGTTTTGCTTGGATGTGTTTTGAACAAAGGGTTTCATAAAAAAAACCTACCGAATAGGTAGGTTTTTATGTTATTAAGTAAGATAAACTGGTTTTACAAACGTTTATTTAATTTTGTTAACGATAGCTGTGAAAGCTTCAGGGTGGTTTAAAGCTAAATCGGCTAAAACTTTACGGTTTAATTCGATATTGTTTGCTTTAATTTTTCCCATGAATTGAGAATATGACATTCCGTGTAAACGTGCTCCAGCGTTGATACGCATGATCCATAATGAACGGAAGTTTCTTTTCTTTTGTTTTCTGTCACGGTAAGCATAAGACATTGCTTTTTCTACCGCGTTTTTAGCTACTGTCCAAACGTTTTTACGTCTTCCGAAGAAACCTTTGGCTTGCTTCAAAATTCTTTTTCTTCTTGCTCTTGAAGCAACTGAATTTACTGATTTTGGCATAATTGTTGAATTTTTGTAGTAGGGCGAATGCGAGGCATTACTTGTGATTTAAATTTTTTATCAGCCCACTCCAGGGTTATTAAATTGTTTTAACCGAAAGAACGATTACATTAATCTTAATTGTTCTTTAACGCTTCTCTCATCTGCTTTATGTACTAAAGTAGAGTGAGTTAAAGCTAACTTACGCTTTTTCGTTTTTTTCGTCAAAATGTGACTTTTAAAAGCGTGTTTTCTTTTAATTTTTCCAGAGCCAGTCACTTGAAAGCGTTTCTTAGCACTAGATTTTGTTTTCATTTTAGGCATTTGTTCCTAGGTATTTATGTTATCTTACTTAACAATATTATTTACTATTTTTTCTTTTTCGGAGCTATATACATGGTCATTCTTTTACCTTCCAGTACAGGCATGGATTCTACTTTTCCGTATTCTTCCAGGTCTTGTGCCAAACGTAAAAGCAAAATTTGTCCTTGCTCTTTATAAATAATCGAGCGGCCTTTAAAAAATACAAATGCTTTCAATTTTGAACCATCAGACAAAAACTTTACAGCATTTTTCTTTTTGAATTCGTAATCGTGTTCATCAGTTTGCGGGCCGAAGCGAATTTCTTTAACAGTTACCTGAGTTGATTTCGATTTTAATTCTTTTTCACGCTTTTTTTGCTCGTAAAGGAATTTCTTATAGTCGATAATCTTACAAACAGGCGGTTCTGCATTCGGTGAAATTTCAACCAAATCTAAACCTAACTCATCAGCCATTTGAAGTGCCTGAGCAAGTTTATATACTCCAGTTTCTACATTATCGCCTACAAGACGTACTTCTGGAACTCGAATTGCATTATTAATTTTGTGCAAATCTTTTTTTTCAACCCGAGGTGTATATCCTCTTCTTTTATTATTTAATGCTATGGTGTTAAAGTATTATGCTTGTTTCCAAGCGGTTAAACTAAAATGACTTTATTGTTTTGTTAATCTCTTCCTGGATAACGGTAACAAAATCTTCTATTTTCATAGTTGTATTTGATTTTCCCGAGTCACCATGTTTTCGTACAGAAACAGTTCCGTTTTTCTCCTCATCTTCTCCAATGATCAGCATAAACGGGTATTTTTGAACTTCTGCCTCTCTGATTTTTTTACCAATCGTCTCATTTCGATTGTCAATCACAGCGCGAATTTCGTTATTTTCCAGCAAAGTTAAAACTTTTTTTGCATAATTTTCATATTTCTCACTCAAAGACAATACAATAGCTTGTTCCGGCATCAGCCAAAGCGGGAAATTACCACCTGTATGTTCCAGTAAAATAGCGATAAAACGCTCCATGGAACCAAATGGTGCTCTGTGGATCATAACCGGACGGTGCAATTTATCGTCAGAACCTTTGTAAGTCAAATCAAATCGTTCCGGTAAGTTATAATCTACCTGTATAGTTCCCAGCTGCCAGCTTCTTCCCAAGGCATCTTTTACCATAAAGTCTAACTTAGGTCCGTAAAAAGCAGCTTCTCCGCTCTCAATTACATAGTTAAGACCTTTGTCTTTTGCTGCACTGATGATAGCATTCTCTGCTTTTTCCCAGTTTTCAACAGAGCCAATGTATTTATCCGGATTGTTTAAATCTCTTACAGATACCTGTGCGGTGAAGTTTTCGAATCCTAAAGAACCAAAAACATATAGTACCAAATCGATTACTTTTTTGAATTCCTCATCTAATTGCTCCGGTGTACAGAATATATGTGCATCATCCTGTGTAAATCCGCGAACGCGTGTTAACCCGTGTAATTCACCTGATTGTTCATAGCGGTAAACAGTACCGAATTCTGCGTAACGTTTTGGTAAATCTTTATAAGACCACGGACGTGCATTATATATCTCACAATGGTGAGGGCAGTTCATAGGTTTTAAAAGAAATTCCTCTCCTTCAACCGGTGTATGTATCGGTTGAAAGCTATCAGCACCATATTTTGCATAGTGGCCGGAAGTAACATATAATTCTTTATGCCCAATATGAGGTGTTACTACTTGTTCATATCCCGCCTTTTTCTGCGCTTTTCTTAAAAATTGTTCCAAACGGTCGCGCAATGCAGCTCCTTTTGGTAACCACAAAGGCAATCCCTGACCTACACGTTGTGAAAAATGGAAGAGATCAAGCTCTTTTCCCAATTTTCTGTGATCGCGTTTTTTAGCTTCTTCCAAAAGAGCCAGATATTCTGTAAGATCTTTCTGTTTTGGGAAAGAAATACCGTAAACGCGTGTCAGTTGTTTGTTTTTTTCATCTCCGCGCCAATAAGCTCCGGCTATGTTTAATATTTTCATTGCTTTAATGATTCCTGTATTAGGAATATGTCCTCCGCGGCACAAATCAGTGAAAGTAGCATGGTCACAAAAAGTGATGGTACCGTCTTCTAAATTTTCAATCAGCTCTGTTTTGTACGGATTGTTTTTATATAAAGCCAATGCTTCCGCTTTTGTAGCTGAACGCATTTTGAAATCATGTTTTTCTTTGGAAATTGCCAGAACACGGTCTTCAATTTCTTTAAAATCAGCATCACTGATTTTGCGGTCTCCGAAATCTACATCATAGTAAAATCCATTGTCTATAGCAGGACCAATCGTTAAATTAATTCCCGGATATAACTCTTCCAAAGCTTGTGCCATAACGTGAGAGGTTGAATGCCAGAATGCTTTTTTTCCTTCCGCATCATTCCACGTGTATAATACCAAGCTTCCATCGGTTGTCAAAGGTGTCGTCGTTTCAATGGTAGTACCATTAAAACTTGCTGAAATTACATTTCTCGCTAAACCTTCGCTTATACTTAAAGCGACATCGTGTGGAGTTGCTCCTGAAGCAAACTCTTTTACGGAACCGTCTGGTAGAGTTATTTTTATCATCTTAAAAATTAAAATATGTTTGCAAATATAGAAGTTTCACATTTCAGGAGCAAAAATTGTTCTGGCTTTTATATGTTTTTTAATAGATTTTACGTTATTTCGTCATAAATATTATTTACCTTGAATTTTAAAGTAGTTCCATACCAATCATCTTACCATTCTTTATGGAATGAATTTGTTGCAAAAGCTAAAAATGCTACTTTTTTATTTCACCGTGATTTTATGGAATATCATAATGATCGGTTTGATGATTTTTCTTTGATGGTATATAAAGAGGAAGTGCTGATTGCTGTTTTGCCTGCAAACAAAAATGAAGTTGGTGTTTATTCGCATCAGGGACTTACATATGGTGGCATTGTGGTTAAAAATGGTATTCGAATGCCAGATTTTACAGCTGCTTTCAGAGCCATTCTTATTTATCTTAATTCATTTGGTATTCAGGAGCTTGTGATAAAAGAAATACCTTTATTTTATACGGAGCAGTTTTCGGATGAAATGAAATATCTTGCTTTTATAATGAAGGCAGAAGTTATCCGGAAAGATATATGTTCAGTGATCAGACTCGACAGGCCTTTTACTGTGTCTAAATCTGTAAAGAGAGATGTAAATAATGCTCAGAGAAGAGGGTTGGAGATTGAAAGGGAAGGAGATGTGGACGTTTTTTGGGAAAATATTCTGGAACCCAATCTGATGAGTAAGTTCGGAAAGAAACCTGTGCATTCTGTGGAAGAAATACAACTTTTAAAAAAACGGTTCCCAAATAATATTTTTCAGTTTAATGTGCTCGAAGATCAAAAAGTAATTGCAGGAACTACTGTTTTTGTAACAAATCGGGTAGTTCATGCTCAGTACATCAGTATTGATCATGAAGTGGAAAAAACCGGAGTACTTGATTTTCTTTATTCGGCTCTTATGGAAGAATATTCAGATGATAAAGAATACTTTGATTTTGGAATTTCAAATGAAAACGAAGGGCGTAACATCAATCAGGGATTGTTGTTTTGGAAAGAAAAATTCGGAGCACAAATTGTTGTTCAGGAATTTATTAAGTTTGATTGTAATAATTATCCTCTCTTAGATACTATTTTTATATGATTCCCTACTTAGATCTTCATAAGATAAATGATCCTTATCAGGAACCATTTCTCAACAGACTTGAAGGCTTTTTCAAAAAGTCTCGTTATATACTCGGTGAAGAACTCAGTTCTTTTGAAAAGAAATTTGCTGCATATTGCGGTGTAAATCATTGCTTGGGGGTAGGAAACGGGCTTGAAGCGCTTACACTAATATTTAATGCGTATAAAATTCTTGGTAAACTCAAAGATGGAGATGAAGTTCTTGTACCGGCTAATACGTATATTGCCAGTATTTTATCGATTATTAATGCGGGACTGAAACCGGTTTTGGTGGAAACTAATTTCAGTAATTATAATCTCACATTTGATGCTGTTCAGGGAGCCATGACACAATCTGTAAAAGCGATTCTGATGGTGCATCTTTATGGGCAGGTAACAGATGCAGAGCGTATCGTTAATTTCGCAAAAGAATATGGTCTTTTACTTATCGAAGATGCAGCTCAGGCGCATGGAGCTGTTTTTGGAAACAAAAAAGCAGGAGCGATTGGCAATGCTGCCGGATTTAGTTTTTATCCTGGTAAAAATTTAGGTTGTCTGGGTGATGGCGGAGCGGTTACAACGGATGATCATGATTTGGCAAATTGTATTTCTGCGCTGAGAAATTATGGATCAGAAATGAAATATCACAATATTTACAAAGGAATCAACTCCCGGTTAGATGATATTCAGGCTATATTTCTCTCTTTAAAACTTCCGGATCTTGATTTTGATAATGAAAAAAGAAGGGGTATTGCCAAGAAGTACCTTAAAGAAATTATAAACCCAAAAGTGATGCTTCCTGCATATGATGGTACTGAAAATCATGTATTTCATTTATTTGTGGTTCGTACGGAAGATCGGGAAGCTTTTCAGTTGTTTTTGCTCGAAAGGGGCATTCAGACATTGGTTCATTATCCTATAGCACCACATAAGCAACAAGCCTTTTCAGAATATGCTTCTTTAGAACTCCCGGTTACCGAATTGATTCATGAGCAGGTCGTGAGCTTACCGCTATATCCGATGATGACCAACGAACAGATTGAAAAAGTCATAGCTGTAGTGAATGAATATTGATTTTTATGGATGTTTTTATAAAATCATTTAACCGCCCTTTTTTACTTGACAGATGTATTGCAAGTATTTATCACTATGCTGTCAACTTTAGCCGTATTGTGGTTATGGATGACGGAACTCCGCAAATCTATGTTGAGAAGCTTAAAAATAAATATCCTGATATATGTTTTGAATTTTCAGTAAATTATGCTGAAAAATCTGCTGATATTCTGGCAGGCAGATATCCAAAAAAAGAAATACCTGCTTCTCTCTGGAAAGGCTGTATTGAAAAAGGAACTCCTTACTTTGTTTTGTTGGAAGATGATATGTGGTTTACAGATTTTATTGATCTGAAAATAGTACATCAAAATCTTTCTGATGAACATATGTCGATGGTGAAATTTATGTGGCTTAATAATAAAAAGCTTATTTCACCGTTTGTTGTTCAACAGGAATCCTCTTTTCTGATCACGGCACCCAAACTCACTACTTATAAAGCGGTACATTTTAAAAGGTTTTTTATTGAAAACAAGTATAAAGTATACTCCATAGCAAAACGTTTGGGGATTAACTGTGATGATTTGCTATTGGCTTATTACCAGATATACATCGTTGCAGGGGGAGCGTTTTCAAAAGACTATTATAATGCGTGTTGGAATCAAAAACAAAAAACGGTTAATGAACTCTCTCAGATACATCAATTACTGAAAGCACGTAAAAAAATAGAGTTGAAGGTAGGACATTCGTTCAAAGAAATCATAAAAGCGTCTTATAAAACAACAGCTTCTTCACAGAATAAAGAACATTTGAAAGATGAATTTGATGTGTATCAACTCAATGCGTTATTAAATAAAGCATGGTATGCGGATGAAATGTATGAATTAAAAGACTTTCAGAATGATATACCGGATGCATGGATTGAAAAAGTTTTGCTGCATTATACTTCAGATCAGCATTTATATTTTTTGTGGAAAGAATGGTATAAAAAATTTAAACAAACCTATGAAGAAATTGGTTGCAGTATAATAAATGATAAATAACAAATCCCATAACATATTATTCAAATCCATGAGCCTGTTTGGTACCACTCAGGTATTGCGCATGATTTGTAAGGTGGTTGCTGTGAAATGCGCTTCTGTGTTTTTGGGACCTGTGGGTATTGGAATTATCGGACTTATAGAGAATACATTAGGTCTTATAACACAAGGCTCTTCTTTTGGGATGTCAGTAATAGGTACAAAAGCCATTGCGCAGCATAAAGAAGATGCTTCTAAAACGGCTCAAATTGCAAAGCTACAGCTCATCTGGATGATGGCAGCTGGTATTTTGGCTGCTCTTATAAGTATTGTATTTGCAGAAAAACTCAGCATGTTAACCTTTGGAGATTATTCTTATACGAAGTACTTCAGATTGCTTTCTCTTTATTTTATCTTCCATGCAATAGTAAATGCTGCTACAGTAATCATGCAAGGATTGAATGAAATAAAAAAACTTATAAACTATCAGTTGATGAGTTTAGGGTTTATTACACTCAGTACGATAAGTTGTTACTATTTTTTAGGTATTGAAGGTATTGTTCCGTCTTTTTTATTGAGCTCGTTTATTTCGCTTGTTGTTCATCTGTCCTTTCTTAGAAAGTTAGGATTGACCAATGTGAAATTATCTAAAGCACAGATAAGTGATTATGGAAAAAAACTCATTTCTTCTGGAATCTTGTTAGCGTTAAACGGAGTATTTGGACTGGTATGTTTCTATATCTTACGACAGTATCTGTTGTATACAAGTGATGACAAAGCCATTTTAGGCTACTATGAAACAGCAAATATTTATCTGCTGTCTTATTTCGGAGTCATTTTTACTTCACTGGCAGCTGATTTTTTTCCGAGACTTTCTTCAAAGATGGCTGTTTCGGAAGATGTGAATGAATTGGTAAATGCTCAGATACAGTTGGGATTGCTTGTGGCAACTCCTTTGGTTTTGATCATGTATTGTATGGCTCCCTATATCATTATTTTATTATCTTCAGAAGCTTTTTTACCGGTTCAGGATATTCTTCTTTTTGGTTTATTATCCATTATCTGTAAAACAATAAATTATCCTATGGGATATATGGTATTGGGTAAAGGAGATACACGGCATTATTTTATACAAAATATTGTAAGTGATTCTTTGATTTTAGGGTTTACCTATTTTTTATTTAAAGAGTTTCAACTTATAGGTATTGGCATGGCTGTATTTTTACAATACATGTTTTTTTCTTTTTATATTTATTACTTTGTAAAAAAGAAGTATGGTTTTGTATTGGATAAGGCATCAAAAACGATAATAGTAATCAGCGTTTTATTTACTTCTTCAGTTGTTATCTGCCAGTTTACTGAGAATGCAGTATCAAAAGTTTTGCAGTATATTGTTGCTGCTATGGGAATTATTTATTGCCTGTATAGGCTGATAAAAGTGACAAATGTTTTACATTGGATAAAAAAATCAAAAGGTGAGTAAATTATATTCAAAGATCAACTCAAAAATACGTTTTATTTTATCAGTCAATTGGTACAAGACGCTTTATATCAATTTTAAAAAATTACCCTTTAAAGAGGCTTTAAAATTACCTGTAATCGTATTTGGACGTTTGAAAATAACCAGTCTGGAAGGCAACTTTATCTTTAAGACACCTGTTCGATTCGGACTTGTCGGTTTAGGGCAGAAATACGAAATATTCACCAAAAGTAAAGGTACTGCCGAATTACATTTGTTAGGAGATCTGGAATTTCATGGACGTGTACAATTGGGAATTGATTTTAAGTTATTTGTACACCGGCAGGCAAAAGTGATTTTCGGAAATATCAATTCATTTGCTACGGATACAAGAATTATTGCTTATAAAAAAATACGATTTGGAAATTTTGTTCAGTTCGGATCAGAATGCCAGATCATAGATACTAATTTTCATTATATAAAAAATATAGACACTAATGAAGTGTATGATAGAGAGAGTGATATAGTGGTGGGAAATTATAATTTTATTGGAGCCCGTAGTACTTTATCCGGAAAAACGATAACCCCTGATTATTGTATGGTAGCATCTCACTCGTTGTGTAATAAAAATTATTGTAAATTTGGCAGTCATATTATTATCGGAGGTATTCCGGCAAAATTACTTAAAGAACACGTTACCAGAGACTGGCATACGGAAGAAAAAGAATTGGTAACCTATTTAACCCTTACATTTTAATGAGAAGTAAATTAATCGATTTACCTAAAATAGAAGATCCACGCGGAAACTTATCTGTTATTGAAAAGGAGGTTATTCCTTTTAGTGTCAAAAGAGTTTATTTTCTGTATGATGTTCCCAGTGGTGCTGAAAGAGGAGGACATTCACACAAAATTCAGGAAGAATTTATTATTCCGGTATCGGGTAGTTTTGACGTTATTCTCAATGAAAATGGAAAAGAAGAAGTGTTTTCATTGAATAAGCCCAACCGCGGATTATATGTTGCCAATAATACCTGGAGAGAATTAAGAAATTTTTCATCAGGAGCTGTTTGCCTGGTTGTTTCTTCCGGAGAATTTGATGAAAATGATTATATCCGGGATTTTGACTTGTTTAAAAAGAGCTTATAGTGATTCAAGCATTCCAGATTTTGTAATGACATTTTAATTTTAGCAGCGCATACTGAAAAGCAATACCCCATTTGTATGCGTGTAAACTTCTATCAAGTGAATAATTGACTCGTTTCAAAAGATTTTTATGTTCTTCTGAGTTTCTGTTCATCTGCAATGCTTTTTTTAAAATTAAAAGGTTTGAATGGTCCATTTTATCGGAAAAAGAGGATTTGATATGAAATTGTGAGCCTTGAGAATTAATAACTCTTCTTTTGCAAATCAGAGGACGGTCAATAAAGACTATATTATACGCTCTTGAAGCCCGTAGCCAGTAATCCAAATCTTCAAAAGCAAGATTCTCGTCATAGCCGCCCAGTATATCAAAAATTTGTCGATTCAGCATGGCACTAACAGAACAAAAAGTTTTTCCGGAATTAAGAATAGTTGTATAGCTTGTGTGATGTAAAACCTTATCTTTTACAAATTTATTTTCATCTACTTCAAAGAAATAAGAGAGAAAATTTCCTTCTTCATTTATATTGAGAGCATTTCCAAAAACAATGGCTGTTTCTGAAATATCATTTTCATTATAAGTTTGAATTTGTCTTTCAACACAGTCGGGAAGCAATACATCGTCACAGGCAAGGTCAATCAAAAAACTTCCTTTTGCATATGTAACTGCTTTATTAAACGTTTTAGTAAGCCCTAAGTTGGTGGTGTTTTTTATAAAATTAATAGAAACCGATTTCTCTAAAAGATATTTTTCAATTACATTTACAGACATATCAGTACTAAAATCATCGATAAGTATGATTTCAATATTTTTATAGGTCTGATTAAGAACAGAGTCAATTGTTTTAATGACAAAAGCTTCATGATTATAGCAAAGACAGATAACGGTAACCAATGGATCTGATTCCATATAGAAAATATTTTGCTCAAATGTATTCAATCAATGACTAAGTTACAAAAAAAATACAAGATTGCTTTGGTAGCGTACAGGTTAGGTGGTGGTGGTTCAGAGCGGGTAATGGCTAATCTGTCTAAATATTTTGATGCCTGTGGTATAGATGTACATATTGTGACAGTAATTGATGAGGTCGGATACGATTTTAAAGGGACTGTTTTCTCTACACAGCAATACAAGTCTAATGAGGGCTGGTTTGGCCGTTTTACACGCTTAAAAGCTTTGTTTGTTTATTTTAGAAAAAACAAATTTGATTATATAATAGATTTTAGATTTCGTACCAAAAGGTTTCAGGAATTGCTAATAGCAAGATGGGTGTATAATGCACCTGTGATTCTAACGATCCACAGTTCTGCTATTGATCACTATATCCCCATAAATAGAAGATGGGCGGATGCTATTTATAAAAAAGCTTTTTCAATTATCACGATAACGGAATTCATTCATCGAAAACTACAGAAAGAATATAATTTTAATAATCTGCGGCTCATCTATAATCCGGTTGATTTCGAAAAAGTATTTCACTATATGGAGCAACCAATTGATATAAGAAATCCTTTTATTCTTGTTGTTGCACAAATGGAAAATCGGATCAAACAAATTGATCATTTAGTAAAGGCATATTCCGCTTCCTGTAAGAAATGGCCTGTAGTTATTTGCGGAGAAGGCGTTTTGATGGATGAATATAAAGAATTGGCACAGCAACTGGGATGTGATAATAAGGTGTATTTTACAGGGTTTCAATCCAACCCATATGCGTATATGCGACAGGCAAAATTTTTAGTATTATGTAGTGCATTTGAAGGGCTGCCTAATGTACTCATAGAATGTCTGGCTTGTGAAACACCTGTTATATCTTATAATTGTTTGTCTGGCCCTGACGAAATTATCCAACATGAATACAATGGTTTGCTTGTTGAAAATCAGAATATAACGGCTCTTACCCAAGCGATGGATCGTATGATGACAGAAGAAAAACTCTTAGCATATTGTAAAAAAAATGCCAAGACATCTGTACAAAAATTCGATTTACAAGCTATTGGAAAACAATGGATAGAATTAATGAATATGTCATGAAAACATTACTGTATTTTGTTTCAAAAATAACGGATTCCGGAGGGGTATCACGGGTTTTATCTTTGAAAGTAAACTTTCTTGCAGATGTTTTGGGCTATAAAGTACACATCATATCTACTAATGATACCCGGCAACTTCCTTTTTTTTGTTTTTCAGACAAAGTAAAGATTCATTTTTCTGAAATAAAGGTAAATGGATTTATGAGCTTGTTAGAATTAAAAAAAGAAAGTAAAAAGAAGATAAATGAGATTCAGCCTGATATTGTCTTGGTAACTGACAATGGGATAAAAGGACTCTTTATAAGGGAATGGGTACCCGATTCGATTCCTTGTATATATGAGCTTCATGCAAGTCCCAAACATTTTTATAAAACAGGATATCAAGGAATAAAAAAATATATGAATAATTTTTTTATTGATAAATATTTGTCGAAGTATCAGAGGGTAGTAGTTTTAAGAGATGAATTTGTTTTGCCGGATATAAATCTTTCTAAGCAATTAGTTATTCCAAATCCGTTATCGTTTTATGTGGAAAATGATAATGCATTAAATCATAAAAAAGCAATAGCAGTTGGACGTCTGATATCCTTAAAGGGCTATAATCGCTTGTTAAGTGGCTGGAAGAAAATTACAGATAAACATCCTGAGTATGTATTAGATATATTTGGAGAAGCGTCGGAAGAATATGATATACATGAAGTAATAGCATCCTATAATCTGCAAAAAAACGTATATGTTTTTCCACCTACAGCACAAATCAAAGAAAAATACTTAGAGGCAAATTTTTTATTACATGGCTCTTTTTCAGAATCTTTCGGAATGGTTTTTTTAGAAGCTATGCAATGTTGCCTGCCAATAGTATACTATAACGATATTGGTAATGGTGATTTTTTAAATAAAAGAAATAGCTTCGGAGTTACAAACGAAGCTGAGTTTGTGGAAGCTGTTGATACTCTAATAAAAAATAGCATTCTGAGAAAAGAAATGGGGCAGAATGCTAAGCAGACTTCAGATCTCTATAAATTAGAAATTATTATGTCTTATTGGGATGCTTTATTCAGAGAAATAAAATAGCCTAAGCGATATAAATCATAAACCCATAATTTAGGGTGTTTCCCTTTCAAGTTTTTTCTAAATCTATTCTCAAACAATGTATAAAAAAAGTTAGGTATACATAGCAGTCTTTTTTTCTTTAATGAAGCATAAACCCGGGTAATTAAAGCATAGTTGACCGGTATGTAATCATGATTCAATAAAAATGACAAGCCGATCAATGATTCTTCCGTTTTCTTTAAGAAAAGTTCACTGTTTTCAATTCCATAGTGAATAACTACGTTATCAATGTGCATGACCGTAATTTTATTGACCATCAGATCATAAGAAAAAAGCATATCTTCATATCTTAAATTTGGTATTTCTTCATTAAAATGCACTCTTTTGAATACTTGTTTTTGAATCAAAAAATTCAAGGTTAAAAAACTTAGATAGATGTTTTTTTCTCTGTCTTTCAATGACAAAGCTTCGCGTTCATTTCCGTATATCCAGCGCAATAGTTTTTTTGCTTCCGGTTTGTTTTTCTGATATATAATTCCACCATAAATCACTTCAGCTTTATTCTTGCTTAATTCTGTCAGATAATTTTTTATAAAATCTTTTTTATCCGGAAAAACATCAGCATCTAAGAAAAGAAGCCATGGAAAAGAGGCATTCTCCGCTAACAGGTTTCTTATAGCACTTCTCCCGATATTTTTATTGAGAATTTTATAGGAACAATAATCCAGAGTATTTATAGCATTATTTTCATCCTGAAACGTATCTGATGCGTCATCATATACAATGATTTCAAATACGACACCTTCTTTTGTACATTGCTCATGAATTTCAGAAACCAGAGCGTAAACATTATAATTATAGGTTGGGATTAAAATAGAGATCATTTTTTTACAAGGAGAATTGTTTCTGTATTGATACCTAAATGGGGTATGGGTTGTTGTTCGATAGATGTAACTTTAAAACCGGATTTTTCCAGACGTTCCGTCAGACCTTTGACAGAATATACGCGTACATGATCTTCCTGACCAAAAGCTTTTAATCTTTCTTCTTCAGAGACTATAGTATAATCTTCATAGATATCACCTTCTTTAAAAGGGGTTTGTATGAGCCCAATTCCCTCTTTTTTAAGCACTCTATATAATTCATTGATGGCTTTTTCATCATTAGAAATATGTTCAAGAATATGGAAACACATAATCAAATCGAAGCTATTGGCTTCTTTTTCAATTTTAGTAATATCAAAATGGTAGTCTGCTATAAATTCGTTTTCGAAATCTGAAGAGTAATATTCAATCCCTGTATGCTTTTTTAAATTTCTATAAATAATACGAGGGGGTGAGAAATCAAGTACGGTACCTTTTATCAGGTGCTTTTCTTTTAGTATTTGCCACAATAGTCTTGTCCTGCTTCTACTTCCACAAGCCGGGCATAGAAGGTCATCAGTAATCGGAATGAATTTTTTTAACCGGGCATTACAAGCGTTACAATGATAATTGTTTCCTTTATATTTTAAATAAATAAGTTTTCTAAATAAAAATTCATTCCTGTATAAAATGTTTTTTGGAATTAACTTTTTAGTTATTTTTTTTAAAAATATATACACTTACACCGTTTTTTGTACTACTTCAAATATTTTTCCGCTTTCACATTTGAGTGTTTTAGCAGGATATTTGAGCAATAAAGCATAGTCATGAGTCGCCATTAAAATGGTTCTTCCGTTTTGATTAATTTTTTGAAGTACTTCCATTACCTCTACACTTGTTTGCGGATCGAGATTTCCTGTAGGCTCATCTGCAAGAATCAGCTCAGGATCATTCAATAATGCTCTGGCAATGGCTACACGCTGTTGCTCACCACCTGATATCTGATGTGGCATTTTTTGGCTATGGTTTAGCATACCTACACGTTCCAGAACCTCTTCAATTCGGGTTCTGATTTCTGCTTCATTTTTCCAACCCGTTGCTTTGAGTACAAAGCGCAGATTGTTATAGATATTACGATCGGGTAATAATTTGAAATCCTGAAATACAATACCTATTTTTCTTCTTAAAAAAGGAATCTGATGTTCTTTTAAGGTTCTAAGATCAAAATCTACAATATGTCCTTCTCCGTTAGTCAGATATAAATCGGCATACAAGGTTTTCATAAAGCTACTTTTTCCTGAACCTGTTTTTCCGATAAGGTAGATGAATTCTCCTTTTTTGACTTCTAATGAAACATTAGATAAAACCGGATTATTTTCCTGATAGATAGTAACGCCTTGTAATGCTAAAATTGTATTTGACATTTTGTAGAAATTTTATGTAAAAATAGCAAGTTATTTTCTTTTTTTGAAAACAATACGATAAAAACATTTTTCATGATGAGGATTTGAATAGGAATAAGCAATAGGTTGAGTTTTAAAATGGATTTTTTCGAATAAAAAAAAGTAATAATATTTCACAAACCACGTTATTACCTACATATATTTGATATATTTGAAGTTAAAAAAAATTGACAATGCGTAAATTAAATAATTTATTTTATTTATCCCTTGCTTTGGGTTCCTTGCACGCAAATGCACAACAATCTGCGATTTATACAGATGCAAATGCAAAGTTTGAAAGAGCCGTGGCTTTATATAACGAACAACAATACGGTATTGCACAAATTCTCTTTGATGAAGTACGCATCAAAAATACAAATGATGAGATTCAGGCAGAATGTGCTTATTATATTGCCAATTGTGCCATTCGTCTCGGGCAGGACGGAGCAGAAGAAAAAATAAATCAATTTGTCTACAATTATCCGACAAGCTCCAAGCAGGCACAGGCATATGTAGATATTAGCGATTACTATTTCAAAAAAGGAATGTATGCAGAGTCCTTGCAATATTCCAGTAAGATCAATGAAAATATTTTGGCTCCTGCAGTAAGAGAAAGAGTCAAATTTCAAACGGCTTATGCTACTTTTGATGCTAAAAATTATAATAAAGCAAAAGCTTTATTTACTGAAATCAAAGACTCCGAAGAATACGGACATCAGGCAAAATACTATCTTGGATATATTTCTTATTCTAAAGATGAATACTCTCAGGCAAAAGAATACTTTGGTGAAGTAGCAGATAAGGAAAAGTATAATGAAAAGATGGGCTATTTCAAATCGGATATGAATTTTAAATCCGGAAATTTTGAACAAGCCATCAAAGATGCAAAATCACAATTACCAAAAGCAACGGAAGAAGAGCAGTCAGAGCTTTCTAAAATAATAGGGGAGAGTTATTTCAATCTACAGCAATATGATGAAGCTTTACCGTATCTCTTAGCTTATAAAGGAAAAAACGGCCGTTGGAACAATACTGATTTCTATCAGTTGGGGTATACGTATTACCAACAAAAACAATATAACAAAGCCATAGCTGAATTTAATAAAATCATCGGAGGCTCAGATGCAGTAGCACAGAATGCCTATTACCATTTGGGAGAGAGTTATCTCAAGTCTGATATGAAGACCGAGGCATTAAATGCTTTCAAAAATGCTTCTGAGATGAGTTTTAATACTAAAATTCAGGAAGATGCTTATGTAAACTATGCTAAATTGAGTTATGAAATCGGAAACCCATATGTGAGTGTTCCTGAGATTCTGACTTCATTTCTCGCAAAATATCCGAATACCGCTTATAAAGAAGAAATTAATGACCTGCTTATTGATTCTTATATAACTTCGAAAAATTATAAAGAAGCATTGGCATTACTGGAAAAAAACAGAACGCCTTCTAATAAACTCGCCTATCAGAAAGTAACTTTTTATCGCGGAGTAGAATTATACGGAGAAGGTAAATACAGCCAGGCACTTGATTTCTTTAATAAATCTATAGCTGAACGTCAGGACAATCGATTCGTATCACGAGCTACTTATTGGAGAGGCGAAGCTGAATATGCACTTAATCGTTTTTCCGATGCGTATAATACTTTCAAAACTTTTTCAGGGTTACCACAGGCTGAAAAAACACCGGAGGCGAAAACACTTAATTATAGTTTAGGGTACGCAGCTTTTAAACTAAAAAATTACACCAATGCCGCTCAACATTTTGATGCTTATACAAAAACAGCTTCTGACGGAGCTAAAAAGAATGATGCCTATCTGAGAATGGCTGACAGCTATTTTGTAGATGGTAAATACTGGCCGGCTATGGAAGCATATAACAAAGTAATTGACTCAAAGACCGCAGATGTTGATTATGCCTTATATCAAAAAGCTATTTCTTACGGATTTGTAGGTCGTACAGACACCAAGATTCAGGATTTAAATAAATTCATCACTTCCTATCCGCAGTCATCGTATGCAGATGATGCCCTTTATGAATTAGGAAATACCTATGCCAACGAAAATAAAAACAGTGAAGCGATCACAGCTTTTAATAAACTGATTGCTACCTATCCTTCCAGTTCATATGTTTCAAAAGCAATGTTACGTCAGGGATTGATTTATTACAATGGCAAAGACAATACAAAAGCGTTAGAGCGTTATAAAAAAGTTGTTGCAGAATATCCGGGTTCGCCTGATGCAGTCGAAGCAGTGCAAAGTGCGCGTCTGATTTATGTTGATTCAGGTAATACAGCCGAATTTGCTGCCTGGGTTAAAAACCTTGATTTTGTTGATATTTCCAATACGGATCTCGACAATGATTCTTTCGAAGCTGCAGAAAAACAGTTTGTACAGAATAATAATAAGCAGGCAATTTCAGGATTCAACGAGTATCTTAAAACGTATCCTACAGGATTAAATGCTTTAAAAGCGCATTTCAATCTCGGAGAATTATACGTTTCTGATGGCCAGAATAAGAATGCGATCCCGCATTATGAATTTGTATTGAGTAAATCGCAAAGTGAATATACAGAAGCATCGCTGATGCGATTAGCTACCATCTATCTTTCTGAAAAGAATAATGAGAAAGCAACTTCTTTATTAAAACAATTAGAAAAAGGAGCCAGTTATGATCAGAATAAATTATTTGCGCAGTCTAATCTGATGCGTATCTATTACGATAGTGATGATTACACATCAGCAGTAGCCTATGCTGATAAAGTATTGGCAAACAGTAAATCAGACAAACGCATGAAAGGAGATGCTCAGGTAATCGTTGCCAGAGCTGCTTTTGCTGCAGGTGATGTAACCAAAGCGAGAAAAGCCTACGCTGATTTACAAAAATCTTCGAGTGGAGAATTGGCAGCTGAGGCAATTTATTATGATGCTTATTTCAAAAATTCAGATAAAAAATACAGTGAATCAAACGCAGTGATACAAAAACTGGCAAAAGATTATTCCGGCTATAAATATTTCGGAGCAAAAGGACTGATTGTAATGGCAAAAAACTTTTACGGATTAAAGGATAGCTATCAGGCTACTTATGTGTTAGAAAATGTAATTTCGAATTTTACTTCTTATTCAGATGTTGTAGCTGAGGCAAAAGCAGAACTGGCAAAAATTAAATCCGAAGAATCAAAACGTAATTCCTCCGTAAAATAATAAAGATCGTAGAATGAAAAAGTCTCTATATACAAGCGCTGCATTTGTGATGTTATTTTCCGGAATTGCAAATGCTCAGGAAAAAAATAAAGAAAATATCGGAACCGAAAGAGTAACTCTCGTGTCTCCGTATCAGGCTTCAGTAAATGACGCCTTTAAAATAAAAGATCTTCCTTCGTTAGATGATGAAGATAACAATCAGAAAAAACCAATAAAATATACCATTTTTTCATTTCCGGTAGCCTCAACTTTTGCTCCTGACAAGGGAGAAGCTGCTACTGTAGATAATGATACTCTAAACCGTTTTTATAACAATTATGCCATGCTGAGTTATGGAAATTACGGTACTTTTAACGGAGAACTCGGTATTGTAGAAAAACTGGATAACAATATGTATGTAGGTGGAATTTTAAGCCATCTATCCTCATCGGGCGGTATCAAAAACATTGATCTGGATGATAAATATGCTAAAACAGGTTTAGATTTAACACTTGGGAGTAAAAATACAGATAATAACTGGAATTTGAATTTTGGAGTAAATCGCAACCAGTTCAACTGGTATGGATTGGCAAAAGATGAATATAATTTTTCAGGTATTAATCTTGCGGATATTGATGTGAAAAACGAATATACCAATATACATGCTGCCGGTAAATTTGAGAATAATGTCGGGGTTTTTGAATCGGTTGATGTGCTGTATAAGTACTTCTGGGACAAGTTTGATGCCAAGGAAAACAGATTCTATATTAAGCCTAAATTCAATATTGAACTCGAAAATCAAACCATTAATGTCGTATTAAATGCAGATTATCTGAATACCACATTTGGAACTAGTGCTGTAAACGGTAATGCTGACAAATATTCTTTTCTGGGATTATCTGTTGAGCCAAGCATTCGTTTTGACGGAGATAACTATAATATACAGTTGGGAGCTGGTGTCGGATCTATTATCGGTAAATCTAACGGAGACAGTGAAAATACCGTATTAATTTATCCGAAGGTAAAGGCTAATATAGATCTGGTCAAAGATATTGTTATTGCTTATGCCGGAGCTGACGGTGGTTTTACACAGAATTCATATGCAGATATTTCGGAAGTCAATCCGTTTATCGCTCCTGTTTTTGAAATTCGCCCTACGCGCCAGTTATATGATTTGTATGCCGGTCTGAAAGGTAAGTTATACCATAATGCTTCTTATAATATCCGTTTATCATACAAATCTGAAGAAGATAAAATGATGTTTGTTTCTAATCCTATGAATTATGCTCTGTCAAACAGAGAAGGATACCAGTATGGAAATTCTTTTAAGACAACCTATGATCTGGTAAATACTTTCAGTGCTTTTGGAGAAATAAATCTTGATTTTTCTGAAAATGTAACCATTGCTTTTTCAGGGGAGTATAACAAATATAAGATGGATGTTTTGGGAGAAGCATATAACCTTCCGGATGCCCGCATTGGTGGTAAAATACATATCGACTTCAATAAACAATGGTTTGCCGGAACGCAGATTTATTATGTAGGTCAACGCTTTGATCTGTCCGGATTCAGCAACAATGGAGTTGATTTCGTAAACAGTACTATAGAACTCAAAAGCTATGCAGATGTAAATGCGTATGTAGGATACAGACCTACAGACAAATGGACCGCTTTTATCAAAGGAAATAATTTATTTGACCAGAAATACCAACAGTGGAAAAGTTATCAGGTACAGGGAATACAGGTAATGCTGGGGGCTATGTATAAATTTGATTTCTAAAAAACAATATATATCATAATAAAAGACCCAATTATAGGGTCTTTTTTTTTAATTATTGTAACAATGGATACATTCAAACAACGATTGGTTTCTTTGCATCAGCAATTACTTCAGGACAAAATAGATGCGTTTCAGGATATGATTGCCGGTTTGGCCTCTGATGCACAAAATGATGCTAAAAGTTCTGCCGGAGATAAACACGAAACCGCTCTTTCTATGATGCATTTAGAACAGGAAAAGCTCAATCATAAACTGGCAGAATATAACCTACAGAAACAAAAACTTCAGAAGATTGATATTAATATGCTTTCTGAAACAGTTGTTTTGGGAAGTCTTGTGCAGACAAACGGCTTGTTGATTTTTATCAGTGAAGCATTACCCAAAGTTGTGATTGACGGCTCAAACGTTTTTGCCGTCTCAGTACACTCTCCTTTAGGAAGCCAGTTGATGGGTAAAAAACTGCACGACAAGGTTTCGGTTAATGAGGTAATCTATACAATAGAAAATATTCTTTAAAAACGCTTAAATACGTTGTTTAATGCGTTTTAAGAGTTGCAGAAGAAGCTTATTTTTTGTATATTTGCTTGTTAAAGCAAGAAAAATATAGTTTTATTATAAATTATGAGTGAAGAAGTAAAAAAGAATACTTATTCTGCCGACAGTATACAGGCATTAGAAGGGATGGAGCACGTAAGAATGCGTCCGTCGATGTATATTGGAGACGTTGGTGTCAGAGGTTTACACCATTTGGTTTATGAGGTAGTTGATAACTCAATTGATGAAGCATTAGCAGGATATTGTGATTCTATTCAGGTAATCATTAATCAAGATAATTCTGTAACGGTTCAGGATAACGGACGTGGTATTCCAGTAGATTTACACAAAAAAGAAGGTGTTTCTGCTCTTGAAGTAGTCATGACCAAAATCGGAGCCGGAGGTAAGTTTGATAAAGACTCGTATAAAGTTTCGGGTGGACTTCACGGTGTTGGTGTTTCTGTTGTAAATGCTCTTTCAGACCATTTAAGAGCTGAAGTACACCGTGATGGTAAAATCTGGGAGCAGGAATATGCGAGAGGTAAAGCAGAATACCCTGCAAGACCTATCGGTGAAACGGCGATAACCGGAACTAAAGTCACTTTCAAGCCGGATGGTACTATTTTTACCCAAACATTAGAGTATTCTTATGATACGTTGGCAGCTCGATTACGAGAACTGTCTTATTTGAATAAAGGAATTACCATTACCCTTACAGATCTTAGGGTAATTGATGAAAACGGACAGGCAAAAGCAGAGACTTTTCATTCAAAAGAAGGATTGAAAGAATATGTGAAATTTCTGGACGGAAACCGTGTGCCAATCATCAGCCACGTCATCAGTATGGAAAATGAAAAAGGAGAAATTCCGGTTGAAGTAGCCCTGATCTACAACGACAGTTATTCAGAAAATATTTTTTCTTATGTAAATAATATCAATACACATGAAGGAGGAACGCATCTTCAGGGATTCCGTATGGGATTGACCCGTACCCTGAAAAAATATGCAGATGCTTCCGGATTATTAGATAAATTAAAGTTCGAAATCAGCGGAGATGACTTCCGTGAAGGGCTTACAGCTATTGTTTCTGTCAAAGTAATGGAGCCTCAGTTTGAGGGACAAACCAAAACCAAATTAGGAAACAGAGAAGTTGTTTCTCCTGTATCACAGGCAGTTTCTGAAATGTTGGAAAATTATCTGGAAGAAAATCCAAATGACGCAAAAACCATAGTGCAAAAAGTAATCTTAGCCGCTCAGGCACGCCACGCAGCTAAGAAAGCACGGGAAATGGTTCAACGCAAAACCGTTATGACGGGAGGAGGTTTACCTGGTAAACTGTCGGATTGCTCTGAACAGAATCCTGAAAAATGTGAGATTTTCTTTGTCGAGGGAGATTCTGCAGGTGGAACTGCAAAACAAGGTCGCGATAGAAATTTTCAGGCAATTATGCCACTTAGAGGTAAGATACTTAACGTTGAGAAAGCGATGCACCACAAAGTTTTTGAAAACGAAGAAATCAAAAATATCTTTACCGCTTTGGGAGTAACGATCGGAACCGAAGAAGACAGTAAAGCTCTTAATCTTGAAAAATTACGTTATCACAAAGTAGTCATCATGTGTGATGCCGATGTCGATGGTAGCCATATCGCTACTTTAATCCTTACGTTCTTTTTCCGTTATATGCGTGAATTAATAGAAAAAGGATATGTGTACATTGCTACACCGCCATTATACCTTGTTAAAAAAGGAACCAAAAAAGAATATGCTTGGAATGAAGAAGAGCGTTTGGCCTTATTGGAACAGATGGGAGGAGGAGCAAACGTACAGCGTTATAAAGGTTTAGGAGAGATGAATGCTGAACAGTTATGGGAAACAACCATGAATCCGGAGCACAGAACAATGCGTCAGATTACTATTGACAGTTTACCTGAAGCAGATCGTGTATTCTCCATGTTAATGGGAGATGAAGTTCCGCCACGTAGAGATTTTATCGAGAAAAATGCAACATACGCGCGAATAGATGCCTAATCGTGAATCAAGATAAAAAAGTCCCATGAGTTTTTCTCATGGGACTTTTTTTATAGGCACATTTTACTGTTATATTTTGTCCTTTTATTATATTCAACTGCTTGAAAAAGTTGTAATCAACAACAGAAAATTCATACTATATTACTCAATTTTCTTTTTTTTCTGTTCCCCGATTATGGCTTATGTTATTTTAATGCCTCAAAAGATGTTATATTTCTTAATAAAATCAAAAATATAATGATTTATTTTATTGGTTAATCTTTATTGAAGTTTTATATTTGTCCGTTTATTAGAAAAAAGCCTCTCGCTATTGGTCTAATAAGCAAATAAATAAATTAATTAATTTTTAGTAATAATGCAGAATAAAGGACTCGTAAAGTTTATTGCAATTATTTTTGCGCTGGTATGTATTTATCAACTTTCATTCACCTTTGTTACGAATCATTATGAGAAAAAAGCAAAGGAATTTGCTCAGGGAGACCTTACAAAAGAGGCTCATTTTCTTGATTCTATAGCAAATGAAGAAGTTTATTTAGGACATACTTTTCATGAAGTTAGAGAAAAACAACTTCAAAAAGGTCTGGATCTTGAAGGAGGAGTAAACGTAATGTTGCAAATCTCCGTTAAAGACGTTTTAAAGGGATTGTCAAACAACTCTACCAATGCTGTCTTTAACCAGGCTTTAGCAGAAACAGAAAAAAACAGATTAGGAAATCAAACGTATCTGGATGCGTTTTATGTAACATTTGACAAATTATCAAACGGAAAAGTAAAATTAGCATCTGCAGAAATTTTTGCTAACAGAAACTTACCGGAAGTTACTACAGGAATGTCTGATTCTGATGTAAAGAAAGTTTTAAATGCTAAAGTAAAAGAATCAATCGAAAGTGCTTATCGTGTATTGGGTAAACGTATCGATAAGTTTGGAGTTGTATCTCCTACTATTCAGATGGTGGGTGAATCCGGACGTATTTTGGTAGAATTACCGGGAGCAAAAGATATTGATCGCGTAAAAAGTTTATTACAAAGTACAGCTCAGCTTGAATTTTGGGAAACCTATAAACTTGATGAGATCGGAAACTTTCTTTTGGCGGCTAACGAATCTTTAAAAAATTCTGAGAAAGCTGCAAAGACAGAAACTACAGCAACAAATGATACCGTTAAAAAGGCAGAAACCTCTGATGTAGATAAATTATTGACCGGTGTTTCTAAAGATTCTACTAATCAGAAAAAAGAAGACGCAGGTCCATTATTAAGTTTGATTCAGGCTCCTGGAATGCAGGGATCACCTGTATTGGGATATTTTAATGTATCGGATACTGCAAAAGTAAATTCTTATTTAAAGCGACCTGAAATCCGCAATTTATTAAGTGGACAATTGAGATATACTCGTTTTGCTTGGGGTAAATTGAAAAAAGGTTCTAATCTTACTGAGCTATATGCTTTAAGAGGAAATGCTCAAAATATTGCTCCGTTATCAGGAAATGTAGTAACTGGGGCAAGAGATGAATTTGATCAGATGGGAAAACCGGCTGTGTCAATGTCTATGAATACGAAAGGAGCAAAAGATTGGGAAGAGCTTACTGGAAGAGCTTTTACACAAAAAACTAATATTGCAATTGTTTTAGATAATATTGTTTATTCAGCTCCAGGAGTTTCTACAGGACCTATTTCAGGAGGTAACTCTTCTATTACAGGAGATTTTACTGTAGCAGAAACCAAAGATTTAGCAAACATCTTAAAGGCAGGTAAATTACCGGCTTCAGCAGATATTGTTTCTTCAGAAATTGTTGGACCTTCATTAGGGCAACAAGCAATTGACAATGGTATTATTTCTGCTATTGCAGGTTTATTGATTGTTGGTTTGTGGATGGTATTTTACTATGGTAGAGCAGGATGGTATGCTAATATCGCTTTGGTAATCAACTTACTATTTTTGTTTGGTATTCTTGTAAGTTTCGGTTCTGTATTAACATTACCGGGTATTGCAGGTATTGTACTGACAATGGGTACGGCAGTAGATGCCAATATCATTATCTATGAAAGAGCTAAAGAAGAACTCAGAGCAGGAAATACACTCTCTCATGCCATTTCATCTTCTTACAGCTGGCATGGAGCTATGCGTGCTATTGTTGATGCTAACGTAACACACATCCTTACAGGTATTATTTTATTTATCTTTGGAACAGGACCGATCAAAGGTTTCGCAACTACTTTGTTATTCGGTATTTTTACCTCTTTATTTACAGCGATCTTTATTGCACGTATTTTCTTAGACCGAGATCTTAAAAATAACAAAATCGTTAATTTCTGTACCAGCATTACCAAAAACTGGTTTACCAATTTCCATTTTGACTTTATCAAAATGAAAAAGGTTACTTACTTTATTTCTGCTATCATCGTAATCGGATCTTTTGCTTCATTTGCAGTAAATGGATTAGATGAAGGAGTAGATTTTGTTGGTGGTAGAACATTCCAGGTGCGTTTCGATAAACCTGTAAATCCATCTGAAATTTCAGAAAAATTAGGAAATACATTTGGTGTAAATGTTGAAACCAAACAGTTTGGTAACAATAAACAAATGAGAATTGTTACAAAATATAAAATTGACAGCGAAAGTTCAAAAGTTGATGAAGAAGTAAACAAAATGCTTTATGAAGGATTGAAAGGGTTTTATACAAATAATATCTCATACGAAGATTTTATAAAACCTTCATCTACTTCAGAAATGTTAGGGGTAGTACAGGCATCAAAAGTTAACCCTACTGTATCTAATGACATTAAAACAGATTCATTCTGGGCGGTTATCGGATCTATGGCAGTAGTATTCCTTTACCTGTTTATTTCATTCAGAAAATGGCAGTATTCATTAGGAGCGATTGCTTCAGTTGCTCACGACGTAATATTTGTATTGGGTACTTATTCCCTGTTGTATAAATTTATGCCATTCCACATGGAAATGGATCAACACTTTATTGCGGCGATTCTTACTGTTATTGGTTATTCCATGAATGATACCGTAATTGTATTTGACCGTGTAAGAGAATTTTTATTAGGTAAAACAAAAGGAGATTTTAATCAGATTGTAAATGATTCGGTTAATACTACCTTATCAAGAACGATCAATACTTCTTTGACATTGATTTTGGTATTATTGATTATGTTTATTTTCGGTGGAGACTCTATCCGAGGATTTATATTTGCCATGTTAATCGGTATCATCGTAGGTACATATTCATCTTTATTCCTGGCAACACCAATTCTGGTAGATACAATGCCTAAAAAAGATAAATTAGAAATTGAAAGATTGCATTTAGAAGCCAACGGTGGTATCGTTGATGCTGAAGAAAGTAAATAATATCTTTTATATATTATAACAAAACCCCGGAATTTCATTTTCCGGGGTTTTTTATTTCTGGCTATCTGTACGATTATTTATAATAAGAGCATTATGCTTGATAGAAGATAATTAAATAAAAAAACAGTCCTGAATATACTTTTCAGGACTGTTTTATAGTAGAAATATTGTTTTGGATTAAAAGTTCGGACTTAAGTTATACTTCTTGTAGAAGTTATCCAATACATTTACAACTTCATCTGATGAATCTACAATTTTTATCAGGTTCATATCGTGTTCTGAGATATTACTATATTTTTCCAGTAATACTTTTTGTACCCATTCAAACAAACCACTCCAAAATTCAGATCCTACTAAAATAATCGGGAATTTTCCTATTTTTTTAGTTTGGATAAGCGTTATCGCTTCAAACAATTCATCGAGTGTACCAAAACCTCCGGGCATTACGATAAATCCCTGAGAGTATTTTACAAACATCACTTTTCGCACGAAAAAGTAATCGAATTGCAGGTTTTTGTCATGATCTATATAAGGGTTAAAATGCTGTTCGAATGGCAGATCAATATTAAGACCCACAGACGTTCCTTTTCCTAAATGAGCTCCTTTGTTACCGGCTTCCATGATTCCTGGTCCACCACCTGTAATAACACCATATCCTGCTTTACTTACTTTAAATGCAATCTCTTCAGCTAACAGATAATACTTATCATCATGTTTGGTTCTCGCTGATCCGAAAATAGATACACAAGGACCAATACGTCCCATTTTTTCATATCCGTTTACGAATTCTGACATGATTTTGAAAATAGCCCATGAATCGTTTGATTTTATTTCATTCCACGATTTTTGTTCTAAGCTTTTTTTAATTTTAATATCGTCTTCGTTAAAATTTTCACTCATTTCTTTTCTATTTTAATTCTTTCAGCAAAAATTTTGCTGTATAACTTTTCTTGTTTTTTGCTACTTCTTCAGGTGTACCTTTTGCTACGACCTGCCCGCCGTTTTTACCGCCTTCATAGCCGATGTCAATAATGTAATCCGCAATTTTGATGACGTCCATATTGTGCTCGATGATGAGAACCGTATTGCCTTTGTCTACCAGTCTTTGAATGACATCCATCAATACGCGTATATCTTCAAAGTGCAGACCGGTGGTTGGTTCATCTAAAATGTAAAAGGTATTTCCCGTATCTTTTTTGGAAAGTTCAGAAGATAACTTTATTCTTTGCGCTTCACCTCCTGAGAGGGTTGTGCTTTGTTGTCCTAAAGTGATATAACCCAAACCAACATCCTGTATGGTTTTTATTTTTCTGTAAATTTTAGGAATATTTTCGAAAAAAACAACTGCTTCGTCAATTGTCATGTCCAAAACATCGGCAATTGATTTTCCTTTGTATCGAATTTCAAGTGTTTCACGATTGAATCTTTTGCCCTGACATGTTTCACACTCTACGTATACATCAGGTAAAAAGCCCATTTCAATGGTTCTCAGACCAGATCCTTCACAGGTTTCACAACGTCCTCCTTTTACATTAAAACTAAAGCGTCCGGGTTTGTATCCGCGGATAGCTGCCTCAGGTGTTTTTGTAAACAGATTTCTTATCTCTGAAAATACCTCGGTGTACGTTGCCGGATTGGAACGGGGTGTACGCCCAATCGGACTCTGATCGATACCGATTACTTTGTCTATATGTTCAAGTCCGGTAATTTTTTTAAACGGCTGTGGTTTTTTTACCGCATTGAAAAAGTGTTCATTTAGAATTGGATATAGGGTTTCATTGATAAGTGTGGATTTTCCGCTTCCGGATACTCCTGTAACACAAATCAAAGTACCTAAAGGAAACGAAACGTTCACATTTTTAAGGTTATTTCCGGTAGCTCCTGTTAATTCTATCTTTTTCCCATTGCCTTTTCTTCTTTCGGAAGGAATGGCTATTTCTAATGTACCGTTGAGATATTGAGCAGTAATCGTCTTCTCTTTTAATAATTCAGCAGGTGTGCCGGCACTGATGATCTGTCCACCATTAATACCCGCTTTAGGACCGATATCAATCACATAATCTGCTCTTTCAATCATGTCTTTATCATGCTCTACCACCAAAACAGAATTTCCTAAATCGCGTAATTGTTCCAGCGAATGGATAAGTTTTTCATTATCACGCTGATGTAAACCAATACTTGGCTCGTCCAGAATGTATAAAACGCCCACTAACTGGGAACCGATTTGTGTCGCGAGACGGATACGCTGTGCTTCTCCTCCGGACAGGGATTTTGAACTTCTGTTCAAGCTTAGGTAATTCAGACCTACATCGAGTAGAAAAGATAATCTTGTTGTAATTTCTTTAATAATTTCTCTACCGATTGTTTTTTGTTTTTCGGATAAGTCTTCTTCAATATTTTTAAACCAGTTGTGTAGCTGATCTATATCCATACTTACCAGATCAGCAATATTGCTCTCATTTATTTTGAAATAAAGTGATTCTTTTCTCAAACGACTGCCATTACAGGAAGGACAGGTAATTTCGTCCATAAAATCTTTCGCCCATCTTTTGATGCTTGTAGATTCGCTCTCTTCAAACTGATTTTTTATAAAGTTGGCTATGCCCTCAAAATCAATTTTATATTCTTTTGTTATTCCTAATACTTTGGATGCCACAGAGAAACTTTCTTTACCGCCATTGATGATCATATCAAAGGCTTCTGCCGGAATATTGCGGATCGGATCACTGAGCTTAAAGTCAAATTTTTGTGCAATTATTTCAAGCTGTTTGAAAATCCAGCTGCTTTTCTGTTCTCCGATAGGAGCAATACCTCCCGATTTTATTGATAAGTCCCGGTTAGGTATTATTTTATCAATGTTTATTTCATTGATGGTTCCCAATCCGTTACAAACGGGGCAGGCGCCTTTTGGCGAATTAAATGAAAAATTGTTGGGTTCCGGATTTGGGTATGAAATTCCTGAACTCGGGCACATGAGATTACGGCTGAAAAAGCGTACATCTTCAGTTTCGTTTTCAAGAACCATCATAATGCCGTCACCGTGATGCATTGCGGTTCGTATGCTTTCTGATAAACGTTGATCCGTTGCTTCTGATTCATCAATAGCCATACGGTCAATGACTATTTCTATATCATGTGTTTTATAGCGGTCCAGTTTCATACCTGAAACCAAATCTCTTATTTCTCCGTCTACACGTACTTTTACAAATCCCTGTTTTGCTATTTGCTCAAACAGTTCACGATAATGCCCTTTTCTGGAACGGATAACAGGGGATAGTATGTTGATGCGTTTTTCCAGAAATTGTTCCTTGATGCGTTTCTGAATCTGCTCATCGGAATAGCTGACCATTTTTTCTCCTGTTTCATAACTGAAAGCATCCGATGCTCTGGCATATAATAAACGGATAAAGTCATAAATCTCGGTTACAGTTCCAACTGTTGAACGCGGACTTTTGTTGGTCGTTTTTTGTTCAATTGCTATAACAGGTGATAAACCATCTATCTTATCTACATCAGGACGCTCCAGACCACCTAAAAACTGTCGTGCATAAGATGCAAATGTTTCAATATAGCGACGCTGACCTTCAGCGTAGATGGTGTCAAATGCCAGCGATGATTTTCCTGAACCCGAAAGTCCGGTAATCACTACGAGTTTCTCACGGGGAATAGTTACGTCAATATTTTTTAAGTTGTGAACACGAGCTCCTAAAACTTCAATTTTATCCTCTGAATTTTGCATACAAAAATGTAAAACGCAAATATACGATTTTCAAAAATCTTAGATAGCTAAATGTTTTTTAAACTTTTAGAATTTGTATGAATGGAGTAATCCGATTGGTGCCAACTTCATAGAGTATCTTTTCGAAAATGGCAATAAGGATTATTCGATACGCAGGTTTTTCAGGTTTTCTCTGTAAACTTCCAGAATATGTGCTTTTTCAATATATCCCACCAGTTTATTGTCTTGTGTAAGCAGTATATATTCTAAGTGCTGTTCATCCATCAGTGCGATAACATTTCCTGTATTGTCAGAAAGAGAAGCGGTTACAGCAGGCTGCATTATTTCAGATAACGTGGTATATTTCAATTGAAAATCACTGAATATGATATTTCTGATCTTGTTAAAGTCAATAACACCTACTATCTGTTGTTCATGGTCGATAACCGGTATAAACGTCTGTTCCGTTGCAGAAAAAATGGCTTTTATATCCATAAGGGAAGCCGTAGTATCTACCGTTTTTATCTCTTTAGAATATACATTGTGCAATTCAATTCTGTTGAGCAGGTTTTTATCTTTATCCGATGTAAAAACGATTCCTTTATCTGCAATGGTAAATATATCCATCGAATATTTTTCATAGCGTTTGGAAATAGCAAAACTAATGGAAGATACAATCATCAACGGAACGATAAGTCCATAACCTCCAGTAATCTCTGCAATAAGAAAGATAGCTGTCAGAGGAGCATGAAACAAGCCACTGAGTACGCCTGCCATACCCACCACGGTAAAATTGCTGATAGAGAGTTCTTTCAGTCCGCTGAGTGTGATAAGTTTGGATATGATATAGCCAAGATAAGATCCTACAAATAGGGATGGAGCAAAATTTCCTCCGTTTCCTCCACTACCCAATGTCAATCCTGTAGCAATGGATTTGATGAGCATGGTCATAGTAACAAAGCCTAAAATAATCCATTGATTTTTTTTAAACTTGTCTAAGAGAGAATTATCCAGGATATGTCCTGCTTTATCATTGGCCAGTGCTTTTATTCCCTCATATCCTTCTCCGAAAAGAGTAGGGAAGAGGAAGATAAGAATGGCAAGAAGTCCGGCACCGATGAGCGCTTTTTTATAAGGATTATTATTTACATTGCTGATTACGTGCTCCGTTTTTCGGAACATCCGGGCGTGATATATAGAGAAAAAACCTGCCAGAATTCCTAAGAGCACATAATATATAGTATTGGAATAGTCAAAACTCAACTGTTGTTTAAAAGACATTAATACTTCTTCTTTTAAAGTGGCATTTGCAAAAATAGTTCCGGTAGCAGAAGAAATCATAATGGGTATAAAGGCAGAAACGCTCATATCGGCAAGAATAACTTCAATTGCAAACAATACACCCGCTATCGGTGCATTAAATGCAGTGGAAATACCTGCTGCTACACCACAGGCAAGTAGTAACGTACGATCTTTATAATTTAAGCGGTAATTCTGTGCGTAATTAGAACCAAATGCAGCTCCGGTAATGGTAATTGGGGACTCTAATCCTGCAGATCCTCCCATACCAACGGTGAGTGAGCTAGTAATGATTTGCGCATACATTTGCTTTCGGGGCATAATACCCGATTTTTTTGCTACGGCAATCATAATCTGTGAAGTTCCCTTTTCGATACTTCCATCTAAAAACTTCCGTATTACCAGCACTGTTAAGAGAATACCTATAATAGGTAAAATACTGTTGAGATAGGGAAGTTTTAAAAAACCGTCAATATAGTGTACGAGTTTAAATACACTATGTGCAAAAGTTTTTAGAATGATTACAGCTACGGCAGAAGAAATACCTACAATTACACAGGATAAATAAATGAATTGCCTGTCAGATAATACAGATTTAAGCAGGTATAAAATACCCTCCATATACCGGAAGGTTCGTTTGGCATAATATTTTATTCCTTTTTTATCTGTTTTTTTCATACAGCAAAAGTATTGAGTTTACTTTACAATGGCACTACTCTTCAATAGAAAAATCAGTAATGATTTGTTGTTTTTTATCTTTTGTAAACTGGCGAAGTTCATTAAAAAAAATAAAGAACTCATCTTCAAAAAGGGTATGATGCTTTTTTAAATCTGCAACAGCCGCTTTCATGTTGGCGTTCTTGCCGAAACGTTGATCCATCTGTCCTAAAATACGCTCCAGCTCCTCTATATCCTGATAATTATAAAGCCAGTCATATTTTATCATATAGGGCATCATATTGCGGGTTTTATCGTTGAGTTCATTTTCATGTTTTTTTAGTATTTCATAAAAATTGTGAGAGAACTCTTTCAGAGGAATGTCGCTGAACAGCTGCCAGTTTTTTGCCAAAAAATAATCGTAAAACATATCTACTATGATTCCTGAAAAGTGATTGAATTTTGGAACCAGACGATGTTTAGAAGTTCTGAAAATTTCATGGAAATCTGTAAAACTATCAATTTCGCGATGAAGGAGCACACCGATCTGAATATCAGCGTGGAATTTTTGATAATCTTTGCCACGGATTCCGTCTCCCATAAAATTTCCGATTTTTATCCGATCATTATCCCCTGATAAAAAGATGTGTGCTAAAAAGTTCATAATACGAATATACTGATTTTTTAAAGCTTTTTTTACTCAGACTGTTTAATTAAACGAAGGTTTGATATATTTGCATATAACCTAAAAATAATATGACGTTAATAAAATCTATATCAGGAATAAGAGGAACGATTGGCGGGCAGACCGGAGATAATCTTACACCGGTTGATGCCGTGAAATTTGCATCGGCATACGGAACTTTTTTAAAACAACAGTTTACTAAAGATCGCCTAAAAGTAGTGATTGGAAGAGATGCCCGTATTTCAGGGCCTATGATACATAATCTGGTTGTCAATACCCTTATCGGATTGGGAATTGATGTATTGGATCTTGGATTGTCAACAACTCCTACAGTTGAAGTAGCGGTTGCTATGGAAAAAGCTGATGGCGGTATTATTCTTACTGCTTCTCACAATCCAAAACAATGGAATGCTCTAAAGTTATTAAATGCAAAAGGGGAGTTTTTGAGCGGAGCTGACGGAGCTGAGATTTTAAAGATTGCTGAAGAGGAGTCTTTTGTTTTTGCTGAAGTGGATGATCTGGGAACCATTACGTACAATACGGATTATATGGACCGACACATTAATGAAGTTTTAAATTTAAAACTTGTAGATGTAGAATCGGTTAAGAAAAGAAACTTTAAAGTGGTTGTTGACGGTGTCAACTCCAGTGGTGGAATTGTTATTCCTTCGCTGTTGAAAAGAATGGGAGTAGAGGTAGTAGAGCTGTACTGTGAGCCAACAGGGCATTTTCCTCATAACCCGGAACCCTTGAAAGAGCATTTAAAGGATATCTGTGCGTTGGTTGTGAAAGAAAAAGCTGATTTTGGAATTGTTGTAGATCCGGATGTAGATCGTCTGGCTTTCATTTCTGAAGACGGAGAAATGTTTGGTGAAGAATATACGCTTGTGGCAGTTGCTGATTATGTATTAAGCAAAACACCCGGTAACACTGTTTCTAATATGTCTTCATCAAGAGCATTAAGAGATATTACTCAAAAATATAATGGGATATATGAAGCTTCTGCTGTTGGAGAAGTGAATGTGGTTGAGCTTATGAAAAAAAACAATGCTATCATTGGAGGGGAAGGTAACGGAGGAATTATTTATCCGGAAACGCATTATGGTAGAGATGCCCTTGTTGGAGTGGCGCTCTTTTTGACGCATCTGTCTCAGCAGGATCAGTCGGTTGCTTCTTTAAGAGCATCTTATCCGCAGTATTATATGAGTAAAAATAAGATTGAACTCACTCCTGAAATTGACGTTGATCTGATTTTAGAGAAAATGACAGCCCACTATGCGCAGGAAGAAATTTCAACTATTGATGGTGTTAAAATTGATTTTGCAGAAGAATGGGCACATTTAAGAAAATCTAATACGGAGCCGATCATACGGATATATACTGAGGCTAAATCTCAGAAAAAAGCAGATGATCTCGCGTTGCGGATTATAGAAGAAATAAAAGAAATTATTAAATAAAAAAAGAAGCGTTTAATCAAACGCTTCTTTTTTGTTTTGGTGTTTCCATCTTTTATGCGTCCAGAAATAATATTCGGGTTGCTCTTTAATCTGCGCTTCTACAAGATCTAAAAACGTCCGGGTAATTTTATACTTTTCTTCTCCTTTCGGATTATCTGTTATGGGAATGAAAGTTGCTTCATAATATCCTCTTTTAATCTTTTGTACTTTTATGTAAAGAATATTCAGATCGAGTTTTTTTGCTATGGCTTCAGCACCCATATGTACCGGAACCTCTACTCCCATAAAAGGTTCCCAATGAAGTCCTTTTCTTAAGTTTGGAGTCTGATCGCTAAGGAAAAGATAAGTACCCTGAAGACCCTTTCCCTGATTAGTTTTTATAGCAAGTGTTGTTTCGCGTGTACTGATTAAAGCTGCATCAAACCGGGCACGAATATCGTGTGTCAGTTTATCAAAATGTTTATTTGCCAGTTTTTTATAAATTCCAAATCCTTTGAAAGAAATGTATTTTCCTAAAATAACCATCCATTCCCAATTAGCATAATGTGGCAACATCAATACAATACTTTTCCCTTTTTTTTCAAATTCTTTTACCACCTCAATATTGGTGAATTTATAGCGCTTCTTAATTTCATTTTCAGAAATGGTCAGGGTTTTTACCATTTCAAGAAACATATCGCACATATGACTGTAGAATTTTTTTTCTATTTGTTTACGTTCTTTGTCTGTTAAGTAGGGTAATGCCAATGCCAGGTTATATCGAACAGCTTTTACACGGTATCTGATGATTCTGTAAAGGATAAAACAAATAATATCCGATAATAAATAGAGAATAGAGAAAGGCAGGATGGAGATCATCCATAAAAAAATATATACGAATACATAAGCTATATAACCCATTATTTTTTTATGCAAATATAATTTATTAAAGACTACCTATGGTAGTGCTTTGCAGGATATTTATTATATTGCTCATCAAAACTGAAAAATGAATTTACTGTTAATCGCTATTTTTGCAGCCGTAGGTATCGTAAGTTTTAAAGGCTTTAATGATCCTGCCTTTTTTGATAAATATAAATTCAACATTGCCCGTATTCAAAACGGAGAAAAATACCGGTTGTTGACTTCCGGATTTTTACATGCTGATATTGCACATTTATTTTTTAACCTCCTTACGCTTTACTTTTTTGCTCCTGTTGTCATCAATTATTTTGGTGACGGTATATTTATACTTATTTATATGGTGAGTTTACTTGCCGGAAATCTGTTTACACTCAAAATCCATGAGAGTCAACCATATTACTCCGCTATCGGTGCTTCCGGAGCCATTATGGGGGTTTTATATGCTGCTATTCTTATCAATCCGACAATGAGTTTATACCTGTTTTTTATTCCCATTCCGATTCCCGCTTATATTGTTGGAGTAGGCTATTTGTTGTATTCTATTTACGGAATGAAAAGACAAAATGATCTGATTGGACATACAGCCCATTTAGGAGGTGCTCTGGCAGGACTTTTTGTTACAATATTGTACGATTATCAATTAATTGTCGCGAATGTTATGATAACTTTATTATTATTCATTCCTATCATATTATTAATTGTAATGCTTAAAAAGCGATAAAAATTGATATATCCTCTTTGGTTTCTTGATGTTTTAATTTTTTTTTATTAAAATACGTATTTAGTTGTGGAATAATTTACTATTTTAGAACAAAATTTTATTTAACTATTATCAATAAAATAACACAAATGCTAAAAAAACTATTCTACCAACTATTTTGCTGTATTATTTTTCTTTTCTGTTACGCGGCAAGCGCACAATATACTACCAAGCATTATATTGCACCTGCTCCCTGGCAATACTGGAGTAATTCGAATGAAATTGTCATAGGAACGCTTAGTACCACTCCGGTACAGGTTACCTTAAGAAAAAGTGACGGAACACTGATTACAGATGCATTAACAGTGGTTGTGAATGCACCTATATCATATCGATTTGTAGGTTCTTCTTTTATTCAGAGAAATGAAGTCAATCAGTTGTATAATGACAGAGGGCTTATTGTGGAAGCAACAGCTCCTGTACTGGTAAATTTACGTAATATTGATTCGGACACGGGTGCGAATTCCGTTACTTATATCAAAGGAAATGCTTCTTTAGTGAGTTTTGGTGATGAAGGAAAAGGCTTGGAGTTCAGAGTAGGGTATTATAGAATCAGTACGATGGGATTAACCAATACGGCACCGGTTTATTCTGTTATGGCTACTGAAAATGGAACAACTGTAAATTTACCAGCTGGACCGGTAACTTTGAATGAAGGACAGAGCCGGTTGTTTTTTGCGAACATAGGTTATTTGGTTACTGCAGATAAACCAGTGGTGATGAATACCGGAAACTGGGGAGATACTCCGTGGACAGCGACTCCGCCTTCTAACGGTCAGGATGGTACTTTTGATCAGATAGCTCCTGTGCATGTTTTGGGAACTCAGTACCTTGTAGTAAGAGGTTCAGGAGATGTGACCACGGCTACACAACAAAGTCTAAATTATGGTGGTGAACAAACTACAATTGTTACCACAGAAGACAACACTTCTATTGTTATTACTAATTTTACACAAACAGGTGCTTTTGTAAATACTACAACTCAAGTGGTACCATTGGCAGGAGGAAATTATACTTTCTACCATGGAAATGCCATCAATCAATACTCTTCTTCATTGATTGTTTCTGACAAGAGGGTTATTGTTTATTCCGGAACTGCTGTAGGAGCCGAGACAGATATTTCTACTGTACTTCCGATCGGAGGTTGTTCGGGGATTACAAACATACAAACTAAAAAATTTATCAGTTACAACAATACCAACCTTCCGTATTTTGGTTTTACTGTAATTGAGCATCCGACAGAACCGGTTCTTCTAAACGGTGCCAATCTGGAAACTCTTACAGGAACACCACGTATTCAGTTAGGAACAACGCCTTTTTATATGCTAACGTTTCAAAATACCAATGTGGGCAATCCGGCTGATTTGATTCTTACTTCAGATATGCCTTTGACTACGAGTATTGTACAGTCTGGTGATGGTTTTTCAATGGCAGCTTTCTTTTCTGCATTTGGGCAGGCTGCAATTGCTCCCGTACTTGTTACAACAAATGATGATTGTACAGTGACCATTGAAGCAGAAAGCGGAGATGATATCTTAGAATATGAATGGTTTAAAGACGGGGTTTCAGTAGCTGTAACTGATGATAATGTTTATGAGGCTTTGGCATCAGGAAATTACACTGTGAGTATCCGTAAAAATTGCGGATGGTCTAATCAGTCATTACCGACTTTTGTTGAAGTAGAACCTTGTAGCGATCTTTCAATAGAAAAAACAATTAAAGATCAGACATTAAATCAGGTTACTTTTGTGATTACTGTTAAAAACAATGATTTGAATTTTACAGATAATGCTGTAGTAGTAAATGATGTATTGCCAAGCGGTTATACGTATGTAAGTTATACAGCTACTCAGGGAACTTATGATAATGTATCTGGAAACTGGTCTGTAGGAACGTTAGCTCCGGGTGATAGCGCAACGATAGAAATACTGGTAAATATCAATGAAAACGGTGTTTATTTAAATACAGCAAACGTAACCGGAGAAAATATCGATAAAAATCCTGATAATAATACTGATACCGCCATCATAGAGTTAGGCCGTCTCAAATTGACCAAAAGAGCTGAAAAACCAATATACTATCAAGTAGGGGACGTTATTAATTAT
Organism: Paenimyroides ceti; assembly: GCF_030409925.1. NCBI lineage: Bacteria > Pseudomonadati > Bacteroidota > Flavobacteriia > Flavobacteriales > Flavobacteriaceae > Paenimyroides > Paenimyroides ceti. Next base: position 1,002,573 of record NZ_JAUFQU010000001.1, read on the forward strand.
GAATTGACTCTTACGAATACTGGTACAGCTGCCGTTCAGAACATCAATATTACAGATCCTAATGCTGATCCGGGTTCTATAATTCCTGATTATGTGGCTTTACTAATGCCTAATCAATCGATAACTGCTTCTGCAAAACATACTATTACAGTAACCGATTTTCTGGCAGGAGAGGTGAGTAATCAGGCTTTGGCGAATTCTTCAACTCCGGTAGGTGATGTAGGAACGGTTTCTGATGATCCTGACACTCCTTTTATAAATGACCCTACGATAGTAAAAATTGAGAGAACAGCTGATCTGGATGGAAATAAGGATGATGGTGTTTTGTATTATGAAAATGAAAAAGATTTAAATTATGTGATTGTTGTTAAGAACAACGGACCAAGTTCTGCTGTTGATGTGGTAGTGAGCGATCCAATGCCGGCAGGAATTACTGAAATGAGTTGGCAAAGTAGCAGAAGTACCAGCGGCACTGGTAATCTGTATGATGTGATCCCAATTATGAAAGTTGGAGAAACGGTTACCTATAATGTAAAATTAACCGTTCCAAAATCTTTTAAAGGGGATTTGGTCAATATTGTTGACATCAGTTCAGAATCTAATGAAGATCCAGTACCAAACTGTACTGCTTGTGTGGATATTGACCGACAAACCGTAGTAATACCAAAAGGAATTTCTCCTAATGGCGATGGTCTGAATGATTTCCTTGACTTAAAAGCGTTCCACGTAGCCAAAATAACGATTCACAACCGATACGGAAAAGAAGTATATTCCCGTTCTCCATATAGCCAGGAATGGAATGGTCAGAATAGTAATGGAGATCCATTACCTGACGGAACTTATTTCTACCATATCATTGTAGACGGAGGATTTATTTATACCGGATATATTCAACTGACACGAGAAGTGAAATAATATAAATAAGTTATTAAAAAAGCCCCTGAGAATAATTTCAGGGGCTTTTTTATATGTTTTTATTGATAAACAATTAAAGAAAAAGATGCATATAGCTTTTTATGGATTACCATTACTTTTTCAGTTTATTGATCATGAACTGAAAGACAACAGAAAGAATAATTACAAGTAAGGTACCGATCAGATTGAGCCATAAATAGCTCACTACGTTTAAAAAGTAAATAACGATAACCGTTAGCTGTGTAATCACACCCGCCCAAAATGTTGCCTGAGCTTTGCTGTATTTTATAAAAAAAGCAATAAGAAAAAGACCTAAAACAGTACCGTAAAATATGGAACCTATAATGTTAACCAATTGGATGAGGTTGTCAAATAAGCTGATGAAGCAAGCTGTGACAATACAGACAATCCCCCAAAAGATTACCAGTAATTTGGTTACTTTTAAATAGTGTGCTTCTGATTTGTTTTTAAAATTAGCTTTATATAAATCAATGGCAGAAGTTGAAGCTACAGCATATAAACCTGATGCTGATGAAGACATGGCTGCTGAAAATATAACGGCTAAAAGCAAACCGATCAATCCCTGTGGAAGGTAGTTTAGTATGAAATAAATAAAAACATAATCTTTATCGTTGGTTTCCGCTCCTTTCTGAGATTTTGAAATCAGCGTGCGTGCCTCTTTTCTTAACTCCTTTTCATGTTCATTGATAGAGACCATTTTTTCTTCTAAAATAGGATTGTTATATCCAAGATTGAGTTGCCCCGTATAGAGCAGTGTTATTTCCTCTTTTTCTGCAAATAGCTGATCCATTTCGGTTTCTAATTTTTCATAGTCTTGTTTGTAGGCACTGTGTTTGACATTTTGAACATTGATTGGATTGAAGTGGAGCGGAGCCTTATTGAATTGGAAAAATATAAAAACCATGACACCTACCAAGAGGATGAAGAATTGCATGGGTACTTTCAGAAGTCCGTTCATAATCATTCCCATCTGTGTTTCTTTTACTGATTTTCCTGATAAATAACGACCTACCTGTGATTGATCGGTACCGAAATAGGCAAGCATCAGAAAGAATCCTCCTGTAAGACCATTCCATATAGTATAACGTTCGGCAGGATCAAATGAAAAATTCAACAAATTCATTTTTCCGTTGGCTGCGGCTACTCCCAAAGCATTATTGAACGTCATTTCCGTTGGAAAACGGTATAAAATAAGAAAAAAGGTTAAAAACATTCCCAGCATAATGATGAAAGCCTGCTGTTTTTGTGTGATATTAAGAGCCTTTGTTCCACCGAAATAGGTGTAAAAAATAATGGTTATCCCAATTGAAATGGTTATAAAGGTTAAATTCCAGTTCAGAATTGACGATAAGATGATGGCCGGGGCATATATTGTTAATCCTGTTCCTACACTTCTTTGAATAAGGAAAATAACAGAGGCCAAGGTTCTCGTTTTTAAATCAAAACGGGACTCCAGAAATTCATATGCAGTATATACTTTCAATCTGTGATAGACGGGAATAAAAGCAATACAGATGACTACCATTGCTATTGGAAGTCCGAAATAGAATTGAACGAATCCCATTCCATCATGGTAAGCCTGTCCCGGAGTAGATAAAAAAGTAATGGCACTTGCCTGAGTAGCCATAACAGATAAGCCCACTGTCCACCAGTTGGTCTGCTGGTTGGCAAGAATATATTCTTCTACATTTTTACTCCCTCTTGTTTTTATTGTTCCATAGATGACTATAAACAATATTGTACAACCTAAAATGATCCAATCGATAAGTCCCATACTATGATGCGTATAATTGCATTAAAAAATAAAAGAACACGATATAAAATACATTTACGAGCAATACAATGCTATAGCTTTTACGCCATTGATATTTTTTGAGATTATTTTTCATCCTTATTTAACGCAATTAGATTAGCTAATATTTTATAGGCTCCGGGTACTCCTTCCGGTATTTGTCTGAAAAGGCTTAAACCTGTGTAGGTATAGTATCCTTTTCCATATTTTGCGATCAGAAGCCCACCATTCGTAGTAGGCTCATCAAAATCATGTGATTCAAAGACCGGTACAAAATGGTTACGGTCAAAATCATTTGCATAATACAATCCCTGTTCCTGAATCCAGCCTTTAAAATCTTCTTTACTGATTTCATTGGGATAATGCAATACTTTATGATCGGGTTTCAGAAAATGTATTTCTGCGTCTTCATCCGTGATACGGTCTTTGGAAAGTATCAGTTTATACGGTGCAATTTCATCTGTTACCAAACTGTGATTGGTATTGTATTGTACAATAACATTTCCTCCGTTTTCAGCATATTGAAATAATTCCTTGTTTTTAAATTTTAATTCATTCAAGGTATTAAAAGCTCTGATCCCCAGTAGTACAGCATCATATCCGGCTAAGTTTTTAGCGGTAATTTCAGAAATGTTTAGTAATGTTACTTCGTATCCCAGATTGACTAAACCTTCCGGTATTTTATCTCCGGCTCCCATTATATAACCTACTTTTTTTCCTTTTGTTGCTACTTTGATATTTTTGACGACTGTTTTAGCTTGTGATAAAATGACCTGAGTAGGGATATGATTATGAGCTACAAGGGTTACCTCTTCAGTAAAAGTATCTGTTTCCGTTCTGAAAATCAACTTCAGAGGGGTTTCAGAATTTTGTTCTGATGGTTTAATTTTAAAGCTGACTCTCTCCGTCTTCAAAGCTTCCGGGATATGAACCGGTATCGATTTTATTTTTCCGTCAGCAGCATTCTCATAGACAAGTTCCAAAGTTCCTTTTATATTTTTACGAAATGATTTGAGTAGAGCTGTAATCTCGATTTCATCCTTGTTTCTGGAGAGGTATATTTCTTTTTCAAAACGTAAAGATACATCAGGCAGTACCAACACATTGTCATATATTTCTCCTTTAACTTCATCCTTATATTTATAAACCAAAGGATAGTTGTAGCTGAGAATAATATCTTTTACTTTAATCTGAAATGAAGCCGAGAGTTCGTTATGACTATCAAATTGGTTGTAAAAGGATTTTTTAGCATCAATAAGCCATTCAGCATTAGAATACGGTATAGTTGAAGGTATTTTCGTTGTAAAGTAATCTAACAGAAGCTGGTTTGGTAGCAGTGGAGTATGCATTTCTTTTTTAAAGCTGTTGTTTAAAATGCTTATTTCCTTAATTTCCATGGGATATTTACTTCTATTGATGACCTCATATTTGAAAACAGCATCAAAACCAGGAGTGATAATCTGGTCTTCACTTGAGATTTCTAAAAAAAGTCCTGCACAAAGTGCAATACATTTCTGTACTTCTGCCATCTTCTGCGTTTTCCACATGCTGTTATCCAATGCATTGATCATTTTATAGATTTCTACAAGGGCATCAATATTTTTAGAGGGGGCTTTAAAATTAAAGTTTGACAATAGCTGGGAAACTTTTTTACCAATTGGTTCTCCGTTTTTTACCCGCTTCCAGGTGATATCGATTCCTTCAAATAGATTTTGCTGATTTTGCAATTTAGGACCTTTTATCAGTTCAAGATATTCAATGTCTTCCCCTCTCGCAGACATATCTCCAAACCCCTGAGATTGATGCTGGCTTCTGCTCAGAGCGGCTATTTCCTGATTAGATCTTCCAAGATTAGGATAGTAAAAGCCTGTTTGTAATGGAATATAAGAAGATTTATCAGCTTTTTTGAATTGTTCCTTTCCTCCGAAAAACCACCAGGAGGCATTAAAAAAAAGTCGTTTAGGCTGCCAGAGTGAGAGTTTTTTCAGTTGATCCGGAAATACATTTTTATCGTTTGCTTTTTCGAAAATCTGTTCTGAAAGTTGTGCTGATGCTGTATGGTGCCCATGGGTAGTCCCTTCAGTTCTGTGGTCAAAACGATTAATAATAATATCCGGTTGCAATTTGCGAACCAGATAAATCATTTCTTCCGTAATTTGGTTTTTATTCCATTTTTCATAGGCTTCTTTAGGTAATTTTGAGAAACCAAAGTCATTGGCTGAGGAAAAATACTGTACCCCTCCATCTATTTTGCGTGCATTTAAAAGTTCCTGAGTACGTATTACACCTAAGACATTTCCCAGTTCATTGCTTATGAGGTTTTGACCACCGTTACCACGGGTAAGCGATAGATAGGCTGTTTCTGCTTTCACTTCATTTGACAGATACGTAATAAGTCTGGTGTTTTCGTCATCAGGATGTGCTGCAATATATAAAGCAGAAGCTAAAACATTTATTTTTTCTACTTCCTGGTATATTTCTGATGCGCTATACGTTTTGCTTTTTTGCGCCTGAATAAGGTTTGAAAAACAAATAAGGCAAAGTAGGGATAAAGAGATTTTGGGCATAGTACTGTTTTTATACTTCTTCAAGAATTACAATTGATTTCTGTAAAAACAAATTGTTTGGGAAAGATATTTTTTCTCCTTCTTCCGTGACGAGGATGGTGTGAAAAGCTTTTATATCAATTATTTCTGCTTCTGTCGGAAAATCTTTATCCTGTATTTTGATTCTGTCACCGATTTTGTAGGGAAAAGAAAAGAACATGATAATACCTGCGGTTATATTGCTGAGTATGGACCACTGAGCAAATAGCGCTACTCCGATAAATGCAAGTATTGAGGTCAGTGATGTCATTACACGACCTGTGTCTACACCCCATATAAGAAGGATTATAGTTCCAAAAATGATGTAAATAAGAATGTCAATATATTTGATAATCATATTTTTTCTCTTATCAGCTTTATGAGAAATATGAGAAAAACTATTTACAATCTTCTGCGCAATAAATTTTACCAGTGTGCCTAACAATATTGTAAGGACACTAAAAATAATCTGTTTGTAATAGTCTGAAAGATCAAAGTTCATTTCGTAAAACATTATTGAATAAAATCTGATAAATTTGTGTATAATTTTTCCATCGGCATTCCTACCACATTGGTATAAGAACCTTCAATTTTTTGAATTGCCACGAGACCAATCCACTCCTGTATGCCATAAGCTCCTGCTTTATCATAAGGTTTGTAGTTGTCAATATAATACGTGATTTCTTCATCGTTAAGGTTTGAGAAGGTAACCCGTGTAGTATCGTTGAAGATTTTGGTTTTTACCGCATCTTTAAGACATACCGAACTGATTACCAAATGGGTTTTCCCACTCAGACTTTTAAGCATTTCAAAAGCTTCTTCAAAGTTTTCAGGTTTTCCTAAAGCTTTGTCATCATTCCAGACAATTGTATCACAGGCTATAATAATTTCGTTTTTATGCAGTTCAGTGAAAAAATCGGCTTTCATTTTTGCAATGTGGTCCGTAATCGCTTCCTTTTGAAAACTGTCGGGATATGATTCGTCTACGTTTGAAGGTTTTACTTCAAACGCTATGTTTAAATCCGATAAGAACTGTTTTCGCCTTGGAGAATTAGAAGCTAATATGATTTTTTTGTGGACCAGTAATTCGTTTAATAACATTTCTATTTTAAATTAAACAATAAAACTACAATAGAAAATATCGTTAACCAAATTATTATTGTTAGAATATTATTCGTAAGACTGTAATCTTTTGCTGTTTTTGCATTCCACAGTTTTACGAGTAAAAAGAGGTATGGCAGTATGATTGCAATTGCTATATAGATGCTCAACAGCGGCAATTGCGGGTAATAGTATAAAGCAAAAGCGATGAGTAAAACCAATGGAATCAGACCTAATAAAGTAGTTCTTACAGAGCCTTTTTTACGTCCGTGCAGGGTGGCCAGTGTCTTCTTATTATTTCTAAGATCCAGATTCATAAATTTGAGATCCAGCAGAATGGTTTTGATAAAATAGAGAAAGAATAACAGTATGCCAAACCGTGTTGTAATTTCAAACAATAAATTATTTGTGTTTTCAGCACTTGTCTGCAACGGATTTAGGGTTGGCATGAGATCGGTAATAATTTCTATAAAACTGGCAAATGTAATCAGTAAGGAAAAAATGATGTTGTTCAGCAGAATGATTTTTCTCCATTGGGTAGTGTAGAGATAAATAATGGCTGCACCTCCCATAAAAAAGCCAAAGTAAGCAGTTTTATCTATAGCACTTGAAACAAAAAAGCTTATTCCTATTCCAAGGATGTTGACTCCAAGGTACAGATAATAAGCTTTATCTATGTTTTTGTGTATTTTTCGCCAAGGTTGTTCTTCCTGTATAATAATTCCATACAAGATCAAACCTCCTGAAGCGATGAATCCGATAGAAAGTAAATAAAGTAAAAATTGAACATCTGTCAGAGCAATTTCACTTGCTATTTGTTTAAACAGGCCAAATCTGAGTAAGAGTACCGTTACGACGATTTGTAGAACAATTTGTAGCTGGTCTTTTCTTAATACTTTCATATGTTTCGGTTTTATGTTAGTCAAACTTCGCGTCGAAATGTTCAAGCCATTTGCCCTGAACTTTCATCACTTGTTCTATAACATCTCTAACCGAGCCTTTACCACCGTTGATATGAGAAATATACTTACAGATTTTTTTAATTTCAGGGGAAGCGTCTTGCGGGCATGTAGGTAATCCTACTTCCTGCATTACCCAAAAATCGGGTATATCATCTCCCATGTATAAAACCTGATGCGGCGAAATGTTATAGATATCAATGTATTCTTTATAAACGTCTACTTTATTGTGCACTCCTAAATGAATGTCTGTAATTCCTAAATTTCTCAACCGGGTTCGTACTCCGTCATTATTTCCTCCTGAAATGATGCACACCTGGTATCCGTTTTCTACGGCTGCTTTCATGGCATAGCCATCTCTAATATTCATGTTTCTTAATAATTCTCCCGTTTCGGTTACATGAATAGTTCCGTCGGTAAGAACGCCATCAACATCAAAAATAAAAGTAGTGATGTCGTTCATTAATTCTTTATAGCTTTTAGACATTATAATTTTGAATAGATTCTGTGAGTGTTAAATATAAGTTTTTTAAGTCAATGTTTCCATCCAGAAAAGCCAGATGTTTTTCAATTGTTTTGCTGTCTTTTCTCACAGCAGGTCCTGTTTGTGCATCGATAGGCTTCACGCTTACTATTTTGTCAGCTGTTTCTTTAATCAAAGGTTGTAGAATCTGGAAAGGAATGTTATGTTCATCACAGATTTTATTTCCTAAGACATACATATGATTGACAAAATTATTGACAAAAACGGCAGATATATGAATGCTTTTACGCTGTACTGATGAAATCTGATAGACATGATCAGAAAACTGTTCAGCAATGTATTTAATGGTTTCAAAATCATCATCCGTATCAGCTTCCAAGCACATGGGAATTGTTTTAAAATCAACTTCCTTGTTTTTTGAAAACGTTTGTAACGGATAAAATACACCTCTTCTGTTTTTTGCATTCAGTACCTCTATTGGAGCTGTACCGGAAGTGTGAACTACCAATCGGTTTTCAAAAGGAAGCCGGTCAGAAAGTTCACCGATAGCATCATCAGAAACAGCGATAATATACAGATCAGCCTCTTGCAATTGATTCAAATCTGTTATGATCTTAGAAACATCTAATCCCGAAAGGATAATTTTTTCCGGGCTTCTGGCATAAATTTGTTGTAAATTTAAAGAATGGGAGTTTTGCACATATCGTATGAGGTGATGTGCTACATTTCCAGACCCTAAGATTGTAATATCTTTCATAAAGTCAAAATTACTTTATTTGTCAAATAACTACAACACTATTTAATATAATGGCTAAAATTTATTATTTGTGTTAAATATAATTAAAAAAAATGAAAAAAGACATTCAAAATATAGAAGATGTAAAATTATTAGTGAATACTTTTTATGAAAAAGTTCAGCATGATGATTTAATCGGAACCATTTTTAATGAGAAGCTGGAAGACAGATGGCCGGAGCACCTTGAAAAGATGTATCAATTCTGGCAAACAATATTACTGGATGAACATACATATTCCGGAAGACCTTTTTCTCCACATGCCCATTTACCAGTAGAGGAAAAGCATTTTGCACGCTGGAAGCAACTGTTTTACAAAGTAGTGGACAGTCTTTTTGAAGGACCTGTTGCGGAAGAAGCTAAAAGGAGAGCTGATAAAATGGCCATTATGTTCCTTTCTAAGATAACTTATTTCAGAGATAACGGACTTTCACCCATTGTATAACCCTAAAATGAAGTTATGAAAATATTCATCAGTAAGAAAATTCCAAAAGCTGCAACAGATCTATTGAAACATCACGGACACATTGTTAGCATGTATGATAAAGAAGATGAAATCTCTGTGCAGGACCTTATTGACCAATGTCAAAAAAATGAAGCGTTATTATTCTCCGGCAAAAATAAATTGGATGCTGATTTTTTTAAATCCTGTAGTCATCTAAAGGCAATTGCTCTTATGAGCGTGGGATATGACAATGTAGGGGTAGATATAGCAGCAACTTATACTATTCCAGTAAGTAATACGCCCGGTGTATTGAGTAAAGCAACATCTGATATTGCTTTCCTGCTCATGCTTGCTGTATCGCGAAATGCTTTTATGATGCATCGTTTTATTGCCGATGATCAATGGAGCTTGGCTAACAGGTCTGAAAATCTGGGAATAGAATTATACGGAAAAACTTTGGGTATTTTCGGAATGGGCAGAATTGGGTATGAACTGGCGAAAAAAGCCAAAGGAGTTTATGATATGAATATTATTTATCACAGCAGAAGTCAAAAGCCGGAATTAGAAAAAGAACTCCACGCTATGTATGTAGATTTTGATAAATTGGTATGTGAAAGTGATGTTATATCAGTACACAGTAATCTTTCTGAAGAGACAGAAGGTATTTTTGACAGTGAAGTATTCCGGAAAATGAAAAATTCGGCTATTTTTATCAATACAGCAAGAGGTGGCATTCACAATGAAAAAGATCTGATAACTGCCTTAAAGCAACAACAGATATGGGGAGCAGGATTAGATGTTACAGATCCGGAGCCCATGCAGTCTGATAATCCTTTACTAAAAATGAGAAATGTAGCCGTATTACCCCATATAGGATCTGCTACTACAGAAACCAGAGAAGCTATGGCAATCATGGCTGCAGAAAATTTAATTGCAATTGCTGAAGGAAAGAAAATGCCTCAGCAGATTATTCCTGACTAATGCTTTTTGAGTAATGAATTATAATCAGAATGAAGGAAACTGTTAATAAAATTATTGTTTCAGGATCCATAATAATAAAAGGCAATGTATACACATTGCCTTTTATGATCTGAAATAAATCGTTTTAGTTTTTATAGAAACCATTTGGTCCTATTGCTCCTGTTGAAAACTGCTTTAACAAAGCACCGTTTAGGTCATAAATGCTTACAACACCGTTATCTGTAAAACCTTTGGCATCTGCACTGTAAACCTTATTATCAATAACATTAAATCCGTAGAAGGTAGAGAAACCATTTTCTTCAACCGATAACACTTTTGTTTCAGGAAAACTTGTCAGTTGCAAACTCGTTTTATAAACATTATTAGCACTTACAAAATAGAAGTTGTTATTGTCTATAACCGCATATCTCGCTGAAGTAACCGCATTAGAAGAAACTGTTTTAGAAACTGTTAATCCGGAGATCATGTGAATTTCAGACTTGGTAGCATCAGAAGTTACCGCATATACATTGCCTGAAGCATTATCAACAGCAAGTCCGTTCGAAGCATATTCAAAAGTAAGATCCGTAACATTCACATTGTCACTTAAAGAAATCACTTCTACAACTTTTTGCGAAGCATAGCTGTTGCTTTGTACATATACATAATTATTGTTTGCTACAATGTATTCCGGATCAGCATCTAACTCTACTGAAGTGATAAACTGATAATTGTCTGCATTGTAAATTGTTACTTTTTTTGAAGCACTGTTGGTAACATATATCTTGCTGTTTTTTACAACAATGCGTCTTGGTAAGGATAGCTCCTGAGTGATCTGAGCTACTTTTTGGAATGTATAGCGATTTACTACTTCTATCGTGTTCGAATTATTAACTACGATAAAAGCAAAGTCTTTATAAAAAGCCAATGACTGAGCAACATCTCCTATGAATTCACTATTGTTTGCTGTAGAGAAAATGCTGTTGTGCTGTACGCTTAAATCATTTGAAATATAAGAAGCATTAGCATTGCTGGACTGGAAATTCCCTTCGTTCAGAATAATCACTCCATTGGAATACGGTTTATCTCCCGTAGGAATACCGGTATTTACATTATCATCACTGCTACAAGAATATAGAAGTGCTACTAAACTAATTGATAATAAAACTTTTTTCATTTTTTTTAAAATTTTAAGATGTATTGAATTGTATAATTTCTTCCGGGCATTGGTCTGTTCAATGTATTTTCATACATTTTATCAGATGCATTTTTTATTTCAAAAGCAAACATTTGCTCATTCTTTTTTCCGAAACGGTAACTGACTTGTGTATTAAAAAGGGTATAAGGGTCTATTGCAGAGTTTTCATCATTACTGGTGGTGGTATATACTTTACCGTTCATAAGCCCCTGTAGTTGTAAGCTTAGATTTTTATAGCGATACTGTATACTACCCGTTATTTTATGAAAAGGCACATAGATCAATTGTTTTTCAGTTTCATTGTCTCTTGAATCTGTGTAAGCATATGTACCCTGAACATTAATATGATGGCTGCCAAAATGAAGGCGATATGCTGAAAATAATTCCACTCCTTTTACAGTTACTTTATTCGTATTGGAAGCTTGCCAGTATCCTTCATTAGTGGGCAGCCAGCGAATCATATCATTAATGAAGATGGCATATACATTTGCAGAAAACTGCCAGTTTTTCCAGTTTATTTCCTGAGAAAGATCAGCCTGATAACTGCTTTCAGGTTTCAGATTTTTATTTCCTCCGGGTTCCCAGTAAATATCGTTGAATGTAGGAATTCTGTAATTTTTGGAACCGTTTAGTTTGATCGTGTAATTTTCTATGGGGGATATATAAAAACCGGCAGAGTAGAGCAGAGGGTTTTCATAGGCTTTTGTAAACTCTTTTTTAATTCCGAGTTCATATCCGCTTTTCGTACTCAATGTATGTTTTAACAGCAGACCTGAAGATAAAATTTCCTGTTGCGCCTGAGCAAATCCGGATCCATTACCTTTACCTTTATTGTGTTGATAATCCATCAATAGGGAAACAACGATTTTTTCAGTGAGCTTGTAGTCCAGATCATATTTTATGATGTAGCTGTTTACCTCTCCACCTGAATGACGATCAGAAGGCAGATAGTCAAAGTAACGGTAGTTTTCATTGATATAGGCCAGCCTTACAATACTGTTTGTTTTTTGTGTAGTTGCTTTCCACTGCAACAGATTTCGTGCAGATTGATTTTGATATTTTGTCTTTATCTGATTGACCGAAATCAGAGAAAAATGGCGTTCATCATCGTAGATATGAGAGAAAAAACGTATGTCATGGGTACGATTGATACGGTAGCCGATTGAAGTGTTAATACTATTATTCCAATATTGGCCGTTCAGGTTTTTACGTTTTTGTTTCTCAATATCAAAATCATTATCACTTTCGTTTCTGTTGATGTTGATTTGAGTACTCCATTTATCATTTCCTGCAGAAAGATTATAATTGACGCGATAAGTATTGTAACTTCCGTAGGTTAGTTGCAATTCATTATCAAAATGATTACTGAATTTAAGTTCATTATTGAGATGAATCGTTCCTCCGATGGCACCAGAGCCGTATAAAACGCTTCCTCCTCCTGGCTTTATGCTGATATCATTATATTCTTTATAGGAAATAGAATTGAAGTCGGTTTGCCCTAATAAAAGAGAATTTATGCGCAACCCGTTCCATACAACGGATGTTTGCTGTGCTGTTGTTCCCCTGAAAGAGGGAGATGAAACCATTCCAAAACCATTTTCTTTAAAATAAATAGAGGAGTTAAAAAGCAATAAATCTGTAAGAGAGCCATTACTTGTCTTTACTACCGTGTCATTTATTTTACGTATTGTCTGTGACAGGTTATGCGTTCTTAATTTATCATCTGTAATGATAAGTTCTTCAAGTTCTGTATGCTGATTGTTTTCCTGTGCATAAGTATGGCATGCCAAAATGGAAAACAATAATGAAACGGACCATTTTTTATTCATCGATATTACCTTTTTTCCCGAAGGTCTTTTTTAATGGTTATATTTTAGGCAGGTCTCCTGGCTTTGCTACTTGTTTGCCTTCCCAATTGCTTAGTGGCGTTATCAGACAAGTATCTTACATATATAAGAAAATGCTTACAGTTGCGGGTACAGCACAGGATTTGAATATGATCTCACCTGTTTCCCTATTATCAAAAATGCGTTTTTTGACCTAAAAGTTGATGCAAATGTAAGGCATAATTACTCACCGACAAATAATAATTAAAAAATGATCTTTGGCAGTAAATGGTAAAATAAGCTACATTTGTAAAAAAAATACTACGGAATGACTTCAAGAATTTTAAAATTAACGGTATTTCTATCTCTATTCGTTTTCGTCTCTTGTAAGAAAGAAACTGAAAAGACTACTGTTTCAGCAGTAACAAATTCAGTTGAGTATGCCAAAGGGTTTCAACTTTATGAATACCCTGATTTTACGGTTTTAAAAGTAACGCAGCCATGGCAAGATGCAAAAGAAACGTTTACTTACGTATTGGCAAATGATCTCTCAAAAATTCCGGACAGTTTAAAAAAAGAGGTCAGTATTCAGATTCCGGTAAAAACAGCTGTAGTCACCTCCACTACACATATTCCTTCACTCGTTGCTTTGGGTGAAAGTGAAGCATTGGTTGGTTTTCCTCATTTGGAATACATTTCATCTGAAGTCATACGCAAAAATATTAATGCTGGTAAAATAAAGGAATTGAATGATAATGAGAGTGTTAATCTGGAGTTGACAATTGATTTGAATCCCGAGGTAATAGTAGCGCACAGTATGGAAGCCAACAATCAAAAAATCAAAAGTCTGGAAAACGCAGGTCTGAAAGTACTTTTAAACGGAGACTGGATAGAAACCACTCCTTTAGGCAAAGCAGAATGGATAAAATTCTTCGGAGTTTTGTTTGATAAGAATCAGGAAGCTGCTGTTTATTTTAATTCCATTGTTACCGATTACAATCAGGCAAAAGAACTTGTAAAAGATGTGAAAGAATTACCTGTTGTTTTCAGCGGATCCATGTATCAGGATGTATGGTATGCTCCACAGGGAGAAAGCTGGATGGCCTATTTTATTAAAGATGCCAAAGGACATTATTTGTGGTCAGATACCAAAGGAACCGGAAGTTTGTCACTGTCATTTGAAACCGTTTTAGACAAAGCACAAAATGCCGAGATATGGATCGGTCCGGGGCAGTTTACTTCTTATGAGGAGTTAAAGAATAATAATAAACACTATACGGAATTTAGTGCCTATAAAAACAGAAAAGTGTTTACTTATAGTGCTAAAAAAGGACCAACAGGTGGTGTGATTTTTTATGAAGAAGCTCCAAACCGTCCTGATCTGATTCTTAAAGACCTGATTTTTATTCTGCATCCGGAGAAATTATCTGAATATACACCTTATTTTATAGAGGCATTACAATAAATGAGACTGATAAACCAGCATAAATTTCTTTTTTGTGTACTCGGCGCAATGCTGGTGGTGGCTTTTGTAGTGAATCTCAGTATTGGCTCCCTTCATATTCCCTTTGCTCAAATTATTGATATTCTTTTGGGTAAAGGAGCTGAAAAAGTAAGTTGGGAATATATTATACTCAATTACAGACTTCCTAAAGCATTAACTGCCATAATGGTAGGGCTTTCTTTGTCGGTTTGCGGTATGCTTATGCAGACACTTTTTCGCAATCCAATGGCAGAATCGTATGTATTAGGACTTAGTTCCGGAGCCAGTCTCGGAGTAGCCATAATTATTTTAGGAGCCGGTTTTTTACCTTTATTTATAAAACAATATCTTGTTTCTGCCTATGCAGTAGTCATTGCTTCCGTAATGGGAAGTCTTATTGTACTTATTGTTGTGTTGTTGGTTTCAAGAAAAGTAAAAGACAGTATGACGTTGCTTATCATAGGTCTTATGTTTGCCAGTTTTACCGGAGCAATTGTTGGTGTATTATCCTATTTTTCTACAGCAGAAGAGCTTCAGAAGTATACCTTTTGGGCATTGGGTAGTTTAGGCAATCAGTCATGGAGCAACATCGCCATTCTTTTCGGTAGTATTTTAACCGGAGCTATACTGAGCTTTCTGAGTTTAAAGACACTTAATGCCTTATTGCTGGGTGAAAATTATGCACGTAGTATGGGAATCAATATTAAAAAATCAAGATATATCATCATTATTGCTACAGGAATACTATCGGGTGCATGTACTGCTTTTGTTGGTCCTGTTGCTTTTGTAGGATTGGCAGTTCCTCATATCAGTCGTATGCTTTTTAAAACCAGTAATCATTTTATATTGTTTTTTGCGAACTGTTTTTTAGGTGCTTTGGTATTGCTGATATGTGACAGTCTGTGTCAGCTTCCGGGTGAAGCTTTCTTATTGCCTATTAACGCTGTGACATCAATGGCTGGAGCTCCTGTAGTTATCTGGCTTCTTATCAATAGAAAAAGCATACGCGTATAAATATTGTATAAAAAATAGGCACAGAATGTATATTGAATTATATTTGCAAATTGTAATTTACATCTATGAAATTCGACCTTTTAAAGAAAGATCCCTTATCAAAAGCGCGTGCCGGATCTATTACTACAGATCACGGAATTATTGAAACTCCTATTTTTATGCCGGTGGGAACAGTGGCATCGGTAAAAGGAGTTCATCAAAGAGAATTAAAAGATGATATCAATCCTGATATTATTCTTGGAAATACCTACCATTTATATTTAAGACCTAAAACAGAAATCCTTGAAAAGGCCGGAGGTCTGCATAAATTTATGAATTGGGATAGAAATATTCTTACCGATTCAGGAGGTTTTCAGGTATATTCGCTTTCAGGACGTCGTAAGATTAAGGAAGAAGGCGTGAAATTTAAATCACATATTGATGGATCCTACCATTTCTTTTCTCCTGAAAATGTAATGGAAATCCAGCGTACTATCGGAGCCGATATTATCATGGCATTTGATGAATGTACTCCTTATCCTTGTGATTACCGTTATGCAAAACGTTCCATGCACATGACCCACCGCTGGTTAGACAGATGTGTTAGCCATCTGGAAAAAGTGCCTGCTAAATATGGTTTTGAGCAAACTTTGTTTCCTATTGTTCAGGGGTCAACATACAAAGACCTCAGAGCACAATCGGCTGAATACATTGCCGGTGTAGGTGCGGCAGGTAATGCCATCGGAGGTTTGTCTGTAGGAGAACCTGCAGAGGAAATGTATGCAATGACAGAAGTAGTAACGGCAATTTTACCGGAAGATAAACCGAGATATTTAATGGGAGTAGGAACACCTATAAACATTTTAGAAAATATTGCTCTTGGAATTGATATGTTTGATTGTGTAATGCCTACAAGAAACGCACGTAACGGAATGCTGTTTACTGCGAACGGTACCATTAATATCAAGAATAAAAAATGGGAAGATGATTTCTCACCTATTGACGAAATGGGACATACATGGGTAGATTTGGATTATTCCAAAGCCTATTTACGCCATTTATTTGTTGCAGATGAATATTTGGGTAAACAAATTGCAACCATACATAATTTAGGTTTTTATATGTGGCTTGTAAGAGAAGCAAGAACACAGATTTTAGCCGGAACATTTTATGCATGGAAAGAAAAAATGGTTAAACAAATGGCAACACGTTTATAATTCCGGATGAAAATCATTGATTGGTACATATTAAAGCGCTATTTGGGCACTTTTACAGTAATGATCTTACTGTTTATACCTATTGGTATTGTGATTGATATTTCTGAGAAGATTAATAAAATCTTAGAAAATAACATTGCACTAAAACATGTACTAAACTATTATCTGGATTTTACCATCTATTTTGCCAATATGCTGTTTCCGATATTTCTGTTTATTTCTGTCATCTGGTTTACATCCAAGCTGGCAAACAATACAGAAATCGTTGCAATATTAAGTTCAGGTATTTCGTATTTTCGTTTTTTGCGGCCGTATATAGTTGGTGCTACTATTATCTCGATTTTTGCTTTAATAATGGGAGTTTTTGTAGTGCCAAAAGCCAGTCTCGGATATAATGATTTTCGGTATAAATATTTAAAAAGAACCGAGATACGGGCAACACAAAATGTATATAAACAGATTAGTGAAAACGAATACATTTATGTAAGCAATTTCAATTATAATGACAAAACAGGGTTTAATTTTACTCTGGAAAAGTTTGATAAAACGGTTTTACAATACAAAATTAAAGCTACGCGTATCATTTATAATGAAGACACGAAAGATTATACTTTGATGAACTATGAGAAACGTACCGTCGGAGCTCTGGATGATAAGATAGAAAAGGCAGATCGGAAAGTAATTGATTTTGATTTTGAAATTGATGATTTGACGCCTACTATATACGCGGCAGAGACCATGTCGTTGAAAGAATTAAATAAATTTATTGAAAAGGAAACCCTTCGGGGATCTTCAAATATCAATGCGTACCTGGTTGTTAAATACCGTAAATACAGTATTCCGGTATCGGCATTTATCCTCACCATTATCGCTGTTGCAGTATCTTCTATGAAACGAAGAGGAGGAATGGGAATCAATCTTGCATTGGGGATTGCACTTGCGTTTATCTATATCTTTTTTGATAAAATTTTCGGAACACTTGCAGAAGCTTCGAGTATGAATCCGTTGCTGGCAGTATGGATACCCAATGTCGCTTTCGGAATTTTAGCCGTTTATTTATTGAATAATGCCAAAAGATAATTTTAAAAATCAACTACATCTCCATTTTATTGTTTTAATCTGGGGATTTACGGCTATTTTGGGAGAATTAATTTCTCTGAGCGCATTGCCACTGGTATGGACACGGATACTTATTGCTGTTACATGTGTACTGCTTTTTCTAAAGATAACGGGCAGATCTCTAAAATACTCTGTTAAAACCATAGCCTTATTTATGGTGTGTGGGTTTGTGATTGCCATACATTGGTTCACTTTTTTTTATGCTATTAAAATATCCAATATATCCATAACTCTGGCATGTATTTCTACCGGAGCTTTTTTTACATCGATTTTGGAGCCTATTTTTTATAAAAGAAAAGTGATCTGGTATGAAGTATTTTTGGGTTGTATGGTAGTTACGGGGTTATTACTGATTTTTAGCTTTGAAACCCAATACGTAGAAGGTATTATTGTAGCGCTTACATCAGCTGCTTTATCCGCTTCTTTTTCCATTATCAACGGAAAATTGGCTAAAAAATACGATTCACTACCACTTAGTTTTTATGAATTATTGGGGGGATTGGTTTTTCTGACAGGGTGTATGTTTTTTATCGGAGGTTTTTCTGAGCAGAATTTCAGTTTTCAAGGGTATGACTGGCTATGGCTTCTCTTGTTAGGATCTGTTTGTACGGCCTATCCATTTATCGCTACTATAAACATCATGCGATATCTTTCTCCCTATACCGTCATGCTGAGCATCAATCTTGAGCCGATATACGGCATCATTCTCGCAGTAATTATTTTTAAAGATCAGGAAAAGATGACACCTGCATTTTACTTAGGTGCTATGATAATATTATCCACTGTTTTACTGAATGCATATTTTAAAAATCGCAAAAAAGTACAGATTATTTAATGAAACCTTTATATTTGTACCCTGCAAATAAAATTAAACGATACAAAAATGGAATATTTAGATTTTGAACTTCCAATCAAAGAGTTGACAGAACAGTTAGATAAATGTTCGCTAATCGGACAGGAATCTGATGTCGATGTGTCTGATACTTGTAAGAATATCGAAAAAAAGCTTGAACAAACTAAAAAAGACATATACGGAAATTTAACGGCATGGCAGCGCGTGCAATTATCACGTCATCCAAACCGTCCGTACACCATGGATTACATCAAAGCACTATGCGGAGATACATTTTTAGAGCTTTTTGGTGACAGAGGAGTAAAAGACGACAAAGCAATGGTAGGTGGATTGGGGAAAATCGGAGATCAGTCGTTTATGTTTATTGGTCAGCAAAAAGGATTTAATACCAAAACGCGCCAGTACAGAAATTTTGGTATGGCCAACCCGGAAGGATACAGAAAAGCTTTACGTTTGATGCGCATGGCAGAAAAATTCGGAATTCCGGTGGTTACGCTTGTTGATACTCCAGGTGCTTATCCTGGACTTGAAGCTGAAGAAAGAGGACAAGGTGAGGCAATTGCCCGTAATATTCTTGAAATGTTTAACCTACAGGTGCCGATTATCACTGTAATTGTTGGAGAAGGTGCTTCTGGAGGTGCTTTGGGAATAGGAGTGGGGGACCGTGTATTTATGTTAGAAAATACCTGGTATTCTGTAATTTCACCTGAATCCTGTTCTTCTATCTTATGGAGAAGTTGGGAATATAAAGAAACAGCAGCAGAAGCTTTAAAACTAACTTCTATCGATATGAAGAAAAATAAACTCATAGACGATATTATTCAGGAACCATTAGGCGGAGCACATTATGATCGTGAAAAAACGTTTGAATCGGTTCGCAAAACTATTGTTAAAGCATATAGCGAATTAAGTAAAAAAGATATTGACAAACTCATAGAAGAACGTATTGAAAAATATACCTCAATGGGTGAGTTTAAAGAATAATTCTGTTAAACTTCAGAAAACTTAAATCCGCTTTTCAAGCGGATTTTTTTATGGAACCGATCGGTTTCTATAATGCGTTCATTTTCACTACTTATTAACAATAAGGCAAGTTTTATTAACAAAAATTAGTGCATAACTTAACAGCCCAACTTCATAAAAATGGAGTAAATTCGCAATATGGAAAAGCAACACGTAACATTAACTTCAAATAAAAATAACGTAAATAACATTATTTCGTTAGAGAAAGGAAAACTCCCTCCACAAGCTGTAGACCTGGAAGAAGCGGTGTTGGGTGCAATGATGATTGATAAAAAGGGAATTGATGAGGTAATTGACATATTGTCTCCGGATGCTTTTTATAAGGAAGCACACCGTCATATATTTGAGGCTATTGATCAATTATTTGTTGGAAATCAACCAATTGACTTATTAACAGTTTCTACACAGTTAAGAAAAAACGGAAAACTGGATCTTGTTGGAGGTGATTTTTATCTGATCAGCCTTACGCAGAAGATTTCTTCTTCAGCCCACATTGAGTTTCACTCACGCATTATTCTACAGAAATTCATACAGCGAAGCCTGATAAAAATATCAAATGAAATTATTGAAGACTCGTATGATGAAACAACAGATGTTTTTGATCTGTTGGATAAAGCAGAGTCAAAACTATATGAAGTAACTCAGGGAAACATTAAAAAGAGTTCTGAAACCGCTCAGTCTTTAGTTGCTCAGGCAAAAAAACGGATTCAGGATATTGGAAGTAAAGAAGGATTATCAGGATTGCCTACCGGATTTCATAAACTGGATACTCTTACATCAGGATGGCAACCATCAGATTTGATTATTATTGCTGCACGTCCTGGTATGGGTAAAACCGCTTTTGTCCTTTCTATGGCCAGAAATATTGCAATTGATGCAAATCAGGGAGTTGCTTTGTTTTCTTTAGAGATGTCGTCAGTACAGCTAATAACCCGTTTGATTTCATCTGAAACAGCTTTGAGCTCAGAAAAACTACGAACAGGAAAATTAGAACAGCATGAATGGGAACAGCTCAATGTGAAAGTAAAAGATCTTGAAAAGGCTCCATTATTTATTGATGATACCCCGTCGCTCTCTATTTTTGACTTACGTGCAAAAGCCCGTCGTTTAAAATCACAGTACAACATCCAGCTGATTATTA
Organism: Paenimyroides ceti; assembly: GCF_030409925.1. Classification (NCBI taxonomy): domain Bacteria; kingdom Pseudomonadati; phylum Bacteroidota; class Flavobacteriia; order Flavobacteriales; family Flavobacteriaceae; genus Paenimyroides; species Paenimyroides ceti. The sequence goes on from NZ_JAUFQU010000001.1 coordinate 1,023,482, forward strand.
TTGACTACTTACAGTTGATGACAGCAGGGGGAAGCGGAAAAGGAGGCGGTAACCGGGAGCAGGAAATCTCGACAATTTCACGTAACCTAAAGGCATTGGCAAAAGAGCTTGAAGTACCTGTTATTGCGCTTTCACAGTTGTCCCGTGCCGTTGAAACGCGTGGAACGTCTAAACGTCCGCTTTTATCTGATTTACGTGAATCAGGAGCTATTGAGCAGGATGCGGATATTGTATCGTTTATTTATCGCCCTGAATATTATAAAATTGATCAGTGGGATGATGAAGAAGCAGGACCTACTGAAGGACAGGCAGAGTTCATCATTGCCAAGCACAGAAATGGTGGATTGGATAATATCCGCCTTAAATTCTTAGGTAAGTTTGGTAAGTTTGATAATCTTGAAGACGGATTTATGTCTTTTGATGAGTTACCATCCCGAATGAATGTAGAAGACCAAAACATTACCCGAAATCTCCCATCCGGAGATGCTATTTTCGGTAGTTCATTTCAAGATGATAATGACGTACCGTTCTAAAATAAAACGGCATGAAAATAAACCAAAAGTTAACCGCAGTTATTATTGATGATGAGCGTCATGCAAGAGAATTTCTGAATAAAATCATTTTAAGGGTTTTTCCGGATCATTTTCAAAAAATTGTAATTACGGATTCTGTACAAAATGGGGTAGTGCTCATAAACGAATGCAGACCTGATATTGTTTTTCTTGATATAGACATGCCCGATGAAAATGGATTTGAGCTGTTCAAAAAGTTTAATAGTGTAAACTTTGAGGTAGTGTTTACTACTGCGCATCAAAACTTTATTATGGAAGCTGTAAATACGTATGGCTGTCTCGGCTATCTGATGAAACCTATTGATCAGGACGATCTTAGAGTAATTATAGATCGGTTTGAAAACAAAATGCTGCAAAAACAGGCTACAGTTCTGACGGATAATGCTGTAAAAGGAAATGAAGTTTTGGTAGAAGATGCTAACGAGCGTTCTGAAATAGCCAAAAAAAATGATCTGCTATTTTTTTCGGGTCAACATGAGGTCAATATTGTGAAAATTTCAGATATTATTTATTGCCGTGCCAGTGACAGTTATTGCGAGTTTTATACCATGAATAAAAATTTCACTGTCAGTAAACCCTTAAAAGAGATTGAAAAAATAATCAATGATGATATTTTTTTTCGCGTACATAGATCCTATCTTGTCAATATGAATTATGTAAGCTCTTATGATAAGAAATTATCCGTTTTAAAATTGTTGGTTCATCCTCAAACAGGAGAAAATAAAATTCCCGTTGCAGATACCGGACATAAAAAAATTATAAGTGAAATTTCTTCTTAAATTTCTGTGTGTTTTTTTACTCAGTATATATGGATTTTCTCAGGAAACGTTTGAGAAAAAATACCTAACTAAAAATTATACTGCTTTAGACGGACTTCCTTCTAATGAAGTCCGATCTCTCTTTCGGGATACAAGAGGAATCCTGTGGATAGGTACCAAATCCGGGATTTCTACTAAATATTTTGGTAAAATAACCTTATTTCAACCAGCTGTTGATCTCGAATTCAGTAACGTATTAGATATTACGAGCGATTCTGCTAAGAATATATGGTTTGCCAGTTATGGTCAGGGAATATTATTTTATGACGGTACAAAAGCCGTACGCTATACTAAAAAAGACGGTTTATTATCCAATTACACAACCGCTTTGTTTTCTTTTGGTGAATATATATATGCCGGTTCAAAAAAAGGCTTTTCACGTATTCATACCAAAACATTTAAAATTCAAAATTTCAGGGTGGACCATTCTTCGGAAGAAGATTTAGTCATTACGGATTTTTTCACTCATAAAGGCAACCTTTATTTTACTACTAAGAGAAACGGAGTATATTCATTTATCAATGACAGAATTATTGAAGTAAATAATTTAAAAGATATTTACAGAACATTTATCACTAATGATACTATTTATGTTTCCAGAGAAAACAATATTGAAGTATATAAAACAATATCTTTTCTGAATAAACAATTGCCCTTATATTCTTTGCCTTCGAAACAGGTATGGGACTTTTATAAGACCAAGAAAGATCATATTATCTATGCGGCTTCAAATGCAGTTTCACAAAATGATGGCGGCATAAAAGTTATTGAAGGAAAAAAAATTACGGATAAAACCAGCCATTTTGATATGGCTGACTTTAAGGTTTTTGCTCTTGAGTTTGATGAGACAAATAAAGTTCTTATGATTGGCTCACAGAACAACGGTTTGTATCAGGTATATTTAAACAACAAAGCAGAATATTATCCTTATAAAAAACGAAATATTATTGATTTCCACCATGTAAAAGGACGTATGTACATCATGCATTCAGAAGGATTATCTGTTATGGGGTATAATGATGATTTTGGTGATCTGAAACTGGAAGATTTTAAACGCTTTCAACAAAAAAAATACAGAAAATGGCTGCCTTTATTAAAATCTAATACATGCTTTCAGAAGATTGACACGGATATTCAGGCAAAAAATATCTTGTTTTATAAATCTATGCTGGTTAACAATCAGCTGTGGATCAGTTCAAATATCGGTGTGTTTCAATTGGATAACAGCGGACTTTTAGAAAATTACTACCCGATTCTCACCAATCAGTTTACCCTGTTTCAAGGGCAGTTTATTGCAACAACTTCTGATGGTGGTATACAGATTTTTACTGATATTGAAACACTCACCTATAAAAATTTTTCATGTAAAAGGAATTCAGATGTTCCAAAAAATGTTGTAAATATTGTCCAGAATGAAAATACAGTTCTTTTTGCTTCTGCTACAGACGGTTTATTTAAATATGAAAACGGAGTATTTTATTCCTTTTATAAGCATACAGCTTTTACAGAACAGCGACTTAAAAAAATTGTATATATAGACGAAAACCGATTTTTGGTAGCAACTGAATTTAATAAACTCTTTTTTATAGAAAAAAAAGGAGAAGTATATAAAGTGGTAAAAAGCAGATTTTCTGAAAAGATTAAAGGAAATTCCATAGATCTATTGGCATATTATCAGGGTAAAGTATTAGTAGGAACCAATTACGGACTGAATATTTTTAATGACAAAACTACCCGTTTGATCGATAAGGATCAGGGATTTTTTAACAGTATAATTACTTCTTATTACCTCGAAAGCAACTATATAATTGTAGGTACTACAGAAGGTTTTTTTGCGATAGATTTGACAGATGTAGCAACACAAAATCATTTCAGCGATAACCTCAGGATTTCTGGCATCACTATCCAGGGAAAACCTTATACAAAAGATTTTTGCTGGGGAGTATTTAAAGAAAAAACATTACAGCTTTCCTATCAGGAAAACTCAATCGATTTAGGATTTTTAATCGGTAAAGTAGAATATCCTGAGAAACTAAGTTTCCGCTATCGTTTAAAACCAAATGAAGAGTGGAGTCCTTATTTTACAGATCCTTCTATAAAACTAAGTTATATTGAGCCGGATGAATATCAGGTAGAGATTGAAGTAAATAATCTGGATACAGGATATATAGAAATTGTACAGCCCTTAACCATTATCATCAATCCGCCTTTTTATAAGACATGGAAATTCTTATTCGCGGTATTTGTATTTTCTTCTTTGCTGGTCTTTTTATTGCTTCGTTATAGAATTTCTGTACTAAAAAAGAAACATAGAAAAGAACAGGAACTGCAAGAGTATAATAATGCACAGAAGCTGAAAACGATACAGTTAGAAAGACGTATTACAAACACGAAACTCGAAGCATTGAGAAGTCAGATGAATCCGCATTTTATTTTTAATGTGCTCAATTCTCTTCAAAATTATATTATTGATAATGATGTAGATAACGCTTTATATTTCTTGAGCAAATTCTCGAAATTAACACGAGAGACACTGAATTTTTCTACCCTTCAATTCATTACGCTTAAAGAAGATCTGGATTTCATTAAACTGTATATAGATGTAGAAAATATGCGTCTGGATTATCCGGTTTCTCTGCATATAAAGAAGAATCTTGACTTTAATGAAAACGATTTGATGGTACCCCCTATGATTATGCAGCCTATTGTTGAAAACTGTATAAAGCATGCATTTACCAGACAAATTACACAACCCGTTATCGAAATTTCAGTGGAAATGCTTTTCTCAAAACTTGTCATTCGTATTAAAGATAATGGTATTGGATATGTAAACCAGAAAAAAGAAAATTACCATGAATCAAAAGGAATTGCTATGGTTAAAGAACGTCTTAATCTTCTTCACAATGAAAAGGGCACTTATTATACAGCGGAGTCATCTGAAAAGGGAACCGTAATCACTTTGATTTTACCCATAGAAATAGCATTCACTAAACAAAAGTAGGGTTTCACCCCCGAAAAACCCATTTTCGCTAAATTGAGAAAAAAATGTTCTGACTTTAGAACAAAAAAAATTAAATTGCAATATATTTGTTGAGTAAGATTAATATTTTTTTGAAAGAAAAGAAAAGTTAATTTTAATTAATTCTCTATGAATTTTATTTGTTGTTTAAAAAGTCCGCTTTAAGTGGACTTTTTTATTTACCTATAATAAAAAAGGCAGAACTTATTGTTCTGCCTTATTCTTTTATATTTTTCTTGTTATAAGTGGATTACTTCACCATAAGCATCAGCTACAGCTTCCATTACAGCCTCACTCATAGTAGGGTGTGGATGCACTGCTTTAAGAATCTCATGACCAGTCGTTTCGAGTTTACGGGCAACTACTGCTTCTGCAATCATATCCGTAACACCTGCGCCAATCATATGACAACCCAGCCATTCGCCATATTTTGCATCAAAAATTACTTTTACAAAACCATCAGGAGTACCGGCTGCTTTCGCTTTTCCTGAAGCAGAAAAAGGAAATTTACCAACTTTAATTTCATAACCTGCCTCTTTTGCTTTTTTCTCTGTTAATCCTACAGATGCGATTTCAGGAGTTGCATAAGTACATCCTGGAATATTTCCATAATCTAAAGGTTCAACATGTAATCCTGCCAATTTTTCAACACATAATATTCCTTCTGCAGAAGCTACGTGAGCTAATGCCTGACCAGGAGAAACATCACCTATTGCATAATAACCCGGAATATTGGTTTGGTAAAAATCATTTACTAAAATCTTATCTTTATCAGTAGCAATTCCTACTTCTTCCAATCCGATATTTTCGATGTTAGATTTAATTCCAACAGCAGAAAGTACGATGTCTGCTTCAAGTACTTCTTCTCCTTTAGCTGTTTTTACAGTTGCTTTTACACCGTCTCCGGTAGTATCAACTTTTTCAACTGAAGAATTAGTCATGATCTTAATTCCTGCTTTTTTCAAAGAGCGTTCGAACTGTTTTGAGATGTCTTCATCTTCTACAGGTACTATATTCGGCATGAATTCAACGATAGTAACTTCAGTTCCCATTGAATTATAAAAATGAGCAAACTCAACTCCAATCGCACCGGAACCAACGACAATCATTTTTTTAGGTTGTACCGGTAATGTCATTGCCTGGCGGTATCCGATTACTTTTTTACCATCTTGAGGTAAGTTTGGCAATTCACGTGAACGTGCTCCGGTAGCAATAATAATGTGATCTGCGCTATATTCAGTTACTTTACCATCTTTGTCTGTAACATCAATCTTTTTACCTGGTTTAATTTTTCCAAAACCGTCGATAACTTCGATTTTATTTTTTTTCATCAGAAATTGAACCCCTTTGCTCATACCTTCTGCTACGCCTCTTGAACGTGAAATTACGGCATTAAAATCCTTATCTACTTCTCCGTTTATGGTTAGTCCGTAATCCGATGCATGCTTCAGATAATCAAAAACCTGAGCAGATTTTAGTAAGGCTTTTGTAGGAATACATCCCCAGTTTAAGCAAATCCCACCTAAATTTTCTTTTTCTATAACGGCAACTTTAAAGCCTAATTGTGACGCACGAATAGCTGTTACATAACCTCCGGGACCACTACCTAATACTATAATATCGAATTTCATATATCTATTTTTCTGATAATATTTTCAGTCGACTAAAATAAGCAATTATTTTGTTTGCTGAAAGATTGATAATTAAAACTTGTTTTTTTTATTTTTAATTGCTGTAAAATTATTTTTATTCATTATTCTACGGCATATTGAGAATCATACAGATTTTTATAATATCCGTTTTCAATGGTCAACAACTCTTGGTGCGAACCTTTTTCTACAATTTTACCTTTATCCATTACAATGATAACATCAGCATTTACTATCGTAGCCAGACGATGGGCAATAACAATAGAAGTTCTGTCTTTTGTAAGAATTTCAGTTGCCTGCTGAATAAGTTCTTCCGAGTAGGTATCCACTGAAGAAGTTGCCTCGTCTAAAATAAGAATACTCGGATTGCTCATATACGCACGTAGGAAAGCAATTAACTGCCGTTGACCAGAAGAAAGCATAATACCACGCTCTTTTACATTATAATCATATCCGTTAGGGAGGCTTTCTATAAAGGAGTTAATACCAATTTTTTTAGCGGCTTCAATTACCTGTTCTTTTGTCAATTCAGGGTCATTAAGTGTAATATTGTTAAGAATGGTATCGCTGAATAAGAAAACATCCTGCAAAACTACAGCTATTTGTTTGCGCAGACTTTCTAAAGTAAAATCATTAATATTGGTGCCGTCAATGGTAATAGTACCTTCCGATATTTCATAAAATCGACTCAAAAGATTAATGATAGTAGATTTTCCGGCACCTGAAGAGCCTACAATAGCGACGGTCTGCCCTGATTTTACTTCTAAATCAATCCCTTTCAAAACTTCAACCCCGTCAATATAGCTAAAATGTACATTCTGCAGTGAAATATTGCCTTCAAATTTTGGAGCGGTTATCTGACCGTTTTCCTGTATAAGATCATTCCGATCCATAATTTCGAAAACCCTGTCAGCAGCTACAATACCCATTTGCATAACATTGAATTTATCCGCAATCTGACGCAAAGGGTTAAAAAGCATAGAGATCATCATGGTATAAGCAAATAAGTCTCCTGTCGTGGTAATATTATCTCCGCCAATGATGCTAAAACCTCCATAGATAATAACGCAACCCAACGTAACTGAAGATACAATATCAGCTATTGGAAAGAAAATAGAGTTATAGAGAATATTTTTCTGCCACGCATCATTATGCTTTTTATTGATTTCTTCAAATTTTTTATATTCCAATTCTTCTCTTGTGAACAGTTGTAGAATCTTAATACCTGTAATGCGTTCCTGTACAAAAGTATTGAGGTTGGCAATCTGGGCGCGTACTTCTTCAAAGGCCACTTTCATGTGTTTTTGAAAAACACGCGTAGCATATAGCAGTATGGGCATAGCAGCCAACACAATAATCGTAAGTTTCCAGTTCATATAGGCCATAATGCCCAAAACAACAACCATTTTAAGTACATCACCAATGATCATAAACAATCCCTGACTAAAAATGCTGGCGATAGATTCGATATCGGAGACATTTCGCGTAATCAGCTTTCCTACGGGTTCATTATCGAAATATTTCAATTTGAAACGGGTCATTTTGTCAAACAATTCTTCCCGTATGTCTTTAATAATATTTTGTCCCAGCCAATTGGCGATATAAGTAAAGGAAAACTGCGAACCGACCTCTAAAACCAATACAAGAAACATCAACAGTATATAAAACAGCAAACCCTGATTGTCTTTAGTCTCAATGTATTTGTCTACAACTTCTTTGAGCATATAGGGGCGAACGGCAGCAAAAACCGATAAAGTAATCACACTGATCACCACCCAATACATTTTGGTTTTGTAGGGTTGTGCATAATGCATTACTTTTTTTAATGTACTTGTTTTAAGTTTACTCATTTATATACGGATACTTGACTTTAGTTAAATATAAGCCGTGTGCCGGGACTGAAAATCCAGCCTTGCTGCGGTTTTTACTTTCAATAATATTTCTTAATTCGTCTACTTCAATTTTTCCTGTGCCGATATTAATCAGAGTACCTACAATTGCTCTTACCATATTTCTCAAAAAACGGTTGGCAGAGATGGTAAACATTATTTTATTACCCTCCTGAGTCCAGTAGGCTTCAGTAATCGAACAGTTAAAAGTAAAAACATCGGTGTGGACTTTTGAAAAGCATTCAAAATCTTCATATTCCAATAAAATTTTAGCTGCCTGATTCATTTTAGCAATGTCGAGATCCCTAAAATGATACCAGCTCAGATCTTTGCTAAACACATCTTTTTGAGTGTGTATAAGATACTCATAGGTTCGGGCAGAGGCATCAAAGCGTGCATGCGCTTCATCATGCATTCTTTTGACAGAAAAAACAGCAATGTCTTCCGGCAGAAAGGAATTTAGTTTTTTGACAAGCAGTGTATCATCAAATGATGTCTCAGTGTCAAAATGGGCATACATCTGAGCAGCATGAACTCCGGCATCTGTTCTTCCGGCACCAACAATCTCAAACGTATCATGCAGCAAGAGATTCAATGCTTTTGTAAGTACTTCCTGTACAGAAATAGCATTGGGTTGCGATTGCCAACCGTGATAATGGGTACCTTTATAAGCAAATTCTATAAAATATCTCAATTTGAATTTTCTAAAATCAATGCAAATATACGGCAATTTCACGAGAGCATTTTTATAAATATAAATACCTTCAGGTTAAAAAACATTGGTTTTTGTTTTCTATTTTTGTAATTAAACTTGAAATAATGAGATTCCTATTCATTTTAGTAGCATTTATTGGTAGTCTTGGTGCTTTTTCTCAATCGTTTGCTGATTATTTTGAAAATAAAACACTTCGTTTAGATTATACTTTCGAAGGAGATCATATCCATCAAACAGCTGCTTTGGAGGCTATGAAAATGATTCCGGAATGGAACGGAAGGAAGGTAAATCCTGAACAAGTATTGCTGCAGGGAAACGGCCAGATACAGATGTATGATGCAGCTACAAATCGGCTCATTTATGTAGAAAGTTACAGCACCTTATTTCAGGAATGGACTACTCTTGAGGTGGCTAAAAAGACACAGAAGAAGTTTGAAAATGTATTTCTGGTTCCTTTTCCCAAACAAAAAGTGAACATAAAGATAGTCTTCTTTGATAAAGCCAATACTGCGCATGTTTTACTCAATCATACTGTTGATCCTAAAGACACTAATATTCAAAAAGAGCCAAAGAAAAATGAAATAGAGACCATAATAATACATAAGAGTTCACATCCTAATCCTATAAAAATTGCCGTTGTTGCAGAAGGATATTCGAAGAAAGAAATGAAAACGTTTAAAAGAAAAGCCAATGCATTTGTCAGACAGCTCTTCAAACATTCGGCTTTCAAAAAATATCAGGAACGATTTCAGGTTATTGCCGTGATGCCGGTTTCAATAGACAGTGGCATCACAACTCCGCGCAAACAGGAATGGAAAAATACAGCTTTACAAGCCAGCTTTGATACGTTTGATATGGATCGATATCTTACCATTCAACACGTAAGAGAGATGCATAATGTACTCGAAGGAATACCTTATCATCATATTGTAGTACTGGCAAATTCCGAAGTATATGGTGGGGGAGGTATTTACAACAGTTATGCTGTTATGTCTGCACAAATTAAAAAGTTTGCCAGGGTTACAGTACATGAATTCGGACATAGTTTTGCAGGATTGGCAGATGAATATTTTTACCCGTCTGATCACTTACAGCAAACTACAAAAAACAATTTTGAACCCTGGGAACAAAATATTACCAGTCTGGCTAATTTTGAGACAAAGTGGAAACGTTTTTTGAAAAAAGACACTCCAATTCCCACTACTTATACAGAAAAAAACAGACCTTTAGGTGTCTATGAAGGATTAAAAGGAAACGGAATTTACATACCGGGTCAGGTATGCCGTATGAAAACCAACGGTGCAAAAGATTTTTGTACAGTTTGCAGCCATGCAATAGAGCAACTTATTTTATTTTATACAGAAGAATAGTGAAAAAAATTCTTTTACTTTCGGATACGCACAGTCATATAGATGATCGTATTCTCAATTATGTACATCAGGCAGATGAAGTTTGGCATGCCGGTGATATCGGTGATTTGAAAGTGACCGATACTTTAAAAAAGCTCAAACCCTTACGTGCCGTCTATGGTAATATTGATGATCATGAAGCCCGTTTAGAGTTTCCACTCAATAACCGCTTTATGTGCGAGGGAATGGATGTTTGGATTACCCATATTGGCGGTTATCCCGGAAAATATAACATAGCTATCCGGGAAGAACTAAAAGAAAATCCACCCCAGTTATTTATCTGTGGTCATTCCCATATATTAAAAGTTCAGTTTGATAAAGCGTTGAATTGTCTACATATGAATCCTGGAGCAGCAGGTATATATGGTTTTCATCAAATACGCACAATGCTGCGGTTTGAAATTGATAAAGGAAAGATTCAACAATTAGAAGTAATAGAATTAGGTAAAAGATAAAATGAAGATATACGATACAAAAGGCTGGCTGGTATTTATTTTTAAAATACACAAATCCGATACGATTCAAAAATTATGGCCTACAATTTTGTTAATGGGCTTGCTTTCATGGTTGGTGGCGTATATTGAAATCGACTATTTGGAACTTCCTCAGAATTCAGGTTTGAAAAATATTGCCATGCTGCACGGGGTAATTGGTTTTGTGTTATCTCTTCTATTGGTTTTTAGAACTAATACAGCTTATGATCGCTGGTGGGAAGGCCGGAAAGCATGGGGAAAACTCATTAACGATGTACGGAATATTGCTATTAAACTCGACAGTGTATTGCCGGAAGATGATAAAGCCAATCGAAGTTTCTACGCTAATAAATTAAAGATGTATGCCCGTATTCTGCATACCCATCTTACGAACGAATCTACAAAATACATGCTGGATGAAAGTGAGCATCCTGAATTTGATGATTATCTCAAATCACAGCACCCGCCATCATCCATTGCCGGAAAGATGCGGAAGATGACTCAGAAACTATCTAAAGATGGCGTAATTATGCCAGAGGATAAATGGACTATTGATCAGCTTTTAAATGGTTTGATTGATGTTGCAGGAACCTGTGAACGGATTAAAAATACTCCCATTCCGTTTGCTTATGCACTGTTTATTAAGAAGTTTATCTTTGTATATGTAATAACACTACCCATCGGATATGTTTTTACAACCGGATATTATATTGTACCTTTGGCTATGGTCGTGTTTTATGTATTGTTGAGTCTTGAGCTTATTGCTGAAGAAATTGAAGACCCTTTCAATGGCGGTACAGATGATCTGCCAACCAATAAAATAGCTGAAAACATCGGCAGAAATGCTACAAATATTCTTATGCAAAATTTCAAATAATATGGACAAAAGTATCTTTGATTTTTTAAAGCAAATCGAAAAAAATAATAATCGCGAATGGTTTTCTGAAAACAAAAATAGATATGATAAAGCGGCTGCAGAGGCTAAAATATATTTTACCAAAATATATGATGAGTATGCAAAACGCGATCATCTGGAAGCCATGAAAATATACAGAATTTATAGGGATGTTCGATTCTCAAAAGATAAAACACCTTATAAAAATCATTTTTCTATGTTTATGGCACGTACCAAACCCTTTTTAAGGGGCGGCTACTATTTGCATATCGAACCCGGAAAGAGTTTTGCCGGAGGAGGTTTCTGGGAACCCAATAAAGAAGATTTATTCCGGATTCGCAAAGAAATCGAACTTGACGACCGTGAATTGCGTGCGATTATTGAAGATAAGACCTTTAAAGATACATTTGGAAACCTCACAGGTGACGAATTGATAAGCGCTCCTAAAGGTTTTGATAAAAATCATCCGGCAATTGATCTGATCCGAAAGAAGCAATTTCTGGTTTCTAAATCATTTACAGACAAAGAAGTACTTGCTCCTGATTTTACAGAAAAAGCAGTAGCTGTTTTTACAGCAATGCGTCCTTTTTTTGATTATATGTCAGAAGTGCTGACTACCGATTTAAACGGAGAATCATTATATAAATAAAAAAGAGGCTTATGCCTCTTTTTTATTCTTCTTTTAAAACTTTTTTAGCTACTTTACCAACGGTGAGCCCCTGTACTACAATTGAAAATAAAACAACAATATAAGTAATCTCCAGTAGCGTATCTTTATATTCGCCATTAGGCATTGATAAAACCAATGCTATAGAAACACCTCCTCTGATACCGCCCCAAACCATGGTTATTAAAGAACCTCGTGTATAAGTATTTCTGCGCAAAATTGATTTCAGTGGTATTAGTATCGACATCATTCGCGAAAACAAAACAATGAAGATGGCTACGAATCCTAAAACCAGCTGTTCTTCCAGATCAGGCAACAACAAGAGCTCAAAACCGATAAACAGGAATAAGATGGCATTCATAATCTCATCAATCAGCTCCCAGAATTTACCTAAATAATCTCTGGTTGTCTCATTCATTGAATGTGTTTTTCCATAATTTCCGATAATAAGACCTGCGATTACCATTGCTAAAGGAGAAGACACATGCAGTTGTTTGGCTACGAGGAAACCACCCATTACAATGGATAAAGTAATCAGAACAGAGACTTTATAATCATCTATTTTTTTCATAACGTTAGAGGCTGTAAAACCGAGTAAAGTTCCTAATATAACACCTCCGCCGGCTTCAATTAAAAACAGGCTCGAAACAGAGGCAAAGGTCACTTCAAAGCTGGCATCAGTAGCCATTTTTAAAACTACGGCAAACATGACTACAGCTACTCCGTCATTAAATAAAGACTCCCCTGTAATCTTGGTTTCAATGTGCTTCGGTACTTTTGCCTGTTTAAGAATTCCCAATACCACAATAGGATCGGTAGGTGAAATGAGCGTTCCGAACAACAGACAGAAGATAAAAGGTATTTCAATACCAAACAAAGGAGCTACATAAAATAACAGACCTGCAATGATAAAGGCTGAGAGTACTACACTTATGGTAGCATACGTGGCTATTGAGCTTTTCTGATCTTTGAGATCGGCAATATTCACATGGAGAGCACCCGCAAAAAGCAGAAAGTTAAGCATAGCGCCCATGAGGATTTCATTGAAATCAAATTGCTGTATAAGTTCAAAAAACTCTTTAGTAGTCTGAGGAAAAAACTGATCTCCTACCAGACGGATTCCTAAAGAAACCAACACAGCTATGATCATAATACCGATCGTAGCGGGTAATTTTAAAAACCGTAAATTGAGATAAGCAAATAATGAGGCAAGTACAATTAAAACTGAAAAGGTATAGTATAATTCCATGGGAGATAAATTTTCTGCAAAATTAATGCATCATTTTAACAATGAAAGTATTTTTTTTATAAATGTCAATTTATTTTGGTAGGGAGGATATTTCATCTTTAAATCCAGCCAGTTTTTTCTATGGACTATCGTTTTAGAATGACTAAAGGCATCAAAAGAAAATTTGCCATTATAATTACCCATACCACTTTCTCCAAAACCTCCGAAAGGAACTCTGAGATTGATGATATGAGAAAGGACATCGTTGATACAACCGCCTCCAAATTGTAATTTGTCCATAAACTTTTTTGCTTTTTCAATTTCGCCTGAAAACATGTAGAAAGCAAGAGGTTTCGCATTTTGCTGATTGTATAATATCACTTCTTCCAAGTCATCATACGTAACTATTGGTAAAACAGGTCCGAAAATTTCTTCCTGCATCACAGGATCCTGCCAGTTTACATTGTCAAGTATTGTAGGTGCTATATAAAGTTCCTTTACATCGTGTACACCTCCAAAAATGATCTGTTCGGGTTGCAGATAACGAATCAAGCGGTTGAAATTTTTTGCATTGATGATTCTCGGATAATCTGTATTGTTTTGAATATCCGAACCATAGAAATCAAGAATATATTGTTGTAGCAACGCGATAAATTTTGGTTTACTTTTTTTTGCAATCCATATAAAATCGGGTGCGATACAGGTTTGTCCGGCATTTACAAATTTACCGAAGACAATTCTCTTAGCCGCCAATTCCAGATTTGCAGATTCTGTAATCACACAGGGGCTTTTTCCTCCAAGTTCCAATACAACCGGGGTCAGGTGTTTTGCTGCCGACTGATAAATTATTTTACCTACCTGCGTGCTGCCGGTAAAAAAAATTTTATCGAATTTATTTTCGAGTAGCTTCGTTGTCACATCTGCATCACCAAGAACAGTTGTTACCCATTCACTTTGAAATGTTTCCCTTATAAGTTCTTCCAGAATTAATGCAGTATAAGGAGTGAGTTCAGAGGGTTTTAGCACTACCGTATTTCCTGCTGCTATGGCAGCTATCAAAGGTCTGATCGCTAATAAAAAAGGATAATTCCAGGGTGCGATAATCAGTACGGATCCGTAAGGCTGTTTATAAATATATTCTGAAGAAGGAAAATTAAGTAAAGAAGAACGTACCCTTTTCGGACGGCTCCATCTGTTCAGATTTTTCAGATGATGATCAATTTCAAGATACAAAATCGAAATTTCTGTAACAAATCCTTCAAAGGGAGACTTTTTAAAGTCTTGCTGCAATGCAGAGAGTATCTTTGCTTCCTTCTTTTCGATATTTGTTTTTAAAGCCGTAAGAAGTTGCTTTCTATTCTCTAAAACAAGTGTATGGTTTGCGTTAAAGAAAGTACGTTGCTTATGCAGCAGGGGATAAAACGAATTCATTCTTTTTTTATTAAAGATACTGTTTTTTGATTTTTCTACAGAAAAAATAGTATCTTTAAGTAATATACTTTACGTTATAATAGTAATAATAGCAGTTTAGAACACAAAATTAAAAAGATATGAATATGAAAAAAAGTTTATTAGCAATCGCCTTTGTAGGAATCGCTTTAGTATCCTGTAAAAAGAAAGAAACAACAACCGATGGTATGGATGGTGTTAACAAAGACACCACTACCATGAATCATGACGGACATTCTCATACTTCCGAAAATTCACTGGACTGGGCTGGAACTTATAAAGGAACGCTTCCATGTGCTGATTGTGAAGGAATAGAAACGGTGATTACTCTTAATAAGGATGAAACATTTACGCATAAAGCAACCTATATGGGAGCAAAAGCAGGTACTGAAAGAACAACTTTTGAAGATAAGGGGACTATTATGTGGCACGATGGTTCGGTAGTACATCTTAAAGGTAAAGATACTGATGTTAAATTAAAAGTAGGGGAGAATAAACTGATACAATTAGATCAGGAAGGAAATGAAATTGATGGTGCTCTGAAAGAACATTATGTATTAACCAAACAATAAAAAAAGAAGCTTTAAAGCTTCTTTTTTTATATAATCTTTCAAAAACAAGAATTTATTTATTATAATGTGCAAGAAAATGGGAGAGTGCACGGATACCAGTTCCTGTACCGCCCAATCCTTTGTAATTTTCAGGACTTTCAGTAAAAGCTGGTCCTGCAATATCTAAATGCACAAAAGGATATTGTGCAAAATGCTCTAAAAATTTCCCTGCTGTGATGGTACCTGCATATCGGCCACCAATATTCTTTAAATCAGCAACTGAAGATTTGATCTGCTCTTTATAATCGTCCCACAAAGGTAGGTGTACCATACGTTCGTATACATGATTACCTGCATTCAATAAAGAATTATTTACAGCATCAGATGCATTACTCATCATGCAGGCTGCTCGTGTCCCAGCTGCTACCAATGCTGCTCCGGTAAGAGTTGCGGCATCAATTATCAGTTCCGGTTCATATTGATTACTATACGCAATAGCATCTCCTAAAATAAGTCTTCCTTCAGCGTCAGTATTGAGCACTTCTACAGTAGTACCGTCAAACATCGTAATGATATCGCCTGGTGCATACGCATCTCCACCGGGTCTGTTGTCAGTTGCCGGAATCAATCCAATAAGATGTACATTCAGCTTGTTCAATGCAGCAGCATATATAGTACCTGCCATACAGGCAGCGCCACCCATATCCGATTTCATAGAATCCATAGAACCCGCAGTTGGTTTCAATGAAAGACCTCCTGTGTCATATACCACTCCTTTACCTACTAAAACAACAGGTTTGCTGTTAACAGGGTTTTCAGGTTTATATTCGAGAATTGTAAATGTCGGCGGTTGTACAGAACCTTTATTTACAGCTAATAAACCACCCATTTTTAATTGTTCTATTTCATCTTTCTCAAGTATTTCTACTTTAAAATCAGAAGCTTCTCCGATGGCTACAATTTCTTTAGATAACTGTTCTGCTGTTAAAAATGAAGTAGGCTCATTTACCATATCTCTTGCCCAGCAAACCGCTTTGATGATATTATTAAGCTCACTGATACGGGCAGTATCCATATTTCCGTTTAAATAAATATGTTCAAGATGATTTCTTTTATCTTCGGCATCTTTAAAATATTTTAAAAACTGGTAATTAGACAAAGCCAGACCTTCAGCAACTGCCAGTGCAGATTCTCCGTTTCCAAGAATGGTAAGGGTTGTTTCTTTTCTATCCAGTTTCTGACGGATATTAAAACCCGAAACACGCATTTTTTCTAAATCAGACTGTTCTTTTACAAAGAAAAAGTACTGTTTTCCTATCTTTAGATAATCTTCTTTTGTCTCAGATGTTTGAAAATCCGTATATTGTTTTTTTACAAAATCGGGAAAATTACCTTCCAAAACTGATGTTGGGCTGATAAGAAAAACAAAAGAAAAATCGTAATTTATTATTTTTGAAAATTGTAACATATGCTAAATTTTAATTGAACTATCAAATGTAGTAAATTCTGTTTAATTCCTCGGATATAGATCCAAACTGTATTATTTGTTTATGATAACTCCAGATCTTTTTTTTCTGTTTTTGACCTGTACAAAACCGATGAGCATAAACACCCCACTTCCACATATAAAAAGGCATATCATCATAGGAAATAAGCTGTCATCAGCTAAAAAGCTCACAAGACTTGACATAGAAGCACCAAATACCATTTGTATAAAACCAATAAGGGCAGAAGCACTTCCTGCATTTTTTGTAAATGGCGTCAAAGCCAATGCAGTTGCATTGGGTACCAGATGCCCCAGACAAAAGAGAAAACATACCAAATGAGCAACGAGTATTTCTACTGTAAGCAACTGAGTATTTTGCAGAACAATACCACTGACACCAATAGTACACAGTGCGACGGCTGAAAAAACAACTATTTTTTTAGATGAAAATTTATTCAACATTACTCGGTTTACCTGACTTCCTAAGATATATCCGAAAGCATTAAATCCAAAAATCAAACCGTATGTTTTTTGTGAAATACCAAAATATTCCATAAACACAAAAGGGGAACCGCTGATATAGGCAAACATACCTGACATGGCAAGACTTCCAATCAAGGCATAGAAAATAAACGTTTTATCAGACAGTACTTCTTTATAGTTTTTCATTATAGTAGGTATGCTCAGAGAATGAGATGCTTCTCTGGGCTGGCTTTCAGGTAAAAAGAATAATACTGAAAACAGTAATATCATTCCCAGTGAGGTCATAATATAAAAGATAGTACGCCATTCAGAAACGGTTAATACCCAGCTGCCGATAGTAGGAGCAATGATAGGGGCAATTCCTACGATGAGCATCAGAATAGAAAAAATTTTTGCTATTTCACTTACGGGAAATAAGTCTCTGACAATAGCGCGTCCGACTACCATTCCTACACAACCTCCCAATGCAAGTAATACTCTCATAGCAATCAGCCATTCGATAGTAGGTGAAAGTGCACACCCTATACTTGCAAGAATATATAAGGAAAGTCCGAAAATAAGAGGTTTTTTTCTTCCGAATCTATCGGTTACAGGGCCATAAAATAGTTGTCCGAAGCTGATACCGATAAAATAACCGGTCAGTGTAAATCCTACATGAGATAAGTCGGTTTTCAGGCTTTGGGCAATAGCTTTAAAAGCAGGTAAATACATGTCAATACTAAATGGTCCTAAAGCAGAAAGCCCTCCTAATACTAAAAGGATGGTATATTTTTGTTTTGTAGTCATAAAATTATGGCTGCAATGAGTTTAAGATAATTGCAAAAGAAATACAAAGTTATGGCTACAAAATGAAACAAAGAGTGTTTTGAGTAATTTTAACCTAAAGCACTCTTAACTGTTAATAATTAACGTTATTAATGTGAAACTGCTTTTAATCCTATAATAGATCCGATTAAAGTAGTAATAAAGAAGAGCCTCCAAAAATTTGCCGGATCTTTAAAGAAAAAGATGCCTACCAAAACGGTACCGACAGCTCCGATACCCGTCCATACAGCATAAGCTGTTCCTAAAGGCAATGACTGTGTAGCTTTGATCAGCAATGTCATACTTATGATACAGGCAACAGCAAAACCTCCATACCACATATAACTTTCAGTTCCGGTTGTTTCTTTGGCCTTTCCCAGACATGAAGTAAATAAAACCTCAAATAAGCCGGCAATAATTAAAATAATCCAATTCATAATATTGTTAATAATTTAGATCTGCAAATTTCTTTTGGAAACAGTAGAATTTATTTAACATAGGATAAATAATATTTTTTTATTTAAAAAAACATGTCTATGGGATAAAATTTTTTCTATAAATTTGATCGTATTTATTTGTAATTAAGTTGGTTATGATTTTTTAATAATTGGCAGATGAAAAAGTATGTTTTGTTTAGTTTTCTTTTGATTAATGTTACTTTGTTTGCTCAGACTAATAAAGAGATAATCAAAGAATCGACTTCTTATTTTTATTTGGATTCCTCAGGCAATTTTAACGGAGAGGGCGCTTTATTTATAAAAAAGAAAATAGTAGAATCGCAGTTTTTACTCCTTGGTGAACAACATGAAATCCATGCCATAGAGCTATTTGCAGAGAGATTAATTCCTTATTTAAAAGAAAATGGATATAACCATTATGCTGCTGAAATTGGACCTGTAGCCTCTCGGAAACTTATGGAATTAAAGTTGCAATCTGTTTCTTTAAAATCATATTATGAAAAATATATGCCTCAAATAAATATGACTCCATTTGGTTTTTTTAGTACGATAGAAGAAGAAAAAACGCTTGAAAAATTAATGAAATATGATATAGCGATATGGGGAATTGATTTTGAAAACTATGGTTCTTATCTTTCTATTATTGATATGCTCTATGAAAATTCGGATAAGAATAAAATCTCCAAACAGCTATACCAGAGTCTGTATTCGTATGTTGCGTCTGAATATAAAAAAGGGGAAAATAATTTTAATCCTGCTCTGATGAACAATTTGTTGCATTCAAAGGAGATGAATGTTTTTTTGGATCTTACAGATAATGAAATGAACAATTTTATAATAAAACAATTCAAATTGTCTTTGGAAATAAACCATCAATTGACCTTAGGGTATTGGCATAGGAGAGTTGAAAATATGAAAAAAAATTTCGCTGAATACTATCACTCTGAAAAAGCAAAAGAAGATACAGTCAAGGTAATTGTAAAGTTGGGTGCTGTGCATACAGCAAGAGGAACAAGTTTCAGCGGTGATACTGAAATAGGAAATATGATTTATGAGTTGGCAAACATCAATCGTGCAAAATCATTTTCAATAATCACATTTCCAAGATACATTCAAAATCCAATAACCGGAAAAACAGAAGATGTAGCGGATGAGGAAAGTAAAGAACTATTGGGTTGTGTTGATTCAAACCAATGGAGTGTCATAGATTTAAATAAATTGAAAACATTAAGTATCCGGTATAATATTACTTTGAGTAAAAATATCAATAGTTACATTCAAAAGTATGATGCAATACTCATCCCTCCGGAAACTAAATACTCCATAAAGATCATCGAAAATTAATGTCATTTTTTAAGGAGTATTGTCATCCTCAAAAAATAAAAGCTTGTTATTATTTATTTCCCAATAATAAAACCAGCAGATACCATACAATAGGTAAACTCTCTACCCAAAAAAGCGTATAATATTTTGATTGTTGTGCATTCGCAAAAAAGGTGAAAACTCCGGTAATGCTTATTAAAATAAGATTGATAAACCATTGGTATTCATAATAACCAATTTTAAGAAATTCAAGCCCGTAGAAAGCAAGAAGTAAGAAATAGATCAGCGATTTGGTTTTGGGTACGCCGATGGTTTGAGGCACTGTTCTTAAACGGATATCATCATATTTCAAATCATTAATCTCAAAGATTAAAATCAATATCAGTGTCAGGATAAAACGTTGTAGAAACTTATAAAAAATATCATTACTGATGGCAATATCGGCATTGAGTAATGGAATAATTAATGTAACCGCTGCCCAACAGAAAGACACAATATAAATTTTTATACCTGCCAGATTTCTCAGGTTGCTTTTGTTTTTTGCAATCGGAATCAGATAAAAAAGACAGAGTAGTCCGATAACTGCAATACCTGTTTTTGCTGCTGTATTAAGAAAAACAAAAGTATATGAAGCAGATAGAGCAGCGAATACTGTAAGAATAGAAATAATCTTTAAGCTCAGAGTAGGTAGCCCTTTTTTTGAAATATAAGGAGCATATTTTATAACGTTATAACTGAAAACGGTTCCGGAAAAAATAAACAACAATACAGTCAGATCGGAAGGAATGGCTGCAAAATAGTACGTCATCTGTACCAAAGCTGAGGTAGCAATGCCTACGTGAATACTGGAATTCAAATAAAGATCAAAAACTTTAACGTATAAAGGACGCGCTGACATATCTCTAAAATTGATTCTTGATTTCTCTCTGCTTTATTAAAATTGATACTTATTATAAGCAAAATAAAAGAATTTATCTTTATTTTTGTTGTTTAAAAATTAAAACACAACTAAATTTTTTTTATTTTTTTTACGTAGATGAAAACAAATGCTTTTGCTTTGAGACATATCGGTCCAAGACCATCTGATATGCAGCATATGCTTAACACTATCGGTGTTAAAGATATTGAACAATTATTATTTGAAACTTTTCCTGATAAAATTCGTTTAGAAAAAGATTTAGAGCTGGATCCTGCTATGACGGAGTACGACTATATGTCGCATATTGTAGCTTTGGGTGCTAAAAATAAAGTATTCAAATCCATGATTGGTTTAGGATATAATGAAGCAATTGTTCCGGCGGCTATTCAAAGAAATATTTTTGAAAATCCGGGTTGGTACACAGCTTACACACCTTATCAGGCAGAAATTGCACAAGGAAGATTGGAAGCATTATTGAATTTCCAAACAACCGTTATTGAATTGAGCGGAATGGAAATTGCCAATGCTTCTCTATTAGATGAAAGTACAGCAGCAGCAGAAGCTATGGCTCTTCTATTTGATGTAAGAACAAGAGACCAAAAGAAAAATAATGCTAATAAATTCTTCGTTTCGGAAGAAATTTTACCTCAGACATTATCTGTATTACAAACACGTTCTACTCCAATTGGTATTGAGTTGGTGGTAGGAAATCACGAACAGTTTGATTTTTCTGAAGATTTCTTCGGAGCCATCTTGCAATATCCGGGTAAATACGGTCAGGTATATGATTATTCTGATTTCATCAATACAGCCAAAACAAAAGATATCAAAGTAGCTGTGGCTGCAGATATTTTATCTTTGGTACGCTTAAAATCTCCGGGAGAAATGGGGGCTGATGTTGTTGTAGGAACTACACAGCGTTTTGGTATTCCTCTGGGATATGGAGGTCCGCATGCAGGATTCTTCACTACTAAAGAAGAATACAAAAGATCCATGCCTGGACGTATCATAGGAGTATCTCAGGATGCGAATGGTAACCGTGCTTTGCGAATGGCATTGCAAACCCGTGAGCAACACATCAAACGTGAAAAAGCGACTTCAAATATTTGTACGGCACAAGTGTTACTGGCTGTTATGGCTGGTATGTATGCAGTATATCACGGTCCTCAGGGACTTCGTTTTATCGCAACTGATGTGCATTCAAAAGCGGTAACAATAGAAAATGAATTGACGAAATTAGGTTTTGAGCAATTAAACGATGCCTATTTTGATACTATTCTGATAAAAGCAGATGCGGCAAAAGTAAAAGAAATCGCTGAGAGAAATCAAGTGAATTTCTACTATCCTGATAACAACACCGTATCAATATCTGTCAATGAAACGATTTCATTAAAAGATGTAAATACAGTAATCAGTATTTTTGCTGAAGTAACTGGAAAGCCTTTTGAAGCCGTAACGGAATTGTCACAAGAAGCTTTGATCCCTGTAAAATTAGAAAGAACTTCACCGTTTTTACAACATGAAGTATTCAATACATATCACTCAGAGTCTCAATTAATGCGTTATATCAAGAAATTAGAGCGCAAAGATTTAGCTTTAAATCATTCCATGATTTCTTTAGGTTCATGTACTATGAAACTAAATGCAGCAGCAGAAATGTTGCCCCTTAGTTTACCATCATGGAACAATATACACCCTTTTGCTCCTGCATCGCAGACAGAAGGATACTTAACAATGTTGAAAAAACTGGAAGCACAATTAAATGTAATTACCGGTTTTGCAGGAACTACATTACAGCCTAATTCAGGTGCTCAGGGTGAATATGCCGGATTGATGGTCATCAGAGCTTACCATGAATCAAGAGGAGAAGGACATCGTAATATCGCTTTGATTCCAGCTTCTGCGCATGGTACAAATCCAGCTTCAGCTGCTATGGCAGGAATGAAAGTAGTGGTAACAA
This sequence comes from Paenimyroides ceti, assembly GCF_030409925.1. Taxonomy (NCBI): domain Bacteria; kingdom Pseudomonadati; phylum Bacteroidota; class Flavobacteriia; order Flavobacteriales; family Flavobacteriaceae; genus Paenimyroides; species Paenimyroides ceti. The sequence goes on from NZ_JAUFQU010000001.1 coordinate 1,046,249, forward strand.
AAACGACTGAAGAAGGAAACATTGATGTGGAAGATTTAAGAGCGAAAGCACTTTTACACAAAGATAATTTATCATGTGTGATGATTACTTATCCTTCTACACATGGTGTGTACGAATCATCTATTATTGAAATTACAAGTCTTATCCACGAAAATGGGGGGCAGGTATATATGGATGGTGCGAATATGAATGCTCAGGTTGGATTAACTAATCCGGCTAAGATTGGAGCAGACGTTTGTCACTTAAATTTACATAAAACATTTGCGATTCCACACGGTGGTGGTGGACCTGGTGTTGGACCTATCTGTGTTGCAAAACATCTGGTAGAGTTTTTACCTACTAATCCTGTTGTTAAAGTAGGAGGAGAGAATGCTATTACAGCAATTTCTGCCGCTCCATACGGATCCGCTTTAGTATGTTTGATTTCTTACGGATACATTTCCATGTTGGGAGCTGAAGGTTTGAAGAAATCAACACAGACGGCAATTTTGAATGCTAACTATATGAAAGCACGTTTAGAGCAACATTTTACCATCCTTTATACAGGTGAATGTGGCAGAGCAGCACACGAAATGATTGTTGACTGTCGTATGTTCAAACAAAACGGAATTGAAGTTACGGATATAGCTAAGCGTTTAATGGATTATGGTTTCCATGCACCAACGGTATCGTTCCCGGTAGCAGGAACTTTGATGATTGAGCCTACAGAATCTGAAGATGTGGCAGAGATTGATCGCTTTTGTGATGCCCTTATTTCAATCAGAAAAGAAATTGAAAGCGTTACAGCAGAGGATACCAACAATGTATTGAAAAATGCACCACATACATTGGCAATGTTAACGGCAGAAAACTGGGAACAACCTTATTCCCGTCAACAGGCGGCTTATCCTTTAGAATATATTGCTGAAAATAAATTCTGGCCTTCAGTACGACGTGTAGATGATGCGTTTGGAGATAGAAATCTCGTTTGCTCATGTGCACCGATTGAAGCTTATATGGAAAGCTAATATAAATTGGAGATAAAAAATGCTAATCAAACGATTAGCATTTTTTTTATCTTTTTCCCAAAAATTAAGAATTAAAAGTAGAGTTTTTTCGGGTATCTTTCATAAAGAAATACACGAGTAAAGAGGCAAAAATACAGGCTGTTACGTACCAGTAAAAATAATCTTCGTGACCGATTTCCTTAAACCACAGCGCTACATACTCAGCTGTACCCCCAAAGACAGCTACTGTAATAGAGTAGGGAAATCCGACTCCTAAAGCTCTGATTTCTGTTGGAAAAAGCTCTGCCTTTACAACTGCGTTAATAGATGTATAACCGCTAACAATAATCAGCGCAATCATAATGATAAGAAATGCCTGCCAGATACCGTTTGCCGGAGATACATTTTGCAGACTTGTCAACAAGGGTACAGTCGCTAATGTTCCTAAAATACCAAAACCCAATAACAGCGGTTTTCTTCCGATTTTATCTGACAATATACCAAATATCGGTTGTAATCCTGCAAAAATAGCTAAAGAAAGAAAGGTAATAAGTGTAGATTCATTTTTGCTGAAACCTGCTGTATTGTATAAAAACTTCTGCATATAGGTGCTGTAAGTATAAAAAGCAACCGTACCTCCTAAAGTAAGACCCACTACGATAGCTAACGATTTCGGATGCTTTAGTAATTCCCGTATAGAACCTTCACTTTTTTGTTTTTTCTCTTCTGTTACGACCTCATTTTTGGATTGTTTAAAAGCCTCTGTTTCTTCCATATGCGACCGAAGATAAAGAGCAACTAAAGATAAAATAGCACCTATGAAAAACGGAATTCGCCATCCCCACTCATGCATCTGTTCATCTGATAAAAACAAGTGTTGCAGAATCAACTGTATTCCCAAAGCAATCAACTGACCACCGATTAATGTAACGTATTGAAAACTCGAATAAAAACCTCTCTTGTCAGAGGTTGCCATTTCACTTAAATAAGTAGCTGAAGTTCCGTACTCACCACCTACACTCAATCCCTGAAGCAATCGTGCAATAAGCAGTAAAATAGGAGCCAATACACCAATCGTGTCAAATGAAGGTGTCAAAGCGATCAAAAGGGATCCGAGTGACATCAGTAAAACGGATAACGTCATGGAAAATTTTCTTCCTGCTTTATCGGCTATACTTCCGAAAATCCATCCCCCTATAGGGCGCATTAAAAAACCTACAGCAAATATCCCGGCTGTATTTAATAATTGAGCGGTTTTATTACTTGAAGGAAAAAATACCGGAGCAAAATAGATGGCAAATGCTGAATAGGCATACCAGTCATACCATTCAACTAAATTTCCGACCGATCCGCTGATAATAGCCTTTATTCTTCGGGCCATGGTCATTTCATTTCCTGAAACTGTGGTAGTACTCATAATAGATTATTTAGGTTGTTTAATTATAAAAAGAACTGCATGGCAATCAATACTTCGCCTGCGTGTTTAAATACGGTTTTTGTCTCTGTATCGTAAAGAGGTCTGCTGGAATATTGTAATGATACTTTTGCATTGTGACCTACAAAATAAAAGTTTGTTCCAAAATCATAGTAATTGCCGGTCTCATTCAAGGCTTCCATGCTTTTTCTCGCATACGTTACATAGGGCTGAATTTGTACCGACTTGCTGAATCTTGGCAGCATATAGGCAAACTGTGTATGCCAGATAGAACCAGTTCCCAACAGCACTCTTCCGTTTCCTGCTCCTTCCAGTGCGGTCTGTCCGGTATACGCGGGATCAGCAGTTCCGGGATTGAGCAATGCGGTGGTACGCAAGTAATTTGGTCCGAACTGATAATTATAATACACACTGTAAATAGAAAGATAAGTGTCATCAGTAAGGGGAAGCTCACTGAAAATATCTATACCGAGTACGCGGATATCATGGTTCTCATAAACTCCTTCAGATGGCTGAGTCTTTGTTCCGTTTTTAGTAGAGTAAAATCCGGCACCAATATTCAATATTTTTTTTGAACCCAGATATGTTCCGGCAAGAAAAGGCGTTTTTTGAGATTCTGTTTCAAAAAACTGATACGAATAATAACCGGCAAAAGAGACATCACCTTTATTATTATCAACAGCTGTATTTCCGATTTTAGGTTCATTATTTGTCGCAAAAGGCTTGTTAACATTCATGCGGTACGTAAATTTTTTATACGAACCATGAACAAATACACCAAACTGACGGGACATCTGATCAGAAATTTCGATAGTAGGAAAATTGTAAACCGGCAGATCAGCAGTGAGCATTTTACTGGAACTGGCATTTGTTAACCTGCTGACCCCGTTCCAACTGTGCAATCCGGCACCCAGATACAGACTGAAATTATTTTTCTTTTTTGTTTCGGTATCCAATTCCGGTATCAGCGTATATTCACCATAGGCATCATGAAAAAAAACAGTAGCCTTCTTTCCGTTTCCCTGTGCTCCGGTACCCGATCCTCCGCCGGAAATAAAAGTCTGATTATTAAAACCGATTTGGTAAAACATAAGAAACTTAGGAGAGAGTTGTGCTAATGTAGATATCCGCATTCTACGGATTCCGGCATCGTAAGTACCGCGTTCCGGTTCTCCGTTTACCAGAGTTCCGGGATTGTTGTCTATGTATCGGAGCCAGGTTTGATTCCAGATACCGATTTGCATGTACTTTTGACCGCTTGGATCAAAATTGATTTTCAGGCTGCCAATATCATCACTGTTTTTTTTTAGTGAATCTGACTGCGAAAAAACAGGCGTTGCGAATAATGCAAACCAACAGAAACAAATATCTCTTATTATATGATTTTTCATTTTAAAGTAGAATTGTTGTTAACGGAGCATTAGTGATTAATTACTCACACTACAAACAAACAATTTAATTTTGAAGAAATTTTGAAGAGAATTTGTGTTTTCTTTGATATTTTAAACAAAAGGATGTTTTTTGTCTTAAAATTGTAATGTTAGTATATGTTTGCCTTCTATATATTCATAATTGACTTTATAAGAATATAAATCTGCAATCTTTTTAACAATTGCGAGTCCTATTCCGATAGAAGAAGTGTTTTGATTATCTTTTTTAAAACGTTTGAACAGCAGATGAGGTGCAAAAGGAGGTTTTTTACCCGTATTCTTGATGACAAGTTTTTCACTATTTAAAGAAACTTCAATACTGCCGTCAGCCTGATTATGCTTAAGTGCGTTATTGATGAGATTGGAAAAAAGAATTTCTGCGAGGTTTTTATCAAAGTTGATATAGACATGTGGTTCTATTGCGGTGTATAGTCTAATTTCCCGCATTTCAATCAGATCGTGTATGGAATACAGACTGTTTTCGATTACTTCAGAAAGATTCAATGGTGTCTCCGTAATTTCAAAATGCTCAAGTTTGGTTAACAGATTTAAAGCATGATGCAGACGGGATACACGGTTCAACTCGTTGTACATTACTGATAGCTCTGACAATTGGTATTCATTGAGATCGGTCTGCATTAATAATTCAATTTTTGCTTTAATAACAGCAATGGGCGTCTGCAATTCGTGAGAGGTATTTTCTGTAAGTTCTTTGAGTGATAAATAATCGCTCTTAGATTTTTTTACCATTTTTTCCAGAAAGGCGTTGAGTCGGTTAAATTCGTAGGTAGTGGTTTTTTCGAGTTTAAAACGTTCTTTATCTTCAATATTAAATGAAGTAATGGCGCTTAGGGTTCTGTAAAAAGGGGCTAAGATACGGGAAGAGATCAACTGACTGATGAGTACCACCAGAGAGAGAAGAAAAATAAAGGTCCAGGCAAATACCATAAAAATACCGGTAAGGTATTCATTATCTGCTTCAATAAGAGAAGCTCTGCTTTCAATTTTGTATAATTGATGATTGATATAAGGAAAGGAAGTTACTTTAATCAGATTTATGGAATCACGCAACTGATCGTTCCACTGATGTTGCTCCGAAATAATTTCATCAATTTTTAGGGAATCTGTTCCCAGTTTATATATAGAAACATAATTGAATGTTTTTAAGTCTTCAATAGATTGACCTTTTTGCAGTTCTGATGTAACATAGGTATTCAGGTTTCGGAGTTTTCCGATGGTGGACTGTATCGGACTTCTTTTTACCGCTACATAAATAATCGTAAAACCAATGCTTAATACTAAAAAGGAAGTAAGTACATAGCTTATGGTATATTTATTAATGAGCCGCATTTAAGAATTAAATTTATAGCCTAATCCATATACAGTGCTGATATAATCTTCTCCTCCCGCATCCGTAATTTTTTTTCTCAGATTTTTTACGTGTTGGTACACAAAATCAAAGTTATCGAGATTGTCTGTATAATCACCCCAAAGGTGAGAAGCTATTGCCTGTCTGGTAACTACACGGTTTTCATTATTAATAAAATAAATAATAAGATAGGTTTCTTTTTTTGTAAGATTCAGTTTGGTTGTATTAACTGTCACCTCCATAGAAAGCAAATCAACCGTGATTTCTCTGAATTCCAAAAGAGAAGAGGTATTGTGGTTCTTTCTTCTCATGACAGCTTTGATCCTGGAATAAAGTTCGGGCAGGTGAAAGGGTTTGATGATATAGTCATCAGCTCCTTCGTCTAATCCGGCCAGTTTGAAGTCCAGTGAGTCTTTAGCTGAAATAATGATAACACTACTTTCGATACCTTCTTTGCGTATCAGTTTGAGTAGATTCAATCCGTTTCCATCAGGAAGCATTAAATCAAGAATGATACAGTCGTAAGTATAGAGTGCCAGTTTTTCTCTTGCAGAATCAAAAGTTCCCGCTACTTCACAAATGTTTTTCTCATGTGTCAGGTAATCGGAAATACTTTTTAGGAGTTCTTCATTATCTTCTATTAAAAGTAATTTCATATTATCGATAACTTTAAAGACAACAGTCTTTTATTGCGTTTTTTCCCTGAACAACGTTTCCAGATTCTTGTTCTTTGTATTCAGTGCCAGAGTCTTTAAACCCATTTCCTGTGCAAAATCAAAAATAGCAGGACGCATGTCTTTATCGGCTAAAAAAACAAGCTCCCATTGATTGTCATGGGTATTGGTATAAGATTTTATATGCGGAATTCTTTTAATAAATTCTTCTTCCACTTTATAATCAAATTCGACTTCAATTATTTGTTCGTTTTCAGCAGTAAATACATTTTGCAGTTTCTTGTCTTCAACGATTCTTCCTTTGTTGATGATGATAACGCGATCACAGATAGCCTCTACTTCCTGCATGATGTGAGTAGATAAAAAAACCGTTTTATTTTTACCGATATTTTTAATTAATTCCCGGATTTCTACCAATTGATTAGGATCTAATCCCGTTGTTGGCTCGTCCAAAATCAACACTTCAGGGTCGTGTAACAATGCCGTTGCCAAACCAACGCGCTGACGATACCCTTTAGAAAGTTCTCCTATTTTTTTTCCGGCTTCAGGCGTTAATCCTGTCAGTTGTATCACTTCCTCAATTCTTGAATAAGAAACTTTATACACATCAGTATTAAATGCTAAATATTCTCTGACATATAAATCAAGATACAAAGGATTGTGTTCCGGGAGATAGCCTACACATTTCTGAACTTTTTTCAGTTCTTTAGAAACATCAAATTCATTTATTTTAGCAATTCCTTCATCAGCATTTATATAGGTAGTCAGAATCTTCATAAGTGTAGATTTTCCGGCACCGTTAGGACCTAAAAACCCCACAATTTCCCCTTTATTTACTGTAAAAGAAATAGCATCTAAAGCTTTTTGAGTTCCGTAAAATTTAGAAATATTATTAACGTATATTGACATACTTATACTGCTTGGTTTTCAACAAATGTAGGTATAAAATCATTTATTTTAAAGTTTTGGAGAACGATTCTGTAAGAATAATAAAAGCCTGTATGTTTTTTAATAATAAGATGTAAATTTGTACTATGAATAATAAAGTCTCGTTCAATAATTGGCTTACAGATCTGAACGCTGAACAACCGTTTGTGATTGCAGGTCCATGCAGTGCAGAAACTCCGGAACAGGTATTGGAGATTGCTCATGCGATAAAAGGCAACGTATCTGTTTTCAGAGCCGGTATCTGGAAACCAAGAACAAGACCGGGAGGTTTTGAAGGAGTAGGAGCCATCGGTTTGAAATGGTTGCAACAGGTCAAAAAAGAAACAGGAATGTTGCTGGCAATTGAGGTAGCTACCGCAGAACATGTGCGCCTGGCTTTAGAGTATGATATAGATGTATTATGGATTGGAGCACGTACTACGGTTAATCCTTTTGCAGTTCAGGAAATAGCTGATGCACTTCAGAATACCCACAAAGTTGTTCTTATTAAAAATCCTGTCAATCCTGATTTGAGTTTATGGATAGGAGGTGTAGAGCGTTTACAAAATGCCGGGATTAAAAAATTGGGATTGGTGCACAGAGGCTTTTCAACCTATGAAAAAACCAATTACCGAAATGTGCCTGAATGGCAGATTGCAATAGATATCAAAGAAAAATTTCCACATATACCTTTGATATGTGATCCTTCTCATATAACCGGAAACCGGAATAAAGTTGAGGAAGTAGCACAACAGGCATTAGATTTGCATTTTGACGGGCTTATGATAGAAACTCATACTCATCCTGATGAAGCATGGAGTGATGCGGCACAGCAGGTAACGCCTGAACAATTGTTGGATATTATGGGACGGTTACAAATTCGGGATGTAAACCAAACGGATCATGAATTTAATATTAAATTGCAAACCTATAGGGAACGTATTGATAAGCTCGACACTTCAATGCTGAAAATATTAGGGGAACGTATGCTTATTGTCGATGAAATAGGGCATATTAAAAGAGAGCAAAATGCTTTGGTCCTTCAAATAGAAAGATGGCGCGAAGTATTGAATAAAATGAAAACAGAAGGCAGTCAATTCAAGTTGGGAGAAGATTTTGTAACGTCTTTGTACAAAGCCATTCATCAGGAAAGTATTGACAGACAAGATAAAATTATAAATAAAAAATAAGTTTTAGCATCAAATATGACAGGAATCGTTTATAAATCTACCGGCAGCTGGTATACCGTTAAGGCAACTGACGGAACTTTCTATGAATGCAGAATTAAAGGTAAGTTTCGTATCAAGGGAATTAAAAGTACCAACCCGATTGCTGTAGGAGATGTAGTCGATTTTGAGTTAGAACTTTCTGCAGATACCACCACAGGGTTGATTCATACGATTCATGAGCGCAAAAACTATATTGTAAGAAAATCTGTAAATCTTTCTAAACAGGTTCATATCATCGCTTCTAATATAGATCTGCTCTTTATTTTGGTTACCATTAACAATCCTGTGACGACGACGAGTTTTATCGATCGTTTGCTGGCTACGGCTGAAGCTTACGGAATAGAAGCTGTTCTGGTATTTAATAAAGTAGATACTTTTGATGAAGCAACATTAGATGAACAACTTTATCTGCAGCATATATACACCGAAGTAGGCTATAAGTGTATCCGTATTTCTGCTGTAGAGCGCAAAGGGCTTGAAGTATTAAAAGATTTGATGAGAGATAAAGTCTCTATGTTTACCGGTCATTCAGGAGTAGGGAAATCAACATTGGTAAATGCATTACAACCTGATTTAAACATAAAAACAAAAGAGATTTCTGATCAGCATCAACAAGGGCAACATACCACAACTTTTGCAGAAATGTATGATTTAAGCTTTGGAGCCCGGATTATTGATACACCGGGTATTCGCGGATTTGGTATGGTAGAAATGGAAAAACAGGAAGTAGGAGACTATTTTCCTGAATTTTTCGCTTTAAAAGACCAATGCAAGTTCAATAACTGCTTACACAAAGAAGAACCTCAATGTGCTGTAAAAGAAGCATTGGATAATGACGAAATTTTTTGGTCACGATACAAAAGTTATCTTCAGATTTTAGAAGGAGATGATGAAAACTATCGTACAGATATGTATGCTGATGGTAAAAATCAGGATGTATAGATAGAGTCCGTAAATTATAAAACAAAAATACACTATGAATTTAAAAGTACTATTATTTTTAATGGTTTTTCCGCTTGCGGTATTTTCTCAAAATAAAGATATCAATCCGGAATTATTAAAAAAAGTAAATTCTGTTATACTTGATGAACATGTAAATGTCAAGATTTCTTCAGTAAGAAATATGCATATTTCACAGAAAAAGAGTATTATGATTATGAATAAGAAGGGAATAGAAGATATAAATGCTTATGTTTACTTTTCAAAATCAACTAAAGTAAAAGATGTCCAAGCAGAGTTATTAGATATATCCGGAAAAAGTATTAAAAAATATAAAAAGAAAGATTTTAAAGAACAATCTACTTCTCAGGGATTTGAGGTTTCAGATGACAGAATTTTATTTTTAGACATAAATTATAGTAACTTTCCTTTTATTGTAAACTTTGAATCTGTAATAGAAACAACCAATACAGCTTTTGTACCTAATTATTTTCCATTGAAGAATTACAATCAGAGCATTGTTCATTCAACATATCAATTGGATTATCCTGAATCAATCGATTTAAAAGTGAAAAATACAAAGTCAAATGTTTTCAGTATTAATGATAAAAGTAGTAACGGAAGTAAGGTATATGAAGTAAGTAATATTGAGGCAATTGAACGTGAATATTTGTCCCCGAGTTTATATCAAGTCTTACCGAATGTGAGATTTTCGTTGCCTGTTTTTCATTTAGAGGGTTACGACGGCAAAGCAAATTCATGGCAGGAATTTAGTGCATGGATGTATAATGATCTTTTGAAAGGGACTGAGTCACTCTCCTCCGAAACAGTATCAAGAATAGAAAGTTTGACCAAAGATTTCTCCAGCGATTTGGATAAAATAAAAATTGTATACAAATTTGTGCAAAATAAAACCAGATATATAAGCGTACAATTAGGTATTGGCGGATGGAAGCCAATGTTAGCAAAAGATGTAGACCGGTTAGGTTATGGAGATTGTAAAGCATTGACGAATTATACCCGTGCTTTGTTAAAAGCAATAAACATTGAGTCCTATTATACTGTCATTTATGGAGGTAGCTCCCAAAGAGATATTGATCCTGATTTTACTGCTTTGGAAGGTAATCATGCTATTTTAGCTGTTCCTTATAAAGATGACTACATTTGGTTAGAATGCACCAGCCAGACCAATCCCTTTGGTTATATAGCAAATTTTACAGATAATAGATATGCACTTATTATTGATGAGAATAAGGGGCAGATTATAAAAACAAAAAAATATCAGGACAAAGACAATCAATATCTTAACTCAGTAGCAGCGTCAATAGATAATAAAGGAAACCTAAAGGCGAAAATAAACCGAAGTTATTTGGGAAGCAAACTTGATGATATTCTGTCAGTCAGTAAATTGGATGATACTGATAAACAAAAATATTACAGAGAAGAATTTAGTCAACTTATCGATTTATCATTTTCAGAACAGTTTTTGCAACTCCAAGAAAATGAAAATGCTATGGATGAAAAATTAGCATTTTCTTCTTCAGGATTTGCTAAAAAAGCAGATACCTATTTGATGATTACTTTAAATCCTTTAATAAAAACGTATTCTACGCTCGGAGACTCTAATCGTAAGATGGATATTATCATCCAAAGAGGATTTGTAGATATCAATGAAGTTATATTAAATATACCTGAAGGCTATAAAGTTGAAAGTTTGCCTCGAAAATTGCTTATAGATAATAAGTTCGGAAAAATAGCAGCGGATTTTTTAATTGAAGCAAATCAGATAAAAGCGAATTATACATTTGAATTGAAATCCGGTCAATATACTAAAGAAGAACAAACGGATTTAAGAAGTTTTTTCAATCAGTATTTTTCTGTTATTAATCAAAAAATTTTACTTACCTCTAACTTATAATCATGAAAAAAACATTACTTACACTTCTTTTGTTTTTATTTACCTTTTTATTCTATTCTCAGGAAAGAAAAATAGGTAAAGTAACTGTTGAACAATTAAAGGAAACTCAACATTCCAAAGAATCGGATGCTCCGGCAGCTATACTATTTTCAATAGGTCATTCTGAACTTTATTACACAGGATCAGATCATAAAATAAAACACAATGTTAAACTTAAACTTAAAATATATAAAAAAGAAGGTTTAGATTGGGCTAATAAAACAATTTCCTTTTATTCACAGAATAATAATACAAGAGAGATTATTAAAATCAATGAAGCGAATACTTATAATTTAGTTGATGGTAAGATTGTTAAGACTAAATTAAAAAGTGATGGCGAATTTGTAGAAAAAGTCAATGAGTACTGGTCTATAAAAAAAATAGCATTTCCAAATGTAAGTGAAGGCTCTATTATTGAACTTGATTATACAGTAGATTCACCTTTGTTAATGACGCTTCCTGATTGGAATTTCCAGACCTATATTCCCACAGATTATTCAGAGTTAACTACTTTAGTTCCTCAATTTTTTGCTTACATGCCTTATTTTAGAGGTTCTTTACAACCAAAAATAAAAACGAATATAAAGGATATCCAAATTGACCTGAAAAACGGTGATGCTATGTATAAATCTAAGGGGTTTGCAAATGTATTGTATAAGCAGGGATCTAATTCAGCTTTGGTAAACTTGATGGAAAATGAAATTACGTATTCTTTGTCAGATATTCCTTCCATAAAAAAAGAAAACTATGTAAATAATATAGAAAATTATATCTCAACTATAGAACATTCTCTCGTTTCCATTAATTATGGGAATGGTAATGTTAAATCATTTTCTATGACAGATGAAGATTTGGTAAAACATATTTATAAGTCTGATTCATTTGGTACAGAATTAAAAAAGACAAACTATTTTGATGCGGACCTAAATGGATTATTAAAAGATTTTGAAGGCAATCAGATTCTTAAAATGGAGCTTATTTACAATTTTGTTAAAAATAAAATGAACTGGAACAAAAAAAATTCCTTTTATGCTACTTCATCTTTAAGTACTGCTTATAAAAATAATGAAGGTAGTGCCGCTGACATCAATTTAATTCTTATTGCCATGTTTGAAAAAGCTGGTTTTAAAGCAAATCCGATATTATTGAGCACTCGATCAAATGGTATTAAACTCTACAATACACTACAATCGTATAACTATGTAATTGCGGGAGTAGAAATAGAAGGAAATCTATATTTGTTAGATGCAACAAATAAAAATCTGACACCGAATATTTTGCCTGTAAATACATTGAACTGGAAGGGAGCTTATCTTTTAAATCAAAAGATTCAAACAGTGGATTTATATCCATCTTTTATTTCTCCCCTAAAAATTGAAATTAATGCAACAATTAATGATGAGAATAAGGTAGTGGGTAAAATAAAAGAAGATTATTACTTGTACAATGCTTATGTTAAAAGAGAAATCTACGGTAAGATTACAAATGATGATTTCCAAAAAAGACTAAGTGCAAATTATGCAGGTTTAAAAGTAGATAATTTGTTTATTCAACGGTTTAATGATTTAAACAAACCGTTAACGTATTCCTATTCTTTTACAGATTCAAATAGTATTGATGTTATTGGTGAAAAATTATTCGTCGATCCAATGCTCTTTTTTACAGAAACAGAACATGAATTCAAATCGCCTACACGAGACTTTCCAATTGATTTTATTTATCCGAGTTCACAAAATATATTGATTAATATGGAAATTCCCGAAGGTTATATAGTTGAAAAAATACCAGAAAATAAGACCATTATTAGTGATGAAATGATAGGTTTAAATTTTGAATATAAAATAGTACAAAAAGAAAATAATATGTTGGGTATAATTTATAAATTAGAAAAACGAAATTCTTTAATTTCTAATACAAATTATGCACAGGTAAAAACTTTTTTCGATTCTGTAATTTTAAAAAATACAGAAAAAATAATATTAAAAAAGATATAATTGAAAGCAGTTATTCAAAGAGTTTCGGAAGCTTCGGTTACGATTGAACATCAAAAAGTAGCGGATATTAAAACCGGACTTCTTATTCTGGTGGGTATTGAAGATGCAGATTCGGAAGAAGATATTAAATGGTTGTCTTCAAAAATCATTAATTTACGTATTTTTAATGATGAACAAGGTATTATGAATGTATCCGTCAAGGAAGCGGGAGGAGATATTATTCTGGTGAGCCAGTTTACTTTACATGCTGCGGTTAAAAAGGGAAACAGACCTTCTTACATCAAAGCTTCAAAACCCGATATGGCTATTCCGGTGTATGAAAAATTGATTAAACAGTTACAGTATGATTTGGGTAAACTTATACAAACCGGAAGTTTTGGAGCCGATATGAAAGTGCAGCTTTTAAATGATGGTCCGGTAACTATCATTATAGATACAAAAAATAAAGAATGATGAAGGATTTTTTTGTAAAAATAGGATTGTATACCCTTATATATGCACTGATTACCTTTGTTTTTTCAGATGATTTTGAACAGATGAGTAATGGGGAGCAGTTTTCTTTGGTAAATGCAATAGGAAAATATCTGTTCTTTTTATTAGCCATGTTGATTTTCGATTTTGTTATAAAAAAGATTATATTCAGAAGTAATACTGGAAAAAACTCAAAAAAGATATAAAAATAAAATAATACAGTTTATATTTAAAAATAGATGAATATACAAGATGCACAGGCTGCTGTTGATAGCTGGATAAAAGAACATGGAGTCCGTTATTTTAACGAATTGACCAATATGGCACAACTTACAGAAGAAGTAGGTGAGGTAGCAAGAATCATTGCCCGTCGATACGGAGAACAATCTGAAAAAGAAAGTGATAAAGACAAAGATTTAGGGGAAGAACTTGCTGATGTTGTTTTTGTAGTTCTTTGTTTGGCCAATCAAACCGGAATTGACTTACAGGCAGCATTTGATAAAAAAATGGAAATGAAGACCAAACGTGATCACAACCGCCATCATAGTAATGAAAAATTAAAGTAGTTTAAAATCGTCTTTTCAGGCGATTTTTTTGATTATCGTCTTTTTAGGCGATTTTTTCGATTATCGCTTATATAAGCGATTTTTTTGTATCTTTCCTAAAAAAAATGAAAGCGGTTATTACAGGTGATATTATCAATTCGCAAGAATCAGATACAGCAGAGTGGTTAGAGATCTTAAAAACATCGTTGTCAGAAATAGGCAAAAAAAATAAAGAATGGGAAATTTTCAGAGGAGACAGTTTTCAGTTACTCACAGAAGCTTCCATAGCTTTACATGCTGGTTTTCAATTAAAAGCCCATGTCAAAACAATAAAAGGTTTAGACGTGCGTATGGCAATTGGTATTGGTGATGTCACTTATTTTTCAGATAAGGTCACTACATCAAACGGATCGGCATTTGTAAACTCCGGAGTATGCTTTGATGAACTTAAAAAAAATACTTTGGCCATAAAATCGCATAATGTAGATTTTGACGAAACATTTAACCTGATTTTTCAGCTTGTCACAAAATTTACCAATGACTGGACACCTGCTTCTGCGGCAATTGTTGCTACAGCCCTTGAGCAACCGGGATTAAATCAATATCAGTTAGGTGAAAAATTATCGAAGAGCCAAAGTACTATTAATGCCGCTTTAAAAAGAAGCGGATATGATGAAATAAAAAATGTAATGGCTTTTTATAAAGATAAAATAGAAAAGATATGATGACCTTTTTTTTACAATTGCTATTAGCACATTTGATCGGAGATTTTCTTTTACAGCCAACTGCTTGGGTAAAGGATAAAAAGAAGTATAAAATCCGCTCCAAATACCTTTATTATCACATAGGAATTCATTTTTTGCTCTTATGTATTTTAACCCGGTTTGACAGCACCTATTTTATTACAATTCTATTCATAGCCCTTTTTCATTATCTGATTGACCTGATGAAACTCTATTTTGAAAAACCAAAATATGTAAAAGAATGTTTTTTTCTGGATCAGTTCTTACATTTAATTACGCTTTTTTGTGCTGTAAACTATTTTTATCCGTTCTCCTTAAAACAAGGAATAGATATCCTATACGAACCACAGAACTTAGCGTTGCTTGTCTCTTTATTATTAGTTACATATGTGACGGCAATTGTACAAAAACTATTATTGTCTAAATGGACAAAACAGAATCATATAGAAGGCAATGTGAATACCAACTATGCCGGAAAGTACATCGGAATTCTCGAAAGACTGTTTATCTTTTTATTTGTAGTGATGAACTTCTGGTCAGGAATAGGCTTTTTGTTGGCAGCTAAATCAATATTCAGATTCGGGGACTTAAGACGCTCCAAAGATGTCGCTTTGACAGAATACATACTGATCGGTACCTTTCTGAGTTTCGGATTCGGAATCATCTTTGGTTTGTTGTATAAATACGCTATCCATTCTTTTTTATAAATGAACATTCGCTTACATAAAATAGAAAAACCTGAAAGCAGAATCATAAAAATATCAGGTTCAAAATCAGAAACAAATCGTGCTTTGTTACTAAAAGCATTACAGCATTCGATACAAATAGAAAATGGGTCTGATTCAGATGATTCATATCTCATGCTCCAGGCTATATCAGAAAAAAAAGAAGTGATTGATATAGGGCATGCCGGAACAGCAATGCGCTTTTTAACAGCCTATTTTGCGATTCAGCCCGATTGTTCCGTAATAATAAAAGGTTCTGATCGTATGCATGAGCGTCCCATCGGAATTTTAGTAGAGGCATTAAAACAATTGGGAGCGGAGATCCATTATCTGGAAAAACAGGGCTATCCTCCGTTAAAAATCATAGGAAAAAAATTAATTCAAAATAGAATTTCCATCCAGGCAACAGTAAGCAGTCAGTATATATCCGCTCTATTACTGATAGCTTTCAGGTTAGAAAACGGACTCCGGTTACAACTCATAGGAAAAGTCACTTCTGTACCTTACATAAAAATGACGTTACAGATGCTTAATAGAATAGGAGTAAAAACAGACTGGACAGATGATGTGATAACCGTTTATCCTGCTTCTGAATTAGCAGATACTACATTATCGATAGAAAGTGACTGGTCTTCTGCTTCCTACTATTATGCTATAATTGCTCTATCTCCTGTAGGAACATTCTTAGAACTTAGAGACTTTGAAAAAGAAAGCCTTCAGGGTGATGCCTGTATTATCAGAATCTATGAAAATTTTGGCGTTACCACACATTTCAAAGGTAAAAGCATCCGATTGGAAAAAGTGGCTTCTCCGGCAAAAGAGTATTTAGAAGCTGATTTAACAAATGCTCCGGATATTGCTCAAACCATAGCAGTTACATGTCTTGGTCTCAATATATTGTGTAATCTTACAGGACTCCATACGCTGAGAATCAAGGAAACAGATCGTTTACAAGCATTAAAAAATGAAATAGAAAAATGGGGAGGTACTGTTTGTATAACAGAAAACTCTTTACAGCTCACATCAAAAATAAATATCAACCGGGATACAAAACCGGTATTAATCAAAACATACCAGGATCATCGTATGGCGATGGCTTTTGCCCCTTTGGCTTTAAAAACAACGTTAGATATTCAGGAAGCAGAAGTAGTCTCTAAATCATATCCTGATTTTTGGAAAGATTTAAAAAAGATAGGTTTTAAAATGCAGGAATTATAAAGGTTTTGTAAAATAAATGGGCTTTTACTTGACAACGCCTGTTTTGAGGTCGTATATTTGCAGGCTCAAAGCTTTTTATTCGCTTTGATTTAACTAAAAAAGAGGTACATAGTATGAAATTATCTAATTTCAATTTTGATTTACCAGCTGAGCTATTAGCTGAGTTTCCTGCAGAAAACAGAGATGAAGCACGCCTTATGGTGGTACATCGTAAAACTGGAGAAATTGAACACCGATTATTTAAAGATGTTATTGAATATTTTGAAGAAGGCGATGTAATGGTATTAAACAATACAAAAGTTTTTCCTGCTCGTCTTTACGGAAATAAAGAAAAAACCGGAGCCCGGATTGAAGTTTTCTTATTAAGAGAATTAAATGCAGAGCAACGTTTATGGGATGTATTGGTAGATCCTGCCCGTAAAATCCGTATTGGAAATAAATTATATTTCGGAGAAGATGATTCATTAGTGGCAGAAGTTATTGACAATACCACTTCTCGTGGTAGAACCTTGCGTTTTCTTTATGACGGTTCTTATGAAGAATTCAGAAATAAATTGACAGAACTTGGTGAAACCCCTATCCCTAAGTACATCAGCAGAGAAGTAACTCCTGAAGATGAAGAACGTTATCAGACCATATATGCAACCGAAGAAGGAGCTGTAGCAGCACCTACTGCCGGACTGCATTTCTCAAAACACTTATTGAAGCGTTTAGAAATCAAAGGTGTCGATTTTGCAAAAGTAACGCTTCACATTGGGTTAGGGACTTTTAATCCGGTTGAGGTAGAAGATTTGTCCAAACATAAGATGGATTCAGAAGAACTTATCATTACTCAGGAAGCATGTGATATTGTGAATAAGGCAAAGGCAAACCGCAAAAAAGTTTGTTGTGTAGGAACTACTACTATGCGTGCAATGGAGAGTTCAGTATCTTCCAATAAAACCTTGAATCCGTTTATCGGCTGGACCAACAAATTCATTTTCCCACCGTATGATTTTAGTATCGCAGATGCTATGATTACAAATTTTCATATGCCAAAATCAACTTTGTTGATGATGATCTCCGCTTTTTGTGGTCATGATCTCATGGAAAAAGCGTATGAAGAAGCGGTAAAAGAAAAATACAAATTTTACTCTTATGGAGATGCCATGCTTATTCTCTAAAATAGTTTAAAATAAAATAAAAAGGCTGTCTTTACTAAGACAGCCTTTTTTGCGATTATAAATATTCATTTCATTTTTGTATTTTTACAGGGAAACATAACAAATTATGAGAAAAAGAACTGCTATTTTATTAACTGCCGTTGTAGGTTTTGCTGTATCTTGTGAAAAAAAACAAAATAAAGCGATGATATCAGGAGAAGATAATCCTTTAATTGCAGAATGGAATACACCTTATGAGCTGCCTCCATTTGAACTGATTCAAACGAAACATTTTGAACCGGCAATTTTAGAAGGAATTAAAGAACATCAATCAGAAATTGAAGCTATTGTTGCATCTAAACAGGCACCAACTTTTGAAAATACTATTGAAGCAATAGAAAAATCGGGAAAACTTTTAAACAGAGTTACTACGGTGTTTTATAACCTCACAAGTGCAGATACAAATGATAGTTTACAGAAACTGGCTCAGGATCTGGCACCAAAGTTATCAGAACATTCAGATAATATTAAATTGAATGAAAAGCTTTTTGCCAAAGTAAAAAAAGTGTACAACGACCATCTGATTGCCAATGCAGAAAAAATACAACTGTCTCCCGAACAAAAAGAACTCTTGGAAAAAACGTACAAAAGTTTTGTTCGCAGTGGAGCCAACCTTTCTGCAGAAAATAAAGAAAAGCTGCGAAAACTCAATAGTGAGCTTTCTGTATTATCTTTAAAATATGGAGATAATCTGTTAAGCGAAACGAACTCTTATGAACTTGTTGTGGACAACAAGGCTGATCTTGCAGGATTACCGCAAGAATTAATAGAAACAGCAGCCAATGAAGCCAAAGCAAAAAATAAAGATGGAAAATGGATTTTCACTTTAAGCAATTCATCAGTCATGCCATTTTTACAATATGCTGAAAACAGAAACTTACGGCAGACTTTATGGAATGCTTACCAACTCAGAGGTAATAATAATAATGACAAAGACAATAAAGAAATTGTTGCCCGTCTTGCGAATTTGAGAATGCAAAAAGCACAACTTCTCGGATATAAAAACCATGCGGCTTATGTATTGGAAGAAAGTATGGCCAAAAATCCCGAAACGGTAAACAAGCTTTTGAATCAACTCTGGATTCCAGCATTGGCAAAAGCAAAAGCTGAAGCTGCTGATATCTATGATATGATGAAGCGCGATGGTATCGATGAAGATGTAACGCCGGCTGATTGGCGTTTTTATGCTGAAAAAATTCGAAAAGAGCGTTATAACTTAGACGAACAGGAGCTTAAGCCTTATTTTAGTATTGACAAAGTCAGAGATGGAATTTTTGATGTTACGGCGCGTTTATATGGTCTTCAATATAAAGAGCTGAAAGATGTTCCGAAGTATCATGAAGATGTAACAGTTTGGGAAGTTTTGGAAAAAGATGGTACCCATTTAGGAATTTTGTATATGGATATGTATCCGAGAGCTTCTAAAAGAGGAGGAGCATGGATGACATCTTACCGGGAGCAAAGCTTTGAGAATAATAAACGTAAATCGCCTGTAATTTCCATTGTGTGCAATTTTAGCAAGCCAACTGCCAATGCACCTGCATTATTAACTTTTGATGAGGTATCTACGTATTTTCATGAGTTTGGGCATGCCTTGCATGGATTACTGTCCAATGTACATTATCAGAGTCTGGCAGGAACCAATGTTCCCCGGGATTTTGTGGAATTACCTTCTCAGATTATGGAAAACTGGGCAGCAGAACCAGAAGTATTAAAATTATTTGCCAAACATTACCAGACAGGAGAAGTAATTCCGGATGCCTTAATTCAAAAAATGAAGAAAGCGGGAACTTTTGATCAGGGATTTGCTACTACAGAATATTTGGCAGCTTCACTTTTAGACATGAAATATCATACTATTGAAAAGCCGATAACAGAAGACATCAATAGTTTTGAAGTAAATACGATGAAAAATGTAGGAATGATTGATGCCATTATCCCGAGATACAGAAGTACTTACTTCAGCCATATTTTTTCAGGTGGTTACTCGGCAGGGTACTACAGTTATATCTGGTCAGAAGTTTTAGATTCAGATGCTTTTGAAGCTTTTAAATCTACTTCACTATTCAATCCTGAAGTTGCACAGTCCTTCAGAATGAATATTTTACAAAAAGGAGGTACAGAAGATCCACAGGTTTTATACAAAAACTTTAGAGGAGCTGATCCTAAAATAGAACCTCTTCTGATCAAGAGAGGATTAAAATAATAAAAAAAAGGTTGCCGAGCAACCTTTTTTAGTTTTAAGCATTTTTAGTTGCTTTCTTTTCTTTATCCTTTGAAGCTTTTTCTTTTTCTTTTCCTTCGGTTGTTTTTTCTTTAGAAGAACAAGATTTAGCTCCTTTTGAACAACAGGCTTTTTTCTCTTCTTTTTTCGGTTCCTGATAAAGCATTGCCGTTTCTTTAGAAGAAGACATATTTTCTACCTTATACGCACCATTGGCAATTTTTTCTACCGTAGTCTGGATGGTTGTAGTAGTTTGCTTGGCATTATCAAACTCAACAGTAGCTGTTTTAGATTCAAAATCTACTGTTGCTGATTTAACACCATCCAATTTTGCAAGTTTTCCCTGAATAACACTGGCACAACCTACGGCACAACTCATACCCTCAATTTGAAAAGTAGCTTTTTCCATGCTTCCGGATACTTTTTCTGTAGAAGCTGTTTCATTTGGAAGTGTAACTGTATCATTAGGTATACCATTCTCTTCCTGTTTATTAGATGATTGTTTACATCCTGCAAAAATAAGTCCTGCTGCAAAAAGTAAGACTGCTGTTTTTTTTATTTTCATGACAGTTGATTTCTCTTATATTCAAGCCAAAATTAATAAAAAAAATGTATCTTTAAATACAACAAATCATAATATTAGATTAAAACAATGTAGTATGGAAAATAATAATTATCAGTATGATACTTTAAGCGAAGCAGTTAACGATTTAATAAAAAGGGGCTATACAACCGACTTTTTAGTTCATGAAGAAAAAGATTGTTTTTTATGTGAGCAGGGTACGCTGGAATTATCCCCGCAAGAGTTCTATATTGATGAATTCTATCGTTTTGAGGGAATGACTGATCCCGGAGACGAAAGTATAGTCTATGCCATATCATCTCCAAAATTAGGTATTAAAGGATTGGTAATTAATGCTTACGGAGCCGATTTCGGTTACCGTTCTTCAAAATTAGTGCAGCGATTACAAAAAAGGGAATAGAATTTGCTAATAAAAAATAAACTATATCATTTTATAGAATATCAAATAAAAAGAAAGTAATTATGAAAAAAATTTTATTATCAGTTGGAGCTATTTTAGCTGTTTCATTAGCAGCTAATGCTCAGGATGTACAATTTGGTGTTAAAGGAGGGGTTAACTTCGCTAACTTACCGGGTTCTGATGTTGACAATGCAAAAATGAAAACAGGTTTTCATGTAGGTGGTTTTGTAGAAATTCCACTTTCTGATCAGTTTTCTCTTCAACCGGAGGTATTGTATTCAACACAGGGACAAAAAGGTAAAATCCTTGGACAGGATTATACGCTCTCTTTAGATTATGTAAATGTGCCTATTTTAGCAAAATACTATGCAGTTGAAAATTTAGGTATTGTATTAGGTCCACAAATTGGATTTTTAGCAAAATCAGAAGCAGAAACGGGAGATGTTTCACTTGATGCAAAAGATGGATTTAAATCGGTTGATATAGGAATTGCTGTAGGAGCAGAATATCAACTTGAAAACGGAATCTTATTTGGTGCACGTTACAATTTTGGTTTAACTAAAGTGGCTGAAGAAGTAGGAAATGTAAAACCGGATGGAAAGAATGGAGTTATTCAGGTTTCAGTAGGTTACAGATTCTAATATTTTGTAAAATGTATAAACAAAAGACTTCTATATTACATAGAAGTCTTTTTTTATCTTTTATTTTCAAAAAACAATTTCATCAGATCACTGCATTCTTTTTCTAAAACGCCGGATACAATTTCTGTTTTCGGATGTATTTTCCCCCCCATTTGAGTAAATCCTCTTTTATTATCACTTGCTCCATATACAATTCTTGAAATCTGACTCCAATACAGAGCTCCTGCACACATCTGGCAGGGTTCTACAGTAATATACATCGTACAATTTTTTAGATATTTGCCACCAATTGCATCAGAAGCGGCTGAAATGGCCTGCATTTCTGCATGAGCAGTTACATCAATCAGTGCTTCCGTAAGATTGTAAGATTTTGCGAGAATACGATTATTGGCAACCACAACAGCTCCAATAGGGATTTCATCACGATCAAAAGCATTTCTGGCTTCATTAAGTGCTATCTGCATAAAATATTCATCCGAAAAAATCTCGTACATATTAAAAATAGATATAAAACTAAATATTGTAAATTTGCAGTTAATTTAAGTGATATGCAAACTATTTTGTCGCAAATACAAAGCCCGTCAGATATAAAAAATATGACTTTGGCTCAGTTAGAACAACTGGCCAGAGAAATGAGACATTTTATTATTGACGCTGTTGCTACAAAAGAAGGACACTTAGGAGCAAGTCTTGGGGTTGTAGAGCTTACAATTGCATTGCATTATGTGTTTGATACTCCACATGATAAACTGGTTTGGGATGTGGGTCATCAGGCATACGGACATAAGATTCTTACAGGCAGAAAAGATTTGTTTACTACCAACCGTCAGAAAAACGGAATCAGCGGTTTTCCGAAAAGATCAGAGAGTATTTATGATGCGTTTGGAACAGGGCATTCATCTACAGCCATTTCAGCTGTTTTAGGTATGGCAATAGCTGCCGGTTTAAATGGAGATACAGACCGTAAAAATATAGCGGTAGTAGGAGATGCTTCCATTGCTTCAGGAATGGCTTTTGAAGGATTGAATCATGCGGGAGTGACCAATTCCAATCTGTTGATCATCCTCAATGATAATGCTATCGGAATAGATCCAAGTGTAGGCGCTTTAAAAAGCTATCTGACCAATGTGAAGATGGGGAAGAACCCTAAATCAAATAACATGATTAAATCATTAAATTTTGATTATACGGGACCTGTAGACGGGCATGATTTGCCGAAACTTATTGCTGAATTCCAAAAACTTAAAGATAAAAAAACACCTCAGTTTCTGCACATTATTACCACGAAAGGCAAAGGACTTAAACAGGCAGAAGAAAATCAGATTACGTATCATGCACCGGGCAAATTTGATAAGGATACCGGTGAATTATATCCGCCGCAGGAAAACTTATTTCCTAAATTTCAGGATGTATTCGGATGGACATTAGTAGAACTGGCAGAGCAAAACAAAAAAATAATCGGGATTACGCCTGCCATGCCTACCGGAAGTTCATTGCGTTATCTGATGGAAAAATTTCCGGAAAGAGGAATAGATGTGGGTATAGCAGAACAGCATGCGGTAACATTGGCAGGTGGTATGGCGACAGAAGGTTTTACCGTTTTTTGTGCTATATATTCCACTTTTTTACAACGCGCATATGATCAGGTAGTTCATGATATTGCCCTTCAGAATCTGCCGGTGATTTTTTGTGTAGATCGTGCAGGACTCGTTGGAGAAGATGGAGCGACCCATCAAGGGGTATATGATATTGCATATTTAAACGCCATTCCCAATATACAGATACTGGCTCCGAAAAATGTACTGGAACTGAGAAACAGTCTTTATACGCTTCAGTTGCATAATGATAAACCGGTTGCAATAAGATATCCAAGAGGCAGATGTTATATAAAAGACTGGAAACAGCCCTTTGAGGAAATTAACTTCAATGAAGTTGAGCCGGTTTTTCTGGGTACCAGAACAGTAATACTAAGTACCGGAACCATTTATAAAAATGTTGTTGATGCTCTCAACTTAATAGATAATCATCAGTTATCATATTATCATTTTGTTCAAATAAAACCACTAAACGAAGCATTTTTACAGGAAATTTTAGTAAATTATGATAACGTTATTACCGTGGAAGAAGGAACTGTAAATGGAGGTTTTGGAAGTTTAATAGCACAATACACAGCACAAAATTTCCCAGATATAAGGGTTAAAAATATAGGAGTAAAAGACCAATTTATTGAACATGCAACGGTTCAGGAACAAATGGAAGAATGTGGTTTGGACATATTAAGTTTAAAAAAATATTTTTCACAATTTACAGATAATGAAATTTATTAAATATATTTTATACATTTTACCAGCCTTTTTCAGCGCAAATGCATTTTCTCAAATTGTGAAAGAAAATGACAGCATCATAAGAAAAAGGGCGGCAGATGTAGAAACGTTTTATAGAAAAGAATTTAGTATACTGGACAGTCTCAGAATTGTAAATGATACCGTTTATTTACCTCCTGTATTAGTGGAGCAGAAAATTATTTTACAGGATTCTATTCTTGTAAAAACCACTAACAGTACGCTGCAAAAGGTAACCTTGTCTACTTTTGAAGTCAGTCGCAGAAATAAAAATCGGGATATCAGCTATTTTTTAGTTTCTGAAAACATACCATTAATTTACAATAACAAGCCCATAGCCAATTATCAGATTCCTTTTGATGAAATATCATCAGAAAAAACCAAACAAAGTTTCTGGACTAAAAAAAATGCTATTGGAATTGATGTAAACCAAGGAACATTTTCAAACTGGAATGCCGGAGGTTTCAATTCGGTATCCGGAATAGCGAAAGGTGATTTTTACCGCAAATATGAAAAAGGACGTCTGGTATGGGTAAGTGAATTAAAACTACGATACGGATTGAACAGTCAGGAAGGACAAGAGGTCAGAAAAACCGATGATGTACTGTCTGTAAACTCTACATTTGGTTATAAAACTTCTGTGAAATCGAATTGGTATTATACAGGAAAATTCACATTGAATACTCAGATGGCTGATGGTTTTTCCTATCCGAATATAGAGAAACCTATTTCGAGAGCTTTTGCACCGGCTTATATATTCACCGGTATTGGTGCGGAATTCTCAATTCCCGATAACGGGCTCAAAGTATATATTTCACCTGCTACATGGAAAGCAACAGTTGTTGCTGACAGCCGATTGGCAAATTTGGGAGAATTTGGACTTAACGGAGGAACTTTTGACGAGGACGGAAACCTGTTGAAAGCAGGAAAACGTGCACGGCATGAATTAGGTTTTTTAATTACCAATCAGTACCGAAAACAATTAATCAAAAATGTAGTTCTTGATCATAAAATAAATATTTATACAGACTATTTGAATAACTTTGGAAATATAGATATCGATTGGCAGATTCAATTAGAGATGTCAGTAAATAATTATATAAAAGCAACTGTGGGAGCGTATTTGATATATGATGATGACATAAAGAATAAAAGAGATGTTGGAGGCGTTCAGATAACTGAAGGGCCTCGTGTACAGTTCAAGCAGTTATTAGGAGTAGGGTTGATGTTTGCATTCTAAGATTATGAAGAAAATAGTATTTTTTTGTTTGTGCAGTATGGCGGCTTTCAGTCAGTCGAATGATACCATCGGAAAAGTTGAAAGAACCATTTCTATTGACGATCCGTACTATCGAGAAGATCAGATGTACGTGACCATCACGCATAGTATTTTACAAAATAAACCACACGGATTTAAGCAAAACTCATTGTCTCCAGGTGTGACTTTTGGTTTCTTAAGAGATATTCCTTTAAACAAAGCCCGAAGGATTGCTATTGCACCAGGACTTGGTTTGGCTTATCATAACCTTCGTCATAATCTCCTGACCATCAATTCGGATATCGTTCCTTATGAGGTGAACTCTGATTATGAAAAAAACAATCAGCATTTTTGGTATCTGGAAATTCCTTTAGAATTCCGATGGAGAAACTCTACAATGGAATCTCATAAATTCTGGAGAGTGTATGCCGGAATTAAATATAGTTATCTGTTGAGCAGCAAATCAATTTATGAAGGAAAACATGGTAATTTTACTTATAAGAATAATCCTGATCTGAATAAATCAATGATTGGTATGTATATTTCAGCAGGATTTAATACATGGAATCTCTATGCGTATTATGGCTTTCAACCTGTTTTCAAACAAAATATCATACCTAACAACAAAGGACTCAATTATTTTAATGTAGGTCTTGCCTTTTATATTTTATAAAAACGATATAGAAAAAGTGTGGAATACTAACTGAGGAATAATTCCTATCAGGCAACCGATAAGAATTTCACGGGTAGTATGTGCCTGAAGAGCTAATCTTGAGGATGCTAATAGGCCAAGCAAAAGAATTAAAATGCATAGTGGAAATATAAAGGGAAGATAATAACTCTGTGCTGTATGCATCATAAACATAACAAAGGCACTGAAACTAAGCATGTGTAAACTATACTTCTTTTTAAAAAAGAGACTTAGAAAAACAATACTGTACGAAACTGCGTAAGCAGTGAGAAAAAGCTTGAGTTCGTTACTCCTGTTCAGGAATAATATCTGAAAAACCAGAATATACATCAATACAATATTCAAAAAAACCGGAGCCTTTCTTTCACCTGTATCTTTTACCATGATAGAAGATGTAAGCATCTTAAACGATTTAAGAAATAAAAAGAGGATGACTGGTAATAGAAAGGTCATAATA
Organism: Paenimyroides ceti; assembly: GCF_030409925.1. Taxonomy (NCBI): domain Bacteria; kingdom Pseudomonadati; phylum Bacteroidota; class Flavobacteriia; order Flavobacteriales; family Flavobacteriaceae; genus Paenimyroides; species Paenimyroides ceti. The sequence continues at coordinate 1,072,689 of NZ_JAUFQU010000001.1, forward strand.
GCAACCTGTATAACAGTGACGTAAATTTCGGTTGTATTATAAAAGTTTTGAGACAGATAATAAAAACATCCTGTAGCTATCAGCGGGATAAATACAGGATGAAATATATAGGAAAATATGCCTAAAAATTTTCTCAAAAGGCGGTTATATTTTTTTACGCATTCTTGCTACGGGTATATCAAGTTGTTCACGATATTTTGCAACAGTTCTTCGGGCAATAGGATACCCTTTTTCTTTTAATAATTCTGCGAGACGATCATCCGGATAAGGTTTTTGTTTATCTTCATCAGCAATGATGTTCTGTAATATTTTTTTAATTTCGATAGTAGAGACTTCTTCTCCCTGATCATTAATCATTGCTTCAGAGAAGAACTCCTTAATAAGTTTTGTACCGTATGGTGTTTCTACATATTTACTATTGGCTACTCTGGAAATAGTAGAGATGTCTAAGCCCACCATATCAGCAATATCTTTCAGAATCATTGGTTTTAGTTTCGTTTCATCTCCGTCAAGAAAATATTCCTGCTGATATTGTATAATTGCACTCATGGTTACAAATAGTGTTTCCTGCCGTTGTTTGATAGCATCGATAAACCACTTTGCACCATCGAGTTTTTGCTTGATAAATTGTACTGCATCTTTTTGTGCATTTGATTTATCTGCAGATGCCTTATACGTTTCAAGCATTTCCTGATAATCTTTTGATACGTGCAATTCAGGTGCATTTCTTCCGTTTAAAGACAATTCAAGCTCACCATCATTTATTTTTATCGTAAAATCAGGAATCACATGCTCAACAGCCTTTGAATTTCCTGCAAAAGCGCCACCCGGTTTAGGGTTTAACTTTTCAATCTCGTCAATGGCTTTTCTAAGCTGATCCTGACTTACACCATATTTCTGTAATAATTTTTCATAATGTTTTTTTGTAAAAGCATCAAATTGGTTCTCAATAATATCCGTTGCCAATTCTACAGCATCACTTGGTGTTTTATGACGTAACTGCAGTAAAAGACACTCCTGTAAATCTCTTGCACCAACCCCGGAAGGCTCCAGTTCGTGGATAATATTCAGAAGGATATCGGTAACCTTTTCTTCATCCGTATAAATCCCCTGAGTAAAGGCCATATCATCTACTATATCCTGAATGCTTCGTCGGATGTATCCCATATCATCTATACTCCCGACTAAAAACTCTGCAATTACACGATCTTCATCATTCAGCATAAAAGTATTCAGCTGATTGATTAAATCCTGATGGAAGCTTATCTGAGCTACTATAGGGCTGAATTTATCATCATCATCATCGCTATAGTTATTGGTTTGTAATTTATAGTCAGGGGTTTCGTCATCACTCAAATACTCGTCAATATTGATTTCATCAGTATCAATCCGTTCATTGTCATAGTCATCGAAATCATCCTGCTCCCCAAATTCATCTGCTTCCACATTGTCTTCTTTACCCGATTCAAGAGCCGGATTCTCTACCAGTTCTTCTTTTAATCGTTGTTCAAAAGCCAGCGTGGGCAATTGTATCAGCTTCATCAATTGTATTTGCTGAGGCGATAGTTTTTGAGATAACTTTAATTGTAAGTTTTGTTTTAACATATATTGAATAATGCTGCTAAGTTGGTGTACAAAAAATAGTTTAACCTATATCTGTTTCATCAAATTTATGAAAAAACGTTGATAAGTTAAACTATTATTATAGGATTAACGAATTGTAAATTAAAATTCTGCGTTTTGCGGTGTTCTTGGGAATGGTATTACATCACGGATGTTGGTCATACCCGTTACAAAGAGTACCATTCTTTCAAAACCTAAACCAAAACCGGAGTGTACTGCAGAACCAAATCTGCGGGTATCAAGATACCACCACAATTCCTCTTCAGAAATATCCAGCGCTTTCATTTTTTCTACCAATACATCGTAGCGCTCTTCTCTCTGAGAGCCGCCGACAATCTCTCCGATACCCGGGAATAAAATGTCCATGGCACGAACTGTCTTTCCATCTTCATTCAAGCGCATATAGAACGCTTTTATGTTTGCCGGATAATCAAATAAGATAACAGGGCATTTGAAGTGTTTCTCTACAAGAAAACGCTCATGTTCACTTTGTAAATCAGCTCCCCATTCTTCAATGATATATTGGAATTTTTTATTTTTATTTGGTTTGGAAGCTTTTAATATATCAATTGCTTCTGTATAAGAAACGCGTTTAAAGTTGTTTTCTAAAACGAATTGTAATTTCTCAATTAAACTCATTTCACTGCGTTCTGCCTGTGGTTTGCTTTTTTCTTCGTCTTTCAGTCGTTGTTCCAAAAACTTTAAATCATCTTCACATTTTTCCATGACATGACGAATGATTGACTTGATAAAATCTTCTGCAAGATCCATATTTGCATCGAGATCATTAAAAGCTACTTCGGGCTCAATCATCCAGAATTCAGCTAAATGGCGAGATGTATTTGAGTTTTCTGCACGGAAAGTAGGACCAAACGTATATACCTGACCTAAAGCCATCGCATACGTTTCAGCTTCTAATTGCCCGGAAACAGTCAAATTCGTATGTTTTCCGAAGAAATCTTCTTTATAGTTAATGGTGCCATCTTCATTTTTCGGAGCATTACCATCAAGAGAAAGCGATGTTACCTGAAACATTTCTCCGGCACCTTCAGCATCTGATCCGGTAATAATAGGCGTATTTACATATACAAATCCACTTTCCTGAAAATATTTATGTACCGCATAAGACAATACGCTTCTCACACGCATAATAGCTCCGAATACATTCGTTCTTACTCTTAAATGTGCATTTTCGCGGAGAAATTCCAAGGAGTGTTTTTTAGGCTGGATTGGGAATTTTTCAGGATCTGATTCTCCTAATATTTCTAAGGATTTTACCTGAATTTCGAATTTCTGACCTGCTCCCTGGCTTTCAATCAAAGTACCTTTTACCGCTATTGCTGCTCCGGTAGTAACTTTCTTTAATAATTCTGCCGGGAAATTTTCAAAATCAACAACACATTGTATATTATGTATAGTAGAACCGTCATTCAATGCAATAAATTGATTGTTTCTAAACGTTTTTACCCAACCTTTTGCGGTAATTTCTTGTAAAAGACTCGATCCATTTAAAAGATCAATTACTTTGGTGTGTCTCATTTCCGTGTATATTATAATTTTGAAAAATAACGTATTTTTAAAATACCCGCAAAGATAATGAATTATAGGATGATTGTAAAAGATTATTTTTCTACCAGATAAACCTTGGTTTTATGAGTATCTTTGCACAAAATAAAAATGAAAATGAATTGGATATTATTGATTATAGCCGGACTTTTTGAGATCGGATTTACGACCTGTCTTGGAAAATTCAGAGAAACTGCAGGAACAACTTCCTATTTATGGTTTCTGGGATTTTTAATAAGCCTTATTGTCAGTATGGCTTTATTGATGAAAGCTACTCAAACCTTACCTTTGGGAACTGCCTATGCAGTTTGGACCGGAATTGGTGCTGTAGGAACCGTATTGATGGGAATATTGTTTTTTAAAGAGCCCGTAGATTTTTGGAGGTTGTTTTTTATTTTTACATTGATTGCGTCTATCGTCGGATTAAAGTTTGTATCAAATTAACTTTAAGACTATTTGTCATAAAAAAATCCACTGAAAAGTGGATTTTTTAGCTTTATAATCGTAAAAAGCAACTACACTATAATATTTTTAGTAAGTGTAGAACTGTTTTTGGATGTATCGAAGAAGAAATCTATTTGTCCCAGTACAAGACCAAAGCAGCCTACCTGATTAATTATTACATCCTTATCTTCACTGTTTTTTACAATAGTAGGTTTGTCGAGAAACGTATGGGTATGTCCTCCGATGATTAAGTCAATATTTTTAGTTTGTGAAGCCAGCATCAAATCGCTCACATTATCACTCGCTATGTCATATTTATAGCCTAAATGGGAAAGACAGATGATCAAATCACATTTTTCCTGTTCTTTGAGAATACGGCTCATATCCTGGGCAACTTCAACGGGATTGATAAAAACAGTTTCTCCATATTCTCTTTTATTGACAAGTCCTGCCAGTTTTACGCCAAGACCAAAAACACCAATTCTGATACCATCTTTGATAAAAACCCGATACGGTTTTGTTAAGCCGTCCATTACCGTATTTTTAAAATCGTAATTGGCGTTCAGAATATCAAAATTAGCATTTACAACCTGGGAAGCCAGTCCGCCTACACCATTATCAAATTCGTGATTACCGATGGTAGTAGCGTCATATTGCAGCATATTCATCAGTTTTATTTCCAGTTCACCACCAAAATAATTAAAATAAGGGGTTCCCTGAAACATATCACCGGCATCGAGCAAGAGAACATTTTTACTCTCCTTTCGGATTTTGTCTATCAAAGTTTTACGTTTGGCAACGCCTCCCTGATTTGGATATTTTCCGTGATCAGAAGGAAAAGGATCTATATGACTGTGGGTGTCGTTGGTATGTAGAATGGTTAAACGCTTTAAATCATTTCCTGTAAAACTGGATAAGGATAAACCTCCAAGGGCAACAAAGGCAGTTCCTGAGGCAGTTTTCTGTAAAAAATCTCTTCTATTCATTGCCTTCTTCAATTATATGTTGGGTTGTAATAACCGGGAGTTCAGGATGTTTTTTAAAATATTCAATAAGCACATTGCGCAGTTTGTAATCCATAGTATAGGTGCGTACAGCTTTGGTAAAAAATACCATACTGTCACCTCCTTGTGCAAGATAATCGTTAGTAACAATAAGGTATGTCTTTTCAGGTGAAACAATTTTGCCGTTGATATATACATTTTTCAGCTGTTGCGTTTTAGCATCAATATGAATGAAAATACCTGCTAACGGATGGGGCTTTTTATTAGCAAGCATATAGTTTGCCAATTCTATGATTTGTTCGCCTTTTAATTCAAGTACCACTGCTTCGTTTTCAAAAGGCATTACTTCAAATGCAGCACGGGTAGTTACATCTCCCTCAGAAATTACAGAGCGGATGCCACCGTGGTTAAGCATACAGCCATCAATATTTTTTTGATATCTTTTCTGAAACACAGGATTTACAATTTCTACAGTAGCTTCTGCAAATAGATTTCCGATGATGGTTTCCCATTTTCCTTTTGATTTGTCCATAGTTATAGGACTGTGAGAAATGACTTTGCTCAGATCTTCATCGATATGTTTTTTATAAGGGGCTACAAACTTATCTATAGAAAGGTCGGGAGCAAGGGTGTCGGAGACAGAGATGTTTTTGCCTTTTATTTCTGTATTCCGATACAGATGCGGGCTGCATGCGAAAAATGCATTTATTGAGATTAAGAATAAAAATAAACTAATAAATGAAGTCTTTTTTTTAGAAAATCGTATCATTAAATCTTCCTTAAATTATTTAACTTTGTGTAGTGGTAAAATTACAACGATTTTATTCATTGTAAAGCATCACGATGTTAAAATACCTTCAACTAAATTTAAATATAAAATTCAATGCAAAAGTTTATCGGTACCGGAGTAGCACTTGTAACTCCTTTTAAAAGTGATTTTTCTGTAGATGTGGAAGCCCTCGAGAGAATTGTAAAATTCAATATTGAAGGCGGAATAAATTACTTGGTTGTATTGGGAACCACTGCTGAAGCAGCCACTCTCACCAAAGAAGAAAAAGAATTAGTAAAAAGTACCGTAAAAAAAGCAAACAATAATACATTGCCATTGGTATTGGGAGTAGGTGGTAATAATACAATGGAAATAGTACATCAGCTACAAACTGAAGATTTATCGGGGTTTGATGCAATTTTGTCTGTTTCTCCTTATTATAACAAGCCAACTCAGGAAGGAATTTATCAGCACTTCAAAATGATTGCAGCGCATTCGCCTTTACCGGTTATAATTTATAATGTTCCGGGCAGAACTTCAAGCAATATGTTGCCGGCTACCGTAATACGACTTGCAAATGATTGTGATTCTATCATAGGAATTAAAGAAGCGGCCGGAGACATTGTTCAGGCAATGCAACTGATAAAAGACAGACCAGAAGGCTTTTTAGTAATTTCCGGAGACGATATGATTACGCTACCTATGGTACTTGCAGGAGGAGATGGTGTTATTTCTGTGATTGGAGAAGGTTTTCCTCATGCGTTTTCAAAAATGGTACAGTTGGGATTAGAAAGAAAAGCAGATGAGGCTTATCAGATACACTACCAGTTGAGTGATAGTATCAATATGATATTTGAACAGGGAAATCCGGCTGGTATCAAAGAGGTTTTCAAGGCGTTGAACCTATCGGAAAATACGTTAAGACTTCCTTTGGTTCCTGTAAACAGCGATCTATCAAATCGTATTACTCAGTTTGTCAAAGAATTTAAAAACTAAATAATCAAAAAAGAAACAGTATGCTATCAAAAAAAATTGAATCCGCTTTAAACAAGCAGATAAAAATAGAAGGAGATTCATCGCAAATATATCTGGCTATGGCTTCATGGGCAGAAAACCAGGGTTTTGAAGGAATTGCCACTTTCATGTATGCGCAGTCAGATGAAGAGCGTGTACATATGCTGAAACTGGTAAAATATATCAATCAGCGCGGTGGCGAAGCAATTATACCGGCGGTTATACAGCCAGAATTAGATCATACCTCTTTCAAAACATTATTTACCCAATTGTTTGAACATGAGGTGTATGTTTCTGCAAGTATTAATGAGTTGGTTCATGTTTCTCTGGAAGAAAGAGATTATGCTACTCATAATTTCTTGCAATGGTATGTATCAGAACAGATAGAGGAAGAAGCTACGGCACGTACTATTTTAGATAAAATCAACCTGATCGGTGATGATAAAGGAGGCTTGTATCTGTTTGATAACGATATTAAAAATTTCCCTTCCATACAGACCAATCTGGCGTAATAATATTAACGAAAAATTAAGTGGATTATTAAAAAAAGATGTTTTTATTTGGACATCTTTTTTTATGTCTAAAAAAAGAATTGTAGAGTCAATTATAAATATTAAATTTGCATTTGCTGTTAAACATGGTTTGATGGTGTATAAAAACCGATTTATGAAGAAAATTTCCTGTGCTTTATTATTAATGCTTGCATTGACAGGCTGTAAGTCTACGTATCAGAAAGCTATGAAATCAGAAGATGTGGCTTATAAAATAGCTGCAGCTCATGATTTGTATGAAAAGGGGAAGTACCGAAAAGCGACGCGTTTATATGAGCAGGCAAAGCCGAAAATAGGCATTGCTCCTGAAGCACAGATGCTGTACATCAACTATGCTAAATCGCAAATGGCTTTAAAGAATTATGAATTGGCAACACCTATTATCAAGGAGTTTAACTTAAAATATCCTGCGAGTGTATTCAGAGAAGAGATGATGTATTTAGAAGCTTATACCTTATATCTGAGATCAGAAGATTATAAATTGGATCAGTTGGTTACACATGATGGTATTGCAAAATTTCAGGAATTTCTCGCTGCTTATCCGCAATCAGAAAAAGCTGATTTAGCTAAAAAATACAGCAAAGAGCTGGTGGAGAAAATAGAGCGTAAAGCTTTTGAAAATGCAAAACTGTACAATAAGATAGGGGAATATACACGTGATTATAATGCGGCAATGATTTCTTTGGATAACTTTATGCTTGATTATCCGGGCTCCGTTTTCAAAGAAGATGCACTGTTTTATAAATTCGATTCTGCTTATAAATTAGCAATAAACAGTGTGTACAGCAAAATGGAAGAACGCTTAAAAAATGCTCAGGTAGCATATAAAAGCTTGATTTCATTCAATGAAAATACAAAATACAAGGCAGATGCTGATCAGATGTTGGCACGTGTTGAAAAGGAATTACAACAATTTACAAATTAATTATTTAAATGGACTTAAAAAAAACGAATGCACCGGTAAATACGGTTACGTATAATAAAGATGAAATAGAAGCATCTACTGGTAATATTTATAAAGCAATCACCATCATTGCTAAAAGAGCCAACCAAATCAATAGCGAAATTAAAAAGGAGCTTATTGATAAATTGGATGAGTTCGCTACGTATAATGATAGTTTAGATGAGGTATTTGAAAATAAAGAACAAATTGAAGTATCTAAATATTATGAAAAACTACCAAAAGCTCATGCTTTGGCAGTAGAAGAGTGGTTAGATGGTGAAGTAACTTACAAAGAACCTTCTAAATAATATACCGATGTCTGTTTTAAGCGGTAAAAAAATAGTGCTGGGCATTTCCGGCGGTATTGCTGCATATAAAACAGCAATATTAGTTAGATTATTCATAAAAGCAGGTGCTCAGGTTCAGGTAATCATGACACCTGCTTCTCGTGATTTTGTTACCCCGTTAACATTATCAACTTTGTCTAAACGTCCTGTATATTCTACTTTTTATGAAGATCAGAATGGTGCTTCATGGAACAACCATGTAGAACTGGCACTTTGGGCTGACATCATGCTTATTGCGCCGGCTACAGCAAATACCCTTTCAAAAATGGTTACCGGAGCTTGTGACAACCTGTTACTGGCAACGTACCTTTCTGCAAAATGCCCCGTATATTTTGCCCCGGCAATGGATTTGGATATGTACAAACATCCTTCCACAGTGCATAATTTTTCCCTTTTAGCTTCTTATGGAAATATAATGATTCCCGCAGAATCCGGTGAATTGGCATCCGGTCTGTCCGGTGAAGGACGAATGGCGGAACCTGAAAATATACTTCGCTTTTTAGAAAATCATATTGTTGCAGAAACTTCTTTAAAAGGTAAAAAAGTATTGGTTACTGCAGGTCCTACTTATGAATCCATTGATCCTGTCCGCTTTATCGGAAACCATTCTACTGGAAAAATGGGATTTGACATTGCAGAAGCAATGGCTGATAAAGGAGCCGAAGTGATTTTAGTCACAGGACCCACCCATATGAAAAACAGAAACACCACCATAAAGAATATTAAAGTTGAGTCTGCCCAGCAGATGTATGATGTCTGTCATCAATATTTTGATTCTGTTGATGTTGTCGTAGCTGCAGCAGCAGTAGCAGATTACAAACCAAAAGTTGTGGCGGCACAGAAAATAAAAAAGAACGAAAGTACGTTTACAATAGAGTTAGAGAAAAATCCGGACATACTTGCTTCTTTAGGAGAAAGAAAAAAGCAGCAGTATCTCGTAGGGTTTGCTTTGGAAACAGAGAATGAAATTGAACACGCAAAAGCTAAAATCAAGAAAAAGAATTTAGATCTTATTGTTTTAAACTCCTTAAATGATGAAGGAGCAGGTTTTGGTAAACCAACAAATAAGGTTACCTTTATTGATAAAGATTTTAATATCTTTCCGCAAGAGTTGAAATCAAAAGAAGCAGTAGCTGAGGATATTGTAAATAAAATAAAAGAACATTATGAAATATAGATGGCTTGTTATTGTCTTTGTACTATTTGGTTTTTTTGTTCAGGCACAGGAACTGAATACTACGGTAGAAATAAATTCTGATGCGGTTTCACAATCCAATAAACAGGTGTTTAAGACGCTGAAAACAGCTGTAAAAGAATTTATGGACAATACGCAATGGTCAACTAAAAATGTAAACAGAAGCGAAAAAATAGACTGTAATATTCTTATTATCATTAAAACACTGGATGTAAATAATTTTTCGGGAAGCATACAGGTGCAATCTTCAAGACCTGTTTACAATTCTAACTATTCGTCACCGGTTTTTAATTTCAGAGATGAAGATTTTGATTTTCAATATATAGAATTTGAAGCGCTGACCTATAGCGAAAATAATATTTCTTCCAATCTTGTAGCCGTTTTATCTTTTTATGCCAATATTATTGTAGGTATTGATGCCGATTCCTTCTCCCTAAACGGAGGGACTCCAAATTTACAGAAAGCACAGAATATTGTAAATATGGCACAACAGATGAATGCCAAAGGCTGGAAACAGGAAGGAAATAAAAACAATCGTTTTGCGGTTGCAAATGAAATTCTTTCAGGAGCCAATGCTTCATACAGAGAAGCTATTTATCAATATCACATACACGGTATGGATCTTATGGCAGATAATCCTTTAGAGGGTAAAAAAGGAGTGAAAACAGCTTTGGATATCCTTTCTAACGTACATAGAAACCGACCAAATGCACTGCCAACACGTATGTTTTTTGATGCTAAAGCAGATGAAATCGTTTCTATTTTTTCTGCCGGACCTGAGTTCAATAAACAAAGTGTTGTAGAAGTTCTGACAAAAATATCACCTCTCAACGGAGGTAAATGGAACAGAATGTAACTCTGAAAACAGTATGTTAATAAACTTATCTATTAAAAATTACGCGCTTATAGCGTATTCTTCTATTGCTTTTTCTGATCAGTTTTCAATCATAACTGGTGAAACCGGGGCTGGTAAATCTATTTTACTCGATGCTTTAGGTTTGGTATTAGGAAAACGTGCTGATTTGAGTGTACTCAGAGATAAAGATGGAAAATGCATTATAGAAGCACAATTTCAGATTGGCAATTATACTTTGCAACCTTTTTTTGAAACAAATGATATTGATTATGAGGAGCAGACAATTGTGCGTAGGGAAATTTTACCTTCCGGAAAATCAAGAGCTTTTGTAAATGACAGTCCGGTAAATCTGAATGTTTTGCAGGCCTTGGGAGATAAGTTGCTCGATATCCATTCTCAGCATCAGACTCAGGAACTTACAAATGAAGTTTATCAGATAGAAATCATTGATGCCATTGCACAAACACGACCCTTAATTTCAGAATACCAATATCAGCTACAGGCTTATAAAAAAGCAAAAAAACAACTCAACACACTCGAAAACCAACAGGCGGCTTTGTTGAAGGAACAGGATTACAATACTTTTTTACTTGAGGAACTTATTAGTGCAGAACTAAAATCCGGTGAACAGGAAGAGCTCGAATCTGAATTTGAGAAACTCAACAATGTAGAATTTGTAAACGAACATTTAGAAAAAGCCATTGCGGTTCTCAATGATGAACAATACGGTGTACTGCATCTGCTGAGAGAAATAAAAAGTAGTTTGCTGAAAGTAGCACCAATTGCATCAGACTATCAGGAACTGACAGATAGATTGATGAGTGTAGAAATTGAGCTCAATGATATCAAACATGAGGCCGAACTGGCAAATGAACGACTTATAAAAGATCCGTATCAGTTAGAATTGATCAACAGTAAATTGCAGAACATCTATAACCTGCAAAAAAAGCATCAGGTGCAGACCGTAGAAGCTTTATTGGACATTCAAAACGAACTGAATGCAAAGGTTTTTCAGGCAGAAGGCATTTCAGAAGAAATTACAGCGTTGCAGCATCAGATTTCTGAAGCGGAAATAAGCTTAAGAAACCTTGGAAAACAGATTCATGAAAGCAGGTTAAAGATCATTCCTGCGTTGACGGAAGAAATCAAAGCAATAATCAGTCCTTTGGGCATGCCAAATGCCCATTTTCAGTTTGATCTTAAACTATCCGATACTTTTTTATCAAACGGTATGGATGAAATAGAATTGCTGTTTTCTGCCAATAAGGGCATGATGCTTGGTTCTATGAAAAAGACAGCCTCAGGCGGAGAAATGTCACGTATTATGCTTGCCATTAAAGCAATTTTGGCTAACTATCTTCATCTGCCAACCATTATATTTGATGAAATTGATACCGGAGTATCAGGAGATGTGGCTGATAAAATGGGAAATATTATGAAACAGATGGGGCATAAAATGCAGGTTTTTGCCATTACCCATTTACCTCAGGTAGCAGCCAAAGGAAACCAGCATTATAAAGTTCGTAAAGACAACGATATGGAACAAACGGTTTCAGAAATCAAACAATTGACAAAAGAAGAGCGCATTTTAGAAATAGCACAGATGCTGTCTGGAAAAAACATAACGGATTCTGCTATCAACCACGCCAAAGAGTTATTGGCTGAAGTACAGTAAAACATAAAAAAGGATTAGTGAAAACTAATCCTTTTTCTTTTTGCCGTTATTAAATTTAATATTTCCTAAAACATTGGGTTTAGCACTAAATGTTTTTTTCTTAGGTTTAAATTCTTCTTTTTTAGGTGTTTCTTTTGATGCTTTAATCACAGGTTTTGGTTTACTGTTGTTTTCCTTACCGGCGTGCATCTGCTCTTTATTCTTTTTTAAAACCTCCTGAGGATTTTTAGGATTTTCTTTAGTTCCTCTTAAATAAATAACAAGACCGTTCAAAAAATTTCTCAGAATCTGATCCTGGCATTCCATATATTTTGGATGATCTTCTGCTCTGAAGAAATTACCTATTTCTCCTTTTGAAACTCTGAAATCAACCAATTCTAAAATTTCTACAATCTGATCGTCACGCAACTGTAAGGCTACGCGTAATTTTTTTAAGATATCATTATTTGTAATCATGTGATAATTTTTACCAAAGGTATTTATAAATAACATATAAAAATCAAAGCGATTTTACATTTTGTAAGATTTCTTTTGTAAATTAGTTTTTTTCAAAAAAAGACATAAAATAACCATATACTTAATACCGTAATCTTATGAGTTACTATAAAATTAGTGATTTAGAACAATATTTTAAACATTATAAAAAATCAGTTAGAGAACCGAGGAAATTCTGGGGGAAAATAGCAGAAGAAAACTTTCTTTGGTATCAGGGATGGGAAAAGGTTTTTGAGTTTGAAATGATCAAAGGAGAGATTAAATGGTTTTTAGGAGGTAAGGTAAATATTGTTAAAAACTGTATCGACAGACATCTTTCTAAAAGAGGCGATAAGCCCGCTATTATTTTTGAACCGAACAGTATTGAAGAAAAAGAACAGATCATTACTTACAATGAATTATACACACGTGTAGCGAAAATGGCAAACGTGCTGAGAAGTCAGGGGGTAAAAAAAGGCGACAGAGTATGTATCTATCTTCCTATGATACCTGAACTGGCAGTTGCTATGCTGGCATGTGCCCGTATCGGAGCCATACATTCTGTAATTTTTGCAGGTTTTTCTGCGGCGGCGGTCAATGCACGCGTAAAAGATTGCGGTGCTAAAATGATCATCACAGCTGATGGAAGTTACAGGGGTGCTAAAACACTTCAATTAAAAACCATCATTGATGAAGCGATAAAAGAAGAAACTTCTGTAGAAAAAGTATTAGTAGTTAAAAGAACGGGTGAGGAAGTGAGCATGAAAGAGGGCAGAGATATCTGGCTGGCACCTCTTTATGAAGAAGCAGAAGAAACAAATATCGCTGAAATAATGGATTCTGAAGATCCGTTATTCATTCTTTATACTTCGGGTTCAACCGGAAAACCTAAAGGAATGGTTCATACTACGGCAGGATATATGGTTCAGACGGCTTATACCTTTAACAATGTTTTTCACAACAATGATGATGATGTTTTTTGGTGTACAGCTGATTTAGGCTGGATTACAGGGCATTCTTATCTGTTATATGGTGCCTTGTTAAACGGAGCTACAACAGTATTGTTTGAAGGAATACCTACCTATCCTGATGCCGGAAGATTCTGGTCAATAATTGATAAATATAAAGTTACACAGTTTTATACTGCTCCGACTGCTATACGTTCCCTTATGACGGAAGATTATGAACATGTTACCAAACATGATTTATCATCCTTAAGAGTTTTGGGTTCTGTCGGTGAGCCTATTAATGAAGAAGCATGGCATTGGTTTAACGATTTCATTGGTAAAAAGAGATGTCCTATTGTGGATACCTGGTGGCAGACCGAAACAGGAAGCATCATGATATCTCCTTTAGCGTATGTAACGCCGGCAAAACCCACGTATGCGACACTACCTCTTCCGGGGATTCAGGCTGTACTTATGGGCGAAAAAAACACGGAAATTACCGGAAATCAGGTAATGGGAAGTCTTTGTATTAAATTTCCATGGCCATCGATGGCGCGCACTATATGGGGGGATCATGAGCGGTATATAAAAACGTATTTCTCAGATTTTCCGGGTACCTATTTCACAGGAGACGGTGCGTTACGCGATGAAGTCGGCTACTATAGAATTACCGGAAGAACAGATGATGTAGTCATTGTATCCGGGCATAATCTCGGAACTGCTCCGATCGAGGATGCGATTAATCAGCATCCGGCAGTAGCAGAGAGTGCAGTGGTTGGTTATCCGCACGAAATAAAAGGAAATGCTTTATATGGATACATAACCCTTAAAGCTGAAGGAACAAGCCGTGATAGAGAGAATGTTCGTAAAGAAATCAATCAGCTGATTACGAGCCATTTCGGTCCTATCGGTAAATTGGATAAAATACAGTTTGTAGATGACTTGCCAAAAACGCGTTCAGGGAAAATTTTGCGCCGTATTCTGCGCTCAATTGCTACCAACGAGATGGATAATTTTGGAGACACTTCTACCATGATCAATCCTGAAGTTGTACAGCATATAATCGACAATAAATTATAAAAATTAAGTCCCGGTTTTTTCCGGGATTTTTTGTTTATACTTTCAAATGCATTATTTTTGAAGAAAACCCAAAATATGACTTCATTCTCTAATGAGATTATTGATATAGGACAATTGCCGCAATATCAGCAAACAAATTTAACACCTGTTTCGCAAAAATACATCAAGGTTGTTTATTTTAATATTGTACTTGCCAATCTTATATTTATTGGTTTAGCGGCAATAGCTGTTTATTTTTTAGACAAAGAAGAAATAGACCAATACCATATACTGATTGCGGTTGCAACAATCGTTCTCATCATACTCAACACGGTATTTTCTATAGTTTCTTTTAAGAGAAAAAGTTTTGCTTTCCGTACGCATGATGTGATTTACCGTTCAGGGATATTGTCTGAAATCAATGAAATCATTCCTTACAACAGGCTTCAGCATGTGGTGCTCAAACAAGGTTTTTTATCCAGAATGCTTGGATTGGCAACCATAGAAATGTTTACAGCGTCAAGTACCAATAAACAGGTAGCGATTCCCGGAATTGAACGGCAAAAGGCAGAAAACATAAAAGACCTGCTGCTCAATAAAATCCAGGAGATCGAAAACGATGAAACCGTTCAGGATATACATCAAGAGTCAAAAGATCCGTCTAATGGAGCGTAGCACACTGAACCTTTCTGTCCCCCAACGACAATCAAAAATTGGCTTGATTGTGCTGATTGGGTATTCTTTGGGGAAAAATCTAAAAGCATTTATTCCTCTTTTATTCGTTATTTTACTCAGAGAGAGCGGCAGGGAAGATAAAATAGGATATTATATAATTGGTTTTGTCATCATCCTGCTGTTTATTATCCTGAACAACTATATTCGTTTTCGTTACTTTAAATTTTATATCAATGAGGATACGGAAGAATTTATTCTTGAAAGCGGCTGGCTCAATAAAAACAAAACTGTCATCAAGCTTGATAAAATACAACAGGTAAATCTAAATCAGAAACTGTTACACCGCCTTCTCAATGTGTATCAGACTGAAATTGATACTGCGGGATCGGCTCAAACAGAAGTTACGATAAAAGCGGTTTCAGCCGAAGTTGCTCAGGCGCTTAAAGAACGCCTGGTCCAAAAAAGGACCGCATCAGATGAAGCCTCTGTTGAAGAAGATGTTCCCGAAAAAAACATTGCTGATGAAGCCTATAAAAAAGTAGCCATTTCTTTAGGCAGTCTTATAAAAATAGGGCTTACAAGGCATTATATACAAACTTTTCTGCTTATCATTCTGTTGCTGTTTCAGCTTATAGAGAAGATTGATGACTATTATAAAAAAGATGATCAATCCATATACAGCGAGGTGATGGATTATACAGCAGCCAATATGACAGGATTTCTAATAGTTATCGGGGTTGTAATGAGTATTGTTATAGTGATATTGGTAAACCTTACAAGAACCATTCTGAAATATTACAATTATAAGATTTCATTAGAAAATGATTCTTTACTCATTTCTTATGGATTATTAGAAACAAAAAACATCATTGTAAGACCACCGCGCGTACAGTTTGTTAAAATTTCACAGAATTATTTTCAGAAACTGCTAAAAGTTCTGGAGTTAAAAATTTTACAGTCAGATTCTGATAAAGGAGATAAGAAAAAGGGGATAGGTATTGATATTCCGGGAGTTTCTCCCGCTGAAAAAGAAGTTGTATTACAACAGATTTTCAACAAAATGTTTGAAAAGCGCAACGGTATAGCACCTCATATCAGAAAATGCATCCTGCACATTATCTGGTTTGTTTTATTGCCTGTTATGGTAGCTTTTGTTGTCATTTATCAATATTATGATCCTACATATTTGTGGATACTGCCTCCGGTTTTCGTTTTTTTGTTGTTCTATCAGATCATTACCTATAAAAATGCATTTCTGTATGCGGATAAAGAATTTATCATATTTAAAAGAGGGTTTTGGGATGTTGAATATTCTATTCTTGAAATTCATAAAATACAACAAATCAGAACATATCAATACCAGTGGCATCGGAAAAATAATATAGGGAGTCTTACGATTTATACAGCTGGCGGTACGCTGCATTTTACAGTAAGCGATTACAAAGAAATAAATGAAAGAGTAAATTACTGGTTGTATGAAATTGAAAGTAAAAATAAGCCGTGGATGTAATAAAGTGAGTACCTTTGGGAATTAATAATTTTTATGAAAAAGTGGATTAAAGCAGCGCGATTGCGTACACTGCCCTTATCTGTTTCAGGTATTATAGCCGGTACGGCTTGTGCGTATCAAAGCTATCACGAGCAACAGAATTTTTGGAGCATATTTATTTTATGCCTTCTGACAACATTATTTTTACAGGTCTTATCTAACTATGCCAATGATTATGGTGATGCTGTAAAGGGAACCGATAATGAAAACCGTGTAGGCCCGAAAAGAGCAGTACAAAGTGGAGAAATTACTGCTGGCCAAATGAAAAAAGCTATTATTGTTATGGCAACTCTTTCTCTGATAAGCGCATTAGCGGTGATCTTTACTGTCTTTGGAAAAGAACAGTTTGCTATGGCCGTTTTCTATTTTATACTGGGTGTGGCCTGTGTTGCGGCAGCGATCAAATATACAGTAGGTGGCAGTGCGTATGGCTACAGAGGATTCGGAGATATTTTTGTTTTTCTGTTTTTTGGTGTGGTAAGTACGGTAGGGTCTTATTTTTTGTATGCTCAGCAATTAGACTTCCGCGTGTTTTTACCCGCAGTTACCATCGGATGCCTCAGTACAGCCGTACTCAACATGAATAATATGCGGGATATTCACAACGATACCGTTATGAATAAAAATACTCTTGTTGTAAAAATGGGATTCAATAAAGCCCGTATTTACCATTTTTCACTCATTATGGTAGCGGTGATTGCTTTAAATACCTATGCACTATGGATGAATTTTAAAGGGTACCAATACATTTATCTGATTGGTTTTGTGCCTTTAATAAAAAATATGAAAGTTGTTAACACAGTTATTGATCCAAGAAATTTAGATCCTGAATTAAAAAGAGTATCTTTAAGTACCTTTTTTATAACCCTGTTATTTGCAATTGCAATACTATTAAACTAAAAAGATATGAAAATAACGTATTACGGACATGCCTCTTTAGGAATTGAGGTAAACGGAAGAAACATCATTGTAGATCCTTTTATTTCAGCTAATGAACGGGCATCACATATTGATGTTTCATCCTTAAAAGCGGATTATATATTGCTGACGCATGCTCATGGAGATCATGTGTTGGATGTTGAAACTATCGTAAAAAATAACAGTGAAGCAGTAATTGTTTCCAATGCTGAAATTGCCTCTTACTATGAAGCTAAGGGCTATAAAACACATCCTATGAACCATGGAGGAACGTGGAATTTTGATTTCGGAAAAGTAAAATATGTCAATGCCATTCATTCCAGTTCATTTCCCGATGGTACTTATGGCGGCAATCCGGGTGGGTTTGTGATTGAAACCGATGAAAAGAATGTCTATATTGCCGGAGATACAGCTCTTACATACGATATGAAACTGATACCGATGAGAGCACCTTTAGATTTAGCAATTCTTCCAATCGGTAATAATTTTACAATGGATGTTGATGATGCAACGATCGCAGCAGAATTTTTAGAAGTAGATCGTGTGTTGGGATACCATTTTGACACTTTCGGATTTATTAAAATAGAAAAAGAAGTAGCCATTCAAAAATTTGCCAATAAGAAAAAGGATTTGGTCTTGTTGGAAATTGGTGATGCTCTCGAGATATAAAACGAACTATTAGAAGATAAAAAATGGATGGCTGATGTATTTCAGTTGTCCAATTTTTTTATCTGTACGTTAAAAAACAAACACATGATACAAGCAACATTTAACAAATACATACTTCAGTTTAAAAGGCCTTCTGGCACTTCAAGAGGTGTGATGACAGAAAAGGAAACCTGGTTCCTGATATTGCGTGAAAATGGAAAAACAGGAATAGGAGAGTGTGGCCTTCTGCGCGGATTAAGTTATGATGATGTATTGGATTATTCAGACAAATTGCAATGGGTGTGTGATCATATCCATTTAGGTAAAGAGGCATTGTGGGAAGCATTGAGATCCTATCCTTCAATTCAGTTTGGAATAGAGCAGGCTTTTCTTTCCCTGCAAAGTAAAAATCCGTATATTTTGTTTCCCGGCAGATTTACTGATTCTCAAAAAGCCATTCCTATAAATGGATTAATCTGGATGGGTGATCCTGATTTTATGAAAGAGCAGATTGATGAAAAGCTGGCCCATGGTTTTTCTTGTGTTAAACTCAAAATAGGAGCGATAGATTTTGACAGAGAAATGGAATTAATCCGTTATATCCGTAATCGGTATACACCTGAAGTAATGGAAATAAGGGTAGATGCAAATGGTGGTTTTGATTCAAGTGATGCTTTATATAAATTAAATCAATTATCTGAATTTAAATTACATAGTATAGAGCAGCCTATCAAAACAAAACAGTATGACAGTATGGCAGAGCTATGCAAAAATACGCCTTTTCCGATAGCTTTGGATGAAGAACTGATTGGCGTCTTACATTTTGATGATAAAGAAAATCTATTGCTCAAAATCCGGCCACAATACATCATTTTAAAGCCGAGTCTGGTAGGTGGAATCAAAGGATGCGAAGAATGGATTGCTCTGGCAGAAAAATATGGTATAGGTTGGTGGATAACTTCTGCTCTTGAAAGCAATATTGGTTTAAATGCCATTGCGCAATGGACGTTTACTTTAGAAAATGATATGCCTCAGGGATTGGGAACCGGTGCTCTTTATACCAATAATATAGCATCTCCATTAGTGGTTCAAAACGGACATCTTTGGTATGACAGTACTTTGGATTGGGATACTTCTTTTTTAGAGTAAAAGTGTATTTCAGTTCTTTTGCTATTTTTTTGAACAGATATAAAATAACATAATAGTAGCATTAATTCTATTCCTTAGAATAAAAAAAAGCTGTCGCATCCGACAGCTTTTTTTGTTTTATTTAAAACTTACTTTTTAATGACTTTTATCAATTGTTCTTTTGAGTCAGCAGTCAGTTTTATCATATAAACTCCTGCAGAAAGGTGGCTCATATCTGTTGTGATTTCCGTTGAAGAAGTTACTTCTTTTCCAACTCTTCTTCCGGACATATCATATATTTCTATACCGGTTAAGATTTCTGAATAACGGATTGTTAAGCTGTTTTCCACCGGATTCGGATAAAATTTCAGGGCATCTTTATCAAAACCGTCAAGACCTAAAGTTACCTGAACAGTTACCGGAGTTGGTAAACTCGGGCATCCGTTCGTACCGATGATTACAGCGTAATACGTTTTATTATTCTGTAAAGGCATTCCATTAGACAAAGGATTGTAACCATTTACAGCATCGTTATACGTGATATGCCATACAACATTCAGCTGATCCATAACAAGATCTCCGATAACAGCACCTTCCTCAAACGTTTGTGATAAACTCCCTGTAGGAGAATCCGGAATACTGTTAATAGTGACAGTAACTGCTTTGCGCAATGATTCACAACCTGCTTCTACTTTTGCTACATAGTAAGTAGTAGTACTCAATTGGGTATTTTGAGTCAGAGCTGTACTTGCTGTGGCAGTTGTATACCATCGGTACGTAATACCTGTAGGGGCAATAATATATAAGTCTGCTACCGTTGCGTTTCCGCAAAACTGAAAATTATTGACCTGCGGTGCAGTCATATTAATAATTTTTACAGTAACTGCACGTCTTTCAGAAGAACAAGTATTGAGGTTTTGTGCTACATAATACACGCCGGTAGTCAGGGCGGTTTCATTTGATAATGCTTCCTGAGCTGTGGCACTGCTATACCATGAAAGGGTAGCTCCGTTTACACCTTGTGCTACAAGGTCAGCCACTGTAGCGCTGCCACAGAAGGTTTGCAGAGCAGCTGATGGTTTGTTCAATGCAGGTAATACAGTAATCTGAAAAGCAGTTTTTTGAGATTCGCACTGATCAATAGTGCGTGTCGCATAATAGGTACCTGAAGTCAGTACAGTAGCCTCTGAAAGAGGAGTCTGGGCTGTAGAAGAAGCGTACCATTTAATGATTCCGGTACTGTTTACCATTGCGTTGAGCTGGCTCAGCACTGCAGCATTACATACGTTTATATGCTGTGTTGCTAAAGGCGTAACCACATCTTTGATGACTACAGCAACTGCTTTTCGGATACTTTCACAATTGTTAAGCGTTTGTGTAGCATAATAGGTTCCCGTAGTAAGAACAGTTGTGCCGGGTAATACTTCCGTCGATGTTGTGGAAGCATACCATTTGATATTTTGTCCTGTAGCGGATAGACTGTTTAAAGTTGCATTTGCACAGAATGTCTGAGTAGCTGCCGTAGGAGCAGGCGTTTGATGAACGGTAACTGTTACTGCTCTTCGTGTACTTTCACACATTTCTATAGTTTGGGTAACATAGTAGGTCCCGGTTGATAAAATAGTATCAAACGCTAATACTTCAGTAGAGGTTGCCGAGGCGTACCACTTTAGGGATGTTCCTGTTGCTGTAAGATCCTGTAGGGTAGCACCGCTACAGAATTTCTGAGAAGATGCAGTTGGCTGTGGTGTCTGATGAATAGTGACTGCTACTGCTTTTCGCTCACTTTCACATGAATTAACTGTTTGTGTGGCGTAATAAGTTCCTGTTGATAATGCTGTATTGGATTGTAATGCTTCAGTTGCCGTAAGAGAAGCATACCATTTGATGGTGCTTCCTGTTGCAGAAAGATCAGCTACAGTTGCCTGAGTGCAAAATACCTGATCTGTAGCTGTAGGCATTGGTGTAGTATTGATCGTAACCATCACAGCTTTACGAGCACTCTCACAATTGTTCAGTGTTTGAGAAACATAATAGGTAGTTGCGTTTGTCAATGCTGTATCAGACGGTAATACTTCCGTTGAAGAATTGGTCGCATACCATTTCAATGCTGTTCCCGTAGCAGATAAATCAGCTATTGTTGCCTGAGCACAGAATACCTGATCTGTAGCTGTAGGAATTGCCGTCTGATGAATCGTAACCAATACCGGTTTTCTACCGCTTTCGCAGGAATTGATGGTTTGCGTTACGTAATAAGTAGTATTATTTGTTAAAGTTGTTGTGCTTGCTAAAACCTGTGTAGATGTCTCTGATGCATACCATTTGACAGCAGTACCTGTTGCAGTCAGATTATTGATTGTAGCTTCATTACAAAATACCTGATCTGTGGCAGTAGGCAGCGCTGTCTGATTTACAGTGATTGTGACTGCTTTTTTTGAACTCTCGCAACCGTTAATGGTTTGTGTCACATAATAAGTACCTGTTGTTACAGCAGTATTGTTCGTCAAAGCCGTAGTTGAACTGTTCGTCGCATACCATTTGATATAACTTCCGGTTGCCTGTAAAGTGGCAACTGTAGTGGTTCCGCAAAAGGTTTGAGCATATGCCACAGGCTGTGCTGTCTGGTTAATGTTTACCTGAACAGCCGTTCGGGGGCTTTCACAACCGTTCAAGGTTTGAGAAACATAATAAGTAGTGTTCGTCAATGCTGTTGTACTTGTCAAAGCAGTCGTTGCCGTAGCTGTTGCATACCATTTTAAAGCAGTCCCTGTAGCGGTAAGATTGGCAACAGTAGCCTGATTACAGAACGTCTGATTGACTGCTGCAGGAGCAGCAGTCGTATTTATGGTAACGGCTACAGCTTTTCTAACACTTGTACAACCGTTTACTGTTTGTGTGGCATAATAAGTGGTTCCGTTGCTCAAAGCAGCTGTCGATGCTAATATATCGGTTGATGTCTGGCTGGCATACCATTTAATATCTGTACCCGTTACCGTAATATCTGCGATGGTTGCCTGATTACAAAATGCCTGACTGGCACCACCACCGGGAACAGCAGTTTGATTTACAGTAATCTCTACTGCTTTTTTAGGACTTTCACAATTGTTTTGTGTCTGTGTTACATAGTAAGTTCCGGTAGCCAAAGCTGTAGTATTGGTCAAAACGGTAGTAGAGCTGGCTGTGGCGTACCACTTGATGTCATTTCCTGTTGCCAGTAAATCTCCTACAACAGCAGGACTGCAAAAAGTCTGAGCTGTTGCTACAGGTACAGGTGTTGTACACGGTGTATTTGTAGTAGAAAGAATTCCTTCGATAACGATAGCATCGGCATTGATCAGAAAGTAATTTCCGTTTGACGACCCGTATGGAGTTATTCTGAATTTAATGGTCTGGTTAGCAGTAAGTACAGGTAAAGATTCTAAATCTATTGTAGTTACACTTCCTTGTGCTCCGGTAGCAGGCGTAGCATATTGAGTTCCTACTTGTACAAAAGCAGCATTGTTGATGGAATAATACAAGCGGTAGCCGTTTGGTCCGCTGCTTGATCTTCTGGTATTCGTTTTGAGCTGGGTAAGGTCAAGTTCACTATCGTTATTTACCGTGACTGTAAAATAAAAACTAAAGTTATCACTTGATTGTCCCGCATTGTTATTCGTACTCCATCCTCCAGTACCTCCCCATAACGGTACTCCGCCTGGAGGGGTATTTTGTACTGTAATAGCACTTCCTCGTATCAATCCGCCTGATGAAAGGTTTTCGTTGATTGATGATGGTGTAAGCGGGCTGATACCTAATCCGTTCGGACCTGTGCCGCTTGCAGTACTCCATCTCACAACGACTTCTGATGTTTGAGCAGAAGTAATTACGGAAAAAAGAGTAATCAAAAATAACAGTAAACTCTTTAGTGATACTGTTGTTGGTAAAGTAGTTTTGTTGTTCATTGTAGAAAAATTTTTCAGCTGCGAAATTACATTTTATTATCCGACCAAAAGGATGTGCAAAATTAAGAAATTATTAACAATGCACAACAAGGGATTGATAATTAGAGATAAAAGTGTAATTTATACCACTTTTTTTTGAAAAAAGAGTAGTAAATATCTGGGAAAAATGTGGGATAAAGAATCAATCTTCGAGATTTTCATTAAAAGTATTCGGTAAGATTTGCGGCATAAACTTAATGAGTAAAGGAAGCAGCAGACTACCGCCGGGTAAGATAAAAATGGTAAGAGACGGAATCGTTTTACTGAGTTCAATCAACTGTTTTTTGATGCGTTTCTTTTCCTGTGTATCCAGATTTTTATGGGTTGCTTTTGCAAGCAACAAAAGTAATTCTTTATTATTGCTTAATTCTTTTGCCAGACTTTGTTTATTCCGCTCGAGTAAAAGCAGAATCGCTTTAGAAGTGTGTTTATAAAACTTTTTTATCGGGTGTGAAAACTGAAAATAGGGGATATCTTCCTTATTTTCAAGAATAAAAACTTCAATGGCAATCAAACTTTTTTTAATAGCCTCATTTTGTAAAGAAAGAAGTTTACCTACTTTATAAATAAATTGTATTTCAGCCGATTCTAATAATTTATCGGACCACATGACGCAGTTGGTAATGTCTAATAAATAATTTTTACCCCATATACTGGTAAAGGTAGAAAAGCGTATGGTATCCAGTTCAGGTTTTTTAAAATCCTTTTTCGTATACCGGATAGAGTTTTCAAACAAATCAAGAATCAATTCGTCATATTTGGATTTTTGTGTTTTTTGCTGATAAGCATAATATACAAGTTCCAGTATGGTCTGTTCCAGTTCCTTAAAGTATAATAACACATTCTCTTCATCATTTAAGAACCGTCTGAAAGCGAGTATGTCTACAAACAATAAGGCATTGGACAGGTTGTGCGAAAAATTGCGTTCAATGATATTACTCGTGGTCTGTACCCGGCTGTTAATTATTTTTTCAAGTCCTGCTTTTTCATCATTGACAGACGGCAATATATAATCGAAAAAGTAAGAGGCTTTAAATTGGTCTAATGTTTGATAAAATGCAATAGTTCTGGATAAAAAACGTTCTGTATTGCTGTCATGCGTTTGCTGTACGTAGGTTTTATATAAAATATGTAGTAATGTTATCTTGGCTTTCTCTTCAGTGGTCCACTGTTTGTGTTTCACATAAGTAATGGGTATCTTTGAAGTATAGCCATATGTAAAACCAGATTGCCTGATTTCATCATAAAATGCCGTTTCCTCCACCATTTCATTATGATGTAAAGCGGTTTCTTTAAAATATTTTGCAATCCAGTTACTTTTTGAAGGATTCATGCATTATTTTTTTGTATTTCAAAAGTAAATGAAAAAAATAGAGAGAAAAAATTTATATTTACAACAAGATGTATTTAATATGAAAGCACCTATATATGATTTTAAAGCACTTTCCATAAACGGAAAGGAAATCGACTTCAGCACGTATGAAGGGAAAACACTATTGATCGTAAATACGGCAAGTAAATGCGGTTTTACCCCTCAGTATGCCGGATTGGAAAAGCTTTATAAAAAATATAAAAATAAAGGACTTGTGATTTTAGGGTTTCCATGCAACCAGTTTGGAAATCAGGAACCCGGAGATGAAAAAGAAATTCAGGACAACTGTCTGGTAAATTACGGCGTTACCTTTCCTGTCTTTGAAAAAGTTGAAGTAAATGGGGCTAATGAGCATCCGTTGTTTACGTATCTTAAAAAAGAGTTACCCGGTTTTTTCGGAAAGCGCATCAACTGGAATTTTACCAAATTTCTCATTGATAAAAACGGAGTTCCGGTAAAGCGTTTTGCTTCGTATCGCAAACCGCGAAAAATGGAAAAACGCATTGTGAGAATCTTATAACGTAAACGAATAGTCTGTACTATTCGTTTACGGATAAATCATGAATCTTTAAACCGGAGTTATCATAATACAGTGCCTTTACAATACCGTCAGAAAGTCCGATTTTAGGTACATAAATTTGTTTGGCGCCACTCCATTTCATCGCATTGGCATAAATGCGGATTGCCGGGATGATTACATCGGCACGATCCGTATTTAATCCTAACTGAGAAATCCTTTCTTCATACGAAAGATTATTCAGATAGTTCAATTGTCCGTTTAGGTAAGCAGCTGTAAGCGGCTTATCCTGAGTCTTGCCCGACATCTTGAATAACTTATTGATATTGCCACCCGATCCGATGAGCTGTATGTGCGGATACATCGCCGTCTGGGTTTTGATCCATTTTTCTATTTCCTGCCATACCGTGTCGGTAACCATATTATTCAGAAGGCGAACCGTACCGTTTTTAAACGATTTGGAAGCCATCTGTTTACCATCAGAAAACAAAGTGAATTCTGTACTGCCGCCACCTACATCTACATATAGAAAATTACCTTCAGAGTTGATAAAGGTTTTTAAATCGGAATTAGCAATGATCATGGCTTCTTTTTTGCCATCAATAATCTCAATACGGATGTCGGATTCCTGTCTGATGAGTTTGACCAGATCCGAACCGTTGTATGCCTCCCGCATCGCAGAGGTAGCACAGGCAGCGTATTTTTCAACTTTGTAAACCTCCATAAGAAGCTTATAGGCTTTCATAGCCTTGATCATGCGCTGGGTATTTTCTTCTGATATTTCTCCAACGGTAAAGGCATCCTGCCCCAGACGTATTGGCACCCGGATTAAATGACTTTTATTGAATTGTGTTTTTTTACCTTTTTCTTCAATAACATTCGTTATCAAAAGGCGCATTGCATTTGATCCGATATCAATTGCTGCATATTTTTTTATTTCAATCATCTCAATCCAAAACTACATCTAACTGGTTTCTGTAGTATTTATAAGTTTCTAATTGTGCACGGAATCTTTCAGATTCAGAAGCCTTTCTGTATTTATTGGACAAATCCATCGAGTGAAGCCGTACTTTTACGTTACCGCTCCAGCAGATATTAAAACAATCTATTAATTCTTTTTTAAGATCTTCATCATAAATCGGACAGGTGACTTCTACGCGTTCGTCGATATTCCGGGTCATAAAATCGGCAGATGAAATATACACTTTAGGATCACCCTGATTGCCAAAAATAAAAATACGGGAATGTTCCAGCAGATTATCGACAATACTGATGGCTTCAATATTATCACTCATGCCTTCTATACCTGGAATCAGACAGCAAATACCTCTTACAATCAGCTGTATTTTTACTCCGGCTCTGCTGGCGTCGTACAGACGGTCAATCATTTTATAATCGGAAAGGCTGTTCATTTTCAGCCGGATATACGCTTCCTTGCCATCCAGCGCATTTTCGATTTCCTGATCAATAAGTTTATAGAACTGGTTACGCGTATAATGCGGAGAAATGATCAGATGTTTATAACGTTGAATTTTATAGTTTACTTCAAAAAAGTCAAAAACTTTGCTGACCTCTTTCAAAATTTTCTGATGGGCGGTAAGCAGGGCAACATCCGTGTAAACGGTTGCAGTACTCTCATTAAAATTACCAGTAGAAACGATACCGTAACGACGGATTTTTTTATTTTCAAGACGTTCAATAAGGCATATTTTACTGTGTACTTTTAAGCCTTTTACACCAAAAATAAGATGCAATCCTTCTGTCTGCATTAACTCGGCATAATAAATATTACTCGACTCGTCAAATCGGGCACGCAATTCTATCTGTACCGTTACTTTTTTACCGTTTTTCGCGGCATTGATAAGCGAGCTGATGATTTGTGAATTTTTTGCAAGCCGGTATAGTGTGATTTTTATAGCAGTAACTTTCGGATCTAAAGCGGCTTCTCTTAAAAAACGTACCAGATAATTAAAAGATTGATACGGAGTGTGTACCAGATAATCTTTTTCGCGTATCTGATGAATCAGGCTTCCTTCGAGATTCAGACCGCTTACGGGCAGCGGAATCAATTTTTTAGACAACAGGTCTTTTCTACCGAGATTCGGAAACTTCATATAATCCCTTCTGTTGTGATACCGTCCGCCGGGAATAATACTGTCAATTGCTTCAATCTCCATTTTTTCAAGAAAAAACTG
This sequence comes from Paenimyroides ceti, assembly GCF_030409925.1. Lineage (NCBI taxonomy): Bacteria > Pseudomonadati > Bacteroidota > Flavobacteriia > Flavobacteriales > Flavobacteriaceae > Paenimyroides > Paenimyroides ceti. The sequence goes on from NZ_JAUFQU010000001.1 coordinate 1,100,138, forward strand.
CAGCGTATCATTTTCGATGCTTTTGTCATATACAAAACGCACCACTTCGCCAATACTTCTTTCTTTGACACTCGTAGAAATTTTCTCAATAAAGCTTTTGTGAAGATCCGAATCAAAGTCCAGTTCAGAATCTCTTGTTACTTTGATCATGTGAGCAGATACACTTTCGTAATCAAAAATAGAAAAAATGCTGTCAAGATTAAAACGCATCACATCATCAATAAGCATGACGTACTGAATACCGTTTTTTGTAGGCAGTTCTACAAACCGGTTGATATGGTTCGGAATTTCTATAATGGCGTAACGCGTGCGTTTTCTTTCCGGTTTCGGATTGCTACTTTCGTCTTTGAGAATCATTTTTACGGCAAGGTATCCGTTGGGATCTCTGAGCAAAGGAAATTCTGCTAGATCGTTGAGCATGATCGTAACCAAATCGGCACTTATTTCATGGATGAAAAACTCTTTTACAAAAACTTTTTGTTCTTCGTCGATCTGTGTTTCATCGAGAATGTAAATATTTTCCTGTTGCAGCTGTTCTTCTATTTCACTGAGAATTTCAAGACTTTGTGCTTGAAGATGGATTACTATTTCGGTAATTTCGTGCAGCAGTTCACCGGCGCTCACCCCGTTGATGATTTTTTTATGACCGTCTTTGAGCTGTGTGATACGGCGGATAGTAGCATAACGCACCCGGAAGAATTCGTCCAGATTGTTAGAAAAAATGCCTAAAAAGCGCAATCGGTCCAGTAATGGAACCGTTTTATCTGCCGCCTCCTGCAATACTCTTTCATTAAAAGCCAGCCAACTTTTTTCTCTGTCAAGATATTTGTTTTTCTTTTCTGAGATGATCATGTTTTAAATTCTTTTGGAAAAATAGTCTTTATTATTTTTCCCTTGCTGATATCCTGCCAATTCTCCTCATCAAATTGCATAATCACGACACCTGCAGTAGGGACATTTCTAATTGATTTATCTCCAAATTTATTAACAAAATCCGTAATAGCATTATTATGTCCGAAAAGAATTAGATTCGGATGTTCGTTTTTACATTTTTTTATTGCAGCAGCTAATTTCTTAACATCAAAAGTATACAAATCATCATTAACGATAAGCAGCTCAGAAGGTATGTTCTGGTGTTGTGTAAATATAATAGCGGTATTGCGTGCGCGTTTTGCTGGACTGCTCCACACCATAAAACGGTTGGGAAGATCCTTTGTGATTTTTTCAGAAATCAAATGCGCATCATTAAGACCTCTTTTAGACAAAGGCCTGTCGAAATCTTTAAAAGGCAAATCCCAGCTCGATTTGCCGTGTCGTATCAGAATTAACTTTTTCATAGCGTACATTTTAGAGTAAATTCGTTTCAGGGCATAAAATAAAATGATAGAATTTACTGTATTTCTAATATAGAAAAAAAATATGTAATACCTGTGGAAATAGAAGCTGTTTTTTTCTGTTTTGATATATTTAAAGTAACTTTGTCTATCAAATTTATATCATAAATGAACACATTAGGAATTGAGCTGAAATGGGCTGCTATCTTTACTTTAGCATATTGTGCATGGAATTTTGTTGAAAAAATTACCGGAAATCATATAGATTTCAGCAACATCATCATTTCAGGATTCTTATATCTGCTGGTTGTTATTGTGTTAGGCTTTTTAGCTTTCAGAGATAAAAAGAAAAACTTTTATGCGGGTAAGTGGGATTTCAATCAGGCCTTTAAATTTGGTTTGTTTTTAACGGGAATGGTAGCTTTGTTAAGTCCCATTGCGCATTATATTTCTTACAATTCCATTTCGCCTGATTATTTTGAGCATTTGATACAATATGAACTGGCCAAAGGAAGAGAAACAAGAGAAGCGCTTTTGGAAAAACATAATTTTGACGATAAAATGTATCTGAATCTAAGAGATATACTTTCATACGGCGTTGTGTTTTCTGCTCTTTTTGCGTACCTTCTCAAAACAAAAAACTATAAGGCACCTGTAAAAGTGATCGCTGTAAAACCAAAAACAAAAAAAGTTAAAAAATAAAAATATGAACATCAGTAATATACCGAATATAAAACATACCGACAGTGGTAACTTTTTTCTTCTTGCGGGGCCGTGTGCCATAGAAGGAGAAGAAATGGCGTTTAAAATTGCAGACCGTCTGATGCAGATTACAGATGATTTAAAAATTCCTTTGGTTTTCAAGGGATCTTTTAAAAAAGCCAATCGTTCCCGTATTGATTCTTTTACAGGAATAGGGGATGAAAAAGCATTGAAAATCCTTCAGAAAGTAGGGGCTCATTACAATATTCCTACCGTTACGGATATCCATGAATCTTCTGATGCCGCTTTGGCAGCACAGTATGTAGACGTATTGCAGATTCCGGCATTTTTAGTGCGCCAAACTGATTTGGTTGTGGCAGCAGCAGAAACGGGCAGAGTCGTAAACCTTAAAAAAGGACAGTTTATGAGTCCGGAGAGCATGAAGCATGCCGTTCAGAAAGTACTTGACAGCCACAATGAAAATGTAATGGTTACAGACCGCGGCGCTATGTATGGATATCAGGATATGATTGTTGATTTCAGAGGAATACCAACCATGAGACAATTTGCCACTACTGTTTTGGATATTACACATTCACTGCAGCAGCCTAACCAGGCAAGTGGCATTACAGGCGGTAAACCCGAATTGATTGAAACCATTGCCAAAGCGGGAATTGCAGTAGGTGCAGACGGTATTTTTGTAGAAACCCATTTTGATCCGGCTCATGCGAAAAGCGACGGTGCCAATATGCTTCATCTGGACTATTTTGAAGACCTGATGAAAAAGCTTGTAGCCATCCGCCAAACTATCAACCAATTTTAACGCTATTTAATCAAAATACGTTATTTTTGATATCTTAAAAAATGCATTGAAAAACGAATGAAAGAAAAAGATTCTTTTATCATCGGAAGGATAAAAAGCTTTAAATACGCACTCGTTGGCGTGTTTAAACTCATAACTACGGAACACAGTATTATGGCACAATGCTCGTTAGGGCTGATAGCGGTAATACTGGGTTTTTATTTTGACATTTCTGCTACGGAATGGATGCTGCAGATTCTGGCAATAGGGCTGGTATTAAGCATCGAAGGACTCAATACGGCTGTTGAAAAAATAGCGGATTTCATTCATCCGGATTTCAATAATAAAATAGGATTTATAAAAGACATAGCAGCCGGTGCTGTAACATTTGCTGCTTTAGCGGCTCTTGCGGTCGGTGCCCTCATCTATTTACCCAAAATATTTTTATAAATAATGGCTTCAAGTACAAAAAAAAGTACCCCGAATAATGCTCCAAAAACGGGAAAAACACCTCAGAAAGTAACCAATGGCAAACGCATCATGTTTATCATGGCAACCTTATTGCTGTTTTTCGGATTTATATTGCTTTTCAGTTTTATCTCTTATTTTACAACCGGTAATTACGATCAGAGCGTTGTGGAACTGTTGAATGACCGCGAAGCAGTAGTCGATAACTGGGTGGGCAAATTAGGCGCTTACCTTGCCAACTTTTTTATTTTTGAAGGATTCGGAATCGCCTCATTTCTGTTTGTAAAAATAGTATTTACACTGGCGTTGTATTTTGCCTTTACTTTTTCGGCAGTCAAACTGAGAAAAATGATTTTCTGGGATTTATTTGCCATTCTTGTTTTTTCAGTGGCTTTAGGGCATTTTGGAACGGACTATGCCTATTCGGGTGGTACTGTCGGTTATGAAATGAACCAGTATCTGCAGGATTATCTCGGACAGTTTGGAACCATGCTTGTCGTGATTTTCGGTATTTTGTTTTACCTGATTTTCCGTATCAAAATGGCACCGGAACTTTTTACCAATGTTTTAAAAAATACCAAAGATAAAATTACAGACAACCTTTCAAAAGCGGAAGATATTATTAAAAACCAACCGGTAAAGGAGACCGAAAAAGCAGCTGTAGGCGTACTTCCTTCTCAGGAAGAAAAAAAGATGACGGAGCAATCCTTAACCGATAGAAAACCGGTAATAACGGAACCTAAACCGACTGCAGAAAAAAATACTTCTGATTTCAGCATTGTTGATAAAGCGGCTCCCGTAACCAATTTTGATCTGACGCCTGTTATAACGCCAAAAGAAAACAGCAGTTCGAAAGCAGCGCATAACGATGATTTTATTATCGAAACGTTTGAAGAAGAACCGACGATAGAAGAGAATTTGGCGGCCAAACTCGTAGAAGATTTCGGAGAGTTTGATCCTACATTAGAGCTTTCGCATTACCAGTTTCCTTCAGCTGATCTGCTTACCGATCACAACACAGGAGGTATAACCATCAATCAGGCAGAGCTGGAAGAAAATAAAAACAGGATTGTAGATACGCTGAACAACTATAAAATAGGTATTGCTCAGATCAAAGCTACTGTTGGGCCTACGGTTACCCTATATGAAATAGTACCGGATGCCGGTATCCGTATTTCAAAAATCAAAAGTCTGGAAGACGATATCGCATTGTCACTGGCAGCACTGGGCATCCGTATTATTGCTCCGATTCCCGGAAAAGGAACCATCGGTATCGAAGTGCCTAACACCAAACCATCGGCTGTTTCTATGAAAAGCCTTATTACCTCTCCTAAATTTCAGAATGCGGAGATGGAATTGCCGATTGCATTAGGAAAAACCATTTCCAATGAAACCTTTGTAGTCGATCTGGCAAAAATGCCCCATTTGCTTATGGCGGGTGCTACGGGACAGGGTAAGTCTGTTGGACTTAATGCTGTTCTGACGTCTTTGCTGTACAAGAAACACCCGGCAGAAGTTAAATTTGTCCTCGTTGATCCTAAAAAAGTAGAGCTTACGCTGTTCAACAAAATTGAGCGTCATTATCTGGCAAAATTACCGGATACAGAAGATGCCATTATTACCGATAATACGAAAGTAATTAATACTCTAAATTCTTTGTGTATCGAGATGGACAACCGTTACTCTTTACTAAAAGATGCTATGGTGCGAAACATCAAAGAATACAATGAAAAATTCAAACAACGCAAACTGAATCCGGAAAACGGACATCGTTTTCTGCCGTATATCGTATTGGTAGTCGATGAGTTTGCCGATCTGATTATGACGGCCGGAAAAGAAGTAGAAACTCCGATTGCGCGTTTGGCACAATTGGCACGTGCTATCGGTATTCATTTGATCATTGCCACACAGCGTCCTTCTGTAAACGTTATTACGGGGATCATCAAAGCCAATTTCCCAGCTCGTATTGCGTTTCGGGTAAGTTCAAAAATCGATTCAAGAACCATTTTAGACGGTCCCGGAGCCGATCAGCTTATTGGTAGGGGAGATTTGCTTTATACACAGGGCAATGATACCATACGGGTACAATGCGGATTTGTAGATACACCTGAAGTTGAGAAAATAACGGAATTTATCGGTTCACAGAAAGCCTATGCAGATGCGTATCTATTGCCGGAATATGTAGGCGAGGAGACTGGCACAAGTCTTGATATTGACATATCAGAAAGAGACAGTATGTTCAGGGAAGCTGCCGAAATCATTGTCACCGCACAGCAGGGATCTGCTTCTTTATTACAGCGAAAGCTGAAATTGGGATACAACAGAGCCGGACGTATTATCGATCAGCTCGAAGCAGCGGGTATTGTAGGTCCGTTTGAAGGAAGCAAGGCGCGTAGTGTCAACATTCCCGATCTGGCGTCTCTGGATCAGTTTTTTAACAACGAACAAAATTTTGACTAATGAAGTATTTTTTTAATATCATTACAGCACTGATGCTCGTGTTTTCTGCACAGGCACAACAGGCAGACAAAGCAAAGAAATTATTGGACGAAGTAAGCTCCAAAATAAAATCCTATAAAAATATTGCCATAGATTTCAGTTACAATGTAAACGGGCAGGACCATTCCGGTAACTTAACACTGGAAGGTGACAAATACCTCGCTACTTTTATGGGCATTACACAACTGTATGACGGCGATAAGGTATATACGGTGAATCCGGAAGACGAAGAAGTAACGGTTTCCAAACTGTCCACTTCCAATACAGGAGCCATTACGCCTTCTAAAGCGCTGACCTTTTTTAATTCGGGATACACCTATTCATGGGACATCACTCAAAAAGCAGCCGGAAAAAACCTTCAATACATCAAACTGAAACCGACCAGCAGCAAATCTTCTACCAAAGAAATTCTGTTGGGGATTGATACGGCAACCAAACATATTTATACTATTATTGAAGTATTTAAAAACGGCAATAAATCCATTATTACGGTTAAAACTTTTAAAACGAATCAAACTTTGTCGAAAAATCACTTTACCTTTGCATCGTCTAAATACCCGAATTATTATATTAATAAATTAGATTGATAACAGAGTGAAAATTCTCGACAGATATATACTTTCAACCTTTGTAAAAACATTTTTATCGGTATTTACCATCCTGTATTTTATTTTTATTTTACAGGGAGTATGGGTTTTTATCGGTGAACTCGCAGGAAAAGACCTCGATGTAATGACCATCGTTAAGTTCCTGTTTTTCTATTCCCCAAAAATGATTTCGATGGTACTGCCCTTATCGGTTTTACTGTCTTCCATTATGACCTTTGGTGATTTTTCGGAAAACTATGAGTTTGCCGCGATGAAATCTGCCGGAATCTCCTTGCAGAGAGCCATGCGCTATCTGATCTTTTTTATCGCAGGACTTACATTGCTTTCTTTCTGGTTTGTGAACAATGTAGCGCCTAAATCGGAATATAAGTTTGTGAATATGCGCAAGGATATTTTGCAGACGAAACCTGCTATGGCCATTGCAGCCGGTCAGTTCAACGATGTGGGCAACATCAATATCAAAGTAGAGAAAAAAGAAGGCGATAAAGGCGAATTGCTGGATAAGGTAACCATGCATATTAAGTCTAATGTAGGCTTTATCAACAAAACCGTTATCAAGGCAGACCGCGGTATTCTGGAAACAGATGATGCGTCTAATCTTTTAAAACTGCACTTATTTGACGGACATTATTATGAAGATGTAGCGACCAAAACGCGTGCGCAGGCAGAAAAATCACCGTTTGCCAAAGCCAGTTTTAAGAAGTACACCATCAATATTGATATGGGGCAGTTCAATACTGAAGACGAAAACAAGTCAGAAATCAGTAATACAGCCAATATGATGTCTGTAAAACAGCTAGGCTATACCATTGATTCCCTGCGTACCAATTTTCAAAAAGAAAGCGTTTCCCAACAGGACAACCTGATGCTCAGAAGTGAAACCGTTTTAAACGAAGAGATTTATAAAAATCAGGTAGTGGTAACCCCAAAAGCTGATTCGCTGTTTGGCGGTAAAACCCGAAACCAAAAATTACAGATTTACAGAAATGCATCTTCAACAGCTGAAAACATTGGCTTTACAGCGCATAATAACGAATCCATTAATCAGGAACGCCTCAAAAACATCAACCGTCACGAACATACCAAACACGAGAAATTCGCTTTGGCCTTTTCGTGTATCCTTATGTTTTTTATTGGTGCACCTTTAGGAGCCATCATCCGCAAAGGCGGTTTGGGACTGCCGATGATTTTTGCCGTACTGATCTTTATCAGCTACCATTTTATCAACACATTTGGCCGAAAACTGGCGCAGGAAAACGGAATTCCGGGCAGTATGGGAGCCTGGCTCGGAGCGATGGTTTTATTGCCTCTTGCCATTTCATTTACAAGTAAAGCAACACGAGATAGAGGGATCAACAGTGTAGACAATATGTTCTACCATGTAAAAGTATTCTTCAAAAAAGTATTTAAGAAAAAAAGCAAACAACATGTCTAATATAGTTTTAAACACCATAGAAGAAGCGATTGAAGATATTCGTCAGGGAAAAGTAATCATTGTTGTAGATGATGAAAACCGCGAGAATGAAGGTGATTTTATTGCAGCAGCAGAAAAGGTAACACCCGAAATGATCAACTTTATGGCTACGCACGGCCGTGGTCTTATCTGTGCTCCTTTGACGGAAAAGCGCTGTAAAGAACTCAATCTGCCTCCGATGGTTACCAATAATACGGTATTGCACCAAACGGCTTTTACGGTTTCAATTGATTTGATCGGAAACGGATGTACTACGGGTATTTCTGCTCAGGATCGTTCCAAAACGATTGAGTCTCTCGTAAAACCAGAAACCAAACCCGAAGATTTGGGAAGACCCGGACATATTTTTCCTCTGATCGCCAAAGAAGGCGGTGTATTGCGCCGTACGGGACATACTGAGGCAGCAGTCGATTTTGCGCGTCTGGCAGGTTTTAAACCTGCAGGTATTTTAGTGGAAATTCTTAATGAAGACGGTACGATGGCGCGTTTGCCACAACTGCTTGAGGTGGCTAAAAAATTTGATCTGAAATTAGTTTCGATAGAAGATCTGGTTGCGTACCGTATGCAGCACGACAGTCTGATTCAGAAAAAAGAAGATTTTGAAATCATAACCAAATTCGGTACGTATCGTTTAAGAGCGTATTTGCAGGTAACCAATAAACAGGTACATATTGCTTTGACCAAAGGCGTATGGAACTCCGGAGATGCCGTATTGACGCGGATCAACTCTTCTCAGGTAAACGATGATTTATTGAGCATACTGACCAGCAATCAGGAAGAAAAACTCGACCGTATGTTTGAAGCGATCGAACGCGAGGAAAAAGGGGCGGTGATCTTTATCAATCAGGACATCAGTGCTGTCAGCTTGCTTACGCGTCTTTCGGAAATGAAACAGCTGCAGGCAGAAACCGAAGGAATGGTCAAAGCACCTAAAGTAGAACTCGATGTCAAAGATTTCGGAATCGGAGCACAGATACTGCACGATCTGAACATTACCAAAATCAAACTTATGTCGAATTCCGAACATACCAAACGCGTGGGAATGATCGGTTACGGACTTGAAATAGTAGATTATATCAATTTCTAATTTTTTTTAGCAATGTTTTTGCGGAAATAAAAAAAAGACTATATTTGCACTCGCAATAGCAAATATTGCGAGTCTTACTGGAGAAATGGCAGAGTGGTCGAATGCGGCAGTCTTGAAAACTGTTGACTGTAACAGGTCCGGGGGTTCGAATCCCTCTTTCTCCGCCACGAAAAATAAAGCCCGACATTAGTCGGGTTTTGTTGTTTATTGACTTTTGCAAACAACGATTCTCCTCGAGAATAAACGGGCGAAATGAGATAATTCTTCTTTCTCTGCCCACAAATGCACCCCCATAGTTTTATCTACTGGTATATTTTGATGGATATATATCTTAGTACTCTTCTGTTTTCATAATGTTTAATAGAGTTTCTATGTATTTATTATAAAATAATACTCTGTTTACGGTTTTCCGTATTCTTATATTAAAATACTTTGTTATGTTTGTTAAAAGTTTTTATAAACAAAAGCTATCGATAGGGTTTTACGAAACTATGATGTGTTTGTTTTGTGCAAAAATAATGTTAGCTGTAATTTTTTCCAACCACAACAACAAGACAAATCGACCGAAACATTAAATAGAAAATGATAAAAATAAACAATATTAAAATCGCAGGTATTGGACCTATTAAAGATTTAGAACTAAAGTTTGACAATCATTTCAATATTATCTGTGGACAAAATGGAATTGGTAAAACTACAATTTTAGATTGCCTAGCTCAATCATTTGCGGGTGCCCAAACAACATTAAAAAAAACAGCAGGCTTTGAAAAAGGACAATGGGATATTAATGTTACAATAAATGGGAATGTTTCTTCCAAATCATTCTTAACAAATCAATTCCATCCTAATGAAACGAGTCGAAATTATAATGGATATTATCAAAATTCGAACGATGTAATTGTTTTTAAAACACACAGAAATATAGAATATATAAGGCTAAATTCACTAGGTACTGACAAAATAAAAGACTATAACACTTTTTCACAAGAAACAATTCGAGGTTCTGTTTCAAATGAGTTGAAAAATTGGTTTGTAAATCGTTTTTTATTTTCAGCTCAACCAAATACTTTAGATGAAAATCAACTGAAAAATTATGAGTTAGCTAAAGAGTGTTTTACTATATTAAATCCATCAATTAAGTTTTCAAAGGTTTTACCAAATTCATTTGATATTTTACTTTCCACACCGTTAGGAGAAATTTATTTCGAATATTTATCTTCCGGTTATAAATCTAGCTTAGCCCTAATTCTAGGATTAATACAAGAGATTGAATTAAGGTATAAAAATCCAACTAAATTTATTAAGGACTTTGATGGTGTTGTCTTAATTGACGAAATTGACCTGCACTTACATCCTGAATGGCAGGCAAAAATATATGAGGCTTTAAAATTTATTTTACCAAATGCGCAAGTAATAACTTCAACTCATAGTCCACATATTATTCAAGTTTCGAATGCGAGTGAAATTATACCACTAGTAATAACTGAAACAAATGAGGTGAAAATTAATCCTATTGTCAATCAAGTGTATGGTTGTCAAGGCTGGTCGGTTGAAGAAATCCTTACTGACGTTATGGGGATGACTGAAACAAGAACACCTACATATCTAGATGCTATTTCAAATTTCAATACAGCCATTGATAACGAAGACTATGAAACAGCAAATGCTCAATTTTTAATTTTAGATGCAATGTTGCATCCAGAAAACTCATTAAAGAAAATATTAAAAATTCAATTAACTGGAATTTCGACAAATGATTAAGTTAGACAGAACTCCAAAACCTGTCGAGCTTACAGCAGAATTACAAGTTGCTTTGACAGATGAATTTAAATCAACAGGAAAATCAGTTTGGAATGTTGACTTTATTAAAAAAGGATTATTAGGCTTTTCCAATGACAAATGTTGCTACTGCGAAGCAAACATTAATGAAGAAAGCAAGTACTTGGAAGTAGAACATTTTAACCACAAGGATACATATAAAGACGAAGTTTTAGAATGGGAAAATTTGCTTCCTTCTTGCAAAAAATGTAATGGAACAAAAAATGACCATGATACTAAATTAGAGCCTATAATTGACCCAAGTAAAATCGACCCAAAAAACCATTTAAAATATTGGCGTTATAGAATTAAAGGTTCTGACGAGTTCGGCAAATTAACTGTTTCTGTTTTAAAACTTAATGACCAAGACAGGTTAGTAAAGAAAAGATTTGAAATTGGAAATGCAATTCAAGAAAAATTAGAACAATTGAACGAGTTAACTGATGATTACATAAGTGGAGTTCAAACTAGTACACGTAGAAAGAATAGGGTTGTTAATGGAACAAAAGACCTTATGAAAGAAGGACTTCCGACTGCAATTTATTCAGCGACATCTGCTGCTGTAATTCTGACAGATACTGAATTTGAAGCACTAAAAAGTAAATTGACCTCATTAGGATTTTGGGATGCAGAATTAGCTCAACTGGAAATCGAATTAAACAAAACAGCTTTAAAACTTGAAAAATAAAAGCTACAGCTAACAAGGTATTGCCAAAAGCAGGGCTGAACAGCTTCGATTGAGCTTTTGTACAAGGTTCAAAAGTAGTAATTCTATTGAACTTTTGTGCTAAAAATCCCCGCCTTCGCAAAGAGTCAAAACGTTATTTACAAGAATTCTACCAAAATTTCAACTATAAATCTATGACAGAAAAAGAGTTTTTAAAATATATTCATAAGAGATTATCAACTATTTCAGTTGGCGCTTCTGCTTTACGAAATCAAGGTGCATCTGGAATAATTAAAACTGCAAGAAATTATTTTTATGAAATTAAAATTGATGATTTTATAGCGACAATTGACAATGGAAATGACTACAAAAAGTTTCTAAACACACACACTGAGAAACTAGTTTCAAAATTTCCCAAAGAAGCAAGATCTTGGGGAGCAGCTAGAAAAGGTTTAAATTTATTTTTTAGAGAAATTGTTTATAATAAATTCTTTTCAGACTATTACAAACTACCAATTGAGTTTACTAAATTCAATGACAAAATAAAATACTTAGAAGTACCACTTGATAAAGATGTTGCTACAGGAATTTACAATGACACTGAATTAAACATTCCAAAATGGAAATCAATAAAAAAATTAGATTTAGATCTAAGTGAAAAATATCAGAATGCAGCACAAGAGATTTCAAAAAAAATAAATATTGCCAAAGTAAATCTTGATTTAAAATACTGGAGAAAATAATTATAACGCCTGCAGATAACATAGGTTTTGCGAAATGGAGTCTTAAATAAATATAGAAAGTTTGTGCATTTTTACCCGCAACAGCCTTTTATATTTCCTTTTTTCATAAATTTAGAAAATAATAAAAGGCTGTTGCTTAGCTTAGTACAAAATTGAAACTTTCCGCTTCAATTTCCGCCACTGACGCCAAGCCCCGAAAATTTATATGTTATGGTAGGACGACAAACAACAACTAATGGACAATGACGAAAATATTAACATACTGCTTTGACGAATGGCGGCGACCTGTTCTTGTTTTTGGGCTGACAGCTTTAATTATGGTTTTGTGTGAGTTGACAAATATCCACAAACTACAAGACTTCTCTTTTCTGTTATTTGTGCTTGGCTTTTTAGGACTAATCATTTCGACAATATATCAGTTAGTAAAAAGACGCTGGCGTTTTGCAATCTTGACGACAATAATTATTGGAATTTCATTGGTTGCATTTTTCTTTTACTCAATAGCCTTGTTTTGGAAAGACCAATCAATGCCTGACACATACGCTGACAATTTAAAAATTCCGACAGATCTAAGTATCAATGAGCCACTTGACCAAACTGAACCAACTAACATTGCAGATATTGACTTTTACATTTACAAATCATTTCAACCAGGACTTTATTCATACGCTGTTTGGACAAAAAAATTGAGAGTGGTTATTGTTATTTAAAAGCATTTGAAGTTACACACAACGACCCTTTATCAGCAGACAGACTAAAAGAAAGAAGTAAAATAAAAGTTTTTAATTCAAGTGATACGACAGCAAAGTTTGAAATGACTGCAAGAGAAGGTTATAGTGCAGAAGGAATTTTTACAATTTATGAAGGAGATTGGGATAAACCTTATGCAGCAAGATTTGAAGTTTGGTTTGTTCCAGACAATGGTGGGAAAGAACGAAAACTAATCGAAAAAAACTTTAAAATTGAAGGATGGCAAAGGTGAAAGACAAAAGAACCACAGCATATAACACGGGGTTTGCATCAGGCGGGCTGACGTACAAACTTGGAGCTTTGTACTTCTATGAACTTTAGTAGTAAATTAAAATTTGTGCTCTGAAACCCGCCCGAACGCCAAGCCCCGAAACGTTAGCAGCCATATTAAATGACGACACCGTACAAAATATTGACTATTTTATTGTGGTTTACGACCATTGGACAAACTTTTGCACAGACAACTTATTCTATTTGCTACATCCATACTATTAAATCACAAAATGAAAAATTCTTTTTAAAAACTATTCCATTTGATAATATTGAGCAAACATCAACAGGAATAACAACCGTTTTCAATTCTGACTCAACCGAAGTTTATAAGATTGATAGACATTTTGAGTTATCGGATAACAGTAAAGAAGTTTTTTTAAGTAATGACGGGAAAACTATAGCTTATGTAATTGACAGAGAATTTAACTGGAAAGGTGTTCAAAATAAGAGTATCGAAATATATAAAAATGGAATTTCTACAAAACAATTTCAGTTAACTGACTTAACTGACTGTAATTCTGACAACGAAGATTGCTATTTATTTTATAAAGAAGCAATTGATACCGTTGTTTGGGAAAGTGGAAAAAGAAAAATAACATTCAAAGAGAACGTATCTGACTTTGAAAAGAAACTAACAGAAAAAGCAACATACTTAAATAACGACACTCTATACATTTTCACCAAAACATCTAAACTAATTACTATTGACTTGAATACAGAATATTTAAGTTCGATGCCAATTTCAGGAGTTAATACGGAAAAATTCACAGCAATAAAACCTATTCAATCACATATAGTGAAGTTTAAGCCTTCTTCATTATACGGACTACCAAATCTTTCAAATGGTTTAACATTAGAAAAAGGTTTGGCTGAAAACCTTGAAATGAGAGTTTTTCCCGAAGGCAAAAAAGGTTCAGATAAATTCAAACGGTATTCTGTTAATGTTGAGATTATCATTGATAAAGACGGTAATGCTATTCTTGATAAAATTGAGAATTATAACGGACTTACTGAAGATAGAATTGAAAATTTCATATCCTCACAAAAATTTATAACAGCATCAATTCCTTCGGAAACTGAAAAATGGAGGTTTAGTGGGTGGATTGCTTTGATGAATAAAAATAAGAAAGAAGCGAAGCAAGAAAAACAACAAGAACTTATAGAAGAAAGAGAAGCTTATAAAAAGCGAATTGTCGCTGATTCACTAAATGGACTTTATATTCCTAAAAATCTCGAAGAGTGCTTTTTGGAACTCAACAAACTTTTAAAACACAAAGACATTGAAACAATTAAAAACCTAAAAGACAGAAATGAAACAATTATGTATCATCACGGATTTGGGACTTGGCTTAGAAATAATTGGGGACTTTGGGGTGGTTCAAGACTACAACAATATTTAATTGATAAAGGTCTTAGACATCCTGACGATATGTCTGCAACCATTCTTGAATATTATTATGATTGGTTAAACGAACAGCACGAAAAATGGAAAGAATTTGAGGCTAAATAAATACGGCTGCTAACAAGCAGTTTGGCGAAATGGCGGGGTAACGGCTAAGTTGAAAGTTTCTGCTTTTTTATCCGCCGAATGTGTTCCACATTCAGCTCTTTTTTAATAATTTAGCTTCTGTGGAAACACATCGGCTACGTTACTGCTAAATTGAACTTTTCGTCCAATTTATCCGACACTTCGCAAATGCGTTTCCCGTTACCTGCAATTTTTAAAACGGCGTAAGTGAGAAATCCGAGATGGCATCGTGATGAATTAATCCTGACTTTAAATTTATATTTTAAACTAGATTCTTCATTATTTGAAAAAAACAATCCTGAAGTAATTGAACTTTCTAAAACATTAAACAAACTTCCAATTTATTCTGAGGAGGAAAGGAAATTAAATTTTAGAAACCCCAATGGAACAGCTATGAAATTATGTAATTTTATGGCAATTGATCCTGATAATCCAAATAAAGGTTTAACAAGTTTCTCAAAACTAGACAAAGAAACATTCTTTGAATTCAATGAAAATGTCAAAGAATTAGAAAGAATTTCTACTCTAATAATGGAATCTATAAACAATGTACAAACAATTAATAAACTTTACAAAATCGAAGACGAAGAAGATAATTACGTCAAAGAAGGTTTTGAAGGTGAAATAATTTATAAACTTCATAAAGCCAGAGAACGGGATAATAAACTAACAGAATCTAAAAAGAAACTAGTATTTAAGGAAACTGGAAAACTAGAGTGTGAAGTTTGCGGATTTGATTTTTTAAAAAAATATGGTGAATTAGGAAAAGGCTTTATTGAATGTCATCATACGAAACAACTTTCTACATATGAAACTAAAAAAAAAACAAAACTTGAAGATTTAGCTTTAGTTTGTCCTAATTGTCATAGAATGCTACATAGAAATTTAGAAGATATGTCAATTGACAACTTAAAAGAAATAATAAAAAACAGCAGGTAACATAGGTTTGGCGAAATGCGGGGTTAAGTGCTAAACTTATCCTTCGGATTTCTATTACTCCAATGCTCTTCGCATTGTCTTTTTCACTAATTTAGCCAACGGCTCACAGCTTTGGCTCACTTCGGTGCAAAACTAAACTTTTAGTCCATTTTTGTCCCGCACTATCGCAAAGCCTTTTCCCGTTAGCGGTCAGCTTAAATGAAGACAATCATACGACAAGAGAGAAATGAAAATATTTGCAGAAACGGAACGACTAATTTTAAGGGAAATACTTCCGGCAGACATTGACGGAATGTTTGAACTTCATTCTGACCCGGAAGTTCATAGATTTTTAGGGAACAAAACAGTAAAGAGCAAAGAAGAAACGAATAACCTCATAAATTTTGTCAGACAACAGTACACAGACTTCGGGATTGGACGCTGGGCTATTATTGACAAAAGCACAAATAATTTCATTGGTTGGACAGGTTTAGAGTTTGTTACTGTACTAACAAACAACCATAAAAATTACTATGACCTCGGATATAGACTAATTAGAAAATATTGGGGCCAAGGAATTGCAACAGAAACAGCAATTGCTTCATTGAAGTATGCATTCGAAAAACTTAAAACAGACGAAGTTTTCGCAAGAGCTGACAGCGAAAATATCGGTTCAAACAAAATATTGGAGAAAGTAGGACTAAAATTTATTGAAACTTTTAACCTTGACGGAATAAAACATAATTGGTATAAAATTGATAGAAACGATTATGAAAGAACAAAGCCGAATCGCTAACATGGGTTTGGCGCAATGGCGGGTTAAGGCTAAAAATTAAAGTTTCGGTTTTTTATTCCGCAAAAAGCCAATTATATATGTTTTTTATTAAATAAATTGGCTTTTGCTTATCTGAATTACTAAATTGAAACCTTTCGCTTCGATATTCTTACCTTTAGCAATACCCAAATAGTTACCTGTGATTTTAGAAAAAAGCACACCCAACATAAATTAAAGAAATGATGAAACAACAGTATTTGATTATAGGAATTATAATAATCGCAATTATTGCATTTTTCACTTGGACTAAACTAAAAAATCAAACGCCAAAACCTGACACTGATACAAGAAGACCTTCTGAAAAATATTTTCCAAAAAATAAAATCATGAACGACAAAATTGTAATCATTGAAGATATTGATGAAAGTGATGCAAAGAAAATTATTAAAGAATTTTGTAATTCTTACAACAAAGAAACGTTTCAGGTAATTCCTGTTCTATCAAAACTTTCGGACAAAGAATTTGCTGTAACATTTCCGTATGACATACAGTTTGAATTCTTGTGCTATTTTATCAACTATGTAAATTATCCAATGGGATTTGACAGGCATTTTAAAACAGTAGGCTGGACAACTACCAAACCAAATGACACTTGGATAACGGACAAAAGTGTAAATAAAAAGGTTATGCTTTTTGTAAGCGATTTTGACACGGAATACGATAATGTTTTTATGACAACTGACGATAATATTGGTTATAAACTTGGTTTTGCAATGGGAGAAGAAAAGCAACTTTTAAATAATCCTGAAAAAAGGTACAACAACCAACCCATTACAATTGATGAGTTAATAAACAAGGAACAAACTGAATTTAAATAAAAAAACACCTGCTAACATCGCTTTAGCAAAATGAACGTTTAAAGGAGAAATTGAAAGTTTCTCCTTTTTTGTTACAACAGCCTTTTATATTTCCTTTTTTCATAAATTTAGAAAATAATAAAAGGCTGTTGCTCAAGTCAGTGCAAAATTGAAAGTTTCGGCTTTTTAATTCACCACTATCGCCAATACGCGGCTCGTTAGCCGACATCCTTAAAATGCAGCAATAAATTTGGAAGCAAGCAATTCTAATAATATTGAACTTATCCTTAATTCGATAACTGACTTCTCATTTGAATTTGATTTCGAAGAAGTAAAAAAACATATGGTTCTTGAAGAAGTTTCAAATGAGGAATTAACAAAATTAGGTAAGGAAAAAATTAATGAAAATTTCAGTAAGAATGTATTTAAAATCAAACTTCCAAATGGAAACTTAATTGATGCTGAATCTATCTATAAACATAGCTTAGAAAAGAATATAAAAGAACCAGTATTATTTATAAACCCTGATCATAAATATGTTAGATGGATAATTAAGAAAGATTTCACAACCAACCAACTAAAAAATAAAATTAGAAATCATTTAAAATTGGATAAAAACATTGATTTTAATGAATTGCAAAAATCTTTGTTAAAAGAAGATATTCAACAACAAGAAATTGTTGGATATATTAATGAGCTACCGATAAAAACTACAGAATACATGACTGAAGGGAAATTTATTATTCAATCATCGTGTTCAAAAAAATATGGTCGAAAATTAGTTTTTGAAACTATTCAAGAACTGAAAATTGAAAAAGATATTTTTGTCAAAAGCAAGGTGAAACAAGACATAAAATATATTCGATATTATTTTATGTTTGTATTTGCTGTATCTATTTTATGGTTTTTAAGTAAACAAACTCAAATTTTTGAAGATTGGTTTATTTCAGTAACAGGATTTGTACTGTTCATTATTCCTTTAGTTGTGATGCGTCTGATAAATCATTCAATATTTGATTCTCTATTATTTAGAAAAAAAGCAGAAAAAAAATATGAAAATGATTATTACAAAAAATTATCTATTGAATAAAAGGACGATCGGCTAACATCGCATTGGCAAAATGCGGGGTTTTGTGCTGATAGAAAATAGATGCTTTTTATCCGCCAAATGCTGTCAGCTTTGGCCTTTTTTCTTTAATTTAGCTAACGGCTCACAGCATTGGTTACCGTTCGTGCTAAATTGAACCTTTCGTCCAATTTATCCCGCACTATCGCCAAGCTGCCGAACCGTTATGCACCATTTTAGGACAACCCTACTCAAGACAAAGTGAAGACAGAAAAACGATACGAAATATTAAACGCTTTGCCGACTTATGGACCGATGTATGTTCCTGTAACTGACAATGGAGAACCTTTTTATTCCGAAGGGTTTCCTGTTCGATTTTACAAAAATGACGGAACAGAATGGGTCGCAAACTTTCAACCGGGTTGGACATACTTAAAAGAAATCATAGAATTTGAAAAAACTCAAAACTTGTTGGTTATGGCTTTTGGGACTTGCTACATAATGAACCCAAACGACACAAAACCAATTCGAGTTTTTGGCGTTGGTTATAGTGACATCTTTAGTGTAAGTAACGACAGACTTGTTTTACAAGACCAAACAGACTTGACAATTGTTGAACCAGACGGAAGTCATTGGCACACCGAAAGAATATCGTGGGACGGATTAGCTGAAATTAAAATTGAAAATAATTTGGTGACAGGACTTGCATTTAATCCTATTCACGATGCTGACGAATGGGTTGCGTTTAAGTATGACCTTGACACAAAAGCTTTGACAGGTGGAAGTTATTATTCATTTGAGAACAAAAAACCTTGGTGGAAAGTATGGTAACAGAGAAGTTTGCTTGTCCTTGTTGTGGTTACAAGACATTCAGAGAACAACCTAACGGCTCATATGACATCTGCCAAATTTGCTTTTGGGAAGACGACCCAATTCAACTTGACGACCCGAACTATGAAGGCGGAGCAAACCGAGTTTCACTAAGACAAGGACAAAAGAACTTTATTAAATTTGGTGCTTGTGAAAGAGAGATGATTAAAATCGTAAGACAGCCGACAAAGGACGAACAACGAGACGAAAATTGGAAACCATTAGAATGACAATAAAAACGGTGCATAACATCGTATTGACAATAGGCAGGCTGAACGGCTTCGTATCAACGGAAGTGCAAAATTTAACTTCTGTTCTTCGATTGAAGTTCAGTGCTAAAATCCCGCCCATCGCCAATACGCGGTCCGTTGTAGGCAATATTAAAAAGACACTGCATAAAATAACACTGACTAAAAGATAGATGAAAGCTTTTTTACTTTTAATTTTTGTTTTATTTTTCTCACAAGCCAATGCTCAGAATGAACTAACTATTAATTATTCTGAAATTAAAGAGGAAATTGAAGACCAGAATTCTCCTAATTATTATCCAAAACTTTTAAAGAAGTTTAATGATTTTGACAAAGAGTTAAAATTTGAAGAATATGCATTATTATATTATGGATTTACTTTTCAAGAAAATTACTTAAAAAATCAATCAGAAGAAATTGAACTTTCAAAATTAGAGCAAGATGAAAAATTTGAGGAGTTAATTTCTGCGTGTGAAAAATATCTTTTAAAAAATCCAGTAAGTTTAAAAGCAAATGATTTAATGGCTTACTCTCTTTATAAACTCAACAAACCAGAATCGGAATGGAAAAAATTTCAGGATAGATATAGAGCACTTAGAAAAGTAATTGTTTATAGTGGAAATGGTTTGACTTGCGAAACTGCATTTAAAGTAATTAGCGTTTCAGATGAATATGATATTTTATATAGTTACTTTGATGTAGAAAATATTAAAAAACAAAGTTTAGTTGGTTTATGTGACAAATTTGAAATTTCTCAAACCAAATACTATCAATCAGATATAATATACTTTGACATTTCTCCAAAATTAATAAGAAGTGAAAATCTAAAAAAATAATACTGCCTACAACATCGTATTGGCAAAATGGCGGGTTAAGGGAGAAATTAAAAGTTTCTCCTTTTTTATCGCAACAGCTTTTTATAGGTACTTTTTTTATAATTTAGTTGATAGTAATAAGCTGTTGCTCAATTTAGTGTAAAAATTGAACGTCATCACTTTCTAGCCCGCCACTATGGCCATACGCGGCCCATTGGTAGCAACCTTAAACGACAACCGCTCAGACATTAACCAACAGACAAAAACGGGAAATCAAGCCTACCCACCACCCGGCATAATTTGACACGCTTAAATGTAAATCGGGGACATTTATTTCTAACTTTGGAACAGAATAAAAACAATGCCGACAAAATCTTCCATACCTGTAAATCCTATGACAGCCGAATTAGGCGAAGGTATTTTTGTTGGAAGAATAACAACCGAAGACTTTCATTTGTACAAACAGTTCGAAGGATTTGACAACATTAAACAATCGCACAGGGACGAATATCATTTGTTTTTTTTACAAGAAAAAGGAACCACAAGCATTGAAATCGACTTTCAAAAACACACTATAAAACCGCTTTCGGTTATCTTTATTCATCAAAACCAGGTACACCGAATACTATCATTCAAAAACGCAACAGTGAGCATTTGGGCAATCAGCGACGAAAATCTAAATCCCGAATACTTGAAATTATTGGAAGATATTTCGCCTGCCAAACCTTCGACATTAAAAAAAGAAAAGTTTTCTGTCATTTCCGAAGCCCTGTCACTTTGTACAAAATTATCGGAACGAAAAGATGAAAAGCTGTATCATTCTTTACTCAATGGAAGTTGCAATACTTTAGTGGGTCTTGTAATTTCACAGTATTTAGTCCAATCAAAACCGTTAGACAAACTTTCACGGTTTGAAATCGTAACCAAAGCATTTAAAGAATTGTTGGAACGAAACTTTGTTACTGCCAAAAGCCCGACAGAATACGCACAACAATTAAATATTTCTTCGCCTTACTTGAACGAATGTGTAAAAAAAACAACAGGACATTCAGTTTCGCACCACATACAACAGCGAGTAATTTTAGAAGCAAAACGTTTGCTTTATCATTCTGATAAATCAGTAAAAGAAATTGCAACGGCATTAGGATATGATGACTATCCTTACTTTTCCCGACTGTTTACCAAAGTTGTAGGAATGTCTGCTTTGGTGTTCAGAAACAAAAACCGCGATTAGTCCAATACTTACCCTTTTCTTGCATTGTTTGACATTGCAATTCATTGTTCCTTTGCATTAAATTTTAATGGAGTAAACAATGATTTCAAGCATACCAAAATGGATGATAACCTTATTTGGAAACAAATTAAGCCCAAATGTAACAGTTATAGAAATAACTTTTTTAAGCCTACAGATAAAGAAAATTCGTTTTCAAGGCGATATATCAGAATGGGATTTCTCAATCGGCTATGCTTCTGTAATTCGTGTGAGTGAAACAGAATTTAGAAATTATACAGTTGCCTACCACAATAAAGAAAACGGAGTTTTTGATATTATTTTTCACATTCACGGCAACGGAGTTGGAAGCAAATTTATAGAAAGCCTAAAAGTAAGCGATAAATTGTTTATCAGTCCGCCAAGAGGAAAAAAACTGTATGAACAGAATGAACAACAACAATTCTTTTTTGGCGATGAAACCTCATTAGGCGTCGCCTTTGCAATATTGCCGTTATTGAAAAAAAATAATCATCAATTTCAATTCTATTTTGAGTTAGACGAAGAAAACAAAAGTGTTCCCGAACTTTTAGAATTAGAAAATTACACTGTTTTCACAAAAAACAATTCGTTTAGAAATGAAAAATGGTTAAACACTTTACCTTTATTTCAAACACAGGAATGGAACATCGCCAATTTCGCATTAGTCGGGAATGCCAAATCGGTTCAGACATTCAGAAAAGTTTTAAAAGACAAAAAGCAAGGAAACATTTACTCACAAGGTTATTGGCTTGAAGGCAAAAAAGGATTGTAAAACTCAAATCAGAAAACAATGACACATACACATCAGCACTCTCATAAAAGCGGAATTATATTAGCTTTTTGGCTTAATCTTTTATTCCAAAAAAAGCCAATTTTATTGACTTTTTTTATATATTAGTAAATAGAAATGGCTTTTCCTTACCGTGTCAATAAATTGGAATTTTCCGCTTCGATATTCTTACCTTTGGCAATACCCAAAAAGGTACTTGTAATTTTAGAAAAAAGAATACCCAATATAAATTAAAGAAATGATAAAACAACAGTATTTGATTGCAGGAATTATAATAATCGCAATTATTACATTTTTTGCATGTACTAAACTAAAAAATCAAACATCAAAACCTGACACTGATACAAGAAGACCTTCTGAAAAATATTTTCCAAAAAAGAAAATCATGAACGACAAAATTGTAATCATTGAAGATATTGATGAAAGTGATGCAAAGAAAATTATTCAGGAATTTTGTAATTCCTACAATAAAGAAACTTTTCAGGTAATTCCTGTTTTATCAAAACTTTCGGATAAAAAATTTGCTGTAACATTTCCATATGACATACAGTTTGAATTCTTTTGCTATTTTATCAACTATGTAAATTATCCAATGGGATTTGACAGGCATTTTAAAACAGTAGGCTGGACAACTACAAAACCAAATGACACTTGGATAACGGACAAAAGTGTAAATAAAAAGGTTATGCTTTTTGTAAGTGATTTTGACACGGAATACGATAATGTTTTTATGACAACAAATGATAATATTGGATATAAACTTGGTTTTGCAATGGGAGAAGAAAAGCAACTTTTAAATAACCCTGAAAAAAGGTACAACAAACAACCCATGACAATCGATGAGTTAACAAACAAGAAACAAACAGAATTTAAATAAAAAACCTCTGATAAAATTGCTTTAGCGATATTTCAGGAACTGAGAAATTGAAGTTGAAATTAAATAATTATAAAGATTCGCTTTAATGAATATTATACTAAAAAGCATTATTTCTTTTGTTTTAATAGGCTTATTAAGTACTATTATTTTTATTTGGTATTTAATATATAAGAAATATCCTGGAGGGAATGTTGGGATGGCTCCATTACTAATAATATTAAATTCTCTGTTATCATTAGTCACTTCACTTATTACACTTCTTATAATAAAAATTTTAGCTAAAAAAGAATTGTCAATTATTAAAAGTAACTTCTTATTTTCAATAGTTAACATTTTTATTCTATTTTTTTATTTCGGTTCTAATCCATTTATTTATTACGAAAATGAAATTTATAGAAATGTAAACTTATGGAGTTACTAAGTGTATTTATTTCTTTACTAATTGTGAATGGTATTTTACTAATTAAAAAAAACATCGCATGAAAACAGTTTGACGAAATGGAAGTTTAAAACAGAAATTAAAAGTTTACACTTTTAATTGCAACAGCCTTTATATTTATGAACGAGTTTTTTATTTTTTTTAGGTGTTCATGATTATTTAATTCCTTTTTTCATAAATTTAGAAAATAATAAAAAGCAGTTGCTTAGGTCAGTGCAAAATTGAAAAGTTTAGGCTTTCTAATCCTCCACTATCACCAATACGCGGCCCGTTGTGCGTCACCTTACAGAAACTATGAGAACAGAAGAACAATGTAAACCAAATCAACGATTTCTCTTTGCTGATGAATATTTGTCGGATAAAGCAGTTGTTATGTGGCAAACTGAATGTGTAAAACGCTGTAAAGACAAACCTAAGGGACAAGCTTATGAAAAGTACATTAATTGGACACGAAAAGAGAACGAAATAGCTGTATTTACACTATATGCTTATGCCGACTTTGAAATACCTAAAAAATTTGACATTATATTTCATTTAGACAACCCAAATGATTTTATAAAAATTGACTATAAACTAACTCAAAGTATTCACGAAGCTTGGTTTCCATTAGACACAGTTGACGATGGACATAAACATCTTTGTGTATTTTCTTTTGACAAAGCCATACCTGAAATACTTAATACTTTGCATAAAGGGGACGACAAATTTTCAACTTCACCCAAGGGACAAAGGAAATTAGGGTTTTGTAATTCTAAAGACTTTGATGAAATAAAGACACGAATTGAAAAAACATTTGAATTGAAAAAATTATACGGTGAAAAATGGTGGGAATATGACAATGATGAATAAAAAGGCTAACGCACAACATCGGTTTGGCAATATGGCGGCTGACGGAATTCTAATGAACATTTGTGCAGAAACTAACATTTGGAACTTTTATGAACTTCAGTGCTAAAAATCAGCCACATCGCTAAGCCGAAAACCGTTAGGCACAATAGTAAGACGATACAATGCAAATAGAAAAACTCTCGGACAATTGGATATTCGAACGACACTCTTAACATACAATTAGAGAATGGTTAAGACAATTGCGTTATTTCTATTTTAAAAGGGCTTGGGGTGGACACGCTAACGACGGAGACGAATTTCAAATCGCATTTTCATTTACAGACCGACAAGGCCTAATAAATAAAATTGTGTGGGTACAGATAAGGACAATGTGGTAAAATTAGATGTGTTTTATACGGATACTTTTATACAATCTTCTTTGATTGCGGATGCAATCAGAATGGCTACTACCGAAGAAATCATTGCTATGAAAATAGATGTTGTACAACGTATAGGTCGCAAGAAAGATTTCTGGGATTTGCATGAACTGCTGACCCACTACAATATTTCTACTATGCTTTCTTTGCATCTAGAACGTTATCCTTATACACACGATGAAGAACTCATATTGAACAACCTCATTAATTTTGAGTTTGCTGATGATGATTTTGATCCAATCTGTTTAAGGGGTAAATATTGGGAGTTTATAAAGGAGAATATTGTTGATGCAGTAAATGCATATAAACCCTAATCCAAATATTCTGAAAAGCATTAGCTCAGCAATCTTCTTGATTGACATTTATTCCTACTTCTTTTAGCATTTCCATTGCTTCCTCAATAGGGATTTTTTCTATTTCCTTTTCTATAATAATTTGATTTTGAATTTGCATCAAATTATGGTTTTCCGTAAGTAAGCTTAAAAATTCTATTTTACATTAGCAAAAATAATTTAAGAACTAATTTAAAAAAAATGTTAAAAAAGATTCTCTTTGTTTCTGCTATGACCATCATGTCAATTACAATTTATGGACAAGAAATAAAAAAAGATGCTGAAACTATTATAACAAAAATGGATATTTTCACATCCAAAACAGGCGGTATAACAAAATTTGTCGACACTAAATTACCAAATCTTAAGACAACTTTTGGTTCGACTGAAACTAAAGTTAGAAAAATTGTAAACGGTAACTCATCCGTATCTTTTTATCAAATAGTAAAAGAAAGTAAATATAGTAATACTACAGCATCAATTGAATACAGTGATTTAATAGAAGTACTAAAAGCATTAAAGGCTTTGAAAACAGAAGTAGATAACGATATCGCCACAAATCCAGATTATCTTGAAAATAAATTTGTTACTGTTGATGGATTTCAAGTAGGCTACTATGTAAGCAAAGGAAAGGCTAGCTGGTATATAAAGTTGGAAAAATATGGTTCAGACAATACATTATTTATTGATAATGCAGACATCATTGAAATCGCATTTACTGAAGCTAAAAATAAAATAGAAGAACTTAAAAAATAAAAGATATGAAACCAATTGAATTTATTAAGCCTGGCCCAAAACCTAAAAAACAAGATGGAACTCCTGACAAAAGAAGAAGAGTAACTCCTGAAACTAAACCAAAACATCCTGGTCTAAGACCTCATGAACATAAGCCCGGTGATCAAAAATAAAACTGTAGTTAACCAGGTTTTGCTAAAGTGTGGCTGAGTTGTTTCGATTGAGCATTTGTACAAGATTCCAATATTAGTAATTCTACTTATTTTTTTTACTAAATACGCTCCCTCACCAAGACTTCGACACGTTAGCAGTCATTGTAAAAAGACAGAAATGGAATAAAGAATGAAAAACCATTATCAGACATTGGGAATAAAGCGTGATGCTTCAAATGACGATATAAAAAAGGCGTATAGAAAACTTGCACAAAAGTTTCACCCGGACAAAAATGACGGAGATAAATTTTTTGAAGAAAGATTTAAAGAAATACAAGAAGCATACGAAATACTGTCTGACCTTTATGAAAAAGGAAAGTATGATAGTAACTATGATTATTTTTTCAATGGGCAACGAAAATCAAGTCAAACCTACACACACAAAGAAGAAACAAAGTACGAAACTACTAAATCCGATTCAGAAAAAGTAAAACAAGAAAAAGAAGCCCGAGAAAAAAGAGAAAAGGAAAGAGTGGAGAAAGAACGAGTCGCCAATATAAAGAAGAATGCTGAATTACAATTTGAAGATAAGGCTTGGATTTTCTTAGGCAATTGGTTTATAATTCCTGGTGCGATAGGACTTTGTATGTTTTTTAAATACAGAAGAGAAGGATATACAAAAAAATCTAACGCTGTTTGTAGTTTGACAATTGTTAGTTTTGTTGTGCTTTTTATTTTAACAATTATATCGTTCATTGCCAAAGAGGCAGGTCGTTAAAAATATTTACGTATGGACAAAAGAAGACTTCATATTACATTTTGTCACAGAAAACCAGAACGGTCTTTATTTTGGAGAGGAAAACAGTTTCCGGTTTGTGCAAGATGCACAGGAATACACATAGGTTATATTACTTTTCCTCTATTTATGTTCAACTTTTTTACACTTAATGTTTGGTGGACACTTGCTTTAATACTACCTACTTATATTGACGGAATAACACAAGTATTTTTCAAACGAGAAAGTAATAATTTTTTAAGAGTAACGACAGGGCTAATGGCGGGCATTGGCGGAATGTCATTAGTAGCTATAATTGGGAAATATATTGGAAACCAAATTTTACTAATCTTTAAATAAATTAAACAATGACAGGAGAAAATCAACTTCCACCGCAAGAAAATCCTGATGACAAATTAAGCACAGGTCTTGCAATTCTTTCATTTTGCATACCAATAGCAGGTGCAATAATTTACTTTTCCAATAAGGACAAAATGCCAAACAAGGCAAAATCAGCTTGTCATGCAGCATTATGGGGTTTTGGAATTGGAATTGTTTTAAACATTCTTGGAAGACTTTCAGGAGCGAGTTAGAAGATCTAAGAACCATTAACATGGATTTTGTGTCAGTGGTTGTGACGTGAAAACTTGAAGTTTTGTGCTTCTAATCATGTTTACAAATAAATTAAAATGTTGTGCTCCGTAACCCATACGAATGCAAAGTCCCTAAACTTTATATGCAAATGGATTAAATCACTCATTAAAAATTTAAGAGAAACTGATAAAAATGTCTAACCATAAAGGTCAAGTTTAGAAACAATTAAAAGTCTTATCAAGAATATATATATTTAGTCAAATCATAAATCTTAGAAGGTCTGATGAAACTGTATTTTCGATAAAGGAACTTAATGGAATTAATGAAAATAAAGTAAACTTATGAAATCTATACATGAGGTTGAAATAACAAATGAACATTTGAGAAATGAAAAATATAATTTTCAACCGAAACTTACCCAAGAACTTGATACAATATCTACAGATTTTGATCAAGAAATAATTAACCAAATTGTTTTATGGAAAATAAACCGATATGCTGAAATAGACAACTATACATTTTCGTTATTAAACAGCATAAATAAAGAAGTTACATTTTTAAATGAAGCTTTGACAAAGCAAATTTTAGGAAATCTACTTTCAACAAAAGGTATACGACTTGCTATGGCTTCGACAATTTTACGATTTAAAAATCCTAAAATTTATCAAATTATTGACCAAAGAGTTTATCGGTTTATTTATGGAGAGAATATGCCAAAATATTTCAGTTCAATAGAAACCCAAGTAGAACTTTATCTTGCATATTTGCAAAAGCTAAAAAATGTTTGTCAAGAGAAACTAATTAACTTTGAATTTTCGGACAGAATTATATACGAACTAGACAAAGAATTTAACAAACACGAAAAAATCAACTACTAAATCACCAAGCCGTGGCTCGTTAGCCGATATTAAAAAGCAAACTTTATGACGAAAATTTCAAAACAATTAAGTGGTATAGCAGGTGAATATTTTGTGGCAGCGGAAATTTCAAGACGGGGCTATTTAGCAGCTATAACATTAAGGAATTCTGATGGAATAGATATTTTAGTAAGTAATCCTAATGGTGATAAATCAATATCAATTCAAGTTAAAACAACACAAAATAAGAGAAAATGGGTTTTGACACAAAAAGTTGAAAATGAAACATCAGATAAGAAATTTTTTATTTTTGTAAATATCCCTCTTGATAAAAATTTAGCTCCTGAATATTTAATAATTAAATCTACAGATTTAGCTTCTAAAATCTATTCTGGACATAGAAGTTGGTTAAATTCTCCTGGAAAAAAAGGACAAAAAAGAAACAACACAAATATTAGACAATTTGATCCCCAATATTTTAATAAAGATGAACTTCTAGATTGGACTCAGTTAATTGATATTATTGAAAAATTATAACATCAGCTTACACATGTTTTTTAAAATGGCTGGTGTGATTAAATAATGTTTTTTCTTGAATTTAATAAATGAATTGACTTTTGCTTACTGTTTCACTAAATCGAAATTTTTCCTTTAAAATTTATACCCCAGTGTAAGTATGAAACCGTTAGAAGTAAGTTGTGAAAACATACTCACAAACTAAAATGATATATATAATTAAAATATGGCAAATTGTATTCTCTGTTCAACAGAACTAAAATTTATGAATACGCCGACATTTAGCTCTGGAAAACTAAGTGATGGTGGAACTGTTTGTTCATCTTGCTTTAAGAAGATAAACAACATAAATCCGAGAGTAGCTTTTAAGTTAAAAAATCAATCTATAGCTGACATAAAAAATCTGCTTGAAGAGAAATTGACTTCAGACCAGCAAAAAAAATCTCGCCTTGACGAAATCAAAAAGCAAATTCAAGAACTCAAACTTAGCAGTGTTTCAAACTTTTTGGGAAGACGTGAAATTAATGAATTAACAAGTATTTTGGCTCCGACAGAGATTATTGACAATTTAGTACAAGGGACATATAATAATGGACAAGGAATTTTAGTATCAACAAATAGACGAATTTTATTTGTTGACAAAGGAATGCTGTATGGATTAAAAGTTGAGGATTTCCCTTTAGACAAAATCACATCTATTCAGTATCAAACGGGTTTGCTTTTAGGATGTATAAAAATTCATACATCTGGAAACATTGCAAAAATTGAAAACGTAGAGAAGGCATGTGCAAGAGGTTTTGCAGAATTTGTTCGTGACAAACTTTCTCAACCTAGTGAAACTCATAATTTCATAACCGTTTCACAACCAAATGTTTTAGAACAACTCGAAAAGTTAGGTAAACTAAAAGAAAATGGAATTTTATCTGAAGAAGAGTTTAACGAACAGAAAAAGAAACTACTACAAAAACTTTGAAAGTTTCAGTTAACATCGCTTTAGCGAAATGAAAGGTTAAAGGAGAAATTAAAAGTTTCTCCTTTTTTGTTGCAATAGCCTTTTATGTCTACTTTTTTAATAAATTTAGAAAATACTAAAAGGCTGTTCTTTTGCCTAAACGACCGCGAAAAATTAAACGACAATAATAAATGAACAAACTTTTAACAACTCTTTTTGCACTATTGATATTTTTTCCTGCCTGTGCACAGCTGGACAAAAATTCAGATTTATATAAAACCATACTGACCAAAGACAGTTTGCTTTTTGACGTTGGTTTTAACCATTGCGACATCAAGCAGTTTGAAAATTTGTTAAGCGAGAATCTTAAATTTTATCACGATAAAGATGGAATTTCTGACAAAACAAAATTTCTGACCGACTTAAAAAATGGAATTTGCAACGAGGAGACCCATCGCAAGGTTCAGCGATTTTTAGTAAAAGAAAGCACAGAGATATTCCCTCTTTATAAAAATGGTGTTCTCTATGGTGCAGTTCAGAATGGCGAACATAGATTTTCGGAAAAAAGAGAAAGTCAAGCAGGAATAGCAAAGTTTACCAATGTTTGGCAATTAGAAAATGGCGAATGGAAACTAACAACTTCTTTTAGTTTTGACCATCAAGCCTATGAAAATAATACAGGAAAATCAATATTTGACAATGAAACTGAAATTGAAAAGTGGCTCAAAGAAAATAAAGTTCTGACTTTGGGAATTGGAATTATTGAAAATGGTAAACTGCAACAAGTAAAAGTATTTGGCGAAATTTCAAAAGGGATTTCAGCACCTTATAACACTATTTTCAATGTAGCTTCTTTGACGAAACCTGTAACTGCAATAGTTGTATTACAATTAGTGAGTTTAGGAAAATGGGAATTAGACGAACCGCTTTACAAATATTGGATAGACCCGGATATTGCCAACGATCCGAGAACTAAGAAGCTCACAACAAGAATTATTTTGAGTCACCAAACAGGTTTTCCAAATTGGCGTTGGATGAATGAAACCAAGAAACTCAACTTTCAATTTGATCCGGGAACGAACTATCAATATTCGGGAGAAGGAATGGAATATTTACGAAAAGCATTAGAAAAGAAGTTTAATAAATCCTTGCAGCAATTAGCGAATGAACTTATTTTTCAACCTTTGAAAATGAACGATACAAAGTATGTCTGGGACAAAAATGTAGATACCACAAGATTGGCAACAGGTTATGATAAAGATGGAACAGCGTACGAAACTGTAAAGAACGAAACACCCAATGCCGCAGATGATTTGTTGACAACTGTTGAAGATTATGGCAAATTTTTGGTAAGTGTTATCAATGGTGATGGTTTATCAAAAAAGGTGTTTGAAGAAATGACAATTAAACAAGTAGCAAGTACAAAAGGAAAACATTTTGGTTTAGGATTTGAAATCTATGATTTAGATAATGAAGAAACGGCTTTGTCTCACGGCGGTGCTGATAATGGTGTTCAAACGCTATTTGTTATCCTTCCCAAAACAAAGAATGGTCTTTTGATTTTTACAAACTCAGACACAGGTGTAAGTGTTTATGAAACGTTACTAAAACATTATTTAGGAGACAACGGACAAAAAATAGTTGACATTGAGACGAAATAAAGTTCTTTTTATACAACGCCTTCAAGTCCGATAAAGCCATACAAAATGGTAGCGGTAATTTAAGAACAGAACTTGCTTATGAACCTAAAACTTTTGACAAAATCAATTTTCTTGATTTTAATTTTTGCTGGAAATTCTATTTTTGCTCAAACCAAATACCAAAAAGATTTTATTGAATTTTGGACAGACATCCATAATCATTATGCGTATTTCGAAGAACAAAAAATAGATTGGGACAAAGTCAGAGAAATATATGAACCCCGAGTTGAAAAAATTTCAAACGATTATGAATTTATCGAATTTTTAGAAACCGTTTTAAACGAACTCTATAACGGACATTCGTCTTTAAACACCAATCTGAATACTTCAAACAGACTAATTCCTTCAGGTTCCGACTTGTATGTTGAAAAATTAGGCAATAAATTTTATATCAAAGATTTACGGAAAGGTTTTGGAGCGGATTTATCAGGATTGAAAATCGGAATGGAAGTAAAACGTTTTAACGGTAAATCGATTGAAGAACAATTGAGAAAATTTCTTCCAAAATTTACTGACAATATCAATCAGAAAATGTATCAATATGCTCTTGATATGCTTTTTGCAGGAACACACAACACTAAAAGAGAAATTTCAGTAATAGAAAATGGAAAAGAAAAAATCTATGTTCCTGTTACGTATGCCAATAGTGAAGAATTGCTCTATAGCAAGGCATTGAATGCGAATACAGCTTACATCAAAATCAATAATTCTTTAGGAAATAATAATCTGATTGCAGAATTTGACAGAACATTGGACAGCTTGTTTGAGTTCAAGAACTTAATCATTGATTTAACGGAAACTCCCGGAGGAGGAAATACAACGGTTGCCAGAGCGATAATGGGAAGATTCGTAAATCAACTTTTGCCCTATCAAATTCACGAATTTGACGAAAAACAATATACAACCAAAAGACACTGGCATGAATATGTAACGCCAAGAAATGAATTTTATAAAGGCAACCTTTATATATTGGTCGGACGTTGGACTGGGAGTATGGGAGAAGGTATAGCCATTGGTTTTGATGGAATGAAACGAGCTAAAATTATTGGAACTGAAATGGCAGGACTGATTGGTGCTATTTCTAATTTTCAACTTACCGAAACCAAAATTGGATTTCAATTTCCGACAGAAAGATTGTATCATATTAACGGAATACCGAGAGAAAATTTTTTACCTGAAATCTTAACTCAAAACAGTGAACAAACTATACAGAAGGCTAAAGAAATCAAATAAAAATAACGGCTCCATACCAACATTTAAATAAATAGGAGATTTATCTCTCTTTTTTATTATTTCTTTTTTCTATATTTTAGTAAATAGTAAAGACTGTTTTTTTTAAAAGATTGAGCTTAGACATTCTCATTGGTCAAATACAGTAGGTTAATAAAATCCACCTAAACAGGTATATATGAACGTTGTTTTAGAAACGAATCGACTTTTAGTAAGAGAACTGCATCCTGATGATGCAGAAAACTTTTATCTTTTAAATCTAAATCCCAACGTCATAAAATATACGGGTAATACTGCCTTTAAAAACATTGAAGAAGCACGAATATTTTTAGAAAATTACCAGGATTATAAACGGAATGGTTATGGAAGATGGGCCGTAATAAAAAAAGAAACAAACAAATTTATTGGTTGGTGCGGATTGAAATTTGATGAAATAAAAAAGGAAACGGATATTGGATTTCGCTTTTTTGAAGAAGAGTGGCATAAAGGTTATGCAACAGAAAGTGCAATGGCTTGTGTAGAACACGGGTTTGAAAAACTTCATCTGAAACGTATAATAGGCAGGGCTATGAAAGAAAACATGGCTTCCATAAAAGTTCTCGAAAAAATTGGACTTGAATATATAGAAGATACTGATTTTGATGGAAAAGAAGCTGTACTTTATAAAATAGAACATAATAAATTTTAATGCATAACCACATAGAATAAATTCGCATGAACAAAATCATACTATTCCTATTTTTAGCTTCAACATTGCTGTTACAAAGCTGTGCATCATTTGATAAGAACGTAATGAATCCCTATAAATTGGATAAAAGTAATGTAGAGGAACTAAACGGCCTATTCGAAATAATTCAGATAGATTATGATTCGGTTTATAAAAAGTACAATAAAAATTTGTGGGTTAGGAATAACTTTTATAAACAAATTGATCGAAAACTTCTTAAAGATACTTTACATCTTGACAGTTTAAAAAGTTATAAATTTGGATTAGAGATCATAAAAGAAAATAAAATTAAAGTAAGTTATATTGAGAATGATACTGTTTTTAGAGAAAGAATCCTGAAAACGAAATTAAAAAAAGATGGTTATTTATATCTGAAAAACAAGAATACAAAATGTATACTTGTGCCTTTTATCGCGGGAGCTCTTGATGTTAATAGAATAAGATTAGGCAAAAACATAAATGGAAATCTTATTTTTGATTATTCCAATAACAGGTCAGGTGCCTTTTTGTTAATTATCTTTTTAGATAGCCGAACAAGAAAAAATAGGCTTGAATATAAAAAAATCCAGTAAAACAGAGTAGAACAGCAGTTGGTTTGGATGACGGATTCACCCTAACTTTAAGATTTTTACCATGCATCAAGCAAAAAAGCCATTCTATGATTTTTTATTAAACCTGATTTAAATTTCTATATACAATAATTATGATGCAGATAATAAAGCTAACGCAACTGAACGAGACGCAAAAAGAGCAGATTTTCGATTTGTGGAATACCGAATATCCCGAAAAGCTGGTTTACCATTCAATGGCTGATTTTGAAAGTTATCTGAGCAGGCTAACCGAACAGAATCATTATGTATTATCAGACACCAATGATAAAATCAAAGGTTGGGCTATTACGTTTATCAGAGAAAATGAAAAATGGTTTGCAATTATTATTTCCGGAAAGCTGCACGGAAAAGGTATCGGAACAGAAATGTTGAACGAACTGAAAAAAAACGAAAGCATTTTAAATGGATGGGTTATCGATCATAATTCAGACAAAAAGCATAATGGAGATAGGTACAGATCACCATTAGAATTTTATATAAAAAACGGTTTTAAAGTGATACGTGAAACAAGACTGGAATTGGAAGTGATGTCTGCTGTAAAAATAAAATGGATAAAATAGAAGATATCTAACCCAAAGAAATTATACTTTGTAGACTCCAAACCGGCTCAAAATGGTAAGATAGAGGTAACATCTTACTGTAAATGCTTTCAAATGAAACATGCCATTCAGCAGTTGAAATGAAGTTCAGTATACAGACTTCACCATCATCAGCCATAAATAGTATATGACTAAAATGAAAAATTCTATTAAAAATATCATCACAATACAGCATCCTGAATCGGTACATCATACAAACGGTATGATCGGATCCTGGACAGATTGGGAACTGACTCCGAATGGAAAGGAACAGGCAGAATTAATTGGCAGCAAATTAGCAATAGAATGCGATGGAAAGACTTTTGAGCTTTATGCATCTCCGCTAATGAGAGCAAAGCAAACTGCCGAAATTATAGGCAACTGTTTAAAAATTAAACCCAACATCACCGAAACATTGAAAGAGCGAAATTTAGGTTCAGCTGTAGGCAAGTCAGTTCAATGGTTACGGGAGAATATTGAAAAAGAAGAGTACACAATTGATGATAAATGCTTTTCTGATGCAGAGTCACGCAGAGAGGTCTGGCATAGGCTGACTCCTTTTTATGAAGAAATAATGAATAGTAAAATTGAAAATATCATCATTGTTTCACATGGAGATACCTTGAGCATTTTCAATGCCATGTGGTTGGGATTAACAGTTGAATTTTTAAATTATGGTGATTTATACGGGAAATCAGGTGGAGTTTCCTTTCTGACCAAAAATGCTAAAGGAAAGCATATCATCAGCAGGTTAAGTGATATGTCATATAGTAGTAATGAATGTAAATAAGTTTGTTTCAAAAGATTTTTATCTGGTTTAGTGATTTAAGAGAAGAAATTTATTAACAGTCAAAAGGATAAAAATAGTGTAATATAACGCCACAAATATCATCGCTTTACTTTCTGTTTCTGCGAATTTTTGTAAGTTAGCGGTATTGAAAAAAGATTCGCTTTGAACAGTTTTTCCACGACTTTACGTTTTTACGAACCTGTTTTGCCAATGCTTTTCGCAGTACAAAATCCATTCTAAATGAAAATTCTGTTATTCCCTATATTTTGTGTCTTTTTTACTACCACTCTTTTCGCGCAATCGGCTTCAGAGTATTATTTTGAGGGCAAAGACACTCTTTTTTATTCCACTGCTTTACAGGAAAACAGAAAGATTACGGTGAGTTTGCCTAAAACTTATACGCCGGAGAAAGCAACCCAATTTCCGGTAATTTTTGTTTTTGACCGGCAAAACAACAGAATTTTTCGTCAGATATATGAAACCATAAACTATTTAGTTTCCTTTGACGAAGTTCCGGAATCCATTATCATTGGTATCAGCTCAGACAATCATTCCAAACGCTATTTGGAAACCAGCTTAAAAGATTCTGCTGAAAATGCAAAGGGAGAACAGATGGGGCGATTTCTATTTGAGGAACTCATTCCGTGGACAGAAAAGGCCTATCATGCAGGTAAAATCAGAACGCTGATCGGGCATTCCCGTTTTGGATATTTTACATCTTATCTGCTGATCAAACGAATGAACGAACTTACCTCTGTGATTGCGATCAGTCCGTTTTATGTACAGAAAAATGTAAATCTTGTAGATTCTTTACAAAGAGAGCTTTCCCATACTCAGTTGACACATACCGTATATTACAGATTCATTACAGGAGATCCGTTTACGGATTCTAAAGATTATGACCTTATGCATGATTTTTTAAAACAGGCTACCGCAATTGATTCGAAGCTGGATTGGAAAGGATATCGTTTTAATACTGTTCAGCACATGGCAGTTCCGGGCATGGCAGTGCCTCCGGCGCTAATTGATGTCTTTGATTACTGGTCAGAAGAAGTAACCAAAATTCAACGGAGTGAGGTGCCTTTAACCGAAGTTGCCTATTCTGAATTTAAGCTTAAGATGAAGCAGCATTACGGTTCCGAAATTGGAATAGGGTTGGCGGTATTGAATGGTATTGCTTATCAGTATTATAATGATGGAAAGTTTAAGGAGGCAATAAACTTGTGGAATATACTTTTAAAAGAATATCCTATGTTTACGTATGCCTATATCAGTATTGCCAACGCCTGCTTACAATTAAAAGACAGTGAAGAAGCAATGCGCTCATTAGAAAAAGCACAACTCGGGTTAACATCCAATACATTTTATTCAGATGAAGAAAAGCAAAGTATTATAGAAGAAATAACCCAACTCAAGCGCCGATAACAGCGAGCCAGAGCCATTTTTGATGGCTCATGCAGCAGTTTGTTGGTGTTGAATATTGCATTTGAGCCATCGCAGTTTTTATTACAACAAAAAGGAAAACTAATACGAAAGCACTAAACCTGAATTTTAAGAAAGATTTTATTCTATATTCTTACTTTTGCTCTTAAGAAGCATTATTGATGTATTTAATAAATATTGATGTATATGAAAGACAAAATAGGTTTTAATCTGCCATTCGCACTTATTGCATTTCCTATCGGATTGGCGCTGTACAGAGAATTTGATTTTACAACTTTTACATTTAAGAAGACAGCTTTGGGCTTGCTTTATCTGGTGACCTTTATTTTGGTAGTTTTTTTGACGTTCAGAAAGAAGTCAAAATCATCGTAACGCTGATTGTTTCATAATTCGTAAGAACACAAAATTGAGAAAACAGACTCCGCTGTCTGCCACAACAGCCATATACATCACAAAGACTTTCATTTTTATTTTTTAAGGTTGAATGTTATTGAGCTATGATTAATGAATGTGGCGAAACGTATCCAGTAATAATTTCAGTGCTTCTTTGGAATGCATGTTCTCCATAGATTGTAAGGTAACCTCAGTGATTTTTGCAGCACGTTGGCACATTGTCTTTTCGTAATTTGAAATAGCTGTTTTAATGTTGCTGAAATCATTTGCTGTCAGTTGTTCTGCGAGTTCAAAGGCATCTAACATGGCCATATTTACTCCCTCGCCGGCATAAGGCGGCATACGATGCGCGGCATCTCCCAAAATGGTTAAATTTGGTAAACTCTCCCATTGCTGGTCGAGTGGGAAATGATATTGTGGACGGGGAACAAAATAACTCTCATCACTTTCAAAAAGTTCGTGCCACTCATAGCCCCAATCAGCAAAACGCTCTTTAAACCAATCATATATTTCCCGTTTGTTTTCGAAGTTGATACCGGAAGTTTTTACCCAGTCTTCCGTTTCCTTTGTTCCGGTGTAAAAAGACAGTGAACCATCACCTTTGGCGCTCAGAATAATACTTTTTTCCAGTCCTAACGCAAATACTTTACCGCCTTTGACAAGCTTCCAGAGTTCCGGCACATTGGTGGCTGCATTGTAAATAGTTCCTTCTACAATGGTTAACCCTGAATAAACCGGAGCAATATGGGTAAGGTATTTTCTGAGTTTAGAATTGGCACCGTCTGCTGCAATAACAAGGTCGGCATACACGATACTTCCGTTATCGAAATAGATATCCCATCCATTTTCTTTGGTTTGTAGTGATACAAATTTAGAATTCCAAACAAGGGTATCTCCTTCAAGTGATGCAATAAGCAAATCCCGAAAGGGACCTCTGTCAATTTCCGGACGGAAAGAAATTCCGCTTTCCACTGCTGGGGTTTCATTCATGTGATCGTCGAAATATACCACTGCGTTATGGTCGGTTAAGCGCAGTTTGTCTGCATCAGGACGGTAATGTTTTTTAAATTCAGAAAGCAAACTGGCAGCATGCAGGGCTTTCAGTCCGGATTCTTCGTGCAAGTCTAATGTGGCTCCTTGCTGGCGCACATTCTGGTCTTTATCTCTTTCATATACTTTTACCTGATATCCCTTCATTTGTAGTAATCTGGCAAGAGTCAGTCCGCCGGGACCTCCTCCGATAATGGCTATTTTTTTATTTTTTAATGACATCCTATTTTTATTTTGATAACACAAAATTACTGTTGTATGATGAATTAAAATAGCGTATTTTGGCATAAAAATACTCGTAAACGACATTATGAGAATCGAAATTAAATCAAGGGACGGAATAGGGATGTTAGCCGCTTTTGCTGAACAAGTAGGCGGTAACGTTATAAATGGCAGAGTAGATGTTCCGGAAAAATTCGGAACAGGTTTTATGCAGGGCTATAGCTTCGATGAGCGTTTGCGGATGATGATCGTACGCTACGAATTGCACCGGGATTTTGCTGTTAGTCGAAAAAATCAACCTGCGAATATGCTGCTGTTCAATTTTCAGCACATCATCACCTCAAGCCAAACACAAACGGGTACTAAATTGCAACCATCGGTTCAGATTACAACACAGGGATTAAATGCGGAACTTTTTGTTCCCAAAAATACCATTCAAAATTCTATATCATTGAGTATTGATGCAGAGTATTTACGAGAGCTTATCGGAGTACGAATAGACCATCCTTTAATAAATAGTATTTTGGATAATAAGCAACCCTTACTGTTTGAAGAATTTATATCTGTTCCGCTATTGAAAGTGGTCGAAGATATTGTAAGCAGTAAGGTGCCGGCATTGCTTCAGGATTTTTACTACAAACTAAAATCTCAGGAACTCATTTGTCAGTTACTGATTTCATTGGTAAGACGGGATGAGAAGAAAGTGTATGGCTTTAATACAGCCGATATTAAGATGCTTTACAAGGTTAAAGACCGATTACTTCAAAATATTGAAAAAGCCCCCACAATTGCCGAATTATCGAACTTTTCCGGCATGAGCGAAACGAAGCTAAAAAGATTGTTTCATCAGGTTTTTGGTAAAAGTATATTTCAATACTTCCAGAATTCAAGAATGCAGGAAGCTGCACGCTTGTTGAAAAAAGGTTTATCTGTTTCAGAAGTGGGGTATCAGCTGGGGTTTTCAAATTTAGGACATTTTACAAAAGTTTTTGAACAGGTGATCGGAGTTAAACCAAAACGGTATAGTAAGCTAAAAGATAATTAGTTTACTGCCCTTTTAAGAGAGAGTACTATAGATTTTAATTTAAGAAGAATTACTTCTTATTACCCTCAAGACAACCAGATCTCTGACAACCAAGAAGTATATTAATGAAATCACCAAAAATAATGGATAAAGTACTAATGTTACTTTATCCATTATTTGTTTCATTTGTAGTAAAGATCTACAAGGAATTAAGTGAAGGTAAGTGCAGTACGCAGTATTGTAAAAAAGTTACAATAGAAGTCACCAATCTTGTAAGCCGATACTTCAAAATTCTACTTTATATTTTACTATTCAATAAAATAATAGGTCACCACAATTACGTTTTTTAATGTATTTTTTTTCAATATAATATCGATGTTAATTCATTAAAACTTTTACTTAATCTTACCCAGTTACCTTGCCGAGTTAATACTCTTGCATAATACTTATCCTTAGCCAAATCAACGGCTACAATTTCATCTTTTTCAACAGACAAATTACCATCTCGGTAATGTTGACTAAATTTTAATTTTGTATCCATAGTTTTAATTCTTTAACATTACAAAAGTATATATATATACTTATTTAAAATAATAAATTGTAAAAAAACTTTTATTATTATAGATTGTTTAAAATGCTGGTAAAATATACTTATTGTTTTTAAAAAATGATGGTAATGTGTGCTGATTAATTTGCTTAAATCACTATAATTACACCTTTAAAGGTTTATAAGTATTCTTTTTTGTATTGAAAATTTAAGGTTCTCTTATAAAACGAGAATTGTATCTCTTATCATAAAATACATTTTTGATAACAATAAAGAAAAGGATACATCTATCGAAAATTATAGAAAAGATAGATTCAGAAAACGTAGGCACAACTTACGAAAAAGATGGCTGCGTCAGAGCTTTATTTGAAATGAAAAGACATTTAAAAGATAAAAAAGATTGTTGGGGAATGGTTCAAAGTCTAATGGGAATGGTAAATTATCGAACCATTATAAATTATAATTTTCTCAACAATTCTAATGCTTTACGTATTTTTTGGTCACTATTTAAATCTTCCAGATTATCTCCTCCTAATACTTCAAAATCAGGTAAAATATTTGATTTATAAATTTTTAAATTTCGGTCAACAACATAATCCGTCGATAGATTGATTCCTGCATCTTTGTTTATTTTAAAACCTTGAACTGCTGTAGTGTAATTTGCTGTTGGTTCTCCTACTATAAAAGTGTTATTTCTACCGATAAATGATACAGCTGTCATTTCTCCTGAACTCGCAGTATAGCAGCTCGTTAAAATCACTATTGGAATATCATTATTTATTGGATAATCTAAATCTTCAGTTCTTTCTAAAATCACATTGTCAATCCATAATTTTCCTTCTTTAATTTCCCAATTTCCGGTAGATTTGTTTTGAGCATTTCTAAAACCGCCAAAA
This sequence comes from Paenimyroides ceti, assembly GCF_030409925.1. Taxonomy (NCBI): domain Bacteria; kingdom Pseudomonadati; phylum Bacteroidota; class Flavobacteriia; order Flavobacteriales; family Flavobacteriaceae; genus Paenimyroides; species Paenimyroides ceti. Next base: position 1,141,187 of record NZ_JAUFQU010000001.1, read on the forward strand.
AGTAAATTGTCTCCAATAAACTCTTTCAAGCCAAGCAACATAGGATACATATTTCCACCGGTATTAAGTCTTAAATCTATGATCCAGCCTTTAATTGTCTTTGAATTTATATTATTGATATAAGATACAATATCGTTTGCTAAACTGTCTACTTTTGTAAAATTAAAATCGTTGTTCCCAACAATTCTGATATAGGCGATTTTTGTGTCAATGAGTTTACTGAATGTTTTTGTATCCGTTTTTATTTTATCCTTTAAATACAAATTTGTTTTCATATTAGTAGGATTCCATCCGTATGTTTTTCCTTTATATTTTAAGCCTCCGTGATAATCATTGAGTTGTTTAAAGACTTCTTCATAAAAAGGGACAATTTCATCTATCAGAATTAAATCTCGTGATTTACTATATAATTCATTCTTAATATTGTTGATATTTTCGGCATGGATTGAGTTTATTTGTATCAATTCGATTGACTTGTCAATAAATAACTTTATACTGTCGTTTTTAAAATTTTGACAGAATGATACTGTTGAAAAAAGAAGAAGAGAGATTATTAAAAAATATCTGTTCATATATTTAAGAATAAGAAGCTTATTGGATGTAAGCATGTTTTCAATAGAACAAAGTTATAAAATTAGTTTGTATTGTTCTTTTTATATGTACTACAGGTATTAACCGATAAATAGGTAATTGTGATGGAAGGTAGTGGATTATTATAGACTTAGGAGTACCGAATACAAAAAAATCTTTTTACTTTTGAAACAGAACTTTTGCCGGAAAAACAGTATCAAATTTTGATTAATTTGGTTTTAAATCTCTAAAAGGTTATCATCAGATTTCCTGTTTAATTAATTTTTTAACCACCTGAAAGGATCTGTTTTTCATAAAACTGTAAACAGATATCATGTTTTATTTTGACAGAAATTTCGGTTTTTTTTTAGGACCTCTTACCGATAATAAATATCATAAACATTATGCTTTGCAAATCAGTGTTTCCACACAGTCAAATCTTGCCTTATCTGATAAAAAAGGGAAAAATCTTTTCGGAAAAGCACTTTTACTCCCTTCAAAAGTTGAACATGCATTGACATGCAATACGAATCAGTTGACGATCTTAATAAACCCACTAAGTAGTGTCGGTCATTATTTAAAGTTGAAATTTGACAGTACAGATCCGGTAGTTTTCAATAATTATATATCAGATGAGCTCCTCAGAACATTAGATAAATTCGAAAGAAATGAATGGTCATTTGAGATGGTTTGTCAATCCGTTTCACAAATACTGACAACCTGCAGAGCATCATTGGAAGACGAAAAGTATATTGAAGACAAAAGGATCCTTAAAGCACTGGATTTTATGGATATCCATTTTGATGATGTACTTTCTTTAGTAAGGGTCGCCGGATATTGCAATGTATCACCCACTCGTTTTTTACATCTGTTTAAAGAGAAAACCAATCTCAGTTTCAGACGCTATCAGTTATGGAATAAGTTAGTAAAATCATTACCTTATCTAACAAAAAACTCTATTACAGATACGGCACATGCTTTTGGGTTTTCAGACAGTTCACATTACACAAGAACGTTTTCGGAAACGTTTGGTGTGACACCTAAATTCTTTTTACCTAAACGTTAGCCGGTTTATACAATTTTATATTTGTACTGTTTTGCAATTTTGTTTGGTTATAAATCATAACCATAAAAGCAGTTTTATATTTAAAATTAAAAAACATGAACAATTATCTGAAAGAAACCCCTCTGCTGAATTATCATGACAGCTCGGTTCAAGCCTTAATCAAAACAAAAAAATGGCTGCAAATGCAACCTGTTGACCGCGTACAGGCCATTTATAATTATGTAAGAGATGATATTAAATTTGGTTATAATTCATCTGATACAATAACAGCGGCTCAGGTATTGAAAGACGGTTATGGACAATGTAATACCAAAGCGACTTTATTAATGGCACTTCTGCGGGCAGTGGGAATTCCAAACAGAATACACGGATTTACCATTGACAAAGCTCTGCAAAAAGGAGCTATAACAGGTATTTGGTACACATTATCACCTAAAAATATTCTTCATAGTTGGGTCGAGGTCTACATAAACGAAAACTGGTATTTTCTTGAAGGTGTGATTCTTGATAAAGAATATATCACCAAAATTCAGCAGAAAAATAAAGAGAGGACAACTGTCTTTTGCGGATATGGAGCTTTTACTGATAATTTGGCAGACCCACCGATTGAATGGAAACTCAACCATACTTTTATTCAGCACAAAGGAATCAATCAGGATTTTGGATTGTTTGATACCCCAGACGCCTTTTATGCTAAGCACCAACAGCAAATGGGCATCTTCAAAAGATTCATTTTTAGCAATATGGTAAGAAAATTCCTAAACAGAAATGTTCAAAAAATAAGAAAGGGCAGGGGATAGCCTATAATATAAAATAGATGAATCCGGTTTTACAACATCTTACTGAATAGGCTTGTTGTTTTTCCAAAGCACAAAATCATAAAGAGACAGAAATTTCATAATGTATGGAAAGTTGTGTAGTTTTACCATAACATAAAAAATAAAAAAAGGGAAACAATAAAGTTCCCCTTTTTTACTAACACTTTGGTGGATGTCAGTTCTTCTTCATAAGCATTAAATAAATATCAATTTTCAGACCAAAATAGCTGTATTTTAAAAGGTACTGATTTTCAGATAATTTTATTTTTTTAGAATTTTAAATGTAATTTCCAACTGTCTAAAAAATCCACAACAGCTGCTTGTTGTGTTGATTTTTTCCAATAATAATGGTATAGTTCAGCAATTGAAAGAATGATTTCTCGGTCCCATCTCAGAGGATAATTAAAAAAATGATTGATATTATTATCAAATAACTTCTAAGAAATAGACGGATGATAACACGCTACAGAGTATCACAATAGTTAAGCTGAAATAAATAAGCGAACCACAATACTTATGTCTTAAATAAGTTTGTATTTTAAACAAAATCACGTACATCGAATGAAAAGCATCACATTACCGGAAGAACTTACTTTAGAGACTAATCAATCTGTTCAGGTTTTTGATTATAACAGTATGCAGCCAATTGTAAAGCAGGAAATTATTCTGAATCAGAATGCTTTTAGTTTTTTAATGGAAGGAACAAAAGAAGTGTTTTTTGATACTTCAGCCATTTCAATTGATAATACCAGATTTCTTTTAATGGGCGCAGGGCATTGCCTGATGACGGAAAAACTTTCTGATGTCAAAAGTTACAGAAGTGTATTATTGTTTTTTACCAACGAAGCTTTATTGAAATTTATACATAAAGTGGCACTTGACAAAACAGTATCGAAGGGATATAAATCTGTTTATGATTTTCAATATGACCATTTTATTCAGGGCTTCGCAAAAAGTTTATCCGATATTTCAAGATTATCAAAACATCTGCAAACAAAATTACTCGAAGTAAAGTTTGAAGAAATCATGTTATATCTGACCGAAATTTACGGAACAGATTTTTTATCTTCATTTATCGTAAAAAGTCCTGATAGTACACAGAAATTTATTCGGACTGTTGAAACCAATCAATTGAGTAAATTAACATTAAAGGAACTGGCATTTTTATGCAATATGAGCATTTCAACTTTCAAAAGAGAATTTGAGAAACACTATGGCGAATCACCTATCAAATGGTTCCAGAACAAAAGATTAGAACATGCTCATTATCTGCTGAACCAGCAGCAAAAAAATTCTTCTGAAATTTATGTAGCAGCAGGATATGAAAACTTATCCAGTTTTATCCAGGCATATAAATCAAAATATGGAATGACGCCCAAACAACATCATAAAAAGTGAGCTTTTAGCAACAGTTTTTGAACCTAATACTCCATTTTCTCAATAATAGTGCTGCTAACTTTGCTTAAATTTTAAATTGTAATACAATGAAAAAAGCAAATTTTATTTTAGTATTGTTGTTGCTATTCTCAACAGTACTTTTCGCACAAAAAACATTTACGTTATCCAGTAAAGATTTAGGAGGATCAGCAACTCAAAAACAAGAATTTAATGGGTTTGGTTGTTCAGGAACCAATGAATCTCCTCAGTTATCGTGGAAAAATGCGCCTGAAGGGACAAAAAGTTTTGCCGTAACCATGTATGACCCTGATGCACCAACAGGAAGTGGATTCTGGCACTGGGTGGTATTTGATATTCCTGCAAACGTAAATGAATTGCTGTCTAATGCAGGCAATGTCAAATCCAATATCGCTCCCAAAGGTGCTATACAAAGTATAACAGACTATGGAATCAAAGGATTTGGAGGTCCCTGTCCACCAGAGGGACACGGATTTCATCAGTACATCATCACGGTTTATGCTTTAAAAACCACTACATTAGGGCTTGATGAAAATGTAAATCCTGCAATAGTCGGGTTTAATCTTTGGAATAATACTTTAGCAAAAGCGAGTATTATTGCCTATTATAAGCGATAAATTACACCTACTTTATCTATACAATTATCAAAGAATTTATAACTATAAAAAAGAGGACATAATTAAAATGTCCTCTTACTATAAAACTTTGTTTGTTTTAGGATACTTGAATAATTTTTTAAGCTTGCTATAATATTCTTAAAGATGCTGTCAGGCAATTTTTGTGTGTTATTACGATTTCAGGTATTACAATTCTAACATTCCCAAAGCGTATTGTAGTTCGGTATGCAGCACCCTGAGATTATATACTGCCTGCAGATAATTGATTTTAGCCTGTGTAAGCGCAAGTTCGGCATCAGTCAGTTCCAGTCGTGAACCCAATCCGTTTTCAAACCGGTCTTCTGTCATCTGATGATTCAATTCAGCAGATTGTACTGTTGTAATCTGAATTTCCAATTGTGAAGAAGCTTCTTTCCATCTGCTTATTATACTTGCCAGTGTTGTTTTCACTTCGTCTTTCAGATCTTTGAGTCGTACCTCTTCCTGATCTGCTACAATTTTTGCCTGATTGATTTTTGATCTGCGTTGTCCGCCATTAAAAATAGGTACGCTTAGTTGTAAGCCCAGAAATGAAGTTCTTGGCCATACATAATCATTAAATCTCAGGTTATCTGCCTGTGCCTGAATCTGATATTGCCCGATGATTCCTATTTTGGGTATCAGTTCAGCTTTAGTTGCTGATACCTTCTGTAATTGTAGTTCAATAGTCAATTCCTGTACATTTATATCATTTCGGTTGACTTCGGCAATGTTTAAAGCCTCGCTTACCGTAAGAAACTCGGTTTGATTGGTCTGAACCTCCGATTCTAATTCATCTGTCAACTCCAGTTCCTGTATTTCATCAAGACCAATAAGCCTTTTGAGTTCTATACCGGAAACGTCTATATTATTTTTAAGGTAAGAAACCGAAGATCTCAGATTTTCAACTGCAATAAAGCTGCGTAAAGTGTCTGATTTAAGTCCTCTGCCCTGTGCAAACAAAGATTTTGAATCTTTCAGCGCTTTGACGTTCCGCTCATGGCTTTGTTCTAAAAGCTGTAGCTGACGCTTCATCATTAATATATCGAGATACCGTGAAGAGATCGCGAGTGCCACCCGGCTTTTTAAATCTTCTGTTTTCTCAGCCTGTATTTTTTCATTAATTCGGGATGCTTTCGTCATTCTGTGCGAACCTGGATCCAGAATAGGCTGGTATAACGATACAAATCCGTTAAAAGCATTTCTCCCGCCAACAGCAACTTCCTGTACTGCTTTAGTAGTTCCGGCAAATGATCCGGGAAGGAAGATATTTTGTCGGTCGAAATAGTAAGAATAGGCTACTCCGGCTGAAATATCCGGTAATAGTCGGCCTTTATTCTCCCTTGTTTTTTCTGCAGCATTTTTTTCTTCCAGTATTTGTACTTGTATTGTTTTATTTCCCTGCCTTGCCATTGTCAACGCTTCCTTAAGTGAAAGTGTTTTTGTCTGAGCCAGTGATGGTCTGCTGCCTATAAATAGCAATAGCGCTATTATAAATATATGTGATGCTTTTTTCATTGTGAAAATAGTTTTATTCATTGGGTTAGCCGAAATTTTCAGGTGATTATTACCACCAGGTGCAGCCGGTATTTCTCAACTGCACAAGGAGATAATTATTTTCCGGTCATTATTCATTAGCATTTGTAATTTCGTTTTCATCCAGTTCTACTGCTTCTTTTCTGCGTTTACTGCTGGACAAATAAGAATATACAGCCGGAATAATGAACAGCGTAAGTATTCCTGAAAATACAAGTCCGCCTGCGATAACGATACCCAACGACTGACGGCTGTTGGCAGTAAGTGCAATAGGTAGTGCACCGAATATCATTGCCAGAGAGGTCATCAGAATAGGTCTGAACCGTTGTTCGGCTGCCTGTATCGCGGCATCAAATTTAGACAAGCCTGTATCTTTGAGGTGATTGGCGAATTCAACAATAAGGATTCCGTTTTTGGTAATAAGTCCTACGAGTGTAATAATACCAATCTGGCTGAATACATTGAGACTTTGACCAAACCAGGAGAGGCTCAGAATAGCTCCTGTCACCGCCATCGGTACAGTAAGCATAATAATTAGAGGGTCACGCAGACTTTCAAATTGTGCGGCCAGAATCATATAGATAATTACCAGGGCAAGTATAAGAGTGAAGGCGATGTTTCCCTGACTTTCTCTGTAATCACGAGACTGACCGGCTAATGATGTTTTGAAGTTTTCACCCAAGACTTCAGTTTTAATGCGTTCTATTTCTTCAATCCCTTCTGCAAGACTGACACCCGGAGCCGGAGCTGCGGATACAGTAGCAGAGGTGAACTGATCATAACGGTATATAGCGGCAGGACTTACAGCCTCTTCGGTTGTGATGAGGTTGTTTAGAGGGATCAGTTGTCCGTTGTTAGAACGTACATATATGGAATTAAGATCGGTAATATCATTTCTCAATTCCCGGTTCATCTGTCCGATTACCTCATATTGTCTGTCGTTTCGAAGGAAATAAGCGTAGCGCAGTCCGGAGAGGGAAAGCTGCAAAGTACGGGCTACTTCTTCTATTGAAACTCCCATCAGGGCTGCCTTTTGCCTGTCGATATTTATTTTGATTTCAGGTTTATTGATTTTGAGATCAGCATCGGCAAACATCAGTTTTTTACTCTGACGTACAGCATTCAGAAATTTAGGTAGTGCTGCAGTCAGGGTATCAAGATCCTGAGTCTGTAATACAAATTGTACGGGCATACCTCCTCCATAACGCGAACCAATGGTAGGTGGCAGATAAGGAAATAAGAGAAAACCTCTGAAATTGGCAGATGCTGCCCCATATTGATTGTATAAGTCCTGTATGCTGGCTTTTCTTTCTTTAGGATCTTTCAGATAGATACTTTGTACAGCAACATTAACAGGTGCAGGTGCCGGAATGAAGGATATCGCAACCATGGAATAGGTTTGATACAGTCCATCCGTAGAGTCATTGACATATTTACCGACTTCAATCATATTTTTTTTCATATAATCGAAAGAGACACCTTCAGGCGCAATGGCGATAAGACTCATATTGGATCTGTCTTCTACCGGCGCAAGTTCTGAAGGTAATTTTTTACCTACAAAATAGATAAGTCCTGTAGTGACAATCAGAAAAATCCATGCCAGCCATCTGGCCCGCATAAAGGCAGTCAACAACCGTGCATATCCGTTATTCATACGAACAAAGAAAGGTTCTGTAACCCTGTAAAACCAGCCTGGTCCTTGTTTCTTTTTCAGAAAATAAGCACTCAGCATAGGCGTTAGTGTAAGTGCAACAAAGGCAGATACCAATACAGAGCCAGATACCACTATAGCGAATTCTTTAAAAAGTTGTCCGCTGATACCTCCCATGAAGACAATCGGTAAAAATACAGCTGCCAGTGTAATGGTTGTAGAAATTACTGCAAAATAAATTTCTTTGGATCCTTTAAAGGCTGCCTGTATCGGTGGCATGCCTTCTTCTATCTTTTTATAAATATTTTCAAGTACCACGATTGCATCATCCACCACCAGTCCAATAGCGAGTACCAATCCAAGCAACGTCAACACATTGATGGAAAAGCCTGAAACATACATGATGAAAAAGGCCGACAGGATAGATACCGGGATAGCGATAACGGGGATAATGGTAGAACGCCAGTCGCGTAAAAAGAGGAAAATAATAATAACCACAAGACCAAACGCAATAAAGAGGGTTTCTTCCACTTCTTTAATAGATTCGCGAACCGACTGCGTAAAGTCAAATCCTACAATAAGACGATATTCAGACGGAATGTCTTTACGTAACTGCTCAAGACGTTTGTAAAATTCATCTACTACTTCAATAGCATTCGCACCGCGCTGTATTTGTATGGCTACACCGATACCTACACGATTAAGATTGCCTGTTTCGTTGATAATGGCAGTACGCTCATTCATCTCACCCAATTCGGCTGAACCTATATCTTTGAGACGAACCACAGAATTTTCAGTTTGTTTGACAATCATTTCCTCAAAATCAGTTTGTGTTGTCAGTCTACCCAGTGTGCGTATGCTGAGTTCACTATTATTTCCTTCAACCCTTCCGGAGGGTACATCTATATTTTCCCTTAACAACGCCTGCCGGATATCTTCCGGAGTAAGCTTATGGGCAGCCAGTTTAATCGGGTCAAAGCGTAAACGCATTGCATATTTGTGCTCACCTACAATGGCGACATTGTTGATACCGGGAATAGATTGCACACGGTCTTTGATAACAGTAGAAGCGATATGACTTACTTCCTTAATATCTTTCGTATCACTTTCTACTTCCAGAAAAGCTACAAGGTTATCCGGTGAAGAGGCTTTTTGTACAATTGGCGGATCTACATCTGCCGGAAGCTGTTTTCGGGCTTTGGATACTTTATCTCTGACATCGTTCAGAGCATCTTCGATGTCCATTTCTCGATTAAATTCTATTGAAATAACGCTTACCTGCTCTCTGGATTCGGAGGATATGGTACGTATTCCGTTTGCCTCGGCAATGGATTCTTCCATAGGCCGGGTCAGTTTAGATGCTATTACATCGGGACTTGCTCCCGGATAAAAAGTGACAACTGAGATAACGGGCGGTTCTGTGAGTGGGAACTCCCGAATCCCTAATTGCTTCCATCCAACAATACCCAAAATGACAATAAGGAGGGAAAATACACCGGCTAAAACCGGTTTTTTTATGCTTAAAGATGATATACTCATGATGTTGCAAATTGAAATGGATTATTTTTTTATGACAGGCTGTACCGGAGTACCGTCGGCAAGTCGCAGCATATTTGAAATTACAATGCTGTCTCCCGCTTGAATACCGGAGGTAATAATGGCTTCTGATTCCGTTCTGTTACTTATGACTACAGGCATGGGTTTGGCTATGCCACCTTTTATGACGAACGCATTATAGCCTTTTTCGCCGGGCATTAGTGCTTCCGTAGGTATCATGATACCTGTTGTACCTTTCTTTTCAGTACTGAAGTAAACTTTTACAGATTGTCCTGCCCGGAATTTATTTCCATTATTGTTTGTAATGGCTTGTACCTGAAGACTTCTGCCATCTGCGTCCAGTCCCGGTTCAGTAGCAGTAATGCTGGCGTTGAATTGTTCATCAGACAATCCGGTACTGAATTTAATCGGAGTACCTAATGTGATAAGAGGCAGATACCTTTCCGGTAGTGTAAAACTTATTTTTATGCTGCTTTGATCCTGAAGGTTTACCAAAGCTGTTCCGGGTGATACATAGGCTCCTAAATGCACTTTGGTTATACCTACTTTGCCCGAAAATGGGGCACGGATTACGGTTTTTGCCAACTCTGTGCGCAAATAATCTTGTTGAGCTTCAAGAGAGTTGAGTCGTGTCAAAGCTTCGTCATATTCCTGTTGTTTTACAGTTTCTGTTTTCAGAAGGTTTGTCATCCGATCTTTATTTAATCGTGCAAGTTTGAGTTCAGCCTCTATCTGTCTGAGCTGTGATCTGAGATCGGCGTCATTGAGCGTATAGAGTACATCTCCCTGATTAACATAGCTGCCGTCTTTAAAAGCTACTTTGGTTATCTTTTGTGCGGTTTCACTCACAACTGCTATTTCACGGTGTGGCATGAGAGTACCTACAAAGATTTCCTGCTGGTCGAGCTCCTGTTCCTGAGCAATAATAATATCTACGGGTAATTTTGCTGCAGCTGCCGGAGTTGTAGCTTCATCTTCTTTTTTAGGTTTGTTTTCACATGCTGTGAACAGGATGCTTAACAATGGAATTATTATTCCTAATTTGTATGTATGGTATTTGTAAAACATTATCTTGTTTTTAAGTTATGAAACAAACAATTAATTTTATTGACAAATGTAGAAGTCAGTGGTTTTAAAGTTTTTACATAATTACAGGTATGTATTGTAAAATTTATTAACGCAGGGGTGGATAAGCATCAGAGGAAAATATCACCTATTTATTATGATGACACAGATGATATCTTCCTTACAGTTGTATTATTTGTACGATTTAAATTTTTAGCTCAGATTTGTCATGTGAAAAAAAATAGTAATTTTATGATTTCTAAAACTTTGGCAAGAAGAATCTTAATAGAACATAACTCATATTATTACCTGTTACCAAACTATAAAAAACTTATAAATGAAAAATACGTACTGCTTTTTACTCATTACATTAGTTGCCTTAACTGCTATTATGTGTACTCCAAAGAAAGAAACCAACGCAAATGAGAATGTTGAACATTTTGATTGGCTGACCGGCAACTGGAAACGTACAAATGAAAAAAAAGACAAAGAAACTTTTGAAAACTGGCAGAAGATAAGTGCTTCTGAGTACTCCGGACTTGGATTTACCATGCAAAATAACGATACCATCAGTCAGGAACAGATGAAGCTTATACAAACAGGAGGTATATGGAATTTATTGGTCATAGCTCCCGGAGAAAAGGAGTTTACCAGATTTGAAGTGTCGGATATTGGTAAAGAAATGTTTGAATGTAAAAATGATACGCTTGATTTTCCGAAACGTATACTGTACCGAAAAAATGGCGATAAGATAAGTGCTGTGATTTCAGGAGATGACATGGAAATTAAATATGAATTTGAAAAGATTAAATAATTCATTTTGTGAGTAGGATATGCAGAGTTACTGCTGAGTTTTTTCTAAAAAAGCGATACTGATAAATAAAAATCATATGGATGTAAAAATATGACTGCGTTTGAGAACAGCTTAAGACATTCTTTTGGAATTGAAGGTACTGATGAGCTAAAATACATTATTTCACAGTTTGAACCCGTGCTGTTGAAAAAAGGAGAAGTCTTTTTGGAAGAAGGAAGGAGCTGTGATAAACTCTGCTTTGTGCAATCCGGTTTTTTACGCATTTTTACAGAAACGGAAAACAAACAAATAACGCAATGGATTGCTCCACATGGCTATTTTGTAACCGATTTGTCAGGTTTTATTTTTGAAAAAATGTCCCGCTGGACGATAGAAGCATTGACGGATACCCGCCTATTTTACATTGATAGAAACAAATATAAAAAATTAAATACCTTTATACCGCAATGGCCGGAACTGGAAAGACAATTTATTGTCCATTGCTTTACCACACTCGAAGACAGAATCTTTAGTCACCTTTCCATGACAGCTGAGCAACGCTACCATTTTTTCTTTCAGCATAATAAAGAACTATTCCATCAGGTACCGTTACAATATATTGCCTCAATGTTGGGGATGACTCCGGAAACCTTTAGCCGGATTAGAAAAAAACAATAAATATTATTTTCTTGATATTTATCAAGCCATTTCAATTACAAATAATAGAACTTTGGTCTGTCTAAAAACCAAAACAATCATGAAGTATCTATTCGTTTTATTATCTCTTATTTGCATCAATACAACAGCCATGGCAAAAGAAATTACAACTCAGATTACCATTAAGGCAACACCGGAAAAAGTATGGGCTGTTCTTACCGATTTTAAAAAATATCCCGACTGGAATCCTTTTATTCGCTCTGTTGAAGGAAATGTAGAAGTTGGTGAAAAGATAAAAGTAATTATCCATCCACCACAAGCTAAAGAAATGACTTTCAGACCTATAGTTTTAACAAAGACAGATGAAAAAGAGTTAAGTTGGTTCGGTACGTTATTTTTCAGAGGGATTTTTGATGGTGAACACCGCTTTGAAATTGTTGATAACAACGATGGAACGGTTACATTGAAACACAGTGAAAAATTTAGAGGTGTATTAGTGTGGATGTTTAATACAAAGAAAACAGAAGCCGGTTTTATTCTGATGAATGAAAAAATAAAGGAAATAGCAGAAACTCAGCAATAGTACACTAAAAGAATACTTTGCTCAAATAAAGATATTTGAAATAACTAATAAAAAAGTGATTAATAAGTCAGTGAATGCTGGATTTGCCAACAAGCATTACCATTTTTCAGCATATTTTATAATTCAATTTATGATTTTTTGTAAATTTATAAAGGAGTAAATTTGCTCTCGGTAAATAATTTGCAGATGGATACAATTGGAATCATGCCGGTTAATCAATACCGTGCTGTTTCATAAAAGAACAAAAATTGAAAAAGAAACGTTTGCTATATATAGTTGTTATTGTCCTGCTGATTCTTGGTGGTACAGGTATCTGGAGTTTTAAAAAATTTAATTTTAACAGGGATTTTTTTATTGGTGAACCTTTAGACAGCCTTAACGGTGTTGTTGTTTATTACAATGGTGGGGTAAACCATGTATTGGAACGCAATATGACTGAAGAGGGCTATAATTTAGGTCTCAAATATCAGTGTGTTGAGTTTGTCAAGCGATACTATTATCAGCATCTTTGCCATAAAATGCCGGACAGTTATGGTCATGCAAAAGATTTCTTTGATTCTACCTTATCGGATGGAGTGAAAAATGAGAAAAGAGACTTGATACAATATATCAATCCGAGTTGTACACCGCCACAGATAAATGATCTTATTATTTTTGAAGGCACGGTTTTTAACCGATACGGACATGTAGCTATAGTTTCTAATGTAACGGCACATGAGATAGAGATCATACAGCAAAATCCCGGACCGTATGCAAAATCCCGTGAAATTTATCCTCTTATCCATAAAGAGGATCAATGGATAATTGATAATGATCGCGTTTTGGGCTGGCTCAGAAAAGAATAATGCATTACCATCTCAACATCAATAAAAATCATCAGAATGAAAAAAATCGTATTAATAGCTTATTGTTTTCTCTTAGGCAACACCGTATTTTCACAGAAAAGTAACTATTGGAAAGCTTTTATGAATGAAGATGAAACCCTGTTTGGATATAAAGATTTGAAAGGTGATATAAAAATACCTCCTAAATTCAGTTCCGTTTATTATACCGATAAGTTTGAGCATATAATTGCAGTTACAGAGAAAAAAAAGGGTATTTGGGAAAGTTATTATCTGACTAAAGCAGGGAAACAGGTAGGGAATGACAGTCTTTATATTTTTGATAATGCGATAGACTGTGAGAATGAAGGATTTATCCGTTTTACTGATACTAAAACAGAAAACGTAGGAATGCTTGACAGAAATGGAAGGGTGGTGATTCCAGCTCAATATAATGCAATAAGCAAAGTACAAAACGGAATGGTAATGGCGCTTAAAGAAGCGGAGAAACAATATTGGGAACATACGAATCATGAAGGATGTAACCATTATAGCTGGAAAGGGGGAAAAGAAGTGTTGATGGATACCTTAAACAATGTATTGATAGAAAACTTTTCTTATACTGATAAGCTGAACTTTTATTCGTTGCTCAAAACGAAAACACCTCATCCCGACCCTATAAGGGTAAATTTCTTAGCAAAAAATGGGACTTATTTTTCGTTTATTGATTTTGAAAAAGAATTTTCCAGCTGGTTTTTGAATGAGCTTATAGTAAACTTTACTGAACAAAAATTGTTGGATGCTTCTTATAATAGTATCAGTAGCTGGGATGCTGAAAAAGGATGGATTCATACTCACAAGAAGAGTTTTTTAGCTAAAAATTTTCTGTTGATTCAGAAAAAAATCATAGAAACTCTTAATCCGGATATGGAATATACCATTTTCAAAAGCGGATTAAATCCGTTTATTTATGAAGATTCTTCTTTTGATCAGTATTATAATAATTGCAGAGAGGCTCTCGAATGGAAATATCCTGTAATGAGTGTCGTAGTTACCTATTATAAGAATAAAGAAATACAGCAGAATCATTTTGATTTTTTACGGACAGATAACGGATATAAACTTATTTCAGTGACGATACGCGATGCCAATCTTAAACTGTAGAAATCCCTTTATGATACTTTATGCCATTTGTAAATAATATTCATAATTGTGTTTTATGATGATATAAATGCGTAAACCCGAAGAATGATTTCATTAAAAATATCCTTTTATTTTTTAAAGCTATTAATAAAAAATTGAACATAGAAAGCCCGCTGCATACTATACTGCATACATTTAATATTTCTTCTCTCCAATCTAAGGAGATGTTTATACAGCACTCAAAAGTTATTGAATTACAAAAAGGCGAAATGATTTTTACTGAAGGTAAAAAAAATCAATCAGAGTATATATTGCTTTCAGGAGTAGTGCACCGGTTTAATATTTCAGAAAAGGGAGACAACATCACAACAGGATTTTATATGTCAGGTTCTGTAATTACACCTCATTTTGCAAGAACCAATAAAGGTAAAAATATATTTAGTTTACAAACTTTGACAACCGTTGTTATGGTTGAAATTCCGGTGAAAGAACTGGATAGTTTAAGAAAAAACAATCAGGAGTTTCATGCATTCGGCCAACTAATAATTGAGGGTGAACTTGCGGATACCTTTGCGAATGAAATAGTTTTTCGTTCTTACAGTGCGAAAGAACGGTTGTTGAGTTTACGAAAAAAATATCCTGCAATAGAAAATACAGTTCCACATCATATCATTGCTTCTTATCTTGGTATAACAAATGTATCTTTCAGCAGATTGAGAAATGAATTATCCAATGGCTAAAATGTTATCAAATGAGAACGTTTTAACTTCTACAGAAACAGATATTTGTACCATTCATAAAGTAAAGATCTATAAATATGAAAAGGTATTTAATTGCAGTAGTTGTTTTGATGTTCAACAGCGGATATAGCCAAATGCAAAAGTTAAAATTAACCGCAACGGCTGGCTCACAGTATAATAGGTTCAATTCTGGTTTTTCTACGAATACTGGTCCCAGGATTACTTCATTCTCTTTAGGAGCAGGTAGTTATTTTTATTTTGGCTCTTTTTTTGTTGGCACTGAATTTCAATTTATTGACGGACAACAGAAAAAATAGTGATTACCGCCTTTCTCTATCTGGTCTGAATTCCACACTATCTGTAGGATATAATATATTGAAATCTTATAAATACTCTTTTGAACCCAATGTAGGAGTTGTTATGATGAAAAATAAGGTAAATACGGATAATTTTAGAAACAACGAATCTGTATATTTTACCAAAAATAGTACAGGTATTGTTCCGGCAATTGATTTTTCATTTACGAATGCATCCGGATTATTATATGGGGTAAAGATAGGTTATCAAATTGTAATGAATGAAAATTCCTTTTGGAAAAAGGGTATTACTAATGGATCTTCAGAATTCTCTGATCCGACCAACTCCTTTTTTATACAAGTAAAAGTAGGTGGTATCTTACAAATGAAAAACAATAGTCATCAAGAAGATACTAAAACTTCAATTATTGAATCAAACCATTACGAAACAGAAATGAAAACTGCAATTATTGATAACAACGGAGACAAACTCTTCACTGTTATGCATCCAAATCCGGGAAAAGAAACGATTATTTTATTACATGGTGGACCTGGTTTTCCGTCCAGTCTTACAGAAGTTATTAATGATTTAAAAGATCATTTTCACATCATTTTCTTTCATCAAAGGGGAACAAAAAAATCACCGTGTAGGAGTGGAGATTATTCAATGAAAGCCTATTTAGAGGATATAGAAGCCGTTCGTCATTTTTATAACATAGAAAAGTTTAATTTGTGGGGACATTCCTGGGGCGGACTTTATGCTCAGATCTATGCTGAAAAATATACGGATCATCTGTTGAGTCTTTTTTTGTGCAGCCCCGGATCGGGAACCAATGTGCAATGGAAACAAACTGAAAAAGAAGTTATGAAACTCAATAAGTCTATGACCACCACCTGGGAATGGACAAAAATGGGTATGAACAGTTTTTTGGGAATGCTGGGAAGCGATAACGCCTATAAACGTCTTTTCACTCAGGTAATGAAAAATTATAATAAAAAATTTGTTTCTGTAGATGCTTCCATTATAGCGGAAGATTTTGACTTACTCAAGGCAGATCCTATAAATAAAACAAGACCTGCCATTGTAAAATATCCCTTATTAAAAGGTTTGTCACATCCGGATTTTAAAATAACAATCCTTTATGGCGATCAAGATATTTATACGGTTAGTAAGAGCTTCGTTATAGATCGTTACCCGACCGCAAAAGTTGTTGCCGTTCCTAACTCAGGTCATATCCCGTGGCTTCATAATCCGGATGTATATAAAAGTATTGTCAGCCGGCATTATAAGTAATGCCGTGCATCATTTAAAAATATTCATATCTTCATTGTATACCGGACTATGTACATCCAGAAAATTCAATACGCTGTGAAACACATGATTTTGTGTCAGTGTACGGTTTGGTTTCAGTTGTTTTGAGTTATCCGAAGTCCAGACAATAAAAGGTATTTCATACTGTTCTTTTGGAGCTATACTCATCGGTAATCCATGCATATACAAATTTTTCTCGCCTAATGATTCTCCATGATCTGACACAAAGATCATCGTACTCTTATAACCTTCCAATTGTTTTAAACTCTCAATTACACTGTGTAGGATGTAATCTGTATATACTATGGTATTATCATACGCATTGATGAGTTCTTCTTTTGTACAGTTACCTAACTCAACGCTGTTACATACGGGACTAAATGTTTCAAAATCTTCTGGATATTTTTTACTGTATGTAGGTCCGTGACTTGTGCTGGTATGCAAAACCACCAGTATTTTGGCTTTGTTGCTTGCGAGTATCTGCTCTTTCAGTCCTGTGAGTAAGATTTCATCATAGCCGCATCGTTCTCCTTCGCATTGTGCCATCAGTTCATCCTTTTTCAGATAATCCTTTATATGAACCGGTGGTTCTCCCCAGTTCGTTGTTCGCCAGATAACCTCAGCACCATTTCTGTACAAATAGTTCGGGAGAATCTCGTACAATTTACCAGTATCGGCATGCTCAAGAATACATTTTACCCCTGCTGTGGTGTAGGTAGCACAGGAAGTAGCATTAAAGTGGAAAAGGTTTTCTGTTTTGGAAAGCAAAGGATTGGTGTTTCTTTTATAACCATAGAGAGAAAAATTCTGTTTTCTTGCAGATTCTCCTATAACAAGTACCACTACTGCTTTTTCCTGATTTTTTATAACCGCATCCGGTAAGCGTATTTCTTTTTTGTTTTTCTGATTTTTATGAATATAGAAAAGCGAAGTATTTACCGTATAAGACCAGGGCATGGCAAGTCCGCCCAATTGTTTAGAATTTTTGTCAATCCAGAGCCAGTTGCTTGCGTTAGCAAATGCCATAGCCGTCATAAACAGCAGCGCAATTGATAACACCAATAAAGACTTCTTTAATGGTAATTTTGTGATTTTTACTTTAATGATAAAAAATCCGGGAATAATAGCCAATAAGATTACATAAAGCACTAATTTGAGAGAAAAAAAACTGCTGGATTCTTCATAATTAGTATTCAGTATATTACCGATCATACTTTCATCGATGATCACACCATATGTATTGATAAAGTATACGGCAACTGTATTTATGATAAAAAATAAGATGAGTAGAAATTTTCCGATACGTCGGGATAAACTAAACAGCAGAAAGAAAGCGAAAGCATTTGCAACCAGCATCAGAATTACCAGACTAAAAATTAAAATGATACCATTAAAGCTTTTATAATCTACATTATTAAATACATAGGTGTAAAATGGAAAATGGAAGAGTATAAAATTCAACACACTTACTAAAAGGGCAAAAGGAACTAACTTTAAATTATTTTTTAACATATACACAAATTATTTTATAGAAAGAGATTACCACACTGGCAAATGCTAAGTAATAAACTATGAGGTTATCAGTAATTATTCTGTTGACGAGTGATATACCGCTAATGAGTAAAAATAGAAGTATTATCGGGTAATATTTAATCTTGCCTATCCAGTTAAATATTTTATATCTTATACTGATAAAGATACCAATTAATCCGGAGATGTATCCAATAATACTGCCGGAGATAACATCAATAGGATAATGGGCACCTACACCAACTCTTGAAAAAGCAAGGACTAACCCAAAGGTTAATATGGAAATACTATATATCATTTTATACTTTGTTTTTTGGGGTATAAATGCAAACATTAGTATGGTAAGAATAGTGAAAATAGTAATAGAATGACCAGAGGGAAGACTGTTGGAACCCGAAAGTTTTTTTCCAATGATTACAAAGCTGTCATTATCAATCATGACCGCAGGTCTCGGTACAGCAAATATTCTTTTTAGAGACGAACAGAAAAGAAGCGAAACCAATGATGCTGGTAGAAGTACCTCCCATATTTTTGGAGCATAGATTACTAAAATACCCAAAAAAGACAGAAAAACTAAGGCATCTCCAAACTGAGTAAGGTTATTTTGCAGATAGGGATATTGACTTAGTGTGTGGTTGATATAAAGGAAACTGTTTTTCTGTAGTTCCACATATTCACTAATATTCAATGCATTCTTACTATAAAGCCATAGTATGATAAAACCCAGTAGAAGTAAGGGAAGTACAAATGCTGATATGCTGAGTTTACAGTAATTATGGATAACATTTGAATTCATCTGCTTGTTTTGCATGTTTTTAAAAGTTTATTTGTTATGTACTTATTATTACACGATACCATACAATTACTATTGTACAGTAGATGGAAGAAGAAGTTTGCGTTTACATCATATAATATCTGAGCCTAACCTGTCACAGAAGGCAGAGAGAATGGATTGATGTATATAATATCAAACTTGATGTAACTGCTGTTTACCTGAAGTATATTTGGTCAATGAATCAACAACATACCACATCAATTATAGTTGGTATAGAATAGTATAAGTTTGTACATCATCTCTTATGGAAGAGTACAATGTATTGGTTAAATCTTTGTGTGTAAACACTTGTTTACTAAGTTTTAATACTTTAAAATATAGTTCTCGAGTTAATGAAATTTAAAGCTTTATTAAGTCTCTGTTTCGTAACATCTAAAGCATAGAATTCTTGCTCCTAAAGGATTTCTTTTTTTACTGTAAATTTTTTAGCTGGTAGAATGTATTCCCAAGTTTTACACTTTGGAAAAGACGAAGAGTATTTTTCTATTTATGATAAATATAGTACTGAAATTTATCACCTATAGTCCAATAAAAATCGTCATGGATTTTTTATTGTCGCTAAATTTGATTTTTTTGTCAGATCATTTCTATAATGAATGATCTGTCTGTAAGTAGAATATTTAACCCTTTATGAGGAGGATTAATTTTCTCAAATATTAATTCGATCAGGAGCAAACTTAAAAATAATATTTGTATAAAATAAACTTTACTTGAAATTTAAACTTTACTTAACATTCACTTTGTCATTAACTAAAATGATGAATTGACTTATTAAAGGTTAAATATTGAGAGTTGGTTTTCTATAACTGACTCAACAATCATCCTTTAGTTTTTCAATAGTGATTCATCATTTATATGATCATCCTTTGGGCAGGAAGTAATATTTTTTTATTAGGTAATAGCA
This sequence comes from Paenimyroides ceti, assembly GCF_030409925.1. Lineage (NCBI taxonomy): Bacteria > Pseudomonadati > Bacteroidota > Flavobacteriia > Flavobacteriales > Flavobacteriaceae > Paenimyroides > Paenimyroides ceti. Next base: position 1,161,115 of record NZ_JAUFQU010000001.1, read on the forward strand.
AGTCTTATATCTTGAATTTGGAGTGATTGTATGAATTAATATATACATAAGGATATGAAAAGTCATGAATTCATAGAGGATAATTTGCTTTTTTTAAAATAAAGCCTTTACTTTGATATTAATCTACCATAAATGCAGATGCATTCAGCTGTATATCACTTCAACAATACAGGGCATCTTATATTATTAATAATTATAATGATCTTTCAGTGATGTTAATAACAGTTAGCACATCTGTACTAACTCCTTTTCAGTAACAGAAATACCTACTGTGTACATCATCTTTTAAAACGAAATAAGTAATTCAATAAAAATAATATGTTAAAAAAAAGCATTTTATCAGGACTGGTATCTTGTATATTATTATCCTGTATTCAGGTCAGAGGACTGACAGACGACTACAACAAACTTACTGCTGAGCAAAAAACATTGGTACAGCCTTTTCGGAGCAATACCATACTAACCAAAGGTAAAGTGTATAAGATCAATGCTACAGAGCTGTTAGAGGAACTCAGGGAGTATCCCAAAGCTATAGTATATATCTTTACTGTTGGCTGTCCGGCTGACAGTTGTTTACCGTTGCCAGTTTATGAAGCATATGCACGGGCTAACGGATATAAAATATTTTTTGTAATGACAAGTTACAAGGACTTGGACGAAGCATTAGACGAACCCATTAGTGAGCCACTATTTGTAATAGATAGTGACTACTACGGTAAAAAATATTTTAGAAAATATGTCGATTATTTTAAAAATGAGTTACAAGGAAGAGACCGCAAAAGTAAAGAAGTAGTCTATGACGGAGGAATCCATTTTTTTGAGCATGGTATCTATAAAAATACGGCAAGATATTTACCAGACAATTAAACATTCTAATTGTTACAGCATTATAGTTCTGTTTAATTTATAGGTGCTGTTTATACGCCCTGAATCTATTACTAAACAAGAACATCAAACAGAAAATATACATTAATTAAAAATAGATTGTATGAATCAGATAATGAAAGAGATAAAAAGAATCATCAACAGATCGTTACCAACAGACGAAACTATTGTAACGGGAAGAGATTATGTAAGTTATCATTACTTAAACAAGGGCACCCAGACTGATTTAGAAATATACTTACTTCTAAAAAAAATAAATAATAAGGAATACATTTTTACACCGGTACGCTATCAGGTAAACTATAATGAGTTTGATAATATTATTAATGAGGTTCTAATTCAAACAGGATTGTTGCCTAAAGTTACTGATGATAATCGTTTGCCATCCTTTTTTATACATCAGCAAACCAACGCTGAACTACCGGTTACAGAGAGTATCATTTTTGAATTTAAAGAACAGTTTCAGCAAAATATTCTTCCTTTTTTTGACAGATGGGGGCATATCAATAGTCTCTATGAATTCATAAGCAATGTAAGAGATAATGCCGAAATTAAAGAAATACTTGGTCCGTATTCTGAGTTTAAAAAAGCCGCTATTTTGTGTTTGTGTCATGATGAAGGGTATCATGCTTATATGGATGCCCTTGTAAAAACAAAAAAAGAATTTTTTGAAAAAACACCGAACGAATCAAATGCAGAAAAATATTATAAGGCAGCTTGTATACTGAAAGAGGTACTGGATGATGCTAAAACAGCATATAAGAATGCTTAATTTCCATCATTAAAACAACATCAAATCCTTATGTCCCAATTCTTTTTATAAGTTAAATCATTAAAAAATAAGTTGAAGAATTTAATAAAAGAATGGACCAAATATTTGAGGAGGATGATGATTAACTTCAGAATAGAACAGATAGTAATTTCCGATCTAAAGTGATTCAACCAATTTGGTTTTTCGATAGAATCATTTCTGCTCTTTATCTACTTTAAAAAATCCAACTTGAATTCTCTTACTTCAAAGAAATAAAAGACCTTAGAAAACCGATTAAAACTTTAAAATTCTTATATTTACTTTTAGGTTGACCAAATCGTACTATAGAATTATTTTTTATAGTGGTAGAATAATTAATTTTAAGTAACCAAATATGGGCAAAGACACCATAACAATACCATTGTTATCTGAAGATGATACTCCGATACCAAATACACACATAAAAAAAGCTGATTTATTACCTCATATAAAGTCCCGTCTCGAAACTCAGGAAAAGAAAGAACATCCGATTCTTGATACCACTATTCCTTACAGAGACAATACAAATACAGATCTTAAAAAACAAAGTTTGCATCAACTGATTGAGAAATTGAATGTTGAAGAAAACCTCAGATATCAGAAAACGGCTGAAGATACGTACTGCAATGTATATTCTTATGATTATTGTTATTTTTCCAATGTATATCTTCCCACAGTCTGGTGGACAGATGATGCTTTGGAACGGGTGCTGAAAGGAGAAGAAGTAGAAGCAATTTTCGGTGAAACGGTCGATCGTATATATTCCAGTGCCATACATGACTGGTTCTTACAATGGGGAAGCAGTTTTGGATGGAAAAGAGTAGATTCTGTTGATACACTTCAGAATCTGGTAAATACGAACGGAGGTATTGGCATTATTTGCGCCAAAAGAAAAGTAAAAGGACTTTCAGGACATATTGTTCCTGTGGTTCCTGAAAACGCCAATCATAAAGCCCATCGTGTGAATGGAGTTGTAGTATATCCGCTGCAGTCACAAGCCGGAAAATTGAACTATAATTATTTTTCTGAGGCGAGAAAAGACTGGTGGCAAGATGATTTATATTCTTCATTTGTGCTTTATTACCATGATTAGATGCAAACAATTCTGCTTCTTATCCGATAATTAAAAAGGATGTCTGACTATCAGTGTTTTATACGCTTGCAAATGACGTAATAAAGAAGTACTTTCGCTACTTGGAAAAACGGAAGCAAAGAAAATAATTTTGGGCTATTCTTTTGTTCAAATTATTGATAAAAAAGCAATTAATAACAGTACAGGTTTATAACTTCCTTATAAAATGCTACTTATTATCAATCTTTCAGTCGATACAAAAACCAATTTCTGAAAACAAGATATACTTTTACTTTTAAAGTAAAAATTAAGATTTTCTGGCGGACATGATAAATTTTGTCTTTTCCACCATACATTCTTTTATCTCCAGGAATTGTATATGTGATCGGTTTTTTCCAAAAATAAATCGCGGAATAAAAGTTCAATAACATACAACAGATAAGCAGTATAAATGGAAAACAGTCAGACAAAAAAGTATTATTGGGGAATAGGATTGGAAAATGAAACCTACTTGCAATTTGAGGATCCATTAATAGTCACTGGAAAATTTATACATGATAACATCGGTTTTGAACGATATAGTCTTGATTATACAACATGCTACCAGTCAGGCATTTTAGATCCTTTGTTGAAAAAGGCTTTTGAGGGTAATGAATATTATCAGGTAAGCAGGATGATCAACAGCCATTCGCTTGAAAAACTGGATATTCACTATCAGCACAAAACATTGGCAGTACCTAAAACAGCTGTTGATGAGACTATACCGGAACCTCTTGAAAATCCCTTGTATACTGGAAAATCAATTATGGAACTTTTTCTGGAAGGTCAACCCTACAATATTCAGAGCATGATTACGCAAAGGAATAAAACGATGGGTTGTGTTCATTTTGATGGCGATTCGATTGAATTTGTAACCAAATATTTCGAAAACCGTACCGTTATTGATTCCTGTAAAGAACTCAAAGCGACCAAGAAATTGTTCTTAGACAAAATCAACGCATCGGGTATTTTAAACGAAACCTTATATTTTCCGGATTATAATTCTGGCTTAAATATGTTTATGACCAATCAGGAAAATCTGGTTTTATTCAATAACGGTACCTATCATTTTCATATTACATTGCCTACATTAACAGAAGACAGCCGTATTGTTGATTATGATGCTTTTGAAAAAACACATGCCAATGCGATTTATATGCTGCAATGGTTTGAACCTTTTTTTATAGCTACATTAGGCAGTCCCGATATTATGGGGGTCATAAGTGAAAAATACACTCTTGATAAAAAGTTCACCCTGGGTTCTATGAGAAATGCCATGTCCCGCTATATTGGTGTGGGTACTTATCATAAGTCAATGCCAAAAGGAAAAATACTCACTTATAAAGTAGAGGATTTCAGAAAATTGCTAAAATTTTCAAAGCAGGAAAATATTTGGTGGCGTGATCAGATTGAAACCTACATGGGATATGAGCTGCTATCTGAAGTGGGTCTCGACTTCAATCAGGAGAAAATGTATCAAAGTGGTTTTGAATTCAGAAGTTTGGATGAGTTTCCTGAACAGAATTTAAAAGATGTACTGTATGCACTTATTCTGATCTGCGAACATTCTTTAAACATTGCAGATGTATCCTGGGGACATGACAGTGAGGTTTGGAATAATCTCGTTTTTAAAGTGCTGAAATCAGGTTATTTAACTGAAATCAATGAAGAAGAAAAAAGAGAAATCCTGAACTTATTACAAATTGCCGATGCGTCAGAAAAAGTTTTACATACAGAATTTGAAGCTATCACAAAACTGGATGCCTTTTTCTTTAAAATACTGAAGGTCCTATACACAAAATATAAAGACAATAATAAGTGTCTGGATGCCATGTATGGAGAGAAGAGAAGTAGTGCACCTTATTGGGATAATTTTAATGAGTATCAGATCAACAGGCATTTAGAGCAAATAGAAGGATATAATGAATTTTCTGTTTTGGATGCGGTTTAGTCAGCAAATAGCAGCTAAATGAAATCCATTTTGAGATATAATAAAAATAACATACAATAATTTTACCTATGAAAAAAATTTTACTATTAGCCGTTTTATGTTCAGGATATTGTTTTGGACAAGATTTGAATTTTGATACACGTTTTTTTGATGCGGTTGACAAATGGGTAGCTTTTGAAAAAAATGGTGATCAGAAAGAATATGGATACGGATTTATTTATATCGACGAGGATGCGGGATTTACGTTTGATTATACCTCTGATTTTAAAATTACAGATGAAGGTTTCGAAAATATCCCACGCGAATTTCAGGGAATGTTCAAATCCAGACTTACTGCAAATACAGCTAATGTACACATCCTTACAGATAAACAAATTGCTAATTTACAATTACCTGCTCAACCCGAATGGTTAGAGGTATATAAAAGAAATGAAAATGAGCTGTCTTATCTTGTGAAAATAGGTTCAAGTTATAATCATGTTGGCGCGAGTATAAATGCTCTTAAACCGCTTTCGCAAGTCTATGCCGTCAATCCACATTATGAAGGAGTTGAGTTTGAACTGGCGTATGCTTACAATGCCACGGAAAACTATGAAAAAGCATTTGAAGTATTGACAAAAGCGATCAGCAAAGACCCGAAAAACTCTTTATTTTGTAAAGAGCTTGGATTTACCTTATTGGGTATGGGGGAGATAGAAAAGGCAGAGGAAACCTATAAAAAAGGAATAGCTCTTACTAAAGATAATCAGCAAAAATCAGAGATGGCTTTGAACATGACACATTCCTATTTTCTTCTAAAAAACAGAGCCAAATTCGATGAATGGGAGAAGATAACTAAAAAATATATGGAAAAGGATTCACAATTCAATCAATACCTTGATTATTTTAAAGAAAATTGGGGAAAACAGTAGGTTTTCAGACTCATTTTTCAGTTTAGAATATTAATAGAAAGCCCTTGTAATTCCAGAAATATATTTTTAAGTTTAGAAGATAATTGATAAGATGGATATAAGAAAACAATTTCCGGTATTGGATCAGTATACCTATCTCAATACTGCAGGTTCAGGTTTGTTGACCAAAGCTGCCCAGCAATGGAGAAACAGTCATGATATCTGGTTTTTAGAACAAGGCAGTAATTTTAGATTACATCAGGCGGCTTTTCTGCAGGATGTTAGAGTACAGCTGGCAAAGTTTTTTCACACAGGTGCCGAAAATACGTTTCTCATCCCCAATTTTTCTTTCGGCTTTACTACATTATTACAGGGACTTCCAAAGAAAACTTCCTTTCTCCTAATTGAAGATGATTATCCATCGTTGACTTTTCCTGTATTAAACGGAGGTTTTGCTTATGAATATGTAACTTTTGACGAACATATCGAAGAAAAAATTATCGATAAGATAAAAACATCGCAACCTGCTGTATTTGCTTTCAGCATTGTTCAGTATATATCAGGACTCCAAATCAATCTTGAATTTATCAAACGCTTAAAACAAGAATTTCCACAGCTCATTCTTATTGCAGACGGAACACAATTTTGCGGTACACAGGATTTTAATTTTGATACTTCCGGTCTCGATGTGCTTGTTGGCAGTAATTACAAATGGATGTTGGGAGGCTATGGCAACGGATATATCTTGATAAAAGAAGAAATTAAAGACCAATTATTCAACAATACAGCGACAGTATCGCTACCCGATGTGCCGTTTTTAAAAGAGCGCAGTTTGTTGTCTCTTTCTTTTGAACCCGGGCATTTAGATACGCTGAATTTCGGCACTTTATTGCAGTCGTTGTATTTTTTTGAGCAACATGGATTTGAAAAAATCGAACAGCAAATTAAAAAGATCAGCACAACAGCTAAAAAAGAATTGGGCAACAGAGGGCTTCTGTCAGACATGCGAATGATGCAACAGGATAACAGCACTATTTTTAATATTCCGGCTCAGGAAAAGCTTATTCAGAAGCTGCATGATGCCAATATATTGTTTTCTCCGAGAGGTGGTGGTATCAGATTCTCTTTTCACTTTTACAATTCCCAAGCTGATCTCGAAAAACTTTTAGAGATAATAGATTCAAAATAGATGATAAAATATTGTGATCAATAAACAAATAACCCGGCATTGACCGGGTTTTTTTTTGCACAATAGAATCGGGTCTTTTTTAGTCATCTATATATCTGTTCACCGCTTAAAAGCATTATTTATTGCTAAAAAGAGTAGTAGATTCTCTATATTGTAACCTTTGAATTCTACATTTTTTGTTGTCATATTCTACACAATGCGGTCATGAAATAGTGAAAAAGCACGTTTTTTGGGTTCAAAACGCATGGCATAATAGTTGAAAAACTATAGTAGAATAAAAATAGTATAAAGTAATTTATATGCCTATAGTAAGATGATAAATAGAGAATACAAAACCGAAAATTTAATAGAAACATTGGAATCGCCAGATTTGAATGTAAAGAAACAACAGATTCAGGAAAACAAATTCATGAATCGTATAAAAAGAAACTCCTTAACCACTTTAGATTATACCATTCTCATCAGTGCTTTTTTAGTGTTGGTAGCAGGAGTATTTCTTGTATATCAGCTACAACCGCAATTTGAGGCAATTCATTTAGAAAGAATGAAAACCTTCTGGGGTTCAGCGCTTGCCGGCATTGGAGTGGTTTTATTAGTAATACAGGTAGCTTTTTTGCTTTATATGGTATTTCTGTATATAAAATACAAACCTGTAAAATCAGTATCAGACGAATTATTACCAACCTGTACTGTCATTGTTCCTGCTTATAATGAAGGAAAACTTGTTTGGGAAACTTTACGGAGTTTGGCAGCGAGTGATTATCCGGACCAAAAAGTACAGATCATTTCTATCGATGACGGAAGTCAGGATGATACGTGGTATTGGATGCAAAAAGCGAAAGAGCAGTTGGGAGACCGTTTGTCAATTTTCCAACAGCCTGAAAACAAAGGGAAAAGACATGCCCTTTATAGAGGATTCAAAATGGCTACGGGAGAGGTATTCATTACTGTTGACAGTGATTCTATTGTTAAAGCAGATACGCTGAGAAATCTGGTAAGTCCGTTTGTTGGCAACGATAAATGTGGCGCTGTAGCCGGAAACGTTAGGGTATTAAATGATAAATCAGCCATTATTCCAAGAATGCTGAATGTAAGTTTTGTTTTCAGTTTTGAATTCATGCGGTCTGCGCAAAGTTCTATAGGTACCGTTTTATGTACACCCGGAGCTTTGGCTGCTTACAAAAAAGAGGCTGTTATGAATTGTCTTGACGAATGGATGAATCAGACTTTTATGGGACAGCCAACAGATATTGGTGAAGACCGTGCCATGACCAATATGATATTAAAACAGGGATATCATGTACTGTTTCAGAAAAATGCTTATGTATTGACTAATATTCCTGAAAAATATAAAAGTCTTTATAAGATGTTTATACGATGGGAACGAAGCAATGTGCGTGAAAATATTATGATGAGCAAATTCGCTTTTACAAAATTCCGTAAAGAATCGACTGCCGGCCCCCGAATATTATTGCTTAACCAATGGTTAAATGTGATTTTGGCATATCCGTTCACATTGCTTATGCTGATTTTTATTGTAACACAACCCGTATTATTCCTTAGTGCAACTTTGTTGAGTATTTTTATCTTTTCAAGCATACAGGTATTCTTTTATGCCAAAATACACAACTTGTCAGAGTCATTCTGGGCGTATCCATATAGTATATTTTATGCTTTTACCTTATTCTGGATTACACCGTATGCAATTGCTACGGCCGGAAGAAGGGGATGGTTGACACGGGGTTTATCCGAGAAAAAATAATAACATCAAAATTGAAAAAGCCAACCATTACGGTTGGCTTTTTTATATAAGATTATCAAGAGTATTCCAGTGAGAGGATAAAGCTATACTTTGTTTTTTGGAATGGAAGAATCTTTTTATAGTCATTTATCTATTAAAATAAAAAGGAGACAATTATATTGTCTCCTCTTATAAAAAGCGTTATATGCCAATTGTCAGTTGCGTTTGGCTTTAATAGCCTGATGCCTACAAATTTAAATCAAGATGATAGATATATTTAAACCCCAATTGTATCTGACAAGATGTGCAAAAACGATTCTTAATTTATTATTACTATACATAATAGAATAATCATACCAATAGCGGTAAATAGTGAAATATAAGTATTAACTTATTGATTTTTAATTACTTATGTTTTATTTTGTTTTGAGCATAAATGGGGAATTCCCCATTCAATTGGGGAATCCGTTCTTAATTTATAAAATAAATAAAAGTATAAAGATTCAGAAAAAGTTATTTTTTCTGAAAATTGCAGTCCTCCTTTTCAAGTAATAATAATCCCCAATCATTGAGTTTCCATAGAACCTCAACTAATTTTCCCCCTAATTCAGTAAGAGAATATTCTACACGTGGAGGAAGTTCAGGAAATGCTTCTTTTGTCAGAATCCCGTCCTGTATCATTTCATTAAGTTGCTGGTTGAGAACTCTGCGATCAACGGTACCAATACCTCTTAAAAATTCACTTGGTCTTTTTTTTCCTTCATTTATTTGCCACACAATGGGAATTTTCCACTTGCCACTAATGGTATTCACAGCAAATTCAAGTGGACATATTTTATTTTCTGTCGTCTTTTCCTTAGTATTCATAATATTGACTTTTTTGTCACTATGGGATAAAAAACTGCGTTATTGTATATATCATGCCTATTAATCACCTTTGTAAAAATACTTAAAATATATAGAAATGGATAATTTGACAGATCAAATAAAAATACTTGAGGAAAGCATTACAAAACAATTACCTTTGGAAACTCAGCAAGCCTTTGCCACATCAATTCTTGATTTAAAAAAAAGAATGATTGAGCATAACAGTATCAAAACAGGCGATAAAATGCCGGATTTTATATTGAAAGACTCAAATGGAAATGAAGTCAATTCTAAGGATGTTCTTAAAAATGGTAAGATGTTACTTACTTTTTTCAGAGGAAGCTGGTGTCCGTACTGCAATCTCGAATTACAATACCTTCAGAAGCATCTTCAATTGTTACATGAAAAAAAAGTAACCGTAGTAGCGGTTTCTCCTCAGAAAGCAGAGCACAGCCAATCACTTGCAGCACAACACAATCTTTCTTTTACCGTAGTAACTGATGTTAACAACAAACTGGCAAAACAATTAGGAATCCGTTTTTCTTTACAGGACTTTGTACGATCACATTATAAAGAATTGGGAATTGACCTTCATCATTTTAATGGCAATGATGAAAATACCTTGCCGGTTCCGGCGGTATACGTAGTTAATTCAGATGGAATCATTAGTTACAGCTTTATTGATGCTGATTATACCAATCGGTTCGACATTCAGCAACTTTTAAAAACATTGTAATGGAATTCGAAAGAAAAGGAGCAAGGTCTTTAAAGGATATTCCGAATGATGTGTTACAACACTTAAATCAAGGAAAAATTTCAAGTGTAAATCTGACGGAGTGGTTAGCGGTAGACCAGACACTATTACTGAAAAATATTTTAAAAGCGCATAGTCGGGAATCTTATTTGAAACCCGTATTAAGTGCAGTAGAATCATTAAAAAATCAGACCGTAAATACGGTTAATAAAGCAATCGGCGCACAACTTTACAGAGAAAGTATCAACTCAAATGATGAAGCATTTTTTGAAATACTGTCACAACATACCTCTGATATGGTGCGTTGCTGGGCTGTTTACACGATTATAAATAAGCCTTTTAAAAGCGTTTCTGAAACATTACATTTTATTCAGGTATTTGCAGCCGATCAGCATTTCGGAGTAAGAGAGATTGCCTGGATGGCGGTCAGACCCTTAGTGGCAGCCCATTTGGAGGAAGCACTTTTAATTTTAGAAAACTGGACCATGCATGAAGATGAAAACGTACGGCGTTTTGCGACAGAAGTTACAAGACCCAGAGGAGTTTGGTGTGAACATATTGAAGAGTTAAAACAAACACCAGAAATGGCCGTTACTATTTTAGAAGCCTTGAGGGCTGATTCTTCGCTTTATGTACAAAACAGTGTAGCGAACTGGCTCAACGATGCCAGTAAAACCAGACCGGATTTCGTACAGACCATTTGTGAGCGATGGAATAATGAAAGTCCTGTAAAAGCAACGGCTTATATTGTAAAAAGAGCCTTGCGAACTCTTCATAAAAAGTAATTATACAGGTTGGTATTATCCTAAGACCGCAAAGAGTCGGTCTTAGGAGTTTTTTTTATTGCAGTTTGTAAGCCGTAATATAGGTTTTGCCCGAGTCGTCTTTCCAAAACGGACCTTCTACTGTAATAGTTTCACCTACATCGTATTTCTTATAGTTCTGACCTCTTTTATTGAGGTTCACAATGCTTATAGTGGCTGTATACTCCTTATTATCATTTGTTAACAAAGTAGCCACATAGCCATCTTTTCCATTTTCGATATGAATTATTTTTCCGTTAACACGTAAATTTTCATTTTCAATTTGGGCTACATCATTTGCCTTAACAGTTTTACAGCTTGAAAATGTGAGTGCCGTTACACTAAAAAGCGCGGTAATAAATAAGTATTTCATGGATATTAATTTTTTTTGGGTCTCTATCAGAGAGCGGTTACTATTCTTAATTTTGTTTCAGTAAAATCATTTCGTCTGTGTAATTCAGTGTATTGATATCTTTAAACAATACTTTTCCTTCTTTCTCTTCGACGGCACCGTAACCTTCCACAACACCTTTATCTGTAAATTTAAAAGCTACCTGTCTGACGGATGTTGTGCCTTCTGATTGAAAGGTATACAAAGCGATTATTATATTGTCTTTAATCTCACCTTCAATAGTGCCTGTATTTGCATCTTTCTCTTTTAATTTATAAACCAACTCTCCGGTTACTTTGCTATCTTTCACCTGTAACTGTAAAGATATGGTATCGCCTTCTTTTTGATACAGATATTTTCCGCTCTCCATAGCAGAAGCTTCAATTCGGGTAGTATCGGTTCGCGAGCCGATAAGGTTTTCAGTATTTTTTGCTTCTTTCTTACAGGAAAGCATTAAAACCGCTGCCATGAGCCAAACACCTTTCCTGATATAATTGTAATAGGTCATATCAATTTTTTTATAGTTTATACAGATGACTTTGCAAACGCTGTACCAAAGGGATTCGTTTTTTATAATACCGATGCGTTACACAATAAAATAGTTGGTATCATAAGAAATAGTGTTGTGTTTTATTTGTTAAAATAATATATATTATTTGTTGTATTATGAAATATGTTATTTTTATATAGGTAAACTATTGATTGTATTTTTATAAATACATACAAATCATCATTATTATCGTATTTAGCAAATTTTATATGGAAAAAAACTACTGCCTCAACTGTAATGCCCATTTATCCGGGAAGTATTGCTCCAATTGTGGACAAAAGTCAGATACACATCGTATTTCTTTCAAACATTTTATTACGCATGACGTATTGCACGGTACCTTTCATATTGAAAGGGGGATGCTTTATACGGCAAAACAAGCTATTGTACGGCCGGGAAAAGCAGCTTTGGAATATATAGCAGGCAAAAGAGTGGTTTACTATAACGTCTTTTATTTTATTTTGCTATTAATTGGGTTGAATATATTTTTGAAGCACTACTATGACGGATGGGCTGTAAAGCTATACGGACATCAAACCGGACCTGCTATGAATAAGGCAGGGGAGAAGATAGATTACTTTCTCTCTGCTTATAATAAACTCATTATTTTTTCATTTGTTCCGTTGACGGCTTTGAACAGCTATTTGATTTTTAAAAGACGTAAATTAAATTTTAGTGAACATTGTATGGTTTCAGGAATACTGTTGTTAGGCATTCTTATTCTGTTTACTTTAAGAACTCTATTGAGTTATCTGGATTTTTCTCCCTTTTTGGAACCTGTTGGAGAAATTTTCTACTTTGTCATTCCTGTTTTTATGTTGGCATATATCATTTTTGGTTATTATGGTGCTTTTAGAAACGATTATACATTAGGTGGATTTGCCTTGCGGATGTTTGTCTTTTTTATACTGTTTTTCGTAGCGTTCTTATTACTTTTTATGTTTATATTGCTGATGGCCACGAACGGGGAGGGTGGTGAAGTCAAATATGTTCTTTAAGCCGGTCTGTGATGGCAATAGATATTCATAAAATATAAAACAATACAAAAATAGAGGAATATGAAATTAGGCGCTTTTTCAATAAGTTTGAGTGTGAACGATCTTATGGTTTCTAAACAGTTTTACGAAACTCTGGGATTTACTGCATGGGCAGGAAGTGTAGATCAAAATTATCTTATCATGAAAAGTGGAACTACGCTTATTGGTATTTTTCAAAACATGTTTGAAGGAAATCTGCTTACATTTAATCCGGGATGGGATCAGGATGCCCAGCTGGTTGAAGGTTTTGAAGACATAAGAACCATACAAGAGACACTACAGAACAACAATATTGAGTTATTGGCTTCAGTAGCCGAAAATACATCAGGTCCTGCCAGTCTTATGGTAAAAGATCCCGATGGTAACATTATACTTATCGATCAGCATGTAGGGTGATAAAAAAGAGCCGTTTATAAAATAAACGGCTCTTTTATAATCGTATTTTGCTCTTATTTTTTATAAAAATGAGCGCGGTTGTATTCATAATTCATGCGGGCAATGTTGAGTACAGAAATGCCTTGCGGACACTCAACTTCACAGGCTTCTGTATTGGAACAATGACCAAATAGTTCCTGATCCATTTGATAAACCATATCCAAAACTCTTTTCTGACGCTCTTCTTTTCCCTGAGGTAGCAATACCATATGGTTTATTTTTGCTGATGTAAAAAGAGCTGCACTACCATTTTTACAGGTAGCTACACAGGCTCCGCAACCGATACACGCAGCCGAATCGAATGCGGCTTCGGTTACCTGATGGGTTATGGGAATGGTTAATGCTTCCGGAGCCTGTCCGGTATTTACAGATACATAACCTCCTGAAGAAATAATACGGTCAAAAGCTGACCGGTCTATTTTCAGATCTTTTTTAATGGGAAAAGCTTCTGAACGAAAAGGCTCAATAAAAATGACCTCTTCCTCTTTAAAAGAACGCAGATGCAGTTGACAGGTTGTAGTATGTTTAAGCGGACCATGAGCCACTCCATTGATCATCACACCACATTGACCACAAATTCCTTCACGGCAATCATGATCAAATTCTACCGGTCTTTCATCAGTCATGATCAACTGCTCATTAAGTGTATCCAGCATTTCCAGAAAAGACATATTCGGATTGAGATTATCAAGGGTATAATCCACTAATTTACCTTCTGTATTTTTGCTTTCCTGACGCCATATTTTCAGATGTAATTTCATAATTTTATGTTTACTATTATTTATAGCTGCGCACTATAGGTTGCAGCACTTCAAATGACAATGGTTCTTTGTGAAGAACAGGAGTATTGCCCGAATTCCATTCCCATGCAGAAATAAACTGGTAATCAGCATCGTTTCGTTTCGCTTCTCCTTCTTCGGTCTGATATTCTTCCCTGAAATGAGCTCCGCATGATTCATTACGGGTAAGTGCATCATAGCACATGAGTTCGCCTATTTCCAGATAATCAGCAACTCTTCCGGCTTTTTCTATTTCAGTATTCATACTTGCCTCATTCCCGGGAATGTGCACATTCTGATAAAATTCATCCCGTAATTTTCTTATTTCGCTGATGGCAAGTTGTAATCCCTTTTCATTACGTGCCAAGCCACAATGGTCGTATAAAATTTTTCCCAGTGTTTTGTGGTAATAATCAACTGTTTTAGTTCCTTTACAATTACTAAAGCGTGCCAGTTGTTCTCTTACCTGCATTTCTGCTTTTTCAAATTCAGGATGTTCCGTAGATATTTTTCCGGTATGTATGTCTCCTGAAAGATAATTAGCCATAGTATAGGGAGCAATAAAATATCCGTCAACAGATGCTTGTAAAAGAGAATTAGCTCCGAGACGATTGGCTCCGTGATCACCAAAGTTGGCTTCACCTAAAGCAAATAAGCCGGGAATTGTAGTCATCAACTCATAATCTACCCACAGACCGCCCATTGAAAAGTGGGCTGAGGGCGAAATCATCATAGGTACTTTATAAGCGTTGTATCCGGTGATTTTCTCATACATATCAAATAAATTACCATATTTTTCTTTAATTTTTTCTATTCCCTGTTCTTTTATTGCTTTTGAGAAGTCAAGATAAACAGCATTTTTTAAGGGACCAATTCCATAGCCTGCATCAATTCTTTCTTTTGCAGCACGCGAAGAAATATCTCTTGGTGCAAGATTTCCAAAGGCAGGATATCTGCGTTCTAAATAGTAATCTCTTTCCGACTCGGGAATTTCATTAGCAGACCGGGTCTCATTTTTTGTGAGCGGAACCCATATACGACCATCATTTCGCAATGATTCGGACATCAGGGTTAATTTTGATTGATAATCTCCTGATTGCGGTAAAGAAGTCGGATGAATTTGTATCCAGCTTGGACTTGCCATTAAAGCCCCTTTTTTATGAGCGCGCCAGATAGCAGATCCATTGCATCCCATAGCCAGAGTGGAAAGGTAATAGATCTTGCCATAACCTCCTGTCGCCAATACTACCGCATGGGCTCCGTGACGTTCAATAGCCCCTGTATCGAGATTTCTGATGATAACGCCACGGGCTTTACCGTCGATAACGACTACATCGAGCATCTCATGACGCGTAAATAGTTCAACTGTTTTTTTACCAACCTGTCGCATCAGAGCCTGATACGATCCCAGAAGTAATTGCTGTCCT
This sequence comes from Paenimyroides ceti, assembly GCF_030409925.1. Lineage (NCBI taxonomy): Bacteria > Pseudomonadati > Bacteroidota > Flavobacteriia > Flavobacteriales > Flavobacteriaceae > Paenimyroides > Paenimyroides ceti. The sequence goes on from NZ_JAUFQU010000001.1 coordinate 1,176,715, forward strand.
GTCTGACCGCGCGCATAGAAAGTACGGCTGACCTGAACGCCGCCAAAGGAACGGTTGTTTAAATAGCCTCCGTATTCCCTGCCAAACGGTACGCCCTGAGCAACCGCCTGATCAATCAAATTTAGAGAGCATTCTGCCATACGGTATACATTGGCTTCCCTTGCCCGAAAATCACCTCCTTTCAGCGTGTCAGCAAACATACGATAGACACTGTCACCATCATTTTTGTAATTTTTAGCTGCATTAACACCTCCCTGTGCTGCTACAGAATGAGCGCGACGGGGACTGTCCTGAAAGCAAAAAGACTTTACATTATATCCCATTTCTCCCAGTGAAGCAGCAAGTGAACTGCCCGCCAATCCGGTACCAATAACAATAACATCTATTTTTTTACGATTGGCAGGATTGACCAATTTCGCTGTTTTTTTATAGTTTTCCCATTTCTTTTCCAATGGACCTTCAGGGATTTTTGCATTTAAATTCATCTTGTTACAATATAAAGGTTATCCTGTTGTATAAAGTAGATATAGAGGGGCATCATGGCGAACCCGGCGCTGATGATTACGGCATATAAAATACCGGAAATCTTAATCCATCGAACATATTTAGGATGAAAAAGTCCCAATGTACGGGCTGCACTGTGTACACCATGTATGAGATGGTAGCATAAGGCTGCCATGGAAAGTACGTAAAGGAGTACATACCATCCTTCTTTAAAGGTAGTAACTACCAGAATGTATAAATCTTTGTGACCGTCTGCATCGAGTGGAAGAGAACCGAATTTATAGACATACCAAAAGTTTTTAAAGTGGATGACAAGAAAAATTAAAATCAGCGTTCCCAATAATCCCATATTACGGCTGTACCATTTGCTGGCTCTTTTACGACGGTCATGTCTGTACGGTTTTGCTGCTTTTTTGTTTTTAAGGGTAATAAACAAGGCATCTACTGCATGCAATATCAGACAGCTGTAAAGAATATAAGAAACTATTTTGATCAGTATATTACCGGATAAAAAATGTGAATATGCATTGAATTTTGTATGTGCTTCTGCAGCAGGAAGGAATAATTGTAAATTTCCTAAAAAATGAATGATAAGAAAAAAACAAAGAAACAAGCCTGTGAGGCACATTATTAGCTTTCGTGTAAGGGTCGTAAACATAAGCAACAGTTTAATAATATCCGATTATTTTCATCCATAAACCTCCGATACCCATATAGATGAGCAACAGCAGAATACCAATTTCGAAGCCTTTTGTCCACCAAGATTTCAGATCTACGTAGCCGCTACCAAAATATACAGGTGCGGGACCGTGTCCGTAATGGGTAAGCACTCCATAAATAGAACCTATAAAACCAAGCATCATAGCAAGTAACATGCCGGGTATTCCTAAAGAAACTCCTACGCCCAGCATTGCTGCATACATTGCCGCCACATGAGCAGTAGCACTCGCAAAAATATAATGGCTGTAAAAGTAGACCAGAATGATGACCGGAAAAGCAACCATCCAGTTGAGTCCACCAATCTGTACTTTTATCAAATCACTAAACCAGCCTATAAAACCGAGCTCATTTAAAGAGCTTGCCATCATTACCAGTACCGCAAACCATACAATAGTATCCCAGGCTCCTTTTTCAGATTTTATATCTTCCCAGGTGAGTACAGAAGTCAGTAATAAAAGGGTAAGTCCGATAAATGCAGTTGTTGTTGCGTCGATAGACAGAGAACCTCCGAAAATCCATAAGGCTAAAAGGATAAAAAAGGCCAAAAGCATCAGCCATTCTTCTTTTTTTATCGCTCCCATTTCTTTCAGTTTCTGTGCTGCCATTTTTGGTGCATCTCCTGTTTTTTTTAACTCCGGCGGATACAGTCTGTACAATACGAGTGGTACAGTAAAAAAAGCTACCAGACCGGGTACAAATCCTGCTGCTGCCCATGACATCCACGTAATATTAATCCCCAGATCGGCCGCAAATTTCTGACACATAGGGTTACTTGCTGTTCCGGTAAGGAACATGGAAGAAGCAATCAGATTCATATAATAACTGTTAAGCGTCAGATAAGAACCAATTTTTTTATGGGTAGAAATATCTTCAGGCATAGAACCGAAGCTGATGGCCATGGATTTCATAATAGGATAAATAATACCGCCACCGCGTGCTGTATTGCTCGGAATAGCAGGAGCAAGACATACATCTGCAAGACCAAGTCCGTATGCCAGTCCTAAAGAACTCTTACCGAATATTCTTATAAACATAAAAGCAATTCTGTTGCCCAGACCTGTCTTGATAAAACCTCTGGCAATAAAAAAGGAGATCCCAATAAGCCAGATCACTTTGTCACCAAAGCCACTTAGCGATTTAGTAACGGACAGCGCCGCATTACCCGGTGCCAGAACCTGTGTCAGGGCAGTGAAGCCAATAGCAAGCATACACATAGTACCCATAGGTGCTGCTTTGAGAATAATACCCAGAATAGTGGCTGCGAAAATGGCAAATAAATGCCAGGCATTATCTGTTACACCTTGCGGAACCGGTATAAACCAGATGATTAATGCAAAAGCAAAAGTAATTGCCATCTTCTTGATGTTTACTTCTTTCATAATTAGAATTTTTAGTTTATAGTCGGCTCTGAACCTGTAAAATAAACAGGTTACCATTATATTTGTTTGTATTTTCGATCTGATGTTTGTAATAGTCTATCTGCATTCCCATCTGTATTCTGGCACCATAGTTTTTTAAAAATTCCAAACTGATCATAGGAATCAGGGATTGTCTCGGATTGGAATTTTGTCTGAAATCTGTATCGAGATATTCATATCTGCAGGAAAATTCAATTGCTTTGAGGTTTTTATAATCGATTTCATATCGCATATTAGGTAAAAAATATACTCCGCGCATTTGATATTCATTAATATCTGGCAAACGGTCTGTTTCTTCGATTCCAAAATACAGGTTATGATTTACTGCCTGTTTGGCTTCTATCTGAATATCCAGATTCCATTTTGGAGCCAATTCAATATCTGTGGCTAGATCAACTCCCAAAGCATATACGCCTTTTTTAAAAACCTTACCGGCACCTCCGTTGATTCCGATATTCAACCCATATTTCTTTGATACATCAAATACAAGTCTTGTCAGAAATTGTTTGCCATTGTCCTTATCGGATACCTGATTTTTTCCGTTTCCGTTTACTACAGAAACAGCATATTGCATGGGAACTTTTCCAAGAGGCAGAGTACCTCCAACAGATGCACCGATCTGAAAGCTTGTCCATCCATTTTTTCCAAATTCAGTATATTGATTAGACCATTCAAGAGATTTAATAATATCTACAGGATAGGTTTCTTCAATACCAAACCAGGGACGAAATTGTCCTACTGTAATGGCTACTTTTTGATTAAAGGAATATCTGAGATACGCATTTTCCAAAACGCGGGTTTTGGGATCGTTTTTAAAATCGGCAAAATTGGCAAGTGCGACTACTTCAACTCTTCTGCTGATCTGACCTTTTACCTGTACACGCATATATTTTAAAGAAAAGCTGTTATTAGTAGCCGTTTCATCTGTATGATGAACACCCTCAACATCTACATGCTCTTTAAGACTGGCAGTATAGCGTCCCTGAAAGAGTCCCTTAAACTGAAATTTTGGATAGCTTTCCAATATTTCACCCTGAGTACTATCCGGGACCTGTGCATGCATTCCAAAACCCATCAATAAAACAAAGAAATAAGGAAAAGGCTGGCGAAGTAGAGATTTTTTCATATAGAAATATTTACGATATAAACGAATAAACTATTATGCATCAAATAAGCGGTATCAGATTTCATAGAATACTTTACTTACTTATTACTATTTATTGAACCCCATCTCCAATCTGCATTGGTTTGTTTGTTAACGCATCAAAATGAATCACAACATTAAAATAAGGGAATCATTCGCCACCTTTAGTATCAACTTTTTTGTTGATTGTTCAGTAAAAGTAGGAAGTTAAATCTGAATAAAAAAAATAAAAATGTACTATTTTAATATTATTTTAAGTTAATTTATATTATTTTAATATATGAAATAAATGATTTGTTTATTATATGTATAGTTTATCTATAAAATAAATATTGTTAATTTTCTACTTTTAAAACTGCTTTCTTATTGTTTTAAAAAGCATATTTCTAAAAAAATCCGGTATTTTTGTAATCTTATATTTTATAAAATCAGATGCGGAGAATTTTGATTCTTTTTGGAGTATTCATACTGTTTTCATGTCAGAATAAGACAGATCAACTCCCATATTTAGGGAATCATACTGAAGGAGTTGTAAACGGGAAAATGCAGATAAAAAAATACTTTACCATTCCCGATTTTAAATTCAGAAATCAGGATAGTATTGTGATTACGAATAAAACGTTTGAAGATAAAATTTATATCGCTGATTTTATTTTTTTGAGTTGTCCCACAATTTGTCCTGTGATGAATCACGAAATGAAAAGAGTATATGATGTCTTTAAAGATAATGCTTCTGTTGTATTTGTCTCTCATACGGTAGATCCTGAAAACGATCAGATACCGGTTTTGAAAAGCTATGCACAAAACTTGGATGTTGACGGTAATAAATGGCATTTTTTACGCGGTACACAACAGGAAATTTTGCAAATAGCAGAGAAGGGATATTTTACTCAGGCTTATGCAGATGTGTCTGCTCCCGGAGGCTATGCACACAGTGCCGGATTTATTCTCGTAGATAAAAACAGACACATCCGTGGTGTATATGACGGTACAAATTCAAAAGATGTCGATAGATTGATAAAAGATATTGTAATTTTACTTGAAGAAAAATCCGTTTGATGAAAAAAGCATTTGTTTTTCTTTTTCTGCTCTCTTTTCTCTACCAAAGTACTTCCAGTTTTTGGATCATCACTTCATTTTATATCAATCAGGAATATATTGCTAAAAACATCTGTATCAACAGATTTGATGCAATTCCGGTATGTAATGGGAAATGTTACCTGTCTGCGGAGCTAAAAAAAGATCAGGACAAAGAAGGACAGATTCCAACTATAAAAACACCGGAAATACAACCGTTATTTCATCTTACATTTATTTACGAGGCTCCGTATCATTCTTTTATTCCTTTTCCTGAAAAGAGTTATCCGGTATATCAGTCTGAAGCACTGATTTTATATGTTTTATCAGGCGTTTTTCAACCTCCTGAAATTGTTTAACAGGACTATCGTTAAAACAATTTATTAAAACAAAAACAAATAAAAAATGCAAACTGTCACTGTACCTGTTTGCAATATAGACTTATTTGATGATAAAGCCAACCACTTTTGGTTAGGGAGTATAGCGGCCATAACCGAGCGGTATCCTGTGCTGGAACAGCATCATGAAAATCTTTTTTATAGCTTACTTTTTATAGAAAAAGCGGAGGGAACCGTAAACATTGACGGAACCAATTTCATTGCGGATCATGCCCAAATCATCATTATTAAGCCACATTGCATCAATAGTATAAAGCTCCACAAAGGAGCGGTGGGAAAACTCATCTGTTTTACAGAAGATTTTTTTTCCTTGCGTTACAATAATAATGTATTGTATCATTTTTCATTTTTAGAGACTTCGGTACAAAAAAATGTTTTTCTGGATGGGAAACAAATGGCTTACTGGAACACCCTATTGTATCTGATATGGAATGAATTTGAATTACAGAAAAAACAATCTGAAAAAGCGATTCGATCTTATCTCAATATTATATTGATAGAGCTCGACCGTTTACATAAGCCTTCAAAAGTAAGAGGATTTCACACGCCTGCACATGAAAAGGTATTGCATTTTCAGAAATTGACAGAAAAATATTTCAATATGCATAAATTACCTTCAGAGTATGCAAAAATGCTTTTTATCAGTACGAACTATCTGAATAAAATATGTAAAAAAATTACGGGGCAGACAGCAGGTGATCTTATCCGTAAGCAGGTAATTATTGAAGCACAGCGTATGCTGCATTATACAAATGACGCCATAAGTGAAATAGCCGGAAAATTAGGATTTGAACATGTTTCCTATTTTATAACTTTTTTTAAAAAACATACGGGTAAGACACCAGAAGAGTTTCGTAAAGGATCATTGCATTAACTTTTTAAAATGCTTATAAAAAACGTGCAGTAGTATTTTCCATAAAAAGCGGACTTTTAAAAGTCCGCTTTTTAAAATTCCGATAAACCTTTTTTCTATTATGTATGGATTATGATTCTTCAGGCGTCATAAAACCTCCTGAATACTTCTTAAAAAAATCTTTCTTATATACTTCTCCCAACGGAATTTCATGTTCTCCAACATACAGGGTATGATTGTCAAAGGATTCAATAAAATCTATATTAACCACATACGATTTGCTCACGCGAATAAATACCTCTGAAGCAATCTTTTGGTGGGCAGTTTTAAGATTCATAGCGGTGATCAGTTTTTGTGTCTGCGTATAAATCACCACATAATCTTTAAGGCCTTCAATAAACAGGATTTCTTTAAAATATACTTTGTAATAGCGTCGTTCTGATTTAATAAATAAAAAATCTTCTGTACTTCCTTCAAATGTGTTTTTTGGGGAATCTTTGGAAAGTAATCCTTTATAGGCAACAGCTTTAGCGATTGCTTTTTCAAGCCGATGCTTGTCAATCGGTTTTAATAAATAGCCAATAGCATCAAGTTCATAACTTTTCAATGCATATTGTGAATAAGCGGTAGTAAAAATGATCAATGTGTCTTTCGGCAGCTGTTCTGCAAACTCCAGTCCCGTTACTTTCGGCATCTGAATGTCTAAAAAAATCAGATCTACCTGATGGGTTTTTAAAAATTCTGCAGCTGTTACCGCATTCGAAAATTCTCCTGTAATTTTCAGATCAGACACTTCCTTTATAAGGGAACGCATTCCTTCTCTTGCGAGTGGCTCATCATCTACTATAATACAATTCATATCGGAAAATTTAAGTTTACGGTATAGCTGTTTTTCTTTTCTGTCAGGGTTAGATTGTATGCTTCACCATATAATAAATCGAGTCTTCTTCTTACGTTGACTAATCCGAGACCGCTGTTTTTATCATTGGATGTAATGTCTTCAGCACTTTTAGAATTGGTACATACAAAATACAGTATTTTATCTTTAATTTCCAGATCTATTTTTATAAAAGCAACCTGATCACTGATATCTACACTGTGTTTCACGGCATTCTCAATAAAATTAGTGAATAAATTAGGCGGTATAAATACCTTTTTATAATCTTCTGATGCGGTTTGAGTATTGATGGTAAAGATGAAATTATCTCTTCTTATTTTTTCAAGATTAAGAAAATTTGATAAAAAATTTATCTCAGAAATCAATGCTGTTTTTTCTTCATTATTTTCATAAAGCTGGTACCTTAAAAACTCCGATAATTTTAAGATTACCAAAGAGGCTTTATCAGGATTTGCCTTTGTAAGTACATTAACACTATTGAGCATATTGAAAAGAAAATGAGGATTGATCTGGTTTTTCAGTTCATTTAATTCCATACTCAGGGTAAGGTTTTTTAACTCATTAAGGCGTTCATTATCTTTTACCCAGCGTTGAATCAGTTTTAAGGTTGTGGTAACCATAATAAAAGGTGTAAGAAAAATAGTAGCTGAAATAATCACACGGGTCTGGCTGATTTCTATATGTTTTTCAATGATACGGTGCGGTTCAAAATACACAATCATAATCTCTGAAACAAAATAAATTCCGGCTCCAACCATGATCATGAGTAATACTATATATTGGATATACTTGGCTCTAAAGAAAAAAGCAGGTACCAATACATACATATTGATATAGAACATAAAGACAAACAGAACATACGTAATGAGCAAACTGTAAAACTCATACATGCCTGCATATTCCTCCCGTCCTTTAGTATTAAAAAGAATGATCATAAAACCGATAAGCATGATCAGGTGCCTGAAGATACGGTAACGGTCTTCAATCAGCAAATTGACCACCTGTCTGTTCTTTATATCATGTGCATTACAATCCATTTTATTTTATTTATTCTTTACAAAAGTAAACGTTAGAGAAGATAAGTATCTATAAATTATACAAGATGTGCTTTTTTTTATACCAAGTATGTAAAAATAAACTTTCGTATAAAATATATACCGTTTCGTATAATAAAAAAAGAACCATTGCCTCATTGTTCTTCATTTGTATAAAAATAGCAGATATGTATTTAGAGGAATTTCAAAAATGGGCAGATGAAATTGACACATTTTGTCTGCCGGAAAACGAGCATGAAGAAAAAATAATTCAGGTAGTAGATCTACGTCATTTTATAGAATGCTATAAGCCTTCACTTACGATTATCGACTGTCTGAATCATAAGATCAATATTGTGTCTGATCTGGGAGTCAGAAAAGGAATTGTATTTTTTGATTATAAAGAAATAAGCAAAGCAGAAGCTCATTCCTTTTTGTATGAATCCGCTGCACTCGAAGATTTTAAAAAAGAATCAGGTATTGAAGAACTCTGGTTTGTTTTTGTAAAAGAACAAAATGATATTAATGATGAAGAAATCTTCGAATTTACAGCTGCAAAGCAACTGACCGATTTTTATAACAAAATTTTCATCTTTCATTTCTTTCCATCTATTATTCACGAACTAAATTAAAAGTATGATTGAGGTTTTTAAAACGAACATTCAAAATATTAAAGAAGCATATTTTGTTATGTCACAGTTATTGAAACGCTTTCCCGACTATAAAATTAATTTTGATCTCGAAGATTGCGACAATATACTTCGAATCGACGGGACTGTTGTACATCCGCAAATTATTGTTGAGTGTATTACAGCGTTAGGATATGAATGTGCTGAATTGACCTGATTATTTATGTGTTCGGCATAAATATTTTTATCACTTAGGTTTATAGAAAACCATTCGGCCTAACCCTCGATTTTTGTTCTTCTGCAGATTATTAGTACATTTGCTGTGATGAAAAAAATGCTCACCATTTTCTTTTTGATTTCCTATCTGGTATCTACAACCCAGCTTTCACAGGTGTTGCGGTTGCCTATTTTGGTAGAGCATTTTATAGAACATACCGAGAAAGATCATGATTTATCTTTGTGGCATTTTTTAGTATTGCACTATGATCATCATGAACCGGACGGAGATTATGAAACCGATAGAAAGTTACCGTTTATGACTCCGTCAGACATGGCTACTATCGTGGTTTATTTTAATGATCCTTATCACTTTGTAATAAAGAATGAACTCATTCAGGGCAGAGAAATCTTTTTTCACTATGAGCCCAATGTTCAATCTTCGTATTTATCTGCTATCTGGCAGCCGCCAAAATTCTGTTAATTCAATTTAGATACGTTTATTAAAGCTGTTTCCTAAGGGAATGGCTCAGTTATTTATTTGATTAACAGTAAAAATTTATGCTTAATAAAATCATTGAGTTTTCTATAAAGAACAAACTCATCATTGCGCTATTTACTTTTGCGCTTATTCTGCTGGGCGTATATGAAACCACAAAACTTCCTATTGATGCCCAACCCGATATAACCAATAATCAGGTACAGATAATTACTGTAGCTCCATCGTTTGGAGCTGTTGATATAGAACGATTGGTAACTTTTCCGATCGAACAGGCAAACAGTAATATCAGTGGTATTGAAGAAATCCGCAGCTTTTCCAGATTCGGGCTGTCATTAGTAACTATTGTATTCAATGATGAAACCGATATTTACTGGGCCCGTCAGCAGGTTGCCGAACGTTTACAAAAAATTCAGTCAGAAATTCCTCAAAGTATCGGAACTCCTGAACTCGGGCCCATTTCTACCGGATTGGGCGAAATATACCAGTATGTAGTAAGAGCAGAAAAAGGGTACGAAGATCAGTATGATGAAACGGAACTCAGAACCATACAGGATTGGGTAGTACGCAGGCAGTTATTAGGGGTTAAAGGGGTTGCTGATGTAAGCAGTTTTGGAGGCAAACTCAAACAATATGAAATTGCAGTAAACCCACATAAATTGCAATCTTTTAACCTCACCATTAATGATGTCTTTTCTGCTTTGGAAAACAACAACCAAAATACCGGAGGAGCTTATATTGAGAAAGCGGAAACCGTACTTTTTATCCGTAGTGAAGGCTTGATCGGAAACGTTGAGGATATTGAAAATATTTCAGTGACCCACGGTACATCAGGCATTCCGGTATTTCTGAAAGATGTTGCTGAAATCAATATAGGTCATGCAATACGCTATGGAGCCATGACCTATAATGATGAAGGTGAAGTTTCCGGAGCTATTGTAATGATGCTCAAAGGAGCGAATAGCAACGAAGTAATAAAGAATGTTAAAGAACGCATCGAAGTCATACAGAAAACCCTTCCGGAAGGTGTCGTTATTGAGCCTTTTTTAGACAGGACAAAAATGGTAAACAATACAATCGATACCATTAAAACAAACTTGTTGGAAGGTGCCTTGATTGTCGTATTCATTCTTGTTGTTTTTTTGGGCAATTTCAGAGCGGGTTTTCTGGTTGCATCTGTCATTCCTCTATCCATGTTATTTGCCATCATTATGATGAATATTTTTGGAGTAGGAGGCAACCTGATGAGCTTGGGTGCTTTGGATTTCGGTCTTATTGTTGACGGAGCGGTCATCATTGTAGAGGCGGTCATGCATCAACTCTATCATCATAAAAAAATTGGTTTACAAAATGGCATTTCTCAAAAAGAAATGGACGGTCAGGTAGCTTCTTCGGCAACGAAAATGGTCAACAGTGCTGTATTCGGACAAATCATTATTCTTATTGTATATCTGCCGATTTTTACTCTGGAAGGTATCGAAGGTAAAATGTTTAAACCAATGGCACAAACCGTTGCTTTTGCTCTCATCGGAGCTTTTATACTTTCTTTGACTTATATTCCTATGATGAGTGCTTTAGTATTGAGCAAAAAGAAAAAGCAAAAACCCAATCTGTCTGACAAAGCCATGACTGTTGTTGAAAACAAACACCAGAGAGCATTAATCAAAGTATTGCGTTATCCTAAACTGGTAATTGGCCTTGTTATTACACTTTTCGCAGGGGCTGTGATCACCCTGGGCAATCTCGGTGGTGAGTTTATTCCTTCTTTAGAGGAAGGAGATTTCGCGGTAGAAACGAGAATTCTGTCCGGAAGCAATCTGACCACAACAATTGCCTATATGGACCAGGCAGCTCATATACTGAAAACACAATTTCCGGAGGTAGAAAAAGTAGTCACAAAAATAGGAAGCGGTGAAATACCTACAGAGCCAATGCCAATGGATGCTGGAGATATGATCATTGTTTTAAAACCCAAAAAAGAATGGACATCCGCTAAAACATTTCCGGAATTAGCGGAAAAAATGAGTACAGCACTCAAAGTTATTCCTGGGATGACAACAGGTTTTCAGTTTCCGGTGCAGATGCGTTTTAATGAATTGATGACAGGAGCACGTCAGGATGTGGTTGTAAAAATTTTCGGTGAAAACTTAGATACTTTAGCGCATCAGGCTCAAAAATTAGGAGAAATTATCCATACTGTCAAAGGTGCAGAGGATCTTTATATAGAGCCTGTTACAGGAATGCCACAGGTGGTTATTGAGTACAATCGCGAGATGATTGCCCGTTATCGTCTTACAATAAACGATGTAAACCATATCGTAAATATGGCATTTGCAGGGCAGAGTACGGGAAGGGTATTTGAAGAAGAAAAGCGTTTTGATTTGGTGGTACGATTAGACCAGACACAGAGAAAAAATCTTGATGATATCAGAAATCTTCTCATTCCTGTTTCTGATGGTACACAAATACCTCTGTATCAATTGGCAACGGTAGATTTTAAAAATGGTCCTAATCAGATTCAACGGGAAGATGCTAAGAGAAGAATTGTTGTAGGTTTTAATGTCAGAAACCGTGATGTACAGAGTTTGGTAGAAGAACTTCGCCAAAAGGCAGACTTGCAAATGAAGCTGCCTGCGGGCTATTATACGACCTATGGCGGTGCATTTGAAAATCTCAATAAGGCAAAAGACCGGTTGATGATCGCTGTACCCGTTTCTATGGCACTTATCTTTTTACTGCTGTTTTTTGCTTTCCGCTCCGTAAAGCACAGTTTACTGATTTATACCGCCATTCCATTATCTGCTATCGGAGGTGTCTATTTACTTGCTTTAAGAGGTATGCCGTTTAGTATCAGTGCGGGTATAGGGTTTATTGCTCTGTTTGGAGTGGCTGTACTCAATGGTATTGTATTAATATCGGAATTTAACAGACTCAAACAAAACGGAATTAACAATACAACAAGAATTGTTCTTCTCGGAACGAGAATACGTTTGAGACCGGTATTAATGACTGCATTTGTTGCCTCTCTTGGTTTTCTGCCGATGGCGATCAGTACCGGTTCTGGTGCAGAGGTACAAAGACCGCTTGCTACTGTTGTGATTGGTGGACTTTTGCTGGCTACTTTTCTAACGCTATTTGTACTTCCGGTACTCTATATCATCTTTGAGAAAATCCAAAAACCTATGATGAAATTCAAAAAAACAAAAATAACTACAGTCCTTTTTTTATTCATGTTTGCAGCAATGCCTGTTTACTCCCAAAACATTACTCTTGAAGAAGCAATTGATACAGCTCTGAAGAATAATTATGAAGTAAAGGATAAAAATCTGATAGCGCTCTATCACCAAAAACAGCAGCAAACCTATTTAGAACTTCCAGCCATCAATATTACAGGAGAATTCGGACAGGTAAATTATGACGGAACGGATCAAAAAATCGGCGTTTCACAGTCTTTTAGTTTTCCTACAGTTTATTCCAGCCGTAAAAAAGTATTGTACGAATACTGGAATGCCAGTAAACTCTCACAACAGCTTACGGAACGTGAAGTAAAGAAAGTCGTGACAGAAAACTTTTACCACTTACTGGTACTCAGAGAAAGAGAGATTTTGCTGACTAAGAACCACCGGTTATATACTGCATTTGCAGAAAAAGCGTTATTGCGGTTTGAAAAAGGAGCTTCCAATCTTATGGAGAAAGCTTCTGCAGAACTACAGCTGGAAAAAGTTCTGCAGCAATTGCAACAGCTCAGAAAGGAGATTGAAGTATCAGAAATTCATTTACAGTTACTGTTGAATACGGAAGAACGGTATAAGCCGGCTGCTCAGAATCCTGTAATGGATGCTGAATGGATACAGATAGCCCCTTCAACGGCTGATCATCTGACGACACAATGGTTTCAACAGCAGATACAGATTGCAGAAGCAGAACTCAAATGGGAAAAGTCTAAAAAAATGCCTGGTTTATCTTTTGGATATTACAATCAGACTTTTAGAGAATTAAACAACAGCCGTTTTCATTCTTTTGAAGTAGGTATTGCCATCCCTCTTTTTAATAAATCCGTAAATGCTCATATTAATGCGGCAAAAGCAAAAATAGCCTTGGCAGAAAATCAGAAATCGTTTCAGGAAGCACAGTTAGATGCCCAGTATCAGAAAGCCATAGCCGAATATGGTGTACAACTTGATATTTATAAACGGTATGAAAAGATACAGTTACCCAGAGCAACTGTCATCGCAGAGACGAGCCTGAAGCAGTTTGAAACGGGTGAAATCAACTATCTGGAATGGGTATTACTCAATAATCAGGCTATAGAAATACAAAGTGGCTTTATAGATGCCTTAGAAGAACTGAATCAGAGTATTATTACTCTTCAATATTTAACACTAATCGAACAATAATCATGAGAAATACGCTTTTATTGTTTCTTATCTGTACGCTTATCGCTTGTACAGAAAAGCCAACAACAACGATAGAAACAAAAGAAAAGAACAGCAGTAATACGGTTGTGCTTACAGAAGCTCAGGAAAAGTCTACTGCTATTGAAACATTTGAGATACAACAGCAGTCCATTACATCTACTTTAAAACTTTATGGGAAAACAGAAGTACCTCCTCAAAATCTGGTTTCGGTAACCAGTGCTTTAGGCGGATACGTAAAATCAATCAGACTGTTACAGGGACAGCGTTTTAAAAAAGGACAGGTTTTAGCTATTCTTGAAGACAATCAATTCATACAGCTACAGGAAGATTATCTGTCTGCCAAAGCCAATCTTGCAATGGCAGAAGCAGAATACCTGCGTCAGAAAGAATTAAATCAGAATAAGGCGAGCAGCGATAAAAATTTTCAACAGGCTACAGCCGGTTACAGAACCCTGCAAATATCCAAAAAAGCATTGGAAGAAAAACTCCGGCTGATAAATATCAATCCGAATACGCTTACATTAGATAAAATTACCCGTACTATTTCACTACATGCACCCTTTGACGGTGTGGTAGGAGAGGTATTTGTCAATACAGGTAAATATGCAGCCCCATTTGATGTACTTTTTGAGCTTATAAATCCAAGAGATTTTTTATTGAATCTCAAAGTTTTTGAAAAAGATTTAGCTAAGATTGCCATCGGTCAGCAGGTGCAGGCCTCTTCAAATACAAATCCTGATGAACTGTTTCTTTGCGAAATAGTTTCTATTGGCAGATCGGTCAACACAGACGGAAGCAGCGATGTTTATGCCCGTATAAAAGACCAGCGCGGAATAGATCTTTCAGCCGGGATGTATGTAAATGCTGAAGTAGGGGTGATAAATAAAAATGCATGGGTTTTGCCACAGGAAGCCATAGTAGGATTTGAAGGCAAAAACTACATCTTTGAGAGGCTGCAAAATCATACATACAGAATGTTACCTGTAGAAATTACTACTACAGAAAAGGAATGGGTTGAAATAAAGAACAGTTCATCTTTACAAAATAAAAAATTAGTGCGCAAAGGAGCGTATTCTCTATTAATGGCACTTAAAAATAAGCCGGAAGAATAAGCATCAAAAATTTTATAAAAGACACCCGGATCTATTTTTTTCGGGTGTTTTTATTGATAGCAGAGCACTTATTATTGAAAGATGGATTACCGTGTTCTATACCATATAATTTGTCAACAATATATTGCTTTGAGGGAATAAAATGGATTAATAACACTAAAACGCAAAAGAAAGTTGTACTTTTATACAAGACAATCCATACAACAGTTATGCAAAAATTAAATAATAAAATCATTCTGATTACAGGGGCTTCCAGAGGTATTGGAGCAGCTATTGCGCTGAAACTTGCAAAAGCACAAGCCAAAGTAATCGTAAATTATGCGAATGACCGGGCATCGGCTGAAACTCTTGTTCTACAGATAAGGGAAGCAGGAGGAGAGGCAATTGCGCTGCAGGCCGATGTGAGTAAAGTTGCTGATGTAAAATATCTTTTTGATGCAGCAATAGCCCATTATGGAAAAATCGATGTATTGATAAATAATGCAGGGATTATGATCACCAAACTTGTTAAAGATACCACAGATGAGGATTTTAACCGACAGTTTGATATCAATGTCAAAGGAGTGTTCAATACCTTACGTGAAGCTGCGACACGTCTTGCGGATAACGGAAGCATTATCAACTTTTCTACTTCGGTAAACAGAATTATGTTACCCGGATATGCGACCTATGTAGCTACTAAGGCGGCTGTAGAACAGCTGACACGTGTTTTTTCAAAAGAAATCGGGAACAGAGGAATCAATGTCAATTCCGTTTCGCCAGGACCAACCAATACAGAATTATTTACCAATGGCAAATCTCAGGAAGTTATGGATCGGCTGGCATCTCTTTCTCCTTTCAACAGAATAGGAGAACCGGAGGATATCGCAGATGTAATCCTGTTTCTTGCCAGTGATGAAGCAAAATGGATCAATGCTCAAAATATAGGAGTGAATGGAGGAATGGCTTAACAACCATTCCTTTTATTTTAGAATATCATCAAGGTCATCTTCAAAGATGTTTACAAAACCATTATTGATAGTAGCATTTTTATTAACCAGAAGAGCTCTGTTGAGTTTGATGATAGCCCATTTTTCACGCAGTTCGGTAAAATCTACGGTATGCAGGTTGATAATTGGGGAATCATCCTGTGTAGCCAATATATTTTTCCAGGATATTTCATCTTCATCCAGATTGATGGCAATAACCTGTAAACCTTTGTTTTTTGATAAAAGATCCAGTACAATATCCTGTGCATCATTGTAATGACTCAATGCATTCTTTGTCCAGAAAATGATGAGCGTTTTATTATGAATCGTATCTTTTACAGATACTTCCTTTAAATTCGTATCTAAAAAGCGAACATCGGGCAATATACTGTTTGGTGACAGGTTTTTTACGGCATGCTGTATGGTTGAAATCTCTTTTCTTTGAATAGTATCCGTTGATAATTCATAAAAACGTTTCAGAAAAGCATTATTGTTATGGTGGTTCTGATCCTCAATAAAATAATTAAAAACGATATTATTTAAAACATTATTCTTTACTTTCTGATTGCTAATCAGCGAGTCTACCATATTCAGTTTTGCTATATTCCGTTCAAATTCATTTTTGTAAGTCTTGTTACACACCAGCGAATTCAGCATAATCGCCAGATAAGAAGTAAAAGGTCTGAATTCTCTTAATTTTTGATTGTTAAGATCTATTTTTTGACGGAAGTTATAATAATTCTCAGGGAGGCTGTCCAACACTTTTACAGAAGTCAGTTTCTGGTGCGCATACGGATAACTTTCTAAACGCGCATAATAATCATAATCTACAATTGCTTTCGCATACAGGTCAAAATCCTTATCCCACCCAATTTCTGTTTTTCTTCTCAGATAAAGAGCTGTTCTGGCATCGTGAAGCGAATCAGCCGTTTTCATAAATCGTTTGAGAGACTTTTTATAGTTCTTAAAAAAATCATTCCGATCCTGATTGCTGAAAGCAAAAAATTCCAGTAAACAGTTGTTTTTATCTTTTCCTCTGCCGTAAAATGTAGAAGCATTGTCAAAATCTTTAGCATTTATTCGAACAAAAAGACTGTCGTTTTTGTCAAAATAAACATATTTTCTTTCATCGGCATGTTTTATAATATACATTCCCGGTGCCAGAAACGAAAAGCTTTTACCAAAATGATTTTGTTTGTCAAGAAAAAGCGTATCGATGAGGTTTTCCTGTTTGTACAATAAAATGTAGTCAGACTTCGGATGATATATATGCCCTCCGAAATAAGCACTAAAATTATTAACTTCAATATCTTTTTTATCACATGAAAAGAATAGAGAAATTAAAAAAGGAATGCATAAGGCAAAACGCGTTTGAAACAAAGGCAAAGTTTTCATAACTACAAATTTATCTTTTAAGTATCATACATGCTGTTAATTTTGAGTTAAAGCAGGCCAATGATTCTTAAAAGTAGCAGTTCTGTTTTTTGGATTAAAATTTGTACCTTTGCCAGGCAAAAAATAAGAATTATGTTAACTGTTTCAAATTTATCAGTTCAATTTGGTAAACGTATTTTATTCGATGAAGTAAATGCTACATTTACTCAGGGAAACTGCTACGGAATTATTGGTGCCAATGGTGCCGGAAAATCAACTTTTTTAAAGATAATCGCTGGAGAGATTGATCCTACTTCAGGACACATCATATTAGAACCGGGAAAACGTATGTCGGTTCTGAACCAGAACCATAATATGTTTGATGAGCAAACGGTTCTGGAAACAGTATTAATGGGTAATGAAGTACTTCATTCAGTGAAAAAAGAAATGGATGAGTTGTATCTGAATTACACTGATGAAAATGCAGACCGAATAGGAGAACTCCAGATTCAGTTTGATGAAATGAACGGATGGAATGCAGATTCGAATGCAGCATCTTTATTATCAAACTTAGGAATATCAGAAGACTTTCATTATACCTTAATGGGAGATATGGAAGGAAAACTCAAAGTCCGTGTATTACTCGCTCAGGCGCTATTTGGTAATCCGGATGTACTGATTATGGATGAGCCTACCAACGACTTGGATTTTGAAACCATCGGATGGTTGGAAAACTTCCTTGCCAATTATGAAAACACAGTATTGGTAGTATCGCATGACCGTCACTTTTTGGATGCGGTATGTACACATATTTCAGATATCGATTTTGGTAAAATCAACCACTTTTCAGGAAACTATACCTTCTGGTATGAGTCTTCTCAATTAGCGGCTAAACAACGTGCTCAGCAAAACAAGAAAGCAGAAGAGAAAAAAGCCGAGCTGGAGGAATTTATACGTCGTTTTTCTGCCAATGTTGCCAAATCGAAACAGGCAACATCACGTAAGAAGATGATTGAAAAGTTGAACGTAAATGAAATTAAACCTTCTTCAAGAAGATATCCTGCTATCATTTTTGATCAGGAAAGAGAAGCCGGAGATCAAATCCTAAACATACAGGGATTGGAAAAATCCATTGACGGAGAAATCTTATTCCGAAACGTAGATTTGAATATGAACAAAGGGGATAAGATTGTTGTTTTTTCAAAGGACTCCAGAGCAACGACTGCTTTTTATGAAATCCTAAATGGAAATCTGCAGGCTGATGCCGGAAAATTTGATTGGGGTATTACTACTACACAGTCCTATCTTCCTGCAGATAACAGCGAGTTCTTTAAAGAAAACTTAACCCTTGTTGACTGGTTGCGTCAATGGGCAAAAACAGAAGAAGAGCGTGATGAAGTTTATGTACGTGGATTTTTAGGAAAAATGATTTTTTCAGGTGAAGAAGCATTGAAAAAAGGATCTGTACTATCTGGAGGAGAAAAAGTACGTTGTATGATTTCCCGTATGATGATGCTCAGAGCAAATGTATTGATGCTGGATGAGCCTACGAACCACTTAGACCTTGAATCGATTACAGCATTTAACAATTCACTTAAAAACTTTAAAGGATCTGTATTGCTAACCACGCACGATCATGAGTTTGCGCAAACGGTAGGTAACCGAATTGTGGAACTGACGCCAAACGGAGTTATTGATCGTTATATGAGTTTTGATGATTATCTTGATGATCCGAAAATCAAAGAATTAAGACAGAAAATGTATCAGATATAAGAATAAAAAAATCCCGGAAAACCGGGATTTTTTTATTTATGACAAATCATTGAAATTTCAATATTCACGTTTCTTGGTAATTTTTCTACCTGTACACATTCTCTTGCAGGAGCTGTAGCGGGTGAGAAATAACGGGCATATACTTCGTTGATTAACGTAAACTCTTCCATATTTCGGATAAAGATAGTTGCTTTTACTACGTTTTCAAAAGTAAGTCCTGCTTCCTCAATAATAAATTTCAGGTTTTCCATAACCTGAGTAGTTTCATCCTGAATACCGCTTGTAATCAGTTTTTCTTCAGCCTGATTAAAAGGAATCTGTCCTGAAATAAACAACAAATCTCCTGCCATTACCGAGTGATTGTAGGGACCTATTGGAGCTGGTGCTTTATCTGAGTTGATTATTTTTTTCATTTTTATGTATTTAAATTATCTGTAAATTTTGTCAGGAGCATTTCGTTTCTCATATTTGATATCCTGTAGTATGGTCGACTTGATACCGATAAAGAAATTCCACTGTTTATAGAATCCGTTCGGTACCCAGCTGAAATCAAAGCGCCATGATTTTAGATCGCGTTCAAAACGCAGTTGGGTGTAAGTAACTCCTTTATTTTTAAAATCATATCCGCTGGATATTCCTACCATCCATCCCGGAGAAAGTGTAACATTTCCTGAAAACATCACAGAATTGTTTACAATTTCAGGGTTTCGGGCATTATTAGAATAGGTAAGAGAATAGGCGAGGTTCAGATCCCATGGTATTTCACTGTTATAAAATCCTTTAAAGCCTTCGTCATCTTTTTCATCACCATCTTTATTAAACATACTCTTTCTGCGGTCAGACAGGTCAGTAGCCTGACCAAATAAATCATCAGCACGACCTCCGTTTTGTACATTTTTGTTATCAGAAGTATCACCTGAATTTCCAAACAAAGCATCTTTACTGGAGAATGCGTAATTTAAAGTAATATTTGCACTGGTCATTCTGAATAAACTACCGCCGTTGTTGATGTTAAGCACATCGATTCTTCTCCCGGCACTGTTTATGGCATACGGGTCCAGTGTTGTACCAAGGTTTAGTTGAAGTTTATTGTCCAGCAATTGGGTTCCGGCAGCAACTCTCAAAGGAGCCAGTTTTAATGAATCTGCCGTCATATTATAGCTTGTGTTGAAATTAAGTGTATTGAGGAGCATTACCTTTTTAGGTTCTCCCGTACTTGAATTATCATCTCTGACTTTAGCTTCAAAATTATTCCCTAATGAAAAGCCCAGCATATTCGACATCTCCTTGCCCGGAGCTCCGAAAATACCGGTTTGGAAACGTGTGTATTGTTCCATAGTAGTACCGTTGGCATCAATGGCATACGTATCATAATATTGTTCAAAACTCGGTGTATAGGTATACGATACAGATGGTCGCATTACGTGTCTGATGGCCTGTATCTTGGCGTCTTTGCTAAAATTAAAAGTTCCGTAAATTGTAGTTCCTACATTTGCCGCAACATTATAGGTTCTATAAGAATCAAAACCATTTACCCGCTGATCAATTACCTTATTCTGTACTTCGTCATAATATTTTTTAACGGTATTCAGGTACCATACTTCATTATAATTTCCGGATAGAGAAACCGAAAGATAACGCAGTACTTTGAAATTGGTGGCAATAGGAATGCTGTGCTGGAAACCGGTATTCATCTGATTAAACATTTCCTTTTTGAAAAACAGTGTATCTGTGGTCATTATTCTGTTTTCTCCACGTACACTATACTGCAGATTGATGTTTTGGATAATTCCTTTTTTAGAACCGTTTTTTGGCGCAAACGGATAAATACGGTCTACATTCACCTGTAAAGTAGGCAGAGACATATTGATCTGTTTGGTGTTCACATTTTGCGAGTGGGTAGCAGACAAACTCATGTTTATCTGGGGTACTGTCTGAAAAGTTCTGGAGTACGAAACAGAAGAGCTCAGCGTATTATTCAGTGCAGCTCCGACGTTTTGCGTGTTCATTGATTGTCGGAAATACGTGCTGCTTCCCAGATTGACCGATGCAGAAAAACGAGACATAGGATTCGCTTTGGCATCCTGTGCATGTGTCCACTGTACGTTGTAGTTTTTAGCAGTATAATAATCCGGAAAACCTATTTCGCTCTCAATCAGGTTTTCGATACTTATACTAGCATTACCGTTAAACCGATATCGCTTGGCATACATACTTTGCCCCTGTAAACGATAACTACCGTTGGTATAATAATCTCCGAGTATGGTAAGGTCATAGTTATCACTGAGGGCAAAATAATACCCTCCGTTTTGCAGAAAGTAACCGCGTAAATTGTTGTCACCGAAGCTCGGAATAATAAACCCTGATACTGATTTGGTTGTCATTGGAAAGAAAGCAAAAGGCAAACCTAACGGTGTAGGTACTCCGGCAATAACCATATTGGTAGCTCCCGTTATTACTTTTTCTCCGGGAATGAATTTTGCTTTATCAGTCTGAAAATAATATTCAGGATTGTCGATATCATCAGCAGTAGTAAACTGTATTTTTTTCATATAGTAAACAGAATCGTTTACCTTTTTTGTTTTTTCAGCCTTTATTTTGAACTCATCATATGTAGTTCTTGTATTCCAGACAATCGCTTTTTTTGTTTTGGTATTGAAACGTATGGAATCAGGCTCAATCACCTGACCTCCTTGTTTAAAAACAGGCCTTTGCGAATAATTACCTAAAGAATCTTTATATCTTCCGGCATAAATTTCATCCTTTCCATAGTCAAAAACAATGATTCCGGCTGTAAGTTCATAGTCTAAATAGTGAAATTCAGCATTATTATAGAGTGTAAGCAACTTATTTTTCTGATCAAATTTTTCATATTCAGAAGCTTTTCGTTTTACAATTCCTTCCAGTTTCTGTTTTTGTTTTGTGGATTTAGAATTATTTTTAATAGTGTCGTTTTTGATTAAAGAATCAGTTTGGATAGAGTTTGTAATAGCTTTATTTTCAGATTTTAAACTTTTTTTGGAAGTGCGGATATCCTGCGCTGAAAGTTTGGGAGAAATAAGAGATATTACTAAAGAAATAAAAACGATATATATTACTTTTGTTTGCAATTTTATAAATACTATTTTTGTAAGCTGATGTATGAAATTTTGAGTTCAAACTTACATATATTTTTTTTTAAAATAAGATTTTTAATAAATTTAAAACAATATAAAATTATTGTATGCTGATAAAGAAAATAAAACTGGTTTTAGTAGGGGTAGTGCTGTTTTGTAGTGCTTCTGGTCATGCTCAGAAATTCAAGGTCGTTTTAGATCCCGGGCATGGAGGAAAGGATTTTGGTGCTACAAGAAGCAATTACGTAGAAAAAAAGATTGTATTGGATGTAGCTCTCAAAGTAGGGGAGATTCTTGAGAAAGATAAGTCTATAGATGTTGTATATACCCGTAAGACCGATGTTTTTATTCCTTTAAACGGAAGAACCAATATTGCGAATAAAGAAAAGGCAGATGTTTTTATTTCCATCCATGCCAATGCAGTGCCTAACAGTCCTGATGCTGCCGGAACAGAAACATTTGTAATGGGGGTCAGTAAAAACAAATCCCACCTCGAAGTTGCTAAAAAAGAGAATGCTGTAATTACTTTGGAGGAAGATTATAAAAATACGTATGCCGGATACGATCCCTCTTCTCCGGAATCCATTATCGGACTAACACTTGTACAGGAACAGTTTATTGCGCAGAGTATAGAATTGGCAAGTTTTGTACAATCAAAATTTACGAATGAACTCGACCGTAAAAACAGAGGCGTTAAACAAGCAGGTTTTCTGGTTTTATATACAGCTTTTATGCCGAGTGTTTTAATTGAATTAGGTTTTCTTTCCAACTCCGAAGAAGGCGCTTATCTGAATTCTGATAAGGGTAAGAATGAGATGGCACGTTCAATTGCCAATGCTATTTTAGATTACAAGAAAAAATACCATTCACCAAATAATATCAAAAATACAACGGAGCCAAAATCAAGCCGAAACCAGGATGATGACACACCAAAATCTGTCAGAAATACTGAAGAAAGAACAGAAGTTCCTGAAGTAAAGAATTATGAACCTGAACCGGTAAGAGAAACCAAAAAAGGAGTAGTCTTTATGGTACAGGTAGCTGCAAGCAGTAAAAATATTGCAACCTCTGCTTCTAATTTTAAAGGGCTTAGCAACATTACTTCTTCAAAAGAAGGTACTCTGTATAAATACTATTATAATGAAACTTCCGATATTGCTCAGGCGAGAAAATCATTGGAAACCGCAAAACAAAAAGGATATGATTCGGCTTTTATCGTTGCATTCAAAGACGGTAAGAAAATAAATCTCCAGGAAGCATTGAAATAAAAAATATTTATAAGACTATAAAAAGCATTAAATTTGCTAAATAAAAAAATATATTGTGAAGTTATCTAAAGAATTAAAGACAGCAATATTAGTTTTAACATCAATTGCATTGGTGTTATGGGGCTATAACTTCCTTAAGGGGAAAAATATTTTTGATACCAGTAGAAAGTTTTATGTGGAATATGATAATGTTGAAGGTTTATCTACCGCTTCTACAGTTACCATCAATGGGTTAACAGTAGGAAAAGTAAGTAAGATAACTATTCTTGACTCAGGTAAACTGTTGGTAGAAATATTAATGACCAATCATGTAGAAATTCCAAAATCTACAAAAGCAGTTATCTATGCTCCGGGATTTATTGGAGGAAAACAGATTGCTCTTGAAACCGATTTTGCTGATAAAGAATATGCAAAAGATGGTGATTTTTTAATCCCTCAGGCAAAAGTGGGTATGTTGGATGGTCTGGGAGAAAAAGTTGATCCTGTAATGCAAAAGTTAGATTCTGTATTATTAAATGTCAATAAAGTAGTCGTTTCGATAAACAATGTATTGGATCCACAGTCTCAGCAAAACCTTAAAGCTGCTCTGGCAGATTTAAATGAAACCATGAAAAATGCCAAAGGGATTACGGGGAAATTTGACCGTATAGTAGACACCAATACAGGTAAAATCAACTCAATTGTATCAGAATTCGGACAAACGTCTCAGAACCTGAACAAGCTTTCCAATAATTTGTCACAGGCAGATATTGACGGTATTTTGAAAAAATTTGATGCTGCGGCAACTAATTTAGATCAATTGATTGCAGGTATAGAAAACGGACAGGGGAATTTAGGGAAATTATTGAAAGATGAAGCATTGTATAACAATCTGAACAAGGCCTCAAAAGAAATGTCTCAATTGTTAGAAGATGTGAAATTAAATCCTAAACGCTACATTCATTTATCAGTATTCGGAAAAAATCCGGGACCCTATGTAGCTCCAAAATCAACAGAATAAAACAAAAAGCAAAACAAAACAAAACAAAACAAAAACAATAATTAATTTTTAATGCGTATGCAACTATTGAGTAGTATTCTCTTCTTGATATTATTGGGTATTGGCTTCGGTTTTTTTATAAAAAATGCCAGGAAGATATACCGGAATATAAATCTGGGAAGAGATATAAATCGTTCTGACCGCTCTTCTGAACGTTGGAAAAATATGGCAATGGTAGCATTGGGTCAATCTAAAATGGTTAAAAGACCAATTGCTGCTGTACTTCATATTTTCGTATATGTAGGCTTTGTGATTATCAACATCGAAATGCTGGAAATCATTATTGACGGTATTTTTGGAACCCACCGGGTACTATCTTTTATGGGGCCTGTGTATGATGTTCTGATCGGTGTTTTTGAAGTATTGGCTTTCCTTGTCATTTTTGCAGTAGTCATCTTCTGGATACGCAGAAACATCTTAAAGCTAAAAAGATTAAATCAGAAAGAGCTGGATGGATGGCCAAAAAAAGATGCGAATACCATTATTTATTTTGAAGCCATACTTATGGTTTTCTTCTTAGTGATGAATGCAGCTGATTATTACCTTCAGACGATAAACTATACCCATTTTGCACAAGTTGGATCTTTTCCGGTATCTCAATACATTTCACTTATTTTCAACGGAATGAATCCGGAAGTTGTATTTTATGTAGAGAGAGCCTGTTGGTGGTTACACATCATAGGAGTGATGTGTTTCATGAACTATCTTTATTATTCCAAACATCTTCATATTATTCTGGCATTCCCTAATACCTATTATGCTAATCTTGATGAATTAGGAAAATTTGATAATCTGGAAGCTGTTACCAATGAAGTAAAACTGATGATGGATCCTAACGCTGATCCGTTTGCAGCACCGGCACCGGATGCAGCAGAAGCACCTTCAAAATTCGGAGCCAGTGATGTACAGGATCTCAATTGGGTTCAGCTTTTAAATGCCTATTCCTGTACAGAATGTGGAAGATGTACCGCTTCATGTCCGGCAAACATTACCGGTAAAAAACTGTCTCCACGTCTCATAATGATGAAAACAAGAGATCGCCTTGAAGAAGTGGGTAGAAATATAGATGCCAATAAAGGCACGTTTGTTGAAGACGGAAAGTCGTTACTCAATGATTATATCACTCCGGAGGAATTATGGGCATGTACAACCTGTAATGCCTGTGTAGAAGAATGTCCGATCAGTATAAGTCCGTTATCTATTATCATGGATATGCGCCGTTATCTGGTGATGGAACAAAGTGCTGCTCCGATGGAATTAAACACCATGATGACCAATGTGGAAAACAATGGAGCACCTTGGCAGTACAATCAAATGGATCGTCTGAATTGGAAAGACGAAAACTAAAAGAATTTATATCATCTTAATATAAAGGAAAATGTCAGAAAGTATAGTAGTACCTACAATGGCCGAAATGATGGCTCGAGGAGAGCAGCCCGAAGTATTATTTTGGGTTGGATGTTCGGGTAGTTTTGACGACAGAGCAAAAAAAATAACGAAAGCATTCGTAAAAATATTAAACAGAGCAAAAGTACCTTTTGCAGTATTGGGAACAGAAGAATCGTGTACCGGAGATCCTGCAAAGAGAGCCGGAAATGAATTCCTTTTTCAGATGCAGGCAATGATGAACATTCAGGTATTTGATGCGTATGAAGTAAAAAAAATAGTGACGGCGTGTCCACACTGTTTCAATACCATAAAAAATGAATATCCTGAATTGGGCGGTACCTATGAAGTAGTACACCATACAGAATTTTTGAAATCGCTTTTAGAGGATGGGAGACTGACAATTGAAGGAGGACAGTTTAAGGGTAAAAAAATTACCTTTCACGATCCGTGCTACTTAGGTAGAGCCAACAACATCTATGAAGCACCACGAGACCTCATCAAAAAGCTCGATGCCGAACTGGTAGAAATGAAACGTTCCAAAAAGAACGGATTATGTTGCGGAGCCGGAGGTGCACAGATGTTTAAAGAACCTGAAAAAGGCGATCGGGAAGTGAATATGGAGCGTACAGATGACGTCATAGAAGTAAAACCCGATATCGTTGCAGCGGGTTGTCCGTTTTGTAATACTATGCTCACGGACGGAGTAAAATTTAATCACAAACAAGGCGAAATAAAAGTATTGGATGTGGCAGAACTAATTGCAAACGCACAAGATTTATAAGTATGTATGTTCCCTTTGAAGAAATGCCGAAATCATCGAAAATATGGATTTATCAATCCGATCGAAAATTATCCGATGAAGAAATAGCAGAGGCCGATAAAATCGTTAAAGAATTTGTAGAAAACTGGGCAGCACATAGTACACCTTTACAGGCATCATATATAATTAAGTACAACCGCTTTATTATTCTGGCAGTAGATCAGGAATATCATGCTGCTTCAGGTTGCTCCATCGATTCTTCAGTACGAATAATCCAGGAACTTGAAAATAAATTTGGAGTTGATCTGTTGGATAAAATGAACGTAACCTATCGTACCGGTGAATTCATTACCCACAAAACTCTGGTAGATTTCAAAAAGATGGCAAAAGAAAGAGCTGTTAATAAAAATACCATCGTATTTAACAATCTGGTAAACACCATCGAAGAGTTTGAAGAATTCTGGGAAATACCGGCTGAGGAGAGCTGGCACAGCCGCTTCTTTTAAAATCCTTAATATTTACTAAAAAATTATAATTTTCATCCTCAAAAGGTTATTTTTGAGGATGTTTTTATTTCAAAAAAATGCTATGAGATTATTTATTTTACTTCTTATCGTATGTGCTCAAACTATGTATGCCCAAAAGAGAAACATTTCTGTTGAAGAGGCTTGGGTAAACAGAGTATATGATGAGATGACTCTTGAAGAAAAAATAGGGCAGCTTTTTATGGTAGCTGCTTATTCCAATAAAACAGAAAGTCATGTAAATGAATTGATGAGCCTGGTTCAGAATCAGAGAATCGGCGGTGTTATCTTTTTTCAGGGCGGTCCCGGTCGTCAGGCTAAAATCACCAATAAACTTCAAAATGCGTCTAAATTGCCTTTATTTGTAGGGATCGATGCAGAGTGGGGCCTAAGCATGCGTTTAGATTCTACTTACCGTTATCCTTGGAATATGTCTTTAGGAGCAGTTCAGGATATGAAATTATTGGAACAGATGGGAGTACAAATGGCAGAACAAGCCAATAGAATGGGGGTACATTTTACATTTGGTCCTGTAGTAGATATCAATAACAATGCGGCTAATCCGATCATTGGAAACCGATCATTCGGAGAGACACGTGAGATCGTAGCCGAAAGAGCTCTGGCAGTCATGAAAGGATTACAATCTCAGAATGTATTTGCAACAGCAAAGCATTTTCCGGGCCATGGAGATACTTCTACAGATTCTCATCATTCACTGCCTTATCTTGACTTTTCTAAAAAGCGATTATACGATATAGAATTATACCCGTATAAAAAACTCATTCAGAATGGTTTGGCAAGTATTATGGTAGCGCATCTGGATGTTCCTGCTTTTGAACCACAAAAGGGGGTCCCTACTTCCTTATCGTATAATACCATTACTAAAATTCTTAAAGAAGATCTGGAGTTTGAAGGACTTATTTTTACCGATGCTTTGAATATGAAAGCAGCTTCTACTTACAAAGGAGCCGGAGAGGTAGATCTTGCTGCTTTTCTTGCGGGTAATGATGTAATGTTGTTTTCTGAAAATGTACCTCTGGCAATTCAGAAATTTGTTGAAGCCTATCAAAACGGTAAGTTTGATGACAACCGTCTCGAATATTCTGTTAAAAAGATTTTAGCATATAAATATAAAGCAGGACTTAATAAATACAAACCTATTGATTACGCCAATCTTTACAACGATCTGAATTCGGTTCGATATGATGTACTCAATAACAAGTTGTATGAAAATTTGGTTACCGTAATAAAAAACGAACGTCAGGAACTGCCGTTAGATACCCGATCTAAAATTGCTTACGTAAAATTGGGGGATGATGTCAATAATACCTTTGTTGACGAATTGAAAAAGTATGCCAATGTAGATGTGTTTTTTTCTACAACAGTAGATGATTCCACAATCCTTGATGCTTATGATCATGTAATTGTTGGGTTTCATAAAGCAGATGGGGCATGGAAAAAGCACGATTTTACAACAATTGAGCTCAATTTATTACAGAACATTGCCCAGAACCATAATACCACTTTAGTAGCGTTTACAAAACCGTATGCTTTGAGTGCCATTACCTTTTTTGACGATTTAAAAAGCGTAGTACTGGCTTATCAAAATAATGACTTTGCACAAAAAGTAGCTACTCAGATCATTTTCGGAGATTTGCCTTCAAAAGGAAAACTACCTGTAACCATCAATAAGTCATATCAAGTGGGAGATGGTGTTCTTTTAAAAGCGACACCCAATAAGGCCCCGAGAGGAAATTTTACCAGAGAGAAACTTGTAACGGTTGCTCCTGAAGAAGCAATAGAAGTAGTCAACAATTCTGCACCGGTTTCAGCAGATTTATATTCAACTCCTGAAAAGGAAAAGATGAATGGTGCTAAGCTGAAAGAAATTGACCGTTTGGCACAATCTGCTATCGACAGAGAATACACACCGGGTATACAGGTATTGGTAGCCCGTAATGGTAAAATTATCTATCAGAAAGCCTATGGTACATTAAGCTATGATGATAAAGCTCCGGTAACCAATGAAACAGTTTATGATTTGGCTTCATTGTCAAAAATTTTAGGCACGCTGCCGATGGTAATGAAGCTGTATGATGAAGGAAAAATAAACTTTAACAGTACACTCGGTGATTTATTGCCACGCTTTAAGAATACGGATAAAGCAAAAATAACGTTAAAAGAAATTCTTACACATCAATCCGGTTTGGTGGCATGGATCCCATTTTACAAAGAAACGTTGGAAAACGGTTATCCTTCTAAAAGTTTGTACCGAATGACCTATTCAAAAGAATTTCCCATTCAGGTAAGTGAAAATCTGTATTTGAAAAAAGGCTATCAGGATATTATTCTGGATCGTATAAAAGAATCAAAACTTGGGCCTAAAACCTATAAGTATAGCGATTTGAATTTCATTTTACTCAAAGAAATCGTTGAGTCTAAATACAACAAACCATTAGATGTTTTGGTAGAAGATACTTTTTATAAAAAAATTCAAACCAATCTCACCTATAATCCGTTACAAAAGATGGACATGCATCTTATTGCGCCAACGGAACTGGATACTTATTACAGACATACAAAAATACAGGGATATGTACATGATATGGGAGCAGCAATGTTTGGTGGTGTAGGTGGTCATGCCGGGGTTTTCGGAAATGCTGTAGATGTTTTTAAGATGATGCAGTTTTATCTGAACGGAGGGATCTATAACGGACAGCGTATTTTATCTGAAAAGACACTGAAAGATTTTAATACCTGTTATTATTGTTCTAACGGTAACAGAAGAGGAGCAGGATTTGATAAGCCACAATTAGGATCCAGCGGCCCTACGTGTGGTTGTGCGTCAAAAAACAGTTTTGGTCATACCGGCTTTACCGGAACCATGACATGGGTAGATCCGGAGTACAATCTTGTATATGTTTTTCTGTCTAACAGAACGTATCCAAACGCTGATGATAACAAATTGTCTAAAGCCAATACAAGAGAAGATATACAACAAATAATCTATGATGCTATTCAACAATGATAGAGCCTATTCGTGAATTTTTAGACCAGGTACCGCAAGAAAGACAGGATGCGATCATACAGTTATACCAAATACTTAAAACACATCTTCCGGAAGGTTTTGAATGCAGGGCAGATGCAAAATTTATTCATTTTGTAGTACCTCACAGTCTGTATGCACCAGGCTATCACTGCAATCCGAAACAGGCATTGCCCTTTGTTTCTCTTGCATCACAGAAAAACTTTATAAGTCTTTATCATATGGGACTTTATGCAGATCAAGAACTAATGGAATGGTTTGTAGCTGCTTATCCGGACCACTGTAAAACCAAACTCGATATGGGTAAAAGCTGTATCCGTTTCAAAAAAACAGAGCATATTCCATTTCAACTCCTTGGAGAACTTCTGGAAAAAATGACGGTACAACAATGGATTGAAAAATATGAACATAACCTGATGTTACACAAAAAATAAAATCAAGGAGTCTTAATTAATTATAGAAAACCCAATGAAGATAGCCATTGTTTGTTATCCCACTTTCGGAGGAAGCGGAGTAGTTGCCACTGAATTAGGTGTCTCTCTTGCTCAGAGAGGACATGAAGTACATTTTATCACCTATAGCCAGCCGGTAAGATTGGCATTGCTGAATCCGAATATATTTTACCATGAAGTAAACGTACCTGATTACCCTTTATTTCATTATCAGCCATACGAACTGGCGCTTTCGAGTAAAATTGTTGATATGGTAAAACTATATGAAATAGATATTTTACACGTTCATTATGCTATCCCGCATGCTTTTGCAGGTTATATGGCAAAAAAGATGCTTGAAGATATGGGAATCCGTTTACCTATGGTTACCACTCTTCATGGTACTGATATAACCCTGGTAGGTAACCATCCGAATTATAAAACAGCGGTTAGTTTCAGTATCAATAAATCGGATTATGTAACATCTGTTTCAGAAGATTTGAAAAAATCTACGTATGAGTTATTTGATGTAAAAAAAGAGATTCACGTCATTCCTAATTTTATAGAAGAAAAGCTTAATGGTTTTGTATCTGTGACCTGTAAACGACTTTTATTCGCTAATGATGATGAACGTATTATTACACACATCAGTAATTTCAGAAAAGTAAAGAGAATACAGGATATTATAAAAGTATTCGATGGTATTCAGAAAAAAATACCTGCAAAATTAATGATGGTGGGAGACGGACCGGAAAAAAGAGATGCAGAGAAATTAGCAGAAGAACTGGGAATATCAGATAAAATTATCTTTTTTGGAAACAGCAATGAAGTAGATAGTATCCTGCGCTATTCAGATTTATTTCTTTTACCGTCTGAAACAGAAAGTTTCGGATTAGCGGCTTTAGAAGCAATGGCGTGTGGTGTACCGGTTATTTCTTCCAATTCAGGAGGACTTCCGGAAGTTAATGTCGAAGGAGTTACAGGTTATTTAAGTAACATCGGAGATATAGATGATATGGTTAATAATGCATTAAAGGTATTGACTGATGATGATGTACTCAGCCAATTCAAAGCTAATGCTATTGAACATTCCAAAGCTTTCAGCGTAGAGAAAATTGTACCGGCATACGAAGCTTTATATCAAAAAGCGTTAAACATATAATACCTTTTTCATATTATAAAGAATGCATTATCATAGCTATGGTAAGGCATTTTTGTTTTTAATGATAAATTTGTATTTTAGCATTTAGTAGTGAAAATATAATCAACTAATCTGTTTAAATATGAGTTATTCTCTTTTGTTGTGGCAAATTTTTAATATTTTGATATTAGTGCTTCTTGTGTATGTGGTATATACTTTCTTTGTATATGTCAAACAGAAAATGAAAAAGGATGATAAACATAAACAGCTATAACTTTGTGGTTATAGCTGTTTGTATTTTGTTCTAAAAATGCATCGTTAGAGGTCGAGCTCTCCTTCTCTGCCAATATCCATTTTTTTGCCTGTAACCGCGCTGGTAGCAACTTTAAGCAATGTCATTAACTTATTGGTTTTATTATCCCAATAATAGGCTTCATTAGGGATAACTTTCAGAACCCGGATACGAGGATCTTCTTTTCCTTTTTCAAACCAGGCTTCAATAAATTTATTCCAGTACTTATCAATTCTTGCCTGATCTTTTGAAATTTCGGCTGTTGCGTTTACGCTTAAGAACTGATAATCTCCTACATGGGCAAAAGTTAAAGTTACCTTGTCATTTTTTAGTAGATGTTGATGCGTTTCGCTTTCGGAAGAAAACAAAAACCAGATATTACCTTCATCATCTACCTCCTGACGACTCATCGGAATACTATGCGGATATTCCTGATCTTTTGGAAAAGTAGATAGCATACCAATGTCGATACTATCAATCATTTGCTTAAACTTTTCGACTGCTTCTTTGTGTTGTAAATTTTCTGTACTCATAACTTGTAAATTTTCTGATTCATTTATTAAATATAAGAAATCAGGGGCAAAACAGCTTTGATTTTAACGTATAAATAACTTAACTTTTTGTGGTTTCTGCATATTTTTCATGAAACAGATGATTGGGTTTCAGGTAAACCACATGGTTTTGAAAATCCAAAATTATATTAAAGCGTTTTAAAACTTCATTTCCCAACAGATTGGTACTGTAGCCTGCCGGTTTGTTATAATTGTTGATTTGTGCCGGAACATTTTCCAGAACATATCTGCCAAAAATAAGTTGTTCTGTAGCTACTGTTTTTACAGGTATTGCTTCATTGCGCGAATTATACATAATTGTTTCTTGAATAACGGGTTGCGCATCAATCGGAAATCCGGTTTTACTGATCATCTCCGGATCTAACATAGCCGTTCTTTGGTAGCCCGTATCGAATAAAAACCGACCGCTGTATTTTTTATCCCCGGATGCTATTTCTACATTAATACAAAAATGTTCTTTCATATATTCTATGGCAAATGCTTCATAGTCAGTGCTGATTTCAGGTCGTTTGGTATAAACCGTCATCACATTGGTGTCATAATCTATTGCTACCACTTTACCGTCAAAAGCTGTCCATCCAAACATGCCTTCACAACAATATCCTGTTGTTTCCAAAGGATATATCTGCTCATGATCCCATTCAAGATCCGTAATTGTAAAATGGTTATCACTGATATCTTTCATCGTTATTTTTTTATTGGTCGGATTCAGGTATTTTTTTATGGCTGTTTTCAAAAGATAAAAGCCCGAAGCACCTGAATCAAATAACATGGGAATACTATCCTTATTATTAAGTAGTGACGTAACCTGTATGTTGTTATCAACACTTAGTGTAAAAGGAATAGTATGCTGCTGAGTGGGTATAACGGAGGAATAATTTTTTAGCTCGGGGCTTTGAAATCTTGTATTGTATAAATGGTCTTCAAACAGGACTGCTACATCAAACGTTTCATTATATTTCAAATTCACTTCAACAGAATCGATATCGGTAACCATCTTTATCGTTCTGGAATTATAGTTTTTTCCGGTAGTATAAATATCCGGATCCAATCCCGGATCCAGATTCCAATCTGTTATTAGTTCTCCGTTTTCAATAATTTTTACTTGTGATGTATTCGACTTCAATACTGGGATTTGTTGTTGTGAAAAACCATAACTAAGGTTTAAAAGCAATACAAGCGACAGGTTAATTTTCATAAGATATGATGAATAAATATTGGTGTTTCGAAGATAATAATTTTTTATGCCTCAAAAATGTATTGGCAACTTATTATTACTTTTACATAGAAAACCTCAGATTAATAATTTTTATTGTTTATTGGTAAATAAAAATACAGTCATGTTTGTGCAAATTCTGGATATTTTATTATCCAATAACGTTTTAACCTCAAAAAGACTATAGTATCCGTATCAAGTTTTTTCATAATTTAGCGGATAAAAGACAACCATAATCAGAATGATATTAGAACAGATACTGGATCAGATATATACATTACCTGTTGCTTCTAAAAAGGAATTAATGGAGTGCATCACAGAAGAACAATACCCCAAAGGGCATATTCTGATGCAGGCAGATCGCGTAGAAAAAGTGCTGTATTTTATTAAAAAAGGAATTGTAAGAGCCTTTGCACCAAGAGAATTGAAGGATATTACCTTTTGCTTTATACAGGAAGGCGAAACTGTTTTATCCATG
Source organism: Paenimyroides ceti (assembly GCF_030409925.1). Taxonomy (NCBI): domain Bacteria; kingdom Pseudomonadati; phylum Bacteroidota; class Flavobacteriia; order Flavobacteriales; family Flavobacteriaceae; genus Paenimyroides; species Paenimyroides ceti. The sequence goes on from NZ_JAUFQU010000001.1 coordinate 1,211,022, forward strand.
AAAAGCTATGTTGAAAATCAAAAGGGATACGAAAATATAGAGCTTTTGGAAGATTGTGAACTCTATAAATTAGAGATAAAAAAATTATTCGAACTTTACAACCGGGATATTCATATCGCCAATTGGGGAAGAAAACTGGCTGAAAAGGAATTGCTTAAAATTGAAAGCAGAGTGATTTCTTCAGAATTATTGTCTGCGAAAGAGCGTTATGATAAATTAATGAAAGATTCTCCGGGATTTATTCAGCGAATACCACTCATGTACATCGCTTCTTATCTGGGAATGACACAGGTAAGTCTGAGTCGCATCCGCAAAGAAAAGTAATACGTTTTTATCATAGGATAAATACTGTATCCTGTATTCTCAATATTTTTGTAGTGTTTATGAGTATAACAAAAACAAAGCATGATGATAAAAGAGAATCTAAAGAAACCGTTAACCCTATCTGAGATTATTCCACCTAAAACCCGTATCAGAATGGCTGTTGCCTGGCTGGTTGTTTTGGTGTTTATCCTATTCGGATCATCCTTAACCAGCAATATGTCATCGGTTACAGCATTTTTTCTTTTTGCAGTTTTGTTAGGTACTATTATTTTATCAGCGTTCGGAGTGGTAAAAGAAGCTGATGAACTTGCACATAAACTGGGCGAGCCTTACGGAACGCTCATACTCACTTTATCTATTGTTGCTATAGAAGTTATTTTGATCGCAGCGGTATTGCTTGGACCAGGGGAAAATCCCACGATCGGAAAAGATTCTATTTTTTCTGTAATGATGATTATTATGAATCTGGTAATCGGACTTTGTATTTTGACCGGAGCCCTGAAATTCGGAGAGCAGGAATATAATGCTCCCGGAACCATGTCCTATTTAGGTATGATCATTATGCTTGGTGGCATTGGCTTGCTTCTGCCAAATTTTATTGAAGGAGCAGGTGAGGGGATGTTTAGTAATACTCAGGCTGTAGCACTCTCTGCTTTTATCATGGTATTATATGGTTCTTTTCTGTATTTGCAAATGAAAGGATACCGGCATTTGTATATACAGCCAAAAACAGGATATATGGAAATTCCTTTTGCCGAAAGAAACTCAGCGGTTCCGGATAGTAGTGTTCTTCCGGAAGAAAATAATAATAAAAAGGAAGTGTGGATCCGCTCACTGGTATTGATGGCCATGATTTTGCCTATCGTGTTGCTCTCTCATAATATGGCTGTTGTGGTTGATTTTGGTATTAAGGCAATGAATTTACCTCCTTTATTAGGCGGTGTACTGATTGCTATTATCGTATTTACTCCTGAATCAATGACAGCAGTAAAAGCAGCTCTCAATAACGAATTTCAACGTACCATCAATCTTTGTCACGGAGCTTTTGTCTCAACAGTTGGTCTTACAGTACCCGCTGTTCTTATTATCGGACTGATAACCGGAAAAACGGTTTTATTTGGACTGACTGCCACTGAAATGATTCTTTTTTGTATCACGCTTTTATTAAGCCTGATGACTTTTTTAGGAAAGCGTACCAGTCCGGTAATCGGAATCATGCATTTAGTATTGTTTGCCGTATTTATATTACTCGTTTTTAATCCTTAAAAAAGAGTTGAGCTTTTTGCTATATTCTATTTATAGAATAATTTTAAATTTTTTGTTTAATATACTTGGAAGATAGTATTTAATTTCTTAAAATTGTGAATATATCTAATCTCTCATGATATTATTATATATTCTTATATGTATTTTTATCTTTAATAGCCTGTAATGGTTCTTTTTTTCAGAAAAAAATTATCCCTGATACTGATTACTCAATTTTTAATCTATAAAATAGCTAACGATGTACAAACAGGTAGTATACAAAATAATTGCAGTCTTTTTTCTAATAGTATATTTTCATCCGAATGAAGAAACGGATATAGAAAAAATAGTACTATACATTTTATTATTAGTTTTACTAATTGTCGATATTCTTCTTACGACAATAAAGAGTATTAAAAGTAAAAAATAAAAAGGATGATTTTCTTTACTATATATTAGTAACACTAATCTGGTGTTTTAATACTAAGGGATTTTTATATTTTATTTAAAATTTTTAGCCACCCGGTTCAATGTGCGTATCGTAATGCCCAGATAGGCTGCCATATCTTCTTTTGAAATAGCAACATTCTGTCGGGACTGTAATTCCATAAGTTTGGAATAACTATGTTCCACTGTATGCAATTGCTGGTAAGAAGCGCGACTGCTGGTATTGATAATCCGTTCTGCAAAAGCATCCAGTAAAAGCCGGCTAAAAAGCGGATCTTTTTCTATTAATTCTTTAAAATACGGAAGAGAAATGCTATACGCCGTCACCTCAGTCAGTGCTTCAATCGTACACAGACACGGAATGTTTTTCAGAAATTCAATTTCACCTACCACTTCGCCTTTTCCTAAAAATTCTACAATATATTCTTTTCCATTTTCCTCATTCATAAAACATTTAATAATACCCTGTTTAATAAACAATACAGCATGAGCAGTTGTTCCCTGCTGTAGTACAAAAGAGTGCTTTGAAAAATCTTTTAATATAATAGCTTCTTTACGGGCTTGTAGTTCATAAAGACGTTCTATATACGCTAAAAAAGGAGTATTGGTGCGAAGCATATAATCGGGTTGGGACAAATGTCCTTTTTTTTATTATGGGTTGTGTTCAATTTTGCAGCTGAAAAATACAAAAGTAATCAGGAGAGGTAAAATAATGCTTTTTGTTACAATCAATCATTTTCTATCTCCGAGATTATAGATGTTCAACAATCAAAATTAATAAAAATGAAACAACAAATAAACATTGAAACATGGGAAAGAAAAGACCATTTTCACTTTTTCAGTCAATTTCAGGAACCTTTTTTTGGCGTTACAGTATCCGTAAACTGCACAAAAGCATACCAACTGGCTAAAGAACACCAATATTCCTTTTTCCTGTATTATCTGTATCAGGCACTAAAAGCTGCGAATGAAACAGAAAACTTTCGATACAGGATCATCGATGGAAAAGTTTACCTTTTTGATGAAGTGCATGCTTCGCCGACTATTAACCGTCCGGACGGTACTTTTGGCTTTTCATATATGAATTATAAAGATGAGCAAGAAGATTTTTTCGCCAATGCAAAGCAAGTGATTACAGAAGTGCAGCAAACAAAAGGATTGATTCCTGCTGTTTCGGGTGAAAATGTCATTCATTTTTCAGCTATTCCGTGGCTCAACTTTACTTCTTTGTCTCATGCGAGAAGCTTTACTTTTCCGGACAGCTGTCCGAAAATTTCATTTGGAAAAATGATGGAAGAAAATGGAAATAAAACAATGGCGGTTTCTGTTCACGGTCATCATGGATTAATGGACGGATACCATGTAGGCCTTTTTATTGACAGATTTCAGGAGCTTTTAAATCAGTAAGTACTCTTTTGATGGTAGCAGCTTCTTTTTAAGAGTTTCTAAAACCCATAAAAAAGGAGTACTTTTACTTTAAAACCATAGGGAATGAAACAGCTATTACGGATCACGTGTACCTTTTTTATTTTTCAACATGCTTTGGCTCAACTACCGGACTCGCTTAAAAATCAAGGCAATGATATCTGGAGCGGACATTATCTTTTGAAGCCTTACGACGATTCAAAGCTTGACGACTTTGATGCAAAAAAAATAATCATACAAAAGGCGTCAGATGCAGTACCAGAAGATTTACCTTCTAAATACAAAACGAATGCAGAACGCTGGCTCATAATTGATGCTGAAAATCAAAACGAACAAACTGAAGCAAGAACGTTTTTATTTAATGAAGAAGATGATGAGTATACAGAGTTTGGCTGGAGTGAGTTGCATAAGAAAGGATGTATGGAATGTATATATGCCGATCATTTTTTTCTGTGTCAGACACAACCCAATAGTAAGATCCGTTTTAGCGATGAAGGATCTTTTGAAAGCAAAACAGGGATATTTGGTGTAATGTTACACTACGGACTCTTTGAAATGGAAAAAATTAAGCAATGAAGCAAAACTTAAAGTATACCTCCTTTACTGTATTTTTAAAGGAGGTATAATTTTGAAGCATCAGGAGCAATTAACAGCCTGATCTAAAAGTTCGGCATTTGCGGTTTTAAATTCTATTGACCGGTTTATTTTTAGTTCTTCTTTCGCTGTTTCAGGATTAAATTCTGCATCAAAAAAATCTATTCTAAGTTTTTTCGCTTTCTTTAAATTTTCGAAGAATGGTTTCATATTCTTGTTTTTACCGGAAGCAAACGGATTTTCATAACTTTTTCCATCGAGATAAAAAACCACTTTTGCATGATATTGTGAAGTGGCACTCGAAAAATCGAGACCTCCCATTTCTCCGTCTCCATAACGATCGGAATATTCGATCAGATACCCCGGTTTTTTAGAGGTATCAGAACAATGAACAGATAAGGAAAGGATATAGTCAGAATTTGAAAAATTACGGATGTAATTTTCTCCCTTATATTTGATGAGTACCCAACCATCTTTAGAAGCCATCTTATCTATTGTGGTTAATTGAGATTCTGATAAATTATCCGCTTCGATAATGTGTTTGTTTTGAGCATAAGACAGCAGGCCTGTCAACAGCAATGTGCTGATAAAGAAATATTTTTTCATAATAAAAGGGTTACAATTTTTAAGTTAATTTATAACATTTTTATTAAAAGCGGTATTTAATATGGTTTTTATTTTTGAGCTGAGAATGGATCAGAAGATTTTGATTTAGAGAACAACTGAAAATCGAAAAGGAAATGATTAACTTTGATATTATCCTTATAATTTCAAAAAATGTTTGACTTCCGATTAAAAGTTTTTGATACCGTTGCCAAAAGACTCAATTTTACAAGAGCAGCCCGTGAATTACATATTACCCAGCCAGCAGTTACTAAACATTTTCAAGAGATTGAACATCAGTTAGGTACACAGCTGTTTGATCGGAACGGGACTAAGATAAGTCTTACAGCTTCGGGTAATGTATTGCTGAAATATACTGAACAGCTTTTTGGTATTTACCGCAATATGGAATTCGAAATAGCCCAGCTCAGCAAGCAGTATAAAGGTTTGTTGCGTATCGGAGCCAGTACCACCATTGCCCAGTATGTATTACCACCTGTACTGGCTGAATTTCATGGAAAATTTAAAGACATCAAAATTGAGCTGACCATACATAATACCGAAATGATTGAACAATTACTGGAACAGAAAAAAATTGATATTGGTTTGATTGAAGGTTCCTCTAAAAGCTCTTTGTTTCATTACACTCCATTTTTAAAAGATGAAATTGTGCTCGTTGCCAAAGCGGCTCATCCATTGGCACAGAAGAACATGCTCAAAGCAGAAGATTTAAAAAGTATTCCTTTATTGCTCAGAGAACCCGGGTCAGGTACATTGGAAACCCTGTCATTTGCTCTTAAATCGGTTGGGATAAAAATAAATGAACTGCAAGTAGAAATGCAGTTGGGAAATACGGAGAGTATTAAACTGTATTTATTGCATTCAGATGCCATGGCATTGCTTTCTATACACTCTGTATTACAGGAATTAAGAAATAATACGCTTACCATTATTGATGTAAAAAAATTATCTATCGAACGCGATTTTCAATTTATTCAGTTATTGGGAGCACACAACAGTCTTACTGCCTTGTTTCTCAATTTTGCACAACGTTATAACTTCAAGTTATAGCTCATGTTCTTTTTTGATTTCTTCAGTAATCGGTTTTTAATCAATTTTATATCTCAATTGGTTAAGAAATGAAAACAGTTATCTCTTTACAGCAATACATTAAAAAGCATCCAAAGGTGCAAAGAGCGTTCTTTATTCTATTAGGAATAAGTTGTTTGCTTCCTTTTTTTTCAGCTCCTTTAGCTTTAGTTCTTGGTTTTTTTACAGCCATATCCATCGGCAATCCTTATGAAATTCGTACAAAAAAACTTACACAGCTTTTACTGCAGTTTTCTGTAGTGGGTTTAGGTTTTGGAATGAATATGGACAGTGCTTTAAAAGCGGGAAAAGAAGGCTTTATTTTTACGGTTTTGAGTATAATAGCCGTGCTGCTGTTAGGGTTTATATTAATGCGGTTATTCAAAATAGAACGAATCACGGCTTATCTGATAGCAGCAGGAACAGCCATTTGCGGAGGAAGTGCTATAGCTGCAGTTGCACCTGTTATCAAAGCCAAACCCGGACAGATATCGGTAGCTCTTGCTGCAGTATTTATTCTAAATGCAGCTGCTCTAATTTTGTTTCCTTTGATAGGGCATTGGTTGCATTTATCACAACATCAGTTTGGTCTGTGGAGTGCGATTGCCATACATGACACCAGTTCTGTTGTAGGAGCCGGCAGTAAATATGGTACAGAAGCATTGCAGATTGCTACAACCGTAAAACTCGCACGTGCTCTTTGGATTATTCCGCTTTCTTTTTTTTCTGTATTGTTATTTAAAAACAAAGAAGCTAATATCAAAATACCCTGGTTTATCGGTTGTTTTGTTATTGCTATATGTCTTAATACGTATGTACCGATGATTCAAACGTTGAGTCTGTACTTGGTGTCTTTGGCGAAGGCAGGACTCATGCTTACCTTATTTCTGATTGGTGCAGGACTTTCTTTTAAAGTTATCAGAACGGTTGGAGTTAAGCCCTTACTGTTTGCCCTTGTATTGTGGTTTTTTATTGCAGCAGCCAGTCTTTTGGTAATAGTAGGGCAGTAATGAATAAAAGAGTAATGTTGTAATCAATTATACTTATCTTTGAAATAGAAGTCTAATCTTGCATGAAATACTTTTTATCTTCTTTATCGATATTATTGGTTTATCTATTGACCTGGAACAGAGATTTGATTGCTTTTTTTGTAAAAGAACGGCAAACACAACAGATAGAAGATTTTTTTTCGGACAGTCTTACTATCGGAAGAAAAGGAAAAAATAAAATTGAAATTTCAAAAATAAGAAATGAAGATGCCTGTGAAGTAATACTCTCTTTTTACAGCAGAGAAGGTAAAAACTGGCTTCTTAAAAATCGGTTTCAGTTTGCTAAAGATCTTATTACAGATATAGATCCGCAGATAAGCGATTTCAATAATGACGGGTATAATGATATTACGTATGTCTCAAATGTAGCTGCCAGAGGTGCCAATGAAATTCGCAGGCTGCTTATTTATGATCCGGCAAAAGATGTTTTGATTCCGATTCAAAATTCTGAGGAATATCCGAATATGGCTTATAATAAAGAGTTAAATTGTATTGATGCCTTTTTAGTACATGGCGGATCATCAACCGTATTTCTTATTTTGGAAGGAAATCAACTCAAAGAGATTGCAAGCGTTCATAATGACAGCCATCGGACTGTATATAAAACAGATAAAAAAGGTAATAGTATTCTTATCAGCACAGATACCCTGAATCCGGAAGATATCTATATGCGTTATAAAAACTTTGATCCGCCCGAATTTTAGCGGTTATAAAATCCAACTACGGCTGATCTTAATATTATTTTAAGAAGTTATGAGGCAAAATGTTTTAATTTAGTAGGCAATGCGCAGTATGTATTGCGCTTTTCATTTTTAAATACCTAAATAAACTATACAAGTATGGCATGGAATCCTGACACCTATGACAAGTTCAAATCAGAACGATATCAACCTTATTATGATTTGGTAAGCCATATAGAAAAAGGACCTCATCAGAAAATAATTGATCTGGGATGCGGAACAGGAGAGCTAACGAAATTTCTTGCTGAAACTTTTGAAGATGCTACTGTTTTAGGAATTGATACATCAGCAGAAATGCTTGCAAAGGCACCTGAGCGTACTAATCTTTCTTTTGAACAGAAAAGCATTGAAAAACAAGTAAGTGAAAAACAGAAATGGGATGTAATATTTTCCAACGCTGCTTTGCAATGGGCTGATGATCATGATAAACTATTTTCAGAACTTATTTCTTTATTGGCTCCCAACGGACAATTGGCTGTACAGATGCCTTCACAGACAGAAAACATTCTCAATAAAATATTATTGCAGTTGGTACAGGAAAAACCCTACAGCGAGGCCCTCCATAACTGGAAAAGGCTTTCTCCGGTTTTACCGATTGAGCACTACACTACATTATTTTTTGAGAAGGGCGGTAAAAATTTTCAGATATACGAAAAAGTATATCCTATTATTGCCCAGACTTCAGATGAATTATATGAATTCATTTCAGGTTCTGCATTGATTCCCTATATGGAGCGCCTGGATGAGGAGCTTCAATATAGCCTGACACAAGAATTTAAAAGAAGAATAGCGGCAGCTTTTCCCAAAATGCCTGCTGTATATGCCTTTAAACGAATTATATTATATGCCCGGTTTTAATTTACACAGTCGGATAAAGTATTATTAAATAAAAAAGATAAATGAATAAGCAGCATTTCTATAATCTTTGTATTGAATGGACCGGGAATGTCGGTACAGGAACTGCGGGTTAGAAGAGTTATGAAAGGAGCCATACTGTAAAAATAGACGGAAAACCGGACATAATGCTTTCTGCAGATCCGGCATTCAGAGGAGATAATACCCGCTATAATCCCGAAGAACTTTTACTGGCTTCGCTCGCAAGCTGTCACATGTTGTGGTTTTTACACCTTTGTTCAGATAAAGGAATTATCGTTACAGCGTATACTGATCATCCAACCGGTATTATGGAAGAAACACAAACCGGGAGTGGCAGATTTGTAGAAGTTACTTTAAGACCTCATGTTACGGTACAAAATCAACAGGATCAGCAACAGTTATCGGAACTGCATAAAAAATCCCGTGAACTCTGTTTCATTGCCAATTCGGTCAATTTCCCGGTTAAACATGAACCCGTATTCCATAACAATACTCAAGCTGCAAAGAACTAAAAAATAGAAAGAAACGTCATGGATGACACAAAATATCAGCTGTATAAATGTACTTCTGAAAAAGAAATACCGTATGATTTATTATTATTGGCAGATGAGACAATTGAAGCCATTAATGCCTATATAACCGATTGTGATGTTTATTTGTTACGGCAAACAGATAACATACAGCCATTCGCAGTTGCCGCCTTATATAAGATTGATGAGAAAACTGTTGAAATAAAAAATATAGCTGTTTCAGAAACGTTACAAAATAAAGGCATTGGAAAATATCTGATGGATAAGATAAAGGAAATAGCAAGAGAACAGCAGTATCAATATCTGATTGTAGGAACTTCTGACAGTGGATTTCGCCAGTTAAATTTTTACAGGAAAAACGGATTTAAAGAGTTTGACGTCAGAAAAAATTTTTACACGGACAATTATCCCGAACCGATAATTGAGAATGGTAATGTATTGCGTGATATGATTTTGTTAAAAACAGAATTATAGGTTTCTATTTTTTGTAATTGTCTCCATCGTTTTATTTTTGCATGATGATCACAACTTAATTTTATAAAAAGTATTTAGTATGCGTATTTGTTTTATTACTGCTTTATGTATGGGTAGCTTATTTTTTTCCGCTTGTAACGAACGGGTTGTAAAAATTGAAAATGTTTCGACACCGGAAGCGGAACAACAAAATGCAACAGATTCTGTTGTGTACACATCTGATGATCTTACCATTCGCAAAATTTCAAATCAGGTATATGAACACAATTCTTTTTTAAATACCGATAGTTTTGGAAGAGTTCCGTGTAACGGTATGATTGTGATCGATAATGGGGAAGCAGTTGTTTTTGATACGCCCGCTGATTCAATAAGTTCAAAGGAACTCCTTGATTTTTTAGTAAATAAACAGCATTATAAAGTGAATGCTGTTATTGCGACTCATTTTCATGCCGATTGTGTAGCCGGATTAAAAGAATTTCATCAGGCAAAAATTCCCTCTTATGCTCAGGAGCGTACTATTGCTTTCTTAAAAGAACAGAACAGTCCGTTTGATGTACCTTTTAACGGGTTTCAAGATACTTTGGAACTAAAAGTAGGTAACAAGAAGGTATATGCAGGATTTTTTGGTGAAGGTCATACAAAAGATAATATAGTAGGTTATTTCCCGGATGATAAAGTTTTGTTTGGCGGTTGTCTTATCAAAGAGCAGGGAGCAGGAAAAGGAAATCTGGAAGATGCAAACGAAAAAGATTGGGCAGCTACTGTAGAAAAAGTTAGAAACCGCTTTCCGGAAACGCAGATTATTATCCCGGGACATGGGAAAACGGCAGGTCCTGAATTATTTGATTATACCATAGAATTATTTAAATAGAGGTTAAAACGGTTTTTGAGAACCGTTTTTTTATTTTAAGAAAAAAATAGAATAGTATTCAGAGACTATTTCGAGTTATTAAGGCAGCATTTCTTCTCACATATTATCGTATTTTTGAAACAGGTTTACATAACAATCATGGATACGTTTAGAAATCATCTGGAAAAATTTATCGTTTTGGAGGATGGGGAATTTACAGAAATTCTTGCATTCTTTGAATATGAAAAGGTTTCAAAAAAGCAAAATCTACAGATAGCAGACACCATTTGTAAAAAGCATTATTTCGTAATCAGTGGCTGTCTTAGAAAGTTTTTTATAAACGACAGAGGAGTAGAACAGACAACAGAATTTGCTATTGAAAATTGGTGGATTACAGATCATATTGCTTATGAAAGACAGCTGCTTTCACCATTTGCCATTCAGGCGGTAGAGTCTTCTATAGTACTCTCTATTGATTATCATTCACAGGAAAAACTGTTGATGAAACATCCTAAAATAGAGCGTTATTTTCGCTATATTTATCAAAGGGCTTTTGCCGCTTCACAAATGAGAATTAAATATCTGTATGATTTTTCAAGAGAAGAATTGTATTTTCATTTCATTCAAAATTATCCTGAATTTATACAGCGTATACCCCAATATCTGGTAGCCTCTTTTTTAGGATTTACACCAGAATATTTGAGTGAAATAAGAAAAAAATCACCGCTGATTTCTAAGAAAAAGCGGTGATGATAGGAGGTTAATATATTTAGCGTTTTATATTTTTTTGAGCCTGATTTAAAAGGATCGGATTGGTTTGTGCAGGCAAAGTTCTCGAAATAAGAATGACTTCATCAGATGATGTACAGCTTCCGTTGTCCAGTGTCCAGCGCAATGTTGTAATACTGTTAGACAAGGTCGTGACGGTTGTCTGTGGATTGTTACTGTCGTCAATGATTACTGAACTGTTGTCCAAAGCTATGGTGTCCCGTAGTACAGAAACCACTTCCCATCGGCCTTCATGATCAGAACCGATATTAGCGGATAGGGTAAAATACCTTTTATTTAATGATTGATCAGGTCCTGCGTTCGCCTGTATGAGTTCTTTAATAACAATTTGTGCCGGATTGGAAGGTTTACTGAGGCATTCACGTGTTTTTACCACATAATAATATCTAATACCGGCTTCGTCACCAGATGGTGTAAAAAAAGCATCTGTTGCACCCACGACCGGAGTTCCACCTATGTTGATATCATACTCACTGACATACCACTGGTACGTATAGCCTTTTTCAGCAACACCATTGTCTATGGAAAGTGCGTTTACTGAAGTATGTAAACAATAGGTGCCATCGGTTAAACTTTCGTTGATCACAAAATCTTCCACAACAGCTACTGTATAAACAGTAGAAAAAGCCGTTGAACAAGGATTGTTTCCAACTACCGCGCGGTACTGCATACTGTTTTGTAAGGCAGGTGTGGTATAACTTGTTCCCTGATGCGGAATCTCTGTCCATATACTGCCGTTGATGGTTTTTTGCTGCCAGCTGATGATCTTTCCTCTTTGATTGGTAAGATTAAGCGTGATATTTTGTCCGGGACATATAAGATCTTTATTACTGTTGATAGAACCTCCGAGACTTGGCTGTGATACGGTTATCAGTTTTGTTACTTCAGAAATACAGCCCGTAGATGAGGTTAATTTCAGATGTAGGGTCACTTGTGCAGTATTTGCATTAGGAAGAAAACCAACCGTAGCATTCGTAGCTGGAGTTGAAAACGTTCCGCCTGTTAGGGTCCATAGATAAGTATTTCCTGATGTCTGATCAACACTATTGGCGGCAATACTTACGCCGTTATTACATATTACATCGCTGACACTTATTTGTGCCTGTACCAATTCCGGAATACTCATACTCATGGAATTACTGCTACAAGTAATCAGATTTTTCAAACGCACGACAATTCTGTATTGAACACTGTTACCCGCAGTCAGATTGCTGAATAACGGTGATGGCTGAAAGCTTCCGGATTGCGTATTACCAGATGTTGTAGTTTGTAATTGATACTCATAATCTGTACCTAAAGGCGATATTACTTCTAAACTTCCTTTTGGATTGGAACAGGTAGGCTGTGTGATTTTAACTTGGGGAACAGATACCTGAGCTACAGAAACAGATCCTGATAAGTTAGCAGACACTCCATTGGCGTCCGTGATTTTTATTAAACTATACGTTCCTACTGCCGCATTTGTAATAGTATAAGTAGGAGAGGTAAGGTTGGTCACTGTGGTAGCAGTACCGTTATAACTATAAGAAAGCGTCCAGGGAGCCTGTCCGTAATTTTTGAAAATTACATCCGGAAGAGGGGTTCCTGTACAAACGGCTCCACCACCCGATATGGTGGCTTTCGGCATTGGTTTAACCTGAACGGACGCTGTATTATTATCCGTATTAGGATCATATTTGGCTCCAATTACACCAGCGGTATTCAAATAATTACCACTGTCATTCACACGGGCAGTAATCTGTAGTTGATACTCACCCTGATTGGGCATATTAGAGATAAATAGATTTCCGGTTTCATTCAGATAGGCAGCACTTGATGGACTATGGCTTATATAAGTAAATCCGGACGGCATCAGATCATTGAGTGTTACTGCTGTAGCATTTTGAGGACCAAGATTTTTTACTCTTAGAGTAAATACAACATTTTCGCCTGTTTGAGGAGTAACTTTATCTACTGTTTTCGTGATACTCAAATCGGCTAAACCGATGACAATATTAACAGTTGCCTGATCACAGGTACCATTCGGATCACAAATTTCATATATAAAAGAATCTGTACCTGTATAATTAGGATTCGGAGTATACGTAAAGGTGTTGTTAGCATTGATGCTGACAGTTCCGTGTGTGGGATTGGTGACAATATTGGTATTTATAATTGTCCCGGGTTGATATATATCATTAGCCAGATAGGGAATGCTGACACTTTCATCTACATTTGTCTGTACTTCATCTCCGTAAGCGGCCAGAATTTTTATAAAAGCCGTATTATAAGCAAGAAAAGCCGGATCACTCGAACCAGCCAGTTTATAACGCAATTGATACACTTGTTTATAATTTTGCATATTGATACCAAATGCGCTGGCATCTCTTGCCCACAACCGTATATCACGAAACGTGTTTTTTATTCCTTCGGTACCTGCGATCGGATTAAAAAAATCTACATTCCAGGAACCTACAGCTGGTGCCAGAGCATTTTCGTTGAAATTGATAAGGACTTTATTTCCGATCAGATTTCCGTTTATATCTTCAAAATATACTTCGTCAAAATTAGAATTGGGCTGTGCTACCTGAGTAACCAGAATATCCGGAACACCATCACCAATCTGATTCGGGTCAAAAATAGCTCTGAATACAAATGTCAGTGCCTGAGAAGTAGATGGAATATTGGTTACGGCTGTTCCGAGATCCAATCCGTTTTTCCCGCGTTTTAAGATATGAGAAATTTGTCCGGGAAGTGAAAAAGGTGGAGGAAAGGCTGTTACATTATTGATTCCGTCATACATTTGTCCAAAACCAAAAAACAGAGAAGAACCATCTTTTAAAGGAATATCTTTGACCGGGAAAGCCTGAAAATTTGTATTTACAAAACCAATACCTCTTGCTACCAGTTTTGTATTGTCAACTCCCGTTGCATAGGTTATACCATTGAATCGAAATCCTAACAGGTTATGAGAGTTGTCAGGACGTATGGCGTTAATAGCCCCTTCACCGGAAGACCAGAAACCATTATAATCTGTATAGATGTGTGTAATTCTCGGGTTGGTTTGTGCAGTTGCATAAAATGGGGATAATAAGAATAGGCTTATAATAAATGCTGTAAATATTGTTTTCATCTTTGGGTAGTATTCGGGCTGACAAAAATAATTATTTAATATTATAAATAGTTAAAACCATTAAAAATTGTTTGATTACTTCTTATATGAGTAAAAAAAATATTGATTAATATGTATTTTAAACTGTTTTTGTGAATTTTTTTTAATATTCTATTATCTTAAACCAGTTTAATTTTTTTCTAAAAAAAGATTAGTAAAAAGCAAAAATAGGCAAAACGGTTAAAACCGTTGCTCTGCAGTAGTTTATAAATTGATGGTCCTCGATTGGAAGTTAGTGTACAACAGGTTTTGGTCTTAAAATGACACGGTTAGGTTACTAAATCATTACCTGTTTTGAATTGCAACTTTAGATTTAATAGGTTATAATTCAGTCTTTTGCACTCTTTTTTATCTTTCCTTGTAACTCATTGAAATTTAATTTTAAACATTAAAATTTGAGTTATGGAGACAGTGAAAAGATCCACCTTCAAGCTATTGTTTTACTTGAAGAAAAACGAACCGAAAAAGAATGGTAATGTTCCGGTGATGGGACGTATTACTATTGATGGAACACCAAAAACTTTTGGTACTAAACTAGAAATCGACCCCAATGCCTGGGATTTAAAACACGGTCGTGTTCAGGGCAAGAGTGCAACAGCACTCAATACTAACCAGAAACTGGATAAAATACGTGTGCGTATCAATAAGATTTATGATGATATGCTAAAAGACGAGGGCTTTGCGACTTCGCAGAAAGTAAAGCTATCCTTTCTTGGTGTAGGCGTGATGGATGATGCGGTGCTCAAAGTTTTCAAAGAACAAAATGAAGATTTTGAGAAGATGGTGGCAAAAGGTAAACGATCACCAAACACTTATTACAAATACAAAATTGTTTTCAACCATTTGACTGAATTTATAAAGGCAAGGTATCATCGGGATGATATGGCTTTTCGTGAACTTACATCCGATTTTATAAGGGAGTTTGATTTTTTCCTTCGTATCGATAAAGAATGTACGCACAATACGGTATGGGTTTATACAATGCCTGTTATCGCTTTAGCTGACCTGGCTATCAAAAAAGGATTGATACGTCAAAATCCATTTGAGGATTACGAGATCAGTATGGAAGAAACTGACCGCAGCTTTCTTTTGAAAGAAGCCGTGGAAACATTATTGTTCTTAAAACCATCCAAGCCAAAATATGAACTTGTTAAGGACCTGTTTATTTTCAGTTGCTTTACAGGCTTGTCTTATATTGACGTTAAAAAACTGAAATGGAGCAATATTCAATCTTTCTTTGACGGCCATCAGTGGATTATCAGCCGAAGAAAGAAATCAGACGTTGCATCAAATGTTCGTTTAATGGAAATTCCAAAACGGATCATTGAAAAGTACAGGGGTGTTACTCGAAATGATTTTATATTTCCAGTTCCTTCCAACGCTACATGCAATAACTATGTAGGTAAACTGATGGAGGAAGCTGAGATTGTAACGGAACAAAAAGTAACGTTCCATACGGCACGTCATACATTCGCTACCATGTTTCTAACAGAGGGAGTACCGCTTGAAAGTCTTAGTAAGATGATGGGGCATAAAAATATTGCTACCACACAGATTTACGCAAAGATAACGAGCCAGAAAATTAGTAAAGACATGGATTTGGTTTCACCAAAATTTGCAGCTATGGAATCTGCATTTATTACAATGGAACCGGATATTCCTTTACAGCAAGATTTAATGATTGATGAAGAAGAATTGGAACTCGTTACTTAACATTACAACATTAATTTGGAGAGCAGGATTTGATAATCCTGCTTTTTTTATGCCCCTATAAATCCATAAAGCACATTTACCCCTCCCTATATCCTGTCATAAAAGAGCTTTATTAGATATTCTTGAAAAGACAGATTGCAAAACGCCTGTCTACTTCCCAAACCTTGTTTTTCCTTCTCTCTTTTAAGATGGCTCTTAAGAGCCGCAAATTAAAAAACAGTTTAAAAATTCATGCAGGTAGTGCCTGTATTGTCATCCTATCAGCCATTTGCTCAATGCCTTTCCCACTGGCTTCCACATTATTTTTTTTCCAAGAACCGGTATGCTGTTTTTGTCCCATTTCAAGAGCAAAGGTATTTCAGTGTTCTTAACGCAACAGCAAGGTCGTACCCTTTGGGTTTGTAAAATAATCTCCACCCATGCGGGTCGTATTTTTTTGACAAAACCTTGCTGCCGCTAAACACTAACCTTTTATGCTCGTGAAACGAAACAAAGCATACTCCGGCTCTTTACACGAATAAAAAAAATGTCAGAAATGAAAAATATCAGCATTGGAAATGGAAAAAGTGAAACGAAAACAAGCACCTCCTCTCATTGCCGAATAAATCAAATCAAAAAAAATCAAACAGGAATTTAACAACGTAAAAATCGAAAATCATGAACATCACAGGAAGACTGACAAGGGATGCGGAAGTACGCACAACGTCACAGGACAAACAAGTAGTAAACTTTTCAGTAGCAACAAACGACAGCTACAAAAACAAGCAGGGCGAACGCATAGAGCAAACAACCTATTTCGACTGCTCGTACTGGATAACTCCCAACGTAGCCAGACTACTCACAAAAGGCACACTGGTAGAACTGACAGGCAGGGTAAGTACAAGAGCGTGGACAGGTAATGACAGAGAGCCAAGAGCAGGACTGAATTTCCATACCTCACAAATCAAACTGCACGGAGGTAGCAGGAAAGCAGAAACCGTACAGGCTACTGACAATAACAACAAAGGCAAGGTTACAGCGGAACAGACCGAAGACGACCTACCATTTTAACAACAATCAAATATTCATTTTTCAAACTTTTAAAATTTCAACAGCATGGCACATAATATCAATTTCAACAGCAAAACAGGACGTTACTCATTTTTTAGCGTAAAGGAAAAAGCGTGGCACGGTTTGGGGCAAATCGTACAGGATTACCCAACAAGCGAGCAAGCAATCAGACACGCAGGGTTAGATTATGAAGTGGTAAAATCTCCACTCTTTACAAAAGGTTCGGGCATTATCGAAACCACTAACGGTATAGAGATAGGCAGTAGCGAACTGGAAGTGCCTAACTATTTCGCCAACATACGCACCGATAACAATGCCGTATTGGGCGTGGTGGGTAAAGACTACCATATC
The DNA here is from genome assembly GCF_030409925.1 of Paenimyroides ceti. Classification (NCBI taxonomy): domain Bacteria; kingdom Pseudomonadati; phylum Bacteroidota; class Flavobacteriia; order Flavobacteriales; family Flavobacteriaceae; genus Paenimyroides; species Paenimyroides ceti. Next base: position 1,228,322 of record NZ_JAUFQU010000001.1, read on the forward strand.
GTACAAAACAGGGATGCTTTTTCATTCTTTGACAGTATTGTAGGCGGTACGGACGGCATTTTATACGAAACCGCAGGAGCTTTGGGCAACGGTGAACGCATCTTCATTACAGCCAAATTGCCGAGTTATATCCGTGTGGGTAATGGCGATGATGTGACAGAAAAATACATCTTCCTTACGACTTCGCATGACGGTAGCGGAAGCATTACAGCCGCTTTTACACCTATCCGTATCGTTTGCCAAAACACCTTAAACGCTTCTTTACGCAATATGAGCAATGTGGTACGCATCAAGCACACTGCAGGAGCAAAACAACGTTTGGACAATGCCCATAAAGTAATGGGACTGGCTAACCAGTTCAGCGACCAGTTAGAGGGGATTTTCAATGAGTGGACAAAAGTTAAAGTTTCAGACCAAGAGGTTAAAAAGCTAATCCAACTGGCACTTTGCCCCAATAAGGAAACATTGGAACTGTTGAAAAAAGGTGCGGAAGATGAAGTTTCAACCGTATTCAAAAACGTGGTTGAAGATGCTTTTGCCTATGCAATGATAAGCGATACCCAACAAATGGACACCACCAAAGGCACGTTGTTCGGGGCATACAATGCGGTTACAGGCTACTATCAGAACGTAAGAAGCTACAAAGACAACGAAGCGAAGTTACAGAGTATTGTAATGGGCGGTACTGCTCAACTCAAATCACAGAAAGCATTTGAATTATGTACCTCTTTTCAGAAAGTCGGTGCAGAGGTTTTCCAACTCAATTAATTAACCACAGGCTACCGCCTTACAAACGGTGGTAGCCTTAATAAAACATTACAATGAAAGCATTAGAAGAAATGAACAACGTGGAAAAGGGGTATATACTGGCAAAACTGTTTTCCAAAAACCTAAAAGAAATAAGCCTTTTTATACAGCAGGAAACCGAGCGTTTCAGAACACACGAGGAATATATGCGGAGTATATGGGCAGACAAAACCCTTATCACAGCCAATTTTTGGTTTGATCTTGTAGAGAATACCGAAAGAGTTTTGAAACAGTACAACGTGATGTTACAGCGAAATCCAAGAGTTTTCTCCGACCAACTTTTTGACGGTTACAACGCCATATTTGTTTCAAATAGCTTGATAGAATATGCGGAAACACCCGAATGCAACCACAAACTAAAACAGGCTATATACCTGCTTTTCGGAGAACAAAAAATGATTGAAGTACCCTTAAATGATAACAGCAATGGCGAATTGGTGCAGTAATACGGTTGTATTCGAGGGAAAACCCGAAGCAATCACACAGATACAACAGCTTTTCCAAATCCTTAAGGATAAGGAAGAACAAACCGAAGAAGGGCAATTGCCCGACTTTGCAGACTGTACAAACGGTGGGTATTTCTTCAATATCTACTGGAACGAGGGCGATGAAGGAAATTTTCAGTATGAAACAAAATGGTCGCCAAACTCCGAGATACTACGAAGTATAGCAGACCGCTACCAAGTTGATTTTGTACAGGATTATGAAGAAATGGGAAACGGAGTATATGGCAGGGCAACTTATCAAAACGGCATACTGGACGATGTGTGTTTAAGCGATGAAGATTTGGAAACCTACGAATTTGACGAAGATACAGACAGTTACCATTTTGAGGGGGAAACCTATGACAGCGATTGCGAAATACTGGAAACGCTTTTGGAACGCAAACTATCATTGCTATGAAAGTAACGGATTTAAACGGATGCTCTATCGAAGTCACCGACCTTGATGAAGCCATAAAGATTAGTAAACGGTTCACTGGTTACAGACACGAGGACGAAAGTTTCTCCGAGTTCGACAAAAGACAGAATGCCTACTGGACGGATATGTACAATAAACTGACAGCAAAGAAAAAACGATTAGAGGACAAACAAAAAAATTAGAACGATGAACACAAATTTTTTCAATCAGATACAGCAGTTGGACTTTACAGGAGTGTTGCAACTGAACATTTCAAAGGGAGCAGAAACCAAGCTAATCGTATCGGTTATGCTCAACAATGAGCAATGCGGAGATAACGCCAAGAACCTTATTCCACCCCTTACATTCAACGCTACCGCACAGGAATTTGACGAGGGATTTTTTGAGCAGATAACAGCACCAGTACAAACTGTTTCGGGTTTGATGGTGGATATGGAAAAGTTCCTAAAACAAATGGAGGAAGTCAAAAAACAATCGGCAATGGAAAAGGAAAAAGCCGATAAAGAGAAGAAAGAAAAGGAAGCCAGGGACAAGAAGTATAAAGAAGCTATGGCAAAGGCAGACGAACTGGAAAAAGAGGGCAAATTCCGTGAAGCGTGGATGAAAGTGCCGAACCCTGCCGATTTTCCCGACTATGCAGAAGCCATACGCAAACGCAAAACTTCACTATCGGACAAATTTGCCACACCGAGCCTTTTCGGCACTACGGAAGAAGCAACACCCGAACCGATACAATCGGCAGAAGTTACAGACGATTACCCCATTGATGAAGCGGGAGAAGAAGAATAGAAGTACTAACCCAAAAATCAAATGTTATGTTATTAGCAACGCAATTACAACGAGTTTTCATATTGAATGATAAGGGGCAGGAAATCAAACTCAACGACCCCGAACCGCAATGGAGTGTACAGGCGGTAATGAATTTTTATTCCAATACATACCCCATTTTGACCACCGCAAAAGTATCAGCACCACAAATCAAGGACGATACCGTACAGTACCGCTTTGAAAGTGCTATGGGAACAAAAGGTTAAACCAAAACAGTAAAACAATGACTTATGCAACGACATACCGTATCGGGAACATTCCAAATGCCCCAAGAACCCAAGCAAAAGCAATTGCACCGTCAGTTAAGCGAGTTCGCCAACTGGATGCAACGACCGAAAGACGCAAACGAAATCCAAAAGGACAAACAGCAGTCCGTACCAGTAGCCATGTTGCCAATGGTTTTCTAAGGACTTCGTTTCTCCCAAGACTGAACGAAACAGAAACCGTACAGGCTTGTAGGGATAATGCCAAAATGGAAAGGGATTTTTATACTTCCCTTTCTCAAATGGCAGAGCATTACGGTATCATTCCGAAATCAACACAATCTTACGGCTATCCCTACAATATTGCATTGGCTTTAAAAGACACCGAAGAACAGCTAAAACTTAAAGTAAGCGATTGGGAAGAAATCAGACTGATACAGGATAGTAGGAAAGTGTTTTTTACAAGTGAGGAAAGGTATAATACGGGTGCTACCCTGTATTACATTCCCGTAATACCCTTATTTCGTTGGTTGAAAGACCCAAAGCGAAAACATACCGCTCAATTGCTTTTGTCGGTGTGCAGTTATCTGTACCACATTGCCGACATTCCGTATTACAGACAGGAAAGCAGTTACCTGTACTGGATGTATGAAATGCACAAAGATTGGGTAACCGAGGACGATTACGGAGAAGATACAGAAGCCTATCTCAGCGAATTTTCGCACGCAGAATGGATTGGCGACCGTATGGAACAGAAGATTTACAACGAAGCCAATTTAAGGCTCTTTAAAGACCGTTTAAACCGCTTTAAATCGAAAGACAAGATTGATGCTGATTGCCATAAAGTAGCACAGGAAGCCTATGCCATTTATCAGCAGTACCCTAATGCAAATGTATTCCGCAATGCCCGACCAAATGGCGAAGCCAACGAAGAAGACATGGAAAATATCATCTCAATGGAGAAGTATGTTTCTTTCTGTGCAGATGGTACAGGCTGGCTATTGGATAACATAGTAGAATCCGTAAATAACGAATTACAGGAATACGGACAGATGGAAGAACCCATTATTATCAAACGGTTTGACGGAAGTGATATAATCGCCAACACATTGGAGTTTGAAAACCGTTTGTTACCGATGATAAACGAATTGACCTACATTTTGAATAATTTTTAAAACAAAGCTATGAACGATATAACACAGGATTTCGGAACGCTTTACTATCCAAAATCAGCATTGGTATTTTATCAGACTACTGGAAAGGGTAACGATACTTATGTAGAGCATTTTGATATGGATAAAAATGGTACGCCCATTAATGCACACCCTTTGACCGTAAAGGAAGCTAACCACTTGGCTAAGGCTTTGAAAACTGCAAAAGAGGAAAAAGAACCTTTATTGAAACCGCAGGGAATATTAAGCAATGCGGTTTTATACTTTGAGCCTAATGGAAACAAAGTGGTTTGGTTTACCAAAGCCACACAAAGAGAACTATATTTTATTGAAAGTCTGGGCATACCTAAAGGTAAAGCCAATGTACCGCCTATGCTGTGGGTAGCGAACCGAAATGGTTTAGCCGTTTTCGCTTTGACAAATGGCAGAAGACCTACCATAAAAACAAAGCTGTACAACGCTCCCTTTTTTAACGTGTATGAGGACGGCAATGTATGTATGGGTACGGTAGATGTACGCATAAAGAAAACCGCTTCATTGGAAGAATTTATAAACAAATGGGAAGGCTTTTTCTTTGACAGCTATTTCAGTCATTTAATGCACGGTCATAACCCGATAAAGGGGAATTGCGTAAGCCTTTGGGAGAATTTAATTGCCACAGGCGAAGCCTTTCCAATGGAAGTATTGACAAAAAGTAATCTAACCTTAAAAGACATATTGCGATGAACAACGAAAAAATAAAAGTCCATTTTACGGACAATAGTTTAATAAATGCCACCAATCCCATATCGGTAAATCTTATCGGTGCAGGTGGTACAGGCTCAAAGGTTTTGACCGCTTTAATGGAAATGAACCACAGTTTAATTGCGTTAGGACACGCAGGATTGTCCGTTCGTCTTTGGGATGATGATGTTATTACCGAAGCAAATTTAGGCAGACAGCGTTTTGCAGAGTGTGAGGTAGGACTGTATAAATCCGTTGCTCTTATTAATCGAGCAAACCGCTTTTCGGGTACAAACTGGAAAGCACAAACGCAGAAGTTTGAAAAAGATAGTTTGGGCAAAACTCCCGAAAACGCACAGGCTACTATCTTTATTACCTGTGTAGATAGTGTAAAAGCAAGATTTGGTATTGCCGAAATATTGAAAGCATTGGACAACGGCAAATATTACCATCATAAACCAAAATACTGGTTGGATTATGGAAACAGCCAATATACAGGGCAAGTATTGTTATCAACCATTGGCGATATTAAACAACCTAATTCCGACAGATACGAAACGGTAGCTAATCTGCCAATGGTGACAGATGAATTTGGAGACTTGCTGAAGCAGTCCGAACAGCAAGACAATACACCAAGTTGCAGTTTAGCTGAAGCATTGGAAAAACAGGATTTGTATATCAATTCGTCATTGGCTCAAATGGGCAGTTCTTTGTTATGGGGTTTATTTCGCAATGGATTGACGGAAAATAGGGGTTTTTTCCTCAATCTGAAAGATTTTAGGTCACAGTCCATTCCAGTCGCCCGATAGCCAAAATCGGGCGGCAAAAAGACACTCCCTCTCCGATGGTCGGGGCAGTCTTTTTGCATCTAAGCGGTACAACCCCTTTGCCAAAATGTAGGACTACGCACCGTCCTTTCTCTACATTTTATCAAACAGGTTGCGATCTGTTTGATAGGGATATTCGTTATCCCTTTTGTTGTTTATGACAGGACTTCTTTTCTTGCCACATGAGCGACCCAAGAAAAGAAGCAAAAGAACGTCGCCTAATTATTATTGGATAATATATTGTTTATTCTTACGAGCTATCTTTAAATCTTTAACCTTATAGATTAATAATAAATTAATTTATATACGGATAATATACGCATTACTCTTGTCATAGCAATGTTCTAATTTACTAAATTTACGATTCAGTAGAAAAATGCTTATGAATACTATTACAGACGAAATAAAAAATGAAATTTCAGAATATTTTATCTCCGATAGCAAGGAGTTTCTATTTAGATATCGAAAACTAAGAGAATTCCAAACTCACATATCAAATAGAAGTAAATTAATGATTGATTTACTGTTTTCAATTGAATGCAGCCTAAAAGCATTGATCTTTATGGAATCAACTGAAGATGAAAAAGTAACCTACAATAAAATAAGGATTCATAATCTGGAAAGATTATCCGACATGATAATTGATAAAACAGGGCTTTTAGGATTAGAACAATCTATTATTGAGAACGGTGACATATATAAAGTCACTTCAAGATATACCTTAGAGGCAAACATAAGATTTAGAGAAAGTAATGTTTTGGGATCACTATATTATGATACGATTGCCAATTTTACATGGCTCGATAAATTGTACGATGTCGCTACAGATGTATTGAATTTTGCTGAGTCTAAGTGTAGTACTCAAATAAAAAGCATTAGTCTAAGTGATATTGATTTGGATAGTGTAATCGAAAAAGCGAACCGAATCAAAAATATCTCGAAATCTTGAAGTCTGTTTCATAAAAGTAATTCAATATAATATTTTTAAAACTCTTTAAGTAATTAATACCAATCCACAAATGCACGATTTAAACGAGTTCTTATCAGACTCATTCCAATATAAACTAAAAGAAATTGCATCATCAGGTTCAAGAAATAGATTTGAAAACACTCTTCAGAACTATTTTGATATCTTTTTCGATGAATTTAACAAAATCCAGTCATCCCACACAGTTGACTGTTTCAAAACAATTACTTCATCAACAAAGCCCAGTCTTTATGACTGGATGGATGGAGCTTACGAAGGATTGCTTTCAGAAATCAATACTTTCAAAGATATCTTCAAAGACCTAATGTATTCATATCAGCTTTTTATAAGAGGAAAACACTATCAGGCAACACTGCACATTTTTGATGTCATTGAAAAATATGAAATGACTGATGTAATCAATCCTGGAGAATTAGGACTATACTATAAAGGGAGATTTATTAGATCTGGCGATGTAACAACTAATGATTCTTATTATTATCATATCCCTTTCGACAAAAGATTCCTAATCGGCAATCAAAGATTTAGTTATTCTGGACAGCCTATACTCTATGTTGGCTCGTCAATACTTGATGTATTATATGAATTACGTTGTGAAACCAATAATGCTGAAGATATTGCAATTGCCTCCTTTGGATATGATCCTTTGATTGAAAGCTCTATAAACCAAACAGAAGATACTCGCTTCGAAAAGCTTAAAATATATGATGTAACTAACCATATACATAAGCTGATCAATGAAGTTTTAAACAATTTGATTAATCAGGGAGCGGGTATCCCTAAAGTTGATGATCCTGGATACAGACCTAATTTGAATGATCTGAAAAAGGACTTTAAAAAATTCATTCTTACTCAGATTTGTACTTTTAAACGGACGCATTCCAATACTTTTATTGAAGAGTATATCCCGGCTCAGATATTGACTGAAGCTTTAAGAATAAATGGCTATAATGGTGTTAAATTTCCTTCGACACAATTTGATGGAAAGAACATTGGCAATAAATCTATTCTGCATCTATCAGCAGTGCAGGAAAATCTAGCTCTATTTACAAAGTATTCCAACACTGAGGTTTTTGATATGGATTTAATGAAGTATTTCTTTGTAACTCCTTTAGAAAGAGCCATTGCAAAATCTAAATCCTTGGAGGAATACAGAAAAGAGATTGCAAACTTACAGTCAGATATTACCATGGGATGCTATCACAATGTTCATAATTTAAATAATTCTCTTATAAAAGCCAGCATGAATATTGGAAAAGTTTACGCTTGTGAAAGTGATCTGGAGGTCGATGGTATACCTTATTTCGACTTAGATTTCGCCAAATTAGAACTCTTCGCACAAGCAAATTATCTGAAACAAATAAAACATCAAATTGGATACTTTACAAATGGTAAGCAAACAATGTTTCCGATGAAGTAAATTCTCGATTTTATTAATATAGTTTGGAAATAACTCTTTTAAAATAATCCACATCGCTACCAACCAATAAACAACTTGAAAAGCCAATGTCCAAAAGATCCTTACCTATTTTCTCATCGTCAATATCGCTATGAGAAAGTAGTTTTATTGTAGGATATTTTGCTCTTAATTGTCGAAGTTGTGACAGGATGTGTTTGTCGTAAAAATCAAGGTCGATGATACAAACTTTAGGAAGTTCTTTAAAAGTAGCTAACTGAAACAATACATCTTCGATTGTTTCAGATCGGAATATGGTTTCAAATCCTAAAGCTGTCAAATCATTACAGATTAAATCCAAAATCGGACTTTTTTCATTGATAAAACTAATGGTGATTTTTTGTTGTGCTTTACCTGTTTCCATAACTGTATATGCGTATTAAATTAATGGATTGCCTGCACAAAAAAGAAGCGTAGGCAACTACAACTTACCGCACATTGAGGTACTGGTATACCCGACAACGAATAAGCGAGCGCCCACGCCTATAGCATGAGCGTTCTTCCTTATCGTCCCGTTGTCTAAAAATTACCAGTTTTCAATGTGGGACTTAAAGCAAAAACACTTTAAGATTTTCTATATTTTACTAAGCAAATATACTAAAGTCGTTTTGATAGAACAGCAAAATCTTTATGAAATTGACTATAGCTTTTTAGAATAGGCACTCACGTAATTCTGTTCTAAGACAGTCATTAAATCCGTTTCCTTATAAATTATCTTTCCTCCTATCTGAACATAAGGCAGAATATTGTCATCACGATAATGTTGGAGAGTGCGTTTGCTTATATGTAGTAGCTTGCACACGTCTTCACCTGAAAGATAGATTTCACCGTTCATCACGGGGCGATAGTTTTTCAGTATTTCTTCAATACGGCTTCTTAGTTGTGTTATCATTTCCTGATGCGTAATGATTTCTTCGGCTTCATTCGTTAGTAATTCCATCGCTATCTGTTTTATGGGTTTGTTCAGCTTCAAGCAAAGCCCTTACATCTGAAAGTTTGTAGTAATTCTTGCGGTTCAATTTGGAATAAGGCAATAGCCCTTTGTCCTTATAGGTCTGTAAAGTCCGTTTGGTAATGTTCATCATCAAACACACTTCCTGGTTATCGAGCCATTGCTCTTCCTTAAAAATCGGAGTATATTTTCTCGTGGCATTTTCGGCCAGTTCCAAAAGTGCCTTTAGCTCATTTTTCATTCCGTCCAGTGCGGATTTTTGTATTGCGATCACTTCCATAGTTGCTCAATTTTGCTGTGGAAGTCGAAGATATTAAGGCTTTTTGCAGGGTTGGGAAAGGTTGCTCCCGTTGGCTTTGAAAGGCAGTATTTGGCACTTTACTTTTGTCTTAAATAAAAAAATCGGATAGTTATTTAAGCTCTCCGATTTTGTTTATTACTTAAATCCTGTTCTAAAAGTGTTATCAAGTTTGTTGTGAATTATTGTTGCTAAAACCAAAACTTCTGTCATTTGTGAGAGTTGGGTATCCTCTAATATTTTAGGATTATGAGCTTTTGGATTTCTATACATGGAAAAAAAACCTTTGCAGAAGTTCCCAAAGCCTTTATGTTCACTTTCCTCACTTTGATTAATCAAGGTATTAAAAGCGAGCATAGGTCTTTTGTCTTTTCCCAATGCAAAACAATCATCAACTAAATCTGCTCCGTCTGTTGTATAACCACTTTTTTGCCTTAGTCTTTCTGCTACACTTTTCGTGATTTCTAGTATGGCGTGAAAATAATTTTCTTTTAACCATTCAGCTTCACAATATGGCAATATTTCTGAGTGCACACCGATGCCATGTACTTTTTCTTTTATTTTAAGTGATCTCCTTTTAGCTTCCGAAATGGTTTTTGCTTTATCAACTTGCCTTGGTTGTCCACTTTTATCAATTTCTATCCCTTCGTAAACAAGCTTTTCGTTGATGGTTGTTCTATCCTTTTCAAATTCATCTTCTGAATTATATCTTTTAGGATTTAGTAGCCTGACAACAAAAGCCAAGACATTATTTCCACACCTGTCTTGTATCTGTCTCTCTTTTAAAGCATAAAATATTCTATCAGTTTTATTTGTGCCATTTTGAGATGGAGAAATACCAGCACTTTCTAAATGCTCTGTGATTTTGGCATGGGTTAATATATTTGATATGATATCAGATATATTTCTTAGGGTTATGTCATCAAAGGAGTTTGTCATTCTACAACTTTTCTTTTTAAAATTAACTAGTTTGTTTTTTGTATTTCCATTTCGTGATCTTGTTTATCTTTTTTTTCACGAGAGTAAACCCACAACGATAGCAATCCAAATATAATCAGGGCATAAGCAATCCACTTACCAAGTCGTTCAATAAATTTGATGGCAACTGACTTTTCATAAGAAGAAAAACCTTCTGCACCCATCATACCACGCCTGTAAAACTTCCGGCGGTTGATCCAGTAACGCAAACCCAAGCCTAAAGCTAAAAATATTACACCTATAACTAATGATGAAATCATAATGAAAGCAATTCAAATTCACATTTTAAATTTACAAAATAATTTTACCACTCATTAGCTAAAAAAAGAAGTCCTGCCTTTGCATGACAGGATTTCTTTTTCTTTTAATCTACACTATTGAACTGGAAACTCACTTGCTTTTCATTCCCAAAACTATCCGAAATCCAAACATTAAAGGATTGTGAAATCGCAGAAGATGAAGTATAATACAAGCGGAATTGTTCCGATGCCAAAGGATATAAATCATTCGGAACATACGGAGGTTCATTATAATACTGCAATGTGCCTTGTCCGTCGAATTGGAAGTAGCGTAGGAAATATTGTGTGTTGCTGTAATTTCCGGTACGCTGTATGGTAATGCGGATCTCAACGGTATTTCCATTAGCAACGTCTTTAGGCACTGGCATTACATTGACCTCAAAAGGAAAATCGTTCTGTATTTCGAGTTCATCATCTTTGCTACAAGATACCAAAGAAACCGAAGCTGTCAGGATCACTATCATTACATATATAGGCAGAAATCCTATTCTGAATTTATTAAATATTGCTATCATCGTTTTACGTTTTAAAAGTTAAACCTTAATCCCACACCTGCGGACGGTCGGAACTGTCGCAAATCTGTACCCCATAACACTTTTGTACGTCCTTGCAGGACTAATACAAATCTGTCAGACAGGTACGTTTCAAAGGTCAGCCGACCACCGGCACCGTAAATAAAATTATCTTCAGTCATTATTTTTGCACCATCATACAGCATCGTTTCGCCACGGTTGATGTTCTCGTAACCAACAACACCTGTTATCCCGGCGTTCAGTGTGATATTCTTACGGGCATCTCCCAATAAAAAGAAACTGTAACCACCTTCTGCCGTATAGGTTTCCTGCGGTATTTGGAGGTCTTTATAATTGTGGTATTGGTGTGTGTATTCCAAAGCCCATATCTGATAATTTCCGTTTTTACCGTTCACGGTCATACCCAAACTGATGTAATAATCGTTACCGATTTTATCATCAGACAAAATGCCTGTGCTTATCTCCAAACCTTTCTGTTTGGGCAGCATTCTTTGTGCCTGTGTTACCGTAATGGCCATAAAGAGCAACATCACGGTGTAGATATATTTTTTCATTGTAATTGCTTTAAAAGGTTACTAAAATTTCAGGTGCATATCATTGATTACACGGGCTTTGATTAAGTCCGAGTTTTCCACTTGGAGGGTTTGGTGTCGTCCACCGTTTTTCTCGAAAATCTCAATCAGCAAAACCTTGTCATCAGCAATGGTAAACTGGTCTAACAGAAAAACATTTTGCTGGGTAGATTGTCCGTTTATACCGTCCTCCAATGGCTTGTAAGTACGAAGCGGTATCATTGGTCGTTCCTGCACTACGGTACGTTTGGCTACCTTTTTATCTACTACTTTGAAATTGATAAAATCAATGTTAAACGGTACGTTACTTTTATTTCTCAATTCGGTGTGGAAATAGTACTTACCGTTGTGGATGTAGATCCCTTTCAGGATAAATTGAATACCGAAGCTCTTTGCCCCGATGTGCTTTACAATACGCTTATCTTTCTTGTAAATGGTTTCCAATAACAAACCTGCCAAAGACGGAGAATTGTTTCCTAATTCTTCAAAAAGCACATCGTTTCCGTTGGCTTTATCTACTGCTTTTTGCATCGTCAACAGATCATAACTCAACGCTTCGGGATATCCACTGTAATACACATTGAAAGAGTAAAAACGACCATCATTGGTAATTACGGAAAAGTTGGTTTCGGCTTCAAAATTCCTAACCGATGCTTTTACACGCAATACGTTTTCTGCGTCTTCTGCTTTTCCGGCAATCAGGTACTCACTCCCCAAATCCACATAACGGATAGCCGTCGGGAAAATCAGGTGCGAGGTTTTATCGTAGGTTACTTCCATACGATATGGTTCAATTTTGCCCAATTCAAGGGGTGTTTTTACAGGTACACTATCCTGTGCAAAGGAGGTTACGGCAAAGCCGATGGTCAGAGCAACTGCCCAAAAGGTTTTAAAAATATTTTTCATTTGTCTAAATATTGAGTTTAACATTATTGTTTTGATACAAGAAAGACTTGATGTCCAGCTTTTAGCGTTACTTTTGGGGTACGTACTTTCTTGGCGAAATAGCCCGAAATTCCCTGCACCACGCCACGGCTTAAATCGGCAGCCACCTGTTGTCCTGCATTCTGGGTAAGCATCAGGCTTGTTCCTGATTGTTGGCTCATATTACCCGCCATTTCGGTAAGAGCATTCATTTCAGGAGAATACGGAACATACAGTCCTTGCTGTCCATCCAGATCATAAATGGTGATATCAACCGGAATGATATTACCTTCCAGTTCAACCGAGGTAATTTTAAGCTGTAAACGCCCACCTTGAAACTTGGCATTAGCCGTTACAATTGTTCCCTGCGGGATAGTACGGCTTGGTGTTTTTGCAGGTTCCAATAATCGCAACCGTACACCCGTTTCGCCAACTACCGTCTGTGCATCGTGTACACAGGCTTTGATACTGTTTTTGGGCTGTACAACTTGTTCGGCAGTACCTGCGGTATAAAACCCTCTGTTTCGGGTTTCACTCCAATTTTCCAAAAACTCACTATCTGTCGGCTCACGATATAAAGCAGATACGGTATTTTTCCTTGCGGCAGTAAAAGAAACAAAATGCTCTTTTTTGTTTGCACCCGCAGCTCCTGAAGCTGTACCATTTGCAGGTACAGGCTGTTCCACATTGCCTGTGTTTGTATTGTTCGGAAGATATTTTGCCGCCATCTGATAAGATTTTTCCATTAATGCAAGCTGGTCATCAATGGTTGTTGCTTTTGGTACATCTTTTTCAGCTAACTTTTCTTTCAGTTCATCCAATTGCTTACGCAGTTCCATCGTTTCCGAATTGTTGTCCTGATAAAAATTGCCCAATGTGCTTTGTGCATTTCGATAACTGTTTAATGCAGAACTATTGTTTCTCCCCGAATTTCTACCGCCGTTTCCATAGCCGGTGCTTTCGTCTTCATCATCTTCGGTAAATTCATTAGCAGGTTCTTTCTTATCATCGGTGTTCCAATAATCCGAAAGCGTTGCCAAAGCATTACGTTTCTCCTGTTCTTTGCGTTCCAGCATTTCCTGCTCATACGCCTTGCCTTTGTCGGCAGGCATTCCTGCTCCGGTAGCTTGCGGAACAGCATCATTCAGTCCAATGTTTTCGATTTCCTTTTTGTCAGCAGACGGTTTGAAAATTAAATACATACAGCCAACGAAAACAATACCCATCAAACCAAAAATCAAAGGTTTTTTGAGCTTTTCCGTTTTGTTCTCCGTGCCGTTTTGCAGTACATCGGCGGTTTCTTTCGGGTTCCCCTCCGTTACCCGAACAACCGACTTTTTGTTCTCATTTTCTTTCATAAATCTGATTTTTTAAAATTGTTGATAATGTGTCCTGTAACCTTACAGGACTTTCGTTCTTTTTGAGGACAGGATTTTCGATATGTTCTATCGACATATCGTTTTTTGACTTGCCTGTATCGTACCATACTTTGGCAACAACTCCTACGGTCAGAAGCAGATAACCAACAAAGAAGTACAATGTATATTGGTGTTGCTTCGCCAATGGTAAAGCCCTCCAACGGTCGTCCAGCTTGTCAAAAAACCTGTCCATATTTTCCCTTAATTTTTTCATACTTTGATTATTTGAGGTTATCACATTCTAAACCCTCTTCTTTTCGGAGCAAGTTGTTCTTTAGGTGTGTCAAGGACTTTAGCAAGGGCTTCCTTTGCGGTCGCAACTGATCCTGTTGTAAGGTTTGTCAGTTCTGATTTTTTCATTGAATACCCATAACGGTCAGTCCTTTCAATATCCATTTTCTGCACATCGAATTTGTTGTCTTCGTACCGTATTCGCATATAACATTCGGTTTTAGGCTTGTCTTCGCCGTTCCATTCGATGTAAGTCCTTAATGAAAAGCTGTCTGCATTAAGCGGTTTATCTGTACCGTTCTTGCACGCCTCTAAAAAATCGCTGATACTGTCTTTTAGCTTACCTGCATAAGAACTCTCCGTTTGGAAATAACCGTTATATCCTTTATCCGTAAGGGTTTTTACAAACGTGTCTAAATCAAGTGATTGTTCCATATCCTTACATTTTAGCGTTCGATGACTTCAATATCCTTGTTCTCTACTACCGCAAATTTTTCGATGTTAAAGCCTTGGGGATTGTTGTCGGAACGAACGGAGTTTACGAGATAGCAGGAAGTAACCAGGTTACGTCGTGTTACATTACTTGACCTTATGATAAACTGCTTCGCATAGGTACGCACCGAATAAGGATAGGTGTCGAAGTTGCACACGACACTATCCACCTCAATACGTTGTTGTACGTTACCTGAAATAATCCTGCTGTAATAGCCTTTCTCCGATAGGTCTTTGTAATAATCGAAAGCACTTTTATCGGCAAGATTGAATGCCCTGCTCATATTGCTCTCGATAGCGTTCTTGTCTGGAGCAAGGGTAAAGAACAACTCGTGAAAACGTCTGACGTGTTCCCGTGCTTCCACAGGTCGGTTGATGCTCGCATCCTGCGACAAGGCAAGCATTAAGGATTTACCGTTATCCAGCACATAGATTTTTTGGCGTTGCTCATTGGCAAAACTGTACGATTTCCATACGGCATATCCTACCACACCAATACAGAGAACCGCAAATACTATGGCATACAGACGTATCTGCCTAAAGCTGTTTTCTATATTTCTTAAAGTTTTAAATTCCATTTTTAACTGATTTAATTATTTTATTTTCCCATTAATTTGCCACCGATATTCCCTGCTGCCGAACCTGCTCCAGCACCTGCGATATTTCCAGTTTTCATAGCCGCTTGGTTTACGTTTCGGGTAAAGTTTCCAGCACCGCCGGCTTGTATTACCCAACCTGTTACCGTTGGAATAGTGAAGTAACCGATGATACCGATAATCATAAAGATGATATACACTGTATTGGAGGTATCGGGTATGAATGTGGGGTCAGACAGCATCGCAATATCCTTTTCCAATATGAGGGACTGTATTCTTGCAAGCATCGAACTGAACAAATCTGAAACAGGAAGCCACAGATAAACACTTATATACCTCGTAAGCCATTGCGTGAGCGTGGATTGAAAGCCGTCCCACACGGAGATGGCGAAAGCAATTGGACCGAGAATACTTAAAACGATCAGGAAGAACGTTCGGATAGTATCAATGACTAAAGCCGCAGCTTGAAAAAGTATTTCGAGTAGGTTACGAAACCAATCTTTGATGGCTTTTTCTATCTTGTAGGCTTGCCTGTCCATATACATTCCGGCCATTGTTCCAATATCCGATGGCGACCAACCCAGTTCCTCCAGCTTTTTATCAAACTCTTCGTCCGATACCATATAGGCTGTTTCGGGGTTTCTGACCATTGCTTCATATTCCAATTGGTCTTTCTGCTGTTGTAGCTTGTTCAGATCCAGTACCTGGTCTTCGAGTATTTGATGGGTTCCGGTTACAACAGGACTTAATACCGCATTAATGGTTCCTAACACGATAGTTGGGAAAAACATAATGCAAAGTCCTAAGGCAAATGGGCGAAGTAAGGGGAACACATCAATAGGTTCGGCACGGCTTAAAGCCTGCCAAACCTTTAATGCTACATAGAACAAAGCTCCCAATCCTGCCAAACCTTTCGCAACCGCAGCCATATCGCCCGCAAGAGGCATCATATCATCGTAGAGCGAACGCAGAAGTTCGTGAAGATTATCCCATTCCATGATTTACCAGTATTTTTGGTTAGAAGTTCCGTACAGATCAAGCACCCTTTTGGCATCGTTTTTCTTCTTTGCTCTCAGGTAGCTTACCGATATGTTCTTATTGGTGTAATAGCGTACAAGGCTGTGGTATTCTTTTACTTCTTTGTACACACGGTCAATAATATCCATACGCTCTTTGTCATTCAGTGAAAGACTTGATGCACTGATAATTTGCTTCAATTCCTTTAGCAGTTCTGTACTTTCATTCAGCAGTGCCGAATACCCGTTGCCAATCGCTACTAACTCATTTGGTTTGAAATTCGGATCGTTCATCATCTTACCGAAATTGGTTACATACATTTCCGATACATCGCCCACCAGTAAAACTGTTTGTTGCACCTTACGGGCATCTTTCACAAGGTTGTTGATGGCTTGGAGTTTATCATAGTATTCCTTGCCTTGTTTGTACACTTTTTCAACCTCTTTGAAGTTCTTTACCACATTGCTCACTGTAGATGAAGTCTGTACGATTTCGTTCGCAGAGTTGAGAATACCTGAAGCCAGATTTGCCGGGTCAGTCACGACAAATTGAGCTTTTGCTGACGGTGCTACGACAAACAGTATTGCCGTGAGCATCATTAAAAATATTTTTTTCATTGTCTTGAATTTTTAAATGATTACTTATTGATTTAATTCATCACGCCTTTGCATAGCGATATGCTTAATGGCGAGTTCCACATTACCGTCCAATTCGGAAGCGAGTTGCATCACTTCCATTTTTTCGGTTTCTTCTGTCGTGTAAGCCAAATATTCTTCAAGGCTTACTTCCGTTGCGTACACTGCCGAGTGTGTTCCGCCCAATCCAATCCAAACTTCCTTGTACAAGCGACTGGCGTCGTTGTTCATATTGATGGATAGTACCTGTGCCTTTTCTTTATCCGTAAGCCCCAGCATTGCCTGTATATCATCAAACTTGTTCATATACTTACGCTGGTCTAAGAGGATTTTACAATCGGAATTGTTGATAATACTCTCTTTTACAATAGGCGACTGGATAATATCATCGACTTCTTGGGTTACGACAATGGCTTCTCCGAAGAATTTTCTTACGGTTTTAAAAAGATATTTGATGTATTCAGCCATTCCTTCTTTTGCAATGGCCTTCCAAGCTTCCTCAATCAAAATGAGCTTTCGGATACCTTTCAGTCTTCGCATCTTGTTGATAAAGACCTCCATAATGATGATGGTAACTATCGGAAAAAGGATTTTGTGATCCTTGATCGCATCAATTTCAAACACGATAAATCGTTTGGATAACAGGTCTAACTGCTTGTCCGAGTTCAGCAGATAGTCATACTCGCCACCTTTGTAATAAGGTTCTAAAACGTTGAGAAAATTGGCTATATCAAAGTCTTTTTCACGAACCTGTTTTTCTTCGAGTACCTTGCGGTAATCTCCTTTTACATATTCGTAAAAGCCATTGAATGATGGGAAAATACCCTCGTTTTTTATACGGTCGATATAACCTGAAACCGCATTGGACAACGCCACTTCCTCTGACCTTGTAGGCGGTTCATCATCACGTTTCCAAAGCGTGAGTATTAAAGTCTTGATACTCTCACGCTTTTCGATGTCGAACACACCATCATCGGTGTAAAATGGATTAAAGGCAATCGGGTTATCTTCGGTATAAGTGAAGTAAACACCGTCTTCGCCTTTGGTCTTTCCTTTGATTAATTCGCACAACCCCTGATAAGAGTTTCCCGTATCTACCAGCAATACGTGAGCACCTTGCTCGTAGTATTGCCTAACCATGTGGTTAGTGAAAAAAGATTTTCCCGAACCTGACGGACCAAGTATGAACTTGTTCCGGTTAGTGATAATCCCTCGTTTCATCGGCAAATCCGAAATATCCAAATGGATAGGCTTTCCTGTAAGCCTGTCAGCCATTTTTATCCCAAATGGAGAAGGCGAATTGTGGTAGTTGGTTTCTTCGGTAAAGAAGCACAATGCAGGTTCTATGAAAGTGTAAAAACTTTCCTCGCTCGGAAAATCACCAGCATTGCCAGGCATTCCTGCCCAATACAGGGTAGCTACATCAGTTGTATTGTGGCGTGGTTTGCATTCCATCAATGCTAATGCACTTCCGCAATCGTTCTTTAGCTGTTTGAGTTCAGCCGGATCTTCCGACCACGCCATTATATTGAAGTGTGAACGAACTGAAGAAAGCCCGAATGAATGGGCTTCGTTCAGGTACTTTTCAATCCACTCTTTGTTGATTTGGTTGGCACGGCTGTAACGAGCCAAAGAATGCATGTTGCGGGCAGATTTTTCAAACTTTTGCAGGTTGTCGTCGCTATTATCTAAAAACAGGTATTGGTTGTAGATATGGTTACAGCTTAACAACAACCCCACAGGAGCAGCGAACGATAAACGACAGTCGCTTCGGTCGGTAGATAACTTTTCAAAGCGGGTATCTGCCGAAACGGTTGCAGGCAGGTCGTCCGTATCTGACAAGGTGTGCAGAGATAACCTTTTATTTCCTATACGGACTTCTTCAGCACTGAGTGCTATGTCTTGCATTGCCGTTCTGTTTTCTCTTGATAGAGTTAGGTATTGCTCCAGCAATCCCTGTGTTTCGTCCGTACCGATGATGTCGTCTTCGGTCAAACGTCGTAGGCTTATAAATCCGCTATCATTAACAATTCGCTCAAACTGAGCCACCGCTTCCATAAATCGGTGTATCGTTTCTTTATTGATTTCTTTTGGAATAAGCGTACCCTTACAAAGCGAACTGAAGTTACTTTGCATACGCATTCTGTTCTTGGTAGTCTTGGTTAGAAACAGATAACAATAGTGGTTCAGAAATGGTCTTTCGTTGAAATGGCGTTGATAGGATTTCGACAGAAAGCTCTGATCTTCCTGTGCCAAATCCGGAGCGTAGTTTTCTTTGATGTACCAATCCTGTTTGTGAATGACGGTAAAGTCTGGCAAGGTTTTGATTGCCTTGTGCCAAGCGGAATGGATAGCTTCGTATTCTGCCGATGAAACGGTAAACAGTTCCGGCAACCGTACTTCAAAACAGGCGGTAATGTCTGCATCTTTAGAAAGAATGCAGTTGTTCTCTACTGCCAGCAAAGGAAATTTGTTTTCCAATGTGGCTGTCTTAGCTACATTTCTCATAAGGTTTTGAGTTTAGGAGTGAATTTTAAATACCTGTGTACAGGCTTGCGGCAGATGATATAACGGGGATGCCTTTTTATGGCTCCCAACTTCATCAGTCCGTGTTCGCCATATTTCCTATTCAGTGAAAAGGTCTGCCAGATGATAAGTGAAGCACCTCCGGTTCCGAGCAGTAGACAGATGTAAGAATTTACACCTGCCATATACATTATCATCACGAAAATTAAAGTGCCGAGCAATCCACCTGCGAAGATGAACAGGTACTGTGCTTTCAACCCCTTAAATTCCACCGTTCTTCCGATGCCCTTGTTGATATTGTAATTCATAAGGCAAGGGATTAAAGGAAGAATGAACGCAGAATGGTAGCCGCTACAATCAGGAAGATACACGCACCGAACCACGAAGCTGCCGTCTTGCTTGTGTCAGGATCTCCACTACTGAACTTGTTGTACACTTTAACGCCTCCGATGAGCCCAACTACCGCACCGATAGCGTAGATTAACTGGGTTGCGGGGTCGAAATAACTTGTTACCATTTGGGTAGCTTCGTTGATACCTGCCGAGCCGTTTCCCTGTGCGAAAGCACCAATTCCTGACAACATCGCTACGGTTGCCAGCAAAACTTTTTTTCTTTGTTTTTCCATAATTGAAACACATTAATTTGTTTTTGTTATCCCACACCTTGCGGGCTTTCGGGACAAATGTCTTATGGAAATTGAGGCGTTACCGTAAAGTGGCAGTCAGAGGAAGTGTTTGGCGTTGAGTGGCATTATTAGCCGTGTTTTTTATAACTTAGTCACATATTAATTTTAATAAACTAATACCATGATTGATTTTGAAATAGCCGAAATTGAGACTGCTAACCAATTAGCCCGATTGCTGAATCCAAGGGTTGATTTTACAACACCATATACATTCTATTATGATGAGACTAATAATGTCAAAACATTCTATGTAAGAGAAAATGATTTCAATTATACATTTACTGCAAATTTCGTATTGGGAGGACTTCTACATCAGGGAGTAGTACCAGATGTACAGCCATTGATTGATAGTTTTAATTTGCAGAAAACAGCCAAGGAAGTTAAATTCAAACATATCGCATTCGGAGATTTCCTTGATTGCCTCAAATCCCAAAAGCTAAATCTCTTCTTTCGCTTTTTAAAGGATAGCGATCTTTATGTACATTATTCGAGCTTAAATATTCTTTATTGGTCTGTAGTTGATATCGTTGACTCTGCTATAATGAATTCGGACACGGCTATGCAATTAGGACCTGGATTTGATAATCGGTTAAAGAATGACCTTTATAAACTTTGTCGTCTTGAAATAGATGCCGTCATTCAACTTTTTTATGCTTTCGAATATCCTAATGTTAAACCTGAAAAAATTGGTGATTTCATAGAGGCATTGAGTAATCTTTTTGAGGAATATCTACCTATCCCAGAATTTCATTTTGGACTGGAATCTTTACGGCAGATATTGAAAGAGTCTAAAAAGAAGGGTGAGCTAGCTTTTGTGATGCAAGAACAAGATTATGTTCTGTTGGCAGATCTGACACATTTTTATCTTAGACCAATCTACACTTTCAAGAATTCAACTCATATATTCGATAATGAGGATTCCATCAGGGAAGCTTTGAACGGTTACAGAATGCTAGATAAGGGAGTCGAATTTAAAAACTATTCTTTTGTTGATTCACAGGATAGCCAATTGACACAACTTTCTGATATTTTCGTTGGCTTTATGGGTAAGTATACCAATTACAGGAATACACACACTGTAGAAGAAATTAAAGCAGATATTGACTCATTCTCGGAATTACAGTTGGAAAATCTAAAGTTATTTGTTGATATTATTAATAAATCAGACCAGAAAAATCCTGCATTTCTGCACGCGACTGATAGTCATGAGGAAGTTATGAAATTTGATATCATTAGTAAATATCTTGCCTAAGTGCAAAATCATTTTAAAGTCAATCTAACATTTTAATTGAATTCTGCTTATAAACACAAAAAATAAATTAAATTAGTCAGATTTATAGTTACTTATGGACCTGATTTATCAAACCGCTCTTATTAATGAAACCATCCCTAATAGATCTTATAAAAAAGACTGTATTATTAGAATACAATCTACCAGATGATAAGCTTTTGATAAGCAAATCTTGTGTTACTCATATTGACCTTTTCGATGATTGTTATAAAGCTGAAGATATGGGAAGTTTATCTCGTATCATCTATGAAAGCATCTTGTATTACGCTTATGATGAATTTCAGTTGTTGGACGGTGATCATCAAAAGATGTTTATAAATGCATTTAACGCAAAATTTAAATATAATTATTCTGCGGATGACTTGGCAAAACTGAAATTAGGGATTTACGGAGAGTCCTTGCTTTACGCAATATTGAAAGTATACTACGGAAATGAAACACTTGTATCGCGTGGCTACTTTTATGACATACAGAAGAAATCGGAGGTGACCGGGTATGATTGCTTCCACTTAATTCAAACTGAGGATGAAATACAATTATGGTTTGGAGAAACTAAATTCTATCAAGACGGTAAAGCCGCAATTAATAAAGTGTTTGATAATATTCAGAAAGCTATTTCAGATGATTATCTCATCAACACGAATTTTACGACAATCCTTCAAAGTAAAGGGAATATTGTCGACAAAGAATCTTCCCTCTATAAGATACTTGATAAATGGGATAAATGCATCATCGACAATTTGGAACAGGAGCTTATCGACAATAATATTAAATTAGTTTATCCTATACTGATCACTTTTGACTATGTCAATGGTAATTACCAAGAGTCAATAGAAACAGCCATCAAACATATTAATGAAAATTACAAAGACCTTGAATTCAAAAATATTAGTATAGATTTTTCAATATTTTTTATTCTAATTCCGATCGAAAGTGCAAAAACCTGTAAAGAAACAATCATCAAATGGATAGACAGCAAAGAACCCTTAACGTTGTAACCACATTAAATTCCTTTCAGGAAGGCATAACGGCAAAACACTTATTACTAAATGAAGTCTGTGAATATTTTGACTTTATAAAAGATGAAGAGATAGATGATGCAGACCGAAGGTTTCTTCTATATCTCTCTTCTAAAGTCGGGGTTCCGCACTATTACGATATTCTTTATAAATTCCAAAAGGATAGGTCACTAGCTTTAGATGAAGATAATATTTGCCTCAGTACAATATCTTCCTTATTATACGAATCATCACTCTACACGGATGATCATTCAAAATTACACCAATATCAGAAGGAAATCCTTGATCTGTTTATTTCGGAAAAAACAAACCGCTACTTTCTATCAGCGTCTACGTCATTTGGAAAGACGCATCTTGTATATGAAATTATAAAAAAGATGCGTTACAAAAATGTTGTCTTAATATTTCCGAGTATTGCCTTATTGACAGAAAATTTGGCGAAGATCAAAAATGGAACTATAAAGTTTGCAGATGAATACAATGTTCAAACCTTAAGTGATTTTGCTGTAAACCCTCAGGAAAATAATATTTTTATTTTTACACCGGAGCGTTTCCTTTCATTTTTGGACAAGAATCACGATGTTCATCTTGACTTTATCTTTATAGATGAAGTGTATAAGATCGACAACGGATACATTATTGACAATGAAGCAAAAGAAAATGAACGCGATGTTGCCTATAGAATGTCCCTATTTTATGGCTTCTCAAAATATACTGACATAGATATTTTTCTCGCTGGTCCATATATTGAAGTCTTTGACCAGACTCGCGACGGCTATAATCCATCTTTCGATTTGTTCCTTCGTGATTTTGGTATTGAAAAATTATTAAGAAACGAATATGAAATAGTAAAAGTTACAAAAACTGATGTAGAAAATGAGAGAGGGCGAATCACGATTGATGGACTTGATTTTAATTTTAGCAGAAAAACTGCAAAAAAAGCAAAAATACAGGAGCTTCTAGATCGCATTTTACTCAATAACGAAAATGCTATTGTGTATTGTAATACTCAGGGCAATGCTGAGAAAGTAGCCAAAGATTTTGACAGAGCTCCTTTAAATACCGGATTTTATAAAATTTTTCTTGACCATCTTTTGCAAAATTTCGACTCCAAATGGATTGTTATAGAAGCTTTACAGAAAGGCGTCGGTGTTCATCACGGGATGGTACCTAAATATATTCAAAAGGAGATTATTTCTCTTTTCAACAATCCAGAATCGGGCGTAAGAATATTAACTTCAACTACTACCATAACCGAAGGTGTAAATACGACTGCAAAAAATATGATTGTTTATAAAAGTGAAAAAGGAGGAGGAAGATATGGAAAACCATTACTAACCTTTGATGCCAAAAATATTGCAGGAAGAGCTGGCCGCTTTATGGAACATTACACTGGTCGAGTGATTTCTCTTGATAAAGAGTTTATGAACGTCATAAACGATACGGGTGAACAGATTACCCATAAAAACTATGACTTAAATGTTGAAAAAAAAGAAATTGATGATGAGATGACCCCGGAACAATATTTGGATGATCGCAGTCGTGAGAGATTGTTAGAAATTCGGGCTATGCAGGAAACGCGAGGCATTCCAGACTATATTCTTTCACAATTTAAGGTTATAAGCAAGCGTGATAAGATTAAGATATACGATAATATAGCAGGGCTGTCACCATTATTTCATCAAAGGATAAAGAGGTTTATAGCAAGATTAAACGCACCTCGAATGGCTCTCGAAAAAGATGGCTTTCAGGTAATATTGGACGCAATTTACGAAGTAGTTGAAAATGAAACTTTAAAGGCTATGATAGAAAATACCTTTAAAGATAACTATAGTCCAAATCATTATTCTATTCTATTTGCAGCACTCAATAGTTATTTAAGTACAGGATTCAATGGTGTCTACAATTATAATTTAAGAAGGGAGGCCAATCCCAATTCATCCAATGCGGTTAATAGTGCAATGAGAAGAACTTCGTCGCTGATATACAACACCTTCAAATACCAGTTGGTAAAGTATATTGGTGTGTTCAATCTCATGTATAAGTTTTACATTTCCCAAAGAGATAGAATTGCTTATGAAGACGCTACTGGTATCGATGTGCTCTTAATCAAGTTAGAGTACAACGCATTCAGTGAAGAGGCACGCATCGCAAGTGATTACGGTGTACCACAAAAAATTATTGACTATTATGATTCCCAAAACCAAAATGAAGCCAACCGAATACAAGGTTCATTCGATGGGTATGAAAAGACAATATTTGAAAGAATAAATAATATTATTAATAATTAGTATAAATACCATGAAAACCTTTAGCATTAAGATAATACTATTACAAGTGGTAAGCTAAGCATAAAAAAACGCCAAGCATTTTACTGTTTGGCGTTGTCTAACAGAAATTTTATTTACATTTTTCGACCTTTCTTAGATTGCTGGTTTTGGGATGGAACGGAAGGTTTGCTTTGAAGTTTTTCTTTTTCTGATTTGTCTTTTAATCTATTAAGATTATCCTTAATAATATCGTTGATATAGGTTTCCTTCCAAGAGACAATCTTTGCCTCAAAATGAAGTTTAATTCCTGTAGGTTTTAAATCCTCTTTTATATCCCAACCACCTTTTCTGTTCCACCCAATGAGATCAAGCTCCTTTTGAAATGGGAATTCTACTGCGATGAGATCTTTAGGTACGCTAACGAGATTGTTATAATCAAGTTCTCTGAACTCATGCTTCTTGGGATCATAAGGAATAAGGTAGGCATTTCGTTCTTCTGAAAAATAATGGTCTATTTCATCGAATACTATTCCTTTGGATAGAAAATCGTCTTTGGGACGAAGCATATCCATTCGTATATCTACATAAAAGGTATGCCCTGCAATATCAATGGTTGGTAACACACCTTTGTTTACGCGTAAATCGTAGGCGTTTTCAGGCTTTATTGCCATTTCCATTTCTTCACGTATTTTAACTGCCCAATCTATATAGGCTTTGGCATCCTCTATATTGTTCGGTAAGGATTTTCTATACCCTGACATCTTGCTGTCATCAAGCCCGACGATATATCCGTGATTGGGGAACTCTTCAGATTTATAGACAATGATAAGATTGTCTATATCTTTACCGACCACATTATTTTTATGGCTGGCGATGGTATAGCCTTTATATTCCTCGAATATATAATCGGGGTCGTTTTTGGATTTAATCATATCTGTATGCTTAGGGCGTTATTTACAGCATTGCGGATTATATGAAATCGGCAATATCAAAATCACTTAAATCACTCTTCCGCAAATTGGAAGAATTGGTTTCGGTATCAGATGATGAAAGTGTGCTGTCCAAAAGCTCGGCAATCTTTCTTGAAGCACCTTGCATTGAACTTTCCAGTAGAGCAAATAATTCGGTTCCCTGTAATCTTTGAACTATATCAATCGCTGTTTCCTTTTGGGCTGGTTCCAATGTTTCTTTTTGGAGCAACACCCCCACGTTGTTTAGTTCTTCAAAGGTAACCCCCTGGGCATAACCGTCATCGCTACCGGACGTTCTGTACCTGTTCAAATCTTCTTCTTCCTCTGCTAAATCGGGTACATTATTACTGAACACCTTATCCAATTCTTCCTGCGGAATTTGCTGAATACCTACGTTTTCATTTTCGTCGTATTCAATGTCTAAATTAGCAGGATCTACTTCCGGTTCCGTTATTTGGCTTTCAGTGGCAGTATTTGGCACTGATTGGCTTCTTAAAGCCTTCGGTTGTCCCATAATATCAGGCAATTTCGGGTTAACTTTTTCCTGTTTAGGTTTTTGTTCCGACTTCCGTTTAATAACAATCTTGTCCTGCAAAAGCAGGGCAATGACTATCAACAGGCATATTACAATTACTATTTCCATCGCTATAAAATTGGTTTGTTCTGTTTGTTATAATAGTCAATAATGTCTTCGCCAAATTCCTTGAAGTGATGTTCAAGAATGTTGTCTATTAGAGAGTAAAGCGTGGCTTTGTCCTCTCTTGATACCTGTACAATACGGAGTAGCCGTTCGTGGTATTCGGGACGTATGTACACTACTTTTCCGTGCCGTCCTGACGGAAATCGGTTGATGAGGAATATAGAGGGATAAGGATTTTTACGCTCTTTATTTTTCTGATTTTTTCTATTGCTGTTCATCGCTGTAATTTTTAAAAAGTTGGTTTATTTGCTTTGTCGTAAAGCTCTTTCATTTCCGCTCCAAAATCATCAAAATGATGCTGAAGTAAATTCTGCAAATAATCGGCAAGGGTCAGTTTGCTACCACCGAGCATAAATACAAGCAGGTTCAGTTTCTGATGAAACTCTTTGCTGATATATACCGTTTTTCCTTTCCTTGCCATAAATTCTGTAGGTGTAAGGAATGTGGATTTGTATTGAGCCGTGCGTATGGCTTTGTCTGTTTTTTTGTTTGTATTTTCCATAATCTGTTACTTTAAAAAATAGGTTTAAACTTCTCGTTAAAATCATCGGTAATCGCTTTCTCAAACAGTTCAAAATGATGTTCGAGAATATTGTCGAGGTACGCATACAACGGTATCTTATCTTTTCCGATAACCTGTACGATACGGGACAGACGTTCGTGGTATTCCTGCCGGATATAGATACTTTTATCGCCACGCTTTTCCATAGAGTGTGTATTCAGGAAGCGTTCGCCATAAGTGCTGTCGGTATTTTTCTTTGCTCTTGTCCGCTCTCTTTGTACGGGCTTCTCCTGTGCTGGCTCCGTAATTTCTTCTTTGATGATTTCTTTTTTAATTTCCTCTTTGGGTGGTTCTTCAGGAGTTTCAACAGGAGGCTGTTGCATTCCCTCTTTGCGGACACCGCCAGCCATTAATGACATTACATATTCTTCGTCAATTTCAGGGCTGTTTCTTTTTTTATTTCCTTTTTCCATAATTGTTACAGTTCAATGGTTCTTAAAAATTCCTGGATAAATAAATCCAACTGGCAGGCAGTCATCAGCCTTTGGTCGGGCGGCAGCAAAGAAGAACGGAAAGGCGTTTTTTCCATCGCTTCGCTTTCTTTTCTAAAACGCTTGCTGTCCGTTACATAAATCTTCATCAGGGAGAAACCCAAATCCGCTATGAATTTGCCGTACAAATCATAGAGTTCCGATTTTTCACGCCTGTCCACTTGGTTCCAAAACAAGTGGATACCTTTAATGGTGCTTCCTCCACTTTTCATTATAATATCCGTAAGAGCCTGTGTAAAGCTCAGCGTACTTTCCACGACAACCCTGTCAGCCGTGATAGGCGAAAAGATGTAGTCCATTCCCATAAGGGTATGGAGTATTCCGGCAGAGTTGACCGTTCCGGGCAGGTCGAAGAAAACCACATCAAACGGAATGGTTGAGGATTTTATTAAGTTTTCAGCTTCCCCCAAAGCGGTTTCCGCTTTGCATTGCTCTATCGTGTAGGCTTTCTTATTAATGGTCATAAATTGCCTGTGGGCAATACGTTTAAAGTGTTCGTTTTCCCTTACGGCTTTCAAATCCCTTTCCCGCATTTTCAATAAACTGTACTGTGGGTAATCACAATCCAACACGGCTACATTGTAGCCCATTCGGTAATGGAGCAGGCTTGCGACAAGTGCCGTAAATGTGCTTTTGCCAACGCCTCCTTTTTGAGAAGAAAAGGCAACGAACAGAGGTTTCTTTTTTGTTTCCATATCTTAAAAATTTAAAGTTTCTACTTTCTTGCAGGCATTCCATCCTGTGGACTGTCTGTCTGTCTGTCTGTCATTCCTGATTTCATTCCGGCTTCCTTGCAGGATAGCCAGCCATCTTGCTTGTCTGAACTTGTGATTGCCTGCCTTTCTGCGATGTGGCAGGACTGCACTCGTTCTTGTTTGCTATCCGTCAGGAGAGCCGTCATTCCTGTATTCCTGCAAACCTGCATACGTCCAAGAAATCTGTCTTGTGTGCTTGCCTGCCGACAGTCTATCACGTTTGCTTTCTTGCAATCCTGAAATCTTGCAATCCTGAAATCTTGCAGTCTTGCAATCCGGCTTGCAGAATGGTCTGCATTTCTGAATGCTGTCTATCCGCTCTGAATGATAGTCTGATAGCGTTCCTGCCTGAAATCTGATACAAAGAACCAATGTTATTTTCCTTGTTGTACATAGTTGGCAGTGTTTGGCGTTCAAAGGCAGTCTTTGGCACTCCGTTACACTGCAATACTTTCAGAAAGAGGGGTTTACTTTGTAAAATGAATTTTATTAATGGATTTATGCAAAATCGAATGGACAAAACGGACTTTAACAGCAACGGCATCGAGCCGTTTTTCCCTGTTACATTCAATCCGTCCCGTAGGGCGGATTTT
Source organism: Paenimyroides ceti (assembly GCF_030409925.1). NCBI lineage: Bacteria > Pseudomonadati > Bacteroidota > Flavobacteriia > Flavobacteriales > Flavobacteriaceae > Paenimyroides > Paenimyroides ceti. The sequence continues at coordinate 1,257,055 of NZ_JAUFQU010000001.1, forward strand.
TGTGTTCAACAGAACACGGCAAGTTGTGTTCTCAGCATCTCGAAAATATTTTCCGATGCAGAACAACTTGCCCCGCCGGGGGCTGAAAAACACCTTCCGAAGTCAGGGTTTTGTGTAGATTAAAAATGGATTTATTATGAGCGAGAACAACAAAAAACATTTGAAAAGACACATTGGTCGTCCACTTAAAACAGATCCTGCAATATTCAGGTATTCCCTTTCTTTAAATGAGGAAGAAAACGCCCGTTTTCTTGCCCTATTTGACCAGTCGGGTATGCAGGTAAAAGCACATTTTATCAGATCCTGCATCTTTGACAAGACGGTGAAAACCATTCAGATTGATAAAGGAACCGTTGATTTCTATATGCGGTTAACTACGTTTCATAGCCAGTTCCGTACCGTTGGGGTAAACTATAACCAGATTATAAAGCTCTTGTACAAGAATTTTTCCGAGAAAAAAGCATCGGCATATCTCTTTAAACTAGAAAAGCAGACGGCGGAAATGGCTATGCTGTGCCGAAAAATCATTGAATTGACAGAGGAATTTGAAACAAAGTACCTGAAAAAACAGCCTTAAAAATGATAGCAAAAATTGGAAGAAGTGTAAATTTATACGGTGCGTTGGCATACAATAATCTTAAAGTGGAGAGCGAAAACGGTCAAATCCTTTTTACCAACAAGATGATTGAAACCCGCACCGAACAATATTCCGTTGCACAATTAGCCCAATCTTTTGTTCCTTACCTGTTGGCTAACCGCAATACCGACAAACATACCTTGCATATTTCGCTCAATCCCGACCCGAGAGATATCGTTAGTGATGACAAGTTCCGAGAAATAGCACAGCAGTATATGCGTGAAATGGGTTACGGCGAACAGCCTTTTGTGGTCTTCAAACATACCGATATTGACCGCAGCCATATCCATATCGTATCGGTTTGCGTGGACGAAGAGGGCAAAAAGATTTCGGACAAGTTCGAGAAAATGAGGTCTATGAATGTTTGCCGTGAACTGGAGAGGCAGCACAATCTGATACCGGCAACGGAAAAGGAACGGCAGCAGAACGACAAAATTTTTAAACCGGTGGACTATAAAGCAGGCGATGTAAAAAGCCAAATTGCTTCGGTCGTCCGACACCTCCCACATTATTATCAATACCAAACTTTGGGCGAATACAATGCTTTGCTTTCCCTTTTCAATATAACTACTGAAAAAGTGGAAGGTGAATTGCAGGGAAAGTTGAGACAGGGGTTACTCTACATCCCATTAAATGAAAAAGGAGAAAGAGCCGGACATCCGTTCAAAGCTTCATTATTTGGCAAGAACGCTGGGCTTCCGGCTCTGGAACTACATTTTGCAAAAAGCAAAGATTCTTTAAAAGACAATCCAGTCAGGCAGACTTTAAAGGCAGCCGTTACCATTGCACTGCAATCTACAGTTGATGAATTGAGTTTTAAAAAGCAGTTAGGTGAGCAAGGCATCAATGTAGTGGTACGAAGAAATGATGCAGGTCGTATTTACGGAATGACTTTTATCGACCACAATTCCAAATCAATCTGGAATGGTTCACGAATAGCAAAAGAACTTTCTGCAAATACCTTCAATGATTATTGGAACAATAACATTAGGCCAGAGATTAAAGAAACTGTTGTACAACAACCAAAAAAATCCACATCAAATGGTGCGGATCTTCCTGCGGAAGAACCACACCATTTGTTCGACTTCCTGAATACTACTGAAAAACATGAAGACGGTTTGATTGAAGCATTAGGCGGTTTATTGCCCGAAGCACAGGGCGAAGATTATGAAGAGCAGAATTTTGCCAACAAAATGAAGAAGAAAAGTAAACGCAATAGAGGTCATAAATAAAACATCCTAATCAGATATTTAACGATTACGGCACCTCATTAAATCATTTACTATCAATATTCATTTAAAGCAAATTCTTATGTTTCATCAAATAATCCATTGCTTCTTTTACAGCCTGTTTGCCATCTTTTGGATAAAACCCTAATTCGTTTCTTGACTTAGAGATATCAAAATCCTGTTGCAGGCCGGAGAACATTGCAATTTCCTTGGTGGTTAGCACAGGTGGTTTCCCACTTAACTTTGCCGAATACTCCATCAGTCCTGCAATAGCGTAGAGCACAAACTTAGGAACACTGCCGGGTACTTTGAGTTTTAAATCAGGATAGAGCTTTTGTGCCAATTTAGTGGTATCGCTAATAGTCATACATTTTTCATTGGCAAGAATATATCGTTCTCCTGATCGCCCTTTTTGTGAGGCTAGATAACATCCTTCTGCTACATCTTTTACATCTACCCAGTTCAAAGTAATCTTGGTATCCATAGGAATTTGCTTGTTTAGTATCAATCTCAAAACACCATACGAAACATTGAGGGGAAGAAAAGCTTCACTGCCTATCATCGCTCCGGGCATCACGGATACCAGTTCAATCCCCAATTCTTTAGCCAATTGAAAAGCTAGCTTCTCCCCATCATTTTTAGAATTGTAATACATATCCCTGCGATCAGGGTTGTATCCGTTGCTTTCCTTTGTAGGCAGATTGGTATAATCCAAAGCTGCAATAGAACTTACATAAACAATTTTCTTTACACCAGCTTCAGCGGCTGCTTCTATCGTATAGCGAGTGCCCTGCATATTCACATCATAAATCTCTTTCTTTGGGTCTTTTGCCCACAACTTGAAAGCTGCACCTACGGCATAAAACGTATCAACACCTTGCAAGGCTCTAACAAAGGAAGCTTTGTCTGTAATATCCGCCTGCACCACTTCGCAATCCAATCCCTTAAAACATTCTTTATTGTTGATATTACGAACAGATGCCCGAACCTGAAATCCTTTTTTGATTAGTAACCTTGCAAGATTATTTCCCAAATGTCCATTGGCTCCCGATACCAATACTAATTTATTATTTGTCATATCCATTGATTTTAAATGATAGGGCAAAGTTCAGCCTTGCTCATTCAAAACCACTTCACAAATGTTACCTAATAATCTGCTTGCGGATACGGCTCAGGCTTTTGGGGTTCATCCCCAGAAAAGAAGCTATGTACTGCATCGGTACATTATGAAGAACCTCGGGGTATTCTTCCATCAGTTTAAGATAGCGGCGTTCCGCAGTAAGTGTAGCCAATTCTTTGGAACGATTTTCATTGTAAGATAAAGATTGCTGAAACACCAGAATACTGAAGTCTTTAAATGAAGGGCTTTGTTGGATAAGCAAATCAAGGTCGGTCTTTGTAATACGTAAAAGTTCACATTCTGTAATACATTCAAGGTTTTCGTCAGACTTCTTTTGATTGACAAAATTAGCATAGGAAGTAATGAAGCCCGGTGGGCAATTGATGTGTGTTGTTACCTCATCGCCTTTATCGTTGTAATGAAACAACCTCACAAACCCCGATACCACAAAATACAAATAGCCGGGTATCTTTCCTTCTTCTTCAAGAATGCGGTTTTTAGGAAACAATACCGGTTCAAAATATTGAATGCACAAATCTCTTTCTAAGTCTGAAAGAGGTACGCTTTGTGTCATAAGTTGAATAAGCTGATTGTGCATACTGTAAAGATAAAAAAACCTATTACTATGCAACACGAGGATTACACATATTTTTATCAAATTTAGCCAAACACTGCCAGCCAGAGCCATTAACTGCCACATTCTCTCAGCTACTAATCATAGACTTTAAATTCACGCCCGAACATTAAAACTTAAAATAATGCAGGGAGAAGACGATTTAAGAGGTTTAGCCAAGATTATGGCTTTTATGAGGGCAGTAAGCATTCTCATCGTATTGATGCACCTCTATTGGTTTTGCTACGGTTTCTTCATAGAACGTGGCTGGACGTTAGAAGTTATCAACAAGATACTGGGCAATTTCCAACGAACTGCCGGTCTGTTTTCACATACACTTTACACCAAAGTATTTGCAATAATATTGTTGGCGTTAAGTTGTCTGGGGACCAAAGGCGTGAAGAATGAAAAAATAACCTGGCCCAAAATTTATGTGGCTTTGGGAATTGGATTTGTGCTGTTCTTTCTGAACACATTCTTATTGAAGCTAACACCAATCATTGGTACATTCTTTTATATCCTCACGCTTGCTTTGGGATATATTGCCCTGATGATGGCAGGTGTATGGATCAGCCGTTTATTACGCACCAACTTGATGGATGATGTTTTCAATAATGAAAACGAAAGTTTCCAACAGGAAACCAAATTGATGGAGAACGAGTATTCTGTCAATCTACCTACAAAGTTTTATTACAAGAATAAATGGAATGACGGCTGGGTTAATATTGTCAATCCTTTTCGGGCAACGATAGTTTTAGGAACTCCTGGTTCCGGAAAATCCTATGCCATTGTTAATAATTATATTAAACAACAGATCGAGAAAGGTTTCTCAATGTACATCTACGATTTTAAGTTTGATGACCTTTCAACCATTGCCTACAATCATTTATTAAAGCATCGGGATAAATATAAAGTGCAACCGAAATTCTACGTCATCAACTTTGACGACCCACGCAAGAGCCACCGTTGCAACCCGCTCAATCCAGTTTTTATGACGGACATTTCAGATGCTTACGAAGCGGCTTATACCATAATGCTAAACCTTAACCGTAGCTGGATACAGAAGCAAGGGGATTTTTTTGTGGAAAGTCCAATTATCTTGTTAGCAGCAATCATTTGGTATCTGAAAATCTATGATAATGGTAAATACTGTACATTTCCACACGCCATTGAATTGCTGAATAAAAAGTATTCAGACGTATTTACGATTTTAACTTCCTATCCCGATTTGGAAAATTATCTGTCACCTTTTATGGATGCCTGGCAAGGTGGAGCACAGGATCAATTGCAGGGTCAGATCGCATCTGCAAAAATTCCATTGTCAAGAATGATTAGCCCACAGTTGTATTGGGTAATGACAGGGGATGATTTTTCGCTCGACATCAACAACCCGAAAGAACCCAAGATTTTATGTGTAGGTAATAATGCCGACCGTCAAAATATTTATTCCGCAGCATTAGGCTTGTACAATTCCAGAATTGTAAAGCTCATCAACAAAAAAGGGCAATTAAAAAGTTCCGTAATCATAGATGAGTTGCCCACCATTTACTTTAGGGGGCTGGACAATCTAATCGCAACGGCGAGAAGTAACAAAGTAGCAGTTTGTCTGGGATTTCAGGATTATTCGCAGTTAATAAGAGACTATGGAGATAAGGAAGCAAAGGTTATACAAAATACTGTAGGTAATATTTTCAGTGGTCAGGTAGTTGGCGAAACAGCAAAAAGCCTTTCGGAGCGTTTCGGAAAAGTATTGCAAAAACGTCAAAGTTTATCAATCAATAGTAATGATACTTCAACTTCCATATCGACACAGTTAGATAGTCTTATTCCAGCTTCCAAAATATCAACCTTAACGCAGGGTATGTTTGTAGGTTCTGTTTCCGACAATTTTGATGAACGTATTGAGCAAAAAATATTTCATGCTGAAATTGTCGTTGACAACGAAAAAGTAGCTGCTGAAACCAAAGCTTATCAGAAGATACCAGAAATATTATCTTTTGTTGATGAACACGGTGAAGACAATATGAAACGGGATATTGAGGCTAATTACAGACAGATAAAACTTGATATAGTTCATATTATCGAAAGTGAACTAGAACGTATTAAGAACGATCCTGATTTACAGCATTTGGTGCAAGAAGAATAACAAAAAAAAGATATCTTTTTCAGATAGCTTTTTTTTGTTTCAGATACCGCTACATTACCCGTAATCGTACAGAATGTCCTTGTACATCATTAATCTTAATGGTTTCTTCATGGCGTTCAGTCTCCTGATTTTTAAGGTCGGGAGCAATGGATAATTGTATTTTCCTTTCAATAGCAGCCAGTTCCGTTTTTAGTTCGCTTAACCTGCTTTCCTTTGTCCATACACCGTTGACCACTTCTTGTAATACAGGCAGATCTTTCTTTAGCTCGTTAATTTTTTTCTGCTCCTGTTCCATAAGCCCTGGTATTTTTTCCAGCGCATTAAGGAAATTCATTGATGCAGTTTTCGGATCGCTTGCCATATTGCCATTGTTATAGGTGTATTTAATACCGCCCTCACCCTGAACAAAAAAACGATTGTTTCGCTCCAATGTTTCAGTATCCTTATCGGATAGTTCGGTTTTTACCAGCAGTCTGAAACCGTAAAGCGTACCGATTTCTTCATATTGCCCTGCGGTCCGGGATTTTAAAGACAAGTGGTTCAGCTTCTCACCAATCTGTTTTACATCTGCATTGGCGGTTAGTCCATCAAGATGAACAGGGTTTAATATCATTCCATCAGGATGTTTCTGTATACGTTGTTGCAGATTATCCCAATCCACTTTCATACGGTCAACTCTGTTTTGGGTAGTTTCCAATATTTGTTGGGCATCTTCCATTTTGTACTTGGAGCTGAATTTGGAGCGGTTGAATGCCTGTCGTTCGCTCTCCAGTCCGGCAACCTGTTTTTCCAGTTTTGCCTTATCCAACAGATCGGTATTTCCGGAAAGAATGGCGACGTATTCTGAAAAGTTCATTCCCGATTTTTCGTCCATACTTCCCTCGTCAATTGTACGTTTTCCGAGATTGTTGTTTTTCAACTGGTCAATGAATAGCTGTTTATTGTACAGTAGATTGAACTTATAACTATCCAATGATTTTTCTACGGCATAAATAATTACGTCCACCTTATTGCCTGCAAAGAATTTAGCAATCTCATTGCCTTTGCGTATTGCCCTGCCGTCCCTTTGAGCAAGATCGCTCGGTCGCCAAGGTGTGTCGAGGTGATGGATGGCAACCGCTCGTTTTTGAGCGTTAACACCGGTACCGAGCATGTCGGTAGAACCGAACAATACCCTGATCTTGCCTTCGTTCATATCGCTGATGAGCTGCTTACGCTGCCTGTCATTTTTTGCTTCCTGTATAAAGCGGACTTCGTGAGGTGGAATACCGTGGTCGTGTACTAGCTTACGCTTAATTTCTCCATAAACATTCCATTCTCCTGGCTTATAAGTTCCCAGATCGGAAAAAACAAACTGTGTACCTTTCTGTGCATTGAAATTGTTGTAGTAGCTCGCAATCTTTGTCGCACAGTGGGAGGCTTTATTGTCCGGATGGTCACCATACTTTTGGCTGACCATCCGCATATCGAGCGACATTTTTCGGGCATAGTCCGTTGCGATAAGCATTTTTGCCTTTTCTTCCCTGTCGGTGAGCGGTGCCCTGCCCAATAATGTAGCATTACCAGACTTGGCAAACTCCATCAGGTTCTTGATAAAAACTTCCTGATCTGGCGTGGGTGGAATATTGTGCAGGATCTCATTCTTTTCCGGTCGGTCTATACCAATGTCCTTTGCTGTACGATAATCTGTAATTTCAGAATAGAACTGTGCCAACTCAGGAACTTTGATGAAATAGCGGAAACGCTCTTTTTGTACAATATTGTTGGCAACCGAAAATTCATAATCGGTCGTCTTTCTCGCATAGATGGCAGCCCACGCATCAAAGCAATTAATGCCTTGTTTTTCCAATGCCTGTGGACGCAGGTATTTAAAAAGCAGGTATAACTCAGTCAACGAATTGCTGATGGTAGTGCCCGATAAAAAAGTTGCACCAAGATCTTTTCCAGTATGGTCCTGAATGGTTCGCAGAGCAAATAACAGGTTCAGGGCCTTTTGGCTTCCCTGCATATTACCCAGTCCCGCAACACGCTCATGGCGGGTATTGAACATCAGGTTTTTAAAGCGGTGGCTTTCATCCACCAGCAGGTGGTCAATGCCCATCATCTTGAAATCAACTACATCATCCTTACGGTTTTCGATATCATGCTCTAAAGTTTTGAGTTTTACTTCCAGGTTCTGCTTTCGGACGATAACGCCTTTGAGCATACCCCTTGAAATCTCATTGCCCTGAGCTTCCAATGCCGCAAGGTTATCTTCCACGCTGTCCAGTTCCGTTTGCAGAATTTCTTTCTGCATCTCCGGTGATTGGGGGATCATTCCAAACTGGTCGTGTGTAAGGATGATACAATCCCAATCGTTATTCTTGATGTCTCCGAAAATACGTTGGCGTTTCTGTGGAGTAAAATCTTCCTTGCCCGGATACAGGATTTTTGCGTGCGGATAAGCCGTACGGTAGGTTTCGGCTATTTCATGAACATTGGCTTTCAGCCCGATAATCATCGGTTTATGTGCCATGCCCAAACGTTTCATTTCCTGAGCTGCGGTACACATGATGAGTGTTTTTCCGGCACCCACTTCATGGTCACAGATGGCACCGCCGTTGAGCTTAATCATCCATACGGCATCTTTCTGGCTGGAATAAAGGTCTTCAATACCCAGGGCTTTTCTGTCAAGACCCGGAAAATCTTGATGGCTACCATTGTACTGCGGACGTACAAAGCAGTTGAATGTATTATTGTACTGGTCGGTCAGCCGTTTTTTAAACTCATCGTTCTGGGCGTGTAGCCACTCGCTAAAAGCCGTCCTGATTTCATCGATCTTTGTATTGGCCATTTGTATGGCTTCCATATCACGCACCTTGACTTCCTTATCATCAATGGTGATTTTTTTGGTGATATCGGGCGTGGTATTAACCAAGGCATGTTTCAACAAAGCAATACCATCATAGGTACGACTTTCGGATTTTACGGCAAACTTATCACGTATATGAACATTCTTTTGGTCGCAGTTGATGGCAAAATCATCGGAGCTTTCCGAATAATGGATACGCACCTCGGTATCGTACAGGTGCGATGCAAACCGGGCATAGATACCCGTAGGTATCCAGCGTTCGCCAAGGTTGAAGTCCAGTTCTTCAAATTCTATCCTTCTGGGGCGAGCCTCTTCCAGTGCTACAAAACTTTCCTTGGCATCACTGTCATTAGGATTATTTTTAATGTAAGCCTCTACCTGAGTGGCTTTTTCTACTACATTGCCCGAAACCCAACGTTCCGAGATTTCATATTCGCTTTCCAAGGGATTATAAAAAATACGGCCGTGCAGTTCCTGCTTCAAGTCATCCGATGTCATCCCGCTGATTTTAGCCATGTAGTCCAGATCTACTTTACCGTACTGGTTTAGCGAAGCAGCCAATGCTTCATCCGGATTATCGGTAGCCAGTGTATGGGTGGAAAAGCTGACGGGGCGTTGAAAAAGGTCGGCCTTATGGATTACTCCGCCCACAACACGTTCCAGATACGGAACTTCTTTTCCGGCACTGTCGGTTTTGATCAGTTTGATGTTCTCGGCACTGTTTAGGCTTCCAAATTGTTTGACGAAGGCATCGTACAGCTTGTTCAGCGTTTCACGTTCTGCGGAATGTTCTGTCTTCAGTTCTGCTTCACGGTTGTAAAGCGTGTGGTAAACATCACGCAGATCTACATATGCCTTTGCTCTCGATTTTTGTAATGTTGCCAGTTCCAAAGGATGGAACATGGCTTTATCAGCCTCAACATCTACATTTCTTAGATAACCCACAAAACCATTATCTACCGCAAGGCACTCATCACGATGGAAGACTTGAACCGCTCCACCATAGGGAGCTGGATTAGGTGTTGGAGCCCTGAGCGAGGAATTTCTCAATTCCGTTGTTTCTGACGGATTGTTATTTGTGTTAGATTGGCTAAACAAATCGCCATATATTTTATCATTACCGGATGGTTGTGCTGGTCTGGCGATATTGGGTCTTAGCTGGCTTTGCTGAACAGGAACAGTATCAAATAAGCTCGGCGTGTTAGCACTCTTACTTCGCCTTGTTCCGCTTGCTTTCTTTTTGGTTTTTGGAGTGCTGATGTTTGTCGCAGAAATTTGCGGAGCCTCAAAGAGATCGAACAGGTTCATTTGTACCTGTGAACCATTATTTTTTTGTGGTTGCGTAGCAGGTTTTATTTCAGCTTTTGGTAATTCAATAGTTTCTTTGGGAAGAACAGGCTCAGAAGGTAGAGAAATGATAGGCTGAGTTATGCGATCTTCACGTGGTAGACCTTTGTAAAGATTTATGTCGAGGTGAGCCGCGAAATCTGTAGCCAGCATCCTCTTCAAATCGGTTGCTATGCCATCGACACCGCCTTCATGTTCAAAAATGGTGGTAGGCTTACCATATGGATCGGTAGCTTTATAGGATTTAGTATGAATGCTAAGAGCCGGATTATTCAGCAGTACATTAACTGAAACATTTTCAGCATTGACTTGTGTATCACAAAACAACTTTTCCCTTGCAGACAGGTTGCCTTTTTCAGTATGCTTTTGCAGGATGATCAGATCGCTGCCTACTTCGGTACCTGCATAGTCGGTAAAGAGATTATTGGGTAAACGGATGGCTGAAACCAGTTTATGGTCTTTCATCAATGCCTCACGGATTGCCAAATTACCAGGACTGTTGAGTACGCCCTGAGAAGTGATAAAAGCAAGAATGCCACCTTCACGGAGCATATCTCCACCTTTAAGGAAAAAGTAATTATGGATGCTCCGGGCTGCCTGTACCCTTGCAGGATCTTTGCCACGGGAGTAAGAAAGGTCGAATATGGAGGTGTCTCCAAAAGGGATATTGCTGGTTACCAGGTCATAACTGCCCTTTTCCCTGTCGGGTATTTCTTCAAATCTGCTGATACGGATATTGCTTTCTGGGTAAAGCTGTTTTAAAATCTTGCCTGTCAGCAAATCCTTTTCATAAGCAGTAACGTTTGGTTGCTGGTTTCCCGAAAAAGATTGTATAAATGAGCCGATACCTGCGGATGGTTCTAAGAATTTATCAGTCTTGATACCGCAATCCCGCAATGGTGAAGAAACGGCATCTATAACTTGTGGTGGCGTATAAAAAGCTGTTAACACAGAACTTTTCATACTATCCACATACCTGCGGTATTGTTTATCGTCTTGGGAATTTTCTTTTAACAACCGGTGGAGTTCTTGCGTAATCGGAAAAAGGTCGTGTTCGGTCTTTCTCCAATTATTGATGTCAATTTGATCTGCTATGGGGTTCAGTACGAATTTAAGACCACCAAATCCGCTGTATTGCATCATTAGCAGTCTTTCGCCTACGGTGGCTTGACGATTCTCCTTTTCCAGTTTAAAAGCAATTCGTAAGGCATCAATGTTCTGTTGGAGATGTTGCTTTTTACTGAAGCCCATTTTCCTCTATCCATATTGCGATAGTTCCGGTTATTTCGGTATAGAGTAAATCAAACTCATAACTGTAAGCGAAATCATCGGTTAGTTGATATTTGAAGAAGAAAGGCTCGCAGATTGGGAACATTTTAAGAGCAAACGGTCGCAACTCCTCATCTGCCATAATGGTATCAAACTCATTGCATATCACTTGGAAAACCGTGTCAAACTTGGAGAAGTGCAAGCCCTCAAAGAGTATATAATTGGCAATCTCATCACATTGGTCGATAGCGTTTCCGGAGTGGAATGCACCCTCATAAGCATTAGCAGCCCACGAGGAGCGTTGGTCGATAATTTTTTGGTCATGGGCTTTTTCAGGGAAGCTACTGTTGAGGTGTTCTTGCAGTCGTAACCTGTAATACGACAAGTCTTTTTGCTGTGTGCTCATAGTAAATTTGTTTAGAATTTTTGCGTAAATCCTAAAATTAGAACAGACAGTAATAGCCTTTAAAGAAGTGGTAGGATTTGGCTTTGAGAGGTAGGATTTGGCGAAATAGGATATAAAAAAACCTCTGAATATTCAGAGGTTATAATTGTCCGTTTAAGAGTTGAAGCATTCTTAGGACTTCAATATCCATTCGGGAAAATCCAAACCATTTTTTTCCCAAGTCTTTGAGCGATGCCCCGATATGGTACAGTTCCGTTTGGTCTATTATCAAAAATCGGTCGTGAGCATCGGGAAAAGTTTCAATTTCAATCGGGGCATATTGGATGTTATAACGTTGTAGGTCCAGCCGTAGCTGATTGGTGATAGCTTTAGTGTAGATTTTTGCCGTTACATTATCCTTACGTTTACCTAACAAAGTCAGTACCGTATCATCAGCATAATTATCGAGCAGGATAATGGAACTTTCGGCACTTCGGATAATGTCAGATACAAAGGTATAGGCATCAAAGATCTGTCCGTTGTAGAAAATACCTTTTTCACTTTGTAACTTTCCGCTTTCCATAGCCTTAAATATTTCCTCAAATTTTTGGTCGGCTTCCAGTTGCTTCACCTCAATGTTATCCAGTCTGTGAAACAAAGCGGCGTTGCTGATAAGCATTCGACGCATTTCTACAAAAGCATTCATTATTTCAATACTAACTTTTACAGCAATATCGCTACGTAGCAGTGCAGACATCATTGCCACTCCTTGTTCTGTAAAAGCAAAGGGCAGATAACGCCGACCGCCCCGTCCACCGTTTGAGGTGCCAAATTGGTACCTCAAAGATTTAGCTTCCTGTTCTGTAAGCTGAAAGCAGAAATTTTCGGGAAAACGGTTCTCATTTCTCTTCAAAACCCTATTTAATGCTTTCGTTTCTACCTGATAAAGTGTTGCCAGATCAGTATCGAGGATAATCTGTTTATCTCTAATAGTGTGGATAAGCGGTGCAATCTCCCTTTGTGATATGATAAGATTAGTCATTACCTTTTTGTTTTTTTCTTCTTATCAAATTCGAAGGAACTCTCGGCTTGCTCTCTTAACACGATATAGGCATCAAATTTCTTACCTGCCTTGCTTTTCATTCCTTGGATAAGTGAAGTTTTACCGTTATTAACGAGGCTTGTTATATCGGCTACGCTTAATTGTACCTCACAGACTTTGCGAAACTGCACCCAATTACAATTTTCGTCAGGGCATTTTACAATCTTGTCACGGATTATAAGCTGCTGGCTTTTGCATTTCGGACAAATAAGTTTAGGCAGGTTTTCGTTGGCAATGGACGTTTGTAGTAGTTCGTTTGTTATGGATTTCGCATAGGTTTCCATTTCTCTTTGAAATACTCTCACATCAATCTCATTATTTTCGATTTTCTGTAAAGCAAGTTCCCATTCTGCAGTCATTGCTACGTCTGCAATTTTTTTATCTTTTACCAATCCATATACCTGTAATCCTTTCTCTGTAGGGATTAAAGATTTCTTTTCCCTTTGGATATAGTTACGGGTAAAAAGGGTTTCAATTATTGCAGCTCTTGTAGCTGGAGTACCGATACCGATATTTTGCAGGGCTTTCCGTTCGTCTTCGTTTTCGATTTCCTTTCCGGCATTTTCCATTGCCGACAATAGACCGGCTTCGGTAAAAAGCACAGGTGGTTTTGTTTTTTTTTCCAAAACGGAGGCTTCCTGTATTTTCAGTTCGTCGCCCTTTTTTAAATCGGGCAAATCCTGTATTGGTTCAGTGTCTTCTTCCGAGAAAGTTCCCTTTATAGAACGCCAACCGGCTTCTAAAACTTTACAGCCTTTCAATATAAAATCGTAATGCGATACTTCCAACACTATATCCGTTACCTCTTTGACACAAGGTTGTGATATGGCTTCGAGCAGACGAAAGGCAATCATATTATAAACCTTTGTTTCGTCTGCATTAAGGGCAGATGGTATTTTATCTGTAATCAACAATCCGTGATGGTCTGTTACACGCAGGTCATTTACAATTCGTTTATTGAAACGTCCCCATTTTAATTTGGATAGAGCTTGTTGGAAATTCTCGTTGTCCTGTAATGCTCTTACAAGGTTGGGGATTTCAGCCCACATATCTTCGGGAATATACTTGCTTCCTGTACGTGGATAAGAGATAAATTTCTTTTCGTACAGGCTTTGGGCAATATTGAGCGTTTGTTCGGCAGACAGGTTCAGCTTTTTGTTCGCTTCTTTTTGCAGTCCTGTCAGATCAAACAATAAGGGCGGCTGTTCTGTAGTATTCTTGCTTTCAACAGATACAACCTTGGCAGTTCCCTGTCTTTGGATTAGACGTAAGGTATCTTCTGCCGATTTTTGTTCGTCCCATTTGCTTTTGGAAATACTTTTGAAATCAATATCCTCTTTCTGGTGCAATAGTTGAATTTGCCAATACTTTTTAACAGAGAAGTTTTTGTTTTCCAGATAACGTTTGCAAATCAAAGCCAGTGTTGGTGTTTGCACTCTGCCCAGAGAATAAACACCGTTGCCTGCTACGATGCTCAATGATTGTGTAGCATTGATCCCGACGAGCCAATCGGCACGGCTTCTGCCTTGTGCAGCTTGAAACAAGCCGTCAAATGCTGCCCCGTCTTTCAGGCTGTCAAATCCTTGTTTTATGGCTTTTTCGGTAAGCGAGCTTATCCAAAGCCGTTCAAATGGTTTATGGCATTTCAGGTACTCATAAATGTACCGAAATATGAGTTCGCCCTCACGTCCGGCATCGGTAGCAACGATAATACTGTCGCTTTTATGGAATAGTTCTTTGATTACTTTCAGTTGCTTCAATGCTCCTGTATCGGCTTGGTAGCCTTTATCCTTTTTGACCTTGCGGACAGTCAAAATAAACGGGTTGGGGAGGATTGGCAATGATGCTTTATCAAATCCCGAAATCCCGTAGTCTTCGGGCATTCCCAGACCTATGAGGTGTCCGAACGCCCACGTAACAAAATAGCCATTGCCCGTTAGATAACCGTCCTTTTTATCGGAAGCTCCCAACAAGCTGGCTATTTCTCTTGCTACGCTTGGTTTTTCTGCGATAACTGTTTTCATAGCTAATTAACTTTTCTGCCTTTTGATTTTGCAGGGGCTTTTGGTTTTTCCTGTTGCTCCTGTTGCTTCTCATTTTTGGGGCTTTGCTGTCCTTTTTGTAAAGGTTCCTTAAGGTTTTTGGTTGCTTCATTCGTTTTACCCTCTGAATTGACCGCAGTCTGTGTTTTGTGTTCTTCAACAGGCTTAACGCGTTCTTTGTACTGGTTTGGAAACTCGAAATTGGTTTTTCCATTTTCCTTGTTGAAAGTGATATAGCCCTGATAAGGCTGGTCTTTTTTATCTTTCAGTTCAACATAGACTGTTTGCCCGTCTTTAAATTTGTTGTATTGCTCATCGGTCAAATCCTTTCCTCTAAAAGTTCTTGGAGCTTCCTGCGTTTGGCTTTGCTGATTGTTCTGCTGATTGTTTTGGGATTGCTGATTGTTGTTGCTTCTGTCAAACAGAAACTCTACATAATTTTTGTCCGCATTATATTGAACATTTGCATTGAAGGAAGCTCCTTTTGTTGAGGTAATTCCCTCTAAATAAAGAGGTTTTCCCTCCGTCAAGGTTTGCTTTTGCTCGTCATTGAGTTGCACTCCTTTAATCTCATTAGGGATTTTGATCAGAGAAGTTCTTAGAGCAATGAGCTCATTAGTAAGCTTGTCCACACTGATGATAGACGGTATCATATCTCCCGTTCTTGGATTTTTTAAATCCACGATACGACCCATATTTCCCGTTTCGAGTATGTTCTTTTTGTCTTCGTCCGTAAAGCTATGCCCAAAAAATTCCCTGTGCAGTTCCGGTGTTTTACGAACACCGTGTACAAATACGACGGGTTTACCGTCTTGGTCGGCTTGTAAAGCCAGACGGGCGTCTGTGCGAACTGCAACACCTCCGAAATTGATGCTTACATTCAAAAGTTCATTAGTCTTGTAGCCTTTCAACAAAGGTTCAAGCAGGTTTCTTTTTTCAAGATACTCCTTGCTTACTCCTAGGTTTTTCATAGTTTCCCAATCTACCTGTTCAGGCTGGAAGCGATACTCGCTTTTTTCCTGTGCTGTTTGTGTTGTTACCATATCTTTTTGATTTTCTTGTTTTTGTTCTTTTTCAGGTTCATTTTTCACTTCGTGCTTTTTCATTTCCTTTTCTCCCTTTGGGGTAGGATTATCTACCTGCTTTTGAAAATCCTTTGCCTTTTCGACGGCTTCATCAGCAGATACTTTGAATAATGAGAATTGGGTAGGATTTTTCAACTGCCTCCAAAAATTGGAAAGGAAATTGGTAACAAAATCGCCGTGTTTGTCCACACGTAAAAACTCACTTTGATTTTTGCCCGTAGGGTCAACGGTTTCCATTTTCCCATCTTTATCAATATTCTTTACAGCTTGGATTTTCATTTTCTCCCTATCCAGCACTAACAGAACATCCGATAGTTGCTCAGGTGCTTCCTGTGTAACTTGTTTGGGTGTTTCATTTTTAATTAAAGTTTCTTCACTCATAATCTGAAAATTTTGAAGTTTTAATGTTCAAAGTAAAGGAAGCTGTTAATGTATTTTGCGAAGTGGCGTTCAAAGGCTCTGTTTGGCACTCATTGGCTTTCTATTTGTTAAAACTCTCTCTGATAAACTGATGAACATCGGACAGTTTGTAATACAATTTTCCGCTTATCGTGTAGTATGGTAGTTTGCCAATGGAACGGTAGCGTTGTAAGGAACGGCTACTTATTTTTAGCATTTGCAGTAGATCCTGATTATCGAGCAGTTCTTCTCCGTCTATACTGTTGCGTTTCTTTTGCAAATCATCAATGTGGTTGTTCAACATATCAAATCTGTCCATTACACGTTCCATCCACGATATAAATTCCATTCTGTCAATATTCATAGCCTTTACTTTTTATCGGTTTTTAGTTTTCTGCCTTTCTCGATA
The DNA here is from genome assembly GCF_030409925.1 of Paenimyroides ceti. Lineage (NCBI taxonomy): Bacteria > Pseudomonadati > Bacteroidota > Flavobacteriia > Flavobacteriales > Flavobacteriaceae > Paenimyroides > Paenimyroides ceti. Next base: position 1,273,689 of record NZ_JAUFQU010000001.1, read on the forward strand.
TAGCTTTTGCCTTTAGCCATAAGTTCCTGTACATAATCATCGCTACTTTGTATGGCATTGGCATTGAGCATATCTTTGATTGCCCCAATGGTATAGAAGTATTGCCCGTAGATTTTTGAGTAAGTTATTTCGCCTTTGGTACGCATACGCCACAAAGTCTTTTCGCTAATATGCAGGTATTGGCATACCTCGTGATTATTAAGCCAAAGTTCATCATAGCTTGTGTTGTCCAATCTTTTCAGATAATCAGTAATAGCGTTGATACGGCTATTGAGCTGTTTCCAAGCTTCTTCTTCTATTGTTATGATTTTCATCGCATTGCTTTTTAATGTTCACAATGCAAAGTTGAGAAAGGTGGCAGTGTTTGTCTGCCAAGCCAAGCCAATTGGTTTGGCGGTTTTTTAAAATTTTTTCAATCTGAGTAAATCCTTATTTTATAGGTGTTATAGAGGATTTTGAATATTTTAAGTGTGGATTATGCCTACATTTGCCAATTGGCATACCTTGGCAAATTGAATAAAAAAGCAGTACACGATTAATGTACTGCCTCTATTCAAAAAATCTAGGTTTATTTAAAGGTCTTTATCCATATATTCTTCCAATGATGTTTTAAGCTGGTCCAAAAAAGCCGTTCTGGAACCTGCTCTTGTTTTCATTCTATGAAAAGCGTGATGTAAGTCGCCAAGGGTAATACCAAAAAGGATTTGAAACATCAAACTGATTTTTCGTATACCGATTTTGCCATGTGAAATCGAAGCTGAAGTATAAAGAGCGTAAGCCAATTCAATGAGGGCATTTTTACTTTCCGTCCAAAAAATGTCTTTCGAATTTTCTGGCTTTTGAAGAATTAAATCAGGATTTTCCTCGGGATTGATTTTTGTAAGGAGGTAAGAGTAGAGTAACTCGTTGGAGATAATCCTTGCAGTTTTATAGTCATAGAATGTAGAAAACTCTGGGTCAATCTCAAAAACGATACTGTTTAAGCCGTCGTGATAGTTTATATTTCCTCGCTTGAAATAACTGTGGTCACGATCTGTTCGTCCCGAACGGTAGTACCTATAAAAATCGGAATTGCATAAATGTTCAACATAATCTCGCTTTAGGGTTGCTAATTGGTTTGCAAAATATCTGTAATACATTTTTCCAGTGCTAACAGGACAAGTCGTTTCAATACGATATACCTTATTGTAATAGATAAGCTTACCGAGTATTTGGGGTTTAATGGTTCGGAAGAATTGTACCTCTTCCTCATCATTTTTAAACCCTTCTTCAATAACTTGTTTCTTGATCTCAAATAAAAGATCTTGTAGATACAAGGTCATTTCATAAGCCTCATCGATTAGTCTTTTGCTTTGCGATGAAATCTTATCTTCCTTGTTATGTATCTCTAAAATAATGGTGTGTAATGAATGTTCCATAGCTAATAATTTTTGTGATGATTACTAAACTTAAAATTCAGTTTATACCTATATTATCACACAAAAGTCATTAGATTAAATGATAATCTAACCCAAGTACAACCCACCTGTGGGAATTTTATTGTCATTATTGCTCCCCAACTGTGGAGATAATTTTGAAAAAAATTAGTATGAAACGAACTTAATAAGCACTTTAAAACACATAAATTTTAACTAAAGTTAGGACCTTCTAAATCGGATAGATTTATTATATTTGCTACTGATTTACAAGGTAATCAAAAGAAAGTGAGTGCAGAGAGCACCATGACTAAATAGTTACCGATAAGGTTTTCAATTCTTGTAAACTACTCTTTTTTAAATACTTTGAATTTTATTAATCTTTTATAATTAAAAGATTAGATAAAAGCAAAAACAAGCAAAATGTATAAAACTATTGATATACAATGATTTGTAAAATAATGGTCTTAGTTTAGAACTCGGTGTCTGATGCGATTTGGGCTTAAAATGGCAAGGTTACTAATTCGTTACCGTATTGACAAGATCTATGAGGAGATGCTGAAGCACGATGGTTTTGCCACCGCCCAAAAAGTAAAGCTATCATTTTTAGGTGTAGGTATAATGGATGATGCGATATTAAAAGTCTTCAACGGCCAAAATGAAGATTTTAAAAAATTGGTTGAAAAAGAAAAACGTTCCCAGCCAATGGATGAAAAATAGAAAAAGAAGAATGCGGGCAATTTGAGAGGTAGGATTTGGCTTATTATTTTTTTGGTTACAACAAAGATAGATTCGGTTACATCCCGGATTTTTAAACAACTGAACTTTGTCAATAATTAAAATTCAAAAAAATGAAAATTGTATTGACAGGTTCTTTAGGGCATATCGGAAAACCACTCGCAGAAGGGTTGGTAGCAAAAGGTCATTCCGTAACGGTTATCAGCAGTAATGCCGGCAGACAAAATGAGATCGAAGCTATTGGGGCAGTTCCTGCTGTTGGCTCGCTTGAAGACGTAGGTTTTCTTGCAAAAACTTTTACAGGTGCAGACATCGTTTATCTGATGGAACCGCCCGCAAATTATTTCAATAAAACTATCGACGTTTACGCACACAGGATAAGGATAGCTAATATTTACGTACAGGCTATTCTATTGGCAGGTGTAACCAAAGTGGTGCATTTGAGTAGTATCGGTGCACATACAGATCACGGAAACGGAATGCTCAGAATTCATTATGAGGTAGAGCAAATTTTAAAGGAATTACCGGAATCGGTTTTCCTGAAAGAAATGCGACCTGTCGGTTTTTATTACAATATGTTTGCATTTATACCTGCTATCAAATCCCAGGGAGCAATTATCCAAAATTATGGTGGAGATCAAAAAGAACCGTGGGTTTCTCCTTTGGATATTGCCAATGCCATTGTAGAAGAAATGGAAAAACCATTTAACGGCAGGACAATTCGTTATATTGCCAGCGATGAAGTTTCTCCAAACGAAGTGGCTCAAGTGCTGGGCAGGGCAATTGGAAAACCCGATCTGAAATGGCAGGTGGTTTCTGATGAACAATTTTTAAATACTTTGTTGGCTATTGGTTTCAATCCGCAGGTTGCCAATGGTTATACAGAAATGAATGCCAGCAGAAGAACGAATGCCTACGAAGATTATAATCTTCATAGACCGCAAGCCTTGGGCAAAGTAAAGCTCACCGATTTTGCAGGCGAATTTGCAACCGTCTTCAATAAAAAATAAATATCTTTATGTTGTGCAAAGTAAGCCTATATATCGAATAAAAACCATTAGAGAATACCATAAGGTCAGGGGGTTGCCCAAGCCACAGCACCCTCTTATCAGTGTGATTAATTGTGCTGACATTCTGCACACAGGCGACGTATGTGATTATAGATGGATGCTCGATTTTTATTCCATATCGCTCAAAAGGTCTTCGTATTCCAAAGCAATATATGGGCAACAGGAATATGACTTTGATGAGGGGATTATGTATTTTTCTGCACCGAATCAGCTATTTAGTTTTGAAATAGATAAAGAGGCAACGCCCGATTTTTCAGGATGGATATTGCTTATTCATCCTGACTTTTTATGGCATACGAGCCTCGCTGATAAAATCTTGAAATATGAGTTCTTTGGGTATGACGTACACGAGGCATTGTTCCTCTCGGAAAAGGAAGAATTACTATTGAAGAATATTATTCTAGGTATTCAGCAGGAGTACCACACGAATATGGATAAGTTCAGCCAGCATATTATTATTTCACAAATTGAAACGTTGCTTAATTATGCCGAACGGTTTTATGAGCGGCAGTTTCTGACAAGAAAAATCACTAATCATCAAATCCTGGACAGGCTGGATAAGCTATTAAACGATTACTTTAACGACAACGATTTGATTTCAAGAGGACTTCCTACGGTTCAATATGTATCAGATAGATTAAACGTGTCGCCTAACTATTTAAGTGGCTTACTTAAAATATTGACAGGACAGACCACGCAGCAACACATTCACGATAAACTGATTTTAAAAGCTAAAGAAAAACTTTCGACAACAGATTTGTCGGTTAGTGAAATTGCATATGGATTAGGTTTTGAACATTCTCAATCTTTTAATAGAATATTCAAAAGTAAGACTAACCAATCTCCTTTAGAATTTAGAAAATCATTCAATTGAAAATTTGTGAATGGTACAGACAAACTCGTTATAGAAACGAGAGGGTTTATTGTTTATTCTATATCGATCCGTGAAAAGGCAAACCATTTTTTGCCCAGAAATTTCAGTGATGCTCCGATGTGATAAAGTTCCGTGTTGTCAATAATCAAAAATCAGTCGTGAGCATCGGTGAAAACCTCCATCTCGATGGGAGGATATTGGCTGTTGTACCGTTGCAAATCCAGCCGTTATGGATTGCTAATAGATTTGGTATAGATACTAGCTGCTACATCCGGATTGCGTTTTCCTAACAAAGTCAGCAATTATCACCCTATTTTCAGATTTTCGCATCTGATGTTATGGGAAAAATAAACGAAAGGAAATGCAGCGAGCACCATTACTAAATCGTTCCCGGAGACAAAATTCAATCTTATAAATCACTTTTCATAAGCCACTTTGAGCTTAATTAATCTTTTTAATAAAATCAATTTATTCAAGTAGTTTGCTAAAACCGTTCATAAGTAGATACTCTTTGGCAGAAAATAGCAATTCTTATAAAAAAAGATCATCTGATAGGCCTCGTCAATCAGACGGGGAAATTCAGATGAAAGTTTTTCCTCCTTACTACGTATTTCAAATATAATATTAGATAGTAATAACTTCATACTTCCTGATTAATTGATAGAAGAATAATTAGATAGCACAAAGTTTATTAAAATAAGTACCTTTCTTTCCACACTTCTACACAAGTTGGGATAAATACCCGACAGCTAATTGAATAATTCTATTACTTAAAGATCTTGTTCCTCCATTTTGTTTAAGAGATTCTCGCGGAGTATATCAATGAATTTGGTCTTGTTGATTTTCCGGTTCTTAAGTTCGAGATATGTATGATAGAAATCTCCTAGATCGACTTCAAAAATACTTTCAAAAAAATTAGCGATCCTTTTAATATCCATTTTACCGTTTTCAAAAACGCCAGTGGCATGTAATGCATAAATAAGTTCTGTTAATGAAGTTTTGTTTGCTGTCCATTGCAACCCACTTGAGAGACTTGAATTTTTTATATGGTTATTTGCTCCTCTTTGTATATTTAGCAGTTGATCTTCCAAGTAGACTTGAATTAGATCGTTCGCTATTATTTTTGCAACTTTAAAATCATGGGAAGTGGAAAAAAACGGATCAGACTCAAAATAATAAGTGTCTAGGCTTAACTTGATTTCAAAAATACCTCTTACAAAGTACATATGATCCAGGTAGGTACTATTCGTCCTATAATATTTATAAAAATCAAGATTGTTATCGAAAAAAATTTTGAGTTTACCCAATTCGTTTTTTATATAATTTTTAGTATCCCGACTGCTTCCGTGCGGTTTTTTCATCTCAATTTTATAAATGGCATTATAAAATATAAGCTTAGAAACAATTTTTGGTTTTAGTTCTTTAAAAAAGAATATTTCTTCACTCTTGCTTGAAAATTCTTTATTAAGAATAAATGCCTTTACCTGTTTTAGTTTTTCAATAATCAGGCTAACTGCCCCTTCAGATAGACTTATTGGATTATCCGTCTGTATATTCAGGTCGTTTATCTCTTCTTCCAATAACTGTAATACTTCGCTATAGAATGTGTTCATAAAAATGTGTAATCAAAATTGGCTCATGTCCAATCTGGGTATTAATGATACGTTACAATAAATAGAAATACAAGCCCATACATTTTTATGACAGCATTTGTTCTGTCTAAAATATGGAAGTGGCTGTTTTAAGGAAAAATCTCTATTTTGGATTTTCAGCTTCCAGCTTAATTGTACCCTGCTGGAGCATTGGATGCTTAACTCACAGATTTGCCTTTAATATCTGTTTCTCATATTCTAAGTAAAAGTCTTTTTTGTAGACATCCCCTATCGGTATTTCATTTTCACCCAGGTAAATAGTCTGGTGATCAAATGAATCAATGTGGTTCCCATTAACAATGTACGATTTGCTTACACGGATAAAATTGGGCAGGTCAATCTTTTGATGTATTGTTTTAATGTTCATTGCCGTGATTAACTTTTTTTCTTTGGTATGGATCACGACATAGTCTTTCAGACCCTCAATGAATAAGATGTCGGGGAAGTTTATTTTATAATAACGCCTGTCCGCTTTTATGAGGATAAATTCTTTACTGTTCCCTTCAACCGTATTTTTTAAGGTCTCGGGAAGCAGGAACTTTTTATAGACCATTGCTTTATCAACGGCTTTTGTCAGTCTTTCTCTCTCAATAGGTTTCAACAGGTAGTCTATGGCTTCCAACTCGTAACTCCTAAGCGCATATTGGGAATACGCCGTGGTAAAGATCACCAATGTCTGTTCAGGTATCTGTTCGGCAAATTCAAGACCGGACACTTTGGGCATCTGGATATCCAAAAAAACGAGGTCTACCTCATTGTTCTTGATAAAATCCAGTGCCGACACAGCATTGGAGAACTCGCCGAGTATATCGATATGGGGAATCTCCCTGCTTAAGGATATGATTCCTTCCCTTGCCAGAGGTTCGTCATCTACAACTATAACATTTCATACAGGAATAATTAAATTAACGGTATATTCTTTCTCCGAAGAACTGATTTCAAGACTATATTGTTCTTTATATAATAGCTCCAGTCTTCTTTTTATGTTTGCCAGCCCAAGACCGCCGTTGGCAGTAACGGAAGCGTTATAATCCTCGCTTCTGGAATTGCAGCACCTGAAAAACAGCCTGCCTTTATCAATCCGGATATGCACATTCACATAGGTTTCTGCTCCGGAAAGGTCAACACTATGTTTCAGGGCATTCTCCACAAAGGTCGTGAACAGATTGGGAGGCAGGAAAATACTGCTTAAACGGGCCGGGTCCGTTTCTATGGTAAACTGAAAATTGTCTCTTCTGATCTTTTCAAGATTAAGGAAGTTGGACAAGAACCTGACTTCAGCCGATAATAGTGTCTTTTCGCCGCTGTTTTCATAAAGTTGGTACCGTAGAAATTCAGAAAGTTTATGGATGATCATCGATGCCTTATCCGGATTGTTTTTGATGAGCACATTGACATTATTGAGCATATTGAACAGGAAATGGGTATTGATCTGGTTTTTGAGTTCATTAAGCTCCATGTGCAGTGTAAGATCCTTCAATTCTACTATTCTATCCCGGTCAGATGTCCATTTTTGAAATAACTTTATCGTTGTTGTAACTAAGATCACTGCGTACACGATAATGAACCAAACAAGATTGCCAATATTATCGGATATCTTGTGATGATCCTGCACTCTAAAAGGTGCGAGCAGACTATTCGAAATGAAAGTTAGATTATAAAGTCCCAGTATGATCATCACCATAAGTGCCAACAGGTACAGCATATATTTTGCACGGAAGAAAAAAGCTGGTATCAGCACATACATATTGATATAGAACATCAGGATAAATGTGATGTATATGGACAGTAGGCTATAGTACCTATATATCCCGGAATATTCTGAAGAAAGATTCACGGTGTAAAATAGTAGACCAAGAAATCCAATCAGCAGGATAGCGTGGCGCAATAGACGATAACGTTTATCCACCAGGATATTGATGAGCTGTCTGTTACTATAATTTTCCGATAGGTCTTCCATTTATAATCTATGTTATGCTGATATGATATTTTTATTCTAAACAAAGATAGCCATCTAGTTTGCCACAAACTATTCAAATTATACGAACCGCTATATTTTTTATACAAAATTTTTATGTCAAGGAAGTTTGTCTAAAAAAAACATGGGTTGGTATAATATTCAGCAATGATCCTTTGATTATAACGTCCTTTGTATAAACTTCTGTCTGCATTATTGTTATGTAGCAGCAAATTAGGATAATATAGACATATGATACGAAAAATAATGTTATGGTCCGCTTCTGCTTTTATGGTGTGCTCAGCTTTCCCGGTATCGGGACAGACGCATCCGGGAGACAGTCTTCAGAATAATTTTGTGAGCCCGCCACAATCTTCAAGGGCCCGTGTGTGGTGGCACTGGATGAATGGCAATATTTCCGAACAGGGGATCCGTAAAGATCTGCTGTGGATGCAGCGTTCGGGTATAGGTGGTTTCCAGAATTTTGATGCGGCATTGGTAACGCCACAAATTGTAGACCATCGGTTGGTCTATATGAGTCCGGAATGGAAAAAGGCAATGAAACTGACCGCCAGGTTAGCCGATTCGCTAAATCTTGAAATGGCCATCGCCGGATCGCCCGGATGGAGTGAGAGCGGAGGCCCCTGGGTGCAGCCAGAGGACGGGATGAAAAAATATGTATGGTCCGAAACGACTGTGCAGGCCGGCAGGCCGTTTATAGGCAACTTACCTAAACCTCCGGTGACAACGGGCATCTTCCAGAACATCCCCGTGCAGCAAGATATCGTAGGCGGCGGTAAGGCAACAGCACTACCCACCTTCTATCAGGATATTGCCGTCATAGCCTACCGGTTGCCGGACACCCATGTGTCCTTCAGGGAACTCGCCCCGGCGATCACTTCCAGCGGAGGACATTTCTCACTGGATCAATTGACAGACGGCGACCTGGCCACCTCAGGATTGCTTCCTTCCGTTCCAAAAGAAGGATCGGCATGGATACAGTTCAGTTTTTCAGCTCCGCAGACCATCAAGGCGCTGACCATTGTGGGTGGCGGCGATAAGGGACCGCACGGTCTTTATGGGCAAAAGGAAGAAGACCGCAGTTTTCAGGCCAGTGATGACGGGGTCAATTTCAGGCAGGTATGCTTCATCCCTGCCGGGGATGTACAGCAGCAGACCCTATCCATACCCGTTACAAAGGCAAAATATTTCAGGATAACGTTCAAGAATCCGGTAGCACCGCCAGACTTCGGGAGCGTGCTGGGAGGGAGCAACATAAAAGCTGAGGTACCCAAAGGAACAGAGATCGCTGAGATCGTCCTTCATCCCCATGCCGTTATCGACCGTTTTGAGGAAAAGGCCGGATTTGCCGCGTACAGCGAAAAACATCCATGGACAAGAACGGACACCAATGAAGCCATACCACTCACGGACATCATCGATATAACAGACAAAATGGACTCAGATGGCAAACTGGATTGGACACCGTCCAAAGGAAGGTGGAAGGTCGTGCGTTTCGGTTATTCGCTGACCGGGCAACACAATGGTCCGACAGTACCTGAGGCGACGGGTCTGGAGGTGGACAAACTGGACCCGCGTGCCGTAAGGAGCTATTTCGAGAATTACCTGGACCAGTACAAGGATGCTTCGGCCGGACTGATCGGAGAAAAGGGTATCCGGTATATGGTTACAGACAGCTGGGAAGCAGGTCCGGAAAACTGGACAAGGGATATGATGCAGGAGTTTGAAAAACGCAGGGGGTACAGTATGCTTTCCTGGATGCCTGTACTCACAGGTAAAATAGTGAACAGTGCTCAACAGAGTGAACAGTTTCTCTGGGATTTTAGAAAAACGCTCAGTGAACTGGTCGCAGAAAACCATTACGACTTATTGACCACGATCCTTGCCGAGAGAGGAATGAAGCGATATTCCGAATCGCACGAAAGCGGCAGGGCATTGGTGGCGGATGGCATGGAAGTTAAACGTACTGCCGCTGTTCCCATGGGTGCCATCTGGATGCCGGGTATGATGAACGGAAATAATTTGACCCGTTATCAGGCTGACCTGCGGGAGTCCGCATCGGTTGCACATATCTATGGACAGAACCTTGTGGCAGCAGAATCATTTTCCACCCTTGGGATAGGGGATGCACCCTGGTCCTATTCGCCGGAAACACTGAAACCTATCGCGGATTTTGCGATGGCAAATGGCCTGAACCGTTTTGTAATCCATACCTCTGTCCATCAACCAGTTGATGATAAGATCCCCGGTCTCGGCCTGGGTCCGTTCGGACAATGGTTCAACCGTAATGAAACCTGGGCAGAACAGGCCAGACCATGGACCGATTATCTGGCCCGCAGCTCATACATGTTACAGCAGGGTAAATTTGTTGCGGATATCGCCTATCTCTACGGAGAGGACAATAACATCACCAATCTTTTTGGCGGCAAACTACCCGATATACCTGAAGGATACAGTTATGATTTCATCAACACGGATGCACTCGTCAATCTATTGACCTTCAAAGACGGAAGTCTTAAAACACCATCAGGAATGAACTATCAGGTGCTGATGCTGGACGGGAGCACTAAAAAACTGTCATTGCCGGCACTGAGAAAAATTGCGCAGCTGGTAAAGGACGGTGCGGTGATCGGAGGCACGAGGCCCGAAATGACGCCTAGCCTAGCCGATGACAGGCAGGAGTTCGACAAACTGGTCAGCGAGATATGGAATTCTGGAAATAAAAGGGTAATGGAAGGTAAAACTTCATCAGAGGTACTTGCCTCTTTGGAAATACAGCCCGATTTCAGGTATTCGCCACTTCCAAAGGATGCACAGCTTCTGTATGTCCATCGCAAAATGGCAGATGCCGATATCTATTGGGTAAATAGCCGTAGCAGCGAAGCCCTACAGGTTGCGCTGGATTTTCGCATAGAAGGAAAAACACCCGAGATATGGCGTGCCGAAACAGGCAGGTCTGAACAGGCATCCTATTCCATTTCCAATGACAGGACCGTTGTATCCATGGAGCTGGCGCCCAACGATGCCGTCTTTATCGTGTTCCGGTCGCACTCCCAACAGCAAAGTCTTAAACTGCCCATAAAAACAGAGACCTTGCTTAGCACGGTCGAAGGGCCATGGAAGGTCGGCTTTCAGCAAGATAGAGGGGCTCCCGCAAGTGCCACTTTCGATACGCTGGCCTCTTTCACCGAAAACCCCGATAAAGGCATCGCCTATTTCTCGGGAACGGCAACCTACACCCGGGATATCAATTTCAACAGAAAACAACGGATAAAAGGTGCGCAGGTCTGGATGGAACTGGGAGAGGTGAAAAATCTGGCCGAGGTCATCGTCAATGGTAAAAACCTGGGCATTGTTTGGAAGAAACCCTTCAGGGTAAACGTGACCGATGTACTGAAACCCGGTAAAAACAAGATAGAGATACGTGTGACCAACCTATGGGTAAACCGGCTGATCGGTGATGCCCAGCCGGATGTGGAGCATAAAATTACCTATACGACCATGCCCTTTTATCAGGCAGGCTCAAAATTAGTTCCCTCGGGGTTATTGGGACCAGTGAAACTGATTTCCGTTAAGTAAACAGGTTGCTGAGAATTCAGTTGTGCCAGAGCCAATAAAGCAATTGCGATACTAAAATTTTTCAGAATGAAAACAGATAAATCAAAATTATTCCCTAGAATCGACCCAACAGTGATCCGGCTTTACGACGGTGAGGCACCGGGTTCAGAAGATTGGGACTGGAGGGAGAAAGAAAGCAGGGACAATATCTTACAGATGCCTGCGGTGTATGATGTGGCGGTACCCACCTTGACCTATTACGGCGCTGATGAGGAGGCTACTGACGGGACTGCTGTGATCATAGCTCCGGGGGGAGGATTTCAGTACCTTTCTTTCGAAAGCGAGGGAACTGCCGTGGCCCAATGGCTCAACAGCAAAGGGATCGCAGTCTTTGTATTAAAATACCGCCTGATGCGTTCATCCACACAAGACCCCATACAGGAAGTGCTGCCTAAACTGGCGGACCCGGAAACCTTTGCGCGTATTACTGAAAGTATACGCAGGATGGCAGTGGCTGATGGCAAAAAGGCGGTGCAATATGTAAGGGGAAATGCCTCTCGGTATAAACTGGACCCTGCACGTATTGGTTTCATGGGGTTTTCCGCTGGTGGTACCCTTGCCCTAGGTGTCGGACACGCTAGTGACAAGGATGCCCGTCCGGATTTTCTGGCAGCCATTTACCCCTATATCGGAAATATAAAACAGAATAATGTAAGGGAGGATGCCCCACCTATTTTTATCTGTGTTGCTACCGCTGATGATCTTGCGCTCGCACCTCAGTGTTCAGCTCTGTACTCCTCATGGATAAATGCTAAAAGACCAGCAGAGTTTCACGGCTATGCCAGAGGAGGGCACGGTTTCGGAATTGTGGATAGTCATCTTCCGGTAAACAGCTGGATCGAACGTTTCTATGACTGGCTGCAACAACTTCACAAAGTATAGCACCATCGATGCCAGTGGTATTAACTTCGACAATACGGACCGAAATACATGTCCAGCTACAATTAATTAAAGCGATGTGTCAGCTGACGTGAGAAGAACGAAAAACATTAAAAAATTATAATATGGGAAAAGGTTTTGTATTTGCGCTGGTGTTTCCTGCGATTTTAACCGGTTACTGGGACAGGAAAGAAGTCGTGGACGGAAATGAGGTTCTCATCAGCTGTGCCATGTGCGGATCGATTTAAAAACAGTATTAACTAAAAAAAGATAATCATGAGACTGAAAAACAAAGTAGCCATCGTTACAGGAGCGGCTTCGGGCATTGGGGAGGCCATTGCCCATACTTTTGCCAGAGAAGGTGCGAAAGTGATCGCTACCGACATCCAGGGAGATAAGCTGGCTGAAATTATTGACAACATCCAGGCCGAAGGGCATGAAGCAATAGGATTGGTACATGACGTATCGAGCAGGGAAAACTGGTTCGGGCATGTTGTGGCAACAGTAGTGGGCACATTCGGAAAAATAGATATCCTGGTCAACAATGCCGGAATTTCCGCCAGCCAGCCCTTTGAACTGCAGAGCGAAGAGCTATGGAGAAAGGTCTATGCCATCAACCTGAACAGCGTGATGCTGGGCATGCAGGCGGTACTGCCCCATATGCCGGAAACCGGGGGCAGTATCATCAACCTGTCCTCCATTGCTGCCATAACGGGAACTGCCGGAGCAGGAGCATATACGGCCTCCAAGGGGGCGGTATCGGCCATTTCAAGAGCTGCGGCAGTCGATTATGCTGTTCGCAAGATCAGGGTAAATGCCCTCGTTCCCGGAAATATCCTGACCGCAATGAGTGAACCCTTCCTGACCTCACCGGAATATCAGCCCTATTTTTTGGGAAGGATCCCCATGGGGACCTATGGATCATCGCAGGATATTGCCAATGCAGCACTTTTCCTTGCTTCCGATGAGTCCTCTTACATTACCGGCATCGAACTGCCCGTAGATGGGGGCTGGACAGCAAAATAGGATACCGGAAATACACCCGGATGATCTACAGACCCTTTAACCGGAAGTTCGTTCCATCAATTTTTACGACATGAAAAAAAACAGTTCCAATCTATACCTGATAGCCATCATATGCACGCTTACACTCTCCTGCTCGGTGCGGGAGAAAAAGGATGGCACCGGGTCAAAACACTCTTTCGACAGCGCGTGGCGCTTTATCAAAGCGGATCCCGCGAATGCCCAGGATCCCGATTTTGATGATTCCGGATGGAGAAGCCTGGACCTTCCCCATGACTGGAGCATCGAAAAGCTTACCGACAAGAATTCGGATAGTCTGATCGGTCCGTTTTCCGGCAGTTCTGTGGGTAAAACAGGCACCGGATTTACCGTTGGCGGTACGGGATGGTACCGTAAAAATTTTACCCTGGACAGATCTTCCAGTAATAAAATCGCCTACCTGCAGTTTGACGGGGTCTATATGGATGCCGATGTATGGGTAAACGGAAAGCATGTCGGCAATCATCCCAACGGATATACCTCTTTTTGGTATGACATTTCAGCTTATTTAAATCCGGCAGGGCAACCCAATATGGTCGCTATAAGGGTTAGCAACGAAGGATTCACTGCCCGCTGGTATTCCGGTTCGGGTATTTACAGGCATACCTGGCTTACCCTTGCCGATCCGGTCCATATAGCACCCAAAAGTGTATTTGTAAACCCTTCGGTGGTAGACGGGGGAAAGGCGGTTGTCGACATAACGGCCACCCTGCTCAACAGGGGCAAGGAAAATAAGGAAGTCGATTGTTCGGTGACGATACTTGACAGTTCGGGACAGAAAGTCGGATATTCACGCACGAACCTTCAGGTGTCCACAGGCCATCCGGCCGCTCTCCGCCAATCCATAGAAATTGAACGCCCGCAATTATGGTCACCCGACCGGCCTTATCGCTATACGGCCCTTATTGCCATCAATGCCGAGGATGAAAATGAAGACCGTATCGAGCAGGCGTTCGGGATCCGTACCATCCAGATCGATGCGCAAAGTGGTTTTAGGATCAACGGAAAGAAGATAAAGCTCAAAGGCGGATCCATCCACCACGACAATGGTCTGTTGGGAGCTGTTGCACTGGACCGGGCCGAAGAACGTAAGATCGAGCTTCTTAAGGCAAACGGCTACAATGCCATCCGTCTAAGCCACAATCCCTCTTCCCCTTACCTGCTGGAAGTGTGCGACAGGCTGGGCATGCTGGTTATTGATGAACTCTACGATGTCTGGGAGCGTGAAAAGTTCATGCCACAGGGCTATCACCTGTTTTTTAGGGACCACTGGGAAAAAGATGTTGAGGAATGGATCTCAACGAACCGCAACCACCCCTCCGTCGTCATGTGGAGTATAGGTAATGAGATCATGGAAGCTGCAGATACCTCGGGATTCCGTATCGCCCAAAACCTTGCGGCCAAGGTACGCTCCCTGGACCCCTCAAGGCCGGTGACCGAAGGCATGAACGACATGAAAGGGATATTCAGCGGCAAAGACCACTGGGATGAGCAGGCGGGGCATATGGGACTGCTGGACGTGGTAGGATATAATTATAAAAGCCATAAGTATGAATCCGACCACAAAAAATACCCGCAACGAGTGATGTACGGGAGTGAATCCTACCCATTGAAAGCTTATCAGTACTGGGAGAAATCCGACCGGCTACCCTACGTGATAGGGGACTTCGTCTGGACGGCGATGGATTATCTAGGGGAGGCCAATGCCGGGAATACCAAATACGTATCTATCAATGCGCCGAAGGAAAAAAGTATTACCGATATGGTAAACGAAGGTGTTCCGATGGATGTCATCGCTAGCTTTGCGGCCGCCCCCGTAAAGTTGCCTGCGGTATTTGTCTCGGGAAGCGGCGATCTGGATATCACCGGTGAGAAAAAACCGCCAATGTACTACAGGGATGTCCTGTGGGACAATAGTCCTGTCGAAATGCTTGTACATGCTCCCATTGCGGATGGTATGCTGGAACAGACCACCGACTGGGGATGGCCGGATGAATGGCCGAGCTGGACGTGGCAGGGCAGCGAAGGAAAAAAACTTCAGGTCAGGGTCTTTACAAAGGGCGACCGCGTGAAGCTGGAGCTGAACGGCAAGCTCATTGGGGAAAGTCCTGTATCAGACAGATCAGAGTTCATTGCTGCATTTCAGGTCCCTTATCAGGCCGGAGAGCTCAAGGCAACCGCCTATTCAAAAGGTAAGGAAATAGGAAGCAGAACGCTCAGGTCGGCGGGACGGCCTGTAGCCGTCAGGCTGACAGCTGACAGGAGCGAGATCAGGCCGGACCGGAATGATCTCTCATTTATAAAGGTTGAGGTAGTGGATCAGAATGGGCTTTTGGTGCCTACAGATGGCATCAAGTTCAAATTTTCATTGAGCGGTGAAGGTGAACTGGCTGCAACGGGCAACGGCAATCCGGTGGACATGGAAAGTGTGAACAGCACTACCGTTGCAAGCTGGAAAGGACGGGCCCAGGCGATCATACGTCCCAATGGAAAGAAAGGATTGGTCACATTAAAAGCTTCAGCAGACAATATCAGCGAGGGACGCATACAGATATTGATCAAAGAGTAACAGTTATGCCCATCTGTCTAGTGTCCTGCAGATGGACATTAAATAAAAACAAATAACCTAAACTAAAGATATGGGTAAGCCCCGCAGACCTACGGTCTATTCAAACATCATATTGGGACTTGTGGGAATAATATGTATTACACTGATCCTATACTATGGACAAAATATATTGATCCCCCTGCTCATGGCACTTCTATTCTCGATTTTATTGCAGCCCGTTGCCATCTTTTTTAAAAACAGGTTAAAGTTTCCCAACCTGCTTTCCATCGGAATGACAGTTGCACTTTTTGTACTGGCCGGGATCGGTCTGTTTTATTTTATTTATCTGCAGGTAACCGATATGGTTAACGACATCGATGCGATAAAACGCAATCTGATGGTTCACTACAGCAACATACAGGATAAACTAAGTGTTTACCTGAACGTCAGTAGGGCTCGGCAGGACGAGATTGTGGCGCACACGGCAACGGACCTGGCGGAAAGCGGAAAACAGATTTTAGGTAACGTACTGAGCTCTTTTACCGATTCTCTTATGAATTTTTTTCTCGTACCGGTTTATGTATTCCTGTTCCTGTTATACAGGGTTCATCTGGTGAAATTTTTATCCAAACTTTTTAGGTCCCGGGAGCAGCAAAGACTAAAAGAAATCTTATCGATGATAAAGCGCTCGGTTCAGGGCTACATTTGGGGCCTTCTGCTGGAAATGATCGGCGTATCGGCTCTTTCGGCCATTGGCTTTGCTATCATAGGACTTGAATACGCGCTGATGCTCGGCCTTATAACAGGCCTCCTTAACCTGATACCCTATGTGGGGGTCATGATCGCACTGGTGATAAGCATCCTGGTCGCATTGACAGGCAATGTGGAACTGTCTATTATTTTATATGTTACAGCCGTTAACCTGATTGTCCAGCTTATCGATAACAACATACTCAGTCCCATGATAGTCAATTCAAAGGTTCAGATCAATGCGATAGTGTCCATTGTTGGCATTATTATCGGAGGTACGCTGGCAGGGATTTCGGGGATGTTTCTGGCTATACCCCTCATAGCGATCATGAAAGTGGTTTTTGACCGTATAGAAAGGTTGGAACCCTGGGGATATCTCATCGGGGATGAGCTGCCGGAAAATTTTGAATGGGAAGAAAGGATGGGAAATCAGGTCCCCGGTTCCGACATACTACAACCGCACACAGACAGTACCTCATCAGATGACGTTTCATCATTAGTGAAAGACAATTCCAAGTGACAACTTTTGAGTTAGAACGTGTTGGGTTAAGTTTCACAAATCTTCGTTTAATACAATTTACGTTTGCTGTCTTTTAACTTTTTTGTGGATTTGGTATAATAATAAATAGGGTTGGTATAAAACCAAAAAAAGGTATTCCCAAAATTTATTCATTTGCTTAAAGTTATGTGCAAATGAATTCAACAGACTTCCTATCCTGGGTTGAAAAAATGGAAATATCATCTTCCGACGGAGAAATTCAGGAAGATAAGTTGATGCAGGTGGTAGATGTACACCGTTTTGTCGAATGTTACGAAAAGTCCCTGAGTATTGTTGAGTGCCTGCAATACAAAATCAACATTCTACTGGATGAGACTGGCCATAGGATAGGCCTTCTTTTCTATGGTCCCCCAATATTACATGGATCATTTTCCGACGGGTTGGCAGCAGACACCCCTTCACTCAGGACATTCAGCGCAGAGCAGCATCTGGATAAACTCTGGTTGGTATTTATTGAAGAAAGAGGCGCTGATTTGCCGTCGGTACACGCCCTTATTAAAGAACATGGTCTTTCTTCATTATACGAGGAGATTTTTCATTTTAACTTTTTTGAAAGAC
Source organism: Paenimyroides ceti (assembly GCF_030409925.1). Lineage (NCBI taxonomy): Bacteria > Pseudomonadati > Bacteroidota > Flavobacteriia > Flavobacteriales > Flavobacteriaceae > Paenimyroides > Paenimyroides ceti. The sequence continues at coordinate 1,291,390 of NZ_JAUFQU010000001.1, forward strand.
AGATAACAAACTTAAATAGATATGTATAAATATCCAAGAACAAGCCTTTTAACAGTATTCCTATGTTGGTCCGCTCTATCCCAAGCGCAAACGCAGAAAGACAGTATTCCGCAAAAGGTCGTGCAGTATGCAACAGATAAATTCCCTTCTACACGTGCACTTAACATTGAGTACAATTATCAGGCACCTTATGAATATTCATCCAAATTGAGGGGTAGTAAATTGCCGGATAACAAGGTTAAAGGTGTAAACCAGCTAAGGGTAAATGCCAATACAACACTGTTCACAAAAAACAGCTGGATTTTCGGGACAACGGTCAACTACCGATACAGTTCGTTTTCTTCTGGAAGTACCAATCCCTTTTCGGGCGCACAGGACAATGACAATGATTATCATTATTATTCTGTCGGTCTGAATGTAGCCAGAGTCTCAAAACTTTTTGGAAAACCTTTTATTTATTCCGGAACTATTTTAGGGGAAGGAAGTGAAAAGCATTTTGAACGGGTGAAGGGAATTGCCACTGGAACATTGGTATTAAAAGCAAATGCCCAGACCAAGTTGACCGTGGGGTTGGTAGCCATGATCGACCCGACCGCACTCATACCGGTGCTTCCTTCATTTTCTTATGAACATAAATTCAAAAACGGATGGATGGCCGATATTATCCTACCGCAGAGGATCTATATGCGAAAAGGAGTGCTTAAAAACGGACGGTTTTCCATCGGAAGTGAGCTGGATGGGACCACTTTTTATCTTTATGATCTCTATGGGACTTCGAAACGATACCAATACCAGCAGATGGAAATCAACTCGGGCGTGATGTATGAACACAACTTTGGAGCATCGTTCATAGGCACGATAAAATCAGGTATAAAAAGCATCCCAACGGGCAGGGTTTTTGAAAAGAACGAGAATTTTAACAACTATGTCCTGGATATCAGGCCGCAGTCTTCTTTTTATTTAAACCTCGGGGTGTCATTCAATCCGTTTGGAATGAAAAATAAGTAATTATACTAAAACCTTGAAAATGGGGCTATTATATCTTACCAAGGACAAGCGTTTATACTCCGTTATTCTCATCGGCATTTATGCGGCAGGAATGGTCCTTTTTGTTTTCGTAAAAACTGCAGGGATGAATGAATTCGTACACCTTGACGAAGAAACTAGGAAAGCGGTCTGGCCAATGTCGGTTTATACGGGGATTTTTATCGCTATTGGATTCGCCTATCTGGATTTCACGATTTTCCCGCGATTACAACGTTTTGCGTTTGGTAAGTTTATACTCTATAAATACACCTTCATCTCATTGGTGATTGTTATTGTATCCATATCCGTTTTTTTAGTTTTTACGCTGTTTATAGTGCAAAACCGTAATGTTGATGAGCTTATGGGTCAACTCGCCGTTTATTTGACATCGGGTTCATTTCTATCCCTTTTTGTCTATAGTATGGGCTTTAGCATTTTTATGAATATGGCCAAAACTGTTGCAGATTATTTGGGACCAAAAGCAATTACGGGTGCTTTGTTTGGAAAATATCACAGACCAGTGGAAGAAGACCTTACGTTTATTTTTATTGATATGTCTTCTTCTACTCAGATAGCTGAACAGATCGGTCATCTTAAGTATAGTCATTTTGTACAGAAGTGTTTTCAGATACTTGCAGAGAGTATGGTCAGCTATGATGCGCAAGTCTATCAGTTTGTAGGTGATGAAGCTGTTCTTTTCTGGAACTCGGAAAAGGCAAAAAAATCATTGGCACCTATATACCTTTTCTATGATTTTCTGGACAGATTGAAAAAGAATGAAACAGATTTCCAAGAGGAATTTGGCATGTTGCCGTCATTTAAGGCATCAATACATACCGGGACCGTCACCGCCACAGAAATCCATACGGTAAAAAAAGATATCGTATATCATGGTGATATACTCAACACATGTGCACGCATCCTAAATCATTGCGACAAGGTCGGTAAGAATCTTTTAGTATCAGTAAATGTGGCAGAATGGATAACGGGTAACAATACATTTTATGCGGAAATGATCGACAGTATTTTTCTGAAGGGGAAAAATGAAAAAACGGAAATTTATTATGTAGAAATGTTAGATAAAACCTTCAATAGCAGATAACTTATGTTATTTACAATACATTAAATATATGAACCAGAGTAACGATATCAATCTTCTATATAAATTTACAGATAATACATATGATAGTAGTTTTTAAAACAAACATATCGAATAAGGATACTGCGAGAGGGGTAATTGAAACTTTACACGAAAAGTATTCGAACTTTATTTTCACCATTGACGTAGAAGACTGTGATAATGTTCTGAGGGTCGAAGGGAGTTTCTTTAAACGAACAGATATTATAGCGATTGTTCAGGGACTAGGTTTCGACTGTGAGGAATTGCTGCACTGATTTTTATTCCGAATATTCAGACCTAGTAATTTCTTGGATTTTGATATTCCCTCATTTCACTTCAGAAAAGATCTCTAGCATAAGCTTCATCAGTCTAAAGCACGATCTAATATTTTTTGTTATCCTTCAAATTCAGTGAGAAACATATAACTACAATAAGTGAATTTCGTAAAGGGGCTTCTTCATTCGGTTAATTATTAACTATTTTATAGTTATATGGCTTTTCATAAAAACGAGAACATAATGTTTTATTACTTATTGAAATGCTATGGAGGCCCAAAAAACATACTGCTTAACAAGGGCACTGCTCAAAAATGAATGTAGGATTACAATACAAGGAATCTCCAATCATCCATCGTGGATATGCCGCCAAGGTAATACAAAAACCATTTCGGGGAAGAATTCTTCCTCGAGACAGCCAACATTAATGATGGTCTTATGAATTTAGCAATTTCCTAAAAAGGGTAAGGCGACAGTATAAATTTAATTTTTTGTACTTTTGTAAAAGATTTACAAGGAAATTGGGAGAAAATGAATGCAATTAGTACCATTACCAAATCATTACCTCCGACAATAACAGGGTTTATAAACTATTCTATATGAGCTACTTTAGCTCTTTATAATTTTTTTTTGAAAAAAATAATTGCAATTTTACTTTGTTAAAGGTTATTTAATTTAAAATATAAAAAAATGGAAAAAAGACTGAATATTCTTGAACTACAGCCTCAGGCGTATAAAGCGATGTACGGATTGGAAAACTATTTACAAACGACCCGTTTATCACCCATACACAAAGAATTGATAAAAATACGTGCTTCACAAATCAACGGCTGCGCTTTCTGTATTGATATGCATACAAAAGATGCCATGAAAAATGGGGAAACGGCACAGCGTATTTTTCTGTTAAATGCATGGAAAGAGACTGCATTATTTACAGAAGAAGAGAAAATAGTGTTGGGTATTACAGAGGAAATAACTCTGATTCATCAACATGGAGTATCCCAAAAAATGTATGACAAAGCGATCAGTATTTTTGATAAAGAATATGTAGCACAAATCATAATGGCTGCTGTAACGATAAATGCCTGGAATCGAATTGCGATAAGCACGCAATTGGAGGTGCCTAAAGAATAGTTTTTCTTTTCTAAAAAAGAGCAGGATATATTTCTCCATAAAGACTTTTTTGTCAATTGACAGAAAAGTCTTATTTTTATTGACCTTTGTTTCAATAGCTTGCCTGTACTATCTTTGAGGTATGCATTAGAATAATTGTTTACCCATCATAAATTTTTTCATTGAACCGCTGTATGAAACCACTACAAGATACCCATATCCGGGCTTATACTGAAGAAGACAAAGAAAACATACTCCATCTTTTAAAATTAAACACACCGAAATATTTTGCTGCTGAAGAAGAAGCTGATTTACAGCATTATTTAGCACATGAAATTGAACTGTATTATGTAGTTGTTTCTGATGGAATGATAGTTGGGTGCGGAGGGATTAATTTCGTAGAAAATAAAACCATCGGCAAATTGAGCTGGGATATTTTACATCCTGATTATCAGGGAAAATCGTTTGGATCACTGTTGACAAAATATCGGATTGAAGTATTGAAGAAAATAGAAAGTGTGCAAAAAATTACAGTACGTACTTCACAGCTTGCTTATCGGTTTTATGAAAAACAAGGCTTTGAACTTGCCGATGTAGTGAAAAATTATTGGGCAGACGGATTCGACTTATATGCAATGGTTTACAAAGAAACGATTTCAGCATAACAGAAATTAATGGAGAACAATAACTACAACAACTGGTATATTATCACCGGAGGTCCCGGTGTCGGAAAAACAACTCTTTTAGAAGAGCTAAAGAAAGAAGGATATAAGGTAATACCTGAAGATGCCCGTGCTATCATTCAACAGCAACTTGCAACAGACGGAAACGGACTTCCGTGGAAAGACAAACACCTGTATGCCGATCTTATGTTAGAAGCGTCTCTAAATACCTATAGAAAAGTAGCCTTAGCAAAAGCCGATGAGATTCTTTTTTTTGACAGAGGCATTCCGGACACTGTATGCTATAGAAATATGGAAGGACTTGAAATAACTAAGGAAATTGATGAGTTGGTTGTGAATCATGCCTATCATCCAAAAGTATTTATTTTACCCCCGTGGAAAGAAATATATACAACGGATACAGAGAGAAAACAAACCTGGAAAGAAGCGGAAGCCACCTTTGATAAGATGAAGGAAACCTATATAAGGTATGGCTATGAAATCGTTATCGTTCCAAAAGGTAGCGTCAGTGAGCGAAAAAAGTTTATACTTTCACAGATACAGTCTCAGAAAAAATAATAAAAGTGAATAAATAAAAGCCCGGATATAATCCGGGCTTTTAGTATGGGTAAATCAGGTTGCTCTATCGTAATCCCGATATATAGTTCATCAATTCTTTTTTGCCTTTATCGAAATCAAAAGATTCGTAAACAATATAAAAATTGGTAACGTCAGTACATCTCGGATACAGAATTTTTGCGGCTTGCAATCGTTGTTCATCAAAACTGAAGACATCCAATAGTGTTTTGATTTGTTTGGAGGTAAAATAATTCAGCGTACTTTGCTGATTGATAAACGCTACTTTATCTTTATCAAAACTGGCTGTTTTATCCATTGTGCGCAAAAAATTATCAAAGGTACGGCTGTCCATTACCTTAGAAGCATAATTATTGCCTGACTCCCAATTTCCGTGTCCGTTTCCGTTGGCATACGGATTATTCCATACATCATCCCATTCATTAAAACCATACATCTGTCCGCGTACCGGATACGAATCCAACAGGTATAATCCATAATTGGTAAAGAAATCAAGTACCACACGGTTATCATTTCTTACGTTGAGCTGGGTACGGTATATAAGATATCCATTTTCATAAATAGAAATAGGCATTCTTCCGGAACTCAGATCAAAAAAACGGAATTTTCCGGAATCATTGGTAATTGACTGATTCCCGATCTCAACAGTGAAATAGCCATATTCAGGAATTCTTAAAAAAACTTCGGAATAACCATAATTCTGATTCCAGTTGTATCGTTGATTATTTCTTTCAGTTCCTGTATTTCGGGACGGATTTCTGTAACCGGAAGTGGTATTGGTATTTTTATCGTTTCCTTTCTGGTCTCTGGAATTTGTTTTTTGAAAAGAATCGGTTCTCTGAACCTGCATTTCTCTGCTGTTCGCTTCATTTTTTAGAAGTTCTCCCGTTTTTCCAGCTTCCTGAGCAAACGATATGATGCCGGTAAAAATGGCTGCGATAGTAAGTAGTTTTTTCACAATTATTAAATTTTAGATATAAATCGCCTATTTCACGAATCGTGCCAAAACTACTCTTTTTTTGAAAAATAGCAGAGTCCCTAAAAATATATTTTTAGAACATTAGTGCCTACTACTATTTTTATAATGAAGAGAAGCAAAAAAAAGCTGCTCATCTGAGCAGCTTTACATTAAAAAAGTATTTTATAACTTTTATTGTTTTTGAAATAGCTTCTTGGTTTTGATAATATCCGCTACTCCTTCAGGCAGAAAAACTTCCCAATCAGATTCGTTGTGCTGAATCATACGCAATACATTTCTCGAAAATATTTTCAGATTTTTTTCTTCATAGGTATCAATATCAATAATCTGTTTATTATCAAGAAAATATTGATAGATAGGTTGCAGATGGGCTTCGTTTAGCATCAGATTTTTTGAAGTAACGACTTCATTATCCTCATTAAACATAGGGTACAGATACACCTGAAGGTCACGGTTAAAAAGTTTACCGAGTGCTTCAAAAACACCTCCGCTTAGGTTGTTATAGTATTTAGAATCAAATATATCGATAAGATTACTTACACCGATTGTTAAACCTATTTTTTCTTTAGAATATTGAGAGCAGTATTCAACTACTTTATAATATTCTTTAAAATTAGAAATCATCACCGTTTGTCCCAAATGACAAAGCAATTCGGCACGGTCTAAAAAATCCTGTTCATTGAGATCGCCTTCTGTCAAAAGATTGTTGAGTGTGATCTCAAATATAATGCTGGTATCTTCTTTGGCAACCTGATTGTGTTTTACAAAAATATCCAATGATTTTTTGTACATATTCATGTTTACAATCGTTACAGGGCGAAAGCTTCCTCTCAGTAATAAGATATTCTTTCTGAAAAGCGTATTGGCTGGCAAAATGTTTTTTCCATGCGGACCAAACATAACGGCTTCAGCCATTCCGTTTTTAACAAGATAAAGGCTCATAAGCCGGTTATCAACATTCTTGAAAATTGGTCCTGAGAAGTTTATAGTATCAATATCGAGCTGATCTTTATCTAGGTGATCATACAATTGGCTGATCAGTTTTTTAGGATCGTTGTTTTGATAAAACGCTCCGTAAATAAGGTTAACTCCTAAAACACCTAATGTTTGTTGTTGCAGGCGTGAATCGGTTTCCTTGAATTGGATGTGGAGAATAATTTCATTATAATCTCCGTCAGGTTCTGTTTGAAAGCGGATGCCGACCCACCCGTGTCCTTTAAATTTTTTTGCAAAATCAATAGTTGCCACTGTATTGGCATAACTAAAATAAATACGTTGCGGATGTTCTTCACGGGTTAATCGTTCTTCCATAAGAAGACATTCGTGTTCCAGCATCTTTTTCAAACGGCTTTCGGTCACATATCTGCCGTCATTTTCTACTGAATATATAGCATCACTAAATTGTTTATCATAAGCAGACATTGCTTTGGCAATGGTTCTTGAAGATCCTCCGGCTCTGAAAAAATGTCGGACGGTTTCCTGTCCGGCTCCGATTTCAGAAAATGTACCGTAAATATTTTTGTTCAGATTTAAACGAAGTGCTTTGTCAGAGATGGCAGGTTTGTGTTCAATAATTCGGTCTCCTTCTAAAACTAAATCATTTTCAAATGCTTTCATATAAAAAATTAAGTAATGTATAATATGCCTTAAATATATGGATTTTGAAGGGATAAAATAGTATTTTTGTAAAAAAAACATTGAGAATATATTTTCTGGGCACAGGTACTTCACAGGGTGTTCCGGTGATTCTGAGTAAAGATCCGGTGTGTTTAAGCACAAATCCGAAAGACAAAAGACTGCGGACTTCTTTGTTTGTAGAATGGGATGAAACCATTATTCAGATCGATTGCGGACCCGATTTCAGACAGCAGATGCTGACGTCTGAATGCCCTCATATTGATGCGATAGTCTTTACCCATGAACATTCAGATCATATTGCCGGATTAGATGATATCAGACCTTTCTGTTTTCAAAAAGGAGGTGCAATGCCCATCTATGCTCAAAAAAGGGTTCTTCAAAGTCTTGAGCGCAGATTTGATTATGTATTTCAGAAAGAAAACCGCTATCCCGGAGCTCCCGCAGTTCATGCAAATGAAATCGACGAAAACAGTACTTTTTTTATCAATTCAAAAAAGATAGAACCGATATTGGTCATGCATGGTGACCTGCCTATTCTGGGGTACCGTATGGATCGTTTTGCGTATCTGACGGATGTAAAAACACTTACACAAGAAAGTTTGAATAAATTAAAGGATTTAGACGTTTTGGTTATCAATGCATTACGCATAGAAGAGCACCCTACACACAATAATTTACAGACCGCGCTGGACTATATACGGCGTATAAATCCAAAGGAAGCCTATATAACCCATATAAGCTATCAGTTAGGTTTTCATGAAATAATTGAAAAACAACTTCCAAAAAACGTATATTTGGCATACGATAACTTACAACTACATCTATAAAATGAAAAATGTTTTTTTATACTTATTTGTATTCTCATTGCTCATCAATGTATTTTTATATGTAAACGATTCCAAGATATTAAAATCTCAGGAAACGGAGCTTGCACAGACAAAAACAAAAACGACTCAGCTAAAAGATTCTTTAAAATTGTACAAAAATATGTATGATGAAGCGAGTTATTTCTCTATTGATGAAAATGAAAATGCCCAAAAAACCTTTAAGGAATATAAATATGATGAAGCCATGCAGAAAGTATTGCATGATCTTACCATACTGAATACTCAGGAAGGCGGAAATCCTTTATTACCGGTTGCTTCTGACGGAAGTAAAACAATTGTGCACAAAGCTTCGGTTCTTAATCATAAATGGATTATTTTAGATTATTATAATGATACTTATACGGGTGAAATGCTTGTGGAATACACTTTTGATCCTAATAAGTTTACGGAATTTAAAACCATATCAAATACTGTTTACTAATGAAAAAAATAGGCTACCTGTCACTTGTGATACTTTCAATGGTATCCTGTGATAAAATTTTCAAGCAAAATGACGTAACTGAAAAAGCGGATGATCAGATCAATGAATTGATGGGGGGGGAGAAAGATGAACACGGATGTATAGTTTCTGCAGGTTATACGTGGAGTGAGGTTACCCAGAATTGTATTCGTGTTTTTGAAGAAGGATATCGTCTGAATCCGATTAATGATTTGCAGGAAGATGAAAATTCTTCTGTTATCAGTGCTTTTGTTGTTTTTGATAAAGAGAAAACCAAAGCGGAAATATTTCTGCCTCAAAATGATTCAGGAATCGTTTTAGAAAAAAAAGAAGAGGATATATATGCTAATGAGCAATATAAATTAGATGCTAAAAAATACACCCTGGCGGTAGATGACGTTATCAGGTTTGAAGCGCCAAAAGGCGGATTAAAAAATATTGATCCGGCAGATGATCAGGAAGAAGAATATTTGAATTTACAATAAAGTTATATTTAAAAGAAAATACCCCTTACATCAAAATGTAAGGGGTATTTTTTTATTGTTCAAGAAACTTTCTGAAATCATAAAAATTCTGAGGCGCAACTCCATGTCCCACAGGATATTCATGATACGTATTCTTTACTCCTAAGGTATCTAATATTTCAGGATTTTTTCTGGCCCATTCTACAGGTATTACCTGGTCAGCCGAACCATGTGAAATAAAGAAGTTAAGATGACTGAAATCATTATCTTTATAACCTTCTTTTAAAATATTTTCATTAAAATAACCGCTTAATGCCACTACTTTGTGTACCTTTTCAGGATAGGATAGGGCTACGGCATAACTTAAAATCGCTCCCTGACTGAATCCGATCAGCGTAACCGCATTTTTATCAATAGGATATTTATCTAAAAGTTCATCGATAAAAGAAACGATAAGATCTCTGGAAGCAGCAGCCTGATCATCGTCTGAAAACTTATTCATATCCTGATCAAAGGTTATGGCATACCACGCATTTCCGTAAGGAGGCAGTGTATAAGGAGCTCTTGCCGATACGATGTAGTAATGATCGGGCAATTCACTTGCAAAAGAGAACAGATCTTCTTCATTACTTCCATAACCATGAAGTAAAAGCAACAGCGGATTTTTTTCCAAAATAGTTTTTGGCTCGCGTATCAGATAGTGTAAAGAAGGGTTCATTAATTATCTTTTTTTGAAAACCATTTTTGGAAATAAGGACCAATAAACGGTAAAAGTTTGTATTCGTTGGAAACCGCACCTATAAAGCTGTAAATCCAAAGGATGAATATGAATAAATAAAAAGCATAGGATGCGGAAGGATAGGGAATAAATCCAATCAAAGCGCCTATAAGAAAAAACAGGCATAAAATGCCTACACTTTGTCTGATATAAAATGATCCGAAAGCATCCTTATCATCCAGATTGATAAAATACGCGATAATAGGACCTAAGAAGGTTATATGAGCAATAATAGCAGCCAGTTTTCCGTCTTTTGTTATTTCGTTTCGCATTATTTCAAATTTAAAATGCCATTATTAATAATTCCGTATACCTTTCCTTTCATTTTCTGATTCAGAAATGCAGAATTTTTAGATTTTGAATATATATTTTCTTTTGTGAAAATACTTTCTCCATGTGGAGTAAACAGCGTAATACATGCCGGTTTGTTGATTTCAAACAAATCTTCCGGTGTGTTTAGAAATATTTTTTTAGCTGCTGTAAGTTTTTCTATTACAACATCTAAAGGTAAAACAGTAAGAAGGGTTCCAAAAGCAGATTCCAATCCGATTGTACCGTCCTTAGCCAGGTCAAATTCCATTTTTTTGTGTTCAATGTCCAATGGCTGGTGATCAGAAGTAATACAATCAATCGTTCCGTCAAGCACACCTTCTATTAAAGCCTGTCTGTGAAATTCATTTCTGATGGGCGGATTTACCTTATAGCGCGTATCAAATTCTTCCAGTACTTCATCTGTCAATACCAATTGATGTACAGCTACACTACAGCTTACCTGTAAACCTTTGTTTTTTGCTTCGCGTATTAGCGATACTGATTTTGCAGAACTGATGGTAGGAATGTGTAATTTTCCTCCCGTATATTCCAATAAAAACAGATTGCGTGCCAAAACAACTTCTTCGGCAAGTGTAGGAATTCCTTTTAGTCCTAAGCGGGTAGATACTTCTCCTTCATGAACCACGCCTTTACCTTTTATAGACGCATCGTTGCAGTATGCAATGACTGTAGCATCAAAATCCTGAGTATATTGTAATCCTATTTTTAACAGGTTGGCATTGGCAATTGACTTTTTATAGTCACCGAAAGCAATGGCACCGGCATTTTTCATATCGTACATTTCTGCCAGATCTTCACCTTGCTGTTGTTTAGAAAAAGCACCAATTGGCAGTAGGGTAGTTGCTTTGTCAAATGCTTTATTTTTTACAAACGATACCAGTGTCTGGTTATCAACTACAGGTTGTGTATTGGGTTGTAGCGCAATGTGGGTAAAACCGCTTTTAGCCGCTGTGTCCAATCCGTTGGAAAGTGTTTCTCTTTCTTCAAATCCGGGTTCTCCTAAAGAAACAGAGCTATCCATCCATCCTGATGATATATGAAGGTCAGGGAGCGTTAATATTTCCATGCCTTCAGCAGCAATGTTTTCGTTGATTTCAGCAATGTTGCCATTTACAATTCTGACCGAAACTTTTTTATGATGATGAGCAGTTTCCGGGGCAATAATGATTGCGTCTTTGATTAATAAATCCATTTGCTAATTGGTGTGTTGTAAAGTGTTGTTTATATAATGCAAAAGTACATTTTTAAAAAGTTGAACCTATTATTTTAAACAAAAAAAATACATCTGAAAAGATGTATTTAATTTTTTATGGTGTTTATTTGAAAACATTCATTCACGGCATTGAAGATCTGATAATCTGAAGCGGTATAAATAAATCGTTCTGACTGATTGCAACGCTGTAAAATCTGTACAATTTCTTCTTTTGAAATGTTGAGCAGGGCAGAAACCGTTTCTCTGTCATATTTTGATTTCATAATTTCAATCAAAGCTGTTTCTTCTTTGATTTGGCGAATCTGCATATTCGTTTTTGATTTTCTCTTTACAAGATTATAAATACCGTTGATAGGGTTAAATCCGTTATTGTAGTAAGGTGAAACACCAGCTACATCAAAGCTTCTTGTGTAAGGATAATCTGCCAGTGCTAATAATTTAGTATCTACCTGAAGGTATCCGGTAAGCTGAACAGAGTTGATGATCATTTCATCAAGAACCGTTGACCCGTCTTTTATATAGACTTTTATCGTATTGTCTTTGATCCAGTCATTCGTTACACGCAGTTTTAAAGCACGAAAACCTTCTGCTGAGAAGTGAAGAGTGTCATTAAGGGCACCTTCAATCTGAAATACTCCTTCGTTGTTTGTTTTGGCAACTTTAAGCGTATTAAGGTTAATGATGCTGATGTTAGGTTCATTTTCGAGGGTTAACTCGTTTATAACCACACCTTTCAATAAATGTTTTTCCTGTGCCAGCAGTGTTGTTGAAAGGATTAGAAATAAAAAAACTGTAAAATATCTCATAATGATTTTAGAATGAATCAAAAATAAGAGATATTTTACAGTTTATATGGCTATTATTAAATAATTAACAAAAATTATTTAGAACGTCTTGGACGGTCTCCACGGGTAGAAGAACGCTCGTTTCTCAACGGACGGTCATCAGAGTTACGTCTGAAAGAACGCTCAGGTCTTCTGTCACTGCTTTTAGCTCCGAAACCACCGCCTGTACGAGGTCTGTCGTTTCTTCGGTTGTGATCTCTTCTTGAACTGTTTCTTCCGCCATCGCTGGTTGAGATTTCAACATTTACGCGACGTCCTTCGTGGTTGATATTGTTTAAGATATCAATTACTTTTTCTGAATGTTCAGCATCTGTGTTAAAGAAAGAGAATCCTTCTTTTACATCAACTTTAAACAAATCATCTCTTCCAAGATCCAACGTATCACGTAAGAAGTCTTTTAAGCTCATCCAGTCAAAGTTATCACGTGATCCAAGGTTTAAGAAATAACGAACAGAACCGTCATTAGATACTCTTGGTTCTCTTGAGTTTCTGCTGTCGCGCTCTCCTCTTTCTCTTCCCTGTGGTTGTAAAATGTCTTGTTTTTTGTAGTATTCAATAAAACGATTGAACTCTACTGAAAACATTTTTTTAATCAATTCTTCTTTAGTAATATCTCCTAATGAAGCTTCAATTTGAGGAAGATAATTTTCGATCTCAGGATCTACATTAACTTCTTTTACTTTGTTTGCCAGGTGAATTAATTGTACTTCACAAATCTCTTTTCCGGATGGAATTGGTTTTTCAATGAATTTATTTTTAATAATACGCTCAATCTGGCTGATTTTTCGGTATTCACTTTTTGTAACGATAACGATAGAAGTACCTGTTTTACCCGCACGGCCTGTTCGTCCTGAACGGTGGTTATAGGTTTCAATTTCGTCTGGTAACTGGTAGTTGATTACGTGAGTGATATCATCTACATCGATTCCACGTGCTGCTACATCCGTTGCTACCAACATCTGAATTTGTCTTCCACGGAATGCCTTCATTACGGAGTCACGCTGAGCCTGAGACAAATCACCGTGTAATGCAGCTGCATTGTATCCGTCTTCAATCAATTTTTCAGCGACAGCCTGTGTATCACGTTTTGTTCTACAAAAGATTACTGAGAAAATGTCCGGATTCATATCTGCCAGACGCTTTAAAACAGAATATCTGTCACGTGCACCGGCAATATAATATTCATGTGTAACATTAACAGATCCCTGGTTTTTATGACCTACAGTAATCTCTTGTGGTTTTTTCATGAATTCTTTTGCAATACGCGCTACTTCAATAGGCATAGTTGCAGAAAATAACCAGGTATTTTTTTCTTCCGGAGTATCTGAAAGTATCGAAGTGATATCTTCATAGAACCCCATGTTTAACATCTCATCTGCTTCATCTAAAACACAAATCTGAATGTTTTTGATGTTCACATAATTTCTGTTGATCATATCTTGCATACGACCAGGAGTTGCTACAATAATCTGTGCTCCTCTTTTTACCTCTCTGGCTTGTTCTGTAATACTCGCTCCACCATATACTGCAACAGTATGTAACCCTTTTACATACTTTGAATATTGCTTGATTTCGTTTGTAATTTGTAAACACAATTCTCTTGTAGGCGATAGGATTAATGCCTGTGTGCTTCTGTCATTTGGGTCTAATTTTTGAATCAAAGGAAACCCGAAAGCAGCTGTTTTCCCTGTACCCGTTTGCGCCAACGCAACAATGTCTGTATCTTGTTGCAATAATAGGGGAATAGCTTTTTCCTGAACCTCTGAAGGGGTTTCAAAACCTAAATCTTGAATCGCTGATAATAACGATTCATTCAATCCTAATTCTTCGAATTTATTCATATAATATTTAAAAATGGCTACAAAGGTAATGCTATTTTGTTTAAAAAATCAATTTTTATTAATATAATATTTTGTTTGTGAGAAATTTATAATAATTATCTTAAAGAATTTAAAAAAGATATCAATTCTTCAACTGCTTTACCTCTATGACTTATTTTTGATTTTTCAGTTAACGACATCTGAGCAAAGGTTTTATCATGTGCTGTGGGCTGAAAAATAGGATCATATCCAAAACCTTCTTCTCCGGTTTTCTGTTCCGTAATAGTTCCCTTGACAATGCCTGTAAACAAATGTTGCTCACCGTTTATATTTAAAGCAATGACTGTTTTGAATTTTGCGTTGCGGTTGGTTACGTTATTCAGTTTTTTTAAAACCAGTTCTATATTGGCATTGCTGTCTTTTGCTTCTCCTGCATATCGGGCAGAATAAACGCCGGGTTCGCCATTAAGCGCTTCAATTTCGAGCCCAGTATCATCTGCAAAACAAGGCAGCTGGTAATGTGTTGTTACATAATCTGCCTTGAGGATGGCATTGCCTTCAATAGTGGATGCTGTTTCAGGAATATCTTCTGTACATCCGATATCTTCAAGACTTACGAGTTCAATAGTGGAAGGCAGTTGATTTTTAATTTCTCTTATTTTATTTTTATTATTAGAGGCAAATACGATTTTCATGATATATAATTCCAAATGTTATTTTTTTGTGCAAGACTCTCAAAAATTTCTTTGAGTTTCTGATGTTCCGGTTGTTCCAGACGAATATCTTCTTTTAGAAGTTCAATAGCTTTGTGTCGTGCGAGTTTTAAAATATCCTGATCCTTAACCAGATCGGCAATTTTCAGATTTAGAATACCGCTTTGTTGTGTACCCATAATATCTCCGGGACCTCTGAGTTTTAAATCTACTTCTGAGATTTCAAACCCGTCATTGGTGCGGCACATGGTATCCATTCTTATCTTACTATCATTGCTGAGCTTCTCTCCAGTCATTAAAATACAAAAACTCTGTTCTGCTCCACGACCTACACGACCTCGGAGCTGGTGGAGTTGTGATAAGCCGAAACGTTCGGCACTTTCAATAATCATTACAGAGGCATTTGGTACGTTTACACCTACCTCGATAACCGTTGTAGCAATCATAATATTGGTTTTTCCCTGTACAAAACGGTCCATTTCAGTTTCTTTTTCTTTAGGTGTCATTTGACCATGTACAATACTTATGGTATAATCAGGGTGTTTAAAATCTCTTGAAATAGCTTCATATCCCTCCATAAGATTTTTATAATCGAGTTTTTCACTCTCCTGAATCAAAGGATAGACAATATATACCTGACGGCCTTTGGCAATTTCCTGTTTGATAAAGTACCATACTTTGAGACGTTTACTTTCAAAATAATGAAGTGTTTGAATGGGTTTTCTGCCCGGTGGTAATTCATCAATCACCGAAACATCAAGGTCTCCGTAAAGACTCATGGCAAGTGTACGCGGAATAGGGGTTGCGGTCATTACCAGAATATGCGGTGGTATATAATTTTTTTTCCACAGTTTGGAACGTTGTTCTACTCCAAATCGATGCTGTTCATCAATAATTGCCAGTCCCAGATTTTTAAAAATGACTTTGTCTTCCAATAAGGCATGGGTACCAATGAGTATTTGTAAGGTACCATTTTCAAGCTGCTCATGGAGTTCTCTGCGTTCAGCCGTTTTTGTAGAGCCTGTTAACAAACCGACTGAGATACCCGCTTTTTCAGCCAACTCCTGTATACCAATAAAATGCTGATTGGCCAGAATCTCTGTCGGAGCCATAAGACATGCCTGAAATCCATTGTCCAGAGCCAACAGCATACTCATGAAGCCCACAATGGTTTTTCCGGCTCCTACATCTCCCTGTAAAAGACGGTTCATTTGCACTTCATGTGCCATATCATTGCGGATTTCTTTGAGTACGCGTTTTTGGGCGTTGGTAAGTGGAAAAGGTAAATGCTCTTTATAAAAACGGTTGAAATAATCGCCTACTTTTTCAAATGCGAATCCCTTGATTTTATTTTTGCGTACCAGATTTTTAGACAATAGCTGTAATTGTATAAAAAAAAGTTCTTCAAATTTCAATCGGAAAGAGGCTCTCGATAATAGATCTCCGTTTCTGGGAAAATGAATGTTTAAAAAAGCGTCTCTTTTAGGAATCAGCTTTAGTTCATCCATAAGTTTGTCGGGAAAAATTTCCATAAACAAATGCTGTGTTTCCATAAACACCTGTTGCATCAGACGTGTAATCACTTTGTTGGTGATCCCTTTTTGCTGAAGTTTTTCTGTAGAAGGATAGACCGCCTGTAAAGCGGTTTGATTATTCTTTTTATAGTCTTCAAGCAGATCCATCTCCGGATGTGGCATGGAAAAGATGTTATTGTAATGGTTTATTTTACCAAAAACAACATACGGACTGTTTAAAGCTATGTTTTCTTTGATCCATTTAATGCCTTGAAACCAAACCAATTCCATTTTTGAAGTACCATCGGTAAAAGTGGCGACAAGACGTTTGCCTCTTTTTTGTTCAACAGTTTTAAGATGAATGATTTTTCCGATGATTTGAATTTCAGAAACTAAAGAAGTACTCAGTTCATTTATTTTATAAAACTTTGTACGGTCGAGATATTTATAAGGATAAAAGTTCAGTAAATCTTTATAGCGAAAAATCTGCAATTCTTTTTTAAGAACCTCCCCTCTGTTAGGACCAACGCCTTTCAGATATTCAATAGGTGTTTCCAGTAGTTGATATTGCATTTCTTTTTAAGGGCTAATTTACTAAACTGATTTATATTATTAAAAAATATTAAAAATTGTTTTTTTGAAGGAAATTTATATTTTTACATTTAATTAACAATTATTATAAATATGAAAAAACTATTAAGTACACTATGTTGTTTATTTGTTGTGGTTTCGTTTAATTCATGCGTAAATGATGATAGTACAGGAGATCCGGTAGTACCACCAGGGCCTGAACCTGATAAGGTGGTAAACATAAAAACATTTGATAAAGAACATTTGGGTTTTGGAGGCGGACTGGAGCAGACTGCTGTAAAAACATTTACGTTTCCTACCGATATGGATAAAGTAAAGAATATTAAACTTTATTTACAATTAGCATGTCCTACTGCCGGATGTAATATCTGGGATATGTATGCTAATGTACAGGCAAAAGACAAAACAACCGGTAAATGGTATGAGATCGCACGATATATTACTCCTTATGGGAGAAGCACTGAAGTACTCGAGAGAGGTTTGGTTGTTGATGTAACGGATTTCAAATCGGTTTTACAGGGAGCTACAGAATTAAGAATTTTTATTGAAGTCTGGGGTGCTGACGGATGGCTGGTAAGTACTGATTTTGATTATACTTACGGAACACCGGATTATAAATACTATGAAGTAGAAGAAGTAATGGCTTATAATAAAAATTCTTTGGAAGGTGTACCTTATGGAGAAACCCATAATTTTGATCTTACACACAGTATTCAGATTCCTACAAACGCAGAAAGTGCTCACATCCGAACTATTATCAGCGGTTGGGGACATGCAACGCCTATGGAAGCAGGAAGAGGTTGTGCTGAGTGGTGTTACAGAACACATCATGTATGGATCAATTCAGAAGAGAAATTTTCACATGAATTAAAAGCGGAAGGTTGTGCTTCTAACCCGATCAATAACCAAAGAGGAAACTGGAAACCGGACAGAGCAGGATGGTGTCCTGGAATGATGGTACCTGTACGAATTGACAAATTCACCAACAGTGTAGCCGGACAAAATCTGAACTTTGAATATAAATTCCAGCCATGGACAAATGATATGCAGGCTCAGATAGATAATCCGCATGCCTATTATGCAATTTCAAATTACATTGTAGTAAAAAGTAATTCGCCAATTGTAAAACCAATAGTTAACTAAAATAAAAAAAGCTACCTTCAGGTAGCTTTTTTTTATTTTTTCTTAAAAGTAGCAACTACTTTTTTAGAAGCGTCTAAAAGTTTCAATTCATTGTTTTTAACTTCAAAAGAGGTAACTGACATAAAAGGGATATTATATAATTTATCCATAATATCTTTACAATACATACGGGTACTTCTGATGTTCGTCATCTCAATGTTATGTCCATCTTGTTTAAAGGTACCGCCAAGACCATTACATCCGTCAGAGGATCCGAAAGAATCTTCAAGGAACGATAATCCTATGGTTTCAGCACGCATGCCTTCAAGTTTTTCAAATTTTCTGTCTCCGATACTTACTAAAACCCATTCGGTACCGGTAAGGACTACATCTTGTTTTGTTTCTGATTTTATCATTTTACAGGAGGTTAAAGAGATTAGACTCATCATAAACGCCAGTAATAGAATCGTTTTTTTCATATTCTGATATTTTTTTTATAAAAGTAAGCAATAAATCGTTACATTTTATTTTTTCAGACTAAAACCATAAGCGATTCTGATTCCAAGCTGATCTACATTATAATCAGTATAATTTTCATAGCGCAAACTGATATCAATGTATTTATTGGCAAAGCCTACAGAAGGTGAAAGTAATAGTGAGTTATTTAAATCTCCCGTAGCACCTATTGCAGCTCCGGCTTCACCCAATGCGTAAAAATTGTTTGCAAAAAAGTATTTAAAACCGAATTTTACCGGTACAAATCCCGCATCATCTCCTTCCTGAAAAAGATGGGTGTATCCTGAAGTGAATGTAACGGATGTTTTTTGAGACAAGTCATATTGTAATCTGGCATCAGCTCCGAGTGCAGCTTCATACTTTTGATTCATTTCCAAACCGCCGTTGATACCAAATCCTAAACGAAATCCTTTTCGGTAACCGTCATTTGTTTGTGATGTCTGAGCAAAAGCATTCCCTGATCCGATACATACTGAAAGTAATCCTATATAAATTATCTTTTTCATGTTATTAAATTTTTTTAAAAGCTAAGAAAACAAGATACATGCCAATATTTTTGAGCTTTTGTGATTTATATCTTCTTATCGGATTATCTTTGCAAAAAAAAAAATCAAAATGAACTGGAATATATATTTCAAAGAGTTTCGATATAATATTCGATTAGCGTATCCCATCATTCTGGCAATGCTTGGGCATACCGTTGTAGGTGTGGTAGATAACATTCTGGTAGGAAAAATAGGGGCTACAGAGTTAGCTGCGGCATCTCTTGCCAACAGTTTTGTTTTTATAGGAATTTCTAT
The DNA here is from genome assembly GCF_030409925.1 of Paenimyroides ceti. Lineage (NCBI taxonomy): Bacteria > Pseudomonadati > Bacteroidota > Flavobacteriia > Flavobacteriales > Flavobacteriaceae > Paenimyroides > Paenimyroides ceti. The sequence continues at coordinate 1,310,835 of NZ_JAUFQU010000001.1, forward strand.
TGGCGTTGGTTTTTCTACTGCTATAACGCCTTTAGTAGCCGTCGCTGATAGTGAAAATAACTTTGAAGATGGCCGTAAGACGTTTATGAACGGTTTGTTTTTATGCATTCTTATGGGGCTTATTCTTTTCTTTGGACTGTATTTTTTCAAACCGTTGATTCGTTATATGAATCAGCCTGAGGAGGTTATTGTTTTGGCAAAGCCTTTTTTGGACATTGTAGCCATGTCTTTGATACCATTGGTTATTTATCAGGCCTTCAAACAGTTTTCTGATGGTAAATCAAAAACCAAAAATGCCATGTTTGCCACTATAATTGCCAATTTGGTTAATGTTTTTTTATCGTATGTATTGATTCACGGTGTGTGGATTTTCCCCAAGATGGGTATGATGGGAGCCGCTTACGGAACTTTTGTCGCAAGGATATGTATGTTGATATATATGTATTATTCAATGCGTTCTCAGATGGTTTTTAAACCTTTCTTAGAAAGAATCAGCTTTAAAGAAATGGACTTTGGATTTATGAAAAAGATTACGTCCATTGGTTTACCCTCTTCTATGCAGTCTTTTTTTGAAGTAGGTCTCTTTACTGCTGCTGTATGGCTATCAGGTATGTTGGGTACTGTATCTCAGGCAGCCAATCAGATTGCTTTATCTATGGCTTCGATGACCTTTATGTTTGCTTCGGGACTCAGTGTTGCAGCAATGATACGGGTAGGGAATCAGCGGGGATTAAAGAATTATCCTCAGTTACAGATTGTTGCCAAATCTATTATGCTGATGACGGCTATGCTGTACACCTTTTTCGCTTTATTTTTTGTTATTTTCCATAAGTATATCCCACTTTTATTTTTGGACGGGGCAGATCTTATGAATGCGGAAATGAACAATGAAGTAATTGCTCTTGCAGGCAAATTACTGCTCATTGCGGCTATTTTTCAGATATCTGATGGATTGCAGGTTACCATACTCGGTTCTTTGAGAGGATTACAGGATGTTAATATTCCTATGATAGGATGTTTCATCTCTTACTGGATTATTGGGTTTCCTGTAGCTTTGGTTTTAGGGTTGCAAACCAGTCTCGGAGCACAGGGTATTTGGTACGGACTCTTAGCAGGGTTGACAGCATCTGCTATTTTTTCGTATCTTCGCTTCAATTATTTGACACAAAAATTAATTAAAACCCGTAGTGATTTAGCTACTATATAACACTTATTACATGGAATTACCAAAATTTGTATTGGCAGATAATACGGATTATCCGGATGATATTTTTATTATTCATTTAGAATTTCCGCGTTTTATTATTAATCTTGAAAATGATGAAATAGAATTTCTGGAAGAAATAGATGAAAACGAAGAGCAGGAAGTAGAAGCAGAAATGGAACGTTTAATAGTTCTTGCAGGCGAGTACTATGATCGTGAAATGGAACGATACGCAGAAGAAGAATAGTTATATTTCTTTATTCTTGTTTTCATAAAAAGCTAAAATTTCAAAAGCAGCTGCAAAAGGTGATTTTTCATTTTTCTGCACTGCTTTTTTATTTTCATTCAGCAATGCGATGACGTCAGAATTGTTGTAAAATTTCTGCAACAGTTGTTCGTTTATGGTTTCCATCATCCAATATTGATTCTGCTCTCTTCTGTGTGTTTCCAGATAAGAATTCTCCGTTGTAAGCTGGAGATAATCTGTAATCATTTCCCAGACATTTTCGATTCCTGTTTTATAAAAAGCACTTGCCAGTACAACTTTTGGCTGCCATCCGGAAGGTTTTACCGGAAAAAGGTGTAATGCTCTGTTGACATCTAATTTTGCATTTCTTGCTTTGGCTAAATTGTCACCGTCAGCCTTATTGATGACAACGGCATCGGCCATTTCCATAATTCCGCGTTTAATTCCCTGTAATTCATCACCGGCACCTGCAAGATTCAGCAATAGAAAAAAATCCACCATACTGTGAACAGCAGTTTCACTTTGTCCTACACCGACAGTTTCTATCAATATGGTATCAAAGCCACAGGCTTCACATAATATAATACTTTCACGGGTTTTACGCGAGACACCACCGAGGCTTTCACCTGAAGCAGATGGACGTATATAGGCATTTGTATCTTTTACCAAATCTTCCATACGTGTTTTATCGCCTAAAATGCTGCCACGTGATATACTGCTGCTGGGATCAATTGCCAGGACAGCTACTTTTTTGCCAAGACCAGTCAGATAAAGTCCAAAAGCTTCTATAAACGTACTTTTACCCACACCCGGAACTCCTGTGATACCAACACGAACTGATTTATTAGCATAGGGAAGGCAGGCGTTAATAATGGTATTTGCTTTGTTTTGATGTTCAGGATTTGTACTCTCAATAAGGGTTATGGCTCTGCTCAGACTCACTTTGTCGCCTTTGAGAATACCTTCGATTAGAATTTCAGGAGAAACTTTTTGACGGCGCAAGTTTTGTATCGCAGCAATAGACTGGGAACTGAACGAATCAGGTTGTGTAATGCCTTCATTTTCACTGAGTGCCGATTTGTCTTTTTTCTTTGCTGTCATAATTAGTGTTCACTCAAACAAAAATACTAAATATATCATCGGAAAAGAAATAGGCCATGCGACTTTTTTAGTTTGAATATTTACTAATTTTGCAGGGAATTTTATTGTAACCTAAACTATGAGTACTATCACATCTGAAGTAAGTACTTCTTCTTCAACGAATAAAACTGCTTATTCTATTCTGATAGCAGTAAGTTTTGCCCATTTGTTAAACGATTTACTTCAAGGGGTAATTCCTGCAATTTATCCGAGACTGGAACAGAAATTTGATTTGTCTATGGGGCAGATTGGTATGATTACCTTATGTTATCAGCTGGCAGCTTCCTTATTACAACCTCTTGTGGGGTCATTTACGGATAAAAATCCAAAACCTTATTCCCAGATTATAGGTATGTTTTTTACAACAACCGGAATCATTGCGTTGGCGTATGCACCGAGTTACGGATGGATCTTGGCAGCAGTTATTCTTGTAGGGATAGGCTCATCTATTTTTCATCCGGAATCTTCACGGGTTGCTTATTTGGCATCAGGAGGTAAAAGAAGTCTTGCACAGTCAATTTTTCAGATTGGCGGTAATTCAGGTACTGCGCTGGCACCTTTACTGGTTGCCTGGATAGTAATACCCAACGATCAGCATCATATTTTATGGTTTGTCCTTTTTGCATTGGTAGCCAAAATAGTACTTACCTATATCGGAAGATGGTATTCCAATAATTTAAAACTGGTAAATAAAAATCAAAAGAAAAAAATATATCTTCCGGATTTATCGCCAAACAGAATCACGTCATCTATTGCCATATTACTAATTCTTATTTTTTCTAAATATTTTTATGTAGCAAGTATAACCAGTTATTTCCAATTTTATACCATGGATAAATTTGGTTTAAATGAGATTCAGGCACAGGTTTACCTTTTTTATTTTTTGTTGTCTGTTGCAGTAGGAACTTTATTAGGAGGTTATTTTGGTGATAAAATAGGAAGAAAATACGTAATATGGTTTTCAGTATTGGGAGCTGCACCTTTTACGTTGTTGTTGCCCTATGTAGGCTTGCAGTGGACAGGGATTTTGATTGTGATCATCGGTTTGATTATCTCGTCTGCTTTTCCTGCGATATTGGTATATGCTCAGGAGTTATTGCCTAAGAAAATAGGAATGGTGTCCGGATTGTTTTACGGTTTTGCTTTTGGTATGGGTGGATTGGGTTCTGCAGTTTTAGGATGGTGGGCAGATCTTACCTCCGTAGCTTATATTTACGTTGTATGCTCATATCTGCCTCTGATAGGTATTATTGCTTACTTTTTACCGGATATGAAAAAAGTTGGACTTAAAGAAGCGGAATAATGGATAAAGAATATCATATTACAGAAGAAGTAATAACTGCATTGCAGCAGATTGTTTCTCCATCATTTGTTTTTAGTGATGTGGACGTATTGAAGCAATATGGCAGTGACCATACAGAAGATCTTAATTTTCCGCCATCTGTTGTGGTAAAACCTCAAACGACAGTGGAAGTGTCTGAAATTATGAAGCTCGCTTCAGAATATAGAATACCTGTTGTTCCTATAGGAGCAAGAACCGGATTGAGTGGCGGTATATTAGCAGTTCATAAAGGAATCGGACTTTCATTAGAACGTATGAACCGCATTATTGCTATTGATGAAAAAAATTTTCAGATCATAACACAACCCGGCGTCATTACCGAAGTCTTGCAAAATGAAGTTACCAAAGCAGGACTTTTCTATCCGGTAGATCCGAGTAGTAAGGGCAGTTGTTTTATAGGAGGAAATATAGCAGAAAATGCAGGTGGTGCGAGAGCCGTAAAATATGGAGTAACCAAAGATTATGTATTGAACCTTGAGGTCGTTTTGCCCAATGGAGCGATCATTTGGACCGGAGCAAACACGCTAAAGAATGCTACAGGATATAATCTTACGCAATTGTTGGTGGGTAGTGAGGGGACATTAGGAGTCATTACCCAGATTGTTTTAAAGCTATTGCCTCAGAATCGTTATAATATATTAATGCTGGTACCTTTTTATCAGATGACGCAGGCAGCAGAAGCCGTTTCAGCTATTTTCAGAGCCGGAATAGTACCAAGTGCTTTGGAATTCATGGAAAGAGACGCTATCGACTGGACGCTACAATATAATGATTTTGGCGATTTAGGTATTAATGATGGAATTGAAGCTCATTTACTTATCGAAGTAGATGGTAATTATCAGGAAGTATTATTTGCAGAAGCAGAAAAAATAGTTCAGGTGGTGGAGGCTTACGCTATCGATGAAGTTTTATATGCCGATACAGAAGAGCAAAAAAATAAGTTATGGAAACTGCGAAGAAATGTTGCTGAGGCAGTAAAACAGAATACAGTCTATAAAGAAGAAGATACTGTAGTTCCCCGATATGAATTACCTGTATTACTAAAAGGAATAAAAGAGATTGGTAAAAAATACGGGTTTCGTTCCATTTGTTACGGACATGCCGGAGATGGGAATTTACATGTAAACATCATTAAAGAAAATATGACGGATACAGATTGGAAAACGAATGTTCCGAAGGGAATCAGGGAAATCTTTGAACTGACGGTTCATTTGAAGGGAACCCTTTCCGGTGAACACGGGATTGGCTGGGTACAGAAAGAGTATATGGATATCGCATTCAATCGTCTTCACTTACAGCTTATGCAAGATATTAAAAAAGTATTTGACCTTAAAAATATTATGAATCCGGGAAAAATATTTCCACAGCAATAAAAAAAAGAGCGATTTTTAAATCGCTCTTTTTTATAACTTCGTAAAGTTATAAATCGTTTCAGTAATAATTTCCTGACCAGCCATATTTTGAGTTTCTTTAAAAACGAAAATAAGTTTGCTGGCGTTCAATGTCTGAACAGTAACATTTAATGGACTATTGTTGGATAAAGTCATTTGTAGTTCAGATCCTGTAACAGTATAACTTTTCAGTGCCGGAAAAAGCATTCTATCGAATGAATCCGTTGTATTATAAGTAGTAGCGGCAGTACCGTCTTCTTTAAATTCTACATGAATAGAATTACCAGAAGAAACGCTTTTTGTAGGACCATCAACGGGTACTCCCATAGTAGTTATTCTTTGCTTGACTGTTTTCAGATCCCATTTTGCTACTAACTTAGCTTTATCAACACTACCGCCTGTTGCTTCTCCGTTGTATTCTACATAATCAGGGGTACAAGATGTAAGACTTGTAACACTTATCATAAGGGATAAAGCCAAAATAGAATAAAAATTTTTCATAGAATAATTGTTTATAGTTTTACAAAAATATATTTTATTTTAGAATAAACTCAATAAATATAAAAAAACTTAATTTTTATCATATAATAATTCGTTTTTAATGATCAGATCTTTAATGATGATGCAGAAGCTATTCTCATTTTTATAATATAATAAGTACATTCTTTATTAAAATGTTTTATGTACTTTTGAAGTAAGATTTCAATACTATGCATCAACATTTTTTACTTCATAAACCACACGGTTACCTGTCTCAATTCATTTATGAAAAGAAAAGGAAAAAGAAAATGTTAGGGGAATTGTATCCTTTTCCGGCTGGAACGATGGCGATCGGAAGACTTGATGAAGATTCAGAAGGATTGTTATTATTAACCACTGATGGAGTAGTAAGCGAGCAGGTGCGAAGCCGGGATATAGAAAAAGAATACATAGTTCAGTTAGATGGTATTATCGATCAACAGGCAATTGATATCCTTAAAAAAGGTGTTCAAATTGGTGTAAAAGGAACTAAATATCTTACGAAAGAATGTAGTGCCACACTTATTGAAAAACCAGAATGGATCAGTGAAGGCAGACGCATTAGGGATGAACGCCACGGACCTACAAGCTGGATTTCTATTACACTCACAGAAGGTAAGTTTCGCCAGATTAGAAAAATGACGGCTGCGGTAGGGTTTCCTACATTGAGACTGATCCGTGTTAGAGTTGGTGATTTTCATTTAAAGGGATTAAATGCAGGAGAAGTTAAACTTTTTGACTGGAAAAATGAGTAAATCAGTTTTATCAACCAATGAAAGCTTTAAATTCCAACGTATTGTTGCTATTGTCGGTGTGGCATTATTTGTTATTAAATTTATAGCCTGGTACATCACTGATTCAGTAGCTATTCTTACAGATACGCTTGAAAGTATTATTAATGTTGTTTCCGGTTTTGTAGGTTTATACAGTCTGTATTTATCAGCACTTCCGAAAGATCATAATCATCCGTATGGGCATGGTAAAGTAGAATTTATATCGGCATCACTGGAAGGTGCCTTAATCAGCATTGCCGGTGCACTCATCATCTATGAAGCCATAGCCAACCTGCGTTATCCGAAACAAGTTACACAAATCGATTATGGAATCTATCTCGTTTCCATAACTGCCATTATCAACTATATCGTTGGATTCTTTGCTATAAAAAAAGGCAGGAAAAATCATTCGGTAGCATTGATTGCCAGCGGAAAACATTTACAGTCAGACACCTATTCAACCATAGGTATCGTGGTTGGACTGATTGTGCTGTACTTTACCCGGCTTCCATGGCTGGATAGTGTGATTGCTTTGATATTTGCGGGTATTATTATTTATACAGGCTATAAAATTTTAAGAACTGCCATATCCGGTATCATGGATGAAACAGACGTAGAACTGTTAGAAGAAGTTGTGGCACATTTGCAGCAAGAACGTCGTGAGAATTGGATTGATTTGCACAATCTCCGCATAATAAAATACGGAAGTACCCTGCACATTGACTGCCATATGACAGTGCCCTGGTATTTCAATATCAATGAAGGGCATCATGAAGTAGATATACTTGAAGACATTGTCCGTAAACATTTCGGAGACCGTATTGAACTTTTTGTTCATTTAGATGGCTGCAGAACATACTCCTGCCAGATTTGTACCAAAGAAGAGTGTCCGGTACGTCAGCATGCTTTTGATCATAGAATAGACTGGACAATTGAAAACATTTCACTTAATCAGAAACATCATAAAACAACAGAAGAAGAGAACTAACGGATTCTGAATTGTTTGTTATTCCGGTCAAAAATAATAGTTTCATCATCAAAAAAATGATCAAATACTCCCTGTTTAATCAGTTGATCCGGCGTATCAAAGTATAATCCGTCCCTTTTCATTAAAATAATCTGATTGCTGAGTTGAAGTGCTAAATCCAGATCATGCGTAGAGAATACTATACATTTATGTGTATTTTCGGCCAGATTTTTTAATAATTTAAAAAGTTTTACTTTGTGATATAAATCCAGATGGGTAGAAGGTTCATCCAGAATAATAATAGGAGTATCCTGTGCAATGGCTCTGGCAATCAATACTTTTTGGAACTGACCGTCGCTTAATTCGTAATATTTTTTGTTTTTTAAATGCATTATATCAGTTAGTACCATGGCATTTTCTATCTGAGAAATGTCCTGTGGAGCCAATTGATCCAGCCAGTTGGTATAGGGTTGTCGTCCCAAAGCAATCAGTTCATATACCGTCAGCGAACTTTCCGGTAATTTTTCAGTAAGTACCAGACTCAATTTTTGAGACAGGATTGAAGAACTGTAAGATTCAATAGGCTGATCATCAATAAAAACGGAGCCCGACAATGGAGCTAATATACCTGAAATTGTTTTTAAAAAAGTAGATTTTCCGATCCCGTTGCTACCCAGTAGCGAAATAAGCTTACCGGATTCTAAAACAACAGAAATATCTTCAGCAATGACTTGCGTTCCTTTTTTATGATCATATCCGATATTCAGATTTTTCGTTTGTATTACACCCATTCTCAAAAATACTTACATTTTTTTCATAATCCAATAAAAGCCTGTACTGGCCATCAGAATGATAATAATATTAAGGGTCCATAGCGTATTGAAACCGAAACGATCTGCTATCTGAGTACCAACAAACGGAGAAGCAACGTGAGCAATAGCAAAAGAAATTGCATTTAATCCCATATAGGAACCTCTGTTTACCGGATTGGAACGATTTACGGCAACTGTTGAGGAGAAAGGCATTACCAGGATTTCTGAAATACAGATGAGAAACATAGAAAAATACAGTACCCAAACGGCGTGTGAGGGGAGCAGAACAAAATAAGACAAACCGCAGAAAATACATCCGATGATAAGATTCGTACTCAGTGTGAATTTCTTTTCTGTAAAATGCACCAGAGCCATCTCAAGCGTGAAAACTATAATTCCGTTAAAGGCCATTAAAATTCCTACATTTTTTTCGTCGAGTAATGCGACGTTTTTATAGAAAAGAGGAAGCGTATTTAAAATCTGAAAAAAGCAAAAAGCATATAAAGCAACACAAACACTGAACAAAATGAACTTTTTGTCATTGTAGGCAGTTTGTTTCTTTTCTTTAGGTATTTCCTGAATCCTGTTCAATGCATTTTTTTCAGAATGGTTTCCTTTTTTGGAACGAAAATAGAAGAAAAAGACCAAACCGGCTGAAAAAGACATTACAGCATTGGTGTAAAACAGGAAATCATAAGAAACAGCGGCAAGAAACCCTCCGATAGCTGGACCTATAGAATACCCAAGATTCAATGCCATTCGATTCAGAGAAAATGCCCGTGTCAGATTTTCAGGTTTTGCATAATAGGAAACGGAAGCACTATTAGCCGGGCGAAAAATTTCTTTGACAAAACTCAGAAAGAGAATCGCAATACACAAGGATTCAAATGATTTGAAAAAAGGCAGAATCAGATAAAAAGGAATCGAAAAAAACAAACTCATCGTCTGAATTTTAAAAGATCCGAATTTATCCGTAAGCCAGCCGCCTACAAAAGATCCTAAAATAGAACCTACACCAAAACAGCTCAGTACAATGCCGGCACTTTTTAAGGAAAAACCTAAACTGGCGGTCATATACACGCCCAAAAAAGGTAAAACCATAGATCCGCTTTGGTTGACAAACATAACCAATGCCAGAATCCATGTTGCACGTGATAGACCTCTGTAAGAGTCCAGATAATTATTCCAAAAATTTTTCATAACCAACCAAAAAACTTCTGCAAAGGTACTTGTTTAGACCTGAATTTTGAGAGGGAACAAGGAAAATAATTATAAGCTTTCAAATTGGTGAAATATAGCAAAAAAACTATCTTTGTCTAAATATTATATTTCAAATAAATGAAACCTAACACACAACAATTACAACAATTAGCGATTCAGGTCAGAAGAGATATTCTTCGTATGGTTCATGCCGTAAACTCAGGACATCCGGGCGGATCATTGGGATGTACAGAGTTTTTTGTAGCCTTGTATCAATCTGTAATGGAACGCAAAGACACTTTTGATATGGATGGGGTAGATGAAGACCTTTTCTTTTTATCAAATGGGCATATATCTCCGGTGTTTTACAGTATTCTGGCCCGCAGCGGATATTTTCCGGTAAGCGAACTCGCTACCTTCAGAAAAATCAATACGCGCTTACAGGGGCACCCAACTACACACGACCATCTACCGGGAGTACGTGTAGCTTCAGGCTCATTAGGTCAGGGATTATCTGTGGCAGTAGGAGCAGCACAAACTAAAAAATTGAATAAAGACAATAAATTGGTTTATGTGCTTTTGGGGGACGGAGAATTACAGGAAGGACAAAACTGGGAGGCACTTATGTATGCTGCAGCCAACAAAGTGGATAATGTAATTGCTACTGTAGACTTAAACGGAAAACAGATAGACGGACCAACAGATGTTGTTCTTAATATGTTTAGCATTAAAGATAAATTTGAAGCGTTTGGATGGGAGGTATTGGAAATACCAAACGGAAACAACTTAGAAAAAGTAATTGAAGGATTGGAAAAGGCAAAATCCAAAACCGGAAATGGAAAACCTGTTGCCATCATGTTGCATACCGAAATGGGTAACGGTGTAGATTTTATGATGAATACGCATGCATGGCATGGAAAAGCCCCTAATGATGACCAGTTGGCACAGGCTCTGGAACAAAACGGAATGACTTTGGGAGATTATTAATAAAACCAAAAAATACTATGAAAAAAATAAGTTTATTTTTAGGAATTTTCCTGATCAGTTACACAGGATTCAGCCAGTCTAAACCTACTGTTGAACTCAACAAAAAACTGGTATATTCTTTAAAAGACAGATCTTCTTCTGAACAGAATTTCGGATATGATATCAGTATCTATTTAGGAAGTAAGAAAACGAATCTGATAGAAATAAATTATGCCAGTTATTACTATGAAACGCTCATGTATAAAGAAGGAAAAAGAATTCCTTTAAATCCGTTCGGACTTGAGCGCAATGTAGTGGTTAAGAATGATAAAATGTATAATTCTTTTGCAGAATCTCCTTTATTTGACGCCAAAGTTGAATTGGTAGCCATGAATAAAAGTGATGTCATTTTCAATATTCCATGTAACTATTATGAGATAAAAAGTACAGATGACAATTTTTCATCACCTTTTTTTGAAACCTGTCTTTGTATTGATGAGAAAAATGAAACCAAAAATCTGAAAAGTTTATTGCCATCCGTTTCTATAGATGGTTTGATACTCGCTTTAAAGAAGATTGACAGCGATGAAAGTTTTGAATTAACGGATATGAAGAATGTATCCATCAAACTGGATTTCGATTTTGATAAAGAATACAAGGATCTGGAAGAGAAATATTTAGCTCAGAAAGCAGCATCCGAAGCAGAATATGAAGCTTATGCTGTAGATTCAATTGCAGTAACGGAAGCTGTACCATATTATGGTGAAGACTCCTATTATGATTACTATTCAGACCCATTGTGTAATACCTATGAGTATTTTCAGGATATGGATGCCAATTTGCTCAACATTGCCAATCTTATCAAAGATACAGGGTGTACATTATTGTATGCTGATTCTGATTATGATGGTATAAAAGATTATAAAAGAGAAGAAGTAATAAAGATTTATGAAAAACATATAAAATCTTCGGTAAAATCTTTTGTAAAATCTAAAGCGATTACAAAGAAAGAGGGAAAGACACTTACTGCTTCACTGGAAAAAGTACTGGAGGCTGCAAAAAAATACAATCCTAAAGAATTAGAGTCTTCTCAGGCAGTAGATGCTGCAGACTATGCATACGCAGTAGCAGATACAGCTGCTGTAGCGTATGATGAATATGACTTTTATACTAAATACGAGTCTGTATATAAAGATATGGTTTCGGAACCTGTTTTTTTAGCAGCAGAATTAAATGATTCAAAAGAGTTGTTTAAGGATAATATGCCTCAATACTGTTCCGAGCTTTCACAAAAAATTCCTCAGTTTGAAGACAAGAAATTATATTATGAAGTATATAATTTGGTAGGGCAGATATGTGATTTATATATCTACCAAAACGGTGGATACGTTGACTATTTTACCACTATAAATTCTTTTAGAAAAAGCTTGTTGGAGATAGAAAATAAACGAGAAAAGATGTCTAAAAAAGACCAAAAATTATTAAAAGAATATTTAAATTCCCTTGATTAAAGAATAAAAATGAAAAAATATATAAATACAGGAAGTAAAGATACACGTTCAGGATTCGGTGCAGGACTAACAGAATTAGGGCAGAAAAATGAAAATGTAGTAGCCTTATGTGCTGATTTGATCGGATCATTGAAAATGGATGATTTCAAAAAAAATCATCCGGATCGTTTCTTTCAGGTTGGTATTGCAGAAGCCAATATGATTGGTTTGGCAGCCGGAATGACGATAGGTGGGAAAATTCCTTTCACAGGTACATTTGCTAATTTTTCTACAGGACGCGTATATGACCAGATTCGTCAATCTGTTGCCTACTCGGAGAAAAATGTAAAAATTTGTGCTTCCCATGCAGGGCTTACTTTAGGAGAAGACGGTGCTACTCACCAGATTCTTGAAGATATTGGTTTGATGAAAATGCTTCCGGGGATGACAGTTATCAATACTTGTGATTATAATCAGACCAAAGCAGCTACAATTGCTATCGCTGAACATAACGGACCTGTTTATCTACGCTTTGGACGTCCGGTTGTGCCTAATTTTATACCGGAAGATATGCCTTTTGAAATTGGAAAAGCATTAGTTTTATCAGAAGGAACAGATGTAACTATTGTAGCTACTGGACATTTGGTTTGGGAAGCATTGATTGCAGCAGAAGCTCTTGAGCAAAAAGGAATTTCTGCAGAGGTAATTAATATTCATACCATTAAACCACTTGATGAGGCAGCTATTTTATCATCTGTAGCCAAAACAGGTTGTATGGTTACAGCCGAAGAGCATAATTTCTTAGGAGGACTTGGAGAAAGCGTAGCGAGAGTTCTATCGTTAAATAATCCGGTTCCGCAGGAATTCGTTGCTGTAAACGATACATTTGGCGAGTCTGGTACTCCGGAAGAGCTTATGGAGAAATATGAACTTAATGCAGACAGTATTATTAAGAAAGTAACCAAAGTATTGGGACGCAAAAAATAATCTGTTTTGAGAATACCTACAAAAAAAGGTTGTGAAATTTCACAACCTTTTTTATTTATCATGTTCAACCCAGATCAATTTTCCGGTATCATAACCTACCTCTGTGGCGATTTTTACATATTTATCTTTTATCTCCTGAGGCATGGTCTTATAACGCGATAAAAACCAGATATAATCTAAATTGTCTCCCATAATAAGAGCATATTCATAATTTCCGTCAATAGAGATAATGTTATAACCGGAATAAAAAGGACCAAAAAAGGAAACCTTTAGCCGGCCTTCTTTGTCTGAATTAACAAATTTAGCCTTGCCTTCGGCATCTTTCCATTTATTTGTTTTATAATTATATCCCTTATTCAGAACTTTTATACTACCGTCATCATTCAGGGAATAATTAGCCGTAGTATTATTCAAATCCCGTTCAAACTTAAAGTCAAAACGTGCAATTTCGTACCACTGTCCAAGATATTTTTCTTTTTCAAAATCTTTCACAGCCGTAGCTTTATCAGGGATGTTGACACAGGCGGCGAACAAACAGCTGATAAGGATAAGTAAGATAGATGGTTTTCTCATAATATTTCTTTTTTATTAAAGTTAACCAAATATTTTTGAAAAATAAAAAACCCGGATGTTGATCCGGGTTTTTTATCTATTCTTCAGCATCCTTTATAAAAGGGAAATTACCAAATTCTTTTGCAAGTGCTTTCGTCTTATAAGCCAGACTTGAATTCTTGTTATTAAAGCAGATAATGGTAGCTGAATCTTTTCTTATGGTAATATAAGAAGTTTTGTTTCCCCTCCACCATCCGTTGTGAAACGTATATAAATCGCCATCACCGCTTGGTTCAATCATACGGAGACCCAGACCATAATTATTCTGACCTGATTTTTCGTAACTATAACCTTTAAACATTTGTTCTTTCATCTTTTTACTCAAAAACTCATCTGAGTATAAAGCGATATCAAGTTTTAGCAGGTCACGTGGAGTGGTATAGATATTTTTATCTCCGTAAGTACCGTCTAAATAATCCCAATGCATTCGTTTATTATTGGCATAATAAGACTGGGTAACTTCATTCTTTTTAGTCATATCGTCAAATACAAATGTATTTTCCATCTTTAAAGGTGTGAAAATTAAACCATCTAAAGCTTCTTTAAAAGGCTTTTTCGTGATTTTTTCTACTATTAGAGCGAGTAATACATAGTTGGTATTGGAATAAGTAAAACGTGTATCTGGTGTAAAATCAAGTTTGATGCCTTTTGTAGATAATAATTCCAATACATCTTTATTGGTAATCGTTTTTTTACGGTCCCAAACACCAGCTTTTTCCGTAAAATGACCATAATAAGGAATTCCTGAACGGTGTGATAACAGGTTTCTTACAGTAATAGTACTGTAGGGAAAACCTTCTAAAATAGTATTTACTTTCTGATCAAGATCCAACATTTTTTTATCGGCAAGGCGCAATACAGAAACGGCTGTAATAACCTTACCCACAGAAGCAACGTGCATTGGTGTTTCTTTGGTTATTTTTTCTTTTTCTTCAAAATTGGAATATCCCTGATAGTCTTCATAAATGATTTCACCATTTTTAGCCACTAAAAAACCACCTGAAAAACCACCTTTATCAATATAGGATTTATAATAATCTTCTACGGCAAGTTTTTTATCTTCTTTATATTTTTCTGATAATTTGCTGAATTTAACTTCATATAAATTCTTCTCTTTTTTCTTTGAATCCAGACTCTGTGCATTGGCTTCATTTTTACTGCATGCTGACGAAAAAAGGGTAAGGGAAAGGGCTGCTATATATAAAAATTTCATAAAAGTAAATGTGATATATGCAAATATACAATCTTCAAAAAATTACATCTAAAAAAAAGACTAAAAATTATTAAAACTTTCTTATAAAGTTTTATTCCCTTATTTTTACAAAAAATAAATGATAGTTATGAGTAAAATAAATTGGCAGACAGCCATCGAATTTGATGATATTACTTATAAAAAATGCGATGGAGTTGCGCGTATCGCTTTTAATCGTCCTGAAGTAAGAAATGCCTTTCGTCCAAAAACAACGGCAGAGCTTCTAAGAGCTTTTCACGATGCTCATGAAGATACTTCTATAGGAGTAATCTTACTTTCTGCTGAGGGGCCTTCTCCTAAAGACGGTGTTTATTCCTTTTGCAGCGGAGGTGATCAAAAGGCAAGAGGATATCAGGGATATGTCGGAGAAGACGGTTATCATCGTTTAAATATTCTTGAAGTGCAACGGTTGATTCGTTTTACTCCAAAAGTTGTTATTGCCGTAGTTCCGGGCTGGGCTGTAGGAGGTGGACATTCATTACACGTGGTGTGCGATTTGACATTAGCGAGCAAAGAACATGCGATTTTTAAACAGACCGATGCTGATGTAACCAGTTTTGATGGTGGTTATGGTTCTGCTTATCTGGCGAAAATGGTAGGACAGAAAAAGGCAAGAGAAATATTTTTCTTAGGAAGAAACTATTCTGCACAGGATGCTTATGAAATGGGAATGGTAAATGCTGTTATCCCGCATAATGAACTTGAAGATACGGCTTATGAATGGGCACAGGAGATATTGGAAAAATCTCCTATTTCTATAAAAATGCTCAAATTTGCCATGAACCTGACAGATGACGGTATGGTTGGTCAGCAGGTTTTTGCAGGAGAAGCTACCCGATTGGCGTATATGTCTGAGGAAGCAATAGAGGGAAGAAATGCTTTTTTGGAAAAAAGAAAACCCAACTTTGATAAAAAATATATTCCATAAAAAAAAGCTCTCGAAAGAGAGCTTTTTCTGTATTAAAAATTTAAAGTACCGTTGAGTTCAACATTTTCTTCTATAGTCTCCAATCCTTTTCGCGCATTAAATTTTCCTTTAAAGGTTATTTTACATTTAATTACTTTTTGTTGTACTTCCGGCATATCTCTTATTACCTGTATATTACTTAATGTCCAATTTCCTTGATTTTCGATACTTTCGTAAATAATTTGATTAGTGATATCAGTAATCATAAAGTCATTGTCAACAAATGTAAATTGATGATTATCCAAATCGCCTATATTTCCGGCAAGCCCCCAGGTACTGTAATTGATTATAAAAAGATAAACGGTTTTTCCCATTACAGTTCCTTGTGTCGCCACTCCTGTTCCGACACCGTTTGATGTAAATGTAGTACCGCTTTTAGTTCCGGATGTAACGTTCACTACAAAGTTGCCATTGTTGTTATTCGGATTTCCATTATTACCATTGTTATTAGCATCCGTTACGTAATCAGGTTCACATGCTGAAAATAACCCCATACCCGCAGTTAAAGCGAGGCAAAAAAAAATAATTTTTTTCATAAGTGTAAAGTGTTTCTAATTATTGTTTAAAAAAAAGATAAGCAAATATGTGAAAAAATATGTATTCTTTGTCCTATTCTGCTGAAAATAATTTATAAAATGTATTTTTGTTGAAAATATCAGTAATGAACCGATTATTATTCCTTGTAATTTTTTTTGTTTCAATGCCTCTTATGGCACAAAACTATATTGATTTTTATTTTAAATCAAAAGGAGTAGATGGTTCTGTTCTTATCTATAATGAAACCAAAAACAGTTGGATTTTTAATAACGAATCGGATCTGACGCATCCGACACCACCGGGAACTACTTTTAATATCCTCAATACGCTGATTGCTCTGGATCTTGAGAAAATAACACACTCGAGTGATGATTTTTTATCATGGGACAGAATAAAAAGATACTATTTCGGGCTTCCTATGAAATCGTGGAATTGTGATACCAATTTAGATGAAGCGCTCTATTATAGAAACGATTGGTTTTTTGAGCGAATTTCCAAAACAATCTCCGATAAAGATTATTTTTTCTTTTTAAATCAACTGAAATATTCCAACAGAAAAATCAACAGAAAAATACCTGATTTTTGGAACTATGGCGGTCTGGCTGTGACACCCCGACAACAAATAGATCTGTTGCAAAAACTGTATCATAAACAATTACGATTCCATAAAGAACACCAGCAATATGTGTTGGATCAAATGCTGGTAAATAAGAATGAAAAAATCACTTTATATGGGTATAATGCTTATACGGTTTATAAGGGTCAGGCCGTTGACTGGTGGATAGGTATTATTGTAACCAAGGAAGATACTTATTATTTTTCAACACGTATTTATAAATCGATTGAAGATCTTTCAGTAAAAGAATTTCAAACATTAAAATATACGATTACAGGTGAGATCTTAAATGTATTGGGAATTATGTAAATAAAAGAAGACCTGTATTGGATACAGGCCTTCAGGATTGGATTTATTAAATTGAATTCGAGGCTTATTTTTGTAAGTAATAATTCAAAACGCATGCCAAAAACATATTTGCAGATTATTGTGCTATTAAATTCTGCGGAGTTTTCATACAATGTATTCTCTTTTTTATACTATAATAAGGTACGAATATTATTGCTTTTTTACAAATTTTGTAAGGATAACCAATAGTTGTCCATCTACTTTACCTTCAATCTGTTCCGTATTGTCATGAACCAGTCGGATATTTCTTACGGCAGTTCCTATTTTAGCATTGATGGTAGATCCTTTGACATCTAAATCTTTTATTAAGGTTACAGTATCACCACCTACCAGAATATTACCATTACAGTCTTTATGCAGGTCAATAGACCCGTCACCTTCATGATCACCGGTTTGTTTTGCCCATTCCAGATTTTCATCATCCAGATACATCATATCCAATAAATCTGCAGCCCAGCTTTCATTTCTGAAACGGTTGAGCATACGCCAGCTGACTACCTGAACTGCCGGAACCTCACTCCACATTGCCGTTGATAAACATTGCCAGTGATTCGCATCCGGAGCTTCTTTTTTCTCTATTTGCGATAAGCAGGTTGTACAAATGTAAATTTCACGATCCGCCAGATTACTTGCTGTCGGAGGTACATCATAGACAGATAAACCGGATTTGCTTTCGCACAGTTCGCATTGATTTCCGCTTCTTGTCTTTAATTTTTCTTCTGTTTTCATGGATTATAAATTAATGTGCAAAAATAGCAAACAAATTTAGTTATGGTCTGATAAATACGTAATTAAATCGATTATTCGGGAAGAATATCCTATTTCATTATCATACCATCCTACAATTTTTACCATTCGGTCTAAAACTGAGGTGAGTTGGGCATCAAATACACACGAATGTGGATTTCCTACAATATCAATGGATACTACAGGATCTTCTGTATATTCGATGATGCCTTTTAATTCATTTTCTGCCGCATTCTTAAACGCCGCATTTATTTCTTCTACCGATACATCTTTATTAATATAACAGGTAATATCAGTAAGTGAACCGTCTGGTACCGGAACACGAATACCGCCACCGCCTATTTTTCCTTCAAATTCAGGGAAAATTTTGGTAAGTGCCTTGGCAGCTCCTGTTGTTGTCGGAATGATAGATTGTGCCGCTGCACGGGCTCTTCTGAGATCTTTGTGGGGCTGATCCTGTAAACTCTGATCTGAAGTGTAAGAGTGAACCGTTGTTATAAAGGCTTTATCCAAACCTCCCAATGCATCTATAATCTTAATCATTGGTGCCGCATTGTTTGTGGTACAGCTTGCATTGGATACAATGATGTCTTCTTTGTTCAGAATATGCTCATTAACACCGAGTACTACGGTTTTAATTTTGTTGTCTTCAGGAGGAACAGATAAGATTACCTTTTTTGCACCGTTTCTGATATGATGCTCCAGAAGTTCATAGGTTTTATGTTTTCCGGTTGCCTCAATGACAAAATCAATGTTGAGATCATTCCAATCTAAACGGCTGATGTCTTTTTCTCTAAAGTAACGGATTGTTTTTTCATTGATATACAGATGATCCGTATCAAAACTGATCTCATCTGAGAGCTTTCCATGAGTGCTGTCATATTTCAACAGATGGGCCATGGTTTTAGTATCTGCCAGGTCATTGATAGCTACAATCTCAATCGTTGGATGGTGGAGGAGCAGACGACATAGATTACGGCCGATACGACCAAAACCATTGATGGCTATTCGGGTGTTTTTCATGAGTAAGAAAAAAGTCGTTCTTTTTAGAACGACCTGGATTTATTATAAAATATGTTTTTGTGCTTTGTAAGATGAGCGTACTAATGCACCGCTTTCTACATGTTTGAATCCTAATTCCAGACCGATGGTTTCATATTTTTTGAATTGATCCGGTGTGATGAATTCTTTTACAGGTAAATGTTTTTTACTCGGTTGCAAATATTGACCAATGGTCAGGACATCCAGATGTACACCTTTTAAATCATGCATGGTTTGGATTACTTCTTCTTCAGTCTCTCCAAGTCCCAGCATAATACCTGTTTTTGTACGGTTTACTCCCTGTTCTTTCAGATAGCGAAGTACTTCCAGACTACGGTCATATTTTGCCTGAATACGTACTTCTCTTGTCAGTCTGCGAACAGTTTCCATATTATGTGAAACTACTTCAGGACGTACGGCTATGATACGATCAAGGTGACGCTCCATTCCTTGAAAATCAGGAATCAAAGTTTCTAAGGTAGTTTCCGGGTTCATACGTCTTACCGCTTTTACCGTTTCAGCCCAAATGATAGAGCCACCATCCTTAAGATCGTCGCGATCCACGCTGGTCAACACAGCATGTTTAATATTCATCAGTTTAATAGAACGTGCTACTTTTTCAGGTTCGTCCCAATCTACTGTTTCAGGTCTTCCGGTTTTTACGCCGCAAAATCCGCATGATCTTGTACATATGTTTCCGAGGATCATAAATGTAGCGGTTCCTTCACCCCAGCATTCGCCCATGTTCGGACAACTGCCTGAAGTACAAATTGTATTTAACTTGTATTTATCTACAAGACCTCTTAACTCCGTGTATTTTTTACCCGTAGGTAATTTTACCCGTAGCCATTTGGGTTTGCCTTGTGGTGTAAGTGTATTTGAGTCGAGAACTGTGTTCATTTTATATCAAAAAATTGTATTGCAAATATAAACAATCTATATTGTTTCTATCAGAAATTGTTGATCTATCAAAGTTACTAAATCTAAAGATCATATTTTTAAAATTTGAGTTTTATTTAATACAGGTTTGTTTGTAGTTGTTAAAAATGATAAATCACTAATAAAAAACACTATATTCGCTTTTTATTTCGAAATATTTAAGGTTATAAAATAGTAAAAGGGAATCAAGTGAGATACTTGAGCTGTACCCGCAACTGTAAGCTATATACTTATTATTATAAAAAAGCCATTGATTGTAAAATTGAGAAGGCAAATAATAAGATGCAAGCCAGGAGACCTGCCTTAAATATACTGATTTAGCTTTCGGGAAAAAAGGCAGATATCACAGATAGTTTCAGTTATTTATAGCTGAAACATGCTATTGTTATAGATATTTTTGATATATAAACCCACGAAAGCTGACTCAGATTTTGTGGGTTTAATTTTTTAAATAACTATAACATGAGAAAAAATTATTTTTTAGTAGCAGCCTTTTTATCATTTGCGGTAAATGGTTTTTCACAACAGCAGTATTATGATGGTGTTCTTATTCTGAATGAAGGAAATATGGGAAGCAATGATGCCTCAGTTTCTTTTCTTTCACCTGACAATGAGCTGACGAATTATATTGACCGATTGGCAAATAATGATGAGGAATTGGGAGATGTAGGTCAAAGTATTGCTTTCCACGATGATAAAGCATTTATTGTACTGAACGCATCCAATAAAATTGTCGTGGTCAACAGTAGTACTTTTGAATATATTGAAACAATCGATACAGGTCTTGTTAACCCTCGCTATATGGCTTTTTCCGGAAACAAGGCTTATATTACCTGTTGGGGTGTAGGAAGCAATGAAGAAGATGATTATTTAGCGGTTCTAGATCTGGAAACTTACACACTGGGGCAACCTGTTCCGATGACAAACGGTGTTGAAAAAATAGAGGAAATCAATGGTAAACTTTATATTGCACATCAGGGTGGCTACGGTTTTGAGAGTAAAGTAAGTGTCTATAATATTGCAGATGCAACTACAACAGTTATCAATGTAGGAGATGTTCCCAAAGAGATGATTGTTTCGGGTAACAATATTTATCTGCTTAACGGTGGAATTCCTGATTGGGCTTCTTCTTTAGGTCTGGTGCAAACGCCTTCCAGTATCGGAAAAATTGATCTTACTACAGATACATATCAGACACTTGTAACTTTTTCAGAAGATATGCCTGCTTCTCATATGGCACAGCAGGGAGATGGTTTTTATGTGACGAGCAAAGAAAAAATATACAAATATTCTTTGACTACCAATACATTGGATACAGCCCCTTTTATAACAACTCCGGTGACCGATTATTTAGGAATTTATGGAATGGATATTATTGAAGATAAAATCTATGTAGGGGATGCAAATGGTTATGGCAACAGTGGATTTGTTTATGTATATTCAATGGAAGGTAATTTGTTGGATACTTTTAATGTAGGCGGTCTTCCCAATCATTTTTACCCTTCTGCTGTCAGCCCTTCAGCGGGTATAGATGATCCTAAAACATCTTTGGTATCACTATATCCAAATCCGGTATCAGATCGATTATATGTAAATTCAAAAGAAGAATTTTCAGTGATTATATTTGACTTATTTGGTAAGCAAATTCTTAAAACGAAAACAAGTACACAAGGAATTGATGTAAGTTACCTTGCAAACGGTACTTATATTGTACGTTTAGAAAATAACAAGCAAGTACAGACCTTGAAATTAATCAAGAAATAATACATGTTTAAATCGATCATTTTTCTGACCTTTTTTATTTCGGGCAGCTTCGTTTTTGCACAGCCTTATGCTCCTCAGGCAGGTACGCCAGGTTCTACAGCTATACATAAGGGAAGTCTGTCTTTTACGGCGTGGGCTACCGATGTACGGGTTGTAAGAGGTTTTCAGAATATTCAGCTTCCGGGGCTGGGTCTGGCAAGTAGCGGAGTTCCTGAAAATGCCATAGGCTATCCGGATGGTAATGTCGTAAGTTTGGGCGATAAAGGATATGCTGTTGCAACCTTTGAACATCCGATAAGAGACGGTCAGGGATATGATTTTGCAGTATTTGAAAACGGATCTGTCGGCTATTTAGAACTGGCAACAGTTGCTGTAAGTTCAGACGGAGTCAATTATTATATGTTTCCGTCACACAGTCTAACACAGACTCATACACAATTGGGAACCTTTGATACACCTGTAGCACAAAATCTGCATAATCTGGCAGGGAAATATATAGGCGAATATGGAACACCGTTTGATCTTTCAGATATTCAGAACGCTCCTCTGTTGGATAAACAGGCAGTTCGTTTTGTAAAAATCACTGATGTCTGCGGATCATTAAATCCGGTATATGCCACTTATGACAGTTATGGTAATAAAATCAATGATTCGTTTCCAACACCTTTTCCTTCGGGTGGATTTGATCTGCAGGCAGTAGGCGTGATTCATGAACAGCTTTTAAGTGAAGAAAGTTTTGATGTATTTGCATTAAAAGTTTATCCGAATCCTTTTACGACAGAACTTTTTATTTCAGATGATTATAATTATGAAATAGAGTATGTATTTAAAGATGTATTAGGCAAAACAGTTTTGGAAGGCAGGTATTACGGAGGCATTATCAATACTGGTTCACTTCCCTCGGGTATTTATCTTCTGACCTTGCAGAGTCAGGGGAAGAAAAGAAATCTAAAAATGATTAAAAAATAAATTATTGTTTTTTTTTGAAAATCGTCTGGTAGTAATATCAGGCGGTTTTTGTTTTTTTACTCCAATACGAAAAAACTAAATGTATATTTGCAAAAAATTAAGCAGTTTCTACTCATGATTACAGTAAACGATATCGCAGTTCAGTTTGGCGGTACTACCTTATTTAGTGGTGTCAATTTTTCTATAAATGAAAACGATAAAATTGCCCTTATGGGGAAAAATGGTGCCGGAAAATCTACTCTTTTAAAAATTATTGCAGGTGTTAGTAAACCGACTTCCGGCTCTGTTGCAGTTCCGAAAGAGGCTTCTATTGCCTATTTACCGCAACATTTGCTTACTCAGGATAATGCCACAGTACGGGAAGAAGCATCAAAAGCCTTTGCAGAATTATTTTCAATGAAAGCTGCTATTGAAGAAATAAACGAACAGCTGACTGTACGCACGGATTATGAATCTGATGAGTACATGAAACTTATTGAAAGAGTATCAGAATTAAGTGAAAAGTTTTATTCTATTGAAGAAGTCAATTATGATGCTGAAGTAGAAAAAATTCTAAAGGGGTTAGGATTTACACAAACAGATTTGGACCGTCCGACCTCAGAATTTTCTGGTGGATGGAGGATGCGTATTGAACTCGCTAAAATACTTTTACAAAAACCCGATTTGATTTTGCTTGATGAGCCTACCAACCATATGGATATCGAAAGTATTCAGTGGCTCGAAGAGTTTTTGATTAACTCGGCAAAAGCTGTTATGGTCATCTCGCATGATCGCGCATTTGTTGATGCCATTACCAACCGTACTATTGAAGTGACTATGGGGCGTATTTATGATTACAAAGCCAAATATTCTGATTATTTAGTATTGCGTCAGGATCGACGTGCTCATCAGTTAAAAGCGTACGAAGAACAGCAAAAGATGATTGCTGAGACTACTGAGTTTATTGAGCGCTTTAAAGGTACCTATTCCAAAACGTTACAGGTACAGTCTCGCGTAAAAATGCTTGAAAAACTGGACATTATTCAGGTAGATGAAGTGGATACATCGGCTCTTCGCCTAAAATTTCCTGCAGCTCCGCGTTCAGGACAGTATCCGGTAGTCGTAGAAGGTATGACGAAAAAGTATGGAGACCATGTCGTTTTCCATGAAGCCAATATGGTGATCGAAAGAGGGCAGAAAGTCGCTTTGGTAGGTAAAAACGGAGAGGGTAAATCTACTATGGTAAAGGCGATCATGCAAGAATTGGATTTTGAAGGCAAAGTTGAGATCGGACATAATGCTAAAATTGGATATTTTGCTCAAAACCAGGCCTCATTACTGGATGAAAATCTTACTATTTTTGAAACTATTGACCGTATTGCAGAAGGTGATATTCGTACACAGATTAAAAACATTTTAGGGGCATTTATGTTTTCGGGAGATGATATACAGAAAAAAGTAAAAGTCCTTTCCGGAGGTGAAAAGACGCGTCTTGCAATGATAAAACTACTGCTGGAACCGGTAAACCTGTTGATTCTGGATGAGCCTACCAACCATCTGGATATGAAAACAAAAGACATTATCAAAGATGCTCTGAGAGATTTTGAAGGAACTGTATTACTGGTGTCACATGATCGTGATTTTCTGGATGGATTAGCCGAAAAAGTATTTGAATTCGGAAACAAACGTGTAAAAGAGCATTTTGAAGATATTAAAGGCTTTTTGGCACACAAGAAAATGGAAAATTTAAGAGATATAGAAAAATAAACATTCATTAATCATTTGAATCCCGGCTAAAGGAAATTTTTTATTTTTTTATGAGAGTGAATTAATAAAGTACTAATTTAGTACTACTTAAAAAAATAAGAATATGAAAAAAATCATCTATTTCTCTTTGTGTCTGATGTTTATATTGACATCCTGCAGTACAGGTAATGTTCACGATTACATCATTGCATCACAACAAGCGGATTGTACGGGAGTAGCTCCGCAAAAGTGTTTATTGGTAAAAAAAGGAAATGCTACCGAATGGGAATATTTTTACAGTACCATTGAAGGATTCAACTATGAACCTAATTATGAATACCGTATTAAAGTAAAAGAAGAAAAACTTGCGAATGTACCTGCAGATGCTTCTTCAATAAAGTATTCATTGGTTAAGCAGATGAGCAAAACAGCTAAAACATCTGAAAACCTACCTGTGGTAATGTCACAGACTCAAAAGGAATATCAATGTACAGCAAAAGTACTTGAAGTACAAAAAGAATCCATTGGTAGAGGTGCTGCTCAGGGAAAAATGGAGGTAATCGTTGTGAAAATGCGCATAAGCAGTTCTGTAAGTCCGGAAATTAAAGAAGGATCCACTGTATATGCAGAATTGGTACCTTCTCCGACAGTAATGCCTGTGGTAAACAGAGAATATGTTTTCAAAGCAAAAAATTTACATCCGGCACATGCAAAAGGCGTTTATCTGCTTGAAACGAATGTGATGGATCTTGTACATTAAAAAGTAACATATAAATAAGATATAAATAAGATATAAATGAAGCTCCCTATACTGGGAGCTTTTTTCATATTTATCAATCCATTGATTACTTCTTAAAATACCGTGCTACTTTACACAAAATCATGTATATTTGTGAAAACACTATATTTTATGGAAAAAATTATATCATTTGCTATCTGGTCATTACTGATCTATGGCGTTGCTAAATTAGGATCACAGCGCGTAATTGGATTTAAAACATCTATGATTGTTTCTATACTAATGACACCTCTTGTGGGATTAATCGTTGTTTTATGCTCTCCAAAAGCCGAAAAAAAGTCTGCCATAAATAAGCCATTACATTCACAATAAATTTATGGGGTTTTGGAAAGTATTCTTTGGATTGGTATTCTAATTCTTTTAAGTTATCTTGTCGGTAGAGTCGGGGCAAAAAGAACCATTGGATTTTGGTCAGCTTTTATGATGTCAATATTGGTCAGCCCTGTTTTGGCCCTTCTTATTGTTTTGAATTCTAACAGATTAAAAAAATATCATCATAAATAGCAGGGAATAAATGAATGATTTAGCGGATTCTTGTGTTGCTATTTAAATTCTTATATGCGGAATTTTAAAAAGGCAGTAGGGCGTTCTTTTATCAGCATATAAAAACTGGTACTGTATGCCTGTAAACTTTTATAGCCTACTTTATGTGCCACTTCAGAAATAGTATATTCCCCTGTACCCAGATATTCAATACTTTTAATAATTTTCACCAGCTGTATGTATTTTAGTACAGTAATTCCGGTTTCTTTTTTAAAAATGCGCTCCAGTGTCCGAAGAGACAAATTAGCGGCTTCTGCGAGTTCGATAATGTTGATATCTTCGCAAAAGTGTTTGTTTATATAATGGCAAACAACTGTTAATCGGGAGTCTTCGGGTACGGGTATACTCAACGTTAACGAGTGTTTTACAAAGTTAGGTAGTTCTCTGAAAATAGCCAGTAGAAAGGCTTCTTCTTCTATAGAATATTCTTGTTTTTTACTCCACTTAGCAGCATATTTAAGCATCTCTTTTAATACTACCGGAACTGTAAATATACAGATGTTATCATAAAAAGCATCTTGCTCTTCTACATCAAAAAACAAAGTCATCAATCGGATAGAAGTAGCCTCAGTTGTTGTTTTGTGCAATAGATTTGAAGGAATCCAGGCAGCGTGATTCTGAGGCAGCAATATAATTTTTTTATCGATGTGCAGGTATTGAAATCCTTCTTCTACATATACTAATTGGGCACGTTTATGAGAATGAGGGTCTGCCTCGTGTACCCAATCATCTTCATACCAAACAAAGCTGCTTTTGGGAATCTGATCAACTAATACAGTTGGAGAAATCTTTATCATACCACATTTCATGTCGTTCTGTATTTAATTATTGGCAAATTTAAACAAAAAAACGCATTTACATTTGTATCCTACATAATACTTAAAAATATGAATGATACAATAGATCAACCCACTAAAAAAACATTTCAGGCTTTTGTTCCTGTATTAGCGATTGTATTAATTGCCGGAAACCTGCGGTCGCCCATCACAGCAGTAGGTCCTGTTTTGGGAGAAGTAAGTAAGGCACTTTCGTTAACCAATCTGCAGGCAAGTTTACTCATTTCAATTCCGTTATTTGTATTTGCCTTTCTGTCAGTAGTGGTAAGCAGGCTTTGTGAAAAATACCGCATCAAACCTATCGTTTTCTTTGCACTATTTATTTTGATGGTTGGATTATGTCTTCGTATTACCGGTACCGTCTATTTTTTATTTCTCGGTTCTTTTTTGATAGGATTGGGAATCTGTGTGGGCAATGTAATAATGCCGGGATATATAAAAAATGTATTTCCAGATAAAATAGGGGTTATGACAGGGTTGTATTCGGTGTCCATGAATCTTATGGCTGCTTTAGCTTCAGGTTTTAGTGTTGTCATAGGCAAATATACGGGCTATGGCTGGAAAGGTTCAATGGGAGTATGGATCATCTTGTCTTTCCTTGCCTTGTGTATATGGCTTTTTGAAAAATCAGCTAAGAAGAGAACAACTGTAAAAAAATCAGCTCAGCCATCTTCCAAGAACTCTCTTTTCAGATCATCTCAGGCATGGAACATAAGTTTGTTTATGGGAATTCAATCCTTAGTATATTATTGCGTGATTTCATGGATACCGGCAGTACTACTGGATTACGGATTACCAAAAGAATCAGGTGGCTGGGTGCTATCAGTGATGCAGTTGGCCATGTTACCGGTTACCTTTTTTGGTCCTATTGTTGCTTCGCGATTGTCAAACCAGAGACCACTAATAGTGGGAATGACGATTTGTATGGTTGTAAGTATTGTATTGCTCGTTTTTTTTCAGGCAACTTACATCTATCTGGCTGCTGTATTATTAGGTATGTCTTCCGGTTTGGCTTTTAGTTTATCTATGTTATTTTTTTCAATCAGAACAAAAAATAGTGAAAATGCGATTAAAATCTCAGGTATGGCTCAGTCCATAGGCTATTTATTAGCGGCTTTTGGTCCACCTGTTTTTGGAAAACTGCATGATTTTGACAGCAGCTGGAATTTTTCTTTCTATTTTTTACTGCTAACACTCGTTGCGCTGTTTTATTTTGGTTGGCAGGCAGCCGGAAATAAATATGTTGAAAATTATTAATAATAAAATGTATGATATGAAAAAAACAATAATACTTACCATAGCAATATTATTAACGTCTTTACAGTTATTATCTCAGAATAAGGCTCGTATTCTCGTACTTATCCATTCTGAATCAGGAGGTACTTATAAGCTTGCAAAAGAACTCGTCAAAGGAATTGAAGAGGAAGGAAAAGCAACAGCCGTTATAAAACAGGTAAAACCAACTTTAAATCCGCTGATGAAAGATGTACCCGTAGCTGTTATTGATGAATTGGCAGATTATGACGGGATCGCTTTCGGATCGCCTGTCTATTTTGGAAATATGAGTGGTAGCATGCGTAGTTTTCTCGATGGCAGTATTGATTTATATACGCATAAGAAATTAGCAGGAAAACCAGCTACAGTATTCATGTCAGCCGGCAGCGGAGATGCTCATGAAGCAGCCATTCTATCCTTTTGGAACACATTGGCAGTACATGGAATGATTATTGTACCAGCCGGTACCGCTTCAATTGATAGAGATATTGCTCAGGGAAATACTGTATTCGGAGCAACTTCTTTACAGGCTATGCCGGGAAGTGAAAGACCTTCTGACGGAGAGAAAAAATTTGCTATATTGCAGGGAAAATCATTTGCTCATATTGTTGTTGCTTTACACAATAAGAGCACAGCCTCTGTTGAAATGTCAGCAACGTCTTCTACTCAAAATAAGACGGTTGCAAACAGATTGAAGGAATCAGGTATTATATTGCCTGATGTACCTGCTCCGGCAGGAAACTACACCCCGTTTACACGTTCGGGGAATCTAATTTATATTAATCAGGTAGCATTAAAAGAAGGAAAAATACTTTATCCGGGTACCATTGGCAAAGATATTACTGAACAGCAGGCAAAAGATGCAACATATCAGACTATGCTCAATATCATTGCGGTACTCAAAGAAGCTACGAATGGTGACTTGGAAAAAGTAAAACAGTGTGTACAACTTACGGGAATGTTTAATACGGAACAAGGATATACAAAGCATGCGGATTTAATGAATGTGGCATCCGACTTGAACGTCTTGATCTTTGGTGATAAAGGAAAACATACCAGAGCGACTCTGGGAGCTTCTTCACTACCTTTAAATTCCAGTGTTGAGATACAGGCTGTTTTTGAAATAGAATAAATAGTAATACATAATCTTATGAGAAATCAGAAAATCAGAATTTGTGTAGCAGGAGCCACCGGATGGGCTGGTTCTGCCTTGTGTAAAGGAATAATAAATGATGATCAGCTGCAGCTGGTGAGTGGAGTTTCAAGAAGTCAAAGCGGTAAGCATCTGTCAGAAGTTCTTGGAACAGATGGAACTCCGGTTCCGTTGTTTAAAGATGTAGAGACTGCCCTGTCTGCTATTGATGCAAACGTATTATTTGAGTTCACGAAACCTGATATAGCCAAACACAATGTATTGACAGCACTCAGAAAAGGTGTTGATGTCATCATCGGAACTTCAGGTCTTACAGAAGAAGATTATAAAGAGATAGAAAAGACTGCCCGGGAAAAAAACCGTGCCGTCTTGGCTGTTGGTAATTTTGCTATCACAGCAGTATTATTGCAAAAGCTTGCAGAAACTGCAGCTAAATATCTTCCTGATTTTGAAATTATAGACTATGCAGATCATCAAAAAATAGATACACCAAGTGGAACTACTCTGGAGCTGGTAGATCGTTTATCAAAAATTCACCAGCCATCAGATGCCATATCCGATGATGAACTGGTAGGTCCGGTTGAGAGCAGAGGAGCTAAAATTCATAACATACGGGTTCATTCCCTGCGCTTACCAAGTTATGTGATTGCCATTGAAACTATTTTTGGACTGCCGGATGAACGGCTGACCATTCGCCATGATTCCGGAAGCAGTGCTACACCATATGTTGCCGGTGGATTGTTAGCAATTAAAGAAATTCACACATTTAAAGGATTAAAAAGAGGACTTGACAGTATCATGAAATTTTAGTTCAAAAAATATTCACTATTCATTTTTTAATAAAGCCTTTATCTTTTTATCAGGGATTAAAAGGCTTTCTTGTTTAAAATACTGTTATGTTGAAAAATAATTTTAAATAAATTTGTTTTTTAAGATAATTATAACTTATTTTATTTAAAATTAAGTATCAGTTTACCGATAAAACAACCCCTTGTGGTTTTACATGCACAGTTAAATGCCCCGAAGCATTTTGCGAATTTTTTTCGCTTCATTAACTGTGTGTTGCAAAATAGTATAAACCACAGGTATTCCCCGAAGTTGTTTTTTCAGTAATGCAGAGATCATTCTTGTGTATATGACTATTTCTGGAGGACAAAAGAGAATGATTAAGATTATCCGAAACACATTTTAAGTAGTATGTTCACAAAAATTAAGCATACAATTGTTGTTGCTTTAAGCTGAGTAAGTGCCCTGTAGTTACTCATGATTTTGTAGACATCAGACGTAGATTTTTTAGAATAATGATGTTTAGAGAGAAGACATCCTTGTAAAAATTTTATGTTTCATAAAAAGGCTGCTTTTTTGAAAAGTTTTGGTTTTTAGGTGATTTTTTACAACTCATTATTTGAAAATAAATAATCGGATAGCCCGATTAGCATTAACTATTATTTTATAAATTATGAGTAGGAAATTTACTTATCAGTTTCTCATGAGGGGGCTTTTTACACTCTTTTGGGTAATGTTATTCCAGAATTTTGCCGTTGCGCAAACAAACAATTCCAGTCTTATTTGGGATAAAGCCGTTGGTTGTATTGAATACGATTTCAACGATAAAGATCCTAAACGGGGTATTGAATTTACAGAAGATATTGAAGACGCACCCTGTATTTTGGTATGCGAATACAATATGGTAAATTATGAGGTACAGGGTGCAGGTATTGCAAATGTATCTTGGGACATAGCAGGGGGTGTGATTCACAACACTTACGGAAATCTCAATCAGTATGCACAGATTGAATGGGGGGCACCGGGTAACGGAGCCATAACCGTTACGATTACTTATACTGATAATACGGTAAAAACCTTTCAACCCTGTTTTAAAATTATCAATAGCCCTAAGGCTTTCTTTAAAATCAATAATATTAGCGGAGATGATAGATTCTGTTTAGAAACACCAATTAATTTTGACAATCTTTCTACACAGAATGGTGGTACAGATATTGTTTATTATAACTGGGATTTCGGAGACGGACAATATTCAAGTGCATCTGATCCGCAACATTCCTATGATGCTCCGGGTATGTATGAAGTGAAACTTACGGTTACAAACAAATGTAACTGTAGCGATACTTATTATTTAAAGATAGAAATTGTAGATAAACCGAATGTACTTATTTCATGTCCGTCTGTGGTATGCGAGAATTATGAAAAAGTCCGCTATACAGCTAACGATGGTTGCGGTAATGGGGAATGGAAAGTTGAAGGAGGTACTATTGTCAATGAGGATACTTATGGTATTGATGTAGTGTGGGATAATATTGATCCTGCTGTAGGATTTGGTTATGTACATTACTTGTCAAAATGTACCTGTCCTTTTTGGACTACTGTAAAGGTTCCTGTGGTTACTAAAAAAGGAATTATTCAGGGTAATGATGTTCTTTGTCAGGGTACTCAAAGCAGATATTCTTTACCACAATGGCCTACAACTGAATTTAACTGGTATCTTGTAACAGATACTAATCCGTCACAAGTTGTAATGGTAGATCAACGCAATGAGATTATTGTAAAAGGTCTTGAGCCAGGTAATTACACGCTTGTTTGTGAATATAAAAATACTTTATTAGGATGTGGCGGAACAGCGAAAAAAGCAATCACCATATTGCCAACCGTTGATATTTACGGCGATACTGAATTTTGTAGTGGTGCTTATCATCAATACTATAATTCATCAGGTAATACCGTAAACTGGGAGTTAAAACTTGGTAACAATGTGGTTGCAAGCAATACCAGCCCGGTTTTTGAATATCCGTTCCCTCAGGGTGGAACATACGTGCTCACAGCGACACCGTTAAATGGTTGTCCGAGTCAGCCTTTCATCATAAACGTTACTCAGACTCCGGTTACACCGACAGGAATCATTGCGGGAGATACTAAAATATGTCCGGGAGTGCCGTATGAATACAGTTTTACAGATCCTTCTTCTTCCACTTTATTAGTGTGGGATGTTGTAGGAGGAACTATTGAAGGGGACAATACTGGTGAAACCATTACGGTAGTCTTTAATCCTTCAGGTCCTTACGGAGTATCCGTAAAAAGGCGTACTATGAATGCTTTGGGATGCGAATCGGGATCTTTGAATCTTAATGTAACTCCATTAGTTGTTAACGCTACTATTGTGAATAATGACGGATTAACCGTTTTCTGTCCGAGTACTATTACACAATTTACAGCAAATCTGAACGGAGTCATAGCTGATCATATTGAATGGGAAGTTTCTCCTTCAAATTTCGGTAATATCATCGGCGGATTGAACAGTCCGAATGTAACGGTAAGCTGGAATGAAATTTCTAACGGAATTTCTACAGGAAAACTTATTCTTTATGTAACAAAATGTGGTATCCGTACTCCTTTTGAAACTACAATCAACCTTCATAAGCTTCCACAGATCAATATTTTAGATATTGGTGATGTATGTCCGTTAGACAATACTATTACCGTTGCTGTAAATACTCCGGGTGTCACTTCTGGTACACTGAGTTTTGAATTTGGCAACGGAAATGTTGTGGGTCCTGTAAATATCAATTCTACTGGTGTATATACCATTAGCAATGGATTCAGCAATAACTCATCAGTGAATATTTCACAGTTGTTAACGGTGAAGTTATTAAATCCGAATGGGTGTAATTATGTACCGACTTCTACCATATCAGCAGTTGTATTTCCGGAAACCAAGATTGATATTTCTCCGGGTTATGGTTTTGTAGTTTGTCCTCAACAAAATTATAGTATTAGTTTAGGATCCAGTATCTCAACAGGAATTACAGGATCAGTAACTTTTAAATGGTATAAAAATAATCAGATCATTTCAGGTGCGAATACATCGTCTTATCTTATCTCAAACGCTACACAGGGATTGACACCTGGCGGGGTTTATTATGTTGAAGTAAAAGATATTAACGGATGTATTGTAAAATCAAATACCATACAGGTAAGTGAATCTTGTGGTAGTACACCGGGATGTACCATTACACCAAATCCGAATCCTCAGATGACATGGGAATGGAATTGTGAGTTTATTACCTCAGAAGTAACTTATAATGGAACACCAGATGAGTTTATCTGGTCAGGAGGAACTCATTTGACAATAGAAAGCGGACAGAATACCCCAAATATTGTCTTTAAAACTTCCGTTCCGGGTGCGCATATTCTTTTTGTGAAATTGAGATATGGTAACTGTATTATTGAAAAAAGTGTTGTAGCTACTAAGAATTATGAACCGAAACTGAATATGACAACGGTTTGTAATCCGGGTTCAGGAACCTATAATCTTACGTTACATAACAACTCTACCATTTTTGGTATAAATATTAACAATATCACTTTTACCTATACAGGACCTGGAATTACAGTTCCTCTTCAAGGACAGAGTGCTGTAGTGAATAATCTTTTACCGGGTACCTATACTTACACTTTAAAATTATCTTCTCCGGGAAAACCAGACTGTACCGTTTCTGAAACGATTACATTAGGCCAAATGCCAGATGTTGATTTTACCTTACCAGGAACATTATTTTGTGCAGAAGAGGCGATAATGTTGACCATTCCTAACTATAATCCGGCCAATCAGTACAGATGGGGATTTGATGATACCTATTATGTAGCATCAGGTATGACAACACAGATTAATCTTGCGATAGAAAATACCTATGGTATTACCTTAGAGGCATTGACACCTCAGGGATGTACGATCATCAGTGCACCTAAGTTTCTTCAGATAAGAAAAGCTGCTTTTAGTGGAAACTTTAGCCCAAATCCGATATCTGCGTGTGAAGGTACAGGTATGCCATCGTTGAGCTTTGTGGCATCTGGTAGTGCAAACCCAAGCGGTTATATATGGATGAAAGGCAATCAGCAGGTAGGAACAGGAAGTTCGTTTACACCTTCTCAATCCGGTAGCTATTGGGCTGTATTAATAGATAATTACGGATGTAAATATAATGATATGTCTTTATCTCCTGTAAACGTTACAGTACGTAAACGTCCGTTTGTAAATATAACCGGAAATACAAATATATGTTATGGAGAACAAACGACTCTTCAGGGTGTAATTTCCAATAATACCTTAGAACGTCGTTGGTTGATTAACGGAATTCCAATGGCAGCCCCTCATGGTAACTGGTCAGCTACTACTCCTTTGACTGTAGATGTGAATAGTTATACACCAGGAAACTATGAATATACTCTTGAGGTAAGACCTGTTACCGATGTAACTTGCGGCAACAGTCAGACATTTACGGTTACGGTAAATCCACAGCCAACAATACCGGTACTAACGTATGATGTAGAAGGATGTAGTCCGTATAAAGTTGTTATTAAAGCTAACGGAGATTCAGGAACTTACAATTGGAGTAACGGAGACAGCGGTACTGAAATTGTAGTGACAAACGGAGGTGCTTATCAGGTTACCTATACAGCACCTACAGGTTGTAAAGTAACAGCTGGTATTCAGGTTCCGCACAATGTCGATCGTTATATGTGGGTGTTCCCTACAGGTTGTTTTACAATTTGTCCGTTTAGTAATCCTGCTCCTTATATTATAGGACCATTAGGTATTTTTGATTCTCATCAATGGTATGTAAACGGAACGGTAATACAAGGTGGTTCAAATATGGCGGTTCAAAACTTACCGGTTAGTCAGGCGGGAACGTATCAGTTGGTCATCAAAAATGATATTTGTACTTACAAAAGTGATTTGATGTATGTATCTCCGGATATGGAAAATTGTAAGGTAACACCATGTCGATTTAAGTATGCTTTGAAAGATCCGATCTGGTCTGATGACGGTACTTATCATATTTATGGCTCTATTTCAAACCCGTATAATGTTCCAATGACAGTAACCATCAGCAGCCTTAACGGATATGGTACTTTCAGTCCGAGCAGTATAACAGTACCGGTAGGAGGTACCTATAACTTCAATCCGTTGATTTTTACACCTAATGCCGGATTCACCGGAGGACAAGATCAGATTATCTTACAGGTTGCCGGACAACAATGTATGACGTTGCATAAAATCTATTATAAACCTTATGCAATGAAGATGATGGATGTAGAAACAATAGAAACTTCTCTTGCTACTATGTCAGTATCTCCAAATCCGTCTGTAAGTATCGCTGTGATTTCTTACGATTTGAAAGAACAGTATAAGCAGGCTCAGAAATTACTTGTTTATAATATTCATGGAGTAGTTTTAACTTCTATGGATATCAAAGAAAACAAGGGAGAGTTTATCTTAGATGTCAGCTCATGGTCTTCAGGAACTTATATGATTGGTCTTGAAGCCGATGGTAAAACGGTTCTGCAGCAAAAGCTGATTAAAAAATAATTTCAATGTTAAAAAAGGCAATGCTAAAGGTAAACTTTAGCATTGTTTTTTATTATTTTTATGACTATAACCAAAAAAACAACAACAAATGAAAAAAATAATACTCTTTAGTAGTTTATTATTCAGCTGTGTCGTGTTTTCACAAAACTATGAATGGAAATGGGCAAAAAGCGGCGGCGGCAGCGCAAGAGGATTAAACGAAAGTCAAAGTGCTTATTGGTACACGTCTGAGCAGATATTTGATATTGTTACAGATAATCAAAACAATAATTATTATCTGGCTACCATAACTCAGGGAAATACAAAAATACTTAATGAGCAGGTTACCACTTATAATAATGTGGTTGCCGGAAATGACATCGCTATATTTGCGACTAACTGTGAAGGAGAATATTTATGGAGCCGTATTATCGGAGGTCAGCAACAGGATACCGCTTACAAATTAGCACTGGATACCAATGGCGGAATTTATGTAGCGGTCAACGTGCTCAATATAGCTTATGAGGGATCCAATTTGTTTCCACCACGTTTTGGAGATGATGATGTATTGCCTTACACACCGATTAATAATTCAGAACAGAGTGAAGCATGGAATACCAGCTTTTTATTAAAATACAATACGCAAAACGGAACTCTGTTATGGCGCAAAAATTTACAAGGCAGTGTCAATCAGGAAAACCGTAATGCCTGTGTATATCAAATCATGATTGATACTAATAATATATTACACATGATGGTCGGATATTCAAAAGGAACCCATCTGAATAATGCCATCACAGTTCCTGATACTTTTACCAATACGTTGCAGTATTATATCATCAAATTTAATGATGAGGGAGTTTTACAAGGTAGTCCGTTATTACTGAATGCATCAGGAATCTTTTTAGACTACCATACTCATTTCAGGTATGATCAGAATCTTAACCGATATTATATAGCAGGTTCCAGAAATAATGGTGGAGGCACTTATCTTGATCTGCAGTACAATAATACAGCGGTTCAAGGCAGATCGTATGTTTTAGCGATCAATGCCGGTTCCGGACAGGAAATCTGGAGAAAAGATATGGGGGCAACGGATACCCAGTTTGATGACAGCCGTATTTATGGTATTGAAGTCGATGAAAATTCAGACCTATACATAGGAGGGAAGTTTTTTAATACAGGAAATTCGGATGTTTTATTTGGTAATCATATTCTCAGTAATGAGCTGACCGGTAATATTCCGTTTATTTTGAAGATGAACAGTAGCGGAACCGTACAATGGAGTAAGGTACCCACTGCATATATAGATCCATTAGCAGCAACCGGCGGGCATATGGCTTACGGTGTAGCTATTAACGGAAATGAAGTTGCTCTGGCAACACAAGGTCGTTCTCATGTTTGGGGAAACTATTCTATCAATCGTCCGCAGGGACACCGAACAGATCCTGTTTTACTTCGGTTCAACAAGCAAAACGGGAATGTAATCGGCTTACATGATATTATGGGCGTCGGAGGATATGATGACGCTATTACAACAATTGGGGTTGATAATGATGGAAATTATATAGTAGGCGGCTATTACCGATTTAATCTTTTTTCAAATAATATCAACAATATCACTCCGTTGACCAATAGTGCCAACAATGGAAATTATACTGATTTTTTCATAGCTAAACTGGCTTCTTCAGAATGCGGAACTGTAAGTAATGAAGATTTTGAAAAGATGAACATCAGATTATATCCTAATCCGACATCGGGCAAAATCTATATTGAAACGGATGAAATTTTAAAGACCTATGAAGTTTACAATATAGTCGGACAACGTTTGCTAAGAGGAACATTTATGACTGATGAAAGGTTTATCTCTTTAGAGAATATGAGCTCAGGAACCTATTTTATCAGACTACAGACACAGAGTGGTACTGTAGTAACTGAGAAAATAATAAAAAATTAATTTTTGTGAAATTTCCAAAAAAGCCTGCTGTCATCAGCAGGCTTTTTTTATTGATTATAGGGAAAGAACCTTTTTTTAAAAGCGGGTTTAGGTATTGGACAAATCAAATAGTTTCAGTAATTTGCATGAATTATGCATTTTTACTGAATTGATAAACAGCATTTATGGAAATTCTGCTAATAGAAGACGATCAAAGGGTTGCTGAACTTATCCAGAGAGGACTGCAAGAGCAAGGGTTTGAAGTGATGGTAGCTTTTGATGGAGCTACGGGTGTAAAGCTGGCTCTAAAAAATTCCTATGACTTAGTAATTACAGACATTATTCTCCCTAATAAAAACGGAATAGAGGTTTGTAAAGAAATCCGAACACTAAAACCTGATATACCTTTAATGATGCTGACAGCGTTGGGAACTACAGATGACAAAGTAGAGGGGTTTGATGCTGGCGCAGATGATTATCTGGTAAAACCTTTTGAGATGCGGGAGCTATTGGTTCGCATCCGATCTTTGCTTAAAAGATATAGTAAAAAAGCAGAAAATATCGGTTTTTTGCTCAAAATCGCCGATCTGGAAATGAACCGACATACTAAAATCGTTAAGCGCAATAACACAGAAATACATCTTACCCCAAAAGAATTCAAATTATTGGAATATATGATGCAGAATCCTGCTCGGGTACTTTCCAAAGCAGAAATTGCAGAAAAAGTCTGGGATACCCATTTTGATACGGGAACCAATTTTATTGATGTCTATATCAATTACCTTCGTAAAAAAATTGATAAAAATTTTGAGAAAAAGCTCATACACACCAAATCTGGTATGGGGTTTATTTTAAAAGAAAAATAGAGGGATTATTCAGTATTTACCATTCTCATACTGTCTGTATTACAGCAAAAATTTTATGATTTTATGAAAATAAGAACAAAGCTTACAGTATTATTTACCATCATTACGGCTACTATCGTCCTTATTTTTGCTTCTGTTATTTACTATTCCGCAAAAGAAAACAGAGAAAAAGAGTTTTATAATTTATTGACAAAAGAAGCTGTTACGAAAGCCAATTTATTTTTTAATGCTGAGGTTTCTGAAAAGACACTTCAGGATATTTACAGCAACAACAGAGAGATTCTGAATGAAGTTGAGGTAGCTATTTATGATCAACAATTTAAACTGCATTACCACGATGCTGTAGAATTGGATTTTGTTAAAGAAACTCCGGAAATGGTTCGATGGATTTATGAAAAAGGTAATATGCAGTTTTATCAGAATAAATGGCAGGTAGTAGGATTAAGGTATGAATTTAATAATACGCATTATGTTATTACTGCCGCAGCCTATGATTATTATGGTTATGCCAAATTAGACAATTTATTGCAGAATAGCGTTATTCTTTTTGTGATTACTATTCTGTTCATTTATATAGCGGGATGGTTTTTTTCTAAAAAAGCTTTTGAACCAGTTGATCAGATGACGAAAAAAGTAAAAAATATATCAGCAACTAATCTGCATTTGCGTTTACCATCCAACACAAATAAGGATGAATTGTCTGAACTATCCAATACTTTTAATCAAATGCTCAGCAGATTGGAGAATTCCTTTGAAACTCAAAAACATTTTGTATCCAATATCTCCCATGAACTGCGAACACCTCTTGCCGCTATCATTACCGAATTGGAACTATCCCTTACTAAAGAAAGATCTTTAGAGCACTATAAAACAGCTATTGCGCGTACCTTATCAGATGCACAAAAGCTAAACAGACTGTCAAATAGTTTGCTCGATCTGGCTAAGGCTAGTTACGATCCGTCAGAGATATCCTTTAAACAGACACGCATTGATGAGGTATTGCTTGATGCTGCACAGCAGGTACAAAAATCTGATAGTACATATAAAGTTATAATTTCCTTTGAGAGTAATTTTGAAGATGACCGACAGATTTCAGTTAATGGAAATGAATATCTCCTAAAAGTAGCTTTTGCTAATTTGTTTGAAAACGGCTGTAAATTTTCTACAGACCACCAATGTAGCGTATTGATATCATTCCATCAGAACAAATTGCGTCTGGAGTTTCTTGATAACGGAATCGGAATTACGCAAGAAAATATTGATCAGATTTTTAAACCTTTTTACAGAGGGGATAATAAAGATTTTGCATCCGGTAATGGGATCGGACTCTCTCTGACAAAAAAAATAATAAGTCTTCACCATGCTACAATTTCAGTAAGGTCTAAATCGGATGTCGGAAGTGTTTTTATTGTTGAATTTACAACGGTTTAGCAGATTTTGCAGAGTTAAAAATAGTTTTTTTACAGTTAAATAGATTATATGAGCTGATAACGGGTAGCATAAGTAAGCGCCTGATTGATGGTACGAACATTCATTTTTTGAAATAGTTTTCTGCGGTGAAATTTTATAGTATCGGAAGAAAGACAGAGTTTATCAGAAATTTCATTAATAGTAAGTCCCTGTTTATAATAGCCCAATATCTGTAATTCTCTTTTAGATACTATAATTTTAGTACTTTCAGTCCATTTTTCTGTTTTGGGATCGTATTTCCAAATCATGTTAGAATTGTCTTTACTCATCATAATATTCCCTGCTGTTGTATTGCTTGCCATGGTAATGGTACACATAACTTTTGCTATTTTTCCTTCCTGAGTAAGTGATAAAGGAGTAAGCTTATGATGAATCAATAATGTATTCTGATTTTCATCTATCAGATGAAAGTCGTACATCAGTACATATTCTTTACGTTTCGATTCGGGTACCTGAGCATAAAATTCAAATCCGGCTTTCTGGGCCTGAGCTACTATTGTCTGATCTTCTTGCTTTATGTATTTTTGAAAATAGTTTTCACTTTTTTCAAATACTTCACCAACTTTAGAGTCGTGTAAAAAAATACGGTTATCAGAGATGTATACCATCCTGTTTTCTATATAATCAAATATATAAATGCTATTAAAAGCAAGTCTGCCAAAGGCTTTGACCGTTTCCAGATAATTGATTTCTGTTTGAATCGTTTCAACGGGAATAAGTATTGAATTTTTCTGATCAGAAACAAGAGTGTTAGTGTTTTCCATGTTTTTTAAGATGAGTTATAAATATCTGCTTTAAATAGGAGAGTAGTTAGTAAAGCATATCATAAATATAGGTAAAAAAATAATAAGTTATAAATCAATGTACTACACTTTAGTGTAGAATTTAATCATAGCTGTAAAATCTACACTTTAGTGTAGCGTGTGTTAGAATTTTATATCTAATTTTATCATATTCAAAGGGCAAAATTAAATTCTTTATTTAGCCTTTGTTATAATTTTCATCAAGGTAATAATAAGAGAGAAAATAAAAACTTCCCGAAAATATACACGCGTGTCAGGAGTAACTCGAAAATCCTTAAAAGAGTAGAGATTCAATTTTTTAAATTTAATAACATGAAAAAAATGTTGTTTTTAGCTATTGTAATGATAGCTTTTGTTGGGAATACTTTTGCCTCAAATAAAACTCTTATTCAATCAACTGAAGTAATGTCAGAAAATGAATCTATTAAAATTATTTTCATAGAGGAAATAGGATTTGATGATGAAAGAGCGTGTTATTCATTTTATGTAATATATGAAAGAATTGATGGTACAATACAGAAAGAGGCAAGAACTGTATGTAGTTTTCATCATACGCAAGAGCAAATTAAAAAAGAAGTAGAAAGGGCTTATGGTACCACCATTAAACCTTCTGCTAAATAATTCTTCCTCATATTTACAAGATGAAAGAATTTCTAACTACCGAAATTCTTTCATTTTAATTAAAAATATCTAATTACACAAATCTTTTAAAAATATGAAACATTTAAAAAGCATTTTTTTTTTCTAATTCCTTTGCTATCGTTAAGTCAGAGCAAATTATACAAAATAACTTATTTAACCATAGCAGACATAGACAATCAGGTTTTAAGCACAGATGTTTTATATGTTGATGAAAAAAAGGCGTATTATGAAATCGGAAAAAAGGAGGTTGTAAGTAAGAATAATTACAATATGGATGCCATTTTTATAAAACAGAAAGAGAAAATTAAAAGTTTTGTATATACGGACATCTTAAACCATAAGCTATACAATATTATTGAAAAAAAAAATATTTATAAAACAGTAGAACCAATACCTGTAATGAACTGGATTTTAACCAATGAATCAAAAGAGGTTGAAGGTATTTTACTACATAAAGTAACTGTACATTTCAGAGGAAGAAATTATGAAGCCTGGTGTGATTTAGACCTCCCTATTTCGGTTGGACCTTGGAAATTTAATGGAGTTCCGGGGCTTATATATGAAATAAGATCATTAGAGAAAGATTACTCCTATTCCTGGATTTTAAAAGAATTTAAGCAAATAGCGGAAGATAAAAAACTTAAAGAAACGCTTTTATTGCTTACTGCAAGATTAAATAAAGATTATACGGATTTAGAAAGTAATATTAAAAAAATGGATGAAGAAGAACTATCAGGTATAAATATATCCGATATTAGACTGCCTGAAGGAATATTTGTAGAATCTGCAAAAGTAATTAAGTTAGACTTAAAAGAAATAAGAAAAAAAAGAGCAGAAATAGAGTATGAGTGGGAAATATAATAAATACTAATCAAAATACTACACTAAAGTGTAGCGGCTGTTACAATTTTAAGTGTTACTTTTAACGCATTCAAATGGTAAAATCGAATTCTTTATTAGCCATTTCTTTATGATTCTTACTTAAGTAAGAAACGGGAGTAAATAAGACTTCTAAAAAAAGATACCTATTCAATAGTAATTCAAAATAATCTTTAAAAAAGAAAGATTTTTTGTAAAAATGAAAAAATATTGTTTTTTGTTATTGTGATGAAGTTCTCTTATTCTTATAAAAATAGAATGACAGAGCTGTTAAACTTTGATATGTAGCGAAAAACAAAAAACGATTCTTCCCCCACAAAAAGCATAAACTAAGTATAATTTTAACTGGAGATTAAAAATCTCCAGTTATTTAATCAAAATCTTAAAATAATGAACACAATGTTTTTTAGTATCGCCGCTCTGTTTTATTTTCAGGGTATATACGCCCAAAAAAGTATAGAGGGAAGTTTCCTTTCTGATAAAAAAGCAACTGAAAAAATATGGAAAATTGAGTATAAGGAGATTTCCATTTATACTCCAGGTTTTATAAATGAAGACAAGGCAACACTATATATATCAGATGATTATTCGTTTTGCAAAACAGAATTTAAAGAGAGTGCATATAGTGCAGAAGACCTAATGGCAAGTGATGATTCAATTTTAGTGATTGATGATGATAATTTTGATGAAAGTTTTAATGAAATAGTGGTAAACCGAAACGAAAAGACATTAACCGAATATCTTTTTGAAGATATGGTATTGAAAAACAAGTTTGCTGTTGAGGAGTCTTTGCCTGAAATGAAATGGGAGCTTTTAGAGGAGAAAAAAAGGATTGGCAATTATAATTGCGAAAAAGCCAAAACGGTTTTCAGGGGCAGAATGTATGAAGTGTGGTATACCCCCGAAATTCCCTTGTCTTCTGGTCCATGGAAGTTTAACGGACTTCCCGGACTCGTTCTTTCTGCAAGAGATATTCAGGGCATTTATAGTTGGGAAGCAATATCAGTAACTAATCATGTAGAGGAAGGGTTTGACTTTTTAAAAAATATAAATAATAAACCTGATTTTACTAAGATTTCCTATAGAGATTATGATAAGAAAGTAGTAGCTGCTCATAAAGATAGAAATAGAGTATTTAATACGAGGGCAGAGGGAGTAATGATTACTACTACAGTAGGAACTAAAAGAGAGCCAATCAATGAATGGAGAACAGAAACAGAATTTTGATCTTCGATGAAAACAAATAATAATAAAGATGCAACAAACTATTTCTATTTGTATAAGTATCCTAATTGGCAACTAAAAAAATAAATCAAAAAGGCAGTAAACTGATAAAAACAATTTTTATTTATTATGGCTAGACAGTATATACAAAAAAAAATTAAATATTTAATGATTCTACTAATCAGTTGTCCTCTTTATTCTCAAGAGAACACTATCTATGTACTCTATACTAAAGACGATGAATTGTTTAGCACTTATAAGCAAGAATTAATAGCAACAAATGATTGGGCGGTTTTTTGGAATGAGCGAATCATTTATAAAAGAGATAACGTAATCCATAAAAAAGAAGATGATGTTGGTTTTAGTATTGTGAATACAGATTTAGATCTTTTTAAAACAGAAATATTTCTCGATAGATCTAATACCATTGTTATTAGAAATCACAAGGATAAAGAAATCTATGATGTTATTGATGAATTGCCTGAATACAATTGCAAATACACGATGGACAAACAAAAACTATTGGTGGGTATGAATGTACAAAAGCTACATGCTTTTTTAGAGGGACGCCTATTGTAGCTTATTTTTCTACTGAGATTCCTATTCAGTTCGGTCCCTGGAAATTTAAAAATTTGCCCGGACTCATTATGGAGTTGTCTACTTTATCCCCAACTTACAATACAACATGGAGAGTAGAACAGATAATTTATCCGTTTAAGAATAGGGAGTTTGGCAGGGATATAAACGTTCCTAAAAAGAGGATTACTTTAAAAGAAGAAATTGAAATAGAAGAAAAGAATTTCAGAGAAAGTGATGAACAAAGCCGGGCCATGTTGCCTGAAGGAGTGACTATGGAAGAGAGTAAAAGAGTAAGAATTGATGTTGAAAAAATTTATGAGTGGGAAAAATAAAGACTATAAATATTGTTTTACTAATAATGTTGTTATTAGGTTATAATACTCTGCATTCACAGACTTTACAAGGAGTTGTAGTAAATGAGCAGAATACGTTTCTAAACAACGTAAGTGTTATTTTAAAAAGCAATGAAAACAAAACCATTGCTTACCGGTTTACCGGCGCAGATGGGAGTTTTAGTTTTACAGATTTGGAAGCTAAAGAATATCTGTTACAATGCAACTCCTTAGGATATGAAAAACAACTGATAACAATTGATTTATCAAAAGAAAAAACAAAAAAAATAAACATTATCCTTATCGAAAAACCAGAAGAATTGCAAGAGGTTATTATTGAAGTACCCGTAGCCTTAAAACAAAAAAAAGACACCGTTACCTATAACGTAAAATCTTTTTTAGATGGTACTGAATATACCGTGGAGGATTTGCTTAAAAAACTTCCCGGAATTCAGGTTGATGAAAACGGGACAATA
The DNA here is from genome assembly GCF_030409925.1 of Paenimyroides ceti. Taxonomy (NCBI): domain Bacteria; kingdom Pseudomonadati; phylum Bacteroidota; class Flavobacteriia; order Flavobacteriales; family Flavobacteriaceae; genus Paenimyroides; species Paenimyroides ceti. The sequence continues at coordinate 1,355,567 of NZ_JAUFQU010000001.1, forward strand.
AAAGTAGGCAATCAGGAAATTGAAAAGATTATGGTGGAAGGAGACGACTTTTTTGAAAAAGGATATAAAATACTTTCTAAAAATATGCCGGTAAAACCGCTTAAAGAAGTAGAACTTTTACAAAATTATTCCAACAACAAACATCTGAAAGGAATTGAAAACAGTGATAAGGTTGCCTTAAACTTAAAGTTAGAAGACGATGCCAAGCGTCAATGGTTTGGTAATTTTGATGCCGGCTACGGAGTAGCTTCAGAAAACCGTTATACGGCATATAGCAACCTCATGAATTTTGGTAAAAAGGATAAGTATTATTTTTTAACCAATCTGAATAATATAGGAGATGATAGTACAGGTGATATAAGCCATCTCATTCGTTCCTCTAATGATTTTGTTGTAGGAGATGATCAGATGGCACAGCAATTTTTAAGCCTTGCCCCGTCAACAGCATCTCTACGTGATAACCGAACGAATTTTAACAATGCTGAAATGCTCTCTCTCAACAGTATATTTACATTGTCAGCGAAAAGTAAATTAAAAGCAATTGCCTTTTTAAATACAAATGAGCAGAATTTTTACCGGAACAGTTACGATTGGTTTTCGGATGGACAAACATCGTTTGAAAACAAAGAAGATTATTTCATGCGCCAAAAACGGTTATCCGCTTTCGGAAAATTGGATCTGACTCATGACTTCTCTAAAAAATCAACTCTTGAAGTTACTACACGCTATAATTATGCCGACAATAAAGACCGCAGCACTATAAATTTTAATGATAACAATCTGGAAGAGCGCCTAAAAACAACTACCAACTTCGTTGACTCAAAAATACTTTATACCACCAAACCAAGTGATAAAAAAGTATGGATTCTGGCGGGTAGATTTATCAATGAAGCAACTCCGCAAAATTATACCGTTAACCAATTTGTTTACCAAGATTTATTTAAACGTGATGCAGATGCCGTAAAGCAAAACTCAGCCAATACGATGCATTTCTACGGATTTGAAGCTAAATATTTAGACCGCAGACCCAAAGGGCATTTGTTAGAGTTTGCTACTGGAGCTGAATTTAGAAATGATGATTTAAATACAACATTCTATTTAATAGATAATCAGGCAGAAATACGCCCAGATGATTTTCAAAACAATCTAAAATTCCAGAATTATTCCTATTATACCAGTTTAAATTATTCTTACCGGTTATGGAATAATTTCAGAATCGCTTCTTCTGTAAAACTAAATTATTTAAGTCAAAAGATAGAAGGACAACAAGAAGTTAAAAAAAACGACCCTTTTTTACTTACTCCGAGTCTGAATTTTACTTGGGAAATAAACAATAAAAACAAACTACAGGCGGGGTATAATTACAATATGAAAACAAATAACCTGTTGAATATGTATCCCAACTATTTGCATACAGGTTTTAGAAATTTTACAACCGGTTATACTGATTTTGTGAAATTTGCCAACCACAGTTCAAGTCTTATGTATTCTTTTGGTAATTTTTCTGATCGTTTTTTTATGTCTGCCATGGCAGGCTATGGTTTTTCAGATGAATATTTTTCATCACAAACCATTTTAGCACAAAACTATACGGTTTCAACTCCTATTGTATTGAAAGATCAGAGCATGATTTATTACAATCTGAATACTGATTATTATTTTAAGCCGATCAAAACTAATATGAAAATTGTTTTTGGTGGAACCAGTTCTCAATATCAAAATTATGTGAATGAATCTGACATCAGGGATATTACTTCAACTTCCATTAACTATGGTATGGAGTTACGCTCAGGGTTTAGTGGTATTTTTAACTATCACTTCGGTACCAAATGGGATTATAACAAATTTGAAACTACCAATGTATTTGATTATACCAATAACCGAACATTTGTGAATCTGAATTTTAGGTTTTCTAAAAAATTGTATGCTGTGCTCCAGAGTGAACGGTATTATTTTGGAAATTTGTCGCAAAATAAAAAGGATTTTTACTTTTCAGACTTAAATATTGATTATCGACCTAACGAAAAAATAAGTTTGAGGTTTGCTGTAAATAATATTTTCAATACCGATACATTTGTTTCTTACAGTCTTACAGATATCAGTATTTCGGAAACGAATTATAAATTGATTCCCAGATATGCCTTGTTAAGAGCTGAATTTAGATTTTAAGTTTATTTTACTTCTACTAAACTGGGAAGCTTACAGTAGTCTTAAAAGCTAATGAAGATCGTTATGCAAAATTTTTGCGGGACAATGGTACCTTAATTACTTTTATTAATGATAAATGTTATTTAGGAGATCCAAATAGCCCCAATGATTTATCACCTATTTTTAACAGACTCAACAGTGGAGTAGAAAGTGGGGAAGATCTTGGAAATGCACTTTACCATTTTTATTCTAATGCTACGGTAAAAACTCAAATCAATGATTTATTTAAGAGTTATGGCTATTATGGCTATTGATTTTCATACTATTAGCTTGCCTGGTTAATAGGTGAAAAGAATAAAATACTATATCTGAGATTAAATAATGATTGTTGAATAAGTCTGTAAATAAATTCCAGATATACAACTTCTTGTTCTTCTAATGAATTTCTAATTTTTTTCTAAAACATTTCTAACAGCTCAATTCTTTGAGCTGTTTTATTTTTGCACTGCAAATAAAAAACAACTCCTTATGGATGATAACCCCCAACTGAATAAGAATATTTCACTGTAGAGAACATAACATGGTTTTTGTTCTTTAGTGAACCAATAATCAATCGTTATGAACTTTTTACTACACCTATTACAACATATTACAGTTTACAGTAAAAATACGGATACTGCCTTCCATTTTAGTATGGATCCGGTTTTACATATCAAACCTTTCTTTATACCACACTCTGTATTCAACGCAGTTGTAGTGTTTCCTAATTATTCATCTTTTAATACCAATAGCCATGTTGTCAATAACTGAATTTGCAATACGTCTGGCACTGGCTTTTTTATTGGGAGCAGCTATCGGAATAGAAAGACAATGGCGCCATAAAAATGCCGGACTAAGAACCAATACACTGGTTTCTGTCGGTTCAGCAGCTTTTATATTATTATCGGTATCGATTACAGGAACGACAGGTGACCCGAGTAGAGTTGCTGCCCAGATTGTTACGGGCATCGGTTTTTTGGGAGCAGGTGTTATCATGAAAGACGGATTGAGTGTACAGGGACTCAATACAGCAGCGACGATATGGTGTTCTGCAGCGGTTGGAACTCTGGTAGGTATTGGACTTTTTCCTCAAGCTGCTTTAACGGCATCTGCAGTAATCATCACGCATATCCTATTACGTCCGATAGGAGCAAAGCTCAACACCATTTCTTTTTTTCCTAAAAGTGAAACTGCCAAAACAGAATATAAAATATTCATACACTGTAAAAATAATGTAGAAAACCACTTTCGGGTATTGTTGATGCAACAATTGGGTAACTATGATAAAATACTGTTGCGTTCCCTTTCCAGTACTGATAATGAAGAAAATACAAGTACTGTAATCATTGCTGAAATAATCGCGGTAGGCAAACAGGATTATCTGATGGAAAAAATGGTAAGCCGGCTTACTATTGAGCAGCAGGTAAAGAAAGTGAGCTGGGAATTTACCGGACAGCAAACAGAAATCTGAATTTTAATCACAAAAGCAATTGGAACATAAATATAAAGAGATAAAAATGAGATTCTTAAAAAATGCATTAAAAACAACTGGAGTAGCAGTATTGCTCACCTTCTTCTTAAGCTGTAAAAATAATACAGAAGCTGAGCATATATCTGATTATAAGATTACCAATGATAGTGTTATTATCTTAGAACAACATTCCACTATCAAAAGCCAATTACAACTTTATAAAGTCCAGCAAGAAGCCTTTCAATTGCACTTAACAACGGCAGGTACTGTAAAAGCCATTCCTAATTTCTATACTGAAATTGCGTCACCTTATGCGGGACGTGTTACAAAAGTATATTTAAAACTTGGAATGCAGGTAAATGCTGGGACACCTTTATTTGAGATTAATTCACCTGATTTTACTGAAATTCAGAAAAAATATTTTGCTTCCAAAACCGAATATAAAAAAGCCGTTCTAAATCTTAAACGGCAAAAAGACTTAAAATTAAACGGTGTAGGAGCTATAAAAGATTTAGAAGAAGCAGAAGCAGAATATGAAATAGCGCTCAAAGAATATGAAAATAGCCGTTCAGCCCTTAAAGTATTTAACATAAATCCTGAAACCCTTACGTTAGGACAGCCTCTGGTTATACGATCACCTATTAAAGGACAGGTAATCAGTAATGAAATTATCAACGGACACTATATGCGCGAAGATGATGATGCCCGTGCTGTCATTGCTCAGTTAGATAAAGTATGGGTGGTAGGACAGGTAAAAGAAAAAGACATGAGATTCATAAAAGACCTCGAAAGTGCTGAAATTAATGTAGCTGCCTATCCGGATAGAAAAATTCCTGGAAAAATTTACTATACAGATGAAATCATAGATGAAGAAACCCGCAGTATACGGGTGATGATCGAATGTGAAAATAAAGACCTTTTACTCAAACCCGGGATGTATGTAACGGTAACCTTTACAGACCATACGCAAGATGTCGTTTTCGTTCCTTCTAAAGCCGTTTTTCAAATGGATGACAATAGTTTTGTTTTCATTCAGACTCAAAAAGACAGCTATGTAAGACGAAAAGTAAAGACTGATCTTTCAGAAAACGGACGTATACGTATTACAGAAGGGATAAAAACTGGAGATGTCATTGTAAGTCAAGGCGGATTTTACCTCCTGGAAGTCAAATAATATTTCCTTAATCGCTTAAGAGCAACACTAAAATCCTATAAAATACTTTTCAAGATAAAAAAAGCAAATGAAAAATATCGTATTTACAGCCATACAAAAGCGTTGGCTGATGGTCAGCTTATTTCTGTTACTTTGCATTTTTGGATATTATTCCTGGACAAAACTCGCTGTAGAAGCTTATCCTGATATTGCAGATGTAACCTCACAGGTCGTTACTCAGGTCCCGGGATTGGCGGCAGAAGAGGTTGAACAGCAAATAACCATTCCCATTGAAAGAGCTTTAAACGGAATGCCCGGAATGCACATAATGCGCAGCAGAAGTACGTTTGGGTTATCCATGATTACTATTGTATTCAATGATGGAATTGATGATTATTGGGCAAGACAGCGTATTCAGGAACGCCTCAATGATGTAGAATTACCGTATGGAGCTGTTCCGGGACTGGATCCGTTGACATCACCAACAGGAGAGATTTACCGGTATATTATTGAAAGCGATCGATATGATTTGCGTGAACTCACGGATTTACAAAATTGGGTCATTATTCCGAAACTTACTCAGGTACCCGGTGTAGCGGAAGTGACTAATTTTGGAGGCATTACGACTCAATATCAAATTGAATTAAACCCAATAAAATTAGAGCAATACAAACTCTCTCTTGATGAGGTTATTCAGACCATTGAAAACAACAATGCAAACGCTGGAGGCAGTGTTTTAAACAGAGGAGATCAGGGATATGTAGTCAGAGGAATCGGATTGGTAAAAAATCTGGAGGATATCGGACAGATTGTTGTTAAAACCGAAAAGGGAATTCCAATCCTCTTAAATGATTTGGGAAGCTTAAAATATGGAAATTTAGAACGCAAAGGAATTCTGGGATATACTGACAGAAACAGAGATTACAGTGAAAGTGTACAGGGAATTGTGTTATTACTCAAAGGACAGAATCCATCTGATGTATTAAAAGGAATTAATAAAAATGTTGAAGAACTCAACAACGGAATATTGCCGGAAGGCGTACAGATTCATGCCTATTTAGATCGTACAAACCTTATTGATACAACACTTACTACTGTATCACACACGCTATTGGAGGGAATGGCACTCGTTATTATTGTGCTTATTGTATTTTTAGGGAGCTGGCGAGGGGCATTATTAGTAGCAATTACGATCCCTATTTCCCTGTTAATAGCATTTATACTAATGAAATTAACAGATATTCCTGCAAACCTGCTTTCTCTTGGAGCCATTGATTTCGGTATCATTGTAGATGGTGCTATCGTGATGATGGAAACGATTTTGAAAAAGAGGGAAGACCATCCTGAAAAAGAACTCAAAGAACAAACTATTGCACAACGAGCAGCTGAGGTTGCCAAACCTATTCTGTTTGCTACACTCATCATCATTACAGCGTATCTGCCATTATTTGCTTTTGAGCGCGTAGAGAAAAAATTATTTACACCGATGGCATTTACTGTAGGATATGCTTTACTGGGAGCCTTGGCAGTGGCTTTACTGCTCATTCCCGGTCTGGCGTACATAACCTACCGTAAGCCTAAAAAACTGTATCATAATAAGTGGCTTGAAAAACTCACGCAGTGTTATTACCGGCGAATTGCTTCAATAATAGAGGCACCTAAAAAAGTATTTCTGCCGTTAGCAGTATTTTTAGCAGCGGCAATGGGACTGAGTGTAACCGTTGGAAAAGATTTTTTACCACCGTTGGATGAAGGTTCCATATGGCTTCAGGTACAGCTTCCACCGGGAATCACCTTAGAAAAATCCAAACAGATGAGCGATACACTTCGTCAGCGTACCATGAAATATAATGAAGTAACGTATATCATGGTTCAGGCGGGACGAAATGATGACGGAACAGATCCGTTTACACCTTCACATTTTGAATGCTCCATAGGCATACTGCCATACAATCAGTGGCCTAAAGGAAAAACAAAAAATGACCTTATAGAAGAACTGGCAAAAGAATATGAAAGTATGCCGGGCTATACTGTCGGATTTGCTCAACCTATGATAGATGGAGTAATGGATAAAATTTCAGGTGCTCATAGTGAACTCGTTGTAAAAGTTTATGGCGATGATTTTAAAGAAACCCGACGCATAGCCGAAGCAATTCAGCAAACATTAAAAACAGTCAAAGGAGCGGTAGATATTGCTATTGATCAGGAACCGCCGCTACCGCAGTTACAAATTCATGCCAATCGTGAAAAAATTGCTCAGTATGGATTAAATGTTTCGGATGTTGGAAATCTTATAGAAATCGCAATTGGCGGTAAAGCCGTATCTCAGATATTCTCCGGTAACAGAGTGTATGATATCATTTGTCGTTATCAGGAAGAAAGTCGTGATACTCCAGAAAAAATAGGAAATTTGATGTTGACAAATAAAGACGGGGTTAAAATTCCGTTATCACAGGTTGCTGATATCAAACTCGGAACTGGCGAAAGTACCATTACCAGAGAGGCAAATAAAAGACATCTTACGGTAAAACTCAATATAAGAGGTACAGATTTATCTACTTTATTAAAGACGGCACAACAGAGAATTGAAAAGGAAGTACCATACGATCATGAAAAATATACCATACAGTGGGGAGGACAGTTTGAAAATCAGAATCGTGCGTATTCCCGGTTAGTTGTTATTGTTCCACTTGCTTTATCCATCATGTTTCTCTTATTATATGGTGCATTTGGTAAATTCCGTCAGGCAGGATTGATACTTACAATAGTTCCGTTAGCCATTTTCGGAGGAATGCTGGCACTCAATCTCAGAGGAATGACGCTAAACGTCTCTTCTGCTGTGGGATTTATTGCACTTTTTGGAGTAGCTATTCAGAATGGAGTCATTATGATTTCCCATATCAATGATCTGCGTAAAAAGGGAAATGAGCTCAAAGAAGCTGTGATTGAAGGATCAAGACACCGTTTCCGTCCGGTATTAATGACAGCAACAGTAGCTGTATTAGGATTATTTCCAGCATCCATTGCTACCGGTATTGGTTCAGACGTGCAACGACCGCTTGCTACTGTAATTGTTTACGGTTTGCTTTTTTCAACGATTATTACCCTGTTTGCTTTACCGGCATTGTATTATATGATAGAGAAAAAATGGGGAAGTAAAGAAGAAATAAAAGCTGATTAAATAAAAAACTCATGAAAAAACATACTTTAAAATTCGGAATCAGTTGTTGTTTAGCTTTAGTATTCCACACAATCGCTTATGCACAGAACGAGAATTATATTGCTGAACAAGAGCTTCCATATGCAGTTTTTTTGCAAATGGTAGGGCAAAATAATAAACAATATGCGGCTGAAAAATTCAATGTTGATATTGCAGAAGCGAATGCACTGACAGCAAAAATTTTTCCTGATCCGGAAATTTCAATAACTGCCTTTGACAATGGAGAACGTCGTATGCAGATGGGATATGGTTTCAGTTCAGAGTTGACCTATACACTGGAATTGGGAGGAAAACGAAAAGCCAGAATCAATCTTGCCCATAGTGAATCTCAACTCATCCAGCTCTTATTAGCTGATTATTTCAGAAATCTCAGGGCTGATGCCACTCTTAGCTACCTTGAAGCCATCAAAGAACAAAGAAATCTTGACGTGAAAATTCAGTCATACGAAACAATCAAAAAATTATGTGATGCTGACAGTATTCGTCTCTCATTGGGTGCCATTGCGGAAATTGATGCACAACAAACCAAACTTGAAGCCCATTCTTTACTCAATGAAGTATATGAGCAGGAAGGAATATTAAAAACAGCTCTTTTCAACATGTATCTGATGACCGGATCGGAAAAAGCAGATATCTTATATCTTCCAAAAGAGACGTTCACTGGTTTTCAAAGGACATATAATTTAAAGTACCTCTTAACCATTGCAAAAGAAAACAGAACAGATTTAGCAGCAGCAGTTAAAAACAGGGAAGTATCACAAAAAATGCTACAATTAGCGAAAGCGAACAGAAAGATTGATTTAGGGTTAACATTAGGTGTTCAGAACAATTCGGCGGCAACGAACATGGAAGCGCCAACTCCTTCTTTTACTACAGTTTCAGCAGGATTGAGTATTCCTATTAAACTTTCAAACCGTAATAAAGGGGAACTCAAAGCAGCACAATATGCCATTGAACAAAGTGAAATGCTTTATAAACAGGCAGAACTTCAGATACAGGCAGAAGTAAGTCAGTATTATTATAGCTATCTGGCATCCCAAAAACAGGTACAGCAATTCGCTAACGGAATGCTTGAGAACGCACAAAAAATACTGGATGGGAAAATATACAGTTATAAGCGAGGAGAAACCTCATTATTGGAAGTTTTAGATGCAAGACGTACATATAATGAAATACAACAAAGCTATAATGAAGCACAGTATGCTTTAGCAGCGGCTCTTGTAGAGTTACAAAGAGCTGTAGCTATTTGGGACATTAATTTTTTAACTAAATAATATATTTTTAATGTTGGAGTAATGAGTAATAGTGTTTTTAGAAGAAGTACTATTTTAGAGGCTGTCTATTATACATACAATCTTATTTTTACTAACTTTATAAATACTTTCTTATTATTGAATTTGAGAAAGTTTTATGCTGGAAAATGTTTCTTACTATTATCATCATTGATTAAATTATGAAAACAATACATTTAAAACTTTGTTTATTGTTTACTTTTATTTCGTTGAATGTTTTTTCACAGGAAAAGAGTAATTTTAAGATAGAAATCTATAAAGAAACTTCCGGAGAAACATGGCTCATATGCCACGAAGGATGTAACTGGACTGATCTCAAAATAGATCAGCTGAAAAATAAAGAAGGTTGGTTCATCAATGAAGACGGTATGCAGTCGGAAGAAAAAAAGAAGAGCCATTTTTCTTTTACCATCCGCCAAAATAAAGATACCTTTCTTTTAAAAGGTAGGCAAAATACTCATTGGTCAGAATTAAAATTCAAATATAATGAACCTGTTTTTCTTACAAATGATGGAATTCAAAATATTGACATACAATAGCCAAAGCTATTTTGGATAGCTTGTTTAGAATAAAAATGGCTGCCCATACTTTCAGGACAGCCTCATTTAATATTATGTTATTCCATTGTCATCAAAATTGTTTTCCACATACAGATTATTAATACGAAAAATGGACTTTTCAAGTATTTCAAAATAGTGCAGTGCTTTTCGAAATGTTTCACGCTCAGTAACCTCAACTTCATAGACTTCTGACTCAAATCCGTCTGTATGCTGTGAATATAATATGGGAGCTAATCGTCCGTCTGTTGTTTCTTTCATATCAAAATGATAAAATTCATAAGCATCATTTCTTGTTTCTTTAAGGATGGATAACCTTGCACATTGTCCCTGTTCATTATCTGCTTGCCTGAACTGCCATTGAAAACTGCGATAAAATAATGCTGAATCTCCCTCTTCAGAATAATAATCGCTGTACTTATCTTTGACAACCGGTAGATTTAGAATGGTTTCTATTTTCTCTTTTGTTATTTTCTGCTCAAACTGTTCGCGGTTCCATATCATCTCAGAATAATGATCCAACATTTTTTTCCAGTGATCTTGTAAAAAGGAATGATATTTTTCCGGAGCTTTGGCATCTATAAGCTTCCACTTATCTCCCGGTAGTACAGTATAAGCTTGAGCAAAACTATAAGATGCTTTTCCGGATAATCTTTTCAGCAGATTTCCGGGATCCTTATAAAAGTAAATGAGGCAGGCATACGATTGATCATATTGTATGTAGGCATGGGTTGAGAATTCTTCTCCGATTTTTGTATATAAACGATAAAAAACATTTTCATCCCAATATTCTAAAACTAATTCTTCTCCTATTTCCGGAGCCATGCCCGTGAGAATAGGGCTGTCTGCGAATCTCTTAAGATTGTCTGCACTGATTTTATAATCTTCAAAGAAAAATGGAATATCTTTATTTTGGGTTGGTATTGCTATTGTATCACGAATAACTGATGTTCCTGATTTTAACGCTTCAAATATTTTGTGATCTTTTAAGCGATCTTTCCACGAATAATATTCATCTATAATCTCATGGGCTTCATACACAAAGTCAGGTAAAAACAAATCGTCAATAATCCCGCTCTCTTCATATTCTCCATCATCTGTTATTTCATCCCATAACAGATGGTCAATTTTCATATTTTCCAAAGAAGAAAAACGTTCAAAATCCAATCCATAATCAGTAGACATCAATACTTTGGCCTGTATTGTTCCTTCAACCACCAATCCGCCATGATTATAGTCGCCCCAGTAGAGTTCTCGGCATTCCATATTTCCTGTGACATAAATTTCCTGTCCGCCAACAACTATATTATCAGCATTGAGATTACCAAGTACTATAAGACCTGTAGAACCATCTGTTTCTCTGTTGTAAATATTTTTTGCAGAACAATTACCATTGATGACTATAAAAGATAAATATAAGGACTCATCATATTTTCCGGGTAGATTTTTCAGCGGCTCATCAAGATCCACCATTACTTCCAGATTTACATCACCTTCATGAAAATAAACATATATTTGTTCTGATTCATCATGTGGGTAATGCAAAGAAGCATAAACAGAATCAGCTGGTATCAAATGTTTTATAGCATCATATTTCACTATCTTGGCGCTCATAATATAGGTATTTAATTATCTGATCGGGTCTTATTAATTATAAAAATGCTCTTTAAGCTTTTAAAGTTAAGGCTCTTTATGTATTGAATTGTAAACACAGATGCTACCATAAAGAAATTTAAAAATATAAAAACAAAATTAATTGTACAACGCTTAAAATACCGGTAGTTTTTTTAAAAATTTAGACTGACTGTCAAAACGTTTGATAAACGTAATCTGTAAGTTACCTGAGTTAAGACTTATTTGATGATCAGTAGTATAGGAAACATATACACGGTTCATGATAAAAGAAAGATTTAAAGACCAGGTATCTGAATTGTATCCCGAAGCAAAACGAAAAAATAGGGTGGGATATACATTGATTTTACTTTTGAGATTTTCAAAGTTAAAACTCATTCCCGGGGTTAATGAACCTGTAACAAAATATTTATCTCTGATGACTCTGGTATAGGCATAACCCAAACTCGGCCCTATCTGATACATCTTTTCGTTAAAGCGTATTGAGTCTTCAAAATTTACTTTTGTATAATAAGCTCCTCCGCCAAGAAGAAAACTACCGGCAGATTTCAGTTGCTTTTCATTCTGATCAAAGGCTGCCCTGTAGGAAAATTTATTTCCGTTAAAAACGTATTGGCCGAATAAGCCGTATCTCGTAAAGTTCAGATTCGGAAATAAAGTATAATCATCTTTACCTTTTTCAAGATAAAACCCTTTGTAATTTTGTGCAAGAAAGTCAAAAGTCACTTTTTTTCCATAATAATGATATTGAAAATCAATCGATTTAGTAGCGCCTTTTTTTGGGTCCGACATAGAATTAAATCCTTGACTGAGACTAAATCCCATTTCTTTCCACGAAAATCCCAATCCTATTCCCATGGGATTATTGGCACTGTATTCCAAATCCAGATTTTCATTATTCTCCAGTGACATAGAAACAAATTTCTGAGTCATAAAAATTCTGGCGCTGAATTCCTGATTAAATTTACCAATAAAAGTACTGTCTGTCTGTGCTGTAACATTATCCGGTACATATAGAAAAGACAAAAATGTCACCCATAAAATAAATACATTAAAAGTATTTTTAGTATTATACATAATTTATTGTAATGCTATACGTATTTCTTTAAATTAAATCAGGTTAAATATACTACCATAACGCATAAAAATCAAAGTTCTTATTTGTGTTACTTGTTTTTTATAAATATATGATGAATGGCAATTATTAACTAATAATTACAGCCGATGTAACATAATATCCTTCCTGCGTATATTTAAGTCCTTTTCGCGTATCCTCATCCACATATCCAACGATTATATTTGTAAAAAATATTTAGAATAAATCTTAATAGGTTGATTGTTCAACTGAAATAATGTAGAGCATCCAGACTATTTAAGTTGTTCATTATCAAATTAAAAAAATAAAAAAATGAGCACTAAAAACTTTAAAACCATACAACAGGCATTAAAAGTAACCCGAAAGGAATTTATAACGCCTCATTATATCAGAATATATCTCACAGGAGATGATATTTCTGCATTTGAAAATACCACCATCGGAGTCAATAACAAAATATTTATTCCGCCGAAGGGATTAAATGAAATTCATTTTCCTGAATTCGATTACGAAAAAATGCAGTGGAAGACACAACCTGAAGATATCAAACCTGTTATAAGAACGTATACCCATAGGGGTATCGACCTTGAAAAAAAAGAGATATGGATTGATTTTGTTGTGCATGGCGACAAAAGTCCTGCTTCTGCCTGGGCTATCCATGCTAAAAAGGGAGATATATTAGGCATACTCATGAAAGATGGTAAGACAGATTTATACCGTAAGACAGATAATTATCTATTGGTAGGTGATGCAACAGCTATTCCGGTTTTATCTGCTATTTTAGAAGACTTACCTGCTACTGCAAAAGGAGCTTGTATTATTGAGGTTCATGATAAAACAGATGAACAACTGTTACGTACAAAAGCGGACATCCACTTCATTTGGTTGCACAATCGGCATCCGGAAAACGGAAGTAGGCTTGCCGAAATTGTGAAGCAACAGTCATTACCTGAAAAATCGCGCACGGGCTATGTGGCGGCAGAATTTTCTTCTGTAAAGCAAATACGTCATTACCTGCGTAAAGAAAAATTATGGAAGCAGGAAGAACTGTATGCATATTCGTACTGGAAAGCAGGAGTTGCGGAAGATAAATCAGCAATAGATCGTCATAAAGAAAATGAAGAAAGCAATACATAATCTAATTTAAATGGAAAGCAACAATATCCGATTAAGCCATGTGCTCTATCGTGTACAGGATTTACATGGTGCTGTTAAAAAACTACGCGATGCAGGTTTTATAGTAGAATATGGTACACAGCCGGAAAAGGCTTATAATGCTATGATATGGTTTGATAAGGGAGTATTTATTGAAATATATAGGCATCCTGAGTTATCTGTTGGAGTAAAATGGTTAATGAAAAGAATCGGATATAAATCAATAGTTCAAAGAATGGATAAATGGACAACAACAGAAAACAATTGGTGTGAATGGTCTTTAGAATCTACAGCAACTGATCTCCAGACATGGAAAAATTTTTTCAGAAGAGAAAAAATTCCTTTTAAATCGCATAAAATTAGACGAAAAACAAAAGATGGCAAAATACTCTCCTGGCATTTACTATTTCCCAAGGATATTGAATTTCCGTTTTTGATGTCAGCGTATACACCCAACCCACGCCCTCTAAAAACCATACATCCGAATGGAGTTACAGGCGTAAATTCTTTAATAGTAGGAGAAGAAAAACTCAATGTTCTTTTATTAAATAAATTACTAATAATGCCTCAAAGTTTAAAATTTGTAAAAGACAAAATCGGATTACAGACCGTAGAGTTATCTGATCCTTCTGTAAAAATTGAAGAAATACTGTCTGAGTATTCATCTTGTTATAATTAACGTGAGAATAGGTAAAATTTGTGAAATATTTAATGGAATCAGTCTCAGTATAAAAGTTTTTTTTTTGTTAATTAGTTGAAAATTATACTTCAAAAATTATACTGATAAATGTCAGCTCAGATGAGTAGTTAGTTTTACTTTTCTGACCGTCTTAAAACAATTTGTTAGTATGTTTGATAATAGGTACTCATTAATTCATAAAACAAAAGAAAATGAAAATTGATTTGAGAAGTGATACACTGACTTTGCCTTCAGAAGGGATGAAAGCAGTAATGACAGATGCCGTATTGGGTGATGATGTATATGGTGAAGATCCGAATGTGAATCAACTTGAAGAAAAAGCTGCCAAAATGTTTGGAATGCAGGCAGCTCTATTCTGTCCTACGGGAACTATGACCAATCAGCTCGCAATCAGAGTTCATACTAATCCGGGAGATGAAGTGATTTGTGATAAACTTTCGCATATCTATCTATATGAAGGCGGTGGTATAGCCTTAAACGCTTTTGCATCAGTACGCACGCTCGATGGTAATCTGGGAAGAATTACATCACAAATGGTCGAAGAATCCATCAATAATCCGAATGATATACACCAGCCAATAACCAGTCTGGTAAGTTTAGAAAACACAGTAAATAAAGGCGGAGGAAGCATCTATGATTTTGAAGAAATAAGAAAAATAAAAGAAGTTTGTACCAAAAACGGATTGATTCTTCATTTAGACGGAGCAAGATTATTCAATGCCTTAGTTGAAACCAACGAAACACCTGAAAATTATGGGGAGGTATTTGACAGCATCTCAATTTGTCTTTCAAAAGGCTTGGGATGTCCTGTTGGATCATTATTATTGGGTACTACAGAAGTAATTGCCAAAGCAAGACGTTACAGAAAAGTAATGGGAGGAGGCTGGCGGCAGGCAGGTGGTTTGGCTGCAGCGGGTATATATGCTTTAGATCATCATATACCATTGCTCAAAGAAGACCACCGTCGTGCAAAAATAATCGGAAAAATACTTGAAAAAAATAAACATATCAAAAAAGTATATCCTGTTGCTACAAACATCGTTCTGGCAGAACTGCACACAATGGAATCTACTGATTTTGTAGCCATGCTTAAAGAAAAAGACATTTACTGCGTATCATTTGGTAAACAACTGGTACGCTTTGTAACGCATTTAGACTTTACAGATATACATCTGGAAATGTTTGAACAAAAAATGAATTCCTGATTATATATAAAGCATCCTGGTATTTTCACAGGGTGCTTTTTTTTAGTATATATTCTACAAAATAGGCGTTATTAATAATCAATATAATGTGTAGTCATTATAATAACATATTAAAAAAATGCCCCAAAATCATTTTTGGGGCATTTTAACAATAACAACAATTATAATTAAATACTTTACTGTTTAGAGTAAGTAACATTTACATCTGTAGTTCTTCCGGAATACGTCATAGAATATTTTAAAACCAATTGATTGGCATTTACAGAAACAACTTCTCTTGGTGCTGATTCACCACTGATGGTAATATTGCTTTCTGTCCATGTACCACCAAGAGTAACATCTTCACAGACTCCTGCAGTATTTTTATTATTTTGTTTTAGAGAAGCTGTAGTTCCCTGTAAAACGGTTAAATAATCTGTACCACATCCTTGTTTTAAACTCGCATGGTCAAAAGGAAACTCATGAGTTTGCTCAGGTTGTCCGGGAATCGTAAAACTATAAGACAAAGTCTCCGCTTTCCATACACCTACCATTTTACTGATCGGTTGTGGCTCTGGTTCAGGAGTTACTGTATCGCTGCTTGGCGGTGCTACCGGAACTTCAACATTTATCGTGCTGTCGTCGTTACTACAAGATATAATAGCTGCTCCTGACATAAGAAATGCTGAAATAATAAATAATCTTTTCATGGGGTATAATTTAAATTAATTGTATTTACTTTTTATATTCCATTTAATCTAAAATTAATTATCTTAATTTAGATTTAATAAAAATAATTTTCAATGCAAATATAGTCTTTATTTTTAATAAAAGGCTTTATTAAAGGATTTAAAAATTCGATAAAAAGATTGTTGTAGAGCAATAATCTAAGAGTGAAACTATGCTTGAGTTTTACTTAAAAGTCAAGCAGTAAAGCAGAAAAAAAAATTGAAAAAGATGAAGTGAAGAAAGCTATAATCCAACCCTCATCCCGTCGAGGAAATAAGGGTTAGAATATAAAAATTATTTTTTAGATTCTTCCAGAGATACTTTACGGAATTCTTTTAAAAGCTTTGTCAATTCTAAAGTTGATTTGCGGGCTCTTGTACCTGCAGCTTTGTTTCCTTTCTCTAACTGTACTTCTGAGTCTGTTTTGAATGCTTCAAACTCTGCATTGATTTGTTCAATTAATTCTTTCATGATAAAATTTTTTATGCGACAAAAATACCCATTTTTCAAGAATAAACCTTTCAAAACCCCAATAAAATCAGTAAAAGAATGATTAACACCAATATAGAAAATGATAATCAATACATAGAAAACGATATTATATAGCTTAACCTATTAATAATCAATTGTCAACATGGATTTCAGAACCGTATTTGTAGATCTGAGTACGGAACAATGAAGCCAAAATATTCTTTATTTTAATTCTTCAATGGGAATCTGATGCTTTGAATTACGAATTAATAAAGCATAATCCATAAACTGAATCGTATTTTTTCCTTTAAGCTGCTTAGAATTAGATTTCTTTAGAAACAGTTTTACTTCAACCAGATCAGTACCTTCTTTATAAGGAGAATTTTCTGCATTTAACCGGAATAAAGTAAGGTCATAAAGTCTGTTTTGTTTTAGTTTTCGAATACCCTTAAAGTGTTCTTTCCAATAATCTCCAATTCCATAACCTTTCTCTACCGTATAAGTTTTATAATTTTTCTGTTCATCATATACCTTATCCCAGAGGACCTCACTTTTAGTTAAATATCCTGTAATGGTAATCACGTTTTGAGCGGTATAGATATTGTGTTCTATCAACCGGGTAAAAAAGGATGGATAAGCTGCTTCTCGTGTTTTTTGAATATGAAAAAAACCATACTTGGCAAATTGTTTTTTGCGATCAAGCTGATAAGGCTTTATTAAAGAAATATAATTGTCAAAAATGATTTTTTCACGTTCAGCAGTTGTTTCAAATGTATAGCCGATGTTTTTGAGTATGTGATTAAAACTCAGCGTATCTTTTATCTGATCAATGTACAAAAGCTTATTTTCATTATAGTCTTTGATAAAATTCTTTAATTGTTCTTTAAGGCTCTCATTGCGAATGCTAAAGTCGGTTTTATTTTCATCTAACAGTTCTTGAAGCTGTTCCTTTTGTTGCCATTTAGAAATATCTCTGGTTAGGTATAAAATATGTTTTATAGGAAAACGGTATTCATTGATAATATCAAATCCCAGAACTTTTATAGGTTCATTCGGATACATACGATTTACTTCCCTTATGTTTTTCCAATGTTGATAGGTTTCGATTGTTCCCTCCTGTGTTACTATTGTTTGAAAAGCCAATACCAGTTCTTTCAATAAATCATCATTTCCGGTTTCCAGGTATTCTTGAAAAAAGAAAGCCTGACTAAAATTGGTTTCCGGTATATAATAATCCAGGGCGTTTTGTTGTTTTAAACTTTTAATCAATAAAAGTTCAGCATCATACGTTTTTGAACTTCCGTGATAGGCACCAAAACCTATGATATTAAAATCAGTTTGCGGAAAAACAAATGTTGTATCAGTTAAATCTTGTCGGTGTTTTTTTAAATACGCTGCTTTAGATTGCGCTTTTATATTAATGCAAAATAATAAAAGTAGGAGAGTAAATGAATATCTCATGTTTACAGGAAAATTAGAAGTGCAATATAGATCATTTTGCCGAAATTCTTATATACAAATTAAGCGACAGTCCGAGATTAAAAAACCTTAAAATGAATGAATTGTATAATTTTATAATCTCTAATTAAAAAATAATGATAGAAATACTGCATTAAATTTTATTTAATCCCAATTTTTTCGTTGTTTTGCAGACGAAATTAATTAGAGAGGTGGCCGAGTGGTCGAAGGCGCACGCCTGGAAAGTGTGTATACTCCAAAAGAGTATCGAGGGTTCGAATCCCTTCCTCTCTGCTAAGAGGGTCTTTATCAAGAAGATCCTCTTTTTTTTCGTATATCAGTAATCCTTTTTCTTACATTTTCATAGTAAAGATTGCTGTTGAACACCATGTTTACAAATTTCCTTTTTTACAGTGTATCGGCTCTTGAATAAACATGCTGCATATCCGTCAATAATTCTAAACATTCTTATAGTAAAAGCTCTACTTTGATTAACGTTTTACTGCTCCTTTAGGTTTGATATCTCATGTTATATATTAAATGCCAGTAACCATAAATATCTTTGTTAACATTACCCGCTTTTCTTCAAATTCTGAAATGTCTTTTCTTTTCAATCGCTTTTTGCGGTTGTTTTCAATACTTATTAACCTAAGCGCTCTTAATAATACGGTGTTGATATATATAGTATGTTATTTTAAGTAAAATTTATTAAATATTTGTTTTGTTTTAATTTTATTATTATGTTTATGATAATTAATTGTTAAAAATATTTATTATGAAAAAAATTCTTTTTTTAGCCACAATCGCTTTTATGGTATCCTGTTCAAATGAGGATGCAAATTTTAATGACAATCAACAAGACAAAAATTCTGAAACCAAATTAGCCCGTGCTGGTTATACTGTAGAACAGATGTTCGATTACCGTATTATTGGAGGACCTGATGAAGGTTGGTATAATGAAGAAAAAGGAGATTGTTCTGCAACTGATACAAGTGGTTGTATCTCTTTAGACTGGGATATTGACAGAGATACTGGTACTGTAGTTGAGATGATTTCAAAATTAAAATTCAATATTTCTCACTCTAGAATTATCTTTCAAGAAAATAGAGAATTAGCAGAAGAATTATTTGAACCGATTGTTGTAGAAGGTGTCATGAGTAACTTTTTTAAACTTGAACATAATTTTAATACAGAAACACAAACAGATTATTTCAAGATTAGAAGAACTTCAGATAATATATTAGTTGGAGTAAAAAAATTCAAATTATAAACAGTATATAAAAATAAAAATGTAGCTTTAAGCTACATTTTTTTACTTAATAAATGAGATATTCATATATATTTTTATATTTCTTATTATTAAATTGTAATAGTAAGAAAAATGATGATTTTTTAATAAAAACAGGAGAAGTAAATATACTTTCAAAAGATAAAATTAGTATAGAAGGACAATTTGTAGAAAACAACAAAGATTTATTTTTTTCTTATAGTAATGCCACAAGAAATATTCATATTTATGATGGAAAAAAGGCTGTTGATTCTTTGAGTTTGCATATAAAAAACTTACAGGCAAATAAAATTGTTGTAAAGAATACTGATTCAATATTTATAATAGATTATACAACCAAAATCATCAGACATATAAATATCAGAGGCAAAATTATTAAAGAAATTGATGTACAAAAAATATCAAATCAAGATACTATAAATCCATATCTATTTAAAAATCCTGAAGCAATAAATGATCAAAATATTATCTTAGATGTAGGTATTTCAAAAAATAAATATACCAATCTAACACATCAACAATTAATAGATAGCCATAAGCATATCCCAAGATTTATTAAATATAATGGACAGAGTATTCATTATCCTGATTTTAATTATACTGATATTGAAAAACTTACGAATAAAAGGAAAGAAGATCTATTTGTAGATTATTCAAACGTAAGTCTTTCAAAAAAGTATATTGTATACACAATGCAATTCAGCAATCATCTATATGTATTTGATTATAATTTAAAATTAGTTAAAACAGTCCCTATCGTATCAGATTTTACAGGCACTGATATAAATAAAGATTTTTCATTTTATAATGATTCAGAAGAGAGAGGACGTATTTATGAAAAAAACTATGATTATGCAACATTAACAAAATATATAGTTTATAATAAATACAAAGACAAATTCTATGTTTTATTAGCTCACAAAACAGATATATTAAAAAAAGAAAATTTAATTTTTAAAAGAAGTAACCGAGATTTTTCCATTCTTGAATATGATGGCGAATTAAATAAATTAAATGAGCAGAAATTTAAAAAAGGGCAATATGACATTTATAAACCAATATTTATTAACTCAGAAGGAAATTTATTGTTAAATTCAAATAACGAATTAAATTCAAATTTTTCACCAGATAAAATAAGATATGATATATATAAAATCAGTGATTAGATATTCATTTTTTCTATTATTTTTATTGTCTATTATTAGTTGTAATAAGAAAGAAGTAACAACTGATAAGTTAATTGAAACAATCGTAAGAGATTCATTAGGCTATAAGGATAATTATAAATCAATTATAGTATTTCAAGAAAAAGGATGTATAAATTGTCAGTATAAAACTTTAGAATTTATAAAACAAAACCAAAATAATAAAGACTATTTGTTTATCATCCAGAGTAATGGTGAATTAGTGGATTTGTCCTCAATAAAAAAAGAAAATAGTAACATTATATTTGATTATAAAAAGTATTTATATAATTATAACATTACTAATGGCTCCGCTGCCATAATATTCAATGGGGTTAAAGTTGATACTATTTTGAAATTTGATGACCCTTATGAATTAAACAAAAACATCAAATTAGTAAAAAGCCATTTATGATACAATCTGTTTTTTAATAGATTTTCTTGTTTTAAAGTTAATAATTTTTAATCTCTCTTAAAAAATAGTGATAGAAATACCGAATTAAATTTTATTTAATCCCATTTTTTCGTTGTTTGGCAGACGAAAATAAGGTGACCGAGTGGTTGAAGGCGCACGTCTGGAAAGTGTGTATACTCCAAAAGGGTAGCGAGGATTTGAATTCCTTCCTCTCTGCTAAAAAAGTCCGGCACTATCGCCGGACTTTTTTATTTTGTATATATGGCTCTGCATCTGAATAATTGAAAAGACAATTGTTTGTTTGTTATATTTCTGTTATCACATATAACCGTTATTATGGATAATATTCATATTAAGCCTACTCTGAAATTATGTAACAAAACCGGATAATTATACAACTCCCTATTAAAATAGATTGGTTAATTTTGCCATTAAACCTATGAAAAAAATCTTTGTCATATTCCTTTCTTTATTTTATTTGGTATTGGCTTCGGGCTTTACCCAATATAAACATTTTTGTAAAGGAACCGAAAGTAAAATATACAGTTTTAGCGATACCAAAGAACAAAATCAGAACAAACCTTGTTCGATTTGTTCAGCAAAGGAAAAAGGATTAAAAGATCAAAAGAAAAACTGTTGTCAACATGATGCAAAATATGTAAAAGTTGATAATAGTGTAAAAAAACAAAACAATTTTGATTTTTCATTAAAATTCTGGGGCGATGCCATTCCGAATAAAATGTTGGGAACGGTATTCGATTTCGAAGCAATTGTATTAGATACTGAAAAAAATACCGCTTACTCTTCCTCAAAACTCCCTATTCAGAGTACTCCTCTTTATATTTTACATTGCGTTTATAGAATTTGATTTTAGACAAGAATCTACTTTCGCAGTTTCATCTTTTTGATACTGCCCTACATTTTATGTCTAATTTCTAAATTTATACCAATGAAATTAAAATTCATTGCGTCTGTAATTTTAGTATCTGTTTGTTATTTATATAGTTACGGACAGGTCTTAACATTAGAAGATGCGATTTATCGTACAACAAGTCAGTACGATAAAATCAAAGCAAAACAACAATTAGTTAATGCTTCGGCTCAACAAACTGCTTTTCAAAAGCAACAATATTTACCCGATTTAACCCTTTCGGCACAACAAAGTTTTGGCACCATCAATGTGTTGCATGGTCCTATGTATGCCTACGGTGGGTTGGGCTCTGCGTCAACCTCTATGCCTTTAGACGAGCAAAATTGGAATGCAACTTTCGGTTCGCTTTATTTTGCTAATATCAATTGGAATTTGTTCACTTTTGGACGAATCAAAAACCAAGTTGTGTTAGGAAGTAAAAAGGAACTGACGGCTATGGCTGATGTGCAGCAAGAAATCTTTCAACAGCAGGTAAAAGTAAGTGCTGTGTACCTTAATTTATTAGCCAGTCAACGCGTAAAATATGTACAGGAACAGAATGCAGCTCGCGCACAGGTTTTCTATGAAATGACCGATGCCAGAGCCAAAAGCGGATTGATTCCAGAAGTGGATGCGCAATTGGCCAGAGCGGAATGGTCGAATGCAAAATCATTACTAATTAAAGCATATGACAAAGAATTGTCCTGGTCTAAGCAATTAGCAGTTTTAATGAACGATGATTTTAAATCCTACGAGTTGGATAGCCTGTACAGCACAACACTTCCGGAAAAAGAATTGAGAATAGTAGATAATGATCTTTCTAATCATCCGTATTTGCAGTTGCAACAGTCAAAAATTGATGAAAGTGAACAACATATCAAAGTCTTCCAGTCAAGTAATAAACCAAATTTATCTGCCTTTGGTCTTATTCAAGGGCGTGGATCGGGGTTCAAATCTAATTATGCACAAGACCATTCAGCTTATTCGATGAGTTATATAAAAGGTGTTGGAATTGATCGTTCCAATTATTTATTAGGCTTTTCCTTGACATGGAATATGACCAATCTTTTTCGTTTTGCTACTAAAATCAAAGAGCAAAAGTTCATGACGCAATATTTGCAACATACGTTTGATGCACAAGCAAAAGAATTGAAGAATCTATTGCTACAAGCAGATGCACAACTAACAAATGCCTACGAAAATTTTGAAGAAACCAAAGTTCAGTTAGCAGCTGCCGCATTGGCTTACAAACAGCAATCGGCCTTGTATGAAAATGGACTGACCACTTTGGTTGATTTTACACAGGCATTGTACAGTTTGAACAGAGCAGAAATTGATTATGAGATTGCACAAAACAATGTGTGGCAGGCTCTACTATTAGTAGCTTCGGCTCAAGGGAATATGGAAGTATTAACGCCTTTATCTAATTAAAAAAAAATGAATTTAATAAAATTTGCACTACAAAAGCCCATAGCTATTATGGTTTTGGTGCTCGGGCTATTGTTCTTTGGAGTCAAAGCGACCAAAGATATAAAAGTAGATATTCTTCCTGAAATGGATTTACCTGTGGTATACATTGCACATTCGTTTAACGGATATACACCACAGCAAATGGAAGGCTATTTTACCAAAATGTATGTCAACATGATGCTTTTTACTAACGGAGTAAAAAATATTGAATCTAAGAATACGCAAGGACTTACCTTAATGAAGGTAACGTTTTACGAAGGAACTGAAATGGGGGAGGCGATTGCGACGATTAACGCCTTATCTAACCGTTCACAGGTATTTTTGCCTCCAGGTGCACCGCCGCCATTCATCATTCGTTTTGATGCTTCCTCACAACCTGTCGGGCAGCTGGTCTTTCGAAGTAATACAAAAACCAATAATCAATTACAGGATATTGCCAATTTTAACGCACGTCCATTTTTGATTAAGATCCCAGGATTAACAACAGCGCCCCCTTTTGGAGGAAGTCCCCGTACCATTGAGGTCAATATCGACCCCTATAAATTGCGTTCACATAATCTATCGCCCGAACAAATCGTGGAAGCCATCAGCCGTAATAACATTACGTCGCCTTCTGGAAATGTGTATATCGGTGACAAGAACTATTTAACGCCAACCAACAATACCGTAAAAGAAGTAACAGAATTGGGCGACATTCCAATTTTTAAAGGAACGGTAGAAAATGTGTATATCCGCGATGTGGCTACTATAAAAGACGGTGCTGATATCGCAACAGGTTATGCACTGATTAATGGTAAGCGTTCGGTTTATATCAATATTGCCAAAGCAGGAAATGCTTCTACGCTGGATGTGGTAAATACTTTGAAAAAAGAACTGCCTAATATCCAGAGGAATATGCCTGAAGATGTACAAATCTCGTATGAGTTTGATCAATCTGTGTACATTACCAATGCGTTGAAAAGTTTGGTTTTAGAGGGTGTTTTAGGAGCCTTATTAACAGGTTTAATGGTGTTGTTGTTCCTAAGAGATCGTCGGGCAGCACTAATCGTGATTATGACGATACCCATTTCGATTATCTCAGGTGTGTTGTTCCTAAAATTATTTGGGCAGACCATTAACATCATGTCACTTTCAGGCTTAGCGTTAGCCATCGGTATATTAGTTGATGAAAGCACTGTAACCATTGAAAATATCCACCAGCATTTCGCTATGGGCAAAACACGGGCACAAGCTATTTGGGATGCATGTAAGGAAATCGCTTTCCCGAAATTATTAATCATGCTATGTATTTTGGCAGTATTTGCACCAGCATTTATGATGACAGGGATTCCAGGTTCGCTGTTTATGCCTTTAGCGTTGTCTATTGGTTTTTCGATGATTGTTTCCTTTTTACTATCACAAACTTTTGTTCCTGTGATGGCCAACTGGATAATGGAACACCAGAAAAATCACTGTGAAAATCCTGCTCATCAAGAAGATTGGTTCTTAAAATTCAGAAACCTTTTTGTGAGCGTTTTAACGAAGTTAACCAAGCAGAAAAAGACCATTGTTAGTACAAGTTTAGTTGCTGTATTGATTGGCGCATTTGCACTCTACCAAACAACGGGTAAAGATGTGTTACCAGCATCTAACTCAACTCAGTTTCAGGTGCGTATAAAAGCGACCGAAGGTACGCGTATCGAAGTAACAGAAGTTAAGGTAAAGCAATTTTTAGAACATTTAAAAAATAATGTAGGTAAAGATAATATTGCCATCTCTTCGGTATTTATAGGTCAGCACCCATCTACTTTTGCTGTAAGTCCTGTTTATCTATACAATGCGGGACCTCACGAAGCCCTCATGCAAGTTGCTCTGAAAGAATTTAAAGGTAATTCAGACGAATTGAAAGATCAGTTACGTACATATTATAAAGAGAAAATGCCCGAACTGACTGTTTCATTTGAGCCGATTGAGTTAACAGAGAAAATCTTAAGTCAAGGAACCAATACACCCATAGAAATCCGTGTGTCGGGTATGATGAAAAAGATGAACAGTATGTACGCAAATAAATTGTTAGTAAAGCTGAAGGAGATTGATTATTTGCGCGATCAGCAAATTCCACAGTCCATGAACTATCCTGCAATGCAAATAGATATCGACCGAACAAGAGCAGCACAATTAGGCTTAGATGCACAAGATATTGCCAAATCTTTGGTAGCTGCAACAGCTTCTACGCGTTACACCAACAAAAACTTTTGGGTTGGTGGTATGATGGGAATCGCTTACGATGTACAAGTACAAACACCACAAAACATTTTAAACAGTAAAGAAGAATTGGCGAATTTACCTTTGAGTAAGAACTCGGATCGACCTGTTTTAGGTGATGTAGCTGAAATAACACCTACAAAAGAATTAGGGGAGAGTTACAATTTAGGTACCATGGGATATACTACTGTAACGGCCAATTTGTACAAAAAGGATTTGGAGCAAGCTTCAAAAGATGTGAAAGCTGCAATTGCCTCTTTGGGTGAATTGCCAAAAGGTGTAAACATAGAAGTGGCGGGTATGGACCCTGTTTTAGAAGAAACTTTATCCAGCCTGGCCGTAGGGCTACTAATAGCCGTTTTCGTTATTTTCCTGATGTTAGCTGCTACATTTCAGTCATTTCGTGTGTCTATTGTGATTTTATCAACAGTACCGTTTGTAATTGTTGGTGCTTTATTAATGTTAAACATTACAGACTCAACACTCAATCTGCAGTCATACATGGGCTTAATTATGTCTGTTGGTGTTTCTATTGCCAATGCCGTTCTGTTAATCAGCAATGCTGAAACATTGCGCAAAGTAAATCAAGATGCGGTGTTTTCAGGTGTTGAAGCCGCAAAATTACGCATCCGGCCAATTATCATGACCACATTAGCCATGATTGCGGGGATGTTGCCTATGGCGATTGGTTTTGGCGAAGGTGGCGATCAAATTGCTCCGTTAGGAAGAGCCGTTATCGGAGGGCTTTTATTTTCTACCGTTTCCGTATTGATTATTCTTCCTTTAGTATTTGGCTGGATACAGAAAAAGGCGAGCGTTATTTCTCCTTCCTTAGATCCAGAAGACGAAAACAGTATTCATTATCAACCTTCAAAATAATAGAAAAATGCAAATCAAATATATCGTTCTGCTGGCAGCTATCATGTTACTGTCGGCATGTAACACAAACGAAAAAACTGAAAATAAAGAGACCAAACCTGATATGGAAGGGATGGGAATGATGAACATGATGGAAACCATTTCCATTTCAAAATCCAATCCATTAGTTACGATAAAATTAGCAGGTGAATTAAAACCCGATGAACAGACAGAATTATTTGCAAAAGTAAATAGCTATGTTCAGCAAATTCGTGTTGATATCGGCGATCGTGTTGTTAAAGGACAAACATTAGTGGTATTAGAGGCACCAGAAATTATGTCTCAAATTGCCAATGCAAAAGCAAAAATGCAGGCACAAGAAGCGATTTATCTTTCGACTAAATCAACCTATGATCGTATGTTAAAAGCCGATAAAACCGAAGGTGCTGTAGCAAAAGATGCTATTGATCAAATCAAAGCACGTAAGCTTTCCGACGAATCGCAATTGGCTGCTGCCCGTTCGGCATACAATGAAATCAATAATATCAAAGATTATTTGGTTATCAAAGCACCTTTTAGCGGTATCATTACTAATAGAAGTATCGATTTAGGAGCTTATGTAGGTCCGATGAGTAAAACACCACTTTTGGTAATCGAAAACAATGAAAAGTTACGATTAAATCTCTCTGTTTCTGAAGCCCACACACCGTATATTAAAATTGGTGATACGATTCGTTTTTATGTGCGTTCACAGCCTGAAATGAAATATATGGCTTTAATCAGTAGAAAATCGGGAAGTTTGGATGTAAGACTACGCTCCGAAAAAATAGAGGCCGATTTTATCAATAAAAGCAATGTATTAAAACCTTATATGGTAGCCGAAACAAGTATTTCATTACAAAATACAGTGGCTACGTTTTTTGTTCCCAAGACGGCCGTTGTAGAAAGCGGTATGGGGGTTTATGTAATCCGCATCAACAATGGTAAAACACAATATGTTCCCGTAAGCAAAGGGAGGGTAATGGGAGATAAAGTAGAAGTTTTTGGTGACTTAGCAGAAGGAGAGCATATCTTAAAAATGGCATCTGAAGAAATCATGGAAGGAAAAGTGGTACCATCAAAAGATCCACAGGTCAAGAAGTAGTAAAACATGAAAATGATTCTAAAAACAGGAAGGGTAATAGCATTAGCGACATTACTTTTTACTAAACAACAGGGTCAGGTTGAACCATAATGAAGGTGATCATTTTCTTAAGATTATATTCTTAGAAGCTGAAAGCGAAGAAGCTGTCGAAAAAGACAGCTTCTTTTTTTTATCATTTTCTCCATATCCTGTTTATCTTTTAATTGAAAAAAGGGTTGAAGAATTTTTCGATTATATTGATTTGAAAACGAAATGTTTGAGATATTCTTTTGAAGAAATGAACTAATAATGCTTCATTTTCTGTTTATTTTATAAAGTATATACTGAAGAAAACAACTGTAATCAATAGCCAGACTCTAATAAGCAACAGCTACTTTTTGATGAATGTATTTTGGAGCAACAGCGTGCTTAATGATAAAGTCAGCAAGGTCCCTACGACTGATTTTACTACCGCCTTTTGGACAATGGTCCTGTAGTGTTCTGTAGCTACCTCTTTCTTTTCCATTAGTCAATCGGCTTGGTCTGATGATCGTCCAGTCAATATCTTTACTGCTTTCTAAGATACGTTCCCATTTCTGCATATCGGCATAGATGTTTTTAAATAATGGCTGAACAATGTATTTAATAATACGGCTTCGGGTTGCTGGGTCTGTTGGGTCAAATGCCCCGGCCGTCAGAGTAACAAGCCTTTTTACGCCGGTTTTCTGCATCACGGCAATAATCTGCTGCCCGCCTTTAGAGTAAATCTCTGTTGGTCTCCTTGATGTTCCGGTTCCCAATGCAGAAATTACAACGTCGCATGTACTTAACTGTTCCTTATAAGTTTCAGTATCATACACACCGCCTTTGATGATAGTCAAATGATGATGCCTGATTGAGATTGCATCGGGATTACGGGCTAAAACAAATACCGGGCAATTGTGTTCCAGTAATTTAATCAGAATTTCTTTACCAGTGCCTCCTGTCGCGCCAAATAGAAAGATGTTCATATTTTATAATTTATAGAGTAGTAGTTATTTTTGTATTCCGGTTTTCCTCATATCTGAAGTACGCCACAATAGCCAATACAGTACTTAAAATAGCAAGGATAGTTCTTGCAATATGTATCATTTCCCATCGCTGCAGTTCAAACGCAACATCATCAGGATTCATGGTCTGATTGATAAACTGCAAATTGACAGACAGATAATAACCCACAAACATCAGCAGAATAATACCATTGGAAATATTGGCATATAGCCATATTTCTTTAGATTTTTCTTTGTTTTTTCGGGCTAAAATATAAGCGTAAGCCGTAAAAAGAAGGGGTAAAATCTGCATGGGTAACATTGTAATACCCACGTGCGGTCCATTATGGCTAAACCAAACCATAAGTTCTGTTGGTGGCAATGACTTCCAAAACGGCACGAGAATAAACAAAATAGTAATACAGCCTCCTGCAAAAAGTCCTGATAAAGCTATTGTGATATTATAAAATAAGGTGTTTTTCATTTTTCCTTTTTAGTATTGATGAATGCTGTAAAATTCACAACTTTAATTTAAAAAAATAGGGATCCAGCGTGCTGTTATCAGGACATATCGTGCATTAAATTGGAGCGGTACTCTTGAGGAGAAATACCGATTGTTTTTTTAAACAACCTGCTGAAATAAGAAGGATCGCTAAAGTTAAGCTGGTACGCAATGTCGGATACAGAACCGGAAAAATCCTGTAAAAGCTTTTGAGATTGGATGATGATAAACTCCTGTGTAAACTGCTTTGCCGATTTGTTCCAGATGTTTTGTACGCAACGGTTCAGATAGTTGGGGGAAATATGCAACATGCTTGCATAGTCATTGATGCTGTAATGAGCCGAAAAATGTTTATACACCAACTCTCTGAACAAAACAGCGATATCAAATTGTCTTGAGAGTCCTTTTCTGAGTTCTGATGATTTCAGAAATTTTAACAATAAAGATTGAAAAAGATGTAATACAATTTGTTCATCACATTCCGGTGCTTCCAGTTCGCGTATGATCAACTTACAAGTCAGCTCCAAAAATTCACTTTCATTTTTTTGTAGTTGAATAATCGGAGCAGTGGTAAACAACTTAATAAAACTACCGTGATCTTTGAATTGCTGTAAGATTTTATCTTCAAATAAGATATAAAACCCTTTTACATTACGTGACTGTCGCAATAATGATGTTACTTCGCCCTGCATCACCAACAGAGCCTGATTTTCGGACACCTTTTTTATTTCATTACCTACCTGCTGCTCAAAATTTCCACTGGTAGGCAATACAATAAAATTAAAATTTGCTTTTAGCAAAGGCGTTGGGGTAAGTATATCAGGGCTGAATAGATTTTCTGCCTTGTATATCTGTATGGGAGTTTCAAAATACCGAAATGTATCCGGAAAATTCCGGATGTAGTTCTTTGTAAATTCCTTGAATGTAATATAGTTATTTTTCATTTTTTGCTATGACAATATGATGTAGGCCATTCGGTGTGAGCTTATAATTTCAGAGTTCTTTAATCATGATTCTTTTTAGAAAACGAATGAAATCAGAGGATTAGTAGAAAAATACACTATAGGCTTTTTAATTTGTTGACACCTCAAATATTTGTATATTTACGCGTTCTTTTATAATTGTAACCCTCCTGAATAAAGGAATAATTTAAAGGGTTGAGCAATCAAATACATTAAACTCAGTAAGTAATATTAATAAGTAAAAAATATACTGTATTTTTAAAACAGAAGATAAACATAATGATTCTCCTCATGTTGCTTGATGTGAGATTCTGATAACAATAAAAAAGATCTTGATTTGGATAAAATCGTGATTACCTTAAATTATAATTACCAACAAAGCTATATTAAAAAATATTATATCCCAAATAATGAAAGAAAACTACAATTCTCACCATTCAGAAAACACTCCTCAAAACGAAACGAGTCGATACAATACAATATATAATCAACAGCCTCAGACCGTTTTTTTCAGCCAGAATGAAACGAAAAGCAACGGAATGGGTATAGCAGGTTTTATTCTGTCATTGATAGCAATTTTTGTAGGATGGATTCCTTTTATTGGCTGGCTGGTGTGGTTACTGGGATTAATCTTTTCGTTTGTAGGTATTTTTAAAGCACCTAAAGGGTTCGCCATTGCAGGATTGGTAATCTCATTAATAGGAATCATACTATTGATTTTTGTATTCGGTGCAATTTTAGCAATTGCCAGTTTAAGTGCATAAAGGTTTTGTAAAGATTCAGGAAGGATGTGTATATTTGATTATAACGCTTAATCAATGAAAAAACAATTTACCTTTTTTAGTCTTCTTTTTACGGTAACAGCTTTTACACAGAACCGTAAGGCAGACGATTTTTCACATATAGTACCAAAAGGATATGTGATTTTCGACAAAGTATATGGTGATCTGAATAAAGACGGACGCGATGATTGTGTGCTTATCATCAAAGATACAGACAAATCAAAAGTGGTCATCAATTCTTATAATCAATTAGTAGATCGCAACAGAAGAGGAATCATCGTATTGTTTTCTGATCCAAAATATACTTATACTTCTGTTGTTAGAAATTATTCCTGTTTCTCATCAGAAAACGAAGAGGGTGGAGTATATTTTCCACCTGATATGTCCGTAGAAATACAAAAAGGAAATTTATACATACATTATGGATATGGAAGATATGGATATTGGCGGTATACTTTCCGGTTTCAAAAATCAGATTTTGAGCTTATCGGATATGATGAAAGCAATAATTATGGCCCCATAATTGACAGTCAAATCAGCATCAATTTTCTGACAAAAAAGAAACTGCTAAAAGAAAACACTAACGGAAGTCCCGATCAGGAATCGGGTGAGGAAATCTTTAAAGAAAGCTGGCTGCCGGTTAAAACCGATAAACTTCTAAAATTATCCGATATAAAAGATTTTGATACCCTTGAGATGCCGTAAAAAGAAGTGATATTTTTTTGAATGCGATAAAGGAAATTTTACTGAAAAGCATAAATTTACATCAAAAAAATATGGCTTCAGGAATTTTTGCAATTTTAGATGATATAGCAGCGCTGATGGATGATGTCGCAGTTGCAGGTAAAGTTGCAACCAAAAAAACAGCAGCAATTTTAGGGGATGATTTGGCTGTAAATGCTGAAAAAGCAACTGGTTTTCTTTCTTCCAGAGAATTGCCGGTTTTATGGAAAATAACCAAAGGTTCATTGCTGAATAAGTTAATTATTATTCCAATCGCTTTTTTATTGAATTTTTTTCTTCCAGTAGCTATTAAAATTGTTTTAGTAATAGGTGGCTTTTATCTGGCGTATGAAGGAATGGAAAAAATTATTGAATTTTTATTTCATAAACAAAAAAAAGGAACAGAAGTCATTGAAAAGAATACACTTGATGATCAGCAAGCCGAAAAACTAAAAGTACGTTCTGCAATTTCAACTGATTTTATTCTTTCAATTGAAATTGTCATTCTCGCATTAGGATCTGTTTTGACAGCGCCTCTTGAAGTACAGATACTCACGGTTTGTGTAGTAGCTATTCTGGCAACAATTGGCGTATATGGTATTGTCGCTTTGATCGTAAGAATGGATGATGCCGGATATCATTTAATAAAAAAGTCTCATGAGAAAGGTTTTTTTAATTCGGTGGGGCGTACACTTGTTAAATCGTTGCCAATAGTAATTAAAATTTTAGGGATTGTAGGAACCATTGCACTAATATTAGTCTCAGGTGGAATTTTCTCCCACAATATTCCTTTTCTTCATGATTTTCTGACCTCATGGCCTTCTGTAATCAGAGAAAGTCTTTTTGGCATTATAGCAGGTACGCTGGTGGTAGCCGTAGTTACTTTGGTAAAAAAGATAGTGGTAAAGTTCAAAACAAAATAGAATAAAGAGGGTCAAATGATCCTCTTTATATTTTATCAAATCTGCTAAAAAGTATTTTGTAGAATGCTGAGAAAAATAAATTACAGAAAAGTGTAACATTATCATGTGATATGTATCTAAAAGAAAAATATTCATTTAAAAAATCTGAAAATGAAAAAAGCGCTCTTTTGGTTAAGCATAGCTTATTTAATGTTCCAAAGTGCTCCTGTATGGGCACAAACAATAGATGTTCCTTTTGAAATTAAAAAAACAGGCACCGGAAATCAATCTCTTATCTTTATTCCGGGGTTTGCCAGTTCCGGTGACGTATGGAAAGCAACAACAGCTCATTTTGAGACTGAATTTACATGTTATACTTTCACGATGGCTGGTTTTGCGGGTATAAAACCGCAGAAAGATCCTTCTTTTGAAAAATTAAAAAACTACCTTTTGATTTAATTTTTATTATTAGAATATATTCATGTGATGATGATGGTTGTAAAGAAAGTAAGTTTGAAAAACTGATGTAAGACCTCTGACGTTGCATTTTTTTAATATATTTACGAATATGTTAACTTATAAAACCGTTGTTAATCATGATTTTATTTCGTTTTTTAATTCTAAGCTTTTTTTTATGTTATTCGGTATCTGTATTGTCCCAAACAAATTACAATAAAGATTCTCTTTCAGGATATATAAAATATCATAGCATAGCTGAGCAGAGTCCTTTTTCAGAAAAGTTAATTAATATCAATTCTTTTTTAGATTTTAATTATAAAGAAAGTTTTTTTATAAAGAATAAGCTTGGCATGGATTCTATCGCAGATCTAGGCGGCACAAAGTACGATGACAAAAGTGTTCTTATGACTTCTCCAACTCATGATGAAACAGGATATATTACCTATAGAAATTTTGAAACAAAGGAAGTGTCATTTAATTATCAAAAAGTTGGTCCCTTACCTGCGTATAAAGTGATTGATGATTGGATTGAAATGGAATGGAACATATTAGAGGATACTAAAATAATTGCAGGTAAATTAGCTAAGAAGGCTACAACTACATTTAGAGGTACTGATTTTATTGTTTGGTTTACTAACGATATACCACTTCCTTACGGGCCTTTAAAACTTTTTGGATTGCCAGGAGTAATTTTAGAAGTTTGGTTTGATAATAAGCAACAGATAATTGCATACGAAGTATGTTACCCTTGTGAAAATATTAATAAGATTGTTCCTCCGCCTGAAACGCTTACTAAAACAATCCAAGAACACGTACATATTCGAGATAATTTCGAATATTATTTATTTTTAGAAATGAATAAAAATAGCAAGGGAATGATTATGTTGAAAGAAATGCCTACTGAAAAAGGTGTTTTAGAAAAAAGAAAGCAAAACTTAGAAAAAATATATGAGTGGGAAAATAAAAAAACTAAACGCTTGGTTAAGTCTTCAGAATTGAGAAAAATGGTTTCTCCGAAAAGAAATATTAATGAGAGTGGTGATGTTAAAGTAAATAGTTTTCCTTCTCAGATAACCCCAAGTAATTATATCAATCAATAAAATATGGTTTACAACCGAATCAATATCCTTGTAAAAACAATTTTCTAGGTAATCATCTAATCCCGAAATATATATAGTTTATAAAATGATAAAACTATTATCAATGCTTACTATTGGAACGATCATATTAGTTGGAAATCCAATTAAAGAATTAAAAGCTAATGAGCCTCCTACACAACAACAAGCCCAAAAACTTAATCAATCGAAAGAAAGTTTTGATGTTTATTTAAATTCAGAAAATAAAATTGAATATAGAAAATATGACTTCAGAAGAATAAAAGGAACAGAATTACCTTTTAAAATTATTCCCAATAAAGAAGATAAATATTCATTTGAAGGCATACAGACCAACCTCAAAATCAAAGATGGTTGGCTTGTTGGCTATGATTATGGTGAATTCCGAGGTAATTTGTTTTGGTTTAACGAAGATGGTACTAAATACGAAAAAATTACAACAGGAAATATTAAGAATATTTTTGAGATCAATGGCAAAATATTCATCACAGAAGGCTTAGCGCATTTATCTATGTCAAGCGGTCAAATATTTCAAATTGAGAAAAAAAATGATAACTGGATTGTTGAAAAGAAAGTTGAATTACCTGCAGCGCCATATGCTACTACGTTGACTAAAGACAAGGAGTTTTTAATAGTAACTTCACACGGACTAATAAAAGTTAATCAAGACTTTGAAATAGAAACTCTTATTAAAGAGGGGTTTTGGAAGGTGTATTTATACCCTAATTCCATTCAAATTACTGGAGAAGATATATACATAGGAATGCGTGGAGGAATATTAAAAACTGAATTAAATAATCTCACAAATCAAATTTGGTTAATAAAGTAATTACTGTTTGTAACGAATTGATTTTTTTAAACTATTACCGACATCATTGATGTTTATTTACGATCACTTTTATATAATTTAAAATAATGAAATACACATACTTGACTTTATTGATTTTAGTGTCAGCATTTTTATTTACTTCCTGTAACATTTCTGATGATAATCATCCTGTATATGAGATTGAGAAGTCTAAAGCTCAAATTCACGAATACAATACACATCATAATATAGCAACTGCTATAGTCACTGTTAAAACCAAAGGTAAGGTCTTTACAAGTGGATATGTGGTGTTTCATTATAATCAAAAGGATACCGTAAGAACCGAATCTTTACTCTTTGGATATAGTGAAAAAAATGATATTACAATAGCCGAATTTAGAGGTTCATGGTACGTTCCAAAGGAATATACAGAAGCATATTATACAGTAGATTTTGTAAAAAACTCTCGATAGGTTATAATAGAGATTAGAGAGTAAGACAACAAAGATTTAATAAATTTCAAAGTAAAAAAACACTAGCTTAATATAAGATGAGTTTAAATGGTAAACTTCCCCATTTTTAAGACAGATTAAAAGTATTAACTTTAAAAAAATGTTCTGTCATGAAAAAATCGAAATTTAGTGAAACTCAGATTGTAAAGATTTTACAAGAGTATGATTTAGGTAAATCTACTCAGATTATTTGTCGCGAATATGGAATCGCTGCACCTACTTTTTACTCTTGGAAGAAAAAATATTCAGGAATGAGTTCGTCTTAACTCAAAGAACTAAAATCGTTACAAGAGGAAAATGCTTATTATTCGATACCTGCCGAAAAACTCATCGAAAGGCTAAAAGATTTGATTAGAGAAAGAGGGCTTCCTAAAACTATACGTACAGATAATGGACCGGAATTTATTTCAAAATCATTCAGAATATTTTGTGAACAAAATAAAATAACTTTAAAATTTATTCAACCTGGTAAACCAGCTCAAAATGCTTATATAGAAAGATTTAACAGGACTTTTAGAGAAGATGTTTTAGATGCTTATTTATTTGAAGATCTATTAGAAGTAAATGCTTTGGCTTTTAATTGGCAAGTAAATTATAATCAAAATCACCCTCACAAAGCTTTAAAAGGAATGAGTCCTTGGATATATGAAAATCAAATAATGAAAATAATTAATAACTAATTTTTTATATTTTTAACTTGTCCGAAAAAGGGGAAGCCTACAAAAAGGGGAAGCCTACACTACCTGTTTGGGAGCTTATATAACTGTAATGGCAATGTTGGTATTTATCTTTTCTTACAATAAACTATTAGTAAATTACAAAGATCTCAGCACTACGGATACTAATAAAATGTATCTTGAAAAATTAAAGGTTATTAAAGAAAAGGAACATCGCATTCAAACCCGAAGCTTGACATTATATTTTGTGATGCTGTCAACCGGAATAGTACTTTATCTTTATGAGTATCTTTTAAAGATGCCTTTAATTCTGGCCATTATATTTTCTGTTTTTACCTTATTGTGGATCGCTTTTTCGTGGTTCTATCTGCGACCAAAACAAATTCGACTACAGCAGAAAAAAACAGATCATCTCATTCAAAAACTGGAACAACTAAACATGCAATTCAGACATAAAGAATAAAAATAAGTACTCAATTTGCAAAATACAGAATAAAAAAATTAACTTTGCAGTAATAAACTTAATAATACCTCCATGTAAAAAGCATTTTTTTTCGGACGATAAAAACAGGTTTCTTTTAAGAAGCATGCCTGTATATTAATACCTTAAAAAAAGAATGCATGTTACATTTACAAAACATCAGTTATACACATCCTGATAAAAATCGACTGTTTACCAACATCAGTCTCACTCTTAATAAAAATCGAAAAGTTGCTTTAATTGGAAACAATGGCGCAGGGAAGTCCACTCTTTTAAAAATAATAGCTGGTACGTTAGAAATTGCTGAAGGTGTGAGAAAAATTCATACCGATCCTTATTATGTTCCACAGGTATTTGGCCAATTCAATGAGCTTACTGTTGCCGAAGCATTGCATATTGACAAAAAGCTTAAATCATTACATGAAATTCTCAATGGAAATGTAACTGAAGAATACCTAACCATTCTCAATGATGACTGGACATTGGAAGACCGCTGTCGTGAAGCATTGGAATACTGGAAACTGCAGGATATTGAGTTACAGCAAAAAATGGAGACCTTAAGCGGAGGCCAAAAAAATAAAGTTTTCTTGGCAGGAATGATGATTCATGAACCGGAGCTGGCTTTATTAGACGAACCGAGTAACCATTTGGATACTGAGGGGAGAGCGTTACTGTATGAATTTATCAGCACAACTAGAATTAGTTTGCTCATTGTAAGTCATGATCGGATTTTACTCAATATGTTAGAAGAAATATGGGAATTGACAAAAAACGGAATTCAAATATACGGAGGCAATTATGATTTCTATACTGAACAGAAAGAAATAGAACGAATAGCATTGGATTCAGAAGTAAAAAGTAAAGAAAAAGCATTAAAAAAAGCGCAGGAGAAAGAGAGGGAAACGCTTGAGCGACAAAACAAATTAGACGCAAGGGGCAAAAAAAAGCAGGAAAAAGCAGGTTTGCCTACTATTTCTATGAATACACTAAAGAATAATGCAGAAAAAAGCACTGCAAAAGTAAAAAGAGTGCATGGTGAGAAAATAGGGGGTATTTCTCTGGAACTCCAGAAATTGCGCAAAGAACTTCCGGATCTTGCACACATGAAGTTTGGTTTTACTTCTCCTGTTTTACATAAAGGTAAAATCCTGGTAGAAACAAAGGATCTTCAATTCAAATATAACGAACACATTGTATTTAAAACTCCTCTTAATCTTATATTGCTCAGTGGAGAACGCATTGCATTGAAAGGAAAAAATGGTTCAGGTAAAACGACTCTGATACATCTTATTTTAGGAAAGCAAAAAGACTTCTCAGGTGTAGTATTGCGAAATGAGTTTTCATCTGCTTATATCGATCAGGAATACTCTTTAATTGATCCTTCTAAAACGGTTTATGAACAGGCTCAGGAATTTAATACAGGAGCTCTTCAGGAACATGAAATAAAAATCAGGCTCAACCGTTTTTTATTTCATAGTCAATACTGGGACAAATGCTGTTTCAATTTGAGCGGAGGAGAGAAAATGCGGTTAATGTTATGCTGTCTGACCATAGCCACTCAAACTCCTGATGTGATAATTTTAGATGAACCGACAAATAATCTGGATATTCAGAGTATAGAAATTCTGACAAGAGCTGTAAATGAATACAAAGGAACATTGGTTGTTGTATCGCATGATACGCATTTTCTTGATGAAATAGATATTGAAAGAAACATCGAACTCTAAACATTTAAAAAAGTCAAAGGGAAACTAAAATGTTTCCCTTTGATTATACTGACTTTTCCATCAGGTAGTGATGTCAGTTCTTTTTATAGGCACTATCATTAAATACAAATTTTATACCAAAATTAATGTGTGAATTAACTTTTTGATAGTGAGTATATTACTTTGTTTTGTTTGATTTTTAATGGGGCATTAGTTACCCTGAGAACTACACAATACGATTGAATTTCCTATTTAATCATATTATACTTAAATGATAATTTCATTAAAAATGATTCATATATCTGTCATTACCAGTTGACATTAATATTGTGTTTAGCAGCAAACACTTTTCCTTTTTCGTGTAAAGAATCCATTAACTTCACTATTTTTGGTAAATCATACTCTTCTACTTTTTTTAAGATTGCTTCTTTTTCTGGTGAAGTGGATTTTTCATCGCAGAGTTTTGCATATTGCAAGTACTCGTTTTTATAAACACTTAAAGCTGCTTCAAACAGTTCAATAGAGTTTTGTTTTATTTGCTTTCTTTCTTCGTCATTTGCGTCCAGTGCTTTGACTTTTTCTAAAGCATTTTCTATATGTAATATTTTACTTTCCACTATATGTTGTGCTTCGGTACCATTCTTTTTGCTTGAAGGCTTATCCGGATACTCAACAGTATGTTTTTCCAGCATTTTTCCAAAAGAATAGGGTTCAAACTGGCTGATCAGATTAGTATTTAGTATTGCCTGATCAAAAAATTTTTCTGGACTTGTAGATTGGCAGGAAACTAAAAGTAAGAGAATACTTACGAAACACAAAGATTGAATTTTCTTTACCATAATGATTATATTAAATTAATTTTTTGAAGTTGGAGGCTAAATCTTATCAAGCACAAGGTTTAGATCAGATAAAGTGAGTACAAAGTGAAATTATCTGAAACGTGTTTTATAGTCATACAACATTACTATAGATACAAAGATAGGAATATAATTTAATTTCTCTTATTTAATTGAAATAATTATATAACACTCTGATACAAAAATACTTTATTATGAAATGCATAAAAAAGCCGTTTTACTTATAACAGTAAAACGGCTTTAAAAAAAATAAATAAACTGATTAATTTACTTTTCTAATAAAGACAGCCTTTACCAGATGATCCGCTGTAAGTGGATAATCAGATTCAAGTTCTGCAGTAAATTCAAATAAATCTTCTGGATGGTACAGTATAGTATCCTTATCTGATTCAATAAAATCATGATCTTCAATAGTAAACAATACATGACCAACTATTGGAAAAGTAGCATCTGTTTTTACCTTTGCAGTAAACGTATTATCATATTTGCCATTTTCATCCGCTACGGTATCATGTGTAGAGGAAGTCTCTACTACTTTCGTAGTGGGGGGATTATCATTATCATCACTGTAACACCCCATACATATATGAGCTAAAACAGTGAGTGGAATTAAAAATAGCTTTTTCATAGTTTGTTTTTTAATATAGTAATCTTGTTACTTCATTAAAACTTTTATTTAACCTTATCCAAATACCACTCCGAAGTAATACACTTGCATAGTATTTATCCTCTGCCAAATCAACGGCTACAATCTCATCTTTTCTGATAGCCATATTACCATCTTGGTAATGCTGACTGAATTTTAAATTTGTATCCATAACTTCATGAAATAATTCATAATAAAATTAGATACAAAAAAAGTTATAAACAAATTTTGTTTAATATTTTTGTAAAAAATGTTTTTTTTATTGTAATTATATGCAGCAACTATTATTGCTTAGTTACAATATTTTTCAAAAAATAGGTATAATTCATAAAAAAAATAAAGGGAAACATACCTATGTTTCCCTTTACCTGTAATAATTACCAACACTTAAAGAGGTGTCAGTTCTTTTTCATGAGCACTAAATTAAAAGCAAATTTAAGACCAAAAAATAGAATTATTCCAAATTATGCATATAGTGTGTATAAGACTTTTTTGCTTTTATAGTGCCTCAATAAAATTGTTTCTTAATTTCCCGATCTGGTGCTTTTTGTGGAAAATATCTTCTTTTAGTACTTCCCTTTTACCTATCAAGATGATGAATTTCGAAATTGTATTCCTTAATATCGTATGCATTACAATTTGAATTATAATTTAGGACTAATTCGCCCTTACTTTTAAATTTTCCTTTTCTTTTATGCTTTCCATTAGTATTTTCTATCATCAAATCCGAAGAAAAGACAATATTTTTTAAGATTAAGAAACCATTATTTGATATCGGTATATCAATAAAAAGATTAGGTTCATTTTCAATAAAGAATGATTTAATTTCAATTATTCTGTTTTCAAGTCCATTCTTCTGTCTCAGGAGACAGTCTTTTAGGAAGGATTCAACCTTTCGTTTAATAATAGTTGAGCGAAATAATACTAAGTCCATAAGTTATTGATTTTTTGTTTTAGGTTAATAATTTGATAACAATAACCACACCTTAAGTCATTGTTAAATAATAGTGTTTTTTTGAAAAATATAATTTATTTTTAGTTAATTTTATGTTTTAGTTTTTTAATTTAATTTAAAATATATGAAAAAACCAATGTTTGCCATGTTTTTTTTCATATTTCTATTCGGTTGTGGTAGTGATCTGAGTGAAAATATTGTTGATTGTTTTGGACAGTCGTTATTAGTAAATGTGCATCATTCGGTTGAGAATGGGAAAACAGTAAATTTTAATGTTTCTTATAATGGAGAATATACTTTAAAAAATTCTATTGTATGGGATTACGGTGATGGAATTAAAGAAACAGTTAATGGAGTGACTACTTCTCATACATATTCACAATCTGATACATATACTGCCAGAGCATCAGTTTCTCTTACCAATCCATCCTCTACATTTGAAGTAAAAGAAGTGGTTATTATAGATTAGTCATCAAAAATTACAACTAAACTATATGTGGTAATGATGTTTATTTTACATCATTACTATATTGTATCAGCTATACCATGAATACGCTCTGTAAAAATTGTCAAAATATATTTAACGGTCATTATTGTAATGTTTGTGGACAGTCGGCAAAGACCCATAGAATTGATTCGTCATTTCTTATGGAAGACATTGAGCACGGTATCTTCCATTATGATAATGGAATTGGATATTCTTTAAAACGTCTGTATAAAAAACCCGGCGTAGAAATCCGCAACTATATTTCAGGGAAAAGGGTAGGACATTTCAGGCCTATTTCTCTAACGATAATTTTAGCTACTGTATATGCATTGCTATATCATTTACTTGGAGTTACTCTTATCAATTCTGATAATAAAGGATCAATTGTACATTTAGAAAGAATAATGAAATATTATTCCTGGTATGTGTTTTTTACAATACCGGTTTTTGCATTTGCAACCAAAATTGCTTTTCGTGTTAAAAAATACAATTTTTCAGAGCTAATAATTTTTGAAGCTTTTAAAAGTACACAAAGATTACTCGTCCACATTTTGTTCTTACCTCTTTTTTATGCGTTTGTATCAACACCTAAATTAATTACACTTTTAAATTATATATTGATTGTCATAGATATTACTTTAATTTTATGGACAAATATTCAGTTTTTTGATCACAAAAAAAAACTTACTGTATGGAGCAGTACCTTATTAGCTTATTTCATTTATATAATATGTATTTTTACTCTGCTGGTTTTAATAATTGTAATAAGTAATTATTTCTCTATTGCGTTGTTGTAGAAGATAAATATGTTTTAAACGGCTTTTTACTCAAATAGATATTTATATTTTTGAAGGAGATACATCACATATTTAAAAGAAAAAATGGAACAAATCCGAAAATATTTTGATAAAACATTTAAGCTAACGGAGTATGAATGGCAGGTTTTTTCTTGTAAACTTATAAAGCAGGATTTTCCAAAAAAACATATCCTCTTAGAAGCCGGACAAATTGAAAATAATCTATCCTTTATTGAATCAGGAATTCTACGGTCTTACATTCCTAAAGAAGAAAACGATCTTACGTTTGGATTTTCTTTTAGCAACAGCTTTGTAAGTGGATATAATTCATTTTTAACCAGAAAACCGTCGATCTATAATATACAAGCGTTAAAAAGAACAACGCTTTGGCAATTAAGTTATGATGATTTACAGGAGATTTATAGGCAAACAAAAATAGGCAATGCTATAGGACGAAAGGCAAGTGAAGAGCTTTTTTTGAAAAAATCACAAAGAGAACTCTCTCTGTTGAATGAAACGGCAGAGCAGCGGTATCTCAATTTGTTTACGGAACAGCCAGAATTAATAAAAGAAATACCATTAAAATATATTGCTTCATACATCGGTATTACACCACAGGCATTAAGCAGAATAAGAAGACGTATTTCTTAACTTGAGTTCATTGTTTTGTCTGCAACAAGACACGACCTTTGTAGAAAAAATATGAAACCGTTAATCATTTTACTTACTGTATTTGCTGTTACATTTTTGATTATTAAAATATTAAGTGGCAATTATGAATGGACTTTATCAGGTAGAATAGCAATGTCTGCAATGTTATTGTTTACTGCGATAGGTCATTTTATGTTTACTAAAGGAATGTCCTTAATGATACCCGATTGTATTCCATTGAAGACAGCAATAGTTTACCTGACAGGAGCTGTTGAAATTAT
The DNA here is from genome assembly GCF_030409925.1 of Paenimyroides ceti. NCBI lineage: Bacteria > Pseudomonadati > Bacteroidota > Flavobacteriia > Flavobacteriales > Flavobacteriaceae > Paenimyroides > Paenimyroides ceti. Next base: position 1,398,695 of record NZ_JAUFQU010000001.1, read on the forward strand.
TTTGGCAATTGGAATCCTTTTACCAAATTATCAGATTTTAACTGGTTGGTTACTTATAATCTTTCTATTATTAGTCCTTCCTGCAAATATCTATGCTTCAATGAAGCACATAGATTATCAAAAAGCTACATTTGATGGAAACGGATTACCTTATTTATGGATTAGAATCCCGTTACAAATAGTATTCCTTGTTTGGACCTATTTTTCAACGATTTATAAATAAGGCAGTTTATGAGTAAGTTTTCTTTAAGAATTTGTCACACTATTAACGTAAAAATTGTCTAACTCTAAAATCTAAAAATGGACGATTTGAAACTATTAAATAAAATACTATTTCCTTATGCATACAACATTTTGGGAAATATTGACGATAGTAAAGATATTATTCAGGAAGTTTTGATACGTTACAATGAAAAAGATGTCCGTTCGATTTCCAATCAAAATGCATATCTTATAAAAGCTGTAATAAATGGTGCAATTAATCTGAAGAAGAAAAAAGACAGAGAACGACAGCAAAAAGTCACATTGCCACAGCCAATAATTACCAATCACGGTGAAAACAAAATTGAATTAGACGAAATACTCAACTATTCAATGCTGGTTTTGCTTGACACATTGAATATAAAAGAAAGAGCCGTATTTATTCTCAGGGAAGCATTCGATTATGATCACAATGAAATAGCTGAAATACTGTCCATTACCGTTGACAATTCAAGGCAGTTGCTCACAAGAGCCAAAAAGAAACTGAAATTTCGGAAATCAGAAATCACTACTTCATCTGCAGAAGACCGAAAATATTTAGAAAAATATGTGGAAACAATACGTAAAGGTGATGTCAAAACTTTAGAGCAATTGTTGTCAGACGAAATAAAGGTTCTGGCAGATGCGGGAAGCAGATTACAGGCTGTCGCTGAACTGACATTTGGAATTGCCAATACGGTTAAACTAATGACCTATATTTTTGAATGCTATCAAAGAGATCTTGAAATAAAAATTGAAGAAATCAATCATCAATATGCATTGCTCTTTTACAGAGGTACAATATTGATAAACTGCCAGGTATTTGAGCTTAATCCGTATGGCAAAATCGCCGCCATTTTTTCTGTTGTTGACCCGGACAAACTCATGAAAATTTAAAATTACCTTTTACTTTTGTCACATACTGCGGTTTGCAATTGTCTTGTGAGAAATAATTAAAATTTTTAGACAATGAAAGAATTCGTATTAATTTTCAGATTAAAAAACATTTCTGATTTCAGACCATCGCCTGAACAAATGCAGCAACGTGTGAATTGGTTAACAGAAATTATTTCACAGAACAAATTAGTAGACAAAGGCAATACCTTACTGCCAACTTTAGGAAGTGCTAAAACAATTAAACCCAATAATAGCGTAACTGAAGGCGTCTACACCGAAATTGAAGAATTTATCAGCGGTTATGTTGTGATAAAAACGGATACCATCGATGATGCTGTAGAAATCGCAAAAAAGAATCCAATTTTTGATCAGGTAGGAGGAAACATTGAAGTAAGAGAAGTTTTGAAAAGGGATTAACATTTGACAATAAAAAATCAAGCCTTACAAAAGAAATATTTTGAGCCTGGGATTAAAGCTGTGGTAAGGTTTTGTTTAGCTTGGTATAGCAAAAAATAAAAGTCTTCAGAAAATTAAAAATAAAAAACGCATGAATTGATTCAATTCATGCGTTTTTTATTGTGTGGAGCCGCAGAGAATCGAACTCTGGTCCAAACAAGCAATCAAAGAGCTTTCTACACGCTTATTTTTTGTTTAGATTGTCGGTAAGGAGCAAGGCCAAAAACAACCACTCCAAACGTAGCTTCTAAGAGATTCAAAAAGTATCCGAAGCACTAACTTTTCTAGATTTATTTTTACGGTTCCTCTTTACAAAACGCCATAAATCAAGGCTTTTTAGAGGAATTCAGCTCTCCTATCTGATAGGACAAAGGCTCATTCTTACTTTATTCGGAATTAAGCAGCTAAAGCGTAGTTATCTTCGCCGTGTAAAAAAGTTCGATACATGATATTTACGAGCTGTATATCAGCGCTCGACGTGCTTACTTTTCAATTCCACTCGCTGTCAAAACCGATCGGCCCCTTGAAAAATAGAATGCAAAGATAATAAAAAAATATGAATTATTAACGAAACACTTTTCCTCTTACTGGTGATTACTGTTACTTTTTCTTGATATATTTTAAAGATTTGTCTGTTATTTTCCTCAGTTTATCAGGAGCATTAAAACGATATCCTATGAAGAATTCATAAAATTGCTGATTATCACGAACCTGTATCGTAGGATCCGTTTTATAATAAACGGAATTAAGGCTGGCAGTAATGCCTGTATAAAAACGAGTGGAATTATAGGCTAATGTTCCTCTGATCTGCGTCTGGAGTGAAAGACCGTCAACCATTTCAGCAGGTGTAACATCTTTGTATACTGTTTTGGTCTGGTTGTATCCAAGTCCGACATAGGCTCCGCCGGAGATTAAAAAAGATTTGTTGATTACCCAATTATAGTAATAGGCTGGTCCGGCAGCAACATCAACAATGCGGTCTTCACTGGGATGACTATTTCTTATTCGGGTATAGTAGTAGCTAATACCCGGAACAAAACTTCCGGTACTTTTTATCTGCCATTCACTTTGAATATAAATAGATCGAAATGAAAAGTTTTTATTCAAAATATACGAAGTAGTACCTCCAATCTTAATGACCTGAAAATCGGGAAACAATATATTTTCACTCGTTGATAGTTCTTTTTTATCTACATAAAACCCTTTTGTTTTTGAGTATTGTAACTGCTGTCTCCATGAACCAAAATAGAATGTGGTTCCCATATTGAAAAATTTACTTTCTCCTTTTATACGGTTATCTTTATTAAAGCGAATAAACTCCGGAGTATATCCAATATCAATTTCAATAAATTTATAAATAGCGGTTAGCGTAGATCGGATTCTTTGGTTAGGTGTCAGATGAAAAGCAAGATTAGTTTTAGGGTCTTTAATGTAAAAAGAGTTAAAGCTGTTATTTACGTTCAATCGTACTTTGATGGCATCTTCATAATATGCTATATATGCATTATCTTTTGTGTTGTCGGTCAAGCTGTCTGTTTTTTGGGACAACATTTTAGAAAAAAAGAGGAGGACAAACAAAAGAATAGAATGTTTCAGCATAATCTGTTGCGGATGAATGCTTCTTTTGTACTAAGCATACTCTAATATAAACAATTTTTTACATTTTATACGCACAAATACTTGTGTTTCTACCAAAAAGAATGCTTATAAAAAAAGGATAACTTATTCGTTATCCTTTTTTTTATCCTGCAATTTTTTTATTTCATCTCTGAGTTTGGCTGCTTGCATAAAATCCAGATCCTTTGCCGCTTTTTCCATCTCTTTTCTTTTATCCCGGATGAGTTTGTCTAAATCATTACCGGAAATATAGGAAGTAATATCTTCTGCTACTTTGGAAAGCTGATGTTCGGATTCGCTGTCATAATCCTTTGTATTTTTAATCAGCGATGATTCAATTTTTTTATTAAGTGCCTTTGGCTGTATTCCATGTTTAGTATTGTAAGCTAACTGCTTTGAACGGCGGTAATTTGTCTCATCGATAGTCATTTGCATACTGTTGGTTATTTTATCTGCATACATAATAGCTTTACCGTTTATATTTCTTGCTGCTCTACCGACAGTTTGTGTAAGAGAACGGTTGCTTCTCAAAAATCCTTCCTTGTCTGCATCTAAAATTGCTACCAGTGATACTTCAGGTAAATCCAGACCTTCTCTGAGCAGGTTGACTCCAATGAGTACATCAAATAATCCTTTTCTTAAATCCTGCATTATCTCTACGCGTTCTAATGTATCTACATCAGAGTGTATATAACGGCAGCGAATTCCGACACGGGTAAGATATTTTGCCAGTTCTTCTGCCATTCTTTTGGTTAAAGTTGTGACCAATATGCGTTCATCTACTTCAATTCGCTGATGGATTTCTTCAATGAGATCATCGATCTGATTGGCAGTAGGTCGTATTTCAATGGTTGGGTCTAATAATCCAGTTGGCCGTATTACCTGTTCTACATATATACCTTCCGATTTCTGTAGTTCATAATCTGCCGGAGTTGCAGAAACAAATATGGTTTGATTCAGCAGACTTTCAAATTCTTCAAATTTAAGAGGTCTGTTATCCATTGCGGCTGGTAAACGAAATCCGTATTCTACCAGATTTTCTTTTCTTGAACGGTCGCCTCCATACATGGCGTGTACTTGAGAAACAGTTACGTGACTTTCATCAATTACCATTAAAAAATCATCTGGAAAATAATCAAGCAAACAGAAAGGTCGTGTTCCGGGAAGACGGTTGTCGAGATATCTGGAGTAATTTTCTATTCCCGAACAATATCCCAATTCCCGTATCATTTCAAGATCGAAATTAGTACGTTCTTCCAGTCTTTTCGCTTCAAGATGTTTTCCTATGGATTTAAAATAATCTACCTGTTTTACCAAATCTTGTTGAATTTCCCAAATTGCATTCTGCAAAACATCCGGAGACGTCACAAACATGTTGGCCGGGTAAATATTTAATCTGGGATAGCGTTCAATGACTTTCTGGGTTATAAGATCAAAAGTTTCTATTTCTTCAATTTCATCTCCAAAAAAGTGTATTCTAAAGGGTTGGTCTGCATAACTTGGAAAAACTTCTACAACATCACCCTTTATTCTAAAATTTCCATGTGTAAATTCTCCTTCAGTACGGGCATATAAACTCTGTACTAACTGATGCAGGAATTTGGTACGTGACAATGTTTGATTTTGTTCTATACTGACTACATTTTTTTTAAACTCTACCGGATTTCCAATACCATATAAACAAGAAACTGAAGCGACAACCAACACATCTCTGCGTCCAGAGAGCAGGGCGGAGGTTGTACTGAGACGCATCTTTTCAAGTTCATCATTTATAGACAGATCTTTTTCTATATAAGTACCACTCACGGGAAGGTATGCTTCCGGTTGATAGTAATCATAGTAGGAAACAAAATATTCTACTGCATTGTTTGGAAAAAACTGTTTGAATTCAGAATACAACTGTGCAGCCAGTGTTTTATTATGGGCAAGTACAAGAGTAGGCCGCTGAATGCCTTCGATTACATTGGCAATTGTAAATGTTTTTCCTGAACCTGTTACTCCTAACAAGGTTTGAAACTGAACATCACTTTCCAATCCGGCTATTAACTCTTTGATAGCGTTTGGTTGATCTCCTGTTGGTTTATAATCAGAAATAACTTTAAAACTCATAATATAAAAAATTGTAAAATGAAAAAAAGCGAAAGGAATTTCCTTTCGCTTTTACATATTCGTTATTTACGAGATTAGTTAACTTTGAAAGTAACTCTTCTTGCAAATTTAGATACATTTTTGTTAGCTCCGTCAAGAGTAGTATCTTCTCCCTGAGCAGAAGTTTTGATTCTTGAACTTGCAACACCAGCTTGTTCTAAAACTTTTGCTACGTTTTTAGCACGTCTTTCAGACAATCTTTGGTTGTAGTTTGCATTACCAACTGAATCTGCAAATCCGTTAACTGTAACAGTTGCGTTAGGATTACTTCTTAAGTAAGTAACCATGAAGTTGATAGCATCAGAGTTTTTTGGTTGAGATTTATCAAAATCAAAGTAGATTGCTACATAACCATCGTTGATTAAGTTTCTTGCAGTATTAGAATCTGATTGAGTCAACACCTGATCTCCACCTTTTCCATAGTTTTCAGCAAAATATGCTTCGTATGAATCTGGAATACCGTTTTTGTTTTTATCAATAGATCTACCTTTGATATCCACCATGTTTCCAGCTGGAGTATTTGGTTCTAAATCTAAATAATCTGGCACACCGTCTCCGTCAGAGTCAACCAATTTGTTTTCGATGTCAGTAACTCTTCCTTCTAAGCTTTCGATACGGTTTGTAAGCATATCTTCGTTAGATGCCCAGTCAGCATGCTCTTCGTTTCCACCTAAGTAGAAAGAGAAACCTAATGTAGCATTGAAGTAACGTCCACCAAATCCAGTTGAGTTTTCATATTCTGCACCATCAAACGTTCTATTTTGTCTGATATTTTGGATTACAGAGAAATCTGCATTTAAAGCAACTCTTTTACCTAATTTTAACTGTCCTGTTAAACCAGCAATTAAGTTACCCATTTGGTCGTTATCATATTGGAAACCAGCATCATCTTTACCTGGAGCTAACCAAGAATACCCCCCACCAGCATGCGCTTGTAAGTTTAATACTTTAGTCCACTCTTCGAAGTTCATGATACGTCCCAAGTTAGCAACCCCTTGTAAACTTGCTCTGTAGTTTTTTGTTCTGAAATAGTTTGAATCTTCCCCATTTTTGAAATAATCATATCCAAAATCAGCTTTAAGACCAAACTTATTGTTAAACATATAACGTACACCTGCATCTACATGATAAAAACCAAAGAAAGTTTCACCGTAAGATCCTGGGCTTAATGCTCTTGAAGGTTTGTTAATACCACCATTAACATCAATAGACCACTTGTTGTAACCTTGAGTTTCTTGTGCGTTAGCATTTCCTAAAGAAAATAAAGCTACCAATAAAGGTAATGTTATTTTTTTCATAATTCTTTTTTTTAATTTATTTAAATGGTAAAATTACTCTGCAAAATTAATACATATTTTTAATCTCACAATATTTTCGGCCTTTATTTCTTAAAAAACTTTTGGAAGCCAGTGTTTTTCAGAATAAAATGTTCCAAAAGGTAAGATTGAAGCTAAGCAAATTAATGCGAATTTTTTAACACTCCAGTTCTGTTCCATTTTAAGAACAATTGCCAAAACAATATACGATATAAACAGCAAACCGTGTGCCAAACCTATTGGAAATAAAAATATTTTATACCAATCCATGCTGATATTTTTTATAACAAGCATGTTAAAGAAGAGAACCAAATAGGATACACCTTCAAGGAATCCTATTATTTTAAAGAGTTTCAGCATTTTAGAAGGCTTTAAAAATCCGTTAACTTTTGATTATATTCTTTTATATCCGTTATATTGTGCTTATTATCCACGTCTAATAATAAAGAAAGAAAATAGTTCAAGCTTTCTGCCCCTGTTGTTTTTTCGTGTAATTGTTCCTCAGCTTCCTCAATAGGTTCATCATTTGGAATTTCAATTAAAAAATCGTTGTTTTTTTCGATATGCTCATACACTAATCTCAACGCTTTAACAACTGCAGGCTTTTCTTCCAGTAAAGCAAATTCTCTTAATTTTTTTAAATCAGCAACTAATGATTTGTCGATTCCTTTAGAAATTACTTCACTTTGAATTTCTTTAATTAACTTTTTAGCATTTATATTTTCCACAATCTTGAAATTTTAAAGATGGTGCAAAAATATAGTATTAATGAATCTTATCATAATGTTTTTAATAAATTTTATGAGGTTCTTTACTTTTATTATTGGGTTTATAATTCTGCCAATACAACTGTTCTGATTTCCTTTTCAGTTGATTTTGTCTACATAAGTGGGTAAATATGCCACTTTTTATGGTCATCTGTAGATTGAAGTGTTATTGATATTATTAATGACTTGAAATAAATAAGCTCAATAGAAGGATTAAAATAGAGTAAGGGGATTTTGAATAATATGGTATCCGGCTTTGAGTTTACCTATTCTGAAATCATTGACAATTTCATGAGCTATCCGCGTAGGTTCCGGTATTCGGTAAGCTCCTGTTGCTTGTTTCATAATTTGTAGTGTTTTGATGAGTGACAAACCATAACCCGGTGAGATGTAAACGGGTTTTACTCTGTCTTTAGTGCGTAAGATATAGCCAATGGGTTCCATACCGTTATAAATAAATTCTGAACTGCCTTTGCTAAGCTGTGGTTCATTAAACTTTCCGAACAGGGAACTTTTTCCACATCCAATAGTTGCCTGTTGTGTCAATACTCCAAAATGTGAGGCAATACCCATCTGACGCGGGTGTAAAATACCTTGTCCGTCCAGTATGAGAACATCTGGTTTTTCAGGTAACAGATCCCAGGCTTTTAGAAGAGTTGGTACTTCACGAAAAGCAAGATAGCCTGGTACATACGGAAAGGTGGTATGGCCTGTTACAAGTGCATAGGCTTTTAATGTCATATAAGGATAATCCAGTAAAACGATTGCGGCATAAAGAATTTCGCTGTTTCTGTTATAAGATATATCTGCACCAGCTATGGTATGAACGGGAAAATTTTCAGGGTAATCAAACCGTAAATGCTGGCGTAGTTCATTTTGAATCTGCGTTGCTTCTGATATGCTGAGACCGTTATAATCCATCTTCAAAAAGATTTAATTGGGAAGCAACCGGTGGCTTAGCCTTTCCAAAGACGGTTCTGCCTCCATATTTCCATGATTCTGAACGCTCTTTTTCGACTACCTGTTCAAAATTATTATTAGGTGTAAAATTTTCTTCCATACGAGAGCTGATTTGGAAAAGTGATTTGATGGCCTGCTGCTTATCAGAGTTGCCCATTTTGGATCTTTGTATAGCATTTTGCAATGTCTCAATTGTATCATCGTAAACATGAACCGGGACAGGGAAGGGGTGTCCGTCTTTTCCACCATGAGCAAATGAAAATCGTGCAGGATCCTGAAATCTTGATGGGCTGCCATGGATGACTTCACTTACTAATGCTAAAGATTGTAAGGTTCGTGGTCCAACGCCCTGTAAGAGCAACAGTTCTTCAAACTGCTCTATCTGCTGATCCTGAGCCAACCATAATAATGTACCTAAACGTTTCAGATTTACATCTTCTGGTTTTACCTCATGATGACCCGGCAGTATCAGATGATTGATTTCAGTAATTATTTTTTGAGGTTCTTCTGATATGATCTGCAACATAGCATCTTTGAGTGGCCGTGCTGCTTTATCTGTAAGATTCAGAATTTGTCCTTTATTTTGTCCATAAATAAAAGTATGAGGTTCTTCAGTAAAAGAATCAAATCCTTCTGAGTGCCAGTGATAACGTCTTGCAGTGTTATTGACATCACTCATACCTTGTTGTACGACTGTCCATTCACCTTCATCGCTCACAATAAAATTATGCTGATATAACTGAAAACCGTCCTGTATGGCAGTATTGTCCACTTTAGCGGTCAACTTGCTGGAACGAACCATTTCTGCAGCATTTAAACCGTTAAGATCCGCAAATCGCATGAGTTCCATAGGAGTTTGCCTTGAAAGTTTTCCTTTGCCACCACAGATGCAAATACCAAATTCTTTAGCATGCGGATTAATACTTCTTTTTAAGGCACCCATTACAGACGTCGTGATACCTGAAGAATGCCAGTCCATACCCATTACTGCGCCTAAACTCTGAAACCAAAATGGATTGCTCAATCGGCTCAGAAACTCATTTTTTCCTTTGTGACTTATGATTTCTTCTGTAATTGCCAGACCTAATTTACCCATGCGTTCCGCCAGCCAAAGGGGAACATGGCCATAATGTAAAGGTAAATCTGCGGTGCCGGATCGTTTCATCGTCTTACAAATTTAGTGAAAATCAGGTATAAAAACATGATGTAAATAAGTTAGGAGTGAAACATTGATACAGGATGTATCTTTGAGCATTTTATTTATTAAGGTACTGTATAAAAATATGAAAGGCAAGCGATTCGCTTGCCTTTTATAATAAGGAGAAAGGTAAAGATTAGAATTGATTTGCAAATTCTTTTGCAAATTCTTCTGCTTTAACAGATCCGTAAACCGGACTCCCGGAGAGTACAAAATCATTTTGAATGATTCCGTTCCGCAGCGCCCTCCCCATTTCAGTATAGAGTTCAGATATTTCAACAGGCACTCCTGCCTGTAACATTCCATTCAGGTTTTGCTCATCTGTAAAACTTGTCCATAATAAAGGTTTGTTGATGGCACTACCGATTATCGTTGCTAACTCTTCAGGTGTTTTGATGTCACTTATGATATATCGTATGTTGTTTTCTGTGGCTATCTTTTGTAATTCTTCTGCTACCGCCACTGCAATGTCAGTAGGGTGTACTAAAGGTAACAGAGTTGTATTTTGCATATTTCCGCCTAAAATTCCCATATTTTTTATCATCGGAACAGAAGCGTAAAAATTAGTATAGAAATATCCGGCACGAAGATATGTTATGGCGACATCTTTCAATTCATTAAAAACAGATTCTATATTATGCAATGCCTGTATCGGACCTGTGCCATTTGGCAGGTCAGCACCAATACTGCTCAGCATTACTACTCTTTTTATGCCTGATTTTTGTATGGCTGACGCCAGTGCTTTTCCGGCATTTGTGGTATTGATAATAATGTTACTTCCTCCCATATTTGGTGGAGTCATCGAAAAGACGGCATCCGCTCCTTTAAATGTTTTTTCCAGAAACTGAGCATCATTTACTGAACCTATGGCAGCATTAGCTCCTAACTGTTCAATTTCAGTCTGTCTCTCGATACTGCTTGTAATTACAGTAACTTCGTGTCCTTCGCTGATGAGTTTTTGGGTAAGTGGTTTGCCTATATTTCCCAGAGATCCTACAATTGTAAATTTCATGATTATTTATTTTTATAATTTGTTTTACAAAGGTATCTTTGTACTTACTTTTATACAAGTACTTACCCTAAAGTGTGTATTATGACAGCGATTAAAGAATCATCTACCATTCAGGAAAATAAGCGGTATGCTTTGGCCGAATGTCCGGTTACTTATGTAATGGAAAAAATAGGAGGCTATTGGAAACCCATCATTTTATATCACTTGACAACAGGTGATAAAAGATATAGTGAATTGAAACGGGCAATTCCTGCCATTACGGAAAAAATGCTGATTCAGCATCTGAAACAGCTTGAGGGAGATAAACTCATCATCAGAGAGGCTAAACCAGTGGTACCTCCTTTTGTAACTTACAGACTCACAAATTCTGGTCGTGCTTTGCATCCTATTATCGATGCAATGGCACTATGGGCAACTGAAGATATGAAAGGAGTGTTTGAAAAGTAAAGTTCTTCTGGATTATTCAGTTGCTTTCCATTTGATTTCCGCATCAAAATGTATGATGATTTCTGTGATGTTATAGTCTTCATCATATACATTTGTGTAGAAAATCACATACAGAGGTCTTTCCATATTCTTACACGCAATCTGTTCGTCACTTTCTAATAGCTCAAGTACACTTATCGTTCTTTCAGCATTCCAGTTTTCAGATGTTCCTGTGGGTGTTTTGTCAAATCTGTGGTCCTTTTTAGAAGTGTAGTACCAGTAACTTGGAGCATCGTTACTAATGAACATACGCTGTTTATCATTGAAAGATGATTCAGCCATACCCGTGTTTTCAAACCAGGTTATTTCCAGATCTCCTTCACCAAGAGCGGAACGATACAGATCTTCATCAAGAGTAGCCCCAACCAAAAGGCCTTCAATGCCTATAGACTGAATTTGAAAACTAAAAGGAGCTTTGTTAAGCATATATACATTCTTTTCAGAAGTTATTTCCTTTTGATTCTGCATGACTTTTACTTTTAATTCCTGTGCGTGTAATGTTAAAGAGGCATATAGGAAAACGATGCTGCCTAAAATCGTTTTTAATGTTTGTTTCATATTGTTTACTGTTTGTTATTTATAAGTTCTTATCTGATGGATGACAAAGTAAAAGAAAAAAAAGAGTTGATTAACTCCCCAATATCCGTCATTTTTATCTTTAAAGAAGATATAAGGAAAAGATTATAGGAAATGATACAATAAATGATATAAAAAACGCCTGTGTTTTTTACAGGCGTTTTTGAAGGTTATTTTTTTAAGATTGCTTTACCAATCTTCTGAGTACAGCCCATTGTTTCAAAGCTTCTCTTGATTCTACTGCGGGATATCCCAATACTTTTTTTCCGCTTTCAATATCACTCATTACCCCTGCTCCGGCACCCACTACAGCTCCGGCTCCAATAGTTACATGATCTTTAATAGAAGCACTACCGCCGATTACAACACCATCGCCTAAAGTTACAGAGCCAGCGAGTCCGCTATTTCCTGCCATTATACAGAATTTACCGAGAACGCTGTTATGTCCGATTTGAACCAGATTGTCTATTTTAGTTCCGTCTCCTAATATGGTAGAACTGAATTTACCTCTGTCGATGCAGGATCCGGATCCGATTTCTACTCCGTTTCCAATTACCACATTCCCAATCTGAGGTATTTTTATAAGCATTCCTTTTTCAGGACAGAAACGATATCCAAAACCGTCTGCACCAATAGTGACATTGGGTTGAAGAATACAATCATTTCCGATATGACAACGCTCACGAATGACTGTTCCTGACCAGATAATACTGTTTTTTCCTATCGTACAGTCATCTAAAACGGTCACATTAGGGTATAAAATAACATGATCTCCTAATACTACGTTTTTACCAACATATACACCTGCGCTGATTTTACATCCTACACCAATTTTAGCAGTTTTGTCAACATGCGCTGTCGGATGTATTTCTTCTTCAAGCACCGGCGACTGAGGTGAAAAGACCTCTAATAATTTTGCCATTGCCAGATCAGCATTTTTTACACGTATCAGTGCGCGGTTCTCTCCAGGTTCAGCAACAATACCTTCATTTATAATAGCAACAGATGCTTCAGAGGTTTCCCATAGATCGGCATATTTTTTACTTCCGATAAATGTAATGTGATTGCTTTTTGCTTTTTCAAGCTGCTCAGGTCCTGTAATAAGATTAGTTGTAGTACCTTCTAAAATACCATTCAGTATTTCGTTGATTTCATTAATGTTGAATGACTTCATTTATTATTTTTAGTGTTATAACCTTCAGTCTTACTATGAATTTAATTCTCTGGACTAAAAATCAGCATCAAATAAAGTGTTTTCATAATCGATATCCAAATAATTAACCTTTATAGAAGCAGAAATATCTGAGAATTTTATCTTTTGTAAGATATTTTTTCAAAAAAAAGAGTTCATTTCTGATTGGTAACCTATGTGATAACGTAAATAAGAATTTATTATTTTATAGTCAGTATATTATTAACATATTTTTAGCTGTAACTAAATATATGACTGCAATTATATGTGAAATTCATAAAAGGAGTTGACGGGTAGTATAAAAATTGAGAAATGCCAGACTATTTCAATAATTATTGTAATTTTGCATTACTCATGTTACGCGTGAGTAATTTTTTAAAGTCAGTAAGCTTCCATCTTGCTGGCTTTTTCTATTTTCACAAAATCCTAAGTTGTATGTGATTTATAAATTGGGGAGGTATATACAGAATATAATGGTAATAAAAGAGTAACGCTCTTAAAAAAAAAGCCCGTTTTTAAACGGGCTTTTTTTATGGTACAATAACTAAGGATTTTACCAGATCTTTATGACTTCCTAAAACAAAGGAAGTCATCATCCCTATGATGGTTTCCTTTTTATCCGTTTCGTTTTCTTTGGTAAGATGCATAGATAAATAATTGGTTGATTCTTCATCTTTTTTTATTTTAAAGACAAATTCAAGGTCTTTAAATTGTTCTTCCATATGAGAGAAAACGGGTCTGATTTTATAATTAATTTTGACTTCATTTTCTGTAAAAATCCATTTATTGCTGTCTTCATGCATAATAGATTTTTCTAATTTAGACCTTAAATAGGAAGGTCTTCTGTAAGGGTAGATTCTTAACTCCATAAAAATGTTTTTTTTCCCTACGAAATTAAGATATAACGATGACTTATCAAACTTTCAGCAGGATTAATTTATTCTGAATAAATATTAAACTATTGATATACTTGCTTATTAAAGAACTTAGTAAGAAAAATAAAATTTACTCAGCTGAAAAATGCTGATAGTTGTATAACCTTATTTTTTTTCAGCCCTAACTATTCAATTTTGATGCCATGGACGTTGATAGATTGTTTAAGAACCTATAATCAGTAATAAGATATATAAGTGAGAAAAAAAGGCATATTAATTGCTTATAAAATCAACAAAGTGTCGTGAAATTATGCAATAATTCTACATTATTTTTGATCAGTAAAAATATTTTACTTTATTAAGAGAGGAGGGTATGATCCTGTAGATATTAATTGTTTTTTTCGTTGATGAATAAGAAATTTCGTAGGTTTGATAAAACTATTTATTACTGATGTATACACTTAGTCTGGATAAAATATTTTTAAACACTCGCCTTTATGAAGAAATAAAAGTACATGACTTAAGTGTCAATACTTTGTTGAATCTATTGTTCTACTATCACAATGATGACATCTTTTTTTTTAATCCTTCCCTGCATTGTTATTGTAAATCATGTGATCAAAAAGTTTTTTTTTCAAGTATCGCCAATAAGGAACATAAAGAATCTTTTTATGAATACAAATTCCTGATGCTTGAAAATGATTATAAGGATGAAAGTGAGAAAATAAATGTTTTATTGAGCATATTGCAAAAATTGAATTATATATCCAAGAGTTTTAAATGCCCGAATGTGTCAGATGGTTCCCATAATATAAGTTTTATATTTAAGGTGATTGAGGGCAGTCTGTATAAAATAGGTCAGTATCCTTCTCTGGATGATATGAATCGTTTTAAGCAAAATAAAGTAAAAGAAATTACAAGAGAAATTTTTACGGAGTTAAATCAAGCACACGATTTGTTTGCAAGTGGTTCGGTGAATAAGGCTTATATTATTTTAAGAGAAATTTTAGACAAGCGTATTATCACACCAAAGTTTTTATCTAAGAATTTTTCAGGACTAAAGAATAAAGAGGTAAGTATTTCGGAAAAAATATCCTTTTTAAAAAGCGATTTACCAGAAATTCTCATTCATGATGAAGGGCTTATTCATTTTTTAAAAAAGAGAGCAGAGGATGTTAAGATCAATGAAAGCAAGCATTATTTTGAAATAATTTATTATGCAATACTCATAATAGTAGAGAATGATTTATCACAATAATAGTATCAGTTCATAATTTTATTAACACTGTAAAATGCGAGATATAACAAAAGGAATCCGATTACCGGATTCCTTTTTTGTTTTCTGAGTGAAACACTTATAACGATCACTTCCTTTTCTTAGCATTACAAATAAAGCAAAGAAAATACCATCAGAATTATTTTTTTATAAAATACATTTAATCAATTGTTTTTTAATGCTTTATGGTTTTTGAGTAAATTGATTTTTTCTTTTTATCTGTTTATTTGGTCATCGTTTTGTTGCATTTTTCTACATCAAATTGTGTTGATTGTATGGGGAAATATTACAAAATGATTGTTTGAGAGACGCAAGAATTTTTGTAAATTTAAGATAGAGACCACATTTTTAACCCAATTAATAATTTACTATGAAAAATAAAGAAAATCTCATCCTTACATCGAAAATGGAATTTCATCATGAGGAAATGTTGAAAGACAAATTATCAGCCGGCTTTTTATCACTACAATTAGCTACTATAATCAGTGAGATGGTTTATGCGCATTATAAAGAAAGTCATGTTTTGTATCTCCGAAAGATTTTTATAGAATATGAAGATCAGGTTCTTAAATTTATACGTATTAAAGTTCGGGATTTTAATAAGAAAAAGAAGATTATTGATAAAGAGTTCTGAATTATTCGTTTTACAGTTTTCAGGGGATGGCTATATGGATTTAATACTAAGCTTTTATAAAAAATCATTAAAATAGTTAAGTAACGATTTTGTGCATAATTGTCGTTACCATCCCTTGTATTGTTCGGCTATTTTCCTGATGATGTTTTCTTGTAATGTGTTGTCAGGGAATTTGATACAATTGATATAGCTAAGCTGCAGCTTTGTTGCCTGCGCGGTTAAGCCTTACTTTTTTGGGAAACTGTTCAAAGAAAATGAAAATGTACTTCCCGCTCCTAAATCACTTTTTACAGCAATATCTCCACCCTGTGCCTGTATAAATTCTTTGCTGATGCTCAAACCCAGTCCTGTACCTTCTTTCTTTGTGCCCGGTATGCGAAAATAGCGTTCAAATATCTTGTCAAGGTACTGTGGGGAAATGCCTTGTCCTGTATCGGTAACGGAGAAGTGTACTTTGTTGTCTGCTGCTGTTACGTCAATATATACCGTTGAGTTATCATAAGAATACCGAATAGCATTGGAAAGCAGATTTGTAAGTACCCAGGCCGTTTTTTCGTTATCGGCAAACACCTGAGGCAGGTGATCTGCTGTTCTTATTTCAAAGCTGATTTGTTTTTGTTCAGCTGCTGCTTTGGTTGCATTTACGGCATATTCTACTATTTCTCTGACATCAGACGGTACAACACTTATCTGAATAATACCGCTTTCCACTTGTGTCATATTCAGTAATTCTCCTGTGATTTTCAGTAATCGTGAAGTATCATCTGTTATACTTTCTAAAAGGCTTTTTTGTTCTGTATTTAATTCGCCTATTTGGTTATTTTCCAGCAATTGTAAGCTCATCTTTATCGATGAAATAGGCGTTTTCAGTTCGTGGGAAACTGTGGCAATAAAGTTGGTTTTTGCAAAATCCAATTCTTTATAAGGGGTAATATTTTGTAAAAGGATGACATCTCCAATATGCATTTCTGTCTGTTCGCCTGTAGGGGTAATCTTAATCGGAATAATTTCTTTCTCAAAATAGCTTTCTTTACTGTCGGCATAAATTTTTATCGGCAGAGATTTTGTTTTTTTATTGGTTGTTTCATTTTCGGATAAATTTTTTATCAGGTTTTTTATGAGGTCGTTGCGTTCTGCAATTGTATAAATGGGTGTGCCAATTACATTTTCTTTCTGAAGCCCTGCTATCTTTAATGCAACATTATTCATAAACAAAATAGTCTGATTTTCATCTAAACCGATAACCGGTTCACTCATATTATTGATGAGCGTTTCAATACGTTTTTTTTCCATCATCAGCTTTGCCAGGCTGGTGCTGCTATATTCTTCTAATTTTTCAGCCATGGTATTAAATGATTGGGCTAACTCTCCAAATTCATTGTGCTGCTCAAAATGCACTCTTCTGGAGTAGTTTTGTGCAGCGATTTGTTTGATGCTTTCCGTTAGTTCTCTGATAGGATTAGCAATGTTTGAAGGCAGATTTATTAAAAGTGTGAATGCTATTATAAAAGAAAGTGTTCCTGTAATGGCAATCCAAAAAACGGCATTCTCAGCGGTGTCCTGAGCAACATCACTTTTTCGGTGTATAGCCTGCATATTCAGAAGCATGGCACTGGTAATGTCTTTTTGTATGGTTTTGTGTAAAGAACTATCATTGGGGTTGTTTATGATTTGCTCAAAATCGGCTTTTATGCTGTCCGTGATTTCCTTTTCGCCAACTTCTGTGATGGTTTTCGTTTGTTTTGACAGACTTTCCCAGAATTTCTTTTGTTGTTCAGGATTTGAAATATCATTGTTTAATGCATCCAGCATTTGACGGCAATAATCTACTGTATTGTAGTTATCCGCCAGAATGTTTTTTGCATCGTTGGACAGTTTATTTATCTGATTTGCACTCAACACGGTAAGTAGGGCTATCATAGCAAATAATAGCCCGACACCTAACGTTAATTTTGTTTTTACCTTCATCGCTTCAATTCTTTAACTTAATATCACCAGATCCATGTTATTGGTCGATAGCTTTTTTAAAAGACCATTGAAAACATTGCCCGCCAAAATGATATGCAACAGACTTAAATGTGGCTTTCCTATACAAACGGTGGTTATTTTTCGTTGCTCACACTG
The DNA here is from genome assembly GCF_030409925.1 of Paenimyroides ceti. Taxonomy (NCBI): domain Bacteria; kingdom Pseudomonadati; phylum Bacteroidota; class Flavobacteriia; order Flavobacteriales; family Flavobacteriaceae; genus Paenimyroides; species Paenimyroides ceti. The sequence continues at coordinate 1,416,469 of NZ_JAUFQU010000001.1, forward strand.
CTCAATAATCGCTCTGGAAGCATTTTTATTTTCTACCTTTATGATTTCTGCTCCTAATTCTGTTGCTAATTTAAAGTTATTTATAAGATGTCTCTGTTTGTCGAGTGCTATTTTATCGGAACTTTCTTTAGGTGTTTGTACATACAGAACAAACCATTTGCTGTTGTAATAGTTAGCCAAACGAGCTGTTTTGCGGATAACATTCCGTGCTGTTTTTTCATTGGAACTAATGCACGCCAAAAATTTTTCTCTTCTGGAAGAACCTGGTAAGGTAATTTCATTTTCTACTTTACGTTCTACCTGAGATGCCACTTCTTTTAGCGCCAGTTCCCGCAATTGCAGAATATGCTCACTTTTGAAAAAGTTGTTTAATGCGGTTTCGATTTTTGTATGGTCATATATTTTTCCCTCCTTTAATCTTGTTATCAGTTCATCAGCGGTAAGGTCTATATTGACCACCTCGTCAGCCTGGGCGATGACACTATCAGGAATACGTTCTTTTACCTCAACACCGGTAATATGTCTTACTTCCTCATTAAGGCTTTCAATATGCTGAATGTTTACCGCACTAATCACATTGATGCCGGCATCCAGGATGTCCAATACGTCCTGCCAGCGTTTTTCATTTTTACTGCCCTCAATATTGGTATGGGCTAATTCATCTATTATCACGACTTCAGGACGTAAATTGATGACTGCCTGAACATCCAATTCTTCTAATTCTTTTCCTTTATAAAACAGCTTTCTTCTTGGAATAACGGGAGTACCTTCTAATAAAGCCTGTGTTTCTTTTCTGCCATGTGTTTCAATGTATCCGATTTTTATGTCGATACCATTTTGCAACAACGAATGTGCTTCCTGTAACATACGAAAGGTTTTGCCTACACCGGCACTCATGCCTATGTAAATTTTGAATTTGCCTCGCCTTGATTTTTTTATCAGGTCCAGAAACTGTTGTACGGTTTGGTCTTTTTCTGTCATCAGAGTGCAATGGCTAATGATGTTGTGATGAAAAAATTGTCATTACCAGATTTATTGTTTCCTGTAAAAACCTTGTCCTTGCTGGAAAGCCCTCTTCCTTCAATACGCCACATGATATTTTTACGTATCTGGTAGTCATAATTTATAGAATATCCCCAGGTTTTAAATCCATTCGGTGTATTTGTACCGATGATTACACCGTTTTCGTCGTTATAATACTCTGTTCGTATTGCCACATTATGTTTTTCGGTTGGGCTATATTTCACGATAACAACCGGTGTGCACCAGGTGTTATAACGCTTACTTCCCCTACTTTTTTGTTCTGCTCCAATATCAAATCCTGTTGTAAGGGCAAATTTTTCCGTGATTTGAAAAATACCGTAAAGGTTGTGGAAATATCGCATTTGCTTTGTACTATCGGGTTTGTCATTACCTATGAATGAACTGCTGTTGAGTGTAATTTTTGAATTAGGCTTGCAGGTCAGTTGATGGCCGAATGCAATGGTATTATTGCCGTCCATACGCTGTATGCGTTGCCATCCGTTCAAAACCAAACCACTGATAAACCATTTATCATTATCAGTTGTGTAAGAAATTTTTACACCTGTTTCAAAATAAGGTGAATTTTCCGCATATATGCCTCTCGTGAGTGTCCAGTTGTCCATACCTATCGCACTTTCAAAACCGATGTGAGAAGGAAAAAAGCCGGCATCAATCCACAAATTCTTTTTACTGGAAATTTTTACACCGGCATTTGCTTCATATATATTTTTCAATACGCCCTGCTCAGCTGCGTAATTTGCATTCATATAAGTACCGACAGCCAGGGCATAATTTGCTCTTACTATATCTGTGTTATAGGATACTTTTACAAGACCTAAATTTACATTCAATTCATTATGCCTATTGTGTGAGTAGATAAATTCTGGGCGATTATGGTCACCGGGCTTACTGAAATCATAAGTGTAATACGTTTCTAAATAACCGCTAAAAGAAAAGGCTGATTTTGCATTATCTGTTTGTCCAGTGCTCTTTATACTTAATAAAATCAGCACCGCCAATACTGTTTTTTTCATTTACTTTAAATTATCTAATGCGATATTTAATTTGAGAACATTTATTTTTTCAGGTCCAAATAATCCAAACAAAGGTTTTTCTGTATTGGCAAGGATGAGTTGCTGAAGATTTCCTTCAGCAATGCCACGAATTTTAGCAATTCGTTTTACCTGTATTTTTGCTGCCTGTACGGAAATATTCGGATCGAGACCACTACCACTTGCTGTTACCAAATCTACCGGGATTTCAGACTTCGAAATACCCGGATTGTGTACCAAAAATGTATCAATTCTTGCCTGAACCTGTTTGAGATATTCTTTATTCGACGCCGCTTTGTTGCTACCGCCGGAACCTGCGGCATTATAATCTACAGCGGAAGGGCGTGACCAGAAATAGTGATCTTTTGTAAAAGACTGTCCTACATTGGCATAATAGATTTTACTATTGAACGTAATCACTTCTCCTTTTCCCTTATTGGAAGAGAACTGTGCTATACCCCAAACAATGATCGGATAGATTATGCAGAGTAATAGAATACTAAAAACCGTTAGCTTAATAGCCGGTAAAATATGTTTTTTCATTTGTAACTTTTTTATTGATTTTTATTTGTCCAATGGAATACGTCAAGTTGCAATCAATTGAATTTTGATTATCTGACTTATTTCATTTCTATGAATGTTTTAAATAAATATTGAAACTAAAATATCTATAAGCTTTATCCCTACAAACGGAACAATAATGCCTCCCAAACCGTAGATGAATAAATTTCTGCGTAGTAATGCACTGGCTCCTATAGGTTTATAAGCTACTCCTTTTAACGCCAATGGTATCAGTAACGGAATAACGATTGCATTGAAAATAACTGCTGAGAGGATAGCACTTTCAGGCGAATGTAAATTCATAATGTTCAATCCTTGTAAAGCAGGAATGGAAGCAATAAACAGTGCCGGAACAATGGCGAAATACTTTGCTACGTCATTGGCGATACTGAATGTGGTTAATGTTCCTCTCGTCATTAATAATTGCTTACCTATTTCTACGATTTCAATCAGCTTGGTCGGGTCGTTATCTAAATCCACCATATTGCCCGCTTCTTTGGCTGCCTGTGTACCGCTGTTCATCGCTACGCCCACATCAGCCTGTGCTAAGGCAGGTGCATCATTCGTACCATCGCCCATCATGGCTACTAATTTGCCTTCCGATTGTTCTTTGCGGATATAGTGCATTTTATCTTCGGGTTTTGCTTCGGCAATAAAGTCATCTACACCCGCTTTTTCGGCAATGTATTTTGCCGTCAGCGGATTATCACCTGTAACCATTACAGTTTTAATTCCCATTTTACGCAATCGTTCGAAACGTTCCTGTATGCCGGGTTTTATGATGTCCTGCAATTCAATTACACCTAATATTTTTTCATTTTCGGCAACAACGAGTGGAGTTCCGCCATTGCTTGAAATAGATTTGACCTGTTCAGCAGTTTCCTGTGGGAAATGGTTTCCTGCTTTTTCAACCAGATTTTTGATCGCATCTGATGCCCCTTTTCTAATTTTGACGTTTTCATAATCAATTCCCGAACTTCTTGTTTCTGCGGTAAATTTGATGAATCGTGGTTTTTCAATTTGGTAGCTCAATGGATTAATTCCTGCCAATTCTATGATGGATTTTCCCTCAGGAGTTTCATCTGCCATAGAACTCAACACGACTGATTTCAAAAAATGTTTTTCATCCACTCCTTTTACCGGATAGAATTTCGTTGCTTTTCTATTGCCAATGGTGATGGTTCCTGTTTTGTCTAACAGTAATACATCTACATCTCCTGCTGTTTCAACTGCTTTACCACTTTTGGTAATGACGTTTGCGCGTAAAGCTCTGTCCATTCCGGCAATACCGATAGCGGATAGCAATCCGCCGATAGTCGTCGGAATTAAGCAGACAAAAAGGGAGATAAATGCCGCTACGGTAATGGGGGTTTGTGCATAATCTGCAAAGGGTTTCAGCGTAACGACAACAATAATAAACACGAGTGTAAAACCTGCCAACAGAATAGTCAAGGCAATTTCGTTAGGTGTTTTCTGACGGCTTGCACCTTCGACCAAAGCAATCATTTTGTCTAAGAAACTTTCGCCCGCTTCGGTGGTTACGCAAACTTTAATTTTGTCGGACAGTACTTTTGTACCACCTGTAACACTGCTTTTATCTCCACCTGCTTCTCTGATTACAGGAGCACTCTCTCCTGTAATGGCACTTTCATCAATGGTGGCCAAGCCTTCAATAATTTCGCCATCGGACGGAATTATATCGCCTGCTTCGCAAACAAAAACATTTCCCTTTTGAAGTTGAGAGGAAGAAACCGTTTGTCCGTTTTCTAACCGGGCTGGTGTTTCTTCTCTTGTTTTACGCAAACTGTCGGCCTGAGCCTTTCCTCTGGCTTCAGCAATGGCTTCAGCAAAATTGGCAAACAACAGAGTCATAAAAAGTAGAAGCGTTACAATAACATTGTAGAGCAGACTGCCCTGATTTTCTTCGCCTGTGATAATCCATACACATACACCTGCCATGATCAGCGTACCTATCCACACCATAAACATGACTGGATTACGGAACATTTTTGCCGGGTGTAACTTGATGAATGACTGTTTTAAGGCTTCATTCAGCAATGAAGGCTCAAATAATTTATTGCTATTATTATTCATTTATGTTGTGGTTGATAAGGATTAATAAAGTGAAAAGTATTCGGCAATAGGACCCAATGCCAGAGCCGGAAAGAACGCCAGTGCGGCAATGATAACTATGACGGCAAATACCATCAGTCCAAATGTTGCGGTGTCGGTTTTAAGGGTTCCAGAACTTTCCGGTATGAATTTCTTTTCTGCGAGTAAGCCTGCTATTGCGACAGGACCGATAATGGGTAGAAATCTGCCGAACATTAATACGATTCCTGTGGATATGTTCCAAAATGGAGTATTATCCCCTAAGCCTTCAAAGCCACTACCATTGTTAGCTGCCGATGAAGTATATTCATACAGCATTTCACTGAAACCGTGAAAGCCCAGATTGGCCAAAGTTACCAGTGTATATTGTGGCAAAGCGGTAGCTATAGCAGTTCCTACTAAAATCAGGAATGGATGTGCCAGTGCAATTATCAGGGCTATTTTCATTTCTCTCGCTTCAATTTTCTTACCCATGAACTCGGGCGTTCTGCCCACCATCAACCCGCTGATGAATACTGCCAGAATAATGAAGATGAGAAAATTGAGTATGCCTGCACCCGCACCGCCGTAAAATGCGTTAACCATCATTGCCAATAGTTCGTTCATACCGGATAAGGGCATCGAACTATCGTGCATAGAGTTGATACTACCCGTAGAAATAACCGTAGTTACAATACTCCAAAAGCCGGATGCTGCTGCTCCAAAGCGAATTTCTTTTCCTTCCATCGCACCGAGTGTATTATCAATTCCCATCTGTTCAATCGCAGGATTGCCGTTCATTTCCATAATAACATTGGGGATGACCAGTAGCAGAAATCCTACTGTCATTACGCCAAACATCATCCATGAAAATTTTCTTCTGCGGATAAAATAACCAAAAGCAAATACCATCGCCATAGGAATAATCATCTGTCCGATCATCTCGACCATATTAGTCAGGTAACTCGGATTTTCAAGTGGATGAGCACCATTAGATCCAAAAAAACCACCACCGTTTGTACCTAAGTGTTTAATGGGAACAAAAGCAGCTAATGGGCCACGACTTATTTCTACGGTATTGCCCTCTAAGTTGGTTATGGTATCTTTACCTTCAAAGGTCATGGGCATACCATTAAATACAAAAATGGCTGCAAATACCAACGATATAGGTAGTAAAATGCGGGTGCAGGATTTTAAAAAGTAATTATAAAAGTTGCCCAATTGAGTGGTTGATTTCTCCCGGAATGCTTTGAACAATATGACTGCCGCTGCCATACCCACACCTGCGGTCACAAACTGGAGAAACATAAGCCATATTTGCCCTAAATAGCTGATGCCTGTTTCGCCTGAATAATGTTGCAGGTTACAGTTTACCAAAAATGAAATGGTTGTATTAAATGCCAAATCTGCGGACTGGCTTGGATTTCCATCGGGATTGAGAGGTAAACTTCCCATATTCATCAGTATGCCCATACTCATCAGAAACCAGATAAGGTTGATGGTAAGCAAGGCTACTAAATGTTGTTTCCAGTTCATTTCCTCATCGGGATCGATGCCTGATGTTTTATAGAATAACCGTTCTATAGAGCTCAATACAGGGTCAAGAAAGGTTCTTTCGCCGGCATATACTTTTGCGATGTATTTACCAAACGGGATTGCCAGCAAAAATGTTATCCCGAACATGGTTATAATTCCTGAAATTTCTGTGTTCATATTTTTAATTGAATAATAGTTTAATAGACCAGGCGATAAGTATTATTAATCCAGAAAGACAAGAAGTACTTTGCCTACTTTTCATATTTCTTTATATTTTCTTTTAAGTTTCTCATACGGTCTTTATTCTGTGCCAGTTTCCCAACTTATTGTATGATATCGTTCTTAAAATTTTTCCGGTTTAATCAGCACATAGCACATATAGAAAAATATAGCAATGGCGATGATGAATAATGCGATCATATCTTTTCAAAGATTTTAATGAGTGAAAAAAACAGGGCAAAGCACAAAAGCCCTGTGAGGAGTAAAATGACTGTAAGCATAATCAATTATTTATTTTGTTATGCCATAAGATAGACAATCCCTATTCCAATACCATTGGGATCAATATTAAATAGTTGTATGATAGTATTTTACATTTTTTTTGATAAAAAAGGAAAATAAAAAACCCTTTCATTTTGAAAGGGGAGATACTATCGTTTTGAAAGGGTTATTTTATTTGGTATTCGTCAATTTTTCGATATAAAGTTGTTAAGGCAATATTCAGGAGTTTCGCTGTTTCTGTTTTATTGCCATTGGTGTAATTCAATACCTTTTGAATATGTATTTTTTCGGCACTGGCGAGGTCGAATCCGGACAGTATTTTTTCCCGAACTCCTACTGAACTGAGCTGTTGTAATTCAGCAGGCAGGCTATCCTCTGTTAATTCATTGCTATCGGTAAGAATGACGCTGCGTTCGATGACGTTTTTTAGTTCTCTGATGTTACCTTTCCACGAATGCTGTTTAAGTGCTTCCAGATAGCCTTTAGAAATCATATTGATTTTTTTGTTGGTCTTAGTGGCGAATGTCTGTAAAAACAATGCTGCCAATTCTTCTATATCCACAATTCTTTCCCGAAGTGGAGGCAATGAAATCTGGAAAACGGCAATACGATAATATAAATCTTCACGGAAGTTTCCTGCCTCTACTTCCTGCTGTAAATTTCTGTTGGTAGCGGCGACAATGCGTACATTTACCTTGGTTGATTTGCTGTCGCCAACCTTTAAAAATTCTCCTGTTTCCAAGACCCGTAATAACTTTGCCTGTAAATCTAAAGGCATTTCGCCAATTTCATCTAAGAAAACCGTACCGTTATTTGCTTCTTCAAAAATTCCTTTACTATCTTTGACTGCTCCTGTAAATGCACCTGCTTTATGTCCGAATAATTCGTTTTCCAACAATTCCTTACTAAAGGCAGAGCAGTTTATGGCAACGAAATTTTGTTTGTTTCTGTTGCTGGCATTGTGTATGGCTTGTGCAAATACTTCTTTTCCCGTTCCCGTTTCTCCAGTGAGCAAAACGGTCGTTTCACTGCCTGCCACTTTTTTTGCTGTATCAATAGAAGCACCAAGGGTTTTGGATTTACCAATGATGTTATCAAAGGAATATTTATTGCCCAACTGCTTTTCTAACTGTATTACCCGTTTGGCTAATGAAACTTTTTCGGTTGCTTTATAGAGCAGGGGAATGATTTTGTTGTTGTCATCTCCTTTGGTAATATAATCAAAAGCGCCGTTTTTCATTGCCTGAACACCATCTGCGATATTGCCGTAGGCAGTGAGTAATATGATTTCTACTAAAGGATATTTTTCTTTAATCTTTTTGGTGGCTTCAATACCGCTTCCGTCCGTTAGTTTTACATCACATATCACAACATCGACATCAGCTATTTCCAGTTTTTTAAAACCGTTTTTGATATCGTCTGCCTGCACCACATCAAATCCTTCCAAGGTAATGATTTTGGACAGCAGGGTTCTTATTTTTTCTTCGTCATCTATTATTAAAACTTTGCTCACGGTATTAAATTTATAGCGCAAATTTAAATATAAAAACGCTTGTTCATGAAATATTGCCGCTAAAGATGTGTTTAGATAATCTTTATCATTTTCAACGTTTTTCTTCTTCATAATCTTCAGCCTGTATATGGGCCAACAGAGTGAATCATACTAAATCGAAATTTGACAAATGTTACTGTGGAATAAACTCAAAAAGATTTTTTGTGGGTAGGTTGTACTTTGTATTTGTTTTTACTATTCAGCCAACTTGTATTTTATTTCTGGTTTGCTACATGCGCTTTGTTTGAGAAAATGTTTACTAATGAAACTATTTTTTTTGTTAAAAATAGCTTTGGATTTTTTTAAAAATTGAATCTTAAGCAAAAACAGCTAAATCAATTGATATACAGGAGAATAATGAATCAATAAATGAAAGAATTATACCTCTTCTTTGCTCGTAAATTATCGCACTAATCTTTTATTGGAAAATTTAGGTACGGTTTTTGGTTTTCGGTTATTAATTGCACACAAAACTATATTTCACGGGGCTTATCGCCATTTGTCGAAATGTTTTAGGGTGCATTAAATATGTGTTTAATCTATTATATTATAAAAATTTGCTATTATGAAAAAATTTGTTTTTTTAACACTGACCGCTGTAAGCTTCCTGTTTTTAATTCCTTCAGAAATGTATGCACAACGACATGACCGAGGGGGAGATAAACATGATAAACACAGAAAAGAATCTTCCAGAAAAAGGAAAGATTATGATAGAGATCACAGAGACTATAAGCATTGGAAAAATGATCATCGCTCTCACAGAGGATATGCAAAAGTGAAACACAAACATCACAAAAGACCAGCGTGGGCTGCTGCGCATAGATATGAGGCAAACAGACATATTTATTTCAGAGATTATGGTACATTTTACGATCCGTATCGCGAAGTATATGTATATAGAAATCGTGGAAGATGGGTTCAAACTACAAGCGTACCTACTTTTATGCTCAATGTAAATTTAGGAAGAGCACAGGTAACGATTTTAAAAGATATTCCTGTAACCAGACATCCCGAAGATTTTTATGGAGATTATAATGACCGTTATTGGCGATAGTCTTTATTTGATAACTATTACGGATTACTATTTAAAACAGGCGTATGCCTGTTTTTTTTAAGTTTATTTTTTTACAGAAGTTCTATATTTGTCGTATCACGATTAGCGTAAAACAGAATAGTATTTTACCAAAATAAATTATGGAAATTGTAATAAGACAGGAGAAACCCGAAGATTATGCTTTAGTATATGAGATAAATGAAATAGCATTTGGCCAGAATTCTGAAGCAAAACTTGTTGAAGCTTTACGAAAAAATAAAGATGTTTTTATACCGGAGCTTTCATTGATAGCACTTTACAAAGGGGAAGTAATGGGACATATTCTGTTTACAAAAATAACTATTCTCACAACAGATGGTCAGTATAAAGAAAGCCTTGCACTGGCACCAATGGCGGTATTGCCTCAAATGCAGTTAAAAGGTATTGGTAGTGCGCTTATAAAGCAAGGATTAAAAAAAGCCAGAGATTTAGGTTTTGCTTCTGTTATCGTATTAGGACATCCTGCCTATTATACTAAATTCGGATTTACTTCAGCATCTTATTACGGTATCAGACCTCCTTTTGAAGTGCCTGAAAATGCTTTTATGGCAATTGAACTTATTGATGGGGCTTTGAAAGAAAGTGAAGGTGTTGTATATTACTCTAAGGAGTTTGAAAATGTATGATAGACTTTTATTCTAATATTTATTGGTAATTAGCCTATAAGCAAATTTGAGCGGTTTTCCATTATTACTAACTGTAAATTATTTTATACTTTTATTTCATAGAATACTCAATTTATATCGGATGAATCGAATTAAAATAGAATTGAAATGGGCTTTTGTTTTTTTAGCCATGAGTTTATTATGGATGTTGCTTGAAAAGTGGACAGGCTTACACAGTACCCATTTAGATAAACATCAATATGTTTCTCTCATATTTGCAATACCTGCAATAGCAGTATATTATTTTGCTTTGACCAATAAAAAGAAAACCATATATGCAGGACAAATGAGTTTTAAGCAGGGGCTTTTTTCCGGTCTCCTACTTACTTTGATAATTACCCTTTTGAGTCCTATGTCACAATGGTTTGTTTCTACAGTGATTACTCCGGATTATTTTAATAATGTTATTGCTTATTCTTTAGAAACGGGATATTATGCTACAAGAAAACAGGCAGAAGCGTATTTTAATTTGAATAATTATATCGTACAGAGTATTCTTGGCGCTATTTCTATGGGGATTATAACTTCAGTTATAATTGCTTTTATTGTTAAATCAAAAAAGTCAGCTCAGAAATAATTTAAAAACGAACTTGTAACTTTATCATTAATCCATATACTATATAAAAATGGCAACAGTAAATGCATACCTCAATTTTAATGGCAATTGTCTTGAAGCGTTTAATTTTTATAAATCTGTTTTCGGCGGGGAATTTCCTTATGTAGGCAAATTCGGAGATATGCCTCCACAGGAAGGAATGCCTCCACTTCCGGAAAGTGAAAAGAATAAGATAATGCATATTACACTACCGATCAGCAAGGAAACCCTTTTGATGGGAAGTGACAGTTCTGAAGCTTTTGGTCACAACCATATTGCAGGGAATAATATTTCCTTATCTATTGATGCGCAGAGTAGGGAAGAAGCGGATACTTTATTTAACGGATTATCTTCGGGTGGTAAAATAAATATGCCAATGAGCGAAACATTTTGGGGAGCCTATTTCGGAATGTTTACAGATAAATTCGGAATTCATTGGATGATAAACTTTGATGAAGTGAAATAATTAAAAAAATTTTCTGTCAGGTTTGTACTATTTTCCAAGACAATAGTATGAACCTGATTTTTTATTTATTTCTGTAATTTTAATAAGTTGGTACTATAAAAGTAAATCCATTTGCACGACAATTTTTGTCAATTCAGCTACGTTTTTTGCCTTAAATTTATTCATGATATTTTTTCTGTGGGTATCAACTGTCAGTACGCTCAGTGATAATTCGTTTGCAATCATAAGACTTGTTTTACCTTCCGTAATCATTTTTAAAATTTCTTTTTCTCTTTTAGTGAGTTTTGGAAACTCATTAAAATCATAGGTGACCGGTTTACTGATAATGGCTTTAACCTCATTACAAAAAGAGATATTTCCTGCCAGCGACTCTTTTATAGCATACAGTAGTTCTTCAGTTGAAGCATTTTTTAGCAGGTATCCGCTGGCACCATATTGTATCGATTGCATAATGATACTTCTTTCTGAACGGTTGCTCAACATTAAAATAACAATCCCAGGCCGCTCTTTTTTTATTTCTCTGCATAATTCAATACCATTGCTATCCGGAAGTGTTATATCCAATAAAATTAAATCTACCGGATTTTCTTTAATAAAAGAAAGAATTTCACTGCCTTTGTGAAAACTTCCCATAATATTCAGTCCTTTTTCATTCATAAGGAGCTGTTTCAGCCCTGCTACAACAATGGGATGATCATCAAGAATCACAATATTGATATCAGTCATGTTCATTTATTTTTAGTTCTATATTGATGGTTGTGCCTTCATTAACTTCAGTAGTTATTTCCATTTTTCCATGCAGATATTGAATTCTGTTTTCTACATTATGAAGCCCCATACCGTTTTTTTGTATGGCTTCCTCTGTAATAAATCCAATACCATTATCCTCAATGGTAATTAGAAAAACGGAATCTTCCTGTGTACATTGCAGGAGAATAGCAGTAGCTTTTGCATGTTTTACAGCATTGGATAACAGTTCCTGAATAATTCTGTATATATGGAGCTGGGTAGCTAATGAAATATCTTTTTGCAAATTATAGCATTGTAAATCAATTTCCAGTTCGTGATGTGTGTAAAAATTACAGAGATCCTTTAAAGCCGTTTCCAGTCCGAACCGCAGTAATGATTCCGGCATAAGATTTCGTGCTACTCCTCTTAATTCATTGATGGAATTGTCTAATTGGGTGATGATTTTGTTAAACTCTGTACGCTCATCAGGTCTGAGGTGTAGTGAAGCCCAACCCGACAGATTAATTTTTACCCCCGCAAGCATTCCTCCCAATCCGTCGTGTAGTTCCTGTGCAATACGCCCCCGTTCTTTTTCTTCTCCGCTAAGCATTGCCTGAGTTACTTTTAGCTGTTCTTGTTGAGTTCTTTCTGCTATTTCCTGCTGATGATTTATTTCTTTTTGTTGGATCAGATTTTTATAATTGCGGTAATACATATAACTAAAAATAGCGATGAGAAGTAATATCATGCAAATGACAGCAAGAATTAATAAAAACTGTTTGTTTTTATCTGCTTCCAGAGCATTTTGTGCGGTTTCTTTTTCAAGTGCTGAAATGGCTTTTTGACTTTCGGCATTTTTATATTGAACTTCCAGTTCGGTGATTGTTTCTTTCAGTCGTGCATTTGATATACTATCACTCAGGGTGCTGTATTTTTTTAACCATATAAAAGCTTCCTGTTTATCATGGAGCAGTTCATTTATTTTTACCAGTTCATTATAAATGGTTTTTTTATTGTTTACATCTTTTAGAATAGATCCTTCCGCAACGAGATCAGTTAATACTTTTTTGGCTGATGTATAGTGCTGTTGGTGAAGGTATATTTCATATTTTCTGAAAATAAGCAATTGTAAAACATCTTTTTGATGATTTTTTTTTGCAGGAATTATTCCTTTTTCGGTTTCGAGAAGTGCTTCTTCAAATTGTGAGTTTGAAATGTAATAATGTGATTTTGCGAGGTAAAAAAAAGGATAATTGACGGATTCAGGAAATGATTTTAAAATTTCTTCTGCAGCATCCAGATATTTTTTTGCCTGATCTTTTTTATCTGCATACACGAGATTGGTAGCTGCGCCAATGTATGCCAGAACCAGTGTTGCAGAAGTCGGATATTCTTTTGATAAAAGATCTATTGCCTTTTTATTATAAGGTATAGCTTCTTCAAATTTGCCATTGTACATCAGTATCGTTCCAAACTGAGAATTGTAGTGTGATATTTTTTCTTTGTCTCCTGATTTTTCAGCCAGTGGTATAGCATGTTGCGTTACTATATCCATAACCGCTGCATATCCTTCTTTATCTTTAATCATTATGCCGTAATTATACCAGGATGCTGCCTGTAAAAGGTAGGATTCTTTAAACTGAAACGGCTTTAGATTTTTGATGGCATTCTGAAAAGCTGCTGCCGCCTTGATTTTATTCCAATTATAATAATATTGTCCTTCATAAAATGAAGCTGCTGCTTTCAGATAAGGATATTTAAGGCTCAGTTTAGTCCCTAAACCAAGATGCTTTTTGCTTTGTAAAGTATCTTTTGAACGATACAGATCAGCGAGTAAAAAATGCGTATTTGCTTTGATACTATCCGATGCATTTGAATGTAGAATAACAGATAAACTATCGGCATATTTTTTTTCATTGACAGGCACCAGTTGTTGGGCTACAACAGTAGATGTAATAAAAAAAAGGTAACAAAAGGCAAAAAGAAAACGCATATTTTTTTTAATTTAGCGAAAAGGTTTTTTATGGAAAAATAAGGATACTAAAGTAAGAAACAAATACCTAAAAACAGGTAGAAATTTTTACCGTAATGAAGGTATTGAATAGCAGTGAAAAAATAATAAACTTTGGACAAGTTTAAAACTGCAAAAGTGGAGAGAATTTTAAATTAAATAAATATGAATCAGAAAAGAAAATTATCAACGTTTTTAAGAAAAATGACTGTGCTAGCCAGTCTATTAGTAGTAGGAGTTCTTACTTTCTCATGTGGAAGTGATGACGGAGCAGCAACACCGGGTCCGGGTGGTGAAGGAAAAAACATTAAACTAACCATTACAATCAACGGAGTAGTTCCTGACGATTACCTTTCTTTTGTAACTGTAGGAAGTGCTTTAAACGATCCTATGCAAAGTACTATATGGAAAGTTAACGGAGTGACACAAACCAATGAAACATCTGTTAGTTTAAATAAAGATTCGTTTACAGGAAGTACCAAAACCTACGTGATCGAATCGGTTACTCCATTGAGAATGGCTATAGTTGGAATGGAGTTTTTAGCTTTTGGAACCAGAAGTTATACTTTTAGCTATAAAGCAGAAGTTAACGGACAGGTGGTTAAAGAAGAGAACAATGTTACAGTAAGCGACGGAAACAATTATTCACACGATTACACGTACTAATCAGTACTCATTTCAATTATAATAAAAAAGATCAGCCAATAGCTGATCTTTTTTATTTAATAGTACTTAATTGGATTCCTTTTCTTTAAAATCCTCTGAGATTTCACTGGTTTCATGTAAACCGTTTTCTTTTTCATCTGCTTTAAAACCTATTTGTCTGATAGGCTCCTGTTTTACTTTATAGAAATCAAATTCTGATTCTAATTCCAGAATACGGTGAGGGAATTCAGTTCCCACATTTTGCTTAGCTTCCATAATAAAGGCGGCACAGCGTTTTAAATAGCTGGAATTGAGTTTTGCTTTAGCTTCCATGAAAGCCGCTAATAACAACTGTTCGGTTAATTGGATGTCTTTATTTTCATCTTTTCTGTAAATAGCATATATTCTCTTTTTCAGGGATTGTGTAAAATCAATGATCATCGTATTAGAGAATAGCTTCATCTGAGATGCTAAAGGTTCCCAGAAAGGTTTGTCATGTGCGTTATTCTTCTCTAATATTTTGCACAATGGAGATTCATGTGTTAGATGCTGCATCATGTGGAACAGAATCAATTCTGCACGTTCATCCTCTGTTGGCGGAAATACAGGTATCTGCAGGTCAAATCTGCCCGGAGCAACAACATCATCATTAATGAGCGATAATATTTCTGCGGAACCAACAATGACAATTTCCTGATGTACATTTTTTTGTATATGTCTTAAAATGGCATTGATGAGTTCCATTGCTTCAGGAATGTACATTTTGTCTTTCGACTTATGCATGAGTTCATCGAAATTTTCAATGAATAGAAGCGTTTTTGGCTGCTTCATTTTTTCCATTAAAAATTTATTGAATTGATTTTTTGAACTCGCTTCTGCAGAAACAGACAAATAGTCTTTATAGACATGAACGAATTCATAACCAATGATGTTGGCTATTTTATTTGCCCAGAAAATTTTTCCACTTCCCGGAGGTCCATACAAAATAATGCCTGTAGGTCGTAAAATACCCCATTCTTTTATCTGATCTTCATTAATAAACGGATCCAATAAGTCCGTTACATAAAAGAATAAATCCGCATAACCAATTAAGGCTCTGTCAGTAACATGAATAGCGTTTGGAAAGGCCTTTGTAATAAAATCATAATTGCCACCAATATAGATGTGAATTAAAAAACTGGAAACAGTAGTTTTAAAATTATTAGGATCAATATTCGGCAGTCCGTTTTCTTTAAAAAAATTGAGAATTTCTTTTTCGTCTATTTTTAAAGTTTGGGCAATATCTTTCACGGTTTTTTCTTTTCCGTGATCTTCATTGTATAATTGAAGAAATTCCTTGTTATCCTTCGCAAATTTTTGAAATTTATCGGTTACCTCAAGCTTTTCATCTACACACCGACTGATGTCAATGTTAAAGTCAAAAATGAAGTTTTGAAGGCTTTCCAAAGAGATATTTATGTTTTGAGCTAAATCTTTTAGTTTCATTTTTTTATTGACAATATACAAAGAAACTATAGATCTGATTCTTATAAAAAAGATAAAAAAAGAGAAACTACAGCTCCTCTTTTTCTTCTTCTTCGTGTAAAGGAATGATCTCCTCTTGCTCTTTTTGTATTTTTAATTCTTTCTTCATTTTTATAAAAAGTGCTATATAACTTGCAATCCCACATATAAATGCTATTAAGCACAGTTTTCCAATGTAGGGATAGGTAAGATCCAAAGATCCATTTTCGATTATCAGTATGCGAAAAGCCGGTAAAAAATGGGTCAACGGAATAATATTGGAAATCATTTGTATCCATTCCGGCATTTGACTCAAAGGCCAGGTAAAGCCAGATAAAATAAAGCTTGGCGTAGCAATAACCATTAATATTTCTGTTGCTTTTAACTGGTTTGGAACGAGTATGCTTACCAAAATTCCAATGAAAGAGACCGCAATGATAAAGATTCCTGCCACAAGTGTCAATGCTCCGAGATTGTTATAAAACGGAATGTGAAACCACCATGTGAAAAACCAGTACATAAGCCACACTCCAAAGCTCATGATCAGATAAGGTATGATTTTTACGCAAAGCAGTTTGAAAGTAGAGGGAACTAATCTAACGAGTTCACTAAAAGTCTGATTTTCAAATTCGGAGGCGAATGAAAGTGCCAGTCCCAACAAAATGACCTGTTGTAAAACAGTAGCCAGCACTCCTGGCCATAGAAAATACATATAATTGGTGCTTCTGTTATTTTTCTTTATAAAAGTAGTTTGAAAAGGTTCATACTGGCTCATCAACAGATGTTCCGGTGTACCTTGCTTGCGCAATGTTTCTAACTGAGTTCCTACTTTTAACGTACCCAGACAAACCTGTAGTGCTCCGGAAGCATAATTGGCGGTAAGTACATTTGCTGTATTGACAATAGTTGTTATTTCAGGGTATTTTTTTGTCAATACCTTTTTTTCAAAATTTTCAGGAATGATTACAATACACGCAGCGTCTTTCTCTATTGCCAGGCGCGAGAGATTGCTTTCATCGTACCGAAGTGCTGCTACAGACAAAATTTCGTTGTCTTCCATCATCTGTATGGCTTTTCTGCTCAGAGAACTTTGATCTTTATCTACCACAATGATGGGTAAGTCTGTTACCTTTCCCTTACTATAAGTATAACCTATGAGGATACCGTACATCAACGGAGCTCCTATAAAGAGCAGCCGGAGTACTTTATTGCTCCAAAAAAGCCGGAATTCTCTTTTTAATAATGCTAAAAATTGTTTCATAGCTTATTGGTTTATAGTAACGGTTGACTGGGAAAGTAATGCTGCTGCTGCATTATTGTTTTCAGGGCTTATGGTTACTTCGTACAGAGCATCCTGCATCTCATAATCGGGATAGGCGGTAGCAATATTGGCATAGCTGCCTAATTTTTTGATGTTTTTGACTTTTCCTTTGATGGAACTATTATTGTATGGGACATGAAGGGTTACTTCTTTTCCTTTTTCAAATTGACTCAGCTGACTCTCTGCAATGGTAAAACGAAAAGTAGTTGATTCGTTTAATGATCCGGTAAATAAAGTATAACCTGGTAATGCTAATTCACCTGTGCGTAGGGTGATATTTTCTATGGTCATATCCTGTGGTGCTACAATATAACGCTCTTTTTCTGCAGTTTCTACTTCCTGCAAGGCGCCTAATGCACGGTCTTGCTGGCCTAATGCCATATTCTGCTGTTCTACGCGAACACCATGCTGTACATCTGCAATTTCTGCATCTACTGCTATAAGCTGGGCTTTTGCTCCCTGATATTTTGCAAAAACTTCATCATACTGTTGTTGTGGGATCAAAGAATCTTGGACCATAGCTTCCAAACGTTTCAGGGACTTTTGAGCAAATTCATATTGTTCCTTAAGTGCTGATTTTTTAGCATTTAATTGTTTTAACTGATTTGCTGTAGCTCCTTTTACGCTCATGTCGTATTGTGCTTTTGCTGACAGAACAGCTCCCTGTGCCTGAGATTTTTTGGCTTCTACTTCAGGAATATCTAAAATAGCCAGAGTGTCACCTTTTTTTACGAAATCACCTTCACTGACTAAAATCCTGTCAATTCTCCCGGCAACTTTACCGACTATGCTTATTTCATCACGTTCTACTTTTCCCTGAAGTACTGAATCTAAGTGAGGTTTTTTATTACAGGATAATGTTATAGCTGCTATACTGTAAAGAATTATTATTTTTTTCATAGAGCGTTTATTCAATGGTTAGTAATGGATATAGGGGACCTGAGCTGCTGTATGTTTCAATGGCTGCAGCTCTCTGTTTGATAAGAATTTCTATTTTATTTAAGGACTGTTGGTAAATATCTGTTTCGGCAGTCAGGCGTTCGGTTATGTTGATCAGACCCTCTTTGTATTGTTTCTGTGCCATAGTGACGTTGTTAATGGCAATTTTCTCTTTTTGAATGGCAATATCTACCTGTGAGAGTAATGCTTCATAATCGGCTTTATTTTTTTGTAAAAGCAGTTGCAATTTCTCTTTTGTATCTGTTAATTTGTTTTCAATCTGTTCCAGATTGAGTCGGGCTTCTTCTATTTTATGTTTTCGCTCAAAGCCACTGAATAATTCCCATTTCAAGGCAAGTCCAAACATCCAGTTCGGATGAAGTGTAAATTCATCTAATCGTAAATTCAGAGACGTATTAAAGGCAGAAACGGGAATGTTGGCACCGGCATTGAATACTGATGTATAAGAATAGCTGCCAAAAGCACCCAGTGTAGGTAGTAAGCTCCCTTTTTCTTTTTTAATCGCAAATTCAGAGGCTCTTTTAAATGATTCAAGAGCTCTTAATTCATTTCTGTTTTCACTTGAAAGATCTTCAAGAATAAGAATTGCATCTATGCTATAGTCAACTTCTGCGATATCCATTTCAGCAATACCTGTAAGCTGTTCTATTTTCTGAAATAAAAGCTTTTGTTTGTTTTCAACATCTATTTTTTTAGATTTTAGTTCAAGAGCGGCAAGTTTTATTTTATCTCTGTCATACGGAATGGCAAGACCGAGTGCAATTGCTTTCTCTACACGTTCCTGTTCTTTATTTAATCGCTGTTCACTTTCTTCAATTAATTTTTTGGCAGCATATAATAGTTTAATATTGTCAAAAGAACTGATTACTTCTTTAATGATTCTGTCTTCTTCACTGTTCATCATCAACGATGTACCTTCTGTTTTCGCTTCGAGTGCTCTGGCACCATTTAGGATCTGACCTCCACTGAAGAGAACGGTTTTTGCAGTAATACCGCCATGAAATACATTGCCGTAGCTGCTCATTTTTTGTGATCCGTCAAAAAGCTGGTTTCCGATAATCGGTACTGTAAGTGTCGGTATATCTACTGTAATGTCATTATCAAAATAGCTGTATAGGGCAGTAGCTTCTACTTTAGGTATGTATTTGTTTAAAACACTCTTTCGTTCATTATGCAGTTTTACAAGTTCAATGTTTTGATTTTTTATGGTGGCATCTTTTTCCAGAGCTCTGTCGATGGCGTTTTTAAGATCCGTACTTACTTTAATCTGCGCTGCAACTGACACAGAAAAGAGAAGGGGAATTCCCAGTGTAAAGATTTTTTTCATAGTGTTTGTTTTTGCAGGTTTTGATAAATGGTATAAAAGGCTTTTTTTATCAATTCTATTTCTGTATCAGAAATTCCTTTCGTCGCAGTTTCTATGGTTTCATTCATGACTGTAATGACTTCTTTTTCTATGCTTTTTGCCTTATTTGTCAAATAAATAAGATTCAGACGCTTATCATTTTTTGCAGGTTTTCGAATGACATATTCTTCTTTTTCCAAATGATTGATTAAACGGGTAATACTTGGCTTATCTCTATAAGTTTGTTTGGCAAGCATTTGTTGGGAGCATCCATCTGTTTTCCATAATATTGCAAGAACAGACCATTGCTCTTTTGTCATGTTGATACCCGCTTTTTTCAGATTGTGTGATAAATGTCGTGCTACAAGAATAGGGGTTCTCCCGGTAAGCAGGTTGTATTTATCTTCATTCGATATAATGGTTTCTTTCTGCATAAAGAATGTTGTTAGTTGTTTAAACAACTACAAAGATATAAAAATTAAATAGTTTGTTCAACAACTATTTCTTTTAAAAATCTATATATAACTGTTATGTAATACAATATCACTTATTTTATGATAATTTAATAAAAATAATCTGTATTAAAAATACAGATTATTAAAGTACAATCCTAATAGTTTATTAATTAAAAATAAGAGAACAATAAGTGGAAAGAGGATTTACTTTATGTATTATTCAGTTATACAATTTAATGTTCTAATTGACGAACCATGCTTTTCAGGATGCTTTTTACAATAGCTTTATGAAAGGGAGCAATACAAGTAAAATAAATACGTCCCATAGTATTATGATATTTTACTATGGTGGTAATCTGCAGTGTAAATTTTTGTTGTTGGTTTAATGAAGGGGTAATGTGTAATGAAACTTTAAAATCAAGATGTTTGTCTTCTTCTCCAATGATTATCTCCTGATCGTTTTTATATAGTATTTTAAAGATACCAAGGCGTTCTCCCGGATGGTATTTAAAATTCTTTAATTGTTTTTCTCTGTTCGCAAGCGAATCCCCAGTTTTTAATCCGAATAAAGCTACTATTTTGTTTCTTAACAAAAATAAATACTGAATCCAATTCGGATCGCCGGAAAAAAATGCGGTTGCGAGTGAAGTGCTCTTAATTTCTTTACGGGGACTTAAAAAAGCAATCTCATAACTATCGCTATAGTCATACACTGTTTTTTGAGATAGAAGTATAGTATCTGCAGGAAAGGTGCTTTTAATGATTTTCATTTTGAACGTAGTTTTTATAGCATAAGAAAAATAATATCTTCATAGTTGTCTTTTATCTTATTTTATCGGTTTATCTGGAGACATATAATTGCTGTATAAAGACAAGGTCAAAATTAAGTTTTTGAATGTCTGTAATGCTTAACTTAAGTTAACGCATACTCAATTTTGCATGCTTTTTATTTGGGATAAAAACACACTTATATAAAGAAAGTAATAGAGAGATTAGTATTTGCTGATGCGCTTTCTTATTTTGCTTAGCGACTGTGGCGTTATTCCGAGATAACTGGAGAGGTATTTTTGTGGTATCTTTTTATGAAGTTCCGGCGTTTTAGCCAATAGATGAAGATAGCGTTGTTCCGGATTCAGATATAAGAGTTCTTCAATACGCTGTCTTGCATCTAAAAATATTTTTTCTGCCATTTGTTTTCCAAACTGCATCCAGTAGATATCGGTAAGATATAAACCTTCGAGTGCTTCTTTCTCAATAAACCAGATCTCACAATATTCAATAGCCTGAATGTTTAATCGGGATGGACTTTCTAAAAGATAACTTCCGAAATCACCAAAAAAAGAGTCATCTGTCTGTAACAGAAAGCTTATTTCATTTCCTTTTTCATCCGTGTAGAAAGTACGTAAAGCTCCTGTTATTAAAAAACCTAAACTGTTTACATATTGACCTTCTCTGAGCAGATATTCATTTTTTTCGACTGATTGTGAGATGAGATAGTCTTTAAAGATTTTCCAACGTTCTCTATCAATACCAAACAGAGCAGCATATTTTTTTTCAATATCTTTCATTTGAAGCTGTATCGGTAGTAAACAGCTATTTGATATCTTTCCACCATTGCCCGAATACCTGTGAGGCATCGTCTAAGTAAACGGTTTGTCCGATCATAGGTGTTACCAACGGAAAGTTGTATTTATCTTTGTTGAGTGCCGTAATTTTTTTTAAGGGTTCATCCCACGGATGCTGTGCCAACATAAATTTTGAAGAATGCACCGGAAACAAACGTTTGGTTTTTAGATCATTTGCAGCTTCCAATACTTCTGAAGGCAGCATGTGAATAGCCTGCCATGCAATATTGTATTGTCCGTTGTCCAAAATGGCAAGATCAACAGATCCGTGTTTTGCATTGATTTCTGCAAAATGGGTGTCATAGCCGCTGTCACCTCCCATGTACAGCTTAAAATCCTTTGCTTTTAAAAGAAAAGAGAGCCATAATGTATTATTTCTTTTAAAAGTTCTCCCGGAAAAATGGCGTGCAGGCGCTGTATATAGTTCCATATCGGAGGTTATCTGTACCGATTCATTCCAATCTTTTTCAATGATTTTTGTAATATCAAATCCCCACAATTCAAAATGAGATCCAACGCCAAGCCCGCAGACAACATTTTTTATTTTATCTTTCATTGCCACTATGGTCTCATAATCCAGATGATCATAATGATCATGTGTAATGAGCAAATAATCAATATCAGGCATATCATCAGCTGTATATATATCTGATCCCGCAAAAGAAGTATTGGTTCCGGGAATAGGGGAGGCATTACCGCTAAAAACCGGATCAACTAAAAACCGTACGCCGTTGAGTTGTATGAAATAAGAAGAATGACCAAACCAAACCATAACGTTTTCATTTTTATTCAGCTTTTTAAGATCCGTTTTTACTGACGGCAAACGGTCAACGGGTCTTCTATTCGGAAACTTTTTAAAAAGCTGATCATACATGATGCCAGGCATGGAATATCCTTCTGTAAGATCGGGAGTGAAATGTTGGTTTTGAAATTTTCCGTCTTTATAATTTGGTGATTGAAGAAGTTGTTCCAGTCGTTTACCGTTGGGTGCTGTACCAAATTTGGGCTGCCGCATATAGAAGATAACAACAAGACACAAAAGAGCAGTGATGCTTAGTATGATGATCATAAAATACTTTATTATTTTAAAAAAAAGATGCATTCAAAAATAGGTTTAAAAAGGTGATTTATCATTTCCTTTACCGGTTCAGATTATTTTTTAAACATAAAGTAAACCGCTAAAATCAATAAGGCAAAAGCAATAAGGTGGTTGTATCTGAAGGTTTCCGTCTTAAAGAATACTAAGGTAAAAACGGCAAAAACAACGAGCGTAATTACTTCCTGAATCACTTTGAGCTGGAGAAGTGAAAACGGACCGCCATTTCCTTTAAAACCCATTCTGTTGGCTGGTACCTGAAACGCGTATTCAAACAGTGCAATACCCCAGCTGATGAGTACTATTGCTACAAGTCCCAGTTTATGAAACCATTTCCATTCAGAAAATTTAAGATGACCATACCAGGCCAGCGTCATAAATGTATTGGAAATGACGAGAAGCAAAATGGTGATAAATCCTTTCATATATCAAAATAAAAAGATAAAAATAATATAAATACTAATTGGTTACTACTTCCAGACAAATTCTTTCTTTCTGAGGATGAATGTTTCGTTTGGTCTGATTTTTTTCAAAAAGTGTTTTCAAATTGATTTTCATGTATGAATTGAAAAAGGTGTTGCAGAACCAACACCTTTTTTTTATTTCGTTTTGAGCATATTCAACGCATTTTGCAATGATGCATCATGGTCAAAATACAACTGTATGATGCGTTCCGTTGTTTTTTCATTTTTAAGAGTTTTTCTTAGCGTATTTGTCAGAAACTCATAATTAGTAAGGGTAGATTTGTCTTTTAGCAGAACACTAATCCATTGCCACATTTTCTGCTGTCCGATTTCTTTTTCTATGGCTGTAAAGATAACAGGTGCATAATAATATACATACAGCTCACGGTCATCATATTGTTTCTGGGATTTTATTTTGCGAAAAGGTATTGGAGTAAAATCTTCAAGTTCTTTTATTTTATCCTGTAGTTTTTTATCATATACTTCTTTTCCAATGACTTCTTTTGTAAGCTGTAGAGACAAATATTCTGCAAATCCTTCTGCCATCATATCACCTAATTCGGAGTTGAATACTTTATAGGTTCCGAAATAATAGTGCCCTAATTCATGAGCAATAAAAGGTCTGTACCAATTCTGCATTTTCGGATCAAATAAACTTTTAAATCCATTGTCACCCCAACCAATATCAAGAATTGTCGGGTAGGAAACAAACAGCCATCCGTCTGCTCTGGAAGTAGGCGTAGTTTCTACGAATGTTACCGGCTGATCAAAAGGAATGTTTAATTTTTCCGTATAAAACTTTTTGTAGGAGTTGATAAGAAGACTGAATTCCTTTATTTGTTCCTGAGTTATGGTTGTGTTGAGTATGAACGTATTACCCATATTTGAAAAGTCATAATTACCACAAAATAAAGTGAGTTCTTTTGGAGTATCGCTTTTAAATTTCGCACTACTGCTTTTTACAGGTGCATTTCCGTTTACATACAGTGTAGTACAATCTATACAATTGATTTCAATGTTGTATCGTACTTCTTCATACGTTTTATCCATTTCAGCATCATATAATACCGGGTACCATGCAGACTGAACACCATCTGTTCTGACGGAATTATGATTAAAAGCAATATTTCCTTTCCAGTCTTTTCGGCTGTAGTTTTCGAGAGTATCTTTTACAACCGGAAATTTGCCTACATATTTGAATTGAATTGTTTTCGGAAGAAATTTATTTTTTCTCGTATTATCCGGAAAAATGTAGGCATTGGATTCTCCTGTAGAAGTACTATCGGAAAGTGTCTTGTCATAATATATTAAAAAGTCCTGAGGCTCCTTGCTTCTGAAATGTAGCGGATTCATCCCGGAATTTAACCGGATATAATAGTCTTTAACGTTTGGAATATCAGTTAATGTGAGATCACATTCAAAAGTACCCTGCGCAATTGAAATGTTAACCTTTCCGGTAAGCAGCGGAGCTTTTTCCTGAGCAAAGAGTGTCATATAACATGCTGAGAAGAAGAGTACAAGTAAAATTCGCTTCATATAATAATAGTTATAGTTACATTTTAGTAATAATAATCATGGTGTGCAGAAAGATTTTTAAATCGGTTGTCTAAAGTATATAAAAGATTGGTAAATGTCAAAAGAAAATGAATTTGCGGATAAATTTTTCATAGTTGTGATCTATATCACAGGTAAACTGTTCTCTGTTTTCGGAAATTTGTACTATTAAAAATAAAGACAAATGCTTTTTGATCAATATACATTAGGAACTATAGATATAAAGAACAGAATTGTTATGCCACCCATGACACGTTCGCGGGCTGCAAGAGGTGAAATAGCTACCGATCTTATGGCGCATTATTATGCTCAGCGATCTACAGCGGGATTAATCATTTCAGAAGGATCACAAATCAGCCGTCAGGGTCAGGGATATGCATGGACTCCCGGTTTATTTACTGAAGAGCAGATTGCTGGCTGGAAAAAAGTAACAGCTGCTGTTCATGCAAATGGAGGAAAAATATTTGCTCAGTTGTGGCATGTAGGAAGAATTTCGCATCATTCCTTACAACCTAACGGAGAAGCACCTGTAGCTCCGTCTGCTATTTCAGCTGAAGGAGTTAAGGTATTTTTGGCCAAAAATGGAAAAGAAGCTTTGAGCGGAGAAGGAGAAATGGTTCAGCACAGCCACCCGAGAGCTCTTACTATAGATGAGATTAAACAAATCATTTCAGATTACACACAAGCAGCGAGAAATGCTATTGAAGCCGGATTTGATGGTGTAGAACTTCACGGGGCAAACGGTTATCTGATTGAACAGTTTATGGATTCAGAAACGAATAAAAGAACGGATATATATGGCGGCAGTCTGGAAAATCGTCTGCGCTTTTTAAAGGAAGTGGTCACAGCTGTTGCAGCTGCTGTTGGTAAAGAGCGGGTTGGAGTGCGTCAGGCTCCGTTAACAACATTGATGGGTGCAATAGATGCTCATCCTGAAGAAACATACATTGCTGCTGCAAAAATACTGAATGAGATAGGAATTGCTTACATACATATTGCGGAAGCAGATTGGGAAAATGCTCCCGTAATGGCGGAATCTTTTAAGGAAGCATACAGAAATACGTTTTCGGGTACTTTGATTTATTCCGGCAAATATACCAAAGAACGCGCAGAAGAGGCGCTCCATAAGGGATGGGCAGATCTTATCGGATTCGGAAGACCATTTATTGCGAATCCTGATTTGCCAATGCGCATACAAAATGATTGGCCTTTAAATGAACCCGACAGATCTACTTTTTTTGGCGGAACTGCAAAAGGCTATACCGATTATCCGTTTTATAAAAACGATAATGTTTAAGAATAATTAAAATAACATAATATGAAAAATAAATTAGGAAAAAGTGATGTAAAGGTTTCTCCGCTCACTTTAGGAACATTTGCCATTGGCGGCTTAATGTGGGGAGGAAATGACAGAAAAGATTCTGTTGCAGCCATCCGTTCCTCAATGGATGAAGGTATTACTTCAATAGATACAGCGCCGTTTTACGGACTTGGATTGAGTGAGGAGGTTGTAGGTGAGGCTATTCAATCTTATGATCGCTCCCAAATAGAAATCCTTACAAAATTCGGGTTGGTCTGGGAACCGGAAGTGAAAGGATCTTATGCTTTTGATGCAAGCTTTGAGGGAAAGAGTTTTCCGGTATATAAGAATGGTACCAAAGCAAATGTTATCCGTGAGGTAGAAAATAGTTTAAAACGCTTGAATACGGATTATATAGATTTAATACAGTTGCATTGGCCGGATCCGCAAACACCTGTTGCAGAAACAATGGAAGCAATGCAGCACCTTATGCAACAGGGTAAAGTACGTGCTATCGGCGTATCTAATTATGATACAGCTCAGCTTGCAGAAGGTATGAAAAGTGTTGTTATTCATTCTAATCAGGTACCCTACAGTATGCTGAAACGCGAAATTGAAATGACTCTGATTCCTTTTGCCCTGAAAGAAGATATAGGAATTATTGCCTATAGTCCTTTGGAAAGAGGATTGCTTACCGGAAAATATACTGTCGGGGCTGCTACTTTAAGTAGTGATGATCACAGAAATACTTATTTTCAGCAATTTGAATCTGATAGATTAAAGAAATTGTTGAATACGTTGCAGGATATCGCTGCCTCTAAAAATTGTAGTGTTACCCAATTGGTATTGGCGTGGACCATACAGCAAAAAGGTATTACAACTGTTCTTGCCGGAGCCAGAAATAAGGAGCAGGCTTTACACAATGCAAAAGCATTGCATGTTTCTTTACATAATGACGAGTTAGCGATTATTAATCAGTATCTTTAAGAGTATGAAATCAATTATAAACAATACAGGCATTTCTCTGCTTTTGTTATTCAGTATAACAGGAGTTGCCCAAACTAAAAAAAAGGAATTTATGAAAGAAAAGATTTTGTTTGTGGTCACCAGCCATGATACGAAAGGTGACACCGGAGAAAAAACCGGATATTATCTCGGAGAAGTTTCACATCCGTGGAAAGTATTTACACAGGCAGGTTATGAGATAGATTTTGTAAGTCCGAAAGGAGGTACACCTCCCGTGGATGGTTTTGATCTTAGCGATCCTGTCAATAAAGAATTTTGGGAAGATGCCTATTACCATCAAAAAATTTCTAACAGTATGAAACCTTCCGATGTACAACCGGAATCGTATAAAGCTGTTTTCTATGCCGGTGGACATGGAGCTGTATGGGATTTACCCAATGATATGCAAATTGCAAAAATTACTGCAGCTGTTTATGAAAAAGGAGGTATTGTAGCAGCAGTATGTCACGGACCAGCTGGATTGGTAAATATTAAACTGAGTAATGGAGAGTATCTGGTAAAAGGCAAGAAAGTAAATGGCTTTACTAATGAAGAAGAAGCTGTAGTTAAACTTACAGATGTAGTTCCGTTTCTGTTGGAAGACAAGTTAATAGAGCGCGGTGGATTATATGAAAAGTCCGCACCCTGGCAAGTTCATGTAACTACGGATCAGCGTCTGATTACGGGTCAAAACCCACAATCAGCTACTGCTGTAGGTGAAGCTCTCAAAAAAGAGTTGCAAAAATAAAACGAGTATTTACAGATAATCAAAGCGCATATTTCTTTTGTATTTTTACAAAATGGAATACGCGCTATTTTTACGTCAGCATATAGATCATGTCATTCAGCTGACAGATGAAGAATTTGAAGAAGTTAAACAATATTTTACATTGGTAAGAGTACCTAAGAAAAATATGCTGCTCAACTGTAATGAACAAGTAAGTAAAGAATATTTAGTAGTTCAGGGTTGTATGAAGCTTTTTACTTATGATGAAGCAGGAAAAGAATACATCATGCAGTTTGCAATGGAAAACTGGTGGATTTCTGACTATCCTGCATACCAGAATCAGACGCTTTCTACCACCTGTATTCAGGCTTTGGAAGATTGTATTGTTTTAGAATTGCCTTTTACTGATAAAGAGATTTTACTGCAAAAAATCCCTAAAATGAATGTCTTTTTTGGAAAGAAGTCGTTTGGCGGATTTGTTGCTTTACAGAAAAGAGTTCTTTCCCTGTTAAAAAACTCAGTGGCTGAAAAGTATGAACTACTGCTTTTACAATATCCTGAATTGTTTCAGCGTGTTTCCAAAACGATGATTGCGCACTATTTGGGGGTTTCGCGTGAGACTCTGAGCCGGTTACATAAAAAGTAATTTTATAGCTTAATTTCAAGTGAGGCATCATATTTCTTAAGACCCGTTAAAAAAGCCGGTATGTTTTCGATGACTTCATGGCTGTGATGTATACCTTTGGGAAATGTATCGTTTAAGCAAAGTAAAGCCATTGCCGTAGCCGTATGAGCTGTAATTTTTCCTTCGCCGTTTCCGGTAACACTGCAACTCAGCATTTGATATTCTTTATTTGTTCCTGTCACTTTTACTCCAAAAACATCACTTCCAATGGTTATTTTTTTAAAAGAATGGATGAGCAATTTTTGAATTTTAGGAGATTGGAAAATACGGGTGATTCCTGTTTTTGCCAATATGTATATCACTTTTGTAAAAAAACGACTGTCAAATGCCATTCTTGTTACAATTTGTTTTACTTTAGTTGTTTTAAGCAGTGCATGCTGATCAGAAAAATCGAACAGATAAAAGGTACGCTTTCCTTTGAGTATTATTTTTTTCGGTGCGCTGAAACTTTTTAGCAGATGCTTCTTGCCGTTATATTGTATGGAATACCTTTTGTGTAAATTATCAAATGTCCATTTATAAGCAGAATCTCCGTGTTTTTCTCCCATTCCTAATAATATAAAGATGTTGATTTCTTTGGTTTCAGACTGCGTATTCATAATATTTTGTGCGAGCAGATTGGTAATTCCGGGCGCCAGTCCAACACTCAAAATAGCGCTGGAACGATAGGGTAGTTGTTTTTTCTTAAGGTTTTCTATTTTTTCAATTAAATCTTTATCTGCTGTAATGTCGATGTAGTGAATTCCGTTAACAAGGCAGTATTCTACCCAAAATGGATCAATCTGATCAATACACATTATTACGAGTTCAATTTCTTTGAGAAGTTCTGTATCAATCGGTTGTGTACTATCTAATTTGTATGGGATCAGATTTCCTTTTACTTTGTCGCATAATTTTTTAGCTTTAGTGAAACTTCTACCGGCAACAATAATCTGTCCCGGATAATGAGTTGTCAGGTTCTCCGCAATAGTACTTCCAACAGCTCCATAACCTCCTATAATTAAAATTTTTCCTTCCATCATTGTATGTATTTTCAACAAAGGTATTTCAAGTCAAAAATGCCCGCAAGTAGTTACTCTAAAGGAACTATAAGAAACTTATTTAGCAGTCTTATCGCAAAATCAATACTTTTGTGTTTTAATATTCGGGAATTCTATGGAGAAAATAGTTTATGATGCCAATTTCTGTATAATGACTGATTTCTTTCGGATGACAGGGGGTAAGTGGAAGTCGGTTATTCTCTATCTCATTCGCAAAGATATCAACAGGTTTAGTCTCCTTATGGACGCTATGCCTACAATAAGTAAGAAAGTACTTACACAGCAATTAAGAGAGATGGAGCAGGATGGTTTGCTGATACGGGATGTTTTGGTAGCAAAAGCACCTATGGTTGTTGTATATCATCTTACTGATAAAGGGAAATCATTAAGACAACTTATCGATGGCATCATCGAATGGAATAAACACTATTTTTGATTAGAATTTAAGAAAATTGCTGACAATAAAAATCCTCTTATTTTGAGTAAGAGGATTTGATTAAGGTATTTTTCTGTTTATTTTCTTTTTAAATCAAAGGATCTAAGCGGTTGGTACACCAGTGGAATTTCTTCAATAATAACATCACTTTTATCCAGACCAAAAGCCTGTTCGTCTTTTTGTCCAAGTCGTTTGAGCATAAAATAAGATTTCAGAATCAACCCGTCTCTAAGTGCAAATTCATTTTCTACAGATAAATATTTTTCCATAACAATAAATTTAAAATCAATACCGGGATTGTATTTGGTAGAACCGTTATTTTTTAAGTGCATATTCAGTTCCTTATTGGCGATAAGGTCATCAATGATTTTTTCAAAATACAATTCTGTTCTCGGTTGAATACGAAAACCAATATTTAATACAATTTTGATTACTTTATCATCTACCAGCTCTGATACTTCATAATCCAATGTATAGGGATGATTGGTTCGGTTAATATGAAAAAACCAATAGACATCAGCTCTTTTAGGTTTTTTTGCAAAGATAGATTGTATTGTTCGTTCCTCTATTTCATGTCTGCGATTGGCTTTGGTGAGATAGATGAGATGGGTACAGAATTTAGGAATGGAATTATCCATACTCAAGGCGGTAATCTTTCCGGAAAATTTGCCCAAATCCACAAACTTGGTGTATTGATTGTTGATTTTTCTGCCAAAGTAACTTACATACATGATAAAGAAGAAAACTCCTCCAACAAATACGGTGATGTATCCGCCTTCTTTAAATTTGACAATATTGGAAATAAAGAAAGAGATTTCAATAACTCCAAATACCGATAATAAGCCCAATACAGCAAGTTTATGCCACTTCAGTTTGTAAAGCAAAAAATAAGAGAGCAAGAAGGTAGTCATCATCATGGCAAGTGTAATGGCTAAGCCGTATGCCGCTTCCATGCGTGATGACGTCTGGAAATACAGAATGACCATAAGACAGCCAACCCATAACAATGTATTTACGCTTGGAATGTAAATTTGTCCTTTTGTTTCTGTCGGTTGTTTTACAGCAACACGTTGCCAGAAATTTAAGTTGATGGCTTCATTAATAAGGGTAAAAGAACCGCTGATAAGTGCCTGAGAAGCTACAATAGCTGCTAAAGTAGCAATTAATATACCCGGTAATAGAAACCATTCCGGCATCATTTCAAAAAACGGATTTCTTCCTTCGAGGAATGGGGTATCCTGATGCAGCAGCCATGCCGCCTGACCTAAATAATTGATTACAAGACAGGTTTTTACAAAGCCCCAGGTAATACGGATATTTTTTTTACCGCAGTGTCCCAGATCAGAGTACAACGCTTCAGCTCCTGTAGTACATAAAAATACTGCTCCTAAAATCCAGAAGCCCTGCGGATATTGTGTGAGCAATTCATACGCATAATACGGATTCAATGCTTTAATAACGGAAGGATAATGAATGATCTGGCTCAGTCCCACAGCCAGCAAAACAGTAAACCATACTGCCATCACAGGTCCGAATACTTTACCCACTTTTTGTGAACCGAAACGTTGAAAGAAAAAGATACCTGATATGATAGAAAGTACAATAGGTACCGGAGAAATATGTTTCAAACTGTCAATCATGGTAAGCCCTTCAATAGCCGAAGTAACGGATACTGCCGGAGTAATAATACCATCCGCCAGTAATGCGGCAGCTCCGATCATGGTAGGAATGATCATCTTTTTACCGTATCTCTTTACCAGTGAGTATAATGAAAATATGCCACCTTCTCCGTCGTTATCCGCTTTGAGCGTCAGCCATACATATTTCACAGTGGTTTGTAACAGCAGTGTCCAGAAGACACATGATACCCCACCAAGTACCAATATTTCACTGATTTCTTTTGTACCAATAATGGCTTTAAAGGTATAAAGGGGACTGGTTCCTATATCTCCATAAATTATTCCCAGTGCAATCAGTAAGGAGCCGACTGTAATTTTACCATCCAGTCCAATTTTGTTTTCCATAGTAGTAATGCTTACGTTTGATGGTACAAAATTGAAGCATATTCTATAAAGAAGGTATAAAAACCATCAGACAGTATATAAAGATTTTATAAAGATAACTGTATGTATAGTTATAGGGCTTCGCAATCAGTTACTGAAAACGATATCCTACACCGCTTTCGGTAATGATATGCTTTGGCTGATTCGGATTTTTTTCAATCTTTTTGCGGAGTTGTGCAATGAATACTCTGAGATACTGGGTTTCCAGCTGATATCCGACACCCCAAATTTCTTTGAGAATGAATTGATGGGTCAGTACCCGTCCTTCATTTTTGATGAGAAGTGCCAGCAGGTTATATTCTGTAGAGGTCAGTTTAACGGTTTCATTGTCACATTTGACAATTCGGGCTACAAGGTCGATTTCCAGTTCTTCTACTGTAATTTTATGACAATCAGATTCATTACTGTTTCTGCGAATTGCTGAGCGAATGCGTGCCATGAGCTCTCCCATCCGAAAAGGTTTGGTCAGATAATCGGTAGCACCATTATCCAAAGCTTCTACAATATCAGTTTCATTATTCTGTACAGACAAAACAATGATACCCTTTGTGTACCATTCTCTGAGTTCTTTTAATATTTGATGACCGCTGATATCAGGTAAACCCAAATCCAGTAAAATTACATCAGGAAGCTGATTTGCAGCCAGTAGCAGGCCTTCTTTACCATTGACTGCCTGATGAATTTTATAACCGCTCCCTTCCAGATTTATCTGTAATAATTTCTGAATCTGTATTTCGTCATCTATAATTAATACGGATGCTTTATTCATTTTTTAAATTTTTTAGATAAGAAACTTCTGACGGAATCCGAATGGTAAAATGTGCGCCTCCCTGAGGTAGATTCTGAAGAAAAATGGTACCGTTATGAGCTTCAACAAATCCTTTTGCTATGGAAAGACCTAAACCGGTACCTCCGGTTTTACTATGTGGCAGGCGATAGAATTTTTCAAAAACCTTTTCTTTTTTATCTTCTGGAAAACCTATACCATTATCCCAAATTATGATTTCGAGATGTTCCTTGTCTTCTCTTAATTCAATACCTATTATGGTGCCTGGAGCAGTATATAAAACAGCATTGTGAACCAATCCGTATAATACCTGCTCCATCAGACCTGCATCAATTTTAAAAAGGGGAAATTCTTCTTCGGGTTTGAAAATGATCTGATGGGTTTTGAGATCAGGAAATTTCTGTATTACCAAAAAAATAAGTTCATTTACATCACACCAATCTTTTTTTAGTCTCAGATTTCCGGTTTCCAAACGGTTCATATTCAACAGGTTTTCTACCTGTCTGTTGAGTCTCATACTGGCAATTTCCATTTCTGTAAGTAATACGCTTTTATAGTCTGGTGAAATGAGTACATCGTGCTCTTTAAGCATATCAATAGCTCCGATAATGGTAGAAATGGGGGTACGGAGTTCATGTGATAACGAATTCAGCAGGGTATTGTATAATTTAATCGTTTTTTCTTTTTCTTCTTTTTCCCGTATCTTTTTTTCCTGTTTACGGATTCTGTTTGTCAGGATTGCGCTTACAAGAGCCATCAAAAGATAGATGAAAAACAAAAGGGCATTCTCTGCATTATTTATTTTGTAGTGCAATATCGGATCTATAAAAAAGATATTAAGGATAAAAGCGCTCAATACAGCTGCTATAGTAACAGGGATGATATCATATACAATAGACAAAATAGAAACCATAAGCAGCAACAGTAAAGCTACAATCTGATAGTCTATATACTCTTTTAATAAAAAGCATACAGAGGAAAGTAATACCACTGAAATGATGCTGACAGCATATTGTCTGCCTATTTTTATTTTTTCTCCTTTCAAGCTTTTGAAGTTTTAATAATACAAAGGTAATCAATGCTGTGTAAAGATTTTATAAAGACTTTTTACGCGTTTTTATTGACAAGTTTATAGGCTATAAAGTAAAGCAAAAGGCAAGATTGCATACATTTGCCGGAATATCTTACCTTTAACAAATGGAACTGATGATATGATTGACGAGAAAATACTTTTGCGTATGGGGGCGCATTATAAGACCTATGAAAGAGGAACTGTTATTTTCTTTCAGGATACCTATGCGGTTTACTATTACCAGATCATCAATGGAGAGGTAAAAATGAATAACTTCAGTGAGGATGGAAAAGAGTTTATACAAAATATTTTTACTGCAGGGCAGAGTTTTGGTGAACCCCCTTTGTTTATAGAGGAAAAGTATCCTGCTAATGCGACTGCTGTCACCGATTGTACGCTTATTTGTTTAGAAAAAGATCTGTTTATTGAAATGCTGAGACAATATCCGGAAGTTTCTATAGAGATGAACCGTAGCTTATCCAGAAGATTGTGGTACAAATCTGTTATGGCTCCTGAGATTTCTTCACAAGATCCGGCAAAGCGTTTACTGACATTACTTACATATTTTAAAGTACATCAATCAGAAGATGTAAACACGCCTTTTTGTTTTCAGATTCCCATGACGCGTCAGCAATTGGCTGATTTGACCGGATTACGGGTAGAAACCGTTATTCGTACCATCAAACAACTTGAAAAGGAAGGCAGACTGCAAATCAAAAATAGAAAAATATTTTATTAATGATTAACTTTCGAAAGGTTGCTGCAGTGCAATACGGTTCCCTTCGCAATCTTTAAATTCAGCCACCCATCCCCAGTCACCACTTTCTGTTACCGGAAATAAAAGGGTAGCTTCGTTATTCAAAGCCGTTTCAAGTGTTTTTTGTATGTTATCAGTTCTGAAATACACCAGAGTACCTTCAATAGTAGGTTTATAAATACTGCCTTTAGCCAAGGCTCCCGATATGCCAAAATTATTATTGTATATGGGGAAAAACGCCATTTCATTGTCGTGGACAACCGCTTTCTCAAATGTTACATTAAAAACAGCTTCATAAAATTTCATGGCCCGTTCAAGATCAAGTACAGGAATTTCAAAATAGATTACGGGATGAGAAAATGTTTGCATGGTACCTGAAATTATAGTTTTTTAAAAAAGATCTGTCCGCTTATACCGCTAAGAATTATTATCTTTGTGCGAACATCAAATGTATCAAAAAAAATGAAAATTCCTTTATAAATAAGGTATTTCCGTATACTTGTTTTATGAATTCAATTAGAAATCAATTATTGCAAACGCATGAACGTATTGCACCTTTTGTACACCATACTCCTGTGATGACATCCTCCATGTTGAATGAGATATCCGGAGCATCACTTTTTTTTAAGTGTGAAAATTTTCAGCGTATGGGCGCCTTTAAAATGAGAGGAGCTTTGAATGCTATGTTACAATTGACACCTGAACAGAAGGCTCTTGGTGTGGTAACACATTCGTCAGGTAATTTTGCCCAGGCATTGGCATTGGCGGCAAAAAGTCTGGGAATCAAGGCGTATATTGTAATGCCGGATAATGCTCCGGAAGTTAAAAAACAAGCGGTAAAGGGATATGGAGGAATAATTGTTGAATGTTTGCCTACTTTGAAGGATCGGGAATCCTGTTCAGAAAATCTGATGAAGGAAAAAGGACTTACCTTTATTCATCCATCTAATGATCTTCAGGTAATTTTAGGACAGGGAACAGCTGCAAAAGAACTTTTTGAAGATATTTCCGGATTGGAAATGATTTTTGCGCCCGTTGGCGGAGGCGGATTGGTTGCCGGTACACTTCTGGCAACTAAAAGTTTTGATCCGCATATATCGGTTATTGGCTGTGAACCTATGGCGGCAGATGATGCTTATCGTTCACTGTTATCGGGGAAAATTGAAAATAATACCACTACAGATACCATGGCAGATGGTCTTAAAACAGCTTTAGGAGATATCAATTTTCCTATTATTAAAGAACATATATCAGAAATTATACGCATTGAGGAGGAAGAAATTATAGAATCCATGAAACTCATCTGGGAACGCATGAAACTGGTAGTAGAACCTTCAGCAGCGATTGCTCTTGCAGGCGTTTTAAAGCATAAGGAAAAACTGAAAGGTAAGAAAATCGGTATTCTTCTTTCGGGTGGAAATGTTGATTTAGGCAAACTTCCTTTTTAATATAGGCGCTTTCCAGATGGAAAGCGCTCTCTATTCTTTTTCAAAAGATTTCAGCGTACCATCCGTATTGAATTCAATAGAATACTTAGATCGCGGGCTATTTATACTACTCGGGTACCATCTGGGATTATTTTTATAGGCAATCACATAAATAGTTGGTATTTTTTCTACATCGGGTATTTCACGAATTTTTTCCTGTAAAGAACGATAGACGTTATGGGCATTTACAAAAGGAATTTTATCTAAGGCCACCAGATTTTCTTCTATTTTATCCCGTTTGGTGGTCTGAACAGGCTTGGGTTCATTCCACTTTCCATCTGAATAATAATATTCATCTATGTATTCAGGATTGTCAGGATGTTGTATTTTCAGGCTAATCCTATAATCTTCATAAAAATGAACGGATCGGTAAATGTTTATATTTTTGCCTTTAAATTGTGGCAAATTTCTTAAAGAAGCTTCAGCTGCTTCGAGTGCCTTTACATTTTCACAAAAAGGAATTTCTGCTTTTTTGATAGAAGTATCTTCTTTTTTTGGATCGCTATCGTAGGTAGAATTTTCTGATTGTTGATTCTTATCGGGATTCAGTGTCTTTTCTATAGTTCTGCTCAGCTTGTTACAGGAAACTGCCATAAGACACCCCAGGATTATAAACGTTTTTTTAATCATTATTGTATTGCATTTATGTCGTTTTCAAAAGCGGTTATCTGTGGTTCATCGGGCAGATAAAAAATGGTTTTTTGTTTTTCCTTTGTTTCGTACAGATGTATTAACTGTACGACTTTTTTTATGGAAACCTGATGGCTTTTACCTTTGTTATCTTCATACTGTAAAGTAAATTTTATTTCAGGCTGATCATTTATCAGAGTTCCTGTCTGGGAGGCATTGAGTACCGTAGCTGTTGTTTTGATACCATAAAGTTTAAGTCGCAGGGCATCTGTTTTTTTTACTCCTGCAAAGCGTGAGATAAAAAGTTTGTAAACAATAAAATATCCTATGGAAGAAAATAAAGCCAGCATAAGGGCAGACGAAACCAACGGATGTTCAAATGTGATAAAACGCCATCCATATCCTTGATTTTCGGTTTCATAAGAATAATAATAATACCAAATAATGAAACATAAGAACAGCATCCAAATAGCGTACATAAAGATTAACTTTTTATAATTTACAACTACCTGAATACCTTCCGGAACCATAAAAGGTTCTTTTTTTAATTCGCGATCTGCATACAGTTTCAGTGTATTTCCTTCCCTATATCTGTTGAGTTCAGGTTTACTGTCATTAATAGTCAATGTATGTCTGATGAGTTGATTTGAGAAATTATGAAATTCTACCGTTACTTCCTTTGTTTCCATATTTTTACTTTGGAGTGATAATCGGGAGACACTTATTATCTTTGTAGGTAACGTTTTACCTTTCGACAAAATGATACTGATATTTTTCTTTAAGACAAATGTTGATTTATAGATCAATCGAAAGCTCCATCCTAAAAAGAATGCCCACAGAGCCACGGATAAAAAAAGCAGTACAAGCGCCATAACCGGATCTTTATTTTCTAAATAAAATGATGTATCACTTTTGATGTTATAGTAAATGATGGCGGGATGGGCAATGATAAAATACAGGATAAACAATACCCAGAAATAAATAAACAGATGTTTCAAAATAGCTTCTTTTTAAACAAAAATAAACTTTTTGAAAATAATCTTTATAATTTGCCCATACAAAAGTCTCTTAAAAATTATAGCTTTATGATTCTTATGGCTTTTGAAACCGCCATACCTAAAGCCCGGCTGATGTGAGCCTCACTTTCTGAATTGATCTGTAATGTACTTGATGGGGCCTGCTGAACAAATACTGCAATTTTTTCATTTTCTTCGAGAAATACGGTAGTCGGTACTGTAAGAATAGTTGATGCTACATTGAGACTGCCTTTACAGAAAACGTGTTTTTTTACAGAAACTATTTTACTTGTAATGAAATTATCTGTAGATGTTTTTATCAGTAATACAATTGTTACTTGATCGTTTTTATGAGTAACAGCTATAGGTTTATAAATAAAGGGGTTAAAACTGATGGAAGCTGTAATTTCATATGTACCTGCTTTTTGTACCGAAAACGCATGGTTCATTTCATCAAAAGTGCAGATGTTGTTGATGACGATATCATCTTGTACAAACGTCACTATTTCTTCTGTATTATTTTTTGACTCTAATTTTTGAGATGCGGTAGATTGCGCATAAAGTGCAAATTTTAAGGATTCCTGAGCAGCTGCCACAGAAAAGCATAAAAACAAGGAGCAAAATACTAAAATGCTTTTCATACTACTCAAGTTCTATTTTTTTTATATCAATGATTTTACTGTAAGGTATGTTTTTCCCTAAATCGGAAGCAAACTGCCCTTTGTCAATGAGCACATCAAGATTACCAGCTCCGATATAGGCCTTGATCACATCACCGGCTTTGAGACGTACAATAACCGGAGGAAGTTCGATCTTGGTCAGCAGATAAGAATTTTCGTTATTGAATGAAAAACGTGTTCCGGCAATAATGTACTTAGGAATGGAACTTCGGGCTGCCTGTCCGGGCATATTTTTTAGGATAAGAAAATTGATACCGAACCGTACAAAATCTTTTTCTTTTCTGTTGGGATTAAAATAAAAAACCGCTGAAACCTCATACATACCATCCGTTAAAATTTCAAAAGAATGATTTATAGGGCTATAATTACTGATATCATTGTAAACAATATCCTCTTGTGAGAATGATATTTGGGTCGCTGCAGCCTGATTTCCATTATTGATGATTACATTGTTTTGCTGTTTACTGGATCGTATTACGAGACTGTTGGCTGCTGTTTTCTCATTTTGGGAAAAAATGGGATGTTGTACGCAGAATAAAAGTAATAAAACAGGTATAAAGATTTTCATTGTAAAAACTAATCGGGAATACAAAATAACAAAAATAACACTATACAGGAAAATAAGATATTGGAGTGTAAAAAAAGAATAAAGTAAGCTCAGAGGCTTACTTTATTCTTTTTTTAAGTTCTACATCCAATTGATAGATAATGCTTTCTTGAGTATCGGTGTCGGTATCTTCACATAACAGAAAAGAAACTTTTTTACCCTCTCTTTTATAAACTGTGAGTCCTTCGAATTTATGTTCCGTAGAAATGACTTCCGTAAATTCAATCTTCATTTTTTTGAGATTAATACATCCAAATAAAGATCCTCCTATAGCCCCGTCATGATAAGTTGATTTGTTATTTTCTGCTGTAGCAATAAAAAATAATTTGTTTTCAATAAGTACAGCATCTGAAAATCCGGTTTGTATCCCGTTTATTTTAGGAAGCTCAAAGTCATTATAAAACAGGTTAAAGTCATCAGTAAGATTGGCTCCCTGAACTGTTATTACCACATTTTTATTATTTGGTCCGTTACCTCTGTTCAGAAAAAACCAGTCGGTTCCGTTATAAGCGACGCCTTCAATATTAAAGTCTTGCGGTTTTATTTCTGCAAAATCTCTCATAGACATATAAAGTGTGCCTAAGTCTAATACCATTACTTTTTTATCGATTTTATTAAAATGATACCCTTTTTCGCGGTTTGGTTCAGAACCCGAGCCAAAAACATACACATCATCAGAACCTTCGAGCATGGATTCAAAATCTGCCTTATCCTTTTTTGCAACATTTTCGAAAGGGAAATCCGCAACAAGCAAGTCTTTACTTAGAGTCTTCTCTTTTATGTTATAGTTATACAAATAATTGCTGTTGTCTGAAACTAAGTGAATAATTTCATCACTATACGTTAATCCTGAAGCAGCACTTACGCCTAAAATCTTTAAAAGGATGTTTAAATAAAATTTCTTCATTATCTTTAAAATAAAATCATATAAATTTAATAGATAATTTCAGATCGTAATGGGTATTAAACAATTTTTAGCAAAAGAAGATTTTTCCTTAAGTGATTTTCATACTTTTTTAAAAGATTCAGGAACCATCGAAGAAGCAAAAGCGGAATTAAAAAAAGTACGCAAAAAAATAAGTGATATTCAGGATAAGATGTATGCAAGCAATCGCTATAGCGTACTTATTTGTTTTCAGGGAATGGATACCGCAGGTAAAGACAGTCTGATCCGGGAAGTATTTAAAAACATCAACGCAAGGGGAGTAGTTGTTTACAGTTTTAAAACTCCATCAGCAAAAGAACTGCAACATGACTATCTGTGGAGGCATTATATCGCGCTTCCTGAAAAAGGAAAATTCAGCGTGTTTAACCGTTCTCATTACGAAAATGTACTGATCACAAAAGTGCATCCTGAAATCATATTAAATGAACGTATTCCTCAGATCAAGACCACAGATGATATTGAAGACACGTTCTGGAACAACCGATATGAATCGATCAACCATTTTGAAAAACATTTAGCAGAAAACGGTGTGATTATTTTAAAATTTTTCCTGAATCTAAGCAAAGAGGAACAACGCAAGCGATTATTGAGACGACTTGAAAAACCTAAACACAACTGGAAATTTTCGCCGGGCGATTTATCTGAACGACAATTATGGGATCAGTATATGCAGGCTTATGAAGCTTTGCTGAAAAAGACATCAAAAACGAATGCTCCGTGGTATGTGATCCCTTCAGATGTAAAGGAAATACAGCGATTACTCGTTGCCCGCATCATATACAAGACACTCAAACAATATGAAGATATAGAATATCCGGAAGCGGATGAAGAAATTCAATCCAAAATAAAAGTATATAAAGAAGCGCTGGAAAAAGACGCCTGAAATAAATTGGAAGAAAACCGACTTTACCGGAAAATATAGCTGATAACCGGGATTGTGCGAGGCCTCACTTTTTTGTAATATTGAGTATAATTATAGATGCATTGTTATTTACTACAGCTAATACAATTGTAAGAAATAAAAAAATGAATCTGTAGGTATTAACGCATTCAAAAAATATTATATACAATGATTTTCAGAAAACGATTTGCTGTTGCTGCCTTTGTGATAAGTATATCATCTTTTGCACAGATAAGAACAGGAGTATATTTTTCTTCCGACAAGAAATACAATGAGATTAGGGAAGAACTTGGAAATCCGCTACCCGGAAATCCGGTGATGATTGTAACCTCTTTTGTTCCCAAACATGGAAGTTATGTTTGGTATCTGAATGAAAGTAAAGCTGAAAAAGACGCTTATTTAGATGATAATCCCAAAGATTTATATGCCGGCATTTATTTAGAAGACCACGGTGGGCTAATTCCGCTGATAACTTTTAAAGACTTTGCAAAAGGTCTTGCACAACCCCGATATCTCATTAACTATTGTGAGATCGGAGATGCAGACCAAGATGGTTTTCCGGAGTTCTATCTTACTTATTTTGAAGAATCAGACGGATTAGATGCCAAACCATTAAAAGTTATTATCTATACCAAGAGCAGAGAAAAAACACTTTCAAAATCGAAAATTACCGCATGGATTCCCTTTCAGGAAGAAGACCAGTATCGTGAAGAAAAGGATGAAAATTTTAAATCATTACCCAAAGCGATAAGGCTTAAAGCAGAAAAAATAGTAAAAGAGGCTAAAAAGGGAATCAATTAAAGCCTGTAAAACATCATGATACGACTACAAAAATATACCTGTACTAAAAATAAAATCAATGAGTAAAATATATCTGGCACTTTATCTGTTGCTGTTTTTTTTAGGTTCCTGCAATCAAAAAAATAAGGAGGACAATAATAAGATGATACAAAATACGGAACAGCAAACAATTGATTCTTTGAGTATTCAGAATAAAAATGTTTCACAATCCGGGCAAAAAGATGCTGCGGAAGAATGGTTGAAAAACATATTCAAAGCAAAAGATTCAGACCAATTTTTTCCGGAATATAACGTAGAAGAAAAACTATGTACAAAAAGATTTCAGGAGTTTATATCGGAATCAGGTGAACTCTATGGACCTTCAAACTTAACGGATGCTGAATTTCCTGTTGCCGAAAAAGAATACAAAGCCAAATGGTCTAAAATATATCCGATTGAAGAGCGTGAAATGTGGCTTTTTGGAAGAGGAAATGGAGATATAGGGGAACTAAAGGAGCTAAAAATCAGTAAAAATAAACAAGGGATTTATGATGTGTTTATTGATTATGGAAATGGAGTCAAAACACAAAATGAAGTAGTAGTCGTTTTTGAAAACGGAAATTACAAAATTGACTACTGTAAAACGCAATTTTTGAACTGATGGAAGTTTAAAGTCAAGACCGTGAAGCGAATCTTAGAAATTACTGAATAAAATACGTATGATGAAAAGAAAGATTGTTGTTCCGTTTTTAAGTACTTTGTCGATCATATTTTTCAGTTGTAAAGATGCGGAAAGAAAACACAAACATTTCCCGAATGATCTGAAAAACACCAACTGGATTGTTAATTCAGGAGGACTTATTACTCCGGATGGAGAGCAAATATACGATCTGACTCAAAAAAAAGATACTGCAGTTATTTTTAATTTTCATGCCGTAAAATTTTTAGATGAAGAAAAATTCAAAAGTTATGATTCATGGGAATGTGGGAATGATTGCTTTACCGAGATACACGGAAAATATTATTTTACAGAAGCTAATCAGATAAAAATGGTAGTAGACAGTATCAGCACATCAGGAACCTGTCTGGCTCCGACACAGATGTTTAAACCATCTAAAGAAATGGTATTTGATCTTACAAGAGAAGGAGAACATCTACAACTTATAAGAAAAAACAAATAAAACAACATAGATTTTTAAAGAACAGATTATTAAAAAGCAACAGTGACACCTCACTTAGCAACACAGTATATCAGGAATGACAAAGCCAAACATATTCCGCTAAAGGTGTAAGAAATATTGGGAGACAAAAGTGATATGGCTTGACATGGCTAATCATAAAATCGGATTTGCACGAAGAGATACGGCATTAATTTTAGACCTTTATTTTTTGATGAGTTTGCTCAGCAATTGGAGCAAATGACCAAATAGCTGTTAGAATACCCGAACTCTATTATAACTGTTCAACAAAGCATCAGCTTAGCAAAGTCTTCAAATCGGGAGTTTTCCTGAAGCACATAGAAATTGAAATCAAAAAAGAGCCCAATCAACTGATCGGGCTCTTTTTTAATTATTCTACTATTTTATAGGTTCCGAGATTTGCGTCTGTTACAGTAAAAGTTCGGGTTGCTTTAGAGAAAACGGCTGTTTCCAAAACAAAAGTATATACCTGTGTGTTAACATTATTTTCAACGGCCTCCGTATGTGTAATTTTAAGGCTTCCGCTTCTTGCAGTCCAGTCTTCCGCTACTGTTTTATCAGGATTATTCTGACAGTAATTTGTTCCGGCCGGACTTGTAATAGCTTCTTTATATGTTTTAATATTTAGCGTATTGGTATCATTTAAAGCAATAGTAGTACTATTACCAAGAGCTGGTAATGACTCCGGAATATTGAATCGTATCAGCTGTGAATTACTGGCACTGTAAAAACCATTGCCTTCACAATACGTAATATTGGTACTGTCAAAATTAATGGTATTGGTATTTTCCGGTAAAGTTGCCGTAGTTCCGAAATTAAAAACAGAATATTTAATTTCTTCCTGTTGATCATTCACAAGTACCAGATTCTTAAAATTAATGATATAATTGTATGAAATACTGAATCGGTTTGGTTGTGAAGTAGATGGTTCAACCGTCATATTCAGTGTATATTCCATAGTAGCACCGCTTTTTGAAGTATATTCTTTAACAACCGCAGGGCTTGCCGGTGGCAGATTACCACAAATAGTGGCTGCTGTAACCGCACCGTCATAAAGACGGTAGTAAAGTGTGTTGGACGAAGAGGTGGTAATCGTATTTAATTGTCCTATCGTAAGAGATGTATTGAGTATAGGAGTTCCGCTAC
Organism: Paenimyroides ceti; assembly: GCF_030409925.1. NCBI lineage: Bacteria > Pseudomonadati > Bacteroidota > Flavobacteriia > Flavobacteriales > Flavobacteriaceae > Paenimyroides > Paenimyroides ceti. Next base: position 1,460,576 of record NZ_JAUFQU010000001.1, read on the forward strand.
TCAAAAGTTCAATAGCTAATAATTCAGAATTATATGCTTTATAATACAACTCGTTTGTTGCGCATTTTGAAATATTCAGATTACTTGGAAAAGATAAAGAATCAAAATATATATCACCGTCATCACAAGAGGAAAATAACGTACATACGAGAAATAAAGCCACTAATTTTTTCATGAGTAAAATTTTAAACAAAAGTAACTTTTTTATATAAATACCGTATTTAGATGCCACTATTTTTTATATTTGAAAACTTAATCTTTTGTTAATGGAAATGCACCAAAAAACTAATTACCCTGCGTTGTATACATTAATTGTAGTCTTCTTCTTTTGGGGATTTATTGCGGCAGGAAATAATATTTTTATCCCTTTTTGTAAAGAATATTTTCATTTAGATCAGTTTCAGTCACAACTTATAGACTTTTCTTTTTACACTGCTTATTATTTAGGTGCATTAGTCTTATTTGCATTTGGAATGCTTCGCGGAAAAGATTTGGTGACCTCGTGGGGCTATAAAAGAAGTATTATCTACGGTTTGATTTTTTCTGCTATCGGTGCCGGAGCTATGATTTTGGCAGTAGAAGCTGATATTTATATAGGCATGCTGGTTGGATTATTTATTGTAGCACTGGGATTCTCTTTACAGCAAACCGCTGCAAATCCGTTTGCTATTTTACTGGGCGATCCGAAATCAGGAGATAGTAGGGTGAATCTTGCCGGGGGAATCAATTCTTTGGGAACAACTATAGGTCCGCTTATTGTTTCTTTCGCTTTATTTGGTACCGCTGCTGCTGTCACAGATAACCAAATCAAAAATCTAAGCATGGATAAAGTTGTTTTGCTTTATACCTGTGTAGGATTATTATTTATCGGTGTAGCTACCTTGTTTTATCTTTCAAAAAAGCTGCCAGAAGGCAAATCTGTGGAAACGATTGAAAAATCAACCAAAGCCTTGAAAACGCTAATTGTCATTACTCTTTTATTATTTGTTTGTCTGGCTCCTGTTTTTCAATCCTACAGAAGTGAAGACAATAAAAAAATAAACGAAATGGAACTGGTGTTGGAAAAAAGAGAAAAGGAGCTCCAAACAACAACAGATTTTTCAGCAAAAGGAACTATAAATCAGGAAATACAACAGCTGCAATCGGATAAAAATACTTTAAAAGCAAAAATAGAAAATAAGCGTATCATGTGGCTTGCAGGCGCTTTGTTTAGTGTTATTGGCGGATTGGTGTTTGCCTATTTCCAATCAAAGAAAAATAAAGAAGGCTGGGGAGCTATGCGATATCCACAGCTCATTTTGGGAATGATTGCTTTATTTACCTATGTAGGAGTAGAAGTAGCGATTGGGAGTAATTTGGGTGAATTATTAAAATCAAAACAGTTTGGTGGTTTGCATGCTTCAGAAATAGCACCCTATATTTCCATGTATTGGGGCAGTATGATGATAGGGCGTTGGGCCGGAGCAGTGAGTGCTTTTCAACTGACACGACAAAAAAGAATGTTTCTTATCATCCTGATGCCGATAATTGCTTTTAGCATCATTATGCTGGCAAACGCTTTGGCAGGGTATGAAGTCACTAATCTCTATTACTATTTTATATGTGTAGTATTGCAGATTGCCGCTTTTTTTATGAGTAAAAATAAACCGGTTCGTACGTTATTAATTTTTAGTTTATTCGGTATTACTGCTTTATTAGTAGGGTTGAATACAACCGGAATGGTAGCCATTTATGCTTTTTTGGCGGGTGGTCTTGCCTGTAGTATTATGTGGCCTGCTATCTTTAATCTGTCTCTTTTAGGTCTGGGAAAATATACAGCTCAGGGTTCTGCATTTTTGGTAATGATGATTCTTGGCGGTGGTATTATTCCGCCGATTCAGGGAAAACTGGCAGATATAATTGGAATACATTGGTCGTATTTAGTTTCTTTGGCTTGTTTTGTATATATACTCTTCTTTGCAGTCATTGTGAAGAGAATTCTTAAAAAGCAACATATTGATGTTGAAAGCACTGTAAGTAATTGATATAAAACGGTTTAATTCCGAAGTGAAATTTATTTGGAAATTTGTAAAAAGTAGGTAACATTCTACTAAATTTGACTGTTTTTTTAATGGAATCAAAATGCAACAGTCAAAGCATTATTTAGCTGCTTTTTTGGCTTTTTTTATCTGGGGTTTTTTTAGCCTTGGTCTAAAACCTATTTCTTACGTAAATTCTTTTGATATTTTATTTTACAGAATCAGCTTTGCCGCAGTCTTTATTCTATTATTTATGGGATTGTTTCAATACAAACTGATAAAAAAAGACTTCCAAACGTTTACTAAACTTTCATCTGAATACCGTAGAAAAACTATTTTTCTAACCCTCATTGGAGCTGTTTTTTTAGGTTTGAATTGGTTTCTATTTATTTTTGTTGTCAATAAAATCAATGTACAATCCGCCTCGTTTGCTTACCTGATTTGCCCCATCATCACAGCATTTCTGGCAAATATTATTTTAAAAGAAGACCTGAAAAAACACCAATGGATGGCCATCTGTATTAGTTTTACAGGTTGTGTTATTTATTTTTTCACAAACAGCAGTCATTTATTGTATGCTGTGATTATTGCAGCTTCGTATTCTTTCTACCTTATCTCACAAAGATCTAATATCTTTTTAGAAAAATTTACAATTCTTGCAATTCAGATCCTTCTTATTTTTTTTGTCATATTACCCTATTTTCTCATAAAAGGGTTCTATATTCCGAAATATGTTTCTTTTTATGCGTATGCTACGGTAATTGCATTGCTGTTTACATTAGTTCCGTTGTATCTGAATTTATTTGCTTTAAAAGGGGCAAAAGCATCTACCGTCGGTATCATGTTATACATCAACCCGATCATTACTTTGATCATTGCTGTTTATTATTACAAAGAAGCGGTAAATGTTTTTCAAATCGCATCTTATTTATTAATTTTGTGCTCTATTGTTATTTACAATAAAGATTATATCATCAGAAAACAACCGCCAATAATTAAAGATTTACAATGAGTCAGATATATTTAGATAATGCAGCAACAACTTCAGTCAGACCCGAAGTTGTTGAAGAAATGATAAAAGTGCTTACCCATGATTTCGGAAATCCGTCATCAACCTATTCTATTGGAAGGCATTCAAAGGCATTGATCGAAAATGCTCGTAAATCAATTGCGAAACATTTTAAAGTCAGTGCTTCAGAAATTATTTTTACATCTTGTGGTACAGAAGGTAATAACTGGATCATTCGTTCAGCTGTTCGCGATTTAGGAATAAAAAGAATTATTACCACTAAAATTGAACACCATTGCACTTTATATGCTGTGCAGCAAATGGAAAAAGAATATGGAGTTGAAGTCGTATATCTTAGCATCTTACCTAATAGTGAAATTGATTACGATCAGTTAGAAAATTTACTGAATGAGAGTGAAATACCTACACTGGTGAGTCTGATGCATGTAAATAATGAAGTAGGCACAGTACTTGATCTCGACAGAGTAGCCGCAATGTGCCAGAAAAACAATGCTTTATTTCATTCGGATACTGTACAATCAGTAGGTAAAATAGAGATTGATCTTGAAAAAACTCCTGTAGATTTCATAGTGGCGAGTGCACACAAATTCCATGGACCAAAAGGTGCCGGTTTTACATTTGTAAGAAAGAAAAATGCATTAAAACCTTTAATTGTAGGCGGGGAACAGGAAAAAGGAATGAGAGCCGGTACAGAAGCACCGCATCAGGTAGTAGGAATGGCTAAAGCACTTGAATTATCTTATCAGCATCTCGAAGAAGATTCCAAAAAGATTACAGATTTAAGAGACTACTGCAAAATGTCTTTAGAACAGAATTTTCCGGGCGTAAAGTTTAATGGAAACGGTTCAACTTTTTATAATGTACTGAATATATTATTGCCTTTTTCGCCGGAAAAAACAGCTATGATGCTGTTTCATTTAGATATGAAGGGAGTAGCAGTTTCCAGAGGAAGTGCGTGTCAGTCCGGAAGTCAGAAACCATCGCATGTGTTGGCAGAATTTTTAAAAGACGAAGATTTATTGAAACCAAGTTTACGCGTGTCTTTTGGTCATGATAACAGTAAAGAAGAAATAGACTTTTTAATAAACGTTCTGAAAAACGTATAAAATTTAAAAGACCCTCCGTTTAACTATTTTAACGGAGGTTTTTTTTATAAGATTTTTTTGATTCCATTGGTTAAGACCGAATTTAAGACTAAATTTGTACGAACAACACAATTGATATGATTTCAGACAATAACCGTTATGCACTTCGCGGAGTTTCTGCACAAAAAGAAGATGTTCATAATGCTATTAAAAACATTGATAAAGGGCTTTTTCCAAAAGCTTTTTGTAAAATAGTTCCTGATTATCTAACCAATGATGAAGCATACTGCCTAATCATGCATGCAGACGGAGCAGGTACAAAATCATCATTAGCTTACCTGTATTGGAAAGAAACGGGCGATCTTTCTGTATGGAAAGGTATCGCACAAGATGCACTCATCATGAATATAGATGACTTACTTTGTGTCGGAGCAACCGATAACATCATGCTTTCCTCTACTATTGGCCGAAATAAAAATCTGGTTCCGGGAGAGGTTATTTCAGCTATTATTAATGGTACGGAAGAGTTGATTGAAGAATTGAAATCTTTTGGTGTAACCATTCATTCTACAGGAGGTGAAACTGCCGATGTAGGAGATGTGGTACGTACCATAATTGTAGATTCTACAGTTACAGCACGAATGGAACGAAGCCGGGTAATTGACAATGCAAACATAAAAGCAGGAGATGTTATTGTAGGTTTGGCTTCTTTTGGTCAGGCTACGTATGAAAAAGAATATAACGGCGGTATGGGCAGTAACGGACTTACTTCTGCACGGCATGATGTATTTGCACATTATCTTGCAGAAAAATATCCCGAGAGTTTTGACTCATCCGTTCCTAAAGAACTTATCTATTCAGGAGCTAAAAAACTGACAGATGTTGTAGAAAACGCTCCTCTTAACGCAGGCAAGCTGGTGTTGTCACCTACGCGAACCTATGCACCCATCATAAAAAAAATTCTTGATAAGTATACTGCTGAAGACATTCACGGTATGGTACATTGCAGTGGAGGTGCTCAAACCAAAATATTACATTTTGTTGAACAGCTGCACATCATAAAAGATAATTTATTTCCGGTACCGCCTTTGTTTCAACTGATACAGGAGGAATCCGGTACAGACTGGAAAGAAATGTATCAGGTGTTCAATTGCGGGCACAGAATGGAACTATATGTAGATCCTGCGATTGCAGAAGACATTATTGCAATTTCCAAATCATTCCATGTCGATGCGCAGATTGTAGGTCGAGTAGAAGCAGCAGATCATAAAAAATTAACCATTAATTCAGTATACGGTACTTTTGAATATTAAGGGCGCACGCATAGTAGGAATTGATTACGGCAGTAAAAGAACAGGAATAGCCGTTACAGATGAAATGCAGATCATTGCATCTGGTCTTACGACTGTGCCTACCAAAGAACTATTTGCCTTTTTAAAAGAATATTTTTCCCGAGAGAAAGTTAATAAAGTAGTGGTAGGAGAGCCCAAACGTATGAATAACGAACCTTCACAGATTGCTCCTGAAATTGACCTGTTTGTAAAAAAATTTAAAACCTTATACCCTGAAATTGAGGTCATCAGAATGGATGAAAGATTTACTTCTAAAATGGCTTTTCAAACCATGATAGATAGCGGTTTAAGAAAGAAACAGCGCCAGAACAAAGCTTTGGTAGATGAGATTGCAGCTACCATTCTTTTACAGGATTATCTCAATCAAAAAATGTTTTAAAAAATCAGTATAAATTAGTTTTAGAAAAAATGTCAACAAATTTAACAACCGAATCTGACATAGTTCTTATTGGAGCAGGTATTATGAGTGCTACTTTAGGACTACTTTTAAAAGAGCTCAACCCTAAATACTCTATTGAAATAATAGAAAGGCTTGACAGGGCTGCTGCCGAGAGTTCAGATGCGTGGAACAATGCAGGAACAGGACATTCCGCATTTTGTGAGTTAAATTATACTCCTGACAAAGACGGAACTATCGATACATCAAAAGCATTGAAAATATGTGAAGCTTTTGAAGAATCCCGTCAGTTTTGGTCATACCTTGTAGAAAAAAAGGTACTTAATTCTCCAAAAACCTTTATAAATTCTGTTCCACACATGAGTTTTGTTTGGGGAGAGCAAGATGTAGATTATTTAAAAAGACGTCATCAGGCGCTTACACAATTTCCTTTATTTGAGGAAATGAAATATTCTGAAGATTATAAACAGATCGAAGAATGGGCTCCGCTTATTATGAGAGATCGCCGGATGAGTCAAAAAGTAGCTGCTACCTATATGGATGTAGGTACGGATGTAAATTTTGGAAGCCTTACCCGTATGATGATTAAACACCAGATCAGTCAGCCCGGAGTACGGGTTACCTTTAATACGGATGTGTATGATCTGATCAGACAGGAAGACGGACGCTGGAAAGTATGCATTAAAGACCTTAAAACGGGAAAAAAGAAAACCATTATAACCAAATTCGTATTTATTGGTGCTGGCGGAGGATCAATATTGTTACTCGAAAAATCAGGTATTCCGGAAGGAAAAGGTTATGGCGGTTTCCCTGTAAGCGGTCAATGGCTGGTATGTAAAAACAAAGAATTAGTAGCTCAGCATAATGCAAAAGTATATGGAAAAGCTTCAGTAGGTGCACCGCCTATGTCGGTACCACATATTGATACACGCTATATTGACGGACAAAAAGCTTTGTTGTTCGGACCTTATGCTGGTTTTTCTACTAAATTCCTTAAAACCGGTTCTTATTGCGACTTGTTTAAATCATTAAATTTTGGAAATCTGGGACCGATGCTTGGTGCCGGAATGAGCAATATTGATTTAACTAAATATTTAATAGGAGAGGTTTTAAAGTCTGAAGATAAGAGGGTTGAGGCTTTGAAAGATTATTTACCTGATGCAAAAAAAGACGAATGGTTTCTTGAAACAGCTGGACAGCGCGTTCAGGTCATCAAGAAAAATAAAGAAGGAAAAGGCGTTCTCGAATTCGGTACAGAAGTAATCAGCAGTGCTGACGGTAGTTTGTCTGCACTATTAGGTGCTTCTCCGGGAGCATCAACGACCGTAAACATTATGATTACGTTATTGGAAAAATGTTTTCCTGAAGAATTTAAATCAGCTGCCTGGCAGAATAAATTCAGAGAAATGATTCCTTCTTTCGGAAAATCATTAAATCAGCATCCTGAATTATTAAAAGAATTAAGAGCAAAAACTTCTCAAACCTTAGAGTTAGCTCATTAAGATAAAAATCCCGGGTATTAATATCCGGGATTTTTTATATTTTTTCACAAAGTAAAACAATCTTTTGATTATTCAAATCAGTTGTGAAAAAGGCAAATTGATTGCCGCCATCCTTTATTTTATATTTTTTCCGGATTTCTTCTACCTTCATAGGGAAGTTACGTACCGTAATATTCCATTTTTTATTCTCCAGATATTGCTTTATTTCTTTTTTGGCCGCCGGAATTATTTCCAAAATCTTAAAACGTCTTCCGGGAAAATCAATCAGCTCATCTGATGTATACAAGTGGGAGTGTTTGTGCAGCTTTTTTAATCCGAAACGATCAGCAATAGCATTAAAATTTCCTGTTTTCATCAAGGCACTGTTGGGTTCGTATACATAGCTTTTCGGAAGACTGTGTGTGGTAAAAGTTGCATCTGTCACGGAAAATGCATAAGATGATATATTCTGATGCTTATCTATAGTTACGGCCTCAATTATTACATCATCTGAGAAGTCTTTTTCCAATATCCATAAAAGTTCCTTCACTTCATTTTCAAAAGCAACGATAATAACCTTTTTTACATTCTGTAATTCAGAAAGTCCTGCGTGAATATCAAGTAAAGGTGCTGTTTTAATTAGTATCTGGTTAGTGAATGAAAAATAATGTTCCAGATTTTCCGGTACATTTGGTACACAATCCTGCAGCATAAACACCTTTTGTTTGTTATCAGCTCTGCGTGCAGGGTCTATATATATCCAGTCAAAATATTGTGACAAATTATCGAGGATTACGGTACTGTCTCCACTCAGACAGGTAATATTCTCTCTGTTTAATTGTTCATAATTATGTTTCACAAGATCTGAAAGAGTGGTATTGTGTTCGCAGTGAACTACTTCATTAAATTGTTGTGAAAAATAAAAACAGTCCACGCCAAAACCTCCGGTGAGATCAATGAGTCTTGTACCTGAAATCAAAGATGCCTTAAACTGAGCAAGAGGTTCGGATGACGTTTGTTCTATTGAAACGGGATGCGGATATAGAATGTTATCATGGTTGTACCAGGTCGGTAATTTTAATTTTGCCTTTTGTTTGGATTGGATTTGATGAAGAATATCAATCCATTCTATCTCCGGAAACGGATTTTTTTTTAATGCGAGTGCATCAACCACTGTATCGATATGGTCGTCGATAAAAGATTGAACTTCTTTTGTGAGTAAATGTTGCACAGAGAACTAATTATTGGCTAAAACAAAGGTATGACACGCAACGATACCGGCTGTTTCTGTTCTGAGTCTGGTATTTCCAAGCGAAACAGGCTGATACCCATTCTGAAGAGCTGTTTCAATTTCTTTAGTAGAAAAATCACCTTCAGGACCGATAAGCAAAATATAATTCTCTTTTACTGTAATACAGTCTTTTAATTCTGTCTTATTGGTTTCTTCACAATGTGCAATATAGAGATTGCCTTGCTGTTTTGTATTCATAAAATCCTTAAAAGAAACAGGTGCATTCAGTTTAGGTAAATAATATTGATTGGATTGTTTCATCGCAGACTGCAGTATTTTTTCAAAACGTTCCGTTTTTAATACCTTGCGTTCAGAATGATCACAAATGATTGGCGTAATTTCATGAATGCCGATTTCAGTAGCTTTTTCTAAAAACCATTCATAGCGTTCATTCATTTTGGTAGGAGCAACGGCAAGGTGAATATGGTATGTATCGCGTTCTTTTTGTTCCTTTGAAAGGATAGAAACGGTACATTTCTTTTCTGTTGCCAATATAATTTCTGTTTTAAATAAAAATCCTAATCCATTGGTTACAAAAAGAATATCTCCTTCCTTTTTACGTAATACTTTAATAATATGTTTACTTTCTTCCTTATCAAAACTATAAACGGTATCACCTTCTTGAAGGGTATTGGTATAAAATAACTGCATAATTTAAAAGGGTATTCTTGCTTTGGAAACGACTTCCTGATTACTGAAATGTTTTTCTAAAAACTTATAATATCCGACGATACCAATCATGGCAGCATTATCAGTAGTATATTCAAATTTTGGAATAAACGTTTTCCATCCGTATTTGGTTTCTGCCTCCTTTAATGTTTTTCGGATTCCGGAATTGGCAGAAACTCCACCGCCAATAGCAACCTGATGAATACCGGTTTCTTCAACAGCCATTTTTAACTTATCTAACAGAATAGTAATGATGGTATTTTGAACAGAAGCGCATATATCATTTAAATTTTCCTGTATAAAATCAGGATTCTCTTTCTGATTTTTCTGGATAAAATACATAATCTGAGTTTTCAATCCGCTAAAGCTGAAATTCAGCCCCGGTACTTTGGGTTTAGTAAATGCAAAAGCTTTTGGATTTCCTAAAGCTGCATGTTTATCAATCAATGGTCCTCCCGGATAAGGAAAACCGAGTATCTTGGCTGTTTTGTCAAAAGCTTCACCTACAGCATCATCCGTTGTTTCGCCGAGTATTTCCATTTCAAAAAAAGAAATCACTTTTACAATTTGTGTATGTCCGCCACTGATGGTCAACGCCAAAAATGGGAATTCAGGTTTTGAATATGACTCTTCATCTATAAAATGGGCTAATATATGAGCATGCATGTGATTTACAGCGATAAGCGGAATGTTAAGTGCCATAGAAAGTGATTTGGCAAAGGAACTGCCCACAAGCAATGATCCCATCAATCCCGGACCCTGAGTAAAAGCAATCGCAGAAAGCTGATTTTTAGTAATACCGGCTTTTTTCAACGCAACATCAATGACAGGTACGATGTTTTGCTGGTGTGCTCTGGAAGCCAGTTCCGGAATAACACCACCATAAATTTCATGAATCTCCTGTTTTGCCACTTCATTTGACAAAACTGTGTCATTGCATAAAACTGCTGCCCCCGTATCATCACAAGAACTTTCAATGGCTAAAATATAGGTGTTTGTATCTGTCATTATATGCAATAATTTTTATGTACAATCAACGTTAAATAAATATACTATGTTCTGATAAAATAATTATTTTTGTTGATTATAAAAGACGGAATTTTTTAAGCAAATTTAAAATAAATATACCTATCAAAAAATTTTCTAAAATACTATTTGGTTTTCTTCTGGGAATTGTTCTTTTGGTATTACTGCTTTCAGTAACCCTGACAACCCCTATCGTTCAAACTGAATTAGCTCATTATGCTACGGAGAAGATCAATAAACAGTTCAATATTAATGCATCGATAAAACAGGTAGCAGTAGGGCTGGACGGATCTGTACTCCTTAAAAATGTAAAAGTACTGGACGACAGAAAAAATGTTTTGGCTAATACTGAAAGACTGCATACCAATATTTTAGATTTTCAGTTGCTGCTATATGGACAACTGTATTTTGGTTCTACTGAATTGGAAAACCTTGATTTTCATATCCGTAAGTATAAAGGAGATACTCTTACAAATCTCGATAAGTTTATAGAAACATTTGATGACGGCCAGAAAGGTTCCGGTAAATTCTATATGAATATTGAACATCTGAAGGTTACTAATGGTAGTTTCAGTATCGTTGATGATAATCTGCCAAATGCTAAATCAGTTGATTTCACTAAAATGAGCGGACTGGTAGATCATTTTGTAATCAAAGGACCTAACATCAGTGCAGAAGTAAAAAAACTGAGTCTGCATGATCACCGCGGATTGACAGTAAAAGATTTAGCTGCTGACTTTTCGATGACCAAAACCTCTATGGATCTTAAAAAGCTCAATCTTACCACAGATAAATCCGTTTTAGTAGGTAGTATTGAGATGAGATACAACGAAGGCGATTTAAAACATTTTGTTGACAAGGTAAATCTCAACGTAAAAATAGATAAAAGCAGTATTGCTACAGATGAGTTGAGAACATTTTATAAAGGATTCGGAAGTGGGAACCATCTCTATTTAAAAACCAGAGCTACAGGAACTTTAAATAATTTTACTCTCAGTAATGCTGTTCTTGCAGATGATATTGGTTCACAAATTATCGGTAATTTTAAACTTGAAAATTTGCTGGATAAAACAAAAGAGTTTAAAATCATTACCAATCTGGACAGATTGTTTATCTCCCGTAAAAATGCAGTGGCGTTATTACCAAATGTACTGGAGAAAGCACTTCCTGCAGAATTGGATAAAATAGGTATGCTTGATTTAAGAGGAGCCCTGATGTACACCAATTTTACCGTTGAAGCTGATATTCAAACTGTATCTGAATTGGGATTAGCGTCTGCAAAAGTGTCTATGTCGGCACTCAACAATCCTAAAAAAGCACTTTATCGCGGAGATGTTATTTTAGAAGATTTCAATATCGGAGGATTAATTGATAAACCGAACATCGGAACAGCTTCGTTAAATTTATTTATCGACGGGCAGGGATTTGATACAAAAAATCTCAATACAACGGTTACCGGAGATGTATATCATTTTGATTTTAACGGATATCAATACCAGGACATCATTATAGACGGAAAATTAAAAATGCCTACCTATCAGGGATTTGTAAGCAGTAAAGATCCAAATGCAATCCTTGATTTTGATGGGGTTATTGATTTTAGTTCATCAGTAAAAGAATACAATTTCAAAGCGGATATTACTCATTTGAATCTTAGAGCGCTTGGTTTTGTGAAAGACAGTATCAGTGAAGTAAAAGGTTTGATTGAGCTCAATGCTAAAGGAAATACTATTGACGACTTTGAAGGTGTGGTACATATTTCTGATGTTTACTATAAAAGTTCAAAAGCAGATTTTGAGTTTAAGGACTTTGAAATGACTTCCACATTTTCTGAAGACGGAACGCGGATGGTAGAAATGAATTCTCCGGATATTGTAGAAGGTTATATTCGTGGAAAATATAAGATAAACCAGTTAAAAGCCATTGTAGAAAATGCATTGGGCAGCTTATATACCAATTATTCTCCTCTAAAACTGGAAACTGGACAATACCTTGATTTCGATTTTAATATCAACAGTAAAATTGTTGAGTTATTTGCTCCTAACATCCAGATCAGTGAAGATACCAGACTTCAGGGATCCATAAATGCAGATGAAGGCGATTTCAAATTAAATTTTGATACACCCTTTGTGAATGTGAGCAATAATGCTATTAAAAATATAGCCATTCAGGTCGATAATAAAAATCCTTTATTCAACACTTATATTTCAATTGACTCTATACGACTCAAAGGATATGATATTACCGATTTCAATTTGCTGAATGTAACCCACAACGATACTCTTTTTGTAAGAACAGAATTTAAAGGTGGTAAAGAAGCTACAGATTCGTATGATCTCAACTTATACCATACTATTAATAAAGACAATTTATCTATTGTAGGATTTCAAAAATCAGAATTCAAATTCAAAGATTATCTGTGGTATATCAATGAAGATGATGACGATAAAAACAGGGTAGTTTTCAATAAAAAACTTACCGATTTTGATGTAGAACACATTGAAATATCTCACGAAGAGCAGACAGTATTGCTCAGCGGTGTTTTAAGAGATTCGACATACAAGGATTTAAAACTGACTTTTGAGAAAGTAGATCTCAATAAAATTACGCCTGACATTCATAATCTGTCATTGGGAGGGCTTATTAACGGTAAAATTGCGTTTGAACAGCGCAACAAGGTTTTCAGACCATCTTCCAGTCTTGAAATTGATAATCTGGAAGTCAATGACGTATTTCTTGGAAAATTTAATTTTGATGTAGAAGGAGATGAAAGCCTCAGAAATTTTAAAGTGCGTTCCAATATTGTCAATGATTTTGCTGAAAGTTTCTACATGAACGGAAACATCAGTGTTGAGAAAGGAAGATCGAATCTGGATTTGGATGTAGGACTTGTAAAATTTGATCTTAAAGCCATTGCTCCTTTTCTGAGCAGTATTATGTCTGATGTGCGAGGAGATGCTTCAGGGAGACTTACAGTTAGCGGTATACATACAGATCCTACGGTTGACGGACGTATTTATTTATCAAATGCGGGAATGCGTCCTGTATTTACAGGTGTAGATTATGTGTTTGATGAAAATGCTCCGCTGGACATTACTGAAAAACAATTTATTCTTAGGAATGTCAATATTACCGATTCCAAACATAAAACAAAGGGATTGATCAACGGATATATCGCGCACGACAGGTTTCAAAACTGGAATCTGAATGTAAAACTAAACTCCAATAACTTACTGGCACTGGATAAAGCATATCAGGAAGGAACGCCTTATTATGGTGTAGCTTATATAGACGGATATGCCACTATCATAGGACCGGCTGAAGCACTGAATATTAAAATTGAAGCCACTTCAAAAGAAGGTACAAGCCTTAAAATTCCTTTGAATGAAACAGGAGGTGTTGGCGATAATAATTTTATTCATTTTGTGACAGCTGAAGAAAAGAGAAACCGTGAAAAAGGAGTATTTACCTCTGTCAATCCAAATCAGTTTGGAGGAGTACAGCTCGATTTTGAATTTGTCATAACACCTGATGCTGAAATTGAGGTCTTGCTCGATCGGGAGTCCGGACATGGTATGAAAGGACGTGGAGCGGGTTTTATCACTATGGGTATAAATACACTGGGTAGCTTCAATATGTGGGGGGATTTTCAGGTATATGAAGGGGTTTATAACTTCAAATACAGTGGCTTGATTGATAAGAAATTTCAGGTAAAAAAATATGGAACCATACGATGGGATGGAGACCCGATGAATGCCTTACTCGATTTACAAGCCATCTATCATACCCAGGCAAATCCGGGTACAATTGTAGAAAATTCGGCCATTAACAGAAAAGTAGATACCGATGTATCTATTATACTGACAGGTAATCTGGCAACACCTGAAATAGATTTCAATATCGACTTTCCGAATGTGAGCTCCAGTATTAAATCTGAAATAGATTATAAATTAGCAGATAAAGATACCCGTGAAACACAGGCAATGGCATTGTTGGCTACCGGTAGCTTTATCAATTCTGAAAATGCCTCTACAGCCGTTTATGGAAGTTTGTTTGAAAGAGCCAGCAGTCTCTTTGATGATTTATTCTCAGATGAAGATGGTAAATTTAAAGTAGGACTCAACTATTCTCAGAGTGACCGAAATCCGTATGCAGAAAACGATGCCGCACGTGTAGGGGTAACACTGTCTACGCAGGTAAGTGATAAAATATTGATAAACGGAAAATTAGGGGTACCGGTGGGTGGTGCAGAAGATAATGTCATTGTTGGTGATGTCGAAGTACAGTTATTGCTCAATGAAGACGGTAGTCTCAAAGCAAGGGTATTCAACCGTGAAAATGACATCAATTATCTGGGTGAAGGTATTGGGTACACACAAGGAGTCGGATTGACCTATGAAGTCGATTTTGAAACCTTTAAAGAGCTGCTTAAACGTATTTTTACCAATGCGAATAAAAAAGCAAAAGAAAAAGCAACTTCTAATTCAACCAATGAAATTCCGGACGATGATTTTGGCAGCGAATTCATAAAATATCAGGAGAACCGTCGTAAAGAAAAAGTAGAAGATAAAAAAGCACAACCAGAAGGATAATCTTCTGGTTTTTTATTTTTATTAACTTGTCAAAAAAAGGCAAAAAGCCTATATTTACAATAATTATACAAATAAAACATGACCAAAAATACGATCAGAAAAATTGCAGTTCTTACATCAGGAGGAGATGCTCCGGGAATGAATGCCGCCATAAGGGCTGTTGTTCGTGCATGTGCCTATTATCATATAAGCTGTGTAGGTATCTTCAGAGGATTTCAGGGAATGATAGAAGGTGATTTTAAAGAACTGGGACCGCGTGATGTAAAATATATTGTAAGTAAAGGAGGTACCATACTCAAAACGGCACGTTCAGAAGAATTTAAAACCGAAGCAGGTCGCAAACAAGCCTACAAAAATATTACTGAAGCTGAAATAGATGCTTTAATTGTTATTGGCGGAGATGGAAGTTTTACGGGAGCCCTTCAGTTCAGCAAAGAATTTAGCTTTCCGGTAATAGGAATACCCGGAACAATTGACAATGACATCAACGGAACCAGCCATACTATTGGCTTTGATACAGCTTTAAATACCATCATTGATGCCGTTGATAAAATAAGAGATACGGCTACCTCTCATAAACGTTTATTCTTTATCGAAGTAATGGGTCGCGATGTAGGTCATATTGCTTTAAATGCTGGTATTGGAGCTGGTGCTGAAGAAATATTGATTCCGGAAGAAAACATCGGATTGCCAAAATTACTCGAAAAACTGAAAAAAAGTAAACTCTCAGGAAAGTCATCCTGTATTGTGATTGTGGCAGAAGGTGATAAAACCGGAAGAAATGTTTTTGAGTTAAGTGAATATGTAGAAGAAAATCTACCGGAATATGATGTCCGGGTTAGTGTTTTAGGTCATTTACAACGCGGTGGTTCCCCTTCGTGTTTTGATCGGGTATTGGCAAGCCGTTTAGGTGTAAAAGCTGTAGAAAGCATACTCGAAAACAAATCAGGGATCATGATTGGTCTCATTAATGATCAGATGGCAGAAACAAAACTGGAAAAAGCAATAAAAGGGGAAGCCCCGATAGATGAAGAATTAATAAGAATATCAGAGATATTATCAATATAAAAAGATATGGAAAAAGTAAAAATTGGAATTAACGGCTTTGGAAGAATTGGTCGTTTGTTATTAAGAGAATCTTTTACAAGAAATGATATACAGGTAGTAGCAGTTAATGACCTTATGGAAGTTGATTTATTAGCTTACCTGCTTAAATATGACTCTGTACACGGAAAATTTGAGGGAGAAATAAAAGTAGAAGGAAATCATCTGATTGTCAATAATACAAAAATAAGAGTAACTGCAGAAAAAGACCCTGCCAACCTTAAATGGGATGAAGTAGGAGCCGAAATCATTGCCGATTGTACAGGTATTTTTAAAACACTTGACAAAGCAGAGGCACATCTGAAAGCCGGAGCAAAAAAAGTGGTATTATCATCTCCTTCTGATGATATCCCAATGTTTGTTATGGGCGTAAATCATACTGAGCTTACAGCTGATAAAACCATTATATCCAATGCTTCCTGTACTACCAACTGTCTGGCTCCGATTGCTAAAATTCTGAATGACACTTTCGGAATTGCTGAGGGACTTATGACAACAGTACATGCTGCTACAGCATCTCAATTAGTCGTAGACGGAGCATCGAAAAAAGATTTCAGAGGCGGTAGAGCAGCTTTAAACAACATAATTCCGGCTTCAACGGGTGCTGCACAGGCGGTTACCAAAGTCATTCCCGCATTAAAGGGAAAACTGACAGGTATGGCATTCAGAGTTCCTGTAGCGAATGTTTCAGTAGTTGATCTGACCGTAAAGCTAAACACGCCTACTACGTATGAAGAAATAATGGATGTATTTAAAAAAGCATCAGAAAATGAATATAAAGATATTGTAGGTTTCACTACTGAGGCAGTTGTTTCTCAGGACTTTGTTTCTGATACAAGAACATCTATTATAGATGCCGATGCGGGAATAGGACTTAATGAGACTTTCTTTAAAATCGTATCATGGTATGACAATGAATATGGTTATTCTGCAAAACTATTGGATCTCATTGTGTATGCTCATAAAATACAGTAAGCGATGAAAATTGTAGTAGACAGCGGTTCTACAAAAGCAGACTGGATTTTATTTGATAAGGATAATAGATATATTGAACACTATTCCACAAAAGGACTCAATCCTGAAGTATTAAATATTCAGGATCTGATTGACCGCATACAGGAATGCCAGCCACTGACAGATTGTAAAGATACAATTGAAAAAATTTTCTTTTACGGATCGGGTTGTGGTACTCCGCGTTCAAAAGACTTTATGCGTACTGCTTTAATGCATTGTTTTGATCATACCCATAAATTTGATATCAAGGAAGATACGTTTGCAGCAGTATACGCTACCAGTTCAAATCTGGAACCCGCTATAGTATGTATCAATGGCACAGGCTCTAACTGTTCTTATTTTGATGGAGAGCAGGTCTTTCAGGCGGTTGATTCATTAGGCTATATGGCAATGGATGATTGTGGCGGTGTCGATTTTGGACGAGAAATGCTCAGGGCATATTATTTTAAAACCATGCCTGAGCATCTTGCAAAAGAATTTGCAGAGAAGTATGAAATGAATTCAGATGTTGTAAAGAAAAATTTATATAAACTGGAAAATCCGAATGCTTATCTGGCCTCTTTTCTGCCTTTTCTTATTCAACACAAAGAACATTCGTTTTTTAAAGAACTTATTTATGATAAGATTATTTTCTTTATCAATCATTATATCAAGCAGTTTGAAGTACACCAAAGAGTACCTATTCACTTTGTTGGTTCAGTAGCTTACCTGCTTAAAGAAGAATTTACGGCGGTCTTACATCAGAATAATTTAACCATAGGCAACATCATACAAAAGCCTTTAGACGGATTGATCCAGTATCATAAAATGTAGAAAACATGGCAAAAAAAACAAATAGTTTAGAAGACTTAGGAGGCTTCGTATTTTCAACAAATAAAGATTTTGAATTTCAAGATACAAATAAAATCGAAGAAACACTTGATCCAAAAGATCAAAGACTTGAAGCACATCTCGATAAAAAAAACAGAGCTGGTAAAATAGCAACTGTTATAAAAGGATTTCAGGGAGCCGAAGAAGATCTAAAAATTTTGGGTAAAGAATTGAAAACACTATGTGGGGTTGGTGGTTCAGTAAAAGATGGAGAAATCATTATACAGGGTAATTTTCGAGACAAAATAATGGATTTTCTTGTGAAAAAAGGATATAAAGTAAAAAGAGTAGGGAGTTAAAATCATATAAAATGAGTGAAATAAAAGCATCAGAATTAGTTTTAAATCCGGATGGCAGTATTTACCACCTTAATTTAAAACCCGAACATATAGCACAGAACATCATTTTTGTCGGTGATCAATTCAGAGTACAAGAAATCAGTAAGCATTTTGATGTTATTGAATTCAAAACTCAGAAAAGAGAATTCGTAACGCATACAGGAACCTATAAAGGAAAAAGAATAAGTGTTATTTCAACGGGTATTGGACCTGATAATATTGATATTGTGTTTAATGAACTGGATGCACTTGTAAATATTGATTTTGAAACACGCCAGATAAAACAAGAACTCACTGCACTGAACATCATTCGTGTGGGAACATCCGGTTCGTTACAGGAGCATATTCCAGTCGGCAGCCTTCTCATGTCAGTAGCAGCCATTGGTACGGATAATATGCTCCGCAGCTATCGCTCTGAAGGACACACAAATTTAGCGATGGAAGATGCTTTTATTCAGCATACAAAATGGAATGCAATCAAAGGAAGGCCTTATGCAATAGAGGCTGATCAAGAGTTAATTGCTAAATTCAGATCTTCAGAAATGCATGAGGGGATTACCATAACGGCTGGTGGATTTTACGGAGCTCAGGGACGTGTTTTAAGAATTGCAGTAGAAGATGAAATGTTGAATGAAAAAATAGACAGTTTTAAATTTGATACTCATAAAGCAACAAATTTAGAAATGGAAACAGCAGCTATTTACGGCCTGTCAAAGTTATTATGTCATCACTCACTATCATTAAATGCAATCATTGCCAACAGGAAAAATGGTACGTTTAGCGATAATCCATATGAAACTGTTGAAAAACTCATCATTTACACTTTAGATAAAATTTAGTATTGATTTTTTTAAAGCCTATTTTTTTTGTGTTCTATTTTTATTTCTTAAAATTTTATTGATATAAGCAATAATAAAGTAAAAAATAAAAATATAATTATTAGCAAAGGCCAATTGGTAAGTAATTGCTATTTTTGAAACATAAAAAAACAAAGCATACAAAAATGATAAAGGAGTTAATTCAATTAGACCGGATTCTGTTTGATTCATATAAAACAAAAATTATATCAGCAGATGAAGCTGCTCTGTTAATACCTGACAAAGCTGTAGTAGGCGCCAGTGGTTTTACAAAAGCCGGAGACAGTAAATCGGTATTACCTGCTTTTGCAAAAAGAGCAAAAGAAGAAGAAATTGCGATTACATTAATTACCGGAGCTTCTTTAGGACATACAACAGACGCAGATCTGGCTGCCAATCACGCACTGATTCGCAGAATGCCATTTCAGGCAGATGGTACACTAAGAAAAAGCATTAATGACTATCAGGTAAAATACGTTGATCAGCATTTGAGTGAAACGGTAGAACAATTAATCTGTGGTCATATCGCTCCGGTAGATATAGCCATTATCGAAGCTTCCAGCGTAGATGAAAACGGAAATATCTATCCAACAACCTCCATTGGTAATTCGGCTTTTTTCGCTGCTTCTGCTAAAAAAATAATCATTGAAATCAATACACTGGTTCCTAAAAATTTTATAGGAATTCATGATAATACAGTACCTAATTCTTATCCTGACAGAGATGTGATCAACATTCACACTCCAACAGACCGCATTGGTACGCCTTATATATCCATAGATCCTGAAAAAGTAATCGGGGTAGTATTTACAGATATATTAGACCAGCCTGCAGTAATAGCTGAACCGGATGAAAAAACAACAGCCATTTCTAAACATCTTTTAAACTTTTTTGAAAAAGAAGTTCAGAACGGAAAGCTTACGTATGCCTTATTGCCGTTACAGGCAGGTATCGGAAAAGTAGCAAATGCAGTATTGACAGGCTTTAAAGGAAGTAATTTTAAAAATCTTACCATGTATTCTGAAGTGCTTCAGGACAGTACTTTTGAATTGATTGATTCCGGAAATATGGATTTTGCCTCAGGTTCTTCTATTACAGTTACTGAATCATGCTATACCAATCTATTAAACAATTTTGAAAAATATAAAGATAAACTGATCCTGCGTCCGCAAAACATATCCAATGCACCCGAAGTCATACGAAGATTGGGAATC
The DNA here is from genome assembly GCF_030409925.1 of Paenimyroides ceti. NCBI lineage: Bacteria > Pseudomonadati > Bacteroidota > Flavobacteriia > Flavobacteriales > Flavobacteriaceae > Paenimyroides > Paenimyroides ceti. Next base: position 1,480,914 of record NZ_JAUFQU010000001.1, read on the forward strand.
ATAGGTATCAATACAGCCATTGAATTTGATATTTACGGAAATGTAAATTCAACTCATATTGGTGGAAACAAAATGATGAATGGTATTGGCGGTTCGGGAGATTTTGCGCGAAATGCCTATCTGAGTATTTTTGTAACGCAAGCGGCATCCAAAGAAAACAATATCTCGCATGTACTGCCTATGGTATCACATGTAGATCATACAGAACATGATGTAGATATACTCGTAACCGATCAGGGACTGGCTGATCTAAGAGGACTTGCTCCAAGAGAAAGGGCAGAAGTGATTATAGAAAACTGTGTACATCCGGATTATAAAGAAGAAATAAGAGATTATTTTGAAAGAGCCAAACAGCGAGGCGGACATACTCCTCATATTATGGAAGAAGCTTTTAAATTTCATGTGAGATTTAATGAAACAAAATCCATGAAAAAATAATAAAACAAAAAGACATTCAATTTGAATGTCTTTTTGTTTTTAACCTAATATTTATAAAAAGTAAGCGTTACGTTTATTATATTAGCTTAAAATTTCTATGTATGAAAACGGTTAAAATTATCGGTGTACCTGAACATTTCAATCTTCCGTGGCAATTGTGTATTGAAAACGGTGAGTTTGAAGAAGCAGGGTTGGATTTGCAATGGACAGATGTTCCTGAAGGAACAGGTAAAATGTGTGAAATGCTGCGTAACCATCAGACTGATTTAGCCGTTATATTGACAGAAGGTATCTTCAAAGACATCAGTAATGGCAATGATGCAGTTATTGTACAGGAATATGTAAGTTCACCGTTGCAATGGGGAATCCATGTTGCCTATAATGCTCCGTATCAAGCCATAAGTGATTTAGAACATAAGAAGGTGGCCATAAGCAGAAAAGGTTCAGGCTCACAACTCATGGCTATTGTCAATGCTAAAAATAACGGTTGGGACACCGAAAATCTAAGCTATGAAATTGTAAATACACTGGATGGTGCCATTCAGGCATTAACAGACCACCAGGCTGATTATTTTATGTGGGATCGTTTTATGACACAACCTATAGTAGATCAGAAAGTTTTCAGGAGAATAGGAGTTTGTCCCACTCCATGGCCTTGTTTTGTAGTTGTTGCACGCAAAGAATTTTTACAGGAAAACAAATCGGCGGTTCGGCATATTATGGAAATCATCAATGCCACAACAGCAGAGTTTAAGATGATTCCGAGTATTGATAAAACACTTGCCCAACGGTATAATCAAAAAGTAGAGGACATCCGCGAATGGTTACAGATGACTACCTGGTCACAAAAAAATATAACCCCTTCTAAATTCGAAAAAATTCAAAAACAATTAGTAGATTTAGATATTATTACTGACGAATTGAAATATAACGAAGTAATCCTTTAAAGGATTTATGACAGAAAAACAACCAAATAAGTTTAAAAGAATTATTAAAAGCTTTACTTTGCCTAAGCCCTGGGATAGTATTGTCATACTATTGCTGAATATTCTTATTCTTATTCCGGTTTTTATCATTCTGCATCAAAACCTGATAGATCCTGAATGGCCGTTTCATTTAGACCGCATATTACTTTTTCTTGCCATTACTGCAGTGATGCAGCTTCTTTTTCAACTGGTAAAGCGGTTTATCTTTTTTGTACTCATTTTATACCTCGGAGTATTGATTTACGGAACCCTGTTTCAGGGATACGGATTCAATGCTGTATACGAAGATTATAGATCTATGATATATGCTATGTCTGAAAATCCGAATCCGCAGGATGTAATTGTTTCTAAATTACTGCCGTTTCCGAATAAAAATAAAATACTGAATTCCATTGAATATGATAATCCAAAAGTTCGGAATTTTGCATTGACTGCTACAACCAAACATTTCAGAGATGTCAAAGGTTTTAGAGAATACCGTCAAATGATTCAGTGCTTTGCTGTTTTTAAAGAAGTACAGAGCAGATGGAATTATGTAAATGATCCCAAAAACAGAGAATATATTGCTACAGCGACCGAATCACTACAACATTTTTCAGGTGATTGCGAAGACCATGCCATACTCATGGCTTCGTTAATCCGTTCAGTAGGAGGTACTCCAAGGCTTATACATACCAAAGCGCATATATATCCAGAAATGCTGATAGGTACAAAAGCAGATTTGGAAAATGCCGTTTATCTGATTAAAGAGGTGTTATTTGTTAAAGAAAGCAAAGGGAAGGAAATACATTATCATATAGACGAAAGAGGAAATGTATGGCTCAATCTTGATTATACAGCCCGTTATCCGGGAGGACCGTTTATGTCTGAAGAAATATTAGGAGCATTAACATTAAATTAATTACCATGGATCAATCAATTATTACCATAGGAGCCACATTTGGAGCATTGGCTGTTATTTTTGGAGCTTTTGGTGCACATGCACTCAAAAAGATCATGAATGAAGAACAGCTCAAAAATTATGAAACAGGAGTAAAATATCAGATGTATCATGCCATTGTATTATTAATCATTGGATTTAACAGTGATTCTGTACCGGTCTATCAGAATATTATGGTTAATAGTTTCATCATCGGAATTATTTTATTTTCTTTCAGTATTTACGGATTATCGATTTCAGCAGCCTTAAATAAAAAAATCAGCTTGCTTGGACCAGTCACTCCAATAGGAGGTTTGTTGTTGGTATTGGGATGGATTTTATTAATTTGGAATTTTCTGTAATAAAAGAGTCTTAAAAATTTGATTATAGTATGATTATTCTATAATTTTGTTTCCTTAAAATTAAAAAAAATTTTAATAAATTATAAATGAAAAAATTATTTGTTTTTGCAATTGCTGCAATTGCTTTTACTTCTTGCAATAAAGAAGAAAGTTACACAATCAATGGTAAAGTAACTGGTTTTGAAGATGGTACTAAAGTATACATCAGTTCTCAGGATGAAAACGCAAATTTCGGTTTGGCTAAAATAGACTCAACGGAGATTAAAGACGGGAAGTTCGTGATGAAAGGCGCTGCTAAAGAAATGGATTTGAAATTTATTGAAATCGGAGGAACACAAGAATTTGTGGTACCTTTTATCTATGAAAACGGAACCATTACTTTCGATTATAATAAAGAAAAACCGGAAGATGCTAAAGTTACCGGAACAAAAAATAACGATTATTTAGCAAATTATAATGTTGAAGCTTTTAAAGTTCAGAAAGAATTAAGAGATTTTCAAACCAATAACATGGCTAAAATTCAACAGGCTCAAATGAGTAATGATGAAGCAGCTATGGAAGCTTTGATGAATGATTATGAAAAAATCTCTGACAAATTAAAAGTTCAAAGTCAGGATTTTGTAAAAAAACATAAAGATGCTTTTATTTCATTGATTTTATTAGAGCAGTTATCACAATCAAAAACAATTACTACTGCTGAGTTAGAAACATATTTCAAAGCATTGGATAAAGATCTTCAGGAAACTGCAAGAGGAAAAAAATTAGCAGAAAAAATGAAAGAACTTGGATTAGTAGAAATAGGTAAAGTAGCACCTGACTTTTCTGCTCCGAATCCGGAAGGAAAAACAGTTTCTTTAAAAGAAAGTTTAGGTAAAGTTACCATCATTGATTTCTGGGCATCATGGTGTGGTCCTTGCCGTCAGGAAAATCCTAATGTAGTAAAATTATACAACCAATACAAAGATCAGGGGTTAGCTATCATTGGAGTGTCTTTAGATAAAGATGCTGATGCTTGGAAAAAAGCTATTGCTGACGACCAGTTGGCATGGACACAAATCTCAAATGTAAAATTTTGGCAGGATCCTATTGCTAAACAATATGGAATCAGTTCAATTCCTGCTACTTTTATCTTAGATTCTAAAGGAGTAATCGTAGCTAAAGATTTAAGAGGCGCTGAATTAGAGGCAAAAGTTGCTGAACTATTAAAATAACAGTTCTTAAAACATAACATAAAAAAACACCTTCATTGAAGGTGTTTTTTTTATTCTATAGTTTTTATACATTAATACATTGCTCGATATTTACGGTTATACCTCATTTAAGAGCATTTATTTCATATTATAGCCCACTTAATACTTTTGATATTATAATTTAAAAATAATTTAATAAGTTATACTGAAAATTAAATTTTTTTCATTAATATATGCATTTAATAATTCGGATGATGATTGGAAATACAAGAGAAAGTAAAGGATTAGAGTTTGCAAGATATTATATTTAGATAAAAGGGAATTAGAGCAGTAAAATTATATATTGGTAGAAAATTTTGAATAGCCTTGTCGGAAAATCGCTTGCAGATATGAAACTTAACTAATCAAGGAAATTGAAGAAACGGTTAGCATTCTAACAGAAAAAAACTGAAACGTTAATCTCAAGATGATTCTACACTTTTTGAGATTATTTTGTAGAATTTTGAAAATTGCCTGATATTTTCAGAATTAATTATCAGGAATAATAATTTAATAATCCTGTTACTTAATAAAAATAGTAAAGTAACATATACAATTTATCATTATGAAGAAAAAAATATTAGGATTTGTTGTCACATTAGCACTTTTAAATTTTATATCTTGTTCACAAGACAATTATACTGAAGAAAATTCAGATAATGAAATGTTTCCAAAAGCTTTAAACCGATACAGTGCAAGTAATGATGAATATGTATATGATTTTGTAAAAAAACATATAGAAATAAATGATAAAATTTTTTCTATTTTAGAAAGTGAAACAAATATAAATAGTAAAATCTTAGATAAATACTTATCAAAAGATATCACTTCTGAAGATGAATTTAAAAGTATTTTGCAAGAATCTGGTGTAAAACGATTTAATGAATTAGGTGAGTTAATGTTACTTCAAGTTGAAAATAGTAAAATATTGCATTCGAAAAATCCAACTTTTATTAAATTAGACAAAATAGAACAAGATGCAATTTTGACTAAATATATAGATCAAATGTTTAGCAATAACTATCAGGTTACCGGCAAATGTGAGCATCAACGAGAAAAGGATAGATCACGTTGCGAAAGAAATTCAAATAAAACTGGAGCTTTGGCTCTTCTTGGATGTGTTGGAGGTCCAGTTATATGTGGATTAGGGCTTGTAGCTGTTATGATGGTACATACAGATTGTATAAAAGATGCCGAAGTAGATTATAAAGATTGTTTAAAAGGTCTATAGATGAGAAATAAAATTCAGATATATTTCATAATAGTTTTATTATTATATTTTTCACCAAAGTTGTTTAAAATAAAAGGATTTACTGAAAGCATATGGTATGAAATTATTTGTTTTATCTTAATTATTATTTTAGCTTTTTTTGAATTAAAAAAACTTATACAATTTGATAAATTAAATAAAACTAATAAATTTAAGCAAAGAATATTATTAGTAATTGTTGCATTAATTGTGTTTATAGCTTTTAGAATATATTCTAAAATATATTTATGAAATAAAAAATCAATCTTTAAATTTAGAATTATATTCCATAATTTCTTATTTAAAATCAGCTGTAGCCGCTAACATTAGAGCGATAGAAAATAATACAGCTACTATTGAAGGAACATTAAGTCCTACATTTTTTTTTAACTGATAAAACTTTCTTTGTCTTTCATGAAGATATAAGTATTAATTAGGTTCAGATTATCTTGTACACAATGTGAAAAAAGGTATTGTGATTTTGGTTGTAAACCTGACGGTACTGAGGGAAATAGAAGAGTTAAACTAATTTTGGAGATGATGAAAAGTACAATAAACACTACTGGTAAAATATTAAGTCAAATACTGCTATTGTGTTTTCTATTTTGGGTATTAGTAAAAATTCCAGCAATAGGAAGTTCTCAATTTTTTATGGTGTTTTATGAATCCGGATGGCTTCAACTTATACTGGCAACAATCGCCTGTACGCTATACTTTGTTTATCAATGGGTTATAAATAAATTCAAATTCAATTACTACTTTTATAATGTGGTCCTCAGATTCGTGACTTTGGTAATTATATTTGATTCGACTATTAAGCAATTGTTTTTTTAAAATAGCTTCATTACAAGTTTCCAATATTTTATCGCTATAGGGAGCCAACAAAGAAGAAAAAGCAAGCAATATATACTGAAAAATGCTTATATTTATTGAAAAATAAAAGCTATGAACAATTTTTTTAAAACCCTTATCGCAGGATGGGGTGCTAAAAAAGCAGGCTTAGGCTGCTTTGGTACCATCATCGTATTTATAATTATTTTCTACTTATTAGGATACTTATAAAAAAAATAAAACGGTTACACTTGGTGTAACCGTTTTATTTTTTAAAACTACCACATCTTTCGAGGTACTTTCCATACCATGGATCTGTAATATCGGAAATTATGACTCCTTTTTTAGTTGATACATGCAGGAATTTATTGTTATGAAGATATATGCCGACATGATCGATAGATCGTTTACCAAATGAGAAAAACACAAGATCACCTTCTTTAAGATCTTTGGTATACTTTTTTTTGATATGTTCTGCCATATCTCTTGAAGTACGGGGTAACTGTATATTATAAATGTTTTTATATACCTCTGCTATAAAAGCAGAGCAATCGATACCGGACTTGGTTAAGCCTCCCATTTTATGAGGAGCTCCGAGCCACTCATCAATAAAATAATAAAGTTCTTTATTTTTTAAACTACTTTTAGAAACTCCTAAAACATCAGCATAATCATCCAGACTATTGTTTCTTTTTTTAAGAAAAGTGCCTCTGGCTCCGCTTGCATCAGAATAAGACGTAGAAGAAGTTGTTTTCTGATTCCATCGCTTTTTATTGTTTTTTGAGGCACCACATCCGACCAAAACAAAACATAGGAGAGTATAGTATATAAAATGTTGTATACGCATAATCAAAAATAAAAAAAACCGGAATAACATTCCGGTTTTTATGCTTAATTATTTATTAGAATCTGTAATTCTTCTTAAATGATTTAATTTATCTTTCCATAAATTCAATTCATCTCTGTGGCGTTCAATGTTTTTATTAACCTCTTTAATCAGTGGGTTATCTGCTTTTGCACTGGAGATAAACTGAATATTATTTTCTAATTGAAAAATTTCAGCTTGTATTTCATCCACTTTTCGTTGTATGAAAACGAATTCATTCTGTATTCTTCTCACATCATCACTTTCTGCAAGCTGTTCCAGACGATTGTTAAATTTTACCAATTCCGCTTCTTTTTTAGACATGCTTAATTTGTCAAATAAGGCATCGAGAATTTTATTAAACTTCCCTTCAATATGTCTGCGCATTTGAGGAACAGGTCCAATATTTTTCCAGTTTTCGATATGCTTTTTGATCGATTCCAAATCTTCTTTGTGATCTCCCTGAAGCTCAAAAGATTTCAGATCTTCCAGATATTGCTTCTTTTTATCAAAATTTTCCATTTCTGCGGAAATAGATTCATTTTTCTGAGCGTGTAAACGATCAAAATAATGATTACAGGTGGCTTTAAAATCTTTCCATATCTGATCGGAATACTTTCTTGGCACATGTCCTATTTTTTTCCAGTCTTCTTGAATCTGCTTCATGATAGGAGTGACCGTCTCAAAATCATCACTTTCATAAAGAGATTTTACTTTTTCAATCAAGGCCAGTTTCTTATTAAGATTTTCTTGCTGGTCCTTTTTGATATCTTTATAAAATGCATTTTTCTGCATATTGAAAACTCTCGTAGCTTCTTTAAATTGTGCCCATGTAGTTTCATTGTCTTCTAAAGGAACTTTTCCGGTATTGAAATACGTATCTCTGAGTGTATTAATTTTATTTATGGCATCCTGCCATTCTTTGTGAGAAGTAGCTCCTTTTTCTGCAATAGCATTTATTTCTTTTATTAAATCTTGTTTGATCGCGAGATTTGCTTCTTCTTTTACGCGGAATTCCTGTAAATAAGCTTCTCTTTTATCATGAAGCTGCTTGGTTATTTCACTGAACTCATTCCATATATCTTCTCTGTATTCTCTTGATACAGGTCCTACTTCTTCTTTCCAAATACGGTGAAGGGTCTGCAATTCTCTGAAGGATTTAGATATATCTTTTACTTCCAGTAATTTTCTTGCACGTTCGATAAGTTTTTGCTTTTGTTCCAGATTAAATTTAAAATCAAGATCTCTGGCTTCTCTGTCTAAGTGCAGATGGTCGTAAAAACGTTCGATATGAAAATGAAAATTATTCCAAACGTGATTATAATTATCTTTAGGTATCGGTCCTGCATTTTTCCAACGATCTCGGATATTCTGTATATCTTTTAAAGCAGTAGCATAATTTTCGGTATTATCAATGAGTTCTTTCAGTTCATCAATAATGGCCATTCTTTTTGACAAATTTCCTTTTAAAGAGTCCTGAATGGATTTATGATACTGACTTCTCTTATCGCGATAGGTATTGTATATGTTTTCAAATTTATTTTTTAGAGGAAACTCATAAGAAAAATCGCTATCTGCTGCTGTAGGATTTTCACTTAAAAAAACTTGCTTCTTTTCATCAATAAGATTGTGGTATTGATGAAAAAATGCTTTTCTTATGGCTTCTGCCTGATCTTTAATAGCCATTACTTTATGGTTATTCATCAGATTTTCAAGCTCTACAATCAACTCACTCATGGTAAGATTTTCGTAGTCAACAACTGCAATTTCACTGGTCTCATCAATAGACACATCTTCACTTTCTTCAGCATTTGATTGAGTAATAGCCTCAACAGCATCGTGATTAGATGGGGTTTGCTGATCATGTCCGTCTGCCTGTGGCAGGTTATCATTCTTTTCTTCTAACATCGCCTAAATGTTTAAGTTACACATTAAATTTCTTGAAAGATAAATAATCAATTCTAAAATATCAAAGAAATAGGGATAAAATTATTAATTTCCTTTGTATTTATTATAAATTCCAAATTTTCCAGGCATGCTCAGCCTGTATTTTCAACATCTCATATCCGTTCTTTACAATTGCTCCTTTTTCCTTTGCCTTATACAGAAAAACAGTCATTTCAGGGTTATAGATCAAGTCATATACCAGATGATCAGATGTAAAATGTGCCGTACTTATCGGCATATTATTTTCTTTATTCGGAAAAGTACCTATAGGTGTACAATTGATAATAATGGTATACAATTTTAATATTTCAGGGGTAATCTCCTCATAACTGATTTGTCCCTCGTTTTTCTGTCTTGAGACGTTCAAAAAAGGAATGTTTAATTCACCTAAGGCGTAAGCAACCGCCTTTGCGGCGCCTCCTGTACCAAGGATTAAAGCTTTTGTATGATATGGTCTCAGTAAGGGAATAAGGGAGTCTCTAAAACCAATATAATCGGTATTATAGCCGATTTTTTTTCCATCATCTAAAAACCGTATGGTATTTACGGCTCCAATAGTGCTTGCTTCATGCGATAAACCATCCAGAAAAGGAATAATCGTTTCTTTATATGGAATTGTTACATTCAATCCTCCTAAAGTGCTATCGGATAAAATGGCTTGTGCCTCAGAAATATCCTGAATATCAAAATTGACATATTGAAGCGAACAAAGACCTTCCTGTTTAAATTTCTCTGTAAAATATTTTTTTGAGAAAGAATAGGAGATATCCTTTCCCATAAGACCGTATGTTTTCATGATAAAGAAAAAAATCGCCTAAGCGATTTTTATTTTTTAAAAAGATTAATATAATCCTGCACTACCGGATTTTCCCAAACTAATGGAAATAAATCCTGTAGCAGCTTTTTATTCTTGAAATTCCAACGCAAAGCATTAGACAGATGAAATGATCCTTTTTCTATTTCATTATTTGTAAAATAAAGCCCCGCAAAACGGTAAGCAATCTCATATTCATCAGGAAAAATTTCTGAAGCTTCTATGAGTTTCTGAATGGCCACTTCAACTTCATTTAATTTCCACAAAGCATCTACCCAGAATAACCACGAATCCAGAAAATCGTCTCCAAAAGCAATGGCTTTACTAAATCCGTACTCAGCATCGGTATAATAGCCTAATTCTTTATTGATAACGGCATATCTTCGCCAGTACAATTTATTTTGCTCATCAATACCAATAGCCTTATTGATATAAAACAATGCTTTTTGAAAGTTTCCGACTTTAATGTATAAATCGGTGATCGCTACCCAGCCTTTATCTAATAATGGATCTTCATGAACGGTTCTCAGATAATATTTTAAGGCTTTTTGGTTTTTGTTTAAGGCTTCATAACAGCTACCTATTCTCAATAAGATATAAGAAGAAGCATCATCAATTTCTAAAGTTGTATTATAACAATTAATCGCTTTTTCATATTCTTTGAGTTGTTCATACGCTTTTCCTTTTTCAAGATGTGCGCCTAAAAAATATTCATCGATAACAGATGCATAATCAAAAGCTTCTATAGCCTTTTTGTATTCTTTTAGATGCATATACTGCCTTCCGAGCTGATGCCAGGCAACTTCACTATATGGGTTGTCGTCAATGAATTCATTGAGAAACACGATAGCTTCCTGATGCTGATCCAAAAAGTCATAACAATATACAATGTTATAGAGAGCCGATTGGTCTTCCACATCATTTTCAAGACATTTTATAAAGTAATATCTTGCCTGTTCCAGTTTATCAACATACAAATATTCCATTCCCATAAGAGAATAGACATCTGCCACATCATCTGTGTACTGTAAAGCAATGTTGAGTGCTTCTATAGCTTTTTCGTGATTTCCTTTTTTAGAATAGATATTGGCTCTTTGGATGTATATTTCTTCGTTTGCTGCATCAATAACTGCCAATTCGTTTAATAAACGTTCTGCAGCATCAAGTTTGTCTTCAAATACTAATAATTCTACCTGTACCAATTTTAGTCCGACAGAATTAGGATGTTGTTCTAAACCTAATTTTAATGCTTTTTTTGACAAATTTAGTTTACCCGAATCTAAATAGTGCAGAATGATGTTTTCAAATTCCTCAGAATCAAAAAAGAAAATCTTATTTGACTTGAGCATCGATTCAAATTTAGATATTGATAAACGAAAATGTTCTTCTTCGTCATTTACGTACATATCAAAATGGTTTTGGTTCCTATATAAATTTACGAAATAGGATAGGAGCCTATTTCTTCATTACAAAATGTTTTAAACAAAATCATTAACAATTTTAGTTGATCTTATTTTGTATCTCATTCAATACATCAATTAAGATGCCACAACCTTCTTTGATTTCTTCTTCAGTTATGGTAAGGGGAGGGGTGATTCTTATTGCCCTGCCTTCAAACATCAGCCAAAAGAGAATTAATCCTCTTTCTTTACATTTTAATATTGCCTGATTGGTGATATCATCTGTAGGCAACATAGGCGCTAACATCAATCCGGTACCTTGTATTGAGGTAATAAGCGGATGTTGTAAATAACTTCTAAATAGTTGTTCCTTTCGCTCTATTTGCTCCATCAGATCTGTTTCCAATAATTCTTGCAGTGTTGCCAAACTGGCAGCCGCAATGATGGGATTACCGCCAAATGTGGTAATATGTCCACATTTTGGATCATGCGAAAGTAAATCCATGTATTCTTCATTTGCTGTAAATGCACCTACCGGCATTCCGCTCGCCATACCTTTACCCATCACTAATATATCAGGAACTACTCCAAATTTTTGAAAACCAAATAACCTACCTGTTCTTCCAAAACCAGGCTGAATTTCATCTAAAATCATCAGAGCGCCAACCTCTTCGCAACGCTTTTTGATTTTCTTTAAAAAATCATTCTGAGGGGTAATAAATCCGGCACTTCCCTGGATGGTTTCCAATATAATTCCGGCTGTACTGGTCGTGATTCTTTGGATATCTTCTTCATTATTGAAGGTGATAAAGTCGACACCCGGCAACAAAGGTCTGAAGGCTCCTTTTCGTTCTTCGTTGCCCAATACACTCATAGAGCCCTGTGTGTTTCCGTGATAGGCATTAACACAAGATATAATCTGGTTTCTTCCCGTAACTCTTTTAGCGAGTTTTAAGGCGCCTTCAACAGCTTCTGTTCCTGAGTTTACCAAATAGGTCTTGTTTAGGGTTGGGGGCAGGTTAGTTGCCAATAACTTGCAAAAATCAACCGCTGGCTTTTGAATATATTCTCCATATACCATCACATGGGCATATTTATCTACCTGATCTTTAATAGCTTTAATAACTCTTGGGTGTTTGTGTCCCAAAGTACAGGCTGAAACACCGGCAACAAAATCTAAATGTTTTTGTCCGTCTGTACTGTATATATAACTTCCCTCAGCATGTGAAATTTCTACTGCTAAAGGATATTTTGAAGTCTGTGCCTGATATTTAAAAAAATCCCGGGTCATCGAATCGTTACTTTCCGTTTTTAATAACATTGGCAGGTTTTGTTTTTCTTATAAAATTCTTGGTTGCGTCCGAAGCTTCCATTGGCTTTTCTGCTTCTTTCTGCTGCTTTTCACTGTCTATTTCGGCTTTTTCGCCGATATCGTTTTCTTCAGGTGGAAATATATCTTCCCGGCGCATTATCTTTTCATCTCCACGCCAGTTAAATCCGGGAAACAATCTGGCACTTTCAGGATACTCCGCAGGAGGGTATAATTCTCCTTCTGGATTTACAAAACGCGTGGCACTTGTAATCTGATTATCTTCAAGTTCAAGGTGAATGCGGCTACAGATACTTTTATCGATTCCCGTTAATTCATCATCCTCATCATATACATAATAAATCATTTCTGCATTCTGAACAAGATCTACTTCATATAACTTATTGTCCCTGAATTTTCCATACAGGTTGATTCCTTTTGCCTGATTATAACCAGCTCCTAAACTGTCTTTTTCTATTAAGAAAGCATCTGTAAGTACTTTTAAAGAATCCAGTTTTTCCGTTACGGGATTATTAATAAGATGAATCAGTTTACCCGTCATCTGGCTTTCTCCTCTGAACAATACAGGATTACCGATTAATTGAGCCAAACCTATTTTTTGATCATAATGTAGTGAATCTGCTTTCCCGCTCATATCCGGTGTTCTGAAAAGGCGGGCATTATGGTATCCGGTGAGTACCCGTTCTTTGTCCGGTCCGGTTACAATAATTCTCTTAGCATGAAAATAAGTAGTATCATTTTCTGTAAGCATGCGAACCAATGGCTTGTCCGTGACATATATAGAATCCCGATCTTTGAACAATTCAGCAAAATGACTTGTCATAATCATGTTGTTAACCGTATCGGTTACTTTTACATTGTGTATCGCACGAGAGTAAGACTTATTTTTGTCGTAAAACATATCATCTCCCTCAATACGTTTGTTGTCGCTGATGATATGAGAATTTTTAATGAGTTTTCCGATATCTAAGCGCGTATCATAAAAACCATTCTCCGTATATATAAAATTCTCTTTATTTTTAATAGTTGACGGACCAAACAGATAGGCATGTCCGGGAATTTCATAATAATCGAGATGTTCTGATTTTATTTCTGTATCAGGATTGGTAATAATTACCTGAGTTCTGAATTCATATTTTTGTTCTGCCGTATAGTATTTTCCGGCTTTACTTTTTAACGTATTGAGTTTATTAACGATGGTTGCGTGATCATTGTAATAAGCTACTCCGTTTACTTTATCATAATAAACTTTTTCCGATTTTAATGAAGAATCCGGTGAAGTCATCAATACGTTACCTGAAGCGAAAGCAATACCTTCTTTTCCGTTATACTCAGCATAATTGCTGTTTAACTGTAAGGTATCATTCTGAATGATATGAACATTTCCAAATAATTTAAGATAATTGTCATTTGGAAAAAAATAGGCCTTATTGCAATATATATACATACTATCTTGCTGTGCTTCGATATTGCCAGTAAGAATTAAGGCTCCAGGGATTTCATTTTGATTCTGATCGGTGAAGTCTGCATGTAATATTTCTATAGATTTTCCTTTGGGCGCAGGTGGTGCCGGGGTTTGGGCATTACCTGGCAGAAAATGTAAGAGTATGATTACAAATAAAAATAAATGCTTTTTCAAACGAGTAAAATTTTTTCAAAAATAGTCAAAATTAATAGGATAGAGTGGGGCGTTAAGAAGATTTTATGCATAAAAAAAGCACTTTGTAAAAAAGTGCTTTTTGTTTGATTATTTATAGATGGTTTGTTTTCTGTCTGGTCCTACAGAGATAACTCTGATGGGTACTTCTACCTGACTTTCTATAAACTCTATATATTCCTTTAATTCAACAGGAAGTTCTTCATAAGAAGAAAGCCCTGTAAGGTCTGCATTCCATCCTTTTTTCTCAACGTAAACTGGTGTTACATTTTCCGGCTCAATATTGTAAGGCAGGTGATCGATCTGCTGTCCGTTATATTTATATGCCACACATACTTTTAGTGTGTCAAATCCGGATAGCACATCTCCTTTCATCATATATAGCTCTGTCACTCCGTTTACCTGAACTGCATATTTCAATGCTACAAGGTCTAACCATCCGCATCTGCGGGCACGGCCAGTAACGGATCCGAATTCATTCCCGACACGAGCCATGGTAGCTCCTATTTCATCTGTAAGTTCTGTAGGAAATGGTCCTGAACCTACACGAGTAGTATAAGCCTTGAAGATACCAAATACTTCTTTTACTTTGTTTGGCGCAATCCCTAAACCGGTACACGCACCAGCTGCAGTAGTATTTGATGACGTTACAAACGGATAGGTTCCGAAATCGATATCCAGTAAAGAACCCTGAGCACCTTCAGCCAGAATAGATTTGCCATTTTTCAGTGCCTGATTAAGATAGTCTTCAGAATCAATAAATGTAAGTTTTTTTAATTCTTCTACTGCTGCAAAAAACTCTTCTTCAAGTTCTTGTAAATTATATTGTAAATCAACTTTATAGAAATCAATCATTTCGATGTGTTTTTCTGCTAAAGTTTTATATCTTTCTTTGAAATCTGCTAATTCGATATCTCCTACACGCAATCCGTTTCTTCCGGTTTTGTCCATATAAGTTGGTCCGATACCTTTTAGAGTAGATCCGATTTTTGCTTTTCCTTTTGAAGCTTCCGAAGCTGCATCCAATAAGCGGTGGGTTGGCAATATCAAATGTGCTTTTCTGGAGATGTAAAGGCGGGATGGAATATCGATATTGAATTTTTCCAAACCTTCCAGCTCTTTCTGAAATACTACAGGATCGATAACCACTCCGTTACCGATGATGTTGATAGAGTTGGTATGAAATATACCGGACGGAATAGTACGTAATACGTGTTTTATTCCATCGAATTCCAATGTATGTCCTGCATTCGGACCACCCTGAAAGCGAGCGATAATATCATATTTTGAGGTAAGAACGTCAACAATTTTTCCTTTCCCTTCGTCTCCCCATTGAAGACCAAGCAGTAAATCTACCGTCATAATGTTTAAATAATGTGATTAATTATTAGTTGTGTCTGAATTTTCTTTAGTACCATAGAAATAAAGGGAATGGTTATGGATTTTAACGCCAAAAACTTCCTCTATTGTCTTTTTGATTGTTTGAATACGCGGATCGCAGAATTCGATCACTTCGCCGGAATCAGTAAGGATAATATGATCATGTTGCTTGTCAAAATATGATTTCTCATAGTGTGCTTGGTTCTGACCAA
Organism: Paenimyroides ceti; assembly: GCF_030409925.1. NCBI lineage: Bacteria > Pseudomonadati > Bacteroidota > Flavobacteriia > Flavobacteriales > Flavobacteriaceae > Paenimyroides > Paenimyroides ceti. The sequence continues at coordinate 1,496,533 of NZ_JAUFQU010000001.1, forward strand.
ACTGGTGGCGACGAACCAAACCACATTCCAGAAGTAATTCAATAGTATTGTATAAAGTAGCTCTACTTACACGGTAGTTTTTGTTTTTCATTTTGATATATAAAGACTCAATATCAAAATGCTCTTCATTTTCATAAATCTCTTGAAGAATTGCGTAGCGCTCAGGGGTTTTTCGGTGTCCTTTTTCTTCTAAATATTTTGTAAAAACATTTTTTACAATTTCTTGATTTTTATCTACTTCCATTGGATTTATCTCCTTATACATTGCAAATATAATTTATATTTTTGAGCTTTAAAACTTATGAGACAATATAATTGCTATTTTGAATATTCACGAATTACTTTATCAATTCCATCTATGGACTTGATACTGTCAATAAGCTTTTTAAGCACATTATTATTAGGTACAACTACAGTGATTTCTCCCTTAAACATACCGGCATGACTACTTAAAGAAATACTTCTTATATTTACTGTTAAGTCATTTGAAATCACTCTTGTAAGCTCATTTGTAAGACCAAGACTGTCAATTCCGATAATCTTTAATGTGGCATTAAACTCCTGATTTGAAGAATCAACCCATTTTGCAGCAATAATTCTGTATGCATAATTTGATTGCATACTGAGAGCATTCGGACAATCATTTTTATGAACTTTAATACCATCGTTAATGGTTACAAATCCAAAAACATCATCACCTGGAATCGGGTTACAGCAACTGGCTAATTTATAGTCCAGTTTTTCTTCCTCTTTTCCAAAAACAATGACATCCAGTTTGGTTTTTTCAATAACTTCAACCGGTTCAGACTTTTTGATATTTTTCTTAAAAAAGTTAAAGAAAGAATTACTGTTTTTAAAAGAAACAAATTCTTTTATCTGCTGATTGCCAATTGCTCCGATACCTACTTTATAAAACAAATCAAGACTGGTCTTCAATTTAAAGAAATTTACCAGTTCGTTTACCGTTTTTTCGTTCAATTCTACTTTTAGATGACGCAGTTTACGCTGTAGTATTTCTTTTCCTTCTTCTCCGGTCTTTTTAGTGTCTTCATTTAATACATTCTTTATTTTATTACGGGCACGTGCGGTTGTAACAAACTCAAGCCAGTGAATACTCGGTTTCTGATTAGGTGAAGTAATGACTTCAACCTGATCTCCACTGTTGAGCACATGATTTAGAGGTACTAATTTTCCGTTTACCTTGGTTCCACGGGTTTTAATTCCGATTTCAGAGTGTATGCTAAATGCGAAATCCAATGCTGTAGCTCCTTTTGGAAGCGATTTTATTTCTCCTTTCGGGGTGAAAATATAAATTTCTTTTGCATAAAGATTTAGTTTAAAATCTTCTACAAAGTCAACTGCATTTGCTTCAGAATTTTCAAGGGTTTCCTTTAGCTGATTTAACCAGATATCTAAACTGTTTTCTTCCGTAACACCTTGTTTGTATTTATAGTGCGCAGCATAGCCTTTTTCGGCTATTTCATCCATGCGTTCACTTCTGATCTGTATTTCTATCCACCGTCCTTTTGGTCCCATAACAGTGATATGAAGGGCTTCATAACCGGTTGATTTAGGAGATGAAATCCAATCTCTCAAACGGCTTGGCGATGGTCTGTAGTGATCCGTCACTATTGAATATATTTTCCATGCAATAAACTTTTCATCGTGTTCATCACAGGAATAAATAATACGCAGTGCAAATTTATCATATACTTCATCAAAAGAAACGTTTTGTGCTTTCATCTTACGTGAAATCGAATAGATGGATTTAGGTCGTCCTTTGATAGTATAATCTATATGTTCTTTGTCAAGCGACTCTTTCAACACATTTGATATAAGACTGATATATGCTTCCTGTTCTTCTTTTGTTTCTTTAATTTTACTAAGAATGGCATGATATACATCAGGCTCAGTATATTTTAATCCCAAATCTTCTAATTGAGATTTGATGTTAAAAAGTCCCAAACGATGGGCAAGGGGGGCATATATATATAAGGTCTCGGAAGCTATTTTCGCCTGCTTGTATGCAGCCATACTTTCCATTGTCTGCATATTATGCAAGCGGTCGGCTATCTTTATGAGAATTACACGTACATCATCATTTAAGGTTAATAACATTTTACGATAATTCTCTGCCTGTAATGACACACCCGGATCTGGTTCTAAACGTGATATTTTGGTTAATCCTTCAACAATTTTAGCAATTTTAGGATTAAACATTCTTTCAATGTCTTCTACAGTAATATCGGTATCTTCAACAACATCATGCATTAATGCCGCAGCGATGGAAGTGGGACCTAATCCGATTTCTGAAGCAACTATTTTTGCAACTGCAATTGGGTGAAATATATAAGCTTCACCTGATTTTCTGCGTTGGTCTTTATGAGCATCTACAGCAACATCAAAAGCTTTTCGAATGAGTTTTTTATCTTCATCGTTTAAGGTTTGATAGCTGATGCTTAATAATTCCTTGTATTCGCGGGCAATTGCTTTGTTCTCTTTTTCAATATCAATCTCTGTCATAAGTAAGTAGCTTGTCTGTATTAAATATACTATAAATTAGTAGTACCTGCAAAAGTAAAAAAACAAAAAAAGTGTGATAAATGCACACTTTTTTATTTTATATAATACGTTGATTTTCTTAGAAAATGTAGAAAACACCTGCAGATGCCTGCATATGTGATCCCGGACCACTGTTAGTAATGTTTTTTCTTCCTACTGCCTCAACATTGATTCCAAAACGGCTATACCATTTTTCTGTTGGATATCTGTAATCTTTACCAATTCCGAAATCTTTTAAATAGAAATTCAAACCTCCACCAAAACTTACGGAAGTATAGTTGCTGTCACCGAAACCTAAATATCCGACTCCGGCTTTTGCATAAGGGTCAACGTAAGGAATATTGAACAATCCGCCGATACTGTATACTAAAGATCCGTCAAGTACATAGATGGTCTTGTCATCTGTAACTAATACTCCGCTGGTATAATTATCTTTTTTAACTTCATTCATGGCAAAAGAGGCTTCAATCGATAAATTTTTTGCAACTTCTGTTCCTATATAAAATCTTGAAGGAATAGCCATTAATACTGTTTCAGCACCTTCAGGAAGATCTGATTTATTAAAGTTGAAGTCCATCATATTCACACCGATTCCGACTCTCCATTTATAGTCCCCTAAATAACGTTGCTTCTTTGTAAGTATTTGTGCTTCTGAGGAAAAACTTGATAGTAGCGTCACAGTTAATAATGCGACAGTAAATAAATTTCTTTTTATTGTTTTCATAATTATTCCTTAAATTATTATTTTATAAATATAGTAAGTTTTGCGTTAAAAAAAAGAATTTTTTAAAAATCGTTGTCTTTTTGCTTCAAACAATAAAATAGAAGCTGCAACGGATACATTCATAGAGTCTATAACGCCTTCCATAGGTATAATGATGTTTTGAGCAGAAGCAATTCTCCATTCATCTGTAAGTCCAGTCGCTTCTGTTCCTACTACAATTGCTGTAGCATCATTATAGTCTTGTAAATAATAAGGAGCTGCCTCCTGAAGAATAGCAGCATATATTGCTATATTTTTAGAATTCAGATAAGCAATAGCTTCTGAAGTTGTAGCTGTAGCTACCGGAATTGTAAAAATACAACCAACACTGGAACGAATCACATTCGGATTGTAAATATCTGTTTTAGGATTGACAATGATAACAGCATCAATATTAGCGGCATCAGCAGTTCGCAAAAGAGCACCAATATTTCCGGGTTTTTCTGGAGCCTCAGCCACCAGAATTAATGGTTTTTTACTTAACTTCAGATCTTCAAGCCGGTTGCTTTTGCTTTCAGCAACAGCAAGAACTCCTTCTGTAGTGTCGCGATAGGCTAACTTTTGATATACTTCTTTATCGATTTTTATAAATTCCGTGTCAGATTCACGGGCACCTATTTCATTAATGGTCTGAAGAGAAATAAGCTCTTCACAATACAGCAGGGTTTTAAGTTTAAAATTTCCCTTTAATGCCAGCATTATTTCACGTTGACCTTCTATTAGAAAAGATTGGGAATTTTTTCGGTTTTTCGCTTTGTCCTGCAATTGAACCAATGATTTTATATACGGATTCTGACTACTGCTGATATGCTTCATTATAAGATGCCTCTCGCTTTTATTTCTAAATATTTATTGATGACATTTAAGTTTAGATCCTCAGGATTAGTCAATACAGAATAGATGCCATATTTCATAAGTTCATTTACAATGAGTTTTTTGTCATAATGAAATTTTTCTGCAATGACTTTGTCATATATTTCCTGAGTATTCTTTGCTTCTGAGTGTACGATTTGATCCAGTTCTGAATTTTTAAAGAATACCACAACAAGCAAATGATTTTTAGTGATGGCTCTTAAATACTTTAACTGTCTGTTTAAGCCATCTAAAGTTTCAAAATTAGTAAAAAGAATCAATAAACTTCTCTGGTGGATGTTTTGTTTAATTTCTGAATATAGTTTACTAAAATCGGATTCATGAAAATCAGTAGTTACTTTATACAGATTTTCCATAAATTTTTGTACCTGGACCGGTTTATTATCGGGTTTCAGACGATTATCTGCCTTTTTAGAAAAAGTAAAAAGACCTGCTTTATCATATTTTTTGATGATGATATTGGATAAAACCAAACTGGCATTGATTGCATAATCCAATAATGTAAGATCATTAAAAGGAGATTTCATAACCCTGCCTTTATCAATAATCATGTAAATATTCTGAGATTTCTCATCCTGATACTGGTTTACCATATATTGGCTTTTCTTGGCGGTAGCTTTCCAGTTTATGGTCCGGATATCATCTCCCAGAGTATATTCTTTTATTTGCTCAAATTCTCTTGTATTTCCTATTTTGCGGACTTTTTTCAATCCCTGCATAAAGAGTTTGTTATGAATCGCCATTAATTCATATTTACGCATTTGTAAAAAGGAGGGATAGGTGGCTACTATCTGATTATTATCGAAAATATAGCGTCTTGATATCAATTTCAATGGACCTGATGCATAGATGTTTAAATGTCCAAAATGATATTCGCCTCTTTTGGTAGGTCTTACCAGATAAGTGGAATGGTCAGCTGTTTTCGATGCCAATGACTTATTTATTAAAAAGTCTCTTTTTTGAAACTGAAAAGGTAATTCATCTATAATGCGGACCGATATTTTGAAAGGAAAATTATTTTCCAGACGAATGGATATATAATTATCATCACCGTTTGACAGTTTTTCAGGCGTAATACGTTGTCCAATTATTCCATTTTTTACACCATAAATTAGTAATATATCCGCTATGAAAAGGATAAAGAACAGCGCTACCAGAACCCAGACAATATAGTATAGAAAAGCAAAGAAAAAAGAACATATAAACAGTAGTACAATTGCAGCAATGCAATAGTATACGAGAGAATTTATATATAATGCTTTTATATTTTTCAAAATATTATCTCGGAATTTCGATGGTTTCTACGATTTGACGAATGATTTCAGGGCTTGTAACGCCTTCCATTTCTTTATCTGGTGCTACAATAATTCTGTGTTGTAATACGGGAACAGCTACAAATTTTATGTCTTCAGGAGTTACAAAATCTCGGCCATTGATGGCTGCATATCCTTTTGCGGCATTTAATATTGCAATAGAGGCTCTCGGTGATGCTCCAAGGTATAAGAAAGGGTTTGTTCTGGTGTCGGATACGATTTCTGCAATATATTTCAGCAGATTTTGTTCTACAATAACCTGTTTTACCAGATGTTGATACGCGATAATTTCCGATGCTTTTACTACTTCATTTACTTGCTCTGTTTTATCTTTATCCTGTAATAAATGTTCATTCATCAGAATTTGTACCTCCTGTTCAGCAGTAGGGTAAGAAATGACTATTTTGAAAAGAAAACGGTCTAATTGTGCTTCCGGTAACTGATAAGTTCCTTCCTGATCAATCGGGTTCTGCGTTGCAATTACCAGAAAAGGAGGTTGCATGCTATGCGTAACGCCATCGAGTGTTACCTGTCGCTCTTCCATTACTTCAAACAGGGCTGCCTGAGTTTTTGCCGGCGCTCTGTTGATTTCATCAATAAGAATGAAATTAGAAAATATAGGTCCTTTTTTAAACTCAAATTCATTGCTTTTGGTGTTAAAGACAGAAGTTCCTAATATATCCGAAGGCATGAGATCAGGGGTAAACTGAATTCTGCTGAATTCTGTATTAATTGTTTTTGCCAGTAATTTTGCTGTAATCGTTTTCGCAATTCCCGGTACTCCTTCTAAAAGGACATGACCATTGGCGAGCAATCCAACTAAAAGTAAGTCAATCATTTCATGTTGGCCAACAATGACTTTGCCTATTTCATTCTTTATATCATCCGCTTTTTGTTTTAAATCGCTTAAATTGATACGATTTTCAAAGGATAAAGAATCGCTATTTGTGTGATATTCTTCCATATTAAATGCTTATTTTTTGTATGCTCTGATATAGCTTGTTTAATTCTTTTTCTGAACGGGGCTGATTTGTTTTACGGTATTCTATAATCAAATCTACTGCTTCTTTTATGTCTTGCTTATCTTTTCCTGTTTTCTTGTGATAATTCTCAATAAATTTCTCATCCAATTTACTTGTATCAATCCGTAACCGGATACGCGTGTGTTCTAAAAAGTAAACGATCATTTTCTGAATCAGGTCTTCATGATTGTTTTCCTGATAATAGAGATTGGCAATGGTTCTTACAAATTCTACAGAAGTATTTTGTACAGGAGGAATTACAGGTACAATACGTTGACGCCGTTTTATATTAAATAGGATAAAAATTAAAAAACCTATAATAACAAAATACCATGCCCAACGCAAAGACGGATGTTTGAAAATAAAACGCAACGGAAAATTATCGATCTGTTCGTTATAATTTCTTTGTGGATCGAACCATACCAGTTTATCAGAATTGATATATGATAGTACACCTTCAGCATATAAATGATTATTACTTTCCAATAAGTGGTAGTTTACAAATACATCCGGACTGTTGTGCAGATAAAAAGCACCTTTTCCAACTTTTTTACGGATAAAGCCGGGTTCATCTCCAGAGTTTCCTAAAATTGTTAATCCGGTAGAATCCTGAACCGTAAATACTTCTAAACTTGGAACATTTATACTACAAGAAGCTTTTTTCAGATAGGGATTCAACAACTGGAATTTCGTATCCTTATTTGTATTACCATACATATATCTACTTCCTAAACCAATAGAATCCAATAATAAATAAGGAGGACTCATAGAACTGATAAAAATATCATTTCCCATAGCTGCAGCTTTCAGTAACTTTTCAATTGATGCTTTATCTATCTGTTCCTGATCTAAAACAAAAAACCATGTTTCTTTTTTAGGGTTGATTGTATCAAATTCTTCAACAAAGTACTCATAAGGTGTTTTCGCATATTTTTCAACCGCTATTGGTGAAAGTAAGGTAGGTAGTTCTTTATTAAGAATATATAATCCGAATGGGATTTTATCATTGGTTTTAAATGAGCGCTGCCAATTAATAGGTTTTGGCAAAAGGCTTTGGATAAATACAATTGCCAGAAATCCCAGTATAAAATAAAGGATGTATTTTACTGTACTATTCATAGTTTTTGTATCTATTTAACAATGTGATAAATGCTTCCTGTGCTTTTAAAAATTCCTCCGAAGTAAGCGTAAATTCACCATACCATATATTATTGTACAGATAGGATAAGTATTCAAAATCTTTTTTAAGTTGCTGATCTTTAATTTCAAATAAATAATCTGCATTGGTTTTATCTGTATGCCATTTGATAACTTCAGCATTAGACAACCTTCTCAATACCCATAAGTAATAATACCGTATAGCCAATCTGTAATCTTCTGTCTTGAGGATGGGTTGGAGCAGTTTTTCGAAATCAACCTTATGAATTTGTTCTTCAATATTTATTGTTTCTACACCGATATCTTTAGCTGATTTTTTAAAAAAACGATTAAAATCATTCTGAATCAGCAATTTAATAATGTAAGCAAGAATCAATGCAATAATAACCAGAGAAATAATACGGAATAGAGTTGAGTCAAAAAAAGATTCTGTAGAGACGGTATTGCGGTCAACAAAGCCAAAAAACTCTTTTATTTTTTGAATCCATTGTTCTATCAGACTTCTTTTCCTCTGTCGTTCATAGGTATAATCAAAATCTGAACTGTCGTATTTGTCTTTAAAATTTGGAGCAAATTTCTTTTGTAAAACGGGAATCGTATCTTTTTTTAAAGCATCTAATGAAAACTTGTTCATAGATGGTATTTCTACCTCATCCGTATAGCTTGTTTGTTCAGCAGGTTGCTGCAATGAGTCAGCATTTGCCGTAAAAACAAAAACGCAAAAAAAGAAGATACTGTATAGTTTACAAATTTTACTCATCCATCTGACCGATTAAATCTATATCATTTTTTGCAGCATGATTTTCAATTTTTTCTCTTTCGCTGTAGTAAATAAGTCCACAATTGATAAGTATGACATTGTTTAACAACATGGTAGTGATAATGGCAATCATATAAATAAGCATCAGCATTATTGCCATCATACCCATATCCTCAGTTCCTACATTATTACCTGATGCTCCGGCAAACATAGCAAAGAAAAAAATCATATAAGGTATCATAAGTATGATATAGTTGATAATATTAATGATGAATGAAATACAAAGAATACTTCCTATAATAGTCCAGAAATTATTATTAATTGTTCTGAAAGCAAATGAAAAGGATTCAAAATAACCCTCTTTTTTAATAATGTATTGATAAAAAGTAAGATAAAATAATCCCATCAGATATGGAAAAACGATTAACATTAACGGAATACCAATAATTACAAAAATCAACAGCATACAAATTCCCAATATGATGATGCTGAGAATTCCAAAAAAGAAAATACTGATTATAACAAACAGAAGAACCCTGCCTAAATTACTCCAAATTTCTTTTTTAATCTCATTGTAGGTTGGTTTCTTTTCAGGATCTTTTTCGAGTAATTTAAGGTATAGAACCGGATATGATATTTGAATGGCACCTATTGCCAGACTAATAAGCAGCATTAAGATACCTAATAAAACAATTGTTCCGGCATTGTCGCTATAATAATTACTCAAATAGGCATCATTAAAATCTCCGTTGCCCAAACTTTGAAAAAAACTGGTATAATAAAAGTTTCCAAAGAAATACAGTATTACGGATAACACTACAAATAAGATAGCAAGTGATTTAAAATAATTGGCAAAGAAATTTTTTCCTTTTATTTTAAAGAAACCAAAAGTTTCATTGAACAAAATACCAAAATCTCTTATTTTAAATAATGGAAACATAAGACGTTATTTTAAAGTTTTTCTGTGGATTATTACAGGATAAATCAAATAATAAAAAGTGATTATCCCCAAAGTTATTAATATAATACTATAGTTTAATGCATTAGGCATTTCTTTCGCATAGCGGGTTACATAACCTTCAATCATTCCGGCAAAGAAGGTAAAAGGAAGTGTGCTGATAAAAATTTTAAAACTGTTTTTGAAACCGATTTTAAAGGAATTAAGACGTGAAAAGGTTTTAGGGAACAAGATACTGGCTCCCAAAATAAACCCAGCTGCAGCTTCAACTACCATCCCGAATATTTCCATTGCTCCATGCAGCCATATACCTCGTATGCTTTCCATAAAATATCCTTTTTCATAAAAAAAATACTGAAATGATCCCAGCATAATAGCGTTATAGAAAACAAACATAAAAGTACCTAAGCCACCTGAAATTCCATAAATGTAGCAGCGAAGTCCTACCCAAAGGTTATTAAGTGTTATGGCAAAGGCACTGCCCCAGGAAGATCCGCCTTTATAAACTGCCATTGGATTTCCGTTCTCAATATTCTCAAGCGTCATGTTTACATAACCATCGCCTAAAATCAACCTTACAAAACTATCATCGTATTTAGATGAAATAACTCCGATGGCTACAAAAAGTAGAAAAAAGGCAAAAGAAAAATAAAGATACTTGCGGTAGTGATAAAGTAACAGGGGTACTTCTGTTTTAAAAAAATGCACCAGCTTATTTTCATTATACCGCTTCGTTTTATAGATCTTCTGAAAAATCTGTGCTGACAGATAATTCAAATATTTTGTCAATTTACTTTTGGGATAATAAGTTTGGGCAAAAGACAAATCTGTAGTCAGCCGAATATACATCTGAGCCATTTCATCCGGAGTTTTCTTTACTTTCCCCAGAATGATCTCTTCATATTCAAGCCATTTGTCTTTATTTTGTTTTATAAAAGCTATCTCTCTCATATCAATAGGCTAAAATAGCAATTAAGAATGATTTTTAAGAAGTTTTTTTGATGAAAAATCAATAAAACTCCCTAAATAGTTTCATAATTGATAGATGTTATTATCAATTGTTATTTTCAGAAGAATACGTCTGTTATATAATAACGTATTAAACTTTCAATCCCATACCTCTTGATCGGGGCAGGGTATCTTTAAAACCAAACTTTTCATATAATCGGTAAGCATCACCATCAGCAATAAGACTTACATAACAAGATTCAGGTAGTTTTTCAATATAAGTAATAATATGTTCCATAATTACTTTACCTATTCCGTTACCCTGATGTTCAGGTAATACACAGATATCAACAACCTGACAAAAACAGCCTCCGTCACCTATGATACGCCCCATACCTATGGGTAAATCTTCTTGTTCAATCAAAATACTGTAAAGTGAATTTTTAAGTCCTCTTTCTGCTGCTTCTGTAGTTTTTTCAGATAAACCTGATGCAGAACGAAGCATTCGATACGTTTCAACAGGAATCTGGTTTTCTATAATCTGAATCATATATTTTCTTTGCTCATCCAAAAATAGAACTTTTTTATGTGTTATAGAGTATTTAAAATCATATCAGCTGAAAAAACTCCAATCATTTTAATGAGTCTGACAATATATACATCTGGTTGTTTTACTTTTGTACCATGAATAACTCCTTTTTTCAAACGGGTATAGAAAATTGTTTTACAGAATTTAAAACAAATACAGATGCATTCACATTACCTGAAAAGTTTACTTTTCCATTTAGTTATGTTCCGCATCCGCTAAGTGTAATAGCAGCAACTGAGCTTCAGGAATTTTTATCGCTACAGACTGATTTTGAACATAATTTTGGATTAGATCCATTGCAAAAAGGTTTGGTCATCGGTAAAATGTTTGGTGTTTTGGTAGTTCAAAAACAGAATGGAACATTAGGATATCTCACTGCTTTTTCCGGAAAGCTGGCTAACTCTAATAACATCGGCTCTTTTGTACCTCCGGTATTTGATATGCTTACAAAGAACAGTTTTTTTCTAAAAGAAGAACAAGTTTTAAACAACATCAACAAAGAAATTGAACTACTGGAACAGGATCCAGCCTATAAAGCCCTTTTGAAAGAAAAACTTTTACTATCTGTCACATCAAAACAGCAGATTAATGATAAAAAACAAAGTCTTAAACGGTTAAAAGCTGAAAGAAAAATCAAGCGTGAACAACTTAATGATCTTTTTGAATGTGAAGACCGGGAAGAACAGAAAAAAGATTTGATCCGACAGAGTTTGAGAGATAAACACGAACTCAATACATTGCTTAAAGATTGGAAAATACGTTTAGAGGTTTTAGAAAACAACATTGAAGAATACCAGCTAAAGATTGAAGAATTAAAAGCATTACGCAAAAAGAAATCCGGTATTTTGCAACAACAATTGTTTGAGCAATACCAATTTCTGAATGCAGAAGGAAATATTAAAAATCTTCTCGACATCTTTACTCCTAATACCCACAGTCATCCTCCGGCAGGGGCAGGGGAATGTTGTGCTCCCAAGCTTTTACATTATGCCTATCTTCATAATCTAAGACCTGTTGCCATGGCAGAATTCTGGTGGGGTGCTTCTCCAAAATCAGAAGTCAAAAAGCATAAACAGTTTTATCCCGCATGTTGGGGGAAATGTGAACCCATTTTGAAACACATGCTCACGGGATTAATAATAGATGAAAATCCATTGCTTAAAAATCCGGATGTCAATATAAAACTTCCGATAGTCTATGAAGATGTTTATATAGTAGTTATCAATAAACCGGCAGAATTCCTTACTGTTCCGGGTATTCATATAAAAGACTCTGTTTTTGAACGTATAAAAGCCTTATATCCTAATGCTACGGGACCATTGATTGTTCATCGTCTGGACATGTCCACTTCAGGTTTGCTTATCATTGCTAAATCAAAAGAAATACACAAACAGCTGCAATCACAGTTTATTAAAAGAACTGTTTTAAAAAGATATGTAGCATTATTAGACGGTGAATTAGAAGAATCATCCGGTATAATCGATCTTCCGTTAAGAGTTGATCTCGATGACAGACCGCGACAGCTCGTCTGCTACGACTATGGAAAAAAAGCAGTGACTAAATGGGAAATGATTACAAAAAAAGAAGGAAAAACACTGGTATATTTTTATCCGATAACAGGAAGAACACACCAGCTCAGAGTACATGCTTCTCATCAATCGGGACTTAATCATGCTATTGTAGGCGATGATTTATATGGAATACCAGCCAATCGGCTTCATTTGCATGCTGAGATGCTCGAAATCACACATCCTGTGAGTGGAGAAAGAATGCAGTTTCAGGCAGCAGCTGATTTTCAATAAAAAGTAAAAAAAAGTACGAAGTGAAAACTTCGTACTTTTTATATATTAAATATATGCTTATTGACGGGTATATTTTACAGTAACGTCAGTAGAACGACCGTTGAAAGTCATCTCATATTTTAAAACCAATTCAGTTTGATTAAATGAAACAACCTCTCTCGGCTGAGTTTCTCCGGTGATGCTGATAGCATCTTCAGTCCAGGTTCCTGCAATGTTTACATCTACACAGTTGCCTTCTTCATTTTTATTGTTCTGTTTTAAATTTACTACAGTACCTTCTTCAACAGTCAGATAGTCAGTGGCACAACCTCCTTTGATACTTGCATGATCAAATGGAAATTGATGCGTTTGTTCTTCCTGACCAGGAATTGTAAAACTATAAGACAATGTTGTCGCTTTCCATGTACCAACCATTAAGCTTACAGGATCCGGAGTGTCTGTTCCCGGATTTGGAGTATCAGTACCTGGATTCGGACTGTCAGTACTTGGAGTAGGAGTATCGGTAGTTACAACTGGTGAACTGTCATCACTACTACATGATACCATTGTTAAACCTGCAAAAGCAAATGCTGCTACAAAAAATATTTTTTTCATCGGATTAATTTTTATGCAAATATACTGTTATTTAGATTTAATAAAAAATCTTCATGCAAAAAAATGCTTTCTTTTGCCAAGTGAACTATTTGAAATATATTTGAGAAATTAAATTATTTACATGAAATTCGGAATTATTAAAGAAGGGAAAATACCACATGATAAAAGAGTGGTTTTTTCACCTGATGAATTGACACATTTTAAAAACGCATACCCACAAGCTTCATTTAAGGTTGAATCTTCTGATATCAGAGTTTTTAAAGATGAACAGTATGAGCAACAGGGATTTGAAATCACAACAGACATGACGGATTGTGATGTTTTATTAGGGGTAAAGGAAGTCCCATTAGATCAACTTATTCCTAATAAAACTTATTTTTTCTTTTCACATACAATAAAAAAACAGCCTTATAATAAAAAACTATTACAGGCATGTCTTGAAAAAAATATCAGACTTATAGACCATGAAACACTGGTTGATGATGAGGGGAACCGATTAATTGGTTTTGGAAGATACGCAGGAATTGTAGGAGCATACAACACCATCAGAGCCTTTGGTATTAAATATGAGCTTTTTAATCTTGCAAAAGCGACAACACTAAAATCAAAAGAAGAACTTATTGAACGTCTAAAAAAACCTTATTTACCACCGATAAAAATAGTTCTGACCGGAAAGGGGAAAGTTGCAATGGGAGCTAAAGAAATGCTCGATGCTATGAAAATGAAGGAAGTGACTATTGAAGACTATCTCCACAAAGAATTCGATGAACCTGTGTATGTTCAAATTGACGTAACGGATTATAACAGAAGAAAAGATGGTAAACCTTCAGACAGAAATGATTTCTTCGTAAATCCTGAAGAATATGAATCTGATTTTGAACGGTTTGTTTTTGTATCAGATATTTTTATTGCAGGACATTTTTATAAAGACGGATCACCGGTAATCCTGACACGTGATATGCTTAATCATGCTAAAAACATGATAAAAGTTATTGGCGATATTTCTTGTGATATCAATGGTCCTATAGAGTCAACAATCAGAAGTTCTACTATAGAAGAACCTTTATACGGATATTATCCTCGTGACAACCAGGAAGTATCTATCGATCATCCGGCAGCAGTTGTGGTGATGGCAGTAGATAATCTGCCTTGTGAACTACCGAAAGATGCCAGTGAAGGTTTTGGAAAGATGTTTTTGGAATCTGTAGTACCTGCTTTCTTTAACGGAGATAAAGATGGTGTATTACAAAGAGGGACTATTTGTGAAAATGGAAAATTGACTGCTCGTTTTGAATATTTAAAAGAGTATGCCGAGGTAAAGTAATTATTTATATTAAATAACTTAAAATTCTGATTATGAATATTAAAATAATATTAGGAATTTTTCTTTTGTTCGGTATCACAACTGCTACTGCACAGCAATCTTCTTTTATCAGAGCACAAGATGTGTCAGCAGTACAGCAACAAGATTACCTTTTGATTGATGTAAGAACACCCGAAGAATATCAGGAAGGAACGATTCCTTCTGCTATAAACATTGATGTTGAAAATGACGCTTTCAGAAGTGAAGTTGAAAAAATTGATAAGAATACGCCATTGATTATTTTTTGCAAGTTAGGAGGAAGGAGCGAGACAGCAGCTGAAATCTTAAGCAATCTTGGATTTACAAACGTAAAAGAGATTGAAGGTGGTTTTGAAGCATGGAGAGCTGTTCAAGAGGGTAAATGATATAATATTAATATTTATCATTTTTTTAAGAGATAGCATCAGGCAGTATCCTATTTATTTTCTTAAATTTGAACATATATAATTTAAAAATCAATTCCATATGGAGTTAGCATCTTTTCAAAATTTTATTAAAACAGTTTTAATTCTTGTTTTATTATACTATTTATTTAAGTTTGCCTTCAGACTTTTTGCTCCTATTTTAATTACAAAAGTAGTTAAAAAAGCCGAGCAGAGTTTTCAGGAAAAACAGAGAAGATATCAGGAGAACTATCAGTCACAAAACAATCAGACACAATCTGAAGATATAAACAAGCAGTTTTCAAAAAACAAATTTCCGCGTGAAAAGAAAAAAGTCGGAGAATATATAGATTTTGAAGAACTGAATTAGTCATTTTCTTTTTATAATATCCATAAAACCTTACAGAATCAAACTTCTGTAAGGTTTTATTTTTTTGTAGCCTTGATAATATTTGTTACTTTAGCCTTTATTCTAAAAAAGCATTTAATTGTTGTATGAAAAACTATAAGAACTATTTACCTCATTTGTTGGCCTTCATAGGTTTTATCATCTTATCTCTGGCGTATTTTAATCCTGTTTTATCAGGAAAAGAGATCATTCAGAGTGATATTGTACAGTATACCGGGATGGCAAAGGAACAAATGGATTATAGAACAAAATATGAAGAAGAGAGCTACTGGACCAATAGTGCTTTTGGGGGGATGCCTACCTATCAGTTGGGTGCCAAATATCCACACAATTATGTAAAACAATTGGATAGTGTACTGCGATTTTTACCACGCCCTGCAGATTATCTGTTCTTATATTTCATCGGTTTTTATATACTGCTCCTTTGTTTAAAAGTACGCCCGTTAAAAGCGTTTGCAGGGGCTTTGTTATTTGGTTTTTCTACGTATCTCATTGTCATCATTGGTGCTGGTCATAATGCTAAAGCCCATGCAATTGCGTATATGCCAATGGTACTTGCAGGCGTATTGCTTGTATTCAGGAAGCGTTATATTGTCGGAGGTTTGTTAACCATGGTTGCAGCTGCACTGGAAATAGGAGCCAACCATTTTCAGATGACCTATTACTTATTATTGTTATTACTTGCAGCAGCTGTTTTTTATACTATAGATTTTATCAAAAAGAAAGAATACAAAGAATTGGGTAAAGTGATGGCTGTATTTCTTGTAGCAGCCATTGTTGCTATCGGAAGCAATGCCACCAATCTTATGGCAACTTCTGAATATGCAGGTTTCAGTACCCGAAGTAAGAGTGATTTGACTATTGGTGCTGACGGATTGCCAAAACCATCTGATAATGCGATGTCTCATGAATATATAACAGAATACAGTTACGGACTTTTTGAAACATTCAATCTATTTGTTCCAAGACTCATGGGCGGAGGCGATGTTGAAAATTTAGGAGTTGATTCTAATGTAGGAAAGTTTTTTGTAGCAGTAGGAGCTTCACCAGCGGAAGCAGCTGAGTTTTCAAAGCATGTACTCACCTATTGGGGGAATCAGCCCGGAGTTGCAGCACCGGCTTATATAGGTGCTGTTGTTATCTTTCTTTTTATTCTCGCTTTATTTACTGAACATAGAAAAATTAAATATGTTTTTATAACGGGAATCATTTTCTCCATTATTTTGTCATGGGGACATAATTTTTTCCTGACCGATCTGATGATTGATTATTTTCCGATGTACAACAAATTCAGAGCTGTTACTTCCATTCAGGTTATTGCTGAAATTTGTTTTCCTGCATTGGCATTATTAGGTTTACAGTCATTTTTTAACCTCAATAGAGAAAAGAGATTGCAAAAACTAAAGAAAGCTTCAATAGTAGCCGGCAGTGTTATCGTCTTCTTATTTATTTGTAAAGGGTTTTTGGATTTTGCTTCAGAAAAAGACAACTACTACAGTACAAGGGTTTTTGGACAAATAGTTCCCGAATTTATTAAAGCACTGATCGAAGACAGAAGTGCGATGTACACATCTGATTTGATCCGTACTTTTATCTATGTAGCGGGTGCTGCCGGAATATTATACTTCTTCAGTATTGAAAAACTGAAGATGCAGTACACAGTGATTTTCATAGGAGCATTAGCCGTAATTGATCTTGTAAGTCTGGATCTCAATTATGTCAATAAAGATAATTTTGTGGAAGCATCTCAGGTAAAAACACCTTTTCAACCTACAGCAGCTGATCAAAAAATTTTACAGGATACTACTAAATTCCGTGTTTTCGAATTAAGCGGAGGCTTTAACAGTGCAAGAACTTCTTATTTCCACCATTCATTAGGAGGATATCATGCCGCTAAACCTAAAAAAATACAGGAGTTATTTGATTATCAAATTGCAAAAAACAATCATCAGGTACTTAATATGATGAATGTAAAATATGTAATTGATACAGATGATAACCAACAGCCGATAGCTTTAGAAAATCCGGAGGCAAACGGAAATGCATGGTTCGTTTCTCAGGTAGAAAAAGTAGCAACTGCAGATGAAGCAATGCAGGCACTTACGAAAGGCAACACAAAAACAACGGCTGTAGTAGAAAACAAATTTGCAGACAAAATCGCTCAAAAATATATAGTAGACAGTCTGGCATCTGTAAAAGTAGCCGATTATCGTTCAGATTATATAAAGTATAAAACAAACAATGCAAATGACGGATTGGTTGTGTTTTCAGAAGTATATTATCCAAAAGGATGGAAGATAACCATTGATGGTAAAGCGGCAGAAATGATAGAAGCCAATTATACTTTACGGGCTTTACCATTACCAAAAGGAAATCATACGGTTGAGTTTAAATTTGAGCCACAGGTAATCAAAACAGGAAGTACGATTGCTCTGATCAGTAATATTGCTATGTTTATTTTACTGATTGGAGGTATTTTTTATCTGTTCAGAAGCAGTAACCGGAAAGAAGCATAGAGAATGAAATCCATCTTATTAGTTGCGTTTGGAGGAGCAATTGGGAGCTGTATCCGTTATTTGTTAAACAAATTGATGCTGTGGAACAGTTTTCCTTTATCAACGTGGATAATCAACATATCAGGAAGTTTTCTAATCGGAATCTTGTTTGCTTATACACTAAAGAATCCGGAAAGTAAATGGATTAATTTGTTTTTAATGACGGGGCTTTGCGGTGGCTTTACAACTTTTTCAACCTTTTCATTAGAAACCTTAAGGTTACTACAGAATCACCAGTATCAGCTCGCCATTTTTTATATGCTCAGCAGTGTAATTGTTGCATTAGCTGCTACATTTTTAGGATTTGTTATAGCTAAATAATGAAGAAAAGAGTATTAATCATTACCTACTATTGGCCGCCTGCCGGAGGTCCCGGAGTACAACGATGGCTCAAGTTTGTAAAATACCTTCCCGAGTTTGGTATTGAACCGGTTGTATATATACCTGAAAATGCACATTATCCTATTATAGATAATGATCTGGAAAAAGAGATAGGCAAGGATGTTGAAATCATCAGATATCCTATAAAAGAACCTTATAAAATGGCTTCTTTGTTTTCAAAAAAGTCTACTAAGGATATCAGTTCAGGTATTATTCCTGTACAAAAGAAACAAAAACTGACGGAAAAAGCGTTACTCTGGATCAGAGGAAATTTTTTTATACCGGATGCCAGAATAGGATGGGTAAATCCGTCTGTAAGCTTTTTGGAAGATTACCTCAAAAAGCATCCTGTTGACAGTATTATTACCACAGGACCTCCTCATAGTGTGCATCTTATCGGTTTAAAATTAAAAAAAATGTTTTCCATAAACTGGCTGGCTGATTTCAGAGATCCCTGGACAACAATAGGTTATCATAAAGAACTTAAACTAACAGATAAAGCTGCTCAAAAGCATAAAGAGCTTGAAAAGAAAGTATTAAATACAGCAGATCATATTATTGTAACCAGTCCTACCACTAAAAGAGAATTTGAGCAAATTACAAAACAGCCTGTCAGTGTGATCACCAATGGTTATGATATTGAAAGAATACAAAAGCAACCTTTAGACAAAGAATTTACCATTGCCCATATCGGATCGCTTTTATCTAACCGTAATCCGAGAGTTTTATGGAAAGCATTGGCAGAATTGATAAAAGAAGAAAAAGGATTTAAAGATCATTTTCGCCTTAAATTGATCGGTAAAATAAGTGAGGAAATTTTATCCGTCTTAAAAGAGTTTCATTTAGAAGCTTACGTTCATAATATGGGGTATCTCTCTCATACAGATGCTTTAATACAACAAAGAACATCACAGGTATTATTACTGTTAGAAATTGACTCTGAAGACACTGTAGGGATTATACCCGGTAAATTATTTGAATATATGGCTGCAGAGCGCCCGATACTTTCTATTGGACCTGAAGGAGCAGATTTTTCTGAAATCATACGTAAGACCAATACTGGTGTATTTCATACGTATGAAGATAAAGAAGCCATAAAACAGACTCTTATCCATTACTACCACCAATACCTTGATCAGAATTTAAAAATATACGGTATGGGGTTACAGTATTACAGCCGGCGCAAATTAACTGAAAAATTAGCCGCATTGCTGATGGCACAATAAAAATAAAGAGCCTCTGATGAGGCTCTTATTTATTTTAATTTATCTTTAAGATATTTACCGGTAACGGATTTTTTATTTTTAATGATTTCTTCAGGAGTACCAAAAGCGACTACTTCACCGCCTTTTTCACCACCTTCAGGACCGATATCAATAATTTGATCGGCACATTTGATTAAGTCAAGATTGTGCTCTATCACAATAATTGAATGTCCTTTTTCAATAAGGGCTTCAAATGACTGTAACAACTTTTTAATATCGTGAAAATGGAGTCCGGTAGTAGGCTCGTCAAAAATAAACAAAGCTCTTTCTTTTACCATTCCTTTTCCTAAAAATGTTGCCAGTTTTATACGCTGTGCTTCACCACCGGAAAGGGTAGAAGAAGATTGCCCCAGCTTTACATATCCCAAACCTACATCGAGCAACGGCTGTATTTTTTGTACAATTTTAGACTGCTGATGCTTTTCGAAAAACTGAACCGCTTCATCAACGGTTAAAGAGAGGACATCATCTATATTTTTACCTTCAAACTGAACTTCCAGTATTTCTTTTTTGAATCGTTTTCCATGACATACTTCACATTCAAGATGTACATCTGCCATAAATTGCATTTCAATGGTTACCTCACCATCGCCTTTACATACTTCACAACGACCACCTTCTACATTAAATGAGAAATGTTTTGGCTGGTAGTTTCTGATTTTTGATAATTGCTGTTTAGAAAATAAATCGCGAATATCATCATACGCTTTGATATAAGTTATAGGATTCGATCTTGAACTCTTTCCTATTGGGTTCTGATCTACATATTCAATATGTTTTATATGAGAATAGGAACCCTGAATATCTGTAAATTTACCTGCTTTATCGCTTGTTCCTGTAAGCTTTTTCTGCAATACCGGAAACAGTATTTTCTTTACCAGCGTACTTTTTCCACTTCCTGAAATTCCGGTGATTACCGTAAGGCAATCTAAAGGGAAAACAACATCTATATTTTTGAGGTTATTTTCTCTGGCACCTTTTATTTCTATATAATTTTTAAACTTTCTTCTTTTTTGAGGAACTTCTATCTGCATTTTACCATTGAGATATTGTGCTGTAAGCGAGTCAGACTTCAATATTTCATCAAAATCTCCCTGAGCGACCAATTCTCCTCCGAGATATCCTGCTTCCGGTCCAATATCAATAATTTCATCTGCAGCTTTCATCACATCTTCATCATGCTCTACAATGATAACTGTATTGCCGAGGTCTTTTAAACTTTGAAGAACGTGTATCAGTTTTTCAGAATCTTTAGGATGTAAACCGATACTGGGTTCATCTAATATATACATAGAACCTACCAGGCTGCTGCCCAATGAAGTCGCCAGATTAATACGTTGAGATTCACCTCCTGATAATGAAGCAGAATTTCGGTTAAGAGTTAAATAACTCAATCCTACTTCAGATAAAAATTGCAAACGGTTATTGATTTCTAAAAGCAGTCGTTGTGCTATTTTTTGTTCAAACTCATTCAATTCAAGCTGCTTAAAAAAAGCAGCCAGCTTATCAATAGGTAAATCTACAAGATCAGAAATAGTTTTGCCTTGTATTTTAATATAATTTGCTTCTTTTCGCAAACGTTTTCCATTACATTCAGGACATCTGGTCTTTCCTCTGTAACGTGAAAGCAATACTCTGTTTTGAATTTTATAATTCTTCTCTTCCAATTCTTTAAAAAAGGCATGCAGTCCTGTAAAAAAATTATTTCCTTTCCATACCAATGCTTTCTCATCTTCTGTAAGTTCAAAATAAGGTTTGTGAACAGGAAAATCGAAATGATGTGACTTATTTACCAGTTGATCGCGATACCAGCTCATTGATTCACCTCTCCACGGATAAATGGCATTTTCATATACGGATAAAGCTGAATTGGGAATGACGAGATCCTCATCAATTCCAATGATATTACCATAGCCATCGCATGTAGGGCAAGCTCCATACGGATTATTAAAACTGAATAAGTGTACATTCGGCTCCAGAAAGGTAATCCCATCCGCTTCAAACTTATTGCTGAACTCAAATATATTGCCTGTTGAAAGTTCCTGAAGAAAACAAACGCCATCACCTTCAAAAAAAGCAGTCTGAATGGCATCTGCCAGACGGTTATAAAAATCTTCATCATGTTTTACAACAAGACGGTCCACAACGAGATAAACATCTTTAGGATTCAGATCAATATCCGGATTTTGTTCAATATACTCATCTAAACGCTGTATTTCATTGTGGAGTAATATTCTTAAAAAACCTTGTTGAAGAGCAATTTTTAACTGCTCAATAACGGTACGGTTTTTTTTCTTATAAAGAGGAGCCAGTAATAACCACTTGCTGTCTTCTTCAAACCCTTTCACTTCATTCACGACATCGGTAACAGTATCTTTTTTTACCTCTTTGCCTGATACAGGAGAAAACGTTTTGCCAATACGCGCATACAACAGCTTTAAATAATCATAAACCTCTGTAGATGTTCCTACAGTAGAGCGGGCATTAGTCGTGTTTACTTTTTGCTCGATAGCAATAGCAGGAGCAATTCCTTTGATATATTCTACTTTCGGTTTATCAATCCGGCCTAAAAACTGACGCGCATAAGAAGATAAACTTTCCACATATCTTCGCTGTCCTTCAGCATAAAGAGTATCAAAGGCCAGACTGGATTTTCCGGATCCGGATAATCCTGTAATTACCACCATTTTATTACGGGGTATAACTACATCTAAATTCTTTAAATTATGGAGGTTAGCTCCTTTGATAATGATATTCTTCTTAGGATCTATGGCAGAAAAATCTGTTTTTTTCATTCTTTATAAATAACAACAAATTTACGCATAATTTATAAAGATTGAAAGTTTTATATACAATCACAAAAATAGAATTAGAAGAAAATTTTATATTTTTTTTAACCTTTTGTTGGAGATAATAAAAAAATGAATATATTTGAAATGTTAATCTTTTATAAAAACCGCAAGCCTATACATAAAAATACTTTTAGAACATAGAAAATTATCTCACTAATTTAAAGTATTTATTATGGCAAAGAATGATTTGCCTGATGCAGTATTAATCCATCAATACGTTTCAGGAAACGAAGAGGCATTAGCGCAGCTGATAGAGCGCCATCAATCCAAAGTATTTCGATTCATCTATTCAAAAGTAAACGATCAGGAAATTGCAGATGACATTTTTCAGGATACTTTCATCAAAGTTATACATACCCTAAAAGGTAAAAATTATAAAGAAGAAGGGAAATTTCTTCCGTGGGTAATGCGTATTTCACACAATCTGGTTATTGATTATTTCAGAAAAAACAATCGTATGCCTATGCAGCGTGAAACGGAAGAATATTCTATTTTTAACTATATGGTAGACGCCAGTCCTAATATTGAAAGTGATTTAATTACTTCACAGATTGAATCAGATGTTCAAAAACTGATCAATGCTTTACCGGAAGATCAGAGGGAAGTAATCACTTTACGTATTTATCAGGACTTGAGTTTTAAAGAAATTGCTGAAATCACCGGCGTAAGTATTAATACAGCATTGGGAAGAATGCGATACGCTCTTCTGAACCTTCGTAAGAATATTGAAAAAAATCAAATTGTTTTGGAACACTAAACAATAATGAAAAAGTAATACCGTTATCTTATTAAAATAAACAGGTATTATATATGATAAAAAATTACAAATCTAACAGATCTGATACAGAAAATCTCGTCAGAAAACCAAGCCAGTCTACGATTGATTTTTTGCTTAATTATTCAAAATCAGTACGGATTATGAGCTTAAAACGAAAAGAGTTTATTCTTTTTATGAACTAAGTTTTTCTAATCGTTAAAAATACCAAATCCCTTATTCATAAGGGATTTGGTATTATATCATTACTTCTTTACAATCTTAGTACTATATCCGCGTTGTTGAGTATCTGGCGTATTGATTTCAAGCCAATAGATTCCTGAAGCAAGGTCTTGTATCTCTAATGTAATGTGTGGTCCTTTTTTATCTTTAAAAACTTTTACGAGTTTTCCATTGCTGTCATAAATTTTATACTCATATCGTTCTTTAGCGGTATCCGGCATCGCTATCTGCACTACATCCTTTACGGGATTGGGATAGATATTGATACCCTCTAATTCAAAAATTGGGTTGGATAAATAATAATTATAAAAATACGCTTTGTCTCCATTTTGGTTAGTGATGATCAATTGTTTTGTTGAGCCATCTATAGTATTAACTTCATAAGAATAGATAAGTGGAGCGGCTGTTACAAGCGGATTCATAACCGAAAAATAATAAAAGTAATAATCATTGTTTTCTTGCACACTACAAGCAGAAGGTACAATAGCAAGGCTAATCCATCCTTCAACAGAGAATTGTTGATTTTCTAAAAATAATAAATAATTACTTGAGTTATAAAAACAAAAATAAAATTCAAAATAGTCTTCAAACGAATTCTCAAATAATTTTAAATTAGGAACAGAACCAGATCTTTCATCATTCACAGGGGCTATATATTCTATGTCATTATATATAACTTTATGTACATACCACTCATTGTTTTTTAATTCTTCTTCCTGAGTTTGTGACTGTATAAGCGATGATTGTAGTAATAAGCATGCTACAAATAGGATTGATATAAGATTTTTCATACGGTTTATTTTTTAGGTTACTTCTTTATAATCTTAGTACTATATCCGCGTTGTTGAGCATCGGGTGTATTGATTTCCAGCCAATAGATTCCCGAAGCAAGGTCTTGTATCTCTAATGTAATGTGTGGTCCTTTTTTATCTTTAAAAACTTTTATGAGTTTTCCATTGCTGTCATAAATTTTATAGTCATATCGTTCTTTAGTAGTATCCAGCAAGTCTATCTGCACTACATCACTTACGGGATTGGGATAAATATTGATACCTTCTAATTCAAAAATTGGGTTTGATAAATATGAAGTGTAAAAATAGGCTTTATCTCCATTTTGGTTAGTGATGATCAATTGTTTTGTCGTACTATCTATACTATTAACTTCATAAGAATAAAAATAAGGTGTAATAGTAGCATCAAATACATTCATCACTGAAAAATAATAAAAGTAATAATCATTGTTTTCTTGAACAATACAAGCAGAAGGTGAAACACCAGGACTAATCCATCCAATTGAAGAAAATTGTTGATTTTCTAAAAATAATAAATTATTGCTTGTTCTAATAAAACAAAAAATAATTACAAAAAAACCCTCAGACGAATTCTCAAAAAATTTTAAATTAGGAACAGAACCAGATCTTTCATCATTCACAGGGGCTATATATTCTATGTCATTATATATAACTTTATGTACATACCACTCATTGTTTTTTAATTCTTCTTCCTGAGTTTGTGCCTGTAGGGATAGTGATTGCAGGAATAGACCTACTACTGCCATAATAGATATAAAATTTTTCATACGGTTTACTTTTTAGGTTACTTCTTTATAATCTTAGTACTATATCCGTGTTGCTGAGTATCTGGTGTATTGATTTCCAGCCAATAGATTCCCGAAGCAAGGTCTTGTATCTCTAATGTAATGTTTTGTCCTTTTTTATCTTTAAAGACTTTTATGAGTTTTCCATTACTATCATAAATTTTATAGTCATATCGTTCTTTAGCGGTATCAGGCAACGCTATCTGCACTACATCCTTTACGGGATTGGGATAGATATTGATACCTTGTAATTCAAAAATTGGGTTGGATAAATAATAATTATAAAAATAGGCTTTATCACCATTTTGGTTAGTGATGATCAATTGCTTAGTAGCACTGTCTATGATATTTACTTCATAAGAGTAAAGGTAGGGAGTTACAGGCTCAAACACCTTCATAACTGAAGAGTATAAAAAATCATAATCTGAATTTTCTTGAATAGAACAAGATGATGGAATAATTGCCAAACTAATCCATCCTTCAACAGAGAATTGTTGATTCTCTAAAAACATAACATTATTACCATAATAACTTGAACAAAAGAATAATTCAAAATATTCGTAATCTTGATTAAAATTAAAATTATAATTATAAAAAAAGTTTAGTCTCTCCTCATTTAAAGGAGCTATATATTCAGTATCATCCAAAATAACTTTGTGTACATACCACAGATTGTTTTTTAATTCTTCTTCCTGAGTTTGTGCGCTCATAAAAGGTATATTTAATACTAAAAATAGTATCGTAATAATGTAAACCTGCTTTTTCATAATGATTGTTTTATAATGGTTTTAGAATCAGAAACCGTTCCATCCGAAATTAATACAATTGAATATACTCCGGAAGGATAGGAGGATAAATCTAACTGAACATTCGTGTCTTCTATATTTAAAATATAATTATGAGATACATTTGTTCCGTAAGTACCTGTAACAGACAGATAGGCAGAACTTCCTTTATTGATTTTGTATGCTACGATAAGCTTTTCAGTAACCGGATTGGGAAAAACATGGGTGATGGTATCCGGTTTTAGGGTAATTTCTATGTCATCATAATCTTTAAAACCGTCTTCAAGTGTGATCACTTCCAGTTTGTAACGGTTAGACAGTGCTACAGACGTTTCAAAATCGATCCCTTCATGCAACAGATTTCCATCCATATCATACCAGTTATACACAGCAGGTTTTCCAACGGATTGTGCTTTTAAATATACCGGTTCTTCTTTATCTACTGTTGTATTACCCTGAGCCCGTGCATAAAAGAGCTCTCTTGGATATTTGTGTATTTCATAGGTTTCACCGCCAAAGGTTTTTCGGCTTTCAGACAACTGCTGAACAACGTTCATCACAAATTTCTCTTTTTGAGTTATTTTCCTTGTAAGAAAATGAAATTTTACATCAACTGTTCCTATTTCTTTTGTGTCAAAATCTAAATTCTGAATTTCTGCATCAGCTTCTGTAATAAGGATGCTGTTGCCTTTTACTTTTATGCCAACGCCTTTATATCCGCCTTTTTTCCACGCATTATACACAATATCATCTAAGATCACTTTTACTTCGGCTTCTTTAAATAAACTGTTGCCGAGATCAGAGGTGGGAATCGTAAATTTCAGATTGAATTTTTGAGGGATTTTTAATGGATTACCAACAGCAATTACACCCCCGATAGGCTTCCCTATATTGTTTGGATTTAAATCGACAATAGTAAGATTTTTCCATGCAATATTGTTATTTTTTTTCACATTATCAGTTAAGAATTCGCCTTCAGCAACAGTCATAGGGTCATCTGGAGAATCAATTCTGGCTAACAGGCAAAAATGCCAGGGCTCATCATTAATAGATTGATAAATATTGGGATTGGGAACAAGCCAGGGCAATTTAACAACCACATCCTGTCCGGGCTGCAAGACCGGAATAGTAATTTCTCCTATCGGAGCTCCTAATAAAGGTCCGTTATTCGGAAAATTATTTTGCCCGTTCCAATGCGTGTCCCAATTCAAAGATGTAGAGGCTTTAGACCAGTACAGTTTTACTTTTTCTGTGCCCGAAGATACTTTACAGCTTTTGTTAAACACCCGTATATAGACATAATTGGGTTTTGATGTATGGTATTCCGGATTTTGATGTTGCTCGATACCATCATCTTCATTACGAACCCAGATATCATTACTGTTCCAATATACCTCTGTTAAAGTATTGGGCTCTGCTCCATGATCTTCTTTATTATCGCGAATCATCAAGTCTAAATTATCCGAAGGATTGAGCATACAATGGGCCCGCATAACCGCTCTGTAGGCGTTGATTCTTCCTGTTCCTAATTTGCCAATAAACGGTGCATTTTCAGGAATATGATAAATATTGTCTGTGGTTTCTTCAACGATCTGTTTGACCTGAACGGCAGTCAGATCAGGATTGGCTGCTCTGACTAAAGCTGCCAATCCCGAAACCACCGGTGCTCCTGCTGAAGTTCCTGGAGCATCACTACTGTAGGTATCAACAGAACCTGCGATACCATTAGTATTGGTTGCTCTGAACAAGTCATAACATGGAACCGCTACATTTACTTTATCATTTACCGTCATGGTACTTTTTTCAGTACCTATATAGTAAGTAGCTACATCTTTCCAGTTGGTTTGAATACCATTAGGGGCTGTAACACCCTGATCATATTTACTTCCAACACCCGTAACAGAAATTACCGCATTATAAGAGGCCGGATAACGGTATCTAAATTGATTGAAGTTATCAAAATAGAATCTACCATTACCTGCAGCTGCTACTAATACAATATCTAAATCATTGTGTATTTCGTTATATAAATCATTATCATATTGTTTATAATCTATATCTCCCCAACTCATATTGATGACTTTCACATTGGGAATTTGTGATAATTCATAAACATCAATCGGTTTAAGTCCAACTCTACCAATAATCTTTGTATTATAGCCAATACTTGCTAAGCCTTTGCCATTATTCGTGTCTCCAGCAGCAAGACTGGATACTTCTATTCCATGGCTGTAACTACCTCCTTGTGGTACAGTACTGCCACTAATTCCAATAATTTTATCAGCTAACTCTTCATGAACAGTATTAAACCAGCTATCTGCAATACCAATATTAATATTTGGATCTCCTTTGGTGACAGACCATGCCAATGGAGCTCTTATCAATTCTAAATAATCATTAGGGGAACCATCCGGTAACATAAAATCATTTGGGTATTCCATTGCTAAAGCAGCTTCTTCCATTTTTTCTCCATACGTAATAAACTTATTTTTAAGAAGGGAGGTAAGGTTTAACGAAGAATTTTCTACTCTAACGAGATAGACCGTATTTAAATAGGATTTTAAATTGGGAAAAGCTTTTCGATATTCCAGAATATTTTTATCCTGAAACAGTTTCTGAATCGATGTATCAGCAAAACTTAACTGCAGGTATTTTCCTTTTTGTTGCGTGCTAATCGGAATAAATTTTTTTTCTTCTTTTGGAGTAAATAAAAACTCCTGTACCTGTTGTGCATGGCCATAATGGGCTACAATAAGTACCAAAATCGTGTAAATTGCTCTCATAAAAGTGCTCTTTTTTGGTTCATATAAAATGATTTTGGTAGAAGAATTTTCTTAAAAATAGGAATAATATGTAACCACACAAATTATTTAACATAAAAAAATAATAAAAAATTATTTTTTTGTTACATTTTAAGAACAAAAAAGCACTAAAAAATGCCCCGATAAGTTATTCTCTTATCGGGGCATATATATTTTATTTAAGCTGTTTCTTTTTATAATATTCGTTTAATACACTTTTCCTGCCGATTGTTGCCGTAATACTATCTTTTTCAAGATTCCATCCGCGGGCAGGGGAGTATTCTCTGCCATACCATATCATCTGCAGGTGCAATTTATTCCAGATGTTTTGAGGAAAAATCTTTTTGGCATCGCGTTCCGTCTGCTCAACGCTTTTACCGTTTGAAAGATTCCACCGATACATGAGTCTGTGAATATGAGTATCTACTGGAAAAGTAGGAATATCAAAAGCCTGTGCCAGCACCACACTTGCTGTTTTATGTCCGACAGCCGGCAGCTCTTCAAGATCAGCAAAATTGGCAGGTACCTGTCCATTGTGTTTGTCTATCAAAATCTGAGACAAACCGTGAATGCCTTTTGATTTCATCGGTGCGAGTCCGCATGGTCGTATAATATCTGCAATTTCTTCTACAGTTAAATTTACCATATCATACGGATTATCGGCCTTGGCAAATAAATGCGGAGTGGTAAGATTCACACGTACATCGGTACATTGAGCAGATAATAAAACGGCAATTAAAAGCGTATATGGATCTTTGTGATCTAACGGAACCGGTATTACCGGATATATATTTTCAAGCGTATCTATTACAAACTGGATTTTTTCCTTTTTAGTCATCACATATTTTTATAAACATCAAAAATACAATTTCTTCTTTTAACGCAAATAATTGACTAAATTTACCTGAAAAAATCATGATGACACTGAAAATAGGAGATAAAGCGCCTGAATTTAAAGGAACCGATGAAAAAGGAAACATCCATACGTTAAAAGATTACAAAGGTAAAAAATTGGTCATCTTTTTTTATCCCAAAGCTTCGACTCCGGGTTGCACTGCAGAAGCTTGCGATCTTAGAGATAATTTTGAACGCTTTAAGGCTCAGAATTATGAACTATTAGGAGTTAGTGCAGACAGCGCTTTGCGTCAGCAAAAGTTTAAAGAAAAATATGAATTGCCCTTTCCGTTGATTGCTGATGAAGCAAAAGAAGTTATTACTGCATTTGGCGTATGGGGTCCCAAAAAGTTTATGGGAAAAGAATTTGACGGCATTCACCGTACCACCTTTGTAATTGATGAAAAAGGATATATTGAAGATATTATTACCAAAGTAAAAACAAAAGAACACAGCAGCCAGCTGCTAAAATAAAAGAGCAATAATTGCTCTTTTATTTTTTAATAGTATGGAATAGTATATTTTTTAAGTTTGCTACATTTTTTGAAAGGTAATTTTTTTAAAATTTGTGTTCATATACCAAAAATCACCTGATATAATTGCTTATATTTATCTACAATAATATAAGAATATAAAAGTACTTTTATCAAACTGCAGACGATAAAATAGCACTCTAAAAGGAAACGGTACTTATACAAATCTTCATTCAGACAAAAATGGAAAATCTGGAAAATAAATTATTGAAAAGAGACATAAAACCTACTTCTGTAAGATTGTTAATATTGAAATCAATGACCGAATTTAAAACCGCATTTAGTCTTACAGATTTGGAAACGGCATTAGAAACGGTCAATAAATCAACTATTTTCAGAACACTGCATCTCTTTTTGGAAAAACTCCTTATCCATACAATAGACGACGGATCCGGTTCTATGAAATATTCAATATGTAGTGATGACTGTATGTGTACATTGGGCGAATTGCATGTGCATTTTACCTGTAATAAATGTAAAAATACCTATTGTCTGGAAAGCATTTCAATACCTTCGATACAGCTGCCTGAACAATTTTTATTGCAAAACGTTAATTTTGTAATGAAAGGTTTGTGTAGTAAATGTTCCTGATTTTTTTTATGTTTTATGGGGATAAAAAAGAATCACTTAATAAGTAATGATCTCATTACATTTTGTATTTGCAACCAGGTTCCCGAAATATGCCTTTACTTTTGTTAGTGAAATGTAATATTAGTATTTCAAAAATTGATTACGAATCTAAAATCTTACAGTTATGTCTAAAATATGTTGTAGTACAGAAGATGACACACCAGATGTAAAAAAAGCACATAAGCAAACCGCTTCAGATCATTCTCATAAAGAACATAATGATACAGACGGGCATGATCACAGTCATGATGATACGGATAAAAGTACGTTTATGTTATTTTTGCCGGCTATAATTTCCTTACTGCTGCTGCTTACCGGAATTGGTTTTGATAATTATTTTTCACAACCGTGGTTCAGCGGATGGGTTAGAACGGCATGGTATGTAATTGCATACTTACCGGTAGGTTTACCGGTTATAAAAGAAGCAGTGGAAAGCATTCGTTATAAAGATTTCTTTTCTGAATTCTTTTTAATGAGTATCGCTACCTTAGGAGCTTTTGCAATAGGTGAATATCCGGAAGCCGTTGCTGTTATGCTTTTTTATGCGGTTGGAGAAGCTTTTCAGACTATGGCCGTATCAAGAGCAAAAGGCAATATTAAAAATCTACTGGATCAAAGGCCTGACGAAGTGACTGTTTCACAAAATGGCACCTATAAAACAATAAAAGCAGAAGACGCTAAAATAGGAGATGTTTTACAATTAAAACCCGGAGAAAAATTAGGACTTGATGGGGTATTGCTTTCTGACAGAGCTTCTTTTAATACGTCGGCACTTACCGGAGAAAGTAAACCGGATACCAAATCTAAAGGAGAAACTGTTCTTGCGGGAATGATCAATCTCAATACGGTTACTGAAGTGGAAGTTACTGCGGCTTATAACGATAGTAAATTGAGTAAAATATTGGAACTTGTTCAGGATGCAACAAAACAAAAATCACCTACTGAGCTGTTCATTCGCAAGTTTGCTAAAATATATACGCCGATTGTTACTTTTTTAGCGGTTGGAATTGCTTTGCTGCCGTATTTTTTTGTGCAGGACTATGTGTTTACACAATGGCTATACAGAGCATTGGTATTTCTGGTTATTTCGTGTCCATGTGCTTTGGTTATATCTATTCCTTTGGGATACTTTGGTGGAATAGGAGCAGCAAGCCGGAACGGTATTCTATTCAAGGGATCTAATTTTCTTGATAAACTGGCCGAAATAAAAAATGTGGTGATGGATAAAACCGGTACTATGACAGAAGGAGTATTTAAAGTACAGGAGGTAGTCATAAAACCTGAGTTCAATAAAGATGAAATTCTGCTTCTTGTAAACATGCTCGAAAAAATGAGTACCCATCCTGTAGCCACAGCCATTGACAACTATGTTGGAAAAACAGATGCTACCATACAATTATTGAATATAGAAGAAATTGCCGGTCATGGACTCAAAACTACAGTAAACGGTAAAGAACTGTTGGTAGGTAATTTTAGGCTGCTTGATAAATTTAATATCAGTTATGATGCTGATACCGCAAATATGGTATATACGGTTATCGCCATTGCTTACGGAGGTAAATTTGCCGGTTATCTGACCATTTCCGATAGTATTAAGACCGATGCCAAGGCTACGGTACAAAAGCTCCATGATATGAATGTCAAAGCCGTTATGCTGAGTGGTGATAAGACCGCTGTTGTAAATTATGTGGCTCATGAACTGGCAATAGATACTGCGTATGGCGATTTACTACCAGAAGATAAAGTAAATAAGGTTAAAGAAATATTAGCGGGTAGTGGCAGTGTGGCTTTCGTCGGAGATGGGGTTAATGATGCACCTGTAATAGCGCTCAGCGATGTAGGTATTGCCATGGGAGGATTGGGCAGCGATGCTGCAATTGAAACTGCAGATGTAGTAATACAGGATGATATGCCTTCAAAGATACCAATGGCAATCAATATTGGTAAACAGACTAAAAAAATTGTCTGGCAGAATATCACTCTGGCATTTACGGTAAAGGTTATTGTCTTAATTCTGGGAGCCGGCGGACTTGCAACCATGTGGGAAGCTGTTTTTGCCGATGTGGGGGTAGCCCTTCTTGCCGTACTGAATGCAGTAAGAATACAGAAAATGAGATTTTAAAAAATGGAAAACCGCAGATGATACTGCGGTTTTTTTGTAATTGTAGAAAACTATCTCCATTCATGACGCTTTATCGCCTCTGTTATGTGAGCTAAATGATGCATGGAATGCCACGCATACATACCGGTAACTTCATCAATACGAAATGCCTTTCTCTGTTCGGGATGGAAAAATGTTTTCTGTCTTTCCTCGTCTTTAAGACTGTTCAATAAAAATACCCATTTGGCGTGAACGCCCTCAAGAATACTTAAAGACGGTATAACAGACATTTCTTTTGTATCTGTAAGTTCAGCCCAGCTATTCTCATCATAAGGCTTTACAGTTGGCTGCTCTTCCGTCAGAGCAAGTTTTAGACGGATGAGGCTGTTCATGTGGCTATCTGCACAATGATGTATTACCTGTCTTATGGTCCATCCTCCAGGACGATAGGAAGTATTGAGTTGTTCATCGGTTAAATGTTGTACTGCTGCTTTTAACTTTGACGGAAAAACAGACAGTATGGAAACCCATTCCCGAAAAACAGCATCTGAAATTATTTCAGGTAATTCTAATTTTCCGATCGGATATTTTAATTTTTCTATAGACATATTTTTTGGAGATATAAGTTATTTGCTATCAAAAAGAAAAAGAGCTTATTCTATGAGAACAGCTCTTTTTAGTATTTGTTGGTATGAATCGAACCGTTAAATGTTGATATAATTGATCTGATCCTGATACAAACGTACACTCCCGTTTTCAAGAGTAACCAGCAATTGATTATCATCAGCCCAAACGGCATTTCTTACTTCTTCACCAATAAACATTTCCAATACATTATTATTTGCATCGAATAAATGTACATAGTGTCCATCAACTTTGATGTTGTCTGTGTTTAAAAAATTTTGTGTGAATTCCATTATTTTATTTTTTATAAAAATAAAAAGATCTTTAGGAATTGCAATACGTATTATCAAAAAAATAACACTGCAAAAAACAGGATTTTATTATCAGCTTTTTTTGACTACTTTTGATATTTAATTTAGCAATCATCTTAATTAATATAGAATGTCAGACGATAAAAAAGTAATTTTTTCTATGTCGAGGGTTTCCAAAACCTACTCTTCGACGAACAAACAGGTTTTAAAAGATATATACTTAAGTTTTTTCTATGGTGCCAAAATCGGTATTCTGGGGTTAAATGGTTCGGGAAAGTCTTCTTTACTTAAAATAATCGCCGGAGTAGATAAAAACTATCAGGGAGATGTGGTTTTTGCTCCGGGTTATACTGTAGGTTACTTGGAACAGGAGCCACAATTAGACGAAGAAAAAACAGTTATTGAAATTGTAAAGGAAGGAATGGCAGAAATTGTGGGTGTTCTTGATGAATTCAACAACATTAATGATATGTTCGGATTGCCGGAAGTATATGAAGATGCCGATAAAATGCAAAAACTTATGGACCGTCAGGCAGAATTACAGGATAAAATTGATGCTGTAGGTGGTTGGGAACTGGATACAAAGCTTGCCATTGCTATGGATGCATTGCGTTGTCCGGAACCGGATACTCCAATAAAAGTGCTTTCGGGTGGAGAACGCCGCAGGGTAGCACTTTGTCGTCTTTTATTACAGGAACCGGATGTGCTTTTATTAGATGAGCCAACCAACCACCTTGATGCGGAATCTGTACATTGGCTGGAACAACATTTACAACAATACAAAGGAACTATCATTGCTGTAACACACGACCGTTATTTTCTGGATAATGTAGCAGGATGGATTTTAGAACTTGACAGAGGAGAAGGTATTCCATGGAAAGGAAATTATACGTCATGGTTAGATCAGAAATCTACCCGTCTGGAACAGGAAGAGAAAACGGCTTCGAAACGCAGAAAAACACTTGAAAGAGAGCTCGATTGGGTTCGTCAGGGAGCAAAAGGAAGACAAACAAAACAGAAAGCGCGTTTACAAAATTACGATCGCCTCTTAAATGAAGATCAGAAAGAACTCGAAGAAAAATTAGAAATCTACATACCAAACGGACCGCGTTTAGGAACCAATGTAATTGAAGCTAAACATGTGGCCAAAGCTTATGGAGATAAATTGTTATATGAAGATTTGAATTTTACATTACCACAAGCGGGTATTGTGGGTATTATTGGTCCGAACGGAGCCGGTAAATCTACGATCTTCCGAATGATCATGAAAGAAGAAACTCCTGATGCAGGTACTTTTGAAATTGGAGAAACGGTTAAAATTGCTTATGTAGATCAATCTCATAAAAATATTGATGTTGAAAAATCCATCTGGGAAAACTTTTCTGACGGACAGGAGCTCATTATGATGGGAGGACGTCAGGTAAACTCAAGAGCCTATTTATCCCGTTTTAATTTTGGTGGATCAGATCAGAATAAAAAAGTAGCTACTTTATCGGGTGGAGAACGAAATCGTTTGCACCTTGCCATGACATTAAAAGAAGAAGGGAATGTACTGCTTTTAGATGAGCCTACGAATGATCTTGACATCAATACCTTGAGAGCTTTGGAAGAAGGTTTGGAAAACTTTGCAGGTTGTGCCGTTGTTATTTCCCACGACCGTTGGTTCCTGGATAGGGTATGTACGCATATCTTAGCCTTTGAAGGTGATTCTCAGGTGTATTTCTTTGAAGGGTCGTTTTCTGAATATGAAGAAAACCGTAAAAAACGATTAGGTGATGTAGCTCCAACAAGAATCAAATACAAAAAACTGGTTCGATAATCACCTTTATTATATCATACTAAAAAGCCCGCTGAAGCGGGCTTTTTGTTATTAGTGTACAGTTGCTATTTCTTTTTCAACCGCTTTTAATTTCATTTTGATGCCTTCAAGATCTGCTAATGTTGCCTGATCCTGATTTTCAAGATATTTTTTGAAAGTAGGGTAGTAATCATTCGATAAACTTTCCAGATAAACCGCTATTTTCTGCTGTTTTGCTGAAAGTTCTGCTTCCTGCATTTCTTCCAATTTTCCTAATGCTTTTTTGCTCTCACTAATCAAATAATCGGCATTCTGAGCACTAAAATGTGCTGCAGTCTCAGAAATATTATTAAATTTTCCTTCTTGCAAGTCTTTGTCAAATTTCTCAAAACTGGTTTTATTTGACAGATAAAGGTCGTTTACCTTTTCACTTACATCTGCATTGCTCATCTTACATGATATAGCAAAAAGAGCCATCGTTAACATTAAAAGTATTTTTTTCATATATTTTTTACTTAAAGATAAGTAAAAAATACACTAATACCATCTTTTCTTTTTCTTTTTTGAAGTATCAGATGCTTTGGATTGCCCGGAACCTTCTCCTTTGGGCTTTTTATTAAAAGGCTTTGCTACAGGATTTTTTTTATTGCGCAAATCCGGTTTGGCATCAGCACTTACTTCTTTCCATGGATACGGATGATCTTTCATTTCCTTAACCTGCAAACGTATCAGCTTTTCAATATCCTGCCAGTACGTTTTCTCATCACGTCCACAAAATGATATGGCCAATCCTTCATTACCGGCACGACCTGTTCTTCCGATTCTGTGTACATAACTCTCCGGAATATTCGGAATATCAAAATTGAGGACAAAAGGCAATTGATCAATATCTATACCTCTTGAAGCAACATCTGTTGCTACCAATACATCAATCTGATTGTTTTTAAATTCGTTTAATATACGTTGTCTGGCATTCTGAGATTTATCTCCATGAATAGCACCTGCTTTTACATTGTTCTTAACCAGAAATTTAACTACATTATCAGCTCCGTGTTTCGTTCTGCTGAATACCAGAATGTTTTTGAGCTTCTTTTCAGAAAGCAAATGCAATAAAAGTTTTCGTTTATCTTCTTTATCTACAAAATATACCTGTTGGTTTACCTGTGCAGAAGTACTGGAAACCGGATTTACAGAAACATATTTTGGTTTGGTCAGAAACTCATCTGCCAGTTCTCTGATGGCTAAAGGCATGGTAGCAGAAAACAATAACGTTTGGCGGTTGTCTGGTGTCAGTTTGATAATTTTACGAACATCATTGATGAATCCCATATCCAGCATCAGATCGGCTTCATCAAGCACTAATTGATGCAAATGATCAATATTGATATGGTTTTGTTTATACAAATCCAAAAATCTTCCCGGAGTAGCAATAAGAACGTCAACTCCGTATTTTAAGGC
This sequence comes from Paenimyroides ceti, assembly GCF_030409925.1. Classification (NCBI taxonomy): domain Bacteria; kingdom Pseudomonadati; phylum Bacteroidota; class Flavobacteriia; order Flavobacteriales; family Flavobacteriaceae; genus Paenimyroides; species Paenimyroides ceti. The sequence goes on from NZ_JAUFQU010000001.1 coordinate 1,533,612, forward strand.
ATCTACCTGAGGTACCTGATTCACACCTCCAAAAATAGCGAGTGTTTTAATGCTGGTATAGTGTGCATATTTATCAAAGTTTTCAGCAATCTGAATGGCTAATTCGCGGGTTGGTGTAAGAACAAGCGTGCGAATGTTTTTTCTCTTTTTTGCTGATCCTACAATCTTATGAATTATATTGATAATGGGTATCGCAAATGCTGCTGTTTTTCCGGTTCCGGTTTGAGCACATCCAACAAGATCATTTCCTTCTAAAATGACAGGAATTGATTGTTGCTGAATAGGCGTAGGCGTCGTATAACCAACATCCTTTACAGCTTCAAGTATATTATTATTCAATGATAAATCAGAAAATTGCATATTTTAAAAATTTTGGACAAAAATACGTTTATATTTTCGAAACGTCTTCAAAGAATGTGTATAATATTAAATGGATTTACTATTTTTATGGCATAACATAGAATGTATGAAAAAAAATATACTTCCTTTTTTTTTATTGCTTCTCCCAGGTATCAGCCTGGCACAGCAGACAGCTAAGGTAGATTTTATAACAGCTGATTCAGATATCAGATTTGATATTTCCGAAAGAAAAGTAATTGGAAATGTTACGTATGACTTTACTGTTTTGACAGAAATTGATACCATCCGTATTGATGCCAAAAATATGGTTATTGATAAAGTTTTGCTTAATGGAAAAACAGTAGATTTTAAAAATGATAAAAAGCAGCTGAAGCTATATAAAGGATATGTAAAAGGAAAAAACTCTTTAGCAGTTTCTTATAAAACAGTGCCGAAACAAGCTTTATATTTTGCCGGAAATGGTTTGGATTTACAGGTCTGGACTCAGGGTCAGGGAAAATATACGTCTCATTGGTTACCGAGTTTTGACGATGAAAATGAAAAAGTAATTTTTAATACTAAAGTGACTTTTGAAAATGGCTATCAGGTAGTTTCAAATGGTATACTGGATAAAAAAGTATCTTCGGGTACTACCACAACATGGAGTTACAAAATGAACCATCCTATGAGTTCTTACCTTGCCATGATAGCTATTGGTAAATATCAGGTGAGTACCGAAAAAGGAGCAGACAATACCACAATCGAATCGTATTTGCGACCAGTTGATACATCCAAATCAGAAACTACTTATAAACACACTAAAAAAATTTTTGATTTTCTTAGTAAAGAAACCGGATTTAATTATCCCTGGAAAATTTATCGAAATATTCCTGTAGAAGACTTTTTATATTCCGGAATGGAAAATACAACTTCTACTATTTTTAATCAGGATTTTGTTGTTGATGCGATTGGTGTGAATGACCGCGATTATGTAAATGTAAATGCACATGAAATGGCACATCAATGGTTTGGAAATGTAGTAACCGCAAAAACACGCGCTGATCACTGGCTGCAGGAAGGTTTTGCAACTTACTACGCACTTCTTGCTGAACAATATCTTTTTGGAAATGATTATTTTTATTGGGAACTATATGAAATGGCTGAAAAAATACAAAAAGAAAGTACAACAGCCAACAATACTATGGTAGTTAGCGAAGGAGCTACTACATTAACCTATTATCAAAAAGGAGCCTGGATGCTGTTTGTCTTAAAATCTCAAATCGGAGACGATAATTTTAATACAGCAGTCAAAAATTACCTTGAAAAATACGCTTATAAAAATGTCACCACTGCTCAATTTTTAGAAGAGGTGCAAACAGTTGCCAATGGATTTAACCGGGAAAAATTTGAAAAAGAGTGGCTCTACAACAACAAGTTTCCTATTAAAGAAGCTCTTAAATTGCTTTCTAATAGTCCGTTTATAACCAACTATTTAGAACTTATAGAAAAGCAAAATATTCCGTTTTCAAATAAAAAAGACGACCTTCTGACGCTCCTCAAAGGAGATCACCCTGAACAAATAAAAAAAGAGGTTATCTATCAACTGCATAAAGTTCCTTATGCAGAAGCTAAAGAATTTTATCAGTGGATTGCGGCTTCAAAAGATCTGAAAGTACGGCAGGCATTAGTACAGATTATACAGGAAATTCCTGCTGAATTCAGAGAAAGTTATAAAGGTTTTTTAGAGGATCCTTCTTATGTAACCCGAGAAATCGCTTTGAAAAATTTATGGTATCAGTTACCGGATTACCGCCAGGCACTACTTGACAAAACGAAAACCTGGGTAGGATTTAATGATAAAAATTTAAGAATTACCTGGTTAATGCTCGCTCTTGGAACTGATAACTATAATAAAGAGAAAAAACCACATTGGTATAGTGAACTCAGTGATTATGCCACCAGTAAATATAATAGCAATATACGGCAGAATGCCATTCAGGCAATGTGGTTCTTAAACCCTTATGACAGTAATGTGCTTCCCCAGTTAGTCAATGCTTTAGTACATCATAAATGGCAGTTTCAGAAATTAGGAAAAGATGGTATCCGTAATCTGTATGAAAGAAAAGAATTTAAAGAATATTTTGACAAACTGATTCCCTATCTACCTGATGATGAACATGAAGCATTAAAAGCTTTATTAAGCGATGATAAGAAATAAAAAAAGGAAGCTAATAGAGTGCACCCAAAAGTTTAGACAAATTTATAATTAAATTTGATAATAATGAGCTCGGTATATTACCGGGCTCATTCCTTTTAAATTCAGTTTAATTCTATCGTTGTTATAGTATGTAATGTACTTTCTTATCTCTTGTTTCAATTGATTTATGGAGCTAAACTTTTCAAGATAAAATAACTCTGATTTAATGATTCCAAAGAAGTTTTCAATAACTGCATTATCCAGGCAATTTCCTTTTCTTGACATACTTTGTTTGATTCCTTTATCTTTTAGGAGCCTTTGGTACTGTTTCATCTGATATTGCCATCCCTGATCAGAGTGTAATATAAGATTGGTATTATTGCTTATTTTCTTAAATGCCTTTTTAAGCATATTAATGATTTGTTCAAAGTTTGGTCTTTCTGATAATTCATAGCTTATTATTTCTCCATTGAATAAGTCAATAATAGGAGACAAGTATAGTTTGTTTCCTTTTACATTAAATTCTGTTATATCAGTTGCCCATTTTTGATTAGGTTGCTCTGCTTTAAAATTCCGTTGCAATATATCAGGCAAGATTTTGCCATGTTCTCCTTTGTAGGATTTATATTTTTTTACCCTTATCAAGCTTTTTAAACCAAGAACTTTCATTAATCTGAGTACGGTTTTATGATTGATTATAGTGCCTTTATTTCTAATCTCAAGAGTGATACGGCGATAACCTAATCTTCCTTTATGGCGATGATAAATTGTCTTGATCCACTCTTTAACCTCATGGTATTTATCTTTAACCTGATTACTCTTTTGATAGTAATAATAACTGCTTCGTGCCATACCCGTATAATCCAATAGAGCAGTTAAATCATACCTATGCCTTAATTCATATATGGCTTGTGCTTTTTGTTTTGCTTGGCTTCTTCGGCTTGAATTAAGGCTTGTAACTTTTTTAGGTAGTCAACCTGCATACGTAAAGATTCATTTTCAAGTAAAAGTTCCTCTTCTCGGGTAAGAGGTTTAGTGGATTTTTTTTTAGCTCTTTTGTAAGTCATAGATTTTGGCCGGCCTTTGGGTTTATGTTGTAAGCCTGCGGATCCTTGTGCTTTAAATTTTCGTTGCCAATTAATAATTACTCCATCATTGGGAATATTAAAGAACAAACAGGCTTCACCCAAAGATAAAGACTTCTCTTCAATGGTACGTATAACTTTTAGCTTAAAATCGGAACTGTAATTCTGATTTTTACGAGATAACAGTCCTTGCTTCCCATATTTTACATAAAAGTTCAACCACCTCCCAAGATTAGTTGGGCTGATTCCATTTTCAACAGCAACCGATTCTTTTGACCTGTTTTTATTCAAAACCTCACCTATGCAGCGAAGTTTAAACTCATAATTGTACTTGACTTTTCTTTCCATAAAAATGCCCCCAAATAGTGTCTAACTTTTTGGGGGCAGTTCAAAGGCTTCCTTTTTTAATAAATCGAATTTACTCCTTAGTCGCAACTAATGGTATCGTATTCATAATTGTCATCATCTCTATCAGTTAGACTGTTACAATTTCCGTCTCTGCTTCCCTGATATTGCAAGTTGATAACGACTCCGTTATCGTCAAAAACTTTTTTGTACACCTCACAATGGCACGTATCTGAAGATTCGCAACTGCTCAGTGCCAAAATTCCAATGATAGATATTAACATTCTCATAGCACTATAATTAATTATTATTCATTTTATTACATCAAAAATTACACCAATTCTCTTACCTCTTTTCTTAATCTCGTTTTAGCCAGTTCTACTACAGAATCATTAGTGTTTTTATTTATAAGTTCACTTTTTAAATCCGAAGCATTTGTTATATTTTGTTGCAAAGAGGTTTTTAATATCTGCTGAATAACCGTATTCTTTGCTGTGGTTACCAATGCCCATGCCTCTTCAGAAACATAAATTTGCTGAGAAAGATTAAAATCAAATTCCTGATCAATATTCTGAATCAGAAAATTTGCATAATCCTGTTTCAATTCAGAAATAGGAGCTACTCTGTTTACTAATTTTAATGTGTCTATTCTTTCCATTAAAATTGTTAATCGTTCGTAAGCCTGTAATATCTGGGGAGTTGCTTTTCTTGCAGAAGTTGTATGAGTATCAGGTATCGGGCTGAACTGTGCCACACGTTTTTTTTGCTTTTTGGTATTCATTCTATCCAGAAAATAGTATCCGATAATGATGATTAACAAAATCCCTAATAATAAAGCCGCTTCCTTAAAATCTACGTTCATTTTTTTTATTCGAAATTATAAAAATCAATTCTTATAAACAATAGTTCTCAACATATTAAAATTTGTAGAAACGATAATCAAATAGTAACTTTGATGATTATTCCAGATTTATCATGCAAACATATATTGATCAGTTAAATGAAGCACAAAGAGCCCCGGTTTTACAGAAAGATGGGCCAATGATTGTAATAGCCGGTGCCGGATCGGGTAAAACCCGCGTACTGACTTTACGTATTGCTTATCTGATGCATCAGGGCGTTGATGCCTTTAATATCCTGGCACTGACTTTTACTAATAAGGCAGCGCGTGAGATGAAAGAGCGTATTGCTAAAATAGTAGGAGCGTCAGAAGCAAAAAATCTATGGATGGGAACTTTTCACTCTGTATTTGCAAGAATTCTACGAGCAGAAGCCGATAAATTGGGATATCCGTCAAATTTTACAATTTATGATGCACAGGACAGTCAGCGACTTATCAGCCAGATTATTAAGGAGATGCAACTGGACAGAGATATATATAAACCGAATCAGGTATTTAGCCGTATTTCATCTTATAAAAATAGTTTGATAACCGTTAAATCGTATTTCAATAATCCTGAATTGCAAGAAGCTGATGCAATGGCTAAAAAACCACGTATCGGGGAGATTTACCAACAATATGTTGAGCGCTGTTTTAAATCAGGAGCTATGGATTTTGATGATTTATTATTAAAAACCAATGAGTTACTGGTTCGTTTTCCGGAAGTTCTGTTAAAATATCAGGATCGTTTCAGGTATATTCTTGTTGATGAGTATCAGGATACAAACCATTCTCAATATCTGATCGTTAAAGCCCTATCAGACCGTTTTCAAAATATTTGTGTGGTAGGGGATGATGCACAGTCAATCTATGCATTCCGTGGAGCAAATATCAATAATATATTGAATTTTCAGAAAGATTATCAGGGAGTTCAAATGTACCGTCTTGAACAAAATTACCGTTCCAGCAAAAATATTGTGGAAGCAGCCAACAGTATTATTGACAAAAACCAGACTAAACTGGATAAAGTTGTTTGGACTGCAAATGCTGATGGTGCCAAAATAAAAGTTCATCGTTCTATTACTGATGCTGAAGAAGGACGCTTTGTTGCTTCAACCATTTTTGAAGAACAGATGAACAAGCAAATGAAGAATAGTGATTTTGCTATTTTGTACCGTACCAATGCACAATCCCGTGCTATGGAGGATGCTTTGAGAAAAAGAGATATTCCTTATCGTATTTATGGAGGTTTGTCTTTTTATCAGAGAAAGGAAATAAAAGATGTACTTTCTTATCTGAGATTGATCATCAATCCAAAAGATGAAGAAGCTTTGGTTCGTGTGATCAATTATCCTACACGTGGTATTGGTAATACCACTGTAGAAAAATTAAATATTGCAGCCAATCACTACAAACGTTCGATTTTTGAAGTGATGGAACATATTGATAAGATTGATTTGAAACTTACTTCGGGTGCCAAAAATAAAATCAGCGATTTTGTAACCATGATCAAAAACTTTCAGGTAATGGATCAGAATCAGGATGCATACAATATGGTTGATTATGTGGTTAAGAAAACCGGCCTCGTACAGGAATTGAAAAAAGACGGTACTCCGGAAGGGATCACGCGTTTAGAAAATATTGAGGAATTATTAAACGGGATTAAAGATTTCACGGAAGGGCAGAAAGAAGTTGACGGAGCCAGAGGCTCATTAAGTGAATTTCTGGAAGATGTAGCTTTGGCAACAGATTTAGATAATGATAAGGGTGATGATGACCGGGTAGCTCTAATGACCATACATTTGGCAAAAGGATTGGAGTTTCCAACCGTATTCTGCGTAGGAATGGAAGAAGATCTGTTTCCGAGTGCCATGAGTATGAATTCAAGAAGCGACCTTGAAGAAGAACGGCGTTTGTTTTATGTAGCTCTCACCAGAGCTGAACATCAGGCGTATCTGACCTATGCACAATCCCGTTACAGATGGGGTAAACTCGTTGATTGTGATCCTTCGCGATTTATTGAAGAAATAGATGCTGCTTATCTGGAATATCTGACAGCACCTGAAACCAATTATCGTTATAAATCCAGTTTGAGTTCAGATATTTTTGGAGATGTAGACAAATCTAAATTGCGATTGTCAAAACCCCTTTCCGGAACACCTCCTAAATGGGTAAAAGATAATGAGCCTGAAAAACCTAATCATGACATTCGCCGCCTAAAAGAACTTTCTAAAGCTGTAAAAAGTTCAGGAAACCGGGCAGATTATCAAGGATTAGAAGTAGGGCAGGTAATTATGCATGAGCGCTTTGGAAAAGGTAAAATCTTAAATCTGGAAGGAGCAGGGGCAGATAAAAAAGCAGAGATTCAATTTGAAGTAGGGGGCATCAAGAAACTTTTACTCCGATTTGCAAAACTCGATGTAATTTCTTAATTTATAGAAAAAACGTTATGGCACAATTTATAAAGATATATCCTGAAAATCCAAATCCTAAAGAGATTGCTAAAGTAGTCGATGTTCTGAGAAATGGTGGTTTGGTTATTTATCCAACCGATACTGTATATGGTTTAGGTTGTGATATCACGAATTCAAAAGCATTGGAGCGAATCGCCAAGATAAAAGGTATTAAACTTGACAAGGCTAATTTTTCGTTTATCTGTTATGATTTAAGCAATCTTTCCGATTATGTAAAACAAATAGATACTTCAACTTTTAAAATACTGAAAAGAGCTTTACCGGGTCCTTATACTTTTATTTTACCGGGTAATAATAATCTGCCAAAAGAGTTTAAAAAGAAAAGTACTGTAGGTATTCGTATTCCGGATAATTCGATTGCACTGGAAATTGTGAATAAGCTTGGAAATCCGATCGTTTCCACTTCTATTCACGATGATGATGACGTTATTGAATATACGACTGATCCTGAACTTATATTTGAAAAATGGCAAAATAAAGTTGATATAGTTATTGATGGAGGCTATGGAGACAATCTTGCATCAACTATTATTGACTTATCAGGTTCTGAGCCTGAGGTAGTCAGAGAAGGTAAGGGATCTATTGATATTATATAGTATTATATTATTAAAAAAACTATAAAATTAAAGCCTGTAAAAACAGGCTTTAATTTTATAAGTGAAATTTTTCTTTACAGTCATTAATGATGTCCAGATGATCAAAGGCCATTACTGGCAATAAGTTTATATCAAACCATTTTACTTCTTTGGCATCATCTGCTGCTTCAGCAATAGCAAATCGGTCAATTTCCGAAAAGTAAGCAATAGAGATGGTATGACTGCGCGGATCTCTTTTCGGATTGCCATAAGCTCCGATCTGTTTGACCTGAAAAACCTTTATATTGGTTTCCTCCTGCAATTCCCGTTTAGCAGCCGTTTCCAAATCTTCATTTTCATCTACAAAACCACCCGGCAGTGCCCAATAATCTTTAAAGGGTTCGTTTAATCTTTTGATCAATAATATTTCTTTTATATTGTCAATTTTTCTGATGACAACATTATCAACTGTAACAAATATTTTTGGGGTGTACATTCTTAAATAGATTTAGTTTGGGCAATCACTATAAAAGCGACTGCAATAAGCGCTAAAATTAATCCAATTATATTAACTTTTGTAAGCTTTTCTTTAAAAAATACTATTCCTATCAGCGTGCCTAAAATAATCACTCCAAAATTCATTGAGGCAAATACAGTTGTCGGATTTTCTTTAAAATACTGATGTGCTTTCAAATAAAAATAGATGTTTGAAAAATTAAGAATACCTAAAATAATTCCGTTGATAAAATGTCTTATGATTATGGTTTTAAATGCTTTCTGATTGATACATAAATAGATCGTAGTCACAAGTAATGCTCCTATAAATATAAAAAATAATGAAGTCGTATAGGGAATCTGGCTATGAAGAGCAATTTGTTTAAAAAGTACGTCTATAATACCATATCCTAAAAAAGTTAATAGTAAATAAAAGGAAAACGTTCCGGATGTTTTCATACGGGAGTTTTTCTGTAAAATAAATACTACAGCAATTAACCCAATAATTAATCCTATCAATTTGAAATTGGATATTTCTTCTTTAAAAAGCCAATAGCTACATAAGATGGGTATTACCAAAGAAATTCGTTGTGCAATATCCGTTTTAACAATTCCGGATTGATTAATGGCAATAGTGAGTATCCAAAAAACAGTTGGTAATAATAAGCTTAACGGAATAATATAATTCCAATTTAATTTTGAAAAATCAAATTGTGGCCGAAATAGTACATAAGTTGCTAAAGATGCAATCAGATAATTTATTACTAATAAAAAAACAGTAACAGATGATTTCTTTTTCAATAATTTAAAAAAGACACCAACAGAAACACTGCATAAAATACTTATTAAGAGATAAAGCATAATGTATAGAATGAATAGGAAGCAAAGATAATTAATATAACAATTCTTGGTTAATGCTAAGCTTCTTAAATATTCTATTTTACATAATATAAATTATAGGTCAAAATAGTCCTCGCAGGCTCGGTTGCCCTATAATTAGTCATTATGTTCGGAGCCTCCGGAAATAGCCGCTCGGCCAACGCGCTTGTTTGCTAAAAATTAAATGTGTCTGGAATAAAATTTACACATTGAATTTTCGCTGCACAATTTGCCGACGCTCGTCCTGTCGATTTAATTTTTTTTTGCCAACGCTCAGGAAATTGAAATTTTATTTTGTGGTGTTCGCTGGCATACAAAAAATGCCAATGTGCCTGTCGGCTTTTTTCTGGCATTTTTCTATGCTGGCGCTCACGACGTTAATTATCTGTTCTTTTGCCTTGATGCAAAAGAACCAAAAAATCAAGGCTATGATGCATTACTCACTGTTTATTTATTTTTTATTTGGTGTTCGTGATTGCTTCGCAATTCGCTAAAAACCGACTGCGCTACGCTAAAATGTAAAAACTCGCTGCGCTCAAACAGTTTACATTTTTTAACGCTTCGCTACGTCCGTTTTATTCACGGGTTTTTATTTGTCTTTATTGGTGTTCATGAATGCCGTGCATTTGTAAACACTCATTCATCATTGCCGGAGTGTGTACTTCAATCATGTTTCTATTTAACATAATGTAGAGAAATTCTGCTTCATATAAAATTTTTATTTCACAACAAGTCAGTACTTTATGAAATATAAAGCACTACTCTATTAACGATTAATGTTCGATGAGCTTTTCCTTATAAAATTCTTCTCTCGGCATTTCGTTTATGTTCCCTACTCTATTTTAAACAGAAATTGCGTGAGGGATTAGCTCAGTTTTATTTATTCTTTTAAGTGTTTCGCTGAATGTTTCACATTTGCAGCGAAAAGCCTACAGTGAGGACTTGTAGCGGATAGCCCGACCCGTAGGGGCACGCCCAAAAAATGAAAAAAAATAATTTTAATTTTGGAATTCGAATTTAATATCGTAATATTGCGATATTAAATTTATGGGTTATGGGACTTACAAAATCAGAAATTTTCGCAGACGAGCACAATAAGCTGGCTTCATTCTTCAAGGTATTAGGGCATCCTGCTCGTATAGCCATACTCCAGTATATTATTGATAAAAAAACCTGTATCTGTAATGATTTGGTGGATGAATTAGGGTTAGCCCAAGCCACTATTTCACAGCATTTAAAGGAACTTAAAAACATTGGAGTTATACAGGGAACTATCGAAGGAAAGTCGGTTTGTTATTGTATTGACGAGAAGGTTTGGAAAGAGCTGCAAAATGGATATAATGCATTCTTTAATCAAGAAGTAAAGGTATCGAGCTGTTGTTCGTAAACCTTTTTTTTATTTTTAATATCGTTATATTGCAATATATAGTTATAAATTTTTAAAACTTAACTTTATGAGATTATCTGAAATCAAGGAAATTTTGCCAACATTGGATAATGTTGAATTTCAATTAGAAAACGGAACATTTGTTCCTGAGCACTTCCATGTGACGGAGGTGGGTCAGATTACCAAAAACTTTATTGATTGTGGCGGCGTTATCAGGCACGAGAAAGTGGTAAGCTTTCAGCTTTGGAACGCAGATGATTATGAGCATCGTTTGAAACCCAAAAAGCTACTAAATATTATTAGCCTATCGGAAGATAAACTCGGAATTGAGGATTCCGAAATTGAGGTAGAATATCAAACTGATACGATTGGAAAGTATCATCTTGAATTTAACGGGAGGACATTTGTTCTGAAAAATAAAACAACAGCTTGTTTGGCTCAGGATGCTTGCGGTATTCCTTCCGAAAAAGAAAATAAAAATTTAGGAGATTTAACCCCGAAACAAACTTCTTGCTGTACTCCGGATTCAGGATGTTGTTAGGATACAAAAAACAGGCTTATGTACGAGAAATTATCGGCTACCATCCAAAAGCTGAATTGGAGAGAATTGGATGGCGGAGAAAGAAAAAAAAGGTTGCAACCGTTGGTTGATTTCATCCAGCAAAAGGTAGATAGCAAACAGAAAACAAACCTGAATTTTATTTGTACCCACAATTCACGCAGAAGTCATCTATCTCAGGTTTGGGCGCAGGTTGCATCTGAATATTTCGGTATCGCTAATGTAAATTGTTATTCTGGTGGTACGGAAGAAATGGCGGTATTTCCTAAAGTAATGGAAACGCTGTCTGATCAAGGTTTTAATATATTTAAGATTGCAGATGGCGTTAATCCTGTTTATGCTGTGAAATATGACGAGAATGCCTTGCCCATAATTGGTTTTTCTAAAAAGTATGATAGTGAGTTTAATCCACAATCGGAATTTGTGGCAATAATGACGTGTTCGCAGGCAGATAGCGGATGTCCATTTATTGCAGATGCTGAAAAGAGAATATCAATTACGTTTGAAGATCCTAAAGTTTCGGATAAAACACCGGAACAAACGCTGGTATATTCAGAAAGAAGCCTGGAGATCGCAACGGAGATGTTTTATGTATTTTCCCAAATTAAGAGTTCGTTATGCCATCGAAATTAAAATTTCTTGATCGTTACCTTACGTTATGGATATTTCTTGCAATGGCCCTTGGCATTTTGCTTGGATATTTGGTTCCGGATTCTACTGAATGGATAAACAGCTATAGCAACGGAACAACGAATATACCATTGGCGGTGGGTTTAATTCTTATGATGTATCCGCCATTGGCAAAAGTTCGTTTTGAGCATATTGGAAAGGTTTTCCGAAATGTAAAAGTATTGGGAACTTCTTTGGTTTTGAACTGGATAGTGGGTCCTATATTGATGTTTGTATTGGCGCTTTTATTTCTTAATGATAATCCTGAGTATATGACGGGACTGATTTTGATAGGTCTTGCGCGTTGTATTGCAATGGTTATTGTTTGGAATGAATTAGCCGACGGAAATCGTGAGTATGCAGCTGGATTGGTGGCTTTGAATAGTATATTTCAGGTATTGCTTTATAGCATCTATGCTTATGTTTTTATAACTATACTTCCGCCCTTGTTTGGCGTACGTGGAATTGAGGTGGATATTACCATTGGAGAGATTGCAAAAAGTGTCGGAATCTATCTCGGAATCCCTTTCTTAGCGGGAATTGTAAGCAGATATGGAGTGATTGCTCTAAAAGGAGAAAGTTGGTATCAGGAAAGATTTATTCCTTTCATATCTCCAATTACTTTAATAGCGTTACTGTTTACGATAGTAGTAATGTTCAGTCTGAAAGGAGAATTGATTGTTCAACTGCCAATGGATGTCATACGAATTGCAATTCCTTTAACGATTTATTTTGTATTGATGTTTGTAATCAGTTTTATAACCAGTAAAAAAGTTGGAGCAGATTATTCGCAAAGTACTTCGATAGCTTTTACCGCTACGGGAAATAATTTTGAATTAGCGATCGCAGTTGCAATTGGAGTTTTTGGAATCAATAGCGGTCAGGCATTTGTTGGTGTAATAGGTCCACTGGTGGAAGTTCCGGCACTGATTGCATTAGTTAATCTATCATTGTGGATTAAGAAAAAATATTTCAGTCAAAAGCTTACATAAAGCAATATTTAGGTCTTCTCAACAATAAACTAAATCCATTAGGTTGTAAAGCATTTAATAATGACGACTCTTCTTAAAAGTGTATCGATGTTGTTACAGATTTTTAACACTTATTCCACATATATGACCACTTATTACTTTATACTGGGAGGTAATAAAAAAAAGTGGAAAATTTGCAGCGAAAATTAAATAGCTATGAAAATTTAATTTGATTCTGAAGGCATCTTAAAAAATGTCTTCTATTTTGATGGATGGCGAAGAGCGGGGTTAACTTTGTGGTAGAAGGGTTTTCTATCTTCGCCCCATCTTTAAAAATTTATTATAAAAATTCTATCCGAATCTATTTAATAGATCTTTTCCTCTTTTTATTTTCTATCCTTTTTCCTAAGTTTGCTCAATAAGAGATAACGCATTTGAACCGTTATGAATAACCAAAATAATGAAAATACTATTTTTAGCTATTCCATTCGCTTTACTTTATTCTTGTAACAGAAATATTGAAAATAAACAAGATGGTATACCACAAACCCTTTCAGATACTTTACAGACCACAGATACTGCTTTTACTGGTAACATTCTATTTAAGGATATACCTGTAAAACAATTTCCAGTTATTGATTCAACTAATTTTGATAATTTTTCAAACAGTAGTAAAATAGTTTCTGATGTATTTGAAAAATTAAATATGCAGCAAACTTTTAAGGAAGCCGAAAATTTCAGAGCGAACTATCTGCTACCCTTTTCAGATAAATTCACTTCTGTTGTCATTACCTATAAAAAAGGTGAATTTGAACTTTTTACGACACTTGTTACAGTAAATAATGACAATAAAATTATTGATACTCTTACGATTGCTTATGATGAAATTGCAGAGTCTTCATTCAGAACAACCAGTACACTAAATAAATCAAACATCATTATCGATGATTGGAATTATATGGGTGAAGAAACGGTGAAAGAATCTAAGAAATACATATTAGGATCTGACGGAAAATTCAAAGAAGTAAAGAAGTAAACAAATAAATAGGTTGAATAATTCATCATCATATTAGAGGCTGCCATAACCTATTCAGAAAGTAGCCTTTTTAGTATCAATACACTCTCATATAGCTTTTCTTTGTCAGAAGGAGCTAAGTCTGACTGCATTAACTATTTATCCATTTCTTCATGAGAAATAATAGATTTGTTTTCTAATATTATTGATCCCATTTTATTAAAAAAAAGACCTGACCACGTATAAAATATGGAAAATACAAAAATCACAAGAGTAACAATAGATGAACTTAAAGAATTACAATCTATTGGCAAGCAAACCTTTTTTGAAACTTTTGCAGAAAACAATACTGCAGAGAACATACAACAATATCTTGAAGAAGCATTCTCTCTGGAACGGTTGGAAAATGAATGTAAAAGTGAAGATTCTGAGTTCTATTTTGTATGGTGGCACACCAAAATTGTTGGCTATTTAAAATTGAATACCGGAATGTCACAAACTGAATTAAAAGACGAAAAAGCAATAGAAATAGAACGCATTTATGTCCTGAAAGAATTTCACGGCAAAAAAATTGGACAAATAGTATATGATTGGGCACACACTATTGCTCTTCAAAAAAATGCAAATTATATATGGTTAGGAGTTTGGGAAAAAAATGAAAGAGCCATTCGTTTTTATGAGAAAAATGGTTTTGTCCTTTTTGACCAACATATTTTCAAATTGGGCGAAGAAAAACAGATCGATTTTATGATGAAAAAGAAACTTAGTTAAGAAGTTACTTTACCTGTAAGAAGAGAAAATATTTCTTTCAGACAAAAGACAATTTTAAATTTGTAAAAAAGATGATGAAAAAGCAAACATTTTTAATATATGGTATCAGTAAAGGGTTGGGTAAAGCGCTGTCTAAATATCTACCTAAAAAAGATGATCTGGTGTATGGCGTTTCAAGAACTGAGCCAGATTATCTTAATGAAACAACTCATGACATTGAATGGATAGCCGCAGATCTGTCAAATCCCTCAGCATCATCAGATGTAGTATGTAGTCGTATAGGTGATCAAACCATAGACTGTTTGATTTATAATGTTGGAATATGGGAACATAATGCTTTTTCTGAAACTTATGATTTTTTGAACAATTCATCAGAAGAAATAATCAATATTATTAACACGAATATCTCCTCCTGCCTTTTGGCTATTCAAAATTGTATTGAAAATTTAAAAAAATCAACAAATGCAAAAATCATATTAATTGGTTCTACCTGGGGCTTAGACAATCATAACGGCAAAGAAATTGCGTTTTCTGCTACTAAATTTGCTTTGAGAGGTATTGTCCATTCACTACGCGAGAATATGCGCGAATACGGAATTGGTGTTTCGATTGTGAATCTGGGATATTTGGCTACTGATTTTGACTATGAAGATGGCATTGAAAAAATCATTCAAAAAAGCAATGGAGAATTAATACCTCTTCAGGATGTGGTAGAAGCTGTACGCTTTATTGTGTCTACGTCTAATGCCAGCTGTGTCAAAGAAATTAATATGCCTGCTATGAAAGATATAAATCTATAATTCTTATTCTTTATAAATAATAAGTCCCAACTTCAGATGTAATAGAAAATAGTATAGAATACATATGTATTTATGGCTTATATAAAAATAAAAAAGACATCAAAAGATGTCTCAATAAATCCTGTTAAAAATGATTAAGCAATTTCTACATCAACCGCACTTAATCCCTTTTTTCCTTCAGTGATTCGGTATGCTACTGAATCATTGTCTTTTATTTTGTTTTTCAGCCCTGTTACATGAACAAAAATATCGTTTCCCGTTTCTTCATCTTTGATAAAACCAAATCCTTTTGATTCATTAAAAAATTTTACTACTCCTTTTTTCATAACTATTTTTAAGTTTAAATTGATAGTAAATATACTGATAAATATAGTATGTTAAATAAAATGGCATAAAAAATATTCCTGTAATCTCCGGCCCCATCACTAAAAAATCTAATATTTTGTATATTCGTTATTCAAAATGGGAAAAGAAAAATTAAATTATGAAAAAGTTTATCTGTATATTATTATTTCCTCTAATACTGTGGAGCCAGGAGAAGTTAAAAAAAGATCTTGACAATGACGGAATTCCGGATAGTGTTTATATTGATTATGAAGAGTTAACAATTGTTTGCCTGTTATCTACCCAGAATTTCGAAAAAATAGTAAGTGAACCTATTGAAATGACGGAATCTTCAGCTGGTATCAGAGAAACAAAAAATGGATTTGAATTTTTTAATAACTGGATGCGCGCCGGATATGCAGCGCAATTTCGATATGAACCCAAAAACCAGAAAGTGCGATTGATAGGTATGAGCCGATATGAGTTTGGTAATGCCGCCAATGATGGTAGCGGAGAATCCAGTGTGAATTTATTGACCAACGATTATATCGGCAACTGGAATTATTATGACCATTCTAAAAATAAACTCACAAAAATTCCTGCCATTAAAATCAAAATGAAGTTTGATCCTATATACTTAAATAATTTTAGTGAAGAAAATTATTTCAACTATGCAGATCAATGCTCCGAATTATATTATAAACATCGCAAAAGTATTACAAAAGAATAAAATAAAAATGTATTACAAATCAGTTTATTAAGATATGTTTATTACTGTTTGAGCCGGGTTTAGAGAGGAAATAGTAGTGGAAGACGTCTTTTTTCAGAGAGAATACTGATAGGAGATTTCCGGTTCATCACAAGTTGTATAAAACAGAGGTGGTAAACCTGATACTGATATCAATACTTTTTGCTGAAGTGTTTCTTTTGGTTGTATTTTTAAGTATTTTTTCAAAACACGACTATCATTATAGGCATCACTATTATTATCCTCCATATTCTCTTTATAATGCTTACTGAAATATTGATTTGTTTCTTTATTAAATGTATAATCTATGTCTTCTGGTTTCGGAAAAGTATTATAATGGACGTTGGCGTAAAGCTCATTTTCTGCCTCCGACTGTTGTAAATAAAGATTTTTCCAGTTAACAAGCTCATCCCATTCACTATCCGATTCTGCTTTTTTATAACGCATTATTGGCTTGCCTGTCATATAGTCTGATAATTGCATTTCTGCTCCATCTTCTTGTAGTTGTTTCCAATAGGCGCTAAATGGTTTATAGTAACGAAGGGATTTATTATAAATGAGAATAAAATCGTTATACATGGAATCAAAAACATAATGCCACGATTGGCTATGCTCACCTGATTCCAATTCATCATCCTCACCATTCAAAAATAATGTAAATGCCGAATTCGTTCCTGATTTTTGATAAACAAACGGTGCGCTGAAACAATTGGCATCAACATTAAATACGGATCTCAGTTTTTCCTGATCTGACGCAATAAAAGTATCTCCTTCTTCAAATCCATTGAAATTCATACGAATGCTATCTCCGATTGTGGGGTTGTTGTGAGCATATACTTCAAAAACAGGAGGTCGCTTAGGATAAAAGCGAAGCATATCTCCTTTTGGCTCATAGGTTCCGAAAACCGCTGTTGCATAACCATACAGCAAAAAAGTTCCATCGCCAAATAAACACAGCCCACTACTGCTACTTCCATAACAGCCTTCATATTTTTTATAAGACAAGTTATTATCTTGCTGAGCAATACAAGCAACAGTCGCTAATACGAAAGATAAAATTAGTATACAATTTTTCATATGTCAATAATCATTTTTCTGATAGAATAAATTATTGTTTGCCTTACTGAAACACGCTCAAATTGTACTTTTTTACAAAATCCAAAAGCATGTGATAACCAGCCAGCGAATTTCCGTGAGTATCTAAAGGCGGACTAAAAACTCCTACTCCTATTCTACCTGGAACACAGGCTACAATACCGCCTCCTACACCTGATTTACTGGGTAAACCTACTGTTCGGGCATATTCTCCGCTAAATTCATACATACCGGCTATAAGCATTTGAGATTGAATCAGTTTAGATAATTCTACATTTCTATATATACTGTCGCCATCAAAACGGACGCATTGATTGGCAAAAAAGAAGCCTATTTTAGCCAAATCTTCTACGGTTAGTTCAATTGAACATTGTTTAAAATAATTATCCAGTTTATTTTCATCTCCGTTTATCAATCCGTTATTTTTCATCAGGTAAAACATACCTCTGTTTTTATTACCGGTTTCTTTTTCAGAATTATAAACGGCTTTATTGTAATCAATGGTTTTATTTTTAGTTATGTACCGGATCATTTCCAGAATTTTTATAAAAGCGTCTTCTCCTTCTCCTTTTATAAAAGATGTAGTCATGATCGCTCCGGCATTCATCATAGGATTTAGGGGTTTTCCGGTTGTTTCCAAGTTAGCAAAATGATTAAAGGGTCTGTCAGAACCAAAATATCCCATATTTTTAAATACGGAACTCTCCCCTATTTCTTGTACTGCTACCATCAAAGCAATGATTTTTGAAATGCTCTGCATCGTAAATTTCTTAGTTGTATCACCGGTACTTATAATATTCCCTTTACTGTCTGCTACAGCGAAAGCAATAGCTGTGGATTCCATTTTAGCCAGTTCAGGAATATAATCGGCTATAGTGCCCTGTTTTATATAGGAGCGGTTTTTTTCTAAAATCTCTGATAATGCCTGTTTATCTATTATAGATGTTTGCTGTGCATACAGTCTACTACCTGATAAAAAGAGATGTATCCAGATAATGCATGATAAAAAGTATAAAATGGAGTTGTTTTTCATAGATTTATTGTATTCAAAAAAGTCGGATTAGGGAGTCTAACCCAATAAATTATTTTTTTGAAGATAAATATATTAACTTTTTTGAAAATGCTATTCAACTGATTCATGAGTTCCAGATTTAAAAATAATGAGAATTGGACTTCTTATATGTATGCACTTATGTGGAATTTACAATAATCAATCACTTACAGATTTCATTTCGTAAAATTTTAATTTATATAAAAACAGCACCACTGCTATGAATGATCGAACAATGCATAATATTTTATGAAGAATTTTCTATTCTTTTTGTAATTGGAATTGATTTCCTCCTTGTTTGAGCAGCATGCTGTTTTCTTCACTCATAAAAATGAGTTCAATTCCCGCTTTATCAAAAGTAAATATGTTTTTTGATTTTGTTTCCAAAGGCAACACTGCCTGACCGGTTGCCTGAGCGGTTAATGATTGTTCACTTCTTGCAATAGTTATTTTAAAAGGCAGTCCTTCTGCAGAATATGTACCAGTAAAAACATCAAGTTGTTCTGGCGTTAGAACTACAGTTACAAAAGATGGAATTTCATAGGCTATATCAAATAATGCTTTTGAAATTGTTGCACTTATCATATCAAGTTTATAGTTCATAGCATTAGACGCAACAGCATAGGTTAAACCTTCTTTATCAAAATAGGTAATGATTGATTTATAGCCATCAATCGCACCATCATGTCCTATACCATTATGGTTTTGAAATGAATAATCAAAAAGTCCTGAACCATATCCGTTAGTCATCGTCATCATCTGCTTAAGACTTTCTTTATGAATCAGTTTTTCATTAAACAAGGCATTAGTAAAAATAACTAAATCAGTTGCAGTACTCTTTATGGCACCTGCGCCCATAGGAACAGTAGCATGTGTATCAGGTTCCGGATTCCATTGATCGGTATAGGTGTACGAGAGCGCTTCTTGCTTTTTTCGTATGGCTGATGTTCCGAAATAAGTGTTCTTTAATTGCAATGGCTGGACAATAGTAATATCGAGGATCTCAGCATATTTTTTGCCAAATATATGTTCTAAAATATACGACAGTAATACATAATTACTATTGCTGTATGCGTTTTTTGTACCAGGTTTGAAATCGCTCCCTCCTGAAGTAATGATCTCCAGCATTTCCTTCTCCGATTTTTTTTGTGTGTACCAGGTCAGATAATCTATTGTATCAGTAAAGTTAGCAATGCCACTGCTATGATTTAACAAATTTTCTATGGTAATATTCTTCGCTTGTGGTAAGGAAGGAAAAAAGACATCCACTGTTGTAGTAAGATGTATTTTGTTTTGTTCAATTGCTTTAAATATTAATACTGCTGTAAAAGTTTTTGACACAGAACCTATCGAGTATACAGTTGTTGTCAAAGCCGGAATTGAATCTTCTATATTGCGAAAACCTACAGCTTTTTCATATAGTATTTGATTATTTTTTGAAATAGCAACACTTCCCATAAACTTATTATGTTTTGAAAGCGTTTCAAAATAAGCATCGAGTTTTTGAGTATCAATGGATTGTGAAAAAACACTACAAGTAGCCGAAATAAAGTACAGAATTATATAAATTATTGATCTCATTACTTTTTGTTTTTAAGATATTTTTTGCCTTTTAACAATAAGGTGATAAATACATACAAAATAATCGCAGCCAGCATCATGGTTGGAATAAACCAATTGCCTAACTGTTCGTAAGACTGATAATTTACCGTGTCACTACTGTATCTTCCTAATACAAAAAAATGATCTTTTTTGTAAAAAAAGCCTACTTTCTGAGGATCAAAAATTTTAGCGAATATGAGAAATACAAAAGAAAACAATGACAGATAGAGCAGAAAAAAGATGATATAAGAAACTCCGTTGCTAAAATTAAATAGTAGTGCTTTGATAATTTTAACAGGATTAAAACTGCGTGTAGCTTCCTCTAATTTTTTTTCTGCTACGAGTTCTCTAAGAAAGAATTCCGGAGCCCCAAGTTTTTCAAAAACATCAAGCAGACGTTCCACTTCGTTGCCTTCAACTATTGTAAATGCTTCATATATATGACTGT
The DNA here is from genome assembly GCF_030409925.1 of Paenimyroides ceti. Lineage (NCBI taxonomy): Bacteria > Pseudomonadati > Bacteroidota > Flavobacteriia > Flavobacteriales > Flavobacteriaceae > Paenimyroides > Paenimyroides ceti. Next base: position 1,554,321 of record NZ_JAUFQU010000001.1, read on the forward strand.
TAATCTCCAATAAACACTCTTGCTGATTTTCTTTATTGAGTCCTTTAACCATGCTTTTTACGCGATTGATATAATCTTTGTACAGTCTTTTTGCATTGTTATCTGTAAATTTTATTTCTTGAAATTTCATAATTAGATGGCATTAATGATTTGATTTAAATTACCCCAGTACACTTTCATTTCTCTGAATGTTTCCATTCCCAACCGGGTAATTTTATAATATTTTCTTGGTATTCCGGAAGTCTGCTCAACCCACCGGGCATCAACCAACAGCTCTTTTTTTAACCGGATAAGCAGTGGATAAAGAGTACCTTCTGCAATATCGATATCCGTTACTTTTTTAATCTCACTGATTAAATCATAACCATAATATTCTTTTTCTCTGCTAAGAATACTGAGCACAATAAAAGAAAGTGTGCCTTTCTTTAGTTGTGATGTCCATTTATTTATAAAATCTTCATTCATAATGCAAATATAAAAAAATACATAGTATAACAAAGTATATAGTTAAAAAATATATTTTATACTAAAATCTTCTATACCTATTTTGCTTATTTATCAGTTTAGAGAATTACCTAATTCTTTGAAAAAATGAACTCAGATATGAGAACCTGTCATTCAAAACCATGATGCCAAATACGCTCCAAATCCAAAGAATCGAAATCCATTTCTGCTCTCTTTTCATTGCAATGATGAATTATCAGTGGATAGTTTGTTGCTGATGAAAAAGAAGTCATCAAAAAGTATGATATAGCATCTTTATCTTTGAGTTTAAAAAGAACCTTATTATCATCGAGAGTTTTCATTAATAAATTGCCCATTTCATAATCGTTGTATATTTCATAATCAATGAAGTCATTATTATGTATCACACTTTTTATTTGATATTCAAAAGTTTCTCCGGCTTCTATAACGATTTTATTATCATTTATTTCAATCAACTGTTGAAATCCTAAATCACATGGTTTATATAAATAAAATGTTCCTTTCTTTGATACTATGTTAGTGTAGGAATTAGCATCATGTTGACTAACAAAATCTTTATATTTACGGTCATTACTATTTGATATGTATTCAAATTCCTTAATGCTATTACAGCCTAATATTAATGAAAAAACGGATAAAAAAATTACTTTCATACTGTGTTATTTTTTGTGATTCAGAAATATAAAGCTTTACCGATTTTATATTCTTGAAAACAATTGAAAAAATTTCTTTTTTTGCTATCTCACCTATTTTTAAGGCATAATATCCTTACCAACTCCATTGCAAAATTGTGTATATGTTGACAATTTGAGGCTACCTGTAGGTGTTTGTTTAAAGACTTTATAAATACTATCTGTTTTGATAAACTTTTTGTAACCGTAATAATAGTATTCCCTTACAATTAATGTTTTATTGATTGTATCAATCTCAGTATAGCCGGAAGAATAGATTGTATCAGTACGTGGTTCAAAGCCTAATTTAGACTCCAATGTTACCCCAGCCTGAAATGTATTATTCAGCTTATACGTTTTTATCATCTTAACAATTCCATCATAATCGCCTGTAAAGACTTTATCAGTACTTATCTCATACTTATAATTTCCAATTTTTTCATAGGTCACATTACAACCATTGTTAAGCAGCATGGTAAACATTAAGATTAAATATATTATTATCATTTTTCTATTTTCCATATACATCAATTTAATATCCATATCCGGATTGAATGAACACCTCCTTTTGGCTTTAAATATTCTCGATCAAAATCAGAGTGCTAAAAACTTATTTATATAAATTATCTTCCAGTTCTTATTTTTCTTTTCAAAAATAAAAACTGTTCCTCCTATAAAATGAGCATCTATGGTCTCCACATTAACAGAAAGAAATGCGTACTTCTTGTTTTTGGTATAAACAACATTGGAAGCGCAAAACATATAATCTTCGGAATCTAATGTATCTACAATCAAGACATTTTTTACAGGAATATTTTCAAGATCGTTATTTGGGTAAGTGCTTGCAGCATCTGCTAAATAATCTTGTTCTTCAAATGTCAGTATTTCACTGATTTTATTGATATAATTTACAGTATTCGTTATGTTGTGCATATTGCTGTGAATCATTAAACTATCTGCCAATTCTTTTGTATAATAGGTTTCGCGTTTATACTTAAACATAGAAGAAGGTAATTTTCTGGTAGTTCTTAAAACTTTTATTTGTGTCCATTCTATCTAAGGTAGTATCATCATAGAAATTCAGATAGTTAAAGTTATTTTTATCTGCAAAAGCCATCCGATACAATTCTTTATCTTGAGAAAATCCAAAAGATATATAAAGTATTAATAGAAGTGTTACTGTATTTTTCATATTTTCATTTTGATTAATCGAGTTCCCAAAAATGGATTTCCAGAGCATATTGACCATTGCTTAATGTTTTTTATTCACCTCTTTATATCTTTTTTTAGAAAGTATTTTTAGATCTTTACTTTGATAAAATTCTAAACATCCGTTTATAATGTTATTGTAACCTTCTAAATCTCCTCCTTTATACCAAATATTTCTCTCTTTAATAATTGTTGCATATACTTTTCCCAAAGAGTCGGTTTCATTTATTAAATTAAAATTTCCCAATATTTGAAAATTGAGAGATGGGGAAGAATCATTTTTCAATTGAACATCCAAATTCTTCAGACAAGAACAAAAAACATTCGCTTTATAAGCTGCTGTCCATTGGTATTGATATTTTTGTTTGCTTTTACATGAAACTATTAAAAGCATTAGTACTATTATATAATATATTTTTTTCATTTTAAACTATTTATTCTAATTCCCAAATATCTATATAATCTATAGTTTATATGCTTATGTTCTCCATATCTATATCCGAGGACTATCCGAATCACAAGAAAATTTGTTCATCTTGATATATCTGTAACCATTTTTTATTGACAAGTGATAAAATAAAGAACGAATGCCCAATAATATCGTTATTTACCCGTACTTCAATTTTCAAGTACGCTTTTTTTCTATCATTTGAATAAATAATATTGGAGACCTGAAAATACAATTCATCCTTAGGGATTTCTTGAATCATTACGACTTTTTTATTTTCAATAAATATTTTTTCTTTTTTAGTTTGATCAGTTTGTTTCCATAAATAATCTTGTTCTTCAAAAGATAAAATTTCACTTACTTTAGTAATATAGGCAGCATAAGATTCTTTACCATGCATTTTTCCGTAAGCAGCTATGCTATCAGCTAATTTCTTACTATAATAAATACTGTCATTATACTTAAAAGTACGTTTGTGAATTAAATATGTACTATCATAAACTTTATAGGTAGCCATTTTCTTTTTTGCATCCTTATCATAAAAACTTAGATATTTGAAATTTTTCTTATTTTTAAAAACTTTTTTATATATGTGATTATCCTGTGAATACGCCATAGACGTAAAAATCAAGAAAGCTATAATGATATACTTCATATGTAAATATTTTTTTTGATTAGTCGTCAATTGCCATTTGACATGTGATAGATGGCAATTATATTAATGATGTTTACAAACTATGTGCTTACCTATATTTTATCTCATTGGTCGAGTTCCCAAAAATGAATTTCCAGAGATTATAGAAAATTATTTTGTCCAAAAACTTTCATCTTCATCCGGCATTCTGAATCTATAGTCGGCACTCCTGATTAAATAATAATCATCGACTTTTTCAACGATATAAAAGAAGATTTTATTTTCAAATGAATCATTCGCCAAAATAAGAGACAATTTTTTACGATCTGTAATCTTATGGTCTAATTTTTTAGTTTTTTGTACTTTCTTTCCAGTGCCATATACAAAATCAGTATATGTATCATCAACACATATTCTAAAGTAATGTACTTTTCCTTTTTCATGAAAATGTTCATCTTTATACTGATCATACAATAAATATATGGTATTGTCTTTTGTTTTCTGTGCATATACGCACAAAGGGAGCAAGTAAAGAATATAGATAAGATACTTCATTGTATAAATTTTTAAGAATGTTATTTGTGAATAGCAACTATTCTAAAATTTTCCTTTTTTGCTATCTCACCTATTTTTAAGGCATAATATCCTTACCAACTCCATTGTAAAATTGTGTACATGTTGACAATTTGAGGCTACCTGTAGGTGTTTGTTTAAAGACTTTATAAATACTATCTGTTTTGATAAACTTTTTGTAACCGTAATAATAGTATTCCCTTACAATTAATGTTTTATTGATTGTATCAATCTCAGTATAGCCAGAAGAATAGATTGTATCAGTACGTGGTTCAAAGCCTAATTTAGACTCCAATGTTACCCCAGCCTGAAATGTATTATTCAGCTTATACGTTTTTATCGTCTTAACAATTCCATCATAATCGCCTGTAAAGACTTTATCAGTACTTATCTCATACTTATAATTTCCAATTTTTTCATAGGTCACATTACAACTATTGTTAAGCAGCATGGTAAACATTAAGATTAAATATATTATTATCATTTTTCTATTTTCCATATACATCAATTTAATATCCATATCCGGATTGAATGAACACCACCTTTTGGCTTTAAATATTCACCACCAATACATTTGCCATTTAAAATTAAATCTACATGTCCTGAATATCCAGCTCCACCCAAACTGCTACTTCTCGAATCCTTATTAATTATTACATAAATTCCATTTTTTCCTTTTAACATATCCATTACCATTTGCGAGTCATTCGCATCATTACCAATTAACTTTAAAGGTGGTTCTCCAAATTTATCAATCATAAACTTGTTAAATGAAACGGCATCTAATATATAGTTTTTTCCATCACTTCCCTTTTCTGTTCGTTGTAAACCATTATATTTTAAAACTGGAATATGAATATTTGAATATAATAATCCCCTAGACCCTCGCACAGCACAGGCATTTGAATAATTCTGATTACCTGATACATGATTTGAATATGGACTACCTCCGACTAATTGAAACACATCGAACGCAGGCATTTGTGTAAACATTCCAGAAGTTTCGATTTTGGGAAAATTACTGATAAAATTGGCTAAACTTGGTAAAGACTGTTGATACAATATTTCATCATATGTTATTAAATCTGAATTTGCTGGAACAATACTGTTTTCTAATTCAGGATAAGATGCGAAAAACATTTTCTGAATTTCATCCCATGAGAAATCATTATTTTGAATTAAATAAGGTAATACCCAATTTATGAATTCAATAATAGAAGGTTTAATTACAGGATAGGCTCCATTTGTTAAATTAGAGTTTATAAATTGTTGAATATTATTTTTTTCAATAAAACTAAGACTGCTCCAAAAAGTAATAAAGCTATTCACAGTAAATTTATTGGCAAACAGCGATAGCTGTACAATTTGCTGTGTAAGCTTGTTATTGTTGGTACGCAATACAGTATCATTGGCAATATAATTAAGCAGGTCAGCTGCCAGTTTTATACTGGCTGCAGAATAATTCTTTTGCATCAGATAGACACTCACAGCTGTTTTAAGATCAGAATTTTGAGCCAGCATATTCTTTGTAAGTCCCGGCAGGCTGTATAAGAAGTTTTCGAATTTAGCATTAGAAGAAGAACCGCCCCCGCCTCCTTTTGCGGGATTCAGATCGATTAATTCTAAAGACAATTGTACGATATCGCTGGTGATGGTTGTTTTACAGACCACATCAGTAGTTACATAAATATAGGCGTCATTGGTATATTTACCGCCACACATCTGCCCGAATTTGTGGCGACCGCCATTGGTACATCGGGTAGAGCGAAAGGTAAATATAGTGGTGCAGTCTTTTTGTACGGCATTAGTGGTACGGTTATCACGTTCACCGTTTCTGAAATAGTCGCTGATGGTAATCGTCTGATCAGCAGTAGAGAGTTCTACTTTTCCGGTAAAGAGTTCTTCAAATATACCGCCTTCGGGATAATAGCGCAGATAGGCTGTTTTGAGTACTTCATTATTGATGGTTACCACAAATTTTTCAAGAAAATTTCCCTTTTCATTGAATTTTTGTGTGACAAAAGAATAGGTTTCAATCGTATGAATGGGATCATAAAAGTGATCGATAACGATGTCCGTAACGGCATCTTTTTCTATACTGCCCTGATTTCTCTTTTTGGCAATCTCATAACTGTTTTGAATTGATTGTAATGTTTTCTGATCTGCCTGTTTCGTTTCTGTCAGTCGGTAAAAAAACTCCTCAAAGCTCAAGATCTCATATTGGATTTCCTCTGCAGAAGCCTTAGCACTATTCGTTTGTTTTAATTCTTCTGTAATGTCATCAGAGCATGCATACAAACTGCACACAGTGAAAATAATTAAGAGTGTTTTTTTCATATTTACAAGATGTTTTTGTAAATATAACACAAAAAATATAACAACCTAATAATAAGTGTATTAATTTTAATTCACATATAAGTATCTTTACTCTGAGGTTAGAAAACTTACTTTCTACGAACAATACTTTTATAATGAAATGCTAAATTTGCTTAAAGATGAAAGGTGTATCTTTTTGAATTCTTTTGAAAACATCAGGGCGCAAGCCTCTCAATTTTCCAATCCATATCTTCTTGCAGCGTATAGCGCAGGCGATCGTGTAGCCGATTGGGTCTTCCCTGCCAGAATTCGATAGAAACGGGTTTTATCAAAAAACCGCCCCAATGCATCGGGCGTTGAACTTCTTTATCAGAAAATTCTTTTTCAAGCTTATGCAATTCCTGCTCTAAAAAATCATAAGATGGAATCACATGGCTCTGTGGTGAAACAACAGCACCTAATTTACTACCCTGAGGCCGTGAGGCAAAATAATTATCAGACATCTGCTCTGTTGTTTTTTCGGCTATACCTTTGATGATTACCTGACGTTCCATAGAAGGCCAGAAAAACGACAAGCCTATATGCGGATTGGCGATAATAGCCTTTCCTTTTTCAGAATCATAATTCGTATAAAAAACAAAACCGTTTTCATCATATTTTTTTAAAAGAACAATCCTTGCTTTAGGAAAGCCATCTGTGCCAATGGTAGCTACAGTCATGGCATTTACTTCCTCTATTCCGCCAAATTCTTCTACCTCATAGAACCATTTACGAAACTGCATCATCGGATTTTCGTCAACAGTATTTTCTGTAAGACGACTCTTTTCATAGGACTTTCTATAATTGCTTAAATCACTCATTTTTTATTTATTAAAATTAAAAACCTTGCCATCTTCAGCCAGTTCTACTGTATCAAAAACCGTTTCAGCTTCTTCTTTAAAGGCATTTAAATTGGCATATCGGGTGGAATAATGGCCCAAAACCAGTGTTTTTACATGAGCCTTCTGAGCAATGGTTGCGGCTTCAATAGCCGTTGAATGCATCGTATGTGCTGTTTTGGATTTGTCCTGTTCCAAAAAAGTACTTTCATGGTACAGTACATCTGCTCCATGGATAAGAGGCACAATACTTTCATCATAGAGGGTGTCTGAGCAAAACGCATAAGATTGTACAGGAGCCGGATCAAATGTAAGGATGTGATTTGGGATAACCGTTCCGTTTTCAAGTAGCATATCTGCTCCGTCTTTTATTTTTTGATAATAACAGGTTTCTATTTCGTGATTGAGAACAGCATCCATATTTAATTTTCTGGCTCCGGGTTTTTCTTCAAATAAAAAGCCGTTGGTATACACTCTGTGTTTTAGTGGTATGGTTCGCACACGCACTTTATCATTCTCAAAAATAACTTCACTTTCAGTAGAAGTAAGTTCATGAAAATAAAGACCGTAACCCGTATAGGAATTAGATAGGCGTAATTGAAGAAGAATCATTTCTTTGATGCCTTTAGGACCATATATATGCAAATCATTTAGACGGTTGAGAAGCATAAATGTAGATACTAATCCTACCAGTCCGTAGCAATGATCTCCGTGTAAATGCGATATAAAGATCTGATTGATCTTCGAGAATTTAATCTTGTGTTTTCTGAGTTGTACCTGAGTACCCTCGCCACAGTCAATAAGAAACATCTGATTATTGATTTCCAATACCTGTGATGTAGGATTGGTTATCGATCTTGGAGTTGCTGAATAACAGCCTAAAATGGTTAGTTTCATATCAGCAGTTAATAAGAAATTTGTATGTTTTTAAAAGCCAAGATCGCGCTCAATCTCTTCCATTTCAATGATATCATGTGCTTCCTGCAAAGTTGGAACTACAGTAATGTCTTCTGATAATTCATTAAAATCGGCATCGGTTACAACGATTGCAAATGATTTTTTGCAATCTTTAAACATATCGTGTAACGTTTGGAAAAGCAATACTTCCTCTGCTTTTAAATTGTATGTATTCAGATCGATTACAAGATGATGTGACAAAAATTCTTTTTTCTGATCTGTAATTTTCTGAATTAATTCCTGCAGATTTTCATCCACACGCTTAATAATAACAGTATTTCCTTTTTCTTTTATTTTCATGTAGTATAATTTTTTCAAAACGGATAAATCCCTACAGTTTATTTTATTTTTGAGGCAAGCAGGTATATCACTGCCATACGAACTGCAACTCCATTTTCTACCTGTTCTAAGATAACAGATTGTTGTGAATCAGCTACATCAGAGGTGATTTCAACTCCACGGTTAATAGGTCCGGGGTGCATGACAATTATTTCTTTATTTAAAGAGTCTAATAGTGCTTTATCCACTCCATATTGTTGTGCATATTCCCGTGTTGATGGAAAATAATTTACATCAAGCCGTTCATTTTGCACCCGAAGCATATTGGCTACATCACACCATTCCAAAGCTTTGCGTAAATTCGGTTCATATCGTACCCCTAAACTTTGAATATAACGCGGCATCAGCGTTTTAGGTCCGCAAACCATCACTTCTGCTCCCTGCATCTGTAATGCAAAAATGTTAGAAAGTGCTACTCTGGAGTGTAGAATATCTCCGACAATCACTACTTTTTTACCTCCTACTTCTCCCAATCGTTCCCGAATGGTAAAACTATCCAACAATCCCTGAGTCGGGTGTTCATGAGCTCCGTCTCCGGCATTGACAATACTGGCTCCGACATTTTTAGATAAAAAGTAAGCCGCTCCTGGATTACTGTGACGCATTACAACCATATCAACTTTCATTGACAGAATATTGTTGACGGTATCAATAAGTGTTTCTCCTTTTTTTACAGACGACTGAGCTGCAGAAAAACTGATAACATCAGCAGAAAGACGTTTTTGAGCTAATTCAAAAGAAAGCTTTGTACGCGTACTGTTCTCAAAAAAGATGTTGGCAATAGTAATGTCTCTTAAGGAAGGTACTTTTTTTATGGGACGATTGATAACTTCTTTAAAATGATCAGCTGTTTCAAAAATTAAATCAATATCGTTTTTGTTGATATATTTTATTCCTAATAGATGATTAACACTTAATTCTTTCATTTTTTTGTACTGTAGCTCGGTTGTTAGTTAGATTCGTTTATTAAAAGTACCTGATCTTCCAGTGCATTGTCTACTGATTTCCATTGCACTTTTACCTTTTCATTGTTGATAACATCAACCTGACGGCCTCTGTAATCGGGTTGAATAGGTAAATTTCTGCTGAATCTGCGATCAATAAGCACTAAAAGTTCTATTTCACTTGGTCTGCCAAAAGACTGAATCGCAGTTAGTGCTGAACGTATGCTTCTACCCGTAAAGAGTACATCATCTACAAAAATCACTTTCTTGTCTTCAACCAGAAAATCAATCTGTGTTTTATTTGCTTCCAGAGGTTTATCATTTCTTCTGAAATCATCACGAAAGAAAGTAATGTCCAGAAAACCAAACGGAATATTTTTGATCTGATATTCGTTTTCCAAAAGTATCTGAAGCCTTTGAGCCAGATATTTCCCTCTTGGTTGTAAACCAATGATAACCGTATCAGAGAAATCAAGATGTTTTTCTATCAACTGACAAGCCAGCCTGTGTAAAATGATATTGACGTCTTTAGAAGTCAACAATATTTTGGTACTCATATATAAAGTGTTGTGTTGCGAAAGTAAAATTACAATTTAATTATCATACTTTAACTAAAAAATGAAATGACAGCTGTAAAGGCATAAAAAATCCCGAGTAAAAACCGGGATTTTTATAATATCTATTCTTCTTCATCATCGTCATCTTCATCGATGTCATCATTGTCTCTGTATTCATCATCATCTTCATCAAAATCATCGTCTTCCTCTTCATCAGTCTCAGATGAGCTTTTTTTAGAAGCTTTTTTAGGCTTCATATCGTCTTCTTCGTCTAAATCATCAATATCTTTCACATTGATTGCTTCCGGTATGATTTCCTCGTCTTCTTCATCAAAATTCTCAATACGGTCTGCCAGTTTAGTACTTACTTTTACTAAATAAATAGTATCTTCTGTTTTAACTTCTACAGCTTCGATTGATTCATTTTTTGCGTTTTTAAAACGGATGATATCTGAATCATCATAACCATCAGGAAATTTCTCTACTAAAAGTGTCAAAATTTCATTTGTCAATTTAGCGTAATCAACAATAACTCTTTTCATTCTTAACTATTACTTTATTTCACGTCAAAAATAGAGCCTATAATTATATCTTCAAAAAAAAATGATTCTTTTTTTCTGAATATTTTCTAATTTATTACATATCTAAAAGATACGCAAAAACTAAAGGTGCTACAATGGTTGCATCTGATTCGATTATGTGCTTTGGCGTATCCATATCGAGTTTACCCCATGTAATTTTTTCATTAGGAACGGCTCCTGAATACGATCCGTAAGAGGTTGTTGAATCTGAAATCTGACAGAAGTAAGACCAGAAAGGAACATCAGTCCATTCTAAATCCTGATACATCATCGGAACTACACAGATAGGGAAATCTCCTGCGATACCTCCACCGATCTGGAAGAAACCTACTCCTTTTCCACCGCTGTTTGCTCTGTACCACTCTGTCAGGTAGATCATGTATTCGATACCCGATTTTACAGTACTTGCCTTTAATTTTCCTTTGATTACATTACTTGCAAAAATATTTCCGGTTGTAGAATCTTCCCATCCCGGACAAATGATCGGTAAGTTTTTTTCTGCGGCTGCAACAATCCAGGAATTTTTAGGATCAATTTCATAGTATTGTTCCAAAACACCACTGTTTACTACCTGATATAAAAATTCATGCGGTAAATAACGCTCTCCTTTCGCTTCGGCTGCCTGCCATACATCTTCTAAATGTTTTTGAAGACGACGGAATGCTTCTTCTTCCGGAATACACGTATCAGTAACACGGTTGTAGTGGTTTTCCAATAAATCCCATTCATCCTGTGGTGTAAGATCTCTATAGTTAGGTACGCGTTTGTAGTGCGAGTGCGCTACAAGATTCATCACATCTTCTTCAAGATTGGCTCCTGTACAGGAAATAATATCAATTTTTCCCTGACGTATCATTTCTGCCAATGAAATTCCCAACTCAGCTGTACTCATAGCACCAGCAAGTGAAACCAACATTTTACCGCCTTCATTTATATGTGTTTCATATCCTTTAGCCGCATCTACTAATGCTGCAGCGTTGAAATGAAGATAATTTTTCTCAATAAACTGACTAATTGGACCTTTACCCATTTTATGTATTTTTAAATAGTTGTTATTCTTTTTTTCTGTTATATCCTAAGATGTTCAATACATCTTCGGCTGTTTGCTGTTCTGAAAATACTTCTGTTGCCAGAATTCCATTTTCATCCCTGTCAATTAAAATATGTTTTGGCTGAGGAATAAGACAATGATGAATTCCTCCCTGTCCGCCAATTGTTTCCTGATAAGCTCCTGTATTGAAGAAACCGATATACAAAGGTTTTTCCTTATTATATTTTGGAAGATAAATGGCATTCAGGTTTTGTTCAGAATTGTAATAATCATCGCTATCACAAGTCAATCCTCCTAAAAGAACACGTTCATAAGAATCATTCCAGCGGTTAATTGCCAGCATGATAAATCGTTTGTTAATCGCCCAGGTATCTGGTAAGGTAGTGATAAAAGAAGAATCAATCATATTCCACTTTTCACGATCGTTCTGTTGTTTCTGATATAAAACCTGATAGATAGCTCCTGCACTTTCACCAACAGTAAACGAACCGAACTCTGTAAAAATATTCGGAACCGGTACATCAGCTTCATCACAGGCAATTTTTATCTGATTGATGATTTCTTCAATCATATATGCATAATCATAATCAAATGCCAATGAGTTTTTAATTGGAAAACCACCTCCGATATTCAGACTGTCTAATGTAGGGCATTCTTTTTTCAGACTTGTATAAACTTTTAAACATTTTGAAAGTTCATTCCAATAATAGGATGTATCACGAATACCAGTATTGATAAAGAAGTGAAGCATTTTTACCTCTACTTTAGAATTCTCCAAAATGTTTTTACGGTAAAAAGGTAAAATGTTTTTATAACCAATACCCAATCTGGAGGTATAAAATTCAAATTTTGGCTCTTCTTCAGAAGCAATACGGATTCCCACCTGAAATTTCCCTTTGATTTTTTCCTGAAGCAAATCCAGTTCCTCATAGTTATCAATAATAGGAATGGTTTTTTTATGACCATTATTGATCAGGCGTGCAATATTTTCAATATACTGCTCTCTTTTAAAACCGTTGCACAAAACATAGGTTGATTTGTTTATTTTACCGGTTTCCAAAAGCTTCTCTACAATATTAATATCAAAAGCAGAAGAAGTTTCTACATGAATATTATTTTTAAATGCTTCATTCATCACATATTCAAAGTGAGAGCTTTTAGTACAGTAACAATAATAATATTCTCCTTCGTATTTATGCTTTTCCATCGCTTTTCTAAACCAGCTTTTCGCTTTATTGATGTTGTTGGAAATTTGCGGTAAATACGTGAATTTCAAAGGAGTTCCATATTGTTCAACCAACTTCATCAAGTCGATATTATGGAATAATAAGTTGTCTTTATTAAGGGTGAATTCTTCCTGTGGAAAATAAAAAGTCTGATTGATTAAATCGAAATATTTGGTATTCATTGCTTGTTGTTTTTAAGTTTAAAAATGTTTTTATTGTTAACCGAAAAAACAACACCATTCAAACCCTGATATTAGCAAATACGATATTTAATTTATTCGTACAAAAATAAGTGTAATAGATACTTTTAATGTCTTCCTTTTGAATAAGGAAAACATTATTTTTTATATTAAAAAAGGCAGAGTTATGAATCCCTCTATTTTTAATGATTTGCATTGGCTTGAACCTATTAAATTTGCGTTACAAAGTTAAAAAAATTATCCTCGTAACGTTTCATATTTGATATAATTTTTATTTGAGATAATCATGAATCGCTTCTGAAATCAAATCATTCGTTACTAATTCATTATAACTGAACTCACCTCTGTTTTTTAATAATGTAAAATTTACCTCTCCAAAGGCATTCTTTTTATCATGGGTTAAAAGAGAAAAAATAGTCTGCACATCGTTGTCTGATAAATCTACTTTATCAAAAATACTTCTTATAATTTCTTTTATCTCTTCATAAAATGTTAAAGAAATAAATTCTTTTTTATATGAGAGATAAGCTTCAAGTATCATACCCTGAGCGATGGCAAAACCGTGTAGTAATTTTTCTTTTTCAGGATCTTCCAAAAACAGACTTTCAATAGCATGCCCCAGAGTATGACCGAAGTTTAATCCTTTGCGCAGATGTTGCTCTTCATAGTCCTGTAATACAATATTATTTTTTATTTCAATTGAGCGATGAATCAGGCGTTCCAAATCGTCTGTGGTCAGATTACTGAGATCTTTTAGTTCATTCCAGTAATCCATATCTGCGATAAGACCGTGTTTCAGCATTTCTGCCAAACCGGACTGCATTTCATTCTGTGGTAATGTCTGTAAATAACTGACATCAATCAATACCATTTTGGGCAAACTGAAAGTGCCTATCAGATTTTTGAGACTTCCAAGATTCACACCTGTCTTACCACCTACCGAAGCATCCACCATTGCCAGTAAAGTAGTAGGAATATGAATACTGTGTATTCCTCTTTTATAAGTTGAAGCTACAAAACCGCCCAAATCGCTTACTGTACCACCACCAAGTGTTAGCAAAAGACTTTTCCGATCTCCTTCAAGTTCTTCTAAAGCATTCCATACTTCAAAACAGGTTTCGATATTCTTATGTATTTCTCCTGCTTCAATCTCAATAATTTCAAACGGAACTTCTGTAGCAAAATGAGCCAGAAAATGAGGCAGACAATATTCTGATGTGTTGGTATCTGTTAAAATAAAAATTTTAGAATAATTATTCTCTTTAATGATCTCATACAGGTTTTCATATGATTTCTCTCCAAAAACAATTGAATAGCTTTTTGAAATAATGGTTTTCATTAATTAAGCAGTATTTTTTTGTGTAAAAATAAATCAAAATTATGGCAAGTGTAATTATATTTGCACATATTAAACGAAATAATGGAAAAAATTTTTGATAATACAGAGGTTGCTTTCGCACTGAAAAATAATTCCGAACTAAACCGGGCTTATTTCTTGTTTAAAATGATCAGCAGCCAGACTTTGGTAAAAATAGGAACATCACTTGCGGGTTTTGCCATCAGAACAAAACTTCCCGTAAAAGGATTGATACGATCAACTGTTTTTGATCATTTTTGTGGCGGGGTTACAGAAGAAGACTGCCTTAAAGTAGTAGATAAAATGTATACCAAAAGAGTTTCTTCAGTACTCGATTATTCTGTGGAAGGAAAAGAAACCGAAGAACAGTTTGAAGCTGCTTTGCAAATGACACTCAAAACGATTGAGTTTGCCAAAGAGCGGGAAGCAATACCTTTTGCTGTTTTTAAACCAACAGGTGTCGGACGTTTCTATTTATTTGAGAAAAAAGGAGAAGGAAAACCTTTTACAGAACCGGAACAAAGAGAATGGGATAATATTGTATATCGATTTAATGCTATCTGTAAAGCAGCATACGATAAAGATGTACTTTTACTTATCGATGCTGAAGAAAGCTGGATGCAGGATGCTGCCGATGAATTGGTATTAGATATGATGCGTCTTTATAACAGAGAAAAATGTATTGTATTCAATACAGCTCAAACCTATCGATGGGACCGTTTTGATTTTATCAAACAAACTCATGAGATTGGCTTAGCAGAAGGATTTCATGTTGGTTTTAAAGTAGTTCGCGGTGCTTATATGGAAAAGGAACGTTTGAGAGCAGAAGAAAAAGGATATCCGTCCCCCATTTGCGCAACAAAAGCACAAACAGATGCTACATTTGATAAATCTGTAACTTATATCCTGCAAAATCTGGATAAGAATATGGCACTCTTTGCAGGAACACATAATGAAGAAAGTTCCTATATGATGATGAAACTCATGCAGGACTTTAATATCGCTCATGACGATAAACGTATGTGGTTCGGACAGCTTTACGGTATGAGTGATAATATCAGTTATAACCTTGCCATGCACCATTATAATGTCGCAAAATATTTACCTTTCGGTCCTGTTTACGATGTGGTGCCTTATTTGATTCGCAGAGCAGAAGAAAACACTTCTGTAGCCGGGCAAACCAATCGGGAACTCAATCTTCTCGATACAGAAATTAAAAGACGAAGAATGAAATAAAAAATAAGGCTGTTTTAAACAGCCTTATTTTTTTTCATAAAATAGATATAGGTAAAATAACCTATATGAATTGCTGCAAATATGAGTGAGAAATAATACAAAATTGCATCTCTGCCTTCAGTATTAATATGATGTAAAATAGCAATAAGAATCAATACAACAGATAAAATCAATACTGATATACTTACCACCTTATTAGCCTGCATAGCTGTAGTAATCTTATCCTCAGACAATAAACTGTGTTTTGCTCCGTAAAAAAAGTAAACATCAAGACCAATAAGCATCCATACTACCAAACGTACCCATGTGTCTAAAGGTAAAAAAGCCATCATAAAAAAACACGTAAGAATTCCCAGTATAGGTACAAGTGGTACCAATGGTGTCTTGAAAGCACGTGGCGCATCCGGCATCTTTTTACGCATCACCAATACGCCAACGCATACCAGAATAAAAGCAAACAAGGTACCAATACTAGTCATTTCCCCTACTACTCTTCCCGGAATAAAGGCAGCGAAAACACTTACAAAAAGTAAAAAGAAAAGATTGGCTTTATAAGGTGTTTTAAATTTTGGGTGTACACTTGAAAAAACTCTTGGCAAAAGTCCGTCTTTACTCATAGAGTAAAACACCCTGCTCTGTCCCAAAAGCAATACAAGAATTACAGAAGCATATCCTAATAAAATAGCAATAATAATAGACGTGTTCAACCACGGATATTCTGGTGTTACCGTACCGTCAGCCGCCATTGTTCCCATATTTTGAATAGCAATAGCCACCGGAGCCAAATGACTGCTTGCATCACCTGCAGCAAATTCTTTATAATTTACAACTCCTGTCATCACATAAGCAAAGATGACATATAAAACGGTACAGATAATGAGCGAACCCATAATTCCTATTGGCATTGCCTTTTTGGGATTTTTCGTTTCCTGCGCTGCTGTACTCACGGCATCAAAGCCGATATAAGCAAAAAACACCACCGCGGCTGCACGGATCATACCTGAAAAACCAAATTCACCGAAAGTACCTGTATTATCCGGCACAAAAGGAATGTGATTTTCTGTACGTACATACTTAAAACCTACAATGATAAAAACAAGAACAATAGCCACTTTTAATAAAACGATAATGGCATTGACAAATGCAGATTCACTTGTACCTTTTATTAACACAAGCGACATTAACACAACAATGAAAACAGCCGGAAGGTTAAACCAGCCCCCATCAAATGGTGTGGTCATGAGTTCGGGGGGAAGCGACATATTAAAATTCGACAACAGTGCGTTGAGATAACCTGCCCAGCTTGAAGCAACAGTTGCAGAACCTACGGCATATTCAAGCACCAAATCCCAACCAATGATCCATGCGATAAATTCTCCCATAGTGGCATACGAATAGGTATAAGCACTTCCTGCCACAGGAATCATTGAAGCAAATTCTGCATAACATAATCCTGCAAAAGCACAGCCTAATGCTGCAATCAGAAAGGATACCATAATAGAAGGACCTGCATAATTTGCAGCTGCCATACCCGTTATGGAAAAAAGACCTGCTCCGATAATAGCTCCCATACCCAAAGCAATAAGTCCCCAAGGTCCTAATGTCTTTTTTAATGTATGTTCACCACTCTCATTCGCTTCTCTTAACAACTCATTTAAAGGCTTCCTTGTGAATAATCCCATAATAACTATTTTTAATTTTCTTTAACATAAAGAAACAAAAATAGCAAAATATCATTCACTTGTCTGCTTTTTCATCAAATAATTCTAAAGAAAATTATTGTAAATTAAGTTTACTGTGCTTGCGGGAATAGGAAAAATAGATCAGTAAACCGATCACCAACCAAATTGAAAAATACAGCCAGTTCCATACCGTTAGTTCTGCCATGAGATAAAAACAACAGATAAGTCCAAGCATTGGAATTAGAGATAAATTCTTTCGGATCGCCCATATATTGAGTGCAATTAGTACTATAAAAAATATCCAAAGCGGTATTTTGTGTTTGAAGAGATCAAACCCTCTTTCAAATTTTAAAGAGTCACTTACCGGTGCATTTTCTACAATCTGTTGATAGTTACCGGTTGTTTTTTCTTTGATATGTGTGAGTATATATTCTAAATCATCTGCATGTTCAGTAGTCTGTATATAATCATTTTCCCCTAAATAATTCAACATGGCTTCAGACTGTGTTTTATCTAAAGAGGTAACCAAAGTAATCGGATCTACAATCTGCGCTTTGTTGGTAATAAAATCCCATGTATTTTGTTGATTGATTGTTAGGGCATACAGGATACCGATAGCAGTCAAGAAAGGCAAAACAAATTTTGAATTGATATAAGGTGTTTTGAATTTCCCTCTTGGAATATTTTTATCCTGCAATATCAAAACACCGGCACATACTACAGAAAAGGCAAACAAGGTACCAATACTACACAAATCTGTTACCATCGTCAGATTCATAAATAAGGCCGGTACTGCTACTACAAACCCGGTAACTACGGTAGCAAATGAAGGCGTTTTATATTTTTTATGGATTTTAGCAAACTTTGGTGGCAGTAAACCGTCACGGCTCATACTCATCCAGATACGAGGCTGTCCCATTTGAAACACAAGCAATACGCTTGCCATAGCAACCACTGCACTTACTGCAATTATTCCGGACAACCATTTCAGATTCAATTTGTCAAAAACAAAAGCCAAAGGATCTCCAACATTCAATTCTTTATAATTCACCATTCCTGTTAATACCAAGGCAATAAGAATATACAGAATAGTACAGATGATAATAGCCCACATCATCCCTCTTGGTAAATCTCTTTGCGGATTTTTACATTCTTCAGCTGTGGTAGAAATAGCATCAAAACCGATATAAGCAAAAAATACTGCCGATACCCCTTTTAAAACTCCGGTGATACCATTTGGCGCAAACGGATCCCAGTTTTCCGTGTCGACATAAAATATACCAACTGCGAGTACCAGCATGATTACGGCAATCTTTACAATAACCATGGCATTGCTGGCATTTCGGGATTCTTTCATACCTCTGTAAACCAGCCATGTAATCAACACAATTATACCCAAAGCCGGAATATCTGCCACAAAATGAATATTTCCTAAAGTCGGTGCTGTAGACCATGCTGTATGTGCATCCTGTATATAAGCAGGAAGATTTTCAAATGCTTTTCCGTTCTGCATCAATGCCACAGCATCATTAAAACCATTTCTGGCAGAGAGATAATCCATCTGTATCCATTGGGGTAAATGTATGTTCATAGTCTCCAGCAATCCCGTAAAATAATCGCTCCACGAAATGGCCAGTGTAATATTCCCAATAGCATATTCCATAATGAGTGCCCATCCGATAATCCAGGCTATAAGTTCTCCGAATGCTACATACGAATAGGTATAAGCACTTCCTGAAACCGGAACCATTGAAGCAAATTCAGCATAGGCAAAAGCCGTAAATCCACAAGCGAGTGCCGTAAACATGAACAGAAAAATAACAGCCGGACCGCCATCATAGCTCGCTTTACCGATAGTACTAAAAACACCGGCTCCAACAATAGCGGCAATTCCAAAAAAAATCAAATCACGCTGGGTAAGATATTTACCTAAAGATTTATTACTGTCCTGATCTTTTTTTAGTTGGGATAATATGTCGGAAACCGTCTTTTTTCGGAATAAGCTCATGTAATACGTATCTTTTATTTATTGTTTAATTTTTTAAAGAGGGAAAAGTACAAAAAAATTAAAATGAAAAAGCCTGTTTTGCAAAAAAAGTATTTCCAATATACGCAAAAGCAATGAATTAGTGCTGTATTATTTGTCAGATATACCATTTAATTTTACATATTGATCAACTTATAAAATGCTTTCCCCTTTTAAAAACACATTAGTGTAACAAAATTAAGTCACATATGTAAATACAGATTGGACAGACAGAAGTATTTATACTATTTGGAAACATTTAATAGTATGTTGATAAAAGGCATTTTTTATCATCATATAGATTATGTATCTTTGAGTACATATAAGATGTGTACTCATAAAGACAGCTTATGCAACGATAAGAATTAACAATTGAAACCGCTTCAAAAGCAGTAGGGATTGTTCTATCTTTGTCTTATAAAAGTAAAAATAGTTATTAATCATAAAATTTAAAACATGGCTTTAGTAGGTAAAAAATTTCCAAACATTACGGTAGATGCAATTTCTGAAATGGGAGATAATTTAAGAATCAACATTTTTGAAGAAGCTACAAAAAACAATAAAAAAGTATTATTATTCTGGTATCCGAAAGATTTCACTTTTGTATGTCCTACAGAATTACATGCTTTTCAGGCAGCTTTAGGAGATTTCGAGAAGAGAAATACAATAGTAATCGGCGCTTCTTGTGATACTAATGAAGTACACTTTGCATGGTTGAACACTGCAAAAGACAATGGTGGTATCGAAGGAGTGACGTACCCTATTTTAGCAGATACTACCCGCAATTTAGCGAATGTATTAGGTATTCTTGATGTTGAATCTACAGAATATGATGAAGAATTAGACACTGTATTGATTAACGGATCAAATGTAACATACAGAGCTACTTACCTTATTGACGAAACAGGAAAAATCTTCCATGAATCAGTAAATGATATGCCATTGGGTAGAAACGTAAACGAGTACCTTCGTTTGATCGATGCGTACACACACGTACAGACTCATGGAGAAGTTTGCCCTGCTAACTGGGAAGAAGGTAAAGATGCAATGTCTGCTAACAGAAATGCTACAGCAGAATATTTAGCAAAACACTAATTAAAACAATTTATAAAAATCCAAATTCGGGAAACAGAGTTTGAATTTGGATTTTTTAACCCTAAAAAAATTCAAACAATGTTCGTAGAGTTAGATCAAGATAATTTACAAGAAATTGTATCAGGCAATAAAAAAGTAGCAGTTCAATATTCAGCTTCATGGTGTGGTAACTGCCGTATTATGAAACCTAAATTCAAAAAGCTATCCTCTGAAAAAGAAGATATTACATTTGTAATTGTTGATGCAGAAAAATTTCCTGAGTCAAGAAAGCTTGCAAGTGTTACAAATTTGCCTACTTTTGCTACCTTTGTAGACGGAAAACTGGTAAATGAAACACAAACCAATAAAGCGGAAGTGCTTCAGGAATTGATTAACGAAATTGGATAATCTATGAAATTACCCGTTATTAAACATTTGACGCAATTTATTGAAGAGAATGATCAGGATTATATAATTGAAACCATTGAGGTTTTAGAAGCCCTAACAGAAGTTCCTTCTCTTAAAGATGAAGAACTGGATGTAATTGCTGAATTAATCTCCAATATGTATGGTGCTATCGAAGTTGATAAACTAATCAAAGCCGGTACTCCTAAAAAAGAAGCCCTGAATACCTTTATGCAGCGTGTTTTAGGATCCATTGATAAATAAGCAGTACTGCTATTTATATAACAAAAACAACAATCTATTTAGAAAAAACCGTTTATTATAAGCGGTTTTTTCGTCTTTTATGAAGATTATTTTATAAGAATATGAGATTAAAGTCTTTTTTATAAAGATATATCCTATCTGTTTTTATCTTCCAGCATCGGTACAAAACGGAAATCTCCGAATTCCTGCTGTTCAAAATGAGTTTCAGAACTTCTTACCAGCAACGTCATGATTTGTGTATCTTCTCCAACGGGAATCACCAAACGTCCTCCGATCTTCAACTGCGCCATCAGAGCCTGAGGAATATAAGGAGCTCCGGCAGTAACAATAATACTGTCAAAAGGAGCGTCTGTAGGCAAGCCTTTGTAACCATCACCAAAAGAAACCACTCTGGGATTATATCGCAAAGCAGCCAGTAATTTACTGGTTTTCTTATATAATTCTATCTGACGTTCAATTGTAAAAACTTTAGCCCCCATTTTACATAAAACAGCAGTCTGATAACCGGAACCGGTTCCGATCTCTAAAATTTTATCATCTGGTTTTACCTGTAACAGCTGAGATTGGAATGCTACAGTATAAGGTTGAGAAATGGTTTGTCCTGCCCCTATTGGAAAAGCTTTATCCTGATAGGCAAAATCTTCAAAACCTGATTCAAGAAACAAATGACGCGGTACGCTTTGCATAGCCTGCAAAACGCGCTTATCATTAATTCCTTTCTGCTGTAACACAGAAATAAGTTGATTTCGAAGTCCTTGATGTTTGGCAGTATCTCTCAATGGGGAATGGTTTTATAAGACTTCAAAATTACGCAATAATTTCAATTTTTCAAGCTCTTTTTAGCCAATAACCACAAATGAACAGTAACTTTCACGGCATTAATGAGTTTGATATATAAATATATTTTACTTTTGTATAAATTATTTTTTTATGCTAAAAATAGGCGTTCTGGGAGCAGGACATTTAGGTAAGATTCATCTTCGTTTATTGAACCAGTCTGAAAAATATGAATTGGTCGGTTTTTATGATCCCTTAGCATCAAATGCAGAGAAAGTAGCACAGGAGTTCGGTTACCGTGTATTTAAAAGTATCGATGCACTCATTGCAGAAGTAGATGTTGTAGATATTGTAACTCCTACCCTTTCACATTATGAATGTGCCGTACAGGCCATCAAAGCCGGTAGACATATTTTCTTAGAAAAACCCATTTCCAATACAGTTACAGAAGCTGAGCACATTATTGCACTTGCAAAAGAATATGGTGTCAAAGGACAGGTAGGTCATGTTGAACGTTTTAATCCTGCTTTTATGGCAGTAAAAAACAAAATCAATAATCCCATGTTCATTGAAACACACCGCCTGGCAGAGTTTAATCCCCGAGGAACAGATGTACCTGTTGTACTGGATCTTATGATTCATGATATCGATGCGATATTAAGTGTAGTGCAATCCAAAGTAAAAGAAATACATGCAACGGGAACTGCTGTAATCAGTGATTCACCCGATATTGCCAATGCACGCATTGAATTTGAAAATGGCTGTGTAGCTAATATAACTTCAAGCCGTATCTCTATGAAAAACATGCGAAAAGCACGTTTCTTTCAAAAAGACGCGTATATATCTGTAGACTATCTCGATAAAATATGTGAAGTTGTAAAGATGAAAAATGCACCGGAAGTACCCGGAGACTTTGATCTTATTCTGCAAAATGCCGAAGGTGTAAAAAAACAGATCTATTATGACAACCCTGAAGTGGCCTCCAACAACGCCATTTTAGATGAACTGGAAACTTTTGCAGATGCTATTAATAATAATACAACCCCGATTGTTACATTAGAAGATGGTACGGAAGCGTTGAGAATTGCACATCAGATCATCGATTGTTTTAATAAGTAAACCAAAACACTTATATTCGCATTTCATATAGAAACAAACGAACAAAATAAAATGAAAAATATTGCTGTAATTGGAGCAGGTACTATGGGTAATGGAATTGCTCATACGTTTGCTCAAAAAGGTTTTAAAGTATGTTTAATCGATATCAGTGAAAAATCAATCGAACGCGGTATGCAGACGATTGTTACGAATCTGGATCGTATGATTGCAAAGGGAACCATAACGGAAGCAGATAAGAAAGCTACGATTGAAAATATCATTACCTATACTGAGATTAAAGACGGTGTAGTAAATGCTGATTTAGTGGTAGAAGCTGCAACAGAAAATGTTACGCTAAAACTAAATATTTTTAAAGAATTAAGTGAAGTATGCCGTGAAGATGTTATTCTGGCTTCTAACACTTCTTCTATCTCTATTACTAAAATAGCTTCAGTAGTAAAAAATCCACAACGCGTTATTGGTATGCACTTTATGAATCCGGTGCCGATTATGAAATTAGTTGAAATCATTCGTGGTTATAATACTACTGATGAAGTGACCAAAACTATTATGGATCTTTCGGTACAATTAGGAAAAACGCCTACTGAAGTAAACGATTATCCGGGATTTGTTGCAAACCGTATTCTGATGCCTATGATCAATGAATCTATTGAAACACTTTACAACCGTGTAGCTGGTGTAGAAGAAATTGATACCGTGATGAAGTTGGGAATGGCACATCCGATGGGACCTTTACAATTAGCAGACTTTATTGGTCTTGATGTATGCCTGTCCATTCTGAATGTTATGTATGATGGATTTAAAAATCCTAAATATGCACCAAACCCATTATTGGTAAACATGGTGATGGCTGGCAAACTGGGTGTAAAATCCGGTGAAGGTTTTTATGACTATTCTGAAAGTAAAAAAGCAGAAAAAGTAGCAAAACAATTTTTAAAATAATATTTTTTCAATGTTCGGTTTCATCCGGACATTGAACCTTTTATAATAGATGGCAAAAATAATTCCGTTTAAAGCAGTTCGCCCTACCGCAGATAAAGTAGCTCTGGTTACTACACTTGCGTATGATGAATACAATGCGGCAGAACTGGCTTCATGGTTAGATTTTAATCCGTTTTCCTTTTTACACATCATCAATCCGGCTTATGTAAATCAGCAAAAGATAGACATTGAACAACGCTTCAAGATGGTATCAACCAAATACAACGACTTTAAGCGTGATGATATCCTGATCAAAGATCCGTCTTTGTCTATGTATCTGTACACCATAAAAACAAAAAAAGCTGTTTTTACAGGAATAATGGCAGGTACTTCTATTGATGATTATAAAAAAAATGTCATCAAAAAACACGAAAACACCTTAGATTATCGCGTTAAAACCCTTAAAGACTACTTTAAAATTTCCGGATTCAGCACTGAACCGGTGTTGATGATGTATCCCGAAGATGCATCCCTTAGCGAATGGATTCAACAGCAACAGCAATCAGCCCCTTTATATCATTTTTCCACTACCAATAAAGAAGAACATAAAGTATGGAAGATTGACCAGTCAGAAGACCTCGATTTTCTAATTCAAAAGTTTGACTCATTTGAGCACTTGTATATTGCTGACGGTCACCATCGATCTGCTTCTTCTGCACTCTTATATGATGAAACCCCGCAAAAGGAAAGTCTGAGCTATTTTATGAGCTTTCTCATCTGTGAAAATGATATTAAAATCAACGAATACAACAGAGTAGTTCACGATTTGAATCAACATACATCAGAAGAGTTTCTTTTGTTACTGGAAGAAGATTTTATCATCAGGAAGATTGAGCAGCAACTGTGGAAACCATCTCAAAAATATCAGTTCGGAATGTATCTTGAAGGTAATTATTATTCCCTGCAATTAAAAGAAGTACCTGAGAGTCAAGACATATTATCCCATCTTGATGCTCAGATTTTATATGAAAAAATCCTTCATCGTATCCTTGACATACAGGATCTGAGAACAGACAGCAGAATAGATTATATACCGGGAAACAAAAGCATCGTTGAAATGTTTAATAAAATTGATAACGGAGATTATAAAATAGGTTTTACGTTATTTCCTGCGTCAATCGATGAAATAAAATATCTTGCTGACCATAATCTTACAATGCCGCCAAAAAGCACTTATATAGAGCCTAAGTTCCGAAACGGACTAATCATTTACGAATTTTAAATGCCTTTTATATGTCTATTAAAAACAATTTACAGCTTATAAAGGATTCACTTCCTGAACATGTACATCTGGTAGCAGTTTCTAAAACAAAACCTGTCAGTGATCTCATGCAGGCATATGAAGCCGGGCAGCGTATTTTTGGTGAAAATAAGATTCAGGAAATGACCGACAAATGGGAACAAATGCCGCGCGATATACAATGGCATATGATCGGTCATGTACAAACCAACAAAGTAAAATACATGGCTCCTTATGTAAGTCTGATACATGGAGTAGACAGTTTAAAATTATTAAAAGAAATAGACAGACAGGCAAAAAGATATCGAAGAATAATTCCATGCCTGTTGCAAATATACATAGCCAAAGAAGAAACAAAATTTGGTTTATCACAAGCTGAACTCATGGAAATCATACACAGTGATGATTTTAAAGCATTACAAAACATTAAAGTAATAGGTTTAATGGGAATGGCTTCTTTCACTGATAATAAAGATATTATAAGAAATGAGTTTACTGAATTAAAACACATCTTCGATTACATACAACCCTATCAATTAGATAATTGTCATTTTCAACAATTATCAATGGGAATGAGTGGAGATTATAAAATAGCCATAGAATGCGGAAGTACCATTGTACGTATTGGTAGCAGTATTTTCGGGCATCGATAAAATACAGAGCACATAAATGATGTATGCAATTATAGATATAGAAACTACCGGAGGACAGTTTAACCAGGAAGGAATCACAGAAATAGCTATTTATAAATTTGATGGTGTTAACGTCGTAGATCAGTTTATTAGTTTGGTAAATCCTGAAATCCCGATTCAACCCTTTGTTGTAAAACTTACCGGTATCAATAATGCTATGTTGCGCTCTGCTCCTAAATTTTATGAAGTAGCCAAACGAATCGTTGAAATCACAAAAGATTGTATTATTGTAGCCCATAATGCGGCATTTGATTACCGTATCTTAAAGATGGAATTCAAAAGGCTCGGATTTGAATTTAACAAACAAACACTGTGTACGGTAGAATTGTCAAAGCTTTTATTACCCGAAGCGGCTTCTTACAGTTTAGGTAAACTGGTACGCTCTCTTGGAATTCCTATTGCAGACAGACACCGCGCTTATGGAGACTCATTTGCCACCCTGAAATTATTTACCTTGCTTCTTTCAAAAGACAAGGAAAAAAAAATCATAAAAACATTAATTAAAAATGAAATATCACAGGGAGTATCTCCAAAACTGTTTGATATTCTGGAAAAACTACCGCTCACAGTAGGCATTTTTTACATTCATAATTCTAAAGGAGAAATTATCTATATCGGTAAGAGTACCAGCATCCGAAAAAAACTGACTCAGTTATTTACCGGGACTTCAAAAATTGCGAAACGCATACAGAATGAAGTATATACAGTGACTTTTGAAGAAACCGGGAACGAATTGATTGCTTCGTTAAAAGAAAGAGAAGAAATTGTTTTTAACAAACCCGCTTTAAATACATCACAGCGTAAATCCCCTTTCTTATGGGCTGTTTATGCAGAAAAAACAAAAGAGGGATACATAAGCTTAAAAGCATCTAAAACAGACGGAAGAAAAAAGGAAATCAGAGCGTTTAAAAATCAACAGAGCGCTGTAGAATATATAAAAGAACTATCCGATTTACTTGAATTGTCGTATGAGCTCAACGCATTGATTCCTAAAAAGAATACCTCTGATTACAAATCCTTAGATAAAAACATCTATAATCAAAAAATCATTGCTTATATCGATCAGCAACAGGAAGAATTTAAAAATCTGTTGATTACGTTCAAAGGCAGAAAAACCAATGAAAAAAGTGCTATTGTTATAAAAGATGGAGATTTTCAGGGATACTGTTTTTTTGATCTCAACTACCAGATAAACACCATAGATATTTTAAACAATATTCTTATACGGATGACCTCTTCAAAAGAAGCGGTAAACATAATTAAATATTATCTTTATAAGAAAAAAGATTATAAACTGATCCGTTTTTAATTTTTAAATCGTTTTCTATGCGTAAATTAAAATCGAAATACGAACTGCTCCGTCAAAAAGTATTTATCATCATTTATGGTTCCAATACATTAGGGGGACGATTATTTGATATTATTCTTCTTTTGATCATCTTGCTCAGTGTATTTCTTGTGATGCTGGAATCCGTTCAGCGCATCGATAAAGTACACCATGAAATTTTGTTTTATGGCGAATGGATCATTACTATATTCTTTACTGTAGAATATATTTTGAGGTTGCTCTGCAATAAAAAACCCCTCTCCTATGTGTTTAGTTTTTATGGCGTAGTAGATTTGATTTCTTTATTGCCGATGTATCTGGCCTTTTTTATTCCTTCAACAAGTTTTCTGGTTGCCTTTCGCGCTTTACGGTTATTGCGTTTATTTGCTATTCTTGATCTCATGCCTATTATAGGTCAGCAATCGCATTTAAAACTGGCACTGAAAGCGAGTAAAAATAAAATCATTGTATTCGTTTATTTTATTGTCATTGTTTCTATAGTTCTCGGAACGCTTATGTTTCTTATAGAAGGACGTGAAAACGGATTTAATGATATTCCCACAAGTATATACTGGTGCATTGTTACCATGACCACCGTTGGTTATGGCGATTTATCACCTGCAACGCCACTGGGTCAATTTATCGCTTCCTTTATTATGATTATGGGATACGGGATTATCGCGGTGCCGACAGGAATTGTAACAGCCGAATATGCAGGAGTAAAAAAGAACAACCCGGAACTGGATGCAAAAAAGGTATGCCCGAATTGTACGACCTTTATTTATGATTTAAATGCCAATTACTGCTACAACTGTGGTACAAAACTATAAAATGAAAAACTATCTGATTGTCATTGTCGGACCTACAGCCATCGGAAAAACAAGAGCTGCTATAGAAATTGCCCGTCACTTTCATAGCGAAATTGTTTCCTGTGATAGTCGTCAGTTATACAAAGAGATGAAAATAGGTACTGCTGTACCCACAGCAGAAGAACTGAGTGCTGTTCCGCATCATTTTATCCAGAATAAATCAATTTTTGATGACTATTCTGTTGGAGATTATGAAAGAGAGGTACTCCCCTTACTGGATGCATTATTCATCAAAAATCCAGTGCAGGTACTTGTTGGTGGTTCAGGATTGTATGTGGATGCGGTGCTTAAAGGATTCGATGAGTTTCCCGAACTTTCTTCAGAAATCAAAGAAGAGATTGAACGTGATTATCAAAAATATGGTATAACCTATTTACAGGAAGAATTAGAAAAACTGGATCCTCAGTATTTTCTCTTTTTACGCGATACAAATCCCCAAACACTTCTTAATCCACAGCGAATGAAACGCTTTGTCGGAGTGTGTAAATCTTCTGGCATGCCTTATTCCTCTTTTTTATGTAAGAATGAGAGCAACCGAAATTTTACACCCATTATTATCGGTCTGGAAGCCGATAGAGAAATTATGTACCGGCGTATTGAGAAGCGGGTAGATCAAATGATGAAAGACGGCTTATTAGAAGAGGTCATACAGCACCATCAATATAAACATTTGAATGCCTTACAAACAGTAGGCTACCGTGAATTTTTCTCTTTTTTAGACGGAGAAATATCATTGGAGACAGCCGTTAATGAAGTCAAAAAAAATACCCGTCGGTTTGCCAAACGACAACTGACATGGTTCAAAAGATCAGAAAATACGAAATGGTTTGATTACCAATCTGATTTGCAAAATATCATACAACACATCAAACAACAGATTCAATAATGCCGGTTTCAAAAGATTTTCAGTCGATATACACAAAAGAATGGGAAATATCTATTGCCCAATGCAGCATTAATTCCAAACTAAAATATACGGAATTGAGTAATCTGTTCCAGCTTACAGCAGCAAAACATTCTGATTTAGGCGGTATGAGCTTTTTTGATATGCAAACTAATGATCAGGCATGGGTTTCGAGCAGAATAAGAATTGAAATCAATGACTTACCACAATGGCATGAAAAAGTTCAGATAAAAACATGGATTGAAAGTCTTGATGGTGTACGTTCTGTAAGAAATCTTGAAATGTCGCAAAACGGACGATTTCTTGCAGGGGGTTCCAGCCTTTGGGTGGTGCTAAACACAAAGAAAAGAAGGCCGGATCTCATTGCTTTATCACACGATCATTTAAACAAATATCCGGATTTAAAAGCAACCAAAACAGACTATCAGGCTGTAGACCTGACACTCGAAACTGAAAAAGTAGCAGATTATAAAGTAAAGTATTCCGATCTTGATATTGTCAATCATGTAAATAATGTCAAATATCTGGAGTGGTGTCTGGATTATGTAGACATCAGATTACTGGAAAATAATAGTATAAAAAGTCTTGACATGAATTTTCTTCGGGAACTCAACTACAACGATCTTGTCAGTATTGAAAAAAAAGAAGTTCAAAACATTTTATATTTTTATATCAAAAAAGAGAATACCATCTGTTTTGCTCTAAAAATAGAACTTTCAGTAACAGATACACAAAATAAATAGTAAGGATAGTAAATAACATGATGTATTTGATGCATTTATAATCAACCGTATCACTGCATCACAGCATGTAAAATAAAGCAAAAAAAGAGGAAGTACTCCTCTTTTATATTTATAACATCTTTTGCTTAATAAAAATTTCGGTGGCTCCAAGTCCGTATTTTCTGTAATTGGCATCCTGAAAACTAATCTCGGCATACCTGCCAAAAAGAAAATCGAGCTCTGTTTTAAGTACTCCTTCTCCCATTCCATGAATAAAAACAACTTTAGGTATTCTGTTTTTTATAGCAAACTCCAACTGCCCTCTTGCTGTATCTAACTGTAAATTCAATATATCAAAATTGGTCATGTGATGAAAGCTCTTCACCAGTTTTTCGATATGTAAATCCACTTCCAGAACAAATTCTTCCTTTTTAGATTTTTTTTCAGTATTTACCCTGTGATGGTTAATTGTTATTTTATCAGATTTTGCATCTTCAATGACTCCGCGTTTACTGGCATCTTTAATAGCCTGATCATCTCCTAAAAGAATCAACTCTGAAGGTCTGTAACTAAGTTCAAAACCATCTTCTGTTTCAATAGTTACTTCATCTTCTTTGACTTTCAAAACTTTGCCCTTCATTGCATCATCCAAAACTTCAACTAAATCTCCTGTTTTAAACATCTTGTCTATCCTCTTTATCTGTTTGATTTCTTTCGCTGTATTCGGTATCTTCTTGTTCCTTGTCAAATTTACCCGGTGTTTTATCCATCAACCGCATCATTACATAAAAAAACACGATCACCGCCGAAATCTGAACCCATATATTGGGTTGGGCATTAGTTTGCTCTATCAAAGCCCAGATCATCAGACCTACAGCCAAAATTCCCAAAGCATATTTCATCATTGTTTTTTTCTCAAATTTAAAAATTTATTTTTTGAAGTAGCGTTATTGCTTCTTTTTTTGTAAAATTGTATAAAATACTGAGAAATGGAAGAATATATGATTCCCTGCGTCAATAAAACCATTTTTGGTGTTGAGTGCATGGGTTGCGGTACACAGAGAGCCATAGCATTTTTGCTGAGAGGTGATTTTATAGCAGCTTTCAAGATGTTTCCGGCAATTTATACCACCCTGCTTTTATTTTTATTTATAGGGATTCATTTTATTGACTCGTCCAGAAAATATCACAAAATAATTATTTCTTTAGCAATTGTTAATGCTTTAATTATGATAATTTCCTATTTTTACAAACACTTTTAAATTAAATATAAATAACTATGGAAAATTATGAATCTCAGGCTTATCAACAGCCTACAAATGACAATGGTAACTACATGGTAAGCAAATTACCAAA
Source organism: Paenimyroides ceti (assembly GCF_030409925.1). Classification (NCBI taxonomy): domain Bacteria; kingdom Pseudomonadati; phylum Bacteroidota; class Flavobacteriia; order Flavobacteriales; family Flavobacteriaceae; genus Paenimyroides; species Paenimyroides ceti. Next base: position 1,585,422 of record NZ_JAUFQU010000001.1, read on the forward strand.
CACTACAGGATCCCTTGTTTTAGGTATTTTATCAATTATATGCTGTTGTTCAGGTGTTATTGGTCTTGTATTGGGTATTATCGGTTTGATGTTGGCAAATAAAGACATTAAGCTTTATCAAACAAATCCAAGACAATATACAGGTATTGAAACAACTAATACAGCAAGAATATTAAACATCATTGGATTGGTAATCAGTGCTCTTTCGTTAATATACTCTATCTACTCCATTATGGCAGTTGGAGGATGGAATGCTTATTACGAAACCATTCAGGAATCAATAAGACAAGCTCAGGCAGCTCAACAATAATTTCAAAAGCTATCCTATTGGATAGCTTTTTTATCTTTTCATCAGCTTATATGTAACAATTATCAGAAAATTGCTACTTATAAGCTGATTTTATTTATAATATATGAAGCATTTCTCACTCTTATTTACCGCACTGCTCATGTTGGGTTGTGCCTCTACTTCCCGACAAAATGCAAGAATCCATACTCCCGTCGCACCAAAAAAGCTTATCAAAGATGTTGATTATGTCCAAAAAACGATGAAAAAAATTCATCCTGATTTGTATTGGTATATTTCACAGGAAGATCTTGATTATAAATTTGACAGCATCCGTAAAACCATTACGCAGCCAATGACACCAAATGAATTTTATCTCAAGATAAGTCCGGTGGTTGCTGCTGTGCGGCAAGGGCATATGAGTGTAGTTCCTTTATATGAAAAGATGGATAAAAAAGATAAAAAAACACGAAAAAAATATAAAAAAAGTGTTTCTCCGCTTGCACAGTTTGAATATTATTGGGACAATGATGAACTCTATATCTATAAAAACAATTCTAAAGATTCTCTCATTAGCGCAGGATCAAAAGTATTAAGTATTGAGAATATTACACCTAAAGATATCTATAGAAAATATCGTAAGACATTTACTTCTGACGGATATAACACCACTTTTATTGCTAAAAGGTTTTCGAAAACAATTGTAAACTATTATACATTAGAACTGGGATACAAAGATTCTTTAAATATGACCCTTTCATGCAATGATATAGTTTACAGAACAAAGATTTACCGTGATTTTAAAGAAAATACCAAAACAAAAATCGATTCATTGGTAACTGAATGGACGAACAATGATTCATTAAATCCTTTTAAAAATAAAATAGTTTCCAAAGAAGAAAAGAAAGAAAAGAAAAAGGAATTAAAAGAAAAGAAAAAATACAACCGTACTTTCGGATTTGACCCAAAGACAAAAAAATTCAGTAAAGAACTTACTTATCCGATCCGAAATGACAGTACGATAGCTGTGTTGACGATCCGTAATTTTTCTCAGGGAAATGCAGAAAAAGCGTATGATTCTGTATTTTCAGAAATAGAAAAAAAACACGTGCAAACTTTAGTAATAGATCTCAGAGGAAACACTGGCGGACGATTAAGCGATATCAAATCATTGTATGAATACCTGGCTTTGGAAAGTGAACCTTTTGTGGATCCTACACTGGTAAACAGTCATTTCAGACTGCCTTTTGATGCAATAAGAGGAAAATCAGTAATTGATTATACTTTATTATCCCCTTTTTATTTGGTCCATACTATAGCACTCTGGTCCAAAACATATAAAGCAGATGACGGTCACTATTACTACAAAATTCCCGGATATAAAGCTATCGATATACAGCCGAAAGCTTTTAAGGGTAAACTATTTGTTTTAATTGACGGAGCAACGTTTTCTGCATCGAGTATCATTTCTTCCAATCTCAAAAGCACCAAAAGAGCCGTATTTGTAGGAGAAGAAACCGGAGGAGCTTATAATGGTACTGTTGCGGGCAGAATGCCTATACTGAAATTACCTCATTCCAAACTGAAATGGGTAGCAGGTATTATGAGTGTTAAACCTTATCATAAAGAAAAGACAGAAGGTTACGGCATTATGCCGGATATAACCATTACACCGGCACCGGAAGATGTTGTCAATGAAAATGACCTTGGATTAGACTGGATTATCAAACACCTTGATTATTCTTCAACATCAAAATAAAATAAAAAGAACGGAAAACTGGAGTTTTCCGTTTTTTTATGTTCTAATTTGCCAACTTCTCCTCTTTTGTGCAAAATTCAGTATTTGGGCTTCTGTAGATATTTTCGGATATTTGAGAATAGAAAACCTTCTATATAAACAATATGCAAACAGATGCTTTATTACAACAAATTGCGTTTATCAAAGAGATAGACAAGCTGAAATATATTCTGAGAAGAACAAAATTATTTAACAGCGACAGACATGAAAATGATGCAGAACACAGCTGGCATTTAGCTATGATGACACTGATACTGGCAGAACATTCAGACCAACCTGTTGATATCCTTAAAGTATTGAAAATGGTATTGATACATGATATTGTTGAAATTGATGCCGGAGATACTTTTATTTATGATACCGTTAAAAACCATACCAATACGGATGAAGAACTTTTGGCAGCCAAAAGAATTTTTGGTCTTTTACCCGAAAAACAAGCCAAAGAGTTTATCGCTATATGGAAAGAATTTGAAGAAGGTGTTACAAATGAAGCCCGGTTTGCAAAAACCATGGATCGCCTGGAACCCTTACTGCAAAATGCATCAAATAACGGAGGAACGTGGACTGAATTTAATGTTCCGTATGAAAAAGTATATGCAAAGAAGAAAGCTATTAAAGAGGGTTCAGCAGCTATATGGGAATATGCTGAAAATCTAATTAACGAAAATGTAGAGAAAGGTATTTTAAAGAAACAAGGATCATCTTCTTAGTTCTGTTTACATTTCGCATAAAAATAAAAAAGGAAAACCTATCGGTTTTCCTTTTATCATATTACAAGACTCTGTGTCTTTCAAAAGGTTGTGACGGATCAAATAAATAGCGATAAGTCGTTAATTTTCGACTCCTTTCTGCTCCGAGTGCCTGAGCAACACGAATCATTTTAGGATTAAAATCACCAATCCATTGCATTTCATATTCTGTATAAGGCAAATCTCTGTTGATCACTTTTGTACCTTCTACAATCATGTATGCTTCTACTCCTTTTCCCTGAAAATCAGGAACAACACCAAAAACAACACCTACAATACGATTGTTTTTTGTAAATTTCTGAAGATAGAGAAATTTGAGCTTTTGAATCAGCCCGAACTTACCATTAAGCTTTTTAAAATATTGATTGAGATCCGGTATGTTAAGCCAAAAGGCAACAGGTCGCTCATTATGGTAAACAAACCAGACAATTTTTTCTTCAATGATAGGTTTCATGGAATAAAAAATATTTTTAGCCTGCTCTAATGTCAACTGTTTACCTCCACCGTGTGTTTCCCATGCAGCATTATATATCGTCAAAAAATCACCTATATATTTTTCAAGCTGATTCTTTTTAAGATATTCCGCATGGTAATCACTATTTCTCGCAACGCGTTCATGTGCATATTTTATACGGTTGGATAATTTTGAATCAATAGGCAATGCATAACATTCCTGATCAAAGTAATTTTTAAAGCCGTAACTTTCAAACAACTCCTGATAATAAGGAAAATTATAGTTCATATTATATAAAGGTTCATGAAATCCTTGTACTAACAATCCCCACCATTTGTCCCGTTCTCCGAAGTTAATAGGACCATCCATGGCCTCCATCTTATTTTCCTGCAGCCATTTTTTAGCTGTATCAAACAAACAATGTGCTGCTTTTTGATCATCAATACACTCAAAAAAACCAATACCACCCGTTGGCTGTTGTTCTTTATACTGTGGGTTAATAAAAGCGGCTATTCTGCCAATAGGTTGTTGCTGCCCGTCAAATAGGAGCCAACGCTTAATCAATCCACCATTCTGAAAGGTTTTATTCTTCTTCTGATCAAATACTTCTTCAATGTCTTTATCCAGTGGCCGGATCCAGTTTTTATCATTCTTGTATAATTGTACAGGAAAATGTAGAAACTGTTTAACCATTTCCTGGCTATCTACTTCTTTAATAAGCATACTCTGACTTTTAGTACTACAAACATACAACAATCAAAGACGAATTACCTAAAGGCTAAGCAAGTTCTTTCATGATTTCCGCAAACATACGGGTGCTGTATAAACGGGCTTCCTGATCATAAATAGGCGATGTAATCATAATTTCGTTGAGCCTGTAGCGCTCAATAAACAAGGATATTTCTCTTTTTACGGTTTCTTTGGTTCCGATAAAAGCGCAGGAAGTCATCTGACGCACATAGGCTTCTTCATTTACATTCCAAACATCATCCATAGTATCAATAGGAGGCTGTAATAGTTTTCTTTCATTCCTGATAATACCTAAAAACATTCTGTAAAATGAAGTAGCAAGACGTTGTGCTTCTTCAAGCGTATCTGCAATAATTACATTGACACAAGACATGATATACGGACTTTGCAGCTGTTTTGAAGGTTTAAAGTTTGAATGATAGATTTCAAAAGCTTTAGCCATCTGAGCCGGAGCAAAATGACTTGCAAAAGCATACGGTAATCCATAAGAAGAAGACAGATATGCAGAATCAGTACTTGAGCCTAAAATCCACAAAGGTATATCAAGTCCTTCACCCGGAAAAGCCCTTACATTTGCCCGTCTGTTTTCTTCAGAAAAATACTGCTGAAGTAATACTATATTCTTAGGAAAATTATGTACGTTTTCAAAAAAATTAGCATTTAATGCCTGAGCAGTCGCCTGATCTGTTCCGGGTGCACGTCCAAGTCCGAGATCAATGCGATCTGGATACAGAGACGCCAGTGTTCCGAAATGTTCTGCAATGACTAAAGGGGAATGATTCGGCAGCATAACACCACCTGAACCCACACGGATGGTATTGGTTTTACCGGCAATATAACCGATCAGAACTGAAGTAGCTGAGCTCGCTACACTCTGCATGTTATGATGTTCTGCAAACCAATATCGTGTATATCCCGATGATTCTGCTGATTGAGCCAAAGCAGCAGATTTTGTAAAGGTTTCAGGAATAGTACTGCCCTCTGTTACATTGGCTAAATCTAAAAAGGAATAGGGTATCATAAATATAAATCGACTTTTGTATTCTTTAAAATTACAGCTTTCTTTCCGGGTACTGTACTAAATATATCTTAATAATTAAAGATCCTTTAGGTGTGTTTTTATGGATTCGTACCTATTTAATGAGGTAAATCATTATTATAGTTTTTTTAATATAAATCACAGAATTTTATTTATTAGTTTTACAAAGAGATTAAATAATAAAACGCTCTGTTATGAAATTTTACACTACTTTACTTTTAAGCTTCCTGACTGTTTTTTGTTTTGCACAACAAGAAAACACTTTACAAAAACCAAAAGCAGATGAACGTGTTGAAATACTAAGCATTGTTTTTCGTCTTGCAGATAGTGAAGAATATAGCTCAGAAAGGTTTAAACTCTATAAAGATAAAATTCAGTCTTTCTATGAACCTTATCAGAATCATGAACTTATTGCCTTTATAAAGAAACTCAGAAATGAAAATGGCGTAGGTTATGATGCTGTTATGAGTATGGCAATCCATCTTGATGAAAATCTGAATCCTTTGATCCCTTTTACAGATGACATACCGGATGAGCGTTGGGGCAAGGATAATGCTGTTGAATTTGTCAGACTCTTAAAGAAATTTTATCAGGAGAGTAACAGTAAGCAATTTTTTAAAGAAAATAAGAAATTATATACCGAGGTAAGTGAACGATTTCTTCCGATATATGAGCATTTAGATCGTTCGTGGTATCCGAAATTTTACGGAAAAGAACCCAATGAAAATTTTATAATTATCAACGGGCTTGGAAATGGTGGAGGAAATTATGGTCCTTCTATCAATTTACCCAATGGTAAACGAGACGTTTATGCCATAATGGGAACCTGGAAAACGGATAGCCTGGGCATGGCAGAATTTACCATTGAAAACTACTTTCCTACTTTACTGCACGAATTTAACCACTCCTTTGTAAACTATTTGTTGCAAAAAAATCCTGAACCGTTCAGAGCAAATGGAGAAAAGATATATAAAGTTGTTGCCGGTGAAATGCAGAATCAGGCATACGCAGACTGGGAAACTATGGTCAATGAAGCATTAGTTCGCGCAGCAGTAATCAAGTATATGAAAGATCACCATTTCAGTAAAGAAGAAATAGAAAAGGAAACAAACGAGCAGTTAAACAGAGGATTTATATGGATAGAAGATTTACTTTCAGAATTAGAACAATATGGTGCCAATAGAAAAAAGTATCCAACTTTAGAAAGCTATATGCCCAATCTTATAAAAGCATACAACAGGTATGCTGATGATATAAATATGTACAAGGAAAAGTTGGATGCAAAAAGACCTAAAGTCGTTTCAATGAGTGAGTTCACTAATGGCGATCAACAGGTCAAAAACTCATTAAAACAGCTTACCATAAATTTTGACAGACCTTTGTTAGGAAAAGGCCATTCCATTAGTTTCGGAGAAGACAAAAATGCTGTGCCTGATTTAAAAAAACTGACCTATTCTGAAGATAAAAAGTCCATCATCATTGAATGGGAGCTTAAAGAAAACAAAAACTATGAATTTATACTAACAGGTTTATCATTTAAGTCGCCTGAAGGTATATCGATAAAAGATTATAAAATAAGCTTCAAAACCCAATAACGGAAATAAAATAAGACACCTATATACTTGATTGTACCAAATAAAAAATCTCGCGTGAAACGAGATTTTTTATTTTCATATTACCATGTATCAAATATCTGTTTTATTTCATCATATTGTTTATCATCTAGTAATTTAGAATTATCTAATTCAATAATATGTGCTTTCTCTTCTAGAGGCTTTAATTTTGGATTTGACATAGCACAAATAATTACCTGATTATTTTTAGGTATTTTATCTTGAATGAGTTTTACAATATTAGAATAATTATTATCTGATTGCTCTTGTTGATTAGGCGTATCAATTACTAGTGGAGAAACAACCTCATTTTTATATTTATTTACCATTGAAAAGATAGCTATATAATACGCTAAAATAGCCCTTGAATTTTCAGCTGCTCCACCTTCTTTAACGATTTTGTTGTATGAAAGTGAAGAATTAATTTCAGATAGATTTACTGCCTGAGCATCAAGAACTTTAATATAATCGCTAAAGAATTTATTAAAATCAGCTTCGATATCTTCAATATCTTCAGGTGAGCAAAGTTTCTTTTGGCTTTTACTAGCAAGACTTATAGCGTTTGTAAGATCCTTTACGATGCCTAGTTTAGTATTTCTTGATTCATTAATACTCTTTTTAATCGACTGCCCACCTATACTTTCTATTAGATTTACAAATGTAAAATTATCTTCATTTGAAACTTCTTGCTTAATATACTTAGAGTTTAATCTATCAATTTCTAATCTTATTTTATTTAACTCAATAGAAATGCTAGATAATTTATTATTTGCTTTGTCAATATCCTTCTCAATTTGTTCTAATTGTATTTCAGCTTGTCCCTTATCTTGTAGAATAAAAGATTTTTCAAAAATTGAATTTTGATACATTGTACCGCACAATGGACAATTAAGATGATCTTCAAATATATTTTCTACAGCAAAAACATAATCTTTATCTAATTCTTCAACAAGTTTAATGGCAAACTGTTTTTGATGCTCTAATTGCGATTTAGCTACTTGCGTATTTGAATACAAATCGAGAATATACTCTTGTTTTTCTGTAAGATTTTTTAAATCCTGAGTTATTTCCTCTGTTAAATCGTTGAAGTCATCAATTACTACAGTTGTTATTCTTTCTGAAGGTAAAAAATCTTCCACAATTTCTAAGGTTGAATCAATTTTTGCGATTTCAGAAGATATAATATTTTTGTTATTCTTCTTAATTGATTTTTCAATTTCTAACTCAAAATATTCAGATGTTAACAGACCAACATGATATTTTATAATAGTATTCTTCCATCCTTTATATTGTGCGAGATTATCAAAATTATCCCAAGCTTTAGACCAACTTCTCTTTTGATCTATATAGAAAGGTAAAAAATAATAAGCAGGAGGCGGTGTTTCCAGCTCACCAGTAGATTGATTGGGTAACAAAGCTTTAAATCCTACTAAATCAGCAAATTTCATTGAAAAATCTCCAGTGATTTTAGGAAAATCAGTTATTACTCCATTTTCCTTTAGTGAAATATTATTTTTATATCTTTTAATTTCGAATTCCTTTTCATCAATTGTAAATTTGATAATTGTGCTACAATCAAATCCTTTCCAAGTTGTATCAAACTCTGTTTCACAACCAAATCCCCAAAATAAAAGTTTTGCAAGTGTAGATTTACCTACACTATTATTATTTGCTGTTATCAGAGTCAATCTTTGGAATTGAAACTGATTTGCGGACTTTGCCGAATTTGATATTACTAGTAGTTGTCTGAATTTTAAGTTTGGCATTTTTTCCAGTACGTAAATTATGAATTAATAATTTGTAGTTTTCTATACTATTCATTGTCATATATATATTCGCATATTATTGCTGCTTTCAAATGAAAATCATCTGTAAATGTACCCTTATATTTATCGTCTAAACTTTTAGATACATTGTCAATCAAATTTTTAAAACTTTCCTCACCAGTATTTAATTCTGCATTAATTAATTTAACAATATTCTGTGTGATTTCAAGCTGTAAAACACTTTTATTGCCTATTTTATCCATTCGATATCTCTTAAAATGATGACTTAATTTTTTTCGAGAAATTATAGTTAAATCAATCTCTTTTGCAATTTCTTCAAATTGACTTTGAATTTTACCTTCATCCTTAATATTAGTGAATCGATTGATTACAGTATTAATTGTGTTTGATGTTAAAGCTTTTTTATCAAGTAATTCTTCCCAATTTGAAAAATCGTAAGTGACTATTCCTTTAGTATTTATTTCATCATATAGTAACCTATATATATCGTTAGGTTTACAGTAAGATTCAGGAAACATCTTCTCTATTAAAGTAGATATAGATGCTATGACGTCATTTTGATAATTTTTGGCAGAAAGATTCGAAACAACGAATTGTAAATTTTTCGGTAAACTTACTTTATCGCCCAATTCATCTTTAATAGCGTCTTCTAATTTTTTTACTTGTGAATCTGATAAATCATCTAAAGTTATTTTTTCCAGTTCTAAACTTTTTTCTTTCAATTCCAATGTAAATGGAAAAATTGATATCAGATTTAAATGATTAATTTTAGAAGAGTATTTTTTTGAATTGGTACTATTAACCAATTTTGCTAATACCGAAGTTCCTTTAACTTTATTTTTCTTTCTGGTTAACTCGCTATGAGACATGTTTTTAGACGTTGTCTTTACTTGATTAAATTCAAATGTTGCTTTATCTGGTTCTAATGAATCAGATATTACGACATCTTCATGAAGTTCAACAAAAACAGCATATTCTTCTCTAGATTGATGTTCGCTCAAAACTTTAAATAAAGCCCAATGATACTGATAATCATATTTACCCTTAGTTTGTGAACCTGCTTTTTCACGTTGAGCTTCAAATAAAGGGTTAGTACTACTCATTACATTTAATTTTTGGTTATTAAGCTATAAATATACATTTATTTAATAAAATATATAAACAATAGTAATATAACTTTACAAAACTATCCCAAAGATTATCTAATATTTATTTTAAGTAAAATTACATTTACGAAAATTTCAAGGTATTTAACATATTTAAAAAAAAATTTAAAAAAGGCATATTACCCATTATTGGACACTTAACAAAAATAAAACCTTATTGAATTATTCATAATTTAAAACCTGTTCAGAATATCATTTTTGAACAGGTTTTGTTCATTTTAACATATCCAGATTGTTATATCCTTCCATCAAATTTTGAACAACTTGTTTAAACAAGATTGTTCAGCCTAAAGAATTAGTATTAATTTTAATAAAACAAGATGGAATCAGATGTAACAATCTTTAAATCATTAATTAATTTGATGGAAACCTTTCAAACAGAAAATGATTGCAGAGAGTTTTTAGAAAAATTACCTTGGAAAAATGAACCTATTTGTCCTCATTGTGGTAGTGTATCAGAAAGCCATTACAAATTACGTTCGAAAGGTCGATTCAAAGGACTTTATAAATGTAGAGATTGCCGAAATCGATTTACTGTAACCGTAGGAACAATGTTTGAAGGCTCACATATAAAATTAAAAAAATGGTTCTTGGCAATTTATATTTTTGCTTCTCACAAGAAAGGAATTAGTAGCGTACAATTAGCAAAAGACATTAATGTTACTCAAAAATCAGCCTGGTTTATGTTAAGTAGAATACGACATAATTTCCGTGATAAATCAGAAATTGTATTTGAAGGTACTACACAAGCTGACGAAACGTATGTTGGTGTAGTAAAAACAAAAATCGTAATAGAGGAAAAAGAATCAAAAATACACAAGGTCATAGCTTAAAAGCTAAAGTACCTGTATTTGGTTTAATTTCTAATGGATACGTTTATACAAAAGTAATTCCCAATACAAAAGGTAAGACTTTAAAAGGTCTTATTAATGAATTGGTAGCTAAACGTTCAATTATTGTAACCGATGGTTGGAGAGGTTATCGTGGACTTTCTAAAGACTACATACATAAAACAATTGAACATAATAAAAGGATTTATGTAAAGGATAAATACCATACCAATAGTATTGAAGGCTTTTGGAGCCAACTTAAACGAGGTATTATCGGAGTTTATCACGTAACCAGCCCAAAACATCTATCTAAATACTGTGATGAATTTGCATTTAGGTTCAATACAAGAAATAACTATAAAAACAAAAATCAGATAACTAAAAAAGTTATCTGATTTTACTTATGAAAACATTCATAAAAGGCTTTCTTGATCTTCTATTATTTCATTTTTATAAGCTCTACTCTGCGGTTTTTAGCTTTGTTACTTTCTGAATCATTTGCGACTAATGGTCGTTCCGCTCCAAAACCTTGTGCCGCTAAACGGGATTTATCAACACCTTGTGCTGCAATAGTATTCAATACCGCAACAGCCCGGTCATTTGACAATTTTTTGTTATGTGCCGCATCTCCGGTATTATCAGTATGTCCTTCAATGGTAATTTTTAAAGAAGGATTTTTCTTCAATGCTTGAGCAATTTCTGTAACAATTGATTTACCATCTTCTAAAATAGTGGCTTTGTCAACGTCGAAATTAATATAAAGAATTGATTTTCCTTTTTCTGTTAAATCTTTTGCAATCTCATCTGCAGTGACTTTAGTAATCGTTTGCTTCAATGCTTCTTCCTGAAGAATGTTGAGTTTTGCAGATGCATTATTGGAAGAAAACTGTATATAAATATTACCTTTATCTTTTGTACGGATTGCATAAAATTTAATCTGTTCTCCCGTATATCCGATATCTCCTTCATCTCCCTTATTCGGATCCTGTTTATTATAACGATCGTATTCTTCATTTGATATTTCACCATCAAAAACTTTTACAGCTCCTATAGAAGTCAAATAATCTTCCATACTTTTCTCAAAATAACGTTGCGAGAATTCCTCGCCCGGTTTTGAGGTTACATTAGTCTTGTAAAGTTTTCCTTCAAACGGAGTCATAACCCCATTGACCGGGAAAAAACAAACATCAAATTTTTTCTGCAATGGTTTGTTTTGTTCTTTCAATCCGTCAGGTAACGTAAAAAACGGAAAAACACCCGGATCCATATCCGTAACCGGAATATCCTGAATGTTAAACTCTTTTGATGCTTGGTCTGTTACCTCTGTTGTGGCACTCTCATCTTGTTTTACTTCAGAATTTTGGTTTTCCTTTGGTTCTTTATTACAAGAAAACATCATTGCTCCAACGGCAAATAAAAGGGATACTTTTTTCATGTTTAGTTTATTATATATACATCTTTTGATAAATTATCTGATATCTGATAAAACAGACTATTCATATATAGAGTCTTTTTAATAACAGCATCATGTCTATTTAGTCTGATCAGCTAATTCAAAATGCAGTAACGGATAATTTTTTCCCTCTGCATCTAAGTCGGAACGACCAACTTTTACAAACCCTATTTTTTCATAAAAGCCTGTTGCCTGTTTATTTTGTTCATTTACATCTACTTTTCGAACGTGTAATTCGTCTATTGCAAAACGTGCTAATTTTTTCCCATATCCTTTTCCTCTGTCCTGATCATCAATGAAAAGCATTTCCAATGAATTTTCTGCAACTCCTAAAAAACCCTTTGTAACATTTTCATCTTCAAGAACAAATAAAGCAACCTGAGGAAAATAAGCAACCGGTAATTGTTGCTTATAGTATTCAAAGTCATCGTTACTTAAAAAATCATGTGTTGCTTTTACAGCTGATTCCCATATTCTCATCAGCTCCGCATAATCCTCTTTATGTGCTTTTCTTATATTCATTATTCTAAATTAAATCCTATTTGACCATCTTCCTCAATCGTGAGATTAGCTGGTGCTGTATCTGTTAGTTCAGAAGATACTGTTTCTGTCTCTTCTTCTTCTTCGACTTCATACGGAAGTGATTCCAATAAATTAATAAGCTTAATTTTATCGGAAGTCAGCTGATTTCCAAGAGCCTTGATGCCTTTTACAGCAATAAATTCTTCAAAATTTACTTCTATATTTTCTTTTTGAACACCCTTGTTTTTTGCAAACATTATTTCTGCTACAGGTCTGTAGTCTGTAGAAACAATTTCAAGTTTGGAATACGGATGCTCTGTAATGAAAATCTCTTCTTTATTCTCATTTTCAACGAGAAAACGTTTTACAAAATATTTTGCTTTTTCACCGTCATAATAAATAACCGATATTGGCTTATCTCTAATCCATTTTTCCAACACAATCATATCTTCTTCAAAATGGGTTGTGAGCTCAGGAATAATGGTCTTGAGTTTTCCTGACTGATGAATGATAAGCAAACGATCTTCGGGCTTAAATTCCCCTAAAAGCTCGCCTCTCCCTTCTACATTAAGACGCATAACGGTGTCATCAAACCAGATTTTACGCGGACGCAATGTAGATATACCTTTTTCTTTGAGTTCAATTTTCTTGATCGGATATTTGGTCACTACATTTCCTTTTGAAACTCTTCCTTTTATGAGCAAATCTGCAAAGTCCAGATCAAATTTAAGTTTCTTAATGTTGGATAACTGCCGCAGTAATATGGTCACTACTTCTGCTTCACCGTTGGGATTGCAAGAAAAATAAAGAATCTGAGAACCGGGTTTTCCCTGTGTCAGGTCATATACTTTATCTCGTGTAACGCCAGAAACATTGAAGCGTTTTACATATGAACTCCCCGTTTTGCCATCCCGATAAATCATATTGTATATCGTACGCTTATCGTTTTTATCAAACACTGCAATGTGGAGTATGTCTTTACCGATGAATTTTTTCTCGTCTACTTTAGATACAATCATAGAACCATCGCGTAAGAATATGATAACATCATCAATATCCGAACAGTCTGCCACATACTCATCTTTCTTTAACGAGGTTCCCATAAAACCTTCTTCTCTATTTACGTAGAGTTTTGTATTTCTCAATACCACACGCGTTGCTTCGATCGTATCAAAACTGCGTATTTCTGTTTTCCGCTCTCTTCCTTTTCCGTATTTTTCTTTTAAACGACTGAAGTAATCAATGGTAAAAGGAATAATATGTTCTATATGATATTTAACCTGTTCGATTTCTTCTTCTAAAGCATCTATTTTATTCTGAGCTTTATCAATATCGAATTTAGAAATTCTTTTAATTTTTATTTCTGTAAGACGAATGATGTCTTCTTCTGTAACGGGTCTTCTAAGGTTTTTGATGTGGGGCTTTAATCCTTCATCAATTGTAGCCAAAACACCTTCCCATGTTTCTTCTTCCTCGATTCTGCGGTAAATTCTTTTTTCAATAAAAATACGTTCCAAAGACAGGTAATGCCACTGTTCTTCCAGTTCTCCCAACTGTATCTCAAGTTCACTTTTCAGTAATTGAACTGTACGATCAGTGGATACTTTAAGCATATTGGTCACCCCTGTAAACAATGGTTTGTTGTCTTCAATTACACATCCCAACGGAGCAATAGAGGTTTCACATGCCGTGAAAGCATACAAAGCATCAATGGTTTTATCGGGAGAAACGCCTGATGGTAAATGAATAAGAATTTCTACTTCAGCAGCTGTATTGTCTTCAATTTTTTTGATTTTCAGTTTACCTTTTTCATTTGCCTTTAATATACTGTCTATCAGAGAAGTAGTTGTAGTAGAGAAAGGTATCTCTTTTACCACAAGAGTATTTTTATCCAGTTGATTTATCCGGGCACGTACTCTCACTCTACCGCCACGCATTCCGTCATTATAATTGGAAACATCCGCAATACCGGCTGTTGCAAAATCAGGATAAATTGTAAAAGGTTTTCCTTTCAGATATTTTACAGAGGCATCAATAAGCTCATTAAAATTATGCGACAGTATTTTAGTAGATAAACCTACAGCAATACCTTCTCCTCCCTGAGCCAGCAAAAGTGGAAATTTTACAGGCAGATTGATTGGTTCATTTTTCCTACCATCATAAGATGCCTGCCATGGAGTAATTTTCGGCGAATATAAAACTTCAAGTGCAAATTTGCTCAATCGTGCTTCTATATATCGGGAAGCAGCTGCCTCATCTCCAGTAAAGATATTACCCCAGTTACCCTGCATGTCTATCAACAGGTCTTTTTGTCCGATCTGTACCATTGCATCACCGATACTCGCATCTCCGTGTGGATGATACTGCATTGTATGTCCTACAATGTTTGCTACTTTATTGTATCGGCCGTCATCAAGCTCTTTCATAGAATGCATAATACGTCTCTGAACCGGTTTAAAACCATCTTCAATAGCCGGTACCGCCCGCTCCAGAATTACATAGGAAGCATAGTCCAGAAACCATTCCTGGTACATTCCGGTCACCTTTTTTATCGTCTCATTGGAGTCGTCCTCTATCTGAGAAACGGGTAAACTATTTTTGGTTAGATGGTCTTCAGCATTGTCTTCTGAGTGATTCGGTAAGTTATCTTCGTTGATATCGTCTTGGCTCATAAAAATTAATTATACGCTGATTGTTTCTTCTATTTTATCTAACTCAACTCTCAAATTGTCAATAATAAACTCCTGACGATCAGGTGTATTTTTACCCATATAAAATTCCAGAAGATTTTCAATAGAATTTGCTTTGTCAAGCATTACAGGTTCTAAACGGATTGATTCTCCGATAAAATTCTGAAATTCATCCGGAGATATTTCTCCTAACCCTTTAAATCGTGTAATCTCTGGTTTTGGTTTGAGTTCATTAATGGCATCAATTCTTTCCTGATCAGAATAGCAATAGATGGTCTTCTTTTTATTGCGAACGCGGAATAAAGGCGTTTGAAGTATATACAAATGACCTTCTTTGATAAGTTCCGGAAAAAACTGCAGAAAAAAAGTAATCATCAGTAAGCGAATATGCATTCCGTCAACATCGGCATCTGTTGCCAGTACGATGTTATTATACCGCAGATTTTCATAATCTTCTTCAATATTCAATGCCGCCTGAAGCAGATTGAATTCTTCGTTTTCATACACAATTTTTTTAGTCATTCCGTACGTGTTCAACGGCTTTCCGCGTAAACTGAATACCGCCTGTGTATTGACGTCTCTTGACTTGGTAATAGATCCGGAGGCAGAATTACCCTCAGTAATAAACAGGGTACTTTCTAAATATCTCGGATTTTTAATATCCGTAAGATGCACGCGGCAATCTCTGAGTTTTTTGTTATGCAGACTGGCTTTTTTAGCCCGGTCTTTTGCCAGTTTTCTGATTCCGGAAAGTTCTTTTCTTTCGCGTTCTGCCTGAAGAATCTTCTTCAGCAAGGCATCAGCTATTTCCGGATTCTTATGCAAATAATTGTCAAGCTGTGTCTTTACAAAATCATTGATATATGTTCTCACAGTAGGCAAATCAGGCCCCATTTCGGTAGAACCTAATTTTGTCTTTGTCTGAGATTCAAAAACAGGTTCTTCCACTTTTATGGAGATAGCAGCAACTACTGATTTTCTGATATCAGATGCTTCAAAATTTTTATTGTAAAATTCTTTTATGGTACGGGCTATAGCCTCCTTAAAAGCGGCAAGATGTGTTCCTCCCTGTGTGGTATTCTGTCCGTTTACAAAAGAGTAATATTCTTCTGAATATTGAGTTTTACTGTGCGTAAGGGCAATTTCAATATCATCTCCGTTTAGGTGAATAATTGGGTAGATCATGTCTTCCTCATCTATATTCTCTTTCAGTAAATCTTTTAATCCCTCTTCCGAATAAAGCTTTTCTCCGTTAAAAATTATTGTAAGTCCTCTATTGAGGTAACAATAGTTTTTAAGCATTTTTTCAATATACTCTCTTCTGAATTTATAATTTTTAAAAATGGTTTCGTCTGCAATAAAGGTTACTTTAGTTCCTTTGCGTTTGGTACTTTCTGTTATCTGTTCTTCCAATACCAGATTTCCGGCAGAAAACTCTGCTGCCTTTTGCTGGTTTTCACGTACAGACTCCACTCTGAAATAACTGGATAATGCATTAACCGCTTTGGTACCTACTCCATTTAACCCTACTGATTTTTTAAAGGCTTTAGAATCGTATTTACCACCCGTATTCATTTTTGAAACCACTTCCACTACTTTTCCCAAAGGAATTCCACGTCCGTAATCCCTAACGCTTACTGTACGGTCTTTGATGGTAACTTCAATAGTCTTTCCGGCTCCCATCACAAACTCATCAATACAGTTGTCTAAAACTTCTTTGATAAGAATATAAATACCATCATCCGGAGAAGAACCATCACCCAATTTACCAATATACATACCGGGACGCATACGGATGTGCTCTTTCCAGTCGAGCGAGCGAATATTATCTTCGGTGTACTGATTTTGCTCTTGCATATTTTTTTCCAGATTTTGTGCTAATTTAGTGTTTTTTTCAGAGATTTAAAAGAGCCTATGTCTTTAACTCAGGTGTTTTCGCCATCGTTTTGCGATATTTTTTTTTCTACAGTAATTTCTTCATCCACTTCCGTAATCTGCTTATCAATCCATACAGAATATTTGTTTGGCTCGATAGATTTACCATACATCTGAGCATAAACTTTTGTAAATTCAGCTCCAAAATACAAGATAATAGCGGAGTAATACACCCATACTAAAATGACCAGAACCGAACCGGCTGCACCATACAAAGAAGTTGTTGACGAATTACCCAAATACAAACCAATCGCCCATTTACCTACCATAAACAATATAGCTGTAAATCCCGAACCGACAATAACATCTTTCCAACGGATTTTACCGTCCGGCAGTGTTTTAAAAATGGTAATAAACAAAATGGTAATCACGATAAATACAAATGCACTGTTGATGGCAGAAGCAAAATACACTGTTGTATCCTTGAATAAAGATGTAAGCTGAAAATACAGACTATCAATTAAAGAGTTTAAAATCAAACTGACAAGCAATACAAATCCCAACGAACCGATCATTGAGAAAGACAATAATCTATTTTTGAGAAAACGAATAAGCCCTTTTTTAGGCTTTGCTTTCAGTCCCCATATAAAATTGATAGAGCTCTGTATTTCTGCAAATACTCCTGATGCACCAAATAAAAGTGTAATAATTCCGATATAAGTCGCCAGAGTTGAGGCACCTGATAATTGTACATTTTTAATGGACTCCTGAATCTGTATGGCAGCAGCATCTCCAACCAATTGGTTGATCTGATCAAATAATTCTCCGCTGACGGCTTCTTCCCCAAAGAAATAGCCTGTAACGGAAATAATAAGGATACATAATGGCGGGATGGCAAAAATGGTGTAATACGAGAGCGCAGCACTGAACTTAACGCAATTGTCATCCATAAACTCCATAAAGGTATTTTTGAATAAATCAAAAACCTTTTTCAAATTAAACTTCTTCATGTTATTTTCTTTTTAAGCACTTTATTACTAAAATATAACTTTTTTTGAAGTTTAACAGCCCTTTGGAGCTATTTATTCAACAGTTCCCTCTTTATTTTCGCATAGGATGTGTTGGTATAGATCAACTGATAGATGATTTCTGAAATCAGTTGCTGCGGATTTTCTGAAGATAGGTATTTCAATGCAGAAGGATTTTTCTGGAGTTCATGTATCTGTTTCAACACTTTAGAAGTATCTGCTGCACTTCTTAGCACTGATTTTCCGTCATAAAGAGCTGAGTGTTTGTGGTCAAATGAAAATACATCAGGTGAAGGCTGACAGATAAAGTACAAAGGCTGTTCTTCATTATTCGGAAAAAAAGCTGTCCAGTCGGCATAACCAATCAACGCCTGCTGTTGTTTATATTCAATTGCATTCAATCTCCATCGGCATCCTGCAGCTCTCCCCCAGTGATTGGATACGCGATATACTCCCTTTTCTGTAAAATAGTATTCACTTCCTGTTTTACTTTTGTAATCAGCTTTTAGAGCTGGCAAATCATCTTTCTCTGCCTGCCTGAACACACAAAAAGTATTTCTGTAAAAGTTGTTTTTATGATATGTTTTTGCCTTCATCTAATTAGGAAATATATCTCATTACCTTTAATTTAAAATTTTAATCTTATATCCAATCCCGTAACATGCTCATAATTGAATGAACTTTGTCCCGAACGGATACTATAAACGGAAGGTTTATAAAAAACACCTATATGCAGTCTCTGTGTCCATTGATATGACAGTAGACCGGAAAATCCCAACGTTATATAATTTTCTGAAAATTGTTTTTTACCATCATCAGACATATATAGTTCGTATGGCAAATCATTAGGAATCCAATGTTCTTTCCATACTCTGTAATTATAAAAAACCCTGTCAAATGAGAGACCATATCCTATGTTGAAACGATTGATCCGATGACTGTGCATAACGGAGAGATTTACCTTGTCAACCATAAGATCATAGGAATATCTGTCTAAAAAATAAAAAGGATCAAAAACGTTTGAACGATGTGCTATTTCAAGCGTTATAAATTGCTTTTCTGCATAAAAATAATCTAAGGCTACTCCAAGACTCATTCCTCCCGCCTTATTTTTAAATCGGGAAAGATTCGGATTTTCAGATGATATCCCGATCATATAGAGAGAAGGCGTCAGAATATTGAAGTAAAAAGTCCCTTTTGCTGGATGAAATCTTTTAAAGCTCCAATCGTCATACGCGATCTGTTTTTGCTGTCTGTTTTGAGTTTTCTGTATCTCCCTTTTATATATTGTTTCCACTACAGAATCATTGGTAATTGCATGTCTGGCAATATACTCTTCTGCATTGCGGGTGGTTTGATCTGTTTCTTCGTCAAACTTATCTAAAAAGATATGTTTTTTATAACTGAATCTTTTTTTATTTGTCAGATCAATAAGGTATCCGGCTCCAAATGCCGGTATTGTCAGCAGATTTCCAAAAGTAAATACCGGATTTATCTGTGAAGCTATTGTATATGTTTCTTTATACTCCTCCGTAGCCAATGTAAGGTGCAGATCTTTCTTATCTCTCTTCACTTCAATGGTGGCCGGAAGCTGATGTATAACACTGTCATTGGTGATTAACCTACCTTCTTTAACATTAGAATAGACATGTACTTTTTGTGTCTTTTTACTCCATATAGTAGCACAGCTGACGGTACTTAAAGCCAAAAAGATAAGCGCAGTAGTTTTGTATGCGTTCATAGTAATGTTGTTTTGGCTAATATAAATAAAAAAGCATATAAAAAATAAAAGCTGATGTAATATCAGCTTTTATTATTAAACGTTGAAACGGAAATGCATGACATCTCCATCTTTTACAACATATTCTTTTCCTTCTACTCTTAGTTTCCCGGCTTCTTTTACTTTGGCTTCTGAACCAAAAGCGACATAATCATCGTAAGCGATTACTTCAGCACGAATAAATCCTTTTTCAAAATCAGAATGGATTACACCCGCTGCTTTCGGAGCTGTATCACCAACTTTAATAGTCCAGGCTCTTACTTCTTTTACTCCTGCTGTAAAATAGGTCTGAAGGTTCAGTAATTTATATGCTGAACGGATCAATTTAGAAACTCCGGGTTCTGATAAGCCCAAATCTTCTAAAAACATCTGACGCTCTTCATAGGTTTCCAGTTCGGTAATATCCGCTTCTGTACCTACTGCCAATACAATTACTTCTGCGTTTTCATCTTTTACAAGCTCTTTTACCTTTTCTACATAATCGTTACCGTTTACCGCAGCGTTTTCATCTACATTACATACATACAATACCGGTTTTGCCGTAATGAGCTGAAAAGCTTCCAACAATACTTCTTCATCGTTATTTTGTGGTTCAATCACACGGGCAGATTTCCCTTCTAATAAAACGGCACGTATTCTTTCCAATAAAGCTGTTTCTACCTGAGCTTCTTTATTTCCTGTCTTTGCCGCTTTTTTTGCTTTTTCCAAACGTTTTTCAACGGTTTCAAGATCTTTTAGCTGCAATTCAATATCAATGGTTTCTTTATCTCTGATCGGATTTACTTTTCCATCAACATGAACAATATTATCATTGTCAAAACAACGTAAAACATGGATTATGGCATTACATTCTCTGATGTTTCCCAAAAACTGATTTCCTAATCCTTCTCCTTTACTCGCTCCTTTTACAAGACCGGCAATATCAACAATATCAACGGTGGCCGGCAATACACGCTCCGGATTTACCAGTTCTTCTAATTTTTCTAAACGTTGATCAGGTACATTTACCACTCCGATATTAGGCTCAATGGTACAAAATGGAAAATTGGCACTTTGCGCTTTTGCATTAGACAAACAATTAAACAATGTTGATTTTCCAACATTTGGTAATCCTACTATTCCGGCTTTCATATTATTTGAATTATTCTTGAATAATTATTTTTAAGTTCGCAAATATACTGATTTTTATGATTGTGTCTGTATTGATTTCTTATGTTTGAACATCCAATCATAAATATCTTTTTTTCTGAATAGATTTTCAATCGTTCCGTGATTTTCACCTTTGAGTATATGAAAATCTACCGGAGCATCTTTATTGCATTTTTTAATAGCATTTACTATTT
Organism: Paenimyroides ceti; assembly: GCF_030409925.1. Classification (NCBI taxonomy): domain Bacteria; kingdom Pseudomonadati; phylum Bacteroidota; class Flavobacteriia; order Flavobacteriales; family Flavobacteriaceae; genus Paenimyroides; species Paenimyroides ceti. The sequence goes on from NZ_JAUFQU010000001.1 coordinate 1,606,585, forward strand.
TTCTGGACTCTGAAACAGGAACTATAAAATCTTTATCACCGTGATATACGGCAATGGGTATGGTGGAAAGATTACAGGCGTCTTTAATTTCACCTCCTCCACAAATGGATACGGCTGCTGCAATTTTATCGGGATATTGACCTAAAAAACTCATGGTTCCGTAAGATCCGAGACTCATACCTGCTACATAGATTCTTGTGGGATCAACCTCATAATGCGCCATTACATATTCCAGAACTTCATTTACTTTTTCAGGAATCCATGGTCCGGAAGGAAGCTGAGGAGCTACAACAATAGCAGGTATTTCCAATCCTTTTTCTATAGCTTTTAGCACACCATAGCGTTTAACTCTGTTGAGGTCTTTGCCCGAAAGGCTTTTGCCATGTAAAAAAATCAGTACCGGAGGTTTATTTTCTAATATTTCCTGTTTCGGAAACTGTATCCAAAAATTATAAGCGGTTTCTCCTTCTACTGCTGTGGGTTGTGCCTGAACACAAAATGACGAGAGAAACAAAATAGCCAATACTATCTTTTTCATTTTTTGTTTTTAATGGTAAAGATAGTATTTTATAGATAAGCATAAAATTATCCGATACGGAACGAGGTCATGCTCAGAGATCCGCCTACATAATCATCGTTAAATATATTTACCTCTTCTTTATCTGACTGTAAGGCCAGTGCATATAGCATCGGGTAGTAATGATCGGGAGTCGGTATGGCAAGCGTTGCAGCTTTACTGAGGTTTTCATAATCAATCAATGCTTTATGGTCTCTCGCCTGTATTTTATTTTTAAAAATCTGATTGAGTTCCATTGCCCAGTCAAACCCAAAACCTGAACCGCTCATGTTTTTCCAGTCCAACATTCTGAGATTATGAATCATATTACCGCTTCCGATAATCATTACCCCCCGTTTACGCAATTCATACAGCTGTTTTGCCAGATTGTAATGATAGCTTGCGGGTTTGTAATAATCAATACTCAATTGTAATACCGGTATATTGGCTTCCGGAAACATATGTCTTACGACAGTCCAGGTTCCATGATCGAGCCCCCAGTCATGATCCAATCCCACATGGGTTGAGGTAATCAGCTTGGCGGTCTCTTCTGCAAGGAAAGGAGATCCGGGAGCAGGATATTGCACCTCAAACAAAGCCTGTGGAAACCCACCGAAATCATGTATGGTTTTCGGTTCCTGCATTGCTGTAACCCTTGTTCCTGTAGTAAGCCAGTGGGCAGAAATTACCAATACAGCACTCGGCATTTCTATCTTTTTAGCGATTTCTTTCCATTGATTTGAAAAAATATTGTCTTCAATTCCGTTCATAGGAGATCCGTGACCAATAAAGAATACTGGCAGCAGTTTTTCACGTACTTTGAAAGAAGTTATATAGTTATTAAAATCGTTCATGATCTTTTAATTTATATTCAAAGTTCTGAAGATTAAAATCAAAAACACTTAATTTAAATTAATAAAAAAATTGTTTTACATAAAACGGTGTATAAAAAAATCCTCAGAATACTGCATATAATTCTGAGGATGGTTATTAAATATTTTGTCCGGTTTATGACTGCTTTTTAATGCAGTAGGTATACATCCAGGTTAAGGTAAACGTAGGAATGAAATCCATACCCGGAAGTAATTCTTCTACAAATGCAAAAATACCTCCGACAGTACCGATGGTTCCTTTATACATACTTTTGAGTAACAGACCGGCAACCGGTGCCCATATCAAATCTGAAAACTCTCCTAAAAATGGTATCAGATATGATAAATAACCAATCGCATCAAACAAAATTCCCATTACAAGTAAGGTGGTTTTATTGGTACGGGTTACTTTCTGATTCAAAACGAGTTCTGCCATTTATTTTATTTTAAAATTAACACGCTAATGGATATCAATTCTAATGCCATTTATTTTATTTTGTCCGAAAATGTTTTCATAAACTTCTGAACCTTAGGACTTATAACAGCAGCACAGTACGGTTGGTTCGGATTATTTTTAAAATAGTCGTGATGATAGTTTTCTGCCACCCAAAACTTAGTTGCAGCAGATATTTTAGTGACTATAGGTTTTCCAAATACATGCTCATCGTTGAGCTGCTTTATTGCTTTTTCAGCGGATGCTTTTTGCTTTTCATCCAGATAGAATATTTCACTTCGGTACTGTGTACCCACATCAGCCCCCTGTCTGTTAAGAGTAGTTGGATCATGCGTTGCAAAATATACTTCGAGAAGATCATCATAAGACAATAATCTGTTGTCAAACTCTATTCTTAATGCTTCTGCATGATGGGTTGTTCCTGTACAAACCTGTTCATAAGTAGGATTGTCTACATCACCACCAATATAACCTGGTTCTACTTTTACAACACCTCTGAGTTGTTGAAAAATGGCTTCTGTACACCAAAAACAACCATTTGCTAAAATAGCCACTTCGTTTGCTTGTTGCTCCATTGTTTTGACTGCTTCTTTTTTACTGTTAAGGGAATCATTTTTGCAAAAATGGACTAACGGAATCAATATTATTATCAGTATATTTTTCATTCCTTCCTTTTTTTATATATCAAATATAACGATAAAACACCGCTGAGTATAAAATATTAACGAAACTTTATTTCTTGAATTTTCTCTAAAAAGGTGTTACTTTGTAAAAAATACAGAAAATGATTATTGCGACCAACATTCATAAATATTACGATGCTTTACACGTTTTAAAAGGTGTTGATTTATCCATTAATTCAGGGGAGATTGTTTCGATTGTAGGAGCTTCAGGTGCAGGAAAAACAACCTTATTACAGATATTGGGTACTCTTGATCACCCACACCGGGAGAATACAACTTCTTTGTTTATCAATGGAACTGATGTTTTAAAATTAAACGATAAAGAGCTTTCAAGATTTAGGAATACGCATTTGGGTTTTATCTTTCAGTTCCATCAATTATTACCTGAGTTCAATGCACTGGAAAATGTTTGTTTACCAGCTTATATTGCCGGAAAAGATCGAAAAGAAACAGAGACAGAAGCAAAAAAACTTCTTGACTATCTTGGTTTGTCACATCGTGTAAATCATTTTCCGTCTGAACTTTCAGGAGGCGAGCAACAGCGTGTTGCCGTTGCAAGAGCTTTGATCAACAAACCCGCTGTAATTTTTGCAGATGAACCTTCAGGAAATCTAGATACAGCATCAGCAGAGAATCTGCATCAGCTGTTTTTTCAATTAAGAGATGAATTTGGTCAGACATTTGTCATTGTTACGCATAATGAAGATCTGGCAGATATGGCTGACCGGAAAATAGTTATGGCTGACGGTCAAATTAATCCATCATAAAGTAATGGTCGGTAACGACCATTTTTTTATGACTGCCAGTAAACGTATTGTGATAATACTACCGGCTGTAGATAAAAAGATGAGATCGTCATTCAGATTTAGGTATTTTAGTAAAAAGAAAATAAAACCTCCAAAAATACAGGCTGTAGCATATATTTCTTTTTGGAAGATAACAGGTATTTCATTGCATAATATATCCCTCAGTACACCTCCGAAACAGGCTGAAATGGTACCAAGAGAAATACAGATTAACGGATCCAGATCTGCTGCAACCCCTTTTTCCAATCCAACAAGTGTAAATAATCCCAACCCTATCGTATCAAAAAGAAAGATAGACGTACGCAGAATACTCAATCGCTTTCTGAAAATAATGGCCAGAACCGTGCTTACCAAAACAATATAAAAATACGATAAATCTTGCATCCAGAGTACAGGAGTATTGCCAATCATCACATCTCTGAGCGTTCCTCCCCCAATTGCCGTAACAAAAGAAATGGTAAGAATACCGAATAAGTCAAGCCTTTTCTGAATAGCCGCCAACGTTCCGGAAACGGCAAAAGCAACGGTACCTAAAATATCTAATATCGAAAAAATCATTTATTCAATTCTACTGGTTAAATAATTATAGTCTTTGAGCAATACAGCAATGAATTCTGTAGGGGTATTGTAGGGGTTGGTTATTTTCAGAATGGTTTCTACTTTTTGTACCAGTTGTACCATCAATCCCCTATCATTAGATTCCAATGATTTGTTGTAGGTTTCCCGAATGATTCGTATGTCATTGTCTGAAAACCGCAATACATTGGTAAAAACAGGTTCATACGACCTGTGTGTTTCCTGTAAAAAGGTATGGCTTATACGGTATCGGTTTCTCAATGAAATTACGGCAGTACCCGCGACGATATCTCCCAGACGCTGATTTTTATCGTTGAAAATAATGACAAGAATAGCAATTAAACCCAAAAACAACAGTAATTCTACAATCCTCAAAATCCATCGCATCAAAAAATCACCGAAGGAAGCCTGATAACCGTCTATTTTGATCACCTTTATTTTCAAAATTGCTTTTCCAATGGTCTGACCGTTGAACAGGGATTCTAATACAAGACTATAAAAAATAACCGGAGCATAAACGACAAAAGAGATTACCATCTGTTCCATTCCGTCAAAAGCAAAAGGTGAAAATCTAAAAAATTCCAGAATATAGGTAATGGAAAATACATAAATAAGCTTAATGATAAGATCAATTAAAGATGCCGCCATACGCTCTCCCAAAGAAGCCATTACAAATTCAATACTTACGTTCTGTGAGGTATTTATAGAGAGTTCATTCATAAAATAGTTAAATAGTCATTTAATTCTGATTTATATACAGAACAAAATAAAGCAAAAATAGGTATCTTTAAGTGAAAAGAGGAATAAATAACACTTCAAAACAGGATATAAGCCCAAAATGTCCGAAAAGAACAAATAATAGGGTTAAATATTTTATACGTTTGAAGATTTATGAAATATCTTTGTATCATAAAAACTAAGCAATATGTCATACGTATCTAATGTCGTTAAAGGAACCTGTCCTAATTGTAATAAAACAAAGGTATTTGCTTCTAATGGTAATCCATTGTTATTTAAAATGCCTAAGATGAAAATGAAATGTGACAATTGCGGCTATTCATTCCACAGAGAGACCGGTTTTTATTTTGGAGCTATGTATATGAGCTATGCTTTAACCGTTGCCGAGATGGTAGCCGTATTCGTTTTAGGACTGTTGTTTGGCTGGTCATTTATGACCATGTTTATATTAGTTGTCATCACTATTTTATTGCTTTCAACCTTTAATTATAAAATATCAAGGCTTATGTGGTTGAATTTATTTTATGATAAAGATGAGCAAGAATAATCTGATTATTTTTTATAGCGTTTGATGAATTCGGTCGGAGTCTCTCCTGTGTATTTTTTAAACAGTTTGTTAAAATAGGAATAATCAGTATAGCCCAGATCCTGAGCAATCTGATTGAATGTTTTATTGGTGTAAATCAAGTTTCTTTTAGCTTCAAGAATATTACGTTCAATAATGATGTTTGTTGTGGTTTTATCCGTAATGGATTTTACAATACGGTTTAAATGTTTTTGAGTGATGTTGAGTTTTTCAGCATATTCACTGGCGGATTTGATTTCTTTGTAATACTTGTCAACCAAATGTTCAAAGGTGTTGAACTGGTTTTGATAATGCCTCAGGCTATTATGATCTATCAGGCTATTGCTTTCTATCTGCCGGTTGAGTAAAATATAGATTTGAGTGAGATAACTCAATATCAACTGAGTTTTTTTCCAGTTGTTCTGCAGATATTCATTATAAATGTTTTCTATATCATGCATGAGCTTTGAAGTAAACATCTGATCCAGATAAAAACATTTATTAGAAGCATTTGATTTAAAGAACGGATATTCATACAAAGTGTTATTTACATATCCCATTTCGTAAAATTCTTTAGTATGAAAAAACAGATAACCTTCAATGTCATCCGAAAGATGCCAACCATGGGTCTGACCCGGATATAAAAAGAAGATGGCACCCGGCTTGACTTCATAAGTGGTAAAATCTATTTCATGTGTTCCGGATCCTTTTGTAAATAAAAAAACGGCATAGAAGTTATGTTTGTGCGGCTTTTCAATTCTTTGATGATTATTGATGAGATGATTTTGAATGGTATTCACATAAAAATTAGAACTGTTCTTATGCTGATTCATATCATCTATTTTCAATAATTGGATTTCTTTCATGAAACTTTAAATAAAGTTAAACATTTGTTATATTAGATTTTATTAACACTTAACAACGTTGATAATCAGTAATTTTGAATAACAAATTTATTAAGCAATTAATTAAATTTTGTATTTCATAGTTATTTTTTTTTGGAAGGTATTGCTACTTATAAAAAATTAGCAATACCTTTTTTCTTTTAATAACTGATTGGTGTAGCTATTGATTCCTTAAATTCCTTTATGATATCATCAACTACTTCGTGTACTGATTTTATTTCTGTGAGTAATCCTGCTATTTGTCCTATTTCAAGTTCACCTTCTATAAGATCACCTTCAAACATCCCCTTTTTTGCACGTGCTCTACCTAAGACTGCTTTTAGATCTTCCACCGTTGCTCCTTTTGCATAGGCTTCCTGAATATCGTTATAAAACTTATTTTTTATCAGACGAACTGGCGCCAGCTCTTTTAAGGTTAGGTGAGTATCTCCTTCTCCCAATTCGGCAAGCATTTGTTTAAAGTTGTTGTGGGATGAACTTTCTGTAGTCATGGCAAAGCGGGTTCCCATTTGTACTGCATCTGCTCCTAAAATCATTGCTGCATGCATTCCTCTTCCTGTGGCAATGCCTCCTGCTGCTATTAAAGGAATACTGATTTGCTGTTTTACCATCGGAATTAATGTCAGGGTTGTTGATTCTTCCCTACCGTTATGTCCTCCGGCTTCAAATCCTTCTGCTACTACAGCATCAACACCTGCTTCCTGGGCTTTAAGAGCAAATTTTGTAGAACTTACTACATGTACTACTGTAATGCCTTTTTCTTTAAGATAAGACGTCCATGTTTTAGGATTGCCAGCAGAAGTAAATACAATTTTTACCCCTTCATCGATGATGATTTGCATGATTTCTTCTACATTGGGGTATAACATCGGCACATTTACTCCAAAAGGCTTGTCCGTTGCTTTTTTGCATTTCTGAATGTGCTCTCTTAATACATCCGGATACATAGAGCCGGCACCTATGAGTCCTAAACCTCCGGCATTACTTACTGCTGATGCCAGTTTGTAGCCGCTGTTCCATATCATTCCTCCTTGTATAACAGGATATTTTATATTAAATAATCGGGTTATTCTGTTCATTTTATTGTTTAATTAATTTTCCTTGTTGTATTGCAGTCGCGTTCTTCAAAACATACCAATAAATTCCTTTCTCTAAAAAAGACAAATTCAGAGCGGTATCGGGTATCCATTGAGTATTTTCATATACTTTTTGTCCCTGCAAATTATACATTTCAAATATAGTATTTCCTACTTCTTTTTCACAGGAAAAAAATAATGCTTCTGAAAAAGGATTCGGATACAGGCAGAAGACACTTTCTTTTTGTTTCTTAACACTCAATACCTGATGATAAGCCTGCATAAAATCAGGTATTCCATAGCCATAATAATTATCCGGATTTGCATATCTATCAGCAGAAGCTTTTACAATATTAATGATTTCCTCGTTGGTCATTTCAGGAAAAGCACTCCATAATGAGGCTATGGCTCCGGAAACAATAGGTGCTGAAAAAGAAGTTCCGTTACCCGGACTTATTGTTCCGGTTTGATTCGCAACTATAGTAGCAGTTCCCATTGCCATAAGATCCGGCTTTATTCGACCGTCAGATGTTGGCCCAATAGAGCTGAATGAACTTCTCTGTTCGGTATTGTCAACAGATCCGATGGCTAATGCTGTTGTTGCATCTGAAGGAACGCCTATTGTCGGATTTGCTGTATTTCCAGAATTTCCGGCTGAAACGACACAAATCATTCCTTTAGAGAATGCTATGTCTGCAGCCACGGATGAAAAAGAAGTTCCGTTGATTTGATTATTATTATAAGAATAAGAGGGATTATCATACGAAAAATAGCCCAAAGAAGTATTCACAATATCAACTCCAAGACTATCTGCCTTTTCCAAAGCTTCGACCCAGTAACTCTCCTCTACGGGATTTTCAGACTCAATATCTTCTGTAATGAATAAATAAAACAGAGCATTCGGAGCCGTACCTATGAGCTGGTTTTCTGCCATACCTGCAATTGCAGAAAGTACCATGGTGCCATGATTATGTGAGGTATATACGTTTTCTGTTCTGTGTACAAAATCATAAGTACCCGCAATTAAATTTTGGTTTTGTATATATTGAAAAGGTGCAGTAGTATTTACCCCCAGAAAACCGGAATCCATAATCGCTATAACTTTATTTTCTCCTGTAAAATTATTGGAATGTAGAAAAGGTACGTTTAGCATTTCAGACTGTAGAAATGAATTGCCGTAATTATAATTTATCTGTGGCTGTTGCAGGTTTTTTCCTTTCTTTTTTTCATTTTTTATAGTTGAAAGTACAGCGGTATTTTGCTGATTATTCCAACTATGGTTGGCATAAACAATTGTCGAAACAAATGAAAAATTTCCAAGCTGCTGTATGTTTTCAAGTGTTCCCCTTATATGAACTGCATTGTGCCATTTAGACGTTGCTTTTACCTCAATTCCGGAAGCCGCTTGTATCTGTGAAAGATAAGCCGCATCTACAGGAACATCTTTTATATCGTAAGAAATGTTTTGCTGAACTCTTCTTTGTATGGCTCTCGGAGACAACATCTGATCCGGATTTTGAAGATAAAATGAACTTTGGGGTTTATCTAAAAAATATACCCAGGCATCTTCCAGATCCTGGGCATAGGTTATATTAGATAGTAATAATATGATGGCTAAGCAGTATCGTTTCATATTTTCAAAAATTAGAAAGCACTAATCTATGAAATTACTCCCGAACCAACTAATTCTTCTCCTAAATGCCATGATACAAATTGTCCTTCTGTAATGGCGGACTGCGGTTCTTCAAAAGCAACATACATACCGCTTTCAAATTTATGCAAAACTGCGTTTTGTAAAGGTTGGCGGTAACGTATTCTGGCTTTGACTTCCAGAGTATCTCCGTCTTTCAATGCCATATCTTCTCTTATCCAATGAATTTCATGCGGCTTTACATGCAAAGCTTTTTTAAACAATCCGGGATGTTCACTTCCCTGTCCTGTGTAAATAGCATTGGTTTCTACATCAGTTGCTATGATAAACAACGGTTCTACAGTTCCACCTACATTAAGTCCTTTTCGCTGTCCGATAGTGTAATAATGAGCGCCATTGTGTTCAGCTACTTTTTTTGCATCATCAGATGTATATTTTACAGATGCTGAAGCAGCGATAAGTTCCGCTTCTTTTGTCGGATACGTTACAGGTTCATTATGGTATAAAGCACTTTCTTTTGAAACTTCATAAATAATTCCCTTTTTAGGTTTGAGCTGTTGTTGTAAAAACTCAGGCAAACGCACTTTTCCGATAAAACATAACCCTTGTGAGTCTTTTTTATCCGCTGTGATCAAATCATTGGCAGCAGCAATTTCACGAACTTCAGGTTTGGTCAGATGACCGATCGGAAATAAAGCCTTTGCAAGTTGCTCCTGAGACAACTGACACAGAAAGTATGATTGATCTTTATTATTGTCAACACCCGCCAAAAGTCTGTGTATTTCTTTTGTTTCTCCGTTTTCTGTAACCTGTATTACTTCCTTACGGCAATAATGTCCTGTTGCCACATAATCTGCCCCAAGCTCTACAGCAATTTTCATAAAGACATCAAATTTGATCTCTCTGTTACACAATACATCCGGATTTGGCGTACGTCCGTTTTCATATTCGTTGAACATATAGTCAACAATACGTTCTTTGTATTGTTCACTTAAGTCAACTGTTTGAAAAGGTATTCCTAATTTATCAGCAACCATTAAGGCATCATTGCTATCTTCAAGCCATGGACATTCATTTGAAATAGTGACCGAATCATCGTGCCAGTTTTTCATAAAAAGTCCAATAACTTCATATCCTTGTTCTTTAAGAAGGTAGGCAGCTACACTTGAATCTACCCCTCCGGAAAGACCTACTACTACTCTTTTTTTCATTTCATTTTAATCTGAAATGCAAAGTTACGATTTTATAAATCAGAAATTTATTTTTTTACAGAAGCTTTAACAGCTTGTTTTTTTGCCCAAGGACCAATTTTTTTACCATTGTCATACTCACCTTCAGAAACCACTTTTCCACTACCGTCTCTGTAAATTGCTTTACCATGCTGTGCACCGTTTACATAGAATTCTTCACGGAGTTTTACACCATTTTCAGCATATTGGTATGAATATCCGTTTTGAATACCGTTTTGATAATTGATTTCTTCTGACATTTTACCGTCGGGATAAAATACTTTTTTCAAACCATGAAGTTCTCCATTTACATAGTATTCTTCGCTCATTATGTTTTTACCTCCCTGATGATAGGTAATCCACTTTCCATCTTTCTTTTTGTTGAGAAAATTCCCTTCCGTCATCTTTTTTCCCTTACCATCGTAAAAAACTGTATAAGCATTTCCGTTGCCCTGCGAAAAATTTCTTGTTGCAATAATTACCTTTCCGGGTTCATCTGCATAAAATATAAACTCTCCCTGTTCTACTCCATTGGAAAAAGTTCCTTCATACTTCAGGTTATTGGTTCCTTCATAATATCCTGTCCATTTTCCTTCTCTCTGTCCCTGAGCATTTTTGCGGTTTTCCTGAGCCGATGCGGTTACTGAGATAAAGAAAGCCATTACCAAAATTGAATTGATGATTTTTTTCATGCTGTTCTCTGTTATAAATGTTGTTGTATAAAACGCTGTTATTATTTATATTATTGTATTTTCTTTGCAAGCCGATATCTTCATATTGCTAAAAAAACAACCCGAATAAATTATCCGGGTTGCTAAAATTAGTAAATAAATACAAATTATTTTTTATTTTGATTTGCTTTTTGTTGCTGTGCCTGCTCCATCATTTCTTCCATCTTGCGTTGAAATTTGCTTTTTGGACGCTCTTTGGTCTTATTCTCTTCAATTTTGGCTTTGATTTTATCTTCTTTTACAATTTTATTTTTGATCACATACATAATTCCAATGGTAATCAGGTTGGAAATAAAATAGTATAATGATAAACCTGAAGCATAATTATTAAAGAAAAACAACATCATAAGCGGAGAGATATAAATCATGATTTTCATGATCTTGCTCATATCCGGCATACCCTCCTGTGGTGTAGTCATTTGCGCCTGATCACCTGTTGTCATTTTCATATAGAAGAAAATAGCAATAGATGCCAGAATCGGAAATAAACTTACGTGGTTTCCATAAAAAGGAATATAGAAAGGAAGGTTCAGTACATTGTCATAAGACGATAAGTCATCTGCCCACAAGAATGATTTCTGACGTAAATCAAATGCTGAAGGGAAAAACTGAAACAAGGCGTAGAAAATAGGAATCTGTAATAAGCCCGGAATACAACCCGCCATTGGGTTCACTCCAGCTTTGGAATACAATTTCATTGTTTCCTGCTGTTTCTTCATCGGATCGTTCTTGAATTTCTCATTGATTTCTGCTACTTCAGGACGAATCACTTTCATTTTTGCCTGAGAAACATACGATTTATATGTAATAGGCGACATTACAAGGCGTACGAGTATGGTAAGAACAATAATAGCGATACCATGAGGGATGAATTTTACTAAAAACCCGAATACAGGAATGAAGAGAAATTTATTTATCCATCCGAAGATTCCCCACCCCAAAGGCATGGTTTGCTCCAGATTTCTTTTATAGCCTTTAAGGATATCATAATCTGAAGGCCCGAAGTATAAATTCATATTATAGCTCAATTCGCCTCCTTTGAATTCTAAAGGCATTTTAGCATTGAAATCTTTTGTAAAAACCGTATCTAATTTTTCATCCGAAACCAGATTCTGAGATTTTAAGCTTGTTGTTTTAAAAGGAGTATCTGTCAATAATATGGAAGAGAAAAAATGTTGTTTAAAAGCAACATAGGATACCTCTGAAATGGTTTTTTCCTCAAATTTGCTTGTAGCACTCAGATAATCATCTTTTCCGGAATCATGCTCATATGCAATTTCTACATAACGGTTTTCGTAAGAGATACTTTTCTCATTTCTGTAGGCTTTTAACTGCCACTCCAGCTCTGCAGTTTTAGAACCGTCAACGATATTTGATAAACCAACCGTTCTGATGCTGAAATCAAGCATATATTCTTTTGGCTTGATTACATATCGGTATTCCAGATAAGCCGTTTCTGAAGTTTTCAATTTCATGGAAACGATCTGATTTTCTCCTTCTTTTGCCAAAGTAGGTTCAAAATACAAATCATTGGTATTATATACACGGTTGTCTTTTGACTGAAACTGAAGGTTTAATTTAGAATTGTTGTCCTTGATGATTTTTACCAATTCATCTGAATGTTTTGAAATTCTCTTTACGTTATTGACTTCAATTTCTTTTATATAACCACCTTTATTCGAGAAAGTTATCGTGATTAAATCATTCGTAACTTTAACATCCTTACCTTTCACAGATGGCAATGTAGCACTGTAAGCAAAAGCCCCGAGAGCTGCTTTTAATTGCGGATTAACAGCAGTGTCATTCGCGTTTTTTACCAGATGATCAATATCTGATGTTTTGTTGGTAGCAGCAGTTTCGGTTTTTGCTTTTTCTTCTGTTTCTTTTGATGTATCTGTACTTTTGCTACTGTACATCATCCAAAATAAAAGAGCAGCGATAACTCCCATTCCAATTAAACTACTTTTGTCTAATTTTTTTTCTCCCATTATGATTTTACTTAATTTTTAGAAATGAAAGGCTTTGTTTTTATTATGCCTTTATTTTTTTTTCAACAGCTGCCTTAATCAGACTCACAAAAAGCGGGTGTGGATTGGCAACAGTACTTTTATATTCCGGATGGTATTGAACTGCTACGAAAAACGGATGGTCTTTGAGTTCAATAATCTCTACTAATTTTGTTTCAGGATTGATACCCGATGCGATAAGTCCTGCTTTCTCTAAATCTTCCTGATAGTAAGAGTTGAATTCATAGCGGTGACGATGGCGTTCATTAATCAAGGTACTTTTATATATATCGTATGCTCTGGTACCTTTTTTAATTTCACAATCCCATCCTCCTAAACGCATGGTTCCTCCTTTATCGGTAATTGTTTTCTGCTCTTCCATAAATGTAATGACCGGATGAGGTGTATTATCATTTATTTCTGTAGAATTAGCGTTTTCAAGTTTCAGAACATTTCGGGCATATTCGATTACTGCCATCTGCATTCCCAAACAAATTCCCATAAACGGAATTTTATTTTCTCTGGCGTAACGCACCGTTTCTATTTTACCTTCTATACCACGAGCACCAAACCCCGGAGCAACAAGGATAGCATCAAGATTTTGCAATTTCTCTTCTGCGTTCTTCATGGTAAGGTATTCTGAATGTATACTTACTACATTTACTTTCGTATAGTTTTCTGCACCAGCATGGATAAATGCTTCCAGTATCGATTTGTAAGAGTCCTGCAATTCTACATATTTACCTACTAATCCAATGTTTACCGTGTGCTTAGGGTTTTTTAAACGATGTAAAAAGTCGTTCCATTTTACTAAATCCGGTAATGATTTTTCAGGCAGATCCAGTTTTTTAAGAGCTACTTTATCTAAGCCTTCTTCTAACATATTATTAGGAACTTCATAAATAGTAGAAGCATCTATGGACTGGATTACAGCTTCAGGTTTTACATTACAGAAAGCCGCTAATTTCTGACGTATTTCAGTTGACAGCTCATGTTCTGTTCTACAGACTAATATATCGGCTTTTATTCCGCTTTCCATTAACGTTTTAACAGAGTGCTGGGTCGGTTTTGTTTTTAATTCTCCCGCTGCAGCCAGAAAAGGTACTAATGTCAAATGTATTACAATGGCATTATTGTCTCCTAAATCCCATAATAACTGTCGCACTGATTCTATATAAGGCAACGATTCTATATCACCAACTGTACCTCCTATTTCTGTAATCACAATATCATAATCGCCGGTATTACCCAACAATTGCATACGTTCTTTGATTTCATTGGTAATATGAGGTACCACCTGAACGGTTTTACCTAAAAACTCTCCTCTTCTTTCTTTTTCAATTACAGATAAATATACTCTTCCTGTAGTTACATTATTTGCCTGAGATGTAGGTACATTTAAAAAACGTTCGTAATGTCCAAGATCGAGATCCGTTTCCGCTCCGTCATTGGTAACAAAACATTCTCCATGTTCATAAGGATTAAGGGTTCCCGGATCAACATTGATATAGGGATCAAATTTCTGAATTGTGGTACGATACCCTCTCGCCTGTAATAATTTTGCTAAAGAAGCTGCAATGATTCCTTTCCCTAAAGAAGAAGTAACACCGCCCGTAACAAAAATATATTTTGTTTGTTTCATTGATTGTATAGTGTGTTGTGTTGTTGCAATTATTTAAACTTGGCAAAAATACAATTATAATTTGTGTTTCTAAAGCAGAAAGTACAGATTTTAAAAGATTAGGGCTTATTTAAGGTTTTGGATATTTTTCTTTAATCGTACGGATCAAATATTCCAAGCCATTTAGCTTTAACTCATATATAAGTTGCAGCTGATTTCCTATTTTGCCTTTAGGAAATCCCTTTTGATGATACCAGACGATGTAGTGCTCAGGTAAATCAATAAGAAAACGCCCTTCGTATTTTCCGAAAGGCATTTTGGTATGAGCCAGCTCAATGAGTTGCTTTTGTTGATCTTCCAAACTATTTCCAGTTAAAAGTAATATCTTTTTCGATATCCGGATGCAAACTTAAATAAACAGGACAACTAAGGGCTACCCGTTCCAGTATTGTTTGTTGTTTCTCATCCAGCTGTGTATTCATCTGAAAAACAATTTTAATTTTGCTTATTTTCCGAGGCTCTGACTGCATCTCTTTGATCACCTCTGCTGTTGATCCTTCTAAAGCAATCGCCATACCCGCTGCCTTGATTCCCATAATGGTAAACATACACGTAGCCAGTGAATTTGCTAACAGATCGGTTGGAGAGAAAGCTTCTCCTTTGCCATTGTTATCAACAGGTGCATCACTAATAATTTCCGAACCAGAGGCCAAATGAACAGATTGTGTTCTTAACTCTCCTAAATAGATAACTTTTGACAACATTATTTTGCTTCTTTTATCGTTAGATTTTTATCGTAATACATAATGTAAACTGCATTATTGTAAATTCCTCCGTTTTCGTTTACATAGGTAAATTTGTTTTCTACCTGCTCTGTCCCATAATCAAATATATTTGCATCTTCAGACTGAAACATACGCTTGATTACATCAAAAGTAACATCAAACCCTCTTGTCACAAACCGATTGGGTGTACTGCCATTTGCTTGCTCATAGGCTGCAGCAAAACGATCTGATTTCGCATTGTCATTCTCTCTGGTGACTGACGGGAATAACATTTGCAAATCTGCCAATGTCTGAATATTTATTTCGGTAGAATCTAATACATCATGCTTTTCAAGTACTGCCAAACGAATACTATAAGTGTTTTTTAAACTGTTTAAGGCGTTGACCAAATCAATAGCTGTTTGTAAGGCTGTTGACTCCAGAATAACATAGTTTACCCCTGTTTTATCAAGCATGCCTTCTATTTGGCTTTTTGTAACTGCACCGTTAGCTGCTGCATCCAATAACTTTACTTCTTTGAAATTGCTTTCAAAAAAGTTTCTCGAACTTGCCGCTTTTGGGTTTAAAACAGCAATTATGTTTCCATTTTGAGCCCGTAAATACTCCATCATTTCATTCCGAACGATATCGGTGTTTGGCATGGTATGTACCTGATTCGGATATGGTTTTCCCTTGTCTGTAGACAAAGGAGAAACGATAAGTGTAGGGGTGTCTTTAAACTCTTCAGAAATAGCATCTACATTGGCTTGAAAAAAGGGTCCGATGACCACATCTGTATTCGAAAAATCGAATTGCTGCTTTAACTGTGCCACATTCATTGAACGATTAGACTCTTTTGAATCAAATATTTTCACTTCCAACGGAAGATTCATTGCTCTTGCAGAATCAATTGCGATAAGTGCTCCGGAATAAAAGTCTAACGTCATATTTAAAAACACATCGTTATTAAGTATTTTATTGATTTCTGTTTTATTATCCGGATTGTTTTTATCTAAATTAAACGGCAAAAGCAATACAAGCTCTTTTATATCTTTATCATTTCTAAAGCCTGCTATTTTAATATTATCTGTTTTTCCTGTAATTACCGGTTCGTCTTTTACAAGATCAAATTTTTTGATGGTGGGTTTTCCTACGATGAGTTCCATTCCTATTCGCAAACCATCTTTCAATTCAGGGTTCCACTGCAAAAGCTGTTCCTGAGAAATACCGTATTTTTTAGAAATATTATAAACCGTTTCTTTAGGTTCTACTATAATGGTTTTCGCATTGGCTGCTTTAGAAGTTTGCTTTTTATCATTTGTTTTAGAAGGTTCTGTCATCAGATTACCAGAAACCGGAATTTTTATTTTCTGGTTTTCTTTAATCCCGCCTGAAGCCAGTTCAGGATTTAACTCATAAATCTCTGAAACAGTTACTTGATTTTTTACTGCAATGCCATAGATAGTTTCTCCGGGTTTTACATCAATGAGACGAAAACTGTCAGTTGAAATATTTGTAGCAGCAGGAGTTTTCTTAGGTGTTTCTGTCTTTTTTGAAAGATTTAACAACTGCCCTATTTGCAATCCATTTTCTCTTAATCCGGGATTTAGATTATAAAGCTGTTCAATGGCAATATTGTATTTTTTGGAAATACCATACAGGGTTTCTTTTGCCAGTACCTCGTGTTGCAACATGGTATTTCCGGAACTTGGTATTAATAAAACCTGATTTTCACTGATACCGTTAACGGCTTCAGGATTTAATAAAAAAATAGCATTACTGGTAGTCTGGTATTTTTTAGCAATCTGTGTCACGGTTTCTCCTTTGGCAACAATATGCTTTTCAGAATTCTCCTGTGCAAAAGATCCCCATGTAGTAAAAAATGCCGATAAGGCTATTATTAGATTCTTTTTCATAATCATGATGTTTAAACAAATAAGTCGCTGTAATAAAACAACGACTTAAAAATATTTATTCCCACTCAATTGTTGCGGGTGGTTTTGAGCTTATATCATATACAACTCTATTGACACCTTTTACTCTATTGATTATTTTATTGGAAATTTCCATTAAAAAATCATAAGGAAGATGTACCCAGTCAGCAGTCATACCATCGGTTGATTGCACAGCACGTAAAGCTACTACTTTTTCGTATGTACGCTCATCTCCCATGACACCAACTGAATTTACAGGCAGCAATATTGCACCAGCCTGCCATACCTGATCATATAATCCGTGTTCTTTTAAGCCGTTGATGAAAATTGCATCAACTTCCTGCAAGATACTAACTTTTTCCGGAGTTATATCACCTAATATACGAATTGACAATCCAGGTCCCGGAAACGGATGACGTCCCAATAGTTCAGGATCAATGCCTAAAGTAGCTCCCACCCGGCGCACTTCATCTTTAAAAAGCATGCGTAGTGGCTCTACTATTTTTAATTTCATATAATCCGGTAAACCTCCCACATTGTGATGCGATTTGATGGTAGCTGAAGGTCCTTTTACAGAAATCGATTCGATCACATCAGGATATATCGTTCCTTGTGCCAGCCAGGTAACGTCTTCGAGGAGTTTAGATTCATCATCAAATACATCTATAAAGACACGTCCTATTATTTTTCGTTTGGTTTCCGGATCATCAATACCAGCCAATTCAGATAAAAAGCGTTCAGAAGCATCTACTCCTTTCACATTTAATCCCATTCCGTGATATTGAGCTAAAACATTCTCAAACTCGTTTTTACGCAATAATCCGTTGTTTACAAAAATACAGTACAAATTCTGTCCGATAGCTTTATGCAAAAGTACAGCTGCTACAGTTGAATCAACCCCTCCTGATAAACCAAGAACAACTTTGTCATTTTTCAATTTATCCTGTAAGTCTGCTACTGTTTCTTCAACAAAAGCATTAGGCGTAAAATCCTGATTTACATGAGCAATGTGAACTAAAAAGTTTTTCAACAATTGGGCACCATCTGTTGAATGATATACTTCCGGATGAAATTGAATCGCATACGTATCTTCTCCTTCAATTCTGTAAGCTGCATTTTCTACATCTTTTGTGCTCGCTAATTTCACACCATTTACAGGTAATGATTTAATAGTATCTGAATGGCTCATCCATACCTGACTGTTAGCAGGAATGTTTTGAAAGAAAACTTCGTCTTGTTTTATAAAAGCAAGATTAGCTCTGCCATATTCACGCGTGTCTGAAGGTGCTACCTCACCTCCATTGAAGTGAGCGAGATATTGGGCACCATAGCAAACCGCTAATAAAGGCAGTTTTCCTTTGATATTAGACAAATCCGGGTGAAGGGCATCTTCAGAGCGAACTGAAAAAGGACTACCCGATAAAATGACCGCTTTAAAAGAAGATAAATCTTCCGGTATCTGGTTGTAAGGTAAGATTTCGCAAAAGATATTTAATTCGCGAACTCTACGCGCAATAAGTTGTGTGTATTGCGATCCGAAATCTAAAATAAGTACATTGTGTTGCATATGCAAAAGTAATCAAATCTTAAAAAATTAAAAATAATTTTAAATTTTAAATTATTAAAGTTGCGCAACCTTTAAATTGGAATTATTTTTGATGCACTCTTTAAAACAAAGAATTATTAATTTACACTTACTATGAAATTAAAATATAGCGTTTTAGCAATCACAGGTGGCATCATTTTGACTTCGTGCTCTTTGAAAAGCAAAGATAAAACGCCTGTATTTATTCAACCAGCTTTACTGGATACCATTTTTAACAATGCTTATGAAGGTACTATTCCCTGTCCTGATTGTCCCGGAATTGAAACAATAGTGCACATATACCGTGACAGTACCATATCGAGAACTGCCTATTATCAGGGCAGAGAGCAATTACCGGAAACAAAAATCGGAACGTGGAAACTTAAAGACTCTATTTTTGAAACGACATTTGACCGTGAAAAATTATTTTATAAGATCAAATCCGGCAATGTAATTCTTCGCGTAGGTTCTGATTTTAAAGAGGTGGAAGGTAAACTGGCAAAAGATTATATACTGACTAAAGCACATCCTTTTGATGTAAAAAATATAATCGGCACCTATATTATCGGTGATACCCTCGGTGAATACAAAAAACTTGTCATAAATAATATAGCTAAGCAGCAATTCAACATTAGTTTCGAGCACCAAATTAAACAGGATAGTCTGCTGAACTGTTCATATGAGTTCAAAGCAAAACTCAATAAAGAAAACAATCTTGAAACAGATTTACAAACGCTTAATGATTCTTTAAAAGGACAAATAAAAATATTATTTACCAAACATGCCGCTCATTTATACTATAAAGATATATCTGCAAGTCAACCCTTTATCTTATGCAAAGAGCATCCACAGGAAAGTATGCAGGGCAGCTATAAATCCATTAATAACAGAAGTTATCAACAATAGTGTACGCTAAATTTTAAAAAATTTTGCATTGATATTTAATTAATATGTCAATACTATAGTTGTACCTAATGAAAAATATCATTTATAACAAACCGTTATAAACTACTTCACACCTGGTGGGTTGTATGTAAATAACGGTTATGGTTATCTTCCTGATTTTTATACTTTATTTATTATTGATTAGATTCCGGTTAAAATATAAAATTGGTAATCATTAAGGTAATTGACGAAGACATCAAAAGAATGCCAATTGCTAAATATATGTATCCGATGAGTTTGTAGCGCGGAGGTTTTATTTTTTCCATACCAGTATTAGTAATCTGAAAACCAATGATTAACAAAATTATGATTAATGTAATAATTATCATTTTAGAGTAGTAGTTTAATATTTATATCTGCTTTTTGTTTAATAATATGGCAAATTAATATTATTTATTTAAAATAAAAACATTTTAAGATTTTTATACTTTAATTCTTATAATCTCTAATAGTTACTATATTAGTTCTCACATCTTTAATAATAAATCGGTTGATTTCAAAAAAATAGAGATATATAAAATACCTCTATTATCCTACATTTACCATAAAATACTTCATATTGGATTTATACTCCAAAGCATTGTATTGCTACTTACTATACTCTTTTTATAAACGTTAGCTGCCTAACTCGATGGTTTGTACTCATAATTTTTTATTCTGATTATAGCAGATATTTTTCAATGTATAGCTTCAGCATTGTGGTTTTATACTCATCTAATCCATCTAAAACACTACTTATTTGTTGCTTAAATTCTTTCTCTTTAGATAATTTCCGGTATTCTCTTGCCAATTCAAGTCTGATTCGCTGCTTTAAATTCATGTTTCCAAAAGGGTCGAAATAGGAATCTATGCGAGAGAAATCTTTTACACCCGTCCACGTAAATTTCTCTTCTTTTACTTTTGTCAAAAGCGATAGATATTGATCAATACTTTCTTTAGATGTAATAGTATTGGTAAGTAAAGAGTTTTTTATCGCAAAAAACTGTTTTTCAATAGAAGTATCATCTTGTAAATATTCAAAAGCATATTCTATAAGCTTATTATTTACTCTTTGAAGTTGCTCTTGCCTGCCTAACAGATTAAACGACAGAATAGCATAAGCATCTTCTTTCATAAAATGATTTCTTATTTCTTCATCAGTTACAACTCCAAAAGTATTGGGTTGGATAATTTCATATCCGTTTTCTTTTAAATTTTTCTCAATGTCATCTTTATGAAAAGCTCCGATTACTACTAATACAGTATCTGATTTTCTATGATTTTCGAGCACTTTTTGTATTCTCTTCGATTGAAGATAAGTCCGATACAGGAATAATCGTCTTGGAAAATCAAATGCCGTTTTTTCAGGATGATTTGTATACCAGGCAGCAATACTGTCTCTGTAATTTTTACCATCTGCAAAATATAATCCATCTTCAAAATCTTCTTTTTCTGTGAAAGTAGTAAAACCAAGAAATCCCGTTTTTTGTCTTGTTAATTTAGGAACTTCCAAATCTTTTATTCCAAAACTGAGATCTAAATCTTGTTCTGTAGGCAACCAATCAATAGGATGTAAGGGGATTTTGTTTGCTTTTGCATACGGCACTATTAAATATTGCTGTTCATACGTGAATTCATAAAAATTATTTTTTGAAAATTCTTCCGGGGATCTTTCAATGCAAATTGCCGATGGATTTACTTTATTTATAAATGCTCTTATGGCTGCTGGTTGCTGATTATAGTTAATCAGCTGCGAAGAATGACCAACTCCAAGTACTACTACTTTTGCTTTCTGAGCAAATAATGACTGGATTGATAAAAAACAAATGAATAATAATGTTTTTACGCTCATTTTTTTAATTTATGATGATATGTACTTTTTATTTACGGTATTTGGTTTTTGTTTCTTATAAACGTTACAAAATTTTTATTTAACTCCTTTTATTTCAATTTATATGATTACTCCCGTTGTTACTTATTTTTTACATTTCGTTATGACTTTCGTTTTGATGTTCTGTTTATAATGACATCAATTTAATCTTTTATTAAATAAAATTCAAAATGTTGTACACTGGCTGTGGTATTTTAGTTATGATACAGCAAAACCAATAACTATTCCATGTGTATCTTACAAAGATATAAATATCCTCAGTCAGCTTTAACCATTCAAAACAATTTATATTAAACTGATATTGTTTTTTTCATTCATGAATCGGATAATCCAGGAACAATTAACTGATAAATTCAATATTTTGAATTAAGAGAAAAGACTGTTATGAAATTTTGTTGCGTTTAATAATACTATAACTTTTATACTATACTTATTTATTTATCTTTACTGCAAACAATTTCAATCCATTAGAATTATTATATCGTATATAATAATATTGATTCAATAATTTTCTTTTAAAATATTATTATGATAAATTTTCAACTTACAGAGCAATTGAAGACAAATGGGTTTAGTATTAATACACTCAAAAAAATCATTAGCTTTAATGGAGGTAAAAGAAATTTTAATACACTTGACTATTATTGCATTTATATTGTTTTTGATTATGCAATCATTACTGTTGAAGGAATAGAATATGAAATAAAAGGTCCGAATATAGTGTATATTGGTCCGCATAATAATATTACCTATCAGGAAAACACTGAAGAAGAAAACACTTATTTAATTGCATTTTCTGCTTCATTTTATGAAAGGTCAGCTAAAGACAGCATGTTTCTTAACTCAGAATTATTTTACAATCTCACAGAAGATATTTTCATATCTCCTACCCGGACAACCGAACATGATATAAAAAGATTTGCTATTGAACGACTTGAACTGTATCAGGATAAAGATAGCGGACTATATAATTCTATTGCACACAATACTATTGAAGCTTTGATTTTGGATGGCTTTTTAAATATTGGAGATAACAGTCTTGAAGCTACTCGCGGTAACTTTGAAAATATTGACATCGTTAACAGATTCCGTGTTATGCTTCACACCAATTACAAACAACACAAAATTGTGAAGTATTATGCTGATAAATTAAATATAACACCCAGAAGATTAACTGAAATGACTGAGCAAGTTTTAGGTAAAACTCCTAAACAAATAATAACTGAACGTTTATTACAAGAAAGCATCAGGCTTTTAAAACATTCAAAGGTGAGCATCGGCGAAATATCATTCGAATTGGATTTTAATGACGAAGGAAATTTTGGGCATTTTATTAAAAAGCATACTGGTAAGACTCCAAAAGAAATAAGGAATCAGTCGATAATTGAAAAAGCTCTCAATTGATATCATAAAAAATACCGCTATGATTGCGGTATTTCTTTTTCTGTAATGCTTCTTAATCTTCTTTTGAAGCTTTAAAATTGATATTATTATAAGCTGATTTAGATAGAGTTTCGTCAGCCTCTTTTTCTTCATTCAGAGTTTCCACAAGAAGCTTGGCTACTTTGGTTTCTCCTAATGTTTTTGCAAAGTCAGCCAAAGTACCAAAGAAGGCAATTTCATAATGCTTACTTTTTTGAGACGCTGAAATGATTACCGCATTTCTTACCGGTCCTGTATCAGTACTATTTTTAAACTAAGTTTCATAAATAAAATGAAACATCCGATTACCTCTTCGATTATAAACAACCTATTTCGTTAGTATTATGGTACAAAATCTATTAACCAATCCTAACCAATAGAAATGCAACTTTTTGAGCCTGTTTTAATTTGACTAAATACTTCATCAAATTTGTTTATAATTACTGAAAGAGCATTCTGACCTATCAATTGACATTTGAATATTCGAAAGTATTTATTCAATACAACCAAAGCTATTGATAAAGAAGAACATTTCACGTAATATATGCTTGTAAAGCATAACCCTTTTTAAATGCTAAAGAAATGCAAAAGCCTGTTATATAATTGATCGTTAACTTTCAAATGATTATATTTAAGTGTTAAAAATGCTTAAAAAATTTATTAACATTTAAAATCTATTATATGGCAATTAAAGAACAGTTATTAAAATTAGCAAAGGAGAAAAACAAAGCATGTGTAACTATTTCTTTTAATACACACAGAACGATTCCTGATAATCTTCAGGATGAAATCCGATTAAAAAACTATATAAAAGAAGCTGAACAAAGACTTGAATCTGAATTTAACAAAAAAGAAATCGCTTCTCTTTTGTCAAACTTAGAGAAAGTAAAAAGTGGTTTTGAAGTCGATAAAAATATTGAAAGTATTCATATTTTTATTTCCAATGATACCCTTGAAATTATCCGATCAAACTGGCCGGTAACGAATGAGGGGGTACTCATTGATGAGACATTCGCCATACGCTCTCTTATCAAAAACTATAATCGTGAAGAAGAATACTATATTCTGTTTCTTACACAAAAGAATGTGCATTTATATTTAGCGAATAATGATGTACTCATACGAGAAATAGAAACAGATGATTTCCCGTTTAATGAAGAAAAGTACAACCTTATCCATTTAAACAAAAAAGCGAACAGTAATGAACATCTTGTAAAGGAGTTTTTTAATATTGTTGATAAAGCCGTTATTGCTGAAATTGGATCTTCTAATCTCAGATGTGTTGTTGCGACCACACATGATAATTTCAATACTTTAAAATTGGTTGCCGACCGGCCTAATTTATACTCCGGACATTTTTCCCTGAATTTCAACAGTTTTACAAAGAAAGACCTGAGTCATGGAGCGTGGGAGATTGTTACCGACTTACAGAAAAAAGAACGCAGTGAACTTATTGAAAAAATGAATCAGGCGGTTTCAAAAGGTGAAGTTCTGACGGATCTTCAGGAAATTTATCAGGCTGCTCTTGATGGAAATGCAGACTTACTTATTGTCCATCAAAATTTCACACAACCTGTAAAAATGAAAGATGAACGCACCTTTGATCTCGCAGAAAATGCCTCTGAAACAGGTGTGATAGATGATATTACAAGTACTATTGCATGGGAAGTAATCAATAAAAACGGTAAAGCAATATTTACCAGTCAGGATGAAATAAAAAATCTCGGGAACATAGCGCTCAAAACCCGTTATTAAATACCAAAAAGGTTCGATTTATATCGAACCTTTTTGTTTTAATAATAGCCTGGCCTGTTCCAAATCTTCACGCGTATCTATTCCTATGCTCGTATGATTTGTTTCCGCCATTTTGATTCGTTTTCCAAATTCAAGGTATCGCAGCTGTTCCAGTTTTTCTGAAGCTTCAAGTGTTTTCATCGGCAGATTTGAAAAATCAATAAGTGCCTGTTTTCGATAAGCATACACCCCTACATGTTGAAAATAACGAACACCAACATTGATATCCCTCGGATACGGTATCACTGAACGCGAAAAATAAAGTGCAAAATTATTTTGATCTACGACTACTTTTACATTATTCGGATTTTCTATTGCGGCCTGATCTGAAATTTCAAACATTAAAGAGGCTAAGTCTACAGTATGGTTTCTATCTTCATTAAAGATATTAATAAGACTTTCTATATTACTCTTGTTTATAAAAGGCTCATCGCCCTGAACATTAATCACAATATCACATGTAATATTTTCTATGGCTTCAGCAATACGATCACTTCCGCTTTCATGTTCTTTAATGCTCATTACAGCTTTACCTCCATTGTTTACGATCTCATTAAAAATAAGATCAGAATCTGTGACAACAAAAACATCATCAAATAATTGTGTGCCAAGAGCTGCCTCGTAGGTTCTTAAAATTACTGTTTTACCACCAAGATCCTGCATCAGTTTAGCAGGAAAACGCGTAGATGCGTATCGTGCCGGTATTACTGCTATTACTTTCATGTTTCTATATATTATTCCTGAAAAAAACTATCTTTAAAACCAATAAGGTATAATTTTTCTTTTGCACGTGTCATTGCTGTGTAGAGCCATCGGATATATTCTTTGGAAATGCCATCTGGTAAATATGGCTGTTCTATAAATACGGTATTCCACTGTCCCCCCTGAGATTTATGACAGGTTACCGCATAAGCAAATTTAATCTGTAAAGCGTTAAAATATTCATTTTCTTTTACTTTTTGCATTTTTTTATAAGCTGTTCGCTCATCTTCATAATCCAATAATACTTCCTGATACAATTTATTGGTTTCGTCGTAAGACAGAGAAGCAGATTCCGATTCTAAAGTACTCAGAAATACAATCGTATCAAATGGCTGAAGTGCCGGATAATCGATCATACGGACTTTTACCGAAGCAAATCTAAACCCGTATAATTCTACTATTTTATAAATCTGTAGAATTTCCATGATATCTCCATTTGCAATAAAGTCGGTAACAGTCTGGTTGTCTTTGAGCCAAAAATAATTATTCTTTACAACCATAACCATATCACCAACTGATATTTCACTTTCTTTATCTAATATTTTATAGCGGATCTGCTGATTGTACTGGTTGGCTCTTTTATTGGAACGAACTATGAAAACCGTTTCTTCTACTCCATGGTTACTGTAGGCATCCTGAATAGCGTCCAGTATCTCATACCCATCCTGCAGAGGAACGATATCATTAAATGGTTTTACATCAAACTGAAAAGTATCTAAAAAATAAGAATCTAAAAGTTCTCTTAACTCAGTAGCATTATATAAGATACCGGAATCTAACTCCTGGCGCATTACTTCATCCAACTCAATATGAGTAACTTCCATCTGATAATTGAGAGAAAGTGTATCAGTATTGAGCGCCGGACTTACTTCCTGATGCACGGGTGGTAACTGTGCCGTATCTCCTACTAAAATCAATTTACAATTTTGTCCTGAATAGACATAATACAATAAATCATCCAATAACGAACCATTAGTGTACATATTAGTATCTGTACTCACATCAGAAATCATGGAAGCTTCATCGACGATAAAAATGGTATTTTTAAATTTATTAGCTTGCATGGTAAATGCCATTCCAGTATTCTTATCTTTTTTAGGATAATAAATACGCTTGTGTATGGTATATGCCGGTTGACTGGAGTAGTTAGCAATAACCTTAGCAGCTCTACCGGTTGGTGCCAGCATTACATATTTTTTATTGATGTGACGAAGCTGATTAATAAGAGTAGAAATCAATGTCGTTTTACCAGTACCTGCATATCCTTTTAAAACAAATATTTCATCTTGCTGATCATTTGTAACAAACT
The DNA here is from genome assembly GCF_030409925.1 of Paenimyroides ceti. NCBI lineage: Bacteria > Pseudomonadati > Bacteroidota > Flavobacteriia > Flavobacteriales > Flavobacteriaceae > Paenimyroides > Paenimyroides ceti. Next base: position 1,633,439 of record NZ_JAUFQU010000001.1, read on the forward strand.
GGACTACCTTTTGTAAGAAAATATCCTGTTTCAAAGTAGTCTCAAAAGGGAATTTACTTTTAACCAAATGATAAAATTCTGAAGGAGTCATCAATGTAATTCTTTTAATAAATTAAGTTATCAAAGATAAGATGTTTTTAAATCAGAATAAGATTTGTGGAAGGTTTTAAAAACTTTAAAATAACAGTAAGTCTTTTTAAGATAAAAAATAATAAAACACTCATAAACAATAGATTAAACTCTTTTTTATTTTGATCTGAAACTCAATGTGTCTATAATGGCTCCTAAAATATTGAATAAGAATTATTTTTTTAACAATTAAAATCAATATAGAAAAAATAATACAAAATAAAAAACATCAAAAACTCATTTAAATCTTAAATAAAATAGTTATGAGTAGTACTGTTAAACTAATGCTTAAAACATCTCAATACAACAAATTGAACTTTCTTTTTTCTAAATTTGGGAAATCATTTTCAATTAAAAGACGAAAAAATGGAGAGAAACAACATTTTATTTAACAGAGAAGTACTGTCATTTTTATTGGGTACTTCTTCGATTTTTACATTTTCCAACACCTTATATGCAAACAAATTACCCGGAAATTTCAACAGTACACATCAGATAATTTCAGACAACAAACTACCTAAAGTAGTAGTATTGAATACATACGGTTCTTTTGTCTCAGAGTTAGAAAACTATTCCATTCCTACCACCGAATTAACAGGAAGTTTCAACGAATGGTTTTCATTAGATGCTAAGCATACTTTTGAACTCGTTAAAGAGTATACAGATGCATTAGGTATTAATCATCAAAGCTATCAGCATCTTTTTGATGGTCATAAAATAGATGGAGAATTCATTCTGGTACATTCAAAAAATAATATCGTTCAGGTAGTAAACGGACAAATCAGTCAATTTAAAGAATTAAATACAACTGCCTCTGTTACTGATGAAGATGCCATTGCAGCTTCAGTAAGACATTTTGGTATTGAAAATGCTACCATCAATGCTGTAGAAAATGTCATTGCAAAAATACCTGTAGAAGGAAATGCGCAATTGGTTTTCATAAAAAAAATAACCCTTTCTTCTGCCTTTCCACTTAAAAGTATGGTATTATATATTGACGCGCAGTCTGGTGCTGTCATTAATGAATATAGTAAAATCAAACACGCAGATGTACAGGGAACAGGAACTACATATTACAGAAATACACAGCCGATTACAGTTGACAGTTACAACGGACAATACCGATTAAAGGATACCGGACGTAACATTCATACCTTAAACGGAACAAACATTAACGGAATAAACAATGGAGTCTTTACAGGAACTTCAGAATACACGAGTTCTTCAACTACTTTTAACTCAGTTTCCGCAAGACCGGCTGTAGAGGTTCATTGGGGAATGGGTAAAACGTATGATTATTATAAAAACATACACAACAGAAACAGTTTTGACGGTAATGGTGCTATCGTAAGAAATTACTATAATGCAGGAGCAATTATGGGTACAGATTCTAATGCAGGAGCAATCGATCAGCCGGACTTTATTGTAGGAATGGTTTATGGAAGCGGTGAAGCTGGTTTTATGACTCCGGTAGTAGGATTAGATGTTGCCGGACATGAATATTCTCACTTAGTAATTTCAAGAAGTGATAATGGAGATTTGACCTATCAGGGTGAATCAGGTGCATTAAATGAAAGTTTTGCTGATATATTTGGAACAGCTATTGAATTTTACACCAATTTATCGCCAAACTGGACTGTAGGTGAAGATGTGTTTACACCATCTCCAGGGTATATGAGAAGTATGTCTGCTCCAAAATCAGGAAGTGCAATGTATGGGCTGCAACAGCCAGACACCTATAAGGGAACATACTGGGCATCAACAACCTCACCGGTAGATGATGGTGGTGTGCATATCAATAGTGGTGTAGGAAATCACTGGTTCTATTTACTTAGCGTAGGTGGTTCAGGAACCAATGATATTAATAATCAATATAATGTAACTGGTATTAGCATACAAAAAGCAGAAAAAATTGCTTACAGAACCCTTAATATGCTGACTCCAAACGCACAATATATCGATGCTTATAATGCATCAAGAATTGCTGCTGCTGATTTATACGGCGCTAATTCAAATGAATTAAAACAAGTAGGCGAAGCATGGTGGGCAGTGGGTATTGGTGACAGAAGTGCAGCTGTAAGTGAAAATGAATTCAACAATAACATTTCTGTATATCCAAATCCAACAATTGATAAAATCTTTACTATAAATGTCGGTTTATCTGAAGCTACTACTTTTGAAATTTATAATATCTTAGGTAAAAAAATAAGAAATTCAGTTAGTCTGGAAGAAGGACAAAATACCATCAATGTATCAGAGGTACAGGCAGGTATCTACCTTCTGAAATTCAATGTAAACGGAAAATCTTTTTCTAAAAAACTAATCATCAAATAATTATTCGATTGATTTACTTATCTGAAAGCCGGTTTAATGCCGGCTTTTATCATAAATAAGAAATGTGTCTTTTTAATGTTAATCAATAAAAGCGTACATTTGCTGAAATTGTTTAGGCATGAATACCCAGCTATATAATCGATTGATCATTAAAGTTTCTTTAAATGAATTTTCATTTGGAATCAAGAATAAATTAAACAATGAAATCTCTCATTTAAAAAGTATCAGTCTCAATCAACTGGCACCCCTGGAAAACCAGTTAGAAGTTATTTTCAGCAAAAATGAGCTCCTACAGGTTTCTTACGATGATATATTGGTTTTGCATGACAATTCCCTAAATACATTTGTCCCAAGTGCTTTATTTGACGCAGATAATCTGGGGAGTTATTTACAATATAACGTAAAGATATTTCCTACAGATTATTTTGATTATGATGAAATTTCTTCTCATCAATTACAGAATATTTACATTCCTTATGTACAATTCAATAATTTTTTTATTGACCAATTCGGAGGTTTTACTTTCAAAAATGTAAACACAGCCTTCCTAGAATATATTTTACAAACCGATTTCCCTTCAGGAGTTTCTTCTGTTTACAGTTGTATTTCAGAACATCATTTTGAAGTAATTGTGATGAAAGGAAACGAGTTTATCTTTTTTAATAGTTTTGAATACCAAACTGCACAGGATTTTATATACTATATTCTGTTTGTTTTTGAACAGCTTAAGCTCGACACTCATCAGCATACTTTACATCTTTTCGGACAAATTGATAGCGGATCAGAATTATTCACTTTGGCATATACCTATATAAAAAATATTGTTGTATACGATCATAAAACACAGGCGAGTGTCTTTAACATTACAGAAGATGAGCTCAAAAAACACTTTATTTTATTAAACTCATGAGAATAATTTCCGGAAAATATAAAGGCCGCAGAATTACTGCACCCAAAAAACTACCTGTACGTCCAACAACAGATTTGAGTAAAGAATCTTTATTCAATATATTAAACCACCATTTCAACTTTTCAGAATTGACTATTCTTGACCTATTTTCAGGAACTGGAAACATCAGTTATGAATTTGCTTCCAGAGGTTCAGAAGAAATTACATCGGTTGATACTGATTTTGGCTGTGTCAACTTTATCAAACAAACGGCTAAAGAATTTGATATGAACATCAACCCTGTTAAATCTGATGTTTATAAATTTCTTGAAAAAGCAAAAACTTCTTATGATGTTATTTTTGCCGATCCGCCGTATGATTTTTCTCAGGAGCAATTTGAAAAAATTGCAGAACTTGTTTTTCAAAATGACTTACTAAATGAGGAAGGAATGCTGATTATAGAACATTCACCACAGACAAAACTCGAACATCTGCCCTATTTTTCATCCAGTAGAAAATACGGTTCTTCTATTTTTTCATTTTTTGAATTTACTGAAGAAGAAGATACAAATGAAGAGGAATAAAAATAGTAGACCTGTAAGCCGGGTTCTGTAAAATAATTCATACGAAAAATTCCCCTTATCATTTATCTACACTCCCGATTACCCGGGAGTTCTATCTGCCTACCCTCTGACTTGAGCGAGCAGCTCTCAAACATCAGTTTACATGGCATTTCACCGTATAGAGTTTACCTGGTTTCACTACAGCCGAACTGTACATACTTTCTGTTGCACTTGTCCTCATCTTCCGACGGACGGGTGTTACCCGCTATACTGCTCTGTGGTGCCCGGACTTTCCTCTGATCTAAAACCAGCGATAAGGCGGTCTACTATGAGCGCAAAGTTAGGTAAATAAAAGTAATCAAGCCCCTAAAATTAATATAAAAAGACCTCAAAAATTCACTAAATTTGTTTACAAATTAATGTTTCTATGAGTTTTATAAAAACAACAGAATCCTCTTCTTATTATGACGGTTTGGAGAAAATGACAATAGGCGAATTATTGTCAAACATCAACCGGGAAGATCAGACCGTACCTTTGGCTGTAGAGAAAGTGATTCCACAAATCGAACGTCTTACTGAGCAGGTAATCAATCAGCTTCGTAGCGGAGGACGTCTTTTTTATATAGGAGCAGGAACTTCCGGTAGACTGGGGATTGTAGATGCCTCTGAATGCCCGCCTACTTTTGGAGTTCCTTTTGATTTAGTAAACGGACTTATAGCAGGTGGCGATCAGGCCATCCGAAAAGCAGTGGAAAATGCAGAGGATAATACCGCACAAGCACAGACAGATTTAGAAAACCATCATATCACTTCCAAAGATTTTGTAATCGGTATAGCAGCATCCGGAACTACACCTTACGTCTTGGGTGGACTTGAATTCTGTAAAAAGCAACAAATTCCTACCGGATGTATTGTATGTAATGCAGGGAGTCCGATTGCTATTACAGCTGATTTTCCGGTTGAAGTAATTGTAGGTCCCGAATTTGTAACCGGGAGCTCACGCATGAAAGCAGGGACAGCACAAAAACTAATCCTCAATATGATTTCTACCGCTACCATGATTCAGCTTGGTCATGTAAAAGGAAACAAAATGGTAGATATGAAACTATCTAATGACAAATTAGTAAACAGAGCCATCAAAATGGTACAACAAGAGCTAAAAGTTGATTTTACAACAGCAGAACAATTAATAACCTCATACGGAAATGTCCGTAATGCCATTGATAAATACAACAGTCATGACAACAAATAATACCAACAGATCAAAATTATTCAAAGGCCTGCAAAAAATAGGTTTTGCCATTCCGTTAATGTTTGTTGGCCCGGTAATCATCAATTCTTCTTTCAAGAATTCAGAACACCCACTTTACTACCCGGTATTAATTTTAGGAATTCTGATTTGTTTGTTTTCCATGTTCTTTTTCTTTAAAGGACTTACTACTATGGTAAGTGGATTTTTTAACGACCCTAATACGAATAAATAATGAAAAAGTTTTTACTATTACCTGTAGCTATAGTATTGGTTTCCTGTTACAATCAGGAAAAAAAATGTCAGGATTTCAGAACCGGTACTTTTGTTTTTGAACAGGAGATTGAAGGTGTAAAACATACTTCAACTTTTATCAGAAAAGAAAATATTGAGATAGAAACCTATAATGGAAAAACAGACACGGCTTCTATACGATGGGTAAATGATTGCGAATATGTATTACAAAAATTACATCCGAAAAACCGTGCAGAGCAAAAAGGAGTTTCTATGAGAATATTGACCACTAAAGACAATGAGTATACCTTTGAGTATGGCATTGTAGGCGATGTAAACAAACAAAAAGGCACTATCAAAAAAATTGACTAATATCTGACCTATGGAAGCTTTATTAACGGCTGATGCTCTGATTGCATTTTTGACTCTCACCTTTCTTGAAATTATTTTAGGAATAGACAATATCATTTTCATTTCTATTGTTACAGGAAAATTACCCGAAGAACAAAGAAAAAAAGCAACCAGAATAGGTTTATTCCTGGCCATGTTTATGAGAATTGCCATGTTATTCGGAATTTCATTCCTTATTGCTATGAAAGCGCCCTGGTTTAGTGTTGACTGGAGCTGGTTTAAAGCTGATTTCAATGGACAAGCAATAATATTACTTGCCGGAGGAATTTTTCTGATTTATAAATCCACCAAAGAAATTCATGAAAAAGTCAACCATATTGACCATGTTACAGAATCTACCAATGCTAAAAAGACAGCGGTAAAATCATTTAGCTCCATCATCATGCAAATCTTATTGATTGATTTGATTTTTTCTGTAGACAGTATTCTTACTGCCGTAGGTATGACCAATGGTATTGAAGGAGCTCTTTATATCATGATTGCTGCTGTAATCATATCGGTTGGAGTTATGATGCTATTTGCGGTTCCTGTAGGAAACTTTGTAAATAAAAATCCTTCCATACAAATTCTTGCACTTTCTTTTCTTATCCTGATCGGGTTTATGCTTACTACAGAAAGTATGCATCTCTCCGGGGCTGAATTAGCAGGACAGAAAGTAGGAGCTGTACCTAAAGGGTATCTCTATTTTGCCATTGCATTTTCATTGGCGGTAGAGTTTTTAAATATGAAAATGCGGAAAAAAAGCAACTAAAACACATTCTTTTTTACAGAGAAATTCGTAACTTTAATAGAACATTAAAAAATTTAATTATGAAAAAATTTGTACTATGTTTTTTTGCAGTTCTTGGCTTTTCAAGCCTACAGGCGCAGGAAGTAAAATCTGAAATTGAAATTGTTGATACTGTGAGAACAGTGGTGATGACAATTAATGCGGATCGTTTTAACGATCTGAAAGATTTTGACTGGAGAGGTAATCTTACATCTGTATTTAAAGATGTACCGGATAATGCTGTTATTGGTATCAGAATTAATATTGGTGATAAGCAATTAACAGACGATTCTTCAACATTGGCCAATAAAATGTCATTGTACCAACAAGACTATGCAAAAAACAAAGAAACATTGTTGAGAAATGTGGTAAGAATGGTACAGTCTTTTGTAGATGATGACCAAAAAGGACACAACATGTCAAATTAATACCGAAAAATAAATATCTTTACAGAAAGTAGTCTTCTTTAAAGACTACTTTTTTTAGCTCTAATTGTCAAGGAATTATGTCAGAAAGAATAAGAGAGAAATTAAAAATACTTGCCGATGCGGCAAAATATGATGTTTCCTGCTCATCAAGCGGAAGCAACCGAAAAAATACTAAAGACGGTGTTGGAGATACCGGTGCAGGAATTTGTCATACCTATACTGAGGATGGCAGATGCGTTTCTCTGCTTAAAATACTTTTGACCAATGTATGCATTTTTGACTGTGCTTTTTGTGTTTCACGCAGAAGTAATGATGTACAAAGAGCAGCTTTTACAGTAGATGAAGTTGTAGAATTAACCATGAACTTTTATCGCAGAAATTATATAGAAGGTTTATTTTTAAGTTCCGGTATTTTTAAAAATGCAGATTATACTATGGAGCGTATGGTAAGGATTGCTAAAAAGCTTCGTCTTGAGCAGCGCTACAATGGGTATATCCATTTAAAAACAATTCCCGGAGCAAGTGAAGAACTGATAAAAGAAGCCGGTCTGTATGCTGACAGAATGAGCATTAATTTAGAAATGCCTACTGAAACAGGCCTGAAGCTGCTCGCACCGGAAAAATCACATGAAGAAGTAAAAAGAGATTTAGGTGTAGTCAGAGATAACCTTGTAAAATTTAATAACGAACGCAGTATCATAAAAAGCACACCCAAATTTGTTCCTGCAGGTCAGAGTACACAAATGGTAATCGGAGCTTCAGATGAATCCGATAAAGACATCATGTATACTGCCCGTAATTATTACAAAGAATTTCAACTCAAAAGGGTTTATTACTCCGGATACATCCCGATATCAGAAGATAGCCGTATGCCTGTTATCGGTACACAGCCACCATTATTACGTGAAAACAGGCTGTATCAGACAGATTGGCTCATGCGCTTTTACGGTTTTGAAGTTCAGGAAATCCTAAATGATGAAAATCCGAATCTCGACATACAGGTAGATCCCAAACTGAGCTGGGCATTACGAAATCCGCAGTATTTTCCTGTAGATATTAATACCGCTGATTATAAAATGATTTTAAGAATTCCAGGAATCGGCGTTAAATCAGCTAAGAAGATAGTTCAGGCACGCCAATTTGGAAGAATACATGAATATCAACTCAAAAATTTAGGAGTAGCCTTTAACCGGGCAAAATATTTTATGCGCTGTTCTGACAGCAGGTTTCAGCTAAACGATCCGGAGCCTATGTATATTAAAAAAAGGATTCTTGAAAAAAGCCAGTCCAAATACCTGAAAAATAATCCTGATCAGTTAAGCCTTTTATTTTAATGAAGATTTACGTTTTTGACGGAAGTTTTACAGGTCTTATGTGCTGTATTTTTGAACGGTTTGAAATGAAAGACTCACAAGTAGAAATTGTATCTTCAATCTATCATCAACCGTCTGCTTTTGATGAAAGCAGTACTATTTTTTCAGATGAAGAAAAAGCAAAGCGGGTTTTAAAAGGCTTAAACAAACAATTGAACAAAACATTCATAAATAGCTTATACAAAGCGTACTTATCTGAAAAACCTGTGGCTTTTCAACACATTTTCAATGCGGCTGTTTATGCTTTTACAGCCAAAACCGATATCTCTGGAGACTATGGAAATTTTGATGTTATGGGCGTTTCAAAAATTGCTAAAAATGTATCGCGTGAGAAACATCGGATGGAAGCTTTTATCCGTTTTAAAAAAGCCCAAAACGGACTATTTTATACTGTTATAAAACCTGATTTTAATGTACTCCCTCTAATTCAGCATCATTTTAAAAACCGTTATGCAGATCAGCAATGGCTTATATATGACGAACAAAGAAAATACGGAATCTTTTATGACGGTATTCAGGTACATGAAATTGAGCTTATGCCACAGGAGATCAACAGTCTTCTACCAGCATTGGAAGTAGCTGATGAAAAAGAATCCCTTTTTGATCAACTCTGGAAAGATTATTTTAAAAGTACCAATATTACAGAACGTAAAAACATGAAATTGCACATCCAACATGTACCAAAACGGTATTGGAAATATTTAAATGAAAAACAATAACTCAACGGTTTATATAGCGATCCGTAATAAAATCAATATCCTTTATAGATTTTCGTGCCCAGTCTATTCTTTTTTCAATTTTTTCCTCTTCTGATAATTGCCATGCAATATCTGAACGTCTCAAACGATTTGTAAGATCCTGAATGATGATAGCAGCTGACACTGATATATTAAGACTTTCCGTAAATCCTACCATCGGAATTTTTATAAAAGTATCTGCCTGCTTCATAATATCTTCTGATAACCCTAAGCGTTCCGTTCCAAAAAACAAAGCAGAAGGTTTGGTAATATCAAAATCTTCTAAAAAATGTGCATCGGTATGAGGAGTTGTAGCTACAATCTGATAGCCTTTTTTTCTTAGTTCATCTACACAGGACTGATTAGAATTATACCTGTGAATATCTACCCATTTCTCAGCTCCTAATGCAATCTCTTTATCAATTGTTTTTCCATATTTTTGTTCAATCACATGTAATTCCTGTATTCCGAAGACCTCACAACTGCGCATCACAGCGCTGGTATTGTGCAACTGAAAGATATCTTCTACTGCAATGGTAAAATGTTTGGTTCTGTTTTGCAAAACCTGTAAGAAATTATTTTTACGATTCTCGGTAAGAATATTTTCCAAATAATTCAAATAATTAATATCTTTAAAAAGATGGGAAGGTATATTAGGATTCATGTAAGGCGTAATTATTATTATGCAAAGATACTATTACTTACAAAAAAAGAAAAATAATGAAAAAATTGGTTGTGTTGTCCGGTGCCGGCATAAGTGCAGAAAGCGGTATTAAAACATTCAGAGATTCAGACGGATTATGGGAAGGACATGATATAACAGAAGTTGCCACTCCTGAGGGTTTTGCGAGAAACCCGAAGCTTGTATTAGATTTTTATAACTTACGGAGAAAACAGTTACAGGAAGTCCAACCTAATACTGCTCACCATATTTTAAAGAAGCTTGAAGAGAATTTTGATGTAGTAATCATTACGCAGAATGTAGATGATTTACATGAAAGAAGTGGCAGTTCAAAAGTTATTCATCTGCATGGAGAACTACTGAAAGCAAAAAGCAGTGGGAATGAATCGTATGAAGTGGAATGGTCTTCTGACATTACACTTCAGCATACCTGTCCTGATAATCACCAGATGCGTCCCGCAATTGTATGGTTTGGCGAAGCGGTTCCTAAGATAGAAAATGCCATTACAGAACTTAAAAATGCTGATTATGTATTGGTAATTGGCACTTCACTACAGGTGTATCCGGCTGCCGGACTTATTGACTATGCTCCGGATCATGCAACTAAATTTTATATTGATAAAAATCCTTCTAAAGAAGCAGTCCATTTCAAAAATCTTAGTGTTATTGCAAAAAGTGCTTCTGAAGGTCTGCGCATCTTATATCCCATATTGCTTTCTGAAAAAGATAATACAAAGTAAGTTTATAATTCTAAAAATAAAGCAGGATAATCAGTGGTAATATAGTCAATTGTCTGTTGCTGGAATGCTTGAAACACCAAAGGATCATTTAGTGTCCAGGTATTTGTAATCAGTTCCAATTGCCTACTCTTTTCAAGCCAGTCCGGGTGTTCCAAAAATCTTGTAAAATGGTAGTCAACACCGTCCAAGCCACTTGCTTTTATTTCTTCAGGAGTCTTATCTCCATTTAGGTATGATATTTTAAAGTGTGGCAATTCTTTTTTTAGTTGAATTGCTGTATACCAGTCAAATGTAATAAAAGAGAATAAAAATGGTTGTTGGTAATCTTTCATTAATGCTGAAAGTGCCATTACAAATCGTTTTTTATCAGCAGAAGTACAAATTTCAGGAATCTTAAGTTCTATAATGAGATGGGTTTGTAAATGGTGTTTTATGAGTTCTAAAAATTCTGATAATAACGGTAAAACGGAAAGACTTATTGAAGATTTCTGTTTCAGCTCACTGTAGGTAGCTGATATAATAGGCATATCAAAAAAATCATCATCATGATGTACCACGAGTATACTGTCTTTTGTGATATGTACATCACACTCTACTCCATAACAATGAAGTGCCATAGCTTTTTGCAAAGCTGCTATTGAGTTCTGCGGAAGGTTAAACTCTTTCCATGCTCCGCGGTGTGCAATAATATTGTTGGTACTATTTTCATCTAAACCGATTGATGTCACTACACACATATAGAAAAACACTTTTTATTCTTCCTTTTCAGGTAGTGGCTTTTTCACAGGTTCTTCTTTCTTTTTCTCATGAACAGCACAAGAACTTTCCGGATCATTTCGCATTTCATCTATAATACTGTGCTTCCACAATTTTGTTCCCGTAAAATAGGCCACACGTCCGATAAGAAAACCGGCTACAGGTGAAGTAAGAAACAAAAAGAAAACAATGGCAAGTGCTTTGGTGGTTACTGAAAATTCAGAAAAATGCAACGCAGCTGCAGCCAGTATACAACCTATACCCATAGTTGCTGCTTTTATCGTTACAGATAAACGGGCATAAAAATCAGGCATTCTGTAAATTCCATACGATGCAATTAATATAAAAAGAGCACCTATTGTACTCAGAGCCATTATAAAAATATCAGTCATCATTTTTTCTTCTGTATATATAATATGAGAAAGCTACGGTACTCAGAAAGGCAATAAGCGCAAGGATCATCGCCACATCTAAAAAGATAGCATTGCTGGTAATAATACTGAATAAACCAATAAATCCTACCCCTACCGTAATCAATAAATCAAGTGCCACTACACGGTCTACTACCTGAGGACCTTTGAGAAATCGTATAAATATAAAAGCCAGTGATAGACAGATAATAGGCATTACTACATAAATCAAATATTCTTCTACTGTCATCTTATCGCAATATTTCTAATAATTTAGTTTCTGTTCTTTCTTTAAGTCTTTTGATAAATTTTTCTTTGTCTCTCAGATACATTCCATGGATATAAATGCATTTTTTGTCTTTAGAAATATCAATGACCAAAGTTCCGGGCGTCAGAGCAATCATGTTCGCCAGCATGGTAATCTCAAAATCGGTTTGTGCATCCATTTCATATTTGATAATACCCGGTTTCATGTCAAATTTTGGTGTTAAAACATCCATAGCTACTTCAAAGTTAGCTTTGAGCATATCGTAAAAAAAATACAAAATAAAAGATATGATTTTCGGTACTCTGAAAAAATAATCTTTATCCTGTTTTGAAGTTCTCTTGAGCATCCATAAAATCAAGAATCCTAAGATGAACCCAAATATAAAATTGACATAATTAAGTTGCCCAGTAAGGGCTACCCATACAAATGTCAATAATAAATTTAGTAAAAAATACTGTATCATAAGTTTCTTATTTGTTGGTTCCTAAAACCGCATTAATATAAACAGTCGGATTCATCATTTCATGGGCAGCTCGGTTAGACACTTCCATTATAGCATTGGCATTTAATCCGATAAAAAGAGAAACACCGGCCAGTGCTACAATTGGCAGCACTAAAGCAATTTTTCCGCTCAGAGAAAAAGGTGCAAAATGATCGATCTCTTCTGTCAACGGTTTAGGAGAATCTTTCCAGAAAATTTCTGCCCACAATCTCGCAATCACATATAAAGTTACAAAACTTGCAAAGATAAGAGCGCCTAACATAATAAATTGTCCGTCTTTAAATGCTTCCTGAAAAAGAAGTATTTTAGGCCAGAATCCTGACAAAGGCGGTATACCCACCAGAGAAAACAACACAATGGCAATCACAAATGAGAGTTTGGGATAGTCTTTATACAATCCACCCAAACGCTGCATATCTACTGTTTCTCTTATTTTGAAAAGAACGCCTGTAATCATAAATACATTACTCTTTACAATTACATCATGAATGAGATAGAATACCACTCCTGCAAAAGCCAGCTCTGTATATAATCCTAATCCGGCAATAAGATAACCAATATGGCACACTATAAGATATGACAAAATACGTCTGATATTTCTTTTATTGATGGTTCCCAAAGCTCCAGTAAACATCGTAAGAATAGCAATTACAGAAAAAAGTACAAGAGTGAAATAATCGGGTTGAAAAATTACCGTAAATACTCTGAATAACGCATATACCCCCATTTTAGTCAACAATCCTCCAAAAATTGCCGCGATAGCAGACGGCGGTGTGTGATAAGAAGACGGCAGCCAGAAGTACAATGGAAACACAGATGACTTAATCCCGAATCCTACAAAAAAGAGTAATGAAGTTACTGTTACCAGTCCTCTGTTTTCTATAGCAGCAACTTTTCCGGCAAGATCTGCAATATTCAAACTTCCCGTAATACCATATAAAATTCCTATAGCAGTAAGAAAAATAACCGATGCCAACATATTCATTGTGACATATTTGATCGCTCCTTCCATTTGCATCTTCTTCCCTCCTACAGTTAGTAAAATAAAAGAAGAAATAATAACTACTTCAAACCATACATAAAGGTTAAAAATATCACCTGTGAGAAATGAACCCAACAATCCCATAATAAGGAAATGATAAATAAAGAAATAGCCAAATTTTATTCTGCTGACATTAATACCTGCCGTTGAATAAATACCTACTCCAAGAGAGACGATCGCTGTTAGAAGAACCATAACGGCACTAAGAGTATCGGAAACAAAAGTAATGCCGAATGGCGCCTGCCAGTTTCCTACCTGTAGAACCAAATGGCCATGCTCCATAGTGAGATTGAAAAGACGTATGCACATTAAAAAAGCTACACTGTTTCCAATTATACTTATGACTTTTTGCGCCTGTACCCGTTGCCAGAAAAACAGCAGCATAATTGCCGTAAGCATGTGCATCAAAATTGGAGCAAGTATAAAATTTGTTGTCATATATCTAAATCTTGGATGTTTAGCGAATCCAGATCATCAGACCCGGTAGTACTGTAAACTTTATTTAATAAAACAATCGCAAAGGCTGTCAATGCAAAACTGATGACAATAGCCGTTAATATTAAAGCCTGAGGTACAGGATCTGCATACACATCCAAAAACTCAGTCTGATTGGCGTCAATAATCGGCGCTTTTCCTTTGGTGAGTCCTCCCATCAGAAAAATGAGTATGTTGGCTCCGTTTCCTAACAGTAATAATCCCAAAAGCAATTTTACCATACTTCTTCTAAACATCATGTATATTCCTGATGAATAGAGTACTCCTACTAATATTACTAATAATAATTCCATTATATTTTTCTATTACACATTTTCTGATATGGTAAACAAAATTGTCAAAACCACACCAATTACGACTAAATACACTCCTAAATCAAATATCAGGGCTGTACCAAACGCTCCGATTACCACTACAGAATCTGCAAACCAAACACCAGTCATGAAAGGATCTCCAAAGAGAGTAGGTAAATAACCGCTGCAAAATGCTAATAACAAGCCGAGCGGAATGAGAAACATAGGCGGAAATTTAAATAAAGCAATTGTACGACGGGTGTTGTAAGCAAACGAATGAAGTACAAAAGCAATAGAAGCAATAAGTCCGCCAACAAATCCTCCTCCGGATAAGTAATGGCCTCTTAATAAAACAAATATTGAAAACAAAATTAATAAAGGCAATAAATAGTTTGTTGCCGTTCTCAATATGGTTGAGTCTATATTTCTATGCGTATTATTCTGTTTTTTCTCCATCTTTAGTTTTATATTTTAAAATACTGTAAACTCCAATGGCAGCTATAGACAATACAATAGTTTCAATCAGTGTATCGAAACCACGGAAATCTACCAAAATTACATTTACTACATTCTTCCCTTTTGCGAGTGTGTATGCACTGTCTGCATAAAATTTACTCACCTCTTTATCAGATGGATATACAAGTGCCTGTAAAGTAATTAATGAAATAAGAATTCCAAAAATTGTAGCAATGATAGCATCACGGATTTGTATTTTTCGGTTGCTGAATTTCAAAAAGGATGGTAATCGAAACAATACGAGTACAAATAAAACTACTGTCAATGTATCAATAGCAAATTGCGTCATTGCTAAATCCGGCGCTCCATAAAATACAAAAATCAAACAGATTGAATATCCCACCACACCCAGTGCTGCAATGGCGGTTAATCTGGAAGAGGTGTATGTGATAAAAAATATCGCCACAATAATCATTATAAATACGGCGAGTTCATATATACGAATCGGAGATAGTTGTTCTGTATTAATTCTCAGCGGTACATCTGCAAAAAGCTTATACCCGACAATACCGATAAAAAAAACAATGATAAAAAGAAGATAAATGCGTAAATACCCATTGTGCATGATACGCGTATATTTAAAAGCAAATGTTTTTATATTCTGAACAACAAAAATAACCAATCGTTTAGATGATATTTTGTCAAATTCTTCTATAAATACCTCTGCTCCTTTTGTCGGTTTCATCACCATATAAAGTAAAACTCCCAATACAATAGTTGCCATACTCAATAGCAATACTATACTGAACCCGTGCCAAACTTCTAAAGGCATATCTATAAATGTGCCTCTTACGGCTTGCGAGGCCGATTTAATAACCGTATTATCAGCGATAGCAGGCAGCAATCCGAAAAGCAAACTTGCCATACTCAATAATACCGGAGGTAGCCATAACAAGAAACCCGGCATATGTGCTTTTTCAAGTTTTGCCGGTAATTTGCCAAAGAAAGGTTTTATACCTACCAAAAAACCTGACGCCGCTAATAAAATATTAGTAAGGACTGCCAACGAAGTAAGAAAAATAACGGAACCCTGAGTCCATATATTATCATCCATAGTAGCGCCATAAATAAGTTCTTTGCTTATAAAACCAAACGTCAGCGGAATACCCGCGCTTGAAAATGAAGCAATAATACCCGCAAAAGCAATAATAGGCATCACTTTTTTAAGACCGCTAAGTACTGTAAGATCTCTTGTATGCGTTTCATGGTCCACAATTCCAGTAATCAAAAACAAGGCTGCTTTATATAGTGCATGAACCAGCATGAAAGTACATGCTGCATAAAGCGCCATATCTGATCCCATACCCAGTAAGAAAACCAAAACTCCCAGAGCTGATATGGTTGAGTAAGCCAATACACTTTTCATGTCTGTTTTAAAGATGCTGTTAAAAGCGCCAAAAAACATAGTAGTACCACCAACAATCATCAAGGTCATATTCCATACATTTCCATCACTTAATATAGGCGTAAATCTGGCAATAATATATATACCTGCTTTTACCATGGTTGCAGAGTGCAGATATGCAGAAACAGGAGTCGGTGCCTTCATAGCGCCCGGAAGCCAAAAATGAAACGGAAACTGTGCTGATTTTGTAAAAGCAGCAGCAAACATGAAAAAAATAATGATATAATAAAATGTACTGTCAACAAGTACATCCGATTTTGTCAAAAGTTCATGAATAGAATAGGTTCCTGACAATGAGCCTATTATCACAAATGAAGCCAGAAGAAAAAATCCGCCTAATCCTGTCAATGATAAAGCCCAAAGTGAACTTTTTCGGGAAGCTTCATCTTCATTTTTGAATCCGATAAGAAAAAACGAACTGATACTGGTAAGCTCCCAAAACACAAATAAAGTAATCAGATTATCAGACAGCACCAGACCTAACATGGCTCCCATAAACAGTGTGAGATAACAATAAAAACGGTGCAGATACTGATGTCCCCTTAAATATGAGGAAGCATACAGATACACTAAAGTACCAATACCCGTAATCATGAGACTGAATAACAGTGACAAGCCGTCAACCTTAAAATCAAGTGAAATCCCCAATGACGGAATCCATTCGTTTGAAAATAAAATGCTATGGGTACCGTCACTTACATTAATAAGAAAGCTCAGGAAATAAGTAAATAACAGAAAGGGGACAAAGGTGATTAATTTAAAAAATTTTGAACGCGTATATCGCCCTAAAAGCAATGTTCCAAAGGCAACTACAAAAATTAAAATAATCGGTAAAAGCATATATGTTTTTAGTATTTTTTCCTTATCCTCTTTATATTATATTATACGGTGGTTTGTAAAGATAAGAAAAAAAATAAAAAAAGCCAGATATCACGTAGCGGACAACTGGCTTTTTAAGTTATTATTAACTATTTCCTTTGGCATAATCATCGAGAAATTGTTGCAACCCAATGTCGGTTAAAGGATGTTTGAGCAGTCCTAAAATAGAAGACAATGGTCCTGTCATAACATCAGCTCCGATTTTAGCACAATTGACCACATGCATGGTATGCCGAATTGATGCTGCCAGAATTTGAGTTTCAAAAGCATAATTATCATAAATCATACGAATCTCATCAATAAGGTTGAGACCATCAGTAGAGATATCATCAAGGCGTCCCAAAAAAGGAGAAACATAGGTTGCTCCTGCTTTTGCAGCCAGTAATGCCTGCCCTGCAGAAAAAACGAGAGTTACATTTGTTCTGATTCCTTTGTCAGAAAAATATTTACACGCTTTGATCCCTTCTTTTGTCATTGGAATTTTTACCACGATCTGTTCATGCAATTCTGCAAGCTCCTCACCTTCTTTAATCATTCCGTCATAATCTATGGCAATTACTTCTGCAGAAACATCTCCATCTACAATATTACAAATATCGATATAATGCTTTAGTATGTTATTTTTACCTGTAATCCCTTCTTTAGCCATTAAAGACGGATTGGTGGTTACTCCATCCAAAACGCCTAATGCCTGAGCCTCTTTAATTTGCTCTAAATTTGCCGTGTCTATAAAAAACTTCATTTGTGTTGTATTTTAAAATTGATATGATGCATTAAAATTAATTTCAGCTCCCAAATGTGTATACTTTGTTATTCCGGAATTATTCTTTTCCAGTTCATCAAATTTAGCATAAGAAATGCTGATTTTAGGTCCTATGCTAAGATTTTCTGTAAGATAATAATTATTCTGCACACTTGCGATTACTCCAAACGTATTTGACGTAAGTTTTTGCTCTCTGAAAGGCGAAGAATTTTTCATCGTCAGGGTTGCATATGATGGGGTCAGTACAAACGTTGCATCGGCTGTTTTAAAGAATGATTTACTTTTATACATAAAACTCACTCCTGTAAAAGTGATGTCTTTTTTTAATTGATTCGGAATTGCATCAAAACCAACAGGACTGGAAATGTTTTCATATGAGTTATAGTTCCTTTTATTGAAATCTATCTTCTTATAGGTAAGACCCATAAAAATCCTACCATCAAAAGCCAAACGATATCCGGCATTGAGTTCATACGTTTTATAAGCCCGAAGATACTCTGAAATATCGTTATCAGTGTTATCTGTAAGGGTGAAACCGACCCCTACATTAGCTGAAACAATAAATCTCTGATGTTCAATAATCTGTGAAAAACCTTTAAAGGTTGCGAAAAATAATAAAAGTAAAGTAGTTTTTTTCATGTTTTAATAAGGTTATTTTAATTTATAATGGTTCATAAGTATTTTTTCATACATCCTGTCCGGAAGAATCTTTTTCAAGACAATTGAAAATTTCTGCATAAAAGCGCCCACCTTGTAATGGATCCGAGGCTGATCTGTATGCATGATTTTATAAATAGCCAAAGCCATTTCTTTAGGATTTAATCCGTCATCAACATGTGTATTTATTGTAGCCAATTGTTCTGAATATACTTTCTCATAAGGAGATCCTTTTATGAGCGGAGCATGAAATCTACGGGTAGCGATATCCGTAGCAAAATCACCAGGAGCTATGTTCACGACATCAATACCAAAAGGTTTTACTTCCATACGAATAGATTCTGTTATCAGTTCTAATGCGCCTTTTGAAGAGGAATATATTCCCCGGAACGGTAATCCCATATATCCCGCAATAGAGGTAACATTAATGATCAATCCGTCTTTTTGCAATCGCATCTGAGGCAGAACAGCTTTCATAACCTCAATCGGACCGAATACATTGGTTTCAAAGTTGTTTTTTATTTCCTCTGCCGGGATTTCTTCAATTGGCCCCGTGATGCCAACACCTGCATTATTAATTACAACATCCAGTCTGCCTTCTTTTGCAATGATAGTTTCTACCGCTTTTTTAATTGTATCTGTCTGCCGTACATCCAAGGCAAGTAACTGTATTTTAGAAGTTGTTATTTGTTGCGGATTACGACTGGTACCATAGACGATAAAGCCTTTTTCCTGTAAGAATTCTCCGATTGACTTTCCGATACCCGATGAGCCTCCCGTGACCAAAACTACTTTTTTCATTTGTATGATTTGCACACAAATATAACAATAGCTTTCTAATTTATATCTTTAAAATAGTATGCAGACAACTAAAAAATGATATTTAAGAAAAGTGTGTCCTGTTTAGGTGAGAAAATACAATAAAAAAGCCTGCCAATTTCTTGGCAAGCCAATTCTTATAAAACATAATAAAAACACTACTTAGTACGAATATACTAATATTTTTAATACTACAATATAAATTTGATAAAAAAAATAAACAAAAATTTAAAAGATCCTAAAAATTCTTTTTGTATTGCTTAAAAATGTACATTTGGAATTAAAAATAATTATGAAACATTCTAATATATACATATTTATCAGTTTCTTTTTCATAATAAGTTCTTTTGGACAAAAAAATAACCAGAACGTAAAAAATACCGATCTTACTCATTATCTTAAACAAATTGAGAAAGAAAACCTAATAACTCATGTTACCACACTTGCAGCTGATGAAATGGAAGGCCGTAGAACAGGAGAAACAGGTCAGAAAAAAGCAGCAGCCTATATCCGTGATTTTTATGAGTTACAAAATATTTCTGCAGCCAAAGGAACATCTAATTATTATCAAAAAGTACCGTCAGAATTTATGCAACGGCCATTTAGCCCTACACTCTCAGACAGTGAAAATGTGATTGCCTTTATTAAAGGAAGTGAGTTTCCCGATCAATACATTGTATTATCTGCCCATTATGATCATATTGGCATGGCAAACGGAGAAATATATAACGGAGCTGATGATAATGCTTCTGGAACAACAGCGGTATTGGAAATCGCACGTGTGTTTCAAAAAGCTGTAAAGGAAGGTAAAGGTCCAAAGCGCTCTGTTATTTTTCTGCATTGTACCGGAGAAGAATACGGATTACACGGTTCCAGATTTTATACCCAATATCCCCTATACCCTCTCGAGCAAACAATTGCCAATCTCAATGTTGATATGATTGGGCGCATTGATGATAAACATATTGGTACTGGTGATTATATATATCTGGTAGGTGCTGACAGGCTTAGCAAAGATCTTCATAACCTATCAGAGGCTACCAACAAAAAATACACCAATCTTATATTGGATTATACCTATAATGATCCTAACGATCGGGAGATGATTTATTACCGATCCGATCACTACAATTTTGCAAAAAACAATGTACCTGCTATTTTCTATTATAACGGTACACATGCAGATTATCACAAACCTACTGATACTTCAGACAAGATCATGTATGATGCAATGCTACCCCGTGTACAACTCATTTTTGCAACCCTTTGGGAATTAGCAAATAGTAACAAACCTATTAAACGAAATAATTAACAATCATTACAGATGAAACAAACCCTTTTTATACTGATTACATTTATGTCGGTTACGGCATATAGTCAGACTATTCCCGACACTGAATTTAAGATTAGTGAAATCAATACGTATATTGAAGACATCAATGAGAATGAACAGTTTGAAGTTGAAAACATTAATGGAACACTGAAAAAAAACAATAAAGATATTGATTACAGCATCAGCTATTTTGCCTTTGACGCCACTCAACTCTTTTCTGTTATCTATCAGGAATACGATGAGATATCTACCAATAAAATTTTTTATTACAAGAAAAACAAAGTAGTTGCAGCGATTGTAGAAATAATAAATAATAAAGATAATAAGGATCGTCTTGAAGAGCAGGCAATCTACTTTTATGATGTGGATACATTGCTCAATACAGCTGAAATCAATGAAAAATATCCTCACGATTCATTACTAAATGAAGGAAAAAACAGGTTAAAAGAATTTTTAGCTCATTAAAAAAGAGGTTTTGTTGAAAACCTCTTTTTTATGTTACAATGATTACTTTTTGAATAGCAGAACCATCCGGACTGTTAAAGGTGAGTGTATAGGTCCCGGGCTGAGTAACTCTGAAATACAGTTTTTGCGTTTCATTTCTATATACTTCAGAACATTCGCATCCTGTATAATGGTTGATGACTTTAATATTCCAGTCAAATCCATTTTTTTCGATTTCAAATTTCTTAAAAGCACCGCAGGAATTTTCTATTCCGTAAATGACGTCTAACGGTAAATCATAATTAACAGCAACTGTCAATGTTTCACTTTCTACAGATGCAATTAAGGCATGCTGGTCTCTTTCACAATCAGCTGCTTCATTATCAGATGAACATGCTGAAAGTGTCAGGGTACCCAATAAAATCAGCGTTGCTATTCCTTTAAAATATCTCATTCTTTTCAGTTTTTTATAAAAATAACAAAATTTCAAGGATTAATTTATTTTTTACCCCTAAAATAAACCTTCTACTGATAAATAACGTTCTCCTGTGTCATAATTAATGGTGAGTACTTTACTTCCCGATGGTAGTTGATCTATTTTTTTTGCAATAGCAGCAAGTGAAGCTCCCGTAGAAATTCCTGTAAGAATCCCCTCATTTCGTGCCAGTTTTCTGGTGAAGTCAAAAGCTTCTTCTTTTCCTACTGTGATTATTTCATCAATAAGGTCTTTTTTAAAAACCTTAGGAACAAACCCTGCACCGATTCCCTGAATAGGATGCGGTCCGGGTTCACCACCGCTTAATACTGGCGATAGTTCAGGTTCAACAGCTATGATCTTAATATCCGGGTATTTTTGTTTTAATACGGCTGCAATACCCGATATATGTCCGCCTGTTCCTACACCTGTAATCACATAATCTAATCCGTCCGGAAAATCAGCTAAAATTTCCTGAGCAGTAGTATGACTGTGTATTTCAGGATTGGCTTCATTTTCAAATTGTTGTGGTGTCCATGCATTTTCAATGGTATTCACTAACTCCTGAGCTTTTTCAATAGCTCCTTTCATACCTTTTTCACGAGGAGTCAGTTCAAATTCTGCTCCATAAACCTCCATCAGTTTTCTACGTTCTATACTCATGGATTCCGGCATTACTAAAATCACTTTATATCCTTTTACAGCACCTACCAATGATAATCCGATTCCTGTATTTCCCGATGTTGGTTCAATGATAACGCTGCCCGGTTTTAATATTCCTTTTTTCTCGGCATCTTCTATCATTGCTAATGCAATACGGTCTTTAATACTTCCTCCCGGATTAGTTCGTTCCAGTTTTATCCAGATTTCTTTATCCGGTGCTGCATATAATGTATTGATCTTGACAATAGGCGTTTTTCCTATTAACTCCAGAATGTTATTTGCTTTCATTTTATAATGGTTTTAGGTTAAATGACAAAATTTAATGGTTCGGGAAATATTTTATTGCTTTTAATAACGATCTCGCTTTTATTAAAAACCAGAGAATTTGCAGGTACAGAAGATGATATCCATACATTACCTCCTATCACAGTATCTGTTCCTATAACTGTCTTTCCTCCCAGAATGGTAGCATTGGCATAAATGATCACATTATCTTTAATAGTAGGATGTCTTTTTGTTTCTGCTTCTTCTTTCTTTACATTAAGTGCTCCCAGCGTGACTCCCTGATAGATTTTTACATGGTTACCAATGATAGCCGTTTGCCCGATGACAATACCGGTTCCGTGGTCAATAAAAAACGAATGACCGATTGTGGCTCCGGGATGAATATCAATTCCCGTTTTCCCATGTATATATTCTGAAATAATGCGTGGAATAACCGGAACATTCAATTGCCACAATATATGCGCCAACCGATATACTGCAATAGCATAAAACCCGGGATAAGATAAGATGATTTCATCGCGTGACTTAGCAGCCGGATCAAATTCATAAATAGCTTCGAGATCTAAAAAAAGTATTTTATGCGTTTCATTCAATTCACTAAAAAAAGCTACTGATACTCTTTCCTGCTCAGGCAACTGTTGTAAAATTATATCTAATTTTTTATACAAGTGGGTATAGGCTTTTGAAAATGCTTCTTCATCAGCCAGAGATTCTTCCGTGGCAAAAAGCCATTGATACATCTCATCTATCCATTGTATGATCTCCTTTCTATTGATAGAAAGGCGGTTTAATGACTGGTTTCTGGTTAAAATATCGTTTATCATAAGTATTAAATAAAAAAGTCTCTGTAATATTTTTACAGAGACTCAATGGTATTGTTATGCGGTTATAAAATGTTACACTACATGAAATCTCTGTCCGGATATCCAGCAAAAGCAATTAGTAGTATAGCACATGGTGTGATTCATATTTTAATTTTGATGTAGCAAAAGTAAAAAAAATACAGAAACTAATTATAAGAAAATCTTATTTTAATAAAATTTTAGTTTTTAATTCTTTTTAGAAGTGTATTTCTCTTTAATTACAGAAAAAATAATAGGTAATACCGAAAGTATGATAATCAGTAAAACTACTTTAGAAAAATTGTCTCTTATAATGGGAATATTTCCAAGGAAAAAGCCGGCAAGTGTAATTCCTACCACCCAAAAAACTGCCCCTACTATATTATAGGTAATAAAAGTAGCATAACGCATTTTTCCTATACCTGCCACAAACGGAGCTAAGGTTCTGATTATCGGTACAAACCGTGCAATAACAATGGTCTTACTGCCGTATTTCACATAAAAATCATGTGTTTTTTCTATGTGCTTTTCCTGTACAGGCTGTTTACCAAACAGTTTTACTTTTGTAAGTTTCATTCCAAACCTTTTACCAATAGAATAGTTTAAGGAATCACCTAAAATAGCAGCAATGAGCAATAAACCAATTAAGAGTATAACATTTAGTTCATTGGGCTGAGCGGCAAGCATTCCTGCTGCAAATAACAGAGAATCACCCGGTAAAAAAGGCATTACCACAACACCTGTTTCAACAAATATAATTAAGAATAAAATGGCATATACCCAAATACCGTAATCATTTATAAATTCAACCAAATGCTGGTCTACATGCAGTATAAAATCTATTAGTTCCATCATTGCTTTTCACTTTTTAGCACATACATAAAAAAAAGGCTTGCGCCTTTTACTATTTTGTTGGTCCCTCCCATTCGTTCATTCCTCCGATCAGGTTAAACGTGTTTTCAAAGCCTAATTGCTTCATCAGCATACAGGTTTGTCCGCTTCTGTTTCCGGAACGACAGTACACATAATAGTTTTTATTTTTATCTAATTGCTCCAGTTCATTTAGAAACTCCTGTCCTTTATAAAAATCAATATTAATTGCCTGCGGAATTGCTATTTCTTCTACTTCTTCTTCAGAACGAACATCTAATAAAACAGCATTTTCATCTTTTTGGTAGTTTTCCCACCATTGGTCCTGTTGTAAATCCATTGTATTGTTTTTTAATAGCTCCAAATATAAACATTAATCCAATTCTTTAAAAATGTATCTTTTCTATTCTGATATTTTTTTTACTTTTGAAAATAAAAAATGTCTTCACATCATATCGTACGCGATGATCAGGAACCCGCTTTAATCATTGCCAACGGAGAAAGCTGTAACAGGGAACTTCTCAACCAGCTGCTGGAATGGTCACCTCTGGTCGTAGTATTGGATTCTGCTGTAGATCGCGTCCTTGAATTAGGAATTAAAATTGATGTGCTTATCGGAGATTTTGATCGTGGTTTTGATTATAATAGATATAAAGAGCTTCAATACCCGATCGAAATTATTAAAATAGAAGATCAGAATTCTACCGATCTGGATAAGGCATATAATTACCTGATAGAGAAAGGAATTCCAGCTGTAAATGTTGTTTGGGCTACTGGAAGGAGAATGGACCATACTTTTACCAATCTTACCAATATGGTAAAGTATGCCGGACAACTCAAAGTGGTATTACTGGATGATTATTCAAAAGTGTTTCTCTTGCCAAAGCACTATAAAAAATGGTATCCTGCCGGTACTACTATTTCGCTGATACCCATAGGGCATGTGGAGAACATTTATACTGAGAACCTCGATTACCCTCTCTGTAATGAATCTCTGACACTGGGCTTCCGAACGGGTAGCAGTAATGCTGTTACCAAAGACGGTACGGTAAGCATACGGTATGAAAAAGGGTATTTACTGATGATGGAATGCAATGATTAAAGCATAAAGTCTGCCAGCACTAATGCTGCCATTGCATCTACAACCGGAACTGCCCGTGGCAGCACACAGGCATCATGCCGTCCTCTGCCTTCTACTATTTTGAGCGTTCCATCAACGGATAGCATTTCCTGAGGCTTTAGTAAAGTTGCAACCGGCTTAAAAGCTACTCGAAAATAAATATCCATTCCATTGCTGATACCTCCCTGAATACCTCCTGAATAATTCGTTTTTGTGCTACCGTCTTCGTTGAAATAATCATTATGGTCACTGCCTCTCATTTTTGAGCCTTCAAATCCGCTACCAAACTCGAATCCTTTAACTGCCGGTATAGAGAGCATTGCTTTTGCCAATTGCGCTTCCAAACGGTTAAAAACGGGGCTGCCTATACCAACAGGTACATTTTTGATGACGCAGCTCACCACCCCTCCAATGGTATCACCTTCTTTTTTTACTTCTTTGATAAGCTCCTGCATTCTTATTGCCGTTGGTTCATCAGGACAACGAACTATATTGGCATCTATAGAAGATAAATCTAATTCTTTATAGTTTTTTTCTAAAACAATATCTCCAACCGAAGAAACATACGCATATATTTCAACAGGACGGATAAGCTGTTTAGCCAAAGCACCGCCAACTACGCGACAAGCCGTTTCTCTTGCTGAGCTTCTGCCACCACCTCTGTAATCTCGGTTTCCATATTTTTTAAAGTACGTATAATCTGCATGACTCGGCCTGAAATAATCTTTCAGATGATCATAGTCTTTAGATTTTTTATTTTCATTATCAATAAAAAAGGCAATAGGAGTTCCAGTGGTTCGTCCCTCAAATATTCCCGATAAAAAAATGACCTGGTCTTTTTCCTTACGCTGACTTACTATAGCGGATTGTCCGGGTCTGCGTCTGTCTAACTCAGCCTGTATTTTTTCTAAATCGAGAAGAATATCAGGCGGACAACCGTCAATAATACCCCCTATTTTCTCTCCGTGCGATTCTCCAAACGTAGTCAATATAAAACGTGTCCCAAAAGAATTATCTGCCATTTTATAATTTTTTTATAAAGGTACTAAAAAATAAAAGCTACCAATCGGTAGCTTTTAAAATCAAGTAAACAACAAACAAACAAAGTCATTCATAATTGATGACTTAAATTTACCCTAATTTAGGAATTTATAAACAAACAACAATACTTATTCGTAATAAAAATAATTTTTTAACACTCAAATTAAAATATATCACACAAAATGAGTACTATATCAAGTAATTACATAAATACTAACCATAATAGTTTTACCCTAAGTGATCATAAAAAAATTCATATTTTTTTGTTATCTTTTTTCAACTTACGTTAAAATAAAAGCTGATTATTGATAAATAAATAATATCTTTAAATAAAAACGCTTATTAAGTTTCGCGAAAAAGGAGATTTTATTTATATGCATCAAAAACAGACTGATATCATAATCATTGGTGGCGGCCTTGCCGGTTTATGCTGTGCCATACATTTAGGCAAAAACGGTATTCACACGACGGTAATTGAAAAATCGGTCTATCCCAGACATAAAGTATGTGGTGAATATCTTTCAGCAGAAATATTCCCCTACCTTGCTTTTCTCGGTGTTAATTTTACAGATGGTGCTATACCTATCCGTCGGTTTCGTTTTACTGGGATTACAGGAAATCACAAAGAGGCTGAGCTGCCACTCGGCGGTTATGGAATCAGCCGGTACAAACTGGATCATATGCTTTATGAAACGGCATTGGCATATGGTTGCAGATTTATTTTCGAAACTGTTAAACAGGTTGATTTTAAAAATGAAAAATTTACGATAAAAACAGACACGGAGACGTATACGACTGATCTTGTTTTGGGAGCTTATGGAAAACGATCAGGAATCGATCAGTATCTGTCCAGGACATTTATTCGTAAAAAATCACCATGGCTCGCGGTAAAAGCACATTATAAAGGAGACTTTCCCTCTGATATGGTAGGACTATATCATTTTCCCGGAGGGTATTGCGGAGTGTCTAACATTGAAAACAATACCATAAACATCTGCTATCTCGCCGATTACAGTAGTTTTAAACAATATAAAAACATTAAAGAATATCAGGAGTATGTGCTGAGTAAAAATCCGTTGTTAGGAAAAGTGCTAAATGAGAGCGATATGATTTTTAATGCGCCCCTCACGATTAGTCAGATCAGTTTTGAAGCCAAAAAGCCTGTAGTCAACCATATCCTTATGATCGGAGATACTGCAGGTCTTATACATCCGCTATGCGGTAACGGAATGGCAATGGCCATACACAGTGCCAAAATTGCGGCTGAACTGATTACAGATTATATAAACGAAGACTTAACAAGGACGACAATGGAAAAGAAGTATGCCAAACAATGGAAATCACATTTTGGCAAACGGATAAAAACAGGTCGCTTTCTGGCACTGAACCTTCAGAATAAATATATTACCCGTTTTTTATTTTCATTGATAAATGTATTTCCTGGCTTGCTCAGCCATATCATCAGAAAGACACATGGTAAACCGATTTTTGTAAAAGTATGAGAAAAATACAAACCGAGAAAAGAAGCGAAGAGCAGGAGATCATGGATGATTTTTTATTGAAGGGTGAAGAACTTCGCAATGCTTTGGATAAAATTGCTGCTATCAACAGGCTATTAGGTGGTAATAAAGTTACACTAAGCGGATTGAAACGGCTTTTGAAGCAGGAAAATAAAAATCACACTTTTACAATTGTGGATGCCGGTTGCGGAAATGGTGATATGCTCAGAATGTTGGCTGACTACGCCAAAAAAGAGCATTATAAGTTTCTGCTCATTGGTATTGATGCCAATGCCTATACGGTGGACTATGCTGCAAAATTATCTGAAGCGTATCCTAATATTTCCTATAAGTGTATGGATCTTTTTGAAGATGACTTTAAAAAACTAAAATATGATGTGGTATTGAGCACGCTTACGCTGCATCATTTTAAAGATGAAGAAATATTGGAAATAATGCGGTCATTCTATAAAAACAGTACCATAGGCATTGTGATTAATGATTTGGAAAGAAGCAAAACAGCTTACCGCCTTTTTCAGCTATTGTGTACTATTTTCGGATTGAACCACATGTCTAGAGAAGACGGATTACTGTCGATATTAAGAGGATTTAAAAAACAAGAGCTTATACATTTTTCTCAAAAACTGGGATTCAGAAAATACAATGTTACCTGGAAATGGGCTTTTAGATATGAATGGATAATTTTTAAAAAATGAATGTAAAGATCATCACTGCCGTCAAACAACTACCTCCCTATTCGAGATCAACGGAGGAAATCATGCCTTTACTGGATGATTGGTTACAGGGACAGGAAGCACGTTTCGCACGTAAAGTCAAAAAGATTTTTGAAGGTGCCATGGTGGACAGACGGTATTCCATAATGGAACCTACAGACGTTTTTACCGCTACTTCTTTTGAAGATAAAAACGATATATACATAAGAGAAGTTACCGATTTAGGTGAAAAAGTACTGGATAAGGCTTTGAAGAAAGCCCAGTGGGATCCGCAGACATTAGATTATATCATTACAGTGAGCTGTACCGGAATCATGATTCCCTCTCTGGATGCTTATCTCATTAACCGCTTACATTTACGTCAGGATATTATTAGACTTCCCGTAACGGAAATGGGCTGTGCTGCCGGGATATCAGGAATTATTTATGCCCGTAATTTTCTGAAAGCCAATCCCGGAAAAAGAGCTGCCATTATTGCGGTAGAATCGCCTACCGCTACTTTTCAGCTCGATGATTTTTCAATGCCTAATATTGTGAGCGCCGCTATTTTTGGTGATGGAGCTGCCTGTTGTCTGCTATCTTCGTGTGAACAGGATATGGGACCTGAAATTATCGATGACCAGATGTATCATTTTTATGAGGCTACGCATCTTATGGGATTTAAACTTACCAATAACGGTTTACAGATGATTCTGGATATAGCCGTCCCCGATACCATCTCGGCAAACTTTGAAAAGATTATTTTTCCTTTTCTTGAAAAAAATAATATAGCTGTCGAAGATCTGGATCACCTCATCTTTCATCCTGGAGGCAAAAAGATTGTACAGACGGTAGAAGGTATTTTTAGTAGTCTGAATAAGAATATAGATGCTACGAAAGAAATATTGAAACAATATGGAAATATGTCCAGTGCTACTGTATTATACGTTCTTGAAAAAATTATGAATGAGCATCCCGAATCAGGAGAAAAAGGACTTATGCTGAGTTTTGGTCCCGGATTTTCTGCTCAGACGATTTTATTACAATGGTAACGATGGAAACAAAAAACATACTGGCTCTTTTGCCCTATAAAAAACCATTTCTGTTTGTTGACGAATTGCTTAGTGTTGATGAAAACGGCACAAAAGCAAGTTATACCTATACGGCAGATCTTGATTTTTACAGAGGCCATTTTGAAAATCATCCTGTTACACCCGGAGTGATTCTTACCGAGACTATGGCTCAGGCCGGATTGGTTTGTCTCGGAATTTATTTGTTGAGAGACAGCCTGAAGACAACACCAGAAATTGCCCTAACCTCAACGGAAATAGAATTTTTAAAACCTGTTTATCCTTCAGAAAAAGTATTTATCGAATCGGAGAAAATATATTTTCGGTTCGGAAAACTCAAATGCAAGGTTTTGATGAAGAACACCGCAGACGAAACGGTTTGCAAAGGTACTATTGCCGGAATGATACTTATAAAAAAATGAACAGACGCGTTGTGATTACCGGAATGGGAGTTGCTGCTCCAAACGGAGTGGGAATTCCGGAATTTACTACTGCCTTACAAAAGGGCATTTCAGGGATTCAATATGATCAGCACCTGGCTGATTTACAGTTTTCCTGTCAGATTTCGGGCACTCCAAACATTAGTAATGCTGTGAAAACAGCGTGTTTTACAGATCTGGAGTTACGTGGCTTTGACAGCAGTGGCATATTATATGGTGTCGTTGCCGGAATGGAAGCCTGGAAAGATGCCGGTTTACCTGTTGATCTAAATGCAGATACGGATTGGGACAGCGGTACTATTTTTGGTTCGGGAACCTCAGGCATAGATAAGTTCCGGGAAAGTATTTATAAGATCGATGATTTGCAAACCCGGCGACTCGGAAGCAATGTAGTCGTACAAACGATGAACAGTGGTATCAGTGCCTATCTCGGCGGAAAATTAGGATTGGGTAATCAGGTAACTACAAATTCTTCTGCTTGTGTCACCGGAACAGAAAGTATCTTAATGGCCTACGAGCGTATCAAACACGGTTTGGCAAAACGCATGTTAGCCGGAAGTACCAGTGACAGCGGTCCTTATATCTGGGCTGGATTTGACGCTATGCGCGTATGCACTTTTAAGCACAATAAAGATCCGCAACATGGATCACGCCCTATGAGTGCCTCAGCATCCGGATTTGTTCCGGGCAGTGGCGCAGGAGCTTTGGTTTTAGAAGAATTGGAAAGTGCTCTGGAAAGAAAAGCTACTATCTATGCCGAAGTTTTGGGAGGTCATATCAATTCCGGAGGTCAGCGAAACGGTGGAACGATGACAGCTCCCAATAGCACTGCGGTGCAACGTTGTATCAAACAGGCAATAGACAATGCCGGCATAACGGCACGGGATATTGATGCCATTAACGGACATCTCACTGCGACGAGCAAAGATGCACTGGAAATTGAAAACTGGACACAGGCACTGAACCGGAAAGGAACTGATTTTCCGTTTATCAATTCCTTAAAATCTATGACCGGACACTGTCTTAGCGGTGCCGGAAGTATCGAGACTGTTGCTACTGTGCTACAATTACAACAGGATTTTCTTTTTCCGAATCTGAATTGCGAAGACCTGCATCCGGATATTACACAGCTAATCAGCGCAGCAAAAATTCCTCAAAAAATATTATATACTCCTGTAACAACTATTGCTAAAGCAAGTTTTGGTTTTGGAGATGTAAATGCCTGTATTATTTTAAAAAAATATCAATCGTTATGAACAGAGAAGAAATTATTGAAAAAGTAAAAAATATCGTAAAGCCTTATACTGAAAACACAGAAGCTCTTGAGCAGCTAAACGAAAAAACTGATTTTATCAAAGACCTGAACATTAATTCAGCCAATCTGGTAGATATTGTACTGGATATTGAAGAAAAGTTTGAGATTGTCATTGATAATACAGAAATGGAACGCATGCTGAATGTAGCTGCTGCTATTGATATTATTGAATCTAAGCAGCATACCAGATGATCGGAAATGATATCGTAGATCTTTCTTTAGCACGGATACAAAGCAACTGGCAGCGCAAAGGTTTTCTGCAAAAACTTTTTACCCCAGATGAACAGCAAGCAATTTTAAATCATCCTGAACCTGGGTTGATGGTATGGATTTTATGGACAATGAAAGAGGCCGTATATAAAATTTATAACAGGCAAACCCTTGACAAAGGGTTCTTTCCCCATTTGTTGGAATGTGAAATCAGTACCAATACTACTATCCTTTCAGGAAAGGTATATTGTAAAGGAAGAAAGTATCTTACTTCAACTGTTATTGATGGAGGCTTCGTCCATACACTTGCTGTAACGCAACCAAAGGATTTGCAACACATCTATGAGATCAGCTCTGAAAAAGTTGAAAAAGATTGTTATGGTTTGCCGTTTGTTTATGAAAAAGGAATTCGGATTCCCGTTTCTAAAAGCCATCATGGGAGGTTTGAAAAAGTGGTGCAGTTGTCTGTTTACTGAATAATGCTATTTTATTGAAGAATTATTCCTTTAATTTTTCTCCTTTTTTAAATCCATCATCAGGATAAGTAATTTGCCATTTTAATCTATTCAAATCTTTCAAAGTATAATTTTTGTACTCAAAATCCCCTACTTTCAAAAGACTGTCACTTTTTATTTTATTACTTTGTTCATCTGAATTACTTAAAAAATCATAGTTGTCATATATAACAATACTTAAACTATCTTTATTAGCATTTTCGAATTCTGATTCCCAACTATAGAGTTTGCCTATTTTTCTATTTTCATACGCTTTTATATTTCGTAATCCCACCATTGTTCCAATTACTGTAGAATCTTTGAAAAATATAATTCGAATATAGATATCTGAATCAGATTCATTCTTAAAACTCATTTTCCCATTCATTGGATCACAAGCAAAACAAATAAGTACCGATAATATTATTAATAATTTCTTCATAATTAATTTCTATATATATTTTTTAAATCTTTATTTCCAGTCCAAGCCCCTCCTAATCTATTAGCTCTTTTTTCTGATTGAGATTTTTCATGTTTATATTTATCAGAAACTGTAGATCTTGTAGCACTTATTATACTGGGAATAGCAATGGTTTTTAAATATTCTTTTTGCTTATATTCGAAATTGTGCTTATAATCAAGATAATGTCCATACTCATGATCCAATGTATTTTTATCTTGCATATCAGGATTAGTAAAAATAACATTTCCAGCTGTTAAAGCTCCATTCATATGTGGTGAACTATAAATCTCTACTCCTGGATATTTTTCAGGATTGCTAATATTTTTTATTTGACCCATTAAATTTAAAACTGAGTATAAAGGGTCCGATATACTCGTAATCGTTTTACTTATATCAAAAGTATCTTTTTGGCTTCCTGCAGAATTAAAATCTATAAAATAATCTCCAACAGGTTCTTTAAAACTACTCGCATCGTAATATCCTTTAAAACTTTTTGATCCATCCTTATCATTAACATAATGTTCATATTTATCTTTCTCTTTATTCCAGAAATATTCACCTGTATCATCTCTAAAATATTGTAATCCTTTTACAGGGGGCTCTGCATTCATTCCTGTAGGATCTATAAGGTTTATTGGGTTGTTATGAACATATTGATAAGGTGTCATCGTTTGCTCCGCCAAAGGATCCACACTAACAAATATACTAAATCTTGGCTCATAATAGCGTGCGCCATAATAATACATTCCGGTAGTGCTGTCTAACTCTTTTCCGTTGAATTTATACTGATTGCCATAATACTGACTTTGGTTGTGTTCAACCATGGTCTCTCCAAAAGGCAGGTTGTCATAGTAATGGCTTGGTCTTCCAAAGTTATCCGTTAAGTACGTACTTCTGCCTAAATGGTCGGTATGGAACGATTAAGCAAAAAATGACTCTTACTATTTATGCAGTCTTACAAAGTGCTGTTTTTTGAGTGCCATTACTAAATGCGCTAACTTTTGTGGTTTTTATGGAGTGATGTGTCATTTAACTTAAATTGTATATATAACCATAAAGCATCCAATACATAAAAATAATGACACCAATATTAAATATCAAAATTAATTTCTTAAACCAGTTTTTAACACTAAAACATGATGTAATTATCAAAATAAATTGAATCATCATTAATAAAATAAATATAATTGTTAAAAATGGTCCAGCTATAAAGTTACCTTTAGATATAGTATTTATTAAAATAATAGGTGGTATACCTAATATAAATATCAATAAATTAATTAAGCTTATTCTTTTATTTGACACCATTTTGCTTTAATTTATTTCCTAATTGTTCAATTTTTTTATCTGCTGTTTTTCCTGGTCGTGCTAAATCAAAATGAGGTGCTTTATCTCCTTCTCCAACGTATGGCATAGACTGTATACCTCCTCTAATAAAATCAGATTCAGAACTTGGATTAGTTAAATAATCTCCTTCAATATCATGACGTATAATGTTTCCAATCTTTCCTGACTCTTGATATTCTTGTAGCGTTTTAATTAATTCACTATTGTCCGATCGCTAATTGAGCTTTTAAATATCTTGTTGTAAGATTACTCATTTTTCACAAATATTAATTGGACTCCATTTTCTTTATAATTCCAATATTCTTCTCTCCAATTTATACTGTACTCTTTTGGTAACCATTTTGTCTTTAGATATACAGTATCTTTTTGAAGACGAAAGTCATAAAATTTAATAATCATATCTTCCTTTATTACACTAATTTCTCTCTCTTTAGGATAATAATAAAAAGAATATTGCTTGGAAATATCTCCATTAATTACTTTAACATTTTGATTTTTTAAATCAACAACAATTTGAGTATTCTCATCAAATAATATCTCATTGAAAAAGTAATAATTTTCAACGTTTATCCCTGTAAGGGTGAAGTTTTGAACTTTATTTTTTTCACATGAAAAAAATAAAAATAGAAATATTAAGTATTTATAATTTATTGGTCTCATATTTTGCTCTAGATTCTCTTAATAAATTCTTTAAATCATTTTTTGAACTTCCATTATTACCATCAATGTTTCTCATCTTCTTATTTTCTAACATTCTAAATCTCTCAAACATTTGTTTTTGCTGATCTTCAGTTTTAACTTTATTCGATGAAATAGTTGAAGACATAAACGTACCAGATTTATGATCTAATCCAAAAAGATGCCCAAATTCATGTTCTTCTAAAGTATTATATCCATTTAAATATTGTGCCTTTAATAATGTTACATTACCTTCCATGTAAGCTATTCCTGCATTAGTTGAACTAACTCCAAACTGTTTCACAGTATTAAAAGAATCTACAATTCCAATCACATGATCATCATCTCCAATGTCTCTTATATCTTTTGCTTGAGTTAATTGTACTTGAACACTAACATTTACTTTTATTCCATCAGAAGTTTTATAATTACCACTTAAAGTCTTTTCTAAATTAGATTTTGCACTGGCTATGTATGAAGACACATTTACACTATTATTTGAAGTTAGATCTATAACTTTTCCGACAATGGTTATGTACATATTTATACTTCCATCCTTATTTTTAGTATTTCTAATTATTATATGTTCTGGTTCTCGTCCATCAGGATCAACAAACATTATTGGATTATTTAAAGTATAGTTATAAGGCGTATAGTTAGTATATTTCTCCGCCAACGGATCAACACTAACAAATATACTAAATCTTGGCTCATAATAGCGTGCGCCGTAATAATACATTCCGGTAGTGCTGTCTAACTCTTTTCCGTTGAATTTATACTGATTGCCATAATACTGACTTTGGTTGTGTTCTACCATACTCTCCCCAAAAGGCAGGTTGTCATAGTAATGACTTGGTCTTCCAAAGTTATCTGTTAAGTACGTGCTGCTGCCTAAATGGTCGGTATGGAACGATTAAGCAAAAAATGACTCTTACTATTTATGCAGTCTCAAATGGTGCTGTTTTTTCAGTGCCATTACTAAATGCGCTAACTTTTGTGGTTTTTACTGTGTTTTTTATGGAGTGTTTTGATGTTGAGTTAAATCAGGACTATTTCCTTTGTAAAGTATCCCATGCACTTGATTCCATCCACTTAT
The DNA here is from genome assembly GCF_030409925.1 of Paenimyroides ceti. Classification (NCBI taxonomy): domain Bacteria; kingdom Pseudomonadati; phylum Bacteroidota; class Flavobacteriia; order Flavobacteriales; family Flavobacteriaceae; genus Paenimyroides; species Paenimyroides ceti. Next base: position 1,669,180 of record NZ_JAUFQU010000001.1, read on the forward strand.
CTTTCCACTCTTTAGGAAATGTCCAATGGTTTCGATTTTTCAAAGGAATTCTTATATAATAAAACTCTTTCTTATCTCCATTTGGCTTCTTTACATAACAGATATTTTCATCTTTTATTTTTATTAAACTATCTCCCACTGAAATGTAATCCATGATTTCAGAACGCAATGGAAATCCCTCTTCAATTCCATCGTTTCTTTTTATTAATACAGAAGTCATGACATCCATACTTTTTCTCCTATTATATTTTTCAATTATAATAGCTCTATAATTATCTTTAATATCGTTTTCTATTAACGAGTTATAATTCACTTCTCGGATTATAGTTACTATCATAAAAATAAAAAAGATAATGCCGAAAAAGATAAGATATGGTTTAAGTGCTTTCATTTTTTCACCTTTTTAGATTTGAACTCTCTTGACAAAGTACTGGTTCCTCCGGAATAAATATGTACTATGCTATAAGATCAGTGATACGTCAGTGTGGGAGAGAAATTATCTCCTTTGTATAGTATCCCATGCACTTGATTCCATCCACTTATTTTTCCACTCTTTAGGAAATGTCCAATGGTTTCTATTTTCCAAAGGAATTCTTATATAATAAAACTCTTTCTTATCTCCATTTGGCTTCTTTACATGACAGATATTTTCATCTTTTATTTTAATTAAACTATCTCCTACTGAAATGTATTTAATCAATTCTTCCGTAAGATAAACATCTAATACTTCGTTATTATCTTTAAGGACTTTCATATAGTTAGGCTCTTTTATCCACTCTCTTGGATTATAAATATCAATAATAGTCGATTTATAACTATCTTCAATAGCTTTTTTAATCAGAGAATTGTAACTAACCTCTTTGATTATATTTACCATTAGAACAATAAAAGCTACAATACCGAAAAAGATAAGGTATGGTTTAAGTTTTTTCATTTTTTCACCTTTTTAGATTTGAACTCTCTTGACAAAGTACTGGTTCCTCCGGAATACTTCTACCGACAAATTCAGATGGTTATACGTAATTTTAGTAATCCGTTTATTGGTATCGGTTATTAAGTTTCCGGATCCATCATAAGTATAGGCAGCACCCTCAGAAGGGATTTCTTTAAATCCGTCAGGGTTGTTGGTATAGTCTCTTACCATGGTCAGCTGATTGCCGTTATAGGTATAATCGAGTTCGTCCATATCCAAAACCTGTCCGTCTGCCATAGCTCCGGTACGGTTTAAGGTTCGGATGTTGCCGTTAAGATCATAATTCATACTTTCTCTGTGTGCCGGATGGCGCATAAAGCCCATGGTCCATCCTGCGTGAAAAGACATCATCTGCTTCCTTTTATACGAGACATGTAAGTAATATGTACTATGCTATAAGATTAGTGATACGTCAGTGTGGGAGAGAAATTATCTCCTTTGTAAAGTATCCCATGCACTTGATTCCATCCACTTATCTTTCCACTCTTTAGGAAATGTCCAATGATTTCGATCCTGTAGAGAAATCCGTATGTAATAAAACGATTTATACTCACCGTCAGGCTTCTTTACATAGCAAATATTCTCATCCTTTACCTTGATCAGACTGTCGCCAACGGATATATAATTCATTATTTCATTACTTAGTGCAATACTTTCTTCTATACCATAATCTCTTTTTATTTTAATAGAAGTTGGCTCTTTTATCCACTCCCTTGGATTATAAACATCAACAACAATTGATTTATAATTATCTTCAATAGCTTTTTTTAATCCATCACTAAAAGTAATCTGTTTTATTATATTTATCACAAGTACAATAAAAGCTACAATTCCGAAAAAGATAAGGTATGGTTTAAGTATTTTCATTTCTTTACTTTTTTAGATTTAAACTCTCTCGACAAAGTACTGGTTCCTCCGGAATAGGCAGCACTTGCTTTCCCGGCTTTACCTAACACTTGTGACAAAGTCTTAGGCGCACTGCCATAACCAATAGACTGCGATGTCCAAGTTGGTTTGTTTCCTCGCTGTCCTCGATAAATTTGATCGTGGGTATTATTTTCATTACTCCAGGTTATAGAATAACCAAAACCTAAAATACCTATTGAAGCTGAGTTATAATTTCCTGCAAAACCGGACGCGTCAAAAAAAGTACTATTTGCTTTCCTATTAAAATTCGCTCCAAAGAAACTAAAACCAGCACCACCTCCGACACCTACATTTCCTCCTTTAGAAGTATAAATACCCAAATTACCCTCGCTTTCACCATTTAAGAAATACGCAATCGACAATCCAAACTCCATTCCTCCACCAACAGTCGCAGAACCACTAAGATTTACACCTATAGCATCATACTCTTTTTTAAGTTCTTTAATGCTCATACCTGTATCAAAAACAAGTGGCTTGTCAGGATTAATATTGAGGTCAGTATCAAAAACATAGTCTTTATCCCCCGTATCTACTATTATCCTTGCTATTTCCTTTTTATCTTTATTCTTGATAATGATATCATCTTTACTCATCCCCGTTGGGTCTGTAAACATAATCGGATTATTGCCTACATACGAATACGGTTCCATAGTCATTTCTACAAGAGGATCAACACTAACAAATATACTAAATCTTGGCTCATAATAGCGTGCGCCGTAATAATACATTCCCGTAGTGCTGTCTAACTCTTTTCCGTTGAATTTATACTGATTGCCATAATACTGACTTTGGTTGTGTTCAACCATGGTCTCTCCAAAAGGCAGGTTGTCATAGTAATGACTTGGTCTTCCAAAGTTATCCGTTAGGTACGTACTGCTTCCCAGATGGTCGGTATGGTACCACCAGATCGGTTTTCTTTTCGATTCATCATATTCTTCTTTTGGATCGCCTTCATTTCCCCCGTTGTCGGTCCAGTTATCCGGTAAGGTGCCGGGTGTACCCGGTCCTTCTATTGTACCGGGTGCCGGATCACAGCTATAGTTTGCCTGTAGATGCAGATATACTTCACAGGCATTGAGTGCCGGATTAAACGTGAGCTGGGTCTGAATGTAATATAAAGCATTTCTGGCACAAGCCTCTTTTGGATTTTTTACAGGTCTGCCATTTTCATCAGGTGTTGGTATCAGTATAGCGGTATATTCTCCGATAAGGATGTTGAGCTCGGTAAGACAGTCAAACTCCTGCAACTGCCCCGGTGTGTATCCCGGAAGCGTGGTATCGATCGGCTTATTAGGCGGTGTTACCGGGCTGCAGATATAGTTGTTGACCAATACCAATGCTTCACATGCCGGCAGGTTGTTCATTGCAGACTGTATATAGTTGCGACAATGCTGCGTTGTCGGGGTATTGTACAGGTTCAGCAGGGACTGCAGCTGTGAGATACAGTTCGCTGCCGAGTTGCCTACACTGATGCTGTAGGTTGCATACGGCAGGTTCAGTCCGTTTGCCTGTGCCAGCTGGTTAAAATCAGCTGCTGTATTGGTATCACCCGATTCTGAAGAAAGGGTTCTTCTTTTATTTGTTGTATTGTCCATCCATTTTCCGATACGCCCCAGACGGCTGGCAAAACGCTTGCCGTTGATGTAGTAGTGCTTGGTGATCTGATCCCGTGCCGGATTGACTACCATATAGCCCGAAGGGTAGAGCAAATACTGATTAAAATCAAGCACACGGTATATGTTTTCTCCGGCAATGCTGACTTCAGAAACGCTTCCTTCTGATTTAAAGGTACGCTCACCGCTGTGATCGTACACATAGTGACTGATTTTTTTGTCATCATCAATCACAGCTGTCAGACGGTTTTGCTCGTCCCACAGCATATCGCGCTTACGCCATTCTATGCCTCTGACGTCTTTATTTATGGCATTGATCATATTACCATTGGCATCATATCTGAAAAAAACTTCGCCACGGTATTGTCCCTCAAAATTAGTATATCTAATGTTAGAAGGCGCATGCGGATGCTGCTCATTTTGATAGGTATATTTGCTCTGGTAAGAATGTACCGTTTCGCCGGAATACTGCGGTGAACCGGTGACATGCCACTGGTTTTTGTTTACGATACCATGCGTACGGTTGTACTCCATATTGAGCTTGTACTTATGGGATTCCTGATATCCTTTCCATTCACCAACCGCACTTGCAAGACGGTTAAATCCGTCATATTTATAACTTTTTTCATAATGACCTCCCATTCGGATGATCTGATGTTGCGAATACCCATTTTTGATATTTACAATATTCTGATTGCGATCATAATTATATAGGTTGCGCATAAAAGTACTTTCATCCGGACGGTCGAGCTGCATCGCACGGATGCGCTGCGTGATGTCGTATTCCTGAGTGGTGACTACATCGTTTCCATATACTATACGAACCGGCTGATCAAAGTAGTTGTACTGTACGTTTTTGAGATACGTTTCTCCGGAATTACTGTAAATGCCTGACAATTGCCCGACCTCATTATAGCGGTATCTCAGATGTTCCTGATCCGGATAGGTCATTTCCATGATACGCCCCCAAGAATCATAACGGTAACTGCTATCAAACGTTTTAAGCTCTCCGGACTGATCCGATAAATAACGCATATCGCGGATCACTTCTCCCAAAGCACCGTATTGCATACCGCGGGTTCCTGTAAGGTCTGTTATCTTCTTCAGACGTCCGGCAGTATTAAAGGCTTCTCCGGCAGCCCCGTAATCATAGCGTACCTTATGACTCGGATAAAGGATTTGTCTTAACTGATTGAAATGGTACTGGTATTGTACCTCCTGCCCCTGATGGATTAGATTCTGATTGGCAGTTGTGATCAATTTTCCGGTAAGGTCATATTTAAATGTGGTAGTACCGTTGTCAGGATGTTTGGTGCTGCTCTTTTGCCCAAAGCTATCGTAGGTATATGAGGTGGTTTTATTTTCGGCATCTGTTAATTTTAAGAGCTGGCTTAGTGCATCATACTGGTACACAGTAGCCAGACTCTGCCCCGTACCCGGATCTGTCTGTACTACAGAGGTGATTCTGCCTTTGTGGTCTTTATAGGTTTCGGATATATTACCTTCAGGAAGTTGTATTTTTTCCCTGCTTTTTGCCCCGCCAGAGGTGCCGTCAAAACCAAAACCGTATTCATAGGTGGTTGTGGCATTGAGCCCATACACATGCTGTTGCAGTAAACGATCCTGCATATCATAAAAGTAGCTTGTTTTTTCTGCTTCGGTATGGGTCAATGGCGTATAGTTTCTCAATGCATGAATGAAATCACCCGTACAGTCTTTTTGTTCCTGTGGCAGATGAGTGGTTATGGTTCTGCCGAATTCGTCATAGATCACCGCTCCTGAAACGGCAAAACGGTACCCCGTACCGGGTTCACTTTCACAGGTTTGCTGTACCTCCAGTTGTTTTTTGGTTTGTACAATGCGTCCCAAACCATCAGCAAAAGCAGAGGTATGTAAGATTTCACCCGTAGCATCGCCCATTTCATCGCTGAGATTGTGCTGCGTAACCGCATACCACATTTTGTTATCGGCTATACGGTATTGGTTGCGGATGGTCCACTCTTTGTGATACGGTCCTTTGAACTGTACCATACGGCGCTGACCGTCATAGGTATAATGAAACGGTATGGCGTTGATATCGGTTTGTACCAATGGCATTCCAAAGTTTACATACTCCGCTGTGCTCTCATATCCATACGCGTCTTTGGTTTTTGTTATAAACTGGTCAAACATGGTATCATAGGTATATTCCTGATAAAAGCGGCTGCTTTCCGGCGCATTCATCTGAGGTTTCGGATGCCGTACTTTGATCAGATTGCCCAGCACATTGTATTCAAAATCCGTTGATGCAGTCTGTCCCTGATTCTCTAAGGTTTTGATTTTGTTGATACGGGCAATATTGTTAGATGCACTCAGTTCTGTGGTGCTTTTTCGGAGAACCGTACCCGAAGAAGCAGCGTTTACCGTATGTTCTTTAGGGATGTTAACCATATATACCGTCTGGTTGTTTATATCGTGGTATTTTATTTTGGAATTCAGGTTCATGGTTTCATCCAGATGTTCCAGAACGTTTCCATAGCGGTCATACCGTAAAAAAGCATAACGGTTTTCCATGTTTATGGCATTGGTACTGTTACCCTCGTAATGGGTGATAACGTTTTTGTTTTTCTTTAACAATGACAGTATTCTGCTTTGATCCGTATAGGTGACTGTCGGGGTAGCAGCGGTTATAAAATCAGAGGTGCTGTCTGCTGCACCAAGTGAATAGATGCTGTATTCATAGTCTGTGGTGCTCCATATGCGGTTGGCAGCATCGCTTACTGTTTGTTTGATCGGAAGGTGTCCTATGTATTGGTATTTTCTGCTGTCAGAAGCATTTCCCTGTAAATAGATTTCATGCTGCTGCATGCTGTTGAGCATATACTCGGTAACAGAGGTGCGGTACACTGTACCGTCTTTGCGCAACTGATGCGAAATGACTTCTCCGAATCCTAAGAATTTACGTTCTCTGCGGTCTTTAAATCCGTTTTTATATTCAAATGCCCATTTTTGTATATCTTCTCCGTCTGATTCAAATCCATCGTTTATTTGTACACGGCTCAATACCCATTTTTTAAACGGCATTTTGTAGTTGTTGCCGAATCCGGTACCTGAAATTACGTTTTTAGTAGCATAATCAAGTTCGATACTGGAACCGGTGGGGTTGTTTACCGTTTTGAGCATATTGGTACGGGCGATTCTGGAGTAATTGATGACGAGTTCTTTTTCAGTAGTCGATTTTACAATATCGAGATAGCCATCCCCGTCAAAATCGCGCAGGCTTACGTTTTCTTCACTAAAGGTGTCTACTTTATTAAGACCGCCGCCTACACCTGCTTTGATGATGATGCCAAAGAATGGTATGGGAAACGGAACCATCATCCCGAGGTTTTTGATGTTTCCTACAGAAGAGGAAGATGATTCTGTAAGTCTGGAAAGATATAAGTCTGAAGCGATATGGCGCGTACCGGTATTGAAATATATGCGGTTGTTACTGTCTACATAATCCGGCAGACCATCGCCGTTAAAGTCGGCAAAATCATTTTTGTCTTGTGTGACACTGCGTGAGCCTGTGACTCCAAATGCAATATCGAGATTAGATGAAGTAACCATAGATTCTCCGTTGATGGTGCTGACTGTTTCCGGAAATGCAGAAACACTTCCGCCAAAACCTGCTGAAATCGATTTTGAAATGGTGCGGCTCAGTCTGGCAACGCCGTATCCCGGCCATGTTGCCGGAACAAATCCGCCTGAGGTATTGAGCCTTACGGTACCGCCCGTCATTACAATATCGAGCAGTCCGTCTCCGTTTACATCGATCAGGGTCTGTTCGTGGTTGGAATTGGTGATGAATTCACTGCCGCCAAAGTTACCTGAAAAGGTAGCACTATTACCTATTTTCACATTTGTTTTTTGTGTGGTAGGATCTGTTAAGGCTACAATGTGGGCAGCAGACCCTCCGGCTGCTTTTCCGCTTCCGTTGCTGGTGATTTTGCCCAACATATTGATATTGAGTGATGAGTTGGTGAGCCCTCCTCTTTTGGAAGTGAGCTGTATTTTATTGTTTCCTATGATATCCGGATATCCGTCTCCGTTGACGTCACGGTATTCGTTGAGCTGTCTGCTTGTTGCCCTGCTTGTAGTGTTCCCCAGAGAGATACCGTAGAAAGAGATGCTTTTACCAACTGAGTTGGATTCAGAAGTGTTTTCTTTTGTAATGGAAACCGCTCCGTATAATCCTACACCCGTTGGTGCCGGTATCGGAAGCATCTGTATTTCATCTTCATTGTTATAACGAAGATACGGACTCATTTCCGTTGCTTTTATGTAGAGGCGTTCATGAGCACTCCACGCCATATTGGCACGATCGGGACTCAATGGTGTAAAATGTCTCGCAGCCTCAATACTTTGCGGGTTGAGGTTTATGCCCGGACTGCCGCCCGTAAACTGGTCTGTTTCAAAATCGTAATCAATATCCTCTATATTGGTGTTTGCCAGATTGTTCATCTGATTGATCTCCGTTTGTGTCGGTGTTTCTGCAGAAGACAAACCGGCTATGGCAAGCCTGCCCAGATACGATCGTTTGATGGGTACAAAGTTTTCTTCGGGTTGTGCGCCTTTGTAGGCAAAGACTCCCCAGTTGCGGAACAAGGTTCCGAAACCGTTCATTTCATCCGAATAAAAGATATTGGGTTTGTAAAAACTGGTATTGGTAGTTGCCGAGGTAGCCGTTACCAGGTTGTTGCCGTTTGTGTTCTGAAATGCATTTAGTTTTGTGGCTATAGTTCCGCTATCGGTATAGTATTCAATAAATAAAGTGGTGTTGGCAGGCAGGCTTGCCTGATAAGAGTTACCCGTCAAGGTTACAAAAGTGGTTCCGTTGAACTGTCTTTTTTCTGTAATGACGCCGTTTTGGTTGATGAGGTAACGGAATTTTGCCGGACGCCCGTTTAGGGTTGAAATGATTTTACCATTGGCATTTTTAACCACCATAAAAATGGTGCGGTCTTTACAGGTCGGCTCATCACAGCCTGCAAGACTGAAGTTATGGTTGATGCCTAAAGTCGTTGCTGTAGGAAAAGTAGATTTATAATTGTTGTTATGTTGTTTGTGGTATGATTGGTATTTTGGTTTTATATAGGTTAGCTGATTGTTATCGGTTTTGATTACTCTCGGTTTAAAAAGATTGTCCAATAATTTCCAGTTGATCTGAGAGGTGGTTTCTACTTCTATTTCAAGGTATTTATAGGTATCAGGGTCGTTGCTGTTGATATCCGTAAAGTTGAAGGCCAGATTGATGGCTGGTATAGCATTGTTGGTATTGGCTTTGATATGTCTTTTCTGGAGCTGTGTGGACGAGTATCCGTTAAAGGGTACTTTGCTTACCGAATTGTCCGGATTGGTTTTGAGTTGGTATCCGGTCACGGTGATAAAAACATCATCAGAGAGCTGTGCATTGGTGCCGCTGTTGTTGATGGTAAAAGCATCCCACTGCAATCGGTAATTGCCTTTACCGGTAAACAGGTGCGGTTCGCTGATGGCATTGCCATAGACAAATGATTCGCTGAATCGGGAGGAATATTGCGGGTATTGGTTCGCAGAAGGATAATCCTGAGTGGTGTAGGTAATTGCAGGGTCCCATGTTACCGCTGCCGGTTCTGTAGGGATCTGACTGCTGTTGACTCTGAAAAAGATCATATCGCCTTTGCTGACGGATATATTTGAAAAGTTGGTGGTTTCTGAATTGACAACTAATAGTGACGGCTGTTTGATATAGGTAGTAGTGTATGGAATGAGTGAACCACCACCAATGGGTCCTCCCGGAATGACCGGCAAAGCATTAGCTGCCATAGTATTGAAGGGCTCTGCCATCATTGGGGTGCCCATACTATCCAGCAAATCAGTAAAGTCCTGCTCATAAGGCAGATCGTATGCCTCAGAATCATCAACAGGCCATGCTACCGGAACATCGGCAGTAAGGCCGGATAGTGCAGGATTGACAAACAGACTATCGGCTTCATTAACGTGCTCATTTACCAACAGATCAGACATCCAGGTATTTTCTGCTGTTTCTGATAGTGCAGGATTGAAAAACTGGCTGTCGGTCTGATTGACTTCTTCATTTACTAATAGGAATGAATTGAAAGTATCTTCTGTTGTTTGTGATAGCGCAGCATAATAACTGCCCAGATTTACAGGAGGTCCTACTACAAGATTTTTAAAGCTGCTTTTTTCAACGGAGTAACGTACTCCGTTTTCAGAAGCGACAAATGGCTTGCTGATCTGTCCTGTGATGTTGATTTTCCCGGCTTTGGGTGCTACCCATACTTTAACAACATCCATGAGGTCATTGCCCAGTGTAAGATCAGGCAGTGGTTCGGAAATACCCGGATCTACATCTCCTTCTTTGAAAATAAGGTTGGGTGTGAGTTCACTGTTACTGGTAAAAGAAGGTAAACCCGAATTCGGGTCTATTCTGTTGAAATATACTATTTTATCCTTTACATAATCTACGAGTCCGTCACCATTTACATCGGTAAAGAAGGTACGTACTCTCGAATTGGAGTTGGACTTGGAAGATTGCAGGTTAAAAGCAATCAGGGAAATGGATTTTTCGGGAGCCGTTGAGCTTCTGTTTTCCGTAAGTCCCAGTTCAGGCAAATGACTTACTTTATAGAGCTGCTCGCTAAAAAGTACCCCGCCAAGGTTTTTTCGGTATTTGACATCATTGCCTATTTTCATGACTTTGTCATCCAATCCGTCTCCATCGATGTCCATGAGCACCATAGCAGGTGATGTTTTACTCGAAACATTTGACGGAAATGTCATATTAAAGGTGCCACCGGTACTGAAAGGCCACCAGGAAGGAACGTTATATAAAGGAGAAACACCACCCCCAACAGTAAACTCTGATGTTTTATACGATTCTTTTCCGGAACTCAGCGTAGAGTGCTTTTCATCTTCGAAATCGTCATATGAATTCAACCTTACATCCGGTCCGAACAAGCCGTTCTGAACATCATTATAATACTCAAATGTATGCACATACGAGGTTGTTTCCTGTGATTGGTCTTTATGTATTTTTATGTTGTTTGTTTCTATGCCATCGAGCAGCTGTTTTCCAAACGCTCCTGTTTTGTATTTAAAGTTGTAATGGATCTGATAGTTTTCTACATCTTTTTTTCTCTGGGTAGCACTAAATACCTGAATGCTGTTCACAGACGAAGCACTTACCTCTTTGAAACCATAGCGGTAACTCACTGACTGATCGGTGCGCTGTTCTGTATTATAAATAAAGTTGACCTTGTGCATGCCTTTTTCCATTCCGGAATAATTTATGGAAGGATGCAGGGTATAGGATATGGAATTTATCAACAGCTCTTTTCCTCCTGATAAGATTCCGGAGTTGTAGGTTTTGGTGTAGTAATTATATTGTATATAATTGCCGTTTTTGTCTTCTACTTTTTCTAACATCCATTTGGCAATATTACCGGAATTGGTACCCGATGTCAATCTGCCGGATGCGGTTTGTCCGTAGTAGTATTTTGTTCCGGATTTATCCGAAACAACCCAGTAGTAATTGGAAGGATGGGTTCCTTTACGTTCTATTTTAGAGAAGCTGCTTTCTGTTTTCGGATAAAAAACGGCATTGTTTACTCTGTTGATGGTGGTAAAACTGCGGTGCGGCAGGTATAATTGTGTGCCGTTTTTGAGCTGTAGCTCTTCTCCGTTGAACAGGTAGCTTTCCGTTTCTTTTGAAGCATGGTATTCCGGTACTCCGAATTTGGTGTCTACGGTGATGGATGCCATGGATATGTCCCATCCAAAACCGGCAATACCACTGGATCCGTTGTTGTTGTATGATACAGCAACCGATGGCTGTAATCCGTTTCTTCCCGATGGCAGCTGAATCGGAAAATCAAGAGTACCGTCTCCTTTCTGGTTGGCAACAGGCGGCTGTATCTGCATGGTATTAGCCGTCGGATCGGCTATTTTAATGTCGGATATGGAGGTCGGTGTATAGGAATTGGTTTCAGGGGAATCAGGTGCCTGTATGATTCCGGCAATATAGTCGGTAAAGTGATCGGTTAGCGATATGATTTTCTGATGCTCCGTATCAATACTGTCTGTTTCTACGGCTAACCATCTTCTTTGCTGCAGATCAAAGTAGAGTATTTGTATGTCTTTTTCACTGTATCCTTTTGGCAAGAGTGCTGTATTGTAGTGTAGTGCGAGTTTTGCCTTTTGTGCAAATCTGGCTCCTTCTGGTAAAAAGCGATACGCAGCGGCATCGTGTGTTACATTGATGATGTTGGTCCCCAGAGGGGCAATATCTACCGATCGCAGTTTCTGAGCAGTGATATACCGGGCGTCTTTATAGTCTTGCAGATTGATCTGAAAATCCATAGCGTCAGTAGTAAAAGCATATACTTCATCTGATGTTCGGACTATTTTTTGCAGTGCTGCCGGTTTTTTATAGACGATCTGATGTGTGGCATCTATTTTATGTTCAATAGAATTTGTTTGGGCATACAGTGTTTCTCCTGAACTATTTTTTAGAATGACTTCCAGTTCGTTTAGAGATCCGGTGTCTTCCAAAAGGGTTTCAAATTCATGATTTACTACGCGTATTGGTTGGCCATTGATGGATAAAACGGCGTCTTTGTCAGACACTGTTCCTTTGATATAGGAGGTGTTTCCTTTGAAATACAGTGTATGGGCATCTGTAAAGTAAACAGGTTGTTTATTTGTTTCCGGGCTAAGTGTTATTTTAAGGTTTTTCACCTTATAACGGATGTTTTCATGTTCCGGAACGGTAAACATGATATGGTTCAGACCGTTTTTTAATTGTTCCGGAACCAGAACTTCTTCTACGGTTTTCCACTGATTGTTTTTTTGGATGATATACCCCCCGACTGCATTGTTTTCATTAATGCTTCTTGAAATACCCGATGGATTATCGATACCAAAGACATCATAACTCAATCTGATTTCTTTATTGTTGAGAAGATTTTTATCTACTGTAAAGCTAAAAATATTGTCTGACGGATCGTCGCTGGTATGCTCTTCATCATATCCGATGATTCCCTGTTTGTCTGCAGAATGAATTTCAACAATCTCTTTATTTGCTGTGCTTTGTGTAGTGATGGTTTGTGCCGTTGTTGTATATATGGTATTTTGATTTTGCTCAGCAGTGGCTTCCGGTTTTCCGACAACAGAGAGCTCCTTTGAAAGGAACTCATCTGTATCGAAAAAAGAAAATGTTGGGGGGTATTTTACCGCATAATACGGATAGTATTCTATCATGGCATAAGCCGGATAACCTATAAAGTTGAATAACATGGCAAATAATACCACATGGTACAGGAAGGTATGGCGGAATTTTAAGCGTTTATGTAACATTGTTATAAGGGTAATAGCGTGGTTTATATGGTTTTATTTGATACGTATTTTTTTTATCTGTAATTCTTTGTTGATATAGGCTACTACGATGTAAGTACCTGTTGAGAATCTTCCCAAAGAGTGGGTTTGCTGCTGAATATTTCCCAGTGCTTTTTTGTGTATCAGCTTACCATTGATTTCATAGATGGCAATCTCTACAAGTGCTGTATCAGGGAGATCAAATCGCACGTAAACTTCATCGGTATCCGTTGCCGGATTCGGATAGATAGCCCAGACTTCTTTGCTATTTTGTTGGAAAACGCTGAAGGACTGTTTTACAAAACAATCTGCACTCTGATATGTGATCAGTTCATAAGTACCTTCTTCGGTAAGTTGTATTGTAGTTCCTGTACCTATTTCTTTTCCGTTTTTGAGCCATTGATAATTTAATGTTGCCTTATTTGATGCCTCCGTATTCAGATTGATAGAGACCGGTTCCTGTTCCAGAATATAATATTCTTTCAGGCTGCTTTGTTTTAGCATTGCTGAAGCAGCAGGTATTCTGCGTTGTAGTTTTTTGCTGTTATAACCGATACTCACATCGTAGAAAGCAGTCTGTTCTGTAGGTAAGGTATAGTTTTCTTTGTATTGGTTGGTTGATAGTACTACTTGTTTCTTATCATCGGTTACCAACAGACTGAAATCGCGCAGTTTGTTGTTATTTTTCAACAGCAAATCTGTAGCACGGCAATCTGCTTGATAAGTTACCTGCAGTTCTGTTTCCCGAATTCTGAACTGGAAAAAATGATCCGTATCCGCTATCAGCGGAATATTTTTAAAGGCGATATGACCGTCCTGCAGCACGGCTTCAAATACTGTTTCTTTTCCATCACGCTGCACAATTAGCTCATAATCAGATAACTCTTTTCCCTGCAGTAGTTTTTCCGGAAAAGCAAGATTCACTTCTACATTCTGTATAGCGGTTCGGGCAAGCCATATTTTTTTGCTGCGTTTTGTTTTTTTATCAAAAGCAAATTCTTTTTTATTATTTCCCAATAATACAAAGGAACCATCTCTGCCAAATATTTTTTCAGGGTCAGAGAAGGAAACCATGAGATCCTGATCTTTGGAGTGTATGCTTTTTTCCTGCCATAAATTGAAATAAGAGGCATATCCTATTCCGAAAATGGCATGGTTAAAGGCTTTTTGTGTGCCCTCCCATAATCTTTTGTCTTTATACACATATTTTTTATAATCAATCAGGTCAATTCCGTATTTAAGGCTCAGATAGGTTCTGATCTCATTTGCATTGTCATAACCGGATCCGTTGACCAAAATAAGTTCATACAGATTGGTATTTTTCAGGTCGGCATTCATCCAGAATCTGCCGTTCTCTATATTTGAAAAACTAATATCTGCGAGTTCTCCGAATGCCTCATTGTACCCGGAAAGCTTTATGGAATCATTTATAACCTGATTTTTACCATCGAGGAACAGGCTGTTATTTTCACCTAAAATTGAGATCAGATATTCTTCTTTTCCTTTTTCTGATTTGTAAACCAGAAATAAGTGATTGGAATTATTGATTTTTTTAGATGAACTCCATATATCAGCTCCGGAAGCGTTGATATGAGTATGGAAATTCAAAGTGCTTAACGCAGTAGTTGTATCGTTAACTTTCTGATGATTGTACACCCATAAGGTAGGTCGAAATGAAGGGCTTTTTTGAGAAAAACAATCAAAGTAAAGTACAAATACCACGAAAAAAGTTAAAATTAACTTTGTTTTCATGCGTATTTTATTAATATTTAAGGGTGATAAAAATACAAATTATTTGCAAAAAAAATAATTTTAGTAAAAATAACAGTGCCAAAACTGCCAAAAGCAATATTTTTAATCAATAATTTTATGATAAAAAATAAATTTTAACAAAAACTAAATTATAGTTATTTAGAACGATCTATCTTTTTTAACTAAAATGAGAAATAAACAATAATTTTAATTTATCCTTAAATAAGGATAAAAAACATCATTTATAAACGATTACAGATCAAATAAATACAATTAAAATGTCATTTTTTACAAATTCAGTTATGCCGAAAAACAAAAAAAAGAGCAACTTTTGGCGTTGCTCTATGAAAAATGCTAAATTTTTAAAAAAGGGTCTGATGAATTATTCGCACTTTATCACATAGAATGATAAGTGAGTTCCACTACACCAGATCTGAAAATTTTTGTATTTGTTAATTGCAGCTGTACGCGATCTGTAATACTTTCAAACAAAGGCTTGCCACTTCCGAGAACAACCGGATGAACGGATATTTTGTAGACATCGACCAAGCCTAAACCAATAAAGGTTTTGATAAGATGGGCCCCTCCATAAAGCCAGAGGTCCTTTTTCGCATTTTGTTTTATTTCAGCCATCTTCTCTGCGATATTATCCGAAATATAGATCGCATTTTTATCTGTTCTGCTCTGATGAGAAAACACTACTTTGTTTTTGGAATGAATTGCAGTCCACATTTCTTTTTCTGGCTTTTCTGCATTTTCATCAGGTTGATAATTTCCCCACTGCTCATAACTAATACGTCCATACAATATGGTATCAATACTATCAAGAAAAGCATCAAAATCCATATCATCGTCCATAATACACCAGTCGGTTTCTCCATTTGGTCCTTCAATAAAACCGTCTAAACTCATCGCCAAATTTAAGATGATCTGTTTCATATTGCTTGTTTTTTTTAAGCAAAGATAGAAATCCATTTTAAAGTCTGGAGAACAGAATCTGTCAAAATCATGTAGGAAATATAAGGGCTAAGAAAATGGTTTCCTGCGTCATTTTTAAAATTTCTGCTATATTTGTACTTCTTATGAGAAGGCATTATTAGGTAACCTTTTCACATGTAGCGGGATACTTTAAATAAAAATCCTTTTTTTCTTTTTGATGGACATCTCTTCATCTGTTGCTGAAAATCTAAAAAAATAAACCATTCATGTTCTTTGTCTGAACTAAAAAGGTTCCTTACCTCATCTTATATTAACAACTTACCATATGAATACAATAAAAAGAATAACTCCTACGGATTTCAGAGGAGAATTTATGCCGGAAATATCGGCTGATTTTGCGATTCTGAAAACTCCGATTCAGGTACACGATATAGCTAAAACATCGGGTTTTATTAAAGTACCTACTCCACCAACCTGAATTTAACTTTATTTTCACATCACTAAAGGAAGTGCCAAACAACAGATAGATGCCAATGTGGTATCTATAAAGGAAAATGAAATCTTATTCGTCAGACAGGGCAATGTAACTTCTTTAAGAGAAGTAAGCCCGGATGCTGCGGGATATATGATTTTATTTGAAGACCAGACCCTTAATCAATTGTTCTCTAAGTCGGATATCTTGTTAACCTCTTTTACCATATCATTGAATCTATTAATCCCAATAGCTTCATATTGAATATAAATACTCGTAATTTCATCAAACAATTCAGCTATTTCTTCACGACTAAGCTGTGCAAGTAGCTTTTCCTTTTTTTGATATAATTCTTCCTCTTTTATGACGACAGCCATTGAGGTATCTTCACACTTATAAAGAAGTTGTACACCCTCTTCTACTGTTTTAAACTTCGTCAACAACAGGTTTTCGGTAAGCCAATCCGTAAAATCCATTTGTTCACCTCCTTCCCATGGTGGATTTGTCTCGTATGAATTTACCTTATCAAAAACTCGTCTCGTGTTGCTATAGATACTCTATATTCGTCAGAAGTATAATAATTTACTGGCTCTTCCATCAGATCGCGGAATTGCTGTACCCGATCGGTTGCTTGCTCCTGTGCTTTTGTACCTAAATCAAAAAGCAATAAGCCTAATAATACGACTGTTTTTTTCATTTTCTAAGGATTACTATGTTTGATCTGTGCGGTGGTATCGGAATTACGAATAATGCTTTCAGAGAATTCCTTTCGTTCTTGACTTTTATTGTAAGCTTCATTCACAATATAACGGGAAAGTACAGGAAAAAAAACTTCGTACATTTCCTCTTTACTAAGGTCACTAACTATAGAGTCCAGTTTACTAAATAATATCCTCATTTTGTAAGATACAGCATCCGCCTGCTGTCCACATCGGTAAAGCATCATTACTCCTTCTTCCGCAGAAGAAAACTTAGTTACGCCTAAGTTTTCTGTAAGCCAATCTCCTAAATCCATTTGTTCACCACCACCTAATGGGGGTTTTGTAACAGTCAAATTAATCATATCATAAAAAGTATCATAACACTCATTCATAGATATAAATTCATCCGAAGCAAAAAACGCAACTGATTCGTCTACAAAGTCCTGAAATATTGCAACGTTATCTTTTTCTGCTTCCTGTGCAAAAGTTCCTAAGCCAAAAAGCAATAGTCCTAATAATACAATTGTTTTTTTCATAATTCAAGGTTTTTAGTTTTACTATTTTTTTAAGTTATCCACTTATATTATTTTTTAGTTATAGAATTTTATAGATCTCTAAAATTTATTATAGCAAGGGATACTAAAATTTTATGATATCAGTGATCTCACAAAACCCGGTTCAAATATTTTTGTTATCTAAAAATCTACCGTAGTCAGCTGCATGTGTGGTAGTGGTCTGCAGTCTGTTACCCGTCTAAGTCTTGTGGTAGGTTATTCTCAAAGTAAAGTATAATAATTTAAAGAAACAAATTATTTTCAGTGAAAAAATTAAATATTTAAAAAATATTGTTTTGAAAATCAAATGTTTAAACATTCAGTTTTATTTCTTTAAACATAATAAACATAGTATCTGATAAACTTTCTTCATTTTTTCATATCATTAATGAACTGCTTAAAATGGAGGAAAATTGCTCTAAATCTATATAAGGAAAACTATAAAAAAGTTTTATTTTAAAAAAAATCGAGAATAATTAAAAAAAAACGGAACAAAGTAGATTTCTCTATCTTGTTCCGTAAAGTGATCCCGCTGGTACAGAACTCGAACTCTTTTTTGGAAGATTTAAGGCGATTAAATCAGTTGAAAGACAGTCCATATCAATACGACTCAGAGGAATATGAGCATAAACCTACACAGCCGAAGAATACGAAGCAAGGTAGGAGATTAAAAACATAAAGGCTGATTTGCAAATTTCTTTTTGACGTCGTGCCGTATAGCAAACAAATTCCTTCGTATCTATAATATTAGAGTTTATTTATTAATATAGCCTCGTGCGATGATTAGGCGGATAGATGGAATTGCTATTATAAAAGACAGCCTTTTTCAAAGCGCATAAAAAACTTTTGGATAATAATTAGGTAGTATTTCATTTGTAAACATTAATCACTCATCCATTTTTTCATGTTTGCTTGTAATCGTGCTTGCTCATTTATCGTCAAAAAATTCAGCCGGCGATTAGGGTGATTTTTTATGTTTTTTATATGCGGATACGTGGCCCATAAAAAATTTCTAAATAAATCATCGTCACCGCTTTCCGTTATTCGGTAGGTATCCTCTGCCAATAGAAAAAGATTGTGTTCAAATTCTCTTCTCGTTTTAGGCGGAGACATACCATACTTATTCTTCTCCATTTTCTTTTGTTTTAAATTCCTTTTGATAACTCATTTGTGTCACCATATTTGCCATGAGTCGTGCCATTTCATCAACTGTATGAAGGTTTACCCTTTGATTAGGAGCATATCTTGCATTCATCATTCCTTTAATTGATCTTATACTAGATTTAGTAAGGTGTATCTGTCCTTTTTCTGCCCTTTCTTTAAGCAAATGCATATTATGTTCAAACTCCTTTCTACTGTTTGGCATCTTTTCTGTTTTTAAATTCTGGTCTGTCGAAATTTGCTAGTGAATTAGCTAATAGCCGTGTCGATTCATCAATAGTTAAAAAGTTTGTACGCCTATTTGGCAATTGTTTTGCCTTCAACAAGCTATTGAGTATCCTCCGACTAGGCGGCAATTGAAATGTCTTCCTTTCGATGCTTTCAGCAAGGATGTCAATATGCCGTTCAAATTCTTTTCTATTGCTCGGCGTAATCATCTTATTATTTCCTTTTGTTCAAACACATCAATGTATCTGAATTTGTATCCAAATGATATTTGCCAAATCAGTTTATACCCGGATTTCAGCGTTTCTATTCTATCTTTTGTTACGGTGGTATAATAGCCTGTTTTTTCAGCAACCCCCTGTTCTCTATTATCCCAATTTCTTCCTTTACGCCAATATACAGATTTAGTATTGTCTTTTAGATTTGGAATTAGAGTGCCTAGAGTTGCAGTCATTACAGCCGGTACCAGCTCACTTCCGGTAACATTACTTGCATATTCACTCTTAATAAATAACGGAATTACATCTTCTTCTTTCTCAGAAACAATACCAGGATAAGCATTCGCAGGAAAAGTCGGCCAAGGATAAGAGTGGCGTTTTACAGAGAATTTTGCTACTGGGATCAGGTAGGCCGTGAGCTCTATTTTTTCTTTAGAGCTTCGGCGAGATTCCGAGTGTTCTGTAGCATAGTAATTCAACGGAAGCTCATTGTTAACTAATAATTTGTCAAAAGCAATATTACCGGTTTCAAAAAAATCTTTTACAGCGTTTTCAAAACTTTCATTATTGCTATTAAACTGAGGTGTTAATTTGTTTTCCGGGAAAGTTGGTTGATAAAACCGTAATATATTAGCAACTTTCTCTCTGTCACTGAGTGTAGTGCAAGAGCACACAGCAACATTTAAAGCGTATCTCAAAAGAACATCAAAATCCGAAACAAGGGAGATGTCGTTATGATCATTGAAACTCCGATCAATATATTCACTTACTTTTTGAGTATCCTCAATAGATAGTGGGGTCAATGCTTTTACCTGTCCCACCAATATCTCAGCAAACTGTTTGGTTAAAATATTTAACTCGTTAAGCTCATATAAGGGGTCGCTTAACGGTTCCAAATATTCTTCTTCAAACACTATTTCACCTTTTCTTTTATTAGATACAGCAAAAGTTTGCTCAAACTTTGCAATCAACTCATCTAGGTCGGTAATGCCACTATTTTTAAGCTCGATAAGAGATGTAAGAATGGCCTCCCTTACCATAAAGTGATTAAGCTTCAATAGTTCTTGTTCCTTTTCTTCAAAAGCAGTTTTCAGATTTTCGGCAAAACCATCAGGATTTACATTTGAGAGCTGATGAATAATTGCAGCGGAAAGTTCCTGTGAAATGCTATAGCCGCCACTAAGTATTTCCTTAACGAGTGCTCGCAAAATAATACCTGGATTAATGGAACCGAGCCAAACCAAGATTTCAATAACTCGATTTTTTACAACTAACGAAGGATGATTTAAAAACCAAATAAGGAACTTTAGTAAATGATCATCTTGTTCATCGGTATTTACTTTATCGGCTCCTTTATTCAGCCACTCATACCGGTCATAAAAATGCTGGTCAGTTCTCACCATCAAATTAATATGCTCCAGGACAGTTTCTAAAATCAACTGCTTTTCTTGCTCGTCATTTATATTCCGAAGCAATGAAATAATTTGGTTGGCAATGACCCATTCTTCAAAATAAGGCTCATTAATAATCAGTTGTTTTATGTCTTTAATAAATTCTTCAGAGTTATTATACGTTTCAGCAAAAAGATTTCTTATGTCATTAATTTTATTGGAATAGTTAAATGACCATATTCCATATTTTTCATTTTGAACTTTTTGCAATGCGTCGATTATCACTTTTCTTGCACCGCTTTTATTTTCTATATCAATCTTCTTTTGTGCCTCGTCTTTTGCAATAATTAGTTCGTCAAGAGGATCTTTTTCTTCTCGTTTAGGAGTTGAAGGTTTTCTTTCTTCTTCAGTTTCTTCTTCAGTTTCTTCTTTTGAGGGTTGAGTCGGTTGCATTTCAACCGCTTCTAAATACGGTTTCAATTTCTCAAAATTTGAAGTGCTCAATTCGCTAAACAATTCCCGTAAATACTCATATCGAAATTCATCGCTTATTTCAGTAACCAGAAACCGAGCCAGACGCTTAAATATTATGTCTAACTTTTCTGTATCATTGTTTTCCAAATGGTTCAAAATACCTGCCTGAATCTTTGCATAACCGCTAATGTATCTATCATCCCCAAGCATAAACAATTCGCTAAGTCCCCAAACGATAGGAGAACCTGAATCTTTAATATTCCGCAACATGTCCATTACACCACTCTGCTCTTCAATTGTCCTGGCCCCCAATATATATCCTTCGCCTTTGTAAGGCATATCAACCGTCCCAGACTCAGCATTAGCAATAATGGTTTGATGATCCGGAAGCAACAAATGTTTAAAGTATTCTATTGACTTGTTTAAAAACCCGACTTTGGCCAAATCGCCGACAAACTCTTCCTGCTGCTGTTTCACATATCGTTGGAATGTCATCTCGCCGGATGCATTATGAAGATGCGCTGCGAACTTCTGGAGGTAGGAAAGATTACCATCTTTAGGAACAATATTTGAAACAGCAGTATTTATTATTCCCAATTGAGCTTCTTTGTACCATGATGGTCCCATTGAGGTATCAATCATTTCCTTAAATGCTTTTCTAGCCTTATCCTCATTCTTTAGGAGTGCATATAATTCAACTAATCTCAACAAGTATTCATTTCTTTCCCATCTATTTTCTACAGTGTTTACAATATGGCCTTCTAATACTTTTGCTACTTTGAAAGCAGACACTTCATGTTTGGCTTCCTTAGCTAATTCCCTGGCAATAACAAATAAGCTATCTGTATAACCTTCGGTGTATAACCCAAGCTGATATGGCTTCTTATTGACTATTTGCTCAACAAAAGCGGGAATATAATCTGGGAAAGCATCTATCAATAAATGAATCAGGTTTTTGTAGATGACCGGGTAAATAGATTCAGGAAGGGCATAGCTTCTCTTCCAACTCATCCTATCTCTTAAGTCCGGAATTAATTTTTCAATTAGCGCGGTTAGTTTACTCTGAAGCTGTTTGATCTCTTCATTCCTGCCATCAATTTTATAACGCTTTACTTTTCCTGCCAGGAAGCATAAATGCTTAAAAACAGATTTTATACTTTCTTCCCAATTGGATAAGTACCCATATTCTGATAGTTCCGGATATTGGTCTACAGTATCAAAATACCCAAGACATTCTGCATTGAGTGTAAACCGATGTATGGATTGATGATTTAAATCAACGCCATTTTCTTTTCGCAAATCGAATTCCTCGGCACCTGGAAAGACATTCTTGTATAGATTCTCAACAAGATCAAGACTTTTTGATCTTCCCAATAAAATATAAAGCAAAAAGAAATGATAATCAGGATGAGTACCATACTTGTCAATCACATACTCTAGATCTTCTATCCAGGCAGGAATATTATCTTCTGTTTTAACAATGGGGCTTTTTTCTTGAAATTCTAATGCATGGTATATGCTTATTGAGATAAAGCCACTTGACTTATCGTCAAATGTGAACTTGTCCTCAGTTTCCTTAGTAAATGGGGGTAGATTAAATCTCCAGATAAGATAGCCGCTATTGTAAGAACCTATATCATCTTTAAATTTATGTATAGCTTCTTTTGGATTACCACTTGCTTCAATCATTTTAATTGCCGTTTTCTTCAGGTGTCCAAACTCATGAAAAGCATTTTCAAAATCAGAGTTTGATGATAAGGTAACAGCGCTGAATTTTAATTGGATAAATCGATTGAAGGTATCAGTATCAAAGCCACTTTCTACTATATTTCTACACGTCTGACTAATTGTATTTAATAATATTTCAGCTTCTTCATCTGCTCCATATTCATAAAATTTTTGCAAAAGGTATAATGCATCCCCGTCGGAAGTGATTAGTGTTTTATTGCGTACAATATACCTTATCGCCTCTTCCGGTCTGCCTAAAGCCAGTAAAGCATTTACAAGGAAAATGGCGTTTTCTTGAAAAAGTGTATTGTACCTAAAATTCACTCGCTGTGAAAGAAGCAATAAAGAAATGACTTTGTGCGCTATCCCTAATTCAGCAGCAAGGCCGATTACATTTTTAACGTCTATCAAAACAATATCAGGGTTAATACTGTTTAATGCACAGTCATCAATCCATACCTGGTTACATTCGTCTAATGCGTTTCTTTTACTTTGCTCATCTCCATGTGCCAGGTGATACACTTTCTCAGACAGGCTAAAATTTGTCTGAGGGTATTTTTGAATATAATTACTTATGTTTTTATGTACCTGTTCGTCTAATTCATCTGTCTTTTTATTTACAAAATCAGAAAAAGAGGTGTGATAGATACTTATCGCTTCATTGTCTCTTAACAAGTGTTCGATCTTCTTAAAACCTGACAGGAAACTATGCCTTGTAGCTTCGGGCTGTATTTCTGATAAGGTTTTCTTATCCACCGGTATTCTTAACCTTGATAAAGTAGCTGCAAGCCAGATTTCTTCTGGATGATCATTTATTTGCAGCCAGATTTTGTTATAATAGTTTTCTATTTCTCCACCAATTACAGGAATCGAACTAATCCAATCATCAATAGAAGGTATTTCGTCCATTCCTAAAATATACTTGGTCAAATACCTTAGATAAAGCGGATGCCCTTCTGATTTTTCTGCCAGTGCGGCTATTTGATTTGCGTTAAGCCCTTTTTCTTTTATATGCTCCAAAAGGTATTTCTCCGCATTCTGAATTGAGAGTGGTGTGACCTTAATTTCTTTTGATGCATCAATTGTGGTCTGGATTGCATTAGGTAATAACTCTTTTGATGTACATGAGAAAATCACCTTGATATGTGGAGGTAACTTAACAGGCAGCACGGAGAGAAAGTTCTCTATTTGGGATTTGCTAACATCATCCAAACCGTCTATAATCAAAAAGGCTATTTTCCCTTGTTGTTGATAATGTATGGATAACTGCTGTATTGCTTGGTGAATTTCTATTATCCTGTCATTTAGTGTTTTTTCAGCTTTGGGTTTGGGTGGCGGACTATTATACAAGGTACGGTGACAAACTTCTTCTACCCATTTCATAAAAAAATCCGGTGTCGCCCTGATTTGTGTTGGAATTTCTTCGCTCTCCGGAACTTTTACAAAAAACCTATCGCTTATAATATGATTGCCACGCTCAAATTTGAATTGAGCAGCTATTGTAGTTTTGCCTGAACCCGGGCTGCCACTTACCAAAAAATAACTCCCGTCAATTTGCGCTGCAACTACATCATTTATTTTTTGCAACACTTCCTCATTGGGCGTAGTGTCTGATATATCACTTTCTATCGAATCTGGTATAGAATGGCCTTTATCGATAGTGACAATGATGTGGTGCTTGTTCAAAATCTCAGTAATACTACTGATACTTGTTGCACCGAGCGTTCCTACGGTATCATACCCAATAACTCCTACTACATGCCCATTCATTACCAGCGGTGCACCTGACAATCCATCAAATTGTTTTATATTGCTGTATTGTTCACATTCTAAATCCACATCCCATTTTGTGCCTTCATTAGTCCGAGAGACATTGCCGGTATATCTTCCACCAGAGTTTACCCTTTGTGTCGGGAAACCATAGGTTTCCCAATTTTCATTGTAGGGGATTTCTATTTTTTTTAAAGGAAGACCAGGAATAATAGTTGCAGATTGATTTTTAAGTTCCAGTATGGCCACATCACGATCTGATATTCTTTCCAAAATTTCCGCCTCTACTTCCTCATCATTTAGATATAGCTTCACTGGTTGCCCTTCAGGCAAATTATGCTCAGATGTAAGTAAGATTTGTTTATCTCCTTCGGTGACAACAAAAAAGGCTGTACCTGACTTGTTTCCGCAAGTGACCTGCACAGTTGCTGTTTCTATTTGCTTTGGGTTTAATATTTTTTGGCTCATAATGTTAGTGTATAAGGCTGCTGATCTAGGTAGTGGATTGAGTAATTATATTTCTCCTTCCAATCTTTCCTATCAAAATATTTTGAATTAGCAGTGATATAATTAAAATATAGTTTTCTATGAAAACCTGCCTTCCTGGTAATAATATGCACTATAGTTTCTTTGTCCGGATGACCATGCTTTTGGCCGTTAGTAGAGATAAGGTACTTTTCCGAATCAATTTTATGTAACAACTCACGGCTGATATTACCAAAGCTGCCATGATGGGACACTTTTATTAAATCGAAGATTATTGTGCCTTCATTTTGATATTCATTAAGGGATTGAACTATCAAACCAGGGTGAGCATCGGCAAGAAAAAGTATTTTTTTGTCTTGAACCTGTAAAATAAAGGCAATAGAACTGCCATTTGTAGCCGTACAATCTTCATCAAAAGGTGTTTTTAATAGTTCTTCAAGCGTTTCTTTTGTAGCTGAAATTGGCTTAGGAGCTATTTTAGCCTTCTCTATTTTCCATGACAAAAGCATCTCAAATGCGTCATCATATAGCTGCGCATTGCCTGAATTGAAATTAGCGCCATACCTTTTTAATTCATCAGTCCATAGATCTTTTAGCTTTCCTAACTTTTGCTTGTCAGGGGAAAGCAGGTAGATATTAGTACCAGGCTTTAGTTCAATTTCAGACCTTTGTTCAATACAAACAGCCTGATTATTAAAGTCGCTATTCCATGAATATTTTCCTTGTAGCAACAATGCGCCCACTGTTGTTCCTTGCTCTGCACTGATTCCTTTCTCTCCCTGTTTGCTTTCGCTTTGGGGATTTCCTCTTCGAATTATCTGTTGTAAAATTCGCTCTTGCTTTATATCTATTTCACCTTCCTTTTGCACACAGAGATGACGATATGTGTTATGCCAAACTTCTTTTATTGCTATAAACTTTTCGGCATTGTTATCTTTTAAAAACCTTATTGCTCCCTGAATATGGTCTGCGTCAATATGTGTCAGAATTAGTTTTTCAAGGGTTCCGCCGCTTTCACCAATTTTTATTAAATCATCTTTTAGATACTTTTGGAATGTATCAACGTAGCCGCAGTCAATGAGCAAATGCTTTTTCTCCGTTGTGATTTCCCAAAAACTTACCAGGAAACAATCGCCGTTTTTGGCGGGATATATTTTAATACTAACATTCATTTTACTCTTATCTATATAAAGACTTTTCGCCACCAATACCAAATTGTTTTAGCAACCCTAAATTGAAAAACTTTTCAGCTATCTGATTTCGTAAAGAATCTGAAGGCACCGTAACCAAAAGCTTTTCACATCTATTAGCTATTAGTGTAGCTAACATAGTTTCTGTCTTACCTGTACCTGTAGGCATTACTACGGTTGCTGCATCTAAAGGAAGTTTCAGATGTCTCATTATCATATGTAATGCAGCAATCTGAGGTTGTCTTAATCCTGACTCGCTTTTATCTTCTTCTTTAAATAGAAAATCATTTTCCCATGATTGTATAATCTCATTGGATGAGTACTCTTTTAAAAGAGGGTGTTTCGCCCATCCCTTTATAACTATTTTACCTTCTTCAAACCGTTGTTTACTAGGGAGCATATTAGTAAAAAGAGCGTATTCAATTTCTTCGGGAATATATTCTTCTTTGGTAGTGAGACAGATTTTATTTCCATTGTCTTCTACCAATAAGTAAAAGCGATTTTCCTGCAATACATTAAGTGGTATTGATCGCTTTGAAGCCAATAGTTGCTTTATAATATTTTTGCTTCCAGTTTTTTGATAGAAAGTTGACTCAAGAGAGGGTAAAGTTATTTTCATATGTTACATCAAATTCATTCTCAAGATTATTATTAGAGGTGATTGAATTACAATTTACTAAGTAATAAATTGCAATTCACACAAATATAACCAAATAAAAGCTCTTTAGATTACGGAAAACCCTATTCGAGTTGTAAATAAAAGTGTCTTATTTAATGCTGAGCTGGTTCTCTTTGAAAACTTTAACGTTATCATGAGAAACTAATGACAACAGCAATCATATACATTCTAGTCAGAAAAATCGAACAAGCAAAGATAAGATACTCGAGGCGTAAAGGAAATAAAATATCAATTCAAAAAGCGGCCAAAATTTTATTTTTTTAACAAGACTGACGAAAATTTGGAGTTTTAAGGAAATTAAATGAATCGGTTCGAAAACTGTTAACATATTTCCAGCTTTTAGCTCAAAATTAATCCATGATACTAATCTGAAGAGTATTTAATTAGAAGAGATTTTTAAGAAAACCTTGCTATAGTAAAAATAAAGGGATTATGATGAAAAATGGCACCATTTGTCTTCCAATGGCGCCATTTGGCTTTTTTTGTGATCCCGCTGGGACAAAACTCGAACTCTTTTTTGGAAGATTTAAGGCGATTGAACCAATTGAAAGACAGTCCATATCAATATGATATGGGGGGCAATCAGCTTAAACCTAAACAACCTCAAATTTCTGCGAAAGTAGTAAAAATTAAAAGATGACATAATCTCATCCTTGCAACATAAACACAATCGTTATATGCTAACTTTTACAATTTGCTTTATAACGGCGGTAATAAGGTCAAGTATCATTTCGCTATCTACCTTGCCTACATTGTCATTGTGTTTTACATATTTGTTATTGTATTTGGCAATATTGTCAATATTAGCCCAAAGAAGATTAGCTATTTCAGGAACTATCCCCTTTTCTTTGAGAAATCCCTTAAATTCCGGTTGTTGATTTTCCAGAGATTTTTCGTTTCCGAGTATTGCTTTTAAAAGCAATTCTAAACTTAATCGCAAATCATCTATCGCATTTCTTTCATAGACACCATCTTCAAGTTTTTGAATACCCGAATTATAAGAAGTTTCAGCATTAGGGTAATCAGCTAAAAGCCCTTTTACCTCATTAATCTGTTCTATGCTACTTTCAAGAGGTGAAGTACTTCTTAAAGCCTTATATTGTGTTACTAACATTTGCTTTAATTCCAAGGAATTCGGAATAGCAGAATGTACATTACATAATTCGTTAATAATTTCGAATTGTTCATTAGGGCTAAAAGCCTTAAGATTTTCATAGAATGCAGTTCGCTTGTTTGCTACCTTATTTCCATTTTTATCCAACAAATCCATGAAATTTTTGTCCGTATAGGGAATATCCCTATCATATTTGACAGCCTTTTCTAAAAAGTATTTAACAATTTGTGTCCATGTCATTCCATGATGTGTTTCAGCTAAAACCTCCGCAGTATGACTTAAAAATGCATCTTTTATCATAATATTATATCGTGTATATAACATAAAACTGACACGTCTCGTTCGCATCAATGTAATTTATTAATCTAAATATTTACTTAACGTTGTCTTTGGTTTATCATTGATTTCACAAAGATAATATAAAGGAAATAAACCTTATTATCTAATCTTTCACAAAAGCTCTTGATAATGTCGATTGACTATTCTCCAAAAAAAAATCTTGCCCAACTTCGACCTGTCTCATGAAAAAACCTCGATGCTAATGCTAAAATTTGTGCAGGAGTAGTGGATTCATTTAATAAACCTTTAGTATTATGAGACACCTATTACACAAAATAGTCTCCGACATACAAAAACAGGAGCAGAAATTGTCGGCTGAGGCATCGAGTTTTATGGACGAAGCTTACGGGATGACAATCTATCTGAAAGAGCTTCTCGGAGACATCAAAGAAGATATTTTAAACGAGGGCTTCGCAACTTTAGAGGACGAAATACTTTTCTTCAAGGAGATAAAGCCTATCGTTCTTGGTAAACTCATTTATTACAACAAAGTGTTTAGAATTGAAACTGCCTGTCCTGCAAGCAATGGAAATATCTATGAAAGCTATTTTGCCATGCACCTGCGAGAATTAAAAGAGGAATATACGGAACATGTCTGCAATTCCGATTTTTACCGCTATTACCGTTCCAGTAGAACCGATAGGGATGAACAATACTTCACACTTGGTAAAATCAACTGCTACGATGGACTGAACAGTTTTGTGTTTGAAATCGACACCAAATTCTCCACTTACTTTGATTACAAGGTGGCGAAAATCATAGCCAATGAATTAGTTTACAACTATCTGATAACAAAGCTAAGCCCCGAACAAAATCCCTATGTACTGCTACAGAATGAGGAAACCAAAGATATTTTCTGGACACAATCAAAAAATGCCCTTATCGAATTGATTTATGCACTATACGCCTGCGATGCCATTTCGCACGGGAAAATAGGCATCCGCAAAATCAGCATGGTATTCCAAATCCTGTTCCGTATATCGCTGAACGACATCCATAACAGCTTCCACCGAATGAAGACCCGTGCAGGCTCACGGACATTGTTTTTAGACCAACTCAAATACAGTTTGGAGGAATATATGGACAGGGAAGACAACCCATAATTTTTGTCTTCTCTTTCCATCAAAAAGGACAGCATCAAACGGTGCTGTCTTTTTTTTTGCCCGTTTGCCTATATGTGTCTATCGGCAAATCCATTGAACCGGATGCCGACAGATTGACAAAAAATGCGGAAATCCCCTAAAAACAGCACTTTACACGAATTGTAAAAAAATGAAAAAAGTGCCTTTTTGATAGACACGTATCGGAAGACAGCCTGCGCCAATCGCTCCAATTTTGTGGTGTTAGAAATCATTAAAAGTATTTGTTATGAACATCGACAGAATGGAATTTATCGCATGGATGGAACGTATAATGGAGCGTTTCGATATTTTGAAAGAGTACGTCCTAAACATCAAGAAAGAACGGCACAGCATAGACGGCGAGGAATTACTGGACAACCAAGACCTGCTTCTCATGCTGAAAATCAGCCATCGCTCTTTACAACGATACCGCTCCACGGGCAAGTTACCATATTACACCATCAGCGGAAAGCTGTACTACAAACTATCGGATGTACACCAGTTCATTAGGGAAAGTTTCAAAGCCCCCATACGGCGTACAAAAGAAAACCGATGACAAACCCTACCACCAAAAGACGGGTACGGCATAGCCGTATCTGCTTAACCTACTTTCGGACAATATAATCTTTAAATAATCAATATCATGAGCGAACAGACAAATGAAAATCCACAGCAATATCCCGAACAGCTTTGGGATGTGCTGTTGGTGATGGACAAGGAAAAAAAGAAAATCCAAGCCGTTACGGGTGTTGACGAAAACGGCAATCTGAAAACCGTTGATGCCACCAAGAAAAACCAAAGCCAATTTATGCGAGTGGACAGAGCCGGAGATTTGTTTACAAATTTCTTCTCCAACTTTTGGCGACAGCTTAAAGACCCGACCCATTTTTCATTCTTCAAAGTACCTGCAAAGGAAGCGGTCGAAACCGCCAAAGAAATGCAGAAACAGGTCGATACCCCCACCAAAGAGGGTGAGGCTGTCATGGCAAAGCATGAGGTCAAAGAGCCAAAGGAGCAACAACAGGAAACCAAAAAGGATGTGGAAGCACCACAGGCGACACCGGAAACACCGCAAGCACAAGAGAAAAACGAATACCGCTATAAGGCGGAAGATATGGACTGGAATTATTTAGCGCAATTTGGGATAAACAAAGAGAGGCTTGAAAAAGACGGGCAATTGGATTTGCTGTTAAAGGGCTATAAGACCAATAAGGTATATCCCACAAGTGTCAATTTCGGTGAGGTTATCATGCGCTCGGATGCAAGGCTCGGTTTCCAAGACGGTGAAGACGGAAAACCTGTACTTATGATGTATGGTGTACGCCATGAACCTAACCTCAAAATCCCTTTCTTTGGTCACGAATTTACCAAAGAAGATAGGGAAAACCTGCTCAAAACGGGAAACATGGGGCATGTCGTGGAACTGACCAACCGCAAAACAGGCGAAAAGATACCGTCCGTTATCAGTATTGACCACCTAACAAACGAGGTTATCGCATTCCGACAGGACAGGATAAAAGTACCCGATGAGATTAAGGGCATAAAGTTGACCGAAGACCAAAAACGGGATTTGAAAGATGGGAAAGCCATTTATTTAGAGGGATTGGATTTTAAGAACAGCATGAACAAAAATGCCCATGTGCAGTTCAACGCCGACAAAAAATATACGGAGTTTCTTTTTGGAGATAAAGCTCCCAAACAAGCACAGGAAAACGACCCGAAATACTACCGTGGCAAAACGTTCTCCGATGAACAATACAAGCAACTAACCGAAGGCAAAACACTTTACGTTTCGGATTTCAAAGATGGGCAGGGAAACCCCTATAAAGGCTACGTTACGCTGAACAAAGAAACAGGGGGTTATAATTTCGACTTTAAGAACCCCAATGCGCTGAAAAATAAGGCACAGCCTGCCGAAGCGCACAAAACACAGGTTGCCGTAAACTCCAACGGGAAAACCAACGAAGCAACCAAACACGTCAACGAACCGTTGAAACCGGAGCAACAAACGCCGAAAAACAAAACGCAACAGCAACGGCAGAATGAACCCAACCGTCCGGCTAAATCCAGAGGGGTAAGAAGATAATACCATCAAAAAACATTTTTCTTTGGAAATCCCCTTTCACAGAATACGAAGGGGTTTCTCAAAGAGAAATGTCCATCATATAATCCATTAAAAGAGATAGTATCATGAAAGCAGTCATTGCAGAAAAGCCAAGTGTGGCGAGGGAAATAGCCTCCCTATTGGGAGCGACCGAAAAACGGGATGGCTACCTCACAGGGAACGGCTATGAAGTTACGTGGGCATTGGGGCATTTGGTCGGACTGGCGATGCCCGAAGATTACGGGTTATCGGGCTTCCAAAGGGAAGCCCTGCCTATATTGCCCGACCCTTTTATACTTACGGTGCGCAAGGTAAAAAAAGGCAAAAGTTATGTTCCTGATAGCGAAGCGTTAAAACAGTTGAAGATTATCGAACAGGTCATCGGTAGATGCGATAGTATCATCGTTGCCACCGATGCCGGACGTGAGGGTGAACTCATCTTTAGGTACATCTATGAATACGTAAAGTGCCGGAAGCCCTTTGAACGTCTATGGATAAGCTCACTTACGGAAAAGGCGATTAAACAGGGTTTTGACAGCCTAAAAGCCGGAAGCGATTTTGACGGACTGTACCGTGCCGGACAAGGGCGGAGCAAAGCCGATTGGCTTGTGGGCATCAATGCCTCGCAGGCGTTGAGTATTTCAGCAGGGCATGGCGTTTACTCGCTTGGCAGGGTACAAACGCCTACGCTTGCCCTTATCTGCAAGCGGCATTTGGAAAACAAAGACTTTGCCGTCAAGAAATACTTCCAAATCCAGTTGGAACACCGCAAGGAATTTACAGACTTTAAGAGCCTGTCAAAGACCAAATGGGATGACAGGAAACTTGCTGAAGATACGCTGAAATCCATTCAGCGTAACGGAACAGCGACCGTTACGGCGGTGGAAACCAAAACGGTTTCGGAGCAACCGCCTTTGCTGTTCGACCTTACGGGATTGCAGAAAGAAGCCAATAAAAGAGTATCCTATACTGCTGAGGAAACATTGAACATTGCCCAAAGCCTGTATGAAAAGAAGTTTATCACCTACCCCCGTACAGGGAGCAAATACATCCCCGAAGATATATGGTCAGAAATCCCTGCACTGTTAAGGAATTTGGAAGCACGGGCTTCCTGCAAAAAAGCGGTCGGAAAAGTGAAATGGGGGCGTTTCAACAAACGCATCGTGAATGACGTAAAGGTCACAGACCACCACGGTCTGCTGATTACCGAAAAAATCCCGTCCGAACTGTCAGCACACGAAAATGCTATCTATGATATGATTGCGCACCGCCTACTGGAAGCCCTTTCGCCTGCCTGTACCAAAGAAATAACCGACATCGGATTGCAGGCTTTTCACTATGACTTCACACTGAAAGGATGTAAAATCCTCGAAGCCGGCTGGCGTGGCATCAAGGAAAAATTTACAGATGAGGACAGCGAGCCTGTACAGGAACTGCCGGAATTAAAGGTCGGCGATGAATTGAAAATCAAAGAGGCATCCGTACTGGAAAAGAAAACCAAACCGCCCGTGCTTTACAACGAGGCAGGTCTGTTGTCCGCAATGGAAAATGGCGGAAAAGAGATTGATAAAGAGGACGAACGGAAAGCCCTAAAAGACATCGGTATCGGCACACCTGCCACAAGAGCCTCCATTATAGAAACGCTATTTAAAAGGGATTACATTAGACGTGAAAAGAAATCCCTAATCCCTACCCATAAGGGACTGCAGGTTTACGGGGCAGTAAAGGACAAAAAGATTGCCGATGTAGCCATGACCGCCGAATGGGAAATGGCATTGCAGAAAATTGAAAACAACCAGGCGGATGCAGGTGCTTTTCACCGTGAAATGGAAGCCTATGCCACTTCCATTACACGGGAACTTTTGGACACGGGCATTGCCCATGAAAAACAACCGGAACTGACCTGCCCCAAATGCAAGAGCCGTCAGCTATTGGTTTGGCACAAGGTTGTAAAATGCCCCGAAGAGGCTTGTGGTTGGCTTCAGTTCCGTACCGTGTGCGGAGTGCCGTTGAGCCTTGCCGATATAGAAAGCCTCGTGACCAATGGAAAGACCAGCCTTATCAAAGGCATGAAAAGCAATTCGGGCAATAAATTCAATGCCTACATTGTCATGAACGATAAAGCCGAAACCTCCTTTGAGTTTGAAAACAGGAAACCAAAAAGGAAATAAAAGTCAATGTTTTTGGACGGCATACAGCGTGAGGGATAGAAGCGACATCCTTTTGCGATCCTCGCAGATCCGCAAAAGATAGAGCGGATAGCCCGACCCGTCTGCATTTTTTCGTTAGCCTGGGCAAGGGTATAAAATGCAGACGGAGGCACGCCCAAATAAAATTAAATACTCAAATCACCATCTTGTAATTTTGCATCCAAATAACAGATTGACCTCGCAAGCTCTACTGCATCGTCATTTGAAATTTTTGATAAACTATTCTCTGCACTTCCTTTTACAGCTTCTCCCTTTTCGTTGTACGTAGGTTCTTCTTTGGTCAGTACTTCATAAATCTTATCCCAATACTCTTTAAGTTCTTCGGGAAAGTCATCCCGTCCAAGTGTATGAAATCCTCCAACATAAGCGTCCAGTATTCTTTCTTTAATATTTCCTGTTCCTGTAGCAAGGTCTTCGACAGCTACTCCAATTTTTCCTCGTGCGTATGAGAATTCCATTATTTTATTAGTTTAAAGCTAAATTGTTATGACGTAGATTTTATAATGTTAACGTTTTTATTCTCAACTAAAATATTGAAAAATATTGATATTTAAAACGATTGTCTTTCGTCCATTTCGTCCATTTTCTTGATAAGAGTTTCCTGAAGCCCATCAAGGAATTTTGTACGGTTCATCTTACGGTTTCGCAACTCCAAATAAGTCTGATAGAAATTCCCCAAATCAATATCAAAGGTACTTTCAAAATATTGAGCGACCACTCTTATATCGTTGTTCCCATTATCGAACACGCCTTGATAATGCAGTGCATAAACCAGTTCTATCAAGGCTACTTTGCTACCTGTCCATTTCAGCTTTTTCGGGGCTTTCGATTTATCTTTTTGGAATTTATGATACAACTGGTCTTCGATATAGACCTGTATCAAATCGTTGGCTATTAACTTGGCGACATTGTAATCGTGAAAGGTGGAAAAGGAATAGTAGGACTGGAAATAATAAGCATCCAACCACAGCTTTATATCATGTTTTCCACGAACGAAATATTTATCTACAAGAACGTTCTTTCTTATACAGGATGTATAGAAATTAATATTGTTGTCAAAAAAAAACTTTAATTTTTTTAGTTTTTTTTTATTGCGTTTGGATTTATGAATCTCTCTTCTCAGTCGTATATATGTCATCATTATAGTTGGTCAGTTTGGATCGCTTTGGAGGTTTCTCGTCTTTAGAACATTGAATTTCAGGTAATACAATTAAATCTGTTTTTAGAATAAATAGATATTCTATTTTATAATCGATTGAAATTCGAAAACTCGAATGATTACCAAAGTAAAGTAATTTTTAGTGTTCACTTTCCGTTTGAACAGCTTGACCTATAAACAGTGATGATAATATTGTGAAAATGTACGCTTGCAAGAAAGCAGCTAAAATTTTTATGAAATAAATGAATATAGTTAGAAACATAGATATACCGATACTACCTCCAATTGTCAGTTTTTCATTTAACAGATAGATTATGGCTATAAATCCCATAATCACGGTGTGACCAGCAACGTTATTTGCATATAATCTAATCATCAAAGAAACACCTTTACTGAAAATCCCTAATACCTCAATAGGTAATAGTATAAATCGTACTGGATAAGGAACTCCTGGCATCCATAATATATGTTTCCAATAATTTTTATTTCCATTTAGGTTAACCAGTAGTAAAGTGAAAATTGATAAACAAAAAGTGACACTAATGCTACCAGTTACATTGAAACCAAACGGTGTCAACCCGAGAATGTTAAGTGTCCAGATCAAAAAAAATACAGATAGTAAAAAAGGCATAAATCTTTTATATTCTCTACCAATATTGGGCATAGCTATTTCATCTCTAACAAACAAAATTAAAGGCTCTAAAAGGCGACCTAGACCACGAGGAACTTTGTTGTAGTCACTCTTATAGCTTTTAGCCATTCTTATAAATATGTAAAACATTAGTATAGCAGTAAGTAATAAACCGACAACGTTTTTTGTTATAGAAAAATCTAACGGTTTAACGTATTTGTTTTTTATAAGTAATTTCTTTCCGTCCTTATTTGATTTATATATTTTATTATGATCCAAGACATAGAAATCACTTCCCTGTTCAGCCACTCTGTTACCGACAAAAAACTCTGATGAGGAGAAAATTTTTAATTCTCCATCAATTAAAATGACGGGTAAGGGAAAACCATAAATTCTCGATTTCTCTTCGTCTTCAAATAGTGTAAAGTAATGATCGTCTAAAAGATGATGTTCTATTGTTTTCTTTATTTTCAAGCTTTGATCTTGTAAACTATCATTAGCTGCAAAAACTTTTGATGTAAATAGCACAAATAAAGCAACGGTTAAAAATTGGAAATATCGCATTAAAAGGATTTTTTATTTAAAATGTTTAAGAAGAAGGCTGGTTAAGAGTAACGGATCAGCCTTCTTTTTATATTATTTTACGTGATTCGATATTCTACATGTTTAGAACCCATGCAAATATCAATGGAGCTACTATAGTAGCATCTGATTCAATAAAATAGCTAGGGGTATCAATATCTAATTTCCCCCAAGTTATTTTCTCGTGGGGCATGCATCCAGAATAAGACCCATAGGATGTAGTCGAGTCCGTAATTTGGCAATAATAACGCCATTTCAGAATATCCTTCTTTTCCAAATCCTGTTCCAGCATCGGGGCTACACACATCGAAAAGTCTCCAGCTATACCGCCACCAATCTGAAAAAATCCTATTCCTTGTCCTATTGCATTTTTCTCATAGAAATCAGCCAGCCATATCATATATTCCATGCCACTTTTCACCGTGTTCACTTTTAGTTGCCCTTTGATTACATAGGATGCAAAGATATTTCCCATCGTAGAATCTTCCCATCCCGGAACGACGATTGGCAAATTTCGTTCAGCAGCTGCTAACATCCATGAGTTTTTTGGATCTATTTCATAATCACCTTCCAATACACCGCTTAATAACAATCTGTACATAAACTCGTGTGGAAAACAGCGTTCATTGTTGATTTCTGCATCCTTCCATATTTTTTCTATATGGTGCTGTATTTTTCTGAAAGCTTCTTCTTCTGGAATACAAGTATCTGTTACACGGTTTAGTTTATTATTTAATAGCTCAAGATCGTCCTTTGGCGTCAAGTCTCTATAATTCGGTATTCTTTTGTAATGTGAATGAGCTACCAAATTCATAATATCTTCCTCCAGATTAGCTCCAGTGCAGCTGATTATGTCGACTTTGCCCTGCCGGATCATTTCAGCTAATGAAATACCCAATTCAGCCGTACTCATAGCCCCAGCAAGCGAAATAAGCATTTTACCTCCCGAAGTTAAATGTGCTTCGTAACCTTTTGCAGCATCTACTACAGTTGCAGCATTAAAATGTAAAAAATTGTGCTCTAAAAACTGCGAGACAGCCCCTTTCTTATTTTTCATTTTTTAAATATTTAAGGATTAAAAATTAACATAATAAATACAGCGAAGACCGCTAAGTGCATTATACCAATCGTCGGTGTTGTACGCTTTCCTGAAAAAGTTATGATACTGAGAACTAAAGTGATTACAAATAATAATGTTTCTGTGGTCGTTAACCCAAACAAAATGGTTTTTCCCGTAATTAATCCGATGATCAAAATAATGGGAACTGTCAGGCCAACTGTGGACATGAAGGCGCCTTGGCATAGATTTACTGTTCGTTGAAACTCATTATTCAGCGCTGCATTTATAGCCGTCATCGATTCAGGTGTAAATACAATTATAGCGATCAGTACGCCAGTCAGTGCTGGCGGCAGACTGGCCGCTTTAATACCATAGTCAATGACCACCGCCATATTCTGAGCAAGCAATATAATAGGCAAAAGTGTTAATACTAAAAGAGCAGAACGAATCCACAATTCTTTTTTGTTGTTACTTTTATCTCTATTATTTTTACTGACTGGAATAATCATCGAAAATCTCTCTTTAAAAGGAATATCCATCGAGCCAGTTTTAGGTTGTACATATAAATGTCTGTATCTTTTCAGTTGTAATGACAGGAACAATCCATACAGTGTAAAGATAATTACTGAGAGAACTATGGCTTGAGTATCACTAAATTTACCTCCTCCCGCACTTTGAATGAAGTTTGGTAGCATAAGTCCTATTCCGCCAAGTACTATAATCATTGCTAAATAAGACATCGTCCCTTGACTATTATATTCCTGTTCACCATAGGTAAGTCCACCTAATAATATGGATAGACCGATGACCAAATTCATAATAATCATCATAACAGAGAATATAGAATCCTTCCCAATTGTTGGATTCTCTCCAGGACCTAGCATGACAGCTGCAATCAGAACGACTTCAATAAAAAGAACAGATAAAGTAAGAATTAATGTACCATATGGCTCTCCTAATTTATCCGCCAGTTGGTCAGCTTCCTTCAGAACTCCAAAACAGGCAGTTATTATGGTTGCAAGTAAAATGACAAAACTTATAACGGCTGTTGCTGGGGACATTTTATCGTCTAAAAATGTACTTCCGAAAACCATAAATGCAATCACCATCAACCAAACAACGATCAGCCTTACCACTGTTTTTGTTGTTAAAACCTGACCTAATGTGTAACGGATACTTTGAGATTTATTCGACATATCTTCTTCTTTAAAAACCGATTCAAAGCTATAGAGAACATCTAGCAATAAATTTATCCTATGATAAATAATGATTTAAATCCCAATTAATGATGAAATCCACAATATTGAACCCTAAAAAAGATGGATCAAAGGAAATAATGTGTTGTATGGAGTATGTAGTTTTTTGTGAGTCAGCCGTTTATTTTTGCTATTAGACTAACGTTCACAGATTTTCGAAAATCTGTTTCACTAATAGCCATGTTGGATTGTGCGCATAGTTCCAATTTCTATTTTAAGGATTCGCATAGCTTGTACAAACTTTTACTTAAACTTATTCTTGCGAATACGGCTCAGACTGACTTGGGTGATCCCGAGATACGAAGCAATATGCTTTAAAGGGACTCTACGAAAAAGGTTTGGTGAATTTACTAAAAGAAGTTTATATCTTTCACTTGCCTCCAATAATTGTCTTGATATTATCCTATCTTCCATTTTAAGGATTTCATTTTCAGCGAACTTTCTTCCCCAGTTAGCAATATGTATGTCATTTTGGTATAAGTAATTCAGATCTTTGATATTGAGTTCATATAATTCGCAGTCTTCCAAAAGTTCGATGTTTTCATATCCTTTTTCATTCTGAACATACCCATTCATTGATATGGCTGTTTCACCTTCTTCTCCGAACCAAAAGGTAATTTCACCTTTTTCAGAATCTGAAAAAGCTCTAACGATTCCCTTTTTTATAAAATAGAGTTTTCTTTCAATGCAACCAGATTTTATAAGTATATGACCTTTTGGACAATTCAATACCGAAACATAATTTTTCAATTTAGTTGCTGATGGTGCAGGTAGTTTATAAAACTGATCAAGAATAAAATCAATTTCCATTTTATAATAGTTTTAATTCATTCTAATTCAATATGAAATTACGTTAGGATAAGAATAATAACGAATAAAAATTAGATTAACTAAATTACTTCAAATTCAATACAGTTTATTTAACATATGTTAAAAACTCCTTTTTTATAAAATATAATTTTTAGCAAAAACATATCAAATGATCTTTTGAAATTTTATTGGGAATTTCACCTTTCGAAAACAGTAATTTAAAAAAACAGGTGCTATCTTATCTTATCTACTTTTATTCTTATTGAGTCAAATATCGTAAATCGGGGTCGTTCTTAATCCGCTCTATTTCACTTTCGACAATATGCACAACGTCCGCTTTGACCTGCCTGTAATTGGCTTCAATGACCTGTTTCATATTGTCCTTGCCCTGTTCATCAGTAAAGGATAATATCTGCGGTATCTTCTTATAGGCTTTGGTTTCGGCAGAAACCTTTTCGTTATTCACGACAATTTCAGCATGAAAGATTTTTTGCTCGATACGCTCATCGAAGTTGTCAGAAACAGACCCCACAAACATTCCCTGTGTCAAGGTAGATATTTTGGATGCAGGTATAAGGGTGTCCAATTGGGTGGATATGGAAGTGGATTTATCATTGCGGTTAATGGTGATGCTCTGCCGTTTCTGCAAGACCTTTCCAAAGCGTTCAGAAAGTGTTTTTGCTGTCTCTCCAACGACCTGCCCACTAAAGATATTACCGACCAGATTTTGTATGACTTTACTTTCTTTGTCGCCGTAATCCCTCGTTAACTGCGAATAGTCTTGGATGCCAAAAAGTGACGAAATTCGATTTGAACGTGCCGTACTGATAAAATTCAAACCCCTAAAATAAATGGTGGGCAACTCATCTATGATAATGGAACTTTGAAGCTGTCCTTTCTTATTGATGAGTTTTACAATCCTCGAATTGTACAATCCCAAAGCGGACGAATAGATATTTTGGCGGTCGGGATTATTGCCCACGCACAGGATTTTCGGCTCTTGTGGGTTGTTGATGTCCAGTGAAAAATCATCCCCCGTCATCACCCAATAAAGCTGTGGCGAAATCATCCGTGACAAGGGAATTTTTGCCGATGCTATCTGCCCCTGCAACTGGTCTTGCGCTCCGCCCTGCCACGCATCCATGAAAGCTGAAAGATAGTTTTCGAGTTCGGGATATGAGGTAAGTATCGTAAAAACATCTGCATATTTTTTATTCAGCAATTCAATAGCATGGGGAAACGTGCAGTATTTTCCGTCTTCATAGATTTTCAGAAACCAAATGATTGAAGCAAGCAATATAATTGGGCTTTCCACGAAAAAATCCCCTTGCTTCAAAATCCACGACCTGTTGAGGTTCAGCATGATGGTATATGAGGCTTCGTAAGCATCGGATATATCCGTCATAAAGGCAGGACTTAGCGGATTGCATCGGTGGCTTCGGCGTGGGTCGTCAAAATTGATAACATAAAATTTCGGCTTTACCTTATACTTATCGGAATGTTTCAGCAGATGGTTGTAGGCAATGGTGGACAGGTCGTCAAACTTGAAATCGTAGATATACATCGCAAACCCCTTTTCGATATGTTGCTTGATGTAGTTGTTTACGATGGCGTAGGATTTTCCCGAGCCGGGAGTACCAAGTACAATCGAAGCCCGAAAAGGATTGACGATATTAATCCATCCATTGTTCCATTTGCCTTTGTAAAAAAACTTCGTAGGAAGATTGACCGAGTATTCATTTTCTATCAAACGGGTTTCCTGTTGGAAACTCTCGTTTTCATTATTGAAAACATCGTCCATCAGATTGTTACGGAGTAGTCGGCTCATCCATACCCCTGCCATGAGCACGGCTATATATCCCAAACTCGTTGTAAGGATGTAAAGCGATGTGGCAACACCTGCCGACAGCCTTAATAATGGCGTGTTCAGAAAGAACAGTACAAAACCTATAACTAAGGCGGTGTAAATCTTAGCCCATGTTATCTTTTCATTCTTTACGCCCTTAGTACCGAGACAGCTTAACGCCAACAACAGTAATGCAAAAATCTTGGTATAAAGGGTGTGGGCAAACAGCCCTGCGGTACGGTTGAAATTGGTCAGTATCTTGCCGATAATTTCCAGTGTCCACCCACGTTCGGCAAAGAACCCGTAACAGAACCAATAAAAGTGCATCAGTACCAAAAGGATACTTACGGCACGCATAAAAGCCATGATTTTGGCTAATCCTCTCAAATCGTCTTCTCCCTGCATAACAAAAAAATTAGTGATGCGGGGAATTTAGAGGCTATTTAAAAGCACTTATACAAAAGGGTGTCGGATGGCATTTGGTGGCTTAGTTTGACATGCTTTAATCACTAAAATAGAGAAAGTCGAGGTTTTAGCTGTTTTTTAAAACTCTAAGTCTTTCCAATCAGTATTATGAACTTCTTTATTATTGTCAACTCGATTTTCAATAGCCTCAATAAACTTAATTGTACTTGAAATGTTATTGAATATCAATACACTCTCCTCGTAGTTCAATATAGGGTTGTCGTGGGCAAAACTTCTGTTGTTCCTAATATCGTTGAATGAATCAAGATTACTAATGGACGTTCTCAATATTCTTTGGGACATTTCAGATTCAATATGATTATTGGTAATCAAAAATTTCACATATTTACCAAATAAGCTATGTAATGCTTCATCTTGTAGATATGAAATGTTGTGTTTTTTACATAGCTCTCTAATATATTTCATTACGAAAGTATGTAATCTATCAAGTGCAATTTCCGGCAAATTTTTATCAATACTATCTTTTATAGACTCTGATAGTTTTTTGAAATCTAAATCTTCAACGTTTGGTTTGATAGCATTAATATCATTTACAATATTGCCTTTTAATCGCTCTGCTGTTTTTTGACATTCCTTATAAAGTTCTTCTTTCAGGTCAAATTCATCATTCTCAATATTAAACCAAGAGCCTGTTTTTCTTTCTTTTAAATGCTCTAAATGATGGCTTAGAAGTTCGCATAACAGTTTCCCCACAGTATAATCTTCTTCGACTTTAATAAATTGTCTTAGTCGATTTGCTTTAGAGTTGGAGGCGTAGTGATACTTTTCATCATCAATATCTAAATCAACAGCATCTGATATGAATTCTCTAAACGTTCTGTCACTAAAATTTGAAACATAACCTGAGCTCATATCCAGAAATTTTTCAATTTTATTTTTCTCTTGAAGTTTTAAATCTGCCATGTTTTTTTGGAATGAATACCAACTCACTTTCAAATAAATGAACTCATTTTTTTTGTCAGCAAAGAGTTGTGTTTTTTATAGGTACGAATTTAACGAATTAAAAATTAGTTTAGTAAAAATAATATAGTCAACCATTTAATAGTTAGAAGCTGTCAGTTTGCTCTGAACTGGCGACGGTTGCGTTTCTTCTTTTTCTTCATACGGTTGGCAAATTCCTGTTCCTCATAGTCTTCGCCCTGTGCCTCCGGCAATAGCCCACCCAATCCATCTATCAACAAATCATCGGTCTGCTGTTCTTCATTTAGGAAGTTAAAAAGTGCATGGGCTTCCTCTTTCTCTACGGTGTTGCCTGTGGTCGATGACTGATTTTGTGCGGTTGCTTTTTCAGCTTCTTGGCGTTGCCCGACCGCCTGCTCCTTCCACCAATCATTAAAGACATTAGCCGATAGGTTTTTGCCCAAAGCTGAACCGTTCCAAACGGTACGGCTTTCGTGGTCGATAAAGGTCATACCATATATACGCCCCTCATCGTTGCGCCGTACCACGGTATTGATGCCCTGCTCCAACAGTTGCTTTTTAAAATCGGCTTCGTTAGTGGCGGTGTGCATCGCTACTTCAATGGTGCTTTTCAGTACGGCTCTTGTGGGGTCGGCTTTCATTTTCTCCTTAGCCTGTGCAAATTGGTTTTGCAGTTCGTCCAATCCTGCCTGTTTGCCGAAAAGAGATGCCTTAAAGGGATTGCTTGCTTTTTCTCCCTGTTCGTTCAGCACAAAATAGACAAGACCGTTTTTAGGCTGTCCGTGTAATTCTCCTTTGACTTCCTCTGCCGTAATATTGAAAAGTGAAAGTAAGGCGTTGTATGCGCCGAGGCTTGCGTACCCGTAATACTTCGGCAGGTGTCGCACCACCGATGCGATTTGGCTCTTAATGTCTCTGGTTTTGTAA
Source organism: Paenimyroides ceti (assembly GCF_030409925.1). Lineage (NCBI taxonomy): Bacteria > Pseudomonadati > Bacteroidota > Flavobacteriia > Flavobacteriales > Flavobacteriaceae > Paenimyroides > Paenimyroides ceti. Next base: position 1,712,398 of record NZ_JAUFQU010000001.1, read on the forward strand.
TCCACCGGACGGAATACCTGCTCGTTTCCGGTGCGCTGTTTTTCCGTTGCAGGTATAAGATTGTACGTTTTTTCCAAATCCCGACAGATAGCCATCGAACGTGGATGGTCGTAATTGTCCGGTAGCTTCTTGCCGTCCAAACCCACACAGACCGTTACGATGTGAATATGGGTGCGTTCAATATCGGTATGCTTAAAAACGATATAAGGTTGGTTGCCATACCCCATGCGCTCCATATACTCCTGCGCCATTTTTAAGAACTGCCCATCGCTGACCCTATCCGCAGGATCAGGGTTCAGCGATATGTGGCGCACTGGCTTTTCTGTTTTGATATTTGCGGACAGATATGGCTCAAAACACTGGTGCATGTAGCTTGTCGAATAGGTATTATCCAACGTTTCGGGTATTCTGTTCAATAACAAAACCTGCCCGTTTTCACTATCAATCTTCTTTTGATTATAGGAAATAGCACCGTACAAATTCTCACCCTTGCCAATCTTTGCTATCATCTTATCTGTGTTTTTGCAGGTGTTCTTTTTCAAATTCCTGTGTTAGCTCAATCACTTTCCGGCACAAGTCAGCCATTTCTGCCGTCTGCTTTTCCAGTTTAAAGAGGTAAGCCGATGCCTTTTTCTCCGAGAAATTGCGGTAAAGTATCTTCACGATTTGGTTGTAATTTACGCCAACCGCTCTGAACTGGCTGTAAAAATTGGTCAGCCTCGTATGAAAATCGACTGCATCCATATCAATCTTTACGGTCTTGACTGGCTTCTGAAAGATGCAGGCAGTAATAAAATGTGCCATTACTTTCATTCCCGATTGCTCGAACAATGTAAGGAACTGTGCGTTTTCCATGTCGTTGAGACTAATCGAATAACGGTGGATGGCAGGGTCTTTCTTAGGCTTGCGACCAACTTTGTTTGTTCGGTTTCTTCTGTTTTCTTCCATATCTAAATCCATTAATAACCGAGCTTCAGCGAGCTCAACTTTAGTTAATTACTATAAACTGCGACTTCGGAGCGGTTTTCAACCCCCTGCAAGGGCAAGTGGTTTTGAGGTGCGGAATTTATTTCGAGCATCTCAAAACATAACTTGCTCTGTTCGGGTGAACAGAAAATCCGCCCTACGGGTCGGCTTGGGTAAAGCGGAAAAAAACGGCTTTTCGCCGTTCCGCCCACAACTTCCATACGCCAATGATTTTTCCATTCACCCTTTGCATTTAAGCCCTTACAAAGTAAGGGTAGCTTTTTCAAAGCATTGACCTAACAGCCACGACCAAACATTTCCAAAAAATGCCCCAAACTACCGCATTAAAAGAGTGCATCGGAATAACCTGCTTCTTTGCGCTATCAGTCACGCAAGCCTGTTTGCAGGCATCTGCTCCCGATGGCAGTTAGGAAAGCCGGAGCGCAGGAATACCGGACGGCATGAAAACTATCAGGTAGCCATTCCAACAGGCAGGACGACAGGCAAGCCATCGGTCTTGCCTGTGCGAGAGCCGGAATGACCGCACGGCTGACTGAACGAATGACGGCGAGCCCGACAGACGGGATTGTATCAAGACTGCCGGACGGTGTGCAGGGATGACAGCCCTGTTTCACGCCGGATGGCAGGCAGTCCACTCGGAAATAGAAACTTAAAAATAGAATAGAAATGGAAGCAACAAACAGGACAAAATTTATTGCTTTTTCAAGCCAAAAAGGGGGCGTTGGAAAAAGCACGTTTACAACAGTTATGGCAAGCACACTCCATTACCAAATGGGTTATAATGTAGCCGTCTTTGACTGCGATTATCCACAGCACAGTATCTGCCAAATGAGGGAACGGGATTTGAAAGCGGTCATGCAGAACGAGGTGCTGAAAAAACTGGCACACCGCCAATTTTCCACCATCAACAAGAAAGCCTATCCGGTACTGCAAAGCAAGGCTGACAATGCCCTAACGGATGCGGAAGCATTTGTACAGTCCTCGACCGTTCCCGTGGATGTGGTTTTCTTTGATTTGACCGGAACGGTGAACACTTCGGGTTTGCTGAACACACTGGCAGGAATGCACCATATCTTTTCGCCCATCACGGCAGACCGTGTGGTCATGGAAAGCACATTGAGCTTTACCGATGTGCTGACCAATGTCCTTATGAAACAAGGTCAGACTTCCATCGAAACCATACGGCTGTTTTGGAACATGGTCGATGGCAGGGAAAAATCGCAACTGTACGAAATCTACGGCAACGTCATTCACGAGGTCGGACTGCAGGCAATGGAAACACGCATTGCCGATAGCAAACGCTTCCGCAAGGAGAGCGAGGCAACGGCAAAGACCGTCTTCCGCTCCACGCTATTGCCCCCCGACAAAAGATTGATGAAAGCCTCCGGCTTGAACTTGTTCATCAGTGAATTTTTAAGAACCGTCAAACTGTAACCGCTATGGAGAATGAAAACAAGAAAAAGCCGAATGCTCCGATTGACGAGGCGTATCTCATGTCCATCATGGCAGGCGAAACAAAGAAGCCCCAACATGCGGTAGCACCGCAAGAGCCGAGCGCAGAGCCGAGCGCAGAGCCGACAAAGGAAACGCCAACGGAAAAGCACATAGCCAAAGAACGTACCCGACAAGAGAGGGCTTCCGATACGGGCTATGGCGAGCGTTTTCTCAATAGCCACACCATGACACGCCGTGGCGATAAGAGCATCTATATCCGGCAGGAATACCACGAACGGCTTTCGCGTATTGTACAGGTTATCGGCGAGGATAAAATACCCCTGTACGCCTATTTGGACAATATTCTCGAACATCATTTTGAACAGTTCGAGAAAGCCATCACCGATGATTTCAACAATAAGTTTAAACCCATTTTTTAAAGCATTCGATTATGAAAAAGCAACAGCAAAACCAACAGAAAAAGATACTGCGCATAACCCGATATAAGTCGGCTTTTTTAAGTCCGACCGGAGTTGTCGCACGGTGCGGAAAATCGGTGTATATCTGCCCCGACTTCCACAAGAAATTATCCCGTATCGTCTGTATTCTCGGCGAGGGAGAAATTACGCTTACCGATTACCTGCACAGTGTATTGAAACACCACTTTGAGGATTTCGGCGAGGAAATAAATACAATCCATGCCCGAAACCAAAAGCCAATCTTATAGCTATGGAAACATTGATTGTAATATGCCTTATCTTCGTCATTATCCTTTTGCTAAAAGATAAGGTGGTCATCCATAAGAACGTCCGCAGGGAAATAAAGCCGGAAAAGAAAAGCCCCGACCTGCCGGATATTATGGGGCTTTCCAAGCCTGTGGAACGCCACACCTTGCCACTGAATGCCACAAAGAGACAATCGGGCGAACGTGACGGGATAGCTGATAATTTTGGAACAGAAACCTACGGGATAGGTTTTGGATTGGAAAATCCGCAGATTGAGAGAGAGCCGGATGAAGTTTTCGGGAGTATGTCCGATTTTGAAAATGAGGAAGACGAATGGGATGAATACGGGTTTGGGGACAGCGACAATGAGTTTGCCACAGGGGTTACCTTTGATGAACTGACAACCGTGGGGGCATGGTTGGAGCAAGATACACTTGAACCTGCCCAGCAACAGAAAGCGGTGGATATAGTTCAGCGATTACAGGGAACGGAATTGTTAAGTCTGCTCGAAAACTCAATGGACGGGGCTTCACGGAAGATTGCAGAGTTGTTGGACAAGAGCCTCTCCGCCGGAACGGATTTCAGTTCTTCCGATTTGCGGAAAAGTGATTTTGAAGATTTCGACATTGGGGAGTTTGTGTGAGCAAACTCCTTTTTTATTTAGGTTTATGTTATAATATTTTCAAGATAAAATAAGTGTATTAATCGTAAAAAGAACTATCTTGTGACAACTAAAGGCGTTAACTACGATTTTTTATATATCAAGAATATAACATTTTATTTTTCAACTTGTTGATTTTTAGTGATTTATTTTATTAAACTTTAAAGGGTTTTAATTTTTTTCGGCGAGGATAAAAAGAAATAATATATAATTTATAAGGGCAGTGTGACAATGGTAAACAAAACCAATACTAATCAAGAACAATTTAATGCTTTTCTTATTTCGCTTTTAAAGAAAAGCTTTTGTAAGTCAGGCATTGAATTGAACGAAGCTTTGGTAAGTGAGTTCGGTGTAACTCCCCAGTATGCAAGACAAATTCTTAAAAGAAGTGTTGAGAAAGACAGAATAAAATCATCTGCTCCCCATATGTTCGGTACTGGTCAGTACGTGTATTTTTTAAGTAAGGAAAATTTAAACTTATCAAACGTATTAAAGATTTGTAAAAAATACCGTCCTCCCATTTACAGATTACTAGAGTTAATGCAAATGAATGGCGGAATTATATCTATTTATGAGGCATTAAAAATCACATCAACTCCAATCAAGAAAAATTCGGCTAAGATTTCCTTATTGTCGGACATCGAACATATGCTCACAGCACTTTCTATTATTTATAGAAAAAAGGATGAAAATAGTGTAGAGTATCTTATTCTTTACGAACAGAATCAAAAATTAAGTTCTCCAGTAGAAAAGCAAAAGATGTCAGACCATTATAACAAGATGGTTACTGACTGTACCTTAATACCAGATGTGTTACGTTGGCTTGTCAACTCGAATATTATCGGTAATTCTCAACCGATATATAGAAATAAGAAAACGCCTAGTAGAGGTGCTGTTCAAAACAACTTGGTTTGGGATGCTTACGGCTATACTAAAGCGACAGGCATAAATCCTAGTCTAGGCGTTCAAAGTGATGATATAGAAAAACAAACACTCGTGGTTCTCGATGTTGTTCTAAGTTCTGATTATACTAAGCTTCATTTGGATGCTTTTTTTGAAAGAATTCAACACAATAGACATTCTACAAAAGGAGACAGCAGAAAAGTTCTCCCTATCGTCGTCTATAAATCTGCGTCACAACTTGTTATTAATACACTTGGTAAGCTAGGTATTATCGCTTTCGACATAAACTCTATCTTCGGTACTAAGATTATTGACATCTTACTTAAAACACAAAACTTAGTTCAATTAATAAACGATCCTGAGGATATCGAAAAAGAGATTTCCGGTATATTAAAAACCATATCGAACGCCGGACAAGAAGATGCATTAAGGGATTTAAAAGGTACGTTGTTTGAATTTTTAATGTATCCATTAATAGTAAATTTATATCCCCAAACCCATATAGAACGTGGAAAAATATTATCTTCTGAAACAGTTGAAAAAACCGGAGAGACAACTATTGAGAAGTATGAATATGATTATATCGTAGTAAATAATAATCCTCCGGAACTTATTTTTATCGAATTAAAAGGATATAATTCTGGTGCAACTATCCCGCTAGGAGACCGAAACACGAAATCATCTTTGAAATGGTTTTTTCGGCGCACTCTTCCATTTGGTATTAAACAATATGATAGATATATTAAAGAGGGTAAAGTTGGTAAAGGCGTGTATATCACATCAGCAAATTTCTACCCCGACGGTCACGATTTTATAACCACCATAAACAAAAGTAAGCTTAAGCCTTTACAACTAGAAGCAGGATATGAAAGACAATCACTAATAAAACTCTTAACCGAACGGGGGTTTAAAAATGAAGTGAAGATTATCGAAAAATTCTACACTAAGGAAACGGAATCTTGACACAGTTCATTTTACAGACCCCGTTTTTTAAACTGTTTTGACTTCCCAGACGTTGGTGTCAATCCCATTTAGTTGAGCGTCAAATCTGCTTTTGTGTATTGCGACACAAAGCAAGTCTGTTGGACGAGAGAAGCCTACATAAGCCATTTTTATAGAACTTTTATGATGGATTTTTTTCTCTTTGAAACTATTTCCCAAAAATTGATGGGATAATCTTTCCGACTCGTAATTGCTGTAATAACAAGATTCTAAATACAAAGTTGCGCAATGTGTTTGCCCTTTTACTGCATGTACGCTTGTAATCTCAATTTCAAGCCCGTCTGTCTTGTAATAATTTGTTGGTGAAAAAATCAGAGCATTTTCCACCGGAATTTCAACATTGTCATTATTGATAAAATTCAGACTTGCGGAAATAGTTTTGTCAAAAAGGGCAAGCAAAGTAGGAATGTATTCTTTTATGCAATTCCATACTTCATTAGTTCTTTCTTGGACTATTGCAATTGACCAATTGTAGAGGTGCAAATTTAATTGGTCATATTGTTGAATATCTTTTTCCTGGATAAAGTCAATTAGTTTTTTCTTTGTATAAGGTCGGCCGTCTACAGTATCGATGTTTTCGAAACGTAAAATCTTAAGGAAAGCATTCAAAATATTTTTACGCAACGGTTCTAATGTCTTCTTTTGGGCATAGTACATCAAATAACTTTTTAAGTTGTCGTAATCTTCTTTAGGTTTGTGTTTTTCTTTTTTGAAGCCTTTGTGATAGTCTTCTAAGCGAAGTTTTGCTATATCGATTCTGCTTTCATCATTTTCTTTCCAGTCGGTATTCCAACAAACAACTTTAATATCTTTCTTAGATTTTAAAATGCCCATTTCATGGTATTCTTTTACCATTTGGGCAAAACAAGGAATGATATTTCCGATTGTAGCATCTTCAAAAACCAAAATATGTGGTTTTATTTCACATTCGTTTTTTCCGATAATATCAAAATTTGCATCGTTGTGTAAAGCAAATTTCTTAACAACATTTGCAATAGGTTTGCTCAAACGCTGACTACCATTTAATCTCAAAACATCTGCTCTGTCATTCCAAATATTATCTGCTTTTACTGAATAGTAAATTGCTTGGTTTTTATCACCAATTCTTTGAAATGTTGAAATGCAATTTCCGTCATCGTAAAAAAGCTTTTCTAACAAATTGTATTGGTGAGTGTCCATATCTTGCATCTCGTCAACGAAAACAAATGAAAAACGCTTCTGTAAAAGCTCTTTTATTAAAGGAATTTCATGAAGATAGTATTCACCAAGATGATATGCGTAGTCGTATGATACGATTCCTTTCTTTAAGACTTCGAAAATTATTTCTTTAAGTCCGATGTATCTTTTGTTCGTTTGGGTTTTCAATAAAACGTCATTGTCTCGATTTTTTATTTCATCAGTGATAAAGTCGTAATACAAGCCACGAATTTCATTTTCAATATGTTTAGCAACAATTTTTCTTGTTATTTTTTTATCGCCGTCGGCTTCCTTTTCAGCTCTTTTAATATGCCTTTGGTAAAATAATTTTGTTGGCTCATCATAATCTTTTTGCCACGCAATTATATTGAACAGCTTTACCAATTCTTCTTCATATCTGTCTTTATCAATCCAATTTAATTTTCTTTTAAAAACTAGGTTGTAAATTGGGATAGCCAGAAATGTGTCAACGAAACTTTGTATTGTTCCAATGAAATTTGGATAAGAAAAAAGTCGAGGGCAATGCTTTTGTATTTTTTCTTTTATCTCGTCAATGGCGGTGTTGGTATGTGATAAAACCAAAATTCCCGAACCGTCTGCAAAAGGAAGCTTACGTTCCAAAACAAGCAATTTTGCAAGCAAAGCGGTTGTTTTTCCACTCCCAGGTACTGCTTGTAAATCAATTGTGTTGAAATTTCGTATAAATGCCTTTCTTTCATCATCAAAAGTTTTACCTGTAGGCAAAAGCAATTGTTCAGCATATTGAATTTCTTCATCGGTTATGTTAATTACCTGTGGCATACTTAATCGCTTTTACAAGGTAATTAATTGTGTCCTCATCTTTTTCTGAAATTATGATTGATTTTGCATCAATTTCCCCATTTTCAAACTTTTTTAAATCTTCATCTACAGCGTTTGCCATTTCATAAGCAATTTTTGTTTTATCTAAACCTTTATTGATTAATTTCTCGGCGAGGGCTTTTTCAAAATCTGTCTCCCAATCTGTTCCTTTATGAACACTATCTTTTACCACTTTTTGGAATAGTGACGTTAAACTTACTGATTTGAATAATGAATATTCCAAAGTCCATTTTGGTGCAGAGAAATACTTGATATTTTTTTCAGACTTTGAGGTTATATCAGTAATTGCTTCCTCTGTTCCTTTATCAACATCTATTTTAATATAATCGTATTGGTTCTTCCCTTTATCATTTTTTATCGGCTTTCCATCATCATCAACTTTCAGATCCTTTTTGTATTCCCTAATATCACAGTCTGTGATTACAGCAACAGGAATCTCCATATCGGGTTCCTTTGTTCGCAAGTAGATTTTTGCGTAGTGGTCAAAGCCTGTATGTCCGATATTTACGATAGAAATACCCTTTTCAGTAAGATTAATCCCTATTGATTTAGCTATGCTTGGAATTAGAATTTCTTCTGCCCATCCTTCTACTAATATCACACCTTTGGCAAAAAACAAATTCGCTTTTGTGGTGTCCAAAAACTTTTCTAAAAACTTATAGCTATCCGACCCTAATTTAGTGTATGCTTCTCCCATTGGAAAAGCGTTTACATTATTGCAAATAATCAAATTTTCAAGTTTGAGTTTCGAAGCTAAATTGGGACTATGTGTTGTAAGAATTAATTGAATGGTTTCTTGTTTTTGTAATGCTTCAATTACCTGCATTTGTGCTTGAGGATGCAAATGTGCTTCCAATTCTTCTACCAATCCCAAACGTAAACCACTCCAGTTTAATTTATTTAAATGAAGTAATTCGGTTGCCATAAATAAGCGATTCAATGTTCCTAAACCAGGATTTGTCTCGCCTTTCAATGACAATGCTAATTTTTCAAGTATGCTTTTAATGTCATTGGAAGTTGCTCCAAATTCCGTTTCGTAATCATTGCCGTAAAAACTTTGGATATACCCGTCAATCTTGTCTTTTATCTGTTTACCTGCTTTGGGCTGACCTGCAATATCTACATCATTAAAATACTTTTCTAATTCGTCTTTCAGACCAGAAAAGATTTGCAATAATTCATTGTCTTGTTCTTTTCCTTTAAATGCTTCATCACCTAAAAGAATTTGCGATAAACGTGAGTTACGTTTGGCTATCAGTTCGTTTTCAGCATCACGTAATGGTTTTAAATAGGTCGCTTTCAGATATTCCTTTGCTTCTGCCGTAAGTAAATAGCCATCGTCATCAACACCTGCTTTTACATCAGTTGGGAATATCTTTTTTGCTTGACGTTTTACATCATAATTGAGCTTTAAAAATGGTTTCACATTTTCTCCTGTGCCATTCCAGCTTAACCATTCCGTGAAATTTTTAGCCTCCTCGGGTATTAAATCTTCAAATGTTAATTCAATTCGAAAACGAGAAGCTTCTTTGAAAAAATCTTTGTCATCAACTCTTATGTAATCGTAGCTATGTGTTTTCAGCACTAGTTTTATCGCATCGATGATTGCAGTTTTGCCTGAATCGTTTTCACCAATAATCACATTTAAACCTTTGGTTAGGTTCAAATCCAAATTTGGTTTGTCAAGTTCAATTTCGCTGTCCGAACCAAATTTTCTAAAATTCCACAACTTAATATTTGATAAATACACTGATAATATTTGATAAGGTTTATATACTCCTCTAAGATATAAAATAATATACTTAGAGCCACTCACTGCCAATTAATTCCACTGATTTCCAGTTTCCCATAACGCTTCGATTTCCATAAGACTTTTGTTGCGAAAGCCCGCACGAGGTGGGAAAGTAATAACAATTTAATTCAGTTTAATCATGGTAAAACAAAGCAAAAAAGTGTTGCTGACAGGCGTTGCGCTCCTGTCCGCATTCGGCGTGTTCGCACAGGGCAACGGCTCGGCAGGTATCACCGAAGCCACGCAGATGGTGACATCCTATTTCGACCCTGCGACCCAATTAATCTATGCGATTGGGGCGGTGGTCGGGCTAATCGGTGGCGTAAAGGTGTACAACAAATTTAGTAGCGGAGACCCCGATACAAGCAAGACTGCGGCGTCGTGGTTTGGGGCTTGTATCTTCCTAATCGTAGCGGCGACCATTCTCCGCTCATTCTTCCTTTAAGCTGGCGTATTATGAGCAATTACAATATCAATAAAGGTATCGGCAGAACGGTCGAGTTCAAAGGACTGAAAGCACAGTACCTGTTCATCTTCGCAGGTGGTCTGCTCGGTGTGCTTATCCTCGTCATGATTATGTACATGGCAGGTGTAAACCCTTACATCTGCCTGTTTATCGGGGCAGGCGGTGCATCGCTCATCGTTTGGCAAACATTCGCATTGAACGGCAAGTACGGCGAACACGGATTAATGAAAGTCGGGGCAAAGAAAAGGCATCCGAAATACATCATCTGTCGCAGAGCCGTACACCGCTATTTAAAATTCACTTTTAAATCCAATCGTTTATGAGAAATACAGGAAAAGCCACAACGTTGGAAAGCAAGTTTCCATTACTGGCGGTGGAACACAACTGCATCATTTCAAAGGATGCGGACATCACAGCTTGCTTTCGGGTACACCTGCCGGAACTGTTTACCGTAGCTTCGGCGGAGTACGATGCCATACACTCGGCATGGCACAAGGCTATCAAGACCTTGCCGGACTATACCATTGTCCATAAACAGGACTGGTACATTAAGGAAAGTTATGCGCCGGATATTGCACAGGACGGATTGAGTTTCCTTGCAAAGTCCTATCAACAGCATTTCAACGAACGTCCTTTTTTAAACCATTACTGCTATCTCTTTTTGACCAAGACGACCAAAGAGCGCATGCGGATGCAGAGCAACTTTAGTTCGCTTTGCAAAGGCGTTCTTATCCCGAAAGAAATAAGGGATAAAGAAACCGTCCGAAAGTTCATGGAAGCGGTGACACAGTTTGAGCGCATTGTCAACGATAGCGGGTTTGTGAAACTGGAACGCTTGACCGAGGATGACATCATCGGCACTGGCGAAAAACAGGGATTACTCGAACAGTACCTTACCCTGTCGAGGGAAGCCGGAACGCCCATGCAGGATATAGCTTTGGGAAGCGAAGACGTGCGTATCGGCAACAAAAGGCTGTGCCTGCACACCCTGTCCGATACGGACGATTTGCCCAACACGGTATCGGCAAATACGAGGTATGAAAAGCTGTCCACGGACAGGAGCGATTGCCTGCTGTCCTTTGCCTCTCCGGTGGGCTTGCTTCTTAGCTGTAACCATATTTACAATCAGTATCTGTTTTTGGATAACAGCGATGAGAACCTGCGCAAGTTTGAAAAGTCAGCCCGCAATATGCACTCACTGGCAAGGTACAGTCGTGCCAATCAGATTAACAAAGAGTGGATTGAACGGTATCTGAACGAAGCGCATAGCTTCGGACTATCGGCTATCCGTGCGCACTTCAATGTGATGGCGTGGTCGGATGACCCGAACGAACTCAAACAGCTAAAGAACGACACGGGCAGTGCGCTTGCTTTGATGGAGTGCAAGCCGAGGCATAACACAGTGGATGTTGCTACACTGTATTGGTCTGGTATGGCAGGCAATGCAGGCGACTTTCCGGCAGAGGAAAGTTTTTACACGTTCATCGAACCTGCGCTGTGTTTCTTCACCGAGGAAACCAACTACCAAAATTCGCCATCGCCTTTCGGTATCAAGATGGCAGACCGATTGACAGGAAAGCCCATCCATTTGGATATATCAGATTTGCCTATGAAGCGGGGCATTATCACAAATCGCAACCGCTTCGTTTTAGGCCCATCTGGGGGTTGGCGGGCTATTCTTAATTGAGTAGCCCGCCAACCCTCCAAACTGGAAGTGGAAAATCATTCTTCACCAATCACATGGTGAGGCAGTATTATGAGCAAGGCTCTCATGTACTATTGGTCGATACGGGCAACTCTTATCAAGGGCTGTGCGAACTGATTAAGGGGAAGACAAAGGGAAAGGACGGTGTGTATTTTACCTACACCGAAGACAACCCGATAGCGTTCAATCCATTTTATACGGATGACGGCGTATTCGACATTGAGAAAAGGGAAAGTATCAAAACGCTCATCCTTACGCTTTGGAAGCGTGACGATGAACCGCCGACCCGTTCAGAGGAAGTGGCATTGTCCAATGCCGTGAGCGGTTATATCGACCGTATCAAGCAAAGCGGTGAATATCCCTATTTCAATGGATTTTACGAGTATGTACGGGGCGACTATAAAAAGGTACTGGAAGACAAACAGGTAAGGGAAAAAGACTTTGACCTCGCCAATTTTCTGAACGTGCTTGAACCCTATTACAAAGGCGGAGAGTACGACTATCTGCTGAACTCCGACAAGCAACTCGACCTGCTTTCCAAACGCTTTATCGTGTTTGAAATTGATGCGATTAAAGACCACAAAATCCTCTTTCCCATAGTGACCATCATCATTATGGAAGTATTCATCAATAAGATGCGCAGGCTCAAAGGTGTGCGCAAAATGATACTGATTGAGGAAGCGTGGAAAGCCATCGCCAAAGAAGGAATGGCGGAGTACATCAAGTACCTTTTTAAGACCGTCCGCAAATTTTTTGGTGAGGCTATCGTGGTCACGCAGGAAGTGGACGACATCATCCAGTCATCCGTGGTCAAGGAAAGTATCATCAACAATTCCGACTGTAAAATCCTGCTTGACCAAAGAAAGTACATGAACAAATTCGATGCGATACAGGAAATGTTGGGGCTTACAGAAAAGGAAAAATCCCAAATCCTTTCCATCAATCAGAACAATGACCCGTCAAGGCTTTACAAAGAGGTATGGATTGGGCTTGGCGGTACGCATTCCGCCGTGTATGCCACCGAGGTTTCGCTCGAAGAATATTTGGCTTACACCACAGAGGAAACCGAAAAAATGGAAGTCATGCAACTGGCATCCGAACTGGACGGCAATGTGGAACTGGCGATAAAACGCATTGCCCAACAAAGACGTGAGAATGCAAATAATTATTAATCATTTAAAAAAATCAGAGACAATGAAGAAAACAATGTTACTGGTGTGTACGGCATTTATGCTTGCCGTTGCACCGTCCGCAAAGGCACAATGGATTGTGACCGACCCTGCAAACCTTGCATCGGGTATCATCAACAGTGCAAATGAAATCATACAGACTTCATCCACCGTTTCAAACGTGGTAAAGAATTTCAACGAGGTAAAAAAAGTGTATGAACAGGGTAAGGAGTATTACGACAAACTGAAAGCCGTAAGCAACTTGGTGAAAGATGCCCGAAAAGTGCAACAGACCGTGTTGCTCGTGGGCGATGTGTCCGAAATGTACGTGAACAATTTCGGCAAGATGATGAACGACCACAATTTCAGTCCGCAGGAACTGACGGCAATCGCCAACGGCTATTCCACGCTGTTGAACGAGAGTACCGAACTGCTCAAAGAACTGAAACAGATTGTTTCCTCGACCTCGCTTTCGCTGAACGATAAAGAGCGTATGGACATCATCGACAGGGTTTACAAAGAGGTCAAGGATTATCACAGCCTTGTCCGCTATTACACCAACAAAAACATTTCCGTAAGCATTTTGAGGGCTAAGAAACAGAACAACACCAAAAGGGTGCTTGAACTGTACGGAACTGCTGAACAAAAATACTGGTAAGCTATGGAATGGAACAATCTTCACGAACTCCTGCGCTCGCTTTACGATGAGATGCTCCCACTGTCCGCCGATATGGCGACAGTGGCTAAGGGCATCGCCGGATTGGGCGCACTGTTCTACGTGGCACTGAAAGTGTGGCAGGCATTGAGCCGTGCAGAACCGATAGACGTGTTTCCGCTCCTGCGACCGTTCGCCATCGGGCTTTGCATTATGTTCTTCCCGACCATCGTATTGGGAACTATCAATGCGGTATTAAGTCCGGTCGTAAAAGGCACAAACGTCATGCTCGAAAACCAAGTGCTTGACCTCAACAAATTGCAGGAACAAAAAGACCTGTTGGAGAGAGAGTCGATGCTCCGCAATCCCGAAACCGCTTACCTCGTAAGCGATGAGGAATTTGATAAGAAACTGGACGAATTGGGATGGTCGCCGTCCGACCTGATTGCCATGTCGGGTATGTACATGGAGCGTGGAATGTACGATTTAAAGAAAAGCATCCGTGACTGGTTTCGGGAGCTACTGGAAGTCCTTTTCCAAGCATCCGCTTTGGTCATTGACACCATACGGACATTCTTCCTTATCGTGCTGTCCATACTCGGGCCGATAGCCTTTGCGATTAGTGTATGGGATGGTTTTCAATCCACACTTACGCAATGGCTGACCCGATATATCAGCGTCTACCTGTGGTTGCCCATCGCCGATATGTTCAGCTCCATGCTCGCCAAGATACAATCCCTTATCATCGAACGGGATATTGATATGCTTGCCGACCCGACCTACATCCCCGACACATCCAACACCGTGTATATCATCTTCATGATAATTGGCATAGTGGGCTACTTCACCGTTCCAACGGTGGCAGGTTGGGTAATACAGGCAGGGGGCGCAGGGAACTTCATGCGCAACGTAAACTCTACGGCATCGAAGACCGGAAACATCGCCGGAGCGGGAACGGGTGCGGTGGCAGGCAATATCGGTGGCAGGTTAATGAATAAATAAAAATCAAGAAGCAATGGAATTTAAGACACTAAGAAATATCGAAAACAGCTTTAGGCAGATACGGCTGTACGCCATTGTATTTGCGGTACTCTGCATCGCTGTGGTAGGTTATGCCGTATGGCAATCCTACCAGTTTGCGGAGGCACAACGCCAAAAAGTTTATGTACTGGACAACGGCAAATCATTGATGCTGGCACTGTCACAGGATGCAAGCATCAACAGACCTGTTGAGGCAAGGGAACACGTAAGGCGTTTCCACGAACTGTTCTTTACGCTCGCACCCGATAAGAACGCTATCGAAAGCAACATGAAAAGGGCTTTTAATCTTGCCGACAAATCGGCATTTGATTATTACAAAGACCTCTCGGAAAAGGGTTATTACAATCGCATCATTTCGGGCAACGTGCAACAGCGTGTAGAGGTGGACAGCGTGGTCTGCAACTTCGATACATATCCCTATGCCGTTAGGACGTATGCGAAACAATTTATTATCCGGTCAAGCAATGTCACAAGGCGAAACCTTGTGACCTCCTGCTATCTCGTGAACTCTGTCCGCTCGGACAACAATCCACAGGGCTTCAATATCGAAAAGTTTGCCGTGTTGGAAAACAGAGACGTAGAAGTCGTAGACCGCTAAAACAAGATTATGGAAGCAATATCAGATTTGAACACGTTTGCCAAAATCCTTACCGCCAAAGGGTATGACGGCTATTTCCATACGCAGGGTGCGTATGCCGGAAAACTGAAAGCAAGGATCAGCGAATATCTCGCAGGTTGCCCCAAAGGTGTAGCTAAACAGGAGTTGTTGCTGACCTGCTTTCTGCAATGGGCAGGCGAAGACCTGCCCAGGATAGAATGCCTCATGAGGGTGAAGTACCTAAACGACAAATTCTTCCTTAACAGCATGGAAGTTGCGAAAAAAGATCGTTACGGGCAAGTGCTGAAACAATCGGAACTGACCGACCTGTCGGTCGTGACCGCTCCCAAAGCAAAGGAAGCAATCGCTATGGTCAGCGATGCACCTGCACGAAAGGCTACTTCCCAAAACAGGCGTTTCAAGCACTAAACACGATCAAGGCATGAAAAATCTAAGAACAACAATCAACAATTGGTTTGACAAGCTCGATGGGCAGTGGCGGACGATGTCTGTTAAAAAACAGCACCGCTATACGCTACTGCTCTTTTTGAGCTATGCGTTATTGTCCGTCATCGTACTGTTGAAAGTGTGCTACGATGTAGCACATTCCGATAATACCATGACCATTGAGCATATCGAAAACCCGATTAACGGACAAAACAAATCCTCGGTTTCTCCGCAGGACAGTATTAACAAATCTTAACACGTAAAATGTATGAAAGACAGTGAAAACAAGAGGGTAAGTTTTTTGGTCGAAGATGACGACCAAAAAAACGGAATGGATGCACCGCAGGACGGTGCGCAGAACAAAGCCGACAAGCTAAAGAAGCCCATCATTTTTGCCCTCATGGGCGTGGTGTTCTTCGGCTGTATGTACCTAATCTTCAAACCGTCCTCCGATAAGAAAGCGGTTGAGGATATTGGTCTGAACGATGCCGTACCACAGGCGACCGATGCAGGGCTTCAATCCGATAAGCAAAAGGCTTATGAACAGGAAATGCTCGAACAGAAGATGCAGGAAAAGCGCAATGCGCTCCTTTCACTATCCGACTATTGGAGCGAGGACAGTACCGCCGATCCGGAAGCGGAGCAACCGGATGAAGATTACGAAGACGGCTACGCTTATGGCGGTGGTACACGCCGGAACAGCAACCCTGCATTGAACAGTTACCGAAGTGCGCAAAGTACGCTGACCTCGTTCTACGACAACAGCGATTACGAAACGCAGGAACTCCGCAGACAGGTTGAGGAACTGAAAGAGCAACTGGCAGAAAAAGACGTACCGCCTGTAACGACCGTGGAAGACCAACTGGCTTTGATGGAAAAGTCATACGAAATGGCATCCCGTTACCTACCGTCAACTCCGGCACAGACGGGCAATGCGGACACAACAGTTTCGGTAAAGAAAGCCTCGCAAAAGGAACATTTCGTGACATTCACCCCCGTAAGGAAAAATGCGGTTTCCGCCTTGTACCGTGAACCGACCGACAGTGCTTTTTTGGCAAACTGGAACGAAACCCGAAACCGTGGCTTTTATACGGCAGGCGTTTCCGAACAGGTCATACAACCTAAAAACAGCATAAGGGCTGTGGTGCAGGAAACACAGACCGTGACGGGCGAAAGCGGTGTACGGTTGCGTTTGTTGGAAACGGCGCAAACTCCCGTCCGTTCCATTCCGGCAGGAACGGTACTGACGGCTAACGCCAAGTTTCAAAGTGGCAGGTTGCAATTAAAGGTAACGTCCATCGAATTTGAGAGCAACATTATTCCGGTCGATATAACCGTGTATGATGTGGACGGACAGCAAGGGCTATATGTGCCTTATTCCCCCGAAATGAATGCCCTTACCGAGATAGCCTCCAACATGAGCCAAACGGGGGGAACAAGTATCATGATGACACGCTCGGCGGGGCAACAGATGGCAGGCGACCTCTCCCGTGGCGTGGTGCAAGGGGTATCGGGTTACTTCTCCAAGAAAGTGAGGACACCGAAAGTAACCGTCAAAGCCGGTCATCAGCTATTCCTCGTTTCAAAAAATTAATGTTTAACTAAAATCAGAAAGAAAATGAAAGCAATATTTAAAAGCCTCATGGCAATGGTCTTCTTAACGGTCTTTATCACAGGTGCGAATGCACAGCAAATTGCATCCAGTACCACAAAATTGAGCATGGGTAAGGTTGACCCTTACGAAATGCAGGTGACGTACAGCAAGACCTCGCACCTCATATTCCCGTCCGCAATCCGCTACGTGGATTTGGGCAGTGAATACCTTATTGCAGGCAAAGCCGAAGATGCGGAAAACGTACTCCGTATAAAGGCAAGCGTAAGGGATTTTGATGAGGAAACCAATTTTTCGGTCATCACGGACGATGGTCGGTTTTACAATTTCAATGTCTTTTACAGCCCTTATCCCTCAACGCTGAATTATGATTTGCTGACCATGCAAAAGGCATCGGACAGGGAAAACGGCAACGATGTTCTGTTTGAGGAATTGGGGGGCAATTCGCCGTCACTGGCAGGGTTGCTTATGGAAACGATTTACAAAAAGAACAAAAGGATTGTAAAGCATATCGGCGCAAAAAGCTACGGCATACAATTCCTGCTAAAAGGTATCTACGTCCATAACGGAAAATTCTATTTCCATACGGAACTGCGCAATAAAAGCAATGTTCCGTTCAACATCGACTTTGTGAATTTCAAGGTCGTGGACAAGAAAGTCGCCAAGCGTACCGTGGTGCAGGAAAAGGCAATGAACCCGTTGCGTATGTACAAAACGCTCGGTGAAATAACGGGCAATAGCACCGACCAAAACGTGTTCCTGCTTGACCAGTTTACCATCACGGATGACAAGGTTCTGATTATCGAAATTTTTGAAAAGAACGGGGGCAGACAACAGGTATTGCAGGTGGAAAATTCTGATTTGGTAGACGCCAAGCTGATAAGTGATATGCACCTAAAGATTAATTAACCCAAAAAGAACGAACAATGATGAGATACATTTTTGCCGTGGTGCTTGCCATGCTAAGCATGACGGCAGCACAGGCACAGCGGATGCTCCCCAAACAAAAGGGATTGGAAATAAACGCAGGTATGCTGTCCAAAGAAATAAGCGACAATTACTATCTGAATTTGACATTGACCGTGAACGGAAAGAACGGCAATTACTGGATATGGGGTGCGGAGTACACCCATCAGTTTTCCGGTTACAGGGATGTACAGATACCGCTCGAAACCTATACGGGCGAGGTAGGTTACAGTCTTCAGCTATTGGGCAATGCGAGAAAGACCGTCACGCTGAATGCAGGGCTTTCCGCCGTGGCAGGTTACGAAACCATCAACCGGAGCGAGGCAATGCTACCGGACGGCTCGACCATCCTCGACAAAGACAATTTTGTCTATGGTTCGGACGGACGGCTCACGCTCGAAACATACCTGTCCGACCGTTTTGTCCTGCTCATGCAAGGGCGGACAAAAGTATTATGGGGTACGGATTTGAAACAGTTCCGTCCATCGGCAGGGATTGGACTAAGGTTTAACTTTTAAAATTGATTTGCGATGAAAACATTAATCAGAAAATACGCGGTAAATGTACAGGCTATGTTCATGCTCTTGGCGATGTTGGTCTGCGCCGTGGTGCTGACCTCGTGCGAAAAAGACGAACTCGACATCAGGCAGAATTACCCGTTTAAGGTACAGGTAATGCCTGTACCCAAAGAGGTATCGAACGGACAGACCGTTGAAATACGTATCACCGTTCAACGGTCGGGTAATTTCAGTGATGCGAAATATTTTATTCGCTATTTCCAGTTTGACGGACAGGGAGCATTGCGCTATTACAGCGAACCGCCGTATATTCCCAATGACGTGTACCTGTTGCCACAGACACAATTTACGCTGTATTATACTTCGCAAGCCACCGTATCACAGTCGTTTGATATTTGGATTTCGGACAACTTCGGGAACGAAAAGCAACTAAGTTTTCAGTTTAACAGCCGTGATTAAAAACAGAAAAGAGGCTGTATCATAAATGAAATTCATAATTGCAAATTAGAATTAAATTTGGGAGTATAGTTTTTAATTACAGAAATTATAAAAAAAGGATCAAATATCATCAGAGATTTGATCCTTTTTCGCTGAATCTAACAAAGCGTCAAAATTTTATTTGGTGCCAATCTAGTAAAATTGACTTTTGATACAGCCTCTTTTTAATGGGCTTAATATATTAAGGTGTTTTGTACTTAAAGGGTAGGATTATAATATTGTGTATAATAAATCGCTTCGTTCTATTTGCAAATAGAAAATATTAAAATGCTTAAAGTGTTTTTGCTTTAAGTCTCTATACTGAAAACTGGTAATTTTTAAGACAACGAGACAATAAGTAGGAATACTCACGCCTATGGCGTGGGAGCTCGCATATTCGTTGTCAGGCATACCAGTGCCCCAGTATCGGTAAGTGTAGTTGCCCGCGCTTTTTTATTGCAGGAACTCCATACAGATAGAAAAACTACGTCAATATGGAGACTAAGAACATAAGCCGAATTACTACTGCATTTATCAATGATAAAAGCCCTTTCATGGATTTTATACATGATGACCTCCTTTCTTCGGGGGGCGGTATTGTCTTTCGTTCCGATAATATTGCGAAAGGAAACAATCAACTATTTTCCTTACAAACGCTACCCGATATTTGCATCATAAAGAAAATAAAGGAACTAAGTAATTGCTCATAGCGATACGGATGACGAAAAAATTATCTCAAAATATGTGCTGATTGGCAATGATATGAAAAAAGCCATTGACGGTGTGGTCAATGGATAAGTTATTCGTTTCTTCTAATTTGCTCTAGTACATGTTTATTGTCTGAAAATACATAATAGGACGCATTTTCAAACACTTTTCTATTTAAATAGGTTACATAATCTTCATCTGCTATCATAGATTCAAACCTATCAATTTGTGTTGGGCGGAAATGAAGATAGAAAGAACATTTAGATGTTAAAGGATAATATAGCTCCATTTCAACAACTTCTCCATTGTCATTCAGTTTATCATTAAGGATATTAAAAACGGGCTGGTCACAGGTTATAAATGGTGTAGTTGTATTATTTTCAATAAAAATAAACCTCAATTTTTCATCAAATAAAATATTTCGTGAAAGGTTTGTCGCCATTGTAAAACTCATAAAACTCCATGACTTCTTCGCTAATTTTTCCAGTTTCTCTCCCATAAAAGAAGTTTCAATAGACTTTCTCATGTTCTTTGTCCTAAAATATTGGACACATAAGAACATAATTGCACTAAATAAGTTATCATCTGTATCTAGATCTTTTAAATCTTTCAAACTTCGACATTGAATAATTTTGGAACCTAAGTTCTCTATATAGCTGTGAATTTCTTCCATCGAATTAACTTCTACCTCACGTATTTTAGCTTCTAAGACTTTTTTATGATTCGGATTGCTAACTTTTGCTAATTGGATTTTAAGGATAGAAGTACTTGTGAATATTAAAAGAAAATCTTCATTGAGAGCCTTTAGAGAGGGGTGGCTTTTGTCAACGATTTTTTTCAAAAAACTTATTTCTTCATGAGTAAAGTCTTCGAGTTCATAAAAATATTTTTCTTGGGCAACATTCATAAGTCCAGTATTCAAAACTTTGTCTTGTTCTTTAAGGTAAGTCCAAACACTTTCGTTTTCAGACCAAGGTCTAAGGTAATGCCTCCAAACATAATGTTGTCGTTTTTTTAAATTACTCATAGCATTTATTATTTTATCAAAAATAATAAAACATAAAGCCTTATAACGCTCATCTGTGGTAATATTAAAGTTTATTTGTTACTTTCTTTTTCGTCTCAACTCACGAAAGAAAGTAGTCTAATCCGAATACAACGTATTTGGAAAATGCAGGTTTAAGGAACGATGAGGCGGAGGCATTTTGCAAAGGTGTTGTTCCGCTTTCCGCAAAAAGACTGTTCCGACCTGGGGAGGATCTGTCTTTTTGCCGGACTGAATTTTAACAAAAATGGGAACGGTGCACCGTTCCCTAAAATCTATGAATTATAAAATACATGACCGTTATCGCTCCAATAGTCACCGCAAAATAGGTCACGAGCATAAGCTTCATAATCGAAGTAGGTTTTTGCAAATTCGGGCAAGTCCATTTGCTCTACCTGTTCATAGGCAAAATCTTCCTGGTCCTTGTATTCCCCTATATAGTCATCGTCAAAGTCGCTTATTAGGTCGTCAATATCACCCTCGGACAGCTTACGGTGTCCATTGTCACACCATATTAGAAATGCCTCTTTTCGGGTTTCGTCCATATCTTCCAAAGCCACCAAAACCTCAAATATGCTATCGCTTATCCAACATTCGCCGATTAAGCCGTTCGGGATATTCTCGTAATCTTGGAACATAAATTCGGGGTCTTCCTCGTCATTGTGCAACTCCCTACAAGCGGTGTAAAATTCTTCCTTGTCCGCATAATCGGATAGCGTTAGCCTCTCCCCAAAGATTGAACCGTCATTATATTTTCCGTATGTGCCGACATATACGCTTGCTTCCGATGTGTTTATTTGATGTGTCATTTCTTTACAGTTTTGAATTAATTTTTTTGATTTATTCGGCAATGAGAGGAGGTGCTGTTGTTTTGTTTCAATACCATTTCCAATGCTTATATTCCTCATGCCTGACATTTTTTTTATTCGTGTAAAGAGCCGGAGTATGCTATGTTTCGTTTCGGGAGCAAGTCAAGGTTAGTGTTTAGGGTGACACAAGGTTTTGGGAAAAAAAATACACCCAACGGGCTGGAGATTTTTTTTCCAAACGTGTCTTGACCTTGGGGCGACATAAACACGGGTTACCTTTGCTCCATGAAACGTGAACAATAGGCATACTCGCTTTTTAGGCATAACCAAACGTGGAAGTAATGAGGATAGCATTGCCGAAATGGTTCTAAACAGGCAGACTATGCCAAGTAATTCAACCCAAAGACATATTCAAAGAGCCATTCCATCATATCTATAAGTTTGTTTGTGATGCGGATTAATCCGTGTGGTTAACAGGCAAAAATCAGTTGAAGATGGAGAAAGAAAAAGCGAACGATTTAACCCCCGAAAGAGTTAAGCAAATCTTGAAAAAGAAAGGAACGGAAGTCGATTTAGAGGAAGCACAAGCTATTTTGGAGTTTGTCAAGAAGATAGCTCACATTGCAGTTAACCAGTATCTAAGAGGAAAACTTTAACCCAATGAAAAAGGAAAATTGTTGTGATGAGAAAGGCAGATTTATACATACGTGTATCGACAGACGAGCAAGCGGACAAGGGATATTCGCAACGTGACCAAGAAGACAGACTAAGAAGATATTGTGAGATAAAAGGCATTCCGGTAAGGGATGTTTATATAGAAGACCATTCGGCAAAATCTTTCAAACGTCCAGAGTGGCAGAAATATTTAACCAACCTACGCAAAACAAAGAACAACAAATCGGGGTCGATAATATTATTTACCAAATGGGATAGGTTCAGTAGAAATGCAGGGGATGCGTATCAAATGATTAACCAGTTACGGACACATGGCGTTGAGCCTGTTGCGATAGAACAGCCCTTAGACCTTACCATTCCCGAAAATAAAATCATGCTTGCGTTCTATCTTGCTTCACCGGAAGTTGAGAACGACAGGCGTGCATTAAATGTCTTTCACGGAATGCGTAGGGCGAAAAAAGAGGGGCGTTATATGGGAGGTGCACCATTAGGATATGTGAATAAAATATCAGATGATAAAAAGAAATATATTGCACCACATGAATTTGAAGCTTCTATCCTAAAATGGGCTTTTTCTCAGATTATTTCAAATAATTTCAACACTGAACAGATTTGGAAAATGATAAAAGAGAAAGCTAATGGTAAAGGCAGATTTAGCAAAACTAATTTCTGGATAGCGATAAGAAATCCATTATACTGTGGTAAAATTTACATTCCTCCCTACAAAGAAGAAAAGGGACACTTCGTTTTAGGCAAGCATCAACCGCTAATTAGCGAAAAACAGTTTGCTGATGTTCAAGATGTTCTTGATGGAAGAAAAAAAGAAATTAAGCCTAAGATTCTATCAATAGAGAATCTACCACTTAGAGCTTTCTTAAAATGCCCTAATTGTAAACGTATGTTAACAGGAAGTGCATCAAGGGGCAAGATGGGAAACTATTACTATTATTATCATTGTAGTTCTCCATGTAAAACAAGGTTTAAAGCAGAATTAGCTAATGATGCCTTTTTAAAACAACTGCAATATCTTTCTCCAAAAGAAGGTATGGTTGATGTTTTTATCGAAGCCTTTATAAAAGACTTTAACAAGAAAACCAAAGCTCAAAACACTGAGCGGACAAATATCATAAGTGAGATTGATACATTGAATAAACGCTATCAAAATTCACTTCTAAAAAATGCGGACGGAGAGATGGCAGATGACGATTTCCAAGAAATAAAGAGATTGACCAAAGGCAAGATTGAAGTTTTAGAAAAAAGATTAAACGACTTGGCGGTTGTGGGAACAGAGATTAAAGACTTAGTGGCTTCCACCTTAAAAAAGGTCGCAAACATTGATAGACGCTATGAAAACGGCGATATTGAAGAAAAAAGGCTTATAGTGAGTTCGATGTTCCCCGAATTTTTGGAATTTGACGGAACAAGACATCGAACTCCGAGATTAAATTCTGCGATTGCCCTTATTTATCAGAATAACAGTAAGTTACAGGGTAAAAAAAATGGGACAAGTCTATCGTTTTTAGACTTGTCCCAAGAAGTGATCCAATCAGGATTCGAACCTGAGACCTACTGCTTAGAAGGCAGTTGCTCTATCCAGCTGAGCTATTGGACCTTACCTTTTTAACACCTTCTGATGTCAGAACTGTGTTTAAAATTTTAACGGTGCAAATATATTGCTTTTTTTAATTATCATACCATAAATCTGCACCTTTTTTTGAACTATTCCCTAAAACACTGGGTTTAAAAAGAATATCACTTTGATTTTTCTGCAGAATCATGTGTTAACCATATCTTACTTCCATTTTTATACCAGCATCTTCTTTGTATACTGAGTATTTAGTAATAAAGTATGGGAGTTTTCATATCGTGATACAGTAATACCATCCAATGTTCTTTTTCAGCTAATGTTTGCCATTCTTTCCGGAGTTCCATTGCATGTTTACCATCATAATCCGTCTTGTAGGCTATAGCATAATCTAAATATCCTTTTTGTGGCAGATTATCGGCTGCGTAAAAAACCGTTTGCTGTCCTCTCATCCAAAATACCTGATGAAACGGCGTGTGACCGCCTGTAACTTCAAAAAACAGTTCCTCGGTGATTTGTCCTTTATCTTCTTCCATCCATACTATATTAGATAAAGAAGGAAGTATTTCCAATATTTTGCTATTATACGAATAGGTTTCTTTCTGAGTTAAGGCAAAATCAAATTCCCTTTTTTGTATATAGAGGGTCGCTTCAGGAAAATGAGGAATAAATTCATTGCCGGAAAAATGCCCTATGCCATCTAAATGATCTTTATGCAGATGAGAAAGTACAATTTTGGTGATCTGATGCGGAAAAACACCTTCATCCTCCAAAAGTTCATACATCAACGGCTTGCCATCCTGTACAATTCCCAAACCAAGATCAAAAAGGATAATATCATTATCTGTTTGTATGAGGAAAGGCTGAATGGCCATTTTAAGCCGTCCGTCATCTATCCTTTCTCCTTGTTGTAAACGGGTAAATTCTTTCTGCTTGTTAACCGCAAAACGGCCTTCTTTCAACGGAATTACTTTCATAAGATCTTTTTTAATCTTTTTAAATATTCTTTAGCTTCGCTGCATTGCGGCTGCTCGTTTTTCTGCCGGCATTTTTTCGAGAGCATATCGCAATGAAGTTCGTGGCATGCGGTCTTTATGTTGCATCAAGTAATTAAATACTTCATCCTGATGGGCTTCACTTGCTGTTTTTAACAGCCAACCTGTCCCTTTTTGAACCATATCATCAGGGTCCATAAGCAGAGCATCTGCTATTTCAAAAATGTCCTGCAAAAATGCGCCTTTTCTTGCCGGTACTATCAGGCTTACCGCTGCTGCTCTTTTCATCCAGCGGTTCTCAGATTGGGTAAACGCTTTTAACGCATCCATATATTCGGGATATTTTTCAATAAACATTCCCATTGTATGATTACAAAATGTATCACATGTAGCCCAATTATCAATATATGTATCAATCCATTTTTTAAACAGCTGAAAATCTGAAGGCTCATATTTTTTATGGAGATTTTGTGACCAGTGACAGGCAATAAAAGCTTCCTCCATATATCCAGACTGTAGCAATTGCTCACAATATGAGAAGATTTCTTCCTTGGAAAGATCTTTAATTTCTTTGAAATATACTTTACTTATTTTACGCACTTCCGGGTTTTTAACGCCATATTGACGTGTAGTTTCTTTAAAAAAACGCTGACTGGAAAGAAGTGTTTGCTCATCAGCATTTTCTTTCAATGTGTTTCTGATTTCAGATAGTATATTTTCCATAAGTATCCTGATATTTATAGTTCCTATTATACAAATAGTTTTTTAGGAAATGGACTCCTTACAAAGGTAAGGGAATATCCATTGTCAAAATATTTTTACAACCTTAAGATTGTTTTTTGATGTGGTATTCCAAAATATTGATGCTGTGCTGCATCTCCGCCTCATCCAAATGTCCGAAACCAAGTCTCATGGCAGTAAGATTCCGGTTTTGATAGAGTAAAGTTTTAGGAATAAAAAGATTGTCTTTTGCACAGGCATTACTCAACTGCAGGAGATTGACCGGCTGCTGCCATTCTACCCAAACCGCCAATCCGCCTGATGGCTTTTGAAAATGAAGAATATGTTCAAATTTTTTTTCTAAAAGTGTGGTAAATACATCTCTTCTCTGATGGTATACTTTTATAGATTTTTTAAGGTGTCTGTGGATTTCTCCTTCTTCAATCATTTCTCCTAAAACCTGTTCCATCAGTACATCTCCCTGCCGGTCTATAATTCCCAGATATTTGCGCATTTCACTCATCAGATTTTCAGGAGCTACAATAAAACCGGTTCTAAAACCCGGTGCCAGCGATTTACCAAAAGAACCTGCATAAATAACCATTCCGTTGGTATCTGCACTTGCCAAAGGCAAAACAGCACTTTTATCATAGTGAAAATCATAATCATAGTCATCTTCCAGAATGACAAATCCGTATTCATTGG
The DNA here is from genome assembly GCF_030409925.1 of Paenimyroides ceti. NCBI lineage: Bacteria > Pseudomonadati > Bacteroidota > Flavobacteriia > Flavobacteriales > Flavobacteriaceae > Paenimyroides > Paenimyroides ceti. The sequence continues at coordinate 1,738,856 of NZ_JAUFQU010000001.1, forward strand.
CCAGATCCAGGAGTTCAATTCTGCGTCGGGCACTTAGTGTAACAGTAGTTGGATAATGATGATGAGGGGTCAGATACAGCATTCGTATCCGATGCTTACGGCACAAATCACGAACAGCATCTGTTTGTATTCCTTCGGCATCAATAGGTACCTGAAGAATATGGGCACCGGATTTCTGAAAGATCATGTTTACCGAAAAGTAACTCAGAGAGGCTACCACAACAATATCGCCTGCGTTTAATAGTATTTCAGAAATAATATAAACGCTCATCTCCATACTGCGTGTAATGAGGACATTTTTTTTAGAAATATGCAACCCGCGGGACAGATTGAGATAATTAGACAGGTTTTCTTTAAAATATTCGCTGCCTTCCTGATTGTAATATCCGAATTTACGCTGATTGCTTTTGCGCTTCATATTAGAACTGTACAAACGGGATAAATATTCTATCTGTGTAAGTCTTATATCAGGTGTTCCGTCATTAAAGACATATTCACAGGCAGAGTGTTCAAAAGGATTGTCTAAGAGATTGGATTCTGTGAATGAATACCCTGTTTTTTGAGGATATAATGCCAGCTGATGTTCTAATGAAATCTGAAAACGATCTGGTCTCTCTTCTTTTTTACGCAATACAAACGTTCCTTTATTAGGCCGTGTTTCTACCCATCCCTGTGCATCGAGTTCTTCATAGACCGCCACAATGGTTTTGCGGTGTACTTCCAGAATTTCACTAAGCATACGCGTTCCCGGCAATTTCGTTCCGGCATTCAGATAGCCTCTCTGTATCGCATTAATCAGTTGATAGGCAATCTGCAGATAAACAGCCGTAGCCGATGTACGGTCAATTTGTACAAAACTTTGATAAGGAATTATAACCGGACTACTCATAATATAAAAAGTGGCACCATTTGATTAGCCGGCAAGATACTACTTTTGCCATAAACTAAAAATAGTATGCATAATTTACTTCAACATCTGGTAAATGACAATGAATTACATTCAAAGTGGCTCAATACCTTATCTTTTATGGAAAATGCAGGAGCCCGAAAAATCTCTTTGTGTGAGCATCCTTCAAAAGTAGATTTGCTGCAACTCAAACATGCAGCAGAAGAACACCGACATGCTTATTATCTAAAAAAACAGATTGGTAAAATCAGTCCCAAAAGTTGTGTAACCTATACCAACGATGAATTACTGGCAGCCAAAGCTACCCGCTATTATTTAGATATTTTGGATGTAAAAACGAGTCGCTATCTGAAAACACATTTTGAATTGAGCGGTTATGCCCTAAAACATGCGGCCTATTTATTTGTGACCTATGCTATTGAGGTACGTGCAGATGAACTGTATCCACAATATCAGAAAGTGCTTACGCAGAACAAACACAAAGTGATGGTGAAATCCATTATTGCAGAGGAAGAAGGACATCTGGAAGAAATGATTCTGCAACTCCAAAACTTCCATAAAGACTGGGAACAACATGCGCATGCTATTCTCCTTATGGAGCAGTCGTTGTTTACAGAATGGATTACGGCTATAAAAACAGAATTAAAAGATGCTTAGTACCCTCTCATTTCTGGAGCAAGCCATTGAGAAACGAAAACAGGAAAAAGTTTTACGACAACTCCCAGCTGCTAAAAACGGAATAGATTTCTATTCTAATGATTATCTGGGGTTTTCTACAGAATCCGGATTAACAGAAATAGTAGTAAACGAAATAATACAACAACCCGATTTGTTGAAAGGTGCTACGGGCTCAAGACTTATAAGCGGTAATTCTGATCGCACCATGCAGGTAGAATCCTTTTTGGCACATAAACATCAGGTTCAGAGTGCGCTATTGTTTCCTTCGGGTTATACAGCTAATACGGCTTTTTTTTCGTCCGTACCGCAACGTGGCGATACAATATTAATGGATGAATGTATCCACCGATCAGTACGGGATGGGGTGAGATTATCTGATGCTCACAAAATCAAGTTTCGTCATAATGATATGCAGCATCTGGAGGAATTATTAAAAAGATCCCGGGGTAACTGCTTTATTGCAGTTGAAAGTCTTTATTCTATGGACGGAGATTTTGCTCCGTTGCATGCCTTAACTCTAATAGCAAAACGATATAATGCGAATTTGGTTGTAGATGAAGCCCACGCATTCGGCATATTCGGATATGGACTTGTAAGTCAAAAAAAACTACAGCATCGGGTATTTGCAACAATGATTACATACGGAAAAGCATTAGGCTTACACGGAGCAGCTATCTTAGGAACTGAATTGCTTATTTCTTTTCTCATCAATTTCAGTTCAGCTTTTATCTATACAACCGGAAGTAGTGATTTGTATGCCATAAGCATTCAGAAAGGATATGAATTTCTAAAAGAAAATCCCGAAAGAATACAGGATCTCCAAAATAATATTCTTTTGTTGAGAAACAGCGGACTACCCTTTTCGTCTGCTTCAGAAAGTCCGATACAGATTTTGCGTGGGACAACAATTTCTTGTGTAAAGAACCTACAACAACAGCTGGAAAAAGAAGGATTTTTGACTTTTGCAGCTCTTGCTCCTACTGTAAAGAAAGGTGAAGAAAGACTTCGAATCTGTTTGCACAGCTATAATTCATCGGATGAAATTAACCAGTTGAGTGATCTCATAAAAAAACATTTATAATGACTATAACACCCGAAAAATTATTTGTAACCGGTATCGGAACCGGTATTGGCAAAACAATTTGTTCCGCTGTACTGACCGCTTATTTTAAGGCTGATTACTGGAAACCTATACAATCAGGAGACTTGAAACAGACAGACAGTATGATGATAAAACATCTCGTAGAAGCTCCTGTGGTTATACATCCCGAAAGATATTCTTTAGAACTGGCTGCCTCTCCTCATAAATCAGCAGCTAAGGAAAACCTTACCATACATCTTGAAGATTTCCAATTACCTGAAACGAATAATTCTTTGATTGTAGAAGGTGCCGGCGGGCTTTGTGTTCCCCTTTCTGACGATGTCTATATCATTGACCTCATAAAAAAATTAGGCCTCCCGGCAGTACTGGTCGCAAAGGACTATCTGGGGTGTATCAATCATACTTTATTATCCTTGGACATGCTGCGAAAAAATAAAATTCCGTTGGCCTACTTTATGTTCAATGGCACTTTTGATCCTGATACCTACCGCATCATTGCTAAAAATCTGGAAGCATCAACAAAAATTCTACAGATTCCGCATCTCAAAACAATAAACAAACATAACCTCAACAAGATTGTACAACAACTAACAAATATCTGATCGTATGCAAACAACAGAACCACTAAGACACAACTGGACAAAAGAAGAGATTGAAGCTATCTACCAAAAACCTTTACTGGAATTGGTCTATGAGGCTGCTACCGTCCACAGACAATGGCATAAAGCTTCAGAAATACAGGTATGTACACTGCTTTCTGTAAAAACCGGAGGATGCCCTGAAGACTGCTCCTACTGCGGGCAGGCTGCCAGATATCATACTGATATCAAAGTACAGGCACTATTACCCACCGAAACGGTTATTGCACATGCAAAAAAAGCGAAAGACGCCGGATCATCCCGATTCTGTATGGCAGCAGCCTGGCGGGAAGTACGCAATAACCGGGATTTTGACCGTATCATTGATATGGTGAAAGGAGTCAATGAATTAGGCCTTGAAGTATGCTGTACACTGGGTATGCTTACAGAAGAACAGGCTTTGAGATTACAGGAAGCCGGACTTCATGCGTACAACCACAATCTGGATACTTCGGAAGCCTATTATGATGAAATTATATCTACCCGAAAATTTGACAATCGTATAAAAACCATTCAAAATGTAAGAAAAGCCGGAATTACAGTTTGTTCCGGAGGCATCATTGGATTGGGAGAAACAGCTGCAGATCGCATTTCCATGCTGCTGACACTGGCTACAATGCCTAAACATCCTGAATCGGTTCCGGTAAATGCTCTGGCACGGGTAAAAGGCACGCCGCTTGAAAATCAGCCAAAAGTACCCATCTGGGATATGGTACGTATGATTGCTACTGCCCGTATTATTATGCCAGCATCTGTAGTACGGTTAAGCGCGGGGCGCATTGAGATGACGGAAGAAGAACAGGCATGGTGCTTTATGGCAGGAGCCAATTCTATTTTTACAGGAGAACGCGAAACGTTATTGGTTACCCCAAATCCGGGAGTTAGTGAAGATATGCAAATGTTTCAAAATTTAGGATTACAACCTATGGTCAAAGAAAAAGAAGCCGTATGTACAACGATCTGAAACAAAGAGACAGAGCGGTAAACTGGCATCCGTATACTCAAATGAAAGCGGCTTCTGAGATAATACCAATCGTTAAGGGAAAAGATGCGTACCTTTTTGATGATAAGGGCAATCGTTATATCGATGCGGTTTCTTCGTGGTGGGTTACCTTACACGGTCATGCACATCCCTATATTGCACAAAAAGTATCGGAACAGTTACTGCAACTGGAACAAGTGATATTTGCAGGTTTTACGCATGAACCTGCGATAAAGCTTTCCGAAAATCTCCTGAAATTACTGCCTGTAAATCAAACTAAAGTTTTTTATACCGACAACGGATCTACTGCGGTTGAAGTAGCTTTGAAAATGTGCATTCAGTATGCACATAATAAGGGATTGAAAAAAAATAAAATCCTTTCTTTTCACAATGCCTATCATGGTGATACTTTTGGTGCCATGTCTGTAAGCAGCAGAACTGTATGGACACAGCCTTTTGGAGAAATGCTTTTTGAAGTGATTTTTATCGATGTGCCGACAAAAGATAATCTGGAGGAATTAAAGAAAACAATTGACCTCTATTCTGATGAATTGGCCTGTTTTATATATGAGCCTCTTGTACAGGGAGCAGCCGGAATGCTCATGCATGAACCTGAAGACCTCAGTGCGTTGATGCAATACTGCCGGTTTAAAAATATTTTAATGGTTCAGGATGAAATTTTTGTAGGTTTTGGTCGTACAGGCAAATTGTTTGCAGCGGATTATTTAACAGAAAAACCGGATATTATGTGCTTTTCAAAAGGCCTGACAGGAGGTACTTTTCCTTTGGGAATGACTACTTGCTCTGAAGCTGTTTATGAAGCTTTTTATGCTGATGACGCCTGTAAAGCATTATTCCACGGTCATTCTTTTACCGCCAACCCTTTGGCTTGTACTGCTGCGCTGGCCAGTCTGGATTTGCTTTTGAAAAAACAAACTCTTGAAAATATTGAAAGAATATGTTCGGAGCATCAACAGTTTTTAAATGAAATAAAAGACCATTTAGCTATAAAATCTATTCGTCAACGCGGTACCATTCTGGCATTGGAATTAAAAATAACAGAAGAAACATCCTATTTCAACAGGCAATATGAAAGCCTGTATCCTTATTTTTTGAGCAAAGGTATTATCTTACGTCCTTTAGGGAATATTCTTTATCTGGTACCTCCCTATTGTATCTCAACTTCTGATTTGAGATATATTTACCAAAGCATACAGACGGCTTTGAATTTATAAACTATATAAAGCTATCGGTCTCCGGTAGCTTTGTTTTTAAGTTTTCAGGAAAAAAACCTTTTAACCAAATACACTTTATCCCTCTCATACATTTGTCAAGTAAGTTTATTGAAATATTCGCTATATCCAACTATTTGTATGGATATATTCTATCATTCTTCATCAAGAGCGTTTTTACCTGCCATTTGTGCGAATCCCATTTTGTACAAAATATCAGCTCTCGTCCCTTCTCTATGATGAAAATTTTCCATAGTATAAATAATATCCTGTTTAAATCCTTTTCTTGAATAAGATTTATCAACTTCCAATATGAATTTTTTAGTTAACTGAAATTTATTTAATCCGATTACATCCATAGCAGCCCCTTTGGAGAGAAAATAGGATTCATTTCCATACTTTTCTTTGTCTATCACAGGATTCAAATGCATATCAATGGCTTGTTTAACAATTGTAGCTTTATTCTTATCTAACCCATTTTCCAAGCAAAAATTTTGACTGAATTCACCTCCATAATTGGCAAAACATTGTTTTGAACAAATATGATTATGTTTTTCACTTAATCCTATATCATGTAAAATTGATGAGACAAACAATAATTCATTATCTATATTTAGTTTTTCTGATAATGCAAATCCTGCACTCCAAAAATAGGTTCTATATGAATGATAAAATAAAATAGAATTAAAACTATCCTGTGCTTCCTCTATTGCTTTACTACATAATGATGAATCAGGAATTAATATATCTTTAAAATCAAATTTCATATATCTTTTTATATTTAGTAAAGCCAATGCTTTATTGTATTTTTCTTTGATTTGTGATTCAATAAGCATCATTTTAAATTTTTTTATTTCATTTTTGCTTAAAATTCCTGATGCAGGGATGATAATTTCCATTGTTAAAAGGTTTTATATTTTATTTAGAATCTTTCTGTCGATATAGAAAGTACCGAACGGAATAATACAGGCTATCAACACTATCCATGTGGTTTTGCTGAATTTCCATTGCTGTTCTATCCCTACATTCAACGTATTGAATACGAAAAGTAGAAATAAAGCTCCATGTAATGGTCCGATGAACTGCGAAATGTTCGGATAAGAAAAAAAATATTTTAACGGCATAGCGATAAATACAAGGATAAGTAATGAAATCCCCTCTAAAATGGCAATTATCCGCAATCGTCCAATTTTTGTCTTTAGCAATTGTATCATTTTTATATTCTGTTTAGTTGTTTATCTGCTTATTTAATGTTACTGATGTATTCCAAAATCAGCTTTACCCGTATATAGGGTCTTTGGGACAAAAAAGAAAATGGCCAGGGAATGGCTAAAAAAATAATCAGTAAAGCAACTGAAAACCATATAAGCAATGTTCTATACTTGGCTGTACTTTCTTCTTTTCTTTTTGCCAAAGATGAACCTATGGTTATCATCACAACTGCGACAAGCATAAGCAAAGGATGTAGAAAGCCATAAAAAGCAATTTCGATATGTTGTAAGGAAGTACCTGTATTTTTCCAAAAATAAGATGCGAACGGACTTTTGATATAGAGTATCATTCCGATAATGAGTTGGATATGTGCTATTGTAGCTGTCCAGTGTCTTACTTGATTGTCGTAATCCGAATAATCCCTATGCGATTTATAACCTGAATACGCTCTGCCGATAGCATACAAAAGAGAGAGAAGTACAAGCCATCTGCATATAGAATGTAAAGGAATAAGAAATGCGTACATTGCTTCTGAATTTTAATGAAGCAAAGATAAAGTAAAAAACATACTAATTGGTATGTTTTGTAAAATAAAAATTATTTAAGAGAATTTAGGTAATTCTTTAGTTCATTTAAATAAGTGCGATAGACATTGCTTTCGCTATCCATTCTACCAAAATTGCGTATGCCCCAATAGCTTGAAATGATAAAAAGGGCAACGGATTTCGATTGTACATCAGCGTTTATAAAGCCTTCTTTTTTTCCCGCTTCGATATTTGAAACCATTATTTTTTGCCATTCATCTGTCACTTCTATAAGTACTTCTGTAAAAACAATATTTTTTGGTGCCATTTCCTGTATGAAGTTGGAAAGCGGACAACCCTGCTCAAATTTCATAAACTCATTATCTGATAAAAGCATAGTAACCATTATATAAAGAGCTTCAACTGAATTAGTTTCAAGGCTAAAAATACGTGTAATCTGTGCTAAGAATTTTGGTTTTATTATCTCTCTGATAATAGCAACCCCCATTTCGTCTTTATTTTTGAAATGATAATAAAGTGCTCCTTTGGTAACTTTGGTCGTCGCCAAAATATCGTCAATACTTGTAGTCTGGTAACCGTTGATATAAATAAGCTCATAAGCCTTTTTCAAAATGGTTAAACGAGTTGCTTCTGCTTTTTTCATATTAAATACTATTTGGTATTTTTTAAGCAAAGAAAATTATTTTTCGCTATATCTACAATATGAATTAATTTTTTTTACTGCCCTTTTCTTATTCCTCATCCCAAAGTGTGGGTTGTGTCTGTGATCTTTCGAGAGCTAACAGAAATGCTTTATTTTTTAATCCGCCTGCAAATCCTGTCAGTTTACCGGATGTACCTATAACACGATGGCATGGAGCAATGATAGAAATAGGATTTTTACCGTTGGCTCCCCCTACTGCCCTGACGGACTTTTCATTGGCAATTTCTCTGGCCAGATCACCATAGCTTCTCGTTTCTCCATAAGGAATTTTCAATAACTGTTGCCATATTTGTTGTTGAAACGCAGTACCGGTAAAGTCTAAAGGGAGGTCAAATACTTTGCGCTTTTTAGCAAAATACTCCTGAAGTTGAATTGCGGTTTCCACCAATACAGGATGTTCATCAAAACGCATTCCTTCTGAAAGGGTCACCCGTGTTGCGTCATCGTTTTCCCACAACACAGCCGCCAGTCCCTTTTCTGTTGCGATCAGTTTTAATACTCCAACCGGAGTAGCGATGTATGTATGGTAATTAGACAATATGTTATGTAGTTTTTTGTTTAAGTTTATATTACTAAGATACGGCATTCCCCTATTCTTTTCAATGATCTCTAAAAAGATTTTTATTACATTAGTAGATACTAAAACTTCTTAACAATGCAACAGGACGAAATCAATACCATGATTGATCAGAGCAATGAAAACCTGCGCAAGCTTCAAAAAATTGTAGCCACTACAATGGAAGAAGAGCAGCTCATCATCAATAATTTGCTACATCCACCAAAAGAAATATTATCAAGCGGACAGCGGATATCCGATAAGGTAGCGCGATTTGGCGGTAGCTGGAGATTCATCATTATTTTTACACTGGTTTTAGCCGTTTGGATTGTATTCAATACGATGGCAGCAAAAGAACTTGAATTCGATCCGTATCCGTTTATCCTTATGAATCTTGTATTGTCCTGTATTGCGGCTCTTCAGGCTCCCATTATCATGATGAGCCAGAACCGTCAGGAAGAAAAAGACCGTATGAGAGGAGAAAATGATTACCTCATCAATTTAAAAGCGGAACTCGAAATACGCAGCCTACATCAAAAACTGGATCTTTTGCTCAATGAAGAAATTAAAGCATTATATGAATCTCAGGTAGCCCAATTAAAATTACTGGAAAAACTGGAAGAGAAAATCGAAAAGATGGAAAAAAAATAAACGGATAACTACCGTTTTATAATGATGGATATAATTACTGCTCAGTCATTCAAATCACTGAAATCCATGAGTTATACTTTTCCAATGAAAGGTTATTTTTGTGATAATGTTATCAATTGTTTTGCACCAATACAAAATGTCTTTTTTATGAAAAAAATATGCCTCCAAATTCTGTTTTTGTTTCCTTTAATAGCAAATGCTCAGCATCTTGATTCATTATCGACCAACATAAGCTCTTCAGTTATTGCTGCCTACTTTGAAAAAATTGATAAAGAAGATTTTATTTATCTGGTTCCTTTTCAAAAAAAAGAATTATGGGGCTATCTTGATAAAAGAACCTTACAGGTAAGACTTCCTGCCGTTTTCGATCAGCTTGGGTTTTATAAGGGAGAAGGCTATATAGGAAGTTTTTATGACACTGTTTCCTTAACAGATTATATTGTAACTGTTGACAAGTCAGGAAAAATCAACTTTCAGATTTCTGTAATAAGCTTAATGGAAGCTTTGCCTCCCGGACTTTTTTCACGTGCTTATTCACAAAATATAGAAGTTCTTTCTTCTGCAGAAGGTAACAACGGATTTCAATATACCATGGACGAAGATTATATTGATATTACTGCTTATTCAGATTTATACCGCTCGCATGATAAAAATCAACCGCTGCTGATTCCGATGAAGATTGACAACAAAATAGTTGCCATAGCTGGCAAAAAAAGTGAAGATCCGCATCTTACCTCCTATGGCATCATTGATCCACAGGGAAACACTCTTTCTGGTTTTGATTTTAAACACAACCGAATTATCCCTATTAAAGGTACCCGTGATACCAAAGATGTATGGTTTCTGGTACAGCAGTCGAAAAATAACAATAATGCATATAGTTACCTCAACCACAAAGGATACTACCGCTTAAAGAACCAATTACCCCAATCTGTATATTATTACTACCGGTCTTCTCAAAAAGATTATCCATTCTATATGCCTCATGAGCATACGTTAGGTTATATTCTGGTGGAAAATAAAATTTTTGATCTTTACGAATTGAAACAGGAAAAACAACTCGCAGAAGAATATCAAGGTTTGTGGATTTCTTATGCAATAGCCACACCTCTGGAAAAAGATACCGTTGAAGAAAAGAGAAAAAAAGCACATCTGTATATTTGGGTAAAAAAGGAAAACAAATATTTTTACATTGATTTATATGGAAATGAATACCTGCCAATCGATTAAAATCCTGATTAAAAAAAAGAGCTTGGTATAACCAAATTTCCATTTTATGGATTAGTGATTGGGCTTGTTTTAAATTAATGTATTAAATTTATATAGTAACCTAAATCCGATCTTATAACAGAGATCGAACTATAAACCTCTAAACTCTGATACATTATGGCGCATACCAACATTCCTGCACATCAAGATCCTGAAATTTCTAAAGACATTCGTGAATTTCTAAAGGAACTCAATAATGAAGGTGGCAAACCTATGGAAGAAATGACTCCTGAAGAAGCCCGTCAGGTACTTATTGATGCTCAAAAATCTGTTGATTTTGATTATTCCGATATTGAAGAATCTGAAAGAACCATTACACAGGATGGACTTACTGTAAACATTCATATTGTAAAACCTGCGGGTTCCGGGACTAACTTACCCGTATTTATGTTTTTTCACGGAGGAGGATGGGTTTTAGGCGATTATCCAACTCATAAACGATTGGTACGTGATTTAGTTGTAAACAGCGGAGCAATTGCCGTATTTCCTGATTATACTCCCTCACCCGAAGCTCAGTATCCTGTTGCTGTAAACGAAGCCTACGCTGCTACGAAATGGGTAGCTGAAAACGGAAAAGAAATCGGTGTTGATGGCTCAAGACTTGCCGTAGCCGGTAATAGTGTTGGTGGAAATATGGCAACCGTAGTTGCGCTTATGGCTAAAGATAAAATGGGTCCAGAAATTGCCTATCAGGTTTTATTATGGCCTGTGACGGACGCGGATTTTACCCGTGAATCGTATATAAAATATGCACAGGATCGTTTTTTAACCACTCCTATGATGAAATGGATGTGGAATCATTATACGACAGATCTCAATAAACGCAAAGAAAAATATGCATCACCGCTACAGGCTACCTTGCAGGAATTAAAAAACCTGCCTCCGGCTCTGGTTCAGATTGCAGAAAATGATATTCTTCATGATGAAGGACTTGCGTATGCCCGAAAACTCGATGAAGCGGGTGTACCAACAACCATAACGGTATATAAAGGCTTTATACATGACTATGGAATGCTGAATCCGTTGGCACACATTCCGGCAGTACAGACTTCTGTACATCAGGCTTCCATTGCTTTAAAAAAAGCACTGAATCCTGAATAATACGAATGAAAAAGATCATAAATAAAAAGAGGGAAATAGCTCTCTTTTTTTTATTTTTACGGTTAATAACCTAAACTGTCTTTTGGCAGTTATAATCAATAACTTTACCCGAATATATATGAAAACAAAATGGATGCTGCTTTTATGTTCCGCCTTTTTAATTGGAATTGTATTCCTTACCGGATGTACCAAAATAAATAATACATCAAATGATCCGGTTCCGGTTCATGATACCTTTACCATTGCTTCTAAAATAGTAAATGAAAACAGAGTCATCAATGTATGGATTCCCGAAGCCTACGCGAAAGAAGGAAACCCCCTACCTGTAATGTATATGGCGGACGGAGGCGTAAAAGAAGATTTTCCTCATATTGCCAATACGTTTGCTAAATTGATCAAAGCAAAAAAAATTCCTGCCTTTATTTTAGTGGGTATTGAAAATACGCAACGCAGAAGAGATCTGACAGGACCTACAGAAGTGGCTGAAGACAAAGAAATTGCACCGGTTGTAGGCGGTTCAGAAAAATTCAGAGCTTTTTTGAAAGAAGAGCTGTTTCCTGAAATCAGTTCGCGTTATAAAACAACTTCAGACAGAGGAATATTAGGAGAATCACTTGCCGGATTATTTGTTATGGAAACATTCCTGTTACAGCCTGATATGTTTACTTATTATATCGCATTTGACCCTTCATTGTGGTGGAATGACAATGCTCTTGTAAAAGCAGCCAAAAATACCCTTGGACATTTACCGGCAGATAAAAAAACGGTTTGGTTTGCCGGTTCTTCAGATATCGCAACTTACACCGATGAACTTGCTACTGTTTTAAAAGAAGAAAATGTTTCAGGACTCAGATGGCTTTATTCGCATGAACCGAAAGAACAACATTCTACGATACTAAGAGCTACAAAAGAAAAAGCACTGATATGGGCTCTTAATTAAAACAGAATTCTTTTTAATACTCAAAAATTACAGGGATACTGCGCTCTTGCAGTATCCCTGTTTTATATCGCTATTTTCCTGGTTAAATTATGTTTAGTTTTTCATATACCTTATCGCGATAACTTGAGCCTACGGGTATCGTTTTTTTATTGGTCAATACAATTACCTGCTGTTCAATATAGTTAATCATACGCAGATTTATAAAAAATGATTTATGTACACGGCATATATATTCCAAATGTTTCAGGTTTTCTTCTATAGAAGATAAAGTACCGTGAACCATCACTTTTTCTGATGTTGTATATATACACAGATAATTTCTCATCCCTTCTATATACAACAGTTCTCCCGGATCTATTTTTATAAGTCTCTTATCGCTTTTTACATAAAAACTATCATCATCTTTATCTGAAACTACTGTTGTTGCTTTATGGCTTGTTTGTATTGCGAGAACAGGCAACGCCTTCTGTATCGCTTTAGAAAACCGGTCGAGTGAAATGGGTTTTAAGAGATAGTCTATAGCATTGTGTTCAAATGCATCTAAGGCATATTGATTATAAGCAGTAGTATATATAATGGCAGGCGGATGATTGAACATATTTATAAAATCTGTTCCGCTGATTTCAGGCATTTTAATGTCCAGAAAAATCAGGTCTATGTTTTTATCTCTGTTCAGAAAAGCAATAAGCTCAAAAACATTATTGCACACTCCCTGTAATTCCAATACCTCAAATTTTGAAATGTGATGTATAAGCACATCCTGAGCCAGTTTTTCATCATCTACTACGAGACATCTGATTTTTTTTTCCATACCTTACAAATTAATTTTGAGGGTTATTGTAAATACATCGTCTTTTTTTTCCAAGTCTATTTTGTGCATAGCCGGATAAAGCAATTGCAAGCGTTTGCGTATGTTATCTATACCAATACCTCCTATTTTTTTTACTGCTGTTTCTTTAAAGTTGTTTTCACATGTAAATATCAGAGCATTCTCCTTATAGTGAAGAGAAGCCTTGATATAAGAATGTCCGACTGTAGAGTCAATACCATGCTTGAAAGCATTTTCAATCAAAGGTAATAAAAGCATTGGTGCAATCCTGATGGTATCATTTATTCCTTCACTCACAAAAGATACATCTGCTCTTTCAGAAATGCGAAGGGATTCGATTGCAATATACGTATTGATAATATGTATTTCATCGCGTACGGGCACTTCTTTTTCCTGAGCTTCATATAGAGAATACCGCAAAATATCAGATAGTTTTAAAATAACATCAGGAGTTTCATGGGATGTTTTCAGCGATAATGCATAAAGACTGTTGAGAACATTAAACAAAAAATGCGGACTTATTTGGGATTTAAGTAATTGAAGTTCTGCCAGAATCTGCTGGCTTTCTATCTGCTTTTGTTTCTTAATTTTAAGAATAAGTTCCTGCATGACATAGCCTATTGCCATTAGAACAGTAATCATCAAAACACCCGGAAAAACATCAAAGCAATATTGGTAGTTTTTTAAAAATTCCGGAGATGTGTATGTAATCGCTAATGGAGTAAAATCATTTAACTCATTGGTATGAAAGGTCTGTTTCAGCCAATTGAGATAATTTCCCTGTATGAAAATTATTGCTATAAATACACCTGCCATTGATAAGAGAAATTGCAAAATATTTCTGTTTTTACGCACTAAAGGAAAAAACAAGAAATTATTAATCCAGGACGGAACAAAAAGCAATACATTATACATCACGATATGGACTAAAGGAAGTTTTCCATCATTATTATCTATTGCGGTATATAGTACCCACCCTGTAAAGAAGCTATTTAATAAGAATCTGACAACAGTACTTCTTTTTAGTTTCATTGGTTTCGGATTTCATTATACTGTAAATGTACTGTTTTTACAAAGTTGTTTATTTCTTTTTACACCAAACCATCTAAAATAAGGACAAACAATCCCATCACAGACACAATACTTTTTGTCCCGGATTGTGTGCTGTTGGTCAAATAAATCTTTGGACAAACTATATCTTCCGTTTCTTTGTACCTGTAAGAACAATAGCTATTTCTATTTACTAAAATTAAAATTCTATATATGAAACATTCTATTACAGCAACTGTAAATAAAGGTATCATTTCACTTATTAAAAGGGCTTTATTTTGTGGTGTCACACTATTTTTGAGCCTCAGCATTTATGCACAGGATATTGAGCAGGAAAAAATAGACCACTTTATTGATTATATTGAACAAAATAACAGAGCAGTGGGCAGTATCTCTATTTTTAAAGGGAATACAGAAATTTATTACAGAGATTTTGGTCAGCAAAATATTCAGGACTTACAATTTGACAAACATACCACTTACCAGATAGCCTCTATTTCTAAAATGGTTACGGCTACTTTGGTGTTTAAGCTTATCGAAGAAAAAAAATTAAATCTTCAAGACAAATTAGCTGCGTTTTTTCCTGACATGCCAGATGCGAAGAAGATTACGATTGAACAATTGCTAAACCATACGAGTGGTTTGGGAGATGTCAATTTTCATAACGGTGTTTATGGCTGGTTAAAGGAAAGAGAGGTTACGGATAAAGAAATGCTGGCAGAGATTAAAAAAACAGGTGTCTTATTTTCTCCGGGTACTTCTATGTCTTATTCTAATTCTGCCTATTTTCTGCTGGGAAAAATTATAGAGCAAAAGTATCAGATGGCGTATAAAGATATCCTTCAAAACTATATTGCTACACCACTGAATCTACACGATTTCAGATTGGTAAATTCGTCTCAGAACTATTTTGATTCTTACCGTTATACTGATAACTCCTGGCAGCCAGAACAAGACTATATTTCTAAATATATTATAGGGTATACAGGTATTTCTTCCACTACAACCGAAATGAATAAACTCAATTATGCCTTATTTCATGGAAAAATAATCAGTAAGGAGAGTGTAGAACTGATGAAACCGGCCGCTGACAGCTATTTCGGCAGAGGAATGATGAAAGTTCCTTTCTATGAAGTTATTATGTATGGTCACGGAGGCGATACAACAGGTTCTCATACCTTGTTAACCTACAATGAAAAAAACGATCTTTCTATTGCTATGGCGATTAATGGAAACCGTTCTGTAAAAAGTGATTTTTATGTTGGAATATTCAACGCTATTTACAATGGCAATATGCCTTATCCCATTTTTATATCGGATGAAATACTCAATCAATATTCAGGCATATACGAATCAACTGACTATCCATTTAAAATAAAAATATATAACGAAGGAGGAAGTTTATACGGATTAGGAATGGAAGAAGAACAAATACCGTTTCTCTTAAAACCAACTTCTGATACCGAATTTAATTTTGAAAATCATCTTCAGATAAAATTTAATCCGGCTGATGGAACGATGCTGTTTAAAGAAGGAAATGAAAACTATGAATTTATAAAAGAGAAAACTTCTGTGTAATTTATAGTTGCCAACAATAATGACTTACTAAAAAAAACCGTTTAAAGAATTAAACGGTTTTTTTATTATTTATCAGCTGCCTTTGAAAATTTCATCGACTTTTTCGGATACTGTTCTACCGTTATATCACTCGGATTATTGATAAGGGTTTTGATACTTATTTTATCTCCCAATTGGAAATTAGCTTCTGTAAATTTATAATCCAGTAAATACGGTCCGCAGAAATAGTTTCCTTTGGCATCTTTTTCAATGATTCCCTGATAAAGACCTTCTTTTGTTTCTTTTGACATTTTGATTTATTTATAAAACAAAGATACAACTGCTTTTGTATTCTCTCCCATTACTTGTTAACAATTGTTTTCATCAATTTTAGCTTGATTTTTCTTTTTTTCCCGTTCATCAAAATCAGCTACTTCAACAATTCGTGGAATACTACTTTTGGGTGCCATATATTTAAGTCTTTTAATTTTCTTACGCGCACGGAGTACTCTGAATGTTCTGTTATTTTTATATAAATTCCAGTTCATCAGCAATACGGAAAATAAAATAATGATCAACCCGAAAACCTGTAATTCCGTCACTAAATGTTCTGTAAAAAAGTGAGCCAGAATTAACGCTACAATAGGATTAACATAGGCATACGTACTTACTTCAGTAGCAGGCCTTACCTGTAACAACCAGATATAGCAGCTAAAAGCCAATATTGATCCCATGGTTATCAGATAAGCAAGAGCTCCCCAGTCATGTAGAGGCACTTTTTCTATATGAAAACTACTGTACTCTCCTGTTGCCAACGCAACAGTAGTAAATGCTACACCGGCTGTTACCATTTGCCAGGCTGTTTTAACAATAACATTTAAAGGTTTTTCTTTTTTCTCTTCTTCAACCGGATCTTTTTTATCCTGTGTGTATTTTGTATAAAGAGAACCAACTGTCCAGCCTATTGTCCCCACCGTCATCACTATCATAGCAATAATATTCTTACCATCTCCATTATTTACATCAGCATTAAATATCTGCTCGCCAAAAAGCATGACAACTCCGGTAAACCCTAATAATAATCCTAATACAATTGGGAGACTGCCAAAGTTGGCTTTCCATTTAGGTTTATCCAAAAGAATAAACCAGATAGCAGCAGCAGCACCCAATATGGAAACAATACCGCTGGAGATATACTGCTCTGCCCATATCACAGCCGCCATATCAATAAAAAGCAACAGGAAACCAATCAATGCCGCTCTTTTCACATCTCTTTTATTGAAGAGTTTGTAGCCGCGAAGCGCACAATATCCCATAAGTAAACTACCCGCTATGATAAAGCGAATAGAGCCTAATACAAAAGGAGGAAATGAATGCAAGGCTTTTTCTATAAAAAAGTATGTAGAGCCCCATACGAAGTACACCACCAAATAGGCCAATACTATACTGATGGTAGAAGTTTTATTTGCTGTCATGATTATTCTTCTGAAGGAATTACTATTTTTTGTTGTTCTTTAATGGTTTCGAGTACAATAGTCGTTCTGGTAGATAGAATACCTTCTATTTTTCCAAGACTGTTGCGCATTAGATCTGCAAGCCCCATAGTGTCTGCTGTACGTACTTTTATCAGATAGCCATCATCACCTGCGATATCGTGTACTTCCTGAACTTCGGGGATATCAGCTAACATAAGGGGAATGTTTTCCTGATTCATTATATCAGCACATTTAATGAATATAAAAGATAATAGTGTCTGACCGTAAGCCAAAGGATTGATTTTGGCGTTGTACTGCAGAATTACCTGTTTTTGTTCTAATTTTTTTACTCTTTCTAAAATAGCCGATGGAGCCATGCCCAACTCCCTTGCAATTTCAGCATTATTGATTCGGGCATTATCCTGAATGCTTCGAATAATATGATGGTCGATATGATCTAAATTAAATTCCATTTGCTTAATAATTCTGCAAATGTACAAATAAAACAAACTAAATTCTTTTTTTAACACATAATTCAGAATTTAATTCTCTAAAAATAAAATAAAAAACACCTAAAAAAATAGTTTTATGGCGTAAATTATTAACAATCGCCTAATTATGCTGTAGTTTCATTCCAATAATAACTGTCTGGCAAGGCTCTTTTACCAAAAACAGCCGTTCCTATTCTTAGGATTGTAGCTCCTTCTTCGATAGCAATTTCCAAATCACCACTCATTCCCATAGAAAGTTCCTTCATTTCAATATCCGGAATATTACTGTTCATAAGTTGTTGCTGTAGATGGCGCAACCGTTGAAAGCATAAACGCACTTTTTCTTTATCTGTCGTAAATAAACCAATAGTCATCAAGCCTTTTACCTTTAGTCTGTCCAGTTTTGATAAGTGTGTAACCAATTCAATTGCCTGAGACGGAGCTATTCCGAATTTACTTTGTTCACCTGAAGTATTTACCTGAATGAGTACGTCCATTGTTTTATTTTCATATTCCAATCTCTTTTGCAGTTTCTGTGCTAAATCAAGCCTGTCCATAGATTGAAGACAGCTAACGTCATATTTAAGCAGATCCTTTATTTTATTGGATTGTAAGTGACCAATAAAATGATTTGTATGCGGAATATGGACGAGTAAAGGATGTTTTTCTTTCAACTCCTGAACTTTATTTTCGGCTATGAGTGTAAGCCCCGCATGTAATGCTATACCAATACGCTCAGCAGAAATTGTTTTGGTAGCCAGCAGAACTTTTATCTCTTTCGGATCTCTTTTACTGTTATAGCAGGCTTTTTTTATTCTTGTAAAAACCTGTTCCAGATTTTTCAATATCTCTTTTTCCATTTCTTCTGTTTTTTTTAATGAAAATGGCGAATCTGTAGAGATCCGCCATCGTTTCTTTTTATAACCACCAATGATAGTAATTATGGGCTCCGTCATATTCAAATCCACAACGCGGATAAAGCTGATTTCCGATATCATTTGTTTTTTCGGTTTCCAGCATCAGTCCACATGCTCCCGTTTCCTTACACCATTGTTTACTGCGGTCGATCAAAGCTACGGATAGCCCCTTGCCTCTGTAATCCGGATGTACAAACAGATCACTCAACAACCATTGTTTTTGCAATTTGGTGTAGTGGAATAGCTTGTATAGTTGAACAAAACCAACCGCTTTTTCATCTATAATTACGAGGAAAATATCAGATTCACTGTTTAAAAATCGCTCTCTTAAAAAATCTTTCCCTCTTTCCAGATCAGATTCCTGACGATAAAAAATACGATACAGATTAAATAATTCTGCGGTTTCATTTAAGTCTTCAAGACTTGCTTTTTTGATGCTGTAATTCATGACAGATATAATATTAAAATAGTTAGGTATTATGAATAAAAGTCTGATACTATAATTCTCAGTATTTTATTTTAAATCTTCAATAGAAGCTCCGAAATTGATGTGCAGTACATTTCCATTCGGCAATACAAGTGCCGGTACAGATGCTACTCCTCTGCTCTCTGCTTCTGCAACTTTTTCAGGCTCATTGCCCAAATGAACCATGGTTAATTGCTCTGAAGGTATAAATTGCAGTATGTTTTCTTCTGCACTCATACAAACCGGGCATCCGGCATGATAATAAATTACTTTTTTCATTTTTGCATTTCATTAAATTAGTGAAACAATTTTCAGGCTAAATTATCCTGATCAGCGTATCTTTTACTGATACAGTTTTTATATAAACCGATAGTCCAGCGATTACATTTGGGTTACATCGTTTAAAATCTGTTTTAAGTGTACGACCTCCTTTTCTTCCAAAGGCTGTAGAGGACTGCGCAGATATCCAGCATCCTGATCCAAAAGATGAAGTCCTGCTTTTACTGCTCTCGGAAGTCCTTTTGCAACAATGAATTTTAATACGTCCAATTGCTTATAAAACAATTGTCGGGCTTTCTCCCAGTCATTTGCCTGTACTGCATCATATAACATGATGTTCAGTTCCGGAATCAGATTTGTAGCCGCTGTACACCATCCGTCAGCACCTGCTGCAAATGCTGCCAGTGCAAGCGGATTTGATCCGTTGTAAAAGGCAACCTCTTCCCCCAATTCTTTTTTCAGAGTATGCATTCGCTGAATATCGCCTGTACTTTCTTTAATCATGGTCACATTCGGTATTTCCAATAAACGCTTTAACAAACCTGTTGACATGTCTACACCGCTGGTAGCCGGATTGTTATAAGCCATAATCGGTATAGAAATTTTAGAAGCAACCGCATCATAATGCCTGAAAATTTCATCATCACTGAGTTTCCAGTAACTCATGGGAATTATCATTACTGCTGCTGCCCCTGCTCTCTCTGCAAACCGGGCATGATAAATTGTCTTTTCCGTTGTCAGATTCGATACTCCGACGAGTGTTGGTACTCTTCCGGATACCTGATCAATTGTTGCTTCCGTTACTGCTTCTTTTTCTTCATCTGACAGATAGGGCAATACCCCTGTACTTCCCAAAGGTGCAATTGCATGCGAGCCTGCAGCCACCAATCGCTCTACCAGTTTTTTAAACAAAACAATATCTACTTTTTCTTCTTTATCGAATGGTGTAATCGGATAAGCAATAATGCCTTTAAATACTGTATCTTTCATTTTTACTTATTAATTTTTTTATACAATGATTATTTATAAATCTCTTCCTTCTTCTTCGCGTAATGCTACTCCGAGATTCTGAAGCTGTGGCGCATTTTCGCAGGCAATATATTTGGCTGGTTCGCTGTCACTGAGGTTTTGGTGACGGTGCCATGCCCATGAAGGAATGTACACAGCATCTCCAGCTTCCCACTCAACTCTTTCATTTTCTACTTCCGTCCACCCTTTTCCTTCAACCACATACAATACGGTTTCATAAGTATGACGGTGTCGGTTGGTCAGTTGTCCCGGTAAAAGTCCTCCTATTGTCATGCTCACATTTTTACTTGGGAGATCCACAAAAAATACCGGATGTTTTCTTTCTGTAGAAAACTGATCATGAACACCTGCTTTTTCAACATTTTTATGAATAACATGAGACGGTTTTATATAAACCGGACGTGAAAAAGTTTGATGAAAATCTTTAGAACTGAATTGTTTTTGTTCTGCGTGTACTGTTTTTTGAACACCTGCTGTTGTTTTTTCTACTTTTGACATAATTAAAAATTTTAAATTGTTATAGCATTATTGCGAAACAAAACTATTGTATATTTGGACCATATACATAGTACAGTTTTTACATAAACAAATAGTCCAGATGTTACGCCCTTGGAAATTAGAAATACAGATAGATCACAAAGCGGATAAACCGATATATCTGCAAATTGCAGATGCAATTATTATGGATATCCAATCCGGAAGGCTTCAAAACGGAACTGCTCTGCCCGGCAGCAGAATATTGGCAAAAGAGCTCAATCTCAATCGGAATACAATAGTGGAAGCCCTTCAGGTATTGTTGAATGAAGAATGGCTGGTTACAAAAGAAAGAAAAGGAACTTTTGTTGCGGAAACGTTACCGGTATTCAAAAAAAATTCTGTAAAATCTTCAGTACGCCTCTCTAAAGAGAATGAAAGTCCTCTTTTTCGTATCAATTTTGATGATGGATCTCCAGACAGTAAAATAGCACCCGTAACCGAATTAGCCAGAGCTTACCGACAAATTTTTAACAGAAAAGCGAAATGGCAAATGATGGGATATACGAATGTTCTGGGAGATAAGGATTTTAGAGCAGCTATTGTACAAATGCTGAATCATCAACGCGGTATGCAGATCAGTGAAGAGCATGTCTGTATAACACGTGGCAGTCAGATGGCGATGTATCTTGCAGCTCATTGCCTGTTTAAAAAAGATGATTATGTAATGGTTGAAAATCCGGGATACAAGCCTGCCTGGAAAGCATTTGAGAATGCCGGCGCAAAGTTACTTCCTTTACGGGTGGATAACGAAGGTCTTATTATGGAAGATGTGCTTGCCTACCTTAAAAAATATCCTGCAATAAAAGCAATTTATACCACACCTCACCATCAATATCCTACAACTGTAACCTTATCGCTCCAAAGGAGATTGGAATTAATCCGATTGTCAAATGAGCATGGTTTTACTATTATTGAAGATGATTATGATAATGAGTTTCACTTTGGTTATCGTCCTGTTTTGCCTCTGTCGAGTTATGTTGAATTGAAAAACTATATTTATATAGGTACAATGAGTAAGGTGGTGGCGCCCGCCTTAAGAATTGGTTATCTGGTCTGTAAAGATGAAAATCTCATAGGAAAAATTGGAAATCTACGCAAAATAATTGACGTACAGGGCGATACAATTATGGAACAGGCTGTTTTATATCTCATCAAAGATGGAACGATAAAAAGACATCTTAAAAAGGCTTCTCAATACTATAAATCCAAACGGAATTTTGTAAAAAACATCTTGATAAAGCATCTTTCCGACAAAGCTGAATTTCACGTTCCTGAAGGCGGCCTGGCATTTTGGATTATTCCCAAAAAACAAGTGAAATGGAAATTGGTTGATACGGCTCTTCAAAAGAAAGGAATAAAGATTATACTGCCAGAAACATATAGTCTGAAAGAGCCTGTAAACGGCTTACGTATAGGTTATGCCTATCTTTCAGAAGAACAGCTTGAAGAAGGAATTAAAGAGATTGGCAGTTTGTTATCATCACATCTCTGATTAGTTGTCAGGCGTTCTTCAAAGCAAAAAAAAGAAATGTATTGGATTTGATAAATAGTTGCTTATTTTAGATAAATTTGTGTTTTTCTGTTTTATTGAAATGTTCAGCATAATCGAAACAGGTTGAGCCATTACAATAGAAAATATCATTATAAAAGCAACAAAATGGATGTATTAAAAACTGCAAAAAATGTTAATTGGTTAAGAATACTATTGTTCTATAGTATCGTTCTCACGGGTACTTATTTTGCAAGAAAACTCCCTAACCTATTGAATCTGGTTCTTGAAAAAGTTACAGATATTCCTTTTACCTTTAATTATAATCACGGGCTTGTAACTCTTTTTGTTTCCCTGCTATTTTACAAATTAAGCAAAGAGAAACAGCAAATTACTTTACTCGGAGAACACAAAATTAAGAGCCTTTTATTTCCTTTTATATTGTTTGTGTGTTACGGTGTGTTTGGAATTTCTAATCATCATGGAGTTAACCCGCATCTTTGGGCATTGATTTTTTGCTTTTTTGCCTTTATCTACAATATCATGGAGGAGTATGCCTGGAGAGGTTATCTCATTGAGAGTATGGGGAAAATTCCTTTTATTTTAAAAAGTCTGATCTCTGGTATTCTATGGGCAATATGGCATTTATTGATTTTTGAAAATTTTGACCAATACGGTGGATTTTGGATCTTTTTAGCATTCTGTATTATCTTTTCGTTTATCCTTACGTTTGCAGTTCAAAGAACAAAATCCATCCTTGTAGCCGCAACGATCCATGCTTTTATTATTCAAACCAACATCGCGGCCATACTTTGTTTTAGCATCTTTATGCTGCTATTAATTTTTTGGAACAAAAAGCTGACAAAATCTAAACGAACTCCAATTAATGAACAATAATCTACTATTCTATAAAATACCATTTACAGCTTAAAATCATTTATAATTAAGATAAAAACTAAGTAACACTTAGGCTTTATCGACTCTTTATAAAAAAAACTGAAAACCCGAATAAATTAAAAAATGCCATATCATTATTCTTATGGCATAATTTTTATTTTATAAAATATTCAAAAAATAAAAAACAAACAACAATTTTATTTAACTTATTAAAATTATATTCACAACATTAACTTAAATTATATTTTTATTATGAAAAAATTAATTATTATGAGTGTATTTGCTCTGTGTAGCATGATTTCCTTTGCCGGAAATGGACAAAAGGAATTAGCAGACAAAACCTTTAATGGGGTGAAAATTGAAAATAGTTCAGCTTCAGAATCCGATGCTAATTTCAATACCGGAAATGTTTATAAAATAGACATCAGAATTTTTTGGGTATGTTCAGGCGGTATGTCAAACGATTCATTTCAAACGGCAATTGATCAAACAGCTTGTTTAGATGCTACGCAATTAGCGAATGTTAAAGCAATGTACCTGATGTTATATCAGACCATGTATCCGGATGTTTGTAACATAGTTGTTTATGATACGCTTTTATATCCCTGCAATTAAATAACGGGTTGCGTTACTTTGCAATACATCATATTAAAAGCCGTTTAATCTTTAGACGGCTTTTTTACTTTTCACCGTCTTAAGCTTTATAGGATAATCCTTTAAATAATCATAACATTAACCTGCTATCTTAAAAAGATTTATTGTTTCATTTTTAACTATTTCTTTTCAATTTTATATATAAAAAAACGTATTTTGAATGAAAAAATATAGAATGAAAAATAAAGAATTCCACGAAATGACAAATGAAGAGTTACGTAAAAAAAAGAAATCATTAGCAAGCACAACCGGTTTTCTTACAGGTTTATTGATAATTTTATTAGTTGCTGCTGTGTATATATGCATAAGAAAAGGATTTACGCCGCTTATCATAATTCCTTTTGCATTGTCGCCCATCATAATCGTCAACTATAAAAAAATAAAGGAGATAAAAGAAGAGTTGAAAAAACGCCTGTGATATGCCAAAGTCAATTACCATCAACGGAGATCTCATTCATGACATTCCTTCCTTTTATGAAGAAATCAACCGGATTTTTATGGCTGAAGAGGACTGGAAAATAGGAAACAGTCTTGATGCGTTTGATGATATGCTGTATGGGGGCTTCGGAATTATTAAAGCAAATGAATCGGTTCAACTCCATTGGTTGAATTCTGAAAATAGCAGAAAAGCTTTAGGATTTGAACTGACCCAAAAGTACTATTCAGAAAAATTAAAAGCAGTAGCATACAATAAAAAAATCATTGAAGAAAAATTATCTGCTTTAGAAAAAGGTACAGGACCAACCTATTTTGAAATACTGTTGGAAATCATTTCAGAACATAAAAACATTCATCTCAATCTGTATTGAGGCAATAATACTATCTTTTTGATAGCGTAACATGCTGTAAATAGAAAGCAACACTTATATATTTTACACCAGTACATCTATCAGAGCAAAGACAGCAGATCCGGCTATAAATGTCCAGGAAATCCAATCTTTAAAAGCGTTCTTGCTATGCTTCAGATATAAAATATGCAGCAGCAAATGGGCAATCAGAAAAATAGTAAACTCATAAATGCTTCAGAAGATTCAGGGTTATTCAGTTGATGATAAATAAAGAAAAAAATGGGCAGATGTGCAAACATAAAGATGACAAATCCCCAGTAATCTCCCAATAGAGAAAGCCCCGGAAAGATACGCCATTCTTTACACCGTATCGCATCCATTTCATGCAGGATAAAGAGAAAAAGAGCTAAATAAAAAAAGACATGTTCCGACAATTTCGTTATTTTAAACTATATGGGCTGATATTGTTAAGTATCTTTGCGATAATAATACCCGGAACAAATATAATTAAATGAATACAATACATTCTGATTTTCTGTCCATAAAGCGTGCGACTGAAGCTGATATCGGCGTTCTTGTTGATATATGGTATGAAGCTTCGATCCTTTCACATGACTTTATTCCTGAATCTTATTGGCAAGAAAATAAAAAAATCATGCAAGATCACTATTTACCTTTATCCGAATCGTATCTGATTCATGATGAAAATAGTATACATGGTTTTATTTCTTTAGTAGACCGCAATCATATTGCGGCATTGTTTATCAGACCTAATATGCAAGGAATGGGCTTGGGAAGCATGCTTTTGGCTCATGCACAAAAAAACAGAACAGAACTCAGCTTAAAAGTATATAGCAAGAACGTACAAGGTGTTCATTTTTATCAGGCCAAAGGCTTTAAACTAATTTCTGAATCTGTTGATGAGGCAACTGCTCAAACAGAATTTCTTATGCAATTTAAGGCAGATGATGAATAGCTGCCCTAAAATTAATTATTGCCTTAATTAATACAAAAATAAGAGCTTACGGAATATCCTGATTTTGATCAGAAATTCCGGCTGGCTCCCATAGCTCCACGATATTACCTTCCGGGTCTAAGATGTGTACAAATTTTCCGTAAACATATTCACTGATTTCATCAATGATTGTTACCCCTTCTTTTTTTAACTCTTCAACCAAAGCAACAATATTATCTACCCGATAATTGATCATAAAAGGTTTTACTGAAGGCTTAAAATAAGTGGTACCCTGAGGAAAGGTACTCCAGGATGTAGAACCTTTTTTTGAAGGATCTTCTGTATCTCTCCATTCAAATGTTGCTCCGTAATCTGTGACCGCTATTCCCAAATTTTTTGCATACCATTCGTTCATTTCTTTCGGATGCTCACATTTAAAGAATACGCCTCCGATGCCTGTTACTTTTTTCATATTTTTAAATTAAGAATTATAATCACTAAAAAAGATATGTAATACCTCACTAATGGCACAAGATATAAAAAAAGTCAAGAAAAATCCTGACTTTTAGTAAATAAACTGATTAAAATCCTAATCATATATTTATGGCCCAACAGGTCCAGGAACATTGGTTTCAATTGTACAAACTATATTTGCTCCTTCATTCCGTGTTTCTGGATATTCTAATGTAGGATACATAAATAGAATATAGGAAAAAGCATCTTCTAATGTATTAAAATAGTAATAGTCTCCATAATATTGATTAACGCCATTTACTACTTTAAAATGTCTCACAGAAACATTTCCTCCACAAGCAATTGGTCCGCTACCAATTGGTCCGCCAGCAAATGCACTTACAAAAGTTCCTAAGGATAGTGCTAAAGTTAAAAATACTTTTTTCATAATATAATTATTTTAGTTAATAAAAGTAAATATATAAATTTATTTAATAATAATTAACAAATAATAATGCATAAAAATCAGTATTTCAAATTTTATCCACAAAAAAACCGGAGTGATCCGGTTAGTTGTATGCAATAGTAATTGAAATCATTTTGATATAAAAACAAACTGTATTATGATCACACCAACATCTCTGGTGTTATAATCTGGCTTACTTTTTAGTTAAAATAGTTTCACTTGGTAATTGACAAGTAGATACTGATTTATTAAAATATCTTATCGATCTATTTTTAGATTTTGTTCTTTCATCAGAATAGATCAGCTTAAATTTTTTTCCATCAACATCGGATAATTCCATTACTTGTTTACATTTATCAATTGTAAAACTCACCGTCTTATCCATATTATTTATGACTAAAAATGGAATAAATTGCATATTTTGCACATTATAATTAGATTTAAGCCCTACTTTATTAAATATTACTTTTCCATCAATTGAATAGTACATATCACCACCCATTACTTCTAAATCACCATTTGGAGCATTTATAATTACCTTTTTTATATCGATTTCAATTTTAATTCTTTCGTCTTTATATTCATAACTACCTATGAAATTTTTTTCAATCGGAAGTTGTGCGGAGACAACGTAACCAATCATTAAAAAATAGATAACAATTATTTTTTTTATAGTATTCATAACTTAACATTTTTTAAATTTATTTTCTTTTTTATCATAATAATTCCAATCATTATCTTTAGGATCATTCTTTTTATACGTAATTGATAACGAAACGTTAAATAGCTTAAACAATTGAGCTAAATTATTAGCATAATTATCCATATCTCTATTTTCAGGAGTCAAATTCAAAGTATTAAATATACTGCTTAACAGTGTTTCATTAAGCAAAGGTATCATATTAAAAGAAAAATAGAGTGGACTGTCGATGGTCACACTCATATAACCCTCAGAAGATACTATTCCAAATTCAAAAGATTGATAATTATTAATATTACCAAACATATATAATCTATGTAATTCAATCAAATCCGCAG
The DNA here is from genome assembly GCF_030409925.1 of Paenimyroides ceti. NCBI lineage: Bacteria > Pseudomonadati > Bacteroidota > Flavobacteriia > Flavobacteriales > Flavobacteriaceae > Paenimyroides > Paenimyroides ceti. The sequence continues at coordinate 1,766,742 of NZ_JAUFQU010000001.1, forward strand.
GCGAAGGACCAATCAATAATCCATCATAATGAGAATGAATTAATGTGTTTATTTTTTTTCCGTATGGCAACATAGGCATTTCAAGCGTTGCCGAATCATCATTTTCTTCAAAGCCAGTAACATTTCCATCAGCATCAATCATAAAACCCTTTTCAGACAAAGGTAAGCTATTTACCATTTGACTTAGAACTTCTAATATTTGATTTGTATTATGAAGATTATTTTTAATATTCTTATTAAAATTTTTACATGGATCTGCTGGTGGCTCCGGCGGATGTAAAACTACTCCTCCTCCAATTGAAATAGGGTTTTTAATATCCCAAGCATCTTCTAAAGGATCAGAAATAACAATAACCATCTCAGGTAATGTTTCGTCTGGAAATCCTGGCATTTCTGGACCTGAACCGTCTTTATGGCACTTATTACAAGTCGGAGAATTGAAACTATTGGAAACTTTGAATACATCATCCTTGAATTGTGTATATCTGACATTACCTTTAAAATTATACTCTTTAGCTATCTCATAAGGTCTAACCGAGTATACATTTTCGTCAAACTTAACTTTTTCAGATTCAAATTTAATCAAAGCCATATCAGCCCTACCTTCTGAATCTGCTATAGCAATAAATTCATATGAATTGTCTTGTTTAAGCTTAATAGGAATAATGTATGCACTTATTTTGCTTGTATGCTCATAAGTATATGAATAATCCCAAAGCAAATCTTTCCCTTTTAATGCAGCATAATTTCCTTCAATGTACTTTTTTAAAACAACCATATCCAATCTTTCTGGAACGTAATTTTTAGTTGCTTTCGTTGCCTTTTCCGGTATATCTTCATACAAATTATCAGCATTATTACAACTAATAATTAACAACGGAATAAGGAATTTAAAAATTCTTAGTTTTTGTTTCATTATATTTTATTAAGTTTTGGCAAAAATAGATATATAAATCAGAATAAATTACGACTTCCCGTATTTATATCATTATTTTATGATTAAACAAAAGCATTAACAGTCAAATTTGTTTTATATTAATGATACTATTTCTAATTAGTGTAAAATATAAAAAACGAAGGTTTTTAATAAAAGATATTTTAATATATAACTACAGATATTTTTAATAGTCTAATAAAAAAAGGGTGACTCATCATTTCCCTTTCAAATTACCACCCTCTCTGTCCAAACTTCCAGAATCTACTGTTAATATCAAGCTTTGGAACATTTACAACAGTTTGCATTTTTTTATCTTTTAAAGTTTTATGCATTGAGGAAATTTCAAATTCCAATCGCTTAGTTTCAATATCTTTTGAATTTAAATAAAGCTCTGATTTAATCATTTCTTTTTGAAGATTTGCACTCAGCCTTCTTGATCGATCTCTTCTATAATCTTCTACTGACTTATGGACCGTATCACCCTGAAGAAGTTTTACCAATGTATCTGTTCTAGGCGTCAGGTAAGCAGATCCATCTTTATGCTCTACAACTTCACTTACACCGCCATCACCTACAATAGCAAACTCTTCTTTACCTCCTTTACGTCCGGTTTTGTACTTTGGAATTGGTGTTGCTAATACTGCAGCAGTTTGTAATGCCCCAGCTATAGCGGCTAATAAAGTAAATGGCATACCGCCGGTTAGAAGATATGAGGCCATTGATCCCATAATTGCCTGCGCTGTTATCATTGCTATGTCAGCAATTTTAAAGACTTATTAATATAGCTTGCTTTCTCTGCTCCTTAGGCTTCTTTTCTTCAAGTACATCTCTTCAATAATCTTATTCACGATGCTGAAGAATTTTTTAATAAGAGGAGTAAACTTTTTATCTGATGGTTGCATCATACCTTATAAAAAAAGAGTCTGTAGAAAGACTCTTTCTTTTTTTGGAAATACCCTGTTTGAACAATACAGGCAAATTTCATAAACGGATTTATACAATAATTGTTTACAAACGGTTTATTTCCAGCGTTTTTACTGCTCCCGTATGTACATCTTTGAACTTAATAATTGCTTTTTTATCTGAAAATTTATTTTCTGACCTTACAAGATCGCAAAACTCCATCGATTGGTAATCAATACCGTTAAAATTCAGAATTTCATCCCCTATGTTAACCTTACTTTCCAATTGTTTGTCCCAAATGATCCCTACAACCATTTTATTGTTTTGCAGTGTAGGAGATATAGCCCATATTTGCTGACTTAACGTATCAACGGCTTCATAAGGCTCATAATAAAAACGTTTCTTTTTATAATCCAGAGTTACTTTAGCATGAGAAAGTATCTCTGCTCCCATTCTTGATTCATTACTGCTTGTTGTTGTCACCTGAACTTTTTTAAGGATATTTCCATTGATACTGAGCTGAGGAATCTCCAATACAAACTGGTGTTCTTTGTCCGTCATTCCATGAAGACCCCATGTAAAAGAACCTTCACTTTCCGCTATAGTATTTACTACATCTACCCGGTCTTTGAGAAAATAATATGCCTGAACAGACATCTCATAAAATCCGTCTGCTCCCGTGTCGAACAAAATATTATCAGTCGCTTCCTGATTTCCTTTCTTCAGCATGATTTGTATAAAAGGATTACTTTGAGTCTGTGTCAGTGTTAATTTTTGATACGGTATTTTTTTCAGATCTAATTTTCCTGCATCATTTGTTACTATGATTTTATTATTTCTGTCATCAAATTGTATTACAGAATTTCTCAGCATATTGCTTCCGATGATGCCGTCAATATCCAAACAATCAAAAATCTGATTTGTAGCTTCTGTAAAAAGAATACCCGGCGTGTTTAAAAAGGTAAGCTCTCCCATTTGAAGCTTTGGAACAGAAGTGATAATCATTTCTCCACTCTTGCCAGAGGCATCCAAAACCTCTACTTTACCAACTGTTGATAACTTGAGTTCGTTGTATAACTTTTGAGAAACTGCAAACGGTGCTCCGGTATCCAAAAGAAATTTATATGTCTTTCCCTCTATCACTACGTCTACAAAAATTTTTGATTTCGTTTTTTCGTAGTTTATAGTTGTATGGTATTTTTTTTGTTCGATGCTACCTTGATTCAGATTTATTTCATTTTGCGCAAAAGAAAATACCGAAAAAAAACAGCATAAAAAAAGGGTAAAAAATGGTTTCATAAAAATTTATTTGATTGATAAACTCAGAAGTACACATACTCTTGCATAAATTTTCGAAGATTTATATCTACTTAATAGCAAATCTAAACAATAAAAAGTTTTTTTTAAATAACCTGTCAGATAATTTATTGGAAATGAAATGTGCTTAAAAACAACAGCTATTAAAAACATTTCGTAATAAACTTTTGTATTTATACAGATGCATACACATCTGTTTTGGCAATCGAAGCAATCTCTTCCAACCATCTTTTTCGATCTTCTTCCTTCAGCTCATATAAGGGTCCGATAAAAGTGTTTTGGATAGAATCAACGCCGCAATATTCCAAAATACCTTTTTGCAACTGTATGAGGCCGCTGGAACTGTATTCATCCTCATATACATTTTCAGATAAATCGCCTGCTGTTGTTATAATTCTTCCGGTTCTGCCTTTCAATAGTCCTTCACTAAGGCTGCCTTTGTTACTTTTAAAAACAATACCCGGAAGAAAAGCTCTGTCAAAAAAGCCTTTCATAATGGCGGGCATTCCAAGCCACCACAAAGGATGTATCCATACCTGATGATCGCTCCAACGTATCGCATCCAGTGCTTCTGCAAGGTCCGGTTCCAGTTCCATACGCTGACGATAGCCATGCGCAAGATTCGGATTAAAATCAAGTAATCCGATGGCAATATACCGTACTTCAGAACCTGCATCGCTGGCAGATTGAATATAAGACTGTGCTATGGCGGCATTAAAACTTAACGGATCGGGATGTCCGTTGATGACAACTATTTTTCTCATTTTTTAATCTATTATTTTTTTAAACAGCTCAATTTGTAGCTTATAGAAATTTTCAGATAAAGCACAGTCAAAAAATTCAAAGGTGTGGACTGCTCCTTTTATCTCAATAAGGTTTACCGAAACACCTGCATTTTTTAATTTTTCTGCATACATAATTCCCTCATCTTTCAGTGGATCCAGCTCACATACAATAAGCGTTGCTTCCGGCAGATTTTCAAAAGTATTCTGTAACAGCGGAACCGCATACTTATATAGGCTGTCATTCGTATTTTGTAAATAATGTTTCCACATCCAAGCTGCTGCTTTTTTGGTCTGCAGGGGTGCATTTGACAGTTCCTGCATAGAAGCTGTATCGAGAAGGTTGCTCATTGGCGGATACATCAGGTACTGATGCTGTATTGCTATCTCTTTTCTGTCTCTTGCCCACTGCGTGATAGACGCTGCAATAGTTGCCCCTGCACTGCTTCCGCCTATCATTATATTTTTGTTATCACCACCTATAGTAGCTGCATATCGGGATGTCCATAGCAAAACGTCATAACCGTCTTTTATCGCGGCAGGAAACGGGTGTTTAGGAGCCAGCCTGTAATCAACAGAAATAATAAGCATATTGACTTCCGATACCAATCTGAAAAAGAGAAAATCATATTGTTCCGGTGTACCGTAGATAAAAGAGCCTCCATGAAAATATAGGCATAACGGTAAATGTTTTTGGTCTTTAGGGCGGTAGATTCTTACTCTTATGCTGACTGAGGGATCTGAAGAAGGTATCCATTTATTTTCCACCACGATTTTTTCCGGTATTTTCATTGTTTTTTCAACTGCTGATACTTTATCTTCTTCCAACCTTATTCTTGCAGGATCAGTTGCTAAGAGATGTTCATAATCGATATGCTTAAATCCGCTTTTTTCAATTGCATTCCACAACCCGGAGTCCATTTTTTCTAAGATAGTATTCATGATGTGATATGTTTACAATGTTACTACTACTTTACCTACTGTACGACCGGTTTCAAGCTGCAGATGCGCCTTTGCCATTTCATCAAATCCGAATGTATGCGAAACCTGAGGTTTTACTATTCCGGCTTCTAAAAGAGAGGCAATGTACCGCATATCGTTTCCATCGGAATATACCGACATAAAATAGCAGGCATGTAATTGCTTTTCCCGCGCTTTTATCTCATCTTCCTGCGTATGACCCGAAGGCAATGTGACAATAGTACCAAATGGCTTTAATACCTGTACTGATTTTTGAAAATTACTGCCTCCGACCGATTCCAGTACAAAATCAATATCCTTGAGGAACTTCTCGAAATGAACCGATTTATAATCTATGTGCTGATCTGCTCCTGTCTGTAATACAAAATCCCGGTTGGCGGCAGATGACACTCCTATAACTGAAGCGCCGATATGCTTGGCCATCTGTACCGCAAAATGCCCCACACCTCCTGAGGCCGCATGAATTAAAACGGTATCATGAGGTCTTAATTTTCCGTACCGGTCAAATGCCTGCCAAGCCGTCAGCGCTGCCAAACTGCTGGCGGCAGCTTCTTCATGAGTAATATTTTCAGGCTTTAATGCCAGATGTGCGGCATCAGCAGCTACATACTCTGCGTATGCTTTACCATGACCTACAAAATTGATCATACCAAATACTGCATCGCCGGTTTTAAATGATGTAACTTCACTGCCTGCAGCTACAATTTCTCCGGAAATATCCCATCCCAGAATCAGAGGCTGTTCCTTTGCCAATTGTTGCGCTAAAGGTGCGTGACCATTGCGTACTTTGATGTCTACCGGATTGATACTTATGGCTTTTACTCTAATAAGTACTTCATGATCTGCAATCTCCGGCTTATCCAGATTTTTAAATACGAGGTTTTCAACACCTCCGAATTTTTCCAATACTATCGCTTTCATATTATAAGTTTACAATACAAAAATAGACCTATAAAAAAGCAAAAAACAGGTACATTTAAAGCTTCTTTAGGTATCTTTGCAGGATGGCAAGAGAAAATATGTATCAATCCCTTGAAGTATTCTACGAAAAAGTTAAGGAATGTCCTTTACGGGACCGACAGTTTAATTTTTTTGAATTGGTGTATGTGGTTTCGGGTACCGGATATTACACAGTCAACGGTAATACATTTTCGTATCAATCCGGAGATTTGTTTTTACTCACTCCAAAAGACTGTCATGAATTTGATTTAGAGGGTATCTGTGAATTTATGGTGGTTCGTTTTGGAGAAAATTACATCCGGGAGTATCAATGGAAAAGTATTGATCATATAGAATGTCTGCTGTATTACGCCTCTCATTTATCCGGTTCTTTGCTTGTTACAAATGACGATAAACAAATGGTGCATTCTCTGATGCTGCATTTGCAGCAAACCATAAACCATACATCCGTGTATGCGGAAGATCTTATACTGCATCTGGTCAATGCCGTTATTGTAATCGCAGCACGAAATATAGCAGCTGTAAAACCAAAGAATCTCCTTCCTAATGCCGATATTCGCTTATTGCAGATACTCGATTATATACAACAACATATCCGCAAACCGGAATTGCTCAAGATTGCTGAAATTGCCAAAAAATTCGGATTATCGTCCACCTATCTTGGAAGTTATTTCCGCAAACAGTGCAATGAATCAATACAGCAATATATCTCCTCTTATCGCATCAGACTTATTGAGCACCGTCTGCGCTTCAGCGATAAAAGAGTACACGAAATAGCAGATGAATTCGGTTTTGCAGATGAAAGCCATATCAATAAGTTCTTTAAACGGCATACCGGAATGAGTTTAAAACAATACAGAAACGAACGAATATTTACTTTATAACTGTTGTTTATTTTTCAAATAAAGCCACTAAAAAACTGTAAATTGTTCCTAAATCCTATTCTTCAACAGTATTACTCGGAATCATTTTTTTGGTCCATTCTTCGATCTGCATGATAACAGGTAAGATAGTCTTTCCTTTTTCTGATAACCCATAAAATACTTCAGGTGGAAAAGTATTTACTTGTCTGCGCTCTACTATTTCACTTTCTTCTAATTCCTTAAGCTGTTCAAGCAATACTTTTTTAGAGACTTTCGGAATCTTTCTCCACAGTTCTGTAAAACGGATATCTCCATAATGAAAAAAATGATAGAGTATCAATGGTTTCCATTTTCCTGTAAAAAGCTTCAGAAAGATATTTAACGGACAATTTTCAAATTCTTTATAGTTCATAGGTTACAAATTTGTAAACAATACACCTCTAAGTATATTACTTGTCACTGCCTGTTTCAAGTTATAGGTTTGTATCATTAACATACAAAATTAGTAAAATAATGAAAGTACAATTAATTAGAAATGCCAGTCTGATCATCAGTATTAATGACAAAAAAATATTAGTGGATCCTATGCTGGGTGCTAAAGGTAGTCTGGGAAAATTTCCCTGGATTGATGATATGAGAGCCAATCCTTTAACGGATCTGCCGTTTTCAGAATATGAATTAAAGCGTATGATTGATGAAGTAGATGCAGTTCTGCTTACTCATTTGCACCCGGATCACTGGGATAATAAAGCACAGGAAATGCTTCCGAAAAACATTCCGATATTTTGTCAGCCAGAAGATGCCGAACAGATTGAACTTTTGAATTTTACAAATGTAAAAACTGTGTCACATTCTACCCTATTTGGCGATATTGAATTATTTAGGACAGAAGGAAAACACGGATTAGGAGAGATTGGTAATCTGATGGGAAATGTAAGCGGATTTGTCATCAGACATGATAAAGAAACTTTATATCTGACGGGAGATACAATCTGGTGTAATGACGTTATGGATGCAATCAATCTATATGCTCCTTCTTTTATAATTGTAAACGGCGGTGGAGCAAAGTTTGATATTGGTGAACATGTAACCATGAACTGTACAGACATCAAAAAACTGGCTGAATATAACTCTCACTATAACATCGCTGTTGTTCATCTTGAATCAGTAAGTCCTGTAACTGAAACCAGAAAAGTGCTGAAAACTTTTCTATCAGAAAATGCTCTTTTAAACCGAGTAATCATACCAGATGATGGTGAAGAATTTAGGGTCTGAAAGATAGCATATAACCTGACACTTTCCTTGTGTGATCTGATCTTAAATGAAGCCCGTAATAACTGAAGTTTATTACGGGCTTTTTACTACAATTCATCTATTATTGATAGCGCATTTTTTATCCCATCATTTTAAAACTCTTCTAAACGTCAGATTGATTCGGGGCAGAATTTTTCTTGCCGTTTTGGGAACCTGATGCTCCCAAAAGCTATTGGTGGTACCGGACATCAGAAGAAAAGAACCATGATGCAATGGAATTTCTACTTGTGGGATTTCTTTACGGAATTTATGCCGCAAACGAAATATCCGGGTTTCACCAAATGTTACAGAAGCAATAACAGGATTGATACCTGATCTGCCTGTTTTATCACTGTGCCAGGCAACACCGTCGTTGCCGTTTCTATACAAATTTAATAATACAGCATTAAAGGTCAATTGCGTTTGCTGCTCAACACGTTCGCGTATTTTTTTCAGATCTTCTGTAAGTTCCATCGGTTTTTTTTCATTCTGAACATCAGCTTTATCTTCAAACCACGCGATCATTCTGGGTGCTTTTACAACTTTGTCATACATCGGCATCTCATATTCACTCCAAACCGTATCGGTGAGTAATCTGTGATAATAAGCATCTGATTCTTTTTTATTAAAAAAATTTTCGACAAGCAAAAGTTCTCCATCGGGAATTTCAAAGTCTTTAGTCCCCTTAGTACCACACATGAATAATTCGGCATCATCAAACAACATCATCACTATGCATTTTTAATAACAGATTCCATGTACTGTATTCCGGTAACTCATCGAAATATTTCTTTAATATCTGCTCAAAAACAGGATGTGTATCGGGGACAGATGCAAATAGCGTCATACACGAATGAAATTTAAGAGCATCAGAAAATCCGAAAATCTTCTCTGCCGTGGTATCTTTAAGTCCAAATACAATCTTAGAAATTTCAATAAGATGCTTTCCCAAGACCGGATGTAACAGATATTTTTGAGCTTCCTCTATATCTTCGATACTATATAATCCGGATGCTTCATGATCACTCCATCTTTTTAACTGTGGAAATACAGACCACATCCAGTCACTTTCTTTATACCCCTTTTTTATTTCTGTAATAGCTTTTAGGTACACATAATTTTGTGCTTCTAAAAAACGATTTATGGTATTTGAGTTCATAGGTTAAGATTTATAAAAACATTCTTTTACTTCGAGATTTGTACCACTTTATGAGTGTGTTTTGTTGCAAACGAGTGAATCAATTGCATGATATATTCATTACTTTTATACCGTGTTATGTATTCTTTAATTTCTTCTGTCTGGGTAATTACGGCCTCAGCAGGAATGTATCCCATACCATAAAACTGACCTTCTTCTACCCAAATACAGCTCCGCTCTGCCGGAACTCTGCCTTTATCGGTAATAAAATAACTCTGTTTATGGGTCAATACATGCTCAATAGCCTCTTCAATGCTTTTATTGTGTATCTCAACCGGGGGTAATTGTTTATCATTTGCTCTCACAGGAATTTCTTCTGCTGAAGTTGAGTATTTACAAAACCGATGGTCAATTTTAAATTGTTCCGTAAGGCGCAGCAACACATCTGTACCGTCACGAACAGTATTGAAAACTTCAATGCAGGTCTGAAATTTTGCAATTTTGCCCATAGCAAGATACTTATAACCATTACGGGCTGTGTATTCATAAAGTCCGTATTTGGCTTCAAAGCGCTTCAAAGCTTTGTTATATACAGGCCAGAGCTTTTTTATTTCGGTACACTCAAGCAGTAAAGCCATAAGTTCTGTAGCGCACACTTCAAAAGAAATTCCATAAATATCTCTCAAAAAATGCTGTCGTTGAGGTGTAATTTTATTTCCGCTGAAATGGGAAGCTACCCGTTTTTTAATATTTACCGCCTTACCTACATAAATCACTTTTTTATCCTGATTGTAGAAGTAATAAACACCGGGCTTTTGAGGTAATTGTTCAAAGTCTGCAGCAGGCAGATTAGGGGGCAAACGCTGATCATAAGCTGTATTCTTTATCATCTGCTGTATCACGTTCTGATCATCACATTTGATAAGGAGGTCTAATAATACTGCGGTAGCATCAGCATCTCCTCCGGCACGGTGTCTGTTTTCCAACGCAATATCCAGAGAACGGCAAAGATTGCCCAGGCTGTAGGAGGCTAAGCCCGGTTTTATTTTTCTTGCTGCCCGTACCGTACACAGTTTTCGGGCAGACCACTTCCATCCAGCTTCTTCCAGCTGGTAACGTATAAAAGAGTAATCAAAATTCACATTATGCGCTACAAAAATGCGATCCGTGAGCATCTCAAATACTTTTTCAGATATGGCTTCAAATACAGGCGCATTTTGTACCATTTCGTTGTTAATGCCCGTCAATGCAAAAATGGGAAGCGGTATTTCTTTTTGTGGATTTACCAATGTTTCCCAACAATCAATAATTTTTGTGCCATCATAAATAATGATTGCAATTTCCGTAATGCGGCTTCCGCCGGCATTTCCGCCAGTGGTTTCGATATCTACAATCGCATATTCCGTCTTTTTCATTGATGATCTCCGTTGAATCCTGTTCCTCATTTATTATTATCCATGAAAAGAAAATGTTATGTGCTGTTGATATCTAATCAAACGGATTACGAATCAAACCCATAAATAAAATTTCTTCTCTCCACTTTATTTATAAACAAAATTAGTAGGATTTATATCAAAAATAAATAAATTTGTTGCTATAAATTATAGCAATGTCCATTTTATCAGAAAACATAAGGTATCTGAGAAATCAGATCAGCAGTTCTCAGCAAAAAGTAGCTGATGCTCTTTTCATTACCAGAGGACGATATGCCAAATATGAAGACGGAGCCTCTGAACCACCTATAGAATTACTGTTAAGAATATCGCGTTATTTCCATATCAGCATCGATCTTATGGTATCAGTTGATCTGCGTCGTATATCGATTAAGGAGATTATGGAATTACCCGATAACCGCATTTTATTACCTGTTAAGGTTGACGAAGCAGGAGAAAATAGAATAGAAATCATTCCCCACAGAGCATCAATGGGATATCTTACGGGTTATAGCGATCCTGAATATATAGAAAGGCTGCAGAATATTACCCTTCCTTTTCTGGGCTTGGGAAAATACCGTGCCTTTCCGGCAGAAGGTGATTCTATGCCACCACATAAAGACGGTGCCTATATCATCGGACGGTATATAGATAGTTTCGGACAACTCAAAACAGGAAAGAGTTATGTTTTTATTACAAGAGAAGAGGGAATTACTTACAAAAGGCTTAAAGAAATAAGTAATGACAGGTTTTTGCTTAGTGCCGACAATGATTTTTATGATCCTTATGCTCTGCCCATAAGCGATGTCTTCGAAATATGGGAATACACCTGCAGTATTGCTACGGATGAATTTAAAAAAGAAGATTTTGCACCGGATCATCAAACTATTATACAAATGCTTAAGGAGTTAAAAAGTGAAATAAAAGAACTAAGAAGCAAAAACAAGTAAATTTTCTTATTCTCTCATCCGCTTTTGGTGTATTTTATTACTCCTACAACTTTTATATTTTATTAAATTTGTGTTGAAAGGCTTAATTTACATCTGTTAATATTTAGCTTTTCAGGATTTTATTTGAATACATAAAGACACGGAATGAAGAATAAAATAGGAACCCTATTGCTATCTATCGGTATATTCTCTGTTGCCAAGGCACAGAATACTACTGAAGTTTACCCATTTTCAAAAGACATCACAACTGCAATTGAACGTGATACAGTAGAATGGAAATATCAAACCGGAGCTGTCCGCTATTCTTTTATCGGTGATTATAAAAATACCCTCATTGCCTGGGATAAAGCCATTCCAAAAGCAGGCTCAAAACCTACTACTTCTGATTCTCTTATGCTAAAGTCTTCCGATATTCTGGACGCTAAAGAGTATATTCTTAAACAATCTGAAAAAGAACAACTCATTATCATCAATGAGGCGCACCACAATCCGCGACACAGAACATTTACCACAAGTTTACTGGAAGGCTTATATCAAAACGGCTATCGGTTTTTAGGCCTTGAAGCATTGTCCGATACCCTTATCAATCAAAGAAAATATGCGGTACACGATAGCGGCTTTTATACCGCTGAACCCGAATTTGGGAATCTTATTTATGAAGCACTGAAATTAGGCTTTACTGTTTTTGGATATGAGGCTTCTGCCGGTAAAAATGGTAAAGAACGCGAGATTGAGCAAGCGGAAAACATCAAAAAGTTTATGAAACTACATCCGGATGGAAAATATCTTATTCATTGCGGATTTGATCATGTGTATGAAAATGAGGTGCGTAACTGGGAAAAAGCAATGGCAGGAAGACTTAAAGAATTTACGGGAATTGATCCTTTCACCATTGACCAGGTAAAACTATCAGAGCGTAGTAAACCAGAGCTCAACCATTATTTTTTATATGCGACTCAAGAAAAACACCCCTTTATATTAAAAACTCAGGATTACACGATTTTTAACGGATTTACTGAACCAAAACAAACTGATGTTTTGGTGATACATCCTGTGACACACTATCAAAACAACAGACCGCAATGGCTTTCTTACAATAAAAAACCATATCGGATTTCAAAAAAACGATTAAAAAAATATGCATATCCTGTTCAGATTCTCGCATATCGCATTGAGGAATATAAAAATGACGGTATTCCGGCAGATATCATTGAACTACAAGATGTGCAAAACACAGTACCCTTATTTCTAAAAAAGGGCAGCTATACATTTGTTATTAAAAACCAGAATTACGAAGTAATCGATTCATTTACTTCAGAAATATGATAAGGTGTATTGCTATTGTAAATGACTTGAACATAAAAAAATCGGGGTAAATACCCCGATTTTTATTTCTTATTTTGTTTTATCATCCAGATGGCTCCGTTTTTAGTTGTGAGTTTACTTAATTTTTTCTGAGTAACCAGTTCATCCAAAACATTCTCACTTTCATTTCTGTAGATACCTGAAAGTTCAGAGAATTCCTTAGCGGTAAGCGAATGATACTTACTAAAAAGCATCTGCCACTCTTTTTTATACTCTTTTTTAACTGCTGTCGGATACAGCTTTAAAACTGCTGTTTCATAAAAAGCATAGGGCTTGGTTCCGTAGATGATTTCTTTATTACCTGAGTGATCCATAAAATACATAGTAGGAAATCCTCTTACTCCAAAGTCTTTTGCCAGTTTCAGATCTTCTTGAAACAAGACTTTTGCCTTGCCATCAAAATCAGTTTTTAACTGCCTTATATCTAATCCTACTTTTATAGCCGCTGCTTCTATATGTTCCCATTTCGCGATATTTTTCTTTTGTAAAAAGACCATTTCGCGTAACTCTCTTAAGAATAAAACGGCCTTTTCAGGATCCTGTAATTGTGCTGCTTTAAAAGCTATGGAAGGCGGATATGAAGATTCTAAAGGATCTTCAAGCCAAATATCACCATCAATGGGCATATCATAATATATACTTACTTCATCCCAGTGATGTGCTACATCTGAAGGTTTGCTGATACCTCCGCTGTTGTACTTCCAATCAGGAAGCAAACCGCCCATACGATATTCAATGTCTATAATGTTGCCATATTCCAGTTTCAGTTTTCTTAACTGAGGTTCTATCCCCCAGCATGATGAACAGATCGGATCAGTAAAATAAACAACTTTTAGAGGTTTTTCCATTTTTTCTACCTCAATTTCCTTGTTTGCTGAATTCTCTGGTACTCCGCAAATTCCTTCAACCGGATCACATATTAGTGGATTGTTTTGTAACGTTTCGTTTTTCATTTTATCACTTTTTAATTGTCCCTGACAACTGTTGAAAATTGACAGCATCAGGAAAAGATGAAACAAATTGTGTTTATACATTTGCATTATGTAATGGCTTTTCATTATTCTGGAGAAAATAAATTCAAGTCTGTTATTGTTTTTCAGAATTGAAAATTTCTTTTTTATGAGGGTAAAATTATCACTTTCAAGATTTAAAAATGTTATGCGTTTCCTTTTAGAAACTAATTACCAATAGGAAACTATCCATACATTTTACTAACTTTATCCTTTCATTTATTAGTAAATTAGAAAAAGTGATGAGCAAAGAAAAACATATAAACAATACCCCACATTGTACAGCGAGAATATCAGCCATTAAAGATGCGATGGAAATTCTGTCGGGAAAATGGAAATTTCATATACTGGGTACTTTAATTGAAGGCGGAAAAATGCGTTTTATGGATTTATTGAGGGAAGTGGATGGAATTGCAGCCAAGATGCTGTCTAAAGAATTACAGGATATGGAAATGAATCATCTGATAACCCGTACTGTTTTGAATACTAAACCGGTAACTGTAGAATATGAAATTACAGAATACGGTAAAACCCTATCACCTATTATTGACGAAATAGCCAAATGGGGAGCTGCTTACAGAAATTCCTTATATAATACCAAATAAGCGTCTGTGTTATTTTAATTCTTCCTTAGTAATCAATTATATTCTTCCTGTAGTCAACTCTATTTCCATATTAAATATATATTTTCTGGAACAACGATCAAATATATATCCTTTAACATTACACATCACTCCTATATCTATGAAATAGTATGTTCGAGTTATCACTGGTCATGTTTGGCTGGTATTGGGGGTACAAAAGTAGCATTTATGACACCTAAAATCGTCTTTTTAGAATCTGATCTTAAAACTACCTATCAAATATCTGGGCATAAGTCTGTAAGTTGTTGTACTGTATCCTATATCTGTTGCATAAAACGATGTGAAATTCTGTTTATTTAAAAGATTGTTACCTCGGATACCCACTGTATATCTATCGCCAATAATCCGGTAGGTTACTTCAAAATCTATAAAACTATGATGTTTTTGGTTATCTGGTAGATTACCAAAATAGTAATACTCCGTCACAAATTTACTTTTGAACCTATCTCCAATGTCATAGTAAAGATCTACAAAAGTGAAGCCGTTTGTAAACCTATTTTCAAAATTGGAAGATTTTACTTTTGACACAGACCATTCGGAACCTAAAAGAAAATTGAAATCAGAACGAAAATTAGACTTCCAACTCAGTTTATAACTTATATCGTAAAAATCATTTTTCCTTAATCCTGAATCATTCACTTCATTAAAAGTAGTGCTATTTACATAGCCTACATCTACTTTGATTGTACTCAAAAGAGGTTTTAGTGAGTATGTAGAACTAAGATTTACACTGTATGTTTCTCCTCCTTTAATAAATATGGTTTGTGATAATGAACTATTCTGCTCTATCAATCTTTGAGAAGATAATACTTTGTTTTGTGTACGGTAATTCAGGTTTATAGAAAAGTTATACCTGTTCAGATAATGCCTTATGGAATATCTTAAAGTTCCCATTTGAAAATCGGTCAAGTGAAACTCTCCCAACCCCTTTTGAAAACTTCTTGAGGATGTAAGCAGATAAGTATCATTTACATCTTCCATAGAAGTACTTTGAAAATTGACAAGATAAGATGCAGTGACTATTTGTGTAGGGCTAAGTTCGAAGCTTGCATTTAAAGTAGGGTTGATGTAAAAGGGCTGGCTCTTCTTTGTTGATTTTAAAGTCGTAAAACTATTAAATAGTTGATGGATATCTATGCTACTATTTAATTTAAAACTTTTCCTGATCCATGTATAGGCGGACTTCGCATATATATCACCTAAAGTAAATGAGCTTCGGGTCTGAAAATTTTCAGGATAAAAGCGACTATTATCGTTAAATAATTGGAATGATATGTTTAAGTCTTCTTGATGATTGAGGTAACCGATCTGGAATTCAATAACCGAATTATTTACCTGTTTAAGTTTAAAATCGGCTTCTACCCCTATAAATGTTTTTCCGTTCCGGATCGTGTTGTCCATTCCCTTTGCGTCAAAAGAAAACAGATCGTCCATAAGAAAATCATTAATATTATAGAGCTGAGGTATTTTATTTGAAAAATATCGGGCTTTTAGTAATAAGGCATTTTTTTCTTTCCATTTATGGGTAAATGTTACTTTCTGATCAGTAAAGGTGTTTTTAGTCTGTAGTTTTTCTAAGGTACTCACTCCATTGAAAATCATATCATTATCTACATTATTATTTCCCTGATTCCATACAGAGCTGATCTGTAACATTTGAAAGGCAGATATATCATATGTAGCAAGTAAATTCAGGTATCCCTTTTTGAGATGATTTTTATAAGAATTTATTTCTGCATTTGTAAAGTACGTTTCATCAACATCTACCACCTCTGTTAGAGAATTAAATGAATAGTTTTCATCTGCCCCAATGAATCCGGTAAGTTTTAGCTTTAACTTTTCAACGACTGGGATAATACTACTCAGTGCGACATGCTCAGCATTATTAATACGTGTTCGGTGGTCTTTTAAGCGGCTGGCTGTACCACTGTTTATATTCATAGTATTGTAGAGTTGGGCATTCTGCCCAACAGATTCTATCTCACTATTATTATAGAACATATCGTCCAACGAACCAACCCGGTCATCACCAACATTATTCAAATTGTAGGACAAAAAATTCTTAAAATTTTTGCTGAAATTCATCAGATTTCCATTAACATCATATCTGTTCTCAGATACTATACCGTATCCGAGACTGATATCGCCAAACCACACATCTTTATAGTCCTCCTGTATCGTTAGGTTAATTGCTACCTTGTCCGAATTCTCGATACCTTTCAATAATTTATTGTTAGAATAGCGTTTCAATACCTGTACCTTATTTAACGGTTTGTTTGGCATATTCTTGGTCAATATGCTATACCCTCTATTAAACAAGTCATCACCATCCACCATTACTTTCTCAATTTTTTTATCTTCATATTTGATCGTCCCATCTTTTTCCACACTTATACCCGGAATGTTTTTGAGAAGATCCTCTACAACCTGCTCACGTCCGGTAGAGAATGCCCGGGCATCATATTCTAAAGTATCACCACGTACCTGAACCGGATTATCGATCTTAATAATAATGTCTTCTAACAATGTGCTATTTTCCTGAAGTACAATTTTTGATTGCAGATTCTTTTGAGTTTTTGTAATCGTAATCGTATTATCAATTTTCTCAAATCCTAACTTGTTTATTTCTATTTGGATTTTACCATGATAGTTGAGGATTATGGTATAATTACCCTCCTCATTTGTAAACGCATAATTGGTGATGCGATTATCACTATTTCTAATGACGACGGATGCATTACTGATAGGTAAATTTTCAGTACTGACAACATTTCCTTCCAGTCGGGTTTGGGACCAACTATAATTTAGTGTCATTGTCAAAAAAAATATCAGTACTAATCTACACATTGATTTGATGTTATATATTTTAGTATGCTTAAAACCTTATTTTAGAGATGTTACAGGTAGCTGTTTAACAAGCAATTATATATTTTGGGTAGCACTTAGGAGGCTATTATAAAGAAAGGTTGCAAATATTATTAATATTTCGCAACCTTCCGGTTAAACATACTTCTAATTGTTAACAAAGAGCTTTATTCCCATTCAAATTTTGATTCAATTCCGGAACGAAGATTCATTTCTCTTTTTACGGTAACATTTCTGTCATCGCCACCGACTCCCTGCATAATATTGTTATAAAAATCATCCTTTAATTCTACAAAATCTTTAATCCGGAGGTGTTTGAACCTTTTGCTATCAGGCATTTTAATATTTTGAGTAGAATTTAGATTGATAGAAATCGCATTAAAATTAAATATCTTCGATTTATCATACACTTCCAGAATAAGTCCGGGAAGACCGCAAAACTTCCAAGGTCCGAACGGAAATGGAATATCCGGGGTAAACCAGGCGATCCATTTTCTTCCCCGAAAGGTAGTTATTGCCTTATACGCTTTAAAATTTTCGATCATTTTGGACTCCTCAGATATTTGCCAGTCAAAGATTGCAAAATCGTCCTGAATGGTATATTTCTTTAAGACAAAATCATCATATATGATTCGTTTACAGCTATTGTCCGTCACTATAAACATATCCATCTCCCGTTTAGCCCTTCCTACAGTAGTTTCAAGTTGATCATCTTTGTCGTTATCTATATTTTTTGTAGAACTGAAGATCTCCTGATAGAATGCTTTGTGCTCAACTTTATTTATTACCAGTCGACTATCCCTCTTGATCGGTATGGAACTATCATAATAATTTGAATAGACAATATCTACATGTTGAGGATACAAATTCAACGAGATGATATTTACTATAACTAATAACAGATACCTCATCTTCCTTATTTATATTCTGACTTAAAGCTTAGTACAGAGATTGCCCTGTTTTCTTCATATGATTTGGTCTTTTCCGAGATTTTACTAAAACATTCCTCTAATGATTTAGTTTCCCAGTAATAATCTTTGCTTTGATAGTTCGCTCCATCTTCATCTGTATACTGAACAAGCAACCAGCAATTACCTTTATTTTTACCCTTTCCACGATTGTCATTCTGAGATTCTTCAATCACTTTCAAAGAATCTTTGATTTCTTTTGTATTGGCACTTACATTAGCAATGGCTGCAAACAAGGCTGCAATAATTACAACGTTTTTCATAATATTATTAATTTTTTTGGTTATAGATACTTTTGAAATTCAAGCAATATGCTTGGACATTTTTAGTTATACGAGTTAATGAAATAAGATTTTACTCCCATTCAAACTTAGTTTCAATACCTGCTCTCAGGTTTCTTTTCTCAACCATGACAGCCTCCCGCTCATCCTGATCTACACTATTAAGAAAATTTGTATGAAATTCATCTTTCAAAGTAACAAATTCCTTAATTGAAACTTTTGTGAACAGTTTATCATCAGGAATCATTATCTGGTCTTTAGAATTAAGGTTGATTTCCTTAGCGACATAAGTCCACTGTTTCTCTGCATCATGTGCTTCCAAGATAAGCCCCGGAAGTCCGCAGAATTTCCACGGTCCATAAGGAAAAGGGATGTCGGGTGTAAACCAAACAATCCATTTTCTACCTCTGAATTCTGAACTTGCTTTATAGGTACGGAAGCCAGCAATAAGTTTGCTTTCTTCTGAAATATCCCAATCAGTAAAAGGATGATTATCTTCTACTTTATAGTTTTTTAGTGCAAAATCATCATATAAAAATCTTTTACAATCAGAATCTGTGACGAAATATTTATCTAAAGATCTTTTGACTGATGCAATAGCGGCATTGCTTTCTTCATTACCATTTTTACCTATTCGTTTGGTAGAATTAAAATCTTCGTGATACACAACAGATAACGTGAGCGGATTAATAATTATCCTGCTTTCTCTGGTCATGGGAACACTTAAATCATAAATATTGGTATACTTGACACTTATATTTTGTGATGAGAGATTAGTCAGAAAAAAAAGAAAAAATACATGAAAAATTGATTTCATGCAGTTTTTATGAGTAAGATTGTACCAACACTTTCTCAGTAATGACACCTGCATCCTTTAATTTATTGGCTTCTTCTATGCCTTTGTTCAGACAATCTGTATAACTTTTAGGGTTTGCGATATCAACAGTTGCGCTTCCAACCGCCACATTATTTTCATCTACAATGATTATGTGGATGATACAGCTTTTAATAGGTTTACGTCTATTGTTATCCTGTTTTTCCTTGCTATTTACATTTGCTCGCGCCATAGCTGAGCATGCCAGAAATGCAGTCGCACAAAAAAGAAAGTTTTTCATAAATAAATGTTTGGTTATGTTAATTTATGCTAATATAACTTAATTTTAAATAAAAAAATATGTTCAAATATTTAAGAAACAAAACATTAGAAAAAATTAGCCCTTATACCTTATAATTATTCACAAAAACAAGATTTGTTAAATTTTTGTTAATTTCATTTAAGTAGGATATTTTGATCCTGAACTATTCGAATTGAAACTTCTTGACGGTAAACTTTCCCGTTTTTTAGACAGCTTAAAAGTATTAACTTTAAAAAATGTTCTGTCATGAAAAATCGAAATTTAATGTAGCTCAGATCGTAAAGATTTTACAAGAGTATGATTTAGTAAATCTACTCAGATTATTTGTCGTGAATATGGAATCGCTGCACCTACTTTTTACTCCTGGAAAAAAAATATTCAGGAATGAGTTCGTCTCAACTCAAAGAACTAAAATCGTTACAAGAGGAAAATACGCTTAAAACGTATGTATGCAGATTTCAGTTTATATCACCATATTCTCAAAGATGTTATAGAAAAAAGCTAAAACCCTGTGAGAGAAAAAATCTTGTTTTGGAGATCCTCTCTCAAGAGCGTATAAGTATCACCGTGGCTTGTAGCATTATTTGTTTTACCCGAAGTATGGTATATTATACTTCTTGTAGAAATGAACAAATCATCATTGAAAAATTACAGGAACTCACAGATAAGTATCTCACGCGAGGTTTTGATAATTATTATGGAAAGATTCGCTCTTAAAGTGGGCTATATCAATGCTTTTTCAGCACATAATCATAAGTGAAAGCTGTATTCTTATCATTTAGGTCCCAGGTTGCCGTTTCTATGCTAACCAGATCTGCATGTTTTTTACGGATATCTCTTAATGAATTCCCTACTGACTTGCGGAGGTACTCACTTTCGTTTGCTTTATGCTGACTAATGAGTTGTATCGCCTCTTGAGGATGCGTTTTAAAATACGGGCGCCCCGTCCAGATGCGCAAACCTTCAGTGACGGCACGGCAAACGTTTGCATGCTCATCATTAAGCCATGTTCTTATCTCGTGTAAGGAATTTTCATAGCCATGATCTTTACAATATTGATCAAATGCCTTTGCTATTATTTCCTGCACCTGCCAACTTTGATCGGAGCGGGCAATTTGTTTCAATAAAGGTAAAACGGAACTATCCTTAACAGCAATAAATCCTAATATGAACACAGCGCAACACCGTAACTGATACCATTCACTTTGAAGCATATCGACAGCAAATGCTTTTGCTTCGGACAACGTATGATCCTTAACTATTTTATGAGCTTCGAGCTCAAAGGGCTTAAAGCCGTGTTCTACAGCTGTTAATTTTGTTATGAGCGCATCCATCTATTTTTTATAAGCAATTTACGAATATAAAGTGTAGGAAGAATAGGAAAACCAACAATAATTGTCTTTCCTTACAGCTGAAAATTATTATTCCACTAAACATCAAAAAGTGTGGTTGTGTAACACTTAATTACACAATGTTGTCCCTCAATATTTGTCAACACTCTATTTGATAAAACTATTTCTCAGCAACTGTAACTTATTTACTCTTGCTATCATAAACACTGCGAAGCAGCATCATCAGAAGAGCCAACAGTCCAAATGCAAAACAAATCCATATATTATTTGCTAATCCTTTGCTGACAATCATCCATCCGCCTAAAGTTGTTCCCAGTGTAACTCCCAAATTTCCAAAAGACGTAGCCAGACTATTCGCAAACTCTAAAGAATCCGGAGCCGATGAAATCATATAGGTAGAGGCGTTCAGAAAACTTGGCGAATACATAAAACCCCAAATTCCGATTACCATAATGGTTGAAAACAGATCATCATGGGATACGTATAACAAAATGGGAACGACTAAAGTGCCAGAAAGGAAAAAGGCCATTGTTTTGGTCACATCATGCTTAAGCATTTTTCCCGCAATCCATGTCGATAAAACGCCAATGATCCCGAACACAAACAGCATATAACTTATCATCGTTTCGTTCATACCTTTTGCTTTATTCAAATAATCTGCAAAATAACTATAAGTGGAAAACCATGCAGTAATCATAAAAAAGTTCGCTGCCGTACTTAACATAAACGATGGTTGCGTCAGAATTTTGAGCTGCGATCCGTAAGATTTTTTCTCCTTTACAGGTATGGAAGGCAGCATAAAGTAAATCATTAGAAAGGCGATAAAACAAACAAGTGTCTGAATCATAAATGAATACTCCCACGACCACAAACTTGAGATCCATGTTGCAAAAGGAACTGTGGTGACCATTGCAAGCGCTACCCCACTGAATACAATACTCATTAATTCATTTTTATTATCGGTAGCATCAGACACAGCAACAGACAAAGCTGTAGCAATATATACCGGCTGCAAAAAAGCAGGAAGAACCCGGACGACCATTAATAGCCAAAAAGGAGGTGAAAATGATGAAACCAAACCTGTAATAAGGAATATAGCTATAGAGGTCAGCATAATTTTCTTCCGGTCGTAACCAGAGACCAATAATGTCATAAATGGTCCGGTAAGAGCAATGATTAAGGCAAAAGCACTTAACAAGTAACCGGCCTTATCGATACTTATTTTATAATGTTCTGCAATTTGAGGTAAAATACCAATAATCCCGAATTCAGTAGTGATAACTGCAATAAATCCCAAACAACCGATATACGCATATTTCTTCATATTGTAATCCTTTTGAGATTAGTTCAAATTTTCTTTTGTAAATACTGAGATTTCCTCAATAGCTTCTTTCGTTTCTTTTACTATAGCTCCCATATGCATAAAACCATGAACCATGTCTTTATATACCGAAACTGTAACCTTAACTCCGGATGCTTTCATATTTTCTGCCAGTTGTTGTCCTTCATCCCGCAACGGATCGTGTTCTGATAATAAAATAAATGTTGAAGGGGTATTTTTAAAATCTTTTATTAATAAAGGAATTGCCAAAGGATTCTTTTGATCACTGACACTACTATTTAGATACCATTTCCAGGCTCTGATTCCTTCTTCTTTATTAATGATCGGACCATTTTCATAGTCTTTCCATGATTGGGTATTGAATGTATTGGTAGCCGCAGGATAAATGAGTACCTGAAACTTCAGTTGGGGACCGAGTTGTGTAGAAACACTTGCTGCCAGAGCCGCTCCTGCACTATCTCCTATAATTCCAATCTTATTCTTATCTAAATGCAAAGCATCTGCATGGCGGATAATCCATTCACCAGCCGATTGAACATCATCAAAACCTGCAGGAAATGGATGTTCAGGTGCCAAACGATAATCAACAAAAACGATAACTGCATCAGTAGCGTTGGCCAGTTGACGAACAAGAGCATCATGCGTTTCAAAACTTCCCGAAATAAACCAACCACCGTGAATATAAAGGATAGCTGGTGATTTTTCATTTTCAATACCGTTTGGTCTGTAAATTCTCACCGGAATCTGATGGTCATTTTGAAGAATACTATATTCTTCTATCATCCTGATCATTTCTTTTTTACCTCCCAATTGAAGGGCCATCGTTTCGTATCCTTTCCGGCTTATATCTAATGCGTCTTTGCCATCAAAAACATGAATCTGTTGAAGGTTTTCTATAACTTTTACTATTTCCGGACTATATTGATTGGTATTCATATTTGAATTATTATGGAGGGTTTTACAGGAAATTAATCCTGCCATCATGATTATTCCAATATACTTTTTCATATTATATTTAAAGTTTTACACAAAACTAAAGATAAGTGCTACATTTGCATAGTACGCAGCTAAATGTATGGTACTAACAAATTTGTAAGTAATGGGAAAAAGAAAGGAAAATTCAACGAATAGCATCAATGAGCAGTATATTACGGAATGTGATCTCACCTATGCCGTGTGTAAAATCGGAGGAAGATGGAAATTGCTGATTCTCTGCAAACTTGAATATGGAAAACTGAGATTTAGTGAGATCAGAAATCAGATTAAGGGAATTACAGAAAGAATGCTGACACTGCAACTGCGCGAATTGGAAAAAGCAGGTTTGGTAAAGAGAACTGTATATGCTGAAGTCCCTCCGAGAGTAGATTATGAGTTGACAGAAATTGCAAGTGAATTGATTCCGATCTGGAAACAATTGAGCAATTGGGGCAATAAACATAAAAATCTGACTCAGCAAGAAACACTCAGTGAGAATGGATGAGCCAAAAAATAAGTGGTAAAAAGCTATATTTTATTAATAAATTCACCCTTTTCATGCACAACTTGATTGCCCCATTTTGTAATAGCTTCTAAAACAGGAATAAGACTTTTTCCAAAATCAGTTAAACTGTAAACCACTTTTACAGGTGGCTTTTTGCCATATACTTTTCTTACGATTAAACTGTCTTTTTCCAGCTGTTTTAATTGCAGGCTTAACGTCATCTCAGTGATAAAGGGCATTTCTTTCCTAAGTTCACTGTATCTCTTTGACGTATCTTTTAAATGATACAGAATAACTGCTTTCCACTTTCCTCCCATCATATTCATGGTCAGGCTGACCGTACATGGATAATCTTTTCCATTAAATTTTACATAATCACCAATACATTCCGTCTTCATTCTATATTTTTTTAAACCTATCGCTTTTGATAGTTATTGCATAAGCAATATACTAAAGATAATTTTGTTACTAAAATAAATATAGTATGTCCTTAATAATTTTAGCACACCCGACGTATGACAAATCTTTTGCAAACAAAATCATTATCGAAGAATTGAAAAACAGCAATAGCGATATTGAGATCCGGAATATACATGAGTTATACCCTGACTACAATATTGATGTAAAAGCAGAACAGCAAGCTCTTTTACGGCATAAAACTATTGTTTTCCAATATCCGTTCTATTGGTATAATATGCCTGCAATTTTAAAACATTGGTTTGATGTAGTGTTTGAATATCAGTTTGCGTATGGTTCACAAGGTGATAAACTAAAGGGAAAAAACTTCTTGCCCAGCTTTACGGTAGGTTCATCACAAGACAGCTATACGCCTTTGGGGTTTCAGCATTTCCGTGTATATGAATTTTGTAAGCCTCTAGAACAGACAGCCTACCACAGTCAGATGAATTATATAGAACCTATGTATTTTTACGGTACATCCTTAACCGCAGGTTATGCAAAAGAGGAAATAAAAACCAATGCAAAACAACACGCTGAAAAAATAATACAACAAATTCAGGAATTAGAAAAAGATGGTGTGTTGGATATCGAAGTGATATAGCTTATTTATTGATGTTCTTTGCAATAATTATGAATAAAAACAAAAAACCCGCAAATCCATAGAATTTGCGGGTTTTCGACGTTACTTAGTGTAAGTGTTGTCGTCCTCTCAGTACAATTTTCGAACCATTTTTTGGAAGATTTGAAGAAATTAGCATCTAACAACAAGGCCATAAACATCTGATAAATAGCAGTATTAAGCAATACAGCTAGTGCTTTGGGCATTTGAGACTAAAGTTAAAATCCGCAGTGGTTCGAACTATTGTATCTTTAACAAAGGCTATGTTCCAATCTCTCTTTCCATTTCTTCCAGTCGGGCATCATAAACTCTTGTAAATCATAAAAACTCTTCGTGTGGTTGTGATGTACCAAATGACATAATTCATGAATAATTACATACTCAATACTGCCTTTAGGCGCTTTTATTAATTCAGGGTTTAATATAATTCTCCCATTTGGTGTACAACTGCCCCAACGTTTTTCCATAGATCGAATATGCAATTTGGGGTTTGTAATTTTGTACTTCTTAAATAGTGGTAATACTTTAGTCAATACTTCTTCAAAATGAATAAAAGCTTTCTCACGATACCACTTATTTAGAACTTTTTTTACATCATTTTCATCTATACAAAAGACGGTAATACGACCTCTGTATAATTTTACATCATTTTTATTACCTTTTTCAATTCGTAGTTTATATTGCCTTCCCAAATATAAATGTGTCTCCCCATTGACATACAGTCGCTCTGGAGTGTAGGGTTGGTAGGATAAAAATTCATGTTGCTGTTTGATAATCCAAGGAGCTTTCTTTTTTATATGTTTTTCAATCTTTTCTATCGGTGAATCATAGGGAGCTATTATTTTTACCGTACAATCCGGATAGACTTTAATTGTCAAGTTTTTTCTGTCCTTAAAATCTAATTTATATTCAATAATGGCAGAGCCAAATTGCATGATATGAATATCATCTACCATCATACAAATTTAATTTTAGCCACTTTTAAAGCTTCTTCTACCGTTTCATCAATAGCATCAAAAGACAATTCGATGTCGTATTTACTTTTTAAGTCGAAAATATAATCATCAACGGCAATGCGAATTTTCCCTTCCATATCCAGATTATTTTGCCAATCTACCATTAATTGTCCACCTTGATAAACAACCGAACGGATGACCCCATCTATACCAACGGCAAGTTCGGTTGCGACCTCCAGTTTATCGGAAAGCAAATCTTTAAAAATATCGGTAACCAAATTATAAATAGCAATACCGGTGTCATTTCCAATTAATTGATCCGGAATATTCCCCCGATCACCTTTTAAAAATGTTTCTTCATATTCTCTGGCTTTTTTCAGGAATTCAGCTTCGTTAATTCGTTGCTGATGGTATTCTTCAATGACTTCACGGATGAGCTTAGATAACTTTTTATAAAAGATAGGATCTTCGTTCATTTTAATATTGATGGCCCTGATTGTTCGGCTGGCAATATGATCGGCTTTAGCAGCTTTACTGCTTAGTTTTTCTACTTCAGCTTCCCGCTGTTCTTTATCAAAAATATCTACCAATTCAGTAATCCTGAGTACCTCACCCTCTGTAGTAATATGCTTGTCAATTAATTTCTGCACTTGTGGTTCATACTCCTTATAATCGATATCATCAGAAAATCTTCTCTTGACAGAAATACGCAATGCCAAAAAGAATTTCAAATCAGACTTATATTTGTCAACTTGTTTTTCGGGCGTTTTATTGGCAAAGTCGATACTTGATAATGCCAATTTCAACAAACGTGCAAAGGCAGATACCTTCTCATAAAATTGATGCCGAATAGCTTCATCGCTCAACAACTCTTCATAAGCGGGCTCGTCATATTTGTTCTTAATGGTTTTGAAAATATCCCAAACTTCGGAATGTGCCTGAGGCAATTTTTTAATTTCTTCAGCAATATTCGTCCAGCTCCCTTCTAAATCTTCAGCGTCAAATAAATTCTCACCCGAATACGTTTGAATGGCCTGATCCAGGTTCTCTAAATTCCCAAAATAATCTATAATATATCCATAATCCTTTCCGAGATAAACACGGTTTACACGCGCAATAGCCTGTAATAATGTATGTTCTTTTAGTTGACGGGTCAAATACAGCACAATGTTTCTGGGCGCATCAAATCCGGTCAGTAGTTTGTCCACAACAATAATAAGTTCAGGGAAGTCTTGTTTCTTAAATGCACCTATGACAGACTTTTCATATTTCTCTTGTGTGCCATATTTGTCCATTCGGGCATTCCAGAATTTTTTCACTTTGTCATCCGACACATCAAACGCATCTTCTTCTCCTTCTCTCATATCAGGGGCTGACATAATCACTTCAGAACTTACTTTGCCAATTTCATCAAAATACTCTTTGTATTTAATCGCCGTCACTTTGTTTGGCGTTACCAACTGTCCCTTGAAACCGGTGCCTTGAAAATTGTCCACATAATGTTCTGTAATATCCCAGGCTCTGGCGTAAATCACTTGATCCGCTTTGTTGAGTATATTTTTCGAACTAAATTTTCGCTTCAAAGCTGCTTTCCCATAAGGTGTTAAAGGTTCTGAAACCTTATCAAAATAATTGTCTAATGGTTTTTCATTTACTTCAATTAGATTATGTCTTCCTTCATACAATAACGGGACTACGGCACCATCGGCTACGGCATCGGTGATAGAATACACATCAATCACCCCTCCGAATTTATTGGCGGTACTTTTTTCTTTTTTCATCAATGGCGTACCCGTGAATGCAATGAAACAGGCGTTTGGAAATACCCGCTGCATTTTGACGTTAAAAGAACCGTATTGCGAACGATGTCCTTCATCGATTAAAATATAAATTTCCGGACTATCAAATGATTGCGGCGCAGCGTTAACAGCCGCTTCAAATTTGTGGATCAAAGTGGTGATCACTGCGTCGCCAGAATCTGTAATCAATGTTAAAAGGCTGGTGTCTTTCTTCAGCTTTTCCAGTTCGTTATCATCCAGTGTTTCGCCTCTCAGTTTTTTAGCTATTTCTTTAGATGCTCCTTTATCCGCATTAACAACTGGAACATGACATTTTTGGAATGTTTCTGTAATCTGATCATCTAAATCAATTCGATCGGTTACCAAAATTATTTTTGGGTTTTTGATCCTCGGATGTGATGCAATTAATTGCGCCAGCATTACCATAGTCAATGACTTACCACTTCCTTGTGTATGCCAGATTACGCCGCCTTCGTGATTGCCTTTTGCGTCGGTTTTCAGGATTTTGGTTAACGTATTTTTAATTGCAAAATACTGTTGGTAACGGGCTACTTTTTTGATGCCATCGTCATACAAAATAAAATCATAGATGATTTCTAATAACCGTTTGGGATGACAAAGACTAAAAAGTAATTTATCCTGAGTGGTAATAACCTGTTTCTCTTGTTCTAAATCTTCAAAATACTGCCATACTTTATTAAAACGCTCTTTAAACAGCACTGTGCGCTCATTATCGGGTAAGGGTTTGTGTTTTAAAATGCTGATTTCAGCTTCCCACAAACGTTCTTCTTCCCTGGTGCGGAACATTTCTTTCCACACGCCCCAAAACTCTTTGCTAGTTGCCGTAGTTCCATATTTAGCTTGGTGTGTCGCCAATGCCAATGTAAGATTGGAATATAGATATAAACTTCGGATACCATCTTCTTGCTGATTGCGTAAATGCTGTTCAATTGCCTTTTCGACCGGTTCTTTTATTTTTGGCGATTTACACTCAATAGCCACCATAGGTATGCCGTTGATAAATAGTACAATATCCGGTCGGTAATGATCTGTTCTATCTGTACGCAGTACACTATATTCTTCTGTGATATGATAAGCATTGTTTTCTGGATTTTTCCAGTCCACATATTGAAAAGAAAAACTTTTTTTATCCCCTAAAATCGTTTGGTCAAAACTTTTTCCTAAAGTAATAAGTTCATAATATGCTTTATTTGCTGCCAAAAATCCGTCCTGTATGGGTAAATCACGAATCGCCAGAATAGCATTGTTGATATTCGATTCAGAAAACCTAAATTCCTTTTGCTTATAATCAATCTTATTGATTTTCTCTAATTGATCTTTTAGAATATCCTCTAACAACACATTAGAACTTCTCCCGCCACGGGCTGCCAAGGCCTCGTCTGGGGACAAGTATTTCCAACCCATATTCATCAGTAATTTGAGTGCTGGAATTTGGGATATATGATCTTCTATGAATGAGGGTGTTTGCATAATCTTAGTTTTTGATTAGTTGCTTGGGATAACCAAATAATCTCATTAGTAATTCTTGTGATTTGTTTTTAACGAATGGAATTTGGTTTCCAACAATTGTAAAACCCAAAAAACCAAAAACGGAAAACATAAAATCGTATTTATCAAGAAACGCAATAGTCTCAGGAGAATAAATTGGGAGTTTAAGCAATCCGAAAATCAAGCCAAAAAAAAGTGCTGATTGTAAAATCCAAGATAAAATTTTAATGCGTTTTTTGAAGTTTTGATTAAATTTTTTTAGTAAGGTAATTTCATTCCCTTCGGTGGCTTCTTTTCGTTCAATTATTAAATCGTATGCTCTAATAGCACACAAAATCCGAAAGTCGCTTTTGTCGTCAAACAAAATAGTGTTTTCATTTATCTTTCGAAATGTAAAATTAAGAAGGTCATTTGTAATGAGACTTTGATTTATGAATTTCAAAAACATCAACACTATTTCTGGCAAATTGCTAGTACTTGCATAGTTTTCCTTCAAGATATTCTCAAAAGTAATTGTTATATCATTTCTATTTCTGATGGAAATAATGTGATTTATCCAGTTTTTATCTATGTTAAATTGCACAACCCCAACTATAAATGAAAATATCAGAAAATCATCATTTACAAAAGGAGCCGGTGAATCTTTACCTGGTTTACTTTTGCACTTTTTTTCAAAATGCTTTTCAAAATCTGCACTATTGTGTTCTTGGATAGCCTTTACAATCCCCAAATAATATTCCTCAGGTTCATTCAAATCCTGATCCTTTGGGACAACAATAAGCTTATCTAACAACAAATTATTAAATGCTGTGAGTTTTTGACTTTTGTTGACTCTTGATAGATAATCTATTCTTTCTTCTAAAGGAACCATTTCGTCTGTTTTAAGCCATAATTTAATTTATCTGCATCCCAACCGGGAACACTTCTCATTTTGCCGAGCAAGCGTGAAATAAGATTAGAATACTTCATAGTAGCAGGTTCCTCACCTGGTAAGAAACTACGCCACGATAAATAAGTGAATGAAAAGATTTGCTGGGTGATGTAACTTAAATCATAAAACAACATATCGCTTAATTCATTATTATCGTAGTTTCCTTGGGGTGTCCTAATTTTTATTTGAATAGGCTTACTCATTCCATGTTTTGATGTTTTTAATTCATTAGCCCCTAACATTTGTACAATGCAGGTTTCCGAATCAAGAAAAACATTACTTCCTCTTTTTGGTATAAACTCACCTTTCGAGATGCTATTTCTATAAGATGTTATTCCTTGCTGATTAGGGTCAAATAAAATGGTTGGGTGCGTATTTCCAATAGTAACAAAAGCAAACTTGATTTTATATTGAGGAATATCTTTAATAAGCTGGCTGATTACATCAAACTCGACATTTTTGATTGGTTTGAAAATATGAAAAATCAAACGCACGGTATCTCCGTCACTCCAACCTTGTGTGGAAGAAAGGTGTTCAATAGATTGTTTAAGGCTCTTTAAAAGTTCTTCAAAATAATGTTCAAATGATACATCTTTTACTTTACCACCAAGTAGGTATTGTCCATCACCTGAAAAAAATGTGGTAATACCTACGACACGACTACTATCTGCACCTACATATTGATTTTTCCTAAGCCAGCTATGACCAATACCAATGACCAATTCTCTATCAACAGAACGTTGTGTTGGTAAGACCCAAGGTGTACCTCCTAATTTAGCATAAATCTGTAATCCAATATTATTTAAAATATATTCATTGTGATTATTCACAATTCGTGAGGTAACAAACTGAACTGGAATTTCAAGTGCTAGTAGCTTTGCTTTAATTTGATAGTATGGATTATCTTCGTCTTTTAGCAATTTGAAATTTTCAGGGATTTCAATAATTGCTAAATGTGGTTTATTGTCGTCATAATCTCGAATTACCATCAGATAGTCACTTAACATATTATTTTGAACTTCTTTTATGTTAAAAGTAACGTTGTGTAAATCGTATTTTTTCTGTAATCCTTTTTGAAAATACTTTGACTGTGGTAAACCTTCTTTTAGGTTTGAAAGAAATTTTGTAAAACTTCCTCTTGTCGTTTTGTTGCAAATACAAAGCACATTGGGAGACTTAATATCAAAAATACTACTATCGTAAGGTCCGAAATTATTCAATCCATTGTGAGGGTTAGTATTCGTTGTTTTAATAGCTGCGGGATCAAAAATAAAAGTGGGATTTTTTAGCTCGATGGTATTTGAAACAACCAGAGGGTTACTGTCTACTGTAAAACAAAAACCTTCCTTATTTTGAAATAAAATCGGACTTCCTTTATCATTAAATAGTGCTTTCGCAATATTAGCTATTTCTTTATAAAGTTTTTTAGGATTGTAAATGTCTGAACGCTTTCGCTCAATTACACTTAATACTTCATCACTTTTTTGTTGTGAAGTCGCAAAGGTTAAGTAGTTTCTAATATTGTGTTTTGTTTTACGAATAAACAATTCATTCAATGAATATTCTTTTTCTCCTTCATTAGTGTTTACGACGGCTTTCTTTCCTGTAATTTCTATAATCTCACCAACAAATTCTTCATTGGGTGCAAGTATGTTATCAAGTCCTGGCAAGGTTTCGGCATATAGAACTTCTACACCGATTAAATTATAACCTTCAGCGTGCAAGTCTGAACACGATTTTGTAAAAATCCAATTGCGTTTTATATTAATTAAAAATCCAAATTTCTTTTTGCCGTTTATTTCAGTTAATCGTAATTGAACTTCTATTAGTTTTTTATAAGCAATTCGATCTTTTAAATTATCAGGCAGAGCATCATAGATAATATCGTCTTTTTGCTGGCCAGAAAAAAATCGAAAAGGATAAAAATCAACAGGTGTATATTTAGGAAAACGATCTTTAAAAGTTCTGAAAAAGACATGCTTTATTAATGAAGAAGTAATCTGATGATCGCCAAATGTGCTTCGTTTTGATGTCAAACCAATAGTAGTATTTTCATCACCATCTTTGTTAGAGATGTATATCGACTCACCGTTTCTAAAAAACGAATGTGTAGCATTGTGCAAGTTCCTTAATTCAGTAAGACGTTCATCGCTATACAGTTCAGTACTGATTTGATATTGTTCAAACTCAATATTTATCGGAAAGTAGTTAAGCTGCATATTCTTTTTAAATTTTATTGGTTAATCACTAATGTGCCTGATCTATCTAAATGGATAAGTTTTATTTCTAATTCTTTCTCAAGCTTTTCTTAGAATCTATAGTTTTTTATCCTTTGGTGGATTTGGGTCATTACCATAACTATTTGGATTTTGAATTTTCCCATCCTTGCCATGTGGAATCAACTCAGATTTTTCTTGTTTAGCCTTTTCACGACTCCAATCCATCGCTTCCTTTTTGGTGTCGAAATGTTTGGATGCCCTTTCCGCATTTTCTCTTTTAGAATCCCAACCACCTTTTTCAGAGTTAGGTACTACGTGTCTTTCTTTACGTGCCATCTTTTTTTGCTATTTTGTATTATTAATTAACTCTGCTATTTCTTGCGCAATCTCCTCTACAGTGAAATTCGCTGTATTTCTTGCTACCTTATCTGCAATTGATGGAGAATAATCAACAACTTCCTGTTTAGTAATATCATGCCATATGGGTAATAATACTTGTTCACCTCCGACAACCCGTGTAATCATGCCGTCTAGCTCATAGTTAGTCCATCCCTTTTTGATAAAACTTCTTGATAATACAACAATACCAAATCTGCTTTTAGCCAATCCTTTGTCAATCTTTCGTCGCAGACTATCACCAATTTTCAATTCAAATTCGTCATACCATACTGACAGCCCTTCGTTCATTAGAGCTAAGGCTAAAGGTCGTACTATATCATCTTTGTCTTCAGATGCATGGGATATAAATACATCGTGCGCTCTATAATCTTCCTCTTGATTTCCGAATGGAGAGTTCTCTCTACCCTGAACTAAAGAAGGCACATCCGAAAGTGGTGTGTCCTGATATGTTGGTAGTGCGGAAGGAAGAACTTGTACACTTGCATTTGTTGAACCTCTCAAACCTTGCATATCTACGGTTACATACCAATGCCCTGAACTGGGAACACCTAAAACAACAGGCGACCTTTTGACCAAACCGCCAGTGTACCGATGCCGTCTCCCATTTTTATAGTTCTGAAAATTAGAACTGTCCATCAAACGGACATTTGCCGCATTGCCTGTTAAAGTCACTTTAACTCGCTCTCCTCGTTTAAGTTGCTTTAGATCCCACACTAAGTATTTCATTGTACTGCTTTTTTTATATTATTATAGAATCCCATTAGCTATTCAATTGAAATCATCAACTTTTTATTGATTTCTTGAAAATCCAATCTTGTTAACAGATATTCAACATTCTGAGTATTTCACCTTTGTTTCTTTTGTAAGCATTCATGGCTCTTACTTCTAAATCCTTCAATTTAATTTGGTTAGTTTCATCCATTTGAATAGAATCTACTTCGTTTTCAAAGATTGTATTCAATCTGAGATAACCAAAATTATCGGGTTCTTGCTTGTCTATACCATTCTTCAATAGGCTGATAAGATTTTCAGCCTGTTGAGATTGTCCTTGCATAAAAAGTTCAATAATTCTTTTCTTGTTATTTAAAATCCAATAGAAGATACCGAATCCCTTAGTTCTCTTATTTTCTAAAAACACACTTTGTCCAGTCCCAATAGATAGAAGATTGATTTCCTGTAATTCTTTATTAAAGGCTTTTTGAGCTTCAACCAGTGCTATTAGGGATGGATTGTTTGCCCATACACCTCCATCAACTTTATACTTAAACTCAATACTTGTTCCGTCTAAATCCTCATAATCTTCAGAAGAATAGGGGTCGAAATATGTTGGTGCAGATGATGTTGATAAGGCAGCTTTAAATAGAGGTAAATTTGGATCTCTTTTGAAGCGTTCATGGTACATACTCTTTAAGACTGAAGGACATCCTTTATGAAGATCGTACACTGAAACACCAACGGGAATTTTGCAATCCTTCAACAAAGGGATTTTATTTCCATTATATTTTTTATAGATATCAATAAGCAACCTTTCTAAAGTCTCTCTTTTGTGCGTTGAACCAAACAAAGAAAAAAACAGATTTTTACCTTTACCAAAAATACTGTAAGCATTTTCAAAATATAGTTTTTTGATTTCTTCCGCAGGAATACCTAAAGATAAAGCCAATGCTAGTATTCCGCCAGTAGAGGTGCCAAAGATCAAATCTACATTTTGGTAAATCTGCCATTTTTCACTTCCTTTATTTTTTAAATCTCGTTCTATTTCTGTTAAGATAACAGCGGGGAAGATTCCTCTGATACCACCTCCATCTAAACTCAGAACTTTGAATTTCTCTTCACTCATTTAATTCTGGTTTTTCCTGTTAATAATTGTTGCATCAATCCTTTTTTCTGCAATTTTAGGTTATTAAGTTTTTGCTGATAATGTTGTAGTTCTTTAGTAGCTGTATTCAGAATATCTACTAATCTAATTTGCTCCTCCATTGATGGTACAGGGATTTTTAGTTTTAGGAACTCGGTCTGTCCTAATGTTTTATTTCTGCCAGCTCCTCCTGGTGAAGCTAGTTCTAATAAATATTTTCCTTTGAGAGACTTGAAAAAATATAGTAAATAATCTAAATTTAGAACTCCTTCTTTTGGCTTATACATAGGAAATCTATGTGAAGCTATAAACCCTATATCTTTATCCGTTGTTTTACCAATTGCTTGTTCCCATGCGAATACAATATTAACAATGAAACAATCGGGCTCAATCCAGAAAACAGATTTATTTCCCAAACTTTCCCCAGTTACAGCTTCTTTATAGAATAGTCCTTTGGAGTGAGATCGGATTCCAATTTGTTTATATAATGTGTTTTTTTCAGGAATAAATGAATTTTTAATTCGATCTACAATCTGCATCATTTGTTTTTGATTTGATTTCTTATCGTTATCCAAAAACAACTTATTCGCCAATGCTTTATTCCTTTTTTTCAATTTTTTGATGACGACATCGGTTTCTTGAATAGCTTTATCCCACGTAGATAATACTTTGGCTATTTTTTGTTGTTCAAGAAGTGGTGGAATTGGTATGATTAGTTTTACCAATTGAGATTTAGATAAATTAAATCTTGTTGATCCTTGAGCCAAAACATTTAATTCTTTTCTTATGTTCTCACCTCTTAATAAATAGCTTGAAAATAAAGGATCCAAAACATTGTTATTCTTTAATCTAAATCCAAAGCAGAAGCTATTCAAATACATAATGTCTACTTCATCTAACAACACTGATGACATTCCTACTTCTTCCGCTGTTTCCGATGAAGTTGTAAAAAAAATATCTCCATATTTTACTTTATGCTGTTTTTCACTTTCCTTAATATCTACATAATCCATAAAATTGATGTCAATCTTACTGTTTTGGAATATGTTTTTATAGGGTATATATGGATAGCCTTTGCCAAAGTCTTCTTTATTTTTTCCAGATAAACCTGAAAATGTATCACCCAACTCCCTCAACTTTTTCACTTCCCAATCAATTGGGATTTTTCCGATGGCCGTATTTTTATATTGAGTTGTCTGCTTCATTTTTAATAGTATCTTTTTTTGTTTCACCGTGAACTGTACCTCCACCTAACCATTCACCTGTAATTAACCATAATTCGTAATGATAAAGCCATTCAATAGCCCAAACCATTACTGTTTGAGCTATTGATTTAGAACTATTCCATTCCTTCCAATCTGGGTAAAACAAACACAAGCGTTGTTTTTTTTGATCATACACATGTGGTAGTTTTGTCTCTCCATCAGCTAATTTTAAAAGTGATGGCTCTAAAACGAACACTTTTGGAGAATTACCTACTTCATAAATAAGTTTCACTTTATATTCATCTCCTATGGGCGAAGATTTTAAAGTCCCAAGCCATTGGAGTGTTTTACCATTAATAATTTTGGATTCACCAAACGCAAAATCTCTTTTCAATCCACCCAATTGATTATAAAGTGTTAACTTTTTCTTTTTAATCATTCCCGTGAAAATTATGTGCACTCACTTTTGCAACATTTGTAAGTCCAGCTATTGCCGAACCAACAACACCTGCTTTACGATCTACGTGATTATTGCCAGATTCTGTGAGCAACCTCATTCTATTACCAACATCCGAAAAAGTTTTAGTTACAGGCTCACTACCAAAAGATTTTTTCAAAGATTCTGAAAGATTGATTCGATTAAAAGGAGATTGAAAAATTCCAAAGTCCACTTTTAACTGCTCTAACCAATCATTGAAAAATGCTTCTCTTTTTGATCCTTGCAATGCCCAGCGATCTGCAAAATTTTCAGTTTCATTAACTGGATTTGAAACCCATTTTACATATCTATTCAATTCATAATCGTACTTTTCCTCAATATGATTCCCCATATTATTAACAATACTTAGTAAAGCATCGGTAATATTATCTTCTCCGTTGTATGACTTTGCCGCTAAGGTTGTGATGATACATGAAATCGGTTTTTGCTTTTTATCATCATCACTATAGTCTTTAAACATTATATCACGATGTCTCTTTAACAGCTGCACAGCCCTTTGGAGAGGCAATCTGTCTTTCTGATACTTTGGTGTTGGGTTTACTGACTCATTAAGAGAAAACATTTTTGTACGTTCTCCTTTAATATCGTCTGCGATACCCATAAACCACTTAGCATAACCAAACGGATTACTTTGAAGCCATTCATTAGGATCTGTAGAAATTTCATACTCTGGTAATCTTTCATTATCGGTTATACTAAGAACCAAGTCTTCAATCTTTTGGTCTTTAAGATTCGAGTATGCCTTTTCAAGAATAATGGAATGTCCATTAGTATTAATTGCTGGTAAGATATCCATATGGTATCGCTCATTAGGCGAGCCATTTTCCCTGTATTTCAAGGTCCAACATCTACGTCCTTCTTCATCCAGTATAGATTCATATTTCTTGTGTTTTGCCAATTGCTCTCCAACAATTTCTTTTACATCTTTCTGAGTCCAGTCCTGTTTTTTCCCATTCAGTTCACATACAATATCAAGATCCATATCTCCATCAGGGTCAATCGTCTGAATAATTGTTCCAATAATAAATGAACCTTGCGGGCTAATTACGGGACTGTAAGGAGCCAGTTTTGATTCATTATTCGTAAGCCAACTGCCCACCGCTTTATAACTACGGACAGCAGCTTCATGCTGAGATTCGGTAATACTTAGGTTTTCTCCTAAAACATCTAATATGTCCTCTAATTCAGTTTTCTGTTCGGTTGTTATCATAATTATAAAAAGTTTAGATCCTTTAAGTATTTATTCATCTCCAATTGCACTTCTTTAAGTTCCTTTTCAATTTTCGTTATTTCCAATTGAACGGCCTTAATATCCACTTCTGGTTCTTCTTCAAATGTATCTACATAACGGGGGATATTAAGGTTGAAGTCATTTTCCTTAATCTCGCTAAACGTTGCTCTGTAAGCATATTTATCTTCAATGACATGTCCTTCATCCGTCGTCAGAGGAGCGTTAATTTTAAACGCTTTATAGGTTTCAACAATGCGTTTTATATCCTCGTCTCTTAATTTATTTTGATTTTTCCCAGTTTCAAAACCTTTGCTGGCATCGATAAATAAGACATCAGTATTCGTACCTTTGGCTTTATTAAAAATCAAGATGGCAGCCGGAATACCTGTGCCGAAAAATAAGTTGGCAGGCAAACCAATCACGGCTTCCAATAAATTTTCTTCAATCAATTGCTGACGAATTTTCCCCTCACTACTTCCTCTAAATAAAACGCCATGTGGCATAATCACGCCCACTCGGCCAATATCCTCATAAGTAGTTTCTATCATGTGGCTAATAAAAGCGTAATCACCTTTGCTTTTAGGAGGAACGCCCCGATGGAAACGATTGTATTGGTCGGCTACTGCATTTTCTGCACCCCATTTATCCAATGAAAACGGAGGGTTTGCGGCCACAATATGGAATTTCATTAACTCATCACCTTCCAAAAGCCTAGGATTGTTTATAGTATCTCCCCATTCAATGGTGGCATTATCAATTTCGTGCAAAAACATATTCATCCTAGCCAAAGCCCAGGTGCTGCCGTTTACTTCCTGACCGTATAAAGAAAAATTATCAGAACCTACTTCTTTGGCTAACTTAATCAATAGCGAACCAGAACCACAAGTAGGGTCATTTAATCGATTTCCAGGTTCAGGTGCTAAAAGTTTAGCCAGTAAGGATGATACTTCGCTCGGTGTATAAAACTCTCCTGATTTTTTGCCTTCATCACCTGCAAACATGGATATTAGGTATTCATATGCATCGCCGATAACATCATTGCCCTCTAAGTGTGAAGGTTGCAAGTCCATTTCTGAAAAATCGACCAACAAATTCTTTAATCTTCTATTACGGTCTTTTGTTTGGCCTAAATTGGACTCTGAGTTGAACGTAATATTTCTAAAAACCCCCGCCAATTTTAATCGGTTAGAGTCCTCGATTTGCTCCAAAACACGATCGATCAAATCCCCTAATTGTACATCGTTCCGATTCTCAAATAAATAATCAAATGTCGCATTTTCAGGGAGCTTAAATCGTTCATTTGCCAAAGCACGCTCTATACGAGTACGATCTCCTTTATATCTTTCGGTGTAGAATGCTTTTTTGTCTTTCCACACATCAGAAACATATTTAACGAAAAGCATTGTCAATATATAATCCTTATACTGTCCGCTGCTCAGCACGCCCCTGAATGAGTCGCATGCCTTCCATACTATATTGTTGATCTCTGCTTGAGTAAGTTTCTTTTCCATCCTATTTTAAAATATCGTTTATAACTGCTTGAAATAATTTATTCTTTTCTTCTATTAATTTTTCGGTTAGCAAAAGTTGCTTTTGATGCAGTAAACTTAAATCTGCTATCTTTTTTTGGATTTCTAAGGGGGGTAATGGAATTTCCACTGCTTCCAATTCATTTTTACGAATGGACGGAATGGAACTGCCCGCTCCTAAGGTCTGAAAGAACGATTGATATTTAGAAGAATTAAAAATGGCTACTAAATAATCAGCATCTACCAATTCAGACTTAGGTTTGATTACATAGAATATAGAAGAAGCAATTGCTTTTCCTATATCGGCACTATATTTCCAAGCAAAATTGCGCATCCCCTTTCCCACAAACAAAATATCCCCATCTTCTAAAATATGACTTTTAGACTTTTCGGAAATATCAATCCATCCATCTATTCTATCTTCAAACAAACCGTAACTATTAAAATTCTTGGCTTGAAGATAGAGTAGTTCTCCTTCCTCTTTCGGTTTCTCATAGAAACCAAATTGCATATCAGAAATATCTTTTAATTGCTTTTTCAATTTTGTATATCGTTTCAAACTTATGCAAATATAGATGTTTTTATTTAATTATTCATATTTATTTTATTGTAGATGATTTCAAATTAAAAAGACGATCGATTTTAGGGTATGGAGTTCCAGTTAAAAATGCCTTAATACGTCAACAGGTATAGTATAAAAGCGTTTTCGTCTATAACTGCCCGTCAGTGTAGACTATATAAACTCGCAAGAGTGTACTCTCAATCTGAAAATAATAATAAATTGAATGACTTGTCTTTAAATGGTGCCGTTTGGATTACTTCGTCGTTTTTTCGAGAAATTATTGAAAATTTTCGAAGATTTAAATATTCCGACAGCTCTAGCCCAACAATAAGCATATTTATTTTGAGCAGCTTATGCAAAACGAAAAGTAGAAAAATAAATGGTTCGAACTTACGTGCATTTTTTAATCTTAATTGAAAAATAAGCCTTGTTCATT
Organism: Paenimyroides ceti; assembly: GCF_030409925.1. Lineage (NCBI taxonomy): Bacteria > Pseudomonadati > Bacteroidota > Flavobacteriia > Flavobacteriales > Flavobacteriaceae > Paenimyroides > Paenimyroides ceti. The sequence goes on from NZ_JAUFQU010000001.1 coordinate 1,806,953, forward strand.
AGTGTCGGCAGTCATGTTATGAGCTAAAAAACACCCCAGTTGGGGTGATCTGTGGTATTGCGTTCAATATTACTTCCAAGCTTTGTTTTATCGGTGTTAATTGTATTTCCCGAAACAAATAGTAATAACCCCTAATAAGACTATACTATGGAAATCGTTTTGAGCAAAATATTATCGGAAATCCGGCATCAGGAAGCCAAACTATCTTCTCAAATGGTACAGACGGTGGATGAAGCATACCAAATGACTTTGTTCTTAAATGACATGCTGTGCATAATAAAAGCTAAAGTATTACAAGGCAACTTTATAAATGAACAGCAAGAGATTGATTTTTTTAAGAATATAAAGCCTCAAGTTTTGGGAAAGCTCATTTACTACAACAAGGTATTCCGCATCGAAACCACCTGTCCTGTGAGCAATGGCAGATTACATCAAAATTACTTTGAAAACCAGCTGAAGGTACTCAAATCGGAATATAAAGAAAGTATATCCAACGAAGATTTCTATAGGTACTATAGAGCGGGAAGAACTGACCGTGACCATAAGTATTTCAGGCTCGGGCAAATCAATTACCACGACGGATTAAAGAGTGGTGTATTTGAAATTGACCTTAGTTTTTCTACCTACTATGATAACAAAGTAGCCCATATAATCGCCAACGAACTGCTCTATACTTATCTGCTTACCAAAATCAATCCTGATGAAAACCCCGATACAATTTTAATAAATGGGGATATCAATAAAGACATTACCTGGACTAATTCACAAAATGCACTGATAGAGCTAATTTACGCCCTCTATGCATCTAATTCAGTTGCCCATGGTAAAATAGGCATTAGAAAATTAGCATTGATTTTCCGGATACTGTTCCGAACGCCACTAAACGATATACATCACGCATTCCACCGAATGAAAACAAGATCAGGTTCACGAACGGCTTTTTTAGACCAACTCAAATTTTCCCTTGAAGAATATATGGATAAAGATCTCTAATAAGGTATTGATCTGAAATAATTCTATCCTAAGCAGTACACCCCCATGTGCTGCTTTTTTCTTTGCCCATATCTGTCAATTGGCAAAACCTTTCCATTTTGACATAAAATATCGCCCAAAACCCTCAAAACTTTATGAATTAAGAACTTATACAAACTGAAAAAATATTCAAAAAACCTTCAATCCAATTGGCAAGTCTTGGCAGACAATCCCTACCACCCTTACCAATTTTGCATAGTGACTACTTAAAGACTTTAACTATGAACATTGACAGATCAGAATTTATTGCATGGATGGAGCGTATCATGGACCGCTTTGATATTCTCGGCGAACAGATAGACAACGCACAGAAAAAACGCAACAGTATAGACGGCGAAGAATTATTGGATAATCAAGACTTATTGCAAATGCTGAAAATCAGCAACCGCTCCCTGCAACGGTATCGCTCCATCGGCAAGCTACCCTATTATACGATAAGCGGGAAACTGTATTACAAACTGTCCGACGTACACCAGTTCATAAGAGAGAGCTTTAACCCTCCTCCAAAGAAATGAAAGCCAATGAACGCCAAACACTGCCTTTGAGTGCCACATTGGGCGAGACAGTAAACGCTTATTTTACTTTCGTCGATGAACGTAAATTTTTAATCTTATGAGCGAAGAAACAACAATCAAACAGGAAATGCCCGAACAGCTATCGGACATATTGCTGGTATTGGATAAAGAAAAAATGAAGATCCAAGCCGTAAAGAGCATTGACGAAAACGGAAAAATGGAAACCGTTGACCCCACGAAAAAGAACCAAAATCAGTTTATGCGTGTGGACAAGCACGGCGATTTCTTTTCCAATTTCTTCTCCAACTTTTTCAGCCAGCTGAAAAACCCGACCAACTTTTCATTTTTCAGGGTAGGCGAACCCGAAGCGATCGAAAAAGCCAAGGAAATGCAGAAACAGGTTGATAAGCCCACTCCGGAGGGTGAAAAAGTAATGAAAGAACACGAAATAAAACCCGACACACAAGCAAATAATAAACAGGAAAATAAAAGCGATATGGCAACAGCACAGACAACACCGGAAACAGGCGAATACCGCTTCAGACCGGAACAGATCGATTGGGATACCATGAAAAATCTCGGATTGAGCAAGGAATACCTTGAAAAAAGAAACCTGCTCGAACCTTTGCTGAAAGGTTACAAAACCAATGAGCTTGTACCGATAGGCATTAATCTCGGCGGTTCTATCCTCCGTACTGATGCTCGTCTGTCTTTACAGCAAGGCGAAGACGGAAACGCCATTGTGGCTATACACGGTATAAAAAAAGAACCTAATCTGCACTTTGAGTTCTTTGGACACAAGTTTACAGATGAAGATAAGAAAAATCTGCTCGAAACAGGCAATATGGGGCGTGTGGTTAATCTGATCAATTCTAAAACAGGCGAACTAATGCCGTCTATCATCAGTATTGACAGGCTCACCAATGATGTAATTGCATTGCGGACGGACTTCATTAAAATTCCCGATGAAATTAAGGGCGTAAAGCTGAATGACGAGCAAAAGCAAACCTTAATGGAGGGCAAACCGCTCAAATTAGACGGTATGATTTCCACAAAAGGAACGGAGTTCTCGGCAACGATACAGTACAATGCCGAAAAACGTTATCCCGAATTTTTGTTTGACCGTAGCAACTCCAACAGACAACAGCAGAATAACAGGCAGAACAATCAGCAAAGCCAACCACAGGAGGCTTCGAAAATATTTCGTGGCAAAGAGCTGACCGATAAGCAGTACAAGGATTTCAAAGCGGGACAAACCGTCTATATGGCAGGTTTGGTGGATAAGAAAGGGCAAACGTACAACGGTTACATCACGTTCAACAAAGAAACCGGAAAAACAGGCTTTGAATTTCCCAACCAATACAAGGAAAGAATAAAACCCACCGAGGCCCACAAAACGCAGATCGCCGTCAATTCACACGGTAAAACCAATGAAGCGACCAAGAACATCAAAGAGCCTTTGAAGTCCGGGCAGCAAAGACCGAAGAATGAAAAGCAGCAGGAGCAACAGAACAAGCCAAAAAATCCTGCAAAATCAAGAGGTAGAAAAGTAAGCTGATTATGAAAACAGTCATTGCAGAAAAACCAAGCGTAGCAAGGGAAATAGCAAGCCTGTTGGGAGCATCCGATAAAAAGGACGGCTACCTGACAGGCAACGGTTATTTTGTTACGTGGGCATTCGGACACCTTATCGGGCTGGGAATGCCCGAAGATTACGGCATTTCGGGGTTTGACAGGGCATCACTGCCGATATTGCCGGACCCTTTTTTATTGACCGTCCGCAAGGTCAAAAAGGACAAAGGCTATCAAGCCGATGCAGGAGCGTTAAAACAGCTGAAAATCATCAAAGAACTGTTCGGTAAAAGTGAAAGCATTATCGTTGCTACCGATGCAGGGCGTGAGGGCGAACTCATCTTTCGGTACATTTATGAATACCTGAAATGCAACAAACCTTTTGAACGTCTTTGGATTAGTTCGCTTACCGAAAAGGCCATAAAGCAAGGTTTTGAAAACCTCAAAGACGGAAAGGCGTTTGAGGGACTGTACCAATCCGCACAAAGTAGAAGCCGTGCCGATTGGCTGGTGGGCATCAATGCCACACAGGCGTTGAGCATTGCCGCAGGAAATGGGGTTTACTCGCTCGGACGGGTACAGACGCCAACATTGGCTTTGATATGCAAACGCTATCTCGAAAACAAAAATTTCCAGGTCAAAAAGTATTGGCAGATACAGTTATTGCACCACAAAGAGGATATTGCGTTCAAAAGCATTTCAAAAAGCAAATGGGAAGACCAAAAACTTGCCGGTGATACGCTGAAGTCCGTCCAGCGTACCGGAACGGCTACGGTTGTATCTGTGGAAAGCAAGAATACCACGGAGCAACCGCCCCTACTGTTCGACCTCACAGGACTACAAAAGGAAGCGAACAAAAAGCTCAACCTCTCTGCCGAAGAAACCCTCAACATTGCCCAAAGCCTCTACGAAAAGAAGTTTATCACATATCCACGTACCGGAAGCAAATACATTCCCGAAGATATGTGGGCTGAAATCCCCGACCTCGTGAGAGCTTTGCAGGACAGGGAAACCTGTAAGCGGGCCGTAGCCAAAATGAAATGGGGACGTTTCAACAAACGTATCGTAAACGATCTGCGGGTAACGGACCACCACGGATTGTTGGTTACAGGCAAAGTACCGTCCGCACTCAACGCAAAGGAAAATGCAGTGTATGATATGATTGCCTTTCGCCTGCTCGAAGCCGTTTCACAAGCCTGTATCAAAGAGCTGACCGATGTTTCTTTGGAAGTGTCGCACTATGATTTTACGCTGAAAGGCTGTAAGATTATCGAAGCTGGCTGGCGTTCTATAAAAGGTACTTTCTCTGACGAAGATACAGAGCCAATACAGGATTTACCCGATTTGAAAAAAGGCGATGAGCTGAAAATCAGGGAAGCTACGGTTTTGGAAAAGAAAACCAAACCGCCTGTGCTGTATACCGAAGCCGGACTTTTATCGGCAATGGAAACCGCAGGCAAGGAAATCGAAAACGAGGAAGAACGGAAAGCCCTGCAAAGCATCGGTATCGGTACGCCTGCCACAAGGGCATCCATCATTGAAACGCTGTTTACCCGTAATTATATCAAAAGGGAAAAGAAATCCTTAATCCCGACGGAAAAAGGACTGCAGGTATACGGATTGGTCAAAGACCAAAAAATTGCAGATGTGGCAATGACCGCCGAATGGGAAGTGGCTTTGCAGAAAATCGAAAACAACGAAGCAGATGCAGGTGCGTTTAAAAAAGAAATGGAGCAATACGCCTCAACCATTACGAATGAACTGTTGCAGACCTCCATTGCCCAAAGCAACCTGCCGAAATTGATCTGTCCAAAATGCAAAAGCCGGCAACTCATTATCCGTGACAGGATTGTCAAATGTCCTGATGAGGTTTGTGATTGGATACAGTTCCGTAACGTGTGCGGGGTACAAATCGGCAATGCCGATATTGAAAACCTCGTCAATAAGGGTAAAACTTCACTTATCAAAGGAATGAAAAGCAAGGCAGGCAAGAAATTCGATGCGTATATCGTGTTGGATGCCGATTGCAAAACTTCCTTTGAGTTTGAAAAGAGAAGGAAGAAATAGTTATCATAGTTTTTGGAAAAACCTATTTGTAATGCACTAATGTCAGACAAACCTATAATAGCACAAAAGGAAATTGAAAACCTGATATATACGGTAAGAGGTAAACAAGTGATGTTGGACAGTGACCTCGCTTCGCTATTTCAAGTGGAAACGAAGAATCTTAACCGAGCTGTAAAACGGAATATTGAGCGGTTTCCGACATCATTCTGCTTTCAACTGACTGAAGATGAGGTCGAAAACTTGAGGTTCCAAATTGGCACCTCAAGTTTGAATTACGGCGGAAGGCGTTATTTGCCCTATGTTTTCAGTGAACAGGGCATAGCTCAATTATCGACTGTACTTCGTTCAGAAACAGCCATAAAGGTCAGCATTGAGATAATGAACGCCTTTGTAGAAATGCGGAAAATCCTTATCGGCAATGCTTCGCTGTTTCATCGTTTGGATAAAATTGAACTGAAACAACTGCAAGCCGACCAAAAATTTGAGGAAATATTTAAGGCTCTGGAAAGCGACAAGCTCCATAGCGAAAAGGGTATCTTTTACAACGGACAGGTTTTTGATGCCTATACCTTTGTATCGGATATTATCCGAAGTGCAAAAACCTCCATTATTCTATTGGATAATTATGTAGACGATACGATACTGACCTTATTGGGAAAACGTAAGGACAATGTAACCGCAAAAATCTACACCAAAAGCATCAGCAGTCAGCTACGGCTGGACCAGCAACGCTACAACAGCCAATATCCTCCGATTCAGATTAAGACGTTCTCCGATGCCCACGACCGATTTTTGATTATTGACGGTGCAGAACTATATCATATCGGAGCTTCGCTCAAAGACCTGGGCAAAAAGTGGTTTGCCTTTTCGAGAATGGATATTGAAGTCGGCAGGATGCTTCAAATATTGAATAACAAATAAACCCTCCGAATTTTCAGAGGGTTTATTTTAGCCCTTAGATGCTTCTAAAGATGCTTTTCTAAACTCTTTTAAAAGTTTCTCCAATTCAAGGGAAGCCTTGCGTGCTCTTGTCCCGGCTGCCTTGTTTCCTTTTTCAGCTTGCAATTCTGCATCAGCTTTCAATGCTTCGTAGCTTGCGTTGATTTTTTCGATCAGTTCGTTCATTATGGCAATAAATTAAAATTTAAAGCACAAAAGTACATTTTTCTGCCTTATTAGGAGATACCAATACGCCAAATCCTGCCTCTCAGCGCCAAACCCTGCCACGTTCACAGCTCCCGTTCTTCCCTTTAATACTTTGGCCGTGACAAATAAAAATGTATCTATTAAAATTGAACAGCAATGAATGCAAAAGTTAAAACATACGATGTCATCTACGCTGACCCTCCTTGGCATTTTAAAGTATGGAGCAAGAAAGGAGCCGGACGAAGTGCGGAAAGCCACTATCCGACCCAAAGCCCCGAATTTTTAAAGGAAATGAATATACAGGCTATTGCCAAGCCTGATTGTGTGCTATTGATGTGGACAACTTTTCCCTGTCTGGAACAGGCACTGGAACTGGGAAAAGCCTGGGGATTTACTTACAAGACGGTTGCATTTACGTGGATAAAAACCAACAAGAACAATGACAGGATTTTTACAGGAATGGGCTATTATACCCGTGCCAATGCGGAAATAGTCCTGTTGTTTACTAAAGGTAAACCACTTGTCCGCCATGCAAAAGACGTTCCGCAGGTGCTTGTATCTCCCCGGAGCAGGCACTCGGAGAAACCGGACGAAATCAGGAAACGTATTGTACGCCTATTTGGAGAAGTGGACAGAGTGGAGCTTTTTGCACGGCAAAGTCCGGCGGAAGATAACAACAATACTTTTGAGGGGTGGGATGTATTCGGCAATGAAGTGGACAACTCCATTGAGATACCGGGATAGGATCTACTGTACGCCAAATCCCGCCTCCCAACGCCAAACCCTGCCACTTCTGCAAAAGCTCTTATCTACCACTATAATTTTAGGCTTTCAGCAAAATTCTAAATAAAATTATAGTATGAATACACAGCAAAAAGACCTGTCTTATTTCAGATTACGGTTGCAAGAACTGCTAAACAGCAGCTTCCCCGAAAAGGCACACGACCAAAAATTTATTGAGCAACGTTCCTCGTGGGCTGCCAGTGCCTATGAGGGAGCATTCCGCTCCGGCAACGCTATTGAGCAATGTGATGAAATAGCTAATTACATCCTCTTTGAAGGTCTGCATTTCTCCAAGTTCGATACGGTTTTTCAAGTGGTATGCAATGAGTTTGATACCCTGATGGCAGACGAAGAACTGCGACCGTTCGCCCTTAAAATGTTTCCTGTCTGTGCCCCTGTTTTTGTAAGATATGAGCTAACCGATGATTTTGCTTACGGCTATGCCTTTGACCTGCTCTACACCGAACTGACCGGAGCAATCGCTATATGGATAGAGGAAAATGGGCTTCAGTAAAAAGCAACATCTTAGGCAGAATATTGATGCCCTGCGGATTGCTTTTACATTGGAAAAGGAGAAACGGCAAGCCACCGCAGACGAAAGACTGTCATTGATGCATTACAGCGGATTTGGCGGTCTTAAATTCGTATTGAACCCCATAGCCAGCAAAACAGACATCAATAATTGGCGGAAAACTGAACACGATTTATTCCCCATTACGCAGGAACTCCACAGGCTGCTCAAAGAAAATTCTGAAGATGAAAAACAGTACCGCCGATATGTGGACAGTATGAAAAGCTCTGTACTGACGGCTTTTTATACGCCTCCACAGGTCATTGATGCGATTTCTGAAACCTTGCGTGAAAGCGGTGTGAATATTCAAAAATTTTTAGAGCCGTCCGCAGGTATCGGCTCGTTTATACAATCCTTTTCCGAAAACCAACAAACCAATGTAACCGCATACGAAAAGGATTTGCTGACAGGCAAAATCCTAAAGCACCTTTATCCCGAAAGCAAAATCCGTGTAAGTGGTTTTGAGGAAATTCCCGAAAAGGAACAAAACAGCTATGATGTTGTTGCCAGCAATATCCCGTTTGGCGATACTTCCGTATTCGATTTGTCCTTTTCCCGAAGTAAAGACCCTGCAAAAGTACAGGCTTCCCGAAACATACATAATTACTTCTTTCTGAAAGGAAATGATATGCTCCGTGAGGGAGGCATACAAGCGTTTATTACCTCGCAAGGTGTTCTCAACAGCCCGAAGAATGAACCCATACGCAGGGCGTTGATGCAGGATAATAATTTGGTTTCGGTTGTAAGATTGCCCAACGACCTTTTTACAGAATATGCAGGTACAGAAGTCGGCAGCGACCTGATTATCCTGCAAAAGAATACAGTGAAACAAAGCCTGACCGAAACGGAAGAGCTGTTTTGCCAAAGCAGACAAACCAAATACGATACACCAAGCAATGCTTTCTTTCAGAACGGTTCAAGGGTCATACATACCGACCGTAAGATTGACACCGATCCTTACGGCAAACCTGCAATAATCTATACACATCAAGGTGGTGCCAGCGGAATTGCCAAAGATTTGAAGCAAATGCTTTCCGAGGATTTTGGAAACCGTTTAGACTTAAACTTATACAAGGGCGAACGGAACGATGAGCCATTGGTACAAACCCCTGTTACACCAACGCCAACGGTTACACCTCCGGTCGCAGATGTACCTCCTGTAATCATTTCCCAAAAGCCACAACCCGAAATCCATCGGGAAAGTCCGCAGGAGCTGAAACAGTTGAGCATTTTCGACCTGTTTGAAAATGTGGGCGAACCTGTAATGGTGGTTGCTCCACCCAAAAGAAGCACACAAGCCAAAAGACAGACTGCTAAAAAAAGAAGAAGTACAACGGCTCGCCAGACCAATCTGTTCGGCAGTGCGATGCAACAACCTTATACACCGCATAAACCGAACGGAACTACGAACGGTACAATTCAAATAAACAGTAAAAAACAGGAAGCTATTGGCGATTTGTTTTCACAAGAAAATGGGAATGACCAAGCGGACACGCCGGTCGTTCCCAATATCGCCATCAACACCATTCCCAAACCTGCTCCGTACAGTGGCGAACTGCAAACGTTCCACCGGAACGACTGCCTTGTCACAGATAACGGTTGGGTGGGTCATCTGCAAGACGTGGATACAGAGGAAGGTACGGCTGTGTTCCACCCCTTGAAACTGTCGTCATTGCAGAAAGCAAGAGCCGAAGCCTATATCGGGGTGCGTGATGTTTATCAACAACTTTATATCAAAGAAGCGGAACTTCAAACAGAACACAAGGAAGAAAGGGAAAATATTAACCGCCTGTACGATGCCTTTGTCAAAAAGTACGGTAATCTCAACGATGCCAAGAACATTGAACTTGTCAAAACGGACAGTGCGGGCAAGGAAATCCGGTACCTGGAGCGTGTCGTTGGCGGTGTGGTACATAAAGCGGACATATTCAGCCGTCCTGTAAGTTTTTCCACCGCCACCATAGCAACCGACAATCCCGAAGAAGCCTTGTCAGCTTCGCTGAACAAAACGGGAAAGGTGGATTTGGACTATATGTCCGAAATCAGCGGTATGCCTGCCGATACGTTGAAAGAAGCTTTACACGGTCGTATTTATTACAATCCACTGCAAAAGGAATACGAAATAGCCGAACGCTGGATTGCTGGCAATGTGGTGGAGAAAGCTCAAGCAATTAAAGCCTACGTTGAGCAAAATCCCGATGATGAGGAAGCAAAACAAAGTCTTACGGTATTGGAGGAAGCCCGACCAAGACGTATCGAATTTGAGGAGCTCGATTTTAATCTGGGCGAACGGTGGATACCTACGGGGATTTATGCCCGGTTTGCCTCGCACCTGTTCGAGGCGGAAGTCCATATACATTATGCTGAAAGTGCGGATGATTTCTCCGTGACCTGTAAACAAAAGAACGTCCATATATGGGATAAATATGCGGTCAAAGCCCAAAGCCGGACGTTTGACGGAATTGCCCTGCTCAAACACGCCCTTGTCAATACCACGCCTGATATTTCCAAAACGGTACAGGTCGATGGCAAAGATGTCAAGGTGCGGGATATGGAAGCCATACAGATGGCGAACACCAAGATTGACGAAATCCGTATCGCCTTTACCGAGTGGCTTTACGCCCAGAACGATGAATTCAAAACACGGCTGACCGACCGATACAACAATACCTTTAACTGTTTCGTCCGACCGGACTATGACGGCTCCCATCAGGAATTTCCGGGATTAGACCGCAAGGGTTTAGGGATTGAAGACCTGTACAGTAGCCAAAAGGATGCCGTATGGATGATAAAGCTCAACAACGGTGCTATCTGCGACCACGAAGTAGGTGCAGGAAAGACGTTGATAATGTGTACAGGGGCACAGGAAATGAAGCGTTTGGGATTAGCCCACAAACCGATGATTATCGGGTTGAAAGCCAATATACCCGAAATAGCCGAAGCCTACCGCACCGCTTATCCCCACGCAAAAATCCTCTATCCCGGCATTGATGATTTTACGCCCGAAAAACGCCAGCGGATTTTCGGGGACATCAAAAATAATGATTGGGATTGCGTAATCCTCACGCACGACCAGTTCGGAATGATACCCCAGTCGTCCGAAATACAAAAGGACATCCTGCAAGCAGAGTTGGACACTGTAGAGGAAAACCTTGATGTTATGCGAAGCCAGGGCGATGAAGTAACCAGATGGATGCTAAAAGGAGCGGAAAAACAAAAGGAAAACCTCGAAGTAAAACTGAAAACGTTACAACACGATATTGAAAACCGCAAAGATGATGTAGTGGATTTTAAGATGATGGGCATAGACCACTTGTTTGTGGACGAAAGCCACCAGTTCAAGAACCTTATGTTCCAAACAAGGCATTCGAGGGTTGCCGGATTGGGCAATCAAGAGGGAAGCCAAAAGGCAATGAACCTGCTCTTCGCTATCCGTACCATACAGGAACGCATTGATGCAGATATGGGAGCAACTTTCCTTTCGGGTACAACTATCAGTAATTCGCTTACCGAACTGTACCTGCTCTTTAAATACCTGCGACCACGGGCATTGGCAAAACAGGGCATCAACTCCTTTGATGCGTGGGCGGCGATTTATGCGAAGAAAACAACCGATTATGAATTTTCGGTGGCTAACAATATCGTGGCAAAAGAACGTTTCCGCTACTTTATCAAAGTGCCGGAGCTTGCCCAGTTCTACTCCGAAATCACGGACTACCGTACTGCCGAAATGATTGGCATCGACCGCCCCGAAAAGAACGAGATATTTTATAACATACCACCCACGCCCGATCAGGAAGATTTTATCCAAAGTCTGATGCAGTTTGCCGAAACAGGCAAGGGCGAATTGTTGGGCAGAGCACCGTTATCCCAAAGGGAGGAAAAAGCAAAGATGCTTATCGCTACGGACTACGCCCGCAAGATGTCGCTCGATATGCGGATGGTAAGCCCACATTACGAAGACCACTCCGACAACAAGGCTACGCACTGTGCCAATAATATCGCCAAGTATTACAACAAATTCAATGCACAGAAAGGAACGCAGTTCGTTTTTTCGGATTTGGGAACGTACAAACCTAACCAATGGAACATCTATTCCGAAATCAAACGCAAGCTCGTGGAAGACCACGGCATACCTGCACACGAAATCCGCTTTATACAGGAAGCAAAAAACGACAAGCAACGCAAGGCACTCATCAAGGGAATGAACGACGGTACCATCCGTGTGCTGTTCGGCTCAACGAGTATGTTAGGTACAGGCGTAAACGCACAGAAAAGGGCTGTTGTCGTGCATCATCTGGATACGCCGTGGCGACCGTCCGACCTTGCACAAAGGGACGGTCGGGCTATCCGAAAAGGTAATGAAATCGCTAAACATTTTAACAACAACAAAGTGGACGTCATCATATACGCAGTAGAAAAATCGTTGGACAGCTACAAGTTCAACCTGCTGTACAACAAACAGCTATTCATCAACCAACTAAAATCCAACAATCTTGGCAAACGGACGATTGACGAGGGCAGTATGGACGAAAAATCGGGAATGAACTTTTCGGAGTACGTGGCTATCCTGATGGGAAACACCGACCTGCTGGACAAAGCTAAAATAGAAAAGCAGATTGCCGGACTGGAAAGCGAACGCCAATCGTTCTACCGCTCCAAATCAGGTGCGAAATATAAATTGGGAGAATATACGGCAGAACTGGAAAAAGCCCAGTCCCGCTTTGACCGTATGAGTCTTGATTGGAACAACCTGCAAGGGCGTATCCAAAAACGGTCTGACGGCACTGTTGCCAACCTTATTAAATTGGAGGGCTTATCGCCCAATGCGGACACCAAACAAATCGGTGCAAAGCTGGGTCAGCTTGCGGATAAATCCCGCACAGGCGGGGATTATGAAGAAATCGGCAGTCTTTACGGTTTTCAGCTTTTGGTCAAAACGGAAATGTCGCAAAAAGAGGGCGTGGATATTCGGGTAAACCGTTTTTTGATACAAGGTGAGGGCAATATCAAATACACCTATAACAACGGTATCATCGCCAAAGATGAGAAACTGGCATCTATGAATTTCCTCAATGCATTGGAAAAGCTACCTGTCTATATTGAGCAGGAGCAAAAGAAAATTACTGAAATACAAAAAGATGTACCTGTTCTTCAGGAAGTGCTGAATGGTACGTGGAGCAAAGAACACCGGTTGAGTGAACTCAAAACGGAGCTGGCTTCCGTGGAGCGGAAGATACAGCTGTCTATGACAAAAGCGAAAGAAGAACCCGAAGAACAAGCGGAAAAGCATACAGAAACTCCAAAGGTGTCTGAAAGTATCGTTCGGACTAAAAGTGTACATATCCCACGGGGAGTACTGTAATTGTGTTCATTATCTTTCGTCCTGTTCGTCCATTTTCTTTATCAGGGCATCCCGCAGACTATCAAGGAATTTAGTTTGGTTTATTTTTCGGGATTTTAGTTCCATAAATGTATGATAGAAATCGCCCAAGTCAATATTAAGGGTGCTTTCAAATGTTTTGGCAATCAATCTTATGTCTGCATTTCCATTATTGAATACACCGTGGGAATTCAGGGCATAAATCAGTTCGGTCAATGCCGTTTTACTTCCTGTCCAATTGAGCGAAGAGTTATCAAACGCTTTTTCCTGATTGCTATTGAGCTGGTCTTCAAGGTAAACCTGTATCAAATCATTGGCGATTATTTTGGCGACTTTATAATCATGAGAAGTACAAAAACGGTGGTCTGCTTCAAAATAAAACGTATCCAACCACAACCTTATATCGTGTTTTCCACGTACAAAGAAATTCTCATCGAGAAAAGAGTTGCCACTACGGTAATACTTGTAAAAATCAATATTGTTGTCAAAGAACTTTTTGAGTTTTTTCTGTTCCTTGTTAAGGTATTTCTTTACTTGCTTCTCTCCATAAGGTTTTTTTGTCTCTATTTTATAGATAGCGTTATAGTAAATGAGTTTTGCAACAATGACTGGTTTTTGATATTTGAAAAAGTGGATCTCTCCATCTATACTTTCAAAGCCATTTTTTAGTATATATTCCTTTATTTCCGAAAGTATCGATAATATCAATTCAATAATAACTTCATACAAAGCTATGGAACCATCCAGTTCAAGAGACACCTCTTTTATTTCATTTTCTAGTTTCTTTATTATTTCCTTGTAATAATTGTTCATTAAACAACATTTTTAATTCATTAAAAGGGGTCGGATTCTAAATCCGACCTCATAGAAAGTCAGACTTAATAGGACAAATTCAATCCAAATCCCCAACCCATATCGCTATCATAATGGGTAGTCGCCGCAATATTTCTGGTCAATATGTATTTCAGACCGCCCATATACTCTTTGTCTGTATTTACCATAAATGCCCCTCTCAATCTGGGTGTCAATGGGATGTCCTCTCTTCCTAATTGGAGACGAACAATGCCATCTGTATATACCTCGGCTTGAAAATCGACCAGCATAGGTAAAGTGTAAACGAAACCTGCACTTAGTTTGGCTCTTTTATTTTTCGTGTTTTTCTGTCCGAACATATTCTTTTCAATCTCATGGCTGCCAAATTCCCGATATCTCCAATCGAAACCTACAAAAGGCATAAACCACTGCATCTTTCCGATATATCGACCGAAGTGCGTTTCAGTTTCATATCCATGGCGATTATTATAACCTAATCTCCATTCGGTACTAAGTTTCCAGCGTGTATTTTGAAGCATTGCCTGTCCGTCGTTACCATTTGTAGCAAAGTCGTTCTCAGCCATAAAATGCCATCCATTGCTCTCTTTTTGCAGTTTTTTATATGCTTTTTCTTTGTTAGGCAGGTTTGGGTTTTGATAATCACCTACTGCAAAAACTCGGTTCATACCTGCCATCATATGATACATAATATGACAATGGAAGAACCAGTCACCTTCGGTATTGGCAGCAAACTCAATGATATTCGTTTCCATAGGCATGATGTCAATGACATTCTTTAGCGGGGACTGTATTCCATTACTATTTAGGACACGGAAATCAAATCCGTGGAGATGCATTGGATGCCGCATCATGGAATTGTTGAACAGTTTAATCCTGAGAATTTCTCCTTTCTTGACAGGAATCTTATCCACTTCGGAAAGAACCTTGTTGTCCATGCTCCAGACATACCTGTTCATGTTCCCTGTGAGCGTAAAGGTCACTTCTTTTACCGGTTGATCTTTTAACAGTTCGGTATTGTATGGTGATTTAAGCATGTCGTAATTTAATGTAACGATGTCAGAACTTGACATATCATGAGCTGAGTGATCCATTGAGGAGTCCATTTCCATTTTATCCATCGCTTTATTACCATTTTTATCACCTGTGATCTCGGGATACATTACCGAATTCATGTCCATCTTTTGGAGACTCATTTTCATCCCCATGTCCTTCATGTCCCCGTTCATTTTCATCATGTCATTCATCATCTTCATGCCCTCAAAGTATTTAAGTTTCGGAAGTGGGGGATGTGGTACTTTCGTTCCTTCTCCGATATAAATCGATGCAGATTCGGTGCGATCTTCAGGGGTAACCAATAGCTCATAGGAATTATTTAGCTCAGGAATGGTAACTATGATATCGTAAGTTTCCGAAACACCCACGATTAGCCTATCCACTTCAACCGGTTCGACATCATTCCCGTCACTGGCAACGACGGTAATCTTTCCACCTGCGTAATTGATCCAAAAATAGGATGAAGCACCACCATTAGCGATCCTCAACCGAACTTTGTCTCCCGCCTTAAATTGTGAGAGTTGCTGCCCATCTGCGCCGTTGATCAAAAATTTATCATAATAAACATCACTGACATCCATCGCAAGCATACGTTTCCACTCGTTTGTAACTTTCGTTTTAAAATGTCCTTCTTTTATAGCTTCCAGATAACTTTGGGTTGTCCCTTTCTTAATTGCAAACCAGTCATTGGCATTATGAAGCATCCGGTGGACGTTATCTGGATTTAAATTGGTCCACTCACTTAAAATCAAAGGAACTGTAGGTAGATCATCAATACCTTTCCTGAATGTGGGATCATCCTCACGTTTATTCATTATGAAAGAACCATACATACCTATCTGTTCCTGCATGCCGGAATGCGAATGGTACCAATGCGTACCATGTTGGATTATCGGAAAGTGATACGTATAGGTAGAATTTGGCTCAATGGGCTTTTGGGTCAACCAAGGAACACCATCTTCTTTGTTGGGCAGCATTACACCATGCCAATGCAGGGATGTGGCTTCGTCCATCAGGTTGTGCACCATAATCTCTGCCGTGTCCCCTTCAGTAAACGTCAATGTGGGCATCGGTATCTGTCCATTAACTGCAATAGCTCTTTTGGATTTTCCGCCATAGGTAACAATGGTGTCTTTTACATATAAGTGGTATTTTACAACCTTCCCGCCACCAATTATCTTCTCTGGAAGCATTGGAACATTTTCATGAGCTTGCTTGTTCATATTCATCTCTCCGTGGCTTTCGTTACCCTCCATTTTTTTAGGGACAAGTTTCATCCCGCATTTGGGACAGTTTCCCGGTTTATCGGAGAGTATTTCTGGATGCATTGGACAGGTGTATACCTTTTGTTGTTCCTTTTCCTCCTCATTTACATTTACTTGTGGATTATCCATTTTATGCTTATGGGTTGAATGTGCTGACTGCGCGCTACTGCTTATCGTAATAAGCATAAGTAGCATTATTAAATTATATCTCATAACATATTGTTTTTGTTATATTCGACAAGAGATTGATTACCTCCATCATTTTAGCGGTTTTAATTTTAAGAGGCTTGCATTAATCGCAACCACAATTGTACTTACACTCATCAAAACCGCACCCATTGCAGGACTTAGAACGAAATCCGGATAAAGCACACCTGCTGCAAGCGGAATGGCTATCACATTGTAGCCAACTGCCCAAAGCAGATTTTGCACCATCTTTTTATATGTCCGTTTACCGAAGTCAATCATTTTTACTACATCTCTTGGGTCGCTGTTTACCAGAATAATATCGGCTGTTTCGGCTGCTACATCCGTACCCGAACCTACTGCTATACCTACATCTGCCTGTGCTAATGCAGGTGCATCATTCACGCCATCGCCGGTCATCGCAACCACTTCACCTTTGGCTTGATATTCCTTTACTTTTTCCTGTTTTTCGTGAGGCAATACATTGGCGATATAACCGTCCATTCCTAATTGTTCAGAAACCGCTTTTGCAATTTTCTCATTGTCGCCTGTAAGCAAAATGGATTTGATGTTCATCTTTTTTAACTGGTCAATGGCTTCTTGCGAACCCTCACGAATACTGTCTGCCAACGTGATAATACCGATGACTTCACCGTCAATAAAAACATAATTGACTGTTTCAATGCTTTGATTGATTTCTTTTGGAGTTTCGGGTTCTGTAAGGTTGTTCTGCTTGAAATAATTAGGTCCTGCCGCTACAACTTCTTTTCCGTTTACAACTGCTTTTACACCTATACCTGCCATATAGCTGAAGTTTTCCGACTTCCATAGTTCAAGGTTTCTTTCTTTCAACGTTTTTAAAATACCTTTTGCAATGTGGTGTTCGGAATATTGCTGAACGGCTGCTGCATATTGTATCATTTCATCGGCAGCATATTTATCGGTTAATGGGATAACTTTTTCCACTGCGTGAGAACCTTTGGTAAGCGTTCCTGTTTTGTCAAAAATAATGGTGGATAAGTTGCGTGTGGTCTCAAATGCGGTGCGGTTGCGAATAAGTAAACCATTGGTTGCCGAAAGCGTTGTAGAAATGGCAACCACCAGCGGAATAGCCACACCCAAGGCGTGGGGACAAGCCGTAACCATTACCGTAACCATTCTTTCCAATGCAAACGCAATATCTCCGCTACTGCCAAACCAATAAATAAAGGTGATAACCCCAACCGCAATAGCGATATAAGTGAGCCATTTGGCTACTTTATCGGCAAGGTTTTGCGTATTCGATTTTGCTGCTTGTGCATCCTGAACTAAATTGATTACCTTATTGAGGTAACTGTCTTTGCCCACTCCGGTTGCCGTAACCCGCAAAGCACCTTCACCATTGATAGAACCTGCAATTACTTTTCCGTCCTTTTCTTTCTTCACCGGAACACTTTCGCCTGTGAGCATACTTTCGTTCACATAAGAAACTCCATCGACAATGGTTCCATCGGCAGGAATTTTTTCACCGGGTTTGATGATAATGGTTTCACCGTTTTTTAGGTCTTCGAGTTTTATTTTCAAAGCTTCTCCGTGTCGTTCCACCGTAACATCGTTTGGTAATAGAGCGACTAAAGACTGTAAGGCTTTTGAAGCCGCCATTGTAGAACGCATTTCTAACCAATGCCCCAAAAGCATAATCACGATAAGGGTTGCCAATTCCCAAAAGAAATCCATACCGGGCAATCCAAAAACAACGGCAACTGAATAGATGTAAGCAACCGAAATAGCGATGGCTACCAAGGTCATCATACCGATGGCTTTGGCTTTGATTTCGCCTACCATTCCTTTCAGGAAAGGCATTCCGCCATAGATGTAAATGATAGTTCCCAATGTCAGCAGTACATATTTATCTCCCGGAAAAGCAATCGTAAAACCGAACCAATGCTGTATCATTTCCGATAAGAGTAAAACGGGAACGGTAATGATTAAACTTACCCAAAAACGTTTGAGGAAATCGTGGGTGTGATGTCCTTCGTGTTTGTCGTAGCCACTATCGGAATGATGATTATGGTTTTCACTATGATGCGAATGTTCTTTGTGGTCGTGATGTTGGTGGTGTCCGTGATGGCTGTGAGCTTCTTTTTTTGCTCCTCCCATCGGAACTAAATCCATTCCGCAAAGCGGACATTTCCCTGGTTCGTCCTTCATCACCTGCGGGTGCATGGGACATGTGTATCTTTTCATATTATATGATTTAGAGTTTAAAATAACAGTTGTACATTATATTAAAGTGTTAATGGCGCTACATAATTTTAGGGAATCATCTAAGATTTTCCTCTGCCTTGACTCATTTATCCCCAATTGCTCTAACAAGATTGGATTTTCGTATACTTCTTTGCAAAGTACGATTCCTTTGTCCAACAGCTGTCTTTTTTCAGTTTTAGTGAGAGTAGCCAATGCTGTTAGAGGATACAGACCAGCTTTATCAATTCTCGCCTTCAATGAATTTTGCGGGGGATAATCCCAGCTAACAAGCATTAAATCAACGCAGGTTCCATACTGAATTGCATCGGTGGTGAAACGGGTATTGGTATAAAGCCCTCCCCGGTGGAGTTTAGTGTCATGTCCAACTTGACTCTTCCATCGTTGCTTTACGTCCACGAACCTCGATTGAACATATAGCGGGGTCTTTACATTACAGAATCGTCCTTGACTATTGTGATATTTACATTCAATCATATAATGGTTGTTCTCCTTTTCTGCGATCACATCTATTTCGTGTGAAACACAGTCCCCCTGAACAATAACACCAACCTGAGTATTAAAACCTTCGAATTCCATCAGTTTACCTACCAATTTTTCAAAAGGAAAGCCCGTTGAACCTAATTCCATCAGGGACTTCTTCAGATTATATTTTGAAGCACTTATCCGGGATCTGCTTTTCAGCATATTAAAAGCCATCTGATAGATCTTTTTGGTGGTCATCCCTTCTTCAACTTGATCCACGATATTACGAGCCACATGCTGGACGAGATTCTCATCTGCTTGCGATCGCCGAAGAGAATTAATAAGCTTGTTCATATCGAAATCCTGCAATTCCCCTGAGTATTTTTTTATTTTTACTGTTTTCATCATTCCTGTTTAGGTTTTCTGGATGAAGATGAGCATTTGGGTCAAAACTTATGCAACCGTAATCTTATCTTCCAAATATACTTGCTGGACAGTTTGTAATAGTTCGACCCCCTCACTAAAAGGTCTTTGAAAAGCTTTTCTTCCCAATATCAATCCCGAACCTCCTGCACGTTTGTTAATTACTGATGTCGTGACAGCGTCAACGATATCTGATGCTCCTTTTGAACCACCCCCGGAATTGACGAGTCCAATTTTTCCCATATAACAGTTGGTAACCTGAAATCTGCAAAGATCAATAGGGTGATCCGTTGTAAGAATATCGTACATCTCATCGTTATATTTGCCAAATTGCAGGTTCTTAAAACCATAATTAGCGTCCGGTAATTTTTGTTTTATGATATCTGCTTGTATTGTTACCCCTAAATGGTTGGCCTGCCCGGTCAGATCCGCTGAACTGTGATAATCATTTTCATCGGTTTCGAATGCTTCGTTGCGGGTATAACACCAAAGGATAGTTGCCATTCCTAAACCATGTGCTTCCGCAAAGGTTTCTGCTATTTCCTTTATTTGCCGATCACTTTCATGAGAGCCAAAATAAATTGTAGTGCCAATCGCCACGACACCCATATCCCACGCTTCCTTAACCGTTCCAAACAAGGTCTGATTATAAGTGTTCGGATAGGTCAAGAGCTCGTTATGATTGATCTTGACAATAAAAGGGATTTTATGTGCGTACTTTCTGGCGTAAAGACCAAGTCCACCGAAGGTTGATGCTACGGCATTGCATCCTGATTCAACGGCGAGCCTGATGATATTTTCAGGATCAAAATAATCGGGGTTTTTATGAAACGAAAAAGCTGCGCTATGTTCAATACCTTGATCAACAGGAAGGATACTCAGGTATCCAGTTCCGCCAAGATTTCCGTGGTTATAAAGTTGAGAGAGACTTCGTAATACCTGTAAGTTACGGTTACTATTCACAAATACCTTATCAATGGAACTATTATCAGGTAAATGCAATTTATCCTTCGTAATCTTTTTACTAATATGATCTAAATAATAAGAGGCGTTGTCGCCTAAATGACCAACAATATTTTTATACATGTCCATAATACCTGTTCTTTAATTAATTCCAAGGCTTTTGTTTGTCCTGATAATCGACTGTTCAGCACTGGGTTCAATCCCTGTCAGTGCTCTTATCGCATCAATGGTTTCAGGAATTACGATAGCCTGATTATCTACCACATAGGCATAAAAAAGTTCATCACCCTGCACCTTCAGCATATCTTCCCAGAGGGCGACCTCATACATATCGCCCCAAGGTCTTCCCATATCCAGGAACATCTCTTTTATCGTGTTGTTTGAAACCAATCCCTGATCGTATTGGATCAGTCTAATTCGAGATGATGTTCTAAAAGCTTCCAAAACCTCTTCTTTGCAAGCTGCTTTGGTCATTTTTATGTTCCAGTAGTGCAGATGGCTAAGGGTTTGCGGAACCTTTATAGCTGAGGTAATAACATTCAGGTCAGGATCTACACTTTGTGCATCCGGTCCCTGATGACTTGGAATTTCTCTTTCGGGTACCATAGTGTTCATGATACCGCCCAAATGA
Organism: Paenimyroides ceti; assembly: GCF_030409925.1. Classification (NCBI taxonomy): domain Bacteria; kingdom Pseudomonadati; phylum Bacteroidota; class Flavobacteriia; order Flavobacteriales; family Flavobacteriaceae; genus Paenimyroides; species Paenimyroides ceti. Next base: position 1,828,086 of record NZ_JAUFQU010000001.1, read on the forward strand.
CTTTCCCAAGGATCGGTGGCTCGTCTTAAGAGTGTTCCTCTGGCATAATCAAGTAAACCCGCTTTCTTTAAGGCGGTGAGTGTTCTTAAGATCGAGGTGGTATTACAGGAAACCACCCTCGTAGCATCTAAATTTAATGCCGATTGGTAATTATTTTCGGCACTGAAAGAATGTCGGGTTACTTCATGCTTTTCACCACCCTGAACGATAAACTTTATTCCTCTTTCCTTATAGGCCTGCACATTTTTGGCTGCCACCTTTTTAGGGGTGCAATCTACCACCAAATCTACTTTGGTGAGAAGTTCAGCAATTCTACCTTTTACTGAAATTCCGCAGGCGTTCATTTCTTTTTCGGCTTCTGGTGTCGATGCATAAATAGCATAGCCTTTGTTTACAGCATTTTGAATTCGCCAATCACTAACGACATCGCATACCCCTACTAAGGTCATATCATTTTGTTTTACTATAGCATCGGCTATCCTTTTGCCGATGACTCCATATCCTATTACTGCTATTTTCTTCATTTCTCTTCTCTTTTGAGTTAGTATTTTAAATTGCTGAAAATTTTTGATTATAATGGATATCGATTGCTTTATTTCAAAGCTCCATCTTTTTGATATTCGTTGTTTTCCAGCTGTTTAATTTTAGCTTTCATGAATTCAATCTCTCGATTTTGAGCAGAAATTATTTCTTCTGCCAGTTTTTTTACTTCCGGATCTTCCAGTTTGCTTTCTTCGACCATTAAAATAGCTCCAGCATGATGTGGGATCATTGATTTAAGAAACTGTATATCCCCCACAGCGGTTTGTTTTCTTATACTGACAAAGAATGCTAATGCGGTGCCGAATCCTACTAAAATTAGAATTGAATTAAGCTTCTTGTCAGGATACATCTTAGCCATCAAAACCAACTCCACAATAAGCATCGGAGAAGCCATTAGTCCTGCCATGTAAAATTGATTGATATTAAAAACCATGTTTGTCAACTGATCTATCATCGCGTACATAAGGAAAAACATGAGTACAAAAGAAATAAGCATCATCCATAAAAGTTTTTTATAGCTCCCTGAATGATGTGAATTCTTATGTTCTATTTTTGGAGTTGTTGATCCGTTGTTCATGCTCTCATGATTCTCCGGCTGGTGTGATGGCGTTTTCATAACTATTTTATATTTAATTGCTTATCAAAGTAATTAATCAACAGTTGTTGCTCCTCTTTGTTTAATCGTGCACCATTGTGCATCCACATATATGACCTCAACGGCATTTTACCTTTCTCGATCTGCTCAACAATCTGCGCGAACTTTGAGTTTATCCTTCTCGGGCTATAATTTGGCAAATCATCAAAGTTCAATTTCTCTTTTCCTTTGGTTATATGATCTGCCATGAACCAACCCAAAGGCTGAACATTGGTGTACCAAGGGTATTGGGTATTGTTGCTATGGCAGTCATAGCATGATACCGACAGGATTGCATTAACTTTTGCATCGACCTTAAATGAATCAACGAAAACCTGACCCGCAGGAACCGGCGATAGGTTCCTTTGGGGGGTTATAAATTGCATTAACACAAACACACTTAACAGAACTGTTAAAATTACTTTGTATGCTTTCGTTCGTTTTCGGTTTTTTTTCATGATCTAATATTAATCAAGTACCATTATCTCCGGTCATACAGACAACAGCTCGGCAGTCCGTCATAAACCGCCTTGGGAGCCTTGTCCAGCTCTGTATCGTGACCAACATTAGCAATAGCTTTGCTTATGGCACTTTTTGAGGTTACTTTTGAATCGAAATCCAAATGGATAACTTTGGCATTAACATCCCAGTTTGCGGAAATCACCCCCTTGACACTTTTCGCCGCTTTCTCAATCCGGCTTTTGCACATTTCACAATTTCCTGATACTTTCAACATATCATGGGTCTTATTGACATTGGTTTGAGCATCGCCATGCTGATGTCCGGCAGCCGATGCTGCGCCATCGTTATTCATCATACTGATTTTACCTTCCAGCTGGGCACTTGCATCAACGGTGAAAGCTCCCTTGGTCACGATTTCCTCGCCATTTTCCAGCCCCGACATAACAACATATTGGTCGCCCAATGAGGGGCCCAAGACGATCTCCCGAAGTTTAAAAGCAGGCGTGGATGTATTTGGCTGTTTTACGTAAACTATGGAGCGCTTCCCTGTCCATAAAACCGCCGACTTGGGAATGACTATCTCTTTACCCTTTCCTTTCAAAGGAGCTGAAGTACGTCCTGTAGCATACATCTCTGGTTTTAGATTACGGTCTATATTATCGGCTTCAACCCTAACCTTTGCAGTTCTCGAGCTAGCATCAATGATTGGATTAATAAAGGCTATCCGCCCTTTATATACTTTTCCGGGCACACTCTGTAAAGTATATTCCAATTGATCCCCAACTTTCAAAAAAGGTAAGTCGGTTTCATAAGCATCAAAAATCACCCATAACTTTGAAAGGTTTGAAATAGTGTATAATACGCTTCCTTGGTTGATATAATCTCCTTGGTTTACATTTTTTGATGTGACAACACCGCTTGTATTTGCGTATATATTTACATAAGGTGAAACGCTGTTAGATGCAAGGATTTCACTTATCTGATTTTCTGACACCTTCCATAAACGCAGCTTTTCTTTTGCAGCATCAAGCAATACCGGTTGGATATCCTGCAATTTTGCGGCTTCCAATAATTCCTGTTGTGCGGTCAACAGATCAGGCGAATAAATCTTGGCTATCAGTTGACCTTCTTTCACGGATTCGCCAGTAAAAGTTACGTAGAGGTTTTCAATACGTCCATTAACATGCGATGTTTGGGATTGTTGTAAACGCTCATCTACCTGAACGGTTCCGTATAGCTGCACATCTTTGACAGCATCTTGATGACCGACAACCGAAGTCTGTATATTCGCTAATGCGATGGCCTCTTCGGACATCAGGATAGCGTCATCGTCAATCACGTCATCACCTCCTCCGGAAGATTTCAATGGGATTAAATCCATTGCACATAAAGGGCATTTACCCGGTTTGTCCATTCTGATCTGGGGGTGCATAGAGCATGTCCAAACGGTTTCACCTTCCTCGGTCACTTCCATTTCAAGATCATGCCCATGATCATGGGACGAATTCCCGCCAAATATCGTCCAGCCAAGCAGTAATCCGGACAATAATATAACCCCGTAAGTTACCGCCTTATTTCTAAAAATATTTTTCAGTTTATTCATTGCTAATAATTTTAAAATAATTGCATTATTTATGGTCTGCCAATAATTTTTTTATTGACACAACCATCGTATTATAGTTTGCAAGGGCCTCAGCTTTCCTAAGCTGATAATCCAATAATTGCCGCTGCACCTGAATAACGTTGGTCAAGTCACTTTTGCCTGTAACGAACTCTTTTACGATCAGGTTATATGTCGTTTGGGCGAGCGTAGTTTGTTTTTCGTACAGCTCGATGGCACGCTGAGCATCATCCAGTTGGCTTTTGAGACTGTAAAACTCGCTTTTCAAAGTGTTGAAGGTGTTTTTAAAGTTCTCTTCGCTTGATTTTCGCCATAGCCTGCTTTCGTTTTGCTGGGCATTGTATTTTTTACGGAAGAGTGGCAGGCTCACTGAAACCATAGGCATGACCATATCCTTACCGTTCATCCCGTCCATGGCCAGCATTGAATTATTCGTCCTTCCCACAACCATGTATTCCACACCGATACCAATCATGGGATAACTCATTTTCCGATCCATTTCCGCTTTTGCCTTAAATGCCAAGCCTTCTTCGGCAATCATTTCAAGCATGGGGTTGTTTGCCTCAATAACCCTTAGTGCCTCTTCCTCGCTATATAAAAAATTCAGCTTGTGGATCTCTTGTCCCAGCATGACCTTTTCAGTTGCTTCCCGATTCAACAATGCATTGAATTTTGCTTTTTCGGCTTTAATCTGAGCATGTAAACTTTCAATGTTATTTTCAATTTCGACAATTTCCAATTGGATACGAAGCACCTCTGACATACCCGATCCGGAGCCACCTTCCATTGCTCCCATGCCACCACCGGACGGCATACTCATATTCTGATTAGTAGCAGGAGCTGAATTGCCTCCTCCCATACTCATCCCTCCCATACCCGATGAAGCACTAGATCTGGTTGGTGAGGAAGGCGTATTACTGCTTACGACGGGTGCTACACTTGATTGTGAGGTGCTTGAGGGCGCAGAGAATTTCCGTATTGCCAATTGTTCCAATTGTTTTAGAAACACTTGGTTTTCCTGATTATTCTTGAGTTGCTCGTTCAATTTTTGCATCGTGTACCACTGTGTGCTGACCTGAAGGATCAGATTATTTATGGCTTCCCGATACTGTTGATCTTGCATATTGGCCATATGTGTAGCCTCTGTGCGAGCTGCTTTTCTCGTGCCGAACCATGGAAACATTTGCATCAAGCTCACATTTCCAATAGAACGCCCTCCTATAATTTCCATAGGCATCGTATATGCTTCCATGGACAATTCGGGGTCTTGGTATGCTCCGGCTTGCGGAATTTTTTCAAGGTATGCCTCATGCGCATACTTTTGTGATTTTACACCCGGATTATTTTCGATTGCGACTTGTATATAATAGGACAGCGAATCGGTGGGGTAGTCTTGGGCTAAAGCTTGCGAAAAAATGCTTAAGCTTGTTAATACAGCCACGGTTATATACCGATTTATCTTATTCGTTTTCATTCGCTATATTTTTATTATTTTTTCTATTTTCTTTTTTAGTGGCAGATTCCCTCCACCAGCACTGGAATACTGGAACCACAAACATGGTCATGGATTGGATCAGCATGCCGCCGAAAGTCGGGATGGCCATTGGTACCATGATTTCCGCACCTTTACCGGTAGAGGTCAGGACAGGCAGTAAGGCGATCAGTGCTGTAGCAGTGGTCATCGCTGCCGGTCTGACACGCTTTAAGCCTGCGTATATGACTGCTTCCCGTATTTCATCTTTTGTTCTGGGGTTCCGTGCTTCAAATGTATCGTGGATGTATGTTCCCATTAATACACCATCACTCGTCGCCAGTCCGAACAGGGCGATAAATCCTACCCAAACGGCAATGCTGAGATTGATGCTGTGCATCTGGAACAGATCCCTCATATTTGTCCCTCCGACAGAGAAGTCCATAAACCAGGGCTGCCCGTAAAGCCATAATAAAATAAAGCCACCTGCAAGTGCTACAAAAACACCGGAAAAATGAATTAACGATGCTGTAACCGTTCGGAACTGAAAGTAGAGAATTACTAAAATGGCTAACAAACTCAGTGGTATAATAAGCATTAGCCTTTTTGCGGCACGTTCTTGCTGTTCATAATTTCCGGCAAACTTATACGTCACCCCGTTGGGTAAATCCAGTTCTCCAGACGCTATTTTTTCCTTTAGGAGTTGATCCGCTTCGTATACTACGTCGACTTCCGCTATGCCACTTTTTTTATCAAAGATTACATAACCCAACAAAAAGGTATTTTCACTTTGGATCATCTGAGCGCCCTTGGCATATTCAACATCCACCACATCCCCCAATGGAATCTGAGCTCCTGTAGCTGTCGGAATGATTATTTTTCGCAACGCATCCGGGTCATCCCGTAATTCTCGTGGGTAGCGCAGGCGAACGGGAAACCGTTCCCGGCCTTCGACTGTAGTGGTCAACGTCATACCGCCGACTGCCGCACTGATTACTTCCTGAAGCTCGGCAACGGTAATACCGTATCTGGCCATTCTATCCCGGTTCAGATGGATTTCGATATAGGGTGCGCCAACAGCCCTGTCGTAGAAAACGGTCGATGGCATAACAGATGGAACATCCTTTAAGGCTGCTTCCAAGGCCTTGCCACCGATTTCAATCGACTCCAGATCCGGACCCGAAACCTTTAGCCCCATCGGAGCCCTCATTCCCGTAGAAAGCATTACCATTCTCGCTTCTATCGGTTGCAACTTAGGAGCGGAAGTCAATCCGGGCAGATGGGAAACATTGACGATCTCTTGCCATATATCGTCGGCCTTTTTAATTTCAGGACGCCATCTGCGGAAAAATTTTCCGCTTTTATCTTCAATCAGACTGTCCCGTGGTATGGAACGGAAACCATCGGAAACAGCATAGGTCTTGTCACCTTTCAACACGAATTCTCCGGAACTGTTTACCTTGAACCTTTCACGATGCCCGTCTTCATCCAGATAAAATTCCGGGATATAATTGATCGTATTTTCAAACATCTGTGTAGGAGCCGGATCAAGTGCAGAATTCACACGGCCCCATTTTCCTACGATAAGTTCGACTTCCGGTATGTTTTGAATACGTTTATCAAGTGTTCTGATCAATTGCAGGTTTTGTTCAATCCCAGTATGCGGCATACTGGTGGGCATCAAAAGGAAAGAACCTTCATTGAGGCTTGGCATAAATTCCTCCCCGATACCGGGAAATGTTTCGGTGGATTTTTGCCAGAAGGCAGTCTCCCGAAATGATTTCCAACCTGTCTTTTCGAAGCCATTTGCAACAAAACCAAAACTCTTCTCTACGCCCATCCATGCTAACATTCCGAATAATAAAGTAATGATAGGGATGGCCATGAATTTCCACCGGTTGGAAAGTGACCAACGCAGGATCTGTTCATAATAGATCACCAATGCCCATAACATTCCCAGGATGGAACCAATGGCAAAGAATACGAACACAAAGTTAAGTGTGGTGCTTGCCTGCGTGCCGAGTGGCAGCCACTCAACCGTCAGGTAATACATCGCTACAAAAAGTGTGATAGCTACATTAACGTAGTTGGCAATTTTTTCTCCTTTCCATCTTGGTGTAAACAGGTTGTTGACTCCGATCAAAGTCAATGCGAACGCGACAAAAACACCTGTATAGATCCAAAGAGCGATACCGGCAACTACCAAAACGTAGTTGGCTATCCGGCGAACTTTACTCCCATTGATACGGATTGAAAATATATAATAAGCCAGTGTTGGCAAGATAATAATGCCTAACACAAAGGCTGAAACCAAAGCAAAGGTTTTGGTGTATGCCAAGGGACCGAACAACTTACCTTCTTGTGCTTCCATCATAAAAACAGGTAAAAAGCTGATGATCGTGGTGAGCATTGCCGTTGACAAAGCACCCGACACTTCCGCAACAGCGGTGGAAATCAAGTTTACAAAGGCTTTCCCCCGACTCTCAACACCCTTGGCTTTTTCTTCATCCATATGGCGTAGTATGCTTTCGATAAAGACGATCCCCACATCCACCATAACCCCAATGGCAATGGCGATACCCGAAAGGGCAACAATATTCGCCTCGACCCCCATTTGTTTCATGATGATAAAGGTCGCCAATACGCCAATGGGCAAGATACTGGATATAAGAATCGATGCACGCAGGTTGATTACCAAAACGATGACAACGATAATAGAGATCAGTATTTCGTGTGCTAAAGCATTTTCCAGCGTTCCGATGGTTTCCTGGATCAAACCCGAACGGTCATAGAAGGGAACGACGGTGACTTTTGAAATAGTCCCATCCTCTAATGTTTTTTGGGGGAGACCTGCCTCCATGTCTTTGATCTTCGCCTTGACATTATTGATGACCTCCATGGGGTTGGTTCCATGCCGGGCAACTACTACACCGCCAACTGCTTCCACGCCTTCCTTATCCAATCCACCGCGTCGGGTGGAGGGTCCCAAATTGACAAACCCAACGTCTTTTATCTTTACGGGAACATTATTGCGCACAGCCACTACGGCATCTTCCAGATCCTGGACACTTTTAAGGTAGCCCAATCCACGCACCAGATATTCCGCTTTGTTTATTTCGATCGTCTCTGCACCGATATCCAGGTTGCTGTTTTGGATAGCCGACATGATATCCATTACGGATACATTGTATGCGCGCATCGCATCTGGATTGATATCGACTTGGTATTCTTTTACGAAACCTCCGATGGAAGCCACTTCGGAAACCCCTTCCGATGCTGCCAAATTATATTTGGCATAGAAATCTTGAATCGTGCGCAGCTCATCGGGGTCCCAGCCTCCTGTAGGTTTTCCGGTTTCGGGATTGCGTCCCTCCAGTGTATACCAAAAGACCTGCCCCAAAGCAGTGGCATCCGGCCCGAGCGTGGGCGTTACATCGGATGGTAATGTGCCGGCAGGCAATGAATTCAGTTTTTCCAGAATACGGGAACGGCTCCAATAAAACTCAACATCCTCTTCAAAAATGACATAGAGGAAGGACATGCCGAACATCGAACTGCTCCGGATTGTTTTTACGCCGGGGATGCCCAGTAAGGAGGTCGTGAGTGGATAGGTAATCTGTTCCTGTATATCTTTGGGAGACCTCCCCATCCATTCGGTCGCCACAATTTGCTGGTTCTCCCCAATGTTCGGAATCGCATCGACCGGCACAGGATCGCTCGGCAACGCATTTTGATGCCAATTAAAGGGCGCTGTAATCAGCCCCCATATAAGGACAACCACAAGTAATAACAGTGTTATTACTCGGTTCTCCAAAAAATATTTGATAATTTTGTTAAGCATAACATATACATTGTTTACATTTTAATATCAGATACCAGCCTACAGAAATCGACCGGTACCTGATATTTGAATTTCAAATCTTAATCAGAGTTTTTACTTCAGTTCTTCCTGAACTTCACCACATGTTAGCATATCTTCACCATAGTAAGGGTTTTTGACCTCTTTGCTGTCGCTTAGCCAGTATGCTCCTTTGTTGTCATCGTACATCGAGCAAAAAATCTTGTACATGGGCTTTTCGGTGCCGAATTCTTTTGCGATATCGTAAAAATCCTTGCTCAGGATCACTAAATGTTCTCTTTGATGAGCGATATTGCCTATGTTATCACCTATGTGCTCCGAATGTTCCTGAATATCAGCAGCGATGTCATCGAAGGTGCTTTTCTGTTCTGCACTAAAGCCCTCGGTATTAATCTTGGGGAGTGCTTCCAGCATGCCTTTAGCTGCATTTGCGGCTTCTTTATCATTATTGGAAGACAAAGCAAAAGTCAGGTGCTCGTAATGGGAAAAAAGTTCCGAAAAAGTTCCCTGGTCGCTTGCAGCGTTGCTTTCGTTGGATACCGTTGTTTCAGTATGGACGTCGCTTTCTGATTTTTTCTCAGAAGCGCCATTGCATGCTGCCAAGGTCAATACGGATGAGGCTAGTAAGCCTACAAATAAATGTTTCATTGTCATGATTTCTGTTTTTAATAATTAAAATTGATTTATGTAATTTGTATATGTAGTATTATTTTCAAAATATGATACTTCCCCGTTGTTGCCCGTAATTGCTATTATAGCAGTCGCTTTATCTATCTGCTTTTTGGAAAATGGATCTATGGCAACGCGTGTAGAAGGATCTTTTGGAATACGTTCTTTACACATCTGGCAACATCCGTAATATATTTTTCCTTCAAAATTTACCTCAAATTGTTTTTTGCCCATGTATTCATTGTTGACCATGCATACCTCTTCCGACGGAACTACATCGCCCATTTCAAAGGCATTGTGGTCACGGGTATTTGTATTTGAGCTTTTTGAAGTATATGTATTGTCTTGCACCTTTAGTGTAGGGTTATTGTTGCATGAACTAAATATGACTACAATAGAAGTAACGATCCCAATCAATAGACATCTCATAATGGCTGACTAATTTAATTTTTCAATAGTACTACCGCAGGTCAGCATTTTTGAACCGTAATACGGGTTTTTGATATCCGTACTTTTACTTAACCAAGTTGCACCTTTGCCATCGTTGTACATCGGGCAGTTTTGGTAGTACATAGTTGTTTTTTGCTTTGATGCGTTTGCCAATTCATAGACATTCTTAGAAAGTAGGGCAAATGCCCTCCGTTGCTTTACGACGTCTTTCGATTTCGAGATGTTTTCTGTGTTTAAAGACAGTTCCTTCATGACCTTCATCCATACGGTATGCTCTTTGGGAGAAAGTTCACCCATATCCACTGTTTTAATAACTGTGGCTAATTCAGTAGCATTTGAAGATGCTATATTTACATCTGCGTTTACCAAAGCATCTTTTATGGAAAAATACTTGTCAAATACGGCATGTAATTGTGATAAATTTTGTGATGGAATATTCTTTGCTTGAGCTGTTCCACCATGGTTGTGATGTTGCTCGTTCTGGTTTTGCGCAAAGCTGTTTGCTGCGGATAGTAATACGGTGATTACCATCAATATTTTTGATATTGATTTCATTTGGAACCTTATTAAGTATTAAAAATGGTAAATAATCAAAAGCCAGATCTGGCTTTTAATAAAACATGTATTGCGGATAGGTGCAAAATCAACCGATTTCGCACACCTATGGCTATACAGTACTAATTTAACTTATTTTAGGCGGTTGCCAAATGGAAGATTCCCCTGTAGAATAAAAGGGTTCTTTGTATAAAGGGTATGATTTTTTACTTTTAGAAAAAACAGGATTTTGAGCGTTCCTAAAAAATGGGGGTGTTGCAGAAAAACTATTAGAAGAGCTGTGGCAGGACGTAGGTCCACAATTTCCAGAGCATTCATTGCTCGTGTCATCCTTAGACTTACAGCAGTCTTTCTCACATTGATCTTCTGAATGATGCTGCTTGTTGGCACTGCAACATGACTTCTCCTTGATAACAATTTCTTTGGAATGCGATTTACACGCATAGGATTGCATTGGGATTATAAAAAAGCCCAATAAGCATATAATCATTAATATGTTTATCCTTTTTAACATGTAAAAAACAAAAAAACTATTGCAAAGATAATGGTATTTTTCAAACCGGTTCGTTTTTTTTGAAATAAATGGCAGATAAGTTTCTCTTATCCGCCATTTATTTTTATTCCATGAGCATTATAGTGTCAGTTACATTTCCTGCTAGCGTTCTTTTAAATCTTTCACTCAATAATATCGAATCAGAAATTCATTATTAATTTAACACTGATATTTCGTCCCATATTGAATACACCCATACGCCCGGTTACGGGGTTTTCAGAAGCATACTTCAACCTACTTAAATGGTTCTTACATCAACAAGGTTGTCGTCACTGATGTCCAAAGACATTAAGTCGCTTCGGTTGAATACCTTTATATATTTCTTTTTGCGTATTTTCTGTTTTCTTTTCAATACTTATAAATTGACGTCCTTTAAAATTTCATCCGCTGTATTCGTACCGCATTAAGAATAGCCAATAACGCCACGCCCACATCAGCAAAAACGGCTTCCCACATTGTAGCCAATCCACCTGCACCAAGCACCAATACAATTCCTTTTACCACAAATGCCAATGTGATATTTTGCCAAACGATTTTCTTTGTCTTTTTTCCAATATTGATTGCCATTGGGATTTTGCTCGGCTTATCGTCTTGTATGACCACATCTGCCGTTTCAATAGTGGCATCGCTTCCCAAACCGCCCATTGCGATACCTACGTCGCTCAACGCCACAACGGGAGCATCGTTCACGCCGTCGCCGACGAAAGCAACGCTTTCGCCTTTGGCTTTAATTTCTTTAACCCTGTTTACTTTATCTTCGGGCAATAAATCCCCAAAAGCATTATCTATCCCCAACTGCTCCGCTACATACTTTACCACTGTACTTTTATCTCCGCTAAGCATAGTTGCTTTCACATTGAGTTTATGCAATAAACGGATGGTTTTCTCTGCATCTTCTTTGATACTGTCGGCAATCGTAATGTAACCGACAAATTTGTTATCGTAAGCAACGGCAATGGTCGTATAAACGATGCTGTTCGGATCTAAGTCGTATTGTATTCCAAACTTGTTCATCAGCTTGAAATTTCCAACCAACAAGTCTTTACCATTTACGGTTGATTTCAGCCCGTGTCCAGCAATTTCCTCTGTATTTTCTAAGCGGATTGTATTATCCAGTTCCCCCACGTATTCGTGAATAGCTGTCGCTACGGGGTGCGTACTGTGGCTTTCCAATACATTGACCAATTGCAAAATTTCATCTTGATTGAACGCTTTGTCAAATACCACTTCTTGAACCTTGAAAACACCCTCTGTCATTGTACCCGTTTTATCCATTACCACATTTTGGATATTGGAAAGGCTATCTAAAAAGTTACTTCCTTTGAACAGTATTCCGTTTTTGCTCGCTGCTCCAATGCCACCGAAATAACCCAATGGAATACTGATTACTAAGGCACAAGGACAAGAAATAACTAAGAATACCAAAGCCCTGTACAACCAATCCCTAAACTCATAATCAGCTACGAAAAAGTAAGGCAGCACACAGATAGCGACCGCTAACAGTACCACTATAGGGGTATATATTTTCGCAAACTTGCGGATAAATAATTCCGTTGGTGCTTTTTGTGAAGTAGCATTTTGTACCAATTCCAAAATTTTACTCAACTTACTATCCATATATGCGGTTGTGACCTGCACTTGTGCAACGGTATTAAGGTTTATCATACCTGCCAAAACCGTTTCGCCTTTGGCTTTGGTGTCGGGTTTGCTTTCGCCTGTGAGTGCTGAGGTGTTGAACGATGCCGTTTCAGACAATAATTCTCCGTCCAAACCTAATTTTTCTCCCGGTTTCAATTGTATTATTTCGCCGATATTCACGGTTTCCGCCTTTACAGTTAGGGGTTGGTCGTTTCTTAAAACCGTTACCTCATCAGGTCTTTGGTCGAGCAATGATTTGATATTTGCTTTGGCTCTGGAAACCGCCATTGTCTGAAAAACTTCTCCAACAGCATAAAACAACATCACGGCAACGCCCTCGGGATATTCGCCAATGGCAAATGCCCCGATGGTGGCAATGCCCATTAAAAAGAACTCTGAAAAGATTTCCCCTTTTCTGATGCTTTTCACGGCATCTGTCAATACAGGAAACCCAACGGGAGCATACGCAACCACATACCAAATAATCCTTACCCAACCCGTAAACCATTGCTGTGGAAGCCAATGATCAAATGCTATGGCAGCAAGCAACAATACCAATGATATTATACTCGGCAAAAACATTTTAATTGGACTACTCTCACTATGACTGTGGTCGTGTCCTTCATCATCGCCGTGGTCGTGTTGATGCTTTTCATTTACCAGCTCTTTTGCACCTGCTTCGGTGTAAATTTTTTCTTCCAGCGTGCAACAAGTCATTTTGCCTTGTGCATCATACGTATGCTTATGATTTTTGTCTGTATTTGTCATAGCCTTTAATTTTTTAGGTTCGTTACACTTTTATTTCTTATTATTTCTACGTTATTATTCATTATATACCTCACGATATACTGAAAAACAAATCGCTTTAACGCATTTAGCTTTTGCTGATGCTTAGAATAAAATTCATCGGGTGTATCAAAAACGCCAAAGTCCTGATTGATGCCCTTATCCTGAATAAACGTATTGTTGAGGTTCCATTCAATCGGTGGGTTCTCAAAATTATCGGTATAAACCCCGAAACCACAAAATGTGGTTTTGCAATCGCTGTTCTGCTCCTGCAATTTGGTGAGATAGGGTTTATCCAAAATCACACCTTCTAAAAAATACCACTGTTCATTTACCCATACTTCTACCCAGCTATGTAAGATGTTTTGAGGCGAAAGTTTGTACCAAATACCCGTAATAGCTCCTTTTTGCAAGGCTTTGTCAATGGTAAAACCGTGAATGCGGTTAGGTATTCCCGTTGCTCTTAATAACGTCATTAGCAAAGTCGCTTTGGTATTGCACTGTCCATAGCCATCCTGCAATATTTCTGATGCAGGTATATCGTCCGAAACATTGTAGCCAAATTTTATTTCATCCCTGACAAAATTGTAAATGGCTTTAACTCTTGAAACATTGCCCAAATCTTTCCACCCTCTTTGTTCCAATAGCTCTTGTATAGAAACGTTTGAGTAGTCAAGGATTTTTGTTTCTTTAAGATAGTTATCCATAACACATTTATATTTATGACAAAGATACACAGGAAGAGCCTGCAATGCTATTGCAAACTCTCCTTTAAACAGTTCTCGCAAATACCTTTACCAAATAGTTTTATTTCGTCAATACGGTAATTTTGGTTTCCATTCTGCGGTATTATAAAATCCTCCTTACAGGTTGTCTGTTTACAGATTTTACAATAGAAATGTAAGTGCCAATCTTTGTGTGTTTCTTCATCACCCCCATCGTGACACAAAATATACTTAACGGTAGTGTTCTCCTGAATACTGTGTACAATGCCTTTTTCCTCGAAAGTTTTCAAAGTCCTGTAAATCGTAACCCTGTCTGCTTTATAGAAATGACTTTCGATTTCAGATAAGGACATCGCTGTCTGCTGTTGCTCCAAGAAATCATATACCAATATCCGCATACTGGTCGGATTGGTGTTCTTTGACAACAGCTTTTGTTCAATGCTTTTTTTCATTATATACCATTTTAGTGAGCGTGACCGTGTTCTCCGGTATCATTCATTTTTGCATTCACAAAAAACGCACCTTTTATCACGATATGTGTACCGTGTGGAATTTCATTTACAGGCGTTATCGCCGTGTAACCCAATTGAGAAGCACCTTTAACGACCTCCATTCTTGTAAATTGAGTTCCATTTTCCGAACCGTGGTCGTGAGCCTCATCTTCTTTATGGTCGTGCGGTTCTTCTTCCTGCTCCTTGACCAAAAAGATGTAATATTTCCCGTCTGCATTGACAACCGCTTCGTTGGGTACAGCCGTACTTAATACATCATCTAAACTTACATTTCCGGTTATGCTCATTCCGTCAATCAATCCTGTTTTATCTCCGGTAATTCTGCTGTGAACGGCAATGGTTTTGCTCTCTCCGCTAAAAGATGAACCTATACTATAAACTTCGGCAGAATGGGTCTTATTGGGGTTGTTGGTTACGACAAAATCTATTTTCTGACCTATTTTGATTAGGGGAATATCTTTTTCATAAACCTGTAAGTCCAAGTGCAATGCTGTGTTCTCTATTATTTCGGCAATAGGCGAAGACACATCTACATAGCTTCCGATTTTGGCAAAAACGTTACTTACCGTACCGCCTATCGGACTTGTAACGACCAACGAGGATTTAAGGCTGGAATTTGACAGGGAAGCCGGATTAATGCCCATCATTTGGATTTGTTGTTGTAACGATGCTTTTCGTGTTCTCAACGTGTTCAATTCAGATGTGGCACTTTGCAGGTTTTTCTTTGCACCTGCATTTCCCTCGTTCAGCTCTCTTTGTCTTGCAACTTCCTGCTCTGCAAATTCTATCCTGCTATTGATGCTTAGGTATTCTTCCTGTAATTGTATGAATTCCGGATTGGAAATAGTGGCGATGACCTGACCTTTTTTTACGAAATCGCCTATCTCCACATTGAGGGATTTGATAACGCCGCCAAACATTGAAGTTGCATTTGCCTTGTTGCTGTTGGGTACTCTCAATCCACCGTTGGCTTTCAATGTTGCGGACAATTGTTTCTGTTCAATCATCCCGATTTCGATACCTACAGCTTTTATCTGTTCATCGGTCAGTACCGCAACGTTTTCTTCTTCGTGTTCGTCCGTTGTTGCTGCTGCTTCGCTACCGTGATTATGTCCGTCGTCCTCCGTATGTTTATTTGTACAGGCGTTCAAAGCAAAGATTGCTACGAGGACAAAAACGCTGAAAACTATATTATTGATGATACGTTTCATATTTTGTATTATTTGCTGATTAATGAATGAATAAGCGTTACAGCCTCATTGATTTGCTGTATGCTCTTTAGATAATTAAGCTGAATATCGGTTGTTGTCTGCAAGGCAAAGAGGTACTCCACATAAGAAATATCTCCGGTACTGTACCCTAACTTTGCCGCATTGATGATTTCATCAGCATTCGGAAGTGCCTGCTCCTTGAAATAGGTAAACTGTGAAACATTCTGTTCATATTGTTTCAGGGCATTTGCCAACTCCGTTTTTAGCTGCTGTTGTTGCCATTGGGCATTCAGTTCCAATGATTGTTTTTGATAATCAAGGGAACGGATTTTCGCTCTGGTCGTAGTAAAGAGTGGAATGGTTATGCCTACATCAACAAAACTGAACCGCTGTCCTCTGCCGTAAAATTGTTCCACGCCGTTTCTACTGTGCATTCCTATCAGCGATATATTATTATAACCGAACGTAAAATCAGGCAGGCTGTTTGCCCGTTCCAACTTCTTGTTCTGTTCAGCGATTTTAGCCTCCTGATACAATAGCTGGATGCTTGGGTGGTTTTCAATAGCTGAACTGTCTATGAAAGAAGTCAAAAGTAATGGTTCATAGTCTGATTTGGGTTCAATGGCAAAATCTTCCTTTGTCTGCATCAGGTTTTTAAGATTCTGATAGGCATTTTGCCTGAAGACCTCATTTTGCTGGAGCAATATATTGATTTCCCCCTTTTTGGTAACAGCCGTACTGACTTCTATCCGCCCTATATCTCCTGTTTTATAACGCAGCTCCGCCACACGGATAAAGTCTGCATAAATACTATCCAAATACTTCAATACCGAAGCATTATGTTCCAGATACGCTAACTGATAATAATATGTTCTTACCTGCTTTCTTAGCTCATTTTCTGTCAGAGCCTTTGACCATTCCTGCCCTTTGACTTGCTCTTTGACAAGGTTTTTCTTTACCCCAAAAAGTGTTGGAAAGGGTATAGTCTGCGAAATTTGGAAACCGTCATTGTACTCAAATCCATCTGTATTCCCATATTGGAAATTTAAATCGGTTTTCGGTAGCTCATATGCTGTCTTACTCAAACTTTGGGTAGATTGAATCTCCAATTTTTTGGAACGGAGCTGAGGGTTATTTTCCATAGCTATTTCGATAGCTCTATCTACGTTTACAGGATTTTGTGCATTACTGGTTTGAGAAAAGCCTAAGAACGTAAACAGTAACAATATAGGTGTTATGGCTTTCATTTTATTATTTTTTGTAGGCTTATGATTTCTCATAAATACGAGGTATAGTAAAGGCAGTACGAATAACGTCAATGCCGTTGCTGACATCAATCCGCCGATAACGACCGTTGCCAACGGTTTTTGTACTTCTGCACCCGCACTTGTACTCAATGCCATCGGTAAGAAACCTAAACTTGCTACCGACGCTGTCATTAATACGGGTCTTAGTCTTGTTTTAGCCCCCTCGATAATTCTCGGGATAATCTCGTTCCAACCCTCTTTTTCCAATCTGTTGAATGTGGAAATCAGTACAATCCCGTTCAGAACAGCAACACCAAACAAAGCGATAAACCCTACACCTGCTGATATGCTGAATGGCATATCCCTCAACAATAGGGCAAACACACCTCCAATGGCACTCATCGGGATAGCTGTATAGACCAAAACGGCTTCCTTGAACGAATGAAACGTGAAGTACAATAAGATAAAAATCAAAAGCAGGGCGATAGGTACTGCAATCAGTAATCTGTCAGTAGCTTTTTGGAGGTTCTCAAACTGACCGCCATAGGTAAAATAATATCCTGTCGGTAGCTTAACCTGTTCAGCCAACTTATCCTGAATTTCTTCTACAACACTTGCTACATCCCGCCCTTGTACATTAAATCCGACATATATCCTTCGTTTTCCTCCTTCACGGCTGATTTGTGCAGGACCTAATTTATAGTCAATGTTGGCAACCTGCGAAAGTGGAACCTGCTCTCCGTTTGGAAGTGGAATAAACAGATTGCTCACATCCTCAATAGAACTGCGGTGTTCTTCATCAAGCCGTACCACCAAATCAAATCTACGCTCATTTTCATAAACCACGCCTGCTGATTTACCTGCAAACGCAGTACTGACAATATCGTTTATCTCCTGTACATTCAAGCCATAGTTGGCTATTCGGGTACGGTCGTATTCGATATTAATCTGTGGAAGACCTGCTATCCGTTCTACCTGCGGAGCGGTTGCACCCTCTACCGTTTGAATAATGGCATTGGCTTTATTGGCATAAATCAACAAACTGTCGAGGTTCTCTCCGAATATTTTCACAGCTACATCTTGCCTGATACCCGTCATCAGTTCATTAAACCTCATCTGTATCGGCTGGTTGGCTTCAAAGAATACACCGGGAATAACTTCGAGTTTCTCCATCATTTCATTGGAAAGTTCGTCATACGATTTCTTTGTTTTCCATTCGTCCTGTGGTTTAAGAATAATCATCAGGTCGGTCGCTTCGGGCGGCATCGGGTCTGTCGGTACTTCGGCAGCCCCCGTTTTTCCTACAACCATTTTTACTTCGTCAAACTCCTTGATTATCTTAGATGCCTGCATAGAGGTTTCCAGACTTTGGCTTAAGGATGTTCCTTGCGGCAAAATACAATGGAAAGCAAAATCGCCCTCGCCCAATGTTGGCAGGAACTCTCCGCCCATCCGTGAAAAAAGGAATATACTAATGGTAAAAAGTCCGACGGCAACCGCAATAATCACATATTTTATCCGAATGGCTTTTTCTAACAAAGGCTTATAAACCCCTTGAAGATAGTCCATCATTTTGTCTGAAAAATTCCTTTTGGTAATCGGTTTTTTAGACAGACACAAGGCACTCATCATCGGGATATAGGTAAAGGACAAAATCAAAGCTCCCAAAATGGCGAAACTTACGGTCTGCGCCATTGGCGTAAACATTTTTCCTTCTATGCCGACCAAAGTAAGGATAGGAATATAAACAATGAGGATAATGATTTCTCCAAATGCTGCACTCGTACGGATTTTTCTTGCAGATTCATACACCTCCTCGTCCATTTCTGCCTGCGTAAGTTTTTGAGTGGATTTCCGTAAGCCCAAATGGTGCATTGTGGCTTCAACAACGATCAGCGAACCGTCCACTATCAATCCGAAATCAATAGCTCCCAAACTCATCAGGTTGGCACTTACGCCAAATAACCTCATCATTCCCAATGCAAAAAGCATTGATAACGGTATAGCTGATGCGACGATTAAACCTGCCCTGAAATTCCCTAAGAAGATAATCAATACAAATATTACGATTAATGCACCTTCAATTAGGTTTTTTTCGACAGTACTTATCGCTCTATCTACCAGGTTCATTCTATCCAAATAAGGTTCTATGACCACATCATCGGGTAGAGATTGTTGGATAACCGGTATTTTTTCTTTGATGTTTTTTACGACCGTAGCAGTGTTTTCTCCCTTGAGCATCATTACAATACCTCCCACAGCATCTACTTCGCCGTTATAGGTCATTGCTCCGTATCGGGTAGCGTGACCAAATTGTACTTTTGCTACATCTTTGATGAATACCGGAACACTTTCCGTATTTTTAACAACAATATTACCTACATCTTCCAGTGAAGTGACTAAACCAATTCCCCGAATGAAGTATGCATTGGGTTTCTTATCAATATAAGCGCCTCCGGTATTTTGGTTGTTGTTTTCGAGTGCAGTAAAAATATCGGAGATACTGACGTCCATCGCTTTGATGCGGTTAGGGTCAACGGATACCTCGTATTGTTTGAGCAGACCGCCGAAACTATTAACTTCTGCAATTCCCGGAGTACCGTAAAGTTGTCTGGCGACAATCCAATCCTGCATTGTCCGTAAATCCATTGCAGAATATTTATCTTCGCTTCCTTGTTTGGGATGGAGAATGTATTGGTACACTTCGCCAAGACCTGTACTGACAGGAGCAAGTTCAGGCGTTCCAACTCCATCAGGTATCTGGTCTTGTGCTTCTTTCAGCTGTTGGCTTACCAACTGTCTTGCAAAATAAATATCGACATTGTCTTGAAACACTACGGTTACAACAGATAGTCCAAACCTCGAAACACTTCTTATTTCTTCTACTTTGGGAAGATTGACAATACTTTGCTCTACAGGAAATGTAACCAGTTGCTCCACCTCCTGTCCTGCTAATGTTGGTGACAGGGTAATAATCTGAACCTGATTGTTTGTAATGTCAGGTTGGGCATCAATGGGGATTTTCGTGGCACTCCATACCCCCCAAATGATGAGTAATAAGGTCATTAATCCTATAATGAACTTATTCTTTATAGAGAATTTTATAATGTTATTTAACACTTTTTGTGATGATTAATGATGGATAAATAATGATAAAATCATAATGATTATGTTTTTAGGGAATATAAATACCCTAAAAACCAAGCTAACGCTGTTAGCATTAAGCTGTAATCATTTAAACATTAAAAATTATGCATTAATCTTTGGCGGTTGCCAAATTTCTCCCAGATAGAGGGATATAAAGATAGATTTATAGTAAACTTTGGCCTTAGACAAGTCAAAGGTCTTCTTAACTAAGTTATATACATTCCATTGAAGCACTATGCCCGACACCATTCCACAACAACCGCATAAACAAAACGGACTGCACATATCAGGTTTTTCCTGATGGTCGTGGCTTGCTTTATGGGCTAATTCTTCTGAATGGTTATGGTTTTGAAAACTCTCCTTTTCATACATATCGGTACAAGGCATTAAAAATACCGCCATCATATAAATTGCCAATATGGAAAAAAAGACTTTCATATTCTTTTGCAAAGTTAGTAAAAAAGTAATGCAATGGCATTGCATTGTTTTGAATAATTACTATTTTATATAATATCCTTTTTCATTCTGAATATTTGTTTTACATACTGTTCAAAACAATATTGGCGACACTCCATACTAAATTTAAGAAGAAGTATCGCCAATATTTTTTAGTCTATACTAAAAATTTCCACTTGTACCTTTATTACTCTTGCTGTATCAAATGCTGTAAGTTCGGGTCATTCTTAATCCGTTCCATTTCACTTTCGACGATATGCAGAATATCTGATTTTATCTGACGGTAATTGCTTTCAATTTCCTGCTTCATTTTATCCTCGCCTTGCTCATCTACAAAGGATAGGATTTGCGGTATCTTTTGATAGGCTTTTGTTTCGGCGGCTACCTTTTCATTATCGACCACGATTTCTGCGTGAAATATCTTTTGTTCGATACGATCGTCAAAATTATCCGATACAGAACCGACAAACATACCCTGCGTTAAGGTTGAAATTTTGGAAGCCGGAATAAGGCTGTCTAATTGTGTAGAAATAGAAGTTGATTTATCATTACGGTTTATCGTCATACTTTGACGTTTCTGTAATACTTTTCCAAAACGTTCCGAAAGGCTTTTTGCCGTTTCTCCTACAACCTGTCCACTGAATACATTACCTACGGTGTTTTGAATAACTTTAGCTTCTTTATCGCCGTAATCACGTATCAACTGCGAAAAGTCCTGAAAGCCCAAGCACACAGCCACCTTATTACTTCTCGCCGTTGCGATAAGATTGTCCAACCCTCTAAAATAAATCGTGGGCAACTCATCTATAATAACCGAACTCTTTAATTGTCCTTTCTTATTGATGAGCTTGACAATTCGGGAGTTGTACAAGCCCAAAGCTGCGGAGTAGATATTTTGACGGTCGGGATTGTTACCCACGCACAAAATCTTCGGCTCGTTCGGGTTGTTGATGTCCAATGAAAAATCATCGCCTGTCATAACCCAATACAACTGCGGTGATATCATTCGTGACAAAGGGATTTTAGCCGATGCAATTTGTCCCTGCAACTGGTCTTGTGCTCCGCCTTGCCAAGCATCCATAAATGGTGAAAGATAGTTTTCCAAATCAGGATACGAAGTTAAAATGGTAAATACATCCGAATACTTTTTATTCAGCAATTCAATGGCGTGTGGAAAGGTGCAATACTTACCATTCTCGTAAATTTTTAAAAACCAGATGATAGCCGCTAAAAGAATAATTGGAGATTCGACAAAGAAATCTCCTTGTTTTTGTATCCAGCTTCTGTTGAGGTTCAACATAATCGTGTAAGCGGCTTCATAAGCATCGGATATGTCAGTCATAAAATCTGGATTGAGCGGATTGCAACGATGGCTCTTGCGTGGATCGTCAAAGTTGATGACGTAGAACTTTGGTTTTATTTCGTACTTATCCTGATGTTTCAATAAATGATTATAAGCAATAGTAGAAAGGTCGTCAAACTTGAAATCGTAGATATACATCGAAAAACCTTTTTCAATTTGTTGCTTGATATAATTGTTAACGACGGCATACGATTTACCAGAACCCGGAGTCCCCAACACAATCGTCGCCCGAAATGGGTTTACAATATTTATCCAACCGTCATTCCATTTATTTTTGTAGTAAAACTTTGTGGGCAGGTTGACAGAATACTCGTTTTCCATTAGTTTGGTTTCCTGTTGGAAGCTCTCGTTTTCATTGTTAAAAACGTCGTCCATCAAGTTGGTGCGGAGCAAACGGCTAATCCAAACGCCTGCGACCATTAAGGCGATATAGCCTAATCCTGTGGTAAGGATATACAGAAATGTGGCGGTATATAGTGATAGCTTTAATAAAGGTGTGTTTAGGAAAAACAGAACAAAGCCAATCCCTAAAGCCAGATAAATTTTAGTCCAGGTTATCTTCTCATTCTTAACGCCTTTGGTTCCCAAACAGCTCAAAGCCAGCAATACCATAGCGAAAATTTTGGTGTATAAAGTGTGTTCAAACAATCCTGCCGTTCGATTGAAATTCCCTAATATTTTGTTGATGATTTCCAATGTCCAACCACGGTGTATAAAGAACCCATAACAGAACCAATACAAGTGCATCAATACTATAATGATGCTTACTGCTCGCATAAAAGCCATAATCTTGGCTAAGCCTCTTAAATCGTCTTCTCCTTGCATTATTTTTAATTTTAATGTTCGGGCGTGAATTTAAAGACTATAAAGATTGGCTTTGGAAAAGTGGTAGTGGATGGCGGTGAGTGGCAGGGTTCGGCTGGGTCATAAGAGGTATAGCTTCTATACCCCTTTTATATAGTAATATTTATAGGTAGTAAAATAAAAATACTTTAGTTATATCGACCTTCTTTTGTTTTATACCCGTTAGCAACATTTTTTGTTTTGCTGAATAGGTGGACAAGGAACATTTCCATAACTACAATAAACACAACAGTCGCCTTGCTTTGGTTTAAGAACATGTTTGCACTTTTCACATTCGTAAAAATATTGGCAAGCATCTGTCGGCATTGTTTCTTCTTTCTTGTGTCCGCAGTTGGGGCAAGTGATTATTGATTGCAATTTGATTTCCATTTTAATTTTAATTTTTCGCGGTTACAGAATACCCTGTTGAGTTTATTGCTTTTTCAATTTCAGAAATATTTGTTTTCGAGTTGTCAAACTCTACGATTGTATTTCCATTTTCATAAGAAGCTTTTAGATTGACAATCCCTATCAATTTATTCACTTCGTGATTTATGTGTTCTTCACAACTTGCACAAGTCATTCCGCTAATCGTAAATTCTACTTTTTCAATATTGGATTTGTCCACTATTATGATTTGCTTTTCTGTCTTTGGGTAGAAAACACTTGAATAATATGGAAAAGCAAGCATTACTATTGCAAATGATGTTACAATTCCTAAAAACGTTTTCGACTGAATGAATTTTGGTTTTTCTGCTGTTTCACAATTGCAATCAATTTGCTTTTTAGGCTTTAACTTTTGATACCAAGCAAAACCAAGAACCAAAATTGTCAAACCGATAAAATACGGTCTGAAAGATTCAAGCCAAGAAAAAGTGGAGGCAAGTCCGCTTGTTCCTGCAATGAGAGCCAAAACTGGTGTAACGCAACAAAGTGAAGCTGCAATTGCAGTCAAAAGTCCTGCGCCGATAAGTTTGTTGTTTGTTTTCATAATGTTTCTAAAATTTTGTTTTCGTCAAGTATTTTAAAAAACGGTTTTAGCAATTTTTCATATTCCTTGGTCAATGAATAAAAAATAGTTTGGGCCTCCCTGTCTGTTTCTACTAGATTACGGTCTTTAAGTTTTCGTAAATGTTGTGAAACTGCCGAGATTGTCATTCCAAGAACGTCGCTTATATCGCAAACACAAAGTCGTTTTTCTTCGTAAAGTAGGAAGAGAATTTTAAGTCTTACGGTATTTCCTGCCAATTCAAGCCCATTCGATAAATAATCAAACGAATCGTTAAGCTCTAAAACCCGGTCTTTACAGCGGTTTATTTGTTCAATGTCTGCTTGTTGACGTATACAAGAATTATTACCCATAGTGCAAATATAGTTAATTCGTTTATTTAAGCAAATGCTAAAATACAATTTAACAAATCGTTTTAAAAGCAGATTTTAATTCCAAAAGATGACTTACTATAGTCTTCTTTTCTTTTTCTTCATCCTATTAGCAAAATCCTGTTCCTCGTAATCTTCCCCCTGTGCTTCAGGTATGAGCAAACCTCCAAAGGCTTCTATCAAACCGTCTTCGTGTTTTTCAGTATTTAAGAAGTCGAACAAATGATGTGGTTCTTCCGCAGGTAAATCCTCCGTATCAGTTGGTTTGGACAATTTTGGTAGGGGTGCAACTGGCTCTTTAATCTCCGCTTTGATATTATTGTTCCAATAATCATTAAAGGTATTGGCAGAAAGTTCTTTTGCCAATCGTGAACCGTTCCAAACGCTTTTAGAGTTGTGGTCAATGAACGACATACCGTAAATTCGTCCGGTATCGTTTCTGCGTATCACTACATTGATACCTTGCTCGCCTAACTGTTTTTTAAAGCTCAATTCGTCAACCGTTGATTGCAGGGCAATGGTAACGGCTGATTTTAAAGTCTGTTTGGTTGCGGTATCTTTCAGGGTTGTTTTGCATTTCGCAAAATGCAATTCCAAAGCCGGAAGCCCTGCGTTCTTTCCGAAAAACGAAGCCTTGAACGGATGTCCTGCTTTTTCGCCTTTCTCATTCAATGGAATGTACAATAAACCCTGCTGTGCCTTTCCGTGTAATTCTCCCTCCACTTTCTCGGTGGTAATATTGAACAGGGAAAGCAAAGCATTGTATTCTCCCAAAGTTTGGTATTGATAATAGTTCGGCAAGTGGCGAATGACCGAAGCAATCTGACTTTTTATATCACTTGCCCGATAATCCACCGGACGAAAAACCTTATCATTGTGATTACGTTCTTTGTCCGTTGCGGGTATCAGACCGTGTTTTCTTTCCAGTTCACGGCATACACTCATAGACCGCATTTTCTCAAAACTATCCGAAATTTTCACGCCCTGTTCGTCCACGCAGACCGATACGATATGGATATGACTACGGTCAATATCGGTATGTTTGAAGACCACAAAAGGCTGTTCGCCGTAACCCATTTCCCGCATATATTCTTGTGCCATTTCCCGATACTTGTCATCGCTAACTTTATCTTTCGGGTCGGGATTGAGCGAAATATGCAAGGTGTGATATTGCGTATTGCGATTTGCGATAAGGTACGGCTCAAAAGATTGGGTTAATTGAGAAACGGTATATGCTCCGCTTGGCGTTTCAATTATCTTATTGGTAAACAGAATTTGTCCGTTTTCCTTTTCCACTTTCAGATTATTATATGCCAAGGCACCGTACAGATTCTCGCTTCTTCCGATTTTCGCTATCATTTTTCACGCTGTTTTTTCAGGTGTTTGGCTTCAAATTCTTCGGTTAGCTGAATAACTTTTTGACATAAAATTGCCATTTCTGCCGTCTGTTTTTCCAATTTGTAAAGAAATGCAGCGGCTTTTTTCTCCGAAAAATGACGGTACAACAGCTTTACAATCTGATTATAATTGACACCTATTGCCCGAAACTGACTGTGAAATGAAGTCAGTCGCATATAATAATCGACCGTTCCTTTATCAATCTTGACCGATTTCATTTCTTTTCCAAACACCTGCGAAATGATAAACTTTGCTTTATTGGGCATTCCCGATGCTTCAAAAAGCGATAAAAGTTTGGCGTTTTCCTCGTCCGTAAGACGGAAAACGTGGCGGTGTACGCTTGGGTTAAGCTTTGGCTTGCGACCGCCTTTATTCTGTTTTCTGTTATTGTTCTCATTCATCACTAATCCATTTATAATCTACACGAAAAGCCGACTTCGGAGGTTTTCCTGCCCCCTGCAAAGGGCAAGTTGTTTTGAGGCACTAAATTCTATTTAGAGTGCCTCAAAACACAACTTGCCGTGTTCTGATGAACACAAAAATCCGCCCTGCGGGACGGATTAAATTTAACAGGGAAAAACGGCTCGATGCCGTCCTGTGTCGTGTCCATTTTGTCGAGATACTTTTGCATAAATCCGTTAATAAAATTCATTACACAAAGTAAAGCCTCTTTACGAAAGGATTGCACTGTTCAACAGTGCCAAACACTGCCTTTGAACGCCAAACACTGCCACGCATCAAAGAGCGGATAAGTTATTCGTTTTATTTGCCGTACGGTTTTAGTGCAGGCAGTAAAAATTGTATTACAACAAAGAAGAAAAACAGGTTTGCAAACAGTCAATTTGGCGTAAAAGCATAAAGTTTTAAAGGCATACAACTATAAAAGTGTAAAAGCATAAAAGCGGTAAAGCATTTTACCTTTTGTAAGCCTTACCACTTGCCAAAGAATTTACCCGACAAGGCTGTAAGGAAAGCAAAAAGCCGTACAGGAAAACACCAAAGAAGTAATGCGGGAATTTGGTAATGCGGGCATATTCAAATACAGGACTATACAAACCTGCTAAATAAGTAAAGTATATAACAATAAATTTTTAAATAATGGAAACAACAAGGAAAACTTTAAAAATCAGCTTCTCCACCCAAAAAGGCGGTGTGGGAAAATCTACGATGACCACCTTACTGGCGAGTGTGTTGCACTACCGGTTAGGTTATAATGTCTTGGTAATGGATTGTGACTTTCCGCAACACAGCCTGACCAATATGCGTGAGCGGGACAAGAAAACCATAATGCAGAATGAGTACCACAAAAAGGTGGCAATGAAGCAATTTCAGACTATTAACAAAAAGGCATATCCAATTATCAAAAGCAAGGCTGAAAATGCGTTGGAAAGAGCTTCGGAATATGTAGAACAGTCGGCAGTTGTACCGGATGTTATTTTCTTCGACCTGCCGGGAACAGCCAATACCAAAGGTGTATTGACGACCTTGAAAATGATGGATTTTATATTCTCACCCATAACCGCCGACCGTTTGGTCGTGGAAAGTACGTTGGGCTTCACCAAAGCCTTTCTTGAACTTCCAAAAACTGTTGAGGGCAACGATAACCAGGAGCTTTGGCTGTTCTGGAACCAAGTGGATGGCAGAGAAAAAACTGGTTTGTATGAGGCGTATCAAAGTGTTATCAAAGAACTTAACCTGCCTATTATGGAAACAAGAATAATGGATAGCAAGCGTTTTCGTAAGGAAACGGACGACACAAGCAACTACGTGTTCAGATCAAGTTTGCTGCCTGCCGAAACACAACTGTTGAAGGCAACGAGAATGGATCTGTTTGTAGAGGAATTTTTAAAAATAACGCATCTATAAAAGAATTAGACAATGAGTTCAGACAACAAAAACAACGATTTTAAAAAGCCCGATGTTGATGAGGATTATTTGATGAACATCATAAGTGGCGATGAGCCTGTTGTTCCGCCTCAAAATAATCAACAACCCGAAACATCTAAGGCAACAAAGCCCAAACCCAAAGAAAAAGCCCGAAACAGCCCATCCAAAAAAGCAGATTATGAGGAAACATTTCTGGTCAATCGTTTTCCTTCAGGTCGAAACGGAAAGGTCGTTTACATTCGTCCAGAATATCACGAAAGGTTGTTACGTATAGTACAATTAACAAGAGAAGAAAAGACTACACTCTATTCTTATATCGACAACATTCTTGAACACCATTTTAGAGAGTACGGGGACGATATTACAGATTATTTCAACGAACGTTTTAAACCAATTTTATAGTTATGGAAATTGTAATAGTAATATGCCTGCTGATCGTCATTGTCCTGCTTTTGCAGGATAAGATTATCATTAAGAAAAGGTCAAAACAAAAACCTCCGCAAAAGAAAGTCAATCCGGATCTGCCCGATATTATGGGACAGCCCAAACCCGTAGAACGCCTTTCAGTGCCAAACACTGCCAATGAACGCCAGATTGAGGAACCAGAGGTAAATCCCGATAATTTAGACATTGAATACGACGAAAATGAAAACAGGAGTATTCAGATTCCGCAGGAAGAGCTGGATGAAGTTTTTAGCAATCAACCTGATTTTGAAGAAGAGGAAGAAGAATGGAACAGGTACGGAATATCTGGTGGCGACGACGGTTTTGCCCAAGGGGTTACCTTTGAAGAACTAAGCTCCGTGGGGATGTTGCTTCAGCAAGAAAAACTGGAGTCATCTCAAAAGGAAACAGCGATAGCAATCGTTCAGAAAATACAGGGAACCGAATTATTTAGTCTGCTGGAAAATTCTATAGCGGGTGCATCCAGTAAAATTGCCAAGCTATTGGATAGCTCACTCTCATCTGAAACGGAAATCAGTTCTTCCACTTTGCGGAACAATGATTTAGATGATTTTGATATTGGGGAGTTTGTCTGAAACGGAATTATTTTAATTGAGCCTGAAAAACTAAATTTCAGGCTCAACTTATTTTTACATTTACTTTGCCAACTTCAATATTCTGTAAGCCCCTCTTGCTACAATTACAAATACAATAGCTCCAATAATCAAATCTGGATAACTTGAATTGAGCCAATTAACTAAAAGACCAGCAACAATAACTCCCGAATTGATAATGACATCATTTGATGTGAATATCATCGAAGCCTGCATATGCGCTTCTTTACTTTTGTTCTTTTGTAAAAGATAAAGGCAAAATACGTTTGCAATCAATGCTAAAACTGAAACGACAATCATTGTCTTGAAATCGGGCATAGCTTCAATTCCCATAAAACGTCTGATTACTTCAACGAAACCTATAATAGCCAGTAAGACTTGGAAGTATCCTGCAAATCTGGCGATGTTGTTTTTTAAAGCGATTGTTCCACCCACGGCGATTAATGCCAATGCGTAAACGACACTGTCGGCAAGCATATCCAAACTATCGGCTACCAACCCCATTGAGCCTGAAAAAACACCGAATAACATTTCCAATCCAAAGAACAGGAAGTTGATAATCAATACGATCCAAAGTAATTTCCGTTGCTTGTTGCTTGTATCTGTTTCAACAACGAAATTACTTTTTTCGGTTGAAACCAATGTCGTATTTAGATTCAGTGTTCCCAGAGCCAAAAAAATTGGCTCTGGGTTTCCATCGTGATAAACGTCTAATTTTCTATTGGCTATATCGAATTCCAATCCTTTTACCGTATCAAAGTCTTGCAGTTTCATACGGATTAATTGCTCCTCGCTTGGGCAATCCATTTTAGTTATATTGAATATGGTTTTTTCCATTTATTTTAAAGCTTAAATTTTATTCCTCCGTTAATCACAAATCCGTCCAAAGGTGCATAAATGTCTTTAAAAACTGGATTGGTTATTGTTCCTGTATAAATGCTGTCAAAGCGTGTTTGTCGGGTGTCGAGGAAGTTTTCAAAGTTGATGTACAGAGAAAATCTTTCCCAAATCTTTTCAGCCATAAATCCAGTAATAAAGTAATCTTTGCCCGTAGTTCCATTATTCAGTTTTTGGCGACTGAAATAATAGGCTTCCAGACCAATTTTCCATTTGTCTTCTATTTCATACATCAGGATGGAATTAATGCGGTGTTTTGGTGTTAAAGGGCTTTCTACAGTCGTTCCATTTTGGTGTAATCGGGCATCTGTATAGGTATAACCCAAAAACAATTTCAGGTCATCATAACCAATTTTAATATTGGTTTCTGTTCCTTTGGTATGGATGTAGCCAGGAGAATTAACAAACTGATACAGATTTGCCGAGGAGTTTTCAAGTAACAAGGGATTATCCAAATAGGTGTAAAAGAACAATTGATTTATGCTAAATGACCAATCTTCCCCAATGTAGGTGCGGTAATTGATGTCTGCATTTGCTCCATAACTTTTTTCCAATTTATTGGTCTTGTCGTCAATGGGCATTACATTTTGATATTGTAGGCGTTCGCTTTCTTCCGTAAAAATGGTAGGTGTTTTATAGCCAAATCCACCACCAACTCGTGAAGTTAAGCCCTCGGCAATGTGGAATAGAGCCGAAACTCTCGGTAAGAATACCACCCCATAATCCACAACATAATCCGTTCTAAAACCTGTTTCCAATTGAAACCAATCCGTAGCATTAAAAGAATTTTGTACAAAAGCACCGAATGTAGTCTGATTATAATCTCTCAACGGAGATGCCATAATCTGCTTTTCTTTGAAATTATCCGTCCAAATATTAATACCTGTGACCCATTCCGATTTTTCAGTACTGTTGGTGTAGTTGGCTTCGGTAAAACTTGCTGTTTGTGTTCCCTCAAACTGATAGTTTGGAATGGTAGTATTTCGGTTAAAATAACTTACACTATTTTTGACTTGAACAGTACTGTTTTCATTGATGATATGGTCGAAAACAAATTGTGTGGAATAGCGTTGTGTTTTATTTTCCTCAAAATATTGGTTTGTATTATCTCCATTTCCTTTGATGTAAAGCATATCACCTCCCAAACGGCTCTCGATCGTTGTGTTGATACCGAAGTTCAGTTTCGTCTTTTCATTGAAATAAACGAAGAGCTTCGGATTCAGTACATAGCGTTCGAATTGTGGAATAGCGGATAGCCCGTTCTTAGCAGGATCATAAGCTGCGTTACGGTTATGGGAAGCAAATATAGTTGTTCCAATTTTATTAAACCTTTGTCCATAAAAGCCGTTTATATCCAAACCCCTGCCGGATGTTCCATTGAGGTGAAAACCTAAATCTCTCTCATAGGTCGGCGTTTTGGAAATCAGATTGACCAGTCCAGCTATTGCTCCGCCTCCATATAGTGTAGATGTAGAGCCTTTGATGACTTCTACTTGTTTGAGGTCAAGTGGTGGTATCTGTAACAAACCCAATCCACTTGAAGCACCTGAATAAATGGGGAAACCGTCTTTCAGGATTTGTGTATATCTTCCATCAAGTCCCTGAATACGAATACTTGCATTGGCACTGGTAGGCGAAGTGGTTTGTACGTGAATACCTGTGCTTTCCGCTAAAAGCATACGAATATCTCCCGGTTTCATGTTCCCTTTTTCGCCCAGTTCTTCACTTCCAATAAATTCAATACGGGTAGGGATATTTTGTATACTCCTTGTGCTTCTTGTGGATGAAATGACAACTTCCTCTAACTCCTCTGAACTTTCTTTGAGTAAGATTTCAATAGGACTGTTGTCAGCTAATGGAAATTCCAATGTATCTATATAGTCGTTAAAACCGATATAGCTAAAATGTATTTCCTGTATCCCATCAGGAATATTTTCTATTATGATGAGACCGTTTTCGTTTGATGTAGCGGCAAGCGAGGTTCCTTTTATAGATGCTGTCACTCCAATCAAAAGATTTTTGTTTTCACTGTTTCTAATAACAGCATTTAAAGTGTTTTGTGCAAATACACAGAGATTTAGTGTCATAAAAAATGACACAAAGACTATTTTTTTCATTGTATAAAAAAACATTAATGTTTGAAAAATGAGAATTGACGGTTTGTAGCACCGTAATCTGTTATTGTGCCGAAGACACTAAAAACATTAATTAATCTTAGGGGGTTGCCAAATGGAAGAGAGGAAGTCTGAAACAGCTGACGCTGTTATTACACCTAATTTCTTTTTAGGTTGTTGGACATAATTGGATGTTAAAGCATAAAAGGAAGTAATTACAAATCCAGTACAGGTATTGCATTTAGAAAAAGGCGAGCAACATTCCATACCGCAATCGTCGCTATCTTGTTCTTGACTATTTGTTGTTTGATTCACTAGGTCAAAACATTTATCTTCCATAAAGCTTGGCAAGGTCGATAAGACCAAAACCATTAATGCTAATATGTACGACAAGGATTTCATTTTACGAAGATAGTAAAAACCTCTCTCTTCCTGTCAACACCTCTCTATTTTCTTTAGCAATTCAGCCACCCACAGCCAAACAATTCCTCTCACTGCCACTTTGTTATCACGCCTTGATTTCTAAAACACCTTTGTCCCGAAAGTCCGCAAGGTGCGGGATAACAGTAACAAATTAATGTGTTTCAATTATGAAAAAACAAAGTAAAAAAGTTTTGCTGGCAGCCGTAGCAATGCTGTCAGGAATGGGTGCGTTCGCACAGGGAAACGGGTCGGCAGGTATCAACGAGGCTACCCAAATGGTAACGTCTTATTTCGACCCTGCCACCCAACTCATTTATGCGATTGGGGCGGTTGTCGGCTTAATCGGAGGTGTTAAGGTGTACAACAAATTCAGCTCGGGCG
Source organism: Paenimyroides ceti (assembly GCF_030409925.1). NCBI lineage: Bacteria > Pseudomonadati > Bacteroidota > Flavobacteriia > Flavobacteriales > Flavobacteriaceae > Paenimyroides > Paenimyroides ceti. The sequence continues at coordinate 1,860,369 of NZ_JAUFQU010000001.1, forward strand.
ACCCCGACACATCGAAGACGGCGGCTTCGTGGTTCGGTGCGTGTATCTTCCTGATTGTTGCGGCTACTATCCTGCGTTCATTCTTCCTGTAAACCTCTGCCTTATGAACAGTTATAACATTAACAAAGGCATTGGCAGGACAGTGGAATTTAAAGGGCTGAAAGCCCAATACCTGTTCATATTCGCTGGTGGTCTGCTCGGTACGCTCATCTTCGTGATGATATTGTATATGGCTGGCGTAAGTAATTACGTCTGCCTGTTTCTCGGAGCTGGCGGTGCTTCGCTCATTGTATGGCAGACCTTTTCGCTGAACCGAAAGTACGGAGAACACGGACTAATGAAAGTAGGTGCGAGAAAACGACACCCTCGCTACATTATTTGTCGTAAGCCTGTACGCAGGTATTTAAAATTCACTCCTAAACCGAAAGCCGTATGAGAAATGTAGCCAAAACAACCACATTGGAACATAAGTTTCCACTCTTGGCAGTAGAAAACAACTGTATCCTGTCCAAAGATGCGGACATAACCGCCTGTTTTGAAGTACGATTGCCTGAGCTGTTTACGGTAGCATCGGCTGAATACGAAGCTATTCACTCCGCCTGGCATAAGGCGATTAAGACATTACCCGATTTTACAGTCATTCACAAGCAAGATTGGTATATCAAAGAAAGCTACACTCCCGATTTGGCACAGGAAGACCAGAGTTTTCTTTCCAAAAGCTATCAACGGCATTTCAACGAACGACCATTCCTGAACCATTATTGCTACCTGTTCCTGACAAAAACGACCAAGAACAGAATGCGTATGCAAAGCAATTTCAGTTCGCTTTGCAAGGGTACGCTTATTCCAAAGGAAATCAATAAGGAAACGATACATCAATTTATGGAAGCGGTCGCACAGTTTGAACGTATCGTGAATGATAGCGGTTTTGTAAACCTGCGACGTTTGACCGAAGACGACATCATCGGAACAGACGAAAAACAGGGATTGCTGGAACAATACCTTACACTTTCGAGAGAAGCCGGAACACCAATGCAGGACATCGCATTAGGAGCGGAAGAAGTGCGTATCGGCAACAAAAGGCTGTCTTTGCACACCTTGTCCGATACGGACGACCTGCCTGCAACTGTTTCGGCTGATACCCACTTTGAAAAGCTATCTACCGACCGGAGCGACTGCCGTTTGTCGTTTGCTGCACCCGTAGGGTTGTTATTGAGCTGTAACCACATTTACAATCAGTACCTATTCTTGGATAACAGCGAGGACAACCTGCAAAAGTTTGAGAAATCTGCCCGTAATATGCACTCTTTAGCCCGTTATAGTCGGGCGAACCAAATCAATAAGGAGTGGATTGAGAAGTATCTGAACGAAGCACACAGCTTCGGGCTATCTTCTGTAAGAGCACACTTCAATATTATGGCTTGGTCGGAAGACCCTGCGGAACTCAAACAGCTAAAGAACGATTGCGGTAGTGCGTTGGCACTAATGGAGTGTAAGCCCCGCCACAACACGACAGACGTTGCCACATTGTATTGGGCTGCAATGCCAGGCAATGCTGGCGATTTTCCGAGTGAGGAAAGTTTCTATACGTTTATAGAACCTGCCTTGTGCTTCTTTGGAGAAGAAACGAATTACCACAATTCGCCCTCTCCGTTCGGTATCAAAATGGCGGACAGGCTTACAGGAAAACCAATCCATTTGGATATTTCCGATTTGCCGATGAAACGTGGGATTATCACGAACAGAAACAAGTTCATACTTGGTCCGTCAGGTTCGGGAAAATCTTTCTTCACTAACCATATGGTACGCCAATATCACGAACAGGGTGCTCACGTTCTACTCGTAGATACGGGTAACAGTTATCAGGGATTATGCGAACTCATCAAAGGAAAAACCAAAGGCGAAGACGGTGTTTACTTCACGTACACCGAAGATAACCCGATTGCGTTCAATCCCTTTTATACCGATGACGGCGTGTTCGACATCGAAAAGCGGGAAAGTATCAAAACTCTGATACTCACTCTTTGGAAACGGGACGATGAACCGCCGACAAGGTCGGAAGAAGTAGCATTGTCCAATGCTGTTTCCGGTTACATCGAACGTATCAAACAAGATGATACTTATCCGTCATTTAACGGCTTCTATGAGTATGTAAAAGGCGGCTACCGCAAAGTATTGGAGGAAAAACAGGTAAGGGAAAAAGACTTTGACATTGCCAATTTCCTGAACGTTTTAGAGCCGTATTACAAAGGCGGCGAGTATGACTATCTGCTGAACTCGGATAAGCAATTAGACTTGTTATCCAAACGCTTTATCGTGTTTGAGATTGATGCGATTAAAGACCACAAAATCCTCTTTCCCATTGTCACAATCATCATTATGGAAGTGTTCATCAACAAAATGAGACGGCTGAAAGGTGTCCGTAAGCTCATTCTAATCGAGGAGGCTTGGAAAGCGATTGCCAAAGAGGGAATGGCAGAATATATAAAATATCTCTTTAAAACGGTAAGGAAATTTTTTGGAGAAGCCATTGTTGTAACGCAGGAGGTCGATGATATAATTCAATCTCCCATTGTGAAAGAAAGTATCATCAATAACTCCGACTGTAAAATCCTGCTCGACCAGCGTAAGTATATGAATAAGTTCGACGATATACAGGCGATGCTCGGGCTTACCGACAAAGAAAAAGGGCAGGTATTATCTATCAATATGAACAACGATGTCAGCCGACTTTACAAGGAGGTTTGGATAGGATTGGGCGGAACACACTCGGCAGTGTACGCAACGGAAGTAAGCCTCGAAGAATATTTGGCTTACACGACAGAGGAAACCGAAAAAATGGAAGTGATGCAATTAGCTTCCGAATTGGACGGAAACGTGGAACTCGCCATTAAGCATATCGCTATGCAACGGCGTGATAATGTAAATCAACCTGCCTACCGTCAGGCAGGTAGTAATTAACAATCAAAAATTTTAAGACAATGAAAAAACTGTTTTTAATGGTGCTTACGGCAATGCTGTTTGCCGTTTCACCGAGTGCAAAAGCTCAATTTGTAGTAACTGACCCTGCGAATTTGGCATCGGGTATCATCAACTCCGCCAATGAAATCGTGCAAACCTCATCCACCGTGTCCAACGTGGTAAAGAATTTCAACGAGGTAAAGAAAGTATATGAACAGGGCAAGGAATACTACGACAAATTGAAAGCTGTAAACAACCTAGTTAAAGATGCCCGAAAAGTGCAACAAACGGTACTACTCGTAGGCGATGTGTCTGAAATGTACGTGCAGAATTTCGGCAAAATGATGAATGATCCCAACTTCTCCGCACAGGAATTGGCAGCTATTGCCAACGGCTATTCGGCATTGCTGAATGAAAGTACCGAGCTTCTCAAAGAGTTGAAACAGATTGTAACCTCTACAAGCCTGTCATTGAATGATAAGGAGCGTATGGATATTATCGACCGTGTGTACAAAGAGGTCAAGGAATACCACAGCTTGGTAAGATACTACACGAATAAAAATATCTCTGTAAGTATCCTACGGGCAAAGAAACAGAACAATACCAAACGAGTGCTTGACTTGTACGGAACTCCTAACCAAAAATATTGGTAAGCTATGGAATTTCAAAATTTGCACGAAGTCCTACGCTCATTGTATGATGAGATGCTCCCACTGTCCGCCGATATGGCGGCAGTGGCTAAAGGAGTAGCCGGATTGGGTGCTTTGTTCTATGTCGCTATAAAAGTATGGCAGGCATTGAGTAGAGCCGAACCCATTGATATGTACCCGTTGCTCCGTCCGTTCGCATTAGGCATCTGCATTATGTTCTTTCCGACTATCGTTTTGGGAACCATCAATGCGGTGTTAAGTCCGGTGGTACAGGGTACGCACGCTATCCTCGAAAACCAAGTGCTTGACCTCAATGATTTGCAGGCTAAAAAAGACCTCTTGGAACGTGAAGCAATGTTGCGAAATCCCGAAACTGCTTATTTGGTGTCCAACGAGGAATTTGATAACAAGCTCGAAGAATTGGGCTGGTCGCCGGGCGACCTGATTACGATGTCGGGAATGTATATGGATAGGTTTGCCTACCAAACCGAGCAAGCCATTAAGAATTGGTTTCGCAACCTGCTCGAAGTGCTTTTTCAGGCCGCTGCGTTGGTCGTGGATACGATACGAACATTTTTCCTAATCGTGTTGAGCATATTGGGGCCGATAGCCTTTGCGATTTCCGTGTGGGACGGTTTTCAGTCCACACTCACGCAATGGCTGACCCGATATGTGAGCGTTTACCTGTGGTTGCCCGTCGCCGACCTGTTCAGCTCAATGCTTGCCAAAATCCAATCCCTGATTATCGAAAAGGATATACAGATGCTTGCTGACCCGACCTATATACCCGATACGGGTAATACGGTGTACATCATCTTTATGATTATCGGTATCGTGGGATACTTTACTGTACCAACCGTTACAGGCTGGGTAATTCAGGCTGGTGGTGCTGGAAACTTTACCCGAAACGTGAACCAAGCCGCTATGAAAGCCGGAAACGTGGCAAGTGCCGGAGCTGGTTCTGCTGCCGGAAATATCGGAGGTCAGCTACTCAAAAAATAATGTAAAACGAATAATCATTTAAAAAAATGGAATTTAAAACTTTAAGAAATATAGAGAATAGCTTCCGGCAGATACGTCTGTACGCAATAGTGTTTGCCGTTCTCTGTATTGGTGTAGTAGGATTTGCCGTATGGAAATCGTACAGCTTTGCCAATGAGCAACGCCAAAAAATCTATGTCCTTGACAATGGCAAATCTTTGATGCTTGCTTTGTCACAAGATGCGAGCATCAACCGACCTGTGGAAGCAAGGGAACACGTCAGACGTTTTCACGAGCTTTTCTTTACGCTTGCACCCGATAAAAATGCTATCGAGAGCAATATGGCAAGGGCATTCAACCTTGCCGACAAATCAGCTTTTGACTATTACAAAGACTTGTCGGAGAAAGGGTATTACTCCCGTATCATATCAGGGAACGTACAGCAACGCATTGAAGTCGATAGTGTCGTGTGCAATTTCGACAATTATCCCTATTCGGTGAGGACGTATGCCAAACAGTTTATCATACGGTCAAGCAACGTAACACGCCGTAACCTGATTACTTCCTGCTATTTAGTGAACTCTGTAAGGTCGGATAATAACCCACAAGGGTTTAATATCGAAAAGTTCGCAGTAGTTGAAAATCGGGATATAGAAGTCATTAACCGATAAAATTAAGGCTATGAAACAGTTACTTGATTTGGATACATTCGCAAAAACGCTGACCGATAAAGGTTATGACGGTTATTTTCATACACAGGCTGATTATCCCGACAAAATCAAAAACAGCATCAGTAGGTTTTTGGAGGCTTGTGAGAACGGTACGGACAAACTATATAACCCTGATAGATTTTTACTGAACACTTACCTCGAATGGAATGGAGAAGATAAACCTTACACCCAATGTCATATGTACTTGAAGTACGAAGACAACAAATTCGATGTGCGGAAAATGGAGATTGAAAGGAAAGACCGTTACGGGCATTTAATGAAAAAAACGGAATTAATAAACCTTACAACAGGAACAGTTCCGACCCGAAAAGAAGCTATCGCTTTGGTGTCCGACACGCCTAAACAAAAAATTCCCTCCCCAAAAAGAGGGTTTAGAATGTGATAACCCATAATCATTAAAGTATGAAAAAATTAAGGGAGAAAATGGATAGGTATTTTGACAGGCTGGACGACCGTTGGCGGTCTTTGCCCGTAGGCAAACAGCACCTTTATACGCTTTACTTCTTTGTCGGTTATCTGCTCCTGACCGTAGGGGTGGTCGCCAAAGTATGGTACGATACCAAACAGTCAAAAAACGATATGCACATAGAGCATATTGAAAACCCCGTCCTCAAAAAGAACGAAAGCCCTGCAAGATTGCAGGACACATTATCAACAATTTTAAAAAATAGGATTTATGAAAGAAAATGAAAACAAAAAGTCGGTTGTTCGGGTAACTGAGGGAAACCCGAACGAAACCGCTGATGTACTGCAAAACGGTACAGAGAACAAAACGGAAAAACTCAAAAAGCCATTGATTTTTGGTTTAATGGCTATTGTTTTCGTGGGTTGTATGTATTTGATTTTTAAACCGTCGGAAGACAAAAACGAAATCGAGAACATTGGTCTGAACGATGCCGTTCCACAAGCTACCGAAGCCGGACTGCCCGACAATAAGGGCAAGGCTTATGAGCTTGAAATGCTCGAACAGAAAGACCAAGAGAAACGTAATGCTTTGGCTACGCTTTCAGATTATTGGAACACAGACAACAGCGATGAACCGATTGACGAATTTGCCGACGAAGAAGAAAGCTACGGCTATGGTAGTGGCAGAAATTCGGGGAGAAACGGCAATCCTGCACTGAACAGCTACCGCAATATGCAAAGTACATTGGGGTCATTCTATAATGACGACAATTCGGAAACAATGGAACTTCGCAGACAGTTGGACGAACTCAAAGAGCAATTAGCGGAGCAAAATCTACCCAAGCCTGTAACCGTAGATGACCAGCTTGCTTTAATGGAGAAGTCCTACGAAATGGCGGCAAAGTATCTTCCTGCCAATACGAACACAAGCACCGCAGAAAATGCACCTGCAAGCGGTACGGCAACAGGAACAACGGGAGCTAACCAAAAAGAGCATTTTGTAGCGTTTACTCCTACAAGAAAAAACACCGTATCTGCTTTGTATCGTGAGCCATCAGACAGCGAGTTTTTGGAAAATTGGAGCGAAACCCGAAATCGAGGCTTCTATACTGCTGGTGCTACCGAGCAAATTGTACAACCAAAAAACAGTATCAAAGCCTGTGTACACGATGCACAAACGGTTGTCGGCGAAACGGGTGTAAGATTACGATTATTAGAGCCTGCCAAAACCCCAATCCGTACAATCCCACAAGGAACGATTGTAACTGCCAATGCCAAGTTTCAGGGAGGACGTTTACAGCTCAAAATTACCTCTATCGAATTAGAGGGAAATATTATCCCTGTGGATATTACCATTTACGATTTGGACGGACAGCAAGGTCTTTATGTTCCTTACTCTCCTGAAATGAACGCCCTAACCGAAATGGCTGGCAATATGAGCCAAACAGGAGGAACGAGTGTGATGCTCACACAAAATGCCGGACAACAAGTTGCTGCCGATTTAAGTCGTGGCGTAGTACAAGGAATTTCGGGCTATTTCGCCAAGAAAGTACGCACACCAAAAGTCACGCTAAAGGCAGGACATCAGGTCTTTCTGGTATCAAAACAATAATTGTATAACTCAAATATTTAAACAAATGAAAAATCTTTTTAAAACCTTTTGGGCGGTTGCCCTGACCATCGGCTTTGCTGTAACTTCTTTTGCACAAGATAGTGCGAAAATCAAAGCTCCACTTGCATTAGGCAAGATTGAGCCATACAAAATGGACGTTACCTACGACAAAACTTCGCATTTGATTTTTCCAAGTGGTATAAGATATGTGGATTTGGGCAGTGAGTACCTGATTGCCGGAAAAGCGGAAGATGCAGAGAACGTCCTGCGTGTAAAGGCAGCCGTTAGGGATTTTGAACCTGAAACAAACTTTTCCGTTATCACAAATGACGGACGTTATTACTCCTTTGACGTGTATTACAGTCGGTATCCCGATGCGTTGAGCTATGACCTGCTGACAATGCAAAAGGCAGTAGATAAAACCAACGGAAATGATGTGCTGTTTGAGGAATTGGGCAACAATTCTCCGTCTTTGGCAGGCTTGTTATTGGAAACCATTTATAAGAAAGACAAGCGTATCGTGAAGCATATCGGGGCTAAGAGCTTCGGAATACAGTTCATTCTGAAAGGTATCTACATTCACAACGGCAAATATTATTTCCATACGGAATTAAGAAACAAAAGCAATGTGCCGTTTGATATAGACTTTATCAATTTCAAAGTCGTGGATAAAAAGGTCGCTAAGCGTACCGTAGTGCAGGAACGCCCGATGATACCGTTACGAACTTACAAGCCATTGGAGGACGGAATAAGCGGAAAATCTACCGAACAAAATGTTTTCCTGTTAGACAAATTCACGATTACCGATGACAAGGTATTGCTGATTGAGATTTTTGAGAAAAACGGAGGCAGACATCAAACACTTCAGGTCGAAAATTCGGACTTAATCAAAGCCCGTGTAATCAATGATATGCACCTGAAATTTTAATAACCTTTTAAAGCAAAAACAATGAAAAAGTATATCTATACCGTGATGCTACTCTTTGTGGCCATCACGGTTACACAGGCACAACGAATGTTACCAAAGCAAAAAGGATTGGAAGTGAGTACGGGCATCCTGTCCGATGATAAAATCGGTAACGATTATTACATCAATATCGGTATGACCGTAAACGGCAAAAACGGGAATTATCAGATTTGGGCATTGGAATACACGCACCAATACCACGATTACAAAACCCTCCAAATACCGCAGGAAACCTACACCGCAGAGGGTGGTTACAGTTTCTTCTTATTGGGCGATACCCGTAAGAACATTACACTAAATGCAGGAATAACAGGCGTAGTCGGTTATGAAAGCATTAACCGTGGCGAAGCGATGTTGTATGACGGTGCAAAGATAATGAGCGAGGATAATTTCGTTTACGGAGCTGGAGGTCGGCTGACCTTTGAAACGTACTTGTCAGACCGATTTGTATTGGTCCTGCAAGGGCGTACAAAGGTCTTGTGGGGTACGGATTTGCGACAGTTCCGACCATCCGCAGGCGTGGGATTAAGGTTTAACTTTTAAAAACAGAAAACAATGATAGCAATATTTAATAATTTTAGAATAGGAATGTTGCCAATATATCTAATGTTGGCAATCCTGACAGGTTCTATTTCGCTGGTATCTTGTAGCAAAGATGATGAGCTGGAAATACAGAACGATTTTCCTTTTGAGGTCAATGTAATGCCCGTACCTAAAGAGGTTGCCAATGGGCAGACCGTAGAAATCAGGATAACCATACAGCGTAGCGGTAACTACCAAAATACACAATACTATCTCCGTTACTTCCAATTTGACGGACAGGGAACATTGAGGTATTACGATGAACCTCCATACCTGCCGAACGATTTGTACCCTTTGCCCACACAGCAATTCAGGTTGTATTATACTTCCTCGTCTGCCGTATCACAATCCTTTGAGGTTTGGATTTCGGACAGCTTCGGAAATGAGAAACAAATAAGTTTTCAGTTTAACAGTAGTGATTAAGCGATACCGAAACATAAAAGCAAAACCGACTTGAAACAGGTCGGTTTTTTACTTTTTAGCATCCATTGTAAGGCGTTTTTGTTTAAATTTACTTCATTATAAATCATATAGCTATGGATACGGTTACAGCTCAATTAGTGTTTGGTATTTTTGTTATCGTTGTTGCGATTGGGCTTATCTATTGGATAAACCGCAGGAAGTTTTACAGGCGTAGTGCTGCTGGTGTAGAAATGTTTTCGAGGTATTCTACCGCCGTATTTGTACGTTTTTTAGAGCGTGTCGGCAAATGGATTGCTTACGCTTTGATTATTCTCGGCATTGTCTGTATCTGGACTTATAGCCAAATGAAAAAGGATAAGGAGAAACAAGGCATAGAGATAAAAAACTAATACTAATCTTTTTGTATCAACAAAATTAAAAAGCCAAACTTTTAATATTAATGTGATTGGTAAAGATACAAAGTCAAATAGCGACGAAAAAGAAATGAATACAATTTTCCCGACACCTTATACATTAATTGAGAATAACGACTATCCGACTGATTGTAAAATTATCATTAGAGCATCAGACTTTGAAAATGTCTTATTTCAAGATGGAAAAATAACGTTTAGCTTTATTAACTGTCGATTTAGAAAGTTAGAAATTGAAAACACAGAAACTATTGATTTTAAAGATATAAGCATTCAATTTATAAATTGTTATATTGGCGAAATAACAGTAGAAAACATTGTTACAACAAATCTTTCAATATTCTTTGGAAGTTCCATATTACAAGGACGCCTGAAAAATAGTAATTTATTAAGCGCCACAGTTAATAATTGCTTTTTGAGAAATTCGTTATTTCTGCTTGACTTAAAGAGAGCTGTAGTTTCATTTACTGAGGAAAATGTATATCCCGTAAGGTGGAAGAAGCTACTTAAATCAGTCAAAGTTACACTTGAAAATTTACTTTTGGAAAAACAGTCATTTTATATTTATGACTGCAAAGAAATAGTCTTCAATTTCAATGAAAATTCAACGGATAAGATTGGACTTTATAAAAGACCATATTCTAATAACATTGAAAACAAAATTGGCTATTTTCTGAACGAAACAGAAAAGAAAAATTTCAAGGTCAGTTTAAATATTCAATATTCTGCGGATAAAGAACATAAAATAACAAAAGTCATTAATGCCAAACTATTAGCATTATCTATGAGTGGATATTCAACCGGAGAAGTATTAGTTGAAAATTGCAAAATAGATAGTTGGTATATCAGAAACTTTTCCGCACAGTTAGGAAGTAATTTTTATGATATAAAACCATTCAGAAAAGAAACAGAAGAAACCAAATTAGAGATACATAAATCCAACCTTGATAAAGTTTGGTTTGATAACGTATCGTTTGACGAATATTCTACTATATCTCTATACAGAAATAAATTTGGACAAACTACATTAACTGCCTGTGATTTTCCAACCACATATAAGGGGTTTGAAAAAATACAGACTATTGAAAACATTCATTATCCAGATAAAAAGGATAATAATTATTTCAAGACACGCTATGAAATTTTTGTTCAATTAAAAAAACAACTTGAGGTGTCAGGAAACTTCTACGAAGCTCAAAAATTTCAAGCTATATCTAACGAAGCCCTTAAAAACGTTGAGAATTTGCCATACTGGGATAGGATAATCTTAAAAGTTAACAGCTTATCAAACAATCACGGATTATCAATAAAAGAACCATTTATTGCGACAATAGCGATTTCAGTTCTCTTTTACATTCTGTATTTATGGAGCTTGGGGAGAATTTTTAATTGCAATGATGTTGATTGGAATTTAATTGGTTATTATTTCTCATTTTTGGACATAACACATAGGTCAGACTTCTTGGTTAGCAAAACTGAACTCAATGGTTTTTCTCTGATTATTGACTATTTTAATAAAATCCTTGTTGGATTTTTAATCTACCAATTCATTGCCGCTTTCAGAAAGTACGGAAAAAAGTAAAGTCTAAGTACAGCAAATCTATGAATATAATAATTGTAATAACGGTATTGAAAAAATCGGATAGCCCTAAAAGTTTATCCGATTTTTCGTCTGTGGCAAACATAAAACGCCAAACACTGCCTTTCAAAGCCAAAGGGTGCAACAATCCACACCTCTGTAACAAGCCTTAATATGTTCGACTTCCACAGCAAAAATGAGCAAACTATGGAAGTTATCGCAATACAAAAGTCCGCATTGGACGGAATGAAGAATGATATAAAAGAGCTTTTGGAACTGACCGAAAATGCTACTCGGAAATATGACCCGATTTTCAAAGGGGAAAAGTGGCTCGATAATCAGGAGGTTTGTTTGATGATGAACATTACCAAGCGGACTTTACAGACCTATAAGGATAAGGGCTTATTACCTTATTCCAAACTGAACCGTAAGAATTATTATAAACACTCGGACGTACAGGCTTTACTTGAAGCCGGACAACCGTACAGCATCAATGACAATGGATCTACTGACGAATGAAGCTAAAGAAATCATCGCACAAAAAGAGATGATAACACGGTTGCGAAGCCGTATCGAACAAATACTGAAAAACTACCGTCCTGTAATGAACGGAGAAATATACCTGTCGGGGGACGACGTATGCAAGCTGTTACATATCAGCAAGCGTACTTTACAGCAATACCGTGATGATAATATTCTGCCGTATATTCAGATTGGTTGTAAGATTATTTATAAGGAAACGGACATATTGAGCATATTGGAGCAAAATTACACCTCCAACAAAATCGACTGATTGTAACCTTTTTATTTCTGATTATACATTCATATAGAAATGACTTTAGTATCTTTGCTTTTAGAAAATATAAAAATACTTAAAGTGTTTTTACTTTAGGTTCCGCATTAGAAACTGGTAATTTTTAAATCCCCGGAACAGATAAGTAAGAACGCTCACGTCATAGGCGTGGGCGTCCGCTTATTTGGGGGATGGCGTACCAGTGCCTTAATGCCGGTAAGTGTGATTGCCTACGCTTTCTTTTTTGCGTAGGGTTCACAAAAAATTAAAAAAAAATGGCATTATGGAAACGACAAACAAGCCCCAACAAACCCTCGCTTTTATTAACGATAAAAACCCGATTGTAGATGCTATCTGCAATGACCTTATTGCTTCAGGAATTGAGGTGGTGTTCCGTTCGGAGAATATTGAGGACGGATTATCCAAATTATCAACATTAGAAAAATTGCCAAAAGTCTGTGTCGTAGATCTCGATTTTTATGACAGGGATATTTTGGCAGAACTTCAGAAACTGTGGACGAAATATCCAAATATCAACTTGATTGCCCATAGCGACAGGGATACCGAAAAAGCAGTAAAACCTCTTTTGGATATTGGTTTTACTGGTTATTTACTCATCGGAAGCGATACGGACGATTTTAAAAAAGCCATTGAAGCTGTTACCAATGACCGAAGATATTTTAGCGCAGGTGTAGCGGATATTGCACAGGAATATTTCGGAAATAAATAACCGTCCAATCTAATCAGTATAAAATACCTATTCTAATCAAAAGACGTTCTTTTGCTTCTCCTATGTTTGTATAATATAATCTAAGTGAAGAAGGGCGAGAGCAGATTTTGCTTTAAATAGCCTATATGGTATATTCAAGAAAAGAAACTGCCTCCTCTTCTTTAACCTTTTAGAATCTGAACAGAATGTAAGGAATTTGCTCATTATGATGAGTCTTATAGCCAGTATATCCAGTCAGGAGAAAAGATGAAGAAAGGTTATCACTTACCTAAACCAGATAAGATGAAGGTATTATTAAAGCAGACAGTAGGAATTGATGTAGCACAAAATGAATTAGTTGTATCGCTTGGTCGAATGGATGAACAAATCAGCATAGAAGTTTATGCATACAAAGTATTTCCCAATACTCGAAAGGGTTTTTCAAGCCTTGTGTCATGGGTAAATAAGCAGACATCAATTACAACAGAAGTACGGTACGTAATGGAAGCAACAGGCGTTTATCATGAATCCTTAGCCTATTACCTATGCAGTATTAAAAAACAAGTCAGTATCGTTCTGCCAAACAAGATTAGTAATTATGCGAGAACACTTGACATAAAAACCATAACTGACAAGAGCGCTTCACAAGCCATTTCGAGATTCGGTTTGGAAAGGCAATTGGAAGTTTGGCAACCTCCTTTAAAAATATTCAATGATTTGAGACAGCTTTGTCGGGAACGAGAGCAGTTGGTACATGAGCGTACAATGTTAAAAAATCAACTGCATGCAGAACGTACTTCTGAAACATCAAGTGAAAGCTCAGTGAAACGAACAAAAAAAAGAATAGCTCTTATTGATTCGCAGGAAAAAGAGATAAGAGAAGAAATTGCTATACTTATCAAAGGAGACGAAGTTCTACTAGAAAAGATGAATATGGTATCTTCTATTCCTGGAATTGGAAACTTAACCGCTGTAACCATTATAGCCGAAACTAACGGATTCGAGTTAATAAAGAATAAAAGACAATTGGTCAGTTATGCAGGATTAGATGTAAGAGAAAAAACATCTGGAACCTCAGTGAAATCCAAACCCCGAATATCCAAGCGGGGTAATCGGAATTTAAGGAAAGTAATGCACTTTCCGGCACTGGCTGCAATCAGGACTGATGAAAGATTCAGAGATATTTTCTTAAGAATAGTTTCAAGGCATGGGATTAAAATGAAGGCTATAGTTGCCATCCAAAGGAAATTATTGGAATTGACATACATATTATGGAAAAGTAATGCCTATTATGATTCAGAATATGAACGCAAAATAATCTCATCAGAAGTTATAACATTACCATAATTAAGGAAATAGCCCCAACACAGTTCCTTACAATTTTAAAGTGTATTAGCTTACTAGCTATTATGTCAGGATTTTACATGCATAATTTTAATAGATCTTCACTACAAAGTGACACGGATTTATTACCCAAATTAAGCTTATTTCATAGATTTAGAACCCATCTATTAGGCAGAGTAAGTTAATATTGGTAAATTGCGATATTTAACTTTTACATTTAAAACATGAAGGATAAGATCAATTTAAATATTTTCAAAGACTTTGTTCAATCAAGTAATTTTGGAGGTTTCCTCCTTTTTTTATGCGTAGTGATTTCAATGATAGTGGCAAATACATCAATGGCCGTTCCGCTACAAAATTTATTGGACACAAAGCTGGGGTATGAAAATGAAGCCATACACCTCAATTATTCCGTAAGTATGTGGATCAACGACGGATTGATGGCAATCTTTTTTCTGTTGGTAGGTCTGGAAATTAAGAGAGAAATTGTTGAAGGAGAACTCTCTTCTCCTAAAAAAGCAATCTTGCCTATCCTTGCTGCTATCGGTGGAGCAGTTGTCCCCGCATTGATTTATTTATATTTTAATTCAGGAACCCCGACAGCTTCCGGCTGGGGTATTCCCATGGCTACCGATATTGCTTTTGCATTGGCCGTAATTTCGCTGTTAGACAAAAGAGTACCAACCAGTTTAAAAATATTTTTAGCGGCTTTGGCGATAGTGGATGACCTCATAGCTATTTTAGTAATTGCCATTTTCTATTCATCCGGAATTGAGTTAGGCTATCTAGGCTATGCCGGAATTGGAATACTAGTACTGATTTTGATGAACCGATTCAATATTAAGAATCCCTATCTATATCTAATACCAGGAGTGTTTATATGGTATTTTGTGCATCATTCTGGCATTCATGCCACTATAGCAGGTGTACTGGTAGCGATGACCTTGCCAACCAATGATACAGAAGTTGAATCTCCGTTAGAGAAACTAGAACATGCACTTGTAAAACCTGTTAACTTTCTAATTATTCCCATTTTTGCATTCGCCAATACAAATATTACAATTCATCAGGAAATGATAGAAGGACTGACTTCCCCTTTAGGTTTAGGTATTTCACTGGGATTGATTTTTGGTAAGCCCATTGGCATTGTTGTAACCTCTTTGATATGCTCTAAATTAGGGATAGGTCAACTTCCTGCAAACAGTAACTTTATTCACATTATTGGCTTAGGATTATTAGCTGGAATAGGTTTTACAATGTCCATATTTATATCTATGCTTTCATTTGACAATCAGGTTTTCATTGAAGAGGCCAAGCTATCTGTTTTAATAACATCACTCATTGCGGGTATAATAGGATATGTGATTTTGAATTTATCAAGTAGAAGAAAGAGTAAGAAGACTGAAATTTAAATTCAGTCTTTTTTACTATAATATTTCTCCTTTAGCCATAAACTTGCCTTTACCAATAATATCAGTACCGGAACTTCTACCAGTGGGCCGATAACACCCACAAATGCCTGTGGCGAATGAATGCCGAAAATCGATATTGCTACGGCTATTGCTAATTCAAAATTGTTTCCTGTGGCTGTAAATGCGATGGATGCGTTTTTGTCGTAAGGAACTTTAAGAGATTTATTGATAAAGAAGCTCACGAAAAACATCAACACAAAATAGATGATTAGCGGTATGGCTACTTTTACTACATCCATTGGTAATTCCAATATTTTATCGCCTTTCAAGCTGAACATTAATACTATCGTAAACAGTAAAGCGTACAAGGTAATTGGCGATATTGCGGGGACGAATTTTCGGTTATACCATTCTATACCTTTTGATTTTATAAGGAAGTAACGGCTTAAAAAACCTGCTAGGAATGGAATACCTAAATATATCAATACGCTTTCGGTAACATCTTTCATGGATACGCTTACATTGAAATTGGCTAATCCTAATTTTGCAGGTAATACGTTGATGAATAACCAAACTAAAAAGCTGTAAGTAAATATCTGGAAGATGCTGTTTAATGCAACTAACATAGCTGTATATTCTCTGTTTGCTTTAGCTAAGTCACTCCAGACGATGACCATGGCAATACATCTTGCCAAACCGATAAGAATTAAGCCTGTCATATAATCGGGTTCGTTACGTAAAAACAAAACCGCTAATCCAAACATCAATAGCGTGCCGATTACCCAATTGAGCAATAAGGATATGCCAATTACTTTTTTATCTCTAAATGCTTTGGGCAATAAGGAATAATCAACCTTTGCCAAGGGGGGGTACATCATTAATATCAATCCTATTGCCAATGGAATATTGGTAGTGCCAACAGATAAGCTGTTGGTAACATTAGAAATATTGGGAAAGAAATGACCCAAACCCACGCCAATTGCCATTGCAAGGAATATCCATAAAGTAAGGTATCTGTCTAAGAATTTTAATTTTGGTTGCATTGCTAATTTGTAAGTTCTTTATATTGGTTTGATGTCAATAAGTCTTCTAATTCTGTAATGTCTTTTATTTCAATTTTAATCAACCAACCGTCTTTATAAGGATGGTCGTTTATGAGTGTTGGTGCTTTCAAAAGTAGTTCGTTCGTTTCAGTGATTTTACCCGATACAGGCATAAATAAATCACTGACCGTTTTAACTGCTTCAACAGAGCCGAATACTTCGTCCTGCTGAAAACTATATCCAACGTTTGGTAAATCCGCATATACGATTTCGCCCAATTCACTTTGCGCAAATTCTGTAATGCCTATTGTACCTGTGTTGTCCTGTATGCTTATCCAGGTATGTTCTTTTGAATACTTTCTTTCGGTTGGAAATTCCATTTTTATAAATTTTAGATTAGTAACCTCTTCTTAAATTTTCTGCGTATTCGTTTGGTAAAATGCTTTCTTCAACTGCTTTTGCAGCCCTTTCAATATCATAATCAAAGCGTATAAATTCTACACTGATACTATCTTTGTCCAACACAGAACTGTTTTCATTAATCGTAAACATTACATAACCGCCTCTTACATCGCTGTCCTTCGGTTTACCAACCGAACCGATATTAATGGCGTGTCTGAAATGATTTTGACCGTCAATACCCGAATTTAAAACTCTGTGATAAGGTTTGTGTGTGTGTCCGAAGCACATAATGTCTGCATCGGCTTGCTCCATAATGCGAAGCATACTTTTTTCCTCACGGTCTTCAAAAAGATATTCGTTTATTTTTCTCGGACTTCCGTGTACCAAAAGCAAATTCAATTTATCTTCATTCAGTTGAAATTCTACTTTGATATGGGCTGGAAGTGTACGCAAATACGCTCTTTCTTCATCTTTCATCAAAGAATTTGTGAATGAAATAGAAATATTTCCGTTATCTTTTTCACTGTCTGTTTTGTAGGCACAACCGCATTCGTTGCTCATTCTGCCAATGCCAAAATCGTAATTTCCGGCAATGGTTGGTATTCTCCTTTTACGGATTTCGTTTACCACTTCGTTTGGCCAAATATTATAGCCCACCAAATCGCCCAAACAATAAATACTGTCTGGTTTTCTTTTTTCAACATCTTCAAAAAATGCTTCTAATGCAGGTAAATTGGCGTGAATATCACTGAATAATGCTATTTTCATTTTGTCTAATTTTTATTGTTTAAATATTTTGTTTAAGATAACTTTAGATAAGATTAAATAAATACCCTAATAATGCTCCTCCAATAACCACAAAGGCACTATTTATTTTTTTGAATTTGAAAACTACGATCGCACTTATCATTGCAATTAATATCGTCCGCCAATCAGTAATAGTTTCTTTGCCCATTGTAAGACAAATAGCGGCTATGATTGCAACAGATGCCACATTGACCGCATCGAGAAAAATGGACAGTCCTTTAGATTGGCGCATTTTTTTCATCAAGGGATTTAGCAATGCTACTAAAATAAACGACGGCAGAAAAATAGCAATCGTAGAAATAACTGCTCCGGATAGTCCGTTGATTTGATAGCCAATAAACGTAACTGAAGAAAAAACAGGACCTGGGGTAAACTGTCCAACAGCAATAGCATCCATTAATTGCTGCCGGGTGAGTAAGCCCGTTGCAACTAATTCCGTATCTAAAAAGGCGAAAAGAACATAACCGCTTCCGTAGAGGATAGCACCAATTTTCAGGAATATCCAAAATAATTTGGTATTTGTTTCAGACAGTAAGGGGCTTTGTGCGATTTGTAAGAATGCGAGCGGGATAAAACTTTGGAGCGTATTTTTTGTATCCTGAAGGTAATACAAGGCCATTGCCAGCAATCCCGCTCCAAACATCAAATAGATTTCACTAATGCCGAATAATGACAGTACCAAAACAAGAATACCTACAACCGCCAAGAATGTGGACTTTACTGATTTCTTTGCTAATGGAAAAACAGCTCCTATGATAATAGCGATGATTGCAGGTTTGATACCGTAAATAAAGGGCTGTACTTCGGGCAATTGTCCGTATTGCTGATACAACCATGCAAATATCCCGGTAATGAAAACCGCAGGTAAAATAAAGCATAACCCTGCAAAGATTAATCCTTTCCAACCGCCTTTGTCATAGCCGATGTGTATCGCCATTTCTGTACTGTTGGGGCCAGGAATGAGATTAGTAGCTCCCAACAAATCCAAAAAATGCTGTTCGCTCATCCATTTTCTTTTCACTACTACCTCCTGCTGCATCATAGCAATATGAGCCGCGGGACCTCCAAAACCAATAAAACCGAGCTTTAGAAAGAGTTTGGCAATTTCCTTTATTTGAATATCACGCTCCATTTCTCATTACGATTTTATCAATAGACCAATTACCTCCGCCTTTGATTAACAAAAACATACTTCCCAAAAGCATCGCCCAATCCGTACGGCTGCCGTGCAGCAATTCCCAAATACCCTCGCTAGCCAAAATAGATGTTTTGGTCGTGGCAATGGCAACCAGCATAATGATGATGAGCGGAATACTTGCTAACCTTGTAAGCAACCCCAGCAAAATAAACGCTCCGCAAAGGATTTCAAATATGCCTACAAAACTTCCAAAAAATTCAGGCGATGGCAAGCCAATTTTTTCAAACCGTCCCGCTCCACGAATGGCAGGAAACAGCAATTTTTGAATGCCCTCCGATAAAAAAACACCTCCAACAATCAGTCGGATTATGATTGTTGTCTTTGAATTATCTGTATGAATGATTTTTGAAAACATAAAAATTCAATTTTAACAACATCCGCCACCTGGAGTACAAGCATTAGCATTATTTACAGGCAGTTCTGCCAAATTTTTCTTTACTTTTTCGGAAGGAATACCGCAGGCATCTTGAGCCAAACAAGCTGTTGTTTTATTTTTCAGTACAAATGTATCTCCGTTGAAATCCAAATCATACTTACCAATCGTTTCGCTTTGGTATTCCACTTCAATTTCCGCATCTTCTATGCCCAATTTTTCTTCGGATAGCTTGATGATGTTTAATAGCTTAGCTGGCTTTAATTTGTGCTCGAAATCGTCTGCATTCCATAATTGGAAGTTTACAACTTTTTCCGAACGGATTACGCCACCACAGTCTATAAAGTTTTTAGTAATTTGTCCCACTTCGGTAACGTGGAAATGTTCTGGAACTAAGGTTCCGTTTTCTAATTGAAATCCAACATTTACTAATGTTGGCAGGATTTCTTTAATTTTTGATAGCTTCATATTTCTGATATTAACTCAATAAATGTTATATTGCAATGTTACGATGATTTGGTGTTAAAAAAAAGCTTAACAGCATTCTTTACTATTTACATTCTCGACAAAAAAGCTATTGAGTTCCTTCTTAATCTCATTCCAGACTGTTTCATTAATACAGTAACATACACTAGTTCCTTCTATATTTCCTTTAATGATACCAATATTTTTCAGCTCTTTCAAGTGTTGTGAAATTGTCGCTTGTGCCAATCCCAATTCTTCTACAAGATCATTACAGATGCAGGCATTTTGTTTAATGATATGTTGCAGTATAGCTATACGAGCAGGATGAGCCAGTGCCTTTAAAATACTAGCTAAATGGTTCTGCTGTTCTGTAAAAATTTCGGTTTTTGTGACACCCATCAGTTTTATAAAAATAAATATATCGCAATATTACGATAATAAATTTAAACAGCAATAATTTTTTTTAAAATTATTGCTGTAGTTGTAATATTAAACTTGGGTATTCCGATGCTATTTATTAGTCATTACTTTGTAGGTAGGATCTTCAATAATATTCACATCAATAACTGTTTCTGCATTTTTAAGTAATTGCCTGCAATCTTGGCTTAAATGACGTAAATGTAGTTTTTTACCTTCCTTGTGATACTTCTCCGTAATTTTATTTAAAGCTTCAATAGCAGACATATCAACTACTTTACTTTCCTTAAAATCAATTACAACTTCATTCGGGTCATTTAGTACGTCAAATTTTTCAATAAATGCGGCAGTAGAACCAAAGAAGAGCGGCCCAAAAATTTCGTAATGCTTTACACCATCTTCATCTACATATTTTCTTGCACGTATTCTTTTAGCACTCTCCCAGGCAAATACTAGAGCCGAAATGACTACACCAATCAAAACCGCTAAAGCTAAGTTGTGCAATACTATGGTTATAACTGCTACCAACATGCCAATAAAAATATCGTGTCGAGGCATTTTATTAATAATTCGAAAGCTGACCCACTCAAATGTACCTATAGCTACCATCATCATCACCCCGACTAATGCCGCCATTGGAATTTGCTCGATTACAGGACCAGCAACAAGAATGATCAATAAGATTGCTATGGCTGCAACTATTGAAGAAAGTCTGGCTCTTCCTCCAGCTCCTACATTCACTAAAGTCTGGGCAACCATTGCACATCCACCCATTCCTCCGAAGAAACCGTTGGTGATATTGGCTATACCTTGTGCGGCAGCCTCACGGTTAGATTGTCCTTTTGTGCCGGTTATTTCATCAACCATATTAAGCGTTAACAGACTTTCAATCAATCCAACCCCTGCCATTACCAAGGCATAAGGGAAAATAATTTTCAATGTTTCCAGAGTAAAAGGAATAGCAGGGATGTGAAATGAAGGTAAAGAGCCTCCTACAGAGGCGATATCAATAACTTTTTTAGTATCGATGCCGAAAAAATATACAATACCAAAGACAACTATTATTGCTACTAAAGATGCAGGAACCGCTTTTGTAAATTTTGGCAATATAAATACGATGGCTATAGTTAATAATGTCAATCCAGCCATTAGATAAAGCGCCGGCCCCTGCATCCAACCTTCTATCCCGTTTTCTACAACTTTAAATTGAGCTACCTGTGCCATGAAAATGATTACTGCAAGGCCGTTTAAAAAACCATACATTACTGGTTGTGGGATCAGGCGGACAAATTTACCCAGTTTAAAAATTCCTACTGAAAATTGCAGTACACCTGCTAATATAACCGCAGCAAAAAGATATTCCACACCGTGTGATGCTGCCAATGCGATAAGTACTACTACCGTTGCTCCGGCTCCCCCAGAAACCATTCCGGGTCTGCCTCCCAAAATTGCAGTAACAATACCCATTAAAAAAGCTGCATAAAGCCCTGTCAAAGGCGAAAGCCCTGCCAGAATAGCAAAGGATAAAGACTCAGGTATCATGGTCATAGCCACCGCAAGACCCGCAAGAATTTCGTTTTTGTAATTAATTTTCTGTTTGAAATCAAACAGATTAATAACTTTCTGCATAAAAAAGTATGTTTAAATATTAAAAATGTAAATAAAAAAGAGATGCACCAAAAGAAAAAACCTTTGGGTACGATAAAAAAGCCAATAAATTAAAATTGGGAAATATAACAGTTAGCCTAAGATCAAGGCGGAGTAACTTGGGATGATATTTGTACTGTTCTTTTCATTGAGTGGTGCAAAAGTACAATTTATAGTTATTGTACACAATTTAACACCAAAAAAACTAAAAAAAATTGTTTTACAACACAGAATCTTTTCTTTGGTCGCTGTGTGAAAAGAAAAGAAGTCATTACCAAATTAAAAAATGGGATAATGAATATCCCACGCAAAAAAACTCGCAACCTGTTTGGTAAAATGTAGGGAAAGGGAATTGTAGAGCGGTGCATTTTGACAAAGGGGTTGCACCTATTTTAAACCGCAAAAATGCGTTTCCGACCGTAGCGAGGAATTGCATTTTTGCTCGCCAATTCTGGCGTTTAAGCGACCTTAATCGGGTGGGTAGCGAAGTCTTTCAGATTGTGAAAAAATCCCCTGTATGGTGTCATACCGTTGCGGAACAAGTCCCATAACAGGGAGCAACCCATTTGGGTCAATGATGAATTGATAAACAAACCCTGCTGTTGCAACGCCTGGGCAAGTGAACAGCTTGGCGTGTTTTCCTCCGCTTCGGATTGCTTCAACAATTCGCCAAACTCTTCGGTAACAAACGGCAGGTTTCCAACCGCTTGGTATTTCTCTGAATTGGGTTGCTTTATCTCTCCGATAGTAGATAGTATAACCTGTCCTGTGTGTTGGCTGTTGCCAAAGTCCAACCAATATTTAGGCTGGTTGTGGTAGTGTCTGCGGTAGCTGACTTCTTTCAGTATTTCCGCAACGCCAAACCTTGCCTGTACGTTATCCACACAGGTAATGGTAATGATTGCCCTTGCTTCTTCGGGTATTCTGCCCAAACTGTCCTTTTCAAATTTTCGGCTCTCGGCTTTCCAATTCGTACCGATACAGCGATTGATACGGTTTATCAATGCTACGGATTTGTACAATCCTGTTTCACATTCAAAAAAACGCTGTCTGCCCAAATTGGCACTCGTGATAATATCATCATCCCACAAACGCACCTGCAATCCTGCGTGTCCCAATGCGATTAAGCTGTGGTTCATTTCCATTAAGGCGGTCAAAACTTTACTGCCTGTTCCACCTGCACCAACCACATTGACGGTTATCGGGTTGGTCGGACTGAGCAGGTAGTTATCCGTAAAATGTACTTTTTCTTTCTCTGTATTCATCACAATAGATTTTTAAGGGTTTTGTTGTTCTTTTTTAATACTTCTTTCGGAAAAGGTTTATCTGTACCGATAAGGTCTTTCCACAGGCTTACAATGTTTGTTTTGGTGAGGTTTGCACTCAATGAATGACTGAAATAGCTGTTGAAAAAATAATCTTCCCAAGCCTGTATAAATTCCTCTACTGAAGCCGAATTTTTAATATCAACGCTTACCGTTCCCATACATACGTTGCCCTTTTCATAGATGTTAAAAAAGGGTGCATAATGCAAAGGCGTTTTCTCGGTGGGTCTGCGGTTGGTGGCGAGGGCAAAAACTGAAAGACTGCCTTTGTCCGCTATCCAAAGCATTGGCGGTACTTGTGCCATTCCGTTGGGTATGCCCAGACTATTGACAAAATACAACTGCCTTTGCTGTGCTTTGGTGTACCAAAGTACAGCACCTTTTTCGCTCGGATTGATATGCAGAATGTTGGTCGGTAAAATTCCTTTTGGCTTTAAAAACGCCTTGCTTCTTTCTTCATCGGTCTGCAATGCCTTTGCCAATATTTCGGCTTCCTTTACGGTCAATGGGTGGGCATTTACAGGTGTTCCGTTGCTGTCCATATCAAAATGCTCTACATACATATCGGTTTCCGTTCCTATGGTTTCGTAGAAAACCAAAGCGGATTTAGGATAATACAATGTTCCAAATTTGTCGGTTATATCGTTCATATTATTTGTTTTCTTGCCGTTCGTAATCATATAAAAGTCCGCTTAAATCGTTCAATACATCAAACAAGCGATTTTCAAAATCAAGACTGCTTTGATTTAATTCATTTTCGTCAAATATTTTGCAAATGGTCGGTTCGTCCATTTTTCCATACTCGTTAAATTCATTGTTAATACAGTCCGTAACACTGTTGTACAACCAACCTTTGGTTTCAGCACAAAAGGAAATGTATTTTTCTATTCCAATGGTTTGGTTTTCGTAATCATCTTCGTAAGGGTTTTGCTCGGGAAATGGTGCATTTCCGAATACACTTGCATTCGGGTATTCCGTGTAAAGGGCAAAGGCATTACAAGAAATTTTCCAACATTCGTGGTCGAATGTGTTATTACTTTTAAAGGTGTTTAATCGCTGTTCAAATACCTTTAAATTGATACGGTTAAACAGTTTTTGCTCTATTTTGTCGCCAATTTGCTCCGCTTTCCTCAACTCACTTTTTTGCATTTCGCTTTCTTCCGTTTCGTAATCATCTTCAATCCAATCTTTGTGCATTTCATAAATCCAATACAAATAGCTGTCTTCCTGTCGGTAGTAGGGAATGTCTGCAATATGGTAGAGATAACTGCAAACTGAAATAAGTAACTGTGCGGTCTTTTTCCGTTTCGGGTCTTTGAGCATTTTAAAGAGTGGCACAATAGGAATGTAATACAAGGTTGTGCCTGTATCGTACCGTTCCTCACTTTTCAAAAAGGTTTTCTTACTATCCTGTAACAAATGCAAACCATCCCAATTCCTGTGGGTTCGTTTTAGTTTGGTATCTATATCCCACATATCCAATACAATATTGTAAGGGAAATTATATGCCTGTGTCGTCATCGGCTCAACGCTGTAATGCTCGGCAAGTTTGGAAAGGGACTTATAAAAATCCCTTTCCGTTTTCTGACAAGCCTGTACGGAATGTGCCGTTGTCAGTTTAGGCAGAAACATACACTTTAGAATACCATTGGTAGCATTGCTATTGGTACGGATTTCTGCTTGTCTTTCTGCACTTGGCTTGTGTCCTTTGGTCTTTGTAACCAATTTGCGAACTCGCCCAACTGTTGGTGCAACCGCTTTTGCCTGTTCTGTTCGGGTATGCGGATTGTTCCCGATATGATATGTTTCTGCATAATTCATCGTTTTACAATTTTTGGTTTA
Source organism: Paenimyroides ceti (assembly GCF_030409925.1). NCBI lineage: Bacteria > Pseudomonadati > Bacteroidota > Flavobacteriia > Flavobacteriales > Flavobacteriaceae > Paenimyroides > Paenimyroides ceti. The sequence continues at coordinate 1,885,447 of NZ_JAUFQU010000001.1, forward strand.
ACCTTTCGTACCCATTACGCTCTCAAATCTGTATTCTACCGCATCATCTTTGATTTGCGGTGCAGATGCTTTTGCAGTCGTCAAAATGGGGTACATATTGGCGTAATAATTCATTACGGCTTCCACGCTCCAACGTGGCTCTGGGTCGGTCAATCTGATGTCCTGTCCTTTATCTTTGAGTATGAAAACTCTCTCTAATTGCGTTGCTAATAACATAATGCTCGTTTTTAATCGTTAATATTCGTTTTCATCTTCGTCCGTTAAGTCTGTCGGGCAATCGGCAGTAGCTTCAGCCACCTGTGGCGGTTCGGGTGCGGTTTCTTCCGTTGCTCCGAATAGGCTCGGTGTTGCGAACTTGTCGGACAATGACGTTTTGCGTTTGCGTAGTTCGTCCGCTTTTTCGGGGTACTCCGCTATGTCGGGTACTTTTATCCACGCTTCACGGAACTTGCCCTCTTTTTCCAATTCGTCCACCTTATCAATAGCCTGTTTAAACTTCTTGTCTTTGACGTCCTGTTCCTTTTTCTCTTTCTCGGCTTTGGCTTTCTCAATTGCCGATTGTGCTTTGGCTTCGTCCAATTGCTTTTGGAATTTCTCCATATCCACCATTAACCCCGATACCTTTTGTACAGGTGCGGTTATCTGCTGAATAAATCCCTCGTCAAACTCCTGTGCGGTGGCGTTAAAGGTCAATGGGGAAATAAGATTTTTGGCACTATCTCCGCATTCTTCATTGAGAAGCAATACCGATACAATTAGGTTACTTTCTGCTCCTTTTGTTATGGTCAGTTGTAAATTGCCTGTAAAATCCAACTGTGCTATCTGACTAAAAAAAATTGTGTTCATCGTTCTAAAGTTTTATAGTAGACTACCACCGATTAAGGCGGTAGCCTGTGGTTATTTAATTAAAGTTTAGGATTTCCGCACCCTCTGTTGCAAAGGCAGTACACAAGTCAAATGCTTTTTGTGATTTCATTTGTGCAGTACCACCCAATACAATACTCTGTAACTTGGCTTCGTCATTCCTGTATTTACGTACATTCTGAAAGTAGCCTGTAACAGCATTGTACGCCCCGAACAATGTACCTTTTGTGGTGTCCATTAACTGTGTATCGCTCATCATTGCATAGCCAAAAGCATCATCAACGGTGTTTTTGAACACGGTAGAAACTTCATCTTCCGCACCTTTTTTGATTAGCTCAAGCGTTTCCTTGTTCGGGCAAAGTGCCATTTGGATTAGCTTTCTGACTTCTCGGTCTGTTACCTTAACCTTTGTCCATTGGTTGAAAATGCCCTCTAATTGGTTGCTCAATGTGTTGGCTAACCCCATAATCTTGTGAGCATTCTCGATACGCTGTTTCGCTCCCGAAGTATGTTTGATACGAACTACATTGGTCATACTACGCAATGAAGCGTTAAGAGTGTTTTGGCAAACGATACGGATAGGCGTAAACGCTGCGGTAATACTTCCGCTACCATCGTGCGAAGTGGTTAGGAAGATGTACTTTTCCGTAACATCATCGCCATTGCCTACACGGATATAGTCGGGCAGTTTGGCTGTGATAAAAATGCGTTCTCCGTTGCCCAACGCTCCTGCGGTTTCGTACAGAATACCCTCGCCACCACCTACGATAGCATCAAAGAAATTAAAGGCTTCACGGTTTTGTACAATGTGGTAATCCTTACCGACTACGCCCAATGGTGTGTTGTTGTCTGCTCGGACTGTGGCGAAATTGTTAGGGACTAAAATGTCGTTGGCTTCAATCAGCTCTCCGCTGTCGCCTATGCTCATTGTTCTTCCCTGTGTAAATAGTGGGGATTTGATAACCTCATAATCTAACCCTGCGTGTTTGATAGCTTCCGCACTTGTCGGGTATTGCTCCACGATTTGACCTAAACCGTGCCACGCTTTTTGCTGTACTGAAAAGAAACTGTGCTTTCCTGTTCTCTCGTTGAAATAAATGTTATGTGCCATTTTGATAAAATTTTGATGTTAAAAAATGATTGAATACTCGTTATTAAAATGGGAGGTCGTCCTCTATTCCCTGTGCTGTAAATCCGCTGTTTTCTGATTGTTCAATAGCCTGTACGGTTTCGGCTCTCCTGCTACCTCCGTGCAGTTTGATTTGTGAGGTATGGAAGTTTAGCCCTGCTCTCGGCTCTCCCTCTTTGTTTACCCACGCTCTTGTGCTTACACGTCCTATGAGTTCTACCAAAGTGCCTTTGGTCAGTAGTATTGCCACGTTCGGGGTTATCCAATAGGCACAATCGAAGTAGGTCGTTTGCTCTACTCGTTCGCCCTGCTTATTACGGTAGCTGTCGTTTACCGCTACGGAAAAGTTTACTACTTGTTTTTCGTTCGACAAGATGCGTACTTCCGCATTTCTTGTCAGTCTTCCTGTGATGTTCATATTTGCTGATTTTTAGTGATTGATTTTGATTTAATTTTTTTTGATTTATTCGGTAATGAGAGGAGGTGCTGTTTCGTTTCATTACCATTTTCAATGCTTATAATTTTCATAACTGACATTTTTTTTATTCGTCCAAAGAGCCGGAGTATGCTATGTTTCGTTTCACGAGCATAAAAGGTTCGTGTTTAGCCGACACAAGGTTTTGAAAAACAAATACTACCCAAGGGGTGGAGATTTTTTTTCAAACTTGCGTGACCTTTTGGCGGCGTTAAGAACACGGAAATACCTTTGCTCTTGAAATGGGACAAAAAAGCATACAGGCTTCTTTGAATAAAAAAAATGTGGAAGCCGAGAAAATTGTATTAGAAAATGCTCTGCTGTGAATTGAAATAACACTTCTATTTCCCTGAATTGATAAATGTTTTTTTAGTTGTGTGGCTCTGAAAGCCACATCTAACAGGGATTTTAAAAATGCCGGAAAGTGAAATGAGCGGAGGGGTGTTTTTCAAATTCCTGTTTCAGAAGTAGGCAAAAAGCTCTTTTACAGCACTGGAAATGCGGAGGGGAAGTAAATGTGCTTTGGCTACAAAAAGTAGGGGCATAAAAGTAGCATTATCTAAATATTATCCAATTGAACTGACGTGAAAGTCACAGATAAAAAATCTTCCAGTAATTGAAGTTAACTTATATTAATCTCACATTCTATTCCTACTATTCAGCCAAACAATTCCTTTCAAGGCCAAGAACTACAAACAACCTACCGCTCCAATCCACTTTGAATAACTTTCAGGTCAAGGAATACTTAGATGGAATATGCTATGGAAAAGGTATCACAAAATATCAGGATAACGCCCGAAAAAATAGTCAAAATGCTTCAAATGGAAGGTGTCATATTGAGCGAAGAGGAAGCAACCCAATTATGGGTGTTCTTAAAAAAGATAGCACGAATAACCGTGACCAAATACTTAGAAAGAAATGGGTCTTAAAAGGGAGAAGGTAGCAGACCTATATATCCGTGTAAGTACAGATGAACAGGCAGATAAAGGTTACTCGCAACGGAACCAAGAAGAAATGCTGCGAAAATATTGTAGCAACCACTGTATAGAGATAAGAAATGTGATCTATGAAGACCATTCCGCTAAATCGTTCAACCGACCTGAATGGAAAAAACTACTGTCCAATCTCAAAAAGCATAGAAATAAAATTGATTTGGTATTATTTACCAAATGGGACCGATTTAGTCGCAATGCAGGCGATGCGTACCAAATGATAAACGTACTTCGCGAATTTGGTGTGGAACCACAAGCAATGGAGCAACCCTTAGATTTATCCATACCCGAAAATAAGATGATGCTTGCTTTTTATCTGGCTGCTCCAGAGGTAGAAAATGATCGTCGGGCATTAAATGTGTTTTATGGGATGAGAAGGGCAAAAAAAGAAGGGCGCTATATGGGGCTGGCACCGGTAGGGTACAAAAATAAAATTGATGGAAGCGGCAATAAGTACATTGCCCTAAAGGAGCCTGATGCTACAACCCTCCATTGGGTATTCCAAGAACTATCAAACGGTACCTTCAATACAGAGCAGGTTTGGAAAGAAGCAAAGAAAAAAGGATTGAAATGTAGTAAAAATGCTTTCTGGCAACTCATCCGAAATCCATTATACTGCGGAAAGATCTTTATTCCGAAGTTTAAAGATGAGGAGAGCTATTTTGTTCGAGGGCAACATCAACCTGTCATTTCAGAAGCATTATTTGACAGGGTCCAAGAGATACTGGATGGTAGAGGAAGAATATACCGTTCTAAAATACAAACCCGAAACGATTTTCCTTTAAGGGGCTTCCTTATTTGTCCAATATGTGGAAATCTCCTGACGGCAAGTAAATCGAAGGGCAGAAATGGATATTATAGTTATTACCATTGTCGTAAGGGGTGCACTTACAGGATCAGGGTAGAAAAATTACACGAAGCTTTCGAACATGAATTAAGGAGATATATACCCCGAAAAGAAATTTACCCTATTTATCGAAACGTATTAGCTGAAACCTACTATGAACTTACGCACAGTTCACAAGTTTCAAAGAGGCAGATATCAAAACAATTAAAGGAGTACGAAAAAAGGATATCCCATATTCGAAATCTATTGGCAACACAGAAAATAGATCCATTGGATTATCTAGAAATCAAAAATCAATATAGTTCAACCGTTGATGACCTGAATAAAAGATTAGAAGCCGTTTGTGGCAGTATTCCACCTATCGAAACATTGTTGAAAAAAGATATAAATAGGCTTATGACCTTCGACAAAATCTTTTCGACAGGGAATATCGAGGATATCCGTTCACTTATTCAAACTATTTATCCCCAAAAACTAATGTTTTATGGAACGTTGATAGAAAGAGCAGAGGTAAATAAGATCATAAAAAGTGTGTATGATTATGATAAAAATATTGAATAACAAATAAAGTGTCTTAAAATCGACTTCGTTTTTTAAGTCTAACACTCTATCGACAAGTGTTTTTTTGTTTTATAACCATCCCAATAAAACAATACCGTTAAGTAAATTCATTCGATTTTAGGATCCCAAACTCCCTTTGCTCGAACAAAATCTGTAAATTAGTGTCGTTAAAAATCAGAAGCGGTCAAGGCACGAAAAATCATCAGGATACAATAATTAGTCGGCTGCTCTCTCACTAAAAACAGGCACTTTTATGGGACATATAGCAGATTTATACATACGTGTTAGCACGGATGAGCAAGCAGACAAGGGATATTCTCAACGAAATCAAGAAGAGGTATTGCGGAAGTATTGTGTTTCCCATCAGGTTCGAATTCGCAATGTGATCTATGAAGACCATTCTGCCAAATCTTTTAATCGTCCACGATGGAAGGAGTTACTCCAAAGCTTAAAAAAGCGCAAGAATAACGTTAACCTAATCCTGTTCACAAAATGGGATCGTTTCAGTCGAAATGCCGGAGATGCTTATCAAATGATAAATATATTGAGAAAACTTGGTGCAGAACCCCAAGCAATAGAACAACCTTTGGATCTTTCTATTCCGGAAAACAAAATGATGCTGGCGTTTTATCTGGCAGCACCAGAAGTGGAGAATGACCGTAGGGCATTGAACGTTTTCTATGGGATGCGACGTGCTAAGAAGGAGGGACGTTATATGGGATTGGCACCTGTTGGATATGTAAACAAAACAGAGGAAAATGGCAAAAAATATATTGCACCAAAAGAGCCTGATGCTTCAATTTTACGCTGGAGCTTCGAAGAGATTGCGAAGGGAGGTTTTAATACCGAACAGATATGGAAGCAAGCCAGGTTAAAAGGCTTAAAGTGCAGTAAGAATGCTTTTTGGCAAGTTATCAGAAACCCGTTATACTGCGGCAAGATTTTCCTTCCTCAATATAAGGATGAGGAAAGCCGTTTTGTTCAAGGACAGCACGAGGCGATAATCTCCGAATCACTTTATTATGAAGTACAGGATGTTCTTGATGACAGGGGTAGGAGTTACCGTACGAAAATTAAAACACTTGATGAGTTTCCTATGCGAGGCTTTTTGATCTGTCCGGATTGTGAAAAATTGCTCACAGGAAGTAAATCAAAAGGAAGAAATAGATATTATGCATACTACCATTGTGTAGGCGGTTGTAAGCATCGGGTAAATGCAGAAAAGGTCAATGATGTCATCAAAGAAGATTTGTTGCAATTCATACCCAAAATAGAAAACAAGGAGTTTTATCAGGAAGAAATTTGTAAAGCATATTTGGAGCAAACAAACCAAATGCAATTAGAGCAAAAAGAAATCCTTATCCAGATTAAAGACTTTGAAGATAGGCTTTCACATATGAGGGATCTTTTGGCCACACGACAGATTGATGCGGAAGACTATCGTGAGATCAAATCACAGTATAATATGAAAATTGCTGCATTTGAATCTCAGCTGACAACGCTCAATAACGATGTTGGCAACATACAGAGCCTAATAGAACAAGGGATATCAAAAATCATGGAAATCAGCCATAACCTTGAAAATGGGAACATAATGGAGATCAGAAATGAGATTGGTTCGATTTACCCTGAAAAAATGCAATTTAAAAATAACGGAGTTCGAACCGCAAGACGGAATGATTTTATTCAGTATATCAACTTGATTAACAAAAAGTTAGGAGCTAAAAAAAACGGGGCAAAAGTAGATTTTTCTACTTTGTCCCGTCAAGTCGGGGTGGCAGGATTCGAACCTGCGGCCTCCTGCTCCCAAAGCAGGCGCGATAACCGGGCTACGCTACACCCCGAATGGCGGAGAGACAGGGACTCGAACCCTGGCGACGGTTACCCGTCGACAGATTAGCAATCTGCTCCGTTACCACTCCGGCACCTCTCCTAAATTTTTTTTCTGATAAAGAACGAATATTTGGTGATCCAATCAGGATTCGAACCTGAGACCTACTGCTTAGAAGGCAGTTGCTCTATCCAGCTGAGCTATTGGACCTGACCAGTTGAAGAAACATCAACTTGTCGGGGTGGCAGGATTCGAACCTGCGGCCTCCTGCTCCCAAAGCAGGCGCGATAACCGGGCTACGCTACACCCCGAATGGCGGAGAGACAGGGACTCGAACCCTGGCGACGGTTACCCGTCGACAGATTAGCAATCTGCTCCGTTACCACTCCGGCACCTCTCCTGTTCAATACGGTATTTTGTACCATTTTGAGGTTGCAAATGTAACACGAGTTTTTATTCTTAGCAAATGTTTTGAGGATATTTTTTAATATTTATCCCTTTAAAATCCTAAACTTTCTTATTATCAAACATCTAAATCTTTGAATATTTTAGATTTCATACTTCTTTTTACCGATGAAACTTTCTGTGCAGCTATTGATATGTAAGCATTTTTTAGTAAATTCGCAGTATTAAAACAAATTCTATAAAATTTCGAGAAATGAATAAAAAAGTTGTAATTGTATCAGCAGCCAGAACTCCGATTGGAAGCTTTATGGGAGCATTATCTACTGTTCCTGCTACTAAATTAGGAGCAACGGCTATAAAAGGTGCTCTTGATAAAATCAATCTGAAACCTGAATTGGTGGACGAGGTTCTGATGGGTAACGTTGTTCAGGCTGGTGAAGGTCAGGCACCTGCAAGACAAGCGGCTTTATTTGCTGGTTTACCAAATGAAGTAGCGGCAACTACTGTAAATAAAGTATGTGCTTCAGGAATGAAAGCGATTATGCAGGGAGCTCAGGCAATTATGGCAGGTGATGCTGAAGTTGTAGTAGCTGGTGGAATGGAAAACATGAGTTTAATTCCTCATTATGCTAATCTGCGTGTAGGAGCTAAATTTGGTCCTGCAACTTTTGTTGACGGTATGCAAAAAGACGGTTTATCAGATGCATATGACAACAACGCTATGGGAGTTTTTGCTGACTTATGTGCCAGCGAATACAAAATTTCTCGTGAAGATCAGGATAACTTCGCTATTCAGTCGTACCAAAAATCAGCAGACGCCTGGAATGCAGGAAAATTTGATAACGAGATTGTACCGGTAGCAGTACCTCAAAGAAAAGGAGATCCGATCATTGTTTCAAAAGACGAAGAATACAGCAATGTAAAATTAGATAAAATACCTTCATTAAATGCGGTATTTACCAAAGAAGGAACAGTAACTGCTGCCAATGCTTCTACCATTAATGACGGTGCAGCAGCTGTGGTATTAATGAGCGAAGAAAAAGCAAATGAACTGGGATTAAAACCATTGGCATACATCAAAGGATATGCAGATGCAGCTCAGGAGCCTAAATGGTTTACTACAGCTCCTTCTAAAGCATTGCCAAAAGCACTTGACAAAGCAGGTGTTGCAATTGGTGATGTTGATTTCTTCGAATTTAACGAAGCTTTCTCTGTAGTCGGAATCGCAAATGCCAATATCTTAAAAATTGACAACAGCAAAATCAATGTAAATGGTGGTGCCGTTTCATTAGGACATCCTCTGGGTTGTTCGGGTGCACGTATCGTAGTTACTTTATTAAACGTATTAGAACAAAACAATGGTAAAATCGGAGCTGCTGCGATCTGTAATGGTGGTGGTGGTGCTTCTGCTATTGTGATTGAACGCGCTTAATTTATATACAAAAAATTCTACAGATGAGTTTTGCATCGTCAAAACTCATCTTCCTTTTTCAAATTGATATTGAATGTTTGCTATTTGTAATCTTGCTATCGTACCCCTAAGATCGGAGCCATCTGACCGTAGTGAATTAGTAACTCAGGTGCTTTTTGGAGAGCCTTTCACGATTCTGGAACAACAAAAAAATTGGTCTAAAATAGAACTTGCTTTTGATAATTATCAAGGGTGGATTGACAATAAGCAATATCAGACAGTCAGCGCTTCTGATTTTTTACAGCTCAAAAATGCTCCGCGCAAAGTTGCCGGAGATCTTATTGAATACATTACAGACAAAAAAAATAACCTGCTTCCAATTACATTGGGCAGCGATCTTTCTTTTCTTACTTTTCCTTCAATCAATATCGACGGATTTGTATTTGAAGGCAATCTGAACAGCGGAATACAGGCTAAAGTCAACTTACTGAAAACGGCTTTTCTTTACCTTAATGCGCCTTATCTGTGGGGCGGTAAAACACCTTTCGGAATAGACTGTTCCGGTTTTTCTCAAATGGTATACCGATTAAACGGCTATATGATTCCGCGTGACGCTTCTCAACAGGCACTTATTGGCGAACCTCTTAGCTTTATTGAAGAAAGCGAAGTCGGTGATCTGGCATTTTTTGACAATGAAGAGGGTAACATCATTCATGTAGGAATGATTATGGAAAACAACTACATCATCCATGCGCATGGAAAAGTGCGTATAGACCGTCTTGATCATTTGGGAATACTTAATATTGACTCGGGCAGACATACCCACAAACTTCGGGTGATTCGTAAAATCATCTGAAACTAATCTTTTCACAAAACGCTAAATAACGTATCTTTGCCAAAAAATATTTTTCATGGCAACATTCGAGCAATTCAATTTACCCAAATCCTTAGACAAAGCACTTAATGAATTAGGGATAACTACCCCTACTCCTATTCAGGAAAAAACATTCAATGTGATCATGTCCGGGAGAGATATCATGGGAATCGCTCAGACAGGTACCGGAAAAACATTTGCCTATTTATTACCTATTTTAAAACAGTGGAAATTTTCACATTCGTATAATCCTAAAGTAACCATTCTCGTTCCTACAAGAGAATTAGTTGTTCAGGTAGTAAACGAAATAGAAAAGCTGACAAAATACATGTCAGTACGTACCGTTGGAGTCTATGGCGGGGTAAACATAAATACACAAAGAAACAGTCTTGAATTGGGTGTAGACATCCTTGTAGGAACACCGGGTAGAATGATGGATCTGGCACTGGACAGCGATTTGAGATTTGATGATATGCAGAAATTAATCATCGATGAATTTGATGAAATCCTCAACATGGGATTCCGTCATCAGCTCACTTCTATCTTATCAATGATGAAAAAGAAACGTCAGAACATCTTATTTTCTGCTACCATGACAGAAGAAGTAGATGCCTTACTCGAAGATTTTTTTGACTATCCGGAAGAAATATCTCTGGCTCCATCAGGAACACCGCTTGAAAAGATACAACAATACGGTTATCACGTACCTAATTTTCTGACCAAAATCAATGTCCTAAAAGACTTGCTTTCAAAAGATGAAAGCATGTCGCGTATCTTGATATTCGTAAACAACAAACGCATTGCCGACTATGTACTCGAAGCTCTTGAAGCAGAATTTCCAGAACAATTCGGAGTCATCCATTCCAATAAAACACAGAATTACCGTTTAAATACGATGGAATCTTTCCGTAACAATGAAGTAAGAGGTATTGTTACAACCGATATTATGGCACGTGGATTGGATATCTCTGATATTACGCATGTGGTAAACCTTCAATTCTCGGAAATAGCAGAACAATATATCCACAGAATCGGAAGAACAGGAAGAGCCGATAAAGAAGGAATTGCCATCAGTTTAATTGATCCTAAAGAAGAGGAAAAACAATTTGCTGTTGAAGTACTCATGGAAAAGGAAATAGAAATTCTTCCAATACCATCAGCAGTAAAAACAGAAGAACAACTTTTGGAATTTGAAAAAGACCAGTCAAAATTAAGAACGGGTAATAAGATCAAAAAAATTGTTCGTGGTGAAGCATTTCATGAGAAAAAAGATAAAAATAAGAAAGTAAATCTCGGAGGTCCCGGAAAAAGAAACCCAAGAAAGACTGAGTCCAGAAACCGCGGCGTAGAAAGAAAAAGAGATGAAAAACGCAAAAAGAAATAGCCTACCAGAAGATAGGCTCTTTTCCATTTGCTGATAAATATTGATTGGCCTGGCTAAAGTGTTTGTTTCCAAACCACTTTCCCTGATTGGCACTCATAGGCGATGGATGCCCGGAGTTTAATACCAGATGCTTATTGCGATCTACTATTTTACCTTTCTTTTGCGCATAATTGCCCCAAAGCATAAAAACAACGCCTTCTTTTTCCGAAGATATTTTTTCAATCGCAGCCTCAGTAAAAATTTCCCACCCTTGTTTTTGGTGACTTCCCGGTGATGCCTGACGTACGGTGAGTACATCATTCAGCAATAACACACCTTGTTTAGCCCAGCGCTCAAGATTTCCGGAAGGAGGAATTGGTGCTCCCACATCGTTTGATACTTCTGCAAATATATTTCGCAGAGAAGGCGGAAAAGGAATACCATCATTCACAGAAAAACTGAGTCCGTTTGCCTGACCATAACCATGATACGGATCCTGACCTAAAATAACTACCTTGACATCATCCAGTTTACACCAGCGAAAGGCATTAAAAATGAATTCTTTGGGAGGAAAAACAGTTTGTGTAGCATATTCATGTTCTACAAATCTTTTTAACTGCTGATAATATTCTTTTTGTTGTTCGGCTTCAATAAATTGTTTCCACGTCATAATAATCGTTTTGTTATCCAAAAATAAGCATTAATATTTATTTGATATATCTTCGTAAATTTGCAACAAATAAAATTTCTATGAAATCCATTCATAAAAAAACCTTACAAGATTTAGAGTTTCTTACCGTTTTAGAATCCATTGCACATTACTGTACTACGGAACCCGGAAAAGAAGCGGCTCTTGAAATACATCCCTTTACAGACAAAGAAACGCTTTTAAGCAATTTAAAGCAAACTTCTGAATATACTTCTTCTTTTACAAACAATAACGTCATTCCAAATCATTATTTTGATCCTATTGATCATGAATTGAAATATCTGAAGATTGAAGACAGCTATCTTGAAGTAAGCGGTTTTAAAAAAATTGCCATACTTACTCATACCACAAACGAACTGCTTCTCTTTTTTAAAAAATTTGAAGAATACTATCCGGAATTATCTGCTGCAAGTAGTGAACTTGATATAAACAAAGTAATTCTTCATAAAATTGATCAGGTAATTGATAAGTACGGGGAAATTAAAGACAATGCTTCTGTAGATCTGACGAGCATCCGGCAACAGATAAACATGGTACGGGGCAAAATCAATCAAAGTTTCGGAGTAGCCCTCACCCAATACAACAGTGCGGGTTATCTGGACGATATCAAAGAAACTATTGTAGACAACCGCCGTGTACTGGCTGTATTGGCAATGTACCGCAGAAAAGTAAAAGGTACTGCGTTAGGACAATCAAAAACGGGAAGCATTGTGTATATGGAACCTGAAAGTACCTACCGCTTTTCACAGGAGCTTACCAATCTCGAATTTGAAGAACGCGAAGAAATCATGCGCATTCTGAAACAGCTCACCAATGAAATTCGCCCTTTTACAGCTGATCTTGAAGAATATCAGCACTATTTATCGAGAATAGATGTCATTTCCGGAAAAGCAAAATATGCTGTAAAAATTCAGGGTATTCTGCCACATATTACAGAGGAAAAAAGACTGTATTTCAGAGAAGCATTCCACCCTATTCTTTATTTATCCAATAAAGAAAAAGGAAAAATAACGCATCCGCAAACCATTGAGCTTTCCAAAGAAGGAAGGATTATTGTGATTTCAGGACCCAATGCAGGAGGTAAAAGTATTACCCTGAAAACCATTGGTCTTTTACAGTTAATGTTACAGAGCGGTATTCTCATCCCCGTACATGAAAGAAGCGAAACGTTCCTTTTTGATTATATACTTACGGATATAGGAGACAATCAATCTATAGAAAATCATTTGAGTACGTATAGCTATCGCTTAAAAAACATGAATTATTTTCTAAAAAAATGCAATAAAAAAACCTTATTTCTGATTGATGAGTTCGGTACCGGATCTGATCCGGAACTCGGAGGGGCACTCGCAGAAGTATTTTTAGAAGAATTTTATGATCGGGAAGCTTTTGGAATCATCACTACCCACTACTCCAATCTGAAAATGCTTGCCAACGAACTGCCTTATGCGACCAACGCCAACATGATGTTTGATGAGAAATCATTAGAACCCTTATACAAACTAAGCCTTGGTCAGGCAGGAAGCTCTTTTACATTTGAAGTAGCTCAAAAAAACGGTATTCCGTACAGTCTCATTAACCGCGCAAAAAAGAAAATCGAAACCGACAAAGTCCGTTTTGATAAAACCATAGCCAACCTTCAGAAAGAACGATCTAAACTTGAAAAGACATCTCAAACGCTCAGAGAAGAAGAAAATAAAGCAAGGGAAGAAAGTAAGAAAATGGAATCCATCAATTCAAAAATACAGGATAAACTGGAGCGCTATCAGGAGCTGTATGATGCCAACCAACGCTTTATATATCTCGGACAGCGTATAGATGATCTTTCTGAAAAATATTTCAACAATAAAGACAAGAAAACGTTGATTGGTGAATTGTTAAAGACGGTGGAGATTGAAAACTCAAAGCGCAAAAAGGTAACCCTTAAAGAAAAGAAAGCCAAAGAGACAGAACAGAAAAAAATAGTACAGGAAGTTGAACAGAAGGTAGAAGAAATCCGAAAAGAAAAGAAAGAAAAAAAAGCTGCAAATTTGGCAGAAAATAAACCAAATAAAACTAACTTTATACTGAAAATAGGAGATAAAGTGAGAATGACTGACGGAAAGGCTGTCGGCACGATTGATGCTATAGAAAAGAATAAGGCCACTGTGAATTATGGCTTTTTTACCTCAAAGGTAGATTTAGAACAATTAGAAATGGTTGAAAGAAAAAAATGATGGAAATAGTAGATTTACCAAAAAATAAAAAAATTATCCTTTTTGACGGGGTTTGTAATTTTTGCAACGATGTCATCAATAAAATAATTGCTAAGGACACCAAAAACGTTTTTGTATTTGCTTCCTTACAATCAGAAATCGGACAAAAAATATTGAAACACATTGGTTTAAGCAATGATTTGGACACTATCGTTTTATACGAACCGGGTATTGCTTATTACGTTAAAAGTGATGCTGCCATCGAAATCGCTAAGCAGATCGGGGGGATATATTCCTTATTGAGAATAGGAAATCTGTTACCGCGGCGACTGCGCAATCTCACCTACGATTACATTGCCAGAAACCGGTATAAATGGTATGGAAAAAAAGATGCCTGTATGATTCCGACACCAGAAATGAAAGCGAAATTTCTGTAAGAAAAGCGTATTAAATATCAATCAAAAATAATTTTTCATCCGAGAGGCAATGCGTATATTTGCCGTTAAAAACAAAAACTAATGCACATTTCATATAACTGGTTAAAACAATTTATAAAATTAGAAACCACACCTGAAGAAACCGCTAAAATACTAACCGATTTAGGTCTCGAAGTAGAAGGTATCGAATCCTTTGAAAGTTTGAAGGGAGGGCTTAAAGGAGTGGTTGTTGGTCATGTTATTTCTTGCGAACAGCATCCGAATGCGGATAAGCTTAAAATTACTAAAGTAGATTTAGGAAACGGAGAAGCACCGGTACAGATTGTTTGTGGAGCGTCTAATGTGGCAGCAGGTCAAAAAGTAGCAGTAGCTACTATTGGCACCTTATTATATGATAAAGACGGGAATGAATTTCAGATTAAAAAAGGTAAAATCAGAGGAGAAGACAGTTTTGGGATGATCTGTGCTGAAGATGAACTCGGTTTGGGAGACAGTCATGAAGGCATCATGGTTCTGGATCAGGATATTAAACCCGGAACTTCTGCTGCAGAATTATTTGAAATTTCTACCGATAGTGTATTTGAAATCGGATTGACACCCAACCGCGCAGATGCTATGAGCCACTGGGGAGTAGCACGTGATTTACGCGCAGGATTAACACAAAACCATCCGAATACCAATCATTCAGAATTAATCACTCCGTCAGTAAGCAAATTCAAGGTTGAAAAACGTACCTTAAAATACGATGTTGTCGTTGAAGACACAAAACAAACGCCTCGCTATTGTGGTGTGACCATATCGGGTATTGAAGTAAAACCTTCACCTTCCTGGTTGCAAAACAGATTGAAAGCAATCGGGATAAATCCGAAAAACAATATTGTAGATGTTACTAATTATGTTTTACATGAATTAGGTCAGCCTTTACATGCCTTTGATTCTGCACGCATCAAAGGAAACAAAATTTATGCGAAAAACCTGCCAACGGGTACTAAATTTACTACTCTTGACGGTGTTGAACGTACATTACATGAAGAAGATATCATGATTTGTGATGACCACGGACCATTATGTATTGCCGGGGTTTTAGGAGGTCTGAATTCAGGCGTTTCTGAAACAACTACAGCAATCTTTTTAGAAAGTGCTTATTTCAATTCTGTTGCAATCCGTAAAACCGCAAAAAGACATAGTATAAGTTCTGATGCTTCATTCCGTTTTGAAAGAGGAATTGATCCTAATATTACAGATTATGCCTTAAAGCATGCTGCCTTATTGATTCAGGAAGTTGCCGGTGGAGAGATTACTTCAGATATCATTGATATTTTCCCTAAAAAGATTGATGACTTTTCTGTCTTTTTAAACTTCAATAACGTAAATAAAATATTAGGAGAAGATATATCCAAAGAAACCATTAAAAAAATATTGGTATCCTTAGACATCAAAGTAAACAGCATCTCGGATCTTGGATTGGGACTTACAGTACCTTCCTATCGTGTAGATGTACAACGTGAAATTGATGTTATTGAAGAAATATTGCGCGTATATGGTTTCAACAACATAAAAACCGGATCTAAACTCAATGCTACTATAAGTAACAGTTCGCGTACTGATGATCATATGGTACAAAATATCGTAGCCAACCAGTTAGTGAGTCAGGGATTCTACGAAATCATGGCAAACTCTCTTACAACACCTGTGTATAGTGAGCTGGCAGAGTCTTTAGATGCAAACAAACAAGTACATATTTTAAATCCGCTGAGCAATGATTTATCCATTATGAGACAAACATTACTTTTCGGAGGTTTAGAATCTATTTCCTATAATATCAACCGAAAAAATTCTGATTTAAAGTATTTTGAATTCGGGAATACATATGAAAAGAACATCGGTAACAGCTATGATGAATATAAGCATCTTGCCTTATTTATTACAGGAAACACAACAGCCGGCAATTGGAATACGACAGCAGCGCCTGTAGACTTTTTCCTTTTCAAAGGTTATATAGACACTTTGTTGAGCCGTTTAGGAATAAACAAACTAAACACCCAGCCTCTGACAAATGATATTTTCTCTGAAGGAATATCATATCACTTAGGAAATCGTAAAATTGTTGAATTTGGTGTGGTTAAGAAAACTATAGCAAAGCATTTTGACATCAAACAGGAAGTGTTTTTTGCAGATATCAATTGGAATAACATTCTTAATGTAGTTTCTGCTAAAATAAAATTTACCGATATTCCTAAATTCCCTGTTGTAAAAAGAGATTTAGCTTTATTGATAGATGCAGAAATGCCTTTTAATAAAATCTATGAAGTTGTAAAATTAGTTGATAAAAATACCATCAAGGATATTTCTCTATTTGATGTTTATCAGGGAGATAAACTACCTGAAGGTAAGAAATCATACGCGATCAGTCTGAAACTACAGGATGAAAACAAAACCCTTACTGATGCTCAGATTGAAAAAATAATGAGTAAGGTACAGAAAGAACTGGAAACAGAGGTACAGGCTCAATTAAGATAAAAAATGAAAAACGGTTAATAATAACCGTTTTTTTTATTATTTCAGGATATAAAAAAACAGCTTATGAATAAGCTGTTTTTTTATTATGATACGTAAAAAGGATTAACCTAATACTTCTTTTACTTTTTTACCGATTTCAGCAGGAGAGTCAACTACATGGATTCCATTTTCTCTCATGATACGTTTTTTAGCTTCTGCAGTATCATCTGCTCCACCAACGATAGCTCCGGCATGCCCCATTGTACGTCCTTTAGGTGCAGTTTCACCTGCAATGAATCCGATAACTGGTTTTTTGTTACCATTTTCTTTAATCCAACGAGCAGCATCTGCTTCCAACTGACCTCCGATCTCACCAATCATAATGATCGCTTCTGTCTCCTCATCATTCATCAGCAATTCTACCGCCTCTTTAGTAGTAGTTCCGATAATTGGATCTCCACCGATACCGATCGCAGTCGTAATACCTAAACCTTGTTTTACAACCTGATCTGCAGCCTCATATGTTAATGTTCCAGATTTTGAAACAATTCCTACTGTTCCTTTTTTGAAAACAAAACCAGGCATGATTCCTACTTTTGCTTCACCCGGAGTAATTACACCCGGACAGTTTGGACCAACTAAACGGCATTCCTTACCCTTAATATAATCATAAGCTTTAACCATATCAGCAACAGGAATACCTTCTGTGATACAGATGATTACTTTGATACCCGCATCAGCAGCTTCCATTATTGCATCAGCAGCAAATGCCGGCGGTACAAAAATAATTGAGGTATCTGCCTGAGCTTTCTCCACAGCATCTCTCACTGTATTGAAAACAGGACGCTCTAAATGTGTACTTCCTCCTTTTCCAGGAGTCACACCACCTACAACGTTCGTACCGTATTCAATCATTTGAGAAGCATGGAAAGTACCTTCGCTTCCTGTAAATCCTTGTACAATTATTCTTGAATTTTTATTTACTAAAACGCTCATAATTATCTTATAGTTTTTTTTATATTATTTAACAAAAATAGCCTTTTGAATTCGAATTTAAAATTTTTTAATCTTAAAAAAATTTAATTTAATAGCTGACTCATCTGATAGCCTTTATAGAGCTTACCGTCTTTTACTTCCCAAACCGTAAAAAAGACTGCAAGGATAAGTTCTTCCTCAGGATTTTCAAAAGTTCTTACATAAAATGAGTAGCGTATGGTAACGGTATCACCTTCTGCAAGTACCTGATCAATTTGTGTAGTTAAAGAAAAATAGGAATGTTTTAAATCTTTGGATAAAGCTAAAATATCATTAAAATCAAGCGTAAGAAGCCCTTTAGAACTATACCATTCCAAAATAACATCTTCATGCAGAATTTCCAAACAATACGATTTACTTAATATTCCTGCCGATTTGTAAAAATTCTCTACTATTTCTTTTGCACTCATATCTATTTCAATTTTGCAAGTACATTTTTTATTGCTGCACGTTGTTTATATTCCTCACGAGCAACTTCAGCCGGTGAACCAAAATAGACATTATCACCGGGAAGGTTTTTTGAAACTCCTGATTGTCCCAGTACCACTGCTTTTTTTCCGATAGTCACACCGCTGGTTATTCCTACCTGTCCCCAAAGCGTTACTTCGTCTTCAATAATGACACATCCTGCAATTCCTACATGAGATGCGATGAGACACATTTTACCGATTTGACTGTCATGTCCGACATGCACATGATTATCGAGCTTAGAACCGGCACCGATGGTGGTTTCACCCGTTACTCCTCTGTCAATCGTTGTCATGGCGCCCATACTCACATTATCTTCAATAACAACTTTACCTGAAGAAATGAGCTGATCAAAATGATCCGGTCTTTTCTTATAGTAAAAAGCATCAGCTCCCAAAACAGAACCGCTGTGAATAATTACATTATCTCCGATAATGGTATCATCATAAATGGAAACATTGCTGTGAATCAGACAATTTTTTCCAATTTTTACATTGTTTCCAATGAAAGTGTTTGGCTGTATAACAGTTCCTTCACCAATCTCTGCGGTATCTGCAATGCTTTTTTCTGCAGGCTGAAACGGTTTGAAATATACTGCTAATTTATTGAAATCTCTGAATGGATCATCTGAAATTAACAATGCCTTTCCTTCTGGACAATCGACCTTTTTATTAATGAGTACAACAGAAGCATTAGACTGTAATGCTTTGTCATAGTATTTAGGGTGATCTACAAACACAATCTCCCCTGTTTTAATCACATGAATTTCATTCATTCCCACTATAGGAAAATCAGCCGCACCAACATAGTCACACCCCAGTATCTGAGCTATGGTATCCAAACGATATGTCTTGGGAAATCGCATATTACAGAATAATTATTCTTTAATTCTTTCGCTATAGTTTCCTGTAGCTGTATCTATTTTAATTTTATCTCCTTCATTGATAAATAAAGGAACATTAACCGTAGCTCCTGTTTCTACCGTAGCAGGTTTTGTAGCGTTAGTAGCCGTATTTCCTTTTACTCCCGGTTCTGTATAAGTAACTTCTAAGATAACAGATGCCGGCATATCTACTGATAATGGCATCTCAGTCTCTGCATTGATCTGAATCATTACATTTTCACCTTCTTTCAACAAATCCGGAGCATCTAATACATCTCTGTTTAATGTAATTTGTTCATAGCTTTCTGTATTCATGAAATGAAATTCAGTTCCTTCTGCGTACAGGTATTGAAATTTATGTGTTTCTACACGAACCACATCAATTTTATGTCCGGCAGAAAACGTATTATCCAACATTTTTCCATTCGTTACACTTTTCATTTTTGTACGTACAAATGCAGGTCCTTTTCCTGGTTTCACGTGTAAGAATTCTACTATTTTATAAATATCATGATTAAACTTAATACATAATCCATTTCTGATATCTGATGTTGTTGCCATATTTATTAGTGTATATTTATTGATTAATAAGCTCCTGTATATCCTTTCATTACTCCACGGGATGAATTTCTGATGAATAAGATTATTTCATCGCGTTCCGGAGTAGCTTCCAAATCTGCTTCTATAAGACTTAAAGCCTGAGTAGTATTGTAGTTTTTCTGATATAATAGGCGATAAATGTTTTGAATTTCTCTGATTTTCTCTGTAGAAAAACCTCTTCTTCTGAGACCAACCGAATTAATACCAACATACGAAAGAGGTTCTTTTGCTGCTTTTGTATAAGGTGGTACATCTTTTCTGACTAATGAACCTCCCGAAATCATTGCATGCTCTCCAATAGTTATAAACTGATGAATTGCTGTAAGACCTCCGATTATTGCATAATTTCCTACAGTTACGTGACCAGCCAATGCACATGCATTTGCAATCACTACATGATGTCCTACTTCACAGTCATGTGCTATATGTGCATATGCCATGATTAGACAGTCACTTCCGACAACAGTTTTACCTGAAGCCACTGTTCCTCTGTTTACAGTAACACACTCTCTGATAGTAGTATTATCACCAATAATCGCCAAAGTTTCTTCTCCGCTAAATTTTAAATCCTGTGGTATCGCTGAAATAACTGCACCGGGAAATATGGTACAATTCTTACCGATACGGGCTCCCTCCATAATGGTTACATTAGATCCTATCCAAGTGCCTTCTCCAATTTCAACATTATTATGTATCGTAGTAAATGGCTCTATTACTACATTTTTAGCTATTTTAGCTCCTGGATGAACATACGCTAAAGGTTGATTCATTTTATTATAATATGTAATTACTATTATTTTGCTTTTACTATTTGTGCCATTAATTCAGCCTCAGTAGCTATCTTACCATTTGCGTATGCGTATGCCTGCATATGACATATTCCTCTACGGATCGGACTAATCAGGTCT
The DNA here is from genome assembly GCF_030409925.1 of Paenimyroides ceti. Taxonomy (NCBI): domain Bacteria; kingdom Pseudomonadati; phylum Bacteroidota; class Flavobacteriia; order Flavobacteriales; family Flavobacteriaceae; genus Paenimyroides; species Paenimyroides ceti. The sequence goes on from NZ_JAUFQU010000001.1 coordinate 1,905,933, forward strand.
AATTTAAAGATCAAGGTATCACCGGGTAACACCTGTTGCTTGAATCGTACATTATCAATTTTCATAAAATACGTCAAATAATTTTCCGGATCCGGAACGGTACTCAAAGCCAGAATTCCTCCTGCCTGCGCCATTGCTTCTATCTGCAATACACCCGGCATGACCGGAGCTCCGGGAAAATGCCCCACAAAAAAGGGTTCATTCATTGTCACATTTTTCAAACCAACTACATGGGTGTCTGATAATTCCAAAATTTTATCTACCAGCAAAAATGGTGGTCTGTGTGGCAAGATATTCATAATTCCTTTAATATCAATCAAAGGTTCTTTATTTATATCATAAGAAGGTACCTGATTTCTCTTTTCTGTCTTGATGATTTTAGAAAGCTTCTTTGCAAACTGAGTATTGACATAATGTCCCGGTTTATTAGCAATGACTTTACCTCTTATACGGGTACCAACTAATGCTAAATCTCCAATTACATCCAACAATTTATGACGGGCTGCTTCGTTTGGATAATGTAACGTCAGATTATCGAGAATACCATTTGGTTTAATCGTAAATTTCTCTTTGTTAAATGCAACCTTAAGCTGTTCCATTGTTTCAGGAGAAATCTCTTTGTCTACATAAACGATAGCGTTATTTAAATCGCCACCTTTGATCAACCCGTGCTGTAGCAATGCTTCTAACTCATGTAAAAAACTAAACGTTCGCGCCTGAGAGATCTCTTTTCTAAATTCAGATAGATTTTTAATCGAAGCATTTTGCGTGCCCAAAACCTTAGTACCAAAGTCTACCATAGTAGTAACCTGGTATTCATCTGCAGGCATTAAAATAATTTCACTTCCTGTTTTCTCATCAACATATGAAATGACTTCTTTTACAATATATTCTTCTCTTTCAGCTTCTTGCTCACAAGTTCCAACACTGTCGATTGCTTCAACAAAAAATTTAGATGACCCATCCATTATCGGAGGCTCTGAAGCATTTATTTCAATGATCACGTTATCTAAATCACAACCCACCAAAGCAGCTAAAACATGCTCCGTTGTTTGCAATTTGACACCTTTATGCTCAAGATTGGTTCCTCTTTCTGTTGAAACCACATAATTTGCATCTGCTTGAATAACAGGTGATCCCTCTAAATCAACTCTTGTAAAAGAAAAACCGTTATTTACAGGGGCTGGTTTAAATACCATTTTTACACTTTGTCCGGTGTGTAAACCTACTCCTTCAATGGTTACTTCTTTAGCAATGGTTTTTTGTTTAACCATAATATTCAAAATTTAATATCTTTTTATTGTCTAATTCTTAATTATTTTTAAGCTTCTCAATATCCTTTACTATTTTAGGAAGGTTCTTGAAATGAACATACGATTTTGAAAAATCACTATATGCCATTGCAGGAGAACCCTGTATTTTTTCGTTGTCCGCGATATTTTTACCCACACCGGTCTGTGCCTGAATGCGTACATTATTTCCGATAGTAATATGACCTACAATTCCTACCTGACCGCCTATCTGGCAATGATGACCAATTTTGGTAGAACCTGCAACTCCGGTCTGAGAGGCAATTACGGTATGTTCGCCTATTTCAACATTATGGGCGATCTGTATCTGATTGTCAAGCTTTACTCCCTTACGGATAATAGTAGATCCCATAGTAGCTCTGTCTATAGTAGTACAGGCACCTATCTCTACATCATCTTCAATAACAACATTACCTATCTGTGGAACTTTCATATAAGATCCGTCTTCAGACGGAGCAAAACCAAATCCGTCAGAACCAACAATTGTTCCTGAATGGATGACACAATTTTTACCGATAACCGTTTCTGAATAAACTCTGGCTCCGGCAAATAAAATTGTGTTATCCCCTATTTCAACATTGTCTCCAATGAACGAATTCGGATAGATTTTTACGTTGTTTCCTATTTTGGTATTTTTTCCGATATAACAAAAACTACCTAAATAAAGATTTTCTCCGTACGTAACTCCTTCAGATATAACACTTGGTTGCTCTATTCCTGACTTCATCAGTTTTACCTGATTGGCATACTCCAAAAGTTTTGAAAATGTTTTATAAGCATCTTCCACCCGGATTAAAGTAGCTTTTATTGAACCTTCCGGCTTAAATGTTTTATTTACAATGACAACGGATGCATTGGTAGAGTATATATAATGATTGTATTTAGGATTGGCTAAAAATGAAATAGATCCGGGTGTACCTTCCTCGATTTTAGACAATTTAGATATGATCACAGATGAATCCCCTGTAATTTCTCCTTCTAAATATTCTGCTATCTGTGCTGCTGTTATTTCCATTCGTACAAAAATATAAATTTTTATGACGTCTTTTGCTTTATCCGCTTAGGATAACATACAAAATATTTCATAACCGGTTCAGAAAGTGCTCTTAGATTATACTGATCAGATGCATCCAATACATCCATAATCTTTTTATTTTTAGTTTGTATACGAATAGGTTCAGCTTTAAGATCATAAGCCTGATTCTTTAAATTACCACCAAAAACCAAATAAGATAAAGCATCTTCATCTATATTGAGCTCTGTACCGAATTGTTTTTTATAGTGTTTTATTTTATGTTGTTGTTCGTCTTTTTCAACTGTTTTTATATGAAATAATTTTCGGTTGATGATACTGTCACTCAATGTAGATAAAATATAATCATCGTGGAATTGCCACATCTTTATAGCTCCTATGATATCTGAATCGTCTAATAATGAAAAATTGAACAAAGCATTTTCATTAAAATCGTCTAATGTAACACTGTTGTTCAAAAAGAAGGATAAAGGCTGGCTACATGGCAATTGTATCCCCTTTTGTGACAGCTCCTTCGCTCTCTTCAATATCTTTGATAATATCAGTTCAGCTACCACACTCGTTTTATGTAAATAACATTGCCAGTACATCAGTCTGCGGGCTACTAAAAATTTCTCAACAGAATATATTCCTTTTTCTTCTACTACCAGAATATCATCCTGAACATTGATCATTTGAATCAAACGTTCTGAATTGATGTTTCCTTCTGCCACACCACTGTAAAAACTATCGCGTTTAAGATAGTCCATACGGTCCATATCCATTTGACTGGATATTAACTGTAATAAAAACTTTCGGTGATAATTTCCTTTAAAAATTTCAATTGCCAGAGACAGCTTTCCATCAAACTCTGCATTGAGAGCATTCATAAACAACAAAGATAATTCTTCGTGATGAACGTTTTCTACAATACTTTGTTCCATAGCATGCGAAAAAGGTCCATGTCCGATATCATGTAATAAAATGGCGATATACAAAGCATTTTCTTCTTCTGCAGAAATTTCTACATTTTTACTTTTAAGAACCTGAACTGCTTTCTGCATCATATGCATACAGCCCAGAGCATGATGAAATCGGGTATGGTGTGCTCCGGGATAAACTAAATAAGATAATCCCATTTGATTTATTCTCCTTAACCTTTGAAAATAAGGATGCTCAATCAAATCATATAACAATGAATTGGGGATGGAAATAAATCCGTAAATCGGATCATTCAGGATCTTTAGTTTATTGTAAGTAATCAAATTTATTTTTGAAAAAAATTAGCCAACAAATATAGGAATAATAAAAAAAAACTGTGCATTTTTTTCTTCAAATACACAGTTTTAATTTCATAATATCTTAATCTAACTGAAACGAATGAAAAAATCGCAATGTTTTTTCAATGTCATAATGTAAAATTCTATCTTCTGTTACCACTGGTACTTCTTCCCGATATGTTTTCACAAAACTTTCAATAAACGGGCTTGACTTTAATGGTCTTCTGAATTCCAAAGCCTGTGTAGCATTGAGAAGTTCAATGGCAAGAATACGTTCAAGATTATCTGCTACACGCAATACTTTCGTTGCCGCATTGGCTCCCATACTTACATGATCTTCCTGTCCGTTACTGGACACAATACTATCCGTACTTGCAGGAACCGTTAATTGCTTGTTTTGACTTACAATACTTGCAGCGGTATACTGAGGAATCATAAAACCGGAATTCAATCCCGGATTGCTCACTAAAAAAGGTGGTAAACCTCGTAATCCGGATATGAGCTGATACGTTCTTCTTTCAGATATATTACCAATCTCTGCCAAAGCCATTGCCAGAAAATCCAACGCTAATGCCAAAGGCTGACCATGAAAATTGCCTCCGGAGATGATCAGATCATCATCATAAAATACGTTCGGATTATCTGTCACCGAGTTAATTTCCGTTTTAAAAACTTTGTTTACATAATCGATCGCATCTTTAGAGGCTCCATGAACCTGAGGAATACAACGGAAAGAATACGGATCCTGAACGTGCTGTTTAGGTTGTTTGATAAGTTCGCTGCCTTCCAGTAAATCTCTATAGAATTCTGCTGTAACAACCTGCCCTTTATGAGGTCTTACCAAATGAATCAATTCATTGAATGGTTCAATTCTTCCATCAAAACCTTCTAAAGAAATGGCACCGATAACATCTGCAAGATAGACAAGCTTACGACTTTTTAACAATACATAGCATCCGTATGCGCTCATGAACTGTGTACCGTTTAACAAAGCTAATCCTTCTTTTGACTGAAGCTCAATTGGTTTCCAGCCATTTGCTTCCAAAACTTTTCCGGCAGGCTGGCGAAATCCCTGATAATATACTTCTCCTTCTCCGATTAAAGGTAAAGACAAATGAGCCAGAGGAGCCAAATCTCCTGAAGCCCCCAGCGAACCTTGTTCATATACTATAGGAAGTATATCATTATTATAAAAGTCAATAAGACGCTCGACCGTTTTTAGCTGAACTCCTGAATTTCCATAACTCAAAGATTGGATTTTCAACAAAAGCATAATTTTCACAATTTCCTGAGGAATTTCCGGTCCTGTTCCACAGGCATGAGATTTCATCAGGTTTTCCTGTAGCTTTGATAAGTTTTCATCCGATATTTTTACGTTATACAGTGAGCCAAAACCTGTGTTAATACCATATATCGGATCTTTATGCTCTTTCATTTTTTCATCTAAATAGTTTCTGCATTTTTCAATTTTTGCAGTTGCTTCTTCAGACAAAGCGAGTTTTTTATCTTCAATTAATAATGTGTTTATTTCTTCTATAGAAAAAATATCAGAACTTATATAATGAACGTTATCCATGATTTTTAATTTTTTTGTCAAAATTCCGCAAAGATTACCTCAAAAGCAAATAAAAATAGCTGCTGTAAAATAATTTTACGAAATAGTCAGTAAATTAATACTATTATCTTCTTATCGGGTAAATACCCATTTGTTTTCAGTGCTTAGTGCACTGTCAAATCGATAACCTTCTATATTAAATGATTTGATATCTTCTGCTTTGTCAATTGAATGATCAATGATATACCGAACCATTAAACCTCTTGCCTTTTTTGCAAAAAAACTGATGATCTTTAGCTTACCGTCTTTATATTCCATAAATTCAGGTGTAATCACGTTATGTTTTAAAAGCTTTGTATCTACGGCAGAAAAATATTCTTTACTGGCGAGGTTTATGAGCTCCTCACCTCTTTTCATTTGTGTATTTAATTCTTTTACAAGAGCTGGTTTCCAGAAATCATACAGGTTTTTTGATGTACCAACCGGTAATTTTGTCCCCATTTCTAACCGATAAGGCTCTATAAGGTCAAGAGGTTTTAGTAAGCCGTACAATCCCGATAAAATACGAACATTTTCCTGTAAAAAGTCTATTTTATTTAGCGGTAATGTATACGCATCTAAACCCGTATACACATCACCGTTAAAGGCATAAACAGCTTGTCTTACTGTAGCTCCGGTTTGCGTAAAGCGATACTTTCTTTCTTGATTACGCTGCCAGTTCAGCTCGCCTAACTTATCTGAAATAGCCATGAGATCGCTGAGTTCTTTAGGCGTTTTCTCTTTTAATGCAGTATGTATCGTTTTAGACTCCTTGATGAACTTGATTTTCGTAAATTCCTGAGTGGGTAATGTACTTTCAAAATCCAATGATTTTGCAGGTGAAATAAGTATTTTCATTGATTAATTTCCTTTTATTCTACTGATTATTTTTTTTATCAACTGTACGCCGTCTCTACGCTTTTTCGCTACTTCATGTATTTCAACGCCCGTTTGTTTCTTTATTATTTTATAAGAGAACGCAAACTGTATGTCATCCGGATCATCTTTTAATAAACCGAAACGCAAATCATTGAAATACAATACGCCTGCACTATCCTGTGTTATAGTATATTGATTTTCTGAAATACGAATTAATCGCTGTACAGAAGCATCTTTTTCTATATCTTTTATCAATACTTTGTTTTTAGGATATTTTTTGAATTGTATAGGCTGAGTATCCAAAAAGGAATAATCCGATAAATAGAAAAAATCATCGTCCTCTGCAATAATATTCCATAAAACAGCAGTAAAAGCTGCGGGTTTTGCCTGTATTTTTATATAAGCTGTCTTTTCATTTTTCAATTGATCGGCAGCTTTACTGGAAACAACAGCCTGCAACACTAATGTCACTAAAAGATAAGATGTGCTCAAGATTAAACCTGCTGTATTTCTACGATATCTCTTCCTGGAATATTTCGGTAAACGCGCAGACAAATATAAAAAAAACAAAAGGGGTAATGTATATAAAGGATCTATTACAAAAATAGATTTTAAAGCTATTTTTTCTTCCAACGGCCAAAAGATTTGGGTTCCCCACGTTGTAAATATATCTAATAAAGAATGGGTAAACAATATGAGAAATACTGCACTAAAAGCCATTCGGTAAGAAATATGCACTCTTTTCTCAGCAAACTGTATCCCTTTAGCCAAAATTAAAGAGAGTAAAATAAAAAAAACAATTGAATGGGAAAATCCTCTGTGAATTTCAATAGCCTGTAGAGGATCATTAAGAAACTTACCTGCAATAATATCCAAATCGGGAATGGTTCCGATTATGGCTCCGTAAAGCAAACTCCTGTTTCCTATTTTTTTTCCTAATACGGCATTGGAAACAGCTGCACCTAATACTATTTGTGTAAAAGAATCCATTTACAAGGTTAGAAATACAGTATTCAATTAATAAAGTATAAAAATACGGATTAAAAATGGCTTACACGGTTTAAAAACAGGAGTTTCTGCATTAACTAAAGAAAATATTCCAAAAAAATTGCCTTTCCATTTACAAATGAAAAGGCAATCTTTATTTTAGAAATAAATATTATCGGGTAAATAACAATTCTCTGTATTTTGTCAAAGTCCACACTTCATTATCAACTTCCAATTCAAGCTTGTCGGCATGATGGCGAATGATATCAAAAAATGGTTTTACTTTAAAACAATATTCGTAAGCAGTATCTTCAATACTATCCATAGCATTTGCTGCTTTACGCGCATCTATCATAGCATGTACGTTTTCATTAATAGCTGCTATATGACCTGAAATCTTTTTTATAATAATGATTTGTTCTTTCGCCACAGACTCAAAATCTGCTCCAAAAATCTCTTTAAGGCCTTTTACATTTTCAATAAGCGTATTCTGATATTTAATAGCTGTAGGAATCACATGGTTACGGGCAATATCTCCCAAAACGCGTCCCTCGATCTGAATTTTTTTCACATACTCTTCAAGTTCAATTTCATAACGTGCATGTACTTCCGTATTGCTCATTACATTCAACTGCTCAAAAAGATCTAATGATTTTTGTGATATTTTTGCTTTTAAAGCCTCTGGAGTTGTCTTATGGTTAGATAATCCACGCTTAGCCGCTTCTTCTTCCCATGCATCACTATATCCGTCTCCTTCAAACAGAATAGCTTTAGTTTCTTTAATATATTCTCTTAATACGTTAAAAATGGCCTCATCTTTTTTAAGATTTTCCTTTTCGATTAAAGCATCTACCTGTGCTTTAAAATCGATCAGCTGCTTTGCAACAATCGAATTTAAGGTTGTCATTGAAGTAGCACAGTTGGCAGTTGATCCAACGGCTCTGAATTCAAATTTATTTCCTGTAAAGGCAAAAGGCGATGTTCTGTTGCGATCTGTATTATCTAATAATACATCCGGAATTTTACCAACCACATTTAATTTTAAGTCCGTTTTCTCTTCCGGAGATAATTTTCCGCTTGATACCCCTTCCAGTTCTTCGAGTACTCTGGTCAGTTGCTGTCCTATGAATACAGAAATAATCGCAGGCGGAGCTTCGTTTGCTCCAAGACGGTGATCATTTGATGCTGATGCTATAGAGGCTCTCAAAAGCTCTTCATATTCAGAAACTGCTTTGATCGTATTGATAAAAAAGGTAAGAAACTGTAAATTACTCATCGGAGTTTTTCCCGGAGATAAAAGATTAATACCCGTATCTGTTGCCAATGACCAGTTATTATGTTTTCCTGAACCGTTTACACCTTTAAATGGTTTTTCATGAAACAATACTTTGAAATAATGGCGTTCTGCTACTTTTTGCATTACATCCATCAATAATGAATTATGATCTACAGCCAAATTAGTTTCTTCAAAGATCGGTGCCAGCTCAAATTGATTAGGAGCTACTTCATTATGACGGGTTTTTACCGGAATTCCTAACAACATACATTCATTTTCCAGATCACGCATATAGTTTAATACGCGAGATGGAATAGATCCGAAGTAATGATCTTCCAATTGCTGTCCTTTAGCAGAAACATGCCCTAATAACGTTCTTCCTGTTTGCAAAATATCAGGTCGGGAAGCTGCCAGTGAACTGTCGATTAAAAAATATTCCTGCTCCCATCCTAAAGTTGGAGTTACTTTTTTAACGTTTTTATCAAAATATTTAGCCACATCAGTTGCCGCATTGTCAATAGCTGTAAGAGCTCTTAACAGAGGTGCTTTATTATCAAGAGCTTCTCCTGTATAAGATACAAAGACTGTAGGAATACAAAGGGTCGTTCCAAAAATAAATGCCGGCGATGTAGGATCCCATGCGGTATAACCTCTTGCTTCAAAAGTATTTCTAATTCCTCCGTTTGGAAATGAAGAAGCATCCGGCTCCTGCTGTACCAACTGACTTCCTCCGAATTTTTCTACTGGGTCAGAACCATCAAAAGAGGTTTCAAAAAACGCATCATGTTTTTCTGCAGTAGTACCCGTTAATGGCTGAAACCAATGGGTATAATGTGTTACACCTTTAGAAATAGCCCATTCTTTCATCCCTAAAGCAATAAAATCTGCCAGTTTGCGATCAATCTTTGTTCCATGATCTATTGCGGACCTTACGGCTTTATATGCTTCAGAGGTCAAATGCTGACGCATTGATTTATCATTAAAAACATTACTTCCGAAAATTTCTGATTTACGGGGTAACTCTTCTACCATTACTGTTGTTCGATTACTTGCTGCTTTCAGCGCTTCGAAACGGATTGATGCCATATACTACTTTTTTAGGTGTTGTTTTGATAAATAACTCTACAAAATTAATTATTTTTTAAAACAAATAACAAATCACCCCTATTTTTTTAGGGGTCAAATCAAAAAAAAGCAATCAAAATAAAATACCCCCCCCCTTACTTACACCATAACACAACTTATAACAAACAAAAAAGAGCACTAAATAGTGCTCTTTTTTAAAATCTTATTATCTGTTACTTCAACTTTTTAATGGTTGCGTTTTGCAATCCTAAAGCGTTGATCGTAGCATTATAATCTGAGTAATCTACAGTAGAAACTCCTTTACCTTGTAATAATTTACCAGGAACAACTACAGCTCTGAACGTTTGATTTACGGCATAATTCTGATATTCCTCATTTGTTAATTGAGATAAATTGAAATTCCCCTGTAAAAACACTCTGAAATCATTACGAGTATAATCATAATTGTAAGAGATCTGATCTGTACCTGTCAGGTAAACCGTTTGCGGAACCAGTCTCCATACATCTGCTCCGTTTGATTGTTCCCATAAAATGTACATTAAAACAGTATCACCTTCATAACTTGGTTTACTGAAATTAAAGGTGCTTGCATAATTATTTCCTGGAGTGAATGTTGTTGTTACTTCAAAAACCTCAGCTAAAAAAATATCCTGTTGTACAATTTCATCATTGAACTCACAGCTTTGTAACGAAGCTAATCCAACCATTGCCGAAAAAAGTAAAGCTATCTTTTTCATAATCTATATTTTTAAAATTTATTATAACTGTTGAAATGCATTAAGCATTTATTGTGCCAAAAAAATTTTTTTTTATTTTTTTTGCTTGTAAACTACTAAAATGCTCAATAATTCATCAGAAAATTATTCAATTCTTTTATGTTTGACTGAATCATTTCATTCTTAGGATCAACACTTTCTGCTTTTTTCAGATACGATAATGCAGCATCATAAATTTCTTTTTTCTTTTGCTTTAATTCGTCAAATTTTTTCTGATTGGATCTGGTATTTGTTAAACTGTTCATTTGTCCTGTAATTTCTGCATCAGACTTTAATACAATATTCGCCAGATTGATATACGCATTAATGTTCTTAGGATTTACAGCTATCGTGCGTTCGAAGTATTCTTTTGCAGATGCATCTTCATTTTTATTAAGATGCACTACTCCCATATTATATAATAACACATCATTTTCCGGATTTTTTTGCAAAGCTTTTAAAGCAACTTCTTCAAACTTATCCCGTCGGTTTGTTTCCAGATATAAATTCATCATACTGATTAATACATCTGTATCATCCGGATTTTCTTTATAAGCCTGAATTATATAGGCTTCAGCTTCTGAATAATTTTCCTTTCCCATGAGTATAAAAGCCAGGTTTTTCAGGATCATTCCTTTTTTAGATTCTTCGAATACTTCTCCGGGATTGACATAGGTATTATGTCTCAGCAAAACATCTCTCATCTTTTTATCACCGCCAAAAGATTGAATTTTTCCTGTGGCTTTGTTAACAGCTGTATATATTTTTGTTTTTCCTGTATAATTCAACCGTAAGAGTTCTTTGTATTTACTTTCTGCAAAATCATAATCTTTTGCATTTACAGCTGCATTCGCCGAATAAAAAAGATAAGATGTATCCTTTTTGCTAAGCGTGTAGGCCTGTTCAAATTTTTTAGAAGCTGTCTGAAAATTTCCGGAATTATTATCATTGATGGCATTATTAACAATATCCGATAAAAGCTGATTCATCAATGGATCAGCCTGAACAGAATATTTTTTGCTTTTAGTAGCATTCTCAATTTCCTGTACCTTGTTAAAGTAATCAATAGCATCAGTAATATTTTTTTCCGTATCAGTTCCGCTGTCCGCCTGAGCCAATTCATTTTTTGCTTTCAGAAAGTAGTACTGTGCCTGTTGATCTTCGGTCGCAGAGGCCAATACTGCTTCTGCTTTTTTTAACGCTGCTGTGGTTTCCTGCAAATTATTTCTCTTAAGTTGACGTTCAGCTTCTCTAAGCTCGTCTTTCTGTGAAAAAACTGGGAATGATAAAAATATCATTCCCAGCGTTAAAAATCGTATATTCATTTTTTATTCTATTATATCTGTCGATTCATCCGTAGAAGCGTCTTCTGGAGAAACTTCGGGAATTTGCGGACTGATGATATTTCCTTCTGCATCCAAAAGTATTTCTTCATCATCTTCTTCTCTCATTACTTTAGCAACTGCAGCGATGGAATCATTACCTTTAATGTTAATCAGACGAACACCTTGTGTAGCACGTCCCATAACTCGTAAATCTGAAATGCGCATACGTATGGTCAACCCGGATTTATTGATGATCATCAAATCATCATTATCCGTTACGGCATTAATCGAGACAAGCTCACCCGTTTTATCGGTGATGTTCATTGTTTTAACTCCTTTTCCACCGCGATTGGTTTCACGATATTCATCTAAAGAAGAACGTTTACCATATCCGTTTTCAGAAACTACCAATATTTCGCTGCTCAGATCGCTTACAGAAACCATCCCGATTACTTCGTCTTTTTCGTTGGCAAGGGTAATACCTCTTACACCAGAAGCAGTTCTTCCCATCGGGCGTGTTTTCGCTTCATCAAAACGAACTAATTTACCGGATCTGCCCGCGATTAATACCTTAGAGTTTCCGTCAGTAAGTTTTACCTCTAAAAGCTCATCATCTTCTTTGATTGTAATGGCGTTGATTCCGTTCTGACGTGGTCTTGAATACTGCTCTAATGGCGTTTTCTTCACCTGTCCTTGTTTGGTACACATAATAACAAAGTGATTATTGATGTACTCTTCGTCTTTTAAATCCTGCGTACAGATAAATGCTTTTACTTTATCATCATTTTCTATGTTGATAAGATTCTGTATAGCACGACCTTTGCTCGTTTTACTTCCTTCCGGAATTTCATAAACACGCATCCAGTAACATTTCCCTTTCTGAGTAAAGAATAACATATACTGGTGATTCGTAGCAACATACATATGTTCGAGGAAATCCTGATCACGGGTTCCTGCAGATTTTTGTCCTACCCCGCCTCTGTTTTGCGTTTTATATTCTGATAGCGGAGTTCGTTTGATATATCCTGCATGTGAAATAGTAATTACTACCTGTTCATCAGCGATAAGATCTTCAATATTCATCTCTCCACCTGCATACTCTATCTGCGAACGACGTTCATCACCATATTTATTTTTAATCTCTGTTAATTCTTCTTTGATCAGATTCATTCGCAATTCTTTGCTTGCCAATAATTCTTTCAAATGATTAATCAGCTTCATGATTTCATCGTATTCAGCTCTCAGTTTTTCTTGTTCAAGACCTGTTAGCTGACGTAATCTCATTTCAACAATAGCTCTTGCCTGTATCTCTGATAAAGCAAAACGCTCAATCAAACGTTCTCTTGCCTCATCAGCATTTTTAGATCCGCGAATGATAGAAATTACTTCATCAATATTATCAGAAGCAATAATAAGTCCTTCTAAAATATGAGCTCTTTCTTCTGCTTTTCGTAATTCGTATTCAGCACGTCTGGTAACCACTTCATGACGGTGTTCTACAAAGTAATGAATCAGGTCTTTTAGATTCAATAATTGAGGGCGACCATCTACTAAAGCAATATTGTTGATGCTGAAAGAAGATTGCAACTGTGTATATTTAAACAACATATTCAATACGATGTTTGGCACCGCATCACGTTTTAAAACATAGACAATTCGCATCCCTTTACGGTCAGATTCATCTCTGATAGTAGAAATACCTTCTATTTTATGCTCGTTTACCAGATCAGCAGTTTTTTTGATCATGTCTGCTTTATTTACCTGATAAGGAATTTCTGAAACTACAATACACTCACGTCCGTCAACTTCTTCAAAATTGGTTTTTGCACGCATTACAACACGTCCTCTACCCGTTTTAAAAGCCTCGCGAACTCCTTCATAACCATAAATAATACCACCAGTAGGGAAGTCAGGAGCTTTAATATGCTGAATCAGTTCATCGATTTCAATATCATTGTTATCGATATAAGCCAGAGTACCGTCAATTACTTCATTTAAATTATGTGGCGCCATATTCGTCGCCATCCCTACTGCAATACCGGAAGCTCCGTTCAGCAAAAGTGTAGGTATTTTAGTAGGCATTACTTTTGGTTCTTCTAACGTATCATCAAAGTTCAGCTGAAAATCAACTGTTTCTTTGTCAATATCAGCTAAAATTTCTTCCGCAATTTTTTTCATTCTTGCTTCCGTATAACGCATTGCTGCCGGGCTGTCACCATCTACAGAACCAAAGTTCCCCTGTCCGTCAACTAAAAGATATCTTAAACTCCAGTCTTGAGCCATACGTACCATTGCATCATATACAGAAGAATCTCCGTGTGGGTGGTATTTACCCAATACTTCTCCTACAATTCTGGCTGATTTTTTATGTGGTCGATTGGCTGCAACACCCAATTCGTACATACCAAATAAAACTCTACGGTGTACTGGCTTCAATCCATCCCTAACATCAGGAAGTGCACGAGAAACAATCACAGACATCGAATAATCGATGTAGGCTGATTTCATCTCATCTTCTATGTTAATAGGAATTAATTTTTCTCCTTCAGACATATTATATTTTAATTAAATTGAATCAAATTTTTTTAAACGTGCTAATATACGCTATTTGGGACGATTTCCCTAATCCGCTATAAATTAGTTTTCAACAGTATTTTGAGGTATGTTTACGATGAGATTACATCTCTACAAAATAAACATCAGAGGTGTTTCTGTGGATATTGCGCATTTCGAATCCGCCGGGTTCGGGAATCATTTCCAACAAATCAAATCGTTTACAGCGTTGCGGCAATCCTTTAAAAATTAAAGTAAAATGGAGCGGACGGTTTTTAGGAATAATCGTCCACTCAGGCGCTATTGAAATCCCTTCCGCGAACAACATCGGATAACGAATGCCTGTAACGGAATCTATCAAAAAAGTAGATTTCCATATTCTGGCAGCATCTTCTTCATCTGTTGCCAAAACAGAAAAATGAATAATAACCTGTCGCTCTTCACTCACTCTTTCCTGCAGTTCAAACTGCAACTCTTCACACACTTCAAAGTGATATTGATGTATCTCTTTAACCAAAGTATTCATTTCTTTTTGTATATAATACGATTTCTTTAAACGTGTTTCAGCTACATGTCTTTTGAGGCAGCAATAGTAAAAAATCCATCTCTTTTACATGAAATTTGCTTATGCTAAATAATGCTTTATCTCCTATTCAATAGAAATCAACTGCAAAGATACTCATTTCAGATGAGTTATTTAATCAATAATTTTATCGTGATTACTATCAAATAAAAAACCTCTCCTAAGGAGAGGCTTTAAACCATCAGATTATTGAGCAGTATGATCAACAAAATAGTGTGGAATCCTTTCAAAAAAGACAGTGCTGTCTTTAATTGAGAAATAATAACTCATTTCTGATGTTTTGATAAATATAAAATCCCCATCGTTAAAAATATATGCTTTTTTACCTTTTCTTTTTCTTGCTCCCCAACCCCCAAATGTTCCAATAAAATCAAGATTAATTACTTCTATGTTTGTGATATCGTTTTTGGAAATATACTGTTTTTTACCTAATGGTGTTACCTGATAAGAAACCCCTGAACTGTTTATTTCAATTATAAAACGAGCTGTAAAAACGTAGAGTAATGATAAAGCTAATACCAATACAATCGATCCTAAAAATAATTGAAACCAAACATCTACTGAAAAAACGAAAAGCATCAGAACGATTAATAAGGGTACGATCAGGATATAAGAACTTCCTGGATATTTCTGTATTTCTTTGAATGCTTTTTCCATACAATTTATTTAATATTTTCGTTAAATGTTTTATTGTGGTCAAACAGAGGAAGCCTACCTAAAGCTATTTTATATTTCAGTTTGTTAAACAATTTGTGAATATAAACATATTCTATACAGTAACACCGAAATAAAAAAAACATAAATGCATAATCAGGTCATTCAATCTAAAATATAAGACATTCACCGCGAAGTAAAGTCTACCCCAGCACATTTGATTTCAAAAGAAAGTAATGCAATACCATCTTTGAAGATAATGTATTAAATACAGCAACAGAAGTATTATTACTTTATCAATTTTATAAACTGTAAAGCATTAATAATACCTGCCGTAGAGGCAGTATTGTTGAAATAAACATATACTTCGTCATACCCTTTTGTAAGGATCTGATTATAAAGTTTTTCTATTTCTGTTAATGAATATTCAGAGTAAAATAATTTTGGTACGCCATGTTGCCGAAAGTATCCACAGTTGTTATTTTTAATAGTTTGTTCGAAAAGTCCCGGTAAACTTGGATTGCAAAATACTGCATTTTTACTTTGCAATTTTTCTATTACTAAATGATTCCACCAGCTCTTATGTCTAAATTCTACTACATTCTTAAACTGATGATTTAAAGCATTTACAACCTTGTTCAAATTATCTTCGCTGTAAACAAAACCAGGTGGAAACTGCCAAAGCACACATCCCAGTTTATCAGATAATCCTTCAGAAATTATGGTATAAAAATCATCTATTTCTTGTTCACAAGCTACTAACTTTTTTATATGTGTTATTATTTTTGGAGCTTTAATGCTGAAAGTAAAATCGACGGGTGTTTTGTCATACCATTTTTGTAAATCGGAAACAGCAGGAAACCGGTAAAAGGAACCGTTGAATTCATAAGTATTAAAATAATTGCAATAGTACGCAAACCAATCTTTCTTGGGAAGATCATCCGGATAAAACACCGATTTCCAAGATGATGTAGCAAAACTTGAACATCCTACGTAAAATTTTGTCATACTCATTTATATAGTTTTTGGCAAGTTTTACAAAAGAAACTTCTGCGTTTTTTCTTTCCTGTATACTCCTTAATTAACGGCTGACCGCATTGCAAGCATTCTTTTTTTGTATGTACCAGCCAATGTTTTTTAAGTTCATTTTTTTTCTTCCATTTCAAAAAGTCAAAACTATATATTTTTGCCTGTTTTATAGTTTCTTTCAGCTTTTCTAATGGCATTTTTCCAACTAATGACTTTGGATGTACGTTTACCCTATACAAAACTTCATTTTTGATGATATTACCTACACCCGAAAATATATCCTGATCAAGTAATGCATCACATATGAGCTCTTCTTTATTATCTGCAAGTTTTCTGAGAGCTGCAGTAGAATTCCATTTGTCACTCATAACATCAGCAGACCAATCATACAGAGCATCTGCACTCTCATCCAATACCATTACCGAAGCTGCATAAAAATTAATGTGTCCGTTTCTGAAAAGAAGTCCAAGGCGCACTGTTGCAGATTTTGTTTCATTTATGAGGTAACTGCCAAAAAGCAAAAAATGAATGCGGACTGTAACATCATCAAAACAAAGTAGCAGATGCTTACCCCATGATTTAACATCTGTCAGCATCTTTCCTTGTATTCTGTCCATGTCAATTTTAGCATTACCGGTTGCTTCGACAACTTTATTACCGATAAAAACAGTCATTTCTTCTCTTGCAATAACAATACTTGGTCCTTCTGGCATGAGTTGAGTTGTTTAGTTTTGTGATTATTGAAAATTAAGTCCAGAGATCTAAAACAACTGAACACAATCTTCTTTATTTTTTTAAAATGCCATAAGCATCTGATAATAACTTATTTTTCAGAGTTATCCTTTCTTTTTGCGTTCTCCTTTTTTGTATTCTGATCATCGACTTTATCAGTATCTTCCGGCAGTAAATTACTTCCTTCTTTTATTGGAGAACCACCTGCACCTGAGTTGGTCTGGTTAGCTTCATTACTATCTTTTCCTTTGATATCGGTTGGACTTGTATTTTTATTTTTGTCATTTCCCGGAATTTTTTTTCTATCCTTATTCATAGCTCTAAATTTTAAATTGATATAATTTTAATACAATTTTTATTCCTTCTTTTAATCTGTTTTTTCACGAAAGTTTTTTTATAGCTTTGAGCATATCAATGCCTTTTCCTAAAGTGGGTTTAAAAATATCTCCTTTTTCTTTTATCCGATCCAATGCATTATAAATATTGAAATCGGTTGGCTTAAGCCCATTTTTAATTTCGTTCCATTCCAATGGCATTGAAACCGGAGCACCGTCTTTCGGACGCAAGCTGTAAACACTTGCCAACGTCTGCCCAGATCTGTTTTGCAGATAATCGAGATATATTTTGTTTTTATCTCTTTTTTGAAGGCTCCTTTCTAATGTTGTCAAATCTGGTAGTTTCTGGTGAACCATCTGCATAAGTAAATGTCCGAAATCTTTTACCTGTTCATAAGAATATTTAGCATTCATCGGGATATAAATATGAATACCGGAACTTCCCGATGTCTTCGGATATCCTTCTACTCCTGCCAGATCCAATACTTCTTTTACGGTCTGTGCGGTTTCTATTACGTCTTCAAATGAATTTTTCTCTGACGGATCTAGATCTAAAACCAGATAATCCGGATGGTCTGCCTTCTGGATTTTGCTGGTCCAAACATTTAACTCAATACAGCCTAAATTGTTGAGATAGGCTAAAGTTGCCTTATCATTACAGATGATGTAATTGATATATTTGTCGGAACTTTCAGAAAACACCTTTTGTGTCTCTATCCATTCAGGTGTTTCTTCGGAAGCATCTTTCTGAAAAAAACTAAGCCCTTCAATTCCGTTCGGATAGCGGTTCATAGATTGCGGTCGTGCTCTAAGATGCGGAAGAATATATTGTGAAATACTCTGATAAAACGTAATAACATCTCCCTTAGTTATATCATCATGAGGAAAATAGATTTTATTTTGATTGGTAAGTTTCAGCTCCTTATTTCCAATTTTCTTTACCACATCATCCTTTCCGCTTCTTTTCTGAGGTTCTGCTTTTTTCATAGTTTCATTTTTTAATTGTTTTTCCGTACCGAAGGCTACATCATCAGATTCGATATCATCACGAAGTCTCAGAAAAATGGGATGTCGGTAAATATGATCTTTGGTTAGTTCGGTATATTTAACTTCAGCGACCAATTCTGGTTTTACCCAGGTGGGTTTCGTATTGGTTTTGGGCGTGACTTTAAATACAGATTTTTTAGTAATCAATGGCTTTAGTTTTTCATATATTTCTGAAAGTGATGTATCGTTAAAACCTCCCCCGGTATGACCACAAAAAACCATTTCTCCTTTGAAGTATTTTCCAAGTATCAGAGCTCCGAATTTCTTTCTGGAACCTTTTGGTTCGGTAAAGCCGCAGACAATGGCTTCGTCGCTTTTATGGATTTTTATTTTAAGCCATTCAGAACTCCGTACATTTTCCTTATAAATACTGTCTGTCTTTTTGGCTATGATTCCTTCCAGTCCCATATCTTTTGCAGCCTGAAAGAATGTTATTCCATTCTCAAGTATATGATCGCTGAATTTTATAATTTCATTTTCCACTAAAGCATTTTTGAGTAATTCTTTGCGTTGCAGATAAGATAAATTTTCTGTTGAGTGACCGTTCAGCCACAGTATATCGAAAACCTGATAGCTGAGTACCAGATTTGGATTATCCCCAATTCTCTGTAGCCATTGAAAATTTGGCTTACCAGCATCATCATAAGCGACAATCTCTCCGTCGAGTACCATTTGGTGTTCCTGCAGTTTCAACGAATTGACTATTTTTTTAAATTTTTCTGAAAAATCGATGCCGTTTCTGGAGTACAGACGGATAGCATCTTTGCTTAAATCAGCAATTGCTCTGTAGCCATCCCATTTTATTTCGAATGCCCATTCTCTGTCATCAAAAGGTTTATCTGCCACTTTACACAACATGGGTTCAATAAATTCGGTATGCTTTTTAGCACCAGATAACGCAGTAGCATAATTTTTAAAATGTTTTATTCCGTTGGTGGAATCATTTTTTTTTTACTGCCTTTCTCTTTGAGATAAGCGGTTACTTTAGAATTTTTAGGCGTATGCTCTTCAGCGTCATAATCTTTATCAACGGCAAAGTGATCTTTGTGCTTTATCAACAGCCATGCATTATCGTCTTTGGGATTCTTGATTTTAACCAATGCAAACTCTCCTTTTAACTTTTTACCGTGAAGAATGAATTTTAATGATTGTTTATGCAAATCTGCCCGCATGACCAGATCATCCGTTTTTCCTTTGATTTTCTCAATGGGTTCATATGTTCCTTCATCCCATATTTCAACTTCACCAGCTCCATAATTTCCTTTAGGTATAGTGCCTTCAAAGGTTTTGTATGAATAGGGATGGTCTTCTACCATCATTGCCAGTCTTTTGTCTGCCGGATTTAATGACGGACCTTTCGGAACTGCCCAGCTTTTTAATACGCCATCCATTTCTAACCGAAAGTCATAGTGTAACCTCGTGGCTGCATGTCGCTGTACAACAAACCGCAATTTATTTCCACTGGTTTTTTCTTTTCCTTCCGGTTCGGAGGTTTTTTTAAAATTTCGTTTTTTATTATAATCTTCTAAAGGCATAACTATACATTTTAGAGAAATACATGACCCAATCACACAACAAGCTTTACATATTGACAGAAGTCAGAGCTACCCTGCCTTCTTCTTTCCTTTTTTGAGACTTTCTTTAAGCATTGCCATTAAATCAGTTGCCTTGCCTTCCGGTTCTTTTACTACTGTTAACTTTACCTTTTTTCCTTTAGCCTTCTGCCTGATGATTTTAAGCAGATCGGCATTGTATGTATCTTTAAAATCTTCCGGATTGAAGTCTGCTGAAAGTGATTTTATAAGCTGTTCCGCCATTTTTAATTCAGTAGCTTTAGGTGCTTTGGCAGGAAGATTTAAATCGTCAAAATCTCTTAATTCCTCCGGATAACGCATACGGTTTACCATAAGAATTTTATCAGCGTACGGGCGTATTAAACATAAAATTTCCCTTTCGCGTAAAACGAATGAGCCAATACCTGCCATTTTGGTTTTCATCAATGCCTTAAGCAGTAGATTATAGGCACCTTCACCGTTTTTTTGAGGTTCCAGAAAATAAGGCGTTTCAAAATATGCTGAATCGATATCGGCTTCTTTTACAAATTGTGAAATTGCCAGTATTTTAGATTTTTCAGGACTTGCTGCTTCAAAATCCTGATCTTCTAATACGATATATTTATCTTTGAGTTTATATCCTTTGACAATATCTTCCCAAAGTACTTCCTTTCCTGTATTCTCGTTAATCCTTTTAAATCTTATATTGCTTAAATCTTTACTGTCAAGCATATCAAGATCCAACGTACTTGAATCTGTAGCGCTGTATAGTTTAATAGGAATATTTACTAAACCGAATCCTAATGCTCCATTCCAAATTGCTCTCATAATCTCTTTTTTAATTATATCACAATTATCTTTCCAATAATCCTAATATATCGCATTACATACTATAACATTATACAATCTGATCATTTTAAAAAATGATATCAAAACAATCTTTATTTTTCAGTATTTTTCTTTTGATCTTCTTTTGGCAGTTTGCCGTGTTGATTTTTCTGATATTCATCTTCCTGCATTACCTCGGTTCCCATAGGATCAATTCCCTCAGAAGTTTTAGAATCATCATCCACATTCTTCTGCTGCTTTTTTACTATCTCGTCGATGCTTTTGTTATTATCAACTGTTTCCTTTTTCTTTTTCATAATGGTTATTGTTTAATGTTAATTTCCAATGATTAAATTCCTCTTTGTTTATCATTATTACCAACAGAATAAGAACAAATGTTGATCCACTGACCAATAGAGAAATTAAAGATGACATGCGCTGTTTTAATTTTAAACAGCTACCATCAGTTCAAAAACTGTACTGATAAAGGATGTATATAATTTAACATTTATGAGCAGTCTGTATTTTACATTAACCCTACATATAAATTATAAAAAAATTAAATTTTAATCATGAATAGTCTAAATATTTTACATTAATGTTTTGAAACACACTTTTTGTAGAAGGAATAAAAATACAACTGTTAAAAATTGATTTTTTTAATAAAAATAGTTAATATTTTAAATATTAATTCTTTATTTGTTTTAAAATAAACAACATTACACTACAATTTCACAAAATGTATATTTTTTCCCCAATATACGCATTAACATACACCTTAAAGTATTAGCTATAAACTTGCAGACAGTATACGTTTACAAATAATATCTAAAAGATGGCATTGTGTTTGACTCTACATTAATATCTTTCTTATTACCAAAAAATTACAATTCCTCTTTCGTAATTTATTATCACTATTAACATTTTGATTATTTTAACCGAGGCAATGCCTCATAAACTATAAATTATGAAAAACCTTTTATTAAAAAGCAGTGGAATCTTAGCTATAGGGTTCCTTGCCGTAATCTTTATGGGATGTAAGGATCAGCGAAAAAACAATGATGAGAACCGTGAAACTTATCCTCCGGCAGATGACACAGACTATCACAATGATGCATACAGTAATGATACATTGCACCATGATGAAGGTATGAATAACAGCCATAACTCCCAGCAAAATAACCAATCGGGAAGCCAGAATTCAGGTTCGCCTGATGATACTACAAGAACAAATCAGTCCAGTTCAAACAAAAGACCTAACGGAAACTAACCTATCATTAACACAAATCTATTGAATTATGAAAAAGTTGATTTTAATCGCAGCATTAATGTTGGCAACAACGACTGTATTCGCACAAAAAACAGTCACTCAAAAAGCTAAGACTGAACAAACGGGAACGGAGCAGGATATACAATTTGTGATGAAAGCATTGGAAGGAGGAAATGCAGAGATTAAAAAAGGCTCGTTAGCCCGATCAAAAAGTAAGAATCCTGAAATTGTAAAATACGCGGAGATGATGGAAAACGACCATCATTCTGTAAATGGAAAACTTAAACAGGTTGCGCAGCAAAAAGGGTATAAAGTTTCAGACATTCTTAGCACAGAAGCACAGCAAATGTACAATAGTTTAAACAAGATGGATGGTGATGCTTTTGATAGAGAATTTGTAAATCAGATGATTGCTGACCACCTTCAGGCAATAGAACTTTTTAAAGAGCAGGTTGCCAATGGTACCGATCAGGAATTAAAAGATCTGGCTTCATCTGCTCTACCGGTTCTTGAAATACATCTTAAGGAAATTGAACGTTTACAAAACAATATGAATCGTAAAAAACCTAATTAATACATATTGTATTAAAATATCAGAACTTACTCACCTTTTTTTCCGGTAATGCTTATCAGAATGATAAGCATTACTTATATTTTTTAATTTTATCTCTTTATTACAATAAATCAAAAATACGCATGAATCTAATTCTCAATAAAGTACAGCAATTTGCTGACCTTGCCCATGGTGAACAAAAACGTAAATACAGCAACGAGCGTTACATTGTTCATCCTGTAAGAGTTCTTGAAATCTGTGCAGCATATACAAACAAGACAGCTGTATTGGCTGCTGCCCTACTCCATGATGTTCTGGAAGATACTCCGGTTACTGAAGTAGAATTATTATCCTTTTTAAAAACAGTAATGAACAGAGACGATGCAGAACAAACCCTGAAACTGGTCGTGGAACTTACTGATGTTTACACCAAAGAAGCATATCCGCATCTAAACCGTAAACAGCGTAAAGAAAAAGAAACCATACGGATTGAACAAACCAGTAAAGATGCACAGACTATCAAATATGCAGATATTTTAGACAACTCTAAAGAGATAACAGCATCAGACCCCAATTTCGCCCCTCGGTTTCTGAATGAATGTATGACCATTTTAAAAATAGCAACTAAAGGTAATAAAGAATTATACACAACAGTTTATGATGTAATACAGAGCAAATTACATAACTTAAGAAAATAATAGTACCTTAAAGATTGGTTGTATTATCTTGTACAATTAAAGTACTTTTAAAACCAATAATTCAAAAAATATAGTATATTTGTATACTATATTTTTTATATATGCAGTATAATCTTATTAAAAAAACGGTAGATCTTGTAGAAGAATTCGAATTGTCTAACGCGGACAACCGATATACTGATACTATTGCCGGATTTAAAAAATGGGTCGCAGATAATTATCAACCATCACTTCTCCAAGCTCCTGACTGGGAAGGTAAAAAAAATGGACGAAGTGCAGAAAGTGTTATCAGCACTCTTCTCGTTCACATGAACAGATTTGGTAAAAATTATTCGAGAGCGGCGATTTCAGGGTCGGATTTTTCTACTCAGGAAGATTTCATCTATCTGATCAACCTGAAGGCATCCGGCGAAATGACAAAGATGGATCTTATTAAAAAAAATGTACACGAAAAACCTGCAGGTATTTTAATCATCAACAGATTGATGCATAAAGGCTGGATTGTACAAAAAGATTCGAAAACAGACAAACGCAGTAAAATCATAAGTATTACTGAAAAAGGATTAGAGGTTCTTGAGCAGCAAATGGAAAAAATTCGTGCGGCCACAACACTTGTATGTGGTAATCTCACAGAATCTGAAAAATTAGAACTTATAAAACTGCTTACTAAACTCAACGAATTCCACGTTCCGATTTATAAAAACAATACCGATGTAGAAAAGCTTTTGGAAGAAGCCGATCAGTACAAAAAACAAATCGTATAATGAAAAAGAAAATAGCTGTTATTGGTTGTGGTTTCTCAGGATTGTCGGCTGCTGCTTATGCCGCAAAAGAAGGCAATGAAGTTCACGTATTTGAAAAACACGATCAGCCTGGAGGAAGAGCAAGACAATTTACAACCAAAAACGGTTATGTTTTTGATATGGGACCAAGTTGGTATTGGATGCCTGATATCATTGAGAATTTCTTTGCTGATTTCGGCTTTCATTCATCAGATTTTTATGAGCTTATTTCACTGAATCCTCAGTTCGAAATGATCTTTTCTGATGCTAAAATTGCTGTTCCCGAAAATTATGAAGAACTAAAAAAAACAGTGGAGAGTATTGAAACCGGAGCAGCCCTTCAACTTGATCGTTTTATGAAATCCGCAAAATACAAGTATCAGGTGGGAATGCAGGAATTCGTGAATAAACCATGTTACAGCTGGTTAGAATTTGCATCGCCAAAAATTGCCACGAGTGCATTAAAACTTGATTTGCTTACCAATTTCAGAAAGTATGTTTCAAAGTACTTCAAAAATCGCAAATTAAGGGCACTTATGGAATTCCCAGTTATTTTTCTTGGTGCATCACCTAAAAATATTCCGGCTTTATACAGCCTTATGAATTATGGTGGCTATGTATTGGGCACTAAATATCCAACCGGTGGCTTTTACAGTCTGGTATTGGCAATGAAAAAGGTCGCAGAAAAACAGGGTGTACAATTTCATTTTAATCATTCAGTTGAAAAGATCCATATAGAAAATGACCGTGCAGTTTCTCTTCTGATAAACGGAAAATTATTGGAGTTTGACAGCATCATTGCTTCATCTGACTATCACCATACCGAAAGTCTTTTGGATACAAAATATAAAAATTATGATGATGACTACTGGAAAAATAAAACGTTTGCTCCATCAAGCCTTATTTTTTATTTAGGAATTAACGAGCGTATTCCCAACCTTACGCATCACACTTTATTTTTTGAAAATGATTTAGATGAACATATCGACTGTATTTACGGTGAAAAAAAATGGCCCGAAAAGCCCTTATTCTACGCCTGTTGTCCTTCTAAAACCGATGCCGGAACAGCCCCTGAAAATTGTGAAAACCTATTTCTGTTAATGCCTGTTGCAACCGGAATTCATGATGATGAATCAGTCAGGGAACATTATTTGAAGGAGATGCTGGAAAGAATTAAAAAACATACCGGAATAAAAAATCTATACGAGAAAATTGAATATAAAAAAAGTTACTGTGTATCGGATTTTACAGCAGATTATAATGCATACGGCGGAAATGCATACGGGTTGGCAAATACGCTGAATCAAACGGCAGTACTGAAACCAAAAATACGCAACAAAAAAGTACAAAACCTATTTTACACCGGACAGCTGACTGTACCCGGTCCTGGTGTTCCTCCCGCTATTATTTCCGGAAAAATAGCAGCTAACGAAGTCAACAAACTAAAAATATAAGCTATGAAAAAATTGTTTGATGAACTGGCTTACGAAGTAAGCAAGAAAACCACCGAAAAATACAGTACCAGTTTTTCCTTAGGTATTCTGGCACTAAAACCTGGAATACGCAAAAGTATTTATGCCATCTACGGCTACGTGCGTCTTGCCGATGAAATCGTTGACAGTTTTCATGGTTACGATAAAGAAAAACTGCTGAACAGGCTGACAATTGAAACTGAAACTGCTCTTAAGGAAAACATCTCGCTGAACCCTATTATACAATCCTTTCAGGAAACTGTACACCAATACGATATTGACCGTTCGCTTATTGCGCAATTTCTGCACAGTATGTCTATGGATCTGCATGAGGTAGATTATAATTCTGAGCTTTATAATGAGTATATTTACGGATCTGCGGAGGTAGTTGGTTTAATGTGCCTGCAGGTATTTACCGAAGGAAACAAAAAACAGTTTGAAGAACTGAAACCTTATGCCATGAAACTGGGGTCGGCTTTTCAGAAAATAAATTTTTTGAGAGATATCAAAGAAGATTATCAGACATTAGGTCGTAGCTACTTTCCGAATGTAGATATGGAACTTTTTGACCGCGATATCAAGTATCAAATCGAAAAAGAAATTGAGAAAGAATTTGCAGAAGCTCTCATCGGAATAAAAAAACTGCCAAACTCATCAAAATTTGGAGTGTATCTGGCATATAAATATTATCTGCTGCTTTTTTCTAAAATAAAGAAGAAATCACCTATTGAAATAATGGCAAACAGAACCCGTGTTCCCAATGCACAAAAAGCATACGTAGCCTTTAAAAGCTATCTGCGTTATAAAGTTGCTGTTTTGTAAGATTACAAATAAATCATTAAAAAAGAGAACTGTTATGAATTTTTTAATTGTGATGATCACATTTATTTTGATGGAAGGAGCAACGTGGCTGATTCACAAATATATTATGCATGGTTTTCTGTGGACTTTACACAAAGATCATCATGACCATAGTAATGGAGACGGTTTTGAAAGAAACGACTATTTTTTCGTGATATTTGCAGTACCTACCATTGCTTTAATGTATTACGGTTCACTTGCCCATTTTAATTACGTTTTTTATATAGGGTTGGGTATTATGCTATATGGCATGACTTATTTTTTTGTGCACGATATATTCATACACCAACGTTTTAAATTTCTTACCCGAACAAAAAACCCTTATTTTTTAGCATTGCGTCGCGCACACAAACAGCATCACAAACATATTGGTAAAGAACATGGCGAATGTTTCGGCTTTTTATACGTACCCCTCAAGTATTTTAAAATGTATCTCAAAACTTCTGACAAATGATTTCATATACCTACTCCGCCATTTTATTTTTTACCGTAATTATATGCTTTATTGCTTCATTTGATCACAGAATTAAATTTAACCGCTATTTTATTCCGTTTTTAAAAGCAGCAATTCTTGTAGCGATACCTTTTATTGCATGGGATGTATGGTTTACGTCAAAAGGTGTCTGGTGGTTCAATACTGATTATACGCTTGGATTAATAATAGCGGGGCTTCCGCTTGAAGAATGGCTTTTTTTTATTTGCATTCCGTTTTCTTGTGTGTTTACGTATTTTTGCTTTGATCTGTTTTTTAAGTGGAACAAAATCAGCAGTTTGAATAACATTATTGTATTTATAAGCATTGTAGGCTGCTCATTGGTTGCGCTGCTTCATCACGATAAAATTTACACACTCGTAACCTGTATAGCTACCATTTTATCCCTTATTTATCTGCATTTCGTGGCACGTGTAGCATGGATTGGGAAAGCATCTGTGGTATATACCATACTGATGTTGGGTTTTTTTCCCGTAAACGGAATTTTAACCGGAACCGGATTAGAATCTCCTATTGTAAATTACAATCCCGGTGATTTTCTGGGGATAAGAATGCTTACTATACCAGTGGAAGATGCGGTATACGGATATACACAGTTTCTGCTTGTACTTTACTTTTTTAAACGTTTTAAGAGGAACACTAATAAAGATTAGTTTAGTCTTCGTTTGGCTTGATACGTTCAGCTATCACTAACAAAAAAGCGATTCAAAATTGAATCGCTCTGAAATTTATCTGGTTCGTTACCTTGTCCAGGTGTTTTATTCATCATCAATCGGATATTGATACACGTTTCTCTACTTTATATTTTTTACTTACAATTTATTAAACGTATCTGTAAAAGTCCCGGTTATGGTTACATTATTCGATTTACTTACCGTACCATGAATTGTAATCGTAGAATTATTACCTATAAATTCTAATTTAGCTCCACTGTTTAATACTAGATTACCATATATCACCACATTTCCTTCAACACGCATCACTGCATTATTATTAATATTCAAAGACAACCATGGATTACTTTGTTGTCCTTGCGCAAGCGACCCCTTCATGTAAAATACCCCGCCACTGTTAATATTAAGGGATTGAGAGACCGACAAAGAGCCACAAAAGGTAAGATTGGCATTTACGTTCAGACCCATTAAAGATGCAGAACCCTGATATTCCTTAGTTTCGTTAGAATTAATATTTAACCATGCTGAACCGTTGTATGTAGGAAATTGTGAGCAATTAAGCGTTGGGGTATTCGTGACCATTTTTGCAATTTTAAGTCCGCCGTTACCCATTGCTGCAAAAATATAGTCTCCCTTACTCATGGTATAATTACAAGAACCATTCATTGCAATTGAGCCTATAAGGCTTAAAGATTGGTTTTCATTTTTATAAATGTAAAGCCCTGCACCACCATTTGCTAAAAATAAATTTTGATTATTTACAGAAACGGCATTGGTTGTTATGTCTGAGTTATCTACACCGGTAACATTGGTAGGTACTGCTATGGTCTGTAATTTACTGCCTGTAGCAGAATTATAAACTCCTAAACCGGCATATCCTTCTGAGACCAGCAAATTATTTCCAAGAAAATCTATTGTTCTTTTTGCACCCGGAACATCAACAGAAGTAGAAAATGAATTCTGAAGCGCCATAGTTACGGCATCATATACCTTAACGCCGTTTGTTCCACTAAGTACTACAATCTTATTGCTATTCTGACCTACTGCACGTAAATCAGCTACGGGAATAGTTGCCTGAATCTGATTGGTATTTTTGTCGAATGCCACCAAATCACCAGCACCACCGGATACTGCATAATATTTATTGCCTGTAGAGGTAACAGAAGTTCCTACATTACCTCTCAGCTGTGTCTGCACATAGTTGGTAGTTAGCAGCCCGTTATTAAGCGTCATTGCAGAAACAAATCCCGGAGAGCTTAAAGTTGGAAATGCATCAACACTGGCAGCACCTGCAATATATAGTTTACCGTTTTCATAACTCACAGCGCTTATATCAGTATTGGGAAAAATTGCCTGAACAACCAATTGAGGAGTATTTGGATTAGAAATATTGATAACATCAACCGCACCACCATAAGCTTCTCCCTCTGTATTATAAGAAACGTAAGCATAGTCACCATTAATTGCCACATGAGTTGCTTTCAGCGTTCTTCCTGCATACACAGGCGGATTTACTTCAGCAACCAATACTAACGGCATACTGGTTGCCTGTGCTGGTGTATTTTTTCCAGCCAAAGGCGTAATAATATCTAAAACACCTGAATTATTATATTTAATTCTTTTATTTAATGACTGTACATCATTATTGATAATGATTTTTCCATTCTCATTTTCCACACTAACATTATCGTCACTGTTACAAGAAGTTAAGATAAGCATGGCTACTAAAGTACAGCCTAATAAAGATTTCATTTTCATGATTAATAATTTAAATATGCGACAAATGTATAGTAAATATATAATCTATACCAAGTTGTGCATAACTATTTTTTATCTTATTAATTTTATATAAATAGTACTATAAAATCTAATATCTGATGGTACATGAATCCTTATAATTATTTTTTCTTTTACTTTTAAATCGAAAATTTCACCCTGCATAAATATTTTTTATACACTTTAATTTTTTATACCTTCGGTATAGTGAAGAAGTGTTAACCCAAATAAACTGAAATGAGATATTTTTCTTTAATTCTCGCATTTTTAATCCCTATGGCTTTTTACAGTCAGGAGTCTTTAACTACAGACGAACTATATGTAAAAGCAAGAAATACTGCTTTTGAAGAGAAAGATTATTCTAAAGCTATAGAATTGGCAAAAGAAGCATTAGAAAAGGCACCGGACTATACCGAAATATCCATTTTTTTGGGAAGGCTTTATACATGGAGTGACGATATCCATTCTGCACGGTTAGTGTTTGAAGGCTTAGAAAAAAAAGGAATAGAGGACGAGGATTTTTTTCTTGCGTATGGTTATTTAGAGTTTTGGAACAATAATAATGAAAAAGGATTAAGCATCGCTGACAAGGGACTTGAGTATCATCCAAAATCGGAAGATCTATTATTACTAAAAGCCAAAATATATTCAACAAATGAACCTGCTAAAGCCGAAGAAGCTATCCTGCATGTATTGGAACTCAATCCTAAAAATGCTGAAGCCAGAGCGATGTACAATAGAATTAAAGAACTTAATGCTAAAAATGCATTAAGTGTGGTTTACAATCTTACGCACTTTGATAAGCAATTTGATGATGACTGGCATATTGTAGGCATAAGTTATAAACGGGTAACCCGTTTTGGTTCGGTAATTTTAAGAGGTAATTATGCGAATAAATTTGGTGAGGACGGAAAGCAGATTGAATTGGAAGCTTATCCGCGTATTTCGAAAACTTTTTATCTATATATAGGTGCAGGCTATTCTGGTGATGTTGGTATTTTTCCAAAATATAGAACCGGTGTTTCGTTGTTTGCCAACCTGCCAAAAAGTTTTGAGGGCGAATTAGGATACCGCCAGCTCTATTTCAGTAGTAACATCTGGATGTATACTGCCTCAATCGGAAAATATTATAAAAATTACTGGTTCAACCTGCGAACCTATCTTACACCAAACCATAAGAATATATCGCATTCCTATACCGGTACTGTACGTTATTACACCAAAGGTGCCAATGATTATATCGGTATACAGATAGGATCAGGAATAAGTCCTGAACAAAGTACAAACAACCTTTTAGCTAATGAAAATTTTAAACTAAAAACCTTTAAAGCAGGTTGTGAATATACGTTCTCGGTACAAAAACTAAATATTTTTACCGTCTCATTTCTCTACTCCAATCAAGAATATCGCATCAACCAAACCGGTAATCAGTTCGATTTCAGTGTAGGATATACCAGAAACTTTTAAGAGCAGCGATAAGGTACATACAAAAATATGGAGCACATTTTTGTGCTCCATATTTTTTGAGTTTTAAACTAATCTTGTGAACTTGATGCTATTCAGCAGTCTTTAAAAAATCTATGACCAAAGAATCCGGAATCAATTTTTGAGATGAATAGAACGTATTGTTCTTCTGCTTAAAATAGTTGAACTGTCTTTTTACATTCTTATTCACAGCTTCATTGTCAATCAACGCTTCATTCTTGTTTTTTAGTAAATATAAATTGTCTTGATTTAAATGATAACTATCAGATATGAAGTCAGTAATTAGATCCTTGCTTTGCATCATAGGAAAACTTTTATTGATGACTTCTGTAGTTCCCTTGAGACCATTACCGATCCACGCTACCTTTGACGGCGTTTTTAAATTATAATTTTTTCGATAATAAGCCAGCAGAGATGGAGCTATATCAAAATGGCTCACGATATTGTCAAACCGGTGGGGTTCTTTCAGCAGTGGAGAATAAATGATTAAAGGGACATGATACCTGTCAATTTTCTCCTGAAGAGGAATTTCCGGCATACTGTGATCTCCGGTAATTATAAAAATTGTATTCACAAAATCAGTCCTCTTTTTATATGTCTTAAAAAATTGCTCAAGCGCATCATCCAGATTCATGACCGTAACCAATTGCTTTTTATATTGTAATGCCCAGGTTTTTTGACTGTTGGATATACGATCCGATTGTACCTGTTGATCAAATCTTTTCTCATAGTAATCCGCATTATTGATTAAAAACGGATTGTGGGTTGACAAGGTAAGAATCATGTTAAAGTAAGGTTTGTTTGCCTCCTTTTGTACCTCAAGCATCTTTGTAAACACTGCCTGATCTTCATAACCCCAGCTTTCTCCATTATTTTGCGGAAGTTTCTGATATTTATCTCCAAAAGAAGCCTGATCTATAATATGATCTACTTTGCTATATTCCAAAAATTTGTCCATTCGGTCAAAGGAAATATTACCACCATAAAAGAAACCTGTTTCAAAACCATTTTTCTTTAAAACATTAAAGAGGTTAAAATGCTGGGGTATCTTTTCAATTTCCAGAAAACCGTTTTTTCCGAAAGGAAGTGATCCTGTAAGGGTTGGCAATGCTGCAAAAGTTCGTCCTGAAGAACTTAAATTAAAATCCCAATACAAACTTTTACTGCTCAAAGAATCTATAAACGGCGTGAAATTACCTACATAACCATTTGGAGAGCTGTATGCATGTCCCAGTCCTTCAACAATAATAACAACTACATTGGGTATCTTCTCAGACGTATGAAAATAGCTTCCCAGAAAGTCTTGGGTATCCTCATCTCTAAAAAATGGATATTGATTATCTAAATTCTCTTTACCCATCTGGGATTCAGCAGTAGGATAAAACCATTTAAACATTTCTGTATGCCCGCTTATATAATCTTCAGCATTAGATGCTATAAAATAAGAAACTTTACTTTTAGCCGCATTCTGTTGGAATTCATTACTTTTGAAACGATTTTCAATTTTATCAATCGGAACAACCATCAAAATACAACCGAAAACAATGAGTACTCCTCCAAGATACCCTGATTTAAGGGAAGATTTTGTTACTATGAATAATGGAATTGCCGTAACCGCAGCCAATAATAAAAGTAAAGCAACATTCTTTACATTCAGCATGCCGCTCGATTTTAAGATCTGCGTTATCTCTTCAGAGGTGTAATAGAGTAAATCTGCGCCAAGAATATTCTTTGTTTCAGCGAAATAGAGAAACAAGCCATACTGACTCACTATTATGATTGTGGACGCTACTATAATAAAGAAGTTTGCTATTTTTTCCTTTATCAATCGAAGAATTAAATATAAAACTCCTAAAACAGATAATAATTTGAATAAGAATATGGTATTGGATATAAAAAGATATTGCAAAATAGCAACTGTGTCAATATCATTAAAACTTTTATAATACCATATCCATTCTACAAAAACGCCTAAAAGGTATAGTACTGAAAAAGTAGTTGCAATCAGTCCCCATTTTCGCAGACCTGAAGTAAAAAATTGAACGGCTTTATCTTTTGGAGACTGTTTTTTTGCAGACTCACTAAATCCCTGTCTGGTCATCTCACCCCAACTGTGAGATTTTTTAAAGTAATCTATGAAACCGCTCACGGCAGCCCTGACTGTAAGAGGGTGAAAATAAAACGGTTCTGCAACAGCGGTTACAATCAATGTAAGAAAATCTTTTCTTTTAGTGTACACCTGTCGTCCAACCAAATCAACCAAAACGGCATACACCGAATACAAAATACCGGTAGAAATTATTAAGGCAAACAAAACGAAAAAGAAAGGCCAGTTAACGATACCCAACAATAAAAATATCAGGAAAATAACATATCCGGAAAATTCTACCAAAGGACCAAGAAATTCAAATAGAAACCAATACGGCAAACTTATCATCCCCAACTTACCGTATTTTGGGTTGAACATCAGTTTACGATGCTTCCAAAGCGTTTCCATAGTTCCGCGCATCCATCGGTTTCTTTGCCTGGACAGTATGTCTTTGCTTTCAGGAACCTCAGTCCAGCAAAGAGGCTCCGGAATATTTACTACTTCATAGGCTTCCTTTGCTTCTTCCATAAAGCGACGCATGCGTACTACCAGCTCCATATCTTCTCCTACGGTAGAGGTATCATATCCGCCACACTTCAACACCACTTCTCTGTCAAAAGCACCAAAGGCTCCCGATATCAAAATAAGACCGGACGCCCTTGACCATGCCATACGTCCCAGTACAAACGCTCTTATATATTCCAATGCCTGTGCTCTGCCCAACCTTGATTTAGGAAGGTTGACGCCTACTACTTTTCCATTTTCTACTTTACAGTTATTGGCCAGACGTATTACTCCGCCACAAGCAATAACCTTTTTTTCAGTTTGTTCCAAGAAAGGTTTGGCCAGTTTTAGAATGGCATCCTGTTCCAAAATACAGTCCACATCAATACAGACTATATAGTCACCTGATGAAACATTTATACCCACATTTAATGCATCTGCCTTTCCACCGTTTTCTTTATCTACTACCAACAATTTTTTAAAAGCGGGATTTTTACTTTTATAGATGGCTTTTATCGGTTTTGTTTCAATAGAACCCTGTACAAAAAAAGACACACGTTCCAGACTATAGGCATCAATAAGCTTAGCAATAGAATCGTCTTTACTTCCGTCGTTAACGATAATAATTTCCAGATTGTGATAATAAAGGGAAAGCAACGAACGAACATTGTCAACAATAGTCAACCCTTCATTATATGCAGGTGCTATAACGCTGAATGTAGGTGCATTGGGATTTGATGCTATAATACCGTAATCGGTGAATGTATTTTCTTTTTTGTAGCGCCTTACGGCTCCAAACGCATAAATACCTATCCATACATAAACAAGAAAAACGGCAGCGGAATATACTACAAACAGCCAGATAACAATTACATATATAGTGTGTGCAAAGTCAATCATATTTTATCCTGTAATACGTGTTTTACAATTTCCCGTATGTGTTCCGGTACGGTGTCACTTTGAGCTATTTCATTTAAAGTTTCACAAAATCCCAAAGCAAACAATGCCTGAGCCGCTTCCATCTTTAAAGCAATCACAGGATGGTCGTTTAATTGCGACTTAAAAAAGTCATGATAACGCTTATCATTCGAATGTTTCATAGCTCTGAGTATCGCAAGTTGTACCTTTACAGGCTGTAAAGAATAGGCATCCATAAAATCATCCATTGTGTGATCATTTTCAAGCACTTGAAGAGTTTGTACTGCATTGACACGTACTTTTTCGGATGTGTGATACAGCAAATCTTTAACCTGATCATAGAAGGTAAGTAACTGAAATTTTTTAATAAGCTTCAATGTAAACACTACAACAGATAAATTACTGCTTTTTAGCCATAATTCTACGGGTACATCACGATCATCAGGAACTTTTTGCAGTGATCCCAAAAGGCGTAATTGTTGCCAATCAGAAAGTGGCGTATCTAGCGTATCCAAAAAATCCAAACCGGTAAAGCCTTTAAATACAACCATGGCATATTGAGCCTCATTATACACTTGGGAAGCCGGATGCTGAAGGTATTTTTGTATTTTATCCAGACTGTCTGTCATTTTCATTGCCGTTACCTCTTGTATACCACCTGCAATTACATAAGGTTTAGTACTATTTAAATTCTGAACAGCCTCTTTATACAAACCATAATTAATAAAGAGTCTTTGAATTTCTTCCTGAGCCATTCCAGAGAATTTTTTCTTAGATGAAACCAGTCTTTCCAACAGCAAATTTCTGAAAGAGCCTTCCTGAGAGTGAGTGTGAAAGAATTCACTTTCCGGTACTTCTTCAGAAAATACTATAGCATCACTAACCCTTGAATCAATCAGAGATTCCCATTCCCTTTTATTTTTCAGTGCCCTGTACTGATAAAAACCATAAAATAGGACCGCCCCGGTCATCAGCAGGATCATGATAAGCACTGATAAGAAAATCAGTAACAGGTCATGAATCACAACATTCAAATGAAATGTTCCCATAGTTTACTTTTGTGCGGTTAAACGCTTAATACGCAGTATCAGTTCGGTTGGACTAAAAGGCTTCACCATAAAATCTGCTGCTCCAAGATTAAAAGCATCTAAAACTACTTCTTCCTGACCAAGACCCGAAAGCATTATAACCGGAATATTTTTGCCAAAAGACCTGATGGCAGATAATATTTCAGTACCTGAAGCAAAAGGCATCATAATGTCTGATATTACCAAATCAATATCGGTTACTTCAATCAAATCAATCGCTTCTTTACCGTTGCGCGCAATTAAAACTTCGTATCCTTCTTTTTTAAGCTTATGCTCTACAGTTTTTAATATCAGTTCGTCGTCTTCAGCTATTAAAATCAACATGTCTTTATTTTTTTATAATTTGCCGGAAAATTTCTATTCCCTTATTAATTTCGTTTGTTATTTCTTGCTCCATCCTGAACAAATCAGGATTCGATTCTATTTCCTGTTCCCAGAAAGCAGCTCTATCGGTTAACTTTACCAACCCTGAAGTGCCTGAAGTGCCCTTAAGCTTATGAAGAAAACCTTTAGCAGCATTCGTTTCGTAATCAGAAATGATTTTTTGTAGTTCTTCTTTGGTATTGGTCAGCTCCTGAATGACTAAATTTATAAAGAACTCCTTAAAATCTTCATCATCACCAATCTGCTCTTCAATCATTTTTTTATCGAGATAATCAGCTATATCTTCGTTCAAATCCCAAGCTGTGCTATTACCTGCAAAAATATTCTTTTTAATTACAGCTAACAAGTCAGCTTGTCTTATGGGTTTTGGGAGAAAATCAGACATACCTGCAGACAAGCATCTTTCCTTTTCACCTACTGAATTACCCGCGCTGATTCCTATAACAGGCACATCCTTATAATCAGGAAGTGTACGGATCGATTTTGTAGCTTCTATCCCATCCATCACCGGCATCTGTACGTCCATCAAAATCAAATCAAAAACGGTTTCCCTGCATTTCAACAATGCCTGTTTTCCATCACTAACTTCTACCAGAACGGCATTTGGTGCAATAAGCTGCATCATTTTGTTATTAAGTGTCCTGTTTACGGGATTATCATCTGCTAAAAGGACATATAGAGGCTGTTCAAGATTCACTTCATCCGCAGTAATTTCTCTATTCTTTTTAGCGGCATTTTGTTTCGAATCTTTTACCGCATATTTCAGTGTTCTGTATAGCTCATCAGCTTTGATAGGCTTTAACAGGCAGTATGATTTTTTGTCTTTTCTGAACGCCGATATAAATTCATTTTCTTCAGACGAAGTATGCAGTACGATGAGCGGAATCATTTCGTCCTGAATTTTAAACAATTCTTTTATTTTTTCAATTGTCTCCAGTCCCGATAAAACCGGCATATGGTAATCCATCAAAATCATATCAAACCGTTCACCATTCATTAAAAGCTGAATCGCTTCCAGTCCGTTTGCAGCTACTTCTGATGTGATATTCTTATAGGCCAGCATGTGCTGTAAAATGGTTCTGTTGTTCTGATTATCGTCAACAACCAACACCCTTCCTATTTCTGACATATCGTCCTCATTGTCAAGTTGAGCATCCTTATCATACGGAACTTCAATATCAAAATAAAATACCGATCCTTTTTCCATTTCACTTTCCAGCATAAGATTTGTACCCATATATTTGAGCAGGTTATTTGAAATGGTCAATCCAAGTCCGGTACCTCCATATTTTTTGCTTACCGAACTGTCTTCCTGTGTAAAGGCATCGAAAATACGTTTTTGCTTTTCCTTAGGTATTCCGATACCGGTATCCCTTACAGAAAAACGCAAGGTTATTTTTTCTTCGTCTTGTTTTAACCTGCGAACAGCAAATTCAATTTCCCCTACCTCTGTAAACTTCACTGCATTTCCTAATAGATTTATCAGTACCTGCTTTACACGGGCTTCATCAATCCAAACTGTAGTGGGAAGGCCTTGTTCAATATTGAGCAGTAATTCCAAATCTTTACTCTGTGCCTGATACAGGATGATATTAACTACATGGCTCGCCAGATCGTAGATATTGTAACGGTCAATAAACAATTCGAGTTTCCCTGATTCAATTTTAGAAAAATCCAAAATATCATTTATGATACTTAACAAGCTGTTTCCGGAATCACTGATATAATTAAGATACTGCATCTGCATCTCTGTTAAAGGGGTTTTAAGTAACAAATCCGAAAAACCGATAACACCATTCAGAGGTGTACGTATTTCATGGCTCATATTGGCGAGAAATTCAGATTTTGCCGTGCTTGCAAGATCTGCCAACCTTTTTGCGTCCTTTAATTCCTGATTTGTTTTTACAGAATTGGTTATATTCTGAGCAGATATCACTAATCCTCCAACCTTACCGTCTGATAAATGCCACGGAATCACTTCCCAGTTAAAGTGTTGTGGAGTTTGTATACCTGGGATTTCAAATATCTGATTTTCATTTTTATAAGCTTCTCCCTGAAGTGCCTTAGCATAAATGGATTTTCTTTCCTCCGGAATATTCTGATTTACTTCATACAGATTCTGTCCGATAATATCGGAACGATTGAAATGAAATTCCTGTAACCATCTTTTACTTACTGATATGTAATTTAAATCATTGTCGAGCATGGCTACGGCAGCCGGTACATAATTTACAAAAGATCGCAGCATTGCCTGTTTCTTTTCCAGCTCAAGATATGTTTTCTTTGTATGATCTATATCCTGAATGATACCAAACACTCGCACACATACGCCATCTTCAAATTCAGGAACTCCTTTTACACGAACCCATATCAATGTTCCATCATACCTTTTCAACCTCAACTCATCATCATAAGGTACTCCTTTTTGTACTGCCTGCGTGAACAGTTGCTGTATTTTTGGTTTACTTTTTTCTTCATAGAAGTTTATGGCACTATCAAAATCAGGTACATAATTTTGGGGAACCCTGTGAATCTTTTTTGTTGATTCAGACCAGAAGATTTTATTTGTTTTTAGGTTCATCTCCCAACCGCCAACACTCGCTACGGTGTTCGTCTGTTCCAATATTTTCTGAGTATAAATGAGATCCCTTTCAAGTTGAATCCGCTCCGTCATGTTCAATGCTGTACTTACTACATATTGTTTTCCGTTTTCATCGGTTTCCAGTAGGTTATTGTACATCCAGTAAATATCTTTTCCGTTTTTTGTACGCAATATCATTGTTCCGCTGTCTTCACCCTTTTCGATAATACGTTGCATATAATTGTTTAAATTGGGCAGATGCTGTACCGGTACTAATTGCTGCAGTGTTAAATTGCGGACTTCATCTTTTGAGAAATTAAGTACTTCACGTCCTTTTTCATTTACGGCAAGAATATTTCCTTTTAAATCGTGCATACTCATAAGTCCGATCGCATTTTCAAAAAAATTTCTAAAACGGCGTTCTGAACTTTCCAATTTTCTGCGCTCTTCGATATCATGCGTTATATTACGACCGAAACATATTATTTCTGTCTTTTCGCTGTTTCTCTTAAAAAACCATTCTACAACAACCTCTTGCTCATTATCTATTCTCGTTACTGTAGTATAAGTAAAGCCTTCTGAATCGAAGGAAAGATCTTCTAATTTTTGTTGTAACTCAGTATTATTATCCACGACATCTGTCAACTTAAGATAAAGAAGATCAACTTTGTCTTTATGAAACAAAACTTCAAATGCAGAATTTACGTCTTTAAACAGCTGATCATTCGTTAAAACACAAATAAGATTATTGGTAACATTAAAAATTTCAGAAAAATATTCTGCCTGAATATTATGTCTTCTACGAAGTAGTGTTTTAGTTACAGCCTTACCAAGATTTTTTAAAGATTGAATCTGCTTGTCCGACAGTGATTTAGGAACGAAATCTACAACACAAATCGTTGCCAGAACACGTCCGTTTTCGTCAGCCAGAGGAACTCCGGCATAAAACCTGATGTTCCCGTCTATTATCATGCTTTTGGATGATGTACGTTCATCATTGAGGGTATCTTCAATAATCAGCAGATCTTGGCTCATAATAGTATACTGGCAAACTGTTTCTTGGCGTGGAACCAAGTCAACAGACATACCAACACAGCTTTGAATGCGCTGATGCTCTGCCTCCATTACCCCAATTATTGCTACCGGACAATCTGTAATTAAACATGCTGCTTCGGCAAAAATGTCCAATTCAGGGTCTTTTTGCAGGTTAAGGAGTTCATGAAGCCTTAAACTTTCAAGTCTTTCTTTTTCATCAGATGGCACAGGATATATGGACATATACTTAATATTAATGTATTCCAAAAATTAGAAATATCTATTGTAAATTTATACTATTTTAATGAATGGAAAAATAAATATTGCCCTTACAAATCAAAAATCTAAAACCAACCAAAAAAATCAATTTATACCCTATATTTCCCACAATTACCAAAACTGTTATGAAGCATAAAAATAGAATAAAGTAAAAATTAAAAGGATCAGAAGTACAATAGAGAAAAGGAACAAAAAATCAGGATTTTACCTGCTCTACACTCAAAATATACCCTATTACCTGAACCTGTTTTTTCTTTAATGATCAATATAATGCTTGTTCATTCATTTGTCATCAGTGTTCTATACCTTTATCCATCTTTGCTTTGCATGGCACATAAATTGCCTATCATACAGTAAAACAGTTTTTTATAACAGTATAAAATTATATTTATGAAAAATCTATTTACTATTTTATGCATCGTGCTGCTTGTTTCATGTTCCAGCGACAATGGTTCGGACATAGATACTGCTCCCAGCGGCTATCCGGCTGATCTGGAAGGTACTATTTATTACAAATGGGCTACAGATGGCATACTGAAGGTTTCTTTACCATCGGCTACCGGTGGATCGTTTATTCAGGACGATACCAAACTCAACAGTTTTGATGTGTCAAGAGACGGTAAATACCGACTTACAGCCACGAATGCGAGTACTCTGGGAAACTACGTTGTAAAATTCACCCTGAGCAATATGAATAACGGATCGATCGTCAAAGAGTTCAACTATACCAGTCCGGCGGGAAACAGCTACTGCAAAGGACAACTATCTCCTGACAATAGTCTCATACTTGTAACATCCAACGATGAAGAAGACGGTATTACCATTCTTAAAACGGACGGTGAATTTGTGATTCGCCTTGAAGGATTAAACAATATACCATTCAGTATGCACGATCTGGCTATGTGGCTACCCGGTAATGAACTATTGCTTACACATGGCAATAGCATCATCCGTGTACCTCCTCCATACAATTCAGGCAGTCTTGTAAAGGAAATGAACTATGCTGACTGGGGAGACCTCACCGTCAACCATCAGGGCACACAATTGGCTGTACGCATCGACAATCACGTTTACACAATGGGTATTGACAGCAACAATATGAGGCAGGTAACCACAAGCAACTTTAAAGAAAGTAAACCTGTTTATTCACCTGACAGTAAATATCTGATGATCGGAAGTAATTATCGGCAAAGCTCAGTTATGGGCTATTCGTGGGATATGAAAATTATACCTAATGATGGAAACACCTATAATGTTGATCCTGTAGAAGCTAATTCTCCGGGTGTTCTACCGGTCATTTGGAAGGGTCAGGATAGAATTGTTATCGGTAGCGGTGATGTTATTTGGAAATAACAGTCTTACCATGTTTTTCAAAAATCAATATCGGACGGGCTATCTGCCAATTTATAAAGCTGAATTGTGTATAATTTTTAAATTATCATAATCATTAAATAGAATAAAAAAAGCGATTCAAATTTGAATCGCTTTTTGGGTGAATGAGGGGTCTCGAACCCCCGACCTTCGGAACCACAATCCGACGCTCTAACCAACTGAGCTACAATCACCGTTTAGGAGTTTTGTTTTAAAAGCCAACTCTGAGCTTAGGGTGAATGAGGGGTCTCGAACCCCCGACCTTCGGAACCACAATCCGACGCTCTAACCAACTGAGCTACAATCACCGTTTAATTTTGTGAGTGCAAATATACAACATCAGACAATATTTGCAAACTTTTCATACTATTTCATTTTATTTTTTTTCACAAAAATCAGATGATATCATCTAAACTATTGATTGCTAAAGTCCTTTCAACAGTAAAGCCTTCCGCAAAATCTTTAAAAATTAACCTTCCTAAATCTCTTGCCCTGTAATCGATGCTTTCCAAAAAGGTTTTTGTAGCGATTGGCGAAACAGGCTCAGTAGAATTTGGATCATAAAACTGTGAAGAATATGCCAATACTGCTTGCTTTTTAATATGTATAAAATCACTGACATCTACTACGAAATCAGGCTCTATATTTTTCCATTGAATATAATGATACACCACCTCAGGGCGGTAGGCATCCTGAGTTTGACCATCGAGATCCGTTTCTATCTTTCGCAAACCGGATAAAAAACAGGCATCAGACACAAGCTTACTACCTTTTCCGTGATCGATATGCCGATCATCAATTGCATTGCACAAAACAATTTTAGGTCTGTATTTACGAATCATTTTAATAATCTCTATCTGATGTTTTTCATCATTTATAAAAAAACCATCTCTGAACTCCAGATTTTCACGAACTGTAAGTCCTAAAATTGATGCAGCCGCCTTAGCTTCTGCATCTCTGATTTCAGCAGAACCACGGGTACCCAATTCACCACGTGTCAGATCGACCACCCCTACCTTTTTTCCTAAACTTACCTCTTTTGCTATCGTTGCGCCACAACCCAATTCTACATCGTCAGGATGTGCTCCAAAAGCTAAAATATCTAATTTCATATTGCTATCAGCCTAAAACCCTTTTCATGATTTTAGATTTATTAATGGTTTCTATAAATTCTTTTTCAGGATCGCTGTCCTTTGTAATACCGCCACCTATATACAAATAGGCACTATTCTTCTTAAATTGCATGCAACGTAAATTTACAAACAAATTAGAATTTCCTGAAGTCTTTTTTGCATAGTCATAATTGATCTCTCCCAAAAAACCTGAATAAAATTCCCGTGGATATCCTTCATTTTGCACGATAAAATTACGGGCTTCAGCCTTTGGAAAACCACATAAAGCAGGAGTCGGATGTAGTGCTTTTACAACCTTGACAAAGTTGCTATCCGAAAGAAGTCGGCCTTTAATATCTGTTTTTATATGTACCAGTGAACCGGCCCTATATGTGTAAGGCAAAGATTTAGATACATCAGACACATAAGGCAGTATACTCTCTTCAATAAAATCCGTCACAATCTGCTGCTCCAATTGTTCTTTTGGCTGCCAGTGGGCTTCCTTATTCTTATCATAGACTTGAGTACCGGCTAAAGCAACGGTTTCAATTATATCTTTTGTTTTTTTCAATAACTGCTCAGGAGTAGCGCCCATCCACAACCCTACTTCAGGATGATAAAACAAATAACGAAATGCTGTGGGATAATTTTGTAAAATACGTTTGTAATAAACAAGTATTTTGTCTTCATCAATTTTCACTTGCTCTCTTCGGGACAAAACCACTTTATCCATCTTACCGTATAAAATAGCATTAACCCCGTTTTGAACTAACCTTTTATGAAAATCTGCCACATCAACATCGGGTTCATTATCAGAGAAATAAGGCAAGTCTACGAATTCATTAGGTACATTCTCTGTAAATATATCACATCTATTTTCAGGAAACAATATACCGCGATCATCCAGAAAAGAAGAAAAAACAAATCCTTTTTCCGTTAGATCATTGGTATAATAAACTTCAGTAGTTTGCTGAAAAAAAGCTGTTAAAATATCCGATTCAGGTTTTGCATATAAAACAAAAGGCTTTTTTGTATCTAAAGCTGCTGCAGCTCTATCAAAAACAGATCGCATATCTATCGTCGTGGAATTACCATATTAGTCAACTTACACAGCGAAACCAATTCTTCATTTTCGTCTGTAATTCTGATTTCCCATAAATGAATCGTTCTACCTTTATGGATTAGGGTAGCTGTTGCATATACAGTTCCTGCTCTTTTGCTTTTGAGATGGTTCGCTGATATTTCAATTCCCCTTACTTCAAATTTTTCCGGATCAATAAAAAAAATGGAAGCTGCACTTCCTACACTTTCTGCTAAAGCTACAGATGCTCCGCCATGTAATAACCCCATAGGTTGATGTACTCTTTCATTAACGGGCATTTTTGCCTTCAAAAAATTAGGTCCTGCATCTATATATTCAATTTCTAAAGTTTGCATCAATGTATTTTTACTAAAGTTTTTACACATCTCCAAAACTTCTTCTTTTGTATAATTTTTCATAAAAGAACTCTTTTTTTAAAAAGATAAAATTACGGTTTTATTTCCAAATAAATTCTAATTGCACCTCAAAAGCTTTTTAGATTTAATCGGTATATACCGCATTAATTCGTATTTTTGCCACGAAGTTTTATGACAAGTATGAGTGATGTAAATAAAGAAGTTTTTAATGCTTATGA
The DNA here is from genome assembly GCF_030409925.1 of Paenimyroides ceti. Taxonomy (NCBI): domain Bacteria; kingdom Pseudomonadati; phylum Bacteroidota; class Flavobacteriia; order Flavobacteriales; family Flavobacteriaceae; genus Paenimyroides; species Paenimyroides ceti. The sequence continues at coordinate 1,949,852 of NZ_JAUFQU010000001.1, forward strand.
AGTTATTAAAAATGGAGGAATTATCCTGTATCCTACAGATACGGTATGGGGAATCGGATGTGATGCTACAAATGAAGAAGCAGTAAAACGCATTTTTGAATTAAAAAAACGGGCTGAATCAAAAAGTATGATTATTCTGGTTAATAATGATCGTTTACTGTATCAGGTTTTCAAAAATATACCTCAGGTAGCGTTTGACATTCTGGATTGCTCAGACAAACCGACTACTCTGATATTAGATCATCCGGCCAAAGTGGCTAAAAACCTCATAGCATCAGATGATTCGTTAGGCATAAGAATCGTAAACACTCCTTTTTGCTACAATCTTATTGAGCGAATGAAAAGGCCTCTGGTATCTACATCAGCAAATATAAGCGGAATGCCCACACCTGTTCAGTTCAAAGACATCAGTGATGAAATAAAAAACGGAGTAGATTATATTGTTGGACTGGATCAGGAAAGAAAATCTGAAAAATCTTCCACTATTATTAAGCTAACGTCAGACAGTAAAGTAACTATAATCAGAAAATAGTTCTCATAGAATAACAGAAATGATAGTATCCGAAAATTATAAAGATGCGCTGCATCATCCTATATTCAACATTATTAAAACAGCAGCAAAAGAACTTAACATTTCCTGCTATGTTATCGGTGGTTTTGTCAGAGATTATATTCTGGAACGCGATAGCAAAAAAGACATTGACATTGTTGCTGTTGGCAGCGGTATTGAGTTGGCCTTAAAAGTTTCCGAATTGATTCCGCACCGTCCAAAAGTTCAGGTTTTTAAAAATTACGGTACAGCCATGCTCCGTTTTGAAGATATGGATATTGAATTTGTCGGAGCGCGAAAAGAATCCTATCATTTTGAAAGCAGAAACCCGGTAGTTGAAAACGGAAGTCTTGAAGACGATCAGAACCGTCGTGATTTCACCATCAATGCACTGGCAATTTCTTTAAATGAAGATAATTTCGGAGCACTTATAGATCCTTTTAACGGCATAGAAGATTTGTCTCACAAAATCATCAGAACCCCGTTAGATCCGGATATAACTTATTCCGATGACCCGCTACGCATGATGCGTGCCATACGGTTTGCGACACAACTTGATTTTCTCATTGAAGAAAATTCCTTAAGTTCTATTACAAAAAATGCAGAACGCATTAAGATTATTTCGGGAGAGCGTATTGTAGAAGAACTCCATAAAATATTACTTTCTGAAAAACCATCCAAAGGATTTTTACTATTAAATAAAACAGGCTTACTCCCCATGATTTTACCGGAACTGACGGTTCTGAATCAGGTGGAAGAAATAGAAGGGCAAACCCATAAAAATAACTTTTATCACACTTTGGAAGTTGTAGACAATATCAGTAGAAATACAGATGATCTATGGCTTCGCTGGGCAGCACTGTTACATGATATTGGAAAAGCTCCTACAAAAAAATATCATAAAAAGATAGGCTGGACCTTTCATGGTCATGAATTTTTGGGAAGTAAGATGGTAAAAACCATTTTTCACAGATTGCACATGCCTTTGAATCAAAAAATGAAATTTGTTCAAAAAATGGTCATGATGAGTTCAAGACCCATTATTTTATCAGAAGATATTGTAACTGATTCTGCTGTACGTCGTTTGGTTTTTGATGCCGGAGAAGATTTAGAAAGCCTTATGACACTGTGTGAAGCAGATATTACCACCAAAAATCCTAAAAAATTTAAAAAATACCATCAAAACTTTCAACAGGTACGTCAAAAAATCGTTGAAGTTGAAGAACGGGATCAGGTCCGTAATTTTCAGCCTCCTATTACGGGTGAAGAGATTATGACCCTTTTCAACCTTCCTCCTTCCCGAGAAATAGGACAATTGAAAGAAGCCGTAAAAGAAGCCATACTGGAAGGTGAAATTCCAAACGAATACGAAGCAGCTTATGAATTTGTACTCAACAAGGCACAAAAAATGGGGTTAAAAAAAGGATGATTTTCTCTTTTTACGTATACCAAACAAAAAATGAATAAAACAGCATAAAAATGAACCAATCGTTTATCAGAATAGCCAAAGTGGCTTTGGTGTTAGTGTACTTAGTAATCATTGCAGGAGCTACTGTTCGTATGACAGGCTCTGGAATGGGCTGCCCGGATTGGCCAAAATGTTTCGGTTATTACATACCACCTACTGATGAACAGGAATTATTATGGGAACCTCATCATGAATATGAAAAGGGACAGGTCATCATCAAAGACGAAAAACTTTGGGTTGCCAAAACCACCTTTACTTCTTCAGAAACCTATAACGATGCTAACTGGAATGCGTATACCAAACATGACTATGCGGTATTCAATGTGTATCATACCTGGACAGAATATATAAACCGTCTTTGCGGGGCGTTGGCAGGGATTGCCTGTTTTGTGATGGCAATTGCTTCTTTCCGATTCTGGAAAACAAAAAAAGCTGTTGTTCTGTGGTCATGGATTGTCGTATTCCTTTTAGGCTTTAATGCCTGGCTTGGAGCTACAGTTGTATTCTCTGTGCTGAATCCTATAAAAATTACCACTCACATGATTGCTGCTCTGCTGAATGTAGCAGCTTTATTATATGTTATTCATCTGGCAAAAGACCAGCACCACTATAAGAAATACGATGCTGTCTTTAAAACCTTTTTATGGATATCCATGCTTTTTACACTTATTCAGGTAGGTCTGGGTACTCAGGTGCGCGAATTTATTGACCATCAGGTTAAATCCGGTATTGGTAATGAATACCTGTGGCTGCAGCATCCGGATATTACATTTTACATACACAGAACCTTCTCATTTGTTATCTTTTTTACTAATCTGTATCTCGTATTACGAAACAAAAGACTTGGACTCGGATTCCGTAAAATGAATTGGGTTTTCGGTCTCTTACTATTAGAGCTGGCTACCGGTATTCTTATGTACTATGCTCATTTCCCGTTTGGCACACAAGCAGCTCATTTGGTACTTGCAGCTCTTATGTTTGGTTTACAGTTCTATATGATTTTAGAAGCAAAAAAAGAAAATAAGGCATAAACTTTGATAATATCGTAGTTTATAAAACACGATATATCATGAAACACGCTTTTACCCTTACGTTTTTGCTTCTTACGAGCTTTTTTTCAGTTGCTAATAACCCGCTTGGCGGCTGGTATATGTATTTTGGAAATGCCGAAATCAAAAATTCTAATTTTAAAATTCACTATGAGGTACAGCACCGTAACCGGGAGTTGATTTCTGATCTGAATCAACTGCTCTTAAGAACCTCTTTACAATACAAAATTCATGACCAGATCTTACTGAGTACCGGGTACGGATTTGTCTATACAGAAACGGCAGGAGAAAATCCGGTTTCATTTAAGGAAAATAGAATTTATCAGGAAGCATTCACACAACAGAATTTCGGTTTTTCAGTACTTAAACACCGCTTCAGATATGAACAGCGTTTCATAGAAGATACCGAATTCAAAACACGTTTCCGCTATCAGCTGGGAATTGATATTCCGCTTACCAACAGAGAAAATCAACGCGATTTTTATGCCTCCTTTTACAATGAAGTATTCATCAATGGTGAAAAATTAGAACCATCTGATAATCTGTTTGACAGAAACCGGTTATATTTTGGAGCAGGTTATAAAATAAAAAACAACCTTAACATCCAGCTTGGATGGATGAATCAGATGACAGAAGATATTTCGAACCAGCAAATTATGCTGTCTATTCATCACAACATCAAAATGTAGTTTTTTATTAGAGTATCTTAAAAATAATAGCCTTTTTGAAAACTCAACAAATAAAATTGAGCATGTTTCGGATTTTATAAAATAAAATAACAAACGATTTTTGACCTGTTAAATCATAAAGAAATGCATACACAAGAAAATATAGATTATAACAGAATTGCTTCGGCAATTGATTATATTGTCAAAAACTTCCGAAAGCAACCTGATTTAAATGAAATAGCAACAGAAGTACATTTGAGTCCGGCACATTTTCAGCGCTTATTTACCAAATGGGCTGGTACAAGTCCTAAAAAATTTCTGCAATACATCAGTGTTCAGTATGCAAAAGAAATTTTAAAACAATCCGAAAAAACGTCCTTGTCAGATGCAGCTTATCAAACGGGATTATCCGGTACAAGTCGTTTACATGATCTATTCATAAATATTGAAGGAATGACCCCTGCTGAGTATAAAAACGGTGGAAAGAATCTGATCATTAATTACAGTTATTCAGAAACACAGTTTGGAAAACTCCTGATAGCTTCGACTACCAAAGGTATTTGCTATATGGCTTTTGAAGATAAGACAAAAGAAGCATTTACCACATTGCAAAAAAATTTCCCGAATGCAACATTTCGTTTACGAACAGATTCTCTTCAACAAAATGCATTGGCTTTCTTTCAAAAAGATATAAATGGATTTTCTGAAATAAAACTGCATCTCAAAGGAACTGATTTTCAATTAAAAGTTTGGGAAAGTTTATTAAAAATTCCTGAAGGAAACCTCTCAACATACGGAGTGTTAGCAGAAAAAATTGGACATTCAAAAGCTTCAAGAGCTGTTGGCACTGCTATTGGAAAAAATCCTGTGGCTTATCTGATTCCATGCCACCGCGTCATACAGTCGAGCGGTAAATTTGGTGGTTATATGTGGGGAACAACAAGAAAAACAGCTATCATTGGATGCGAAGCTGTAAAAAATAATTTGAAACTCTAAAACCACTCCGAATGGATTTATTTAACAATTCACCAGAAGAAAATTTCAATTGGCTCCCTAAAGACGGAACAGTTAATTATTACGGACCATTATTTTCTAAAGAAGAAGCAGACCGTTATTTTGAAATCCTGCTGCATACCATAGAGTGGAGAAATGACGAAGCTGTTATTTTTGGAAAAAAAATAATCACTAAACGAAAAGTTGCCTGGTATGGGGAACATCCTTTTGAATATACGTATTCTAATACTACTAAAAAAGCATTGCCATGGACTAAAGAATTAATAGATTTAAAACATATTATTGAAACGAAAACCGGCGAAACCTTTAATTCCTGTCTGCTGAATCTTTATCATAACGGAAATGAAGGTATGGCTTGGCATAGTGATGGAGAAAAAGATCTCAAAAAAGACGGTGCTATTGGTTCTCTTACTTTCGGAGCAGAACGCAAATTTGCTTTTAAGCATAAAAAAAGTGGAGAAAAAGTACAGCTCATATTACAACACGGCAGCTTACTGGTCATGAAAGATGTTACCCAAACACACTGGTTACATAGACTACCGCCAACAAAAGTTGTGACAAAGCCACGAATCAATCTCACATTCAGAACCATAGAGAACTTTAAGTGATTTATAAAATAGTATTTAAAACCAATTCCACACGTACAAAAATATTGCCTTTTTTATTGTACTTCGACGATATCAAATTGTAATCATTAATATAATTATTTATAAAATGAAAATTCCAAAAAAACTAAACAGGCTCATCAAAGTACATTTAGTAATTACAGGACTACTCTTATTTTATTCCTGTGCTACTTCTATGTCACCTGCCAACGTATACAATACATTACCTACTTTGACCCGTTCCAAATTGATTTCTCAAAAGGATGCTCAAGAAGCTGTCAGAAATAACGAATGTTACTATTTGGTCAGAGGACGAAACTATGTTGCTCCTGTAGGACTAACGCTTAAAAGTGATCTTAGAAACGGAGCTCAGGGAATCGATGAATGGGTACAAATTGACGGAGGTAATGCTTATGTACTTACAAACTACCGATGGATTACAATTGATCACGACGGGACATCAGAACTCTATCTTGAATTTGATACCATGTTATGTGAGTAAATAAGAACAGGAACAATTCACAACTATTTTTAGTTCTTACTATTGCTATCTGAAAAACGTATTTACTTACTTTATTTCTTACAGGTATTTAATTCCGTTTATTTTGCATACATTCTTTTTCAAATAAAAAACCCGTTATATTTTACATAACGGGCTTAATAGTAGTAGTGTAAGTAATGTTTAATTATATCAATTCAAAATTCATAATGATACCAACCTCCTGAACAAGTACTTTTAAAGTCGTATTCGTCACAGAAATCACTTTCACCTGAACCGTATTCGTATTTCCTTCATCAGTAACTAAAAAACTTAAAATGTTACCATTTAAATTGTAAGTACCCTGTTCGTCAATCTCAGCAATACAGCCATCAGTGTAACTGATATCCTTAAATGTTGCGTCACCAAAAAACTGAATATAATCAAAAGCCGTTGCACACTCATGGTCATGTAATTGAAGATTGGCTCCTGACTCATCTGATATGCTAACCTTCTTCCACTTTCCAAGTAATTTATTGGTTGGAGTTTCTGGATTTGTAGGATTCTCCGGATTTGTAGGGTTGTTTGGGTTATTAGGATTATTAGGATCAATAACAACTATCGGAACGGATGAAGAGCTGTCGTCAGAAGTACATGATGCAAAAGCCAGGCTTAATGTTATAGCCAAAATAGTGTAGTTGAATGTTTTTTTCATAATGGGTTAATTTATTTTTCCTCTGCTAAACTAAAAGTGTGCCAAAAAATAAATCAATTGGTCTAAACAAAAAATACTGCTCAATATCAGTAACATCAAAATACTATAAATCAAATATTTATGTAATTTTATTTCTTAAAAAAAATCTGAAAGCTCTGTAATAAGAAGCTACAGATGTTGTTTACTGTTTTTTATTTATTACTTTTTTAATGTTGTTTATTCATTAATCTTACATCGTAGCAAATCTATTTCATGTTTCTGTGGGTAAGGTTTTCGATACGTCATGGAAACATCTTACTTTATCTGTAGGTGGATATTATAAATTTTGGCAGCACCATGCGAATAGCACGAATCGTGTATGAAGAGCCACTTTAAGTATGATTATGGTAAGCAAATGATAATGGATCTCTAACCGTTATTTGTTCACTAACTTTTTTATTAGTATGCAAGAAAAAACTCAATCGATAACCTGCACAAAAAAGATTTATTTAATTAAAATACGGAAGTATACATACGCTAACAGCAAAGATATATTGAAGTTCATATGCTATGATGGTTTATATTAGGAAAGGTTGAAATTTTAAAAACTTCAACCTTTTTGATGACAAAAAATTTATAAAATTAAAACCTGATTTAACTATAAATAGTTAATTAGGACTGATTACGGCACTGAATTTTCCGTCGGTCAGCGTAACGGTACCTAAAGTTGTAAGACCTTCTACTTTAACCAACGTACCCGAAAAAGTTCCAGAGGTAGCCGTAGACGATATGTTATCAATATTTAGCATAAATGCATCTTCCGGTGCTGCTGTTCCTTTTGTAGCGGTGAAATTCTGCTGTGAATTTCCGGAAACTGTTCCATAAGTTGATAAAATAGTATAAGGAGTTCCATCGTCCAATGTATACATACCAACCGGTACCCGGTTAGTTTCAGATAGTACTGTGATTGAAATCCATTCAGTACCGTTGTTGTTTCCGGTAAGTTCCAGATATGCACCTCCATCTACCCAGCGTCCCTTAACGTTTGAAAATGTTTTAGCTGTTCCGTCAATTTTTACCTCCAGATAATTGTTAGTGACCGGTCCTACTACAGAATCATCGTTACTGCACGAATTAAGGAGAAGATTACCCATCAGCAAAACTCCCGTTAAAAAAAATTTTCTTTTCATATAGCTTATTTTTATACCTCTAAAATACAAAAAATAAAACATTCACTCATTAGGAGCCCTAAATATAACTCCTGAATTGGAATGAATGAGGGTAATGAGAGTGAACTGACCCGGATTAGCAGTATTATAACTATTTGCATATTATTCCACACCAAGGCTATACGAAAAATAATACCCTAAGAATTAACCTATATTAGTTTTGGCTACAAAAATCATTGATTTGGTCACGCAAACAATTTCAATCCTGCTCAACTTTGTATTGTAAATAATAATTAATTAAAACAATAAGAAATGAATACAAAAAAAGTATGGTTCGTGACCGGAGCGTCAAAAGGTTTAGGTTTGAACTTAGTGAAAAAGTTATTGGCAGGAGGCTATTCTGTTGCAGCAACATCAAGAAATATTACAGAACTTGAGAAAGTCATCAGTGAAGAAAATTCAAATTTTCTGCCGTTGGAAGTAGATTTATTGAATGAAAAATCTGTTGCAGCAGCCGTTTCAAAATCGATGGAGAAATTTGGCAAATTAGATGTTATTGTGAACAATGCAGGCTACGGACAATTAGGAACTTTGGAAGAATTGACAGATGAAGAAAGCCGTAAGAACTTTGACACCAATGTTTTTGGTTCTTTGAATATTATTAGAAAAACAATGCCTTATCTCCGAGCACAGAAAAGTGGTTTCATAATCAACATTGCTTCTATCGGGGGATTGACGGGAGAATTTGCAGGCTGGGGTGTTTATTGTGCCACGAAATTTGCCGTAGTAGGTTTTACCGAAGCTTTGGCAGCAGAAGTAAAAGAATTTGGTGTGAATGCAACGGTTGTATATCCCGGTTATTTCAGAACCGATTTCCTGACCGGCGGCTCACTTAGAACTCCCAAAACTCAAATTGATGCGTACACAACTGCGAGACAGCTTCAGGCTGCACACGAACAACACATCAACGGAAACCAGCCCGGAGACCCGGAAAAAGGCGCATTGGCATTGATAGAATTGGCAGAAATGGAGAACCCGCCTGTACATTTGGTTTTAGGTTCCGATGCCTTTGAGATTGCAGCAAACAAACTTGATGCACTTAAAAATGAAATTTTGGAATATAAAAACTTAAGTATTTCTACAGATTACTAAATTTGTAAAAGCAACAGTTTGCTGCTGTTGCTTTTAATTTTAAAGTTATGACTAACAGAAAATTATATACTGTTGATACCATTTCTGAATTTCACAAAATCTGCGGATTACCAAAACCTCAGCATCCTTTGATAAGTCTGGTGGATTACAGTTTGGTAGAATATCAGATTGAAGAATCGGAAATCAGCTGGATGCAAGAGTTGTATTTTATGGGATTCAAGCGTGACCTGCAAGGAAAATTGCATTACGGGCAAAGTCAGTATGATTTTGATGAAGGACTGATGTGCTTTATAGCACCGAGACAATTGGTCAAGATGATTATAGACAAATCGGGCATTAAGCCTTCCGGATACCTTTTGGCATTTCATCCCGACTTTATTTGGAATACACCTTTGGCAAAGACCATTAACAATTATAATTTTTTTGGTTATGATGTGAATGAAGCACTGTTCCTTTCCGAGAAAGAAGAGGAAACTTTAATAGGACTTTTTAAGGGAATAGAAAAAGAATATCAGTCGGGAATTGATGAATTTACTCAGAATATTATCATTTCCCAAATTGAAGTAATTCTGAATTACTGTGAACGATTTTATCAGCGACAATTTATTACCAGAAAGAAAACCAATCATCATATATTGGATAAATTAGAAAACATTCTGGAAGATTATTTCAATGGTAATATGATTGACAAGGGCTTACCGACTGCTAATTACATCGCAGCATCTCTGAATATTTCAACCAATTATTTAGGAAGTCTCTTGAAATCTTTGACCGGACAAACCACGCAACAACACATTCACGAGAAGCTTATTGAAAAAGCGAAAGAAAAACTTTCAACTACAGAACTTTCTGTAAGTGAGATTGCTTACGAATTAGGATTTGAACACTCACAATCTTTCAGCAAATTGTTTAAAGCCAAAACGGACATTTCACCTTTGGAGTTTCGAAAGTCATTTAACTGATGGCAGATCTGTAATTTTATAATTTTTGATGGGAATTAGGAAGTTTTTACCTTAGAATCCTCAGTAACCACAAGTTAAGCAATCGGGAATCAGCGAATGATTATTTGTTGAAGTGTTCCACATTCAATCGTTAATCCCGATAGCTAATGACAAGACCTGCTGTATTGTCTACTTTATAATTGAACAGATTAATTGTAATAAGAATAAATAATTTGACCAATTACCATTGCGACCAATCTATTCCTAAGCCTTTAACAGGAATATTTATTTTTCCGTTTATTAAATGTACAGGATTTTTATCTTCTTTTGGATGATAAAACAGATATCCTTCAAAATCACTCTTTAATAATACTCCATCAAATTGGGTATTTTTATAAACCATTGGCTTTTCTTCCGTTGTATACAGATAAGTCCAACCTTTACCATTTACCATTGGTGTAAACTCCATTTCTAATCCGTTTAACTGATTCTCCTTGCTTAAATAAGCAAAAAGCTTTACATCATAAAAGTTTTTTGCGTCTTTAGTTATCCTTGCAGTATAGAAACGTCCTATAGTATCTTTTTGATTGTTAAGCACCCATCCATTGTAGGCATTTTTTCCAAAAGAAAGTTTTTCGCCATTGTATTCCATTTCAATAAAACCTCTATTGTGTTGTTCCTGTATAATATCATCGTTTGGGGAGCAGCTTGTCAGTAAGAGATTCATAGATAGAATAATAAACATTTTTTTCATTGTATTATATTTTTAAAAGTTGGAAACATATCATAATATTTGATACTCATTTCAATATGGTAATTCTGAAAGGGAGTCTTTTCAAGAAATTTATTGTTTTATACGTTTAGAAGTCAAACTAACATCAATTGTTCCTGTTGAATGACTGTTTAAGTATAAATATCTATAAAAACTGGTCAAAAATATATTTACCAGTAACAACAGGTTCTACAAAATCGATATCAGACATATCTAAATCATCTGATGTTGATTGTAAGATGTTTTTTTAGTTAGATATTGTGAATTTAAACCTAACTTTATTATATCAAATATATTTACGTCTAAAAGTATGCCAAAAAACAAATATTTTATCCCGACAAAAAATTTTATTAAATATTCACAACACAAAAGGGTTATAAATTAAATATTCTCTAATTTTATTTCATATAAAAGTGTCTAACATGATTCATGAATTGTATAAACGCATAGAAGAGCAAGGACTTTGGGATAAAACCATCACAATAGAAAGAAATGCTTATCTAAAAATTGCCGGAACTATTGATACCAATCTTTTCTATATCGTTTCAGGCAGTCTGAAAATTTCTATAATAGATGAGGCTGAAGAACATATCATCCGTTTTGGATATAAAAACAATTTTATTACTGCTTTGGATAGTTTTATTACAGGAGAGCCATCTGAATTTTATATTCAAGCAATCAAAAAGACGCAGTTGAAAGTGATTTCTAAAGAAAGATACTTAAAACTCATCAATGAAAACCAAGAACTCAAAATAATTTGGGACTTACTGTTACAACAACTTCTTTTACAACAAATAGAACGTGAAAAAGACATTCTCATCACATCACCACAAAAAAGGTATCACAGGGTTTTATTGAGAAGCCCTCAGTTATTTCAGGAGATTCCGAGTAAATACATTGCTTCATATTTAAGAATGTCACCCGAAACATTTTCCAGATTAAAAAGATCTTGATTTCAATCAATCTTTTCAATTTTTAAAATCATGACATTTGCAATAAAAAACATGAATGCACAACAATTAAGAGAAGAACTGATACAACTAACTCAGGAAAACATAATGAAAGTCAGTGCCTTTCAACAGTTACCAATTGATAAACTAACCGAAAGACGAACTCCGGAAAGCTGGAGTGTTTTAGAGTGTATAGAACATTTAAACAGATATGGTAAATTTTATATTCCTGAAATCAGCAATCGGATTACAACATCAACATACACTGAATCAAAAACATTTGACAGCAGTTGGTTAGGAAACTATTTTGCAAAAAGTATGCTGCCCAAAGAAAAGCAGAACAAAATGAAAACCTTTACATCTATGAATCCGCTAAATTGTTCATTGGATAAAAATGTTTTAACTCTTTTTCTAAACCAGCAGAAACAAATTCTAAAACTCCTCGAAGCATCTGCCAAAACGGATTTATCAAAAGTAAAAACCTCAGTTTCTATCTCAAAATGGATAAAATTAAGATTAGGAGACACTTTCCGAATTGTTATCTATCATAATGTACGACACATTCTTCAGGCTGAAAATGTACTTCATCACAAAACAATAGAATAATTTTAAACATAAATCAAAAAATACTCTTTCTATACTACTAAGCATTACTTTATCAAAGTAAACACAGACCGTATAACTCTTTGATTAAAAAGATGTTAACAAAATATATTTCATTGTTATTTTATTATAAAAAAAAATAAAATCTGTGTTGTGAGATAAATATTTTTCATATATTGCATAGGTAAAAGCTAACGGTATCTATTTGACTTTAAAACAGAACGTTAGCATTTAGATAGTTTTATATATTCCGTCCTGAAATAAGTTGATACTAATCCAACTTATGATGAATAAATCGGAGAGTACAAATGGAGAGTGTACCCTAAAAGATTACACATTGACTGGCTTTTTAATAGCCGTCGTCTCCTGTATATAAAAAGACGACTTCACTTACAAAACAAGCCCAAGCTCATTACGGAATACAGGATTAAAGTACAGTTGTGGCTTAGTTTAAAACAAAAATTAACCCCAATCATTACTATTTCTGATGAAGATTTAATAGCTAAATCAGGAAAAGAAGTAGTACCGAGAATCTTCACATAATGGTCAACTGACTGTATTTTTTTGGTGAGTAGCATCCGTTTTTATCATGAGTATCAGAAACTGGAAACATTCAACAGAAAAAATAAACCACAGAGAGTCATTATTACAATAACAACGGATACATTAATTCATACCTCAGTAGAAATTATAGTATCGTTTAGGTTGTAGTAATTGAACAAATAAATGATCAGCATTTTAGAATGTTAATTATTATAAATCTATTCAATAATACTTCTCACTTAAGTTTAAAGTGAATTTATCTAATTTTAAATTTATATATTATGAAAAAAATGTTATTTTCTTTTTTGTTTTTATCTTCAATGGGATTAAGTGCTCAAGTCACAATCTTTGAAGATGGATTTGAATTGTATGACAATTTTATTATTACCAATATCGGTTCGTGGAAACAGATAGATGTTGATGAGGCACCAACTTATGGAATTGAGGTAGGAACTCCGCCAAACACAACCCCTGTACAGTATCAAAATTCAGGTTATACAGGTTCTTTTATCATTTTTAATAAAAGTGCTACAAATCCTGCTGTAGATGATGCATGGGCAGCAAAAACCGGTAATAAAGTCATTGCCTGTTTTAATGCATTAGTCAATCCTCAATTACCAAAAAAGGGACCCAATAATGATTGGTTGATTTCTCCACAACTACAGCTTGGAGGTTCAGGAAATACCTTGACATTCTGGGCAAAATCAGCGGCATCGAATTACCCGAATGAAAGATTCAAAGTAGGAGTTTCGACCACAGGAACAGCAGTAGGAGATTTTACTGTTATTTCAACAGGTGAATATGTTCAAACTACGGCAACATGGACACAATATACTTATAATTTAGACGCCTATGCCGGACAAGCTGTATATCTGTCAATTAATTGTATATCAAACGACCAGTTTGCATTGTTGATAGATGATTATAAAGTTACGGCTACAACTTTGTCAACAGATAACTTCTTAGTGAATAATTTTTCCATCTATCCTAATCCAACCAATGGAATTGTCAATATAATCGGTAAGAATAATGCTGCTATAAACTCCATTCAGATTACAGATGTAAATGGAAGAATAATTAAAAATCTTGATATGAAAGGTGTACAAGAGACCCAAATTGATATTACAGACCTCACAGCAGGTATGTATTTCCTAAATATTCAAACCGATTTAGGCTCAGGAGCTTCAAAAATCATAAAAAAATAATTATTAATCAGTTATTTTTCTAAAGACTTCCACTTCTAAAGCGGAAGTTTTTTTGTTTTAAATAAAATGCCTTTTTCTGTCAAAAAACTGTAATTTAGTGCTACTTTTTATTAAAGCAAAGAATATGCAAAACATTCCCAGTGTAGACTTGCGTGATTTCCTATCGGACGACCCGGTACGTAAACAAAAATTTGTAAATGAAATCGGAAAAGCATACGAAGATATTGGCTTCGTAGCATTAAAAGGACATTTTTTAAATGAGACTTTAGTAGAAAATCTGTACAAAGAGGTTCGTAATTTCTTCAGTTTGCCGCTGCAGACCAAAGAAAAATACGAAATTCCGGGTATTGGAGGTCAAAGAGGCTATGTTTCTTTTGGCAAAGAATCAGCAAAAGGAAGAAAAACAGGAGATTTAAAAGAATTCTGGCATTTTGGTCAGTATGTGGAAAACAATCCGAAACTGGAAGCTGAATATCCAAAAAATGTTATGGTAGAAGAATTACCGGAATTCAATAAAGTTGGAAAAGAAACCTACCAAATGCTTGAAAAGACCGGAGTGTATGTTTTGAGAGCTTTGGCTATTTATTTGGGCTTAGACGAGTTTTATTTTGATCCGTATGTCAAAAACGGTAATTCAATTTTAAGACCCATACACTATCCGCCTATTACAGAAGAGCCGAAAGATGCTATCCGTGCAGCCGCTCATGGAGATATTAACCTTATTACCCTCTTGATGGGAGCTCAGGGAAAAGGCTTACAGGTACAGAACCATCAGGGAGAATGGATCGATGCTATCGCAGAAGATGATGAATTGGTAATCAATGTAGGAGATATGCTATCAAGACACTCCAACAATAAATTGAAGTCCACTATTCATCAGGTTGTCAATCCGCCAAGAGAACTGTGGGGAGCATCCCGATACTCGATACCTTTTTTTATGCATCCGATCAGCGAAATGCCGTTAAATGTATTGGAAAATTGTATTGATAAGGAGCATCCCAAACTTTATGACGATATCACAGCCGGTGAATTTCTCACTGAGCGACTCATTGAGTTAGGTTTGATAAAAAAATAAGGATTAAAGGCCGGTTTATAAACCGGTCTTTTATTTTCCTCCATAGTATTCCTCAGTTTACCTCTATTTTTTTCCGCTTGGAAACAATTCCCTTATTTTTATATAAATTTCTTAAAATGAACATCAAAGTAAGACAATATGCTTTAATCATATTAGTTTCCATCATTCTGATCTGTATTCCTATTATTGGTTCTCCTGAATTTAATGAGTCCACTTCCCTATTCTATTCACTAAAATTTCAGAAACGCTTTTTAGGGACGATTTTGGTTGTTTTGTTTTTTTATCTGAATTACTTTTATTTAATTCCTAAACTGTACTTTTCTAAAAAATATATTCTCTATATCGTTTTAATCATCGTCTGTTTTGTTTTAATCCTAAAAATTCCCCATCTCATCTTCAATGAAGAAATGATAAGAGAATCTTTCAAAGCTTTAGGACCAGACAGAACTCAGAGAAGATTTGAACCCAATTTCTGGCAACGACTCTTTTTTGATAAAACACTGTATCAGTTCATTATCTGTATTTTTATTTCCTTTTTATTAAGGTTGAATTTACAAATGAACGAAATGGAAAGTGAAAAATTAAAATCTGAAGTTTCCTATCTCAAAGCCCAAATCAATCCACATTTCTTATTTAACACTCTTAATAGCTTATATGCCTTAACCTTGGAAAAATCAGATGAAGCTCCGGAAGCAATCTTAAAACTATCTACCATTATGCGGTATATTGTAACGGAAAGCTCTAAAGAAATGGTGCTGCTTAAAGATGAAATAGAATACGTAAAAGACTATATCGACCTTCAAAAACTGAGAATGGTAGAAGATACCGTTTTTAGTTTTACCATTACAGGTACTATAGATCAACAGAAAATAGCTCCTCTGCTACTCATCCCTTTCATTGAAAATGCATTTAAACACGGACTCAATCCCGATAAAAACTGCTACATTCATATCAAAATTAATATTGAAAAAAAAGTTTTATATTTAATAGTAGAGAATAGTAAATCCGTAGAAATTTTTCCATCAGAAAAAAGCGAAAAAGGTTTGGATAACACGTTAAAAAGGCTTCAATACAATTATCCCGACAAACATGAACTTACAATTTCTGATACTGATAATGACTATAAAGTAACCTTAAAAATAGATTTATAGTGATAAAAGCAATAGCGATAGACGATGAACCTCTGGCATTAAAAATAATTGAGCACCATTGTTCCAAAATAGAAAGTATATCTCTGGAAAAAACATTTACCAATCAGACTGAAGCTATTAAATACATAAATAAGTTTCCTGTTGATTTGCTTTTTCTTGATATACAGATGCCTCAAAATAGCGGAATTGATTTTTATAAGAACCTTAATAAAGACCTGCTGGTTATTTTTACAACAGCTTATGATACCTATGCTGTAGAAGGTTTCAACGTAAATGCGATAGACTACATCATGAAACCTATTGGATTTTCGCGCTTTGAAAAAGCTGTAGAAAAAGCAGTACAACAATATAAATATAAAACCAATACAAGCCAGCAGGACCATTTGCTGATCAGAGCTGACTATAAACTCAACAAAATTGATTTTAAAGATATTCTCTATATAGAAGGTCTGGATGATTATATACAAATCTATCTGGTCAACAAACCTAAAATTGTTGCAAGAATGTCTATGAAGTCCGTCATGGAAAAACTTCCTGAAAAATATTTTTTGAGAATTCACCGCTCCTATATTGTATCTATACCCTGCATCAGCGCGATACAAAACAAACAAATAGAGCTTGAAAATAAAATATTTCCTATTGGAGAAACGTATAAAAATGAGGTATTTACAAAGCTAAAAATAAATTAACCGATAAATTAACATATTTCACCTCTTTTTAACTTTTAGTTTCTTTGCGATTAAAAATATTATTGTAGATTTGTTATACTCAACAAACAAAATAACTTTCATAAGGAGTTATAATGTGATAATTTGAGTTTTTCATAAGTGTTTTTTTTGGTTATAGCGAGACTTGCAAAAGTCTCGCTTTTTTTTTACCTACAAAATTAACTTATACACCTCAATTATAACTCTTTATTTCTTTATAGGAATGAAGTTTGCTACCTTTATTCTACTAACAGTTAAATAAAAAGATCATGAAAAAGTTATGGACAATAGCATTATTAGCAATTGGAATTTCTGCATTCGCACAGGAGGGAAAGAAAGAACAATCAGCAGATCAGGAACAAAAAGTACTGGAACGCTTTAAAGATTTAAATCTTTCAAAAGAACAGGAACAAAAAGTACTGCAATTATACAAAAATAAAAAAGCAGAAAGAAAAGCTGCGATTGCTAAGAAGGATGAAGCCAAACCTTCGAAAGAAGAAATGATGGCAAAACGTGAAAAGATGAATGCTGAATTAAAAAACATTCTGAATGAAGAACAGTATAAAAAATTTGAACAAAACAAAAAAGAACGTTCAAAAATGAGAACCAAAAAATAATTTAAAAAGCTCTGATAATATCAGAGCTTTTTTTAGGGAAATTAGTTATATTTATATAAAATAGCTACCCGAATGAAAGTAAATAAACCGTTTAAAATAATCGGTATTGTACTCATGTCTCTTCTTGGTTTAGGATTGATTGGTAACTTTGGTATCAATTATCTTATCAAAATCAAACTGCCGAAGATTATAGAAGAAAAAAATGACTCTGCCTACGATTTCGTTTATGAAGATTTGAGTTTTTCTATATTTGACAACAGTCTGTCCGTAGAAAATATAAAGGTGACCCCTAAAAAAAATGCCAACATCCGAAAAGATATTGACTTCTATGGAAAAGTGGGAAAGATAAGTGTTACAGGCGTTAATTTTATTGAACTCATTAAACATAAAAACCTCAAAGCATTTACCATTTATGTGGATGATGCAGATATTACCGTCTTAAAACCGGCACAAAGAGATACTCTAAAGACAGAATCTACTTTAGCTTCTTCTGTTGACATTGACAAAATTGCGGTGAGAAGAGCTAATCTCAAAATCATGACTTCAGGAGGTGATACCCTTCTCAATCAGCTTCACAATATGAATGTAGAAGTTGACGGAGTACATATGGGAAAATATACACAAAAAAAGGATATCCCTTTTACCTATGAAAATTATCATTTCAAGATTGATTCCGTTTACAGTAAAATGAACGATTTTCAGTACATAAAATCAGGAGCAATTGCAATTGATAAGGAGAATTTTGATATGAATAATTTCCGTATTTATCCTGCCATAACTTCAAGTCAGTTCAAAAATACGGAAACAGAATCCAATACGCGTTTAAATCTGCAGGTGCCTTTGGTAAATCTAAAAAAAACCGACTGGGGATATGATCAAAATAACGATTTTTATTTAAGTATAGGTCAGATCAATATTGACTCCATCAATTTTAACATACTGGATCAGAAAAAACAAACGGTTTTTCAACAGGCAAAAAAAGATGCCGAAAAAGTAATCCAACCCTTGATTCCGTTCAGGGTAGATGTAGAAGAGATAAACATCAAGCGATCATCCTTTAATTCACTAAACGTTTTAGATGTCAATAATGTAAACATTAACATTAAAAAAATCTCTAATCGTGTAGAAGAACGCCTTTATATTGAAGAATTTAACCTGATCAATCCTCAATTGATTCACTTTCCGAATAAAGCAAAAAAAGATCATAACACCAGTCAAAAAAGCCAGCTAAACGATCTGATCGTTATCAATAAGCTCAATGTAAAAGATGCCCGTTATATTCTTAAAGATAAAACAGGAACAAAAAATACACTGACCGTTAATGACTTCAATCTTTCGTTGTTTGATATAAAAATAGATGATGAAACGGTAAAACAAAAAATTCCGTTTACCTACCAAAATCCTTACCTATCTACAGGAAAAGTTCATTTTGACAGTGGTAAAAATTATAATATATATACAAACGGAATTACAATTAAAGATCATAATGCTGTCATCAAAAACATTCAGATGAAACCTAAAGTATCCAGAAGAGCACATGCAAATGCACTCAAATATGGAGAAGATTTATACAATATAACTTCAGGAAAAATCGAACTCAACGGGCTTTCATACGGTTTTGATAATACTGAAACCTTTTTTCTGAAATTTAAAAATGTAATTCTTAATCAGGTAGATGCCAATATATACCGTGACGCATCGATACCCAATAACCCAAAAGAAAATACCTTGTACAGTAAAAAGCTGAGACAATTGGATATTGGTCTGGAAATAGGCGTTTTAAAAATTGTGAATTCAAAAATCGTCTATGAAGAAGACAGCCAGACAAGTACAGCTCCGGGTAAAATTTCATTTGCGAATTTTAACCTTACCGCAAAAAATATATACAGCGGTCATAATAAAACTTCGGGTCCTAAAACCATCATTGATGTGCATACTGTATTTATGAATAAATCAAACTTAAAAGCCAACTGGAGTTTTAATATTCTCAATAAATATGATGTCTTCAATATCAATGGTGAAATACAGCATTTTCCGGCAGAAGGTATGAATCCGTTTTTAAAACCCTATCTGAATGCTACGGCAAAAGGAACTATTGAGAAAATGCAATTTAACTTTACAGGAAATAACGATTCAGCAACCGGATTATACGGAATGCAGTTTGATGATCTGAAAATGACACTGTATAAAAAAGACGGTGTGAGTGAGCGTAAATTTTTAAATAAATTAGGAAATTGGTTCATCAGAAACGATACAAAAGGAGATGTTATGGCTGTAGAAATAAAACCTGTAAACAGACGCAAAGACTCTTCTTTTTTTAATTATTTATGGCTTTGTGTAATGCAGGGTCTGAAACAAACCGTACTTTAGTACTTTAAAAATTACATTTATTAAATGAAAACAATTGTTATTACCGGAGCTACTTCCGGAATAGGATATGCTACTGCAAAAGCATTGGCACCAAACAATCGGTTAATCATCTGTGGAAGACGAACTGAAAAGCTGCATACTCTGGCGGCTGAATTAGAAGGAATCGCCGAAGTACATATTGCAAGCTTTGACGTAACGGATAAAAAAGAAGTATTCAAAGCTTTTGAAAACCTACCTGAACCCTTTAGAACTATTGATGTACTGATCAACAATGCCGGGAATGCACACGGATTGGCAAGTTTTCAGGATGCTGACCTCGAAGATCTGGAAAATATGATTGATATCAATGTGAAAGGGATTATATTTGTAACTAAAGCATGTCTGCCACAATTAACGAAATCAGCTAATCCTCATATTATTAATATTTCTTCTATAGCAGGAAAACAGGCATATGCGAACGGTACTACCTATTGTGCCTCTAAATGGGCTGTTGAAGCATTGACAAAAGGAATGCGTCTCGACTTTTTACCTCTTGGAATAAAAGTTACGTCTATCGCACCCGGTGCCGTAGAAACTGATTTTTCGCTCGTGCGGTTTAAAGGAGATAAAGAACGTGCAGCTAAAGTATATGAAGGATACACTCCGCTTACAGCAGAAGATGTTGCTTCTACAATTGCCTTTACTGTAACTCAACCCGAACATATACAGCTCGCTGACATTACCATTTTGCCTAAAGCACAGGCTGATATTTCTACTATATTAAGAAAATAGTGAAAAAAGACTGCTTTGGCAGTCTTTTTTTATTCCTGATCACCGCATAAGTCACGGGCTTCTTCAAGTACCTGAATTTTCTTTTCTTCAGAAAATTTAAAATGATCCAGCAGTACAGGATTCCTGACAATCTCTTTAACCAACAAGCAGTTTTTCTCCAAAAGGAGTCGTTCTTCTTCATCTGTCAGTGTAGTAAGACAAGTGATAGGATACATTGTAAAATCATCTGTTAATGATTTTATGTTTCGCTTTGGTGGGTAGTTCCACGATATTAGTTCAATATCATAATACTCCGCAAAAGCAATACTGTCAATCGTAAAAAAAGCATTGGTAATAAGAAAACCTTTTGTAGGTTGCAATTTTTTACCAAAAAAATCAAAGGTATGTTCTTTCAGATCATTAAATCGGGATAGAAAATACATAGGAGTTGTGACACTGATTTTGGCATCCAGATCGTTCCTGAACTTGCATTCACAAATCAGCAACTCACTTTTGCGCGAAGCCAGCACATCTATTTCATGAGTTACAGCACTTCCCTGCAACGTTTGACTGGTAATAGCATCATAACCCTGCGTTTGCAATATCTTAGCCATCCATTTTTCAAAATAATATCCCTCAGGTCCCAACGCTTTTATTGCATTTTTAAGACTATAACGCGCAGCAAAAGAATGACGGAGTTTTTTTAATTCTGCAAAAGCAATTTCATATAACTTTTTAGTAGAAATACCATCAAACATTTCTCTTTCTACGACTTTAAAGATCGACTGTGATTCATTTTCATTTGCACCTGAATTTTTAAGAGAATACAGTAAACTATCCGGATTAAAAGGCACCAGATCTCCTGAATACTTTCGTACATTCATAGTTTATTTCTTTAGGTTGATTCTGTTTTTAACATATTCTACCTCTTTCTTATGGTGGGGCTTTGGTTTGCCGTTTTCATCGAGATTCACCATAGTAATATTGCTTACAGTAAGAATCATTTCATGTGTCATTTTATTTCTTACTTCACTTCTTAATACAATAGACGTTGTACCAAATTTCACTACCTCAATACCAATTTCTATAATATCGCCCTGTCTTGCTGAGCTCATAAAGTTAATTTCAGACATGTATTTGGTAACTACATGTGCATTTTCTAACTGTATGATGCTGTATAGCGCAGCTTCTTCATCAATCCATGCTAACAAGCGCCCACCAAATAAGGTATTATTAGAGTTTAAATCTTCCGGTTTTACCCATTTTCTTGTATGAAAATTCATCATAATACTAAAGATTAAAAAAGGCTCTAAAAGAGCCTTGATTATATATTAAGTCAGCATCCCACCGTCAACATTTAAAACCTGACCAGTGATATATGCAGATAAATCAGATGCTAAAAACACACAGGCGTTGGCTACATCTTCAGGAGTTCCTCCTCTTTTCAATGGGATCGCATTTGCCCAACCTTTAACAACATCTTCTGCCAGTTTTGCTGTCATTTCGGTTTCAATAAACCCAGGCGCAATCACATTACAACGGATATTTCTTGATCCTAATTCCAAAGCTACTGATTTAGAAAATCCTATTACACCCGCTTTAGAAGCTGCATAATTGGTCTGCCCTGCATTTCCTTTAACCCCAACAACAGAACTCATATTAATAATAGATCCTTTTCTGTTTTTTAACATAGTTTTCTGTACCGCTTTTGTCATGTTAAAAACCGATTTCAAATTAACATCAATTACGGTATCAAAATCATCTTCTGACAAACGCATTAAGAGATTATCTTTAGTTATTCCGGCATTATTTATCAGAATATCGATATTACCGAACGTTTCCAATACCTGATCAACAAAAAGCTGTGCTTCATTAAAATCTGCTGCATTTGATTTATATCCTTTTGCCTGAACACCTAATCCGGTAAGTTCTGCTTCAAGCGATTTTGCCGCTTCTTCAGACGAACTATAAGTAAAAGCAACATTTGCTCCTTGCTGAGCAAAGACTAATGCTACTCCTCTACCGATACCTCTGGTTGCTCCTGTAATTATGGCTGTTTTTCCTTCAAGTAATTTCATTCTTATATAAATTTAACTTTTCATCTGTCAGGCAAATATAATTATTTTGACGGCATTTTAAAGAACAATTTAAAATCAACCCTAAAATGCTATGAATAAATATATTACTCAAATCGGTTGAAGTTAATGCCTTTGCTTTGTAGGATTTTAACACATTTTATTTAGTAAAATACCCTATGCATTACATACAATTTAGTATTTTTACGTAAAAATAAGAATATGAAAAAATTAATCATTACCACAGGAATTTTATTAGCCGGATTGCTACAGGCAAATGCACAAAGACCGGTATCACAGAACGCTATTGGTTTAAGACTGAGTCTTAATGAAACAGTAGGTCCTGAAATCAATTACCAACGTCTCCTATCTGATAAAAACCGATTGGAACTTGGTTTGGGCTGGAAACAGACAAAACATGTAGATGCTTTTAAATTAAGTGGAGTCTATCAGTGGTTATGGAATATTGAGGGAGGGTTTAACTGGTATGCAGGTGTTGGTGCAAGTGTTGGTAGCTGGAACGATGATCATAGAGATAAAAGTGGTGCTATACTGGCTCTTGCAGGACAGATAGGAGTTGAGTATCATTTCAACATACCTCTACAGGTATTTGTAGACTTTCGCCCGGAAATTTATTTAACCGATTATTACAAAGACAACAATTTTGGTCCTGATTTCGGATTAGGAGCACGATTCAAATTTTAAAAATAAAAAAGGTTTAGTAAATACTGCTAAACCTTTTTTATTTCAGGGAGATAACCAATCGTTCCGGATAACCGGGAAAAAAAATCAAAACTTATTTGAAAAGTTCTAAATCAAATATTCTGTAATTAAATAATATTTTCTTAAATTCAATAATACGTTATATCATCTTTACAAATGTCTTGTAACATATTCAAAGATTTAAAAACTGACATTTTTAATTAAGGAATAAAATTTGCTATAATATTATAAAAAAGTATTCACCCTAAATAAATTAAAATGGACGATAATTTTTCACCAAGAGTAAGAGAAGTCATTACTTTTAGTAGAGATGAAGCTTTGCGATTAGGGCACGATTATATAGGTACAGAACATATAATGCTGGGTATTCTCAGAGAAAACCAGGGCGAGGCAATCACTATATTAAACAATTTGGAAATTGATTTGGATTTTTTACGAAATCGCTTTGAAGCACTGATTCCGGAAAATCCGAATAAGATTTTCAATGCAGAAAAAAAGAATATTCATCTTACAAAGCAAGCTGAAAATGCTTTAAAAAGAGCCTTTTTAGAAAAGAAATTATACAAAACAGATGTTATCAATACTGGGCATATACTGATGTCTATCCTGAGAAATACGGAAGATCCTACAACGATACTTCTAAACAGGTCGCGTATTGACTATGAAATCTGCAAAGAACAGTTTACTGCTATCATAGGCAACAACGGAATGATGGGCGAAAGTGACAACAATCCGAAAAATGAAGCTTATGACGAAGGAAATGATGACAATATGTCAGACGGTTATAATACACCACAGGGAAATAAAACCAAAAAGAATTCAAGAACACCTGTTCTTGATAATTTTGGACGGGATTTAACAGAACTGGCAGAACAGGGAAAATTAGATCCGGTGGTGGGACGTGAGAAAGAAATTGAACGTGTTTCACAAATTCTGAGCAGAAGAAAGAAAAATAATCCGCTGCTGATCGGTGAACCCGGAGTGGGTAAATCTGCTATTGCAGAAGGACTTGCACTGCGTATCATTCAGAAAAAAGTATCCCGTATTCTGTTTAACAAGCGCGTTGTAACTTTAGATCTCGCAAGTCTTGTAGCCGGAACAAAATACAGAGGACAGTTTGAAGAACGTATGAAAGCGGTAATGAATGAATTAGAAAAAAACACTGATATCATTCTTTTTATCGATGAAATTCATACCATTGTAGGTGCCGGTGGCGCTACAGGATCTCTTGATGCATCCAATATGTTTAAACCTGCGTTAGCGCGTGGCGAAATTCAATGTGTAGGTGCAACTACACTTGATGAATACCGTCAATATATTGAAAAAGACGGAGCTTTGGAACGTCGTTTTCAAAAAGTAATTGTAGAACCTACTTCTGTAGATGAAACTATTACGATTTTAAACAACATCAAAGCAAAATATGAAGATCATCATAATGTAATTTACACTCCTGAAGCTGTTGAAGCCTGTGTAAAGCTCACCAACAGATATATGTCTGACCGCTTTTTACCGGACAAGGCAATTGATGCCTTAGACGAGGCTGGTTCAAGAGTACACATTACCAACATTCATGTACCTCAGGATATACTGGATCTTGAAAAAGAACTGGAAGAAGTACGCGAAAAAAAATCAAATGCAGTAAAACGCCAGAAATACGAAGAAGCTGCTTCTTTAAGAGATGACGAAAAGCGAATCGAAAAAGATTTGGCTATTGCACAGGAGCGTTGGGAAGATGATGCAAAAAACAATAAAATTACCGTTACAGAAGAAAATGTAGCAGATGTGGTTTCTATGATGACCGGAATACCGGTTAACAAAATCGCACAGGCAGAAAGTAAAAAATTAGCTCAACTGCCTGCAGCTATCAAAAACAATGTAATCGGTCAGGAAGAAGCTGTTGCTAAAATTGCGAAATCCATCCAGAGAAACAGAGCAGGTCTCAAAGATCCGAATAAACCTATTGGTTCATTTATTTTCCTTGGACAAACAGGTGTCGGAAAAACCCAATTAGCAAAAGTAATTGCTAAAGAAATTTTTGACTCCGAAGACGCACTCATCCGTATTGACATGAGTGAATACATGGAAAAATTTGCAATTTCAAGATTAGTAGGTGCACCTCCGGGATATGTCGGGTACGAAGAAGGCGGACAATTGACAGAAAAAGTAAGAAGAAAACCGTATTCTGTGATCTTGTTAGATGAGATTGAAAAAGCCCATCCGGATGTATTTAATATGTTATTGCAGGTATTAGATGACGGACATCTTACAGACAGCTTAGGTCGTAAAATTGATTTCCGAAATACCATTATTGTAATGACATCAAATGTAGGAGCTCGTCAATTAAAAGATTTCGGTCAGGGAGTTGGTTTTGGTACAAAAGCAAAACAGGATCAAATCGATGACAATGCTAAATCTGTAATCGAGAATGCCTTGAAAAAAGCATTTGCCCCTGAATTTCTTAACCGTATAGATGATGTAATTGTATTTAACGCTTTAGAAAAAGAGCATATACATGAAATCATCAATATTGAAATCGAGAAAGTATATAAACGTGTAAAAGATCTTGGATACGATCTGAAGCTCACAGAAAAAGCGCTTGATTTCATTGCTGAAAAGGGATTTGACAAACAATATGGAGCGAGACCACTTAAACGGGCAATTCAAAAATATGTAGAGGATGCCTTAGCAGAAGAAATTATTAATGGTAATGTTGCCCAAAATGATACCATTGTAATGGATCTCGATCCTAAAAATCAGCTTCTGAAAGTAAAAATTAAAAATTCTAAACCTTCGGTTGAAGAATAAAGAATAAAAAAGTAGTAAGAAACTTACTACTTTTTTTATCCTTTTAAACGAACACAATGAATCATATCAGAAAAATAAAAAGGCTCGGTAACATTTTTAGTATTTTGTGGAAATACGGATTTGATGATGTTATTTCCAGAATTGCCAGCGAAAAATACCTTCCGGACGGTTTCGTAAAGAGCAAACGCGGAGAGCAGATTTTTCAATTAAGTATTTACGAACGGATACGTCTGGTATTGGAAGAACTTGGTCCTACCTATATCAAATTCGGTCAGACATTCAGCAACCGTGAAGATCTGATTCCTAAAGAACTTTTGACAGAACTCGAAAAGTTACAGGACAAGGTACCGGCTGAAAAGATGGATCTGATACAAAAAATTGAAGAAGAACTTTCTATACAGGTCAGCGATCATTTTGAATATATCGATCTACAGCCAATTGCCTCTGCCTCTATTTCTCAGGTTTATAAGGGAAAGCTTCTCAATGGCCAAGAGGTCGTAATTAAAGTAAAAAGAAGTGGTATCGATACTGTAATCCATTCTGATCTGCTTATCATGAAAGATCTGGCACAACTGCTTGAGAATTATTATGAGGCAGCCAAAAAAATGAATTTGCTACAAATCATTTCCTCTTTTGAAAATGCCATTCTCAAAGAACTTTCGTTCAAAAATGAATTTCAGAATATTGAGCAGTTTCGCAGAAATTTTTCACAAAGCCAGCAGGTAACTGTTCCGAAAACATATAAAGAATATTCGAATGATCGCCTTTTGTGTATGGAGTTCATCGATGGTTTTAAGATCAATGACAAACAAAAAATTCTTTCTTTGGGCTGGAATCCGGATGAAATTGCCCAAATAGGACTCAATGCTTATCTCAAACAAATTCTGGAAGACGGTTTTTTTCATGCTGATCCGCATCCCGGAAATATCTTATTACTCGAAAACAAACAAATTGTATTTATAGACTTTGGCTCCGTAGGTCAGATGATGGTGTCTGAAAAAGAAGAACTTGAAAATCTTATCATCAATTTTTTATTGAAAGATGCCAGACGCATTATTAAAAATGTAAAAAAATTAGCCATCTCTTATAATATAAAAGATGAAAAAGCGCTTGAAAGAGATATTCATGAAATTTTTACCCATCTGAACAGTTCTTCATTGAAAGAAATCAATGCCGGAGCAATCCTAAACCGATTAAAGTCCATTCTTGCCAATAATAATGTACTCATGCCGGAATATATTTATCTTTTGATGCGCGGTATTACGCTGATTGAAGGTATAGGTAAACAGCTGAATCCCGAACTGAACATCAGTGACAGCATTCAGCCTTACATAATAAAAACAGCAGGAAAGAGATTTTCTCCGGATAAAGTAGCTCAAAAAGCGTTTAAAAACATTCGGTTGATAGCAGATACTTTGCAGGAGCTTCCCGAAGAAACCAATCGGCTTTTTGAAAAAATAAAAGATGATAAATTACTGATTAATCATGAAGTAAAAGGTCTGGAAGATATCCGTAAAACCTTGCAGAATGTAGCCAACCGACTAACGTATGCCATTATCATTGCAGCACTTTCCATAGGTTCTTCTATACTGCTTATGGCCCATATACCACCATTGTTGTTTGGCAATTCCGTTTTAGGATTATTAGGATTCCTTGTAAGCGGCTTTTTAGGACTCATCATTATTTATTCCATCTGGAAAAAAGACAAATAACAAAATATTGCTTAATATAGGAAATAGCGTATTTTTGTACTATGCTAAAAACAGTAAACATACTTAATAAACGTGCGAAATACGAGTACGAGATTCTCGAAAGATATACTGCGGGTATTGTTTTGACAGGAACGGAAATCAAATCAATTCGTTTAGGAAAAGCAAATATTGCCGATAGCTTTTGCGAATTTCAGAATGGTGAATTATTTGCCATCAATACGCATATTGAAGAATATAGCTTTGGAACACATTACAACCATAAAGCAAAAAGTGAAAGAAAACTACTTCTGAATAAAAAAGAATTAAAATCACTTTTGAAAAGCGTACAGAACAAAGGATTAACTATTATTCCGCTGCGCCTGTTTACCAATGAAAAAGGATTGGCAAAACTGGATATTGCCTTGTGCAAAGGAAAGAAAAATTACGATAAACGCGAAACGATCAAGGATCGTGAAAATAAAGTCAACCTCGACAGATTAAAAAAAGCATACTAAAAAGTATGCTTTTTATTTGAAATTGAATTAAAAATTGTATCTTAATTACTATAAAAAAAATAAAAAACTTTATCAATTTTTCACCAACTAATATCAGGCTAAAATTCCGCTCTAATGAATACAGTAAACAGACTATTTGACGTACCTTATTATGCAATGGATACTTATAATCTGGAGGATTTATTTGTTACCAAACAAAATAACAAATGGATCAAAACATCCAATTCAGAATTTATAGAAAAGGCAGTTGCTGTTTCCAAAGCCCTTATCCACTTAGGAATACAGCCTAATGATAAAATAGCATTGATATCCACTAACAACCGTACAGAGTGGAATATTATGGATACTGCTGTTTTACAAATAGGAGCTCAAACAGTACCTATCTATCCAACCATTTCAGAAGATGAATTTGAATATATTTTTAATCATTCAGAAGTCACCTATTGCTTTTTATCGGATCAGATGTTATTCGATAAAATTACATCCATCAAAAATAAAATTCCGTTGATAAAAGATATTTACACATTTGATACGATCAAAGGTGCTAAAAATCTTTCTGAATTGATCGAATTAGGGAAAAGTTTGCAGAATGAAGAAGAACTTGAAAAAAGAAAATCAGCTGTTAAAACGGAGGATCTTGCTACCATAATCTACACCTCAGGAACTACAGGTAAACCCAAAGGTGTGATGCTTTCACATAAAAATATCATCTCTAATTTTCTGGGTTGTCAGGACAGAGTTCCTTTAAAAATAGGAAAAGACCGGGCTATGAGTTTTTTACCCTGCTGCCATGTTTATGAACGTATGCTTTTGTATCTGTATCAGTACAATGGAATCGCCATTTACTTTGCCGAATCCATAGACAAAATAGCGGCTAATATTGTAGAAATAAAGCCTAATGTAATGTGTGTGGTTCCCAGATTACTTGAAAAAGTATATGATGCGATTATTGCAAAAGGTACAGCTCTGTCAGGGCTTAAAAAGAAAATTTTCTTTTGGGCAGTGGGTGTTGGAGAAAAATATGAACCCTACCACCGAAACGGCTGGTGGTATAATCAAAAACTTAAGATGGCCCAAAAACTTGTTCTCAGTAAATGGAAAGAAGGACTTGGAGGTAATCTTGACCTTATAGTATCGGGCAGCGCTCCATTACAGCAAAGATTGGGTAAAATATTTTCTGCTGCAGGTAT
Source organism: Paenimyroides ceti (assembly GCF_030409925.1). Lineage (NCBI taxonomy): Bacteria > Pseudomonadati > Bacteroidota > Flavobacteriia > Flavobacteriales > Flavobacteriaceae > Paenimyroides > Paenimyroides ceti. The sequence goes on from NZ_JAUFQU010000001.1 coordinate 1,979,382, forward strand.
GCTCGTGATGGAAGGTTACGGACTTACAGAAACTTCTCCTGTAATATCTGTAAATAGTATGGCCAACCACGGATTCAAATATGGTACTGTAGGGAAACCGCTTTCTAATCTGGAAGTAAAAATTGCGGCAGATGGAGAAATACTTGTAAAAGGAGACTCCATAATGTTAGGATATTACAAAGATGAAGAAAAAACCGGAGAGGTACTCAAAGATGGTTTCTTTTATACGGAAGATATTGGGGAACTGGATAAAGACGGCTTCCTGAAGATTACGGACCGTAAGAAAGAGATGTTCAAAACCTCCGGAGGTAAATATATTACGCCACAGAGCATTGAGAATAAAATGAAAGAATCCCGTTTTATTGAACAGATTATGGTGGTTGGGGAAGGAGAAAAAATGCCGGCTGCCTTTATACAACCCGACTTTAATTTTCTTAAGGAATGGGCAAAACGTAAAAATATAGCTATCGGCACTACCAATGAGGAAATTGTTACGAACGAAAAAGTAATAGAACGCTATAAGAAGGTACTTGACAGCATCAATCCAAGTTTTGGACATTGGGAACAAATTAAAAAATTTGAACTTACACCGGATGTATGGGGAGTTGACAATGGACTTCTCACCCCTACTCTAAAACTGAAAAGAAAAATCATCAAAGAAAAATATAAAGATTTATACGCAAAGATGTTTCAGAAATAACGCAATAAAAAAGTCAATAGCAAGCTATTGACTTTTTTATTACTTTAAATCCTTTTACTAAACCCTGCCTTTTAAAGCGTTGAATACCCAGGCAATAGCCAAAAATCCAACACCGGTAGCACCAAATCCATACCCGGCTATATCGGCATACTTATAAATGGCGAGCCCTATTAGCAGGCATCCCATTATTATCATAATAATAGCAGCATATCCAAGTATTTTATTTTTGTTGAGTCCCATGGTCTTTTTTTATTTAATTAAAAATTTTTGCCAGCATCTCGCTTAGCAAATCATAATGAGGTAGTGCCGTAGCGCCTACTCCCTTACTCTTTAAATCAAACTCTCTTAAATAAGAGATGTTTCTGCTGGCTGTTTTCATCGGGTAGTTTCGTACCCCAGACTGATAATCTTTCAACGCATATTCACTTATTTTGAGTTCTCCGGCAATCATTTTCGGGTTTACCTGAGCATTTTTATAAATCATCCCATGATACTGAAGTAATTTAGAAAAATAATTGTAGGTTAACCCCATCGTAAGTACAAAAGGATTGTTTTTGGTATTCTGAGAGAAATAATAGGCAATCTTATACGCTGCTGTAGTATTTTTTTCCGCAATTGCTTTGATTAATTCAAAATTGTTGAATTCTTTACTGATCCCTATATTTTCTTCAATATGATCGGGTGTAATCATCGTTCCCGATGGCAAAATAATCTGAAGCTTGTTCAGTTCATTCGCGATTTTATTGAGATCTGTTCCTAAAAACTCTACCAGCATAGCGGCAGCCTTAGAATCGATCGTATATTTTTTAGAAGCTAATACCTGTTTCAGCCAGCCTTCAATCTGGTAATCTCTGAGTTTTTTACTTTCAAAAATCAATCCGTGTTTCTGCAGACTTTTATATACCTTTTTTCGCTTATCAAGTGTTTTGTATTTATAACAAAAGACCAGAATGGTTGTAGGCTGTATTGCATCAAAATAGGCATCAAACTGATCAATAGTCTTGATAAGATCCTGTGCTTCTTTTACAATTATGACCTGATGATCAGCCATAAGAGGAAATCGTCTGGCATGGGATACGATATCATGTATGGTTACATCTTTTCCATACAAAACCATCTGATTAAAACTTTTTTCTTCTTCTGTTAATACATGATCGGCTATATAATCCGTTATTTTATCAATGTAGTATGTTTCTTCACCCATTAAAAAATAAACAGGCTTGAAATTCTTCATTTTAATATCGGCAATGATTTTTTTTACTTCTTCCATAATCGTTATCCTACAAAACAGCAGTTGGTTTTAATGGCATTTATAATTATTTTTGTCACATGCAGACATTAAATTTCCCATCTTTTCAGTTCCGCTTCAAAAATAGTGAAAATAAGCTGTTTGTCTTCGATGAAATCAGGAAAAAATTTGTACTACTCACTCCTGAAGAATGGGTGAGACAACATGTGGTACAGCATTTGATTCAGGTAAAACACTATCCGAAGTCTTATATAAATGTTGAAAAACTTGTAAAAGTAAACGGACAGAATAAACGATATGATATTGTGGTGTTTAATCCTGACGGCAGCATTTTTTTGCTGGTGGAATGTAAGGAACCTAAAGTAATAATTTCACAGGCAACCTTTGATCAGATTGCCCGGTACAATTTGAGCATGAATGCTAATTTTTTAATGATTACCAACGGAGTCAGCCATTATTATTGTAAATTAGACCACGAAAATAAAAAATATCAATTTTTAAATGATTTGCCCTAACACAAAGCAAATGAAAATTATATATATATACCCACTATTACTATCCATTGTGTTAATTTCATGTAAGAAAGACACAATTACGCCTAATGAAGACGCATTTAACGATTCTCTATCAGAAATAAGTTATTCTGATAATCCTGAATACCAATTATCCAATAAAGATGCACAGGAATATATTTCTATCCTGGAGCGCAAACAAAAAGATCTCAAAAAGAAATTACGCAGTGCCAGAGGTGAAGAAGCCAATAAATTATTTAATGAATACCATAAAATTCTTAAAGAGCTTTTAGATTCACTTAATATGTCTGAATCGAAGGCACTCAATGAATATCACTTATGGTCGGATAATAATCTGCCGGACAGTATAAAAAAGAAAGAAAAATTATACGATAAGTTAGGTATTTATTTTAAAAATGAAGACAGTACTCATTATTCACTTTCTTTTAAAGCAGGATATTTTTATGGTATCTTTAAATATAGAGTTACTTCAGATCTCAATGCCTTTTTGAAACTTAAAGCTGAGGATAAGAAAAATCCGTTTATGGTAAATGATAAAGTAGAAGTTTCATGGGATAAAATACGGGAAAGGCTTATTGTATGGGAAAATTTTATACGTAAATATCCGGATTCAAAATATATGGATAAGGCAAAAAAGACTTATCTTGATTATCTGAATGTTTATTTATTCGGCACTACAACAATGCCAACTTTTGAAAATTCTTCTAAAAAGATCTTACCTGAAAGAGAGCAGGAATATCTTTTGATGGTTCGGAAAAATCCTAAAACAATATCAGGAAAAATTACAAAAGAATATTTAGACTTTTTGTATACCAATACTAAAGCATATAAGTCTGATGAGTTGTTTACAAAAGCAAAAGAACACGTAAAGACCATTTCTGAAAATTATTTAAAGTAAAATGAAAGAAATAGCGGTCGTTATTTTGAATTGGAATGGTAAACAATTATTAGAGCAGTTTCTTCCCACACTTATTGAATTATCTGAAGATGCTGCTATTTATGTAGCTGACAATGCTTCTACAGACAATTCATTAGAATACATTGCTGAATTTCATCCCACTGTTACCATTATATCCAACATGGCTAATTATGGCTACGCAAAAGGATATAATGAAGCATTGAAATACATCAAAGAACCTCTTTACTGCCTCATTAATTCGGATATTGAAGTCACAGAAAACTGGTTGAAACCAATACAGCAACTCTTTGCTTCCGATGAAAAAATCGGAATCATACAACCTAAAATATTAGATTACAAGAATAAAGTAAATTTTGAATATGCAGGAGCGGCTGGCGGTTTTATAGACCGTTACGGTTTTCCTTTTTGCCGGGGACGCCTATTTGATACCATTGAAAAAGACCAACAGCAATATAATGATATAGCTCCTATATTCTGGGCATCCGGTGCCTGCTTTTTCATACGACAAACTGTTTTTAACCAATTAGAAGGATTTGATTCCGTTTTTTTTGCTCATCAGGAAGAAATTGATCTGTGCTGGCGCGCCTATAACCAGAATATTAAAACATATTATTGCGGAAAATCCACAGTATATCATGTAGGAGGAGCAACTTTAAAAGTTTCTAATCCACAGAAGACTTTTTTAAATTACCGCAATTCGCTTTTAATGCTGTATAAAAATCTGCCCAACAATAAAAAATTTGGTATTCTTTTTAAACGCTTATGCCTGGACGGTATATCAGGAGTTCGTCTTATGTTACAACTCCGCCCCCTACACTGCTTTGCGATTATAAGATCTCATTTTGCATTTTACGGGTTGATTTCATCCTATAAAAAGAACATTCAAAATAACAGCAAAGCGAATTACTACTACACAAATAGCATTATATGGGAGTATTTTATCCGGAAGAAAAAATATTTTGCTGACATTAAACGGGTATAATCTCTTTATCATTATAAATGCCTATGGGCAATTTAATACCAAGTAATAACAATACCTTCACTTCGATTATATAAGCCCTTTTCGTCTTTGATAAGAACAATTTTAATGTGTTTTATAGTTCTATCTGACTTGTGTAGGTTTGCAATCATATTTCTACAAATTGCATTAACTTTTCTTTACTCTTTAAAATGCTTCTTATAAAATTCTTCTATAAAAGTTCCTCTTATATTCTCATATATGTATTTTGCTAGTTTATTGTATTTTGTTAATATTCTGTTTATAAGATTTTTAATTAAATTTAATTAAATAATTTTTAAGCTTTTATCTTAGATAGGTATTGCGATTAAAATATAGTAAATATGATAAAGGTTTATATCGACTGGAATGTGATGTCTGGTATGAGAAATGGAAAATTGGAAGAGTTCACAAATATAATAACAAATAAGAATAAGTTTTTACTCGTTTATTCAACCTCTCACATAAGTGATATTTTTGCAAGTATAAAAGAAGGAAATGATAATAAAGAAGAAATAAAATCTGATTTAGAATATATTACTTATCTTACAAATAACCTTTGTATCGTAACAATACCACAAAGTTTTACAGTTGATTATTATGACCCAAATGAATTATTTGAGGAGGAATTTGAAAACAAAAAGTTATTGTCTGATTTTTCAATAGATAATCTGCTGGACTATAATATTTATGGTGAAGATTTTATTAAAACATTAAAAGAACTACCTCTTGATGATGATTTTAAACAAGCATTAGATGATCAAAACAATTCTCAGTATTTAGATAAGTTATTTCCTGATTTAAACACTAATCCAACAATTGGTGGATTTTTCAAAAGTTATAATAAAATGTTTAATGATTCAATGAAAACAGAATCATTTAAATATGTAAAAAAAATAGTACAAGAAATTGGATTAAATAGTGGATATTTTAATGATAATAAAAATCCATTTGATTTGATTGAAAAAGCATATAAGAAATACGGAATGACGCCTTATGATAACATAAAACCTTGTACATATATTCCTGAGTGGTTCAATAATCTTACAAATGATTATATAATATTAGATATACATGGATATAAAGAGGATAAAATAGAAGTACAAGATAGACATAAGAAAACTTTTAGAAATACGCTTGAAGATTCGTCACATACTGCATTTGCATCCAGGTTTGATTTTTATATCACCCTAGATAATAAAAGTATTAAAAAATCACAAGCTGTGTATAATAAAAATAAAGTTTTCACTAAAGTATTAAAGCCTACTGAATTTGTTGAATATTATAAAACTTACTTAAATAGAAATACAGTAAATGAGCATTTTTCAGACATAATATCAACTATTTGTAAAGGAGAAAACTTTTATTCTCTGATTAATAAAGAAAAAATTGTAATTGGTGCTGAAAAAATAACATGTGAATACTTTTTTAATTATTTCAATAAAATATCTTTATTTGAACCTGAATATAGTGACTCAGTTTTTGTGTTGAGTAGAAATAATGCATCATTTCCAACTATTACATTTATAAAAGAAATACAATTCTTAATAAACTTATTTATTCATGAAATAGGAAACGATATAAATAATAGAGGATTATTTGAGTTTGACGAATTTCTAGAAGATGATATTTGGACAATTAGAGAATGGAAAACTAATAAGGGTACAATTATCTTAAGGAGAAACCTTGGATGGTTACAATTGTACTTTTATAAAATATAATAATACCGCTAATTTTTAGAGAGCATTTAAGTTTTTCCTTTTTTTTATTATTTTATTTTGAAAATGAAATAAATTCATTACCTAATTTTTCCTGTAGTATTTTATTTATCTCATCTGCTTTATTTAATGTCATTAAATGGCCTCCATCTTTAATGACAGCGTCAGTCCTAATAAAACATAATGGAAGTATATAATCTGCTGTACCGTGAATATGAAATATATTTGTTGGCTCAGTCTTGTTTTGCCAACAGATAATTTTATCAATTGCCCATTCCAAAAATACTTCGTCTGTATCAATAAGAATTTCTTTTAAAAGTTGTTTCTCAGAAATTGATTTAGTTCCAAAAATCCAGTTTGTAATAAAATTAGATGTTTTTAAAAGTTTTACAGGCAAAAATTTATGAATCCCAAACATTCCAAAATAACGATAATAGAAAGGTATTTCATTTTTTATTTTAGCAGAAGCTAGTAAAATTATATTTTTCGTTTTGATTTGTTTTGCTACTTCAACAGCAATAATTCCGCCAAAAGACAATCCAATTAAAATTGGTTTGGTTGTTTTTATTTGATCCAAAAGACGTTTAGCATATTCTTCTATTTTTTCTGTTTTCTGAGGAATTATCCACTTAATAAAAACTGGATGAAAACCTGAAAAGTCAAGATTTTTAAAAACTCTTTCATCCGCACCAAGGCCACTAAAAATATAAATTTCTTTTGTCAATTTTATTTCAATTAGGAAGGAACCATTTACTTATATACCTTATACTCATAAGTAAAAAATATTCCTCTATCAGACACACTTCTCCATACAAATGCTAATTTATTAAAAAATAAATGAGCTTTATCAATTTACAATCTTATATATTCAAATGATTCCTTCATTAGTCAAAGCAAATTATTCCATAACAATGCCTATCTTTGCCTTTTAAATCAATCTATGTCATTTCAATCATTAGGCTTATCGTCACATATTTGCAAAACTATTAACAACTTAGGTTTATTAAAACCTTTTGAAATACAAACGCAAACCATTCCTCTTATTCTGAAAGGAAAAGATGTGATGGGAATTGCAAAAACAGGATCGGGAAAAACACTTTGCTTTGTGGCCCCATTACTTCAAAACATTCAGCACCAAAGCTATGAAAAAAGCCGTAATATTAAAGTTCTGGTTTTGGTACCTACACGTGAACTTGCGGTGCAAATCGAAAATAGTTATGAAGATTTACAGCCAGCACTCAGACGTCCGGTTCAATCAATGGCTGTTTACGGAGGAACCTCTATTAATCCTCAAATGAAAAAAATGTACGGAACCGAAATAGTAATCGCTACTCCGGGACGTTTGCTTGATTTAATCGATCAAAATGCATTATCCATTAAGGAGATAGAATATCTGGTGATAGATGAGGCCGACAAAATGTTTCAATTAGGATTTGAAGATGAAATGAACCGTATTTTAAAAATGGTTCCTGAAAAAAAGCAGACCATTCTATTCTCAGCCACCTTAAATGAGAAAGTAGAACATATCAAAACGACTCTGAATATTAATCCTGAAGTAATTGAAGTAAAGGAAGAAGTTACAGATCTGGAATCTATTGAGCAATTGGCATATCGTGTCAATGCAGAAAAAAAAGGACCTTTCCTGCGCTATCTTATCAAACACGAACATATTTCTCCCGTCTTAATATTTGTATCGTCAACACGAACAGCAGAAAATCTCATTGAAAAACTCAGGAAAAATGGTATCAATGCTTTGGCTGTCCACGGAAATAAATCTCAGGGTGCCCGTAGGGTTAACCTGGAAGACTTTAAATCAGGAGAAGCAGATGTATTGGTCGCTACCGATCTTATTGGCCGCGGAATACATATTGACCATCTTCCTTATGTTATTAATTATGAATTGCCCCGATCTCCACAAGATTATGTACACCGTATCGGGCGTACAGGGCGTGCTCATGAAAAAGGAAAAGCAATTTCCCTTATTACTACAGAAGATGAGCACCACTTTAAAATCATTCAGAAGAAAATGGGACGTCAGGTATCTGTTTTAGATACGGACAACATTTAGCTTCATGGATATTAGTTTTTTAATTAGAATAAACCAATATTAAATATTACACTCAAATAACATTATATTTTAAAAGTTATTTGGGTGTTTTTTTTATTTTAAAACCTTATAAGAGCTCATACTATCTAAGGCTTTATTATATCAACATCCATACTCTCCTCATTGCAATGATCAAGATTGGCTTTTGATAACTGAATTGCTATCAATGAGCTGTGAATATTACAAATTAAATCAGGAAAATTGCAATACGTTAGCTTACAATATGGTGGAAATTTGTAATGTTTAATAACAGTAAAATATTGAGAAATCAGGGATATACATAATGTGGGTACATTAAAATTGATTTTGTTATATAAACTTTACTATGGTAGTTTTAGAAACATGTCCCATTCACCTATTTAAATATTATCTCAAAAAATAACGCTATTCAAAGGGTTCAAGATCAATCAACAAAACAATACTGTATAAACAAAGGTAAAATAACAACTTAAAAAAATAAAAAAATGAAAAAAATTATATTTTCAATAGCAGTAGCAATAGTTTTACTATATGCACATAAAACAACAGCTCAACCATGGAGCATAGGAGCCCGCGGAGGGCTTGCCATTCCTAATCTTAGTGCAGGCAGCGGATCTGAAGTTAATCCGTTAAACAAAGGATACAGCTCGCGTGTTGGCGCAGGATTTGGTGTTTTTGTAGAAGTTCAGACCAGTAAACTTTTCTCCTTACAGGCAATGGTAGAATATTCGCAACAAGGAGGTCAAAAAAATGGCTTTCAGGCTATTCCGGTTCCAAAACAGATTGCACCTTTACTTGGTGCACAGGGACCTCGTTATTTGTATGCAGATCTTGACAGTAAAGCTAAACTCAATTATTTGATGGTTCCGATATTAGCTAAATTTGGCTGGGACTTAGGAGCGCAAAAAAAATGGAGAATTTATGCAGGCGCAGGTCCGTTTGCAGGTTTACTGTTAAGTGCAAAACAAGTAACGAGTGGTAACAGCCAGGTATATTTTGATGAAGATAAAACCAAGCCTGTTCCTGCCAACCCTACTAATCCATCTGCCGGAATTCTAACTTTGCCTTTTGATAATACGCAAAACATCGAAGATCGCATCCGTTCCTTTAATTTTGGACTTTCAGGTAATATAGGTCTTACATTTAAAATGAAACGCAATGCTATTTTTATTGAAGGTGGTGCTAACTATGGTCTTATCAACATACAAAAGGGTACAGCAAACGGGAAAAATAAATCCGGAGCAGCAACAATAATGCTGGGTTATGCCTACAGTCTGTAATAACACATGAGGATATTTTTATTCTCATGTGAATGTTGAGAATAGTAATTTATTTTATAAAAAATGACACAGAATCACAACCATTCTGAAAACAGCAACCCCGATACCAATACTTCAGTTGATCATTTGCATGAAGAGGTCGGCAAGAAAAACACAGCATTGTCCTTAGCATTTTGGATGAATGTACTGTTTTCGATTATTGAACTCATAGGTGGTCTGCTTACAAATTCTACCGCTATCATTGCAGATGCTTTTCACGACTCAATGGATGCTATTGCCATTGGAATTGCTATTTTGCTTGAAAAATTTTCCAATAAAAAACGCACGTCTTCTTTTTCTTATGGTTATAAACGTTTTTCAATGTTATCAGCTTTAGGATTATCTGTCTTTTTATTGATCGGTGTCACAGGTATGGTCATCAGTGCTTACAAATCGTTTCTTGAACCGAAAGAGGTAAATAGCTTGGGTATGCTGGGGCTCGCCATATTGGGAGTTATGGTAAATGGATTCGCTTTTTTGAAAATTAAAAAAAGTAATAATACGCCAAATGAACATTCCCACAACCATAACAATAACCGTAATCATAACAGCCGTTCCATCATGCTGCATCTATTGGAAGATGTATTGGGCTGGATTGCTGTTTTGATAGGAGCTATTCTGATCTACTTTACAGGTTGGAGCTGGATTGACGGAGTTCTTACAATAGGTATCGCAGCCTATATCGGATATAATGCAGGTAAAAACCTTTTAGGAATAGCAAAGATAATGTTGCAATCTGTTCCTGAGAATGTAGATATCGGTAAGTTAGAAAAAGAACTTACTGCTTTAAACGATATTATCAAAATTCATGATGTACATATCTGGAGTCTTGATGGCAACTATAACGTAGGTACATTACACGTCGTAATAGACAAGAAAAATATGGACGCTCAGCAAATGCTCCATCATCAAATCGTCACATTAATGAAACAACATAATATCCACCACCCAACTGTCCAGATAGAAATAGCTGACAATAATTGTGGTTTAGAGCAGTGTTAGAAAATACTATCAGATAAAGTGATAAATAAAAAGATCTGTCTGTCAATATAAAAATGAGGTTATTAATGATGCGATATTCATCATTAATAACTTCATTTTTTATACTTTAATTTCTGATCAAGTTTATCGGTTGTTTGTTGTGTTTTATTTAATACCTTCAAATACTCCGAGGCCAAACAAAGCAAAGTCATATTTTACTGGATCCGCAGAATCAAATCCTCGCAAAGAAGTGTCTAACTCCTGTAATGCTTTTTGATCGTTTTGTGTCCGTTTTAAAATTCCCAATGTACGGGCTACATTTCCGGAATGTACATCCAAAGGACAGGATAATTCTGCCGGAGCTATATTTTTCCAGATGCCGAAGTCCACTCCTTTCTGATCTTTTCTGCACATCCACCTCAAAAACATATTGATTCTTTTTGAGGATGATCCTTTAAGCGGATCAGATATATGTTTGGTAGTACGTTGCTGATGATCGATTTCAAAAAATACCTTTTTAAAAGCTGAAATACGTTGTTGCATCTCTCCGGGTACTGTATTTGAAAAAATACTTTCAAGTCCGTTATGAGCTGTATAAATATTTTTTAGAGATTTTATAAAAAAACGGAAATCATCTGTATTAAAAGTACGGTGCACCATTTTATCAATACAGGCAATATGGTGATCTGTAGCACTCATGACAAAGTCATACGGACTGTTTCCCATAAGATCCATCATACGCGTAGCACTGTTAATAATCATTTTTCTGTTTCCCCAGGCAATAGTTGCTGCTAAAAAACCACTGATTTCGATATCTTCCTTAATAGAAAAACGGTGCGGAATCTGAATGGGATCACTGTCTATAAAATTGGGATTATTATACTGATCGGATTTAAAATCCAAATATTCTTTTAATTCTTCAACATTCATAATACAAAGATAAACAATACAAAATAAGGTTTTTTATATCTAATTAGAATTGATACTGTAAAGTATAATAGAAAAAATAATATTTAAAAATATGTCAGGTAGTATAAAAATATACCATTTTATATGGAGTAACGATAATGTCATTAAATTCTTTATTTTTTTTTTTTAGCCTTTGTAGCGTATGAAGATAAAAAAACTGATACATCACGATCAGGTTTTTTTATATATCTTCCCGGCAACTTCTAAATAAAATTTAAGGTACTCTGTCTAAAAGAATAGGTCCTAACGGTAAACTAAAAAGTTTCTGAGAAGGTGTGTACATTGAAGCATCTCCATATATCCGATAGTTACCATTGCTGATGTTTAACAATAACTTTTCCTGACCATTTAAATTTGTTTTCTGCATTTCATAATTGCATAATACCTGACGGTAATAATCATTTATAAAACCTTTAAAGGTATAGGTCGCATCATAATAAAAACCATAAGAAACAAAATTAAGATCGTAGTTATGATAACCGGTATTATTCTGAGGAATAATTGAATTTAAATTATCATGCAATACTACTCCGTTTTTAACCAGTTTGTATTTTATAATAATAATGTCTTTAAATCTATATTGAGTAGCGCTAATACCACTAAATTCTTTATCTCTTTTTTCAATTTTTAATTCCAATAGGAGATCCGGAGTCTGATATCGCCAGTTGCCGACCACCTGATTCCGAATATTTCCTATATCTTTGGCATAATTACCTGTTTTAACCCCATAATTTTTATCCGTAGTTGATAAAATCTGATTTGTAACAGACAAAACAGGATACTGCTGGCTGTATGCCTGTAACATACAACAGAGTATGATAAGATGTATGAACTGTTTTGTATTTTTCATGGTATTCTATTTGCATTTTGACTCATCTTTTAGCCTTTGTAGCGTATGAAGATAAAAAACCTGATCCATCACGATCAGGTTTTTATATCTGTTTCCGGCAACTTCAAAATAAAATTTAAGGTATTCTGTCTAAAAGAATAGGTCCTAACGGTAAACTAAAAAGTTTCTGAGAAGGCGTGTACATTGAAGCATCTCCATATATGCGATAGTTACCATTGCTGATGTTTAATAGTAACTTTTCCTGACCATTTAAATTTGTTTTCTGCATTTCATAACTGCATAAAACTTGACGGTAATAATCATTTATAAAACCTTTAAACTTATAGGACGTATCATAATAAAAGCCATATGATATAAAATCAATACCATAGGTATGGTAACCGGTATTGTTCTGAGGAAGAGTTGTATTTATGTTATCATGTAATACCAATCCGTTTTTAACCAGTTTGTATTTCATAATAATAATATCCATAAAATAATACCCTGCGGTTCCGACTCCTTCTAATTCTTTATCTCTTTTTTCAATTTTTAATTCCAATAGGAGATCCGGAGTCTGATATCGCCAGCTGCCAACCACCTGATTCCGAATATTTCCTACATCTTTGGCATAATTACCTGTTTCCATATAATTATCATCAGTGATGGTATTTGCCTGATTAGTGGTTGACAAAACAGGGTACTGCTGGCTGTATGCCTGTAACATACAACAGAGTATGATAAGATGTATGAACTGTTTTGTATTTTTCATGGTATTCTATTTGCATTTTGACTCATCTTTTAGCCTTTGTAGCGTATGAAGATAAAAAACCTGATCCATCACGATCAGGTTTTTTTAATTTCTCAATTCACTTTTTTAAAATCATATTTTCCAAATGGAAAAATTACCTGGGTTTTAGTTGGCGCATTCTCTACTTCAGGATCGTATTGTGTGGGATCTCCTATGACTGCATCTTCAGGAAACACTACTCTAAGAATAGAGGACGATCCGTTTTTATAGACGTGCATTAAAAAATACATAGAAGCCAGATGATTATTGTCATTATCCGGCTCTTTATAATGCATATACAGTCTTTGATCCGGAATTGTACACCCCAGACAATCTATGGTATTTCTAACTCTATATCCGTCATAAATAAAATAATTAACACTTGAATTCTTATTTTCATTCAGCGTATTAAGTGTATTAAGCACTTCTACTCCGTTTTCGATAATCCGCATGCCACCGATTAAGGCATCTTCTTTATAAGTATTACCTATAGTTTTTTCAATAAATGTTTTTTTTACAAACCGTAACTGTATGATGATGTTATTTGCTGTATATTGCCAGATATCTGCCCCTGTAAACTGATCAAAATATCCCTGAGTATCTTTATAATAATAACCATTTTCACCATACGAATTCATTCCGGAATAGTTATGCACATCCATAACGGTAAATTGCTGTGCTATGCTTACTTGGGTTATCAATAAGGTAACTATAAAAAATATTGTTTTCATCTTTTTTTAATTTATTGTTGTGTATTGAACCTGACTATTATTGTTTAAAGTAAGCTGTTGCCAACTACTGTTAAAACTGCCTTCATTCGCCTCTAAAAAATAAATATTCATCTTTAAGCCATATTTTTTTAAAACCAATAACAACGCCCTTTCGTATTTTTTCTTTTTGATATCTTCCGCATCATTTGTTTTTTCTACTATTAGATATTCTCTTTCTAACTCTTTTTCGAGTTTACTCCATTTTTCTGTTTTTTTATCTATGACGTATCGTTTATTGGTAACGAAATCTACTTCTTTTTCTTTTATAAAACCCTTATATTCTGTAGCAATATTCTCTGAAGTCACATTATTGGGCAGCATCATCATATACATTCCATATTTATTGACGACTCCGATAAAGGCTTCTGACGGTTTACGATTCGGCTGTTCAGATGATTTGTTGACATATTTAAATATAGCCCCCAAATCTCCGGCTGAAAACAATGGTGTTCCTACTCCCGTTGAAGTAATCCCCAGATTTAAAGGATGAAGGTGTATGACTCCGAAAAAAGTCCAGGAAGCATTTCCGGCATCCAATTGTTTTTTGTTTCCATTTGTACTGGTAAAAACCAACCTGCCTCCTAATGGATTATAGGTATAATTTCCGTTCTGAATACCAAATTGATAGGCAAAACCTGATTCTCTGGTATCGTTTATTCTGCCATACAGCGTTTGTATGTCTTCTTTTAAAAATGAAGATACGGCTTTTAATACTTTTGCATTGGTATTACCGGAGCCCATATTTACCTGTCCGATAAGGATTTTTGATTTTACCAGATCTCCGATGTTTTTGATGGGTTTTACCACCGAAATCGGTGGGTTACCGCCTCCTGCAGCCGGTGGTCCGCCGGGACTGCCCGGCCCCGGTGTGGAACCGCCTCCGCCTCCGCCACCCGGATAACCACCTCCACCTCCCGAACCACCACCGGAATTCTTACCACAATCTGAAAAATCCATATACGTATAACCCGGTGTGGCGCGTTTGTTACCTGTCATACTACAGGAGTTGTCTCCATATTCGTGTTTTGGATTTCCAGAGCCTTTACAAGGTGTACCTGCTACGCTTACTTCTTTCATACAATCGCCGGGTGGTATTATTTCATAAACGAAAATAGGACTTACTGACGATATCGCATATTGAATATTTTTGTCTGTATCTCTGTCTTCTTCCAACGGATACAGGTACAGAACCTCAGCTGTCGGTTTTTTGAGATACTGCTCTATTGAAATTCTTGAAAAATCATATTTCAACAGGGTTACATAATACTCCTTACGGTCGGTGGAATAATACACCAGATTATAAACGGCTTTTGACTCGGGTTCTTTTTCATCGGTTACCTGTACCCGATACGTAATCACATGCACTTTATCTGCTTCCAGTACTTGAATATGCTCCAGATCAAGTGTAGCCGTTCGATTGCTTCCGCCTTTAGCCGCGCTAAGGGAAGATACTGCTTTTTTAAAATCTTTTTCAAACAAATGTTCCAAACTTGTATTGCCTGCATATCTTTCTTCAAGAGTTGTCTGATCCATTATCAGGGTTTGGGCGTTTAAAGGATCTTCTTGTGTGGCTTCGCGCACTACCGGAGTACGCAGATCGTCTTGAAGACAAGACTGTAACAAAATCAGAACACATAGTAGTGATAAATAATGTAGTATTCTCATAAACAATTAATTATAAGGTTATTTTTTTTCTCAATGATAAGCATAAAAAACATATCTGCCAACTATTTTACAGATAAATTGCAAAAAAAAGAATGGTTTTGTTGTTTTATGTCACAAAATTGTTGTTTTTTACATCAAATACAGAAGTATAACAAGAAAAGAGATAATGATTTAAGTTTCAGAAAAATACAACCATCTGTAGTAAATGTGAAAAAAATAAAATTCAGTAAAAGATACCGTTGCTACTGATGCGAAAAAAGCTCCGAAACAGGGGTTAAAAATAGTAGAATAAAGGCTGAAAAAAGAAGTAAATCAACCCTATAAAAAAAATCGCCTGAGGCGATTTTTTTATTTATATACCCAAGTAATTGCTTGGGGTAATATTTTTGAGTTCTTGTTTAACGGAATCTGATACCTTGAGCTGTTCAATAAACGTATGCATAGATTCCTTATTGATGGTTGTATTGGTTCTCGTAAGATCTTTTAATGCCTCGTATGGATTCGGATAGCCTTCGCGTCTTAAAATCGTTTGAATGGCTTCTGCTACTACAGCCCAGTTGTTTTCTAAATCCTCTTCAAATTTAGAGGAATTCAGCAACAGCTTATTCAATCCTTTCAACGTTGCTTCAAAAGCAATAAGAGTGTGTCCAAACGGTACTCCTACATTTCTAAGTACGGTACTGTCTGTTAAATCTCTTTGCAATCTTGATAAAGGCAATTTTGCCGATAAATGTTCAAAAACAGCATTGGCGATTCCCAGATTACCTTCTGAGTTTTCAAAATCAATCGGATTTACTTTATGTGGCATTGCTGAAGAACCAATCTCGCCTGCTTTGATCTTTTGCTTAAAATATTCCATAGAAACATACGTCCAGATATCACGGTCTAAATCAATGATAATGGTGTTGATTCTTTTTAAGGCATCGAAAAAGGCAGCAAAGTGATCATAATGTTCTATTTGTGTAGTAGGAAATGAATGTTTCATGCCTAAAACTCCTTCTACGAAGTTTTCACCAAACTGTTTCCAGTCATTGTTCGGATACGCTACTTTATGGGCATTAAAATTTCCTGTTGCACCTCCGAATTTAGCAGCAAACGGAATGTTGTTTAACAAACGTAATTGCTCTTCCAAACGCACAACAAATACCTGGATTTCCTTTCCTAAACGGGTTGGTGAAGCTGGTTGTCCGTGTGTTCTTGCCAACATAGGAACATCTTTCCACTCAATGCTGAGTTCTTTAAGTTTGTTTACCAGATTGATAAAAACCGGCATATAAACATTGGAAAATGCTTCTTTGGTAGATAAAGGTATCGCAGTATTATTAATATCCTGAGACGTAAGTCCGAAATGGATGAATTCTTTATAAGGTTGAAGTCCCAAAACATCAAAAGCATCTTTGATAAAGTATTCAACGGCTTTTACGTCATGATTGGTAACTTTCTCTGTTTCTTTAATTTTTAATGCATCTTCCGTTGAAAAGTTTTGATAAATATCTCTCAATTCTGAATATACATTTTTATCTATTGTCTGTAATTGTGGTAGAGGAAATTCACAAAGGGCTATAAAATATTCTATTTCAACTAAAACCCGATATTTGATTAAAGCTTCTTCAGAAAAGTAAGGAGCGAGGGAATGTGTTTTACTTCTATATCGTCCATCAACCGGAGAAATAGCATTCAATTCTGTTAACATAATAATTTTGTGTTGTTAAGATGCAAATATAACGAGATTTATGTAGGTTTAAAAATATATTTAGCTCATAAATAGGCTTTATTCCAATACTTTTAATAAAAAAAACCAACCCTGTCGGGTTGGCTTTCCTGTTATTTTGACCACTGTAAAATGGAATCTTTATTCATTTTGATATAGTCATCATTTTTTGCCTGCTCAGCAGCTTTAAGAGAAAGTTTTGCTGTTTCTATAGCGCCTTTTTTATCTCCTAATTTTGCCTGTACTAATGATTTCTGACGTAGCATATAAAAAGGTGCTTCCGGTTGCATACTGATACTCTTATTGATGTATTCCAACGCTTGCTTCATATCACCGTCTGATTGGAATATATATTGACCTGCTGCATAATAATCAGATGCTTTGGCATTTTCTGTAAGAGATGTTTTAATGCTGTTCATTGCTTTTTCATGTGTAGGAACACCAAATTTCAACGGAACTGCTGTTTTTTCCCATTTTATTAATAACTCTCCGTTATTTGCATCTATTGGGTTAACATCAATAGTAAAGTATTCGACATCTTTAGCTAAAGTTACCGGAGTTACTTTTGTTCTCAAAACAACTTTGGAATCATCCCATGCAGCAGGTAATCCCCAATTTTTAGTCTCATTATAAAACATCACTTCCCATGCATCTGCTTTTGGCAATGTATATAAAGCATATTCTCCTTTTGGTAATTTCTGGCCGTCAATTATGATATCATCGCTGAAACTCACAATAGTATTCTCATTTGCTCCGGTTCTCCATACTTTTCCGTAAGGAACCAAATCTCCGAATACTAATCTTCCTTTTTTGGCAGGACGTGCATAATCCACTTCTACTTTGGTGAGTCCGATAACTTGTTCTATCTCTGATTTCGGACTTGCTTGCGGGGCAGTTACCTGAGCACCTGCACTCATTACAGTAAAAGCAAATGCCGCTATTAATAAGATTTTTTTCATATCAAATTAGTTTTTATATTTATTTATTCCTTCTTGCATCCAGTTGAGATATTCCTGAGCATCAGGAGTATACCCTACAGGATTATTTAGATTATTTCCTTCATTATCTAAAATAATATAGTAAGGCTGTGCATTTGCCTGATATTTTTCAATCTGAAAATCACTCCATTTATTTCCTATGGTTTTTATTTTTTGTCCGGTAGTCGGTGATATATATTGTTCATTTTCAGGCAATTCTTTTTTATCGTCTACATATAATGAGATCAGCACTACATCATTCTGTAATTTCGATAATACTTCTGGCTTAGACCATACATAATCTTCCATTTTTCTACAATTTACACAGGCAAATCCGGTAAAATCAAGTAAAACAGGTTTGTTGTTTTCCTTCGCATATTTCATTCCTTTTTCATAGTCTACAAATGCTACAATACTATGAGGACCTTCTTTTGCTCCGTCAGGAATTTCACTTATTACAGCTCCTCCTCCCTGAGAGTTTCCTACTCCATACGGACTTTCAGAATAGGTCATCGGTGGGGGAAATCCTGAAATAATCTTTAAAGGTGCTCCCCATAATCCAGGTACAAGATAGATAGTAAATACCGTAACAAATAGAGCCATATACAAACGTCCTACAGATAATTTTTCCATAACAGAATCATGTGGTAATCGTATCTTACCTAATAAATACAATGCCCAGGTTCCGAAAATTGTAATCCAGATCGCAAGGAATATTTCACGTTCCAGATAATGTGTCTGTAATACCAAATCTGCATTGGATAAGAATTTAAATGCCAAAGCCAGTTCCAGAAATCCTAAAGATACTTTTACAGTGTTCATCCATCCACCCGAACGCGGCATAGAATTTAACCAACCCGGAAACATTGCAAATAACATAAATGGCAACGCCAATGCCAATGAGAATCCGAACATTCCGATAATCGGAGCGATACCACCTTTTGCAGCCGCTTCAACAAGCAATGTTCCTACAATTGGTCCTGTACAGGAGAAAGAAACTACCGCTAAGGCTAAAGCCATAAAAAAGATACCGATAAGACCACCTCTGTCTGCCTGACGATCTACTTTATTTGCCCATGAATTTGGCAACATGATTTCAAAAGCTCCTAAGAACGAAGAAGCAAATACAACAAGTAGTACAAAGAAGATTACATTGAACCAAACATTGGTTGATAATGCGTTCAAAGAATCAGCACCGAAAATTTTGGTAACTATGGTTCCTAAAACGACATAGATAATGATGATGGAAAGTCCATAAATCACAGCATTTTTAATTCCTTTAGCTCTTGATTTACTTTGTTTCGTAAAAAAGCTTACAGTCATCGGAATCATCGGAAACACACAAGGCGTGAGCAAGGCTGCAAATCCTGACAGAAAAGATATAAAAAAGATAGTCCACAAGCCTTTTTGCTCTTGTTTAGAAGCAGGATTTCCGGCTGGTGTACTTCCTTTAGAATCTGTTTTGGTATCAGCCGCAGCTTCTTCAAAAGCTTTTACTTCTTTAGTGGTAAGATCTTTTAGATTGAATTCAAAAAATTTATCCTGACTGATACAAACATCTGTACAAACCTGATAAAATAGGTTAAGTTCTATTTTAGAAAGATCTTTATTGGTAACCGTAACTTTTTGTTTGAACTGAACTGTATCTTCAAAGAAGTATTCATCTATTTCAAAAACATCATTATACTGTTGCTTATATTCGCTTTCAATGGTTTTTTCAGTAACTTCATAGTTACCCGATAAATTATTAAATTTAAACTCTGTTGGTAAGGCTCCGCCTTCAGGTGTGAACTGAGAATACATATGCCATCCTTTCTCGATGGTACCGTCAAGGGTTATCATATATTCCGTATCGGAAATTTTCTCTATTTTAGATTTCCACTTTACCGGATCCTGAATCTGCGAGAATCCGATGAATGAAATCATAAAAAACAAAAAAGTATAGAATTGATTTTTCATTAATTAAATATGATTTTTAAAATTTGATTTTTACTGTTTTTATGAATGAACCGCTCATCCGCACGATGACCGATGATCCATATAATATCATTTTTTTCGGTGGTCAATATCCAGGTCTGCTGTTTTTCAAACATAGAAAATTTCTCATCCTTAAAAAATTTGCTGACTTTCTTTTTACCCATCATTCCAACTGGATAAAAAAAATCTCCCTGCTCCCATTTTCTGATAATCAGCGGATAATACACTTTCTCAGCATCGGCATATAGATGATGCTTATTATAATTTTTTTCAGCTGTTGTCTCAGAAAGTTCAAATTTAAGTTTTATTGGCAATCTTTCTAAGTCTTCATCAGAATTAATATAATATTTTTCAGCCGTTGCAATGGCTTTGGGCTTTAAGAGTAGCGCATCGCGATCTTTGAGCAAAATATGGGTGGCAGAATAAACCATTTTCCCGGATACAGCCCGTAACAGCTCATAGATATCATTCCATGCAGTAAAATGATACTCTTTGAGCCATTGGTACAGATAGGCCTTATGGTTTTTGTATTCGAGTAATAGAGGTATGCTTATTTTATATATCTCTTTTTCCTGTATGACCACTTTTTTCCAAATCATCTCAGCAGCATCATGTGCCAAATCTGAAACTTGTTGTAAGTTTTGCAGGGTTTGCTGAAATGAGGACAAAAAATGAGGATTGTTTTCCTTAAAAACCGGAATTACTTTGTGCCGGAAAGCATTTCTGAGATACTTTGTTGATTGATTAGACGCATCTTCTCTCCATGCTACAGAGTGTTCTAAAGCATACCCGTAAACATCTTCTCTTGAGAAAATAAGCAACGGACGAATGATATGTTCATTTCTATCAGGAATTCCCAACAGACCATCAATACCGGTACCACGATTAAAATTAATAAGGAAAGTTTCAACCGCATCATCTGCATGATGGGCTGTCACGAGATAGTCATAGGATTCTTTTTCTAAAATGTCTTTAAACCAGCTATAGCGAAGTTCCCGTGCAGCAACCTGAACAGATACTTTATGTAAATCAACATAATTATTTGTATCAAAGGAATTTGAATAAAAAGGAATATGATGTTTTATACAAAAATCACGAACAAGCTGTTCATCAGCATCACTTTCTTCTCCTCTAAGGTTAAAATTACAATGGGCTACTGCCAAATGATCGGAAAACTGCCTGAATAAATGAAGTAAAACCATACTATCCACCCCACCACTCACAGCGAGTAAAAATCGGGCATCTAAAGGAATTTTAAATTGGTTTTCTAAATTATTTTTTAAGCGTTGTAACATTTTGACGGAAAAAATCAAATGTAAGCTATTTAAAAATAATTCCTAAATAAATTTATCTTAAAACTTGCTGCATTGCTTTTGCTTTCAACAGACATTCCTGGTACTCCGCAACAGGATCTGCTTTGGCAGTAATAGCACTCCCAACTGAGAAAGAAACATAACGGGTAGCCTGATTATATAAAATACTACGAATGACCACATTAAAGTCAAAATCTGAATCTGGTGAAAAATACCCTATTGCTCCGCTGTACAAACCTCTTTTCGTTTCTTCCAGAAACTCGATGATTTGCATAGCAGAAAATTTTGGGGCACCGGTCATGCTTCCCATAGGAAAAGTTGTTTTGATTACCTCTACAGCATTTACAGTCGGGTCAACCTCAGAAACTACAGTAGAAATCATCTGATGTACCTGATCAAAGGTATAAATCCCACATAATTCTTCTACTTTTACCGTACCTCGACTTGCTGTTTTTGACAGGTCGTTCCTGACCAGATCTACAATCATGATATTTTCGGAACGTTCTTTTTCACTGAATTCTAATTGTGATTTCAATATAGTGTCTTCCTCTACATCTTTTCCTCTCTTTGCCGTTCCTTTGATGGGCTGTGAAACAACGGTGTTTCCTTTTTTCTTAAGATAGCGTTCCGGTGATGCACTCATCACAAAATGCTTATTCATTTTAAAAAATGCAGCAAAAGGCGGTCTTGAAATAGCATTGAGTTTCTGATAAACATCTAAAGGATCTATGAATGCTTCTTCTGCAAAAAACTCCATACAAAAATTAGCTTCATAAATATCGCCTTTGTAAATAAACTCTTTCATTTTATTTACTTTGGCAATATAATCAGCTTTCGTTATACGGGCTTCTATATCAATTGACAATGGCTTAGTATGCTCATAAAGAACCGTATCATTAATTTCTTCAAAATCAGATTCTATCTCATCTTCACACAGAGGCAAATAAGAAAATTCGATCTGATTATCTTTAAAAAAGAGTATTTTTTTGGGTTGAAAAAAATAAAGATCGGGAAACTCTAAACCGTCATAACGGGTAGATGTTAATTTGGGCTCTACTGCATTTTTTACATCATACGTAAAAAAACCAAAAAGCCAATCTTTACTGTTATGCTGATACGCTTCAAGTTCTGCAAAGCTATTTTGAGCATCGGTCTGAAGGCTTGTAAAAGCATCAAAAGCCAATAGCTCATCAATACTCGAATATTTTTGATGATGATCGTTGCTATTGAGATGAACTACTTCTCTAAATTGTTGTGAAAACAAAAGGGCTTTCTTTCTGAAAGCCGCTATATCTTTTACTTCAAATATTAATGAGGTTCGTTTCATTTATTTAATAAATTCCTTTACTATATCATTAAATTTACTATTTAACTCATCGCTAACAACAACTTGATTTTCAACAGAGAAATTCTTACTAAAATTTGGAAAAGCAAAACTCAATACCTCTTTTGCTTTGAATTTATGGAAGAAAGATTGTGCATATTCATTTGCGGAAAGGGCTCCGCGCCCTCCTTCAGAAGTCGATACTACAAAATATTTTTTGTCTTCCAATACCAACTTATCATATCGGGACAACCAATCCAAAATATTTTTAAAAAAGGCTGAAAGAGCTGCGTTGTGCTCATTAGTTCCTACCAATACATGCGTAGCATTTTTGATTTTTTCAGCAAGTTCTTTAATATGTTTTGGATATCCTTCATTAGTTTCAATATCCTGACTGAAAATTGGCAGCTGCCATTCTCTAATGTCAATATATTCTACAGTTTGGTTCTGCATATTATGCTTAAGCAGTGATTTTACTAACTGTACGTTGATGGATTTGGAAGAATTACTTCCCACAAAGCAAATTATGTTATGATTCATCTTCAGGAATTTCGTTACTGTTTGAATAATTTCGCCACTTTTCTATACAATTAACCATATCTGACGGTAAATCAGAAGTAAACAGCATTTCTTCTTTTTTAATGGGATGCATGAAACCTAATGTTTTTGCATGCAATGCCTGTCTTGGTAAAATCTGAAAACAGTTGTCTACAAATTGCTTGTATTTGGTAAAAGTAGTGCCTTTAAGGATCAGATGCCCTCCATATCTTTCATCATTGAAAAGGGTATGCCCTATTGATTTCATATGTACACGGATCTGATGGGTTCTTCCTGTTTCTAAACGACAACTAACAAGCGTTACATAGCCAAAACGCTCAATTACTTTATAATGCGTAACAGCATGTTTTGCCCCGGTGGTATCATCAGGAAAAGATGCCATCTGCATACGATCTTTTACATGTCTTCCTATATAGCTTTCAATTCTGCCTTCATCTTCAGTTACATTCCCCCACACTAAAGCAACATATTCACGCTGTGTGGTTTTTTCAGCAAACTGTTTTTGCAGCTCGCTCATTGTCCATTCTGTCTTTGCAATAACAAGAAGCCCTGAAGTATCTTTATCGATTCTATGCACCAATCCAGGTCGCTCTGAACTGTTTAACGGAAGGTTTTCAAAATGGTACGCTAAAGCATTTACCAGTGTTCCCGTATAATTACCATGTCCCGGATGTACGACCAGTCCTGCTGGTTTATTGATAACGAGTAAATCATCATCTTCATAGACAATATTCAAAGGAATATTTTCAGGAATGATTACATTTTCAAATGGTGGTTGTTCCATCAATACCCGAACAACATCATTGGATTTTACTTTATGGTTGGATTTTACAGGAACATCATTTACAAAAATATTTCCGTTTGCTGCTGCCTGTTGTATTTTATTACGTGTAGCATTCTCTACCAGATTCATTAAAAATTTATCTACGCGTAATGGCTGCTGACCTTTACCCGCTTCAAAACGGTAATGTTCAAATAAATCTTCGTCTGCTGGTACTGAAAAATCTTCTGTATTCATATCTACTATTAAAAAATGGAATCTAAAGAAGGCGCTACATCTTCAAATGCATCTTTCAGTGAATCATTTTGTTGTTTAAATCCTAAACTACCATCTCCGAGAACAATGTCAATAGTAGAACCTTTGGTCACTTTATCTCCTTTTCTCAAAATTCTTCCGCCCTGCTCTATTTGTATGACAACATCTTTAGCCAAATGAGGTTCATAAGTAACTTTGCCTACTTCAAGCCCCAAAGACTGAATGCGTCTTTCTGCATAACGGAATGTTTTATCCGTCAAATCTTCCGGCAGACGGAGAGATGAATACCCAGCTGCATTAATTTTTACATAAATTTTACGTCCTCCTTTTACACTCGAATTGGCAACAGGATCCTGGGAAACGATACTAAAAGGTGGAAAGTTTTTATCAAAATCAACAGTATCAATGACAATCAATTCCAAATCAAACTCCTCTAATTTCTGAGCTGCCTGTTCTGATTTTAATTTCCCCAAATTAGGTACTTTAATTTCTTTTCCGTGACGGGTATAAAAATTCAAAAACTTAAGGCTTAGAAAACCCAAAGAAATGAAGATAAAAAACGCCAAAACAAAAGACAAAATAAACTGTTTGCTTTTAATAAAATTCTTAAAACTCATAGATATAAATTTTGACAAAGATATAAATTAATTCTTTGGGGTTTTTTCATAAATTTGTTTCAACACAAAGAATTCTTTAAATCGAAATACAAACTTAATAAATATAAACATTTATGATAAATGTTGCCATCGTTATGGGCGGTTATTCCAGCGAATACCCTATTTCAATAAAAAGCGGAAACGTAGTCTATGAAAATTTAGACCGAAAAATATACCAGCCTTATAAAGTTCACATTCTCAAAGACAAGTGGGTATTGGTTAATGAAAAGAATGAAGAATTTGCGATTGACAAGAATGATTTTTCAGCAGTTGTTAACGGTATAAAAATTACTTTTGACATTGTTTTTAACGCTATTCACGGTACTCCTGGTGAAGACGGATTATTACAGGCGTATTTTAAACTCATCAAGATGAAACACACTTCATGTGATTATTATCAGGCAGCGTTAACTATGAATAAAAGAGATATGTTGTCTGTTCTAAAACCATACGGTATAAAAACAGCCATTTCTTACTATTTAAATCAAGGCGATGTAGTCAATGAAGAAAGCATTATTCAGCGTGTAGGTTTACCATGTTTTGTAAAACCAAACAGATCCGGTTCAAGCTTTGGAATTTCTATGGTTAAAAACACTAAAGATCTGGCAGACGCTATTGAAAAAGCCTATAAAGAAGATAACGAAATCATTATAGAAAGTTACCTCAAAGGAACTGAAGTATCGGTTGGTGTTATCAATTATAAAGGAGAAACCGTAGTATTACCGATTACTGAAATCGTTTCTGACAATGAGTTTTTCGATTTTGAAGCTAAATATCAGGGTAAATCTAAAGAAATAACACCTGCCCGCATTACTGAAGAGGAAAAAATGAAAATTGAAGATGCCGCCAAACGTATTTATACAATACTAAACATGAGTGGTTTTTCCAGAAGTGAGTTTATATTGGTCAGCGGAGAGCCTTTCTTATTAGAAATGAACACGATACCAGGACTTACGGAAGAAAGCATTTTGCCCCAACAGGCAGCTGTTGCCGGTATTTCGCTGACACAACTTTTTGATAATGCACTGCAACTTGGCTTAAAAGATTCGATATGAGAAAAGCTGTTTTCCCAGGATCATTTGATCCGATAACTAATGGTCATGAAGATATTATCAGACGTGCTTTGCCTCTGTTTGATGAAATCATCATCGCTATTGGTATCAATGCAGAGAAGAAATACATGTTTCCTTTGGAGAAGAGAAAAGAATTTATGGAAGAAACATTTAAGGACGAACCCAAGATAAAAGTAGCGACGTATAAAGGGCTTACAATTGATTTCTGCAAGCAAAACAATGCGCAGTTTATTCTGAGAGGTCTTAGAAATCCGGCCGATTTTGAATTTGAGAAAGCTATTGCGCATACCAATCGGGTACTATCGAAGATTGAAACGGTATTTCTGCTCACAGCAGCAAGTACTTCTTACATCAGCTCAAGTATTGTAAGAGATGTACTCAGAAATAACGGAGACTATAAAGTACTGGTACCAAAAGCAGTACGCAAAGAATTATAATTCATTAGATAAAAGAATGTTTCTGTATTTATCTGTTTTTTTAAAAGTGATTCATACAGAAACATTTTCCTCTTCAATAAATACATCGTCTCACTAAAAAAATATCCGGGGCTGTTATTTCTTTAATAACGATTTACTCATTTATAAATTCTTTTGTGGAAATATATTCACCAAAATGATGCACAACTTCACTTAAAACATAATCCTGTTGCATACGATTGAATGCGGAAGTTGCATCTGAAATCAAAAAAGTATTGTAACCTTTTTCATGAGCATCACGTAATGTACTTTCAACACAAACATGGGTAGCATAGCCCACCAAATACAGATTTTCAATTTTATTGTTGCGCAGATACACATCCAGATTAGACCCTGTAAATCCGCTTGCGCCTACTCTACCCGTAACGACAAACTCCCCGTCCATCGGTTTTACCGTCTCATAAAATTGTGAACCAAACTCCTCAATAGGGAAAGTTCTGGCCTTGGGTATGGCTTTTCGTAAACCGCTTTTTCCATTAGCCAATTCAGGATATCCCTTTTGAAAACGCAGCCCGACGTGAACGATCTCAATATCGTTTTTCCTTGCATAATCCAATACTTTTTCAATGTTTGTGATTGAATTGTGTAACATTTCTTTATCCTGTACCAATGCCTGGTACAGTTTACCTTCTGTATGCATCCACTCATTTTGAGTTTCGATAAGAATTAATGCAGATTTTTCTTTTGTTTGTCCGTGTAGGTAATTCATGTTTAAAAATAGCAAGATTAAAACTGTTGTTCTCATAGTATCTAATTTAAAGCGTGAGGTGTAACGGATTTATTATATGTTCATTAGATACCTTTGCCACTGCTTTCCATCCTTCAGGATATTTTATATAGGATAAGTAATCCGTAATAATTAATTTTTTATTTCTGAAAAATTGTGTTTTCACAACGGCTGTGTTGCCTGTGACTTCCAATACGTCAATAATATAATCGAGATCTCTGATTCCGGATTTCATTTTTTCAGGATTGTTTTTGTAAGATTCTATCACTTCTATCCAATCATTTAGCGAAAGTCGGAAAAGATCATTTCCTTGTGGAATCAGAATGGCAAAATCCCGATGAAAACCTCGTGTCATTTCGTATGTGTTTAGTTTATTTAAAGCTGCATTTGCAAATGTTTCCTCTACAAGCTGTTCTATCTTCAGTTTCTCTATATCACCTGTTTGTGACATGGCTTTTATATTCATTCCCAAAATGAAGATCAATAAAATTGTTGTTTTCATACTTAAATTGTTTAAAATTATCATTAATTGTAAATAAACTACAATTGCAAAATAAAAGTAAATATTTTATATTTACAACATTAATTGTAAATAATTTACAAAATGAATTTGAAGCTTGAAAAATTTTGTCCAAAAGATTTTGCCTTATATTTTCTTTTGGTTAATGATATAAGGGTGATGCAGATGATAACAGAGAGAATATTGGAACCTAATGAAGCACAAGATGACTTTATAAAAATCCTCGAAAATAATAGACTGCATGAGTGTTTTGGAAGCTATAAAATTTTATCTGCAGAAACGAATACATACATCGGATTTGCCAAGCTGGAAATAAAAGAAACAAACAGTGAAGAAGCCGAACTTGGCTATATGATTCTACCTGAATACTGGGGTCAAGGTATTGCGGGTCAAGTCAGTGCATCGCTTGTTGAGACTGCTAAAAAACAGCAACAACTTACAAAACTTGTTGCGATTATAGATCCAAAAAACGCTGCTTCAAGAAAAATATTAATCAACAACGAATTCAGAACAAGAGAGTTCATTGATTTTGATGGATTACCAGGCGAAATACTTGAACTTAACTTGAGATAATAAAAAACGCAACTATGACAAAAAAGGCTTCCAACAAGAATCTGTCTTTTGATTCAGATTTTTTAGATAAATTAGTAGTGGGCATCGGTGAAGTGTCTCAAATCACGGGCATTCCAGCAAGGCAAATACGCTATTGGGAAGAAAAAGGCATCATTGCAAGCCTTACTGAAGAAGAGGGTAAAAACAGGCGATATAATTATGAAAATATAAAAAAAATGTTGCTTATAAAAGAATTAATGGATGAAGGTTTTACGTTAGATGCATCAGCTGAAAAGGTTAAAGATCGCATGAATATGATCGAAAAAACCTTGAATCAATTAAAAAAATATACCTGACGTACATTTTGTGTACTTTTTCTTTGCATATAATATCTGTAAACGAATTTTTTTTAGAAATCTAATTTTTTTTTTTAGAAGTATTTTTATTTTCAATATTGAAAGGCATATTATATCAAAAAATATAATGGCACAATATTTAATACATATTTTCCACCTTCAAAGCTTTGCTTTCACATAGCGCATCATAAGCTATTTACAATCCTATCCCTGTTATATACTAAAAACGCAAAATAAACACCGTTAAAGCAGTGTATTTTTTTTGATAATCTTACAATACATAGCCGTAATTATGTAAAAACCTTACATATAGGCATTTATAAATTTGTATCAAACAATTGATTGTTTAGTACAAACGGATCACTAATATCCAAAAAATAAAAGTAATTGATAGAAATTAAAATAAATACAAACTAACAGTAAATATGGAAAATACCATTTCAACAGCACAATCAACACCTTATAGCAAACGATGGGCCGCATTATTCTTATTATGTACTGCCCAGTTTTTAGTAATAATGGACACTTCAATTATTGGCGTGGCGTTACCGGCAATAAAAACAGATTTAGGTTACTCACAAACCGGACTACAATGGATTTTTAATGCTTATGTCATCTTATTCGGAGGGTTCTTACTTCTCGGAGGCAGGTTATCAGACTTATTCGGAGCGCGAAAAATTTTTATGTGGGGATTTGTTATCCTTACCTTAGCCTCTTTATTGGCAGGTGTTGCCTGGTCTGAAGCGTCACTTAATATTGGAAGAGCTCTTCAAGGTATAGGCTCTGCATTTATTGCTCCTGCAGCCCTTACATTGGTTTTGTCCAAATTTACAGATCCTAACGAACTAAATAAAGCACTTGGCTTTTGGGGAGCATCTGCCGCTGCAGGAGGTTCTGCAGGAGTTTTTCTTGGAGGTGCTATTACCGAATGGCTTTCATGGCACTGGATATTCCTGATCAATATTCCGGTTGGTATTATAGTATTGCTTAGAAGTCGTAGCCTGTTGCTTACCGGTGAAACCCGAAAAGGAAAAGTAGATATGGCAGGGGCTATTCTGGCAACAGCCTCTTTGATCCTTATGGTGTATGCTATCGTTTCATCAGAAACAGAAGGCTGGGGATCAGTTCACACAATTGGTCTTTTGTTATTGTCATTTGCATTGTTGATTGCTTTTTATATTCTTCAAAAGCAGAAAAGCGAACCATTAATGCCAATATCCATTTTTAAAGTACCCAATCTTTCTGCAGGTAACATTGTCATGGCTTTACTCGCAGCAGCATGGATACCCTTATGGTTTTTTCTGAATCTTTATTTGCAACAAACCTTACATTATTCAGCTTTCAACAGCGGACTTGCTTTGTTACCCATGACATTAGCTATTATGTTTCTGATGGTAGGAGTTACTGGAAAACTGGTAGCAAAGTTTGGCTTTAAATCTAATATGATTGTTGGTCTTCTGATCCTTGCGGCATCATTGATTCTTTTTAGTGCAGTACCGGAAGACGGAACATTTGTTGCGAATGTATTACCTGCCTCACTATTGGGGGCTGTGGGTATGTCGCTTACTTATATACCCGGAACCATTGCTTCGATGTCAGGTGCAAAACCCGAAGAAACAGGACTTGCATCAGGACTGGTTAATACAAGCTATCAGGTAGGATCAGCTTTGGGACTGGCAATTATTGTGGCTATTTCTGCTGCTAAAACAAATACTCTGAAAATGGTTGGTGATACAGAACTGACAGCACTTAATGCTGGTTTTCAAACCGCATTTTTTTCAGCAGGAATGATATGTATTATCGCAGCCATTATCGCAGGAGTTTATATCCGTACAATAAAGTAAAACTGGTACTGCTCTCTATATATTCTGAACATTAATGATTTTAATGTCAGCTGTAAAACCCGCTTTATAGGCGGGTTTTGTGGTATGTGTTTACGGCTAATAAAAACTACAAATAAAGCAGATATTGTCAGAGTAATAAATACATATAGCCATGGTTTGTCAACAATGAAAGGGTTGATATTGAGAAATAAATTCTTCTTAATCATTGCATGTCGATCACTTCATCAGGAATCCAGCCTTCGTCATTATCTTTGATTTTTCTGCACCAACTCCAACCATTCAGGGATTTTACTTTAACAACTATTTCGTCTTTATCTATATTCAGTTCTTTTGCGCTGTAATCTTCTAAAATGAGTCCTTGCTTGTTGCTTTCCAAATTTTCAATTATCTGAATCGGTACCCATCCTCCCTGCTCTTTGTCATTTTCTGCCCAAATCCAGTCTTTCCAGTTTTCTTCGGGTGCCCGGTTTCCTAACTTTACAATTTCTCCTTTTAATAGTTTAATTGGGTTTTCGTACTCACTTGTATGCGATGAAATACTTTTCCATATTTCCATAATTCATAAATTTTAGTTAGCTTTTAAAATGTCAGCGATTTATTACTTTCTCTTTCAGAACTGATACTTATTTGAAATAAGCTTACTGTTGCGTTGTTATAATGTGCAGGTAATCCTTTTGTATTTTTAAGTTTCAATAATCCCAAAAAGTCAAACCCACATTTTGTATAGTAATTAATAAGTCCCGGATTGTTGCCAACAGTGTCCATTCTAACGAACTGTTTTTGATTTTCCCTTGCGTAGATTGTAGCCCATTTTACGATCTCTCTAACCAGATTTTGTCCACGAAAATCAGGATTTGTAGCAATTCGGTGAATGTAAACAGATGGATCGTTATTTCGTTCTTCCCAAATTTGAGGATCGTTAAAAGTCGTTGCCCAGACACAAATAATCTTGTCGCTTGCAACAATTTTCCACTGCCTGTTTTCAGTAATTTCAGTTTCAATCAGTTTTCTCTCAAATTCCGGCCAGCAAACAGTAAATTTAGTCTTCTGAAAATCGGTTGCGATTTTATACAGACGGAAAATTTCGTCTATATCGTTCATACTGCTGTTTTTTATTTGAAAATTCATATTCCATTTATTGTTTTGTTGATTTTATTTTGCAAAAATATTGCATTCATCTTTGTGTTCAGTAGTATCAGAAACGCTGAAAATCACGTTCAACTTTTACAATAGAGTCTGTAAATCATCTATTAGAGTTATTATTTTTACTTATATTATATCAAAAAGTACATCTGCTTTACTTTTAGCAACAATTCTTCATTCAAGATTTAATTCCTCAATATACGATTTTTTAAATTCAATTATCAATCTGATTTACAAACTATTATGTTTTAGTTTTATTATTGATAACATGCTGTAAAATTTTCTAGTTAAGACCATAAGACGGAATTGTAATATGTATAGTATTAAGAATCATAACCTCTTATGATGATGAGCTCAATCTGTAAACTTTACATAATAAATAAGAAATAACGTAACATTTTGACGAATATAACGTTGCAAATTTGCACTCTAATAGCAACAAAAACATGAATGCAAAATTCAAATGGAGTAATGTGTACATCTTGTTTGTATCTCAGGCTCTATATCAGACGGTCTCCATACTCGTTATTACATTATCAGGAGTTATTGGTATGCAGATGGCACCTGATAAAAATCTGGCAACATTACCTGTAGCCATGACTACCATTGGTGCAGCAGTAATGATGATACCGGCTTCTATGCTTATGAAGAAAATTGGGCAACGCAAAGCATTTATGATAGGTACTCTTATTGGTGCTTTATCCGGAGTAGTTTCCTGGTATGGTATTATCAACCATTCCTTTTGGATATTTTCTATCGGTAATATGCTGCTGGGTGCTTATCAGGGATTTACACAGTACTATCGTTTTGCAGCGGCGGATTCTGTTCCTGAAAAAGCAAAAAGCAAAGCCATCTCATGGGTAATTGGTGGAGGTATTGTTGCAGCTGTTGCCGGACCAAATCTGGCAAGGTTTACACAAGATATGGGTGCAATACCTTATGCCTATTCTTATCTTTCTACTATTCTGCTAAGTATTGTTGCTCTGGGAGCAGTATCACTTCTTAAAATCGGACATACAGCTGTAGTACAAACCAATAAACCTACAAAAGCAGGACGGTCATTAAAGGAAATTATTAAAAATAAAAATACAGTTCTCGCCTTGTTCTCCTCAGCCACCGCTTTTGCTGTGATGGGAATGTCAATGACCGCAACACCAATTGCTATGCATGATTTCGGGCATTCATCCGGTGATACGGCAATGGTTATCCAGTGGCATGTATTAGGCATGTTTTTACCTTCTTTTTTTACAGGAACGCTGATTCAGAAGTTTGGAGTACATCGCATCATTATCGCAGGAATACTTATTTTGTTTGTATATCTCATTGTTGCACTTTCAGGAACAGAATTTAGCAATTTTATTGCCGGTTTATTTATTGTCGGTTTAGGTTGGAATTTCCTGTTTATTGGCGGATCCTCTGTACTTACAAAAGTATATAGACCTGAAGAAAAAGAAAAAACTCAGGCCTTTCATGATTTTACCGTCTTTACAGTTATCAGTATTACAAGTTTTTTTGCAGGCAGTCTGTTTAATCATTGGGGCTGGATGGGCGTAAATCTGATATTATTGCCATTACTCATCTTAACATTTGCAGTAGTGATGAAAATAATCAGAAATAATAGTAATCAGTAAATTTTATAAATCTATTCGAAAATACCGTAACACAAAAAAACCTGATTTGCGGAAATTTGTATAGCAATAACATATAAATATATCAATTATGAATACACATCAGCATACAGAATCGGTGGATGTACACGTTACTTCCGAACCTAAAAACATTATAGCAAATTATCCGGCATTATTTATCATATCGGTTACTGAAAGTGGTGAAAATATTCCTCTGGAAGTAGTTCATACGATGAAGATGCATCTTCTTGTAGTAAATGAGGAATTAACTTGGTTTGACCATATTCATCCTGAAAAACAGGCAGATGAAACCTATTATGTAGCAGAGACTTTCCCATCAGCAGGAAAATATCTCTTTTTTATTGATTACAAACCTGTAGATCATCCGGCAAGTGTGAGCATGAAATCTATTGAGGTTGAAGGTAATCTACTGAAGCAAATACCTGAAACCAAACCTAAGTTAACAGCTGTTGTTGATGGCTATACAATAAGCTTACTTAATGGAAATGACCTAAAAACCAATACCGCTCAAAGTTTGGAGTTTTCTATAGAACAAGAAGGCAAAAGATTGGAAGAAAAAGATATAGAACCGTATCTGGGAGCAAATGCCCATATTGTGATGATCAGTCAGGCTGATAAAGACTTTTTACATATTCATCCGATGTCTCAAGATCCTTTTCCGATTTATGCGAAAACCTATATTAAAAAAACCGGTTTGTACAGAATGTGGGTACAGTTCAAAATAGAAGGAGAAATACATACAGTAGATTTTACCGTAATAATTTCGGAAGGAGAAGCTAATAAAGGAATTCATGAAAGTCATGGTGCTCACCATTAAGCTCTCAAAAGATTTTTTTACAGATACAATTCAGTTTAGTCTGTTTAGCTATAGGATACCATAATTCACTTATAGCTAAATAGATATGTTGTAAATCTATTATTCAAAACAGTAAATTTTACAAATAAAATAGAAAATAATATAAATGTTACTGCGGTTGATTTCTGAACTTTATAAAATGAATAAACTTAACTCTGATCACAACAATTTTATATGAAGAAACTATCGAACAGAGTTACATATTATATAGTGTGTGAAAAATTTCAGTAAACATATTATCCTTATTTTTCTGATAAGCATCAGCTCTTTACTACTACCATATACAAGCTCTGCCTGTGTAGCAGATGATACATCGTTTAAAGAAAATCATTGTTCCATACAAGACAACAAAAGAACTGAATCAGATAGGTTGGATGATAACACTACTGATAATCATTCCATTTGTAAATACAATGCTTGCGTCTGTAGTAATTTCTTCCAATTCCCAACCATATCCATTAGTTTGGAAATCCATATAGAGAATCCATTTGATGAGATCACTAAAAAAGAAAAATTTCACTTTATTCAGTTAGAATATAGCTCTGGCTTTATCTCACCACGGTTCCCTCCTAAAATAAGCTGATTTTTAAGATATGAACAGCCCTGTTTATGTATGGGCTTAAATATATAGTAGCTTTAAAAACATACTTTATTATAATTAAAAAGAAACAATATGAAATCAATTGTAAAGATGTTCATAATAGTAAGCATATTTCTATCATCAGTTACGAATTATGGACAAATAAAAAATGAAATAACAGAATCCGTTAAAATATACGGCAAATGTGATATCTGTAAAAATAAAATTGAACAAGCTGGTAATAAAAAGAAAACAGCAAGCGTACGATGGGACCAAAAAAGTCAGATGGCTGTCATCAGCTATGATAAAACAAAAACAAATCGTGAAAAAATATTAAAACGAATAGCTTTAGCCGGTTATGATAATGAAGCCTTTTTAGCACCTGATGATATATATAACAAACTACCTGAATGTTGTCATTATGAAAGAGAATTGAAACCTTTAACCATGGAAACAAAAAGGCATGAATCGATGACAATAAATGCACATCATGGTAATGAAAAAAATAATAAAAAATCAGAAGATGCCATAATTCAGAAGATTCTGAACAGCTATTTTGACATTAAAGATGCTTTGGTAAAGACAGATGCAACCAGTGCTGGTAAAAAAGCTGCAGATCTGAATACTGTTGTAAAAGCAGTAGATAGAAGTAAACTCAATACTACTGAACAAAATGTTTGGAGCAAAATTTCAAATAACGTAACTACATATTCAGAAAACATGGCTAAAACTAAAGATATTAATAAACAAAGAGAACTATTTGCATTACTCAGTATTGAAATCTATCAACTGGCAAAAGCAGCAAAATCAGGTTTTCCTATCTATTATCAACACTGTCCGATGTATAATAGTGGAAAAGGAGCGGACTGGTTAAGTAAAGAGAGTACTATAAAAAACCCGTATTATGGATCTAAAATGATGAATTGTGGCAGTACAACTGAAACATTGAACTAATAAAGCTCATTATCAAAAAAATAGAGCTAAAGAGATTTTTAATCAATTCTAAATTAAAAAAAAATGAAAAATATACTTCTTTATCTTTTTGTAGGGGCAACATTGCTATTCAGTACCCTATCCTGTAATCAAAAATCTAAAAAAGCAGATGAAGCAAATGAAAAGGTAGAAAACACCTCATCTGAAAACAAGGTGGCTAAATTTTCTATACAAGAAATGGTATCAGACTATCTAACTTTAAAAAATGGATTGGTAGCTGATAACAGCGAAGCAGCAGCTAAAGCAGGAAAACGACTATTTGAAACACTCAATGCGGTAGATATAGCGATTGTTCCGGAAGACAAGAAACAGGAATACAAAGATATTACAGATGATGCTAAAGAAAATGCAGAACATATTGCGAAAAATGAAGGTAATATTACGCATCAAAGAGAACATTTAGTAGCTTTAAGCAAAGACATTAATGATTTAATTGTGTTGTTTGGTACTTCGCAAAAATTATATCAAATCCATTGTCCGATGTATAATAACGGAAAAGGAGCCATCTGGATCAGCGAAACCGATAGCATCAAAAATCCTTATTATGGCAATGGAAATAAAATGTTTTCATGTGGTAGCGTAAAGAAAACTTTTTAATATGAGAAAAATACTAAAGGTAACTTTTGGGACAATACTACTGGTACTAATTATCATACAGTTTTATCAGCCGGAACGCAATAGTGATAGCGGAAAAAATTATACTTCTGATTTTACGTCTTCTTATAAAGTTCCGGAAGACGTAAAAGAAATACTACAAACATCATGTTATGACTGCCATAGTAATAACACCAATTATGTTTGGTATGATTACATACAACCAGCAAGAACTTTAGTAGAAAAACATATTAACAACGCTAAAAAAGAATTGAATTTTAATGAATGGGGAACTTATTCCAACCGAAAGCAAGAACGGTTATTGACCTCTATGATAACACAAATAGAGAACAAAGAAATGCCGATACCCTCTTATGTCTTTATACACAGAGAAAAAAAGTTAAGTGACATACAGATAAAAGTGCTTACAAATTGGCTAAAAAATCCCGAATAGAAAAAATAGCAATAAAAGATGAACACATATAAAAATAGCTCTATACGATTATTACAAATAGCCATTTTGTTTTTTTGTATACCTGCATTATGGTCGCAAAAAGTAGTCCGATATGATCTGTATGTAAAAGATACTTTGGTAAATTATGCAGGAAAATCCAAAAGAGCAATAGCAGTAAACGGGCAAATACCCATGCCTACTCTTACCTTTACCGAGGGAGATACTGCAGAAATAGTAGTCCATAACCAACTCAAAGAAGGCACTGCACTGCACTGGCATGGTCTGTTTCTGCCCAATAAAGAAGATGGTGTTCCTTTTCTCACACAAATGCCGATAGAACCAGGAGCAACCCATACCTATCGTTTTCCCATTATCCAGAATGGAACGCACTGGTACCACTCGCATTTTGGTTTACAAGAACAAATTGGAATGTACGGGAGTTTTATAATGCTCAAGAAACCAGACGACAAGACTTTTAGAAAAGGAATTGACGATTTGCCATCTGTACCGGTTATATTAAGCGAATGGACCAATTACAATCCTGATAATGTGCACCGTATGTTGCACAATGCCAATGACTGGTCAGCAATAAAGAAAGGAGCCACACAATCTTATATTGAAGCTATTAAAGAAGGGCATCTGAAAACCAAACTCAAAAACGAATGGAAGCGCATGCTCGCTATGGATGTAAGTGATGTTTATTATGACAAAATACTAATGAATGGAAATGCTTTAACGGATTTAAAATCAATAGATGGAAAAAAACTCAAAGCAGGCGATAAAGTCAGATTACGGGTTTCAAACGGTGGCGCTTCATCCTATTTCTGGCTGCGTTATGCCGGAGGTAAAATGACTGTTGTGGCAAATGACGGAAACGATGTCGAACCTGTAGAAGTTGACAGGCTGATGATTGCAGTCTCTGAAACTTATGATGTAGTTGTTACCATCCCTCAAGATGGTATTGCATATGAATTTATGGCTACTACTGAAGATCGGACCAATTCCTCGAGTTACTTCATCGGAGATGGTGTAAAACAATTGATCTCTCCCCTGCCCCGCCTAAAATATTTTGATGGTATGAAAATGATGAACGATATGATGAAAATGAATGGGGATCTGGATGATATGGGAATGAAAATGAGTCTGAATCAAATGGATATGAATGTGGTAATGTATCCTGAAATAACAGGGGAAAACACAAAAAAACAGAAACATGACAAACATAATGCAGATGAAAACCCGGATCGTTACAATGCCAATGCATTAAGTGATATTGTAACGCTCAATTACGCCATGTTACAATCGCCACACAATACCGAACTACCCGATGATGCGCCGGTACGGGAATTAGAGTTTGTCCTAACCGGAAACATGAACCGTTATGTATGGAGTATGGATAACAAGGTATTAGCTGAAACAGATAAAATTCCGGTTAAAAAAGGGGAAATACTACGCATAAAAATCTATAACAATTCTATGATGCGACACCCTATTCACTTACATGGATTCGACTTCAGAGTAATCAACGGAAAAGGAGAAAAATCACCGTTGAAAAATGTAATTGACATAATGCCGATGGAAACTGATACCATCGAATTTCTGGCAAATGAAGAAGGTGACTGGTTTTTTCACTGTCATATCTTATATCATATGATGGCCGGAATGAACAGAGTTTTTGAAGTAGGAGACTATAAAAATCCATTATTGCCCGATAAAAAGAAAGCATATCGTGCGTTGCAAAGAGAAAGCAACATGCCTCATTTTATGATACAAAATGACTTTGCCAGCAATGGAAACGATGGTGAAGCCATGTTGCAGACAGCAAGATGGAGACTTAATTCTGAATGGAGACTGGGATACAATGACATGCATGGGTATGAAGTGGAAACACATCTTGGAAGATATCTTGGGAAAATGCAATGGATTATGCCATTTATAGGGTTTGACTGGCGTTATCGTAGAATGGGAAAAGATGAACATGAGAAAAACATCTTTGGACAAGTTAATAAAAAAGACACCAGAAGAGCCGTCAGTGTAGGTATCATTTATACGCTACCCATGCTTATTGATTTTCAGGCTGAAATTTATCACGACGGAATCGTTCGCTTACAGCTTATGCGGGAAGATATTCCATTATCAAGAAGATTACGGGGAGGCTTTATGGTAAACTCCGATTTGGAATATATGTTAGAATTACGGTATATAATCACAAAGAATCTTGGAATACGTACCCATTATGATAGTGATATGGGATTTGGTGTAGGACTTTCATTAAATTACTAAAATCTCAAAACAATCCTAAAGAAGTAAAACCGATAGTGAATACTATCGGTTTTACTATTTTACGGATATCATCCGTGTATACAATTTCCTGTTCGATAGCTTTTTCAATTATGTACCAAATAAGCAAAAGAAGTACAGCTCATAGACTGCAAGGCCTTAAACAATAATACAAACATAAAAACTTACAATTAAATATGGAACGATCGGTTTAATTTGTATATTTGCTTTTATGGCAAGAAATAAAGAATTTGATTATACAGAAAAATTAGAAATAGCCCGCAATATGTTTTGGGAAAAAGGATATAATGCTACTTCTATGCATGATATAGTAGCTGCTCTGGGCATAAACAGAAGCAGTATTTATGACACGTATGGTAATAAGCACAATCTCTTTTTACAATCTTTATCTAACTATGCAACTCTTAAAGAAAATCAATATTTAAAAGCTGCGTCAGCAAAAGAAACAGCAATTGATACATTGGAATATATAATACGTGATGTGGTACGTCAGACATTAACAGATAATAAAGCATGTCTTATAGTAAAAACTATTTTTGAGGTAGCAGCAGCAGATAAAGAAATAAAAAACTTTCTCATAAAAAAAGGTGAGGTGTTGCAATCTATCCTGGAAAAATATATTGTCCAGGCACAAAAAGACAACAGTATTAAAAGCAGTAGCAATTCTACTGTAATAGCACGATATGTACTTTCTTCTTTCAGTAGTTTCTGGAGCCATTATATCTTAACACAAAATAAAGAAGAAGTGAATGAAATGGTTGATTTTTTAATAGAACAGCTCAAAAAATAATTTTTTTATCCCATTTTGGAACGAACGGTTTAATATAATTACAATGAAAAAAGCAGTTATGATTATTCTGTGTCTGCTACAGACTAATAATATTTGTGCGCAACAAAAAAATAAAAACAATGATAAAACAAAAGGAAATGGAAAATTCAGATGTATTTGAAAGAAGAAAGAAAAAGGTTAAAAACTATTTCGAAAAAGTAGATAACGGTAAATTTGATGTGGATTATTACAATCTCTTCACGGAAGATACTGAACTATACTTTCCAAAATTTGGCTTTAGTCATGGTAAAGAAGGCATCAGGCAATTTGGCGAAACTATGGCTGGATTTCTTAAAAATATAAGCCATGATATAGAAACTTTCAATTATATAGTTTCAGAAAATTATGTAGTGATCGAGGGTACAGAAAAAGGGACACTACAATCAGGTAAAGAATGGCCAGACCATACTATTGCTTTTGGAAAATTCTGTAGTGTATTTGAGTTTGAAAAGGACCTTATCAAACGAATGCACATTTATGTCGATCCCGATGTTGCTTCAGAAGACATTGACAAAATTCTATTACTAAATAAAGAGACTAATAAAAACCATCAGTTCTACACAAATCAAACTGAAATGATCATAAAAATGTTTTATGATATTCAATTCGGAAAAAAAGA
The DNA here is from genome assembly GCF_030409925.1 of Paenimyroides ceti. Taxonomy (NCBI): domain Bacteria; kingdom Pseudomonadati; phylum Bacteroidota; class Flavobacteriia; order Flavobacteriales; family Flavobacteriaceae; genus Paenimyroides; species Paenimyroides ceti. Next base: position 2,020,022 of record NZ_JAUFQU010000001.1, read on the forward strand.
AGGAAATATTGCAGAACTATTTGCGGATACTGTAGATTGGGATCTACCGGGTAACAAGGAAAAATTTCCGTGGACAGGTAAAAGGCATACAAAAAATGAAGTAGCAGCGTTTTTTCAGGAGCTCAGCAAAAATGTAGAATCCAAAAAATTTGAAATTGACTTTATTTCAGTCAATGGACAAAATGCTACAGCTGCAGGCAGATTATCCTCTAAAATATTGAAATATGATAAAGTATTTGACACAGAATTTGTAGTAATTTTTAAAGTTATGAATGGAAAAATAGTAAAATACCATTTTTTAGAAGACAGCTATAAACTTAATGAAGAAATGCAATAGTAAAAAAGGGATTCAGCTTATAACTTACCCTTAGATTATTGTTTAACTTCCTTTTTTACAGGTTATCAAACCCTATATTATGTAGTATAATTTAGTATTTTTACAAAACTAAAAAACGTAAAAAAACATGACATTATCCTACAAGCGCTATCTTATTCCGATACTCGGCATAGGATTTCTCATCTGGCTGCTCGCAACTATTGCTTTCAGAGCAGCAGGGCAATTCTTTTTTATTACCGATTCGCCTGTTATACTTAGCATTTTATACATCATAGTCGTACCCGTATTGGGATTGGTGACTGTGCTTACATGCAGAAAATTCAGATTAAAAGGACTTGAAAACGTAGTTGCAGGTGTACTTTTAGTATTGCCGGGAATGTTGATAGATACTTTTGTGATTCAATTTTTTGGCGATGTATTTCCGAATATGCCAACAAACAGAGCTGCAACATTTGGTTCCTGGTTGATGTGGGCATACACTATTGTCTTAATCACTTCATTAATCATAGGATTGCGCCAGTCAGCAAAACAAACCATCAAATAAAGACTTTGGATTGTAAACAAATCTCCATTTCTATTTTGCTGTCTGCAACACGCACTATCTGAATCTTTTTGACTATGGCACAAATGTGTCAGTAGCAATTGTTTGTTAATCTCCAATTTTGCTGAAGATTAAAAATTAATAAACATGACAAAATCAGAATTAGAACAATTCGTGAAGAATTACATCCAAGCGTGGAGTACAACGGATGCCGGTAAAAGGAAACAGCTTATGGAAAAAGTTTATTCAGCTTCGGCAACATTTTATGCAAACGAACCGGGCGATGATACTGTAATGCATCATGGTATGGATAGAATTTATGAAAACATTACAAAAGTTAATCAGCGGCTCACTATCGAAAACGGGCTCGTTACAGAATGTACTCACTACTGCGAAAACCACAATACGCTAAGGGTAAGTTGGCACATGAAAACACATGACACAACTGTTGTAATAACAGGTATGAACTTTCTGCAACTTAATGACTCGATGAAAATTGAAGGCGATTATATTTTTATCAACCAAAATTCAGAGTAAAACGTTATCAAAATATTTAAAAAAATGGTGCGAACAATTAATTGCTCACACCATTTTTTTAAAATCAATATGTCTCACTCCGTTTCCCGAAAAGGGATGTTTCTATTCCCCCTGCTCTACACGTTTTAAAGCTTCATTATCTTTGCCGTCAAACCTGAAATTTTGAAAATCTTTGTCTGTAGGTATATCCAGTTCAAAACTTTTCAATTCGGCTATTTCGATTTTCAGATTTTTACCATTGAAATCCAAGACGTGTCCACCCTGTGTTCTATCAGTAGAAAGAAAATGAAAATGGAAACCTTTGCTATTAATACCGTTCAAATATTCGGGCAAATGAAAACCGATTAATGTGCCTTGTGTATTTGAAAATTCAAAAAACTTTTGCGTGTCAAAAATTGAAGTAATAACGGGAAATGGCTCACTTTTTACAGGCGGAAATGCTCTTGTTTTTATATGGTCGAACTTTCCCGTTATTCTAATGGCATACATCGCATTTTTATTTTTCAGTTCTTTGCTTATCTGCTCCCAAAGTACCTTTTCGCCAATCGGATTTTGAATGTTGAAAACCGTATCCGCTTTAAAGAATGTGGTAAAAAACATCGAACTTTTAAAATCATTGTCAGGCTCTAAGGTTTCGCCTGTGGCTTTGGTTTGGTATACTTTCCCGTCCAACATCGTCAATTCGCCGTCCAGCATATCGGGAGCTCCCAAACCAAAATCTCCTTTAAGCTTCAGTTCTTTCAGGGGCAAAGTACCTCTGTACAGCCCACCCACAAAAGCATCTGCTACACCGTATTGATAGAGTTTGTTGTATTGTTGTTTATGGTTCATTTCCAATTCTTTTTTATCCGTGATGATTACTTTGTTTTTCAGCATCTGGGGCATATAGATTTTTTTGGTGGCAGGGTGGTAATAAATATCCGCAATGCTTTCTTCGGTTAATAGCATTTCGGGGTGTTGGTTGTCCAAATCGTAAATCCAAAGTTTTCCATAACCTTTGGTGGGAAATGTTACCCAGTCCGAAATCAGCAAATGAGTATCATCTATCCATTCGATGCCATCAAAAAAACCGTTGGAAATATTGGGAAGTTCTTTAAAATCTTCGTTGCCTGTTTTGATGTAAACCGAACCCTCGCCCAAAGTGTCGCCATTGGTACAAACCGCAATCTGGTTGGTGCTTTTATTGAACGAAATGCCGTTTATGGTCGGGATATTTCCAATGGTTTCAACCGATTTTGTTTGGGTATTCACTTTGTAGATATTTCCCGAAAGGGTTTCTGTAACGGCAATAAACCCATTTTCCATACGGCAGATGTCATTCAGTATCTTTGCTTCGGGAATAGTTAGTTCAAAAACTGTTTTTCGGGTATTGATGTCAAATCCTACAATGCGTTCAAGGTCTGCTACGTATAAGATGCCGTTTTCAATCGTCATCCCTTTGGGAGCGTGCAGAACGCCTTTCGTGGGAGCAAATTTCAATTCAATCAATTTCCCGTCTGCGGAAATTTCACTTATAAATCCGTCTCCGTCTTTACTGAAAACATCTTGTCCCTGACTGGAAACAAAAAATCTGCTGCCGTCTGAAGTGACACTCTCGGGCATCGAAAATCCGTTGATGCTTTGTTGCGCAAAACTGTTTAATGCTATGCAGATAAAGACTGCGGTTAATATGCTTCTTATTTTCATTGCCTTAAAATTTGATGACTACTTTTCCAAAAGCATTACCCGATTTCAGTTTTAAAAATGCTTCCTGCGTTTCGTTTATGTTGTAAATGCTGTCTATAACGGGTTTAAAGTTGTTTACTTCAATGGCGTTTACCAGCTCGTTCAACTCTTGCGCATTGCCTACGGAATAGCCTTGCAGACGGATATAATTCATAATGAGCGGAAATACATCGAAAGTGAGCTTACTCCCAGACATAAAGCCTACCAAGCCCACAAAACCTTGTTCTTTAACGGAAAGGATACTTTGATTTATGGTTTCATTTCCCGCCACATCGAGGGTTACATCTACGCCTGTGCCGTTGTTCAGCCGTTTTACTTCATTGCTCCAATCGGGAAAGTCCTTATAATTGATAACATCATCAGCACCCAAATCTTTCAGTTTTTGCTCTTTCTCACGACTTCCTGTGGTGGCGATGACTTTCAGCCCCGACATCTTTGCGATTTGCAAGGCAGATAAGGAAACTCCGCCGCTTCCTTGTATCAGTATGCTTTGTCCGGCTCTGATGTTGGCTTGGTTTACGAGCATTGCCCAAGCGGTCAACCCAGCCACAGAAAGCGAGGTTGCTTCTTCATCGCTAAGGTTTTGAGGGCTACGAACCAATGTGTTTTCGGGTTGTATGGTAAATTCTGCCAATGTTCCCGACGTTTGTATGCCTGTTCGTAGGGCATTGTGAAAAGGCGTTGTTCTCCCTGCTTCCCAACGTGTGATGAACGGAATGAGCACACGGTCGCCTTTTTTCCAGCGTGTTACGTTTTTACCCACGCTTTCTACTACGCCCACTCCTTCCGAAACAGGAATAAAAGGCAGTGGAATATTAAGCCCAAGTGTGTTTTCTACCGTAAGCAGGTCGAGATATTGCAGCGAAACGGCGGTAGTTCTTACCAATACTTCATTTTCGCCAACTTCGGGAGTTGGCACTTCGGTTAGTTTCAGATTGTCTATACCGTAATTGTCTAATTGTATTGCTTGCATAAATCACATTTTTATGAAGCTAAATTAGACAGACCTATTTTTTTAAAATTATGCCATTCAAACGGATGGTTATGAGATAGATTCTATCTTTCTTTTAGGTTCTTTTAAAGTCAATGCAATCGAAATAACACTAATGATACAAGCGATAATAAAATTCGGGTGTATAATGGTAAATATTTCGGGAAAGTCTGGTGGCAATGTAATGCCGTCTGGTGCTGTACTTGTGCCAGGCATTAGTAATGCGGGAATGAACATTCCCCAAAAACACAAAGGACTTAATCCTATAAATAACTTTGAAAACACACTTCCTTTATCCTTGTATTTTCCATAAAGGCAATAAAGCGAAAGCACACTCATAACGATAGTTGCAAAGTATTGACAAGCCCAATGAAACCTTGCGTGTGGTGTCCATAAAGGATTGGTCATATGGGAATCATTCAGATCCATTACGGAAGTGATGATGATGGTGAAAACCGAAATGAATGTAAAAGTATATTTGAAACGTGGGCTAAAATTTTTCATTTTGATGATTTTCTTAATGTATGGAAAGCGTATCGCCTGTTTCAAGAATAAATGTTTTGGTTTTTGGGGCATTTACAGTTGTGGCGTTGGCAAATTCCTGTGCATTTCCATCATACTTTAATATAAACAGGTCTTTAAATTTTCCACCTGAAAAATTGTAATGGATTGGAACTGCCACCTTAGGATTAATGAAAGCACAGAATTCGGCTGCCTGTACTGCACTCATCACCATTTGTTTGTTAAACATCGGACGGATTTTTAAACCGTTTACCGACAGGATAGCTAAATCAATTTTTGGAAAACGGGTTTTGATTTCATTCAATTCAGGTATCAGTTTTGTATCACCACCAAAATAAACCGCTCTATTTCCTGCTTCTATCATAAAGGTTATTTCCTTTACTTTATGCTTTGCAGGACAAGCTGTTACTTTTACTCCGTCGATAGTAACAGATTGCCAAGGGTCAATTTCATATACGTTAGAAAATCCTGCGGATTTTACTTTTTTGCCCACCCCGACAGGAACGATGAAAGGAACATTTTTGTCGGGATACGTCTTAAAGGTTTCGATATCGAAATGGTCATAGTGATGGTGGGATACTACAATCATTGAAAGTAGAGGAAGTTTGTCCTGCAGAAATGCGATAGGCTCACCACGATAATATCCTTTTTTCTCACTAAACCACGGGTCTGTAAGGATGGTTTTTCCACCTATATTAATAAGTGTTGTTGCGTGTCCTATGCGTATAAAATTTATAGTATCGGCATTGTTAAAGCCTGTTTCATAATTATACTTTTTCTGTAAATCGGCTTCTCTTACAGAGGGAACGGTTAGTTTTGATGTAGCGGAGCAACTATGTAAAAAGAATGCTATTCCAATAGCAAATGGGATTTTAATATGCTTCATATTTATCTGAATTAGAATTATAAAGCAAAGGTCTGAACGAAAAAAAGCTATTCCGTTCACATAGGTTAATAAACGCTATTTCGTTCCCAAAACTTTCCGTATCCGGCTTAGCGATTGTGGTCTTATTCCTAAATAGCTGGCAATAAGGTATTGTGGAAATGCCTGAAACGCTTGTGGGTATTCTTTCAAAAAGTTGGTATAACGAGTTTCAGCACTATCCAACAACAAGCTGATTTCTCTTTTCTCCTTTCGCATAAACAAGTAATCAGCCATATTCTTTGCAAATTCAGTCCAATGAATGTTATTCTTCATCAATGGAATTAAAAAAGACTTGTTCCACGATGTGAGTGCGCAGTCTTGCTCTGCCCGTAAATATATCAAAGACAGTCTTTCGGTTTGGAAACTCGTATAAGAAGTAATGAATTTGTTGTTGAGCGAAAAGTCTTTTATATGTTCGTTTCCGTCCATTAAAACAAAAACGCTGATAGCTCCGTGATGAAGAAAATATAGTTTTTTACATATTTGCCCCTCCCGAATTAGATAATCGCCTTTTGAAATTTGCTCTGTTTTGCCGTTTTCCAAAAAGTGCTGAATATCTTCTTCGTTTGTGATACCCGACCTTTTCAAAAATTCTTTTATTTGTTCTTGTTGTGCCTGCATTTATTTATTTAATAACATTTATATTAGCCTTTTAGGAATTATTACTAACAATCTCTTTTCTGTATTGCAATGGTGTAACTTCTTTATGTTTCTTAAAAAAGATGATAAAGTTGGACGAATGTTCAAAGCCTAAGCTGTAGGCTATCTGTGCAACATCACAATTGCTGAATTGCAATAACGCTTTTGCTTCTTTAAGCATTCTTTCGGCTATCCATTCGGTAGTTGTTTTGCCCGTGCTTTCTTTCAGGGCTCTGTTGAGTGTATTGGTATGTATATTGAGCTGTACCGCAAATTCGTTGGCTGTTTTTAATTTCAGTATTTGGCTTGGCGTATCTATAGGAAACTGTCTTTCCAGTAGTTCAAGAAACAAGCTACTGATACGCTCCGAGGCATTGGCTGGCTGATAAAAGGTTTCGGGCGGTTGCATTTTCATGGCTTCGTGCATTACAATCTGTATATAATTTCGCAATAAATCGTACTTATGGGGGTATTCCGAATTTATTTCATGCACCATATTTTCAAAAACACCCTGCAAAAGTTTCAGACTTTCTTCATTGGGAAAAAACAGGTGGTTGCCGCCAACTTTAAATAATGGCGATTGCGAAAGGCTTTCGTTTTTCAATGCGGTATTTACAAAATCTTCTGTAAAAAGGCAGAAATAACCCGTCTGATCTTCTGATGTGGGCTGCCATGAGTAGGGAATAAGCGGATTGAGAAACGTTAGAGTGGGCCTGTCAATATTAATTGCTTTATCAGAATAGCCAATGATTCCTGTACCTTTTGTAATCATCGAAATTTTGTAAAAATCCCTACGATTAGGTGGCAACGATGTGCTGTCACAGGCAAATTCCTCTCTGCGGTATACATTGAATTGTCCTGATTTGGGATATTCCTGTCCGTGATGGGTATAAAACTCTCTGATGGTTTCTTTATGTTTCATTTTATAAAGTTATGAAATTCAAACTTATATAACATTATAAATTATAATATTACTCTATCTTCTCGGTGATGCTCTTTTATTGTTTTGTATAATCCTGAATCCTTTGTATATTTATTAAAGGATAGCATCCCCTTTTGAAATGGAAGTATTCAATAAATATTAAAATTAAAAAAATGGAAAAATACAGCAGGTCAACTGATAAAGTAAACATTCACTATACTGAAACCGGAAATGGCAACATTGCTTTAGTCTTTGTACATGGTTGGCTTGGCAATACCAATTGGTGGAACGATCAGGAAAAGTATTTCAATGATAAATATAAAATTGTCCGGATAGATTTAGGGGGACATGGCAGGTCTGATAAATCAAGACAAAACTGGACAAGTAAACAATATGCAGATGATATAAAAACTGTTGTTCAACACATCAAATCCTCTGAAATTATTCTTGTAGGACATTCTATGTCAGGAGCCTATGTAGTTGAAGCAAGTATTGATATACCTAAGATTAAAGCCATTATTTTAGTAGATACTTTAAGAGATTTAGAACAAAATTTAACTACTGAACAAGCAGAAGAATTTATGTTCAGTCATTATCGTACTGATTTTAAATCTGCTGTTGAAAATATACTTCCTCAATACCTTTTTGTAGAAAAAACGCCTGAAAAGATAAAAAAACAACTTCAAAACGAATTTCTTCAAAATGAGCCTGACTTAGCAATAAACACTCTTCGTCCGCTATATGAAATGGATATTCAAAAATTTGCACAACAAATTAATGTTCCTGTAAGAGCTATTAATTCTGATGCTGCACCCACAAATATGGAAAGCAATACAAAATATTTTAAAAACTATAATTATAAAGTTATATCAGATACAGGACATTATCCAATGCTCGAAAAACCGAATGAATTCAATCTAATATTGGATAAATTAATTGACGAGACGCTTGCTAACAACTAAAATGGTTGTATAACACAGACAGATTTTACTATTATAGTATTTTACTTTACGGCTAAAAATCAGTAACGGTTTTATTTTTAGTATATACTACATCAGACAAAACATTTCCGTATTGTTCTTTTAAAACTGCCATTTGTATGGAAAATTGAACGCTTTGGTTTATCTTACTTTGAAAGACATCTTGAAAACACCTTATTATGACAATTAAAAAATGCACTTTACTAAGCTGTTATTCATCGCCTAATTCCTTTTGCGTTTTCTTCGGAAGCCCTGCGACAACTAAGTCATATGAATTTAATATCCAGTCTTTCATTTGTTTGTCGGTAATTTTTCCTGTTGTTTTTACGCTGTTCCACAGTTTCTTGTTCATATAATAACCCGGCATTACGTCACTATATTTTTCTCTTAAAATTATGGCTTCTTCCGGGTCACATTTTAAGTTTAGAAACTTGAAAGTGGTTATGTCAGTTGCACAAAACATCTTTCCTTTAACCGAAAATACAAGTGTTTTGTCGTCAAAAGGCATTTTTTCTTCTGCTCCTTTTAATGACAAACAAAAATTCCTTACGTCTTCTATATTCATAATTAATCGGCTTTTTCTGCAAATCCAAGAATATAACCGTTCAGGTCCTTTACATAAAACTCTTGCATTCCGTACCAAGTCGTTTTTAATTCGGTTAATTCAAGGTTTTTACTTTTCAGGTCCTGATAAAATTCTCGTATGCCCTCAACATCCATATAAAATGAAACGGTTGCGCCAATATTCTGTCCTTTTGAAAAGACAACATCATTTTTAAATGTGTCTGAACGCTGAAACATAAATTCTACATTGTCTTTTTGCATCATTGCGTAGACATACTCTTTGTTTTCTGCAAAAATCTGGTCAATTCCGTCTTGTGTTTCGGGAACTGCCATAATAAGGTTAAATCCGAAATTTTCTACATAGAAAGCAACGGTTTTTCTTATATCAGTTACTTCAAAGTTTGGTGAAAGTTTGCTTATCTTCATTTTGTTTTAGTTTAAAATTAAGTCACAAAGCTACTTTTAATCCATCTTTGATAATTGTAAAAATCGGTCGTCTTTGTTTTGATTTAGTTCTTTTGGCGTTACACCCGTATATCTCTTAATTTCTTTTATGAAATGGGGCTGGTCAAAATAATCGGAATTGGGATTTAGATTGCCATTTGAAATTTCTTCGTATGTAGCGTTGCAACGAACAATATTTAAAAATTCTTTTAGCGTAATTCCAAATCGTGTCTGAAAATATCTGTTTATTTGTCTGCTACTCCAAAAAATTTTTTTTGAAATTTCGGCAACTGTTTTAATGTTCTGTTCATAGACGAAGTCGAACAGTTTTAGTTTTCTGCCATCCATTTGCTTTAAATGTTTTATTGATGTTTCTAAATTATTCGAGACTTCAGAAGCAAATTTTTCAAACTCATCGCTTTTGTATTTCTCAATGCTCCAGAATAAAAAAGGCAAACTTACCGTTGAGTCCAGAATTGATTTTATCTCTTTTTGGAAGATATATTCAATGGCTAAAAGTTTAAATCTGATGGCAAAAAATTTAGTGTTCTTAGGGATTTTTATGTCTTTCGGTTTTGTCCAAATTCCTGTAAGTTTAACATTTGTAAGTATTTCGTTCTCAAACTCTGCAATTAAGTCAAAGTAACCGTCTGGTAGAATAGTATGCTGTACCTCTGTGTTAGTGGTTTCATAAAACCAAAAACACTTCACAAAGTTGTTCAAAAATCCATTTGGTTCAATTTCTCTGTATTTCATTTGCAGTGTAGTATTAAATCTCCTATAAGGGTTTGTGGTTTGGAGATGGGATAAGATTTTTAATTCAAATATTCAATAGAAGCTATTCTAACCCGTATTTTACCCATACATATTAACGGCAGATATACTTCATGGCAAGTCCACAAATAACTTTCTGGTGTATTCTTTGCCACTCCAATTATACCAATAAGAATATGCTAATTTTTCATGATGAGAGTATCCAGGCACTTTACCTGAGTCTTTGTATCTCAGTCCTTCCCATTCTTCTTGAAAAACTATGTTGTTTCCAACTTTCCAACTGGTTATTAATTTGGTCCTAAAAAAATTGTTTTACAATTTCAGGATATGTTAATGTTTCAGCCATCAGGTTGGCTCTTTCAAAAAGAAATATGACTTTCACGTTTTTCTCTTTGAATTTTTCAATATTTAATTTTTAATACCCCGTCAGAGTTTCTAATATTATAATCTTTTCTTTGTTTATTTCAGCTTCTTACGCTTCTTCCCCCAATTTCCCAGTTCAGTAATGATTGGCTTCAGCTCATATCCGATTTCAGTTAGCTCGTATTCTACTCGTGGAGGTACTTCTGCATAAACTGTGCGTTTGATGATTTTATTTTCTTCTAATTTTCGCAGTTGTAAAGTCAGCATTCGTTCCGTTATGTTTGGCAAATATTTTTTCAACTCCCCGAAACGTAGCTTTCCGTTCATAAGATAGCAACAGACAGGCAAAGACCATTGCCCACCAATAATGTTGGAAGCATATACTTCAGGACATTCATTAGATAAAGCCTGTTTGTTAGCAAAATTGGTCGATGTTTCTTTTATTTTTGACATTACTTACATTTTTGTTAGTATCATACAATGGGTTGCCAATCTACGAAATTACAGATATTCATTTACTTTTGCACAATAAAACAGTTAAAATGAAGACATTAATCATCGTTATACACCCCAATCTCAATACTTCAAAGGTCAATAAGAGATTTGTCGGAGAACTAGAAAAATATTCGGATAAATACCAAATCCATAAATTATACGAATTATATCCGACAGGAATTATCAATGTAGATGAAGAACAGAAATTGATTGAAAAATTCGATAAAATCGTGTTTCAGTTTCCTGTATATTGGTATAATTGTCCTCCACTACTTAAAAAATGGTTTGATGAAGTTTTGGTTTATGGTTGGGCATACGGAAGTGCCTATAAATTAAAAGGAAAAAGAATTGGCTTATGTCTATCAACCAATGGAAATGAAGAGGATTATCTGCCAAACGGAAAACACAAATTTACACTTGCTGAATTGACTAATTCTTTCATTGCATCCTTTAGTTATATCCAAGCTGATTATCAATCTTTCTTTGCGTTTTATGGCTCTCAATTTAACGTTATCAGAAAACGATTAGAAGATGAGACCAAACAATATTTAGCGTTTATCGATAATTTGTAATCCAACGTGATAAATAAAAATATTAGTAATAATTATCCATTCCAATATTCAACATTCAGCGATCAATTCTCATGTTGTATTTGTACTCTTTAGCTATTTGGTAAGTAACTATTCCAAAAAAACGCTATAAAGAAACAACTCTTACCATTTAATGAAAGTTAATGTTGGTGCCGTTGCTTTTTTGCAAATAAAAGTAACAAGGCTGGTACTAAAAGCGAAAGAAAGAGTAAAGCAAATTTTACCACGGTAATCCATGCCAATGAACCGGCTACAAATATATGTTGCTTTGGAAATTCCGTAAGGAGATAAAATACAGTGGCATTTTCGAGCATATCAAATCCAAACCATATCCACGGAAGCAGCTTTACTGTTTTAAAGAAATATTTTGTAAGTGCTACCCGTTGCAGAGTGAATTTGGAAAAAGTATGCAGAAATAGCAGCATAGATAATGGAAAAATAAAATCAATAGTATATGTAAAACGTTTGTATACCCGTATTCCTATCTCGGTGAATGACTGCATGTAGTGATATACAGCATCGCTACCAAATATTGGCTTTTTGTCGAATATTTCCAGTCCGCCCAATAACATACTTACCTGTTTGGAGCCTGCGGGAACATTGAATGAATGTGTAATGATAAATACAATAATAAAAATCAGAAAGACGAGCCCCAGCTTTTTTCCACTCATTTTCCCCTCTGCAGATGCAGTACTTGTATTAGTAGTCAGAAGTATTCCAAAAATAAGACCCAGCAAAAAAATTGTGGGTATATAAAATAGGTGTTGAAAAGTCATAACCTTATAATTTTTACCGTTTAATGAACACCTCAAAGAACAGTTATTTTTTCGGTAAAAAAATTGGTCTGCACCAACATCAGAAACGCACGCTATTCATCAGCTTGCTAAAATTGGTCGGGTCTATTGCCAGATAAGCGGCGATGTATTTTTGGGGTACTTGTTGCAGCAAATGCGGACTTCTTTGGCAGAATATCTTAAAACGCTCTTCAATAGTAGTGGAACGAAGTTCTATCTGTCTGTTGATAAGACCTATGGACAAATTTTCGGATAGTTTTCTGAATAACCGCTCTACTTGCCGGGACTTTTCAAAGATTTCCTGTAAAGCAGCATAGCTTAGATAGCTTAACGTACTGTCTGTGATGCACGTAACGTTATACGCTGATGGTTTCTGAAAAATAAACGATTCCATTACCACACAAAGGTTTGGCGGATAGGCAAAGCCCAGAATATTGGTTTTACCCAGTGTATCAAAGTTATACATCTGGATACCTTTCTCAACAAAGTAGATATTGCGTTGTATATCGCCTTCGCGTACAATGTGATCACCTTTTTTGAAGTGCTTCGTCCGGAAATCTTTTGTCAGAAAATCAAAATCGGCAGAGGTAAAAGTTGGCTCCACTCCACAGATATACTCATATAATAAATTCATAATACATCCGGTTATCAAAAAAATTATTACCTGCAATATATAGCATAAAAGAAGGAAAATCCATTTTAGACTGTAATTAATATAGTGTCTTACTATTCCAAGATCTCCCGCTCTCCAAGATATTGCTGAAACCGTAACAGATATCCGTCCGGGTCCTGAATAAGCAATTCTTTTACACCTTCTTCTATTGTATTTATTCTATACCATTGTTCTTCTGGTTTTCTGAAATAAGGAAGATCATTGGTTTCAATTTTAGCAATAACAGCATCGAGACAATCTACCTCAATCTGAAAATTGATTCCCCTGCCTCTTATGGAACCGAGCTCACCAGTAATCCATGCTGTAGCATGATCCTGTTCTAACATAAACTGGGAACCTTCGTATGAAATCAAAGCAAAATCATCTTCCCTTCTCTCATATTCTATTGTAAAACCTAATTGTTCTACATAGAATACTTTAGAAGCTTCAATACTGCTTACCAGCAATTCGGGGATTAATCTGTTAAATTTTATAGTTTTATCGTTGCTCAAAGTAAAATATTTATTGAATTTAGAGTAAAGTAGCTAAGCTTTCAGCTTTGACAAGCAAGCCTCTAAAATATAAAAAGTATGAGTATCACGCAATTGATACGAAAAATATCAAGTAAAAGCTTAACTACAGAAGTTAATCTAAAATACTATTAAACAAATTAGGATAGAATTTGATATATTTGAATTGAATCTTCTAACTATGAAAAAACTAACTTTCCTTTTGGCTTTTATGCTTTGCTTCTCTATTGCTAAAGCACAAAAAGCAGAACAACAAATTGACAAATTAATGACCAGCTGGCATCAGGCAGCGGCTAAAGCTGACTTTAATGGCTATTTTGGATTATTACATAACAAGTCCATTTATATGGGGACTGATGCTACCGAACGCTGGACAAAATCAGAATTTATAAATTTTGCTAAACCTTATTTTGATCGTGGCATAGCTTGGGACTTTACAGCTGTAGACCGCCATATCTCTTTTTCTAAAGATGGAAATACTGCGTGGGTAGATGAAATTCTGGATACTAAAAATATGAGTCTTTGCAGAGGTTCTGGTGTACTGATTAAAGACAACGGAAAATGGCAAATTGTACAATATGTACTTTCTATGACAGTTCCGAATGATCTTGCTGATGATGTTACAAAGCAAAAAACTCCGGATGAAGTAAAAGTTCGGACGGATTTTCAAAATAAAAAACCGCTTAAGTGAGCGGTTTTTTTATAGTATTTTTTGTTGTTACGAGTATATCGAAGCCCAATACTTTTTGAATTGTTATGTCCGGAAATATTTTGTCTGAAGTTCAGAACTCTCTTGAGATCCGTCAAGTATCAATAATAGTATATACTAAATCTTAAATTGCATCTTCCCTATTATATGAAAGGGATCTATAGAGTCAGTATTCTTAATATAATAACGATTATAGCGCTTTTTGATTTTATTCTGAAAAAAACTAAGATGATCTGACTCAAATTTTTGTTGATTTCGATAGCTTATTGCGAATTCTCGTAAGTGTTTGCCTTTCTACGCCAAGGTAACTGCATAGTTGCGATATACTTATGCGATTGAACAACTGAGGGTACTGAGAAATGAAATCAACATAACGTTGTTCTGCATTTTGAAAAAGAAAACTTTCCAGTCTTTGCTGCTGTATTTTGAGCTTTGCTTCCACAATCATACGACCGTATTTCTGAAATTCCGGAATTTCATTGTACATATTTTGCAAATGATCAGCAGTAAAATTTACAATAGCGGAGCGTTCCAGACACTGAAAAGTGAGTGGGCTCGGTATATTGTCCATAAAAGAAGCGTAATGAAAGGCATATTCCCCTTCAGGAATGAAATAAATGTTTTTTTCATTACCCAAATCATCTGTATGAAAAGCCCTGAGCAGTCCTTTTACCAAAAAACCACCATGTTGTTGAATATGTCCGGCAGCAATATAAACATCATTTTTATTGAGCATTGTTACCGTAAGTTTCTCACTGAATATCAAAAGTTGATCTTCTGGCAATTCAGGACATACGGTTTTGATATGGTGTAAGTAAATTCTGACTTCTTCATTCATATCTTGTATGCATTAATGTATTATTCGACCACCTGTATAAAATTGTTATTTTCAGCCGTCTTCTTTCCCCATTCAGCGATGGATTTTAATAGCGGAATAAGTGTTCTGCCGAATGGTGTCAGCTCATAATCAACTTTTAGCGGAGGTTTTGTAGTGTGTACAGTACGTTTTACCAATCCATCCTCTTCCATTTCCTTCAACTGCAGACTCAAAGTTCGCTCTGTAATTACTTTGCATTGCTTTCTTAGTTCACTATATCGTTTTTTTTCAATTAAATGAATAAGAATTACCGCTTTCCATTTACCTCCTATATACTTCATTGTCAAGCTTGTACTGCAGGGATATTGTTTATTGTCTATACTATACATCTGTTACTATCCTTTTTAACCGTTATTGCAAAGATAATATACTATACTTATGTTTGCAACCATAAAAAGTATAGTATAATTAAACTTTTAAAAATTATGAATTTTTTAGACCTTGCAAAACGCAGATACGCAACCAAAAAGTACGATGCTGCACAAAAAATTTCAACAGAAAAAATTGAGACACTGAAAGAAATCATACGACTAAGCCCATCCTCAATCAACAGTCAGCCCTGGAAATTTACTTTCGTTACAGACGAATCGTTAAAAAAACAACTGGCAGCACAATCTTATATGAATGAGAACTCAATTAATGATGTAGGACTGCTTGTTGTGTTCAGTGTGATGGAAGATATTGCAGATTTTGAAAAACGCAATATTTCTGTTTTGCCGGAAGGCTGGATTGCTTTTTATGAACAAATGGTAAAATCAAATGGAGATGCCGCAACAAAATCATGGATGGAAAACCAGGTCTATCTTTCTTTAGGGTATTTTCTGAGCGCCTGTATAAGTATGGGTTTAGATGCTACTCCTATGGAAGGTATTGACCGGAAAGCCTACAAAGAGTTATTACCGCAGAACGGATACAATCCGTTGTTTGCCGTTACTGTAGGTTATGCAGACGCAAGTGATACCATGCATCCGGATGTATTGCCAAAATCCCGTTTTGAACAGAGTGAAATCATTCAGTCTATCTAAAACACTATTCAACAATAATCTTAAAAAGTAAACTGAGCAGATAGTCACTATGTACATCATCATAAATAATGAAATCTTATGTGTTCAGTAATACAAAAAAAACTTTTGTATATTTAGATGAATATTCAATCAAATAAAGAAATACAATAAATATCTATGGGACTATTTAACCTTTTTAAGAAAAAAGAACAGCCAATACAAAATCAGGAAAATAAAATATTACTCGCAATGCCTATGTTTGGTGGAGGCAATAGATACGATATCAACAAAATCACAGATTATTTAAAAAAAAATTGGAACCTATCTGTAACAAGCATGGATGGAGACAATGATACAGCTATTCTGGACATTGATGGAGAAAAAGTTGCTATTGCCTTTATACCCGCTCCTATTCCTTCTCATGATATTGAAGAAACAGCCCGATATGCATATAATTGGCCAACTATCTTGGATGATATCACCAATATGACAGGACATGCTATTGTTTCTGTTATGTCCGGTTCAAAAACTACTGTTGAGCGCTATAAACTTTTAAGCAAAGTATTACACACTATTTTAGTGACTTCTGATGCGATTGGAATTTATCAGGGAAGTCAGACACTTCTGATCCCTAAAGATCAATATGTTGAAAGTGCTCAAAGTCTGAAAGATGGAGCAAACCCCATAAGTCTTTGGGTCTATCTTGGGTTAAGAACATCCGAAGAAGGCAATTCAATTTACAGCTATGGGTTAAAAGAGTTTGGGAAACATGAAATGGAAATCATTAATTCAAAACTTAATCTCGAAGAATTGTACGACTTTATTTCTAATATTTGCGCTTATGTCATAGGTAGCAATGTGTCGTTCAATCATGGAGAAACATTGGGCTATACGGCTGACCAAAAAATAAAAATAACACTGTCAAAAGGACAATTCATCGATGGACAAACTTTAAAATTAGAGATATAAATAGGAATACACACGCGAAATTGATAGGACATTTCAATTTTATGCCTGACATTGATAAATGATGAAAATGCCCCAAAAAGAAGTTTATTTTGGGGCATTTATTATTTTCTTTCCAGATTTAAAAATGATCTGAAATTTAGTCCTTTATCCTCAATCGTTATTTTACCGGTAGAATCATAACGTTTAAAATTGTAATTCTGGATTTCTTCATAAGCCTCCAATGTGTCTATATATATTTTTTGCTGAGCATCGAGCTTAAATTTTATTTTTACAGTTTCCGTTTTATATACCCAGTTTTTATCGAACATATACTTACCGTTTTTCATTTGAGAATGGTCAATCGGATAAGGGACGTTAAGATGAAAGGTGATGGATTTTAAATTATATTTTTCATCATAAACAAACTCTCCTTCATAAAAATTCTCAGAAAAAAAACTTACCGTAGTTACTTTTCCTTTTACCATTCTGTCGAACTGATAATCGGTAATATTATTAAAAAAGTCTAATTCGGGGATGTTTACATATTTTCTCAGCACTATCTCAGTCAGCCAATATAACGGAGAATCATTCCCTGAATAACGTTCAAAAAATTTTTCGTTGAGTTGACTTTTATTGAGATTGGTATTTATTTTTGACTTATTTATTTTTTTGCTGGGTAAATTAATTGAAACATCATAATCAAGTCTGGAATTGACCAATGTATCATAAAAATCAGTCTTCTTAACAGAATCTCTTTTTTCAATAAAAGCTCTTTGTATTACTACATACTTATAATTTGATCTCGTATAATTTTTATAGGTTTGTTGTTTTACATTATTGATGATATCCAGCATGTTTTTTTTAGAAACACGTTCGATCACCATTTCTTCCATTTCAGTATCTTCAATCTGTGCAAAAACAGTCGACGAACAAAACAGAAATAATACTATATATAATATGTTTTTCATTCTCAATCAGATAATTGTATTGTAATAATACAATATTAGTACCACAAAATAGATTTATACCAAATAAATCCCGTCTTCCTTTATTTCAATAAGCTTTTGCTTGTACAAACTTCCGATTGATTTTTTAAACGTTTTTTTACTCATATTTAAAATGGTTTTTATTTCTTCCGGATGACTATTATCGGTCAATCCGAGAAAACCATTATTATACTCAAGCTCATCTAAAATCATTTGAGCTGATTTTTCTACTTTCTCGAATCCTAATTTTGCTCTTGAGACATCTATTTTTCCATCAGGACGAATATGTTTGATATACCCGATAATACGATCACCTGTTCTGAGATCTTCATACACTTCATTTTTGTAAAGAAGTCCTTTATGTTTTTCATTGATAATAACATTGATTCCTAAATCGGTAATGTGTGAAACAATCAAATCTACCTCCTGTCCCGGTTCCAGATCTGTTGACTCGTTATTTAAAAATTGATTTAATTTTGATGATCCTACCAGACGATTTGTTTTTTCATCTAAATACATATAGGTAAGATATCGTTTTCCAACTTCCATAGGACGTGCTTGCTCTTTAAAAGGTACAAACAAATCTTTTTCCAACCCCCAATCCATAAAAGCACCAAACTCATTTACAAAATTTACTTTCAGCAGTGCAAACTCGTTTAAATATATTTTCGGTTCAAGTGTAGTGGCTACAATTCGTTCTTCGTGATCTAAATATACAAATACTGTAATCTCTTCATCAAACTCAAATTGACTCGGAACATATTTTTTGGGTAATAAAACATCTGTTTCTCCATCTGTTAAAAATAATCCGACAACAGTATTTCTTGCTATTTTTAATGTATTGTATTCGCCTATTGCTATCATAAAATCGTTGTTTCCACAAAAATACAAACTTAAATCAGCTAATCCTTAAAATTTAAATAAATTAAATAACATCCTCTTAACAAATCTTTCAATCGGATTTTTGTAATTTGAAATATCATTTAATTAAAAACAAAAAGCTATGAAAAAAATGCATCATTACGCAACAGCCGAAAAAGCATTGCGAGAACTGGAAGAAAAAGGGTATAATGTTGATTTTAACGTTGAAGAAACCCGTATTATAGTTAATCCGGATGATTTTCGAATCAATCATATTTACAGATATGAAGGTATGTCTAATCCCGGAGATGAATCAACTGTTTATGGAATTGAGCAGATAAGTAATGGAGAAAAAGGTGTTTTTGTAGCCGGTGACCTTTCATTTAATGAAGATGGAGCTGCAAGAGTTCTTTTAAACATTGAAATTAACGATAAAAAAAGTGAAGGTTAACCTTCACTTTTTTTATTTTAAATCTAAATCGAATGTTTTAAACAATATATCGATATCAGGATTTTTCTCTTTCAATAAATTGTATTTATCCTCTATGGTAAATGCTTTTTTTATTTTGATTGATTCATTTACTTCAATATGAATTTCAAGATCATAATTATTCAGTTTTTTTCTGAGAAAGTTTACCAGATCATATTTATTCTCTTCAAAACTAATTTTTGATCCTTCATTTGGTAACTCAATTTTTATCAAAGAGCCTTCAATTACCGGAGTAGCCATATTCATGGTTGAAGACATAAGCATTCTGCCGGTTTTAAAAAACTTTTCTGAAGTAAATGTCCAATATTCCATAAGCTTCTCAAGAGTAAATGTTTCCTTGGGAAGGTCATCAGGATTTACATGAACTTTACTCAGACTCGCTTCTAAATCTTTTTTCTTTTTTATACTTTTTAGAGAAAGTGCTGATATTTGTGGCTCATTAGTTGCCTTTGGCAAAATAATTTTTTGAGTAGCTAATTCCTCATCTTTTTCATAAGCTACAACATCTTCCTGTACTTTGTTTTCAGACACAGGAGGTACTGCCGTTGAAGCAGATGTTTCTATATAAACCGGGATATTTTTAACAGAATTATTAAAAAAGTCAGGCGGAATTATGAATGAACCGGATTTTTTTTTTCAGTATTTTGCGTTAATGATGCCAGTTGCATCAAACATAGTTCGACTAATAAACGCTGATTTTGACTGTTTTTAAACTTTAGGTCACATTCATTGGCAATGCCGATTGCTTCAATAAGCACATATTGATCCAACTTTAAAGCTTGTTGGTAAAAAAGATTTTTACTCTCTTCACTCACTTCTAATAGCTGAACCGTAGCCGGATTTTTGCAGACCATAAGATTTCTGAAGTGAGAAGCCAGTCCGGTTACAAAATGTTGTCCATCAAAGCCTTTTGCCAAAATATCATTGTAAGCTAAAAGAAGATTCGGAATATCATTCTGAATGATTAGATCAGTTACTTTTAAGTAATAATCAAAATCGAGTACACTTAAATTTTCTGCAACTGCCTGTCTTGTAAGATTATTGCCGCAATAAGAGACAACACGATCAAAAATAGACAAGGCATCACGCATTGCTCCATCTGCTTTCTGAGCGATAATCTGTAAAGCATCTTCCTCGAAACTCACTCCCTGACTTGTAGCTACTTCTGCCAGATGATTTTTGGCATCATTAATAGTAATACGCTTAAAATCAAAGATCTGACAACGTGATAATATCGTTGGAATGATTTTGTGTTTTTCTGTGGTAGCCAATATAAAAATGGCATGTCTTGGCGGCTCTTCCAATGTTTTCAGAAATGCATTAAAAGCAGCAGCTGAGAGCATATGTACCTCATCAATGATATAAACTTTATATTTACCCGTCTGTGGTGGTATTCTTACCTGATCGATGAGATTTCGGATATCATCTACCGAGTTGTTGGAAGCAGCATCCAATTCAAACACATTGAAAGCAAAATCTTCGTTAGGATCGTCATACCCTTCCTGATTAATTTTTCGGGCAAGAATTCGGGCACAAGTTGTTTTTCCAACACCTCTTGGTCCGGTAAATAAGAGTGCCTGCGCCAAATGATTATTATCAATAGCATTGATTAATGTATTGGTAATCGTTTGTTGTCCTACAACATCTTTAAAAGTTTGAGGTCGGTATTTACGGGCAGATACTACAAATTGTTCCATATTCACTTTTGCTTCCTACAAATATACGAAGTAATTTTTCTTTTAAAACTATTCTTCCGGATAATAGCCCGAATCTCCGAGTTTAATCTTCCAATCGGTTCGCAATTGTGAAAGGTTAATATTCTTAGCCGGATTTCTGTAATCAATTTTTCGTTCGGCCGTAAGTTCTAAAAGGAGTAATTCTATGTAAAAATCTTCCAGTGTTTCTTTTGGATTATACTTTGTTTTAAGATTAATGTCAAACAGTTTTGCTGTCTGATTAGACCAAAATGCAGTCCAGCCGCTTTTAAATTCTTTTACAAGATCAAATGTAGTCTGCCCTGTCT
The DNA here is from genome assembly GCF_030409925.1 of Paenimyroides ceti. Lineage (NCBI taxonomy): Bacteria > Pseudomonadati > Bacteroidota > Flavobacteriia > Flavobacteriales > Flavobacteriaceae > Paenimyroides > Paenimyroides ceti. The sequence goes on from NZ_JAUFQU010000001.1 coordinate 2,041,245, forward strand.
GACGGTTGATTAGTTTTACAAGAATCTGACCGTCTTTTCGTGAAAGTTTTTTCAAACGGTCTTTAAATTGTTTCTCCAAATAATCTTCAGAACGCTTGATATAGGCATTTCTACGTTTTTTCGTATCCATCTTTGCCAGATTTTCATTAAGAATAAGCAAATTATCAGAAGTAGCCACTACATACGGATAGACTCTGAGAATACGTCTCTTCAAAACATTCATTGTTTTGACGCGTTCCATTTCTTCTTTAGAGAAATTAATCATCATTTCTGGTAACAGGAATTCCTGTTCTATATCTCCGTTATCAAGAAGAGTACTGGATATTGTATCTGCATATTTTTCCCAGTCGTTTACAACCTGAGCCTGTAAACAGTTACTAAAAAAAATTCCGACTATAAATATTAAAATCTTTTTCATTGCATAAAAATAACAATCAAATTTATTGATTATTTTAATACGCTTTAACCTAAATAATTAATTTTACAAAAAATTACAGGATGAACACAGAATCAATACTCAATACATCTTCCATCAAATTTCTTGAAAAATATTTAAACAATGCTGCTCCTACCAGCTTTGAAAAAGACGGTCAGAAAATATGGATGGAATACATACAGCCTTATGTTGACAAATTTCAAACTGACACTTACGGTACCTGTGTTGGTATTATCAATCCATCAGCTTCCTTTAAAGTAGTTATTGAAGGTCATGCAGATGAAATTTCCTGGTATGTAAATTATATTACTGATGACGGATTTATCTATGTAATCCGAAACGGTGGCAGTGATCAGGTTATTGCTCCTTCTAAAAGAGTCGCAATTCATACTAAAAAGGGAATAGTAAAAGGGGTATTTGGCTGGCCAGCCATTCATACCAGACTGCGCAATCAGGCAACGGAAACAATCCCTAAAATAGAAACTATTTTTATCGACTGCGGATGCTCTTCTAAAGAAGAAGTTGAAGCATTAGGTGTTCATGTAGGTTGTGTAGTCACTTATCCGGATACCTTTGAAATCCTGAATGGAAATAAGTGGATTTGCCGTGCCTTAGACAATAGAATTGGTGGCTTTATTATAGCCGAAGTAGCCCGCTTATTAAAAGAAAACAATATTTCACTGCCATTTGGTTTATATATTACAAATTCCGTTCAGGAAGAAGTCGGATTAAGAGGGGCTGAAATGATCGCGAAAACCATTAAGCCAAATGTGGCTATAGTTACTGATGTTGGGCATGACACCACAACCCCAATGATTGAGAAGCGTATTGAAGGAGATATAAAAATTGGAAAGGGACCGATCATTGTATATGCTCCTGCAGTACAGAATAATCTGAGAGAATTGATTATTGACACTGCTGAGCAACGCAAAATTCCTTTTCAGAGAAGTGCTAAATCGAGAGTCACCGGAACCGATACGGATGCTTTTGCCTACAGCAATGGCGGAGTAGCTTCTGCACTGATTTCATTACCACTGCGCTATATGCATACTACAGTAGAGATGATAGATCAGACCGATGTAGAAAATACTATAAAGCTTATTTATGAGACTTTATTAAATATCAGAAACGATCATTCATTTTCTTATTTTGAATAAAAAAATCCCGAATGCTGCCATTCGGGATTTTTTTATTCGTCTTTGTTTTTGATAACCAATCTAAAACCTTCTCCGTGTATATTCAGAATTTCAACTTCTTCGTCAAGTTTCAAATATTTACGAAGTTTTGCAATGTACACATCCATACTACGAGAAGTGAAATAATTATCATCTCTCCATATTTTAGTCAATGCTACTTCACGAGGCATTAAATCATTTTCATAAAGAGCCAGCATTTTCAGCAATTCGTTCTCTTTAGGTGATAATTTGATTGGTTCTTCATTTTCGAAAGTCAGGAATCTCAATTTTGAATTAAGATGAAACTTACCGATTTTGAATTCAAATTGTGTATTTTCTGCTTTTACTTCAGACGTTTTACGTTGCATAATCGCTCTGATTTTCATCAATAAAACTTCTGAATCAAAAGGCTTGTTTAAATAATCATCAGCTCCAACCTTGTATCCTTTTAAAACATCTTCTTTCATAGTTTTTGCTGTCAAAAAGATAATTGGGATTTCTTTGTTTTTGTCTCTGATTTCTCTTGCTAATGTAAATCCATCTTTATAAGGCATCATTACATCTAAAATACATAAATCGAATGTTTCTCTTTTGAATTTTTCAAATCCTTCCATTCCGTTTTTTGCAAGTGTTACCTCAAATTCATTCAAGGTAAGATAATCCTTAAGTATAGCACCGAAGTTCGGGTCATCTTCGACTAAAAGGATTTTTTTTCCAATTGTTGTTTCCATATTTAAATATATCTGTTGTTGTTTACTTAATTTATCAAAGGGAGTTTTATAACAAACGTACTTCCTTTTCCTTTTTCGCTTTCTACATATATATGGGCATTATGATCATCAATGATTTGCTTCACATAAGCCAAACCTAATCCATGTCCTTTTACATTATGCAGATCGCCTGTATGCTCTCTGTAAAATTTTTCAAAAATCCGCTTTTGAGCTACTTTGCTCATTCCTGCACCCTGATCCTGAATTCGAATCAGTATAAAATCTTTTACATTCTCCGTATAAATGTCAATTTGCGGAGCCTGTATGGAATATTTTATAGCATTGTCCAGTATGTTTACCAATACATTTGTAAAATGCATAGGACTTACCAAAGCGGTATCACGAACAGCGTTTAAATGTAATCTTGCTTCTCCTTCCCTGTCTTCAATAATCAGCATTACGTGATCAAGAGCTATTTCAACCAATTCATTGATTTCGGTTTTTTCTTTTTGAATATCCAATTCCCGCTTTTCAAGCTTGGAGATTCTCAGAATGTTCTCAATCTGTGCATGCATTCTTTTATTTTCGTCACGGATCATTTGCAGATAGCGCATTACTTTTTCATTATCGTCTATAATTTTCGGGTTCTTTATAGCGTCTAAAGCTAAGTTAATGGTTGCTATCGGAGTTTTAAACTCATGGGTCATATTATTGATAAAATCCGTCTTTATTTCGGATATCTGACGTTGTTTTATCAATTGATTGATCGCACTGATATAAGCAGCAATAATAACAAAAGTGAATAATAATGAGATTAATACAAAAGGTAATAAATCTGAAAACAAATATTTTGATTTTTCAGGAAAACTGATATATAACTGATATTTTGTATTATTTTCCAGATCCTGTAAAATAGGTACAGAATAGGTTTTATTTTCATCATATACAAAATTGCTGGACTTAATGGTTGTTGAAAGTCCATTACTGTATATACCGTATTCAAAATGTGTATTTATGCCATTTTCCAAAAATTGTTCTGTCAAAATTTCTTTTAACTGATCATTTGTTATACGTTTCTCTATAGGATAAGAAGCAACCATATCGTTGAATAACATATTATAAGTTATTCTATTGATTTCATCGATCTCTCCTTCCTTTTCAATTATTTCGTCCGGTACACTTTCAGATCGAAATGAACGACTGGATTCTGTATCAAAAGCATCATCAAAGCTCTGCTTATCTCCGTGATAAATTTCTGTGCGGCGTTTAGAAGTATAATTTCTTAAAGAAATACTTTCTTTCTTACTGTCAAAGAACGATCCTTTTAAATTGTAATCTTCGAATGAAATAGTATTGGAATAAACAATTTCACGATTGGTTTGTTTATCTTTTTCAAAGTAGAAGATTTCTTTTATATCTTTTTTACCGGGGATTTTACCGGTTTTATTAATAAACTCGTTAAATTTCTTATCATAATCATAACGTTCCCTATCTTTAATCTGATCTGCAACTTTACCAATAATTTGTGTTACATGCAGCTTAAATTGGTTATCGTTGTTAATATACGATGTATTAATCCAATATAATTGAACAAGAATAATACCGATAAGTGATAAACTCATCAATACTACTAAAAATTTAAACTTATATTTATTCATTTTATTACACAAATTTAACATTAAATTTTTAACATAAAAATTTCGTTAACTGAAAATTAACATTAATTTTTTATCTTAAAATACCTTTCAAAATCATCTCTATTTCAAAAAAGGTCTGTGTTAAGTCAACATTATTCACAACAAAATTTGATAATTTTATTTTTTTTGCATCTGAAAACTGATTATTTATTCTGTTTTTAACCTCTTCTTCAGAAATACCATCTCTTTCTACAACCCTTTTGATACGTACGGGTTCCGGAGCAGTTATCAGAACAGTAAAATCACAATTTTTATAAGCGCCTGACTCAAATAAAATGGCACTTTCTTTCACAACAATTTCATTTTTTCCCAGCTCAGCAATACATTTATCAAAGTCACGGGCAACCGCAGGATGAATGACAGCATTTAATTCTGTAAGCTTATCAGGATTATTAAAAACAATCGAAGCTATTCTTTTTCGGTCAAGATAACCGGATTCGTCCACTACATCTTCATCGAATATGTTTTGAACCTGACGAATCATTTCAGGCTGCTCCATAATTCTTTTGCCGGCTTCATCAGCATAATATACTTTATACCCTAAAGTTTCTATATGTTTCATCACAGTCGTTTTCCCACTTCCGATACCACCTGTTAAACCTACTATTATAGCCATTATTTAAAAAACATTTCAGGCATTGCTTCCTCTGCCTTTTGATTTAAAACAAATAATTTGAAATTTGATTTTAGAAAACCTGATCCATACCCATAGAACTGAATTAAAGTAGCAATAATTGCGTATGCAGCAATTTTAAAATCTTTCGTTCGCAACAAAGCACTAATATACAACACTATAAAATAGAGAACAAACAATGCTCCCATATAAAAATTTCCCAATACAGCACTACTAACAGCTAAAATAAAGAACAGACAAAACAAAGTAGGAAACCAAAAAGTAATTTTGGAATACTCGGGATAGCGTTGGTTAAGAATTGGTCTCGCTTTTCCAAATTTATTAACCTGTCTGTAAAACTTTTGCCAATCAATACGCCTTTTATGGTAAACATAAGCGGGTTCAAATAAGCGGGTTTCATACCCCATTTTCCATAAGCGTATGACCAGATCAGGATCTTCGCCGGGATGTATTTTACCAAATCCCTGAGTTGCCTCAAAAGCCTTTTTAGAAAGTCCCATATTGAAGCTTCTGGGTTGAAATTTACCTATCTGTTCAGACCCTCCTCTGATTCCGCCAGTGGTAATAAAAGATGTCATAGCAAAATTAATTGCCTTTTGTATATCGGAAAAAGAAGCCGCAGCATTATCAGGACCTCCAAAACAATCTACATAATCGTTTTTCAGACATTCATCTACTTTTTGTAAATAAGAATCAGGCAGCAAACAGTCTGAATCAAGGATAATAAAATAAGACCCTTTTGCTTTTTGCATTCCATAGTTACGTGAAGCTCCAGGTCCCGAATTTTCTTTATAATAATAAGAAACAGAAAGCAGGTCACGGTATTTATTTACGACATTTTCACATGATAATGAAGAACCATCCTCTACAACAACAACTTCAAAATCATTTTGATAGGTTTGCTGCGACAGACTTTCCAGCAGCTCTTCAATTTCGTCTGGTCTGTTGTATACAGGAATAATAAAAGAATAGATCATTTTTTTACATAAAAAGCAAATTTATAAGGAAAACTTATAAGTGTAAAGTTTATTAACACTTAATAAATAAAATATTTTCCATTTTTATTAAATAGAATCCCAATACCATCAATTTATAAAAATTTAGTAAAAGTTTATTACCATATTAATTGACGAATATGTAATTTAGTTCCTTAATATTTTAGCATTTCCTTTCTGTTTTCTATTGTTTGTACATGAACAGATTGAAATTTAAATAACAAAAAAAAGAACTATGAGCACTATAAAGATACTTTGGGTAGATGATGAAATTGATTTACTTAAACCGCATATCATTTTCTTAGAAAAAAAGAACTATACAGTAATAACAGCTAATAACGGGCAGGATGCGCTGGATCTTTTTGAAAAAGAAAATTTTGACATTGTTTTTCTCGATGAAAATATGCCGGGACTCAGCGGACTGGAAACATTGTCTGAAATAAAAGAAAAAAGATCTTCTGTTCCGGTAATTATGATTACCAAAAGTGAAGAAGAATATATTATGGAAGAAGCTATTGGTTCTAAAATAGCTGATTATCTTATAAAACCCGTAAATCCGAATCAAATCCTTTTGAGCTTAAAGAAAAATCTGGATCACTCAAGATTGATATCAGAAAAAACATCTTTGGATTACCAAAAAGAATTTCGAAAAATTGCAATGGATATGATGAGCGTCAATTCTCATGAGGGATGGGCTGATTTATATAAACGCCTTATTTTCTGGGAAATGGAACTCGAAACCATCGATGACCAGAATCTAACACAAATTCTGGAAAGTCAAAAACTGGAAGCGAATATTCAATTCGGAAAATTTGTTGAGAAAAACTATGAAGATTGGATTAATGATGATGAAGAAGCACCCATGTTTTCACATAAAGTCTTTTTTAAACGGGTAGTTCCAGAATTGCGAAAAGACGAAAACGTATTATTTATTGTTATAGACAATTTGCGCTATGATCAATGGAAGGCATTTGAAAACAGTATTACCAACCATTATAAAATAGAGAAAGAAGATTACTTTTACTCTATTCTACCAACGGCAACACAATATGCCCGAAATGCTATTTTTTCAGGACTTACTCCGTTACAAATGGAAAAACAGTTGCCTCAATATTGGAAAAATGATGTTGATGAAGGCGGTAAAAATTTGTATGAAGCAGAGTTTCTGAAAGAACAATTACACAGGTTGAGATTGAATATAAAACACGAATATCATAAAATAACCAACCTTAGAGACGGTAAAAAATTTGCTGAGAATTTTAAATCAATGAAAGACAATAAACTTGTGGCTCTGGTATATAATTTCGTTGATATGATTTCTCATGCAAAAACAGAAATGGAGGTAATTAAAGAATTGGCGGCTAATGATAAAGCTTATCGGTCTTTAACTCAAAGTTGGTTTAAAAATTCTCCTCTGTTTGAAATCATACAACAAGCACAAACCTTAGGATTCAAGCTTATTATTACAACAGATCATGGAACGATCAACTGTAAAAACCCTTCAAAAGTAATTGGCGATAGAAACACCAGTCTCAATCTGCGTTACAAGACAGGTAAATCTCTTACTTATGAAGAAAAAGACGTTTATGCTGTCAAAGATCCTAAAAGAATCCAACTACCGACAATCAACATCAGCAGTTCCTATATTTTTGCAAAAAGTGATTATTTTCTGGCTTACATCAATAACTATAACCATTACGTAAGTTATTTTAAAAACACCTACCAGCACGGTGGTATCTCTTTAGAAGAAATGATTGTTCCATTTATTATTTTAAATCCGAGATAAAATGAAATTTACTTTTTCACTTCAGGAAATTGATAATATTGCAGAAAAAATAGTACATTTAAGTTCCTCAAAAATATTTTTGTTTAACGGAGCTATGGGAGCCGGAAAAACCACTTTCATAAAAGCATTAGCAAAACAAATGGGGATAAATGATATAGCAAACAGTCCTACCTTTTCTATTGTAAACGAATACCATACAAATGAAGGACAGCCCCTATATCATTTTGATCTGTATCGGTTAAAAAATGAAGAAGAAGCATATGATATAGGATTAGATGAATATTTTTATTCCGGAAACTATTGTTTTATAGAATGGCCTGAAAAAGCATCGCACATTATACCGGAACAGTATCACACTATCGACTTTGAAATAATAGATGAAAACACAAGAAGGATAACGTTTATCTAAATAAATTATGGGAATTACAACACCTTTTTCCAAAAGAGAATTGATGCCGCAGGAAGAAAAATTAGATATCCGTAAAAAAAGGGGTAAACTTTTTATTGGGATTCCAAAAGAGAATTTTAAAATAGAGCAACGTATCTGTCTGACGCCTGAAGCTGTCAATATGCTTGTGACGTATGGTCATAAAGTTCTCATCGAATCCGGTGCCGGAACACATGCGAGTTATACTGATAAAGAATATAGTGAAGCAGGTGCTCAGATAACACAGGATCCTAAAAAAGTATTTTCATGCCCCATTATTTTAAAAGTGGAACCTCCGACACTGGAAGAAATTGCTCTCATGAAAGCAAAAACATATCTTTTTTCTGCCATTCAACTCAAAACACAGAAAAAGGAGTATTTTCAGGCATTGGCAAAAAAGAAAATTACCGCACTGTGTTATGAATTTATTAAAGACCGGGAAGGTGCCTACCCTTTTCTGCAGGCGATCAGCGAAATTGCCGGAATTGCTTCTATACACATTGCAGCTGAATATATGACCAAATGCAACGATGGTAAAGGCTTATTATTTGGAAACATCACGGGTGTACCTCCTACAGAAGTAGTAATTATCGGAGCTGGCACGGTGGCCGAATTTGCGGCAAGAACCGCTTTGGGTCTTGGAGCTAATGTAAAAGTATTTGATAACTCTATCCATAAATTAAAAAATCTGCAAAGAGTATTGCCGTATCGTATTTTTACATCAACCATTCAGGAAAAAGTCTTACTAAAATCATTGATGCGCTGTGATGTCGCTATTGGAGCCATCAGAGGAGCGAGCCGTTCTCCGATTATTGTTTCTGAAACAATGGTAGAGCGCATGAAAGGTGGGGCAGTTGTGATTGATGTATGCATTGATAATGGAGGCTGTTTTGAAACTTCAGAAGCTACAACTCATGAAAATCCAATAAAGACCAAATATAATGTAGTACATTATGGCGTACCCAATATCACATCCCGCTACTCTAAAACAGCGACATTAGCCATAAGCAACATTATTTCTCCCTACTTATTAGAATTAAGTGAAAACGGCGGATTGGAAAATGCTTTAGAATATGATAAAGCAATCCGATCAGGAGTATATATGTATCAGGGAATTTTAGTAAATCAGCAAATTGGAGAATGGTATGGATTGGATTATAAAGATATTAACCTTTTTGTCCTTTAAATAAGGATATAAATACCTTATCTTTGCTCAAATTTATTTTAAATGAAGTTCTCACAAAGATTAGCTTATTACCTGCTCGGTTTATTGATCGGGGGAATGTTTTTATATTATTTTCTCGATGCAAAAGATACCCGTTTTTGCTATTTACCCAATTGCCGTGTTTTAAAAGAATTAAGATCCAAACCTTTGCATTTCACAAAAGAAGCTGAGGAAAACATGAACACCTTTACCATAGATGACATTAAAAAAAGTCTGACCTACGGCGATGTTGATTTTTCTAAAAGTAATGTATCCAAAGGTAACGGAAAGCTCTATATAATTGAAGGAAAAGACCAGAATATGAAAGATATCACCATTTACATGGTCAATTACTCCGACAAAGTAGTATTGGAAAAAGTTGAATATACTAAGAAATAAAAAAACAGCTCATATGAGCTGTTTTTTTATTTACATCATTACGATTTTCTACAAATCTTTGAAGATCGTATGCATTAAACGTTTCTTATCATTGATGCTTTCTTCTAAAGAAATCATTGATTCGGTTCTGTAAACCCCTTCAATATCATCAATTAAGAAAATAACTTCTTTTGCATGACGTGTGTTTTTTGCACGGATTTTACAGAAAATATTAAATTTACCTGTAGTTACGTGTGCTACTGTTACAAAAGGAATATTATTGATACGCTCTAAAACAAATTTTGTCTGAGAGGTATTATGCAAGAAAATTCCTACGTAAGCGATGAATGAATATCCTAATTTTTCATAATCCAACGTTAAAGATGAACCCTGAATAATTCCCGCATCTTCCATTTTCTTAACACGTACATGTACTGTTCCTGCAGAAATCAGCAATTTTTTTGCAATATCTGTAAAAGGAACTCTCGTATTATCAATCAGCATATCTAATATCTGATGATCAATTTCATCTAATCGAAATTTACTCATAAAACAATTTTTATCTACTTCTAAAATTTGAGGTCAAAAATAATATATTATCTTTAAATATTTTGCATTTTTTAATGTTATTTTTGTTCTTTTAGTAAATCATTAACACTAATTAATCCATTTTTTAGAAGATCAAACTTATTTATACGAGAAACATGATAAATATCATCTACAGTAGCATCTTTTTCTAACGCTGCCAAAACTTCCAGATGACCCTTTTGAGTAGGTAAAATCAATTCATGATCAACATTCGCTTCAAAAAAAATCTCATGATCTCTTAAGACCTCTTTATATTGCACACCAGTGCGCTCACCATTTATCGGATTAACAAAAACAACATCGTTAAATATCTTAATATTTTCTGGTATTTGCAAATATTTACATAAAAAATCATTATCATCTGATTTATTAAGCAAATAAGCCAGACTTTCAAAAAGAGATACAAAGACTAATTTTCGAGTAATTTCTCTTTCATAATCTCCTGAATAATGTCCCGCTTCAAATAATACTGTAGGAATTCCTTTCTGCATAAAATAGTCCCCGATGCAGTTAACATTAAACGCATCATCAAATCTTCCAACCTGATCAGGAATATAGTACTGCAATTTTTCATTAATTGCCACTATCAATTTCATCACCTGCGCTCTAACCTCATTAACATCCCTGTTTTCATTATAAGAAGGCGCTAAAAAAGACATAGTAGCTGATTTGTTACCTACGCCGAAAATGGTACGCTGATCATGAAGATTGAAAGCAAAATGAGGCTGAAATTCATCGAAAAGCCTGTGCAATACTTTTGTTTCCGGCTGCGATTGCGTAACAGAATCTCTGTTCAGATCTATTTCATTGGCGTTAGACCTTGTATACAGTTCAGCTCCATCCGGATTTAACTGAGGTATTATAAGAAATGAAAAATGCCCTAAAAAAGAGGTCGCATCCCTATTTTCAGAAGCAAGGAAAAATAAAAAATCAATAAGACCTTTTGTAGTGGTAGTTTCATTTCCATGCATCTGAGACCAGAGGTATAATCTCTGCTTTCCATTTCCAACTCTAACCGAATAAATAGGCTTATCCAGTACAGACTTACCAGCTATATTTACCTCAAAATGTTCCGGAAGCTTTTTCAATAAGGCGAAAACATTTTCGTTTGTAACATACCTCCCCGATATTTCCTGCTGTAAGAAATCATCAGCTATATCAAATGTTCGCATATCTTAATTCAATTAAAGATTTATCAGGGATGAACTTAATTTTAAAAAATTGCCCATCTCCAGTTTATTTCTGCTGTAATCTTAACAACGTTTCAGGAGTTATCTGTTTCTCAAAAGAAAAATAACCCGGTGATTTAACCGATTTACCCGCTACTATTACCGTAGGCTTAACTTTAAAAGTCACTGTTGCTTTTGCATCTTTATCTCCTTTTAAAAACTGCAGAAAAACCTGCTCATTATTCGCCAGCAATTCATACACATTACCTTTCAAATTTACAGGTACCACTGTAGAACCTCCTCCTTCAATTTTTATAGGCTGATCAACTACTCCGTTAGCGATTTCAGTACCTTCAAATAAAATGATATAATCAAACTCGTTTACCGAGGCTTTACTTGAAGTAGGATTTTCAATTTTCACATTAATAAGAGCATTTAAGGGTAATCTTTTACTCAAAAACCCTGCAATGAATTTTGGCATTTTCGAGATATCATAATTCTTTGTAGCAATCATCTCATCAACAGCAACACCTGCTATTTTAAACTCATCAATTGATGCTACTGAAAATTTACATTCCGCTAAATTTTCCAATTCTTTTTTCTGTTCTCCAAATCCACAAGCAGATAATAAAAACAAAAAAAGCAATGATAGAATCCATCCGTTTTTCATTCTTTTTTTTCTGCGAAGATACATTTTAAGTATAAAAAAACTGGTTAATCTAATGATAAAATATACATAAACACATTTCAGAAAAACACTTTAGCAATTATAATCCAAAACGATACAATTTCAGACAAACCATAAGTTTACATTTGTAATATTTTTATTATTTACAAATGTAAACAAGCTAAATAAGTGTATATTAATTAATATTTATATTATTAAATTCCAGATAAATAAATAACATTAACTAAAGTAAAAATTTAATATGTTTACAATTTTAAACACACTACATTTCAATTGCTTTACAATTGTAAATTGCTTATTTTAGCATCCTAAAACTTGTTTTTTATGACTGATTTCAACATCCGCCTCAATGATATTTTAGTACATTTTGAACTTACGCCATCTCAGTTTGCAGACCTAACCGGGATTCAACGTTCAAATTTTTCACATATTATTTCTGAACGAAATAAGCCCAGTCTTGACTTTGTTTTAAAGATAATCGAAACCTTTCCTACTCTGAATTTGTATTGGTTACTACTCGGAAAAGGAAGTATGTTCCAACAAAAGTCTACTACTGAAAAGACAATTTCAGCCCTACCGCCCACTGCTTCAGAACCCCAAAAAGAGACAATAGAAACAGAGCAACATAATCAGGAATTTATTATTACAGAAGGAAGCAAACCCTTAGAAAATGTAAAAGAAATTCATGCACCTGACATTGACCTGCCTTCTGAATCAGCAAAACGCGAAGACCTGTCTTACCCTACTTCCAGAGATGCTCCTGAAGAAATCATTCTATTTTATAAAGACGGAACTTTCAAAAGCTTTCGTTCCAGATAAAAATTTATCTTTGAAAAAATTACATCTTATGATAAAGCGTCTTTTGAGTTATTTCTTTCCTATTCCTCATAAAGTAGTAAAGTCACCTGTAAGCGAACAACTCGAGATCACATGGCTGAATGGAAAACTGATCCTTGATACCAAACATGCCAATTACTCCTATGGCAGCTTACAAAAGATTTTGCACTATGGATTACAGCAAATTGGTTTTGATAACATCCGGGAGATGCAAAACATTTTAATATTAGGCGTTGGCGGAGGCAGTGTAATAAAAACCTTACTTGAAGAAATAAAATTTGAAGGAATGTTAACAGGAGTTGATTTGGATCCTGTTGTATTACAAATTGCCAAAAAGTATTTTGATCTCAAAGAAGATGAACAACTGAAGCTGTATCAGCAGGATGCTTTGAATTTTATTATGAAAAATAATGAGCAGTTTGATCTTATCATTATTGATATTTTTCAAGATATCATCATGCCCGATTTTCTTTTTGAAAAACCATTTATTGACCATGTAAAAAAAAGTATGAGTTTATCAGGAACCCTGCTTTTTAATACTATCGTATACAATCATCAAATTCAGGAAAAAATTGCTTTTTATAAGCATCATTTTCATCAAAATGACTATAAAATATATAGTTTCCCTGAAATTGAAGAAAAAAATGAATTAATTATCATACAAAAAAAATGATACCTATATTTGAAAATATAATTGTTCCACATTATGAAACACAGTCTTATTATAACCCTTTTTCTCATTTGTTTTCAGTCTTATGGTCAGTATACAACTGAAATAAATACAAACAGACCAAGCCTGTCAATGGGAGCCTATTCCGTCAGCAAAGGTATTATTCAGATTGAGACCGGATTGGGAATGCAGAAAGACAGCTATGACAGTGAAACATACAACGACCGGATCGGGGCAGATGTACAGCTGCGTTTTGGCGTAATGAACGAGAATTTAGAATTGATAGCGGATTTTAAATATGACGCTACAAATCAGACGGTGTATGCGACAGAAAATAAATTCAGTGGTTTCAGAAACGCAACAATTGGTGCCAAGTATCTTTTATATGATTCTTATAAAAATTATGTTGACAAGGTCAATGTTTTGAGCTGGAGAGCCAACCAGAGATATAAATGGAGAAGATTGGTACCTGCCGTATCAGTATTTGTCGGAGCTGATTTTAAGTCTGACAAGTACTGGCATCCGAATATGCCGGCAGCCTCCATAAAAGGTATGATCATCACCCAACAACATATTTCCAATCACTTATCATTTGTTACCAATCTGATTATTGAAAATGCAGAAAATGACGATTTCAGAAGTTATGGCTATATCGCAACCTTATCGTATGGATTTAACCAAAGATGGTCTGTATTTGCAGAAAATCAAGGTTATTTCCGAGAATATGAAGGCGAAAAGATTCCGTTTAAAGATGACTGTATATTCAGAGCTGGTTTTACGTTTTTAGTACACCGCAATTTGCAACTCGATATTTCAGGCGGAACAGGTATAGGTGATAATCCGCAAAAGTATCTGGGACAAATTGGTGTTTCATGGAGAAATCACAAGAAAATTATTTTTAAAGATCCTTACGAACTATAAATAAAAAAATCCATTCAAATGAATGGATTTTTTTGTTTATTTATGACTTTACTTATTCAGCACTTACGTCAACCGTAGTTTCTGCTGCAATTCTTTTATAAGTACCATCTGTTAATTTTTCTCTGATAGCTTCAAAAGCAGTAAGCGTTTCTTCAATATCTTCAAGTGAATGTGATGCAGTCGGTATAATTCTCAACAAAATAATTCCTTTAGGAATTACAGGATATACTACAATCGACAAGAAAATTCCGTAGTTTTCTCTCAGGTCATTTACCATCACCATTGCTTCAGGAATAGAACCTTCAAGATATACAGGTGTTACACAGGTATTTGTATCACCAATATTAAATCCTCTTTCTTTTAATCCATTTTGAAGTGCATTTACGTTTACCCACAATTTATCTTTTAATCCTGGATTGTTACGCAATAACTCTAAACGTTTTAAAGCTCCTACGGTTAAAATCATCGGTAATGCTTTGGCAAACATCTGAGAACGCAAATTATACTTCAGATAATCAATAATATCTTTATCTGCAGCAAGGAAAGCACCGATAGAAGCCATTGATTTTGCGAATGTAGAGAAATAAACATCAATTCCATCCTGACACCCCTGCTCTTCTCCTGCTCCTGCTCCTGTTGCTCCCAAAGTACCAAAACCATGAGCATCATCTACCAATAAGCGGAAGTTGTATTTTTCTTTTAAAGCTACGATTTCTTTTAGTTTACCCTGCTGTCCTCTCATTCCGAAAACACCTTCTGTAATCACTAAAATTCCTCCACCCTGCTCGTTAGCCATTTTAGTAGCTCTTTCAAGGTTTTTCTCTAAGCTTTCAATATCATTATGTTTATACGTAAAACGTTTTCCCATATGCAGACGAACTCCATCAATGATACAGGCATGCGAATCTACATCATACACAATAACATCATTTTTAGTTACCAAAGCATCAATTGTAGATACCATTCCCTGATAACCAAAATTCAATAAATAAGCAGCTTCTTTTTTAACAAAAGCAGCCAATTCATCTTGTAATTGTTCGTGAATTGTAGTATGACCAGACATCATACGAGCCCCCATCGGATAAGCAGCTCCGTATTGTAAAGCTGCATCCGCATCTGCTTTACGAACTTCCGGATGATTTGCCAACCCCAGGTAGTCATTTAAACTCCAGTTAAGAATGTCTTTTCCATGAAATTTCATTCTTGGTCCTAATTCCCCTTCCAGTTTTGGAAACACATAGTAACCTTCTGCCTGTGAAGCCCATTTTCCTAAAGGACCTTTATTATTATGAATTCTTTCAAATAAATCTTTTACCATTTTTATTGATAGTTTAAAAACGCAACAAAAGTAACTAATATTAAAATCTTATCATAATATTTCACCTCTTTTTAATCTGTAATAACCGCATTCAGAGAAAAGAATACAGAAAAAGGTAACTACGTGAAAAAAGAGCTACCTTTTTTAGTAACGAAAGCAAAAATACCTTCTTTTAACACTTTAATATTTCCAATTTTGTGGCATCAAAATTTAAAAAATTATAGAAGTGAAAGAATTATTAATTTTGAGAAGTGGAAACATTTACTTAAAAAGTATAGAAATTATTCGGAATAATTTTTATCAGATTAATTCAATAAAATTTAAGTATGGATGATAAAGAATTTTTGCAGAAAATATTGGATGAGCGTAAAAAATTTTGGTTGGATATATACCCAAAGATGAATATTCAAGAAAAAAAAGAATATTGGCTGAGTAGTACGCATAAAGGAATGAGGTTGCAGGCAGAGTCTTTTGCAGATCCATATTCTGAATTTTCTAAAAAATGGTATGATTTCGCAAAGGTGCATGAGCCAGAATTTGATGATATTTTTAATTATATTACTCAAAATTTGGGATTTGAATTTGATTGGGATGAGTATAGCAAGAGAATTACTCAATAGCTTTAAGTAGAAACGAAAAAATCCAGCACAAGGCTGGATTTTTTGTTTATATCAAAGTAGAATTAGTATAAACTCGGGAATTTTGCAGGATTTACTTCATGCATCATTTCATATACTTTTTCTACTACATCTTCTACACTTGGCTTTGAAAAATAATCGCCATCCGTACCATAAGCCGGACGGTGTTCTTTCGCAGTCAGAGTTTGCGGTTCGCTATCCAGGAACTTATATCCTTTTTGTTCTTCAATAATCTGCTGTAACAGATAAGCTGAGGCTCCTCCCGGAACATCTTCGTCAATTACAAGTAATCTGTTGGTTTTCTGTAATGATTTTACCGTATCATGGTTAATATCAAATGGCAGTAAAGATTGCGCATCAATAATTTCTACATCAATTCCAATTTCCATAAGCTCTTTTGCAGCCTGTTCAATAATTCTTAAGGTAGAACCATAAGAAATAATGGTAAGGTCATTTCCTTCTTTAATGGTTTCCACCACACCTACCGGAGTTCTGAAAGCCCCTAAATTAGACGGCATTTTTTCTTTTAAGCGGTAACCGTTAAGACACTCAACAACCAAGGCTGGTTCATCTGTTTCCAATAACGTGTTATAAAAACCTGCAGCTTTAGTCATATTTCTTGGCACCAGAACATGCATACCACGAATTGCGTTGATGATCATTCCCATTGGTGAACCCGAATGCCAGATTCCTTCTAAGCGATGTCCACGCGTTCGTACGATCAACGGAGCCTTTTGACGCCCTGAAGTACGATATTGTAAAGTAGCAAGGTCATCACTCATAATCTGAATGGCGTACAGTAAATAGTCCAGATATTGAATTTCAGCAATCGGGCGAAGTCCTCTCATTGCCATTCCGATTCCTTGGCCTAATATAGTAGCTTCACGGATTCCCGCATCACCTACTCTGCTTTCGCCATATTTTTCCTGTAGTCCCTCTAATCCCTGATTAACATCTCCAATATTTCCGGAATCTTCTCCGAAAATCAATACTTCAGGTCTGTTTTTAAAAATGGTATCAAAATTATCTCTTATGATAAGTCTTGCATCAACCTCTTCATTCCCATCATTATATACCGGAAGTACTTCTGCTATTGACGTAATTTTTTTGTCTGATTCAGAATAGAGATTTGAACTAAAAGAAGGTTGAATTTTAGCCGTATAGTCTTTAATCCATGCTGATAAAATAGTTTTATTAGCTTCATGAACCAATAAGCGCAATACTTTTCTTGCAGCTACTAAAAGATCTTTTCTGATAGGCTCTTTAATTGCTGTAAGTTCATTGCTGTACTTTTCAATAAAAACTTTATTGGAAGAACCGGCAGCAAGATTAGCAAGGATAGCAACCAATTGTTCACGTTCTGCTTTTATAGGATCCAGATAAGCGTTCCATGCCGCTTTTTTCCCTTCTAATACTTCTTTTTTAAGTTCCGCATCAAGAGTATCTAAATCTTCTGTAGCTGCAATTCCGTTTTCGATGATCCATTGACGCATTTTTGTCAAACAGTCAAAATCTGTTTCCCATGCCAGACGGTCGGTCGATTTATAACGTTCATGCGAACCCGATGTTGAATGCCCCTGAGGCTGTGTCAGTTCCTGAACATGAATTAATACAGGAATATGATTTTTACGTGCTATTTCTGAAGCACGGGCATACGTATCTACCAACGCAGGGTAATCCCATCCTTTTACCGTAAAGATTTCATAACCATTAGTATTTTCTTCTTTCTGAAAGCCTTTAAGGATCTCTGAAATACTTTCTTTAGTAGTCTGATATTTTGCATGCACAGAAATTCCGTACATATCATCCCATACACTCATTACCATTGGTACCTGTAATACTCCGGCTGCATTAATTGTTTCAAAAAACAATCCTTCAGAAGTGGAAGCATTTCCAATAGTACCCCATGCTACTTCATTCCCTTCAACAGAAAATTTATGTTCTGTATCTATCGTTTGTGAAAATTCACGGTATATTTTAGATGCCTGAGCCAATCCCAACAAACGAGGCATTTGACCCGCTGTGGGAGAAATATCAGCACTGGAATTTTTTTGTTCCGTCAGCTTTTTCCAATTACCATTTTCATCTAAACTATGTGTTGAAAAATGTCCTCCCATCTGGCGTCCACCTGACATCGGATCATGGTTCAGATCAGCATGTCCGTAAAGTCCTGCGAAAAACTGTTGGATATTCAATGCTCCTATTGCCATCATAAAGGTTTGATCACGGTAATAACCTGAGCGGAAATCTCCGTTTTTAAATGCTTTAGCCATTGCCAGCTGAGGCACTTCCTTTCCGTCTCCGAAAATTCCAAACTTTGCCTTTCCTGTTAAAACTTCTCTACGCCCCAATAAACTACACTCTCTACTGATACGCGCAATCTTATAGTCGTTTAGCACCTCTTTCTTAAAATCTTCAAAGGTTAAAGTTTCTTTTGTTTTAGCTTTTTCACTCATAATATATATAGACGAAAATTTACTTTAATTTTTAAATATGGCACGAATTTAAAAAATATGAATGTATTTTGCTAATTTTTAACCTACTAATATCTGTTTTGGGTATTGAAAAAAATTATAGATTATATATTTATATCTAAAAAAACAAAGAATAATTAATCAAAAAAAGCCTAAAAAGCCCATTTTTTAAATAATATATCAATAGTTATTCTCTAAAACCATCGCTTTCTTTTAAAATAATATACCATGATGACAACGAGTAAAAACATCACAATCATAACGGTATAATAACCATATTTATAACGCAATTCTGGCATTACATCAAAATTCATCCCATAAACACCAACAATAAAAGTTAAAGGCATAAAAATGACAGATACAATGGTGAGTACTTTCATAATATTATTCATTCTATGACTTTGCATGGAAAAATAATAATTAGAAGCATTGTCAAGCTGTTTAATATCATAATCTATCTGGTCAAGAATTTCTAATACTTTGTGGTACATACGGTTAAAATAAACCTGATTAACCGGATCTAAAAATTTGACTTCTTCATTGATATTGATATTGCGGATATTGAATACTACATCTTTCAAAGGCAACATCGCCCGCTTCATTTCATTAAGATTGTTAGACTGGTATTGTATAGCATTTAAAATAGCAATGTTATGAGATTTTTTGGTATCGTTTAGTATAATATCTACTTTGTCTTCTATTTCATCTAATGATAAAAAGGTATTTTCAGTAATGGCTTCTAACAGTAAATAGAGAAGAAAATCTTCCTGCTTTCTTCTCACTGATCCTACTTTCGTGCGTATACGCTCTCTGATGTGCTCAAACAAAGCATTCTTTTTGTCCTGAAAAGATAATAGCAGATTATCCTTTATGATAAAGCTTATCGGAATAATTTCAATTTTATCTTCAAACAGTTGAGATACAGTTGTTTTTAAATTAAAAAACAATAGCCCTTCCTGAGTTTCTACTCTTGATCTTCTCGAAATAATCAATACTTCGTTGAGAGTTGATAAAGGAACATCAAAAAAAGCAGCTATTTTCGGAAAAATAGACGGATCATTTAATCCATGAATATTAAACCAAACCATATCATTTTCATTAACTGATTGCAGTAATGGCAGAATATCTTCAAAACGTTGAGCGGTTTTTTCAATATAACGCTCTTCGTTATAAATGAACACCTGTAAATCTGTTGGTTCATCTACATACACTCCGTTATATTCCCACGTATAAGGCTGTACCGTTTTTATGGTTTTGGTTTTTACTCTTTTTGACATGTAATTTTTATTTTAAATATACCATATTTTAAAATATCCATAGTATTTTTACCTAAACTTTAATTATGACAACACTATTTATCAACATAAAAGAGCTTTTGCAGGTAAGAGAACAGACACCACATTTCTTAGCCGGAGATGAAATGAAAACACTACCTGTTCTTAAAAATGCTTTTCTCCGTATAGAAGATGATCTTATCAAGGATTACGGAGTGATGGAAGACCTTACAGATAGTACTGCAGACGTTACTATTGATGCTGAAGGCAAGACCATATTACCAACATGGATTGACAGCCATACCCATATTGTTTATGCCGGTAACAGAGAACAGGAATTTGTGGACCGCATCAACGGTTTGAGTTATGAAGAAATTTTTAACCGCGGTGGTGGTATTTTGAATTCAGCTAAGAAATTACAGCAGATTTCAGAAAGTGATTTATTTGAAGAATCCAAAAAGAGACTGGAAGAAGTAATGCTTCAGGGTACTGGTGCACTGGAGATTAAATCCGGCTATGGCCTCACATTAGAAGCAGAATTAAAAATGCTTCGTGTGATAAAGAAACTCAAAGAAACGTATCCCGTAGCTATAAAGTCCACTTTTTTAGGAGCACATGCCTTTCCTGCAGAATATAAAGATAATCATGAAGCCTATATAGATCTGATCTGTAATGAAATGATTCCGGCTGTAGCTCAGGAAAATTTAGCGGATTATATAGATGCCTTTTTAGAAACGGGGTATTTTTCAGTTGCTGAAACAGAAAAAATCATGCAGACTGGTCTTCAGTACGGATTGAGATCTAAAATCCATGTCAACCAGTTTACGGCTATTGGAGGAATCAAGAGTTGTGTAGAAAACAATGCACTGTCTGTAGATCATTTAGAAGTGGTAACTGATGAAGACATAGAAGTTTTGAAAAACAGCAAGACTATGCCCGTAGCTTTGCCTACCTGTTCTTATTTTATCTCTATTCCTTATACACCCGCCCGTAAAATGCTTAATGCGGGCTTACCGTTGGCATTGGCATCTGATTTTAACCCAGGAACTACACCATCAGGTAATATGAATTTTGTGGTAGCTACTGCATGTATAAAAATGAAAATGACACCGGAAGAAGCTATTAACGCTGCAACTATCAATGCTGCATATGCCATGGATTTACTTGAGAGTTATGGATCTGTGACAAAAGGAAAAAAAGCGAGCTTTATCATTACGCAGCCTTTGAGTTCCTATTATCAGATACCTTATGCATTTGGCAGTAACCTTATAGAGTCAGTATATCTCAACGGTAAAAAATGGTCTTAAAAAAACACACCAAAATTGCTTTTGGTGTGAAAAAATAGTTATGAAAAAGAATTTTAATCGATTAAATCGATTTATATTTACCATAAACAAAATTATAAATAATAGTTGTGATAATCAATAGGCTTTTTATCGTACAAAATCTAAACAACAATAGATTTTAACTATACCAGCATATTTTATTAAGGATTTCAATCATATTTTAATGGATAATTTTTCAATATTTAACATATCAAATAAAAATAAAATCGTTCAACTGCGTTCAAGCGAGATAAAATTTGGAGAAAGAGTGCAATTACCAAATGAAAATGAAAGTATCGAATCCTTTCTTACAACAACAACAGCTACTTATATTTTATTCGGAATTCCGGAAGACATTGGTGTTCGCGCCAATTTCGGAAGAAAAGGTACTTCAACAGCCTGGGAAAGCACCTTAAAATCACTGCTGAATATCCAGCATAATAAAACCTGTAAAGGGAATTCAGTGGGCGTATTGGGAGCATTTGATTTTAGCTCTCTGACAAAAATTGCGGACACCCTCAATGTTGACAATATTGAAGAACGAAAAGAACTTTTCAAACTCGTAGAAAAGATTGATAAAGAAGTTACTTTTTTAGTTTCACAAATTATAAAATCCGGCAAAATCCCCATCATTATCGGTGGCGGACACAATAATGCCTATGGAAATATTAAAGGACTTGCTTTAGCTAAAGGAAATCCGGTAAATGTAATCAATTTTGATGCCCATACAGATTTCAGACCATTGGAAGGCCGACATAGTGGTAATGGTTTTTCATATGCGTTTGAAGAAAACTTTCTGAAAAATTATTTTATTTTTGGTTTGCATGAAAACTATACTTCCAAAGCGGTCTTTCACCGAATAAAAGAAGTAACGGCATTTGTCAAATACAATACATTTGAGCAAATTAGAGTACGGTTTGAAAAAGAATTCTTATCAGAATTAAATCAGGCTCAACAGCATATAAAAGCCGATCCATACGGTATTGAACTTGATTTGGACAGCATTGAAAAAGTGGCTTCAAGCGCCATTACACCCTCTGGCTTTTCTACTATAGAAGCAAGACAATTTATTCATTATATGGCTAAAAACCGAAACGCTTCTTATCTTCATATCTGTGAAGGCGCTCCTGTTTTAGATGAAGAAAAAAACAGTCATCTTGTAGGTAAACTCACGGCTTATCTAATTACTGATTTCATTAAAGCAAGAGAGAGTATTGTTCAATAACTCAGGTGTACAGCATATTCCAATGTATGCTTTATTAGCAAAAAAATTTATTTGTAGATGCTCTATTATCCATGAAAGAGCTTTCTTCTGTTTGATTTCTTTTATAATAGACAAAAAAGACCTGCTATAAAAGCCGGTCTTCAATGAATTCAATTTTGTACAAAAACGTACCGTATAACTATAGGTAACATTCATCCATATTTTTAATTCACTTCCTGAAGAAGATAGATCCATCCCGTAAAACGTTCTCCTTTTTTAGTTGTTATATGGTAATAATAAGTAGCCGTTGGCAATCGTTTCCCATTTTTTGATTGTCCGTTCCACTCATTTGTATAATCCCTTTTTTCATATACAATTTCTCCATAACGGTTGTATATAGCCAGATTTTCAACATTGAAATGTTCTAATGAGAGAAAATCGTTCAGCCCATCTCCATTTGGTGAAATTCCTTTGGGAATCATACAAAAATTATCAGCAGCTATCTCTATATTTTTTTTCTTGTGGCAGCCGTTCTCATTCGTCACCGTAACCTCAACAGCCAGCTGATGGTTGGATGTATTGATAAAGCTGCTTAGATTAAGCATGCGGTTATTTTCATTTATTTTCGTACCATTCACTTTCCATTCAAAAATAGATGCATTACTTATAAAAGAAGGATTGTCAACTACTTCAAGATATAGTTGACCACTTTCGCAGAAATACATAAAATTAAAATCAAAATCATCCCATACTACAACTTCAACCGATTGTTGGGTTGCACATTGTCCCTCAAATGGAGTAAAAATATAAGTAGTCGTTTTTTCAGAATCAAATGAAGGCGACCAGTTACCGGAAATCCCATTTAATGAAATAGTTGGCAACACAAAATTTTGATCATTAAAACACAATGGCATAAAAGAATCAAAAACAGGAATTGTTTTAGGGGTTATCTCAACAGTCATCTGAACCGGTAAATAGATAACCTCATCCGGGGTAAAAGTGTAGGTAGTAGTCTGAGTGGTATTGATTGCCGGTGACCAGCTACCGGAAATTCCGTTTACTGAAGTGGTCGGTAATTCAAAATCTTCGCCTTCACAAAACGGTCCCATCTGCTCAAAATCAGCAGAATCAGTATGGCGCAAAAATCTCACAGAAACATCATCTATAAAATAATAGGCATAATTGTTCATCATTTCTCCCGGAATAAATAAATAACTTATTTGACTATTTTCATTAGTAAAAAAATTACCAAGTACAAAACGGTTAAGGTTATTTTCTGTAGGGGTAAACTCAAAAGACAATAATTGCCAGTTTTCACTTTCGGTAACAGGTGTACCAGAATAATTTACATCGGGTACAATATCAATTAATTCACTCGAATTTTGCAACATGGGAGCGTCAAGAAATTTAATTCCAAAATTATTTATTGACACAGCACTTTGGGCTGATTTAAGCACGTAAAACTGGACTTCATACACCGAACCTATTTCCAAAGAAGCACTTAATGTTCCCTGAAGATATTCTCTGTAGGTAACATCCGGCACTGACATAATAAATCCTGCCATAGAATTTCCAGTATGAGGTAAATGACTGCTAAGGACTATTGTATTTGTAGAAAGAGGATGGGTAATACATGATGGTGAAAGGCTGGTATGATAGATATCACTTGTTCCCCAGTTCGGATAACTCCAGTAGTTGACTGCATTTTCAAATTCAGGACCTAATGGATAAATAGTACACAATAAATTATCCAGATTAACATCTTCAAAACCAGGATTAAGCACTAAATTTTCCTGTGCCTTGCTCACAATTGTTGTCAACATCAACAGAAGAAAAAAATATTTTTTATCCAACATATTTCTTCATATATTTTAAATATTCAATGATAAATTTATATTTTCGACAATATACTAAAAGAAGTTTAGAAAAATACATAAATTTAAAATTATAATATATCGTATTAATATTTATTTTTTATCTGATGCAAATGCTTTAATAAGTTTATTATATCTCTTAGAAAAAGTCATAAGTACAGGTAGGGATTAGTTTATATGTTTGATTTTCTTTATATTGAACTTAATTGCAGCAACTATTCATTAACACAACACTGACTTTGTATTTTATGGAGATTTACGAATTATCAAAACAATTAAAGATAAATGGTTTTAGTATAAATACCCTCAAAAAAGTCATTGACAGAAATAATGGCAACCGGGCGTTCAATACGCTTGACTATTATTGTATATATATTGTATTTAATTATGCTACTATAATTGTTGAAGGGGAAGAATATGAAATAATAGGACCCCATATTGTTTTTATCGGACCGTCGAAAAGTATTGTCTATCAAAAAAATCCGGAAGAAGACAACACCTATGTAATTGCTTTTTCTGCTTCGTTTTATGAAAGGTCTGCCAAAGACAGTATGTTTTTAAATTCAGAGCTGTTTTATAATTTTAATCAGGATGTTTTTATTTCCCCTACAAAAGCAACGCAATATGACATCAAGAGATTCGCCATTGACCGGCTTGCTCTTTATGAGCATAAAGACAGTGGACTCTATGTTTCTATTGCACATAATACAATTGAAGCGTTGCTGCTGGACGGCTTGCTGAATATTGAAGAAAAAAGTTTGCATATAACGCGTAAAAATCTACAAAACATAGATCTCGTAAATAAATTCCGTGTGCTGTTGCATACTGATTTTAAAAAACATAAAATTGTAAAATACTATGCCGATAAATTAAATATTACCCCGAGACGGTTAACTGAAATGACTGAACATGTTTTAGGCAAAACCCCAAAACAGATTATTACAGAGCGATTGCTGCAGGAAAGTATAAGACTTTTAAAACATTCTACAGCAAGCATTGCTGAAATATCTTATGAGCTCGATTTTAATGATGAGGGAAATTTCGGAACTTTCATAAAAAAACACTTGGGAAAAACACCTAAGGAAGTACGTACAGATTCTAAACTTAATGGAAATAAATAATTTTTAGGAATCTATATAAAAATATTATCCCTGTTAATTTAGTATTGACAGGGATTTTATTAGCATAAAATAAAATTCTCAATGATACTGTAAATAATTATATCAAGAATGTGATCTCTGAAATTGTTGCATTACCTCAATAAGCATCTGTACACTTTCAACAGGTAATGCATTATAAAGTGAAGCTCTGTATCCACCGACAGTGCGGTGACCTTTAAGACCGCTTATATGATATGTCTTGCAAAGAGTATCAAATGCTTCTGTATGGTTTGCATCTTTAAGTCTGAAAGTGACATTCATTAGGGATCGATCCTCTTTTGCTGCTGTTCCTTCAAAAAGCGGGTTATGATCTATTTCTTCGTACAACAAAGCCGCCTTTTTATTATTTCTTGCTTCCATTGCTGCTATCCCTCCGGCTTTTTTAATCCATCTTAGCGTTAACATTGAGGTATAGATAGCAAAAACAGCGGGTGTATTATACATACTCTCGCGTTCTATATGCATCTGATAATTCATAATATTTGGAAGGCCATTTTTTGGATTACCAAGTATACGTTCTCTGATAACGATAAGAGTGGTTCCTGCGGGACCAATATTTTTCTGAGCTCCGGCATAGATAAGATCAAATTGGGAAAAATCTAACTTTCTTGAAAAAATATCAGAGCTCATATCGCAAACAAACGGTATGGCTGTTTCCGGAAATGACCGCATCTGAGTACCATAAATGGTATTATTGCTGGTACAGTGAAAATAATCAGCATCATCAGGGATGGTATAGGCTTTAGGAATATAACTATAATGCATATCTTTTGAAGACGCTACTTCGATAACTTCTCCGAATGCCTTAGCTTCCTTTACTGCATTGTCTGCCCATGTTCCGGTATTGAGATAGGCAGCCTTCCCTCCTTTTTGCATTAAATTCATAGGAATACGCAAGAACTCCATACTGGCTCCGCCTTGAAGAAACAGTACCTTGTACTCATTCTGAGGTAAATCAAGCAATTCAAGAACAAGACTTTTAGCTTCTGCTAAAATGGCTAAGAATTCAGGGCTTCGGTGTGAAATTTCTAAAATAGACAATCCTGTCTCATTCAGATTTAAAACAGCTTTTGCTGCCTGTTGCATCACTTCTTCAGGTAAAATACTTGGCCCTGCACTAAAATTATGTACTTTCATGTCTTGAAATTAAAAGATAAAGTTAGAAATATAAATGCAATCATTTGTATGATTCTTATATAAAAATAATCAGATATTCGCGATATTTGTAATTCAACAAACCAGCCACTGCCATGCCAATAGATCAGTTTGAAAACAGCCCGTTTACGACCGTTATTTCATTTCATAAAGTTATTGAAACACTTGAAGATATTGCTGAAAATGATGAGGTTTCGTATCGGGTTGATTATGCAAAGGCATTGCTGAAAGAGGTTGAAAAACTACCGGAATTGCGTACCGGAATCACTACAGAGGAAATGATCTATGAAAATGAAAACCTCATCAAGAATCTTTTGGCTGATTTGTTTCCAACAGCGCTCAACAATAATGAAATAAAAGCTGTAAGCTTTCCTTTTCAGAATTTTACGTTCAATTTTACGAATCGTTTCAAAAAGATCATCCGTGAAGCAGGAAGTGATTTTGAAATGTCAATCCGAGACCTTACTGAAGATAATTTTTATATCATGAACTGTTGCCTGATATTGAGTGTTCATTATAATGAAAACATCGATCTCATGCGCCCGCTTTTTTATGATATACCTGATGCACATGGTATTATCAAGCATTATAAAATTATGTATAATGCTGATTTTGTAGAAGTCATTCCTACCGTTCATGCAAAAAAACTAAGTCAGGAAGAAATCAACGAACTCAAAAACAGCTATAATAATCTGGATCTCTGGAAAGAAAAATTTCCACCGCATAGTTGGATTTTAAAAGGTTTCGGTATTATATCATTATTCGATGTAACAGTAGAAAGCGCTATTTCGAATCTCAAGAGTAAACTGCTCAAAGCGGATTCGGAAAATACCTCTTTTGAAAACAGTGAGTTGGATGAGACTTTTAAATCGGTATTTAAACTACCTGATATTCAGGTTGGTTTTTCATTTTTCAGTTCAGTAGAAAATCATATTATCAAAGTACCCAACAAACTGCATATCAAGAGTTTTATTTCTACGCTTGAAATCGATCAGAAAAAACTCATTTCATTATTCAACGAAATTTTTGACTATTTGGTACTCACTAAAGAAAACTTGATTATTTCTGATATTGATGTATTAATTGAAGATGAAAATTTTAAAGAGTTGGGATACTATTTTAAACAAAAAGGGATTGAAAGCTTTATTTTTACTCCGGTATTTACAGTAGAGCAGATCAGCGGTATTATTGAATTAGTCTCCGGTACAAAATATGCTCTAAATACGATCAATGCACAAAAGTTAAATGATGTAACACCATTTATTACCGATACATTTGAACGCATACAAAATGATATCCGCAATCAACTGGAAGCTTTCATCCAAAAAGAATATACCACTATACATCCGAGTGTTTACTGGAAATTTCTCGAAGAAGCCCGAAAATATTTTTTTGAATTATCTGAAACCAATTATATCTATAAAGAAATTGTTTTCGATAAGGTGTTTCCATTGTATGGAGCATCAGATATCAAAAGTTCAACAATTTTGAGAAACCGTGCCATTACAAAAGATCTTCAGGATCAACTGCACTGGTTACTCTCCATTTTTTATCTGATTGATGATGAAAATAATAAACTCCTTTTTGACCAAAGGATTTTTGAATTAAAGGAATTCCAAAACCTGCTTGAAGAAGGCTTGTCATCCGGAATCGAACAGGAAATAAACAAATATATTAATCAGAAAATACATCCGTTACTGAAAAATATTACAGACGAAGAGGTTATACGGGAAAAAGTAGCTGCCTATCTATCCCTGTTTGATGAAGAATCGCAGAGTTTTTATCAGGAACGTAAACGGTTTGATACTGCTCTGAATCATATCAATAAAAGACTTGCAGAAATACTCGATGCTGCACAGATAAGGGCACAAAATATATTTCCGCATTATTACGAACGGTTTGTGACAGATGGGGTAGAACATAATATTTATATTGGCAGTTCTATAACACCATCCAAAATATTTGATCAGATTTATTTACAGAATCTTCGCTTATGGCAGATACAGACCTTATGCAAAATGCAAAATTTCATACAGCAAAATTCACAGCATGAAATGCCTTTTATATTTGAGATGACTTCCCTTATCTTAGTGTATGATACACCGGTTTCCATACGTTTCAGAATGGACGAAAAACGCTTTGATATAGATGGAAATCACAACATTAAATATGAGGTAATTAAAAAGCGAATTGATAAAGCTTTTATTAAAAACTCTGATGAACGTATCGTTCAATCCAACATGCTGACTATCGTTTACATGAACGAAGAGCAAAAAAATGAATATACAGATTATCTTACTTTCTTAGCTTCAAAAGCTATCTTAGATACCGAAATTCAGCAATTTGACATTGAAGATCTCGCAGGTGTATCCGGTTTGAAAGCGTTGCGCGTAAACATAGCACAAAATCCTTTTGAGGAATCTTCTCATTACTATACGTCAAAAGATTTGATACAATTAAAAACCGATGCCTTTAAAAGCGAGAATAAATGAAATTACTGAAGCGATAAGCCCAAACATAAAAACATTATAAGTAATACGGAGTAATTTGTATTTACGGTCTAAAACAATACCCAGATAATATAAATCCTTAATCATGGAGTTATACAGATATTCTCTGTCTTTCATCATTTCGTTCATTGCCCAGGTATATTCTTCTAACGGCATTTCATAAAAATTTCCGAAAAATAACAGATTCACTTTTCTGTTATTGATATCATCTCTTGTAAAAGATCCTGAAGTAACCTTTGGCTTCGTAGATAAAATGGCAAAAATGATCGTAATTACGCTTGATAACAGTAAAATAAAGGTAGGAATGATCAAATGAGCATTACTCGGGCTATCTAACTTAGGGATCAATGCCGAAAGGGAAATTGAAATGATAATGGCATTGACCGATAATAGAATATTGGCTTTACTGTCTGCAATACCGCTCAAGCGGGTATGATTGTTTAAGGTAACACGGAAAACGGTATCGATACCTCTTTCCGGACGTTCTTCTTTTGCTTTTTTCTTTTTTTCTTTAGCTTTATCTTTTGAGGTATCTTCCTCAATCATTTTTTCCAGTTTATCAGCAACTTTGAGGAGATTATCTTCTTTTTTGGGCTGCCAGTTTTTCTTTGCATAATCTGTGTAATACCGATGAAGCCGTGACATAATATTCCAGTTCCCTTTATTCCACATTAAGTCTGTAATACAGGAATTAGAACAAAATTCGAGCTCTTTTTTCAACAGATTACTTATTTCTATATAATTATCTTCTGCAAAATGATAAAAATCAGCATCCCGCATAATCATTTCCAGATTATCTACAGGTTCATGGCTGAGTTGTGTTGATAAAATCAACCGTTTTACCGTAGCAGTATCTTCTGCATCAAAATCATTTTCCTTTAAAAAACTTTCTGCTATCTGAGCACCCCTTTCTTCGTGCTGCTCACAACCATTGATATATCCCGCATCATGAAACCATGCGGCAAGCTTAAGCAATAAAGCTTCCTGTTCCGTTACTTTTTCTCCGGCAACCAACTCTTCCACTCCTCTGACTACACGGATGGTATGGGTAAAATCGTGATAAAAATACCCTTTATTTGGTGTATCTTTGAATAACTGAAAGATATATTCCTCTGCTTTTTGCAGTATATTCATAATCATTAAATTAGTTACTAAATTATGATTTATTTTAATAGAACCATCAAAAGATTCCTTAAACTTTCTTTAATGGCGGGCATTCTGTGTTTGAATTCCTGTGCTACTTATAAAGAAAGTTATGGAACTCAAACCCAAAAACTGTTTTCTGATAACGAGAAAAAAAGTGAAATATTGCATGAATTCTATCTGGTTGGTGATGCTGGAAATTCGGAAGAACTACAGTCTCAAAACGTATTGCGATCATTGGAGAAAAGATTGAATAACGCAGAGAAAAACAGTTCCCTGATTATTTTAGGAGATAATATCTATCCGAAAGGAATGCCGGTTAAGGAGATAGAAGAACGCAAAAAAGCAGAACAAAAACTCGATTATCAGTTAAGCATCACCAGTAATTACAAAGGTTCTACCTACGTAATACCCGGAAATCATGACTGGTATCACGGACTCGACGGATTAGCAGCTCAAAAAGAGTATGTAAATAAGTATTTGAATACCAAAAATGCATTTTATCCCAAAAAGAACAATCCAATAGATAAGGTTAATCTGAATGATGATTTAACATTGGTTTTTATTGATAGTGAATGGTTCATACAAAACTGGAACCGGCATCCGAATATCAATGCATTAAGCACATATAAAACACGGGAAGATTTTTTTGAAGAATTTCGAAGCCTCATTAACAAAAATCAAAATAAAACAATTTTGGTTTTCATTCACCACCCTCTCGTTTCTAACGGTCCTCATGGAGGATATTTCTCTTTACGCTCGCATTTATTCCCGGCTTATAATATCCCGGCTCCGGTTTTTGGGACGCTCATCAACTATCTGAGAAAAACGAGCGGTGGCAGTCCGGCTGACATTCAGAATTCTTATTATTCCCAATTGGTAAACCGTTTAAAAGCATTGACACAAACCAATGAAAATGTTGTTTACGTATCAGGTCATGAACACAATCTTCAGTACATCGAAAAAGACGGTATCAAACAAATCATTTCCGGCTCGGCTTCAAAAAATGAAGAAGCAAGGGCTATCCAGCCTGTAAGTTTCTCTTCGGGAAAATCAGGATACAGTATTTTAAGAGCTTATAAAGACGGAAGCCTTCAGGTTGCCTACTACGGTGTGGAGGAAAATGAAGACCAGCTGTTGTTTTCACATGAAGTTTTGCCGGCACCCCAAAAGGAAATCTACACCATTCCAGAAAACAAATCCAAAACGATAAAGGCTTCTATATATCCTGAAAAAGTGACTCAAAAAAGTAAACTTTATAAATTCCTGTTCGGAGATCATTACCGGGAACTTTATGGCCTTGCTATTGAAGCAAACTCCGTAAATTTAGATACCCTTTATGGTGGCCTTACTCCTACCATCTCAGGCGGTGGCAATCAGTCAATGTCCCTTAGATTAAAAAATCCGGACGGAAAAGAATTTGTAATGAGAGGATTAAAGAAAAGTGCTACACAGTTTTTACAAACCGCACTTTTTAAAGATCAGCGGGTAAAAGAATCTTTTGAAGATACCTTTGCAGAAACATTTATAAATGATTTTTATACCACTTCAAATCCCTACACACCGTTTATTGTGGGTAATCTTTCAGATAACTTAACTATTAAACGTACAAATCCCATTTTGTTCTATGTTCCCAAACAAAATGCACTGGGTAAATATAATGCCTTATATGGCGATGCTTTATATATGATTGAAGAACGGCCAAGTGATTCTCAGTTAGATGCTGATAATTTTGGAAATCCGGATGCTATCATAAGTACTGATGATGTTATCAAAAACCTGATGAAAGATGAAAAATATGAAGTTGATGCCGATGAGTTTCTAAAGGTAAGAATCTTTGACATGCTTATTGGCGACTGGGATCGTCATGCTGATCAATGGAGATGGTCTGAATACAGAAAAGATGGAAAAATCATCTATCAGCCTATTCCGCGTGACCGCGATCAGGTATTTGCAAAAATTGACGGTGCCTTATTATCACTTATCAAAAAATTACCTCCACTGCGTCATATGCAAAGTTTCAAAAAAGAATTTCCAAATCCGCGCTGGATGAATAAATCTGCTTTTCCTCTTGATGTAAAATTTCTTCAGGAAAAATCTTTAGAGGAGTGGCAAAACATGGCACAACAGGTGGTTGATGGAATATCTGATGAAAATATCGAAAGAAGTTTTGCGCTGCTTCCAAAAGAAATTCCTGCAAAAACAAATGAAGAAATCAAAGAAATATTAAAAATACGCCGTTCCAAACTGGTAGCCTATGTTGGGGATTTTTATAAAGAATTATCAAAAACGATCATTCTGACCGGTACTGATAAAAAAGATACGTTTCTTATTGACAAGAATGATGATAATACGGTAAAAGTCACCTATATACGTTCTAAAAAGAATGGAGATGAAGTACAGTCAGTCAACACATACGATGCTAAAAACACGAGAGAAATATGGATTTACGGCTTGGATGACAACGACCATTTTATTGTAAAAGGAAAGAATAATGCGATAAAAATCAGATTGATTGGCGGCCCTAACAATGATATTTACGATATAAACGATACAAAAAATGTAAAAGTTTATGATTATGCTTCAAAAAACAATACTTATACTGATGCCCGAAAAAGCAATCTTTTTTTAAGCAATATGTACAATGTCAATCAATATGATTACCGCAAGGTACCTTTAAACATTTTGAGCGTATTGCCCAATGCAGGTTACAACCCTGATAATGGTTTAAAAATCGGATTTAACGCTACTTACACTGTAAACAATTTTGTTCAGAATCCGTATTCACAAAAACATCATCTGAAAGGTAATTTTGCTTTTGCTACAAACGGAATTGAATTGGGGTATGAAGGAGCCTTTAAAAATGCAACTAATAACTGGATGTTCACCATCAAAGCAGATTTGACAGATAGCAATTTTACTCAAAATTATTTTGGTATAGGTAATGAAACGGTTAACAATGATAAAGTATTGGGAAAAAATCATAACCGTGTGCGTATGGAAACGTATAAAGTAGAACCCGGTTATAAATATGAAGGCCGAAACGGAGGCAGTTTTGAAATTTCCGGTGGGGCAGAATCCATTAAGATAGAAGACACGAAACATCGCGAAATTGACACAGCTTACGCTCATAATGAAAATCTGTATAAGGCACAACAGTTTGGTTTTGGAAAACTACACTATACTTTTAAAAATTACAACAATAAAAGTTATCCTACTCTCGGCTTCGGCTTTGATTTGGAATACGGGTTTAAAGCGAATCTCAAAGAAGCAAATGTTAACCACAATTATATAGACAGCAGACTTAATTTTGTTGTTCCTCTCAATCAAAAGGAAAGCTTTGCATTTTCCTCTACCTTCCTTTCAAAAATAATTATGGGTAATACCTATGAATTTTATCAGGGAGCGGCCATTGGTGGCGCTAAAAGTTTGAGAGGTTTCAGAGAGCAACGGTTTATAGGTAAACAATCTTTTGTACACAGTTCGGATATCCGTTGGCATATAGGAGACATTCGTCAGGGAATTGTTCCAATGAAATATGGTATGCTGGCAGGATTTGATTATGGTAAAGTCTGGGCTGTAGAAAATTCGAATAAGTGGCACAATAGCTACGGAGCCGGAATATGGCTCAGTGCTATTGAAACCCTTACTTTTAATCTGAATTATTTCAGAAGCAGTGAAGACGATATCATTACTTTTGGTTTAGGGTTTGCCTTTTAAATCTGTAAGTGTAATACGATACAGCTTTCCACCTTCTTTCTTTTTAACCTCATCAGAAATCCATAGTGTTTGTTCATCTCTGAATACTATGGATTCTTTTTGTGAGGTATGATTCAAATCATACATCTGTATGTTTTTTTCAGTAAAAACGTCATTTTCAAAATCGCTTATCAGCCACACTCTGGAACTGGACAATAAAGCAATTGTTTTCCCATCAGGACTCAAGGCAGCATCGGTTATAGCACAATGGCGGTAGTGATTGCAGCTTTTGAGTGTCGCAATGCGTTTGGCTTCGAACTTTCCGGGCTTATTAGGTATTTTATATACATAAAATGTACCGTCAAATCCTTTACTTCTGTTTTTTGTAAAAACATAAAAGTACTCTTTATGTACAATAAAAGACTCCGCATCAAAAAATAGTTCCGTATTCTTGGGAGGAAATTTTTTCTGTTCCGGATAGAAAAAAGATGTGGTTTGCAGAACAGCAGCCTCTTTTTTTTGCAGATCTGAATTTGCAATTTTATAAATACTCAGATCCGTTCTTTCATTTTTATTATTGCCAAAATCACCAATATAAAAATCTCCTTTTTCATCTTTTGTCAGTGCTTCCCAATCGTGATTATGAACCTCTTTTATAAGAACCTGAGATTTGATTTCTCCGGTTGAGTCCAGTCCGAATAAAATATTTTTATTTCCGCTGTCTTCGAGTACAAAAAGTAAGTTACTATTGCTGTCATACATCATTCCCGAAACTTCTTTCAGTTCGTTTGGAAACGAATAAACCTCCTGCAGTTTTTTTTCTGTCTGACTCTTACAGGATAGAAGGGATAAAAAACATATTGTAATAATGCTATTTTTCATGCTGAAATTCTTTAAAGACAAATTATGTTTAAAAAACATCTATTTCTTGCTATAACCCGATGAGTTAGGGAAAAATCAAGTAATAAATATCAATTATATAACTACTAAAACAAGGGTTTATTATACCCGTAAAAACAATATAATATTATTTTTTGTCTTTCTACAAGTTACATTTTTAATTTCAGAAATGTCTTTTTTATTAAGAATACTTCAGTAATGCCTCATAAGGATCACCTGTCAAACCAAGAAGTAAGCAAAATGCCGGCTCTGTTTTATAGCCCTGCTTTTTTAAGTAGATTACCTTTTGCCTGAATGCTTCACCTTTTTGCTCTAAAATACGCTGCTCAACAAGCAAATGCCGGTAGGCATTCTGCTTCATTGTAGGGATAGTCTGTCCAAAAATTTCTATTTCAAAATGCTCCGTATAAAAAGAGCAAATAACGGTTTCTGCAATATCGGTTTTTCTGTTCCGAATTGTAAATCCATTATATTTTGAAAAATTTTTATACAGTATTTCTTCAAAATAGGCTGCATGCTGAAAACAGCAGATAATATCCAGATCACTGCTGTCAATATCAACAGCAATGGGTATGGTACCCGTGAGTATGGGATCATAGGCATTCAGTATTTCCATAATATTATTTTCGGTCAATACCTGATATGCCCTCTTTTGCTTTAACGAGCCTTCTTTTAAATAGTCAATAGTACAAAATTTACTGTTCAATTATATTCCATTTAAGTTTTAAATACTATCCTTTTTTCCAACGTCTTACTTAGCGTCTGATCCAGTCATAATCTATGAGATGTGCTAAATTATTGGTTTCATTTCGTTCTGCATTAGAACGCAAATAGCTTCCTTCTGTGGTAGTGACCAATTCAACCTCTTCCCCTACAATCCAAGCAGATACATTGTAATCCCAGATCCAGGTCGTAGCTCTGTTTTCTTTTATTCCCAAAAGTAAAATAGCTTCTGCTTTAGAGATTTTTTCTAAACGGGTTGCGGTATTTTTTTCAACATCTACCGTATGAAACCCATAGTGAGTAATCAATTTGTTGGAATCTGTCCAAATTCCTGAAATTCTGAATAATGCCATAATTAGTAATATTTAGTAGTAGTAAGTTATTTGACTGCAAAAAAGTGAGAATAGCCGGATAAAACAAGAGGTTTGGTAGAGAAATTTTGAACAGCTCATTCCTTTATTCTGCAATATCAAATCCAAACTTATGGAATTAAAGGATTTTTACAAAAAAAAACTTAATTTTTATGAAAAAAAAATAATCTTCAAACTAATAATTTTCCTTATAGCATTTATAATAAACTTGCAATTTTCATAAAATAGCATTATTTTTCATAAAATATCTTTATTTTGCAATGCGCTTTATCAAACAAACATCAAATCTATGAGTACTATTTTAAGATTATTCGATATTCCTTACTATCAGCAGAAAAATTATCCGCTAAAGAAGTCTTTTGTAACTAAATATGGTAATCAGTGGGTTGCTACTTCTACGGATGAATACATTGATAAAGCAAATGCGGTCTCCAGAGCTCTCCATGCCATGGGAATAAGAAAAGGAGATAAAATAGCTGTGATCACTTCCGCAAACAGAACAGAGTGGCATATACTTGATATCGGGGCTCTTCAAATCGGGGCTGTAACTGTTCCCATATATCCGACTATTTCAGCTGAAGATTACGAATACATCATTAAACATTCTGAAAGTACTTATGTATTTGTTTCTGATAAAGAAATATTAGCAAAACTGGATAGCATTAAATTTAATATTCCAAAATTGCGCGGTATTTTTTCATTTGATGAAATTCCGGGTTGCGCTAACTGGAAAAAAATACTTGAGGCCGGATACGAAGCAAGAAACCAACAGGAAATAGAACAAATTAAATATTACATAGATCCTAAAGAACTGGCTTCTATCATCTACACTTCAGGAACTACCGGAAGACCTAAAGGAGTTTTACTCACCCATGAAAACATTGTATCCAATATTTTAGGAAGTGAACCCAGAGTACCTTTTGAGAAAGGCAAATATATCAGTCTGAGTTTTTTACCATGTTGCCATATTTTTGAACGAATGATTCTATACCTCTATCAGTATTTAGGTGTTTCTATACACTTTGCAGAGTCAATTGAAAAAATAAGTGACAATTTACAGGAAGTAAAACCGGATGTAATGACGGTCGTACCAAGAGTGTTAGAAAAAGTATATGACAAAATTTATCATAAAGGAACCGAATTATCCGGCATTAAGAAAACACTTTTCTTTTGGGCACTTAAATTGGGGCATAAATTTGAGCCTTATGGTGCCAATGGCGGTTGGTATGAATTTAAACTAAAAATAGCCAGAAAATTAATATTCAGCAAATGGCACGCTGCACTCGGCGGTAATCTCAAGCTTTTAGTATCGGGGTCTGCCCCTCTTCAACCACGCCTGGCAAGAGTATTTGGTGCAGCAGGAATTCCCGTTATGGAAGGTTACGGACTTACCGAAACATCACCGGTTATTGCAGTAAATGATCAGAGAAATCACGGCTGGAAGATTGGAACTGTTGGAAAAATATTGCATAATATAGAAGTAAAAATAGCCGATGACGGTGAAATTTTATGCAAAGGTCCGAGTATTGCACAAGGATATTATAAAGAACAAGAAAAAACAGCTGAGGCCTATATAGACGGATATTTTCATACCGGTGATATTGGAGAAATTGATACACAGGGCTTTTTAAAGATAACCGATCGCAAAAAGGAAATGTTTAAAACATCAGGAGGTAAATATGTTGCTCCGCAAATCATAGAAAATGCCATGAAGCAATCTCGTTTTATTGAGCAGATTATGGTAATTGGAGAAGGAGAAAGAATGCCCGCAGCACTCATACAGCCTAATTTTGAATTCCTTAAAGAATGGGCCAACAGAAAAGGTGTTAATCTTGGATTCTCCTATGATGAAGTTGTAAAAAACAATCTCGTAATCGAACGTATTCAGGAAGAAGTCAATGAAATCAATAAAAAGTTTGGAAATTGGGAACAAATCAAAAAATTTGAACTCACACCTGAAATATGGTCTATTGAAGGTACAGAACTTACACCGACTCTGAAATTGAAACGCAAAGTAATACTTGCTAAATATCAGAAACTATACGACAAAATCTATAAAAAATAAAAAAAGGTTGTTCAGTGATGAACAACCTTTTGATTATCTTAAAATCTGTATCCGGCTTTAATACCTGCCCTGAAGACAAAATTATCAAACTGTTTGTTATCTACATCGCCTTTACCTTTTACCTCCCATTTCCAGTTAAAACCTATTGAAGGATCTATACTAAAACTTTTACCGATGTTTATCTTATATCCTAAATCTCCGTTTATTAAACTCCAGTAACTATACTTTCCGTCAAATTTCCCTATAGGAGTATTCTCATTGAAACTTGTACTGGAATAGGTCAGAAATGACTGACTGTAGAATCCGGAATAAGTACCTTTTTTAAAATAAGTCCGTCTTCCCAGTTCAATGGCAAAACCAGTACCGTCAACATTGATCGGACCGTCTTTATATTTCAATCCTGTAGCCGATATATTAATCAAAGAAGAACCATTTCTTTTGTGATTCATAAATGCATTTTCCCATTCCATACTTACTCCCAACATACCCGGTTCAGAAGCACTCAGGTTTCCGGAAATTGTGATCCCTTCACGATTATTATTAACGCCATCCTGAGCAAAACCTACAGTTATACTTAATAGCAATGTCATAGTTAAAATACAGTTTTTCATAATTTTTTATTTTTTATCATTTATATACTTTCGGCATTTCAAAAGCTTTGCCAAACTTTTAATATAGTGGTAATCTTCTTATAATTATTTTATAATACATTAAAAATCATTTCATTACAAAAAGTCTTTTTTTATTTGTAAATTAGATAGTAATAAGAAAAGAATAAATTTAACAATCAATTATTATGCATGCATACTAATTTTTTTTTATCTTTGAGATACATCAATAAAAGTTTATGAAAGATAAAACCATTGATTATATCCTGAAATCTACCTGGCAGGCAGTTTCAAGAATGTATAATGAAGAGGCTTCAAAGTATGGTGCCACCATGGCGTTGGGATATGCTCTTTTAAGCATCGATAAACAAAAAGGCACGCCATCAACAGCTTTAGGGCCTAACATGGGAATGGAACCCACAAGTCTGACAAGAACTTTGCGTTCGATGGAAGAAAAAGGTCTGATTGAACGAAGGAAAAATCCTAAAGACGGAAGAGGGGTAAATATTTATCTTACAAAATTAGGAAAAGAGAAGAGAGAATTATCAAAAGAGACGGTTCTTAAATTTAATAATTCTGTTCTGCAACATATCACAGAAGAGCAATTAAAAAATTTCATTGAAGTTTCAGACATCATTCAGGAACTCATTAGTGAAAAGAAAATATTTAAAAAAGATTAAACAACCTATAGAATATGAAAAGAATTATCAAAAAAGTAGCCGTCATCGGTTCCGGAATTATGGGATCCGGTATTGCAAGCCACTTCGCCAACATAGGGGTTGAAGTTTTACTTCTCGATATTATCCCGAAAGAACCCAATGAGGCGGAACAAAAAAAGGGATTGACAATCGAGAATAAATCTGTTCGCAACAGATTGGTTAACGATAACCTTACAGCAGCCTTAAAATCAAGTCCTTCTCCCATATATCATCAAAAGTTTGCCAATAGAATTACGACAGGGAATACAACAGATGATCTGGAAAAAATAAAGGATGTTGATTGGATTATTGAAGTAGTCGTTGAGCGTCTCGATATCAAAAAAGCCGTGTATGAACAGATTGAAAAATTCAGAAAGCCCGGAACTCTCATTACGTCAAATACATCCGGAATTCCTATCCATTTCATGAGTGAAGGACGCAGTGAAGATTTCCAAAAACATTTTTGTGGTACTCACTTTTTTAACCCTGTACGGTATTTAAAATTGTTTGAAATTATCCCGGGACCTAAGACGTCTCCTGAAGTACTTTCGTTTTTAAATGAATATGGATCAAAATTTTTAGGCAAAACTTCGGTTGTTGCAAAAG
Source organism: Paenimyroides ceti (assembly GCF_030409925.1). NCBI lineage: Bacteria > Pseudomonadati > Bacteroidota > Flavobacteriia > Flavobacteriales > Flavobacteriaceae > Paenimyroides > Paenimyroides ceti. The sequence goes on from NZ_JAUFQU010000001.1 coordinate 2,081,305, forward strand.
ATACTCCTGCTTTTATTGGAAACCGTATCGGAATCTTTGGTATTATGAGTTTATTCCACTTGGTTAAAGAAATGGGACTTACTATTGAAGAAGTAGATAAACTAACTGGTCCGGTTATTGGTCGTCCAAAGTCAGCCACATTCCGTACTGTAGATGTTGTAGGGCTTGATACGCTGGTACATGTTGCAAACGGACTGTACGAAAACTGTCCGGAAGACGAAGCTCATGATCTTTTTAAACTTCCTGATTTCATCAATAAAATGATGGATAATAAGTGGCTGGGAAGCAAAACTAAACAAGGCTTTTATAAAAAGGTTGATAAAGATATTTTAGCATTAGATTTAGACACGCTCGAATACCGTGCTCAGAAAAAAACCTCTTTCAGTACTCTAGAACTGACTAAAACTATCGAAAAACCTATTGACCGCTTTAAAGTACTGATAAAGGGGAAAGATAAAGCCGGAGAATTTTACAGAAAATCTTTTGCAGATCTGTTTGCCTATGTTTCCAACCGTATCCCTGAAATAACTGATGATCTCTATAAAATAGACGATGCAATGAAAGCTGGTTTCGGATGGGAAAATGGTCCTTTTGAAATATGGGATGCCATTGGAATCGAAAATGCTCTCGAATTGATAAAAGAAGCGGGACAACAACCTGCGGACTGGGTACAGGAAATGCTTTCTTCCGGAAAGAATTCTTTTTATACTGTAAAAGACGGAGCTACTTATTATTATGACATTCCTTCAAAATCTTATAAAAAAATTCCGGGTCAGGACGCATTTATTATCTTAAATAATATTCGGGAAAGTAAGAAAGTATGGGGAAATTCAGATGCCACTCTCATTGATCTCGGAGATGGAATTGTTAATTTAGAATTTCATTCCAAAATGAATACCATAGGCAGTGGTGTGCTACAAGGTATCAATAAAGGGATTGAACTTGCTGAAAAAGATTTTCAGGGACTTGTCATAGGAAATCAGGCCGCTAATTTCTCTGTAGGAGCCAATCTTGCTATGATTTTTATGATGGCAGTTGAGCAGGAATATGATGAACTCAATTTTGCCATAAAACAATTTCAGGACACCATGATGCGTGTCCGATATTCAGGAATTCCTGTTGTAGTAGCTCCGCACGGAATGACTTTAGGCGGCGGATGCGAAATGAGTATGCATGCCGATAAAGTAGTAGCTGCTGCAGAAACCTACATAGGTTTAGTAGAGTTTGGTGTTGGTGTAATTCCTGGAGGCGGTGGCTCTAAAGAGATGGCTTTGAGAGCTTCTGATACTTTTAGAAAAAACGATGTAGAACTCAATGTTTTACAGGAATATTTTTTAACAGTGGGAATGGCAAAAGTATCGACTTCTGCGTATGAAGCTTATGATCTGGGTATTTTACAACCCGGAAAAGATATTGTAGTTGTCAATAAAGACAGACAGATTGCAGAAGCAAAAAAACAGGCGTTATTACTCGCTGAAGCCGGATATACACAACCCTCGAAACGGAAAGATGTAAAGGTTTTAGGTAAACAGGCATTGGGAATGTTCTTGGTGGGAACCGACAGTATGCAGGCTGGAAAATATATTTCTGAACACGATCGGAAAATTGCCAATAAGCTTGCTTATGTGATGGCTGGTGGTGATCTTTCAGAACCGACTTTTGTAACCGAGCAATATTTACTGGATCTGGAAAGAGAAGCTTTTCTTTCTCTGTGTGCAGAAAAGAAAACGCTGGAGCGTATTCAGTTTATGCTGACAAAAGGAAAACCACTAAGAAACTAACTTTTTTTAAAGATTGAAAGCAGCTCTACTATCTGCTCTTCAAAATTTATAATTTAAAATTAAAGAGAACAATGAAAACAGCCTATATAGTAAAAGGATACAGAACAGCGGTTGGAAAAGCCCCAAAAGGCGTTTTTCGCTTCAAAAGACCGGACGAATTAGCTGCGGAAACAATTGAGTTTCTCATGAAAGAAATTCCTCAGTTAGACAAAACCCGTATTGATGATGTCATGGTAGGAAATGCAATGCCGGAAGCCGAACAGGGCTTGAATATGGGCCGCTTAATTTCGCTGATGGGATTAAAAATCACAGATGTTCCAGGAGTTACCGTCAACAGATATTGTGCTTCCGGTCTTGAAACAATTGGTATGGCCACGGCTAAAATACAATCGGGAATGGCGCAATGTATTATTGCCGGAGGTGCAGAAAGTATGAGTTTCATACCTATGGGTGGTTATAAGCCTACACCTGATTATAAAATTGCAGCTGCCGGTCACGAAGATTATTACTGGGGAATGGGATTAACAGCAGAAGCAGTAGCAAAACAATTTAACGTTTCTCGTGAAGATCAGGATGAATTTGCATTTAACTCGCATAAAAAGGCTTTGAAAGCTCAGGCTGAAGGTAAATTTGACCAACAGATAGTTCCAATAACTGTAGAACAAACTTTTGTAAATGAAAACGGAAAAAAAGAAACAAAGCAATATACCGTTACAAAAGATGAAGGACCAAGAGCCGAAACCAGTTTAGAAGCACTGGCACGTTTAAAACCGGTATTTGCTGCCGATGGTTCGGTAACAGCCGGTAATTCATCTCAGATGTCAGACGGTGCTGCCTTTGTATTGGTTATGTCAGAAGAAATGGTAAAAGAGCTCAATCTTGAGCCAATAGCACGTCTTGTAACCTTTGCATCAGCAGGTGTTGAGCCAAGAATTATGGGAATAGGTCCCGTTAAAGCAATTCCAAAAGCATTAGCGCAGGCCGGATTAGGACAAAACGATATTGAACTGATTGAATTGAACGAGGCCTTTTCATCACAATCATTAGCGGTTATCCGTGAGCTAAAACTGAATCCTGAAATTATTAATGTCAATGGCGGTGCTATTGCATTAGGACATCCATTGGGCTGTACAGGCGCCAAACTTACGGTTCAGTTGTTAGATGAAATGAAACGACGTAACAATAAATACGGTATGGTAACGATGTGTGTAGGAACCGGTCAGGGCAGCGCGGGAATATTTGAACTTTTATAAAAAGTTGATATTCTATTACAATACAGAAAACAACAAACAAATAAAAAACAGAGTAGTAAAATTGCTTTTTAACCAACAAACGTTAAAACAGGACTTTAAAACAATAAAAGCTTATTATAAAGTTTCTGTTTTAACAACCTAAACAAACTGCATAATATGGAAAATATAACAAGAGGAGGTCAATTTTTAGTAAAAGAAACTTTAGCTGAAAATATTTTTACACCGGAAGATTTCTCGGAAGAACAAAAAATGATGCGTGATTCTGTAAAAGAATTTGTAGACCGTGAAATATGGCCGAATAAAGAACGTTTTGAGAAAAAAGATTATGCTCTGACAGAAGAAGTGATGCGCAAGGCCGGAGAGCTTGGTTTTCTTGGCGTAGCGGTGCCGGAAGCTTATGGTGGACTTGGAATGGGCTTTGTTTCAACTATGCTTACCTGCGATTATATCTCGGGAGCAACGGGTTCATTTTCCACTGCTTTTGGAGCACATACAGGAATTGGTACTATGCCTATCACCCTGTATGGAAATGAAGAGCAAAAGCAAAAATATGTTCCTAAACTCGCTTCAGGTGAGTGGTTCGGAGCTTATTGCCTTACAGAACCAGGAGCGGGTTCTGATGCCAATTCCGGTAAAACTAAAGCAGAACTGACCGCTGATGGAAAGGCATATAAAATCAACGGACAGAAAATGTGGATTTCCAATGCTGGCTTCTGTAATCTTATGATTGTATTTGCACGTATCGAAGATGATAAAAATATTACCGGATTTATTGTGGAATATGACCATAACAACCCGAACGGTATTACTCTTGGAGAAGAAGAACATAAACTCGGTATACGTGCGAGTTCTACAAGACAGGTGTTTTTCAACGACACTGTAGTACCTGTAGAGAATATGCTTGCCGGACGTGGAGAGGGGTTTAAAATTGCCATGAATGCGTTAAATGTAGGACGGATTAAACTGGCTGCTGCGTGTTTAGACTCGCAACGAAGACTCATCACCAATTCGGTCAAGTATGCCAATGAACGTATTCAGTTCAAAACACCAATTGCAAACTTTGGAGCCATCCGTTCCAAACTGGCAGAAATGGCTACCAATGCCTATATCGGAGAATCAGCTTCTTATCGCGCAGCGGGAGATATTGAAAAGAGAATAAATGCCCGATTGGCTGATGGAAACTCACATCAGGATGCCGAATTGAAAGGAGTAGAAGAATTTGCTATCGAATGTTCCATACTTAAGGTAGCCGTTTCTGAAGATGTACAGGCTTGTAGTGATGAAGGAATCCAGATTTTCGGAGGTATGGGATTTTCTGAAGACACTCCTATGGAATCTGCATGGCGGGATGCGCGAATTTCAAGAATTTATGAAGGAACCAACGAGATCAATCGTATGCTTTCTGTAGGTATGCTGGTAAAAAAGGCAATGAAAGGGCATGTAGATTTATTAGGCCCTGCTATGGCAGTTGCCAATGAATTAATGGGTATTCCTGATTTTGAAACACCAGATTATTCAGAATTATTTGCAGAGGAAAAAGCGCTTATTGCAAAACTGAAAAAAGCGTTTTTAATGGTGGCTGGTTCTGCCGTACAAAAATACGGAACCGAATTAGACCAGCATCAACAGCTGTTAATGGCTGCATCTGACATGCTTATTGAAATATACATGGCAGAATCCGGTATCCTAAGAACTGAAAAATTAGCTAAATCTATCGGAGAAGAGGCTGCAAAAGTTCAGATTGCAATGGCACGTCTGTATTTATACCACGCAGTAGATATCATTTCTCAAAAAGGAAAAGAAGGCATTGCTTCTTTTGCTGAAGGAGATGAGCAACGCATGATGCTTATGGGATTACGACGTTTCACGAAATATGACAATATGCCAAACGTAGTCACTCTGAGAGAAACTATTGCAGAAAAAGTAATTCAGGAAAACAGCTATTGCTTTTAATATTCATTCAGGTAAATAAAAACAGGGAGGCAATTGCCTCCCTATTTTTTATTATCCTTCATTATTTTCAAGCTGTTTGATAAAGTCCGCTTCAGTCCAGATTTTAATTCCAAGTTTTGTAGCTTTTTCCAGTTTTGCCGGTCCCATATTTTCTCCAGCCACTACTACATGCGTTTTTGAAGAAATAGAGCTTGCTATTTTACCTCCGTGATCTTCAATAGTCTGCTTTAAACCATCTCTTGTAAAATGAGAAAAAACGCCTGAAATAACAAAAGTCTGTCCCTCAAACCGGTTTGACACCTGCGTACGCTCTTTTTCTATACTTGCTAATTGTATGCCATAATTTTTCAATCGTTCAATTATGCGTTGATTCTCTTCATTTTGAAAAAACAGCCTTAAACTCTCCGCTATTTTGCCTCCAATCTCATCTACCATAACTAACTCTTCGTAAGTGGCTAATTGTAAATTTTCAATGGATTTATAATGAGCGGCCAGTTTTTTTGCCACTGTTTCTCCTACAAAACGAATTCCTAAAGCATACAATACTCTTTCAAAAGGAATATTTTTAGAAGCTTCAATTCCTTTTATGAGATTAGTGGCCGATTTTTCAGCCATACGTTCCAAAGGAACAATCTGTTCTTTTTTCAATTCATACAGATCAGCATAATTCTGAAGTAGACCGTTGTTGTATAATAAAGCAACCGTCTCACCTCCCAGCCCATCAATATCCATTGCTTTACGGCTTATATAGTGCTGCACTCTTCCAATAATCTGTGGTGGACAGCCATAAAAATTAGGACAGTAATGTTGTGCTTCCCCTTCTTTTCGAACTAACGCAGTTCCACATTCAGGGCAATTTTCTATATAGTGCGTAGGTTCAGACGACGAAGACCGCTGTGAGAGATCAACACCTACTATTTTAGGAATGATTTCTCCTCCTTTTTCTACATATACCTGATCTCCTACTCTTATATCCAGTTTTTGAATTTGGTCTGCATTGTGTAAGGAAGCTCTTTTTACAATTGTTCCTGCGAGTTGAACCGGCTCTAAATTTGCTACTGGAGTAATGGCTCCCGTACGTCCAACCTGATACGTAATATCGAGGAGTTTTGTTTCTGCCTGTTCGGTTTTAAATTTATAGGCAATTGCCCAACGCGGATTTTTTGCTGTATAACCCAATTCTTCCTGCTGATAAAAATCATTTACCTTGATAACAACGCCATCTGTCTCATAAGGAAGTGTAAATCGTTCCGTATCCCAAAAATCAATAAATGCAAATACTTCTTCCATAGAAGTAGCCAATATAGATTGCTCAGGAACTTTAAATCCAAATTCGCGGGCTTTTTGTAAAGCATTGAACTGATTTTTCAAAATATCATTAGCGCCTACAATATTGTATAATAAACAGACTAATGGACGTTTAGCTACGAGACTACTGTCTTGCAGCTTTAGACTTCCTGAAGCAGTATTACGAGGATTAGAATAGGGCGTTTCTCCTATTTCTATAAGCTCCTGATTCATTTTTTCAAAACCTGAAAAAGGCAGTATAATTTCTCCCCTGATCTCAAATTTTTCCGGGTAATTTCCTTTTAAACGAACCGGTACTGATTTAATGGTCTTGATATTAGCCGTGACATCATCTCCCTGAAAACCATCACCACGGGTTACCGCTCTGACCAGTTTTCCCCTTTCATAGGTTATACTGATAGAAGCACCATCATACTTCAGCTCACAGGTATACTGCAATGGTACATTGCCCAATACCCGCTGTAAGCGCTGCTCCCAGTCCAGAACGTCTTGTTTGGAATAAGAATTTTCCAGAGAATACATTCTGTTTTGATGAACTACTGTTTCAAAATTCTTCGTAACAGCTCCTCCCACCCTTTGAGTAGGCGAATCTTCATCAAAATATTCAGGATGTTTTACTTCCAGATCTTGTAATTGTTTCAGTTTTTTATCAAACTCTAAATCGCTGATGGTAGGATTATCCAAAACATAGTAATTATAATTATGCTCGTTTAGCTCCTTTCTCAGATCGGTTATCTGCTGTAAAACATCCATACAAACTTATTATTGATTTAAAATTTCGTTTATCTGATTATACAATTCTCCCTGGCTTAAAATTCCTCCCTGCTCAATAATTTCAAATAATTCTGCATTTCGGTCTGCGCCAAATTTTTTATTACCTCGTTTAATTTCTACCTGATCGGTAAAAATATGGTCAGAAAGCCACTGTAAGCCATCTTTATTTAAGAAATCAACTGTATTATCCAATGCCTTTATGACAATAGTATCTATGTTGTTATCATCAAACTGGAAGAGGAAAATATGGCTTTTAGAAAAATGTTCCAGATATTTAGCGGTCTGTAAAACACCTTCCCATACCAAATCAGAAAAAATGTCTAATTCCTGTTCTGCTAATTCAGGTTTCTGAGTTTTTAAAACATCCCATTCCGCTTTATCAATTTGCTGAGAAGCCAAAAAGTTGGTGAACTCTACATGCAACTCTTCAAATTGTTCTTTTGTTAGTCTTGAATACTTCATTAAAATAATGTTTAAAGCGAATTTACTACATTTAGAAAAGAATAGAAAATAAAAAAGTCCTTTCAGTTGAAAGGACTTTTAATTTATTTGCTTGTTGAATTAATTACTCAGCTGCAACAACTTCGTACGGTAACTCAACATATACTTCACGGTGTAAACGAACGTTAGCAGTATATTTACCTACACGTTTGATAGTACCTGAAGTGATGAATTTTTTATCAATAGCTTGTCCGTTTGCTTCTAATGCAGCAGCAATATCGGCATTGGTAACAGAACCAAATAATTTTTCTCCACCTGCTTTTACAGCGATTTTGATATCTAAAGCTTTTAATGCTTCAGCAGTTACATTTGCATCAGCGATTAATTTAGCTTCTTTATGAGCTCTTTGTCTCAAGTTTTCAGCTAAAACTTTTTTAGCAGAAGGTGTTGCTAAAACAGCAATCCCCTGAGGAATTAAAAAGTTACGTCCGTATCCTGGTTTTACAGTAACGACATCATCTTTAAATCCTAATTTTTGTACGTCTTGTTTTAAAATAAGTTCCATAGTTTCTGCTCCTTTTTATTTTAATAAATCAGCCACATATGGCATTAACGCTAAATGACGAGCTCTTTTAACAGCTACAGAAACTTTTCTTTGGAATTTCAAAGAAGTTCCTGTTAAACGGCGAGGTAAAATTTTACCTTGCTCATTTACGAATTTTAATAAGAAGTCCGGATCTTTATAATCGATGTATTTGATTCCGGATTTTTTGAAACGACAATATTTTTTAGTCTTGTTAGTTTCTATGTTTAAAGGCGTTAGATATCTGATATCTCCGTCTTTTTTTCCTTTTGCAGATTGCTCAATATTTGCCATGACAATTAAGCTTTTTTAGTTTTTAATTTCTCTCTTCTTCTTTCTGCCCAAGATACAGCATGTTTGTCTAAAGATACTGTCAAGAAACGCATAACTCTTTCGTCACGACGGAATTCTGTCTCAAGACCAATAATAACATCTCCAGGTACTGTGTACTCAAATAAGTGATAAAAACCACTTTTTTTGTTTTGAATTTCGTAAGCTAATTTTTTTAAGCCCCAATCTTCTTTCGATATCATTTGAGCCCCTCTAGAAGTAAGAAATTCCTCGAATTTCACTACTGTTTCCTTTATCTGAGTTTCAGATAAAACGGGATTCAAGATGAAAACAGTTTCATAATGATTCATACTAAATAAATTTTTATTGTTATAAAATTGGGTGCAAAAATAAGACTTTATATTATATATACAAAATTTTGAACTCTCTTTTTTAATATTACTAAATATGGATGTTTCCTAATTTTGTCATCTATCTTTCATCTTGGGTGAATCCAAAAAGATATTTTTCAGATTATATTAAAACGATATAATAAAAACAACTTAATAATAATCCACATTAATGGTAACCTTTATTGCACGGTAGATCGCAATGGCTTCAAAACTTTTTAACATTTTTTGCAGCTGTTTCTTTGTGGCTGCTAAAGGGATGTTAATCGGTATTTTAATCAAAATCGTACGTATGTACTGATTCCTGATTCTGCTGATTGCTGGCTCCTCAGGCCCTAAAACCGGGACATTGAGCTCTTTTATCAACACATCATACAGCCAGAAAGATCCTTCTTTTAATTTCTGATAATCAACATGCTTAAGTTGCAGTCTTATAATCCTGTAGAAAGGCGGATATTTAAAATTAAGCCTGTCATACATTTGCTCTTTAAACATGGACTGATAGTCATTTGCAGTTACCTGTTGTATGGTGTTATGATACGGATTATAGGTCTGTATGACTACTTTTCCTTTGGTATCCTTTCTGCCGGCACGGCCCGCAACCTGTACCATCATCTGAAATGCTTTTTCATGAGCCCTGAAATCAGGATGGTACAAAGCATTGTCAGCATTTAAAATACCTACCAGTGTGACTTTGTCAAAATGCAGTCCTTTAGCAAGCATCTGAGTTCCGACTAAAATATCTATTTCCTGATTTTTTAAGGCATCAAGTATTTTTTCAAAAGCAAATTTCCCCCGCATGGTATCCTGATCCATACGCGCAATATTTTTATCCGGAAATAAAGTTCTTAACTCTATCTCTATCTGCTCTGTTCCAAAACCTTTTGTAGTAATATCAATACTATGACATGCATGACAATGCGTTGGCTTAGCAATAGTATAACCACAATAGTGACATTTGAGCTGATCTTTAAATTTATAATACGTCAGACTTACATCACAAGAAGGACATTGTGGTACATTACCACAGGTAAGGCATTCTAATACCGGTGAAAAACCACGGCGGTTCTGAAACAATATTACCTGCTCTCCATTAGCTAATACTTCATTCATTTCATCAAGTAGTATATTGCTAAAATGTCCGTTAATCTCTTTGCGCTTGTACTTTTCTTTTAGATCGACTAAAAGAATTTCCGGTAATACTACATTTCCATATCTCTTGGTCAGCTTTATTAAACCATACTTATTCTGATAGGCATTATAATAACTCTCCAGACTTGGTGTTGCTGAACCCAACAAGACTTTAGCTCCATGAATTTTAGCCAGTACAATGGCTGCATCCCGCGCATGATACCTCGGAGCCGGATCCTGTTGCTTATAGGTAGCTTCATGTTCCTCGTCTATCACTATAAATTTCAGATCTGAAAAGGGAAGAAAAACTGCTGACCTTGCCCCGATAATCACTTTGGCTTTAGGCGATTGCTGTAATACCTGTTGCCATACCTCTACCCTTTCATTTTGTGAATATTTTGAATGATATACCGCAACCTGATTTCCAAAGTAAGCAACCAGTCTTTGTACCAATTGAGTGGTAAGTGCTATTTCCGGAAGCAAATATAAAACCTGCTGTTCTTTTTTTATATATTCTTCTATAAGCCTTATATATATCTCCGTTTTTCCTGATGCAGTAACACCTTGCAAAAGAGACACATCAAATGATGAAAAGGACTCTTTAATGGCGTTAAAAGATTCTTGCTGTGCTTCATTTAAGTGAATGTCTTTAACAACCGCATCTTCAAACCGCACTCTATCTTCTGCCAGCGTATAGCTTTCAAAGATATTTTTATCTGTCAGGCTCTTTAGAACAGCGGATGACACTTGTGCTTTTTCTAAAAGTTTTTTTAGTGAAACCGGTTTATTTTCCAAGGCCTTTAACTGAAAATAACTCAATACCAGCATCCGCTGCTTTTCAGAGCGGGACAACATTTCCATAATGTATTTCAGTTTTTCTGGAGCGTCATATTTTGACTGCAGTCGTATGTATTTTGTCAGTTTAGGTTTATAGCTTTCTTTGATTTCTTCATTTAAGGAGATGATCTGTTTGTCCAGCAATTTTTGAATAACAGGAAAAACGGTTTTTTTATTTAGAATCCCGACAATCTCATCTATTTTTAAAACGGCTTGTTTCTGAAATGCTTCATAGAGTAAATATTCTTCATCCGAAAGACTTTCAATGCGGATTGTAGCATTCTGATTATACACGATAAGTGTTTCACTTTCCAAAAGAAGGATGGAAGGAAAAGCTGCGCGGTATACTTCTCCGAGATGACACATATAATAATCGGCAATCCACTGCCAGTGTTCTATCTGGCTTAAAGTTACAATCGGAGTTATATCAATAATTTCATGTATTTCCTTTGCGCGGTATAAAGCTGGAGCTTCATGATGTTTTTTGACTGTAAGCGCCGTATAGATTTTATTTTTACCAAAGGGTACGGCTACCCGAAAACCGACCTGAATGAATTGAAATTCCGCTTCCGATACTTCATAAGTAAAAGTATTGGAAACTGCCAGCGGAACAATTACATCAATAAAAAACTTCATATAACAAAGATACTGTTTAATCATAAAAAAACATCTCAAAATAAATGAGATGTTATTCTATAAATTGGTATAGGATCAGGAATGAATTACATTCTCACCCACGTTTGTGTTCTGCCTAAAGCCTGAATTCCTAAATATCCGCGTACATCTAATTTAGAAGAGCCGTTGAGCTTGATTACACATTTATATTCTTTACCTGAAACCGGGTCCAGAATTTTACCTGATGACCATTCATTACCATCTTTTTTTAGACCTTTAATAATTGTAAGTCCTTTTATCGGCTTTCCTTTGTCAGAACCAGGACATTTCTCACATTTGGCATCTTTTTTATCAGAAAGGATTTCAATGATTTTTCCATAAATTTTACCATCTTTTTCAGTAATTTCTACTATCGATTTTGGTTTTCCCGTTTCATCATCAATAGTTTTCCATTTTCCTGTAACACTTTGTGCTGAAGCTGTAAGCGTTGCACAAAAGACTAATAATAAAACTGCAATTTTTTTCATACAACTTAATTTATTTATCACTAATATACGTTTTTTTTCTTTTTAATTGATAAATGGTTGCATTTAATTCAAAACCTAACAACAGAATCATGCAATTAATCCATATATAGATCATGATAACAAGTAATGTACCAATTGAGCCATATAGCTCATTATATTTGGCAAATCTTACAACATAAATACCGAATCCATAAGAGGTTAGTGCTATCAGTAAAGTCGTAAAAACAGACCCATACGAGATAAAAGCCATTTTTTTGGTTTCTTTGGCTCCGAATTTGAAAAGAATAGAAACAATAACCAATATCATGATTACCATAAAAATATTTCGTCCGATGATGGCTAATAAAGGATAATCAGAAACATGCATAAAAATTTCTACCGATAAAAAGACAGCCACAGCCAACAATAATAAAATAGATAGCAATACAGACAAAACAAGTGCTACAAAATACTGCCTGAAAAAATTGCGTGAAATAGTAATATGATACGAAGAGGTAAAACCTCCAATAATAGCATTAACGCCGTTGGACATCAAAATCATAGACATGATAACCCCGGTAGAAAGTAAACTCTTATAACTGTTGTTCATGATATCAAGCAGTATAAGTTCAATAGCTCCATATGTATTAGGAGGTACACTTTCTTCAACAAACGTCAAAAAATCCTGCTGAAAGTTTTCAAGAGGTATATACGGAATGAGATTCAGAATAAACAAGGCAAAGGGAAAAAGAGCCATAAAAAAACTAAACGCAATGGATCCTGCTCTGTATGAAAATGCCCCTTCAACTATGCCATAGATATAGAGTTCTAACAAATCATACAGACTCAATCCTTCCAAACCCGGTAGTTTTATGGTTTTAGAAAAAGCAACCAATTTGTTTATTATTGGAATTTTTGCTAATTTATTTTCTTTGCTTTCAGACAAATTATATAACGGCTTTTAAACTTAAATCTAAATTGTATACAGAATGCGTCAATGCTCCTGATGAAATGAAATCTACACCACATTGTGCATATTGAGCAATTGTTTTCTCGTTAATATTTCCGGATGATTCGGCTAAACACTTACCATTAATGAGCTGTACAGCTTTTTTGGTGTCTTCATAATTAAAATTATCTATTAAAATCTGATAGACTCCGTCATTGCTGAGAATTTCTTCAATTTCTTTTAAATTTCTTGCTTCAACTACAATTTTTAAATCTTTATTTTTCTCTTTTAGATATTGCTTGGTCTTATTAATTGCCTGTGTAATACCGCCTGCAAAATCAATATGATTATCTTTCAACATGATCATATCATACAATGCAAAACGATGGTTTTCTCCCCCTCCGATTTTTACAGCCCATTTTTCAATAGCTCTGATTCCCGGAGTTGTTTTACGCGTATCTAATATTTTAGCTTTGGTACCTTCCAACAACTTTGTGTAATAATGGGTTTTTGTAGCAATGGCACTCATTCGCTGCATAGCATTCAGCACTACCCGTTCTGCTTTTAGTATAGATTGCGACTTACCTTCTACATAAAAGACCACATCTCCGTATTGTATCGGCTCACCGTCTTTCATTAAAACTTCTATTGTCAGTTCCGGATCAACATATTGAAAAACCATTTTAGCAAAATCTACTCCTGCCAAAATCCCTTCATCCTTTACCAATAATTTTGCTTTTCCTATAGCATCAGCAGGAATACAAGCCAATGAGCTATGATCTCCTTCCCCTACATCTTCCCGTATGGCATTTTTTATTATTAATTCCAGTTCTGTATCGAATTGTTCTTTTGAAATCATTTTTAGAAATTTAAGGCTAAAATACGATTATGTTGTAAATAAAAAAAACCTCAATCCATCAGATAGAGGTTGTATTCCATGATTTTTTATGAAATGATTATTCCTAACAATTTATAGAATTCTCTGAGAATGGCAGGATGACCCGGCCATGCCGGAGATGTTGTAAGATTTCCATCTGTGAAGGCTTCATCTGCATTGATTTCTTTATATGTACCACCAGCAAGTTTAATTTCCGGTGCCACAGCCGGATAAGCTGTCAATGTTCTTCCCTGAACGACTTCAGCTGCTGTAAGAATCTGAATACCATGACAAATAGCTGCTACAGGTTTATTGGTTTCAAAAAAATGCCGGGTAAATTCCAATACTTTATTGTTCAGGCGAATGTATTCAGGAGCCCTTCCTCCGCAGACATATAAACCAGCATAATCTTCCGGATTTACTTCATCAAAAGTTTTGTTTATTTGAAAGTTATGTCCTCTGAGTTCTGCATAGGTCTGATAACCTACAAAATCATGAATGGCAGTTGCAATTATTTCTCCTTTCTTTTTCCCCGGACATACAGCATCTACTTCCAAACCAATTGATAACATTGCCTGAAAAGGAACCATCACTTCATAATCTTCCACAAAATCACCTACAAGCATTAAAATTCTTTTGTTCATTTTTTTATTTTTTAGACTTCTAAAATTACTTCTTTAAATGCATAAAAAAAATAAAGAGATGGACTTTTTTAATCCATCTCTTTTTATTAAAGTGTTACTTTTTCCGTTTTGCATCCTTTTTTAGCTTTTCAATACTTTTGAGCAATTTTGTTTTCAAATCCTTTGGCAAATTTTTGTCTGAAAGTATTTTTTTAAAAGGATGTGAGCCACTCATAAAAAGTGAAATTATAGCTCAACAACAATAAATTCACTTCTTCTGTTTTCTTCATGCTCAGCATCTGTACATTTGGCACCGTTTACACAGGAATTGATCAGTTGCGTTTCTCCATATCCTTTGTAGGTAATACGGTTTCTGCTGATGCCCTGAGATACAATCCAGTTTGCTGTAGACTGTGCTCTGCGTTGTGAGAGTTGCATGTTGTAACTGTCAGAACCTCTGCTGTCGGTATGCGAACGTACATCAATCTTCATCTGAGGATATTCTTTCATTACTTCCACAATCTTGGCAAGTTCTATGGCTGCATCCGAACGGATATCGTGTTTATTCAAATCAAAATAAATCGGGTTTAATTTGAAGATTTTAAATAAATCATCTCCTTTTTCTACCTTTACTTTCTCTTTTGACAAGGCAATGGTGTGTACCGTCTCAGATGAAGTTTGTGGTAATACCACCAAATCTTCTTTGGTGACATACCCTTTAGCTGCCGCTTTTATACGATATGACATGCCGCATTCAAATTCATGTGTGAAGGTGTACACTCCGTTTTGAGATGCTTTACCGCTGCCATATTCCTTATATGTACTGCTGTATAAGTCCACAAGAGCCGTTGTGATCACTTCTTGTGTAGCTGCATCCATCACCCGTACTCTGAGTTGCTGGGTACAGTCCAATTCCAGTGCCCGTGTCTGTGTAAAGCCATAGATATCATCACTGCCCTTACCTCCGGGACGGTTGCTGCTGAAAAAACCTTTCTGACTCTTCTGCTCTATCATATAAGCAAAATCATCGTACGCACTGTTGACCGGGGTTCCTACATTCATCACTTCTCCAAATGCTCCGCCGTCTTTGATTTTTACTCCAAACACATCCAGTCCTCCAAGTCCGGGACGACCATCACTGCTGAAGTACAGTTCATCGTTCGCTGTTACAAAAGGAAAGTTCTCTCTGCCTTCGGTATTGATATGAGGACCTAAGTTTTCAGGAGTACCCCATCCGTTCCCTGTACCTATTCTTACTTTCCAGATATCAGACCCTCCGAAGCCTCCGGGACGATCAGATGCAAAATACATCATGTCTTCTTTATCGTTAAGCACCGGATGTGCCGTGTTGAACGCATCACTGTTAAAAGGCAGTTCTTCTACATCACCCCATTTACCATCTCTAAACGTGGCTTTATAGATTTTCAGTAAGGTGGTTTTATGCTCATCATATCCGCGTTTACCATTGTAGTTGTTACGGGTAAAATACATCGTTTTCCCGTCTTTGGTAACCACAGGTGTCGCTTCATTGAACTTGCTGCAGATGCCTTTGTCAAAACGAGTGGCATCCGTCACAGATCCGTCAGTATCAACCTCTGCTTTGTAAATACTTGTAAATGCCTTATCCGTCCAACTGTGTACTTTTTTAGACAAACTTCCCGTATCTCTTGCCGTGGTAAAAAGCAGTTTTCCATTGTGAATACTGCTACCATAATCGGAATAAGGACTGTTGATGGAAAGGTTTTCAATCGTATAGCGGCCGGAGTTTTTCTCAATGCCCTTTTTGTAGTCCCGCTCTTTTTGAATCAAAGCGGCAGACGCTGATTCACTTCCCGCCTTTTGCACAAACTGCTCCAGATACTGCTCTGCTGATGCATCCGCTCCCGTACTCTTTAAACTCTGCGCATAACGGTAATAGTAAGCGCTCTGAGTAACCTGATCCGGATACTGAGAAAACAGTTCGCCATACCAGCGGGCTGCTTCGTTATAGTTACCATTGAAATAGTTCGCATCTCCCAGTTCACTATAGATTTGAGCACTGCTGTGACCGCGTTTGACTACTTTTTCATAGATTTTGATCGCATCAATATACGCATACTGATCAAAGTCCTTCGCTGCTCTCTTTACTCCGGGCTGAGCCAGAACAACCGGACTCAGAAGACCAAAGAGACAAAGCGATAACGTTTTATAGATATTTTTCATAGAAGATCGCTTTAGAAGAATCGAGGTGATACGATTCGTTTGTATTTGTTAAACAGTTCAAAACGCAGAAAAATCTCATGGGAACCTGAATTGTAATTGGCCAGTTTGGTGGTTTCTCCATCATAGGAATACCCCACCATAAGACCATCGGTAACCTGAAAACCTATGAGGCCACTAAAGGCAGCATCCCAACGGTAGGCGGCTCCAAGGGTCAGCTTGTCCTGAATCAGGAAATTCGCAGTAAGGTCTACCTGTACAGGAGCTCCTTCAACTGCTTTTACCAGAAAGGCTGGTTTGAATTTCAAGCTCGGATTAAGGTCAAATACATAACCTCCCATCAGATAATAGTGCATTTTGGTACGCATGGTAGATTGCACATTGTCATTATAGCGTTTGGTTTCCAAAAAGTTCGGTACCGAGAATCCCAGATAACTTTTATCATTGTGGTAATAGATACCCGCTCCGATGTTGGGAGTGAATTCATTGGCGATGTCTTCTGAAAACTGCGGATCGGTAGGATTGTGAAGGTTCAGTTTGCTGTAGCTTACATCCAGCAGATTGGCTGATCCTTTGATACCGAAAGACAATTTGTTGTTGTTGCGACCGGCCAAATCAAGGGTGTAAGACAAATCTACTGCAAGAGTGTTTTCACTCATCACTCCGATTTTATCGTTGATAAAAGAGACTCCAAGTCCCAGTTTGGAGTTCTGTAAAGGGGTGTTTACAGAAAATGCATTGGTGGTAGGAGCTCCGTCAAGGCCTACCCATTGGCTGCGGTGCAGACCAAACATGCTCAAAGAACCACGGCTGCCGGCATAGGCAGGGTTGATGTTGGTGGTATTGTACATATAATGGGTAAACTGTGGGTCTTGTTGCGCGAATCCGCTCAGGGAAAGCAAGCCTAACAAGAGCCAAAGATGTAGGTTGATTGTTACTTTTTTCATGATGTTCTTGTCAGGTTAGTCGTTTTCTAAATGAAGGAAGCCGCTTTTCTTGATCATACGGGGAGTTTCTGCATCGGTATATTCGTATTCCAAAATGTAGTAATACGTTCCCGTTGGCAGTTTTTCTCCGTCTTTGAAGTTGGCACTGTTTTCTGAATACCCTCTGAACACGTTTCCGTTGGAATCGTAGTTAGTGGTCTTAAAGATCTCACGACCCCAGCGGTTATATATACGAACACTGTTGTTCGGATAACGCTGGATGTTGTCGATAATGAAATAATCATTGGAACCATCCCCGTTTGGCGTTACACCGTTGTAGATAACGATTTCGGTAGGTGTATCCATATCCGGGGTAAGCTTAGCCAATGTGAAGATACCAAAGCCATTCACTACTGCAGGAGTAGTTACCGTCTTGTCTGCTCTGTTAATGATTCCTCCTTCATTTACCCATAGGTTTTGAGAAGCATCCCAGCGTACAATACGCAGATCTTTGGCTTCATTGGCAAGTAATGCTGAAGGGGTGGTACGCTCATCCCATGACAGGGTAAGCAATACTGATCCCTGAGTATTTTCTTTCTGCTCTACTGCCCAATATTCCTGAGTATCGATGAGTTCAATACCCGGCGCTTTATTAGTATGCGGATATAAAGGATTAGAGTTTTTTAGAAAATATTCTCCTGTATAGTGATCGGCTTCTGCTGCAGGAGCCGATATTTGAGCATAACGATAATAGCCACCGTTTCCGATTGGATAACGGAAATTATCGTTTCCTTGCTTACTTACTTCTCCGTCTACATGGCTTTTATCGGAAGTATTGATATGAGTGGCTCCTTTAAGGAAAATAAAGGCACCTCCCTGTTCTTTGTTCATCAATACTACTCCGTTAAGAAGGTTAACCTTACCCTGAGAAGAGATGTCATTGGTAAGATCAAAGGAATACGCACCTCCAGCTTTATTGAACAACACATCGTAAAACATACTCGGAGAATCTCCGCTGATGCTTTGAATGGTTTTGTTGCTGCCTTCAAAAACGACATAACCCGTACGCTGATTGGTAGTAAAACTAAACAGCCCTTCGTTGTTATAGTCTCCATAGAAATAAAACTCTCCGTCGTTGATTACATTACCTGTACCTTTGTTGGAAAAGTCAAAATAGGTAGCAATAACGGTATTTGGTTTTATATAGAGTCCTCCTTTATTTACGGTAATATTTTCTTGTGCCGACAGTGAATACGTCACCATACAGCACATGGAAACATAAAGAAGGTCTTTTCGAATATTTATATTTTTTCTTTTCATGTTTCTGGCTATTAATTATGAATCATTCGGCTTCTAATCATAGGATTTACAATAGTCTTAGATTCACAAGCTTCAACTTTTACATTAAAATATTGCGTTTCACCAAACAGACATCCGCTACGTGTTGACTGAATTTTCAGATAGAGAGCATTTCCATAGTTGGAATAAGTTTGTGTCAAGGCATATCTGATAATTCCATTCTGATCAGAAATAACTGTTAAGGTTGAACCCGGTATGTCTACATAGCTATCGACTCCACCTGTTGTCACTTTGTGTGCAAATGAAACTATATAGCCAGTACAATTATCTAATTTTTCGATAGCCAGTGGTTGTGATAAACAAAGATCCACTCTACCACCTGTACTTATGATATTATCAAACTCCAAATTTGGTATTACCGCTACATCATAGATATAGGTATACTCTCCAAGCAATTGTACAGCAGCCAGTTTTGTATGACTAATTTCTACACGATCAAATGGTACATCGATTGCTGATACAATAATCGCTTTTCTTGAAGGATTGCTTCCCAAAAGACCTAAGACATTTAAGTCAACCAGACCAAAATCCTGATTGGTTAACAGATCTCCCACAGGAGCATTTCCCATGTAACGCTGAATTTTAAAATCAGCCAGTAAATTAAGATTCAATATTCCAATGTTTTCACTGCCAATGATGATACGAACCTCATCGCCCGGTCTTGCAACCTGTTTGAATTTTGCTGTAAGCGTTTGTTTATTTAATACGGAGACCGCTGTATTAAACACCGCATAGGTATCCAGATTATTGTCCACTGCCTGATAAGGATATAAGACCGATGATAATGAAGTAGCCACTCCCAGTCCAGGGTCCTGAACGCCCCATAATACATCCTGAGCCGTACTGTTTAGGGTTAAGGTGGCTTGAGTATTTCCTGGAATAACTGCTCCATTTACTACAACATTCGGATCAATTGTACAGTTTCCGGTATTGTCCTGAACCGGAACATTTCTATTGATGTAGGCTCCATAAACATTCATATTATTAGCGAGACCTAAAACACTTCCCAATAATACTCTTACCCCCTGATAGGCAGGTTGCGAACCATTAGCAGCAGTAGGTGTGAAAGTATATTCAAACACATTATCTCCTACCAATAAATGTAGCAAAGCAGCATCGCCAACTGATTGTAAATTACCTATGGGATTTCCACTGGCATCCAAACCAACCACTGTAATACCACCTATTACCTGAGCGAGACTGAAAGTTTGTCCTATTTTTATCGTAACCGGTGTACCTGCTGTTACTGGTGCTGCAAATTTCAAATCCTGATAAGTAGTACCGATACCGACTAAAGATACTATATTGGATATCGTAGCAAAGGTTGACAGATCGCCGTCACCTGCTTTTGCCCGATCGCTTATAGCACCAAGAGGAATTCCTAATAAGGAAACAGTCCCCCAATCTGTTGTATTGGTGGCATGGTATTTTTCATATCTGAAACCACAGGTTGCCTGATCATATACATATACCGTCAGCCTTTTCACTACTTCACAGGTTCCTGCATTATTAATCGCTCTTACGGTATAATAATACGTTCCAAGCTGCGGGAATGTAACCGGACCGGTTACCTGAACCCCATTAATATCATAAATTCTGATGTTAGAAGCAGTAACATTAGGCAAATCTGTGGTATACTGCGGAAATGTAAAACTTGCTCCCTGAGCTACGGTATGATTGGCTCTTCCTGTGATGGTATATTGGCTTGTCTGTGTAGCGGTAATATATACATACTGATTGGCACAATATCCTGTTGCAGTAACTCCTTTTACTAAATAAGAACCTGGTTTTACTGCGGTCGGAGTTGTAACCTCTGCCCCTTGATACGTATAGTACTTATAGGTATTTGACGCTGAATAGCCCGGTATGATTGTATTTAAATTAAATGTTCCGTTTACTGTACAAACTGTCTGATTTAAATCTGGTTGAGAATTTACTATAGCAACATCATAAATATCTACTGTTTTAGCTATACCTACATTGGCTAAACCTTTAACAGTAATTTTCACTTCATCATATGATCCGGTTGGTTTGTACCGTACCAGTATTTTCTGTCCCTGATTGACCAATCCCAGCAAATCTGCTCCTAAAAAGGCACTGTTTACCTGTTGCGATGACACTAAAGTTCCGTTGTTGTAAGCTTCAATAAAAACACCTTCAGCAACACCAACGCTTAATAGAGCCGGGTTTGCCATCTGCAACATCACCTGAATATCTTTGGTGTTAGCAGTTGTTGTTGGTAAAATAAAAGATTGCGAAATACTACCTGCTACAGACAAAACCCCCATGCTGATATTTGAGGCGGTTGTAGTACTGTCATCAATAGCATTCTGAGCATTTGTAACACCTGTAGTTCCCAGACCGGCAACGCCTAATGTCAATAAGTTGCTACTTACATCATAATAGGTCATCATATCGACACAATTAGTACTACCCGTAAAATAGAAACCATTGTACACATTAGTACTATTGCTTACCCCTAAAAGTACCGCATTGGTTACATCTTTTAGTACTACTCTGTTATAAGCAGAAGGGGATTTGATACGCATATAATAATGTCCTGCTTTATCCTGTACAATACGCATTCTGTCTAATGTATTGCTATAGGTAGTATTGGTCAAAGCAGTCAACAAAGGTGTTGTAGTACTTACACTGGTGTTGTATACGTCTACCTGCATATAGTGATTTCCTAATACTAATCCTCCAACAACGGTTGAGAGTAATTGTCCTAATCCACCACCTAATAAACCACCAAGCAAATTATTCCCTGTGGTAGTTAGCCTGAGATAGTACTCATCAGCTGCAGGAATGGGTGTCGTATAATTAAGTGTCAGATCTCCTGTGTAACTACCAATACCTACAGCAACTCCTCCATAGGAGTTTAATTTGGCAAATGTTTCATTTCCATTGAGTGCTTCGTTTGGAGTATCTACGTGCGTATTACTGCCCGTAGTATTGGTTGCATACACTTTTGTCTGTGCATGAGCTGTATACGTTCCCACTCCTAACAAAAAGACTCCAATCGGAATTGCCTTGCTAAAAAAATTAAATATATTCTTTTTCATTGTTATCAGTTTTAGGTTAATTATTTAACAACGAAAACAATGTTTACAAAAGAATATGGTGTTCCGGTTCCGATGATGTCATAGGTTAATATTCCATTTGCGTCAATGCTCAGATTTGCCAAAGCAGTTGTATCATAATCTGTCACATAATAATATAAATCAGTGGCTAAAGGTAGATTCGGAATAGTATCCGGTGCGTTGGTACTTTTTACAAATGTTGGTCTCACAGCAGTACCTACAGCCCCACCTGTAACAGGATTTGCTATAAATACTTTGTTTGTAAATTGCGCCTTATATTCTGCATAAAGATTTCTTTTTTGTGCTGTGGCAACAGTTGTTGTATTGAAAACAATAGATGGCATATAAAAGAATTTTACTGAACCATAGTTTTCATTCACAAGTTTTGCCCAACTCACTCCGTTATTATGATATAATCCGGGAGTGATGCCGGTTCCCGTTGCCGTATTATAGACAACCATACCAGAAACATGCTCTGCAAGCGGAGCCGGACTCGTCAAAGAGGTTAATGCCACTCTTGGTAGCAACATTCCCTTATTGTCAGACTGTATTTCTAACATTGCATCTTTGTTTGGGGTACCATCAGTACCTCCGATTTTTACTTGTGCAAAAGACATTGCACTAAATAACATTACTGATAAATAGATAATTTTTTTGTTCATAGTTTTTATTTTTTAAAAAGAAAAAACCGCCTAAACACAGTGCAACAATTAAATTCTTAATCACTTTAGTATAGGCAGTTTATGGTTATTTGTTGTTAATTAATTCACCGCTGAAAATTCTACAAGCACCTTAATATTGAGATTGGCAGCGCTTAAAACATTGTACATGTTTCCGGTTCCGATTTTGAATGTCAAACTCGTTCCTGCAACTGCCACATCTGTTGTTGAAGTATTGATGATAGAATTTGTGGCTGCATTTAAGATCTTGATACTGATTACATCACCAAGCGTAGTACCGGTCGGCGGTGTTATAGTAATTGCACTTACATTAGCCGTACCTCCTGTAACTGTCGCGGCATATATTCCTTTATACACTTTACCTCCGTCAATCCAGGTATCTCCCGTGTTTACAACAGTAGTTTCGCTGTAGGTATCTCCTAATACATTTTTCACTTCCTGTAACTGAGTTGTAGAAGCATTAACTATTGCATTCACTACTACACCAGAAATATCAATAGGCGTTTTTACTTGTGTAGCCGGATCAATCGTATAAAAAACATTTTCAGTAGCAGCATTGGCATCATGATCACCGTAATACACATTTCCGCCTGCATTTAAAATGTTTGAAATGACATTCTGAATGTTTTCATTATTTGTTATAGATTCCAAAATATCAGCTGTTACATTGATATAGTTGGTAACGTTTTCAGCATTATATCGGTAAACTACATCAGCATCTACAGTTGGTTCTGCTATCACCTGAGCATAGGTACCCGCTGTACCTTTTCTTTCCATAGTAGTTTTGGTTTCAGAAGCAGTTACTAAATCACTTATCGTGATGGTTTGGTATTGCGTTCCATCCCAATATTGAAAAACCCAGTTTGGTGTAGCTGCATCACCGATATTGGTGTAGATCACATTACCTTCTGATAAAGTAGCGATATATTGCAGGTATTGTTCAACCGTAGTAAATGTACGCGTGCCCTCTGTAATGTTAATTACAGTATCTAAAATTTCCTGGATGTTGAAAGCTACATCTGCTACTACATCAATAAGAATAGTTCCGGCAGGTGCTGTTGTCCATGTAGAAACATCTGTAGAGCCTCCGCCCTGAATATAGGCCTCAGACAAATAATAATGTTGATTCTGAAATCTTACGATACTGGTTTTGGATTCTGCTGCTGCCACTATATCATTTAATGAGATGGTTTGATACTGTGTTCCGTTCCAATATTGAAAAACCCAGTTTGGATTAGTGGAATCTCCCAGATTGGTATAGATTACATTTCCTTCAGCTTCAGAAGCTATTTGTTGAATTATTTCCTGAATAGTGGTAGAATTACCCTCATAAGTCGTTGACAAGCTAAGGATTTGCTCAAAGTTGTTAACGATGTCTGCTGTTACTTCAATTCCCAGCCCATCTGCATTTGGTATATTATTTATTGTATTGGCACTGTTTGCTGCTAACCAGTCGGCAATTGCTTCTTCATTAAAATAATGATACGTAACGACACCAGTAGCAGCATCTTCAACTTTTCTTACAAATGTTTTTGTTTCTGCGGCAGCTACTAAACCACTCAAATCTATCGGTGTAGAAGTATACGCTCCGTTTTCATAGGTAACAAAAGAAAACTCCTGCGTAGTGGGGTTGTAAACTACTGACGTATGCACAGGACCTCCTGTCGTAGGGGCTTCCGGATTAGTTGGCACTATGTAGTTAACCAGATTTCTCAGGTTAGCCATATCTCCAACAAGATCTGTCAATTGCGATTGATTTACAACACGTTCCCATTTAGCAGCCTGCCAGAAATAAAATCCCGGAGTTACATCTGCTACCGATTGAGTATTATATACCAATAAACTCTCTACGGGATCTCCGACTAAAGGACCAAATTCTGTTGTAGAACGTAAAGCAATACGTGGAATTAAAACCCCTTTATCTGCTGAAACTACATCCAATTGTGATGAAGATGACGGCTCAGAAGTACCTATCCCAACCTGTGCATTAGAAAAATAAGTAGCTCCCAACAATGCTGCAATAATTGTAATTTTTTTCATAAAATATAATTTAAAATATCATAAATGCTACTTATATGTCATGTGAATTAAATCACAGCACTTATAACATTGAATTACTTATGAATGGCTATCAATAAATAAAAAAGAAAATTTAGATTACAAACCTATGTTTAGAGATAAAAAATGATAAAAAGTCTTTTTTATAATGTAAAAAGTTTTTCTACAATTGATAATTCTAAATAATAAAAGTCATAAGCATAACAAGTAACAAATAAGATTAAAGGTTACAATGGTTAATAAATTTGAATCTTTTGTGCAATACATACATGGAATGTATCTGCTCTCATCATAAGAAAAACAGAGCTAATCCACATCTGTGTGTTTGGTTTTATAGCATCCTGTTGATACTGTAGAAAGCAAGGTATCTCAGATCCCTACTTGTGCATTATAAAAATAAGTGCTAACTGATAATGCTGTGATAATTGTAATTTTTTTCATAAATTGTATTATTTTAAAGGTTATAGTAATAATACTCTTTGGCATAATATATGCACATTATATTGAGAGCAATAGGATTTAATAGAAATATTCGGTTTATATTTGAACTTTTTATTTTTTTTTATGAATAAAAAAAGATTAAATCAAAAAATAAGCTAATTACATTTTGTAATACAAACATATTAACAGAACATTTACATTATATCGATTAATACAAATTTAAGGTTAAAAAAAAGGCAACATAAGAACAATTAGTTCCATTTAATGAACTTATTATTCTTTTTATGAACCGAAACAGACATATTACATTAAAAAGTTCTTTTTTATGATTAAAAACCCCGAAACAAAAGTTAAAAACATTCGAGAGTTAAAAAACTTAACTCAAGATTATATGGCCAGTCAATTAAAGCTGTCTGTAAGAGCATATTCAAAAATCGAATCAGGAGAAACACAATTAACCATTAGCAGATTGAATGAGATAAGTGAAATTCTAAATGTAAGTCCCATAGAAATCCTTGGGTTCAATGAAAAAAATATTTTCAACATACAGAACTCAACGGGCAACAACGGGTATAACCTCGTTAACTATTCTGATAAAATGATCAGTCAGTATGAGGAAACCATTGCTTTTCTAAAAGAGCAAAACAGGGTTTTGATGAGTATTATTGAAAAGATGAAAAACTAACTCGAAACAAGTTTGTCTTTAAAATAATTCAAAAAACATCATAGATGTATTAAAAAACTTTATTATGAACCAACAATTGAGAAGAGCAAAAAAATATGTTTATAAACATCATTCTCAAAAAGTAGTACAGCAAAATAAGAATGTCCGAATCGTATCTGCAACTGCAATACATTTGGACATTTTTTATTTAAAACACTTTTATAGCAAAAAAAGAACAAATTATTCATAATTTACTCAAAAAATTCACATTTAAACAAAAAAGGTTACTCTGACTCCTTTTATGCACAAATTATTCTGCTGACAATAAAATTTAATGTCATGTAATTATGACACTAATATGTTAATTTTTTGATGTTTGTTTAAATA
This sequence comes from Paenimyroides ceti, assembly GCF_030409925.1. Lineage (NCBI taxonomy): Bacteria > Pseudomonadati > Bacteroidota > Flavobacteriia > Flavobacteriales > Flavobacteriaceae > Paenimyroides > Paenimyroides ceti. The sequence goes on from NZ_JAUFQU010000001.1 coordinate 2,107,413, forward strand.
ATATCCTTTAACCCAAAACTTACATAAAAGGAGAACTTATCAATTGTTGCAATTAAATGATACCATCCATACAAAATAAAAGACTTAAAGAAGATTGATTTTGATCTACTCACAGAATAAGCTGCCCCGTGCATCAGAAAAAAAGTATATTTTTGTAGGCAATTTAGATAAGCATAAGACCGCATAACATAAAAACTATATGAACATAAAGCTTTTAGCCATTGGTAAAACCGACAACAAGTCTTTACAGGCCCTGATTGACGATTATACGAAACGCTTGTCTTTTTATATCAAATTTGATATGGAAATCATTCCGGATATCAAAAACGCTAAAAATTTATCTGAAAATCAGCAAAAAGAAAAAGAGGGAGAAATGATTTTGTCTAAAATCAATACTACTGATCAGTTGATTTTATTGGATGAGAACGGAAAAAGTTTTACCAGCATGGGTTTTTCAGAAGAATTACAAAAAAAGATGAATTCAGGTATTAAAACACTTGTTTTTGTTATCGGAGGTCCTTATGGCTTTTCTGAAGAGGTGTATAAAAAAGCTAACGGAAAGATATCACTTTCCGAAATGACCTTTTCTCATCAGATGATCCGCCTGTTTTTCATAGAACAACTCTACAGAGGATTTACGATACTAAAAAATGAACCTTATCATCATCAATAATTATTCTATTACCTCAATTGTACTGATATATTTTCTAATTTCTGCATTTTTAGTAAGTAGTATTTTAGCCTGTACATAATCTTCAAAAGTAAGATCCGGCGTTACCTTAAAAACCGGATGTGGTGCTTTTGTCCAGTCAAATGACTCCAACAACCCCGTATCCCCTTGAAATTCAAATAACTGATTCTTTTTATAATATATAAAAGACTGTTCTGAAGAAATGGGTTTTGTAGTATAAAGTACTTCTGTAAATGGAAGAAAGGCAATATTTTTATGTATCGTATCCATATAAGAAAAATAGACTCCTTCATCATCGGGATGAATAGTTGCTGAATACTTTTTGTCTTTTAACTTTTTCACTTCTTTCAGCACTTTCTGTGCATTCATATCCTTTTCTACAGAAAAAACCCAATTGGTTGATCCTATAGAGCTGGTACGATTTACAGAAAGGGTTCCGTTATCATCGGACAGGTATATCGGCGAATGGTTTTCCATACTACTCACAATTGAAAAATCTGAACGAGGAATTTTCATCTCATACTGTTTTCCGCATGAAGTCATTATACCTAAAGTTAATAAACTTACTGTTTTAATTTTCATATAGTGCTCGTGTTAGTTTTATACATTCCACAGCTTCTTTTACATCATGAACTCTGAGTAAATGAGCACCGTTTTGCAAAGAGACGGTATTTAAAACACTGGTACCATTTAATGCCATATCAGGAGTTATATTCAGCATTTTATAAATCATAGATTTTCTGGATAATGCTGATAATACAGGTAATTCCAATATTTTCAAAAGATGAAGATTGTTTAATATATGATAATTTTGCTCCATCGTTTTTGAAAAACCAAAGCCCGGATCAATAATAATATCTGTAATACCTTGCTCTCTTGCGGATGCTACCCTCTCTGAAAAATAATAAATCATCTCGTGCAGAATGTCATCATAATTTGTAAACTGCTGCATGGTTTGTGGTGTTCCCTGCATGTGCATCATTATATAAGGTACTTTATAATGACCTACAACCGGCAGCATTTTTTCATCTAATTTGCCAGCAGCAATATCATTAATAATATCAGCTCCGTTTTCAATACTGATTCTGGCCACTTCAGCTCTAAAGGTATCAACAGACAGTATTGCATCAGGAAAGTGCTTTCGTACCATTATTAAAGTGGTCATTAAACGTTCCAACTCCTGCGCTTCAGAAACAAAATCTGCCTGAGGCTGTGAAGAGTATGCTCCAATATCAATAATAGCAGCACCTTCTGCAAGCATTTTTTCTACTTGTTTAAGGAGTTCATTCTGAGAACCATATTTACCTCCGTCAAAAAAAGAATTAGGCGTACAGTTAAGGATTCCCATTACTTTAGGAACCGTAAGATCCAGTAACCGACCATTGCAATTGATTGTCATAAATACATTATTTTTTATAGTATTCTGTCAAATACTTTACTCATAATTTTCACCTCAGCAACAGAATGCTTATTTTTGGATTTAAAATTTATACAAATATACTTTATATGAGTAGCACTTCTGAGCAATACGACAAAATTATTAACATCTGTCGTTCATTATATATCAAAAAAATGCAGGATTATGGTTGTGCCTGGCGGATTCTAAGATTGCCGTCACTTACAGATCAAATTTTTATCAAAGCACAAAGAATAAGAAGTTTACAGGAAAATAGCGAACGAAAAGTAGATGAAGACGAATCGTCAGAATTTATCGGAATCATTAATTATTGTATTATGGCCCTTATTCAGATTGAAAAAGGAGTGGCGCAGCATCCCGATCTGACCAATGAAGAAGCCACTGCTCTATATGACAGAAATGTATTGATTACCAAAACTCTTATGGAAAATAAGAATCACGATTACGGAGAAGCATGGAGAGATATGCGCGTAAGCTCCTTAACCGATATTATCTTACAAAAGTTATTGCGCGTGAAACAAATTGAGAATAATCAGGGTAAAACTCTTGTATCTGAAGGCATTGAAGCAAATTATCAGGATATGATTAATTATGCTATTTTTGCTTTGATACTCATGGGATTTGCTCCTAACTAAAAAATAAAAAAAATGAAAGCTCTTACACATTTGTCACGATTTATTGTTGGATTTCTGTTTATCATCTCCGGATTGATAAAACTGAACGATCCTGTCGGATTTTCTTTTAAACTCGACGAATATTTTTCTGAGGCTGTATTCAATATGCCTTTTCTACAACCTTATACACTTGGATTAGCAGTTTTTTTAGTCATCGCTGAAGTATTTTTAGGTGTTTTACTCTTATTAGGTTTTAAAAAGAAGTTTACTCTTTGGAGTTTATTCCTTATGATTGTCTTCTTTTCTTTTCTTACTTTTTATTCAGCTTATTTTAATAAAGTGACCGATTGTGGATGTTTTGGAGATGCTTTAAAATTGACCCCTTGGCAATCTTTTTATAAAGATGTAGCATTATTGGTACTCATTCTTATTTTGATGCTGAATCAAAAACACATTAGACCTATCGTAAAAAAAGACTCTACAAATTATGCAATTGTAGCAATTGCTTTGATTTTATGTGGAATCATGGGGTATTCTGTATTAAATTATTTACCATTTGTGGACTTCAGAGCATATAAAGTAGGTACGAACATTAAAAAAGGAATGGAAGTACCGGAAGGAGCTCCACAATCTAAATATAACATTATTTTTACCTATAAAGTAAACGGAGCAGAAAAACAATACACGATGGATGAAATAGCAAATGTTCCGGAAGGCGCAGAATTTATCAGTCGTGAAGAAATATTGGTAGAACAGGGATATGAACCGCCAATACATGATTTCTTTATAGAGAAAGACGGGGCAAATTATATAGAAGATTTTCTTGAAGAACCAAAATTAGTGATGTTTGTAGCTTATGATCTGGAAAAATCTGATGTAGAAGGACTTAAAAAATTAAATGCTGTTGCCGAAAAAGCAAAAGCAAAAGGGTATAAAGTAATCGGAATGACAGCTTCGAGTAATAATGTTATTGAAACTAAAAATTCCAAATACCATTTCACATTTGATTTTTACTTTTGTGACGCCACTACATTAAAAACAATAGAAAGGGCCAATCCAAGTATTGTAGTACTGGAATACGGAACTATTGTTGAGAAAGAACATTGGAACAACGCAGATAAAGTAACTTTAAAATAATTTGCTTCGCTATTTTTTTAATAAACTCGCTTATGCTTTTCTTACTCTTTTCGGAGTAATTACGGTGGTATTTTTATTATTCAATGTTCTGCCGGGAGATCCTGCCCGAATGATGCTGGATCAGAATGAAAATTCCGAACAGCTTGCCATTATTAAAAAAAAATATGGTTTTGACCAACCCTTATCCATTCAGTACGTCTATTATCTCAACGATCTGTCTCCAGTATCATTACATGGCACAAATCCTCAGGAATATACTTTTTATACCCCTGAAAAGTATGGAGGTTATCTGTTAGGAGAAATCAATAATAAACACATTGTATTAAAAAAGCCATACCTCAGAGAAAGCTTTCAGAAGAATGGTAAAAAAGTAAGTGATATCATAGCCAACACACTGCCAAGCACTGCTTTTTTAGCTGTTTTTGCCATCACTATCGCTATCGTTATCGGACTTATTTTCGGAATATTTTCTGCTTTATACAAAGACACACTTTTTGACCGGCTTACAGCTTTTGTCAGTACCATTGGCATGAGTATTCCTTCCTTTTTCAGTGCCATCCTATTTGCCTGGATATTTGGTTTTGTGCTGCATGAATATACACATCTGAATATGACCGGAAGCTTATATGAAGTAGATGATTTTGGTGAAGGCGTACATTTACAATTAAAAAACAGCATACTCCCCGCTTTTGTTTTGGGAATCAGACCCCTTGGTGTAGTCATTCAGCTGATGCGCAACTCACTATTAGAAGTTCTGAATCAGGACTATATTCGAACAGCACAGGCAAAAGGCTTATCCGTATATAAAATTGTGACAAGACATGCTCTTAAAAATGCTTTAAATCCTGTAGTAACAGCCCTTTCCGGATGGTTTGCTTCCCTGTTGGCAGGAGCCGTTTTTGTAGAATTTATCTTCGGTTGGAACGGATTGGGAAAAGAAGTGGTTGATGCGTTAAATAATCTCGATTTACCCGTTATTATGGGTGCAGTATTGGTAATAGCTACTACCTTTGTACTTATAACGATTCTCGTTGATATCATTTATGCTTATCTGGATCCACGAATTAAACTAAAATAATATGAAAAAAAAATTTGCTATCCTCACAGCTATACTGGGACTAAGTTTTTATAGTTGTGATACTAAAAAAATAGATAAAGAAATCTCATCTGAAATTAACAGTCTTAAAGATTCTCTTAAGATTGAAACACCAAACGATTCATTGAAACAACTGTCACAAAATGAATTCAGTAACATAACACTGAATAAAGAAATGACAGATATCAAAGGAAATAAGATTACATTCCAATCTATTCTTGAAAAACACAAAGGAAAAACCATTGTACTGGATATATGGGCTTCATGGTGTCCCGACTGTATCAAAGGATTCCCTGCTTATACTCAGATTCAGAAAGAATATCCAAAAGTAGCCTATGTGTATATCTCATTGGATAAGACTGAGGATAAATGGAAAGAAGCGCTCAAAAAATATAATCTTCCCGGAGATCATTATTATTTACAGGAAAGTATGAAAGGTGAATTCGGACAATCTATAAAATTAGACTGGATTCCACGTTACATGATTATCGATAAAGAGGGAACAATTGCCAATTATAAAACTACAATTGCAACTGACACGCTATTTATAAATACAATTAAACATTTAGAAAAATAACTTATGAGACATTCAATAGTAGCAGGTAACTGGAAAATGCATAAAAATGCACAGGAAACAACAGATTTTTTAAACGAACTAATTGAAAAACTCCCATCAGACAAAGAAGTAGAAATCATTGTTGCTCCTTCTTTTACCAACTTACTGATTGCAGCCAAACACCTTGAACACACAAATATAGGTGTCGCTGCTCAGAACATGCATCAGGCTGAAGGCGGAGCTTTTACCGGAGAGATTTCAGCAGATATGCTTACGAGTATAGGAACTCATATCGTACTGTTAGGACATTCTGAAAGACGTCAGTATTTTAAAGAAACAGACAGTATTCTGGCAGCAAAAGCAGATACAGCACTAAAACATAATATGCGTATTATTTTTTGCGTTGGTGAAGAGTTAAAAGACCGTCAGAATAAACAATATCAAAATGTAGTATATTATCAGTTAAAAGATGCCTTATTTCATTTGCCAAAAGCTGCCTGGGAAAATATCGTGATTGCTTATGAACCTGTATGGGCTATTGGTACGGGTGAAACGGCAACTGCAGAACAGGCGCAGGAAATGCATAAATTCATCAGAGAACAAATTGAATATCAATATGATAGAGATACAGCTGAAAGCGTCTCTATACTGTATGGAGGTAGTGTAAAACCTGAAAATGCACGTGAAATTTTTTCAAAACCTGATGTTGACGGCGGGTTGATCGGCGGAGCAGCCTTACATCCTGATGATTTTATTGCCATCATAAATGCAGTATAAAAAAATGAACCTATTCAGGTTCATTTTTTTTGGGGTGATAATCGTAAGTTCTTTCTAAATTTAATTTTTCTTCATTTTCTAAAATCTCCGGAGGAATAACCTTTAGAAATGACGGATGCTGTTCAATAGCATACTCAATTTTTTCTACAATTTCATCAATCGTTTCATTTTCATAATCGATTTCCAAAGGTTCCTTTATGACAAAAGACTGTAAAATTCCTTTCTTTTTAAGCCATAATCCTTTTTTATCAAAAGACCTTCTGAATCCGTCAATTACAATGGGTACAACAATGGGTCTATGCTGTTTTATGATATGGGCTGTCCCCTTTCTTACAGGTTTGAAAGATTTGGTTGTACCTTGCGGAAATGTTATTACCCAACCGTCATTCAATGCTTTTCTTATATTTTCGGTATCTTCGGGTTTTACTGCCTTTTTCTCAGAAATATCCTTTCCCTTCTCACGCCATGTTCTCTCAACAGTTATAGCTCCTGTATATCCCATAATACGGGGTAGAATACCTGATTTCATCGTTTCTTTAGCTGAAACAAAATAAATATTGAGTTTGGGATTCCAGATATACATCACATTATTGATATTGTCAACCCTTCCTTTCAAACTGGCATTAAACACATGAAACATGGCCACCACATCGGCAAAATAGGTCTGATGATTAGAGATGAATAAAACATTACTGTCTGGTAATTTCTTTATGATCTCCGAACCTTCTATTTTTAGCTGATTAAAACCTTTATACCGCTGATGTGTTAAAAAACCAAAGCTTCTTATCAACCATTTCTTTAAAAGCAAATTATATCCAAACGGATCTTTTTTAAATAATATCATATAAGAAATTTTCGTCCCTGTAAAGGTAACAAAAGCTTATTTTATCAGTACATTATTAATAGTATCTTTTATTTCACTCAAAATCATTGCTGTAGCTCCCCAGACTACATGATCTTCAATAACAAAAGCAGGGACCATGATTTCGTTTGCATATGAAGTAGACATTTTAATGTCTGATATCAACGCATCATTCAAGAGCTCTTTCAGTGGCACTTCAATATAAGAAGCTACTTCTCTGGGGTCAATATGAATTTCAATCTCTTGATGGTGCACTCCCATATACGGAGAAACGAGAAAATTGCTGGGAGGTATATATAAATCGCTGAATTTTCGCACTACTTCTATTTCATTTGGCTGTATACCAACCTCTTCATTTGTTTCCCGCAAAGCAGTTGCCATCAAATCAAAATCTTCAACTTCTCTTTTTCCTCCTGGAAAAGCAATTTGAGAAGAATGAATACCCGGATAGGTGGCCCGAACAATTAAAAGCAGGTGTGTTTCATCCTGTTTCGGATAAAATAAAGAAAGTACAGCGGATTCTCTGGGATTATGTACACTAAAATCATAATCCTTATCGTAATATTTTATTCGTTCTAAAGGAGCCATTTTTAGATGGGCTTCTGAAGCCATTAAAGGAATTTGTTTAATTTTAGGTATTAAATTCAAAAAGGTATTAAACTGCATATACTTTTTTAATTAAATTTAAAACATAATATTTGCAATCATCTAAAATAAAAAGTTAAATGTACAGTAAAGAAGAGGCCTTACAGCTAAAGAAAGATTTTTGGATTGCTTTTGCCAATACCTACCCGAGGAAATGGCTACTGCATAATACGAAAATCAAAGACTTTGCGTTCAAATTTTATGTTGATAATAAAAAGGCACAGGTTTTGCTTGATATTGAACCTAAGGATGAAGAAAAGCGTAAAATTTATTTTGAAAAGATAGAATCACTGAAATCTATTTTACACGAAGAATATTTGCCTGAAGCAATATTTGAACGTCATTTTTATCTTGAAAACGGAAAATGTATCAGCCGTATCTGGGTAGAAATGCATGGTGTAAGCATCAATAACAGAAATACATGGGAAACAATTTTTGATTTTTTTGCAGAACACATGACTCAATTTGAGTTGTTTTTTTATGAATACGAAGCATACATCAAAGATTTAGAAGTAAATACCTGATCATATAACAATCATCTTGTAATTTTTTTTTCATTGAGTAAAAGAAAACTTTTTTTATGGTGTTTTACCATGTTGTTTTGTTTGGGAATGTATGCCCAACAGAACGACTCTGTACCTGAAAAAACGGAACTCGAAAAAAAGACAGATATCAAAATTTTACAGGATTATTCTAAATCCAACAAAAGTAAATTCGGAAAATTTATCCATAAAACCCTTTTTCGGAAAAGATCTTCTGAAAGTCAGACACGGCTTCAGGCAGTACGCCAAAAAGAAATTGACTATGATTACGACAAACATCAGGGAAAAATCATTCGAAACATCAAAATTGTAACTATGGATCCTTTTGGTCATTCGGTTATTGACAGTACCCGTACCCCAACAAAAAGAGCGGAGATCATAGGGAATAAATTACATCTGAAGACCAAACAGTTTACCATACGTAACATATTGCTCTTTAAAAAAAATCAGCCTTTAGATTCTTTAAAGCTCAAAGAATCTGAACGTTTGATACGTCAGCAGCGTTATATTCGAAGCGTTATTGTAAAGCCCATTCCCATCGAAGGTAGCAATGATTCCATTGACGTAAGCATTCGGGTTTTAGACACGTGGAGTATTTATCCTAATGGTTCATTATCTACTTCTACTGCCCGATTGAGAGTTACATCTCAGAATTTTGCCGGATTAGGACACTATTTTTCGAATCAATATACAACCCGCTTTAAAGAAGGGCGTCATGGTTATAATTCACAATATCAAATAAACAATATTTCCAATACCTTTATCAATACAGGTTTGTATTATAACCGTGATTTAGACAAAAATGTGTCAAAAGGTATTTATGCCGAACGAAATTTTTATTCTCCTCTCGCAAAATGGGCAGGAGGTATCAGTATCAATGATACCTATTATAAAGACTCCATTCCGAATCTGATAATAGAGAAAGATAAGCAAGACATTAAATACACCTATTATGATATCTGGGCAGGACGCTCGTTCCATCTTTTTGACAAATATAAAGATGTAAAAATACGTACCAATCTGATCACTTCAATACGCTATTACAACCAGAATTACAAGCAAACACCTCAGATTGAATTTGATCCTGAACAATTCTACAGTGATCAGCAAATGGTTTTGGCAACCATAGGAGTCAGTTCAATTAACTATGTTCAGGATAAATATATTTTTAATTATGATCGGATTGAAGACGTTGCTGTAGGGAAAATCATCTCTGTTGTTGGAGGATTGCACTATAAAAATGGAATCAGACGTCCGTATCTCGGTTCTAAGGTATCTATCGGAAAATATACCAGATCAGGTTATTTTGGAGGAGAAATTCAATGGGGAACTTATTTTAACGGAAACAATCTGGAACAAAGCGTTATACGGCTTGAAGGAATTTATTTCTCCCGCTTATGGGAGTGGGGCAATTGGAAGTTCAGACAGTTTATTAATCCTGAAATCGTATATGGTTATAACCGTTTAAACTATGCAAAAGACAGAATTTCTTTAAATGGAAGTAACGGAATCAATGGATTTGACAGCTATACACTCTGGGGAACCAAAAAAGTAGTATTGAATTTTCAATTACAGTCCTATGCTCCTACTGAAGTTTTAGGTTTTCGTTTCAGTCCTTTCTTGTCAGCGACTATGGCTTTTATGGGGGATGAAAACAATGCGTTTGTAAAGAAAGATATGTATTCAAAAATCGGATTGGGAATTTTAATCACAAACGATTACCTTGTTTTTAATAATATACAGCTTTCTATCGCTTTTTACCCTCGTATTCCCGGAGATGGAAGCAATATTATTAAAACCAATAACCTTCGAAATTCTAATTTTGACCTGCAGAATTTCAATTTTGGAAAACCAACAACAGTACCTTTTCAATAGATTTAAAAATTTAGCATAGAGATAACTTCAGATATTTTTTTTTCGATGTATCTTTGCGCATTATGAAAAAACGCCTACTATTACTCTCAATTGCCTTAATTTCAAGTATTATAAGCTATTCTCAGAATATTACAGTGAATAATACTTATACCAACAATGATCTTGTTAACAATGTTTTTTTAAACGGTACATGTACAGAAGTGAGTGCCATTCAGGTAAAAGGGTATACTTTTCAGGATGGTATTAAGAGCTGGGGATATTTTAACAAAGGACAATCCAACTTCCCGTTTGATGAAGGAATTATCCTTACTACAGGTAAATTAAATGCTGCTCCGGGACCTAACAGCGGAACTCTTAGCGACGGTCCTTCTTCCTGGGGAGGTGATATTGATCTTGAAAATTCTGTTAATATCAACAATACCTATAACGCTACGAGTTTAGAATTTAATTTCATTCCGGATGCCAATACCATGCGTTTTGAATACATCTTTGCTTCAGAGCAATATTTGTTGTCCGGTACACCTTCACAATGCGGTTATACAGATGGTTTTGCTTTTATACTGACAGATGTAACCAATAATGGAACTCCGCAAAATCTGGCTTTAGTACCCAACACAACTATTCCTGTAACATCAAGTACCATCAGAGGTGCAGGGGGTTTGTGTCCACCGGCCAATGCACAGTATTTTGCAAGTTATAACAACATTAATTCTCCAATTGCATACAACGGAAATACTGTTCCGCTAATGGTTGAGGCCAATGTAGTTCCCGGCCACACATATCATATAAAAATTGTGATTGCCGATCAGGGAAATAATTTGTATGATTCCGCTGTTTTTTTACGTGCCAATAGCTTTGATGCTTCCATATCGTTAGGGAATGACCGTTTATTGAGTACATTTAATGCTTTATGTGCCGGAGAAACCCTTTCTTTAAACGCCGCTATACCCAATGCAGCTTCTTATAAATGGTACCGTAACAATCAACTAATTGCGGGTGCTACAAATGCTACTTATAATGTTATGCAAGCAGGCGTCTATAAGGTAGAAATAACCAAAAGCAACAATTGTGTTACGTATGGTGAGATTACGATAGAATATGATAATTTCACTTATACTTCTGAAGTTTCCTTACAGGTTTGCGGTCTCACAGGAACTACAACATCATTTTTCAATCTGAATGATGCGATACCGCTGATTACCCAAAATGAATATGAAGAAATATTCTTTTATCAGAGTATAAATAATAACATCCCTTCAGGTGTAATTGCTAATACTACTAACTATCAGGCGGCAAATAATACAACTTTATATGCCATCATACAATCTGAAAATGGCTGTGAGTATACTGTAAAAGTTAAATTGCTCATTAATAATGAAAATTTACCTACCCATTTATATGCAAAATGTGATTCTGATGAAACACAGGATGGACTTACAAGTTTTTCACTAAGCGTTATTTCACAAGAAATACTTCAACAAAATAGTTTGAACAATCAGTATCAGGTTACTTATTATCTGACAGCAAATGATGCCTTATCAGGTCAGAATGGTTTTACCAACACCTTTAACAATACCGTTCCGAACCAACAGACGATATATGCACAAATCAGCCTGAATGGTAGCTGTTATGCCATTATCCCGGTTGAGTTAACCATTTTTACAAGTGTGCTATTTCCCAAAAAAGAAATAAAATTGTGCAAGGGTGATTCTGTAGAACTAAAAGCATTGGGAGAAAGTACTACTTACACATGGAACACAAATGAAGTTACCCGTACTATAACGGTATCGGAAGCCGGATTATATACCGTTACTTATACTACTGAAGATGGCTGTGAGGTGACAGAACAATTTACAATTATCGTTTCAGCCGGTCCGGATGCTGTAAGGTTTGACATACAGGACTTCTCTGCTACTTCTAATTCAATCACAATTTATGCCTCGGGAAGTGGTGACTATGAATATTCTCTTGACGGAGAAAATTTCCAAAACAACGCATCATTTACCAATCTTTCTCCGGGTGTTTATACCGTTTATATACGCGATAAAAATGGCTGCGGATCTTATCAGGAAAAAGTATATCTGCTTGATTATCCAAGGTTTTTTTCACCTAATGGGGATGGCAGGAATGATGTATGGCGGATTGAAAACCTCAGTTGGATGGACAGTAAAGCGATTATCCGGATTTTTGACCGCTACGGAAAATTATTATATGAATTTTCTGCTCAGTATTATTGGGACGGAATGCACAATAACCATCCAATGCCCTCTACAGATTATTGGTTTACCATTACTTTTTCAGATAAAAAAGTATTAAAAGGTCATTTCTCTTTGGTACGTTAAAAACTACAATGATAAATAAAAAAGGATAATGAAGTTTCATTATCCTTTTGTTTTCTATATGGTATCAGTTTTTTGCCATTCAGCTGTTTCATCAAAGACATGCTGTAAAATAGCTTCTTCCATAGAAGAAAATTCTATATGGCGGCGCTGCATAACAATTTTTGCTGTTTCAAATGCTTTTTTAGGCAGGTATACCTGCACTCCCTGAGCACCGCCCCATGTAAAATTAGCGATGTAATTTCGAGGAAAACCGGCTCCGAATATATTGGCACACACCCCCACTACTGTACCTGTATTAAACATAGTATTGATACCGCATTTGCTGTGATCGCCCATCATTAAGCCGCAAAATTGCAATCCCGTGTTTTCAAAACGTGCTGTTTCGTAATTCCATAATTTTACAGGTTCATAGTTGTTCTTTAAATTTGAATTGTTGCTGTCTGCTCCAATATTACACCACTCCCCCAATACAGCATTTCCTAAAAAACCATCATGTCCTTTGTTAGAATACGCAAACAAAACCGAATTGTTTATTTCTCCTCCTACACGACAATGCGGCCCTACCGTAGTAGCCCCGTAGATTTTGGTACCCAGTTTTACCTGTGCTTCTTCACACAAAGCGAAAGGTCCTCTGATAACAGATCCTTCCATAATTTCTGCATTTTTACCGATGTATATCGGACCTGTAGAGGCATTGAGCGTTACAAAATTAAGAACTGCACCTTCTTCGATAAAAATATTTTCCGGATTCAAAACCTGTACGGTTGAAGGGATGGGCTGTGACTTACGGTCTTGAGTAAGCAGCTCAAAATCTTCACGGATTGCGGCATCATTTTTCTGAAAGATATCCCAGGTATGCTCAATTTTTAAACAATCATCTGTATATTCAATGAACTCATAATCATCAAAATCAATTTCTTCCTGTGCGTCAGTAGTATAAAAAGCAATTATCTCATCTTCTTTTACTACTGCTTGCCGGTCATGAAGATTAGTAATAAGTTCAACCAATATCTCATTAGGCAGATACGCTGCATTAATAAGAATATTTTCATCCATCTCTACCATCGGATATTTATCAGACAAATAATCTTCTGTAATGGTTGTAGTGGTATTGCCGAGATATTTTTCCCATTTCTCACGAATGGTCAGAATACCAACGCGAATATCTCCTACCGGTCTGGTAAAAGTAAAAGGCAATAATGCATTTCTAACACTTCCGTCAAATAAGATGTAGTTCATACCTAAATTTTTATTGAGTTACAAATATAAACATTCATATATAAAAAAAGCCGTTCGTTACGAACGGCTTTCCTATATTTTTCAACTTCTTATTTGTTGAATTTAGCATATTTAGTTTTGAATTTATCAATACGTCCTGCAGTATCGATAAGTTTAGATTTACCAGTATAAAAAGGGTGAGATGTTCTGGAGATCTCCATTTTATAAACCGGGTATTCTACTCCGTCAACTTCGATGGTTTCTTTTGTCTCTACTGTTGATTTTGTGATGAATACGTCTTCGTTAGACATATCTTTAAATGCTACTAATCTGTAATTTTCTGGGTGAATACCTTTTTTCATGATAAATCGTCTTTAATATTATGGCTATACTCCGTTCTGATGCTTTTATTTTCAAAAAAGGTATAAACGTTGTATAACTTTTTGTTTTTAATTATTTATTTCAGATGGCAAATTTACAATTAAATTTCAATTTACAAACATTTTTTTATCTAAAAAAGACAACTTTGACCATTCTTTCTTTATAAAATCAACATACAAAACACTTCAACTATAAAAAACTAAATATCAAATGTTTAAATAAAAAACAAATACTATTTCTACATTTCTATACTTTACGATAGCACAAAAAATGATTGAAGTTTACTTTATTCAGCGCCAATATCTATAAATTTATTTTATCACAACCGGGATTACATTCTATTAAGCTTGTGCTAATAACCAGAGTTTAATAACTATTCCTACATATTCTACTCTTAATTTACTCTTATATAATGTAAGTGTATTCCTTACATTTTTCTATATTTGTAAACTTATATTATATAGTATTATAATGAATCAAACAATCAAAAATATTGGCATCAGGTATGGTGTTTTATTAGCCATTATACTGGTCATCATTAATCTGTTTATCTATTTTTACGATTATACGCTGATGAATTCCATTATCAACGGATTTGGATTAATTTTTTTAATTCTTATTTTCGGAATCATCAGTATGGTTACATCAAAAAAGAAAATTGGAGGCTACATTACATTTCGTGAAGCTTTTACCCCTTACATTTTAGTAATTACAATTGGTGTTCTTGTGCCTACTCTTCTTCAATTTTTAATATACGGTGTTTTTGATACTGCTACGGGTGAGGCTTTAAAACAGCATTATATTGCTTTAACTGCTGAACAATTAAATAAATTTAATGTTCCTGCTGAACAGGCTCAGGTATCCATAGAAGCCGTGAAAGCATCTAATCCGTATGCGATAGGCACTTTATTAACTTCAGGTGCTATCCGAATTGCGATGTTATCCGTTGCCGGTTTGATCGCAGCTTTGATCTTTAGAAATAAAACAGAGTTTTCTGCCAAACCACAAGCCTAATGATCGATATTTCTGTTGTCATACCCTTGCTCAATGAGAAGGAATCCCTGCCGGAACTACACGATTGGATCGTAAGAGTAATGAATAACCATGGTTTTTCCTATGAAATTTTATTTATAGATGACGGAAGCACTGATACATCATGGGTTACCATCAGGCAACTGGCACAAACAAATCCTTGTGTAAAGGGAGTTCGTTTTCAAAAAAATTATGGCAAATCTCAGGCACTGAATATCGGCTTTAAAAAAGCATCAGGGAATGTTGTCATTACAATGGATGCCGATTTACAGGACAGTCCGGATGAAATTCCAGAACTTTACACAATGATTACAGATCAACACTATGATCTGGTTTCGGGATGGAAGAAAAAAAGATATGATTCCGTTTTGGCTAAAAATATTCCATCCAAGTTATTTAACTGGGCAGCCCGAAAAACTTCTGGTGTACAATTAAATGATTTTAACTGTGGTCTCAAGGCCTATAAAAAAGACGTAATAAAAAATATTGATGTTTATGGTGAAATGCACCGCTATATCCCTGTTTTAGCCAAAAATGAAGGTTATGACAAAATCGGAGAAAAAACGGTAATACATCAGGCAAGAAAATACGGACATTCAAAATTTGGTATGAGCCGCTTTGTTAACGGTTTTCTGGATCTGATTACGATTTGGTTCTTATCTAAATTCGGAAAAAGACCTATGCACCTTTTTGGTGCTTTAGGAGCTCTGATGTTTGGAGTCGGATTTATTTCGGCAGCCTATATCGGCATCGTAAAACTCTATAAAATATATACTGGACATACCGCTATACTCATTACAAACAATCCTTGGTTTTATATTTCGCTGACAGCAATGGTTATCGGGACACAACTTTTTTTAGCCGGATTTTTAGGAGAGATTATTCTCAGAACCAAAAACAAGTCTAAACGATACAAAGTTTCAGAAACAACCTGATCTCAATCATTCTTTTAAAGACTGTTTATGGTTACGTAATATTTCCAGGCAACAAGCGCTTTCTGTAATTTTGTTGCTTTACTTAAATCAAGTTGTTTTTTAGTATAATTGGGTAATATCAAATGATTGATTTTAGCCAGGGACTTAAAAAATGCTTTTTTCATAAGTCAACAATTAGGAAAAGACTTTTTAAGGTCTTTCGTTTAAATAAATATAAAGAAAAAAATGCACATAGCTCAAAATATTTTAGATAAAGTACATCAATGGCTCTCACCTGCTTTTGATGAAATCACGCAGCAAGAGATCAAAGAACTCATGACTTCATCTCCAAAAGAACTTGAAGATGCCTTTTACAAAAACCTTGAATTTGGCACGGGAGGTATGCGAGGTATTATGGGGGTGGGAACAAACAGAATCAATAAATATACACTGGGGAAAAATACACAGGGTCTTTCTGATTATTTAAAGAAATCTTTTCCGGGAGAGCAACTTCGTGTAGCAATTGCTTATGATTGCCGACATAACAGTAATACACTGGCAAAAGTAGTAGCCGATGTTTTCTCTGCAAATGGTATTCAGGTTTTTTTATTTTCAGACCTTCGTCCAACTCCGGAATTATCTTTTGCGGTAAAATATCTGAACTGCCATACAGGAGTAGTGCTTACAGCTTCTCACAATCCGCCTGAATATAACGGCTACAAAGTTTACTGGCAGGATGGAGGACAGATTGTCCCACCACAGGATAAAGAAATCATTGAGGAAATAGAAAAACTTGCCTATGAAGATATTAATTTTCAGGCAAATGAAAACCTTATCCAATATATCGATAAGGAAATTGACGACGCTTTCGCAGCTTCTGCCTTAGAAAATGCAGGATTCAACATTCCGGTATCTGCAAAAGAAAATTTAAAAATCGTATTTACTTCCCTTCACGGAACATCCATAAAAGCAATACCAAACGTTTTGGATAAAGCGGGCTATACAAAGGTACAGATTGTCAAGGAACAGGCGCTGCCTGACGGTAATTTTCCTACGGTAAAATCACCTAATCCGGAAGAACCTGAAGCACTGGCAATGGCTCTGGCACTGGCTGATGAAACCGGAGCAGATATTGTAATCGGAACTGATCCTGATGCTGACCGCTTAGGAATTGCAGTGCGGGATAACGAAGATAAAATGGTATTGCTAAACGGCAATCAAACCATGATCGTAATGACAGCCTTTTTATTAGAACAATGGAAAAGAGCAGGAAAAATTACGGGAAAAGAATTCATTGGTTCCACTATTGTTTCAACTCCGATGATGCTGGCTTTAGGCGAATATTACGGAGTAGAATGTAAAGTAGGGCTTACTGGCTTTAAATGGATTGCAAAAATGATTAAAGATTTTCCGGAAAAAACATTCATTGGAGGTGGAGAAGAAAGTTTTGGTTATATGGTAGGAGATGCCGTACGCGATAAAGATGCTGTTGCTTCTACCCTGTTGATCTGTGAAATCGCAGCCTTGGCAAAAGCAGCTGGTAGTTCTATTTATCAGGAATTGCAAAATCTGTATGCCGACTTCGGTTACTATAAAGAACACCTGATTTCAATTACCAAAAAGGGAATGGAAGGTGCTACTGAAATTAAACAAATGATGACTAATTTCAGAGAAAATCCTGTTAAAGAATTAAACGGAGAACGTGTAGTCTTTGTTGAAGATTATCAAAGTTCAAAAGCAAAAAACATGTTTTCAGGTGAAGAAGAACCGCTTTATCTGCCAAAGTCAGATGTATTAATCTATTATCTGGAAGACGGAAGTAAAATATGTGCCCGACCAAGTGGTACAGAACCCAAAATAAAATTTTATTTCAGCTGTAATGCTCCGATAGAGCATACAGATGAAATTGAAGATACTGATGCGTATCTGACTGAAAAAATCAAACATTTTATTACTGATTTAGGCTTGAACTAATGGATGAAAATTTAAAAAAAATAATACCTTTTGTAAAAAACTACAAATTCCATGTGGTTTGGAATATTGTATTCAATATTCTGTATGCATTATTTGGTACACTGGGGTTTGCAGCGATGTATCCTGTATTAGAAGTATTGTTTAATAATGATATAAAAATATATGAAATTCCTGTTTATACCGGAATAGAAAATATCAGTACTTATCTAAAAGAATATATTTTTTATTATGTAACGCATTTTTCAAATGAATATGGTGCCAATTATGCTCTTTTATTTACAGTAGGTCTCGTATTAACGACTTTTCTTCTTAAGAACCTTTTTAATTATGCGGCTTTACAGCATTTGATGAAATTAAAAAATGGCGTTTTAAGAGATTTACGTGCCAAAATGTATAAAAAAATTACAGAGCTACCCATCTCTTATTATTCTGAAAAACGCAAAGGAGATGTAATGTCACGTATGCTTGGCGATGTAAATGAAGTACAGAATTCCTTTTTCATGGTATTGGAACTTATTGTGAAAGAACCGCTTACCATTATTTTCTCTATTCTTATGATGTTGAATTTCAGCGTTAAGCTTACTTTATTTGTATTTATTTTTATCCCGATTTCAGGTTTCATCATTTCAAAAATAGGAAAATCGCTTAAATCTCAGTCAACGCGGGCTCAACAGGAAAACGGGTATCTTATTTCTATCGTGGATGAAAGTCTTACCGGTTTAAAAGTGGTAAAAAGTTACAATGCAGAAAATTTCTTCAACAAGATTTTTAATGATTCACTGAACAGATTATACAAATTGTCCAATAAAATAGGTAAGAAAAACAATCTATCATCTCCCATGAGTGAATTTATGGGTATTATCGTCATAGCAGTATTATTGTTTTACGGTGGTAACCTTGTACTGGTAGATAAAACCCTAAGCGGTTCATTATTTATTGCTTTTATCGGTTTGGCATATAATATTCTTACCCCTGCAAAAGCAATTTCAAGAGCTTCTTATCAGGTAAAAAATGGTTTGGCAGCAGCAGAACGCGTTTTTGAGGTACTGGAGGTAGAGAATACTATTGAAGATACTCCGAATGCTATTGATATTAAAGAATTTAATGATAAAATCAGTCTTAAGAATATTACTTTTGCCTATGGAGAGGATGCCGTATTAAAGAATTTTTCTCTTGAAATTCCAAAGGGTAAAACTATTGCACTTGTTGGACAATCCGGTAGTGGAAAAAGTACCATTGCCAATTTGTTGACGCGTTTTTACGATGTAAACAAAGGAGAAATCCGGATTGACGGTCATAATATAAAAGACGTAACCATGAAATCTCTTCGTGATCTGACAGGATTGGTAACTCAGGACAGTATTATGTTTAACGGCAGCATTAAAGACAATATCCGAATCGGTAAATTAGATGCTACAGACGAAGAAATCATTGCTGCTTTAAAAATAGCGAATGCTTACGATTTTGTAATGGATCTGCCAGAAGGTCTGGACACTAATATCGGAGATGCCGGAAATAAAGTTTCAGGCGGTCAGAAACAACGTCTCTCCATTGCCAGAGCAGTCTTAAAAAATCCTCCTGTTATGATTCTTGATGAAGCGACTTCTGCTTTAGATACAGAAAGTGAACGCTTGGTACAGGATGCTCTCGACAAAATGATGCAAAACAGAACATCAGTAGTCATAGCCCACCGATTGTCTACCATTCAAAAAGCCGATCTTATTGTAGTGATGCAGAAAGGGGAAATCGTAGAACAGGGAACTCATGAACAATTATTATCACAGGGAGGTACCTATTCCAAGCTGGTTGCACTGCAATCTTTTGAAAGTTAATCAGTCATATATATAAAAAAATCACTCTTTACAGAGTGATTTTTTATTTGAACTTTATTTGGCTTTCCATTGTTTAAAAAAAGCCAGTACTTTTTCTTTGTCATATCCTTTTCCGCTTTCCATACTTCCGCTTTCCTGAAGTTTAAGTACTTTACCACTAGCATCTAAAACAATGAAAAACGGATAGCCAAGCTGTGCGCCATCCGGGGCATATTTTTTAAATACTTTTTCATTCTTATTTTCAGATGAAAAATTCAAATGATAATAAAGAAAATTATTGTCTACGACTTTCTTTATTTCAGGCGTCTTTTTAATATAGTCATTAAATCTGAGACACCACACACACCAATTACCACCTGCCTGAATGATAATGTTTTTATGTTGTTTTTTTGCCTGTACAAACAAAGCATCGATTTTTGCCTGTGCATCTTCTTCCGGCTTGTACGGTTTCTCTAAAATTTCCTTATCTGATTTTCTGACTGTTTGGGCCACTATACTATTGGTACAGAAAACCAGACAAAACACCAATATCAGTTGTGCTGCTTTTTTCATTTTTCTAATTGCTATACCAACAAAAATACTAAAAAAAAGACCAGAAACATTCCTAATTTCATAAACAACAAACTCATCAGCTTATCCAGTTTTTAAAAGCAGCTACTTTTTCTCTGCTCACAATTATTTCCTCTTCTTTAAAGTTTTGTAATGTGATTTTTAAACGGGAATTAGTATAAATACTGATTTCTTTTACCGCATTAATATTGATGATAAACTGCCGGTTGACCCGGAAAAATTTTTTATTATCACATTCACTTTCAAGAGTATCAAGGGTGTCATCCAAAAAATAATTTCGTCCTTCGAGAGTAGAGAGATAACTGATTTTATTGGCACTGTAAAAGCACTGTATATAATCACTTTCAATAATTTTCAATGTATTTCCGACTTTTACCGTATAACGTTCCTTATTTTGTCTTTTCAGTAGATTTTTCATCAATTCTACATCTACATATTTCTTTTCATATCTGCTTTTAAATTTCAGCAAAGCCATTTCCAATTCATGTTCATCAATGGGTTTTAAAAGATAATCCACACTATTGAGTTTGAATGCTTTTAATGCATATTCGTCATAAGCAGTAGTAAAAATAACGGCACTCTGAATAGTAATGCTTTCAAAAATTTCAAAAGAGAGTCCGTCAGATAATTGGATATCAACAAAAATTAAATCCGGATGTTCATTTTTACCAAACCAATCGAGTCCTTCTTCTACAGAAGACAATTGTTGCTGAATTGTATACCCCAAAGCCTCTATTTTTCGCTTCAGCAAACGGGCAGCCGGTTTTTCATCTTCAATTATAACGATTCTCATTGTCTGAATTTATTGCGTTCTTCGTCCATAAATTGTTGTATTTTTCTGTCTTCCCAGTTTTTTCCTAAAAAAGGAATAAAGTGAAAGGTATTTGCAGCATGAGAAAACAAACCGATTCCCCAGCCCAATAGCGGGTAAATAAACCAATACCCTCCTTTTGAATTGAACAGATTGAGTATAATTAAGATAGAATTTACCAAAATATAGGTGAACAGATGAGAATAAAACTCTTTTATTTGTTTTACTCTTTTTTTTGCTTTTAATAGCTCTACATGCTTATTCTTTTCCATAACTTTTATTTTTTATTAATTTGTTTGATGATCATATTTCGCTCCCATTTTCCCAGAATATCCAATGCTCTGAATCCGTTTATCAGCATATTAAATACCATGAAGAACAAAATGATATAAGGCCACCATTTATAATCGGGAAACCACAGTTTATTGATGAGTAAAAAAAGTGGAAATCCGAAGATTACAAAATAAATACTTACATACCATTCTTTCAATCTATTCATGCGCTCATACGCTCTCTGGAAGAGTTCTTCTTCTTTTAACTGAACTCCAAACCGGAAAGTCATATCTTCTGAAATGAGAGGCAATGAAACGCTGAAATGGTTTTCATCATTGTCAATATGGATGTGCTCATTAGAAACCAGTGCATAGCGGTTGATGATGTTATTGAGTCCAATACCCTTTTCTTTTGTGAAAGTTTCCTTTTTCTGATAGTTGTTTCGTACTATTAAGCTATTATCTTTAAAATACAATTGAATTTTTAAAGGCTTTGTTTCACTTACAATATTATGTTTTATGGCATTTTCTAATAACAGTTGCAGACTTAGCGGAATCATTTTTAAATGAACATAAGGCTGCACATCGGGAAAACTGATTTCTAAAGCATTTTCAAACCGCATCTGAAGCAGACTTACATACAAACGAGCAAAGTCCATTTCTTCTTCCACATATACGAGATTCTTATCTTTCTGTTCCAATACATAACGGTAAACTTTTGACAGGGAAACTGTAAATTCCTGTGCCTTTTTAGGATTTTCTTCAATAAGAGCACTTAACACATTCAGGGAGTTAAACAGAAAATGCGGATCAAGCTGATTCTTTAGACTCTCAAAAGTTGCAGTCGCATTGCTGGCAATAGTAGTCTGATTTTTTAGCTGCCCCTCTTTATATGCCCGATAGAAATAAAAACTAAAAATACTAAGAGCTATGATAAGCGAGATAATGATGATTACTATATAATTACTCATTCTCTGTCCGGCAATGAACTGATCAAACGAAAGGCCTTCATATCCTGTTTTCAATCCCATATTGATTAAAAATACGGACAATGATGTAGCTGCAACGCTCAGAGGCAGAAATAACAATATGCGTTTCTTATAAGAGTTATCATCTTTTACTATCCTTTTGATAAAATGAAACAGATAAGCATTTACAAAATAGAGTACAATTCCATATATAAAACCTATGATATTATTCCTCAGATAGGCTTCATTCCATACCATTTCTCTTTTTGATATAAAATTGATAAGGGTAATAACGGTACATATCAATAAGCTTACAACAACCGCTTTTATAAGGTTTTTTAATAACGTTTTCATATTTTTAGATTTACAGAAACAGATATAGCTATAGGATTATTTCTAAATTATAAACCAAAAGTAAGGCAACTGAAGTGTAAGAAAAATTTAATTTTACTGAACTGTTGATTTTCAAGGATGAATTGTAAAAAAAACTTTATTGTTTATAAAATCCGATTCCAATCATGTTTAAAGTAATATTTAAATAATACATTTGTAGGATCAAATACTAAAATTATGATTTATAAATTCAGGGTAATTCTTGATGCAGAAGAAGATGTATTCAGAGATATTGCCATAAAAGATGATAACTCATTAGAAGACTTACACAATACCATTGTCAATGCTTTCGGTTTTGATGGTTCAGAAGGCGGTTCATTTTATACCTGTGACGAAAACTGGACTCAGGATGAAGAAATTCCTTTGTTTGATATGGGTGATGTGCCAGGAGAACAAAAAACGATGGCAGATTATCCTCTCTCTTCTATTCTTGATGAGCAGAATACTAAGATTCTCTATATTTATGACCCGTTCAGTATGTGGACTTTCTTTGTAGAATTGGCTGCTACTGAAGAAGAAGATGAATCTGACGAAAAAGAATTTCCGGTATTGATGTTTGCCCATGGAACGCTGCCAAGTGAAGCTCCCGTAAAAGACTTTAATGCTCCTATATCTAAAGACGATATGTTTGGTGATTTTGATGACGATTATGACGATGATGATTTAGATATGTTTGAGGGAGACGATAACTTTTCGGATTTCGGATATGAAGACGAATATTAAGATCCTTATCACAAACCAAAAAACAATTTAAAGAAAACTCAAAAGGTTTTCTTTTTTTTACCTAATAAAAAATTCTATATAAAAATGATCAACTTATTTAACACGCAGATTGAATCCCTGTCTATTCACCGCGTAGGTAATAAAAGCCGCAACGAAGCTATTTTTCTTTCTGAAAATGTTTTTAATCTAAACGATGAGATCACGCCTCTTTTGAAAGAATTCTTCTTCAAACCATTTAGAGAAAAAGAAGAAAATTATTTTCAATTTGCTCATGATGTTGATCTGGAATACAATGATATGTACAATTTTGCTTCAGAACTTTTTCTGAATCCGAGTAATGTACACGAAATATCAAAAAAAATAACAAAACACTTGTTTGATCAGTCAAATCACCCTCATATTAAAAATGGAGAAGTGTATGTTGCTTACCTCAGCAATGTTTCTATTGACAATAATGTAGTAGATGCAATCGGAATTTTCAAAAGTGAATTACAGGCAGATTTTCTTCAATTTGAAGAAAACGGTTCAAATCTGGAGATGATTTTACAGCAAGGAATCAGTTTAAACAAATTAGATAAAGGGTGTCTGATTTTCAACTATAAAAAAGAAGAAGGATATAAAATACTGACGGTTGACAGCAACCGCTATGATGCGCGTTACTGGTTGGAACATTTCTTATCAGTGGATGCTTTTCAGGATGAAAACTACATGACCAAAAAATATTTAAAATTTGTTCAGGATTTTGCAAAAGATGTAGTGCTACCGGCAGAAGATAAAAAGGAAGAGGTAATGTTTATGAACCGCTCTGTAAACTATTTTGCTAAAAATGATGAATTTGAAGAAACTAATTTCCTGAATGAAGTTATTGACAATCCGGATTTACAGGCTGAATTTAAAAATTACAAAGTAGACCGCGGAGAAAAATACAGCATTGAAGACATCAGCAATTTCCCGATTGCCAACAACGCGGTAACCGATGCGCGTAAAAAAATGAAAAATGTGATCAATCTGGATACCAATGTGCAGATAAAACTGGATTTTATCAATCCGGAATCAGCTGAAAAATTCATTGAAAAAGGTTGGGATGAAGAAAAACAGATGTATTACTATCTGGTATATTTCAACAAAGAAGAGAAAACCAACTAACAAAAACAGCGTTACTTAATCTACATTATGTTGTATTGACTTGGATAGACTTATATTTATAGAAGACTAAAAACAAGTAAACCATGGGAAGATTAGAAAACAAAGTAATAGTTATCACCGGAGCCGGAATGGGCTTAGGACTTGCAACGGCAGTTGAAGCTGCTAAACAGGGAGCCCGTTTAAGTCTGGTAGATTATAATGCTGAAGCATTAGCAAAAGCGGTAAAAACGATTAAGGAGTCAACTCCTGATACAGCCGTTATCACGCTTGTTGCAGATGTATCGGATGAAACGAAGGTGAAAGAGTATGTAAATAAAACACTTGAAGCCTATGGTACTATTGATGGTTTTTATAACAACGCCGGAATAGAAGGAAAACAAGCGTCTATTGAAACGTATGATCTTGAAATCTTTAAAAAAGTAATTGACATAAATTTAATGGGGGTTTATTATGGACTCAGATATGTGATTCCTGTTATGAAGAAAAATAATTATGGCCGTATTGTTAATGTAGCTTCAGTTGGTGGTATCAGAGGTGTTATGAATCAGACACCGTATGTAGCAAGTAAACATGCAGTATCGGGTATGACCAAAAATGCAGCGTTGGAATACAGCAGATATGGCATTACCACAAACGCTATTGCTCCGGGTGCTATACTTACGCCAATGGTAGCAGAAGCTTTTAAACAGGTAAATCCGGCTGATCCTAAAGCAGCGGAAACAGAATATGCTCAGGCAAATCCTTCCAAGAGACTCGGGCAACCTGAAGAGGTTGCAAAAGTAGTCGTTTTTCTGTTAAGTGAAGATGCTTCTTATGTAAGCGGACAAACGATTGCTATTGACGGAGGAGAATCGAACTCGTACGGAAATGTATAATACTAAAACGGCGTTCATATAGATGAACGCCGTTTTTTATTTTATATAATGAATCATATCTTTTGGAAATTTACGAACCTTTTTAAGGTTTGCCTGCCAATCGTTTTCTTCATCTCTATAGCCCAGAGGCATAATTAATACGCTTCTCAATCCTTTTTCTTCAAACCGCATGAGTTTATCAAGCTCAGCAGCCACAAAACCTTCCATGGGTGATGCATCTACTCTGAGAACCGCAGCTTCTGCCATAGCAAAAGAAAAAGCAATGTAAACCTGTCGCGCCGCATGCTCAAACTGCTGTTCTTCAGTCAGCGACGTCAACTGTTTGGTTACCCCGTTTTTATACCCGTCAGAAAATCCTTTTGGTAAATCGCGCTCCTGCTCATAATGATCAAAATAGTGATTGATACGGTCTGTGGTATAGTTATTCCAGGCAGCAAATACAATCAGATGAGATCCGTCTGTAATTTGTGACTGGTTATAGGCCACACTCTTTATTTTTTCGCGTAAAGCCGTATTGGTGACCACAAAAATTTCAAAGGGCTGTAAACCCGAAGAAGTTGGTGCCAAACGGGCTGCTTCTATTATTTTTTCTACTTTCTCATCAGAGACTACAGAACCGTTTAATTTTTTTGCGGCGTATCTCCAATTTAAAGATTCTAAAATTGACATTTTTTTTTATTTTGAATAGTTTGAAAGAAAATCAGTTACATTTTTTTCAATTCTTTCTTCAATATTTGTAACATCTGCTTTGACGAATTTTTCGCCCAGAATGTTTTCATATAATTCAATATAACGTTCAGAAACCGATTCTATGTACTCATCAGTCATTTCAGGAATCTGCTGTCCATCTTTACCCTGAAATCCATTTGATATGAGCCATTGACGAACAAACTCTTTCGATAATTGCTTCTGAGCTTCTCCTTTGTCCTGACGTTCCTGATACCCCTCTGCGTAAAAATAGCGCGAAGAATCCGGTGTATGAATTTCGTCAATTAGAACAATTTTACCGTCTTTGGTTTTTCCAAATTCATATTTTGTATCGACCAAAATCAAGCCTTTTTCTTTCGCAATTGCCGTTCCTCTTTCAAAAAGCGCACGCGTATAGTTTTCAAGTACTACATAATCTTCTTCCGATACAATTCCTTTAGAAAGGATTTCTTCACGAGAAATATCTTCGTCATGAACTCCTAAATCTGCTTTAGTTGTCGGTGTAATGATCGGTTCCGGAAAACGGTCGTTTTCTTTTAAGCCTTCCGGTAAGGTAACACCACAAAGAACTCTTTTGCCCAAAGCATATTCTCTTGCTGCATGCCCTGAAAGATAACCACGAATTACCATTTCTACTTTAAAAGGTTCACATAAATGTCCCACAGCTGCATTCGGATCCGGAGTAGCTATTAACCAGTTGGGAACAATATCTGCTGTTAGTTGCATGAACTTAGTCGCAATCTGATTCAGAATCTGACCTTTATAAGGAATACCTTTTGGCATTACCACATCAAATGCTGATAAACGATCTGTGGCGATCATCACTAAAATAGAGTCGTTGATGTTGTAAACTTCACGCACTTTTCCTTTATAAACAGATTTTTGCCCCGGAAAATTGAAATGGGAAGAGATGATTGTTTTCATTAATTATTCGTTGTGTGTTTAATACTGCAAAAGTACTAATAATTCTTTTTCAAAGCGTTCTTTCGGAAGGTATTGATCTTCTAAATTTTTCATAAACGGAATTGGTGTTTCAAGACTGGCAACTCTTTTTACCGGAGCATCCAGATGTTCAAAACAATTTTCCATAATTTCAGCAGATACATCACTTGCAATTCCTCCGAAAAGGCTGTCTTCCTGAAGGATGATTACTTTATTGGTTTTCTTAACAGACGCAAAAATTGTTTCATAATCCAATGGCTGTAATGTTCTCAAATCAATCAGATCAGCAGATACAGACGGGTTTTTATCTAAAATTTCTAATGCCCAATGTACTCCTGCTCCAAACGAAATCACAGTAACATCCTTTCCTTCTCTAAGCAAAGCAGCCTTTCCTAAGGGAAGGGTATAGTAATCTGTAGGTACATCCTGATAGATACTTCTGTACAGTAATTTGTGTTCAAAAAACATTACCGGATTCGGATCGTTAATGGCTGTGTTCAATAAACCTTTCGCATCTGCAGGAAATGCAGGATAAACTACTTTAAGACCTGGAGTTTTAGTAAACCAGGCTTCATTGGTTTGCGAATGATAAGGTCCTGCCTGAGTACCACCACCACATGGCATACGCACCACTACATCGGCATTTTCTAACCAGCGATAGTGAGATTTTGCCAATAAATTGACAATCGGATTGAAACCTGTAGAAACAAAATCTGCAAATTGCATTTCTACAATTGCTTTTTGTTTATTGATAGAAAGTCCCATCCCGGCAGATACAATAATGCTTTCACATATAGGCGTATTTCGTACACGACCTTTACCGAACTCTGCTACAAAACCATCTGTTACTTTAAAAGCACCTCCGTATTCTGCAATGTCCTGCCCCATAATGACTAAATTATCATGGCGTTGCATGGATTGTCTTAATGATTGCGTAATGGCATCTATAAAACGGATATTTTCTGTTTTATCTCCAGCTGATATTTCTTCAAAATCATACGCTTTATAAACATCATTTATTTCATCTTCAAGACGTGCTTCTATTGCTGGCTCTTCCTGAACTTTTGCCCAGTCAGTATCGATTTCTTTTTTGATTTCAGCACGGATTTCAGCATCTTTATGTTCTGACAAGACACCTGTTTGTAAAAGGTAATTTTTATAATTTTCAACCGGATCTTTTACTTTCCACATATCAAATAATTCCTGTGGAATATATTTGGTACCGCTGGCTTCTTCATGACCACGCATTCTGAATGTTTTCATTTCAATCAGAACCGGACGCGGATTTTCGCGCATATCTGCCGCTATTTCCGAAAGTCGGGTATACACTTCCAGTATATTATTACCATCTATTATATGGCTTTCCATTCCATATCCTACTCCTTTATCCGCAAGATTTTCGCAACGGTACTGCTCATTGGTTGGTGTAGAAAGTCCGTAACCGTTATTTTCAATGATGAATAATACCGGTAGATCCCATACAGATGCTACGTTAAGTGCTTCATGGAAATCTCCTTCAGAAGTAGCTCCTTCACCGGTAAAAACAGCGGTGATTTTTTTCTCTTCGCGTAGCTTATGTGCCAGAGCAATACCATCGGCAATTCCTAACTGAGGTCCCAAATGGGAAATCATACCTATAATTTTATATTCCTGCGTACCGAAATGGAAAGAGCGGTCACGACCTTTAGTAAAACCATTGGCTTTACCCTGCCATTGTGAAAACAACCGGTGTAAAGGAATGTTTCTGGAAGTAAATACACCAAGATTTCGGTGCATAGGCAGTATATATTCGTCTGTATGAAGAATTGAGGTTACTCCGACAGCAATAGCCTCCTGTCCTATTCCTGAAAACCATTTAGAAACTTTTCCCTGACGGATCAGAATAAGCATCTTTTCTTCGATTAAACGAGGTTTTAATATTTTTTTATATAGTTCAATTAACGTTTCGTCTGACACGTTTTTTTTATCGAGTTCCATGGTATTGTTTGTCTTGTTTGTTGGGGGTTAAAATTAAGAATTATTTTAAAATGAATTACGTATTTTTGATTTATCAAACGTTTTTAATCACAACAAAATAATGAGTATTGCATTTTACTGTAACTGGTCTTTTTTATGGTTGTATATGTCTGTATTAGGAGTAGTGTCACCGCAAGCCGATAAAGCTAATTTAAATAAGGAGCAATGCCTGGAAATTGTTGTAAAATTACTTTTGAGTTCACCTGAATATCAATATTACATTACCCATATCGAAAAAGCTCAGGAAACAGATGCTACACTACAATACGGAATTGAAATACTGAATGATCCAAAGGAAAGTATGAATAGAGAAAATTACAGTTTTCGCATTAATGAAAAACATCCTGAGTATAATCATACTGTTGCCTGGTTTGAGTTTGATCCCCAAGAAGGTATGCTATATGAATACAATGTAGCACAAGACAGCCTGATTCCTATCCATTTTGATTCTAAACATTTAAAAACATTCCGCAAAAAATGCAAATAACTGAGTTGCAAATACCTCTGCATTCAATTGTATTTTTTATACAAACACGCATATAAATCACTTTATGAAATAATTGTTTTTGAGAAATTATTTTTTTATTTTCATAAAAAATAGCTTTTATGAAACCCCACCACAAACAATTTATCTCCAATAACGTATTATTACAATTGGGATTTTTAGCCATTATCATATTTCTTTTCATCTTGATGGCGAAAAGCATGATGATATTATTGCCCGGATTTTTGGGAGCCATTTGTTTATTCGTTTTACTTTTGACCCCATACCGGTGGTTAGTAGAGAAAAAAAACTGGAATAAAATAGCCAGTATCATATTACTTATGCTTTCGAGTGCTATTGTTATCATTGGTCCTCTATATTTGCTGATTCAGACACTTACCAAAAAAATAATGGTATTGCTGGATGACAAACAGGGAATTCAGGGAAATATTGACAAGGCAATAGAGAATTTGCAGACAAAGTTTAATATTGATCTTTTTAATGATAATAATATCGGAAAAATGACTGAACTCGGTATTAAACTGCTTGAATCTGTACTAAATGCTTCTGTAAACAGCTCTATGCAACTCGCTGTAGCGTATTTTCTGTTGTATTTTATGCTGCTGAATCATCAAAAACTTGAAAAAGGATTCTACGATTATGTTCCTTTAAAGAAAACGAATCTGAAACGTATGAATACCGATTTAAAAGAACTGGTTATCTCTAATGCTGTCGGTGTTCCGCTCACGGCTTTTTTGCAAGCAGTAGTAGCTTATATCGGATATATTGTTTTTGGTGTGGAAGATTCTTTTGTGTATTTCATCCTTACTATTTTTGCAGCCATGCTTCCGGTATTGGGTGCTGCGATTATATATATCCCGTTAGTCGTGATATTATTAGCAAAGGGAGATACGGGTAATGCGTTTGGATTATTGGCCTATAGCTTAATTATTGTTGGTCTTGCAGATAACTTTATCCGGTTCCTGTTACAGAAAAAAATGGCTGATGTACACCCGCTGGTAACCATTCTTGGTGTAATTGTAGGTATTAATTTGTTCGGCTTTATTGGGATCATCTTCGGGCCTATTCTGTTTTCTTTGTTTTTATGGCTGATTAAGCTTTATAAATATGAATTTGTAAACCCTAATCCTGAATAATAACGATAATCTTTTTATAATTAAGATCTCCTAAAACATCAACGGGTACTGCATAAATTTGTACATTTAATAAAATGAAATAGAAAATAAATGAATCCTAATATTCCTATACTTCCTTCGATTCTGGATAATGATTTTTATAAACTGACCATGCAGCATGCGGTTATAAAGCTTTTTCCTTATGCCAAAGCGCGTTATCAGTTTATCAATCGTGGAAAACATAAATTTCCACCTCATTTTGCTGAAAGACTGAAAGAAGCTCTTGATCAAATGGCCAAACTGCGGCTTGACTATAAAGAGAAAGAATTTCTACGCATTCATTGCCCATATCTGGATCCTACGTATCTTGATTTTCTTCAGGGATATCGATTCGATCCTAATGAAGTAACTGTTCAGCAAGACGGAGATGATTTACAAGTTTCTATTGAAGGATACTGGTACCGAACCATTCTATGGGAAGTTCCGATTATGGCGCTGATTTGTGAACTGTATTACACAGAAAATAATCTCACAAGAGATACAGATGAACAAGTGATTGCCACAACACGTACAAAGATGAATAATTTTAAAAAATTAGGCATACAGCTCGCTGAATTTGGTACCCGGAGAAGACATTCATTTGCTGTACAGGATTTAGTTGTGAATACGCTTAAAGAACATGGAAATGGTTTGTTTATAGGTACGAGCAATGTGCATTTGGCAATGAAGTACCATGTAAAGCCTATTGGAACTCATGCACATGAGTGGTTTATGTTTCACGCAGCAAAATACGGTTATAAAATGGCAAATGTTATGGGATTGGAACATTGGGTAGATGTTTACCGTGGAGATTTGGGAATCGCTCTTACAGACACTTATACAACAGAAAAGTTTTTTGAACAGTTTGATAAAAAATTTGCCAAATTATTTGATGGGGTTAGACACGACAGTGGTGATCCGATCGAGTTTGCGGATAAAACCATCGCACACTATAAGCAATTTGGAATCGATCCGATGACTAAAACCATCATTTTCTCAGACGGATTGAATTATGATAAGGTAGAACGTATTGTGCATTATTGCAAGAATAAAATCGGAATGTCTTTTGGAATCGGAACAGATTTAACCAATGATGTGGGATTGCCTGCAATGAATATTGTACTCAAAATGACGGAAGCATTACCCGAAAATGCGCACTGGACGGGAGTAGTCAAATTATCTGATGAACCTAAAAAGCATACCGGCACCGAAAATGATATAGAACTTTCCATGCGGTTATTACAAATTACATCTTAACATGTTTCAGCAAAATAATAAACTTCACATTCCTTCTGACGATACCTTGGTATGGAAATATATGGATTTATCAAAATTTCTGGATTTATTGCTATCCGAAAAGATGTTTATGTCACGTTCTGATAAATTTGAAGACCAGTATGAGGGTACTTTTAGCGAACCTACCTATGAAGAAATCAAGAAATTATTAAAAGACAATCCGGAATATCTGGATGCTTATAAATCTAAAAGAAAGAATATTGTCATCAGCAGTTGGCACACCAATTATTACGAGAGTTATGCTATGTGGCAGGTTTTTACAAAAAATAACGAAGGCTTGGCTATACAGTCAACCATTGGTAAACTCAAACAGTCACTTATTGAAGAACGTATCCCTCAAAATATCGGAGAAGTAAATTATATCGACTATAAAAAGGAACACATTCCTTTTGACGATGATTTTTTCCCTTTTTTGTTCAAGCGAAAGAGCTTTCAGTATGAAAATGAATTACGGATTCTTGCTGACGTAACGCCTCTCGATATCAATGTAAACGAAGGCGTAAAAATACAGGTTGACGTACATACCATGATTGAAAAATTATATATACATCCAAAATCTGAAAATTGGTATAAAAAACTGGTTATTGAAATCGTTACAAAACTGGGATTTGAATTTGAGATTGAAAAGTCTGATTTAGAAAGTGATATTCTGATATAGTAATGAAATTAATAACAGGGATAAGTAAACTCATTATTGGAGGTCTCGTATTTTTTTTGCTAAACAACTTAGTCGCTAATCTTTTATCGCTGCTTCTTTTTAATCATTACGAAATCCTTTTATATGGTTTCAATTGCGGGGTTGCAACACCTGTTGTAATCAAAACCTATTTGTTTATGGTACTTTTTACTTTGTTTAAAATCGCCATTTTAGGCTTTTCAATATCCAAGTATCCATTATTACGATACTATGTTTTTTGGGATGTATTTTTTGTAATTGTATATTTGTCAGACAAAATCTTACCTTTAAACAGACCCCTCACCGGCTATTATATATCGAACAAACCTTTTCTGATGTTGAGCAATCTCCTTTTTAACAGCTACTTACTGGCTGTTTTTTACGGTATTTTGATAGGTTTTATTTACATTTATCTGTATTTGAAAAAACATAAAAATCATGCGATATGATCATTAAACGATTAACACCTGTACTGTGGACAGAGGACATTGAGGAAACCATCATATTTTACACAAAAATATTAGGTTTTACGTGTCAAGAACAAAATCAGGAATGGCAATGGGCTTCATTGAATAAAGATGGTATCGAAATTATGATCGCAAAACCAAATGACCATACTCCTTATCGCAACATTGGATTTACGGGATCGTTTTATTTTGAAGTGGAAACGGTTGAAACCCTTTGGGAAGAGTTAAAAGACAAAACAAGAGTTGCCTATGAATTGGAACTATTTGAATGGAATATGAAAGAATTTGCTATTTATGACAATAATGGCTATCTGTTACAATTCGGAGAAGAGCAGTAAAAATTGCCTGTTTCAAGAGCATAAAAATATCAGTTAGCCCAAAATACTTTTTAAACTTTTAAAATAAAAACACTAATTTTGCATAAAAATAAATTAAAATACAATGGCAGGTAAAAGAACCTTTACAATGATTAAACCAGATGCTGTAGAAGCTGGTAATATCGGAGGAATATTAAACATGATTACTGAAGGTGGTTTCAGAATCGTATCTTTAAAATTGACACAGTTAACTGTAGCTGACGCTCAAAAATTCTATGCTGTTCACGCAGAAAGACCTTTTTACGGAGAATTGGTAGAATTCATGTCAAGAGGACCAATCGTGGCTGCTATTTTAGAAAAAGACAACGCAGTAGAAGATTTCAGAACATTAATCGGAGCTACAAATCCTGCTGATGCTGCTGAAGGAACTATCCGTAAAAAATATGCAAAATCAATTGGTGAGAATGCTGTTCACGGATCTGACAGTGATGAAAATGCAGAAATTGAAGCTGCTTTCCACTTTGCAGGAAGAGAGCAATTCTAATCTAAGTCATATAAAAAAGAAAGAGCCACTTAATCAAGTGGCTCTTTTTATGTATTATTATTTAAGTACGTTCTACTTTTTTAAATGCGTCATAAAATAATCGGCAATCTTAGCATTTAAGTGAATTCGGTCTTTACCCGATACATTGTGTTCATGAGTAGGATACAGAAAGTAATCTACCTGTTTACCAGCCTTAATACAGGCTTCAATAAACTCCATACTGTGTTGTTGCACCACTACTGGATCTTGTGCTCCGTGTATCATCAGCAAACGTCCCTGAAGATTACTTACTTTATCTAATGTACTTGTAAGCTTATAGCCTTCAGGATTCTCTTCAGGAGTATCCATATAACGCTCTCCATACATAACTTCATACCATTTCCAGTCGATTACCGGACCACCTGCTACACCTACTTTAAAGGTTTCCGGATGATTTAACATAAGAGAAGTAGTCATAAAACCTCCGAAAGACCAACCATATACACCGATTTTATCTTTATCAACAAAACTTTTTGATTTTAAAAAGTCTATTCCTTTCATCTGATCTGCCATTTCTGCCTGACCCAATTTACGGTGTACAATGTGTTCAAAATCTCTTCCTCTGTTATCACTTCCTCTGTTATCTAATGTAAACACTACAAAACCTTGTTGTGCCATATAAAAATCGAATAAAGAAGCTCCTCCCAACCACGTATTGGTTACCAATTGTGCATGCGGCCCTCCATATACATATACCATTACAGGATATTTTTTAGCAGCATCAAAATCAGAAGGGTAAATCAGGCGTCCGTTAAGATCTGTCTTTCCATCCGCTGACTTAATTGTTACCATCTCCATTTTAGGTAAAGTTACTTTTCCTTCATACGGATTTTCGGCTTTTAATAATTCTTCTTTTTTTCTGCTCTTTACATCCACTATATTTACAACTCTTGGTACAGCTGTATTGCTATACTGATCGTAAAAAGCTGTTTTGCTGTCATTAAAAGCAACGGTATGGGTTCCGGTAACATCTGTTAATTTCTGAGTTTTACCGTTTTTAAGGTTAACCTGATACAATTGTTTGTCCAAACCTTTATTAGCTGTTCCTAAATAGTAAACATGCTGTTTGTCAAATCCGGACAATTCTTTAAATACTACCTGATTATATCCTAATTTTCTCACCAATTTACCCGATGTGTTATACAAATACATCTGACGGTATCCATCAATATCTGTCACATAAATAAATTCTTTCGGATTATTAGGATTAAAAAATAGCGGATGAGATGGCTCTACATATGTTTTTGACTTTTGCTCAAAAAGAGTTGTTACGAATGATCCGTCTGCTGCCTTGTATTTATTTAGTTTTAAATGATCCTGACCACGGTTTAGTACACCAACATACACAAATTCATTGGAAGGATCCCAGGTAACCATCGTCAAAAATTGTTCTTTTGGTTCTCCTGTTTGTAAACTTACCTTTTTTCCGTTAGCTATATTATATACAACCAAGGTTACTTCTTCACTTTTCATACCTGCCATTGGATACTTAATATCCTTTACTTCGGCTACTCTGCTGGCAAAATCAATCAGAGGATAGTCTGTTACCATTGATTCATCTTTTCGATAATACAACAAATTGTTACCATCTTCACTGAACCACATTCCTTTATCAATACCAAATTCCTGACGGTGTGTATAATCACTTCCGTTTACAATACCCTCCTTATCATTGGTGATTTGTACTGTTTTACCATTTTCATCCGTTAAGAATATATTATTATCCTCTAACCATGCCAGATAATTCCCCTTTGAAGTTAATGTTTCATTTTTACCTTGGCTTTTATACGGAATTGCTTTGGTGATTTTTTTGGTATTAGCATCTAACTCAACATAATATTTTTGCTTAGTGCCTTCAACATTAAATGCTATTATATCAGCTGTTTTCCAGGTGTAATCATAAGGAAAGATATATAACTGAAATTCATCATCCGCTATTTTCTCTTTTAAAGCTTCAATGATGTCATTTTTAGACATCAACGCTTTCTCACTCCATTTATCCGTTTTCGATCTTTGTACCAGATTCTGATATGTACTTTCCAGATAAGTAATAGCATTCTCTCCCCTGAATTGAGGAGCTACAAATTGTTTTGGAGCAAAAGAGGTGTAAGCACCAGAAGTAGCCTCCTGTATAGTTAAATTTCGTTGAGAAAATACTAAGGGACTTGCCAGTAAAAAGGCAAAAAGTGTTATTTTTTTCATGAAATAATTGATTTGGAGCTAAAGGTAATTATTGGGCAGATATAATAAAAATTAATTTTAAAAAAAATGGAAGTCCCATTTTCCTTACTATACTATAAATTATGTATTTGAATGGATAAGCTACTTATATAAATTTAATCTGTAACAGAAAAGATAAGTTAATGCTATCATATATTAATAAAAAACTCTGTCAATCTATTTTCTTTTATAAAACAGATTAAATGCTCTTTATTTTTCACGTTTAAAACATATCTCTTCTGGTTTTTTAATTCTATATACAGAGCAGTATCTGAACCAAAAACATACGCCCATCCTAATTTCCTTGAATATCGAACTCCATAACCCAATGGAAAATCGTCCATAAGGGTATTTTTTAATTCAATATATTTAATTTCATGCCATGGAATTTTATTCCTAATCAATAAAAAAGAATAGGAAACACCAAATTTATTAAGTTGTAGAGAAAACGAACTAAAGAAAATGATACCACAAAAAAAAACGTTGAATAAAGTCAGATATATCATTTCATATTTATCCAAATTTCCCAATATTAATACTAAAAAAAATTCCAATATAAATACTACTAAAAGAAATTGAGGCATTTTAGCTTTCTCTTTAAAAAAATCAACTGTTGGCATATTTCAAAAATATTGAATGTAATTTAATTCTATTGTTTTTTAAAGTTTAGTAGGACTTCTTTTAAATTTTCTTTAATACTTTTTTCTAAATCTAACAATACTAAACTAATATTGAACTCCATTGCCAAAAATTTAGATAATTTAAAAATATTAAATCCTATAAAATTTAAATCTACAGGATTTATGAGATGTAAACAATAAAAGTCATAGAATCTATATAAAGTAAAAACTCTAAAATCAAGGGAATTTGGAGTTTTTAAATTTTGTGGACGATGAGGGGTTCGAAGTTTCTTTAACGTTTCCATATAGTACCTTATAAACACTTTCATCTTTCTTGAAAGAGTTTGCCAACATATATAGAAAATCCAAGATAAAAACCGCTTCATCTTCATTAACACTTATAACACTTCCTTTTATTATTTTTAGAACCTGATTAATTGAAACTTTTCTTGTTGAAAAAGATTTTGAAATCATACTATCACTTTTACCTTTAATTTTTAATGGTTTATCTGTTCTGTTTTTGACTATACATTCATGGACTATTATTTTTCTTATAACCGGATCAATTTGAACAGGCTCGAAATTTCTTTGGGATATGCTTATTTCCAAAGGCGTAAATAAGCTGGCAATGTGCCTCTTTCCAACGAAGTCCTGAGCTTCATAAGATTGATAGATATTAATATCTTCTACAACTGAGTATCCTCATCTTTTATAGCATTGATTTTTATTCTTCCAAAATAACTATACTTTCCGGCACATCAAAATCAATTGTTTGGTCAACGGTAATAATTTTGATATTGAAACACTTAACACACCAAGCATATGATATGCATTCCTAATCCAAAAAATTCCCACCAAATTACGGATTCCCGTAAAAACACAATCCTCAATAACCCTACATTCGGATTTTAAACAAAACTTTAAGCATAATCCGACACTAAAAAGAAGAAAATAAAATCATGTTAAAAAACTATTCTAACTTTTAATAAATAATTACTAAATTGCTCTAAATAAACAAGCTAGATTTAAATTAAATCCCCCACAAAGTATATCTCAAACTTACAGATATACAGTAAAAAGCACACTACAAACTCCTTCTTTATATCAAAATAAAGAACATACCACTTTGTATTAACTTTTTATCTTGAGGCCGCGGATTTATTTTATCCTGCATATTTAAAAATAAAAAACCATGCCAAACAAGAAATTATGAAAATCCTCCATACAGCAGACTGGCACATAGGCCAGCTATTTCACGAATACGACCGCAGCTACGAACACCAGCAATTCCTAAACTGGCTCGTACAGCTATTACAAACCAAACAAATTGATGTCCTGCTCGTCAGCGGAGACATATTCGACATATCCAATCCATCCGCCCAATCCATCAGAATGTTCTACACCTTCCTGAACCAGGCCACAACAGCAAATCCCAGTTTACAAATCATCATAACGGCAGGCAATCACGATTCCGCCTCACGACTCGAAGCACCAAAACCATTGCTGCAATCCTCCAACGTCCACATCATAGGACTCGTTGAAAAAGACCCAGAAGGCAACATTGATTACGAAAAACTAATCATACCCATACACGACACAGCTGGAAACATCAAAATACACTGCCTTGCCATACCATTCCTGCGCATGGGTGACTATCCAGCCCTGCCAGACAGTGCCAACCCCTACACAGAAGGCGTAACGGCATTATACAACGAAACATACAAACATGCCGAACAGAAAAAACAAGACGGACAAACCATCATCGCCATGGGACACCTGCACACCCATCATGCCGAAATAACCGACCTCGACAAAACCGAGCGCCTCATCATGGGAGGAGTAGAATGCATACCCGCCACCGCCTTCCATCCCGACATCAAATACGTAGCCCTCGGGCACATCCACAAAGCCCAGAAAATAGGCGGCAAAGAACACATCCGCTACTCAGGCAGCCCGTTACCCATGTCCTTTTCAGAACTCAATTACAAACATCAGGTCATCATCTTCGAACTCGATCAGGAAATCAGCAATCTCCAAAGCGTAGAAATCCCGCTATTTGTACCCCTGCAAAGAGTTCCCCTAAGCCATCAGCCATTACATGAAGTCATAGCGCTATTAGAACAACTGCCCAAGAAAGATTCAACACCAGAAACAACCCCTTACCTCGAAGTACGCGTACTGCTCGAAGGACCCGAACCCGCCTTGCGCCATAAAATAGAAACCGCACTCGCAGGCAAAAAAGTCAAACTAGCCAAAATCGATGTAAAATATCCCGCTTCCACACAAGAAGCGCCAGAATTTATCACACCCGAAAAACTCAACGAACTGCAACCCGTCGACGTATTCGGCAAAACATACCAATCCAGATACAATAGCGAAGTACCCACCGAAATCCTGCAGCTTTTTCAGCAAGTAGAACAGGAAATAAATCAAGCAGCCGAATAAAATGAAAATACTAGCCATACGTATCAAAAACCTCGCTTCACTCGAAGGCACCACCGAAATCGACTTTACGGCCGAACCACTATGCTCCGCAGGAATATTTGCCATTACCGGTGCCACAGGCGCAGGCAAATCCACCATATTAGACGCCCTTTGCCTTGCCCTTTACAGCAAAACACCCCGATACCTGCAGGCAAAAGAAATAGGAATAGAAATCCGTGACGTACAAGGCAGCACCCTAAACCAGGGAGATGTCCGCAGTATCCTCCGTGACGGAACGGCTGACGGATACGCCGAAGTAGATTTTGTAGGCACAGACACACAACACTACCGAGCCACATGGAGCGTAAGACGAGCCCGCAATATGGCCGATGGCAACATGCAATCCGACAACGTCTCCCTAAAAAACATCAACACCAACACCGACATACCAGGCAGAAAACCAGAAACCCTAAACGAAATAGCACGCCTTGTCGGCCTCAACTTCGAACAATTCACCCGCTCCGTACTATTAGCCCAAGGCGACTTTACGGCCTTTATGAAAGCCAACAGAGACGAAAAATCATCCCTGCTCGAAAAGCTGACAGGAACCCACATCTATTCCGAAATATCCAAAAAGATTTACGAAAAATACAAAGCAGAAGACCTCCTGCTACGCGAACTCAATCTGCGCAAAGAAGGCATCATTACCCTTACCGATGACGAACTAAAAACCCTGTCAGACGAACAACAAACCCTCGAAACTGAAATCAAAAATCTCGAAAAAGACATCGAAAAACTAACCGCAGAAATCAACTGGCACCAACAGCTCTCCAAACTGCAAACCAGCCACCACGAAGCCCAAACAGCACTACAACAAGCCACCGAAGCTAAAATACTAGCCTCGCCACGCAAACAAAAACTGCAAACCATACAACAAGCACAGCAAACCAGAAGCTGGGCAGATGCCCTCAAACATGCCCAACAGCAACATACCGACAAAACAGCAGCCCTTACAGCACTAAAAGCAACCCTAGCCACCCAACAAGAACAAAAACAAAATCTCGAAAAACAATTAGAACAGGCACAAAACCATCTTTCAGAAAAAAACAAAACCCTTACCGATGCCCTCCCCCTATTAGAGCAGGCAAGAAAACTCGACACCCTCTTAGAAGAAAAAAAAGAACAAGTACAAAAACTCAAAGAAGAAGCCGAAAACGCTACCCAGGCAAACCAAAAACAGCAAGCAGAACTAACCGCCAAACAACAAGAATTCAACAACCTTGTTACCCAAATAAAAACCATTACCAACTGGAAAACAGAACACGCAGACCGTAGTCCGATTGCCGAAAACAAAGACCTCATCCTGTCCAAACTACAGGATGCCCAAAAACTTTTAGAAACCCTGCAAACCACGGCTACAAATCTGGCCCAATTACAAGACAAAATCCAGACCAGCGAAGCCCAAAAAACAAACCTCGAAAACCAGTGGAAACAACAACTGGAAACCCTCGAAAAAGTAAAGAAAAACTACGACATCCAGTCCAAAGAACTGCTATTAACCCCTATCGAAACCCTAAACCTCGATAAAACCGAAACAGACCGTCAGGTAGAAAACACCATACAGGCACAAGCCCATTGGCAACTGCTTTATAATGCCCTCACAGAATTAGAAACCCTAAACCAAAAACAACTAAAAGACCAGGCAGATCATCAAACAAAACAACAAGCCCTACAAAAAATAGCCCAGCAACTCCCTCTGGAAAAGGCGCAAAAAGACACCGCCTACCAGCTCCTGCAGCAAGCACGCCTCGCATCCGCAGAAAATGTAGAAACCCTCAGACAAACATTAATTCACGACGAACCATGCCCCGTATGCGGCAGCATCAGCCACCCCTATACCCTGCATAATCCGCAATTAGAAAACGTACTGGCACAACTCGAAAAATCCTATCAGGAAAAAGAACAAAACTATCTCGCAAGCCATAGCCAGCACAATACCTTAGAACAAGAAAGCAACACCCTGCAGCAAACCATCCAGCGCCAGAGTGAAGACATTAAAGCAAAACAATTAGCATTAGCAACCAAAAAACAAGCATGGCAACAATGTGATAGTGCTCAAGAAAGCCAGGCCGTAGCCGATGCAAAAAAAGCAGACTGGATACAAGAAAAATTACAAGCCCTTAAATCCAAACAAGCCGATTTGCTGGCACAAATACAGACTTATACCCACAAAAAGCAACAACTGGAAACCGCAAAAAACCAACTAGACCAGCTCAAAGACAACACAGACAACCTTGCCAGCCAAATAAAAGACATACAAAACAAACTATCCGTCCATCACGAACAGCAAAACAGCAACACAAAAGAACAAAACAAAGCTACCGCCGACCTCAGCAGTGTAGAACAGCACCTCACACCCTATTTTACCGCACCCGACTGGATGGAAAACTGGAAAGCAGCCCCAGCCCCATTCATACAACATATAGACACCTTTGCCCGCCAGTGGAAAGAAAACACCCTAAAACTAGAGCAACACACACACCAAAAAGCAGCAATCGAAGCAACACTAAAACAGCTTGAAAACCAGGCCAAAAACCTGACCACCGAAGTCAGCAAAAAAGCAGAAGCCCACCTGGCGCAACACAACATCCATCAAAACCTCATCCAACAGCGCAATACCCTGTTCGAAGGACAACCCGCTGATGCAGTCGAAGCAAACCTAAAACAAGCCCAAACCCAGGCCCAGCAACAGCTCGAACAACTAAAAGAAAATCAGCAGCAACTCAACATACACAGCACCAAAGCCCATACCCAAAAAGAAGAACTAACAAACACACTAACAACCTTAGAAACCGAGGTCCAAAATGCATTGCAAAAAATGCAGGACTGGCTCAACCAATACAACCAAAAAAACAACCAATCGCTGAACATTGACGCATTACACCAACTATTAACCCATAGCAACGAATGGATCACTACCGAACAAACAGCACTACAAACCATTGAAGAAGAAGTAGCCAAAGCCAGCAACATCCTTGCAGAACGCAAACAAACCTTCGACTCCCACAAACAAAATCGTTTATCCGAACGGTCACTTGAGGAACTCAACACCCTTCACACCGTCGCAAAATCAGAAGCAGAACAAAAAAAGCATAAAAAAGGACAAAACCACTACCAACTGCAACAAAACGAAGCCAATAAAAACAAAATAGGCGACCTGCTAAAAACCATCGCAGCACAAGCCGCCATTACAGAAAACTGGAGCAAACTCAACGAAATCATAGGCTCGGCCGACGGTAAAAAGTTCCGCCAGATTGCACAAGAATACACCCTCGACGTATTGTTGGGCTATGCCAACATCCATTTACAGGCACTCACCAGCCGCTACAAAATCGAGCGCATCCCCGCATCACTTGGCCTGCAGGTCGTCGATCAGGACATGGGCGATGAAGTGCGTACGGTTTACTCCCTTTCGGGCGGAGAATCATTCCTCGTGTCGCTTGCCCTCGCCCTCGGCCTCGCCTCCCTATCCTCCAGCCGTATGAAAGTAGAATCCCTCTTTATTGACGAAGGCTTTGGCTCGTTAGACCCCACCACGCTCAATATCGCCATGGA
The DNA here is from genome assembly GCF_030409925.1 of Paenimyroides ceti. Lineage (NCBI taxonomy): Bacteria > Pseudomonadati > Bacteroidota > Flavobacteriia > Flavobacteriales > Flavobacteriaceae > Paenimyroides > Paenimyroides ceti. The sequence goes on from NZ_JAUFQU010000001.1 coordinate 2,150,619, forward strand.
TGCCCTGGAAAGGCTGCACAATCAGGGCCGCAAAGTAGGCGTCATCTCCCACGTACAGGAAATGACGGAAAGGATTCCTGTGCAGATTAAGGTGAGTAAGCAGCAGAGCGGGAAGAGTAAAGTAGAAGTAATAAGCGTATGAAAACAACATTGATATATTATGTATATGGGCGTGCCCCTTCGGGTCGGGCTATCCGCTACAAGTCCTCGCTACGCTGCGGGCTTTACGCTACTATCCCTCACGCAGAGTACACACCAACAATCAATTATAAGTAACCATTTAAATAAAAAACAAAATCATGAACAAAAAAATTATTGAAGCAATTGAAAATCAGAAAGTAATAGAATTTTACTATGATGAAGAATTAAGAGTTGTTGAACCCCATTGCTATGGAGAAACAACAGCAGGGAACGAAGGGCTACGTGCATTTCAAATTGATGGATATAGCTCTACAGGAAAATTTGGTTGGAGAATGTATGACCTTAGTAAAGCCGACGATATCACAGTTACCGAAGACCATTTTGACGGACCACGCCCTGGTTATCAAAGAGACGATAAAGGAATGTCAGAAATTTATGTTGAATTATAAAAACTAAAAACAATGGAAAGATATAGAAATACAAGAGGAGATTCAGGAGTATCCGCTTATGAAATAGGAGCTGATTACATTAAAGTAAAATTTTCAGGAACATCCCGCACCTATACTTATAGCTACAGAAAAGCTGGAAGTAGCCATGTAGAAACCATGAAAGGATTAGCCCGAAGTGGCAGCGGTTTGAATAGTTACATTAACCGATATGTGAAAAATTTATACGATTAATATGAGATCAAAATTATTAAAAATATCTATTGGAAATCTTGGATGTATTGGCAACGAAGGTTTAACGGTTAGTCTTGATAATATTTTATGTCTTGTTGGTGATAACAACACAGGAAAATCAACTATATTAAGAGCTTATGAATTAGCTGTTGGTACTCAGATATACTCATATGATAAGGACTATTGTAAAAAATCCAAAGAAGAAAATACATATGTGGAAATCTCTGTCCATATACCCGAAGGAACGGCTAATATAGCTGAGAAGTGGAAAGAGAAGCAAGGAGATTTATTAGTTGTAAAAAGCAGATGGGAATGGGATAAAAATGGTTCTAAGACAAGAAAAACATATGACCCCGAATTAGAGAGCTATTCAGAGGACGGCAATGCTGCGGGGTTAGATAGTGTTTTTAATAGCAGATTGCCTGTTCCTTTTAGAATAGGTGCATTAGAGAATCCACAAGTAGAATTAAAGAACCTACTAAAACTTATAGTTGATCCTATTGCGGAGAATCTACGTTCACATTTAGATAATAAAGAATCTGAATTAAGCAAAGCATTAGAAATATTTACTGAGCATGCTCAAAAGCCAGTGGAAGAACATAAAGAGATTATTGAAAAAATCAGTCAAAGAATGACTAATAGCCATAACAAAATCTTCCCAAATCTTTCTGTTGATTTAAATATAGGAATGTCAGACTTGAAAGTTGACCCTCTCGATGCATTAATTAAAGGGTCTAAATTAAGCATACGGGAATTTGAAGAAAATATAGATTGGGATCAGCAAGGAAGCGGTTCTCAACGAGCATTGTTTTGGTCATTATTACAAGTTCGTTCAAGACTACAGGCGGTGAAGAGTTTTAAAGTCGATAATGAAAAGAAATTAAAAGCACTTGAGAAAGATATTAAAAAATTAGAGGGAGAAAGAGATAGAGCAAAAACAGATGCAACTAGAGAAACCAAACAAGCAGCTATTGATGACAAATCAAAAGAATTACAGCAGGCTAAAGAAATTGAAGTAGAAAAAGCGATGGACGAAAGAGATGGAGAGATATCGCTACCAGGTTACATGCTATTAATTGACGAACCAGAGATAGCACTTCATCCTAACGGTATCAGAGCAGCATCAAAATACCTATATGAACTAGCTAATGATCCATCTTGGCAGGTTATGCTTACGACTCATAGTCCTCTTTTTATTAATCCATTTGAAGATCATACAACAATAGTTCGATTATCAAGAAATAAAGGAAATCCAAATCCGAGTACATACAGATCAGACGAAATAACCTTTACAGAGGATGAAATTGACAATTTGAAATTATTGAATAGTTTTGATCAGAACCTTTCTGAAATGTTTTTTGGCCAATACCCAATAATAGTTGAAGGCGATACAGAGTATGCGGCTTTTGACAAAGTGATGCGGATGGAAAACGAAAAATATCACATCAATTACAAGCCAATACTTATCAGAGCTAGAGGAAAATTTACTATGGTTCCGTTGATTAAAATGCTGGCACACTTTAAAGTAAACTTTTCAGTATTGCATGATTCAGATTACCCTAAGAACAAAAAAGGTCACGTCAATAATGTTTGGACTGGTAATCAAAATATCTACAAGGAAATTCAAACTGCAAGAGAACAAGGGATACGTGTTGTACATAGAACTTCAATTTCAACATTTGAAGTTGCTCATGACAAAATTGAATTGGATGAACAAGGCAATTATCTTTCTGGTACATCAAAAGATAAACCTTGGTTAATGTATCAAAAAGTTAAAGATAATAATGAAATTAAAAAATCAGTAGAGAAGGTGTTGGACGATCTCATTGATTGTGAATGTAACGAAGAACCATTCGATAAACCTTTTTCTGAAATTCTGAATGAAAAATTTGCTGAGTGGGTTGCTTTAAATGAAATAAAGGATCCAAGATTTATTTTTAATCCAGGATAACAAGTCAATTGTAATAAATCATAAAAAAACTTTACACTATGAAGCATTGGAAGCTTCTATTCAATTAATTAAAAAATAAAAAATGGCAACATATCACGACAACAAAAAGACAAAATGGAGCGATTCTGGCGTAGCTTATCATGACAATGGTAAAACTGCTTTCTCTTCCTCTGGCATAGCATATCATGCGAATGGCAAGACGGCTTACAGTTCTTCGGGCATCGCTTATCATGATAATGGCAAAACCGCTCTATCTTCATCTGGCACGGTATATCATGCGAATGGTAAGACAGCATATAGCTCATCAGGAATAGCGTATCATGACAATGGTAAAGTAGCCTATTCTTCCTCTGGAAAATTTTATGATTCGAATGGAAAAGTAGTAGACAAAGCCAGCTTCAGCATAAGTTTAGGTAAAGGAATTACACTTCACATCATTCCTAATATAAAAATCACCGTTTACGGAAGAAAGATTAATTAACGGATTTTAACCCTACGTCCTTATTAATATTGGTATCTCAAAAAGATAAAAACAATGAATGTAAAATTTCAATAGTTATAAATAAAAAATCCGAGAAAAGCTTTGTATAATAAAATAGACATTATCTTCACCATGAAAGAACTCGATCTCTACTCCGAAGCAAAACCACGCTACTATCAGCTCATTCCAAATCGGGAGGATGGGCTGATACTGCTTGCTTTGTACCAAAAAAATTATACCCTAAACAATTGTTCAAACCTTTTAAAAGAATAATTAATGAAATTCAAACCTTCAGACATTACCAAAGAACACATACTCTCGGCCGTACACGAAATCGATCAGGAAAACATAAACCTAACCACAGGCACACGTTGGGAAGTTATCGTAAATGGCAAACCATACCCACCCAAAGAAATAATGCGGTATGCCCGTAAACAATACGATGGCTCATTAGACTGGCCTAATGGTGGGGGACCTCCAACCAATGACTATTTGACCAAGCTGGGGTTTGAAGTTCGTGAAAAAGGAAAAACATTTATTAATCTGAACGGACACCGCATATTCAAATTTTCAATGGGCGTATTCTATAAAACTCCCAGATACTACAAAGTCAATATAGTAGAAAGGCTCGAAAAAGAAAATTTAATTTCCATGCATGAAAACACGGGAAAAAGTCAGGCACAACTATTTAAAAACACTTTGGGAATAGGCGATTACGTATACATAACCTATGGAAAAGACAAACTAGGCTGTATTGCCAAAATCACGAGCGATGTTATAGAATTGCCATCAGACATAAAAAATGATCTAGACGAAGGCTACAAAGGGAGAAAAATAGAAATCATAGCCCAACCTGTACAGCCTAACACTTTAGACCTTGTAAAGCACAAAAAAGCATGGCTTCCCAGTGCAAATACAACAATCAAGCAAATCTTCAATTTGCAGGAAGCCAATGACATCCTTTTTAGTAAATACTATAATGTCGATGTAAGAAATAATCCCGAAACAAACACAATAACAACTATGAACACTACTCCTACCGATAAAAAACATCCCCTAAATCAAATCCTTTATGGTCCTCCCGGCACCGGTAAAACCTATGCTACCAAAGAATTGGCCATAAAAATTGCCAATCCGGATTTTAAATTCGATAAGACGTTGACAGACGAAGAGCAGCGCAAAAAAATCACAGACGAATACAAACGACTTACTGAAACAGGGCAGATAGTATTTACTACCTTTCATCAAAGCATGAGCTATGAAGATTTTGTAGAAGGCATAAAACCTGAAACATTAAACAACGATGTCGTATACAGCACACAACCAGGCCTGTTCAAACTGCTATGTGAAAAAGCAGGAATAAAAAGCAATTCTAACTTTGAAGAAGTACTAAAACGGTTCAAAGACGACGTTACAAACAATCAACCCTTTACCATACATACAAACAGGAGTAAATTTGATGTATCCTATCTTGGAGGAGTAACATTCAGGATAAACCCGCACGAATCAACGAATGACAACCCCAACTACCCAGCAAGTATAGAAAATCTGCTGAAATTCTATCAGACAGAATCAATAGAAGGAATTTATAACCCGAGCTATATCAGAGGTATTGTAAACCATCTGTATGAAAAATACGGCCTCATTAAATACAATACTGTTTCTGAATCGCCCGATAAAAACCATGTACTAATAATCGACGAAATAAACCGTGGTAATGTATCGGCTATATTTGGAGAACTAATCACATTACTTGAACCCGATAAACGCATAGGAGCTACTGAAGAAATCAAATTAAAACTACCCTATTCAAAAAATGATTTTGGCGTACCTGCCAATATCTACATCATTGGCACCATGAATACGGCAGACCGTAGCGTAGAAGCGCTGGATACGGCACTCCGCCGCAGGTTCAGCTTTGTAGAAATCATACCCGACTATAGCCGTATTGATAAAACAGACATAGAAGGAATCAATCTGGGCTTGCTGCTGGAAACCATCAATGACAGAATCGAAGCCCTATTGGACAGAGACCATACCATAGGACACTCCTACTTTCTCAAGGTTAAGGACAAAGCAGCTCTGGCGCACACATTCAAAAACTGCATCATTCCACTATTACAAGAATATTTTTATGGCGATTACGAAAAAATAAACCTTGTACTTGGCGATGGATTTATCCGTATCAATGAAAACAGCAACATAGAATTTGCAGGAAACAACCCATACCCAGGCTATGCGGACAAACCTAAATATGTATTTCCGGAACTGAACGAAAATAACATAGTAGGTGCTATCGAAGCACTTAAAATAAAAACCGTATAAATGACCAGGTTGAAAAACAGGATACAGGTTTTTGAGCACAACAAACTCATCATTGGCCGTCAATATGATGGTGTGCTATTTAGTAAAAAACACTATGATGCACTCTTTAAGCTAAATGAACTGCATAATGACAAATATTTCCGCCCATTACCCGGAAGTATTTATTTCAAACAATATGTAGGTGTCATACAAGTAGAAGGGCTAACAATAGAAATATTACCTAAAATAGACAAAGCCTCTACCGACACAAATCTATGGCAGGAAGTGTTGATAGACATGCTGCGTGTGGCTCGAAAAATCAAGGTCCAAAATACAGACAATGCAAATGTCGAAAAACAAAACAGACATCTGCTCGACATTTATTTTGAATGGTATCTCAACGAAGTTAAAGCCTTAATTCATGGCGGGCTTATCAAACAATATTATCAGCAAACAGCCAATGTAAAAGCATTAAAAGGAAAACTGGAATTTGCCGGACACCTCAGCAGAAATGCAGTTCATAAAGAACGTTTTTACACCACACATCAAGTATACGGCACAGACCACCATATACACCAAATCATCAGCAAAGCACTGGATATAATTGAACACTTTTCTAAAAACAGTTATATCTATAGTCTTTGCAAAACAGTAAAGGCATCTTTTCCAGAAGTTTCTCGTATTACGGTTACACCTGACACATTTAACAAACTAAAAGAAAACAGGAAAGCAGCACCATACAGCACAGCTCTGGAAATCGCTAAATTCATTATACTGCAATATGCACCCAACATAAAAAACGGAAATGAAAATATGTTGGCCCTCTTGTTTGATATGAACATGCTGTGGGAACAATACATATTAGCAAAGCTAAAAACTGCTGCCGCAAATAAAAACCTGATTATACACCATCAATGGGGGAAACCTTTTTGGAAAACAAATAAAAACAAGCCTGATATAGTAATTGAGAAAAAATCAGGAGATGAAAACCAGAAATATTTTATTATAGACACCAAATGGAAGAATATATCCGGTTCAAACCCCTCCATTCAAGACCTCAGACAAATGTATGCCTACAATGACTATTGGTCATCAACAGATGCAATGCTCCTTTATCCGGCAATTCATTCAAAATTTGACGGATTTGCAGAATTCAATCCCATTGCTGGCAAAACTGAGCATCACAAATGCGGTATTGCCCAACTATCCATTTTTTTACCAGACACAAACAAACTAAATCATGACATAGGTAATGAAATCTTAAAATGGTTTGGAATAAAGTAATTTCTTTTTAGAAAACAATGGCACACAAAGATCAAATACAATTATTAGAATACTGGCGCAATACCCTGGCCGATGGCTCACGGGTAGAAATAAAGGTAGACAAAACCATACACCTGCACAATCTGCCTATTGACTATGCCAAAGGCCATGTACCTTCAGCAGCTGCAACAATATTACTCGATGCCGTGGAGAAAAAACAAAACGAAGCAAAAGGGCGGTCAAACCAAAATGATCCCGATTGGGAAAAATTAGAAGAGACCAGCATCCTGATAACCCCATTCAGAGTAAGCCCCGATCCCGAATACACCAAATACTCGGGAGAAACAGGCATCAGCTATCCGTTCTGGATCAGAGCCCTGCTCAACAGAAGCGGATTTTTAAAACCCGATGAAGACACCTTCCCCTACATACCACGTACACATCTGGAACCACAGGTAAATGAAGCCGTAAACTTTATTTTTTCAGACGTAGACAAAATAGACAACGCATTTGCCAGACCCTTTGCAGGCGAAGAAAAATGGGCTGAATATTGGACCTATATTCAAGACTGTTTCCAACGGATTACCGGAATACAACTACAGGAATATGTTTCAGAAAATCATACCGTCAGTTTCTCAAACACCATAGTCGCCCATGAAAACCTTACAGCCGCAGCAGATGGCATCATCAGACTATACGACTACCTCATCCGTGAAAAAAAAGTACCGTCCTTATTGGAAAAACTGGCAGACAGATCCAACACACAACTAAAATCCCTATTAACCACCAACCACTTTGAAGACACATCTGCCACCCACCTTGGCCAGATGGCGCATACCTATCCCCTCTCCATCTCACAGAGAAAATCGCTTTACCATTTCCAAACCCTACAAAAAGGAGAAGTACTAGCCGTAAATGGCCCACCTGGAACTGGAAAGACAACCCTCCTCCAAAGCATAGTAGCAAACGAAGTAGTACAAAGTGCCGTAAAAGGACATGACCCCGCCGTAATCGTAGCCTGTTCTACGAACAATCAGGCAGTAACCAATATCATAGACAGTTTTTTCAGCGTAACCCAAAAACCAGGGCTGTTGTATGAACGCTGGTTGCCAAATCTAAAAGGCTTTGGCCTCTACCTGCCTGCACAAAGCAAAATAGTATCAGGAGACATACCCCATCTAAAACGTGTAGAAGGCAGATTGAGCGGAGCACATACAGATAAAGAAAATTATAACTATCTGGACATTGCAGAGCAAACCTATATTGAAAAATCGCAACGTTACCTCCAGCAGGAAGGACTGACTGTATCGAACATCACCAAACAACTACAAGCCACACTACAACAGAAACAAAAAGAGCTTCAGGAAGGCATCAAATTGTGGCAACAATACAAAACAATACCCGTACTCCTTCAAAAATTAGGTGCCACAACCACCAGCAGTTTATTCTCAGGACAAAAATTAGACGAAAAGACACTTGACCAGATAGAAACAAACATTAAAGACATAGAGCGAAAACTCAGCGACTATCTGGATCAGGAATCATTCTGGATAAAACTCTTTTCATTCCTACGTTTCGTAAAAGAAAAAAGAGCCATCCGACTAAAACAACTATTCCGTGATTGTTTGGTAAACTATGACACCGTAAACTTTTATAAAATCAGCTCCTTCCACCATTTTTTTGATGAAAAACTGCAAGTAATCCAGCAAATCAAAAAGCTTTCACAAGCCTGGAAAAACTGGAAACAAAACAACAACATTACATCCAATCCACCCATAGACGACGAAGGATTTAAAATGGCCGAACACAAAAAAGAAACCTACTTCTATGATGAGTTGGAAATGGGATTAAAACACGACCTGTTTTACCTCGCCATCCACTATTGGGAAGGACGCTGGATCATGGCCACCAAAGACCTCATACTGGAAGATAGGGTGTACAAAAACGGAGAAAGAGATGCCCGCAAACGCTGGCAACGCTTTGCCATGCTGAGCCCCTGCTTTGTTTCCACATTCTTCATGGCACCCAAATTCTTTTCCTACTCAAAACTTGTCAGAAACACAGAAACAGGAAGCGTCTGGGATACACCACCCCTGCTGGACTACATAGACCTGCTAATCGTAGACGAAGCCGGGCAAGTTTCGCCAGAAGTAGGCGCAGCCACATTTGCATTAGCCAAAAAAGCCTTGGTAGTAGGCGACACATTACAAATAGAACCCGTATGGAATGTCCCCGCCAAAGTAGACCATGCCAACCTGCATCGATACAAAGTAATAACCAACGTTGATGACCAGAAATCAATAGCCGATCTGCAGAGCAAAGGTTTTCTCAGCAGCGCCTGTAGCATAATGCAACTCGCCCAGAAAACCACCCCATATCAATTATATCCCGAAATGGAACGCGGCATGATGCTCACCGAACACCGACGCTGTTTTGATGAAATCATTGAATATTGCAACCGCCTGGCCTATCATGGCCTGTTGGAACCCAAAAAAGGTTCGGCAAAAAACAGCCCGTTTGCCCCAATGCAATTTCATGCAGTCAGCGGCATCTCCGTAATCAGGGGCGGTAGCAGTCGGGCAAATACAGAAGAAGCCACCGCCATAGCCCAATGGATACTCACCAATCAGCAGCAATTACTTAACCATTATCAGGACATAGAAAACAGCACCGCAGCAAAAGAAAAAAGATCGCAAAAGACGCTTCGCCTCGCAGACATAGTAGGCATAATCACCCCCTTTACGGGACAAAAACACGAGCTGGCCCTCACATTACGCCGTGCAGGAATCAACCTCTCAGGATTGACCATAGGTACCGTACATGCCCTACAAGGAGCAGAACGTCCCGTAGTCCTGTTCTCCTCCACCTATGGCACCAACGATTTAGGCAAAAGCTATTTCTACGACAGAGGAGTCAACATGCTGAATGTAGCCGTATCTCGTGCAAAAGATGTTTTTATTCTATTCGGCTGTAAAGAAATACTATCACAAAACGCTACAACTCCATCTGGGCAGTTGTATAGGTATATTGAGAATAAGATATCTGTTACTTAATTTATTTCATATAATATTTTTTCATATACAACTAAATAAACAGGGCTATACAAATATTAATGATTATTATTTTACACACATTTATATGAAAATAGCATACTACTTAAACGAGGGCAGAAAGAAAAACTTATATTGCCGTATTAATGATGGAGCAGAAAGAGTAACGTTCAGTCTGGAGCACACCATTGACCCAAAAGAATGGAATGCTAAAAAGGAAGAAGTAAAGCATGAAGATGTTTATTATTTTACATTGTTGAACTTCAAAAAATATCTCACCAACAGATATCATGAACTAAAGTCAGAAGGAAAAGAGAATATTTTGACTATACTAAAAAACGAAGCAGCTACATATCTTGACGATTCAGGCATTGAAGGAATTGCCCGGAAAATGTTTGACTTTGAAAATGAGAAAAATGGCTTGCCAAAATATAATGATTTCCTTTTAGCATTTGAAAAATACAGCAATCTTAAAAAAGGAAATTATACAGCCGAAGCTGTTGGCGGACTAATGCACTTTCATACAGATAAGGAGGTCTATGAAATAGATACTTACGAAGGAAAAACTGCCTTCCTGAAATCTATAATTGAACAGCGATCTTACGAAGAGATATATACCATGACCAACGAAAGCATATGGAGCGAAATTTATATTGATGCCGGTATTGAAAAACATGTTTTCCTGCCAGAAATGCTTAATGAATGGGAAAAATATTGGACTACTGAATACCAAAAAGTGAAAGAAACAGTTGGGAAAACAGCACATCTTGATGAAATGAAAGAAAAATCATGGCGACAGTTTCAGGTTTACATGGAATGCTATGATGATATTGGTGATATTATAGATTTAGCCTGTAAAATAGATAATGTAGCCCTTTACCCCATTGCAGTTATCACAATGATGCAAATATTCGATGCGGAAATCTGTTACCAGGAATATTGCGAACTGGAATTTGATAGCGGTGAAGAATGGGAATCTGTTTCTCTTGGCAATGATGAAGATTGGGACACCCCTGTATTTTTTATTAGAACTTATGAATTTTAAAACATAAAAATAATGTGGCATAACGATTATATTGATTCCGAATTCACCTCTTACCTAAACAGGCATTGCTGCGGTATAGTGCAGTTAAAAGATAAAATTGAAAAAATATCGGTTTACTTTGGGCTCGCCGAAGCTTTTTCAAATCATGCATGTCGATTCTATATAGACGTTGATTTTATTGATTATAAAAGTTTTTCCGATGAAGATAAAAGAAATGCCAACCAATTTTTCTACAATTCTCAAAATGCAACAGGAAGCAAATTTGTATCTTTCATTTACAAATCTCAAAGAGATTACCATATAGATATCGAAGTGGTGAAGTCCTTTATTTATCATTATCAGTTTGCCCAACATATCTTTGAGGGATTTATAAAGAATATACTTCCCCCTGATTGTGTTTTAAAAATAACTCCTTTAGAACAAGAGCCTTTCTTTAACTATATATCACATTTCTTGAGGCTATCCAGGTATTCCAATGAAGACAACAAACTTCCATTTAAAAAAGAATACCTGAAAGTTACTAACAGAGAATTTGATTTTGATCGTCATTATCACAAGGATTTGATTAACGCTGCTGTCAAAGAATTAACAAGTAGAGAAAATGTAGTGACAGATGAAGAACTCCATAATGCTGGCGGAGGCAATGTATCAGACATCAGGAGATTTGTCCTGGAAAATGACATACCATTTTCCGTTGGTTATTATACAGACGTAATCGATAATATCCAGATTGATATTTCAACCCTTAAAGAAAAAACAACCAACCATATAGCTGACTCATACTCTACCCTAAAACCTGCTGCAATCCTTAACCTGATAAAAAGCAAAGAAAATACCGTAATAAAAAAAGAGATGATTATCAGGGAGAAATGTGAGGCATTAGCGATTCAATTGGGAGATTACATCTATGTCGAAAACTCATATCCTAACGCTGATAGTGATATTTTGGGAATAATAAAAAGTATGGATTTAAACTACAGTAACGAACTGGAAATTCAATATATCACATTAAACAAAGACCTATCGGAAAGTCGTTTATCACTCAAGTCAACAAAAAATAATGAAATTATATACTCCCTAAAAGCAGAAATATTTCAAGAAGAAAAAGACAAAGGACTATTACAAAATAAAAATCAGCTAATACAACTTTTTAAAAATAGAGGAAGAAAGAATCCCACTTTCAAAACTAAAAGAAGAAAAAAATAAATTTGAAGACGCTCATTCTTATCCATCCAGCATTCATATTAATCACTTGTATATACAAAACACCACCTTACCATTATTAAACAAGCCTGCAAGCAAAAGTGCGAAAAACTAATTAAACTGTTTGACTCCAATTCCAATGAAGAGTACGTTGACCTTGACCATTTTTGATTCCTGAACTGGATAAGTTAAAGGCCACACAAACAAGAAGAAGAAAAATTTATACGCTAAGAAACCTGAATATTCGTAATATAACCATGACAAGCGAACGACTGGATTGGCCGCTAGAAAATTGCCAATATTCAAGTACTAAAGTTAAAAGTTAGATATGTCTTTTCGAACAAATAATATAGCGATTTCGAAATAGAAATGCAGTTACAATAGTTGCAGCCATTTTAAAAATGCTAAAGGCTAATCCGCGTTCGTATGAGCTAATTTTGTATATTAGTCTTATATACCAATATCACGTCCGACAAACCTTTACTTTTCTGATTATGTCGAACAAGTCTTTCATCTCAATTAGAAGTAAACCCTACATAGAATTTATTTTTGCTTTCGCTAAATAAGATGTAAACAATAAAAGTCATAAAATCTATATAAAGCAAAAAACTCCAAAATTAAAGAAATTTGGAGTTTTTAAATTTTGTAGGCGATGAGGGGTTTAACCCCCGACCTCTTCCGATGAAAATCGGAATGCTCTGAATCATCTCTTCTACTCTTTATTATTGATTAACTCTTGAATTTTAATCCTGCTTTTCCATGATTTAATCTGGAGCTCTCTTTTATGGGCAAGTTCCTTGGTTGAGTAGTGTTCGGTATAAACTATTTGCCAATCGTTTACATTTTCCCGTAAAACCTTTACTTTTCTGATTATGTCGGACAAGTCTTTCCTCTAAATTAGAAGTAAACCCTACATAGAATTTATTTTTGCTTTCGCTAAATAAGATGTAAACAATAAAAGCCATAGAATCTATATAAAGCAAAAAACTCCAAAATCAAAGAAATTTGGAGTTTTTAAATTTTGTGGGCGATGAGGGGTTCGAACCCCCGACCCCCTCGGTGTAAACGAGGTGCTCTGAACCAGCTGAGCTAATCGCCCTAATAATATTTTTAGTTTCCTGTATTTTAATGAACTTAGATAGGATGAGCTCGAATCCCGACAACTTCCGATAAAAATCGGAATGCTCTGAACCAGCTGAGCTAATCGCCTAATAATATTTTTAGTTTTCTGTATTTTAATGAACTTGATTTACTCGAATCCCGATCACTTACGATGAAAATCGGAATGCTCTGAATCAGCTGAGCTAATCAACAGTAAATATTTTAGGTTTATTAAAATAAAATTGTGGGCGATGAGGGGTTCGAACCCCCGACCCCCTCGGTGTAAACGAGGTGCTCTGAACCAGCTGAGCTAATCGCCCTAATAATATTTTTAGTTTTCTGTATTTTAATGAACTTGATTTACTCGAATCCCGATCACTTACGATGAAAATCGGAATGCTCTGAATCAGCTGAGCTAATCAACAGTAAATATTTTAGGTTTATTAAAATAAAATTGTGGGCGATGAGGGGTTCGAACCCCCGACCCCCTCGGTGTAAACGAGGTGCTCTGAACCAGCTGAGCTAATCGCCCTAATAATATTTTTAGTTTCCTGTATTTTAATGAACTTAAATAGGATGAGCTCGAATCCCGACAACTTCCGATAAAAATCGGAATGATCTGAACCAGCTGAGCTAATCGCCCTAATAATATTTTTAGTTTCCTATATTTTAATGAACTTATTGTGGGCGATGAGGGGTTCGAACCCCCGACCCCCTCGGTGTAAACGAGGTGCTCTGAACCAGCTGAGCTAATCGCCCTTACTTTCATCAAGTAAGCTTGTTGCTTATTGCGAGTGCAAATATAGAACGCTTTTTTTAATTTGCAAACAAAAACAGGAGTTTTCTATAAAATTTCTGCAACAACAAAAGTGCTTCCTCCCACGTAAATCATATCATTTGCCTGAGCCTTTACTTTTGCCTTTTCATAAGCAACTGGTATAGAATTACATATTTCAAAATCAAAACCAAATGCAGTCATTTTTTCAGCAAGTATATCGGTTTCCATTCCTCTCGGAATATTTGGTTTTGCTATAAAATATTTTGCTTCCAAAGGCAATAAAAGTAAAATTGCTTCCACATCTTTGTCATTAACAATACCAAAAACAAAGTACAATTTATCATATTTCTGTTCACGAACCTGCTGCATGGTTTGCTTGAGACCGTCTTTATTATGTGCTGTATCAGCAATAATCAATGGCTGATCTGACAACTGCTGCCATCTTCCCTGTAATCCCGTATTTTTTACGACATTTCTAAACCCTTCAATCTCATTCTCTCTGGAAATAGAAAAAAAGCTGCGCAATTGATCTATTACAACTTGCACGGTACGTTTATTATATTGCTGATAGTTTCCTTTTAAATCTGATTCGACCGATTTATAATTATCCATATCGGATGCAAAATACAAAGGAGCCTGCATTTCTTTGGCCTTTTCTAAAAATACATTTTTAGTAGTTGCGGTATATTCTCCTATAATAACGGGGGTCTCTTTTTTTATAATACCTGCTTTTTCAAAAGCTATCTCTTCCAGACTGTTTCCCAACATTGCCATATGATCCCATCCAATATTGGTAATAACAGATACTAAAGGTGAAATAATATTAGTAGAATCTAATCGCCCTCCTAAACCTACCTCAATAACCGCTACATCAACTTGTTCTTTAGCAAAATAATCAAACGCAAGTCCTACTGTCATTTCAAAAAAACTCAATTGCTTTTCCTGAAGAAATGCTTTATTTTTTTCGATAAATTCTATGACTGTTTTTTCCGGAATCATCTCGTTATTAATTTTGATACGCTCTCTAAAATCTATTAAATGAGGTGATGTATAAAGCCCTACCTTATATCCAGCCTCCTGCAATATGGAAGAAATCATCGAAGATGTAGAACCTTTTCCATTGGTTCCACCAATATGAATGGTTTTGATTTTTCGCTCAGGATGACTTAAATGTTCAGACAATAACCAAGTATTGTTAAGATCTTTCTTATAAGCAGCGGCTCCAACTTTATGGTACATAGGCAGTTGAGCAAACATCCAATCTAAAGTATTTTGGTAATGTGACACAATGAAATGATATTTTTTTGTGTTAGACAAAAAATTTTATTATTTAGCATCATTTTTGCTGTAATAAAACTATCTTTATTGCAAAAATGAAACTTTATTAAAAATAAATAAAACTTTATGCTTACTTTTTTTTTACAAGCTCCAATTGATTCACTAACACAAGCCACAGGGGCTGTTGTTGAAAATGTGACTACTCAAAAAGAACTGTCTATTTTAGAATTTGCCTTCAAAGGTGGGGTATTTTTGATTCCTATTGTCATTTTATTTATTTATACCATCTATCTGACGATTGAGCGTTATTTATTTATCAAAAAGACATCAAAAACAAGCAGTCACTTAATGAACAATATTGCTGCCCAGTTAAATACGGGAAATTTAGATTTAGCTGTTGCTTCTATTCAGAGAGACCAGACTTCTGAAGCTCGTGTTTTACAAGAAGGTTTATTAACTATTGGAAGACCAATTGCTGAAGTAGAATCAAACATGGAAAAAGTGGCAAATATTGAAATTGCTCATATGGAAAAGAAATTAGGACATTTGGGTATCATTGCTGGTATAGCTCCAACACTTGGTTTTATCGGGACTATTTCAGGGGTAATTAAGATTTTTTATAATATCTCAATCACTGAAAATATTAGTATCGCTAATATATCTGGTGGTTTATATGAGAAAATGATTAGTAGTGGTGCAGGTTTAATTGTAGGTATTATCGCTTATGCAGCCTATCATTTACTTAACGGACTTATTGATAACTTCTCATTAAATACTCAAAAAAATATTTTAGATTTTGTTAATGTAATACAACGTCCAAATGGCATTAAAGAGAAATAAGCGCTTTCAGGCTGAAATTGCCACTTCATCTTTGAGTGATATTATGTTTTTTCTATTGCTCTTCTTTATCATTATTTCGACATTAGCTAATCCGAATGTGATAAAAATGACGTTACCGAAAGCAGAAACTACTGAAAAAACAAGCAAACAATTAATAAGTATTTCTGTAACAGAAGAAAAACGTTTCTTTATTGACAAAGAGGAAGTAGCACCTGAAAATCTGGAAGCTATGCTGCTTTCAAAAATTGATTCCAATAAAGAACAGACAGTTGTAGTAAGAATTCCTTATAATTTACAGGTTCAAGATTTGGTAAATGTTTTACAAATAGGAGTAAAAAATAATCTGAAGTTTGTAATTGCAACCAATAAATAATTATTTAAACAGAAAAAGCACTTATTAATAAGTGCTTTTTCTGTTTAGTTCAAAACTGTAATTTATAAACTGCTTAAGATACTGCTGTGTAGAACCAAAAGTATTACTCTCTTTTTTAAAAAGAACATTGTCAATCTTCCAACGATTTTTCTCTTTTACAAGTAATACTTCGTCTTCCCATATTTCATCATATTTCTTATTTTCAAAGACCACTCTCACATTCGCCTTATCTCCTACAATATTTATTTTCTTAATTGTAAATGATGTATGCCCTTCATAGAGACTTGTAAAAATATCACCTTCAATTAGCAAAGGTTTATCTGTAGGATAAGCACTATTTTTAACAAGGATTTCATCTTCTTCCTCTATTTGCTCCGCTTTAATAATAAGTTCATACAAATTATGCGTTATATAGCGTTTATTTACCTCTCTAAAATCATGTTGATACTCAGAATAAAATTTATTTACAACTCTTGTAACTTTAGATTCTGGATTAGAACAATTGACAAATAGAATTGGAAAAAATAGCACTAAAAACAATTTCAGCAGGGATTTTCTTTTCATAAAGTTAGTATTGATTAGTACTTAATAAAACTAATGTACAAGCCTCTTCATAAGGGATATTATGATCTCTCAACAATTTATAAAACTCCGGATTTTCGGTTCCGGGATTAAAAATAACGCGTTTAGGATGTAATCCTACAACATAATCAAAATATGCTTCCTGTCTTTGCGGATTTAAATATAATGTGATGGTATGTATATCATCAAAAGCCACTTGCTCTTTATTAATTTTTATACCATTCACTTCTCCCTCTTTAGCTCCAATAGCTACCACTTCATGATTATAGTTCAATAGCTTTCTAATAGCCATGTTAGAATATCTTTGTACATTTTCTGAAGCACCTATAACCAATGTTTTCATAACTTTTATTTTTTAGTTATATCAAATATACAATTAAAGAAATAATTTTAAACAAATTTAAAGATATAGTAAGCTGAATAAATCGGATTAAACTCTATTATCGATAAAAAATTTCGTCTATTTAATTCCAAAAAAAAAATCCTCAATCAGATTATGATTGAGGATTCAAAAGAAAGGCAGCGACATACTCTCCCACATTAAAATGCAGTACCATCTGCGCTATCGGGCTTAACTACTCTGTTCGGAATGGAAAGAGGTGAGCCCCGATGCAATAACCACCTTAAATCGGTATGACTTGCGTCACTATAAGTTAACATATATGAAATTCAAAACAAAAGACTTTTATATTATAAAGCAACTCCCAGAGCACATAAGCTTACGGGCTATTAGTACTACTCGACTATGACATTACTGCCTTTACATCTGTAGCCTATCAACGTGGTCATCTTCCACGACCCTTTAAAGAAATCTCATCTTGTGGTGGGTTTCGCGCTTATATGCTTTCAGCGCTTATCCCTTCCAAACGTAGCTACTCTGCGATGCTCCTGGCGGAACAACAGATACACCAGCGGTTTGTCCAATTCGGTCCTCTCGTACTAGAATCAGATCCACTCAAATTTCTAACGCCCACAGTAGATAGAGACCGAACTGTCTCACGACGTTCTGAACCCAGCTCGCGTGCCACTTTAATGGGCGAACAGCCCAACCCTTGGGACCTTCTCCAGCCCCAGGATGTGACGAGCCGACATCGAGGTGCCAAACCCCCCCGTCGATATGAGCTCTTGGGGGAGATCAGCCTGTTATCCCCGGCGTACCTTTTATCCTTTGAGCGATGGCCCTTCCATACGGAACCACCGGATCACTATGCTCTACTTTCGTA
The DNA here is from genome assembly GCF_030409925.1 of Paenimyroides ceti. Classification (NCBI taxonomy): domain Bacteria; kingdom Pseudomonadati; phylum Bacteroidota; class Flavobacteriia; order Flavobacteriales; family Flavobacteriaceae; genus Paenimyroides; species Paenimyroides ceti. Next base: position 2,168,912 of record NZ_JAUFQU010000001.1, read on the forward strand.
CCTGATCGACCTGTATGTCTCTCAGTCAAGCTCCCTTATACCATTGCACTCTACGCACGGTTACCAAGCGTGCTGAGGGAACCTTTAGAAGCCTCCGTTACTCTTTTGGAGGCGACCACCCCAGTCAAACTACCCACCAAGCAATGTCCTCAACAACGTCGAGTTAGATCTCAAATAAGCAAAGGGTGGTATTTCAACAATGACTCCACAACGCCTGGCGACGCCACTTCATAGTCTCCCACCTATCCTACACATCACTTATCCAAGAACAATACTAAGCTATAGTAAAGGTGCACAGGGTCTTTTCGTCCCACTGCGGGTAATCGGCATCTTCACCGATACTACAATTTCACCGAGCTCATGGCTGAGACAGTGTCCAGATCGTTACACCATTCGTGCAGGTCGGAACTTACCCGACAAGGAATTTCGCTACCTTAGGACCGTTATAGTTACGGCCGCCGTTTACTGGGGCTTCAATTCAATGCTTCTCCGAAGATAACATCTCCTCTTAACCTTCCAGCACCGGGCAGGTGTCAGGCCCTATACTTCATCTTACGATTTGGCAGAGCCCTGTGTTTTTGATAAACAGTCGCCTGGACCTTTTCACTGCGGCCAGCATTGCTGCTGGCGACCTTTCTCCCGAAGTTACAGGTCTATTTTGCCTAGTTCCTTAGCCATGAATCTCTCGAGCACCTGAGGATACTCTCCTCGACTACCTGTGTCGGTTTACGGTACGGGTTCTTATAATCTATGTTTAGAAGGTTTTCTTGGAAGCCCTTAGGTACACTATCTCTTTGCCCGAAGGCTCCGAGTACTATCGCATTTCACCAAGTCTGACGCATTTGACTATCAAACCTATAGTTAGGTGCTTCAACGAACTATTCCGTCAGTTCGCGGTACTTTCATCACTCCGTCGCTCCATCACAATTATAAGAAGTACGGGAATATTAACCCGTTGGCCATCGACGTCCCCCTTCGGGTGTGCCTTAGGTCCCGACTAACCCTCAGCTGATTAGCATAGCTGAGGAAACCTTAGTCTTACGGTGTGCGGGTTTCTCGCCCGCATTATCGTTACTTATGCCTACATTTTCTTTTCTAAACAGTCCAGCAATACTCACATATCACCTTCTACCCAGTTTAGAATGCTCCCCTACCACTGTATATAAATATACAATCCATAGCTTCGGTAGTATGCTTATGCCCGATTATTATCCATGCTCGTCCGCTCGACTAGTGAGCTGTTACGCACTCTTTAAATGAATGGCTGCTTCCAAGCCAACATCCTAGCTGTCTGTGCAGACAAACCGCGTTTTTTCAACTTAGCATACATTTGGGGACCTTAGCTGATGGTCTGGGTTCTTTCCCTCTCGGACATGGACCTTAGCACCCATGCCCTCACTGCTGATAAGCATTTATTAGCATTCGGAGTTTGTCAGGAATTGGTAGGAGGTGAATCCCCCGCATCCAATCAGTAGCTCTACCTCTAATAAACTCTATCAGCGCTGCACCTAAATGCATTTCGGGGAGTACGAGCTATTTCCGAGTTTGATTGGCCTTTCACCCCTACCCACAGGTCATCCGAAGACTTTTCAACGTCAACCGGTTCGGTCCTCCATTTAGTGTTACCCAAACTTCAACCTGCCCATGGGTAGATCACACGGTTTCGCGTCTACCATTACTGACTATAGCGCCCTATTAAGACTCGCTTTCGCTTCGAATCCACACCTGAAGTGCTTATCCTCGCCAGCAACGGTAACTCGTAGGCTCATTATGCAAAAGGCACGCCGTCACCCAACGAATGGGCTCCGACCGCTTGTAAGCGTATGGTTTCAGGATCTATTTCACTCCGTTATTCACGGTTCTTTTCACCTTTCCCTCACGGTACTGGTTCACTATCGGTCTCTCAGGAGTATTTAGCCTTAGCGGATGGTCCCGCCAGATTCAATCAAGGTTTCACGTGCCCCGACCTACTCAGGATACCACTATCTATTACATCGCTTACCTATACAGGACTATCACCTTCTTCGGTCAACCTTTCCAGGTTGTTCTAATTCGCTTTGCATAAAATATTGTGGTCCTACAACCCCAATATTGCCGAAACAACATTGGTTTGGGCTAATCCGCGTTCGCTCGCCACTACTTACGGAATCACTTTTGTTTTCTTCTCCTCCGCCTACTTAGATGTTTCAGTTCAGCGGGTTTGCCCTCCTATCGGAGTAATACATCTTCAATGTATTGGGTTGCCCCATTCGGATATCTGCGGATCAATTCTTGTGTGCAAATCCCCGCAGCTTTTCGCAGCTTATCACGTCCTTCTTCGCCTCTGAGAGCCTAGGCATCCCCCATACGCCCTTATTTTGCTTATTGTGCTCTATATCTAATACCTTTTCTTTCGAAAAAATATTAAATGTGCTTTATTTTTTAAATATTTTCTACTTTTGTTTGTTTTCCAATATGTCAATGAACGGTTTTTCTGAGCTAACAGAAATAGTGGAGAATATCGGAGTCGAACCGATGGCCTCCTGCGTGCAAGGCAGGCGCTCTAGCCAGCTGAGCTAATCCCCCATTATAATTTTGAACTTTTAAATTATGAATGTTGAATTTTGAATGAATGTGTAATTCATACTCATCTTCTAAAATTTCCTTTTTTTAAGTAAAATTGTAGTCCCGGGCAGACTCGAACTGCCGACCCCTACATTATCAGTGTAGTACTCTAACCAGCTGAGCTACGAGACTCTGTAATTTTTACTTCTTTTTTTTTTGAATTAACAGCGAGAGTAATGTTTTAACCATCTCTAGAAAGGAGGTGTTCCAGCCGCACCTTCCGGTACGGCTACCTTGTTACGACTTAGCCCCAGTTACCAGTTTTACCCTAGGCAGCTCCTTGCGGTCACCGACTTCAGGTACCCCCAGCTTCCATGGCTTGACGGGCGGTGTGTACAAGGCCCGGGAACGTATTCACCGGATCATGGCTGATATCCGATTACTAGCGATTCCAGCTTCACGGAGTCGAGTTGCAGACTCCGATCCGAACTGTGACCGGCTTTATAGATTCGCGCCCTATCGCTAGGTGGCTGCTCTCTGTACCGGCCATTGTAGCACGTGTGTGGCCCAGGACGTAAGGGCCGTGATGATTTGACGTCATCCCCACCTTCCTCTCAGTTTACACTGGCAGTCTTGCTAGAGTTCCCGACATTACTCGCTGGCAACTAACAACAGGGGTTGCGCTCGTTATAGGACTTAACCTGACACCTCACGGCACGAGCTGACGACAACCATGCAGCACCTTGTAATCTGTCTTGCGAAAGCTCTGTTTCCAAAGCGGTCAGAATACATTTAAGCCCTGGTAAGGTTCCTCGCGTATCATCGAATTAAACCACATGCTCCACCGCTTGTGCGGGCCCCCGTCAATTCCTTTGAGTTTCAAACTTGCGTTCGTACTCCCCAGGTGGGATACTTATCACTTTCGCTTAGTCACTCAACCTTGCGGCCAAACAACTAGTATCCATCGTTTACGGCGTGGACTACCAGGGTATCTAATCCTGTTCGCTACCCACGCTTTCGTCCATCAGCGTCAATTAACTCATAGTAACCTGCCTTCGCAATTGGTATTCCATGTAATATCTAAGCATTTCACCGCTACACTACATATTCTAGTTACTTCCAAGTAATTCAAGTCTAACAGTATCAATGGCAATTTTTTAGTTAAGCTAAAAACTTTCACCACTGACTTATAAGACCGCCTACGGACCCTTTAAACCCAATGATTCCGGATAACGCTTGGATCCTCCGTATTACCGCGGCTGCTGGCACGGAGTTAGCCGATCCTTATTCTTACGGTACCGTCAGTTAGTTACACGTAACTCGTTTTCTTCCCGTATAAAAGCAGTTTACAATCCATAGGACCGTCATCCTGCACGCGGCATGGCTGGTTCAGAGTTGCCTCCATTGACCAATATTCCTCACTGCTGCCTCCCGTAGGAGTCTGGTCCGTGTCTCAGTACCAGTGTGGGGGATCTCCCTCTCAGGACCCCTACCCATCATCGTCTTGGTATGCCGTTACCACACCAACTAACTAATGGGACGCATGCTCATCTTGTACCGTTGGAACTTTAATATCTAAATGATGCCATTCAAATATACTATGAGGTATTAATCCAAATTTCTCTGGGCTATCCCTCTGTACAAGGTAGATTGCATACGCGTTACGCACCCGTGCGCCGGTCTCAAAGTCCGAAGACTTCTACCCCTCGACTTGCATGTGTTAGGCCTGCCGCTAGCGTTCATCCTGAGCCAGGATCAAACTCTTCATCGTATAATTTTTAATATTTTTTGATGTTGCGTTAAAACAATTCTTACGAATTACTTACTCTCTTTATGCTGTAAATCCAATATGTCTATGAACGTGTCTTTTTATCTCTTCGCTTGTTTTTGTAAGCGAGTGCAAAAATAGAAACTCTTTTTATTTCCACCAAACTTTTTCTAAAGTTTTTTTTAAAATATTTTGACGGCTTTTCTAAGAACTTTCTCAATCCCTATCTACTTGACTGGGGTTGCAAAGCTACAACCTTTTTTTATTTCTAACAAAATTTATTTTTGTTATTTTTTTTAAGGCTTACTTAATATTTAAAGAACTTCTTGCGGATTGCGAGGGCAAATATACTACCCTTTTTTTATCCTTTCCTAATTTTTTTAAAACCTTTTTTAAACTTTATTTTAATACGCTGGTAACCTTATTTTTACAACACTCTTTTTTTTCTTTCACAATACTTAAACCCTCAAAAAAAACAGCATTCCCTTTTTTAAACCCAACTCTTTTCAAACAAAAAAAGCTTAAAACCACTTTTTGAAATCCAAAAGTTCAATAAATAAATCTGAAGTCATCCCTTTTTTAGCTTCAAAACTCCAGATTAAAGCAGCTTTTATTTTTTTACCTCTTATTATATATACGTGTCCGCAAAGAATACTATTATACAATATAAACCATACAAACCAAAAACAGCACACTATATAGTATGCTGTTTTTGGTTATTAAAATAAGTCTGTATTATTTTTTGACAATCTTTTCTGTGGTCTCAACCCCATTTTCGAATTTTATCTTAGCTACATACATCCCCGATGCCAATATTGAGATATCTAAAGTATTCGCAGTACTCTGTAAAACCTGTTTTCCAGATAAATCATACAAAAGAATCTCACGTAATTTTTCAGAAGCATTCACCGTTATAAAATCTGATGATGGATTTGGATAAAGACTGTAATCAACATATTTTATGTCTTCTATAGAAACTGTACCTTCAACGTCTTGCGAGAAGAAGAAAAGCGATAAAGGAAAATTACCTTCGCCACCAGTAAAAACTGCTGCCGGAACATTTATTTTAAAGGTATGGGATCCCGCATCAACATCTCCCAAATCAATAATTCTGTTTGGAATTACATCACCCGGACACCAGTTATTCCATGAAGTCCATTGCGCTTCTGTTTTTGGTGAAGTTCCATAAATCATATTTCCTTGTGTATTATAATAACGGTACGGCTCACAACTTTTACCACCCGGTTTATAGGTCAACACTTCCTGATCATCAAAATACACATAATGCTGTCTTCTTACATACTCTTCTCCTCCGGCATTTGCTCCGTGATTGGAAGTAATCAAATGAAGTGCACCTTCACTTATAGGATTATCCAATTCAAAATTGATAATTCTAGTTGTTGTCCCGGGTACATCTGTAGCATTATAATTATTAAAATTGATATTATTCGCTAAAGGTTTGATAAAAAATTGTCCGCGATCATATCCGGTATTGGAAGAATTAAGAATTAAAGTCCCTTCAAAAACATCATTTCTACCTGCACAACCTGCAACTTGTGTATTAGCAGCATAAGGAACTCCGAATACATACAATTCAAACCATATATCATACTCCTGTCTTATAGCCTGGTCTTTAAATAAACCTAATAAATGATGTAACTCAAATTGATACGGTACCTCGTCAGGCATTTTATTTTTATTCATAAAAGGTGTGATGAACCTCCCCACTTCAATAGTTTGCTTATCAGCAGATGTCACTGGTTGTCCTTTTGGTACCAAAGAAACAAAAACACCTCCAATACGGTCATAATTATCACATAAGGCGCCTATCTTCACCTGAACTTCAAAAGTTTTAAGCAACCCATCCATTTCCTGATCAGATAATTTTTTTGCATATCTTGAATTATCGATTCTTACAATTCCTTCAGGTGTAGGTAATGTAGAAGGTGTAGCATATCCATCGTAAAAAACAATGTTATTAAATAAAGTGACACTATACTCCTGAGCACTCATTAATAAAGGAGAAAGCATTAATGCTATAAAAAATGCTTTTAAAGTAATTTTATTCATAGTAATCAATTAAGTTGTTGCAACAAAAATAACATTTAGCATAAAAAAAACAACTAAAATATACAACTATTATATTTTTTTAACACATAGGTAAAAATATTACTTTCAGTTATCACAAATTTATTATCTATAATAGCACAAATGCAATAACACATATATAGATTTGCAGAACTTTAGAGAGAAATTTTCTTAATCGTAAATACTTATTTATATTTACAGTAAAAATTGCCTTTATGAAAAATTATGCAGTGACCCTTATTATTGCTGCTTCTATATTAATAGGAGCTTTTATGCTGACAAATGCTTTTAAAAACAGAAATAACAGCAACGACACAATTAGTGTTACAGGTCTTGGTTCTCAGGATTTTGTTTCCGATTTAATTGTATGGAACAGTTCTTTCTCAAAAAGAAGTTTTGATTTAAAAGAAGCGTATGCAGGTTTAGATACTGACCGCAACACTATTAAAACCTATTTATTATCAAAAGGAATCAAAGAGAGTGACATTATTTTTTCTTCTGTAAATATTAACAAAGAATTTACCACCACTTTTGATTCAAATAACAATGTACATTCACAAACATTTGCCGGATATACACTAACTCAAAATGTAAATGTAGAAAGCAAAGAAATTACAAAAGTAGAAAATGTATCCAGAGAGGTTACGGAGCTGATTAATTCGGGTGTTGAGCTTTATTCTAATCCACCGGAATATTATTACACTAAATTATCGGAACTTAAATTAAAGATGATTGCTGAAGCAACAAAAGACGCAAGATCCAGAGCAGAGCAGATTGCGGATAATGCAGGCGCTAAATTAGGGCATCTTAAAAAATCAGATATGGGTATTTTTCAGATTATTGCTCAAAATTCTTCAGAAGACTATTCATGGGGAGGCTCTTTTAATACCTCTTCCAAAAATAAGACAGCAACTATTACTATAAAACTGGTATACAATATTAAATAAACAAAAAAGCAAATCTATGATTTGCTTTTTTTATGGGTGTAATTCAAGAATCTCTTTCTGAATAGAAACCCCTTTATCATCATTATACCACTTTTGAAGAGCTGTTTTTAATTCTTCATTAATACCGCCATATTTGTTCTTTAAATCTTCTACTAAAGCCACTGCACCTGATGGTCTGGGTCCCCAGTTTGAAACTTCTTCCATCGTATCAGCTTCAAGAATTATCATTTTAGGTATTGACCGACCTCCATTAGTAAGATAATGATCCATCAGTTCTTTATTTTCATCTCTCAATACAATTTTAAGTTCTACGAATGGAGTTACTTCAGCCATTTTATTCATCACAGGTAATATTTGAGCTGCATCACCACACCATCCTTCCGATAATACTAACCAAATGTATTTTTTAGAAATATTTTTTAAGCTCTCCTTAACTTCATCTGTGACAACGACTGTCTTATCCAATCGATTCATCCGCTGTGCGTTTAACTTACTATAAGCAAGAATTTCATCTGATTGAGTGTCACCCGTTGATTTACTTTCTGTAATTAAGGTATCAACTAAATCTCTATAAGCTTTGTATGTATAAGATTTTGTTATGCTTTGTTCGTAAAGTTGTTTCATTATATTAATTTTATAGATTCAAAGATAAACCCAAATCTTAAATTTCAAAAATTAGTATATGGAAAAACACACATTAGAATTCGGTATTGTACTTTCTGGTGGCGGACACAAAGGATTAGCACATGCTGGGGTTCTAAAGTTTCTAAATGAAGTAGGAATTCATCCTCAGGTAATCGCAGGTACGAGTGCCGGATCGATTGTGGGTAGTTTATACGCACAAGGTTTAAATCCTGATCAGATTCTTGCTTTTTTTCAGTCGGTCAGTTTTTTTAGCTGGAGTCATATAACTTTTAAAAAAGCTGGATTTCTGGATGCCAATTCCTTTGGAACTTATCTGAAAGAAATTTTCGAAGAAAAGACTTTAGGCGAATTAGAAAAGGATCTTTTTATTACTGCCACAGACATTAGCAGAGGAAAATTAAAAATATTTAACCAGCAAACGAAGATTACGGATGCCGTTTTAGCATCGAGCGCTTTTCCCGGAGTATTCTCTCCTGTCATTGTAAATGGAAAGTTGTATAGTGATGGTGGTATTTTAAACAATTTTCCTGTAAATACGATTCAGGGCCGATGTGACTTTATTATAGGAGTTAATGTTTGTCCGATGGTTGATACAGAAGTTTCAAAATTTACCAGCATCAAATCTGTAGCAATACGCGCTTACGAAATTATGACAATGCATAATTCGAATGCTTCAAATGAACTTTGTGACTGGTACATAGAACCTCAGGCACTGGCAGCGTACAATACGTTTGAAACCAATAAAAAAAGAATGGAAGAGATTTTTAATATTGGCTATCAGGAAGCTAAGAAAACCTACAAAAATTTAAAGGATAAAATAAGATAAGCTATTTTATACAATCATAATATGATTATATTTGCATAAAAATCCTGATTCGATGAAATACAAAAGAATACTTTTAAAACTAAGCGGAGAAGCTTTAATGGGAGATAATCAATATGGTATTGATCCAAAACGTTTGGCTGAATATGCTGCAGAGATAAAAAAAGTGCATGAATTAGGTGTTGAAGTAGCTATCGTAATCGGAGGAGGAAATATTTTCAGAGGTGTTTCGGGAGCCAGCAACGGTATGGATCGCGTACAGGGAGATTATATGGGAATGCTTGCGACAGTAATCAACGGAATGGCACTGCAAGGTGCTCTGGAAGATATTGGTCTTTTAACAAGACTGCAAACTGCTTTAAAAATTGAAGCTATTGCTGAGCCTTACATCAAAAGACGCGCAGTACGCCATCTTGAAAAAAACAGAATTGTAATTTTTGGTGCCGGTACTGGTAATCCCTATTTCACAACCGATACAGCAGCAGTATTGAGAGGGGTAGAGATAAATGCAGATGTGATTTTAAAAGGTACAAGAGTAGACGGTGTTTATACTGCTGATCCGGAAAAAGATCCTTCAGCTGTAAAATTTGAAACCATTACTTTTTCTGATGTTTTACAGAAAAATTTAAATGTGATGGATACCACTGCTTTTACTTTAAGCCATGAAAACAAACTTCCGATTGTAGTGTTTGATATGAATAAAGAAGATAATCTTCTGAAAGTTTGTAAAGGAGAATCTATTGGAACAACAGTATACTAATAACAAAAATAAAAAACTAAAGTCATGACAGAAGAAATTAATTTCATCATAGACGAAGCAAAAGAAGCAATGGAAGGAGCAATTGCTCATTTAGAAAAATCCTTGCTAAATATCAGAGCCGGTAAGGCTTCACCACAAATGCTTGGCAGTGTATTTGTTGATTATTACGGTTCACAAACTGCACTTTCGCAAGTAGCGAACATCAATGTTCCTGATCCGAGAACATTAACGGTTACACCTTGGGAAAAAAACATGTTGCAGCCTATCGAAAAAGCCATTATGATTGCTAATCTTGGTTTAAATCCGATGAACAACGGAGATATGATCATCATCAATATTCCTGCATTAACAGAGGAGCGCCGACGTGATCTGGTAAAACAATCGAAAGGAGAAGCTGAAGATGCAAAAATAGGAGTTAGAAATGCCCGAAAAGATGCCAACAACGATATTAAAAAACAGGAAAAAGAAGGTACTTCTGAGGATATCTGTAAAGGCGCAGAAGATGATATTCAAAAATTAACAGATGCCTATATCAAAAGAATTGATGATATTTTAGCTGTAAAAGAAGCTGAAATCATGAAAGTATAAATTCACTTCATTAAAAAATGATAGTTATATTATAAAAAAAAGTCCGATTGTAATAATCGGACTCTTTTTTTATCTCTATTTTTTACTTTTTCTGTTTTTCTATCTTTGCTCTGTTCCAGTACACATCCATTTCTTCCAGTGTGAGATCAGACAGTTGTTTTCCGTCTTTTTGTACTTCCTGTTCCAAATATTGAAATCTATAAATGAACTTTTTATTGGTTTTTTCTAATGCATCTTCCGGATTGATGTTTTTAAAACGGGCGTAATTAATCATAGAAAATAACACATCTCCAAATTCCTCTTCCATTTTTTGCACATCATCTTTCTGAACTTCAGCCTGAAATTCATTCATCTCCTCTTCTACCTTATCCCATACCTGATCAGCGTTATCCCAATCAAAACCTACTCCTTTTGCTTTTTCCTGTATTCGCATGGCTTTTATCATTGCCGGAAGGCTTTTAGGAACGCCACTTAAAACCGATGTGTTGCCTTCTTTAAGTTTTAATTTCTCCCAGTTTTTTTTGACATCTTCTTCATTATCTACGTGTACATCTGCATAGATGTGTGGATGCCTCATTACCAACTTGTCACTAATGGCATTACATACATCTGCTATATCAAAAGCATTTTCCTCACTTCCTAATTTTGCATAAAATACGATATGCAACAATACATCTCCGAGCTCTTTTTTAATTTCTTCCAAATCCCTATCAAAGATGGCATCTGTAAGTTCATACGTTTCTTCAATAGTCAGATGTCGCAACGTTTCAAATGTCTGTTTTTTGTCCCACGGACATTTTTCTCTCAGATCATCCATAATCTCTAATAGTCTATTGAAAGCGGATAGTTGTGATTCTCTTGTATTCATGTTAAAAAGTGATCTTGTTTGTACTTATAATTGTTCAAATCTAATGAAACATCTTTTAAGGGATAAAAATAAGTAGATTAAATTTTGAGCAGTATATGAGTTCTAAAAAATAAATCCTGCCAATTGACAGGATTTATATAGAAACTATTCTTCTTTTTTAGCTTTCTTAGCTTTAGGCTTTTCTTCTCCTTCAGCTTTTGTTTTCGGAGCAGCTTTTTTAGCTTTTGGTTTTTCTTCTCCCTCAGCTTTTGGCTCAGCCGTTTTTTTAGCTTTTGGTTTCTCTTCTGCAACAGGCTCTTCAACAACTGCATTAAATTGCTCAATAAAACCTGCTTTATGTAAAATGTTATACCAGTTTAATACTTTTTTAATATCAGAAGCATATACTCTTTCAGTATCATAATCCGGAACTATTTCTGCAAAATAATTTTCTAATGTACTGTTATCCGATTTATGAGATATAGCTTCTCCTTTGTTTTCTTTTTTTGCTATGTTAGCGAAAACTTCAAACAATTTGATCTCTCCGGTTTGGGTATAAATAGATATTTCTGATAATAAACTTACATTGCTTTTTAATCCTACGGTTAGTTTTTTACCGTCTACTAAAGATTCTGCAATAAACCCAGATCTCGTTTGGATTTTTAGCTCATATAATCCTGGTTTTCCAGAAATTGATAAAACTTTTTCTACACTCATTGTTACTTATTTTTTCAAGGACACAAATATCATAATTTGAAACTAATATCCAAAAAATTATCGTCCTCTTTTATTTATAAATTTCATTTTATAGTCTGCATTTACTTTTCCGTCCATAATATTCTGCAAACGTTTGGCATTTAATTTCTTTTTTAATGATGATATTTTATCCGTAAACAGAATGCCTTCTATATGATCATACTCATGTTGAATAACACGTGCTGCATATCCGTCAAATACATCTGTATGTTTATTGAAATTCTCATCGTGGTATTCAATGGTAATAACCGGTTTTCTGTAAACATCTTCTCTTACTCCCGGAATACTTAAACAACCTTCATTAAAAGCCCATTCCTCTCCTTCTTCTTTTATGATTTTTGCATTGATGAAAACCTTTTGAAAATCTCTTAGGTAATCTTGTTCTTCTTTTGTCAGATCTTCATCATCACTAAAAGCTGAACAGTCTACAACAAACAAACGAATTGGAAGTCCTATCTGAGGTGCAGCCAATCCTACACCATAGGAGTTTTCCATAGTTTCGTTCATATTTTCAATTAATTTTTGTAAATCAGGATAATCTTTGCTAACCTCTTCTCCCTTTTTTCGTAAAACAGGGTCTCCATAGCCCACTATAGGTAATATCATTCTTTTGAATTTAATTTGTTAGGATATAACGCTGCAAAATTAAACAATTTCAGCGAATTGCCTCATAGAAAATCCATCTTAAATATGTCTTTAAAATAAGATAAACCAATCACTATTATTAGTAGCTTTGTAGTTATATTTTCAGGCTATGTATAGAAAAATAATCAAGAAAATTGGAGACAACCATTTGTATGATGCCGTCAAAACTACTTTTGCCGCTTCCATACCTTTTCTTTTTTTTCACACTGAAGACACTTTCAGTATAGCCTTTACCTTTGCTATGGGAGCATTGTTGACGGCTCCGGTTGATATTCCCAGTAGTCTTAAACATAAAATAGTAGGTCTGACTTCAGGTAGTTTTATGATTGCTGCAATAACCCTTTTGCTGGGTTCTACCTACCATATTCCCTGGCTTTTTTACCCTATTTTTATCTTTATCCTGTTTTTTATCAGTATGATAGCAGTATATGGTCATCGTGCGAATCTGCTCTCTTTTACAGGTCTTTTATGTATAAGCCTTGCATTTATACATGACTATCAAGGTCAGGAATTACTTATCAATTGTTTGTATTTATTAGGTGGTGGTATTATATATACGCTTATTTCTCTTATTTTTTATTTTATAAAACCGAGCAGATATATAACGCTTGAAGTAGCGAATTGTATTGAAAAAACAGCGGAATATTTAGACTTAAGAGCACAATTATGGAGTGAAGGAGTTGACAAAAATAAAATTATTCAGGATCAGCTTACACTTCAAATCAAATTAAATGAACTGCATGAAAGCATTCGCGAATATCTGATAAGAAATAAAGCCAATACAAGCAATTCAAGCAGTAATCGCAAATTACTTGTTTCCCACTCGCTTCTTTTGGAAATCATGGAACTGTCAAGTTCCAATGCATTTGATCATGCTCTGATAAGAGACATGTTTAAGGATCGTATGGAGATTGTTAAAGCATATCAACGACTCGCAGAAAACTTTGCCCTAACCCTTCATTCCTTATCTTATCATATCAAAGCCAATAAAAAGTATCATTCGCCTGTATCTCTTACTACAGAAATAAAAGCAATTAAAACAGCTTTAGATTCTTTTCAGAAAGAAAAAAACTGGTTGAATACACAGGAAGAAATGGTTGTTTTTTCTAACGTCATGCAATACGCAAATAAACAGTTAGAAAAAATAAAAGGACTTGAACGCGTTTTCAAAGGACGTGTAAATGCAGATCAACTCAGAGGGAAATATAAAGATCTGGAAAAGTTTTTGACTCCCCAGCATTACCGATTTTCTACATTGATTGAAAATCTCACTTTTGATTCTATGATTTTCAGACATTCCCTACGTCTTACAATTACTATTGTGCTGGGCTTTATTTTAGGGCAAATATTGCCTTTACAAAAGGAATACTGGATATTGATGACGGTAGTCGTAATTATGCGTCCCGGTTATGGTCTTACCAAGCAACGTTCAAAAGAAAGGGTTATTGGTACCATTCTCGGCGGGTTGATCGCTTTTAGCTTTTTATTTTTTATACACAATACAGCTTTACTCGTATGTCTGACCATACTTACTATGATATTGGGTTACTGGCTGTCTTACTCCGACTATAAAATCGGAGTAACATTTGTAACCATTTATGTAGTGTTTATATATGGTATGCTGACTCCTAACTATGCTGATCTTCTCAAATACAGAATTATTGATACCGCTATAGGTGCTTTTCTTGCTTTTGCCACTACGCATCTGTTATGGCCATCATGGGAATTTTTAAAGATAAAAACCCATTTGAAAAAGTCTTTGGAAGCCAATAAAGAATATGTCAAAGAAATTCAGCAATACTATAATACAAAAGGTGAGCTTACCACTACTTACAAAATAGCGCGTAAGTATGCATATATAGAAGTAGGTAATCTGATGGCATCCTTTCAACGCATGATACAGGAGCCTAAGTCAAAACAGCGCAATAAAGCAGAATTGTATGAACTTACAGTACTGAACCAAACACTGATATCCGCAGCAGCCGGAATAGGAACATATATTCAATGGCATCCTACAACAGAAGCTTCAGAAGCTTTTAACATTGTAATGAACAATATCATCGAAAATCTGGATCACAGTCTGGCAATTTATGAAAATAAAAAAACAGACTCTGAAAATACAGATTCCGATGTGGACGATACCGAAAACACTGAAGTAGAAATCAGTTTCACAAAATTAAAGCAGATGCGCCGTAATGAAATTGAAAATGAATTACTGCCATTTGATGAAAAAATACAGAAATTAGAAGAATCCCAGCTCATTATTGACCAGCTCATCTGGATGGTCAATTTATCAAAACAGATTCTGAAAAGCTCAAAAAAGCTTAAAGCAAAAAAAATAAAATAATCATTTAATACGGTTTATAAAATTATGTTTTCAAACGGTCAGCTACTATTTGCCGCTTTATTTATCATTGTCTTTACCATTGCAATGATTTATGTTTATAGAAAAGACTTGAAAATGCACAGAATGTATTACAAAGGCAGTATATGGATACTGGTTTCCTTTTTTGCATTTGTAGGATTTCTCTATCTTATTAAGTATTTATGGAAAGAATAAATTTTATACATTTGGATAATTTTAAAAAAAACACTTATGAAAATTTTTAAATATGTTATTCTGCTGTTGGTGCTCGGAATCATCTCTCTTACCGTATTTATAGCAACATCCAACGGAGCATATGAGTTCAGTAAATCAAGAGAGATTGAACTGAACCGATCTACTATTTTCAATTACCTCAGTGATTATAAAAACTGGAATACCTGGAATCCAGAATTAGAAAATAAAAACAATATTATTTATGATTCCATTTCTAAAGGCAAAAATTCCGGATTGAAATGGAACCATAATTATTATAAAAATACAGGGTTCTACCCTAACGACAGCTTATCGCAAACTGCCATGATCAATAAAGAAATGACAACTTCTACCTTTTACCTGAAAAAAACGGAAACCGGTACTCAAATCACCTGGAAAGTAAAAGGCAAAATGAATTTTCTGGAAAAAGTAAAAGTATTTTTCTTTGGTGGAGCTGAAAAAATATTGGGTGGCAACTATGAAAAAGGGCTGAATAATATCAATCATTATCTGGTAAAAGAATTGTCAGACTATAATGTTCAAAGCATAGGAATTATTGAAATTCCTCAGGTATATTACATCAAGCAAAATGTGCGTTCACGCATTGATGAACTGGGCAGTAAAATTTTTCAATCTATGGAGTCAATGCAGGTTTTTGTAAAAGAAAATAACCTGGTAGCAAATGGGGCTCCATTTACTGTTTTTGAAGACATAAATGTCAATTTAGGATATGTAAATTATGCGGTTTGCTTACCGATTACTACAGAGATACATACTTCTGAAGGCAGTGATATCATCAGTGGAAAATCGGATAGCTTTTTTGCTTTTAAAACAGTATTGAGAGGTGATTACTCCCATAGTGATAAAGCATGGCAGGAAAACAGAAATGCTATCACTAAATATAAACTTACAGAGAACAAAACCATCAAACCGGTAGCCATCTACAAAAAATCAATTTTGGATACCAACAAACCATCTGAATGGGAAACAGAAATACTCACTCCGGTATTTGAAAAATATGTAGTTCCGGAACTCGAAGTTGAAAATGATTCAACTAAAATCCGTTAACATAAAAAAGCTCTTGAAAATTCAAGAGCTTTTTTTATATCAATAGATTACTATATCTTTAACCGCAATCTTTCATACAATTTATTAATCCGAATATTTGAATAATCATTTTATAGGTTCCAATAACAAACAGAATACGTTCTGAAATACATCATTAAAGAAACCATAATTACATATTATTGAATAACGTACACGAAACTTCTGTTTATGAGTATAAAAAAAGCGATAGAATATTCTATCGCTTTTAGATTTATGCTTGTTTATTTTCTTCCTGTATTGGCAGATCTCCTTTCATTAAGAATGAAATGACATCTTTATTGATAGCCTCCATAGTCGCTTTAAACAAATTAAAGGCTTCAAACTTATAAATCAATAAAGGATCTTTCTGTTCGTGAACCGCTAACTGTACAGATTGTTTCAATTCATCCATTTTGCGTAAATGCTTTTTCCAGGCTTCATCCAAAATAGACAGCGTAATGTTCTTTTCAAAATCATTAATGAGGGTTTTCCCTTCAGAAGTATATGCTTTTTCTAAGTTCGTAACTACATTTACGCTTTTGATACCATCTGAAAACGGAACTACGATACGCTCAAATTGACCTGAATTGTTTTCATATACATTTTTGATCACTTTAAAAGCTTCCATAGAACTGAATTCTATTTTTTGCTGATACTTTTTATACACGTATTCGTACAGTTTATCTACGAGTTCATTTGCCGTTCCTCTTGAGAATTCATCTTCTGTAAAAGGTACTTCAATTCCTAACAAACGAATGATATCAAACTCAAAATTTTTATAATCAGCATTCGCTTTATTGATCTCTACAAGATTATCGCATACATCAAACATCATATCCGCGATATCCACTTTAAGGCGATCTCCGTGAAGAGCATGACGACGGCGTTTGTAAACTACTTCACGCTGAGCATTCATTACATCATCATATTCCAAAAGACGCTTACGGGTACCGAAGTTGTTCTCCTCTACTCTTTTTTGCGCTTTTTCTATCGATTTGGTCATCCATTTGTGTTGAATAACTTCTCCTTCTTTCAAGCCCATCGTATCCATGATTTTCGCTACCCGTTCTGAACCGAATAAACGCATCAACGGATCTTCGAGCGAAACATAAAACTGTGAACTTCCCACATCTCCCTGACGTCCTGCACGACCTCTCAACTGACGGTCTACACGACGTGAATCATGACGTTCAGTACCAATAATGGCTAAACCACCTGCTTTTTTAACTTCATCAGTTAATTTGATATCCGTACCACGACCTGCCATATTGGTAGCAATGGTTACAACACCTGGTTTCCCAGCCTCTTCAACAATTTGTGCCTCTTGTTTATGCAATTTCGCATTCAATACGTTATGGTTTACACCACGCATTTTTAACATACGGCTCAACAATTCCGAATTCTCTACAGAGGTTGTACCGATCAATACCGGTCTTCCTGCTTTTGATAACTCAGTAACATCTTCAATAACAGCATTGAATTTTTCACGGATCGAACGGAAAATTAAGTCTTCTCTGTCTTCACGTGCAATCGGACGGTTGGTTGGAATTTCAACGACATCCAATTTATAAATTTCCCAAAGCTCTCCTGCTTCAGTGATCGCAGTACCTGTCATACCTGACAGTTTGCTATACATTCTGAAGTAGTTTTGTAATGTAATCGTTGCAAATGTTTGAGTGGCTGCTTCAATTTTTACATTTTCTTTCGCCTCAATTGCCTGGTGCAGTCCGTCAGAATAACGGCGTCCGTCCATGATACGCCCTGTTTGCTCATCAACAATCAGTACTTTATTGTCAACCACTACATATTCTGAATCTTTTTCAAATAATGTATAAGCTTTTAATAATTGAGTTAGCGTATGGATACGCTCACTTTTTATTCCAAAATCCTGAAAAAGAGCTTCTTTTTTCAAAGTGGTCTCTTCACTTGAAAGATTTTGTTTTTCAATTGCAGCAATCTCAGTTCCTATATCCGGTAATATAAAGAAATTATCATCTACTCCCTGAGAAAGATATTTTACTCCGTTATCCGTTAATTCTACCTGATTATTTTTTTCATTTATAACAAAATACAACGCTTCATCTACCTTAGGCATTTCACGGTTGTTGTCCTGCATAAAATGGTTTTCTGTTTTTTGAAGCAATTGTTTGATTCCTTCTTCTGAAAGGAATTTAATCAGTGCTTTATTTTTAGGTAAAGCTCTATAAGCTCTCAACAAACTAAAACCACCTTTTTTAGTATCTCCGGCTTTGATTAACTTTTTAGCTTCCGTTAAAAAGTTATTTGACAACTGACGTTGTAAATTTACCAGATTATCTACTTTAGGTTTCAATTCTAAAAATTCATGACGGTCTCCCTGTGGAACAGGTCCTGAAATGATCAATGGAGTACGGGCATCATCTACCAAAACAGAATCCACCTCATCGACAATCGCATAATTATGTTTGCGTTGTACCAATTCCTCCGGTGTATGTACCATGTTGTCACGCAGGTAATCAAAACCAAATTCGTTGTTGGTACCATACGTAATATCTGCCTGATATGCTTTTCTACGCTCAGGTGAGTTAGGTTGGTGGTTGTCAATACAATCTACCGTTAACCCATGAAACTCAAAAAGAGGAGCTTTCCATGCGCTGTCACGTCGTGCCAGATAATCATTCACCGTTACCAAATGTACACCGTTTCCTGTCAAAGCATTAAGATACAATGGCGAAGTAGAAACCAATGTTTTACCTTCTCCAGTCTGCATTTCTGCAATTTTACCCTGATGCAGTACAATACCACCGATCATCTGTACATCATAATGAATCATCGCCCATGACAATTGCTTACCTGCAACCTCCCATGTATTAGACCAGATGGCTTTGTCGCCTTCGATCGTTACATAAGGTTTTGTCTGAGCAAACATACGATCCTCTTCTGTAGCTGTTACTTCAATTTGAGAATGATTTGTAAAACGACGTGCTGTTTCTTTTACTACTGCAAATGCTTCCGGTAAAATTTCAAGCAGAGTTTTTTCTGATAAATCATACGCTTCTTTCTCTAAGGTATCAATAGAAGAATAAATTGTTTCTCTTTTGTCGATATCAGTAGTTTTTTCCAACTCATCTCGATAAGAAGCAATTTTTACATCCTGATTAGAACGCGCCTGTTTGATTTTTTCTTTGAAGTAAATGGTTTTAGCTCTCAATTCATCATTTGACAAAGTTTCATATGATAATTGATGACTATTAATTTTTTCTACTATCGGGCGCAGTGCTTTTACATCTTTTTGAGATTTGTCTCCGACAAACGCCTTCAGTAAACTATTTATGACACTCATAAATACATTTTTTTTATTAATAAATCCGTTATATTTCAACAAAAAAAGCCTCTAACATTTGAGACTTTTTGCAGTTTCTATTTTTTAATACTCATCCTCGTTCCAAAGGTAATCTTCGTCTGATGGATAATCTGGCCAAATTTCCTCCATAGATTCGTAGATTTCACCCTCATCTTCAATAGACTGAAGGTTTTCTACTACTTCTAAAGGTGCACCAGTTCTGATGGCATAATCGATAAGCTCATCTTTTGTAGCCGGCCATGGGGCATCGCTTAAATAGGATGCTAATTCTAGGGTCCAATACATCTTTAATTCTGATTTTAATTTAATTGCAAAAATAAATTTTAAACTTAAAAAACCAAGTGTTTTTTTGTTTATTATTCTAATATTTTTTAAGAACGACTATTTTACAGATGAGAATCTTCCTTTTTAGGAATCCATTTAACCTCATTTGCTTTCAGATCGAAAGTCAACTTCCGTGCCAATACAAAAAGGTAGTCAGAAAGTCGGTTTAAATACTTTAAAACCATCTCATCTGTCGGTTCAATGTCATTTAAATGAGCTGCCAGACGCTCTGCCCTTCTGCATACACAACGTGCAATATGACAATATGACACCGTTGTATGACCGCCCGGCAAAACAAAGTGCGTCATGGGTGGCAGTTCCGTCTCCATACTATCAATCTCTTTTTCTAAATAATCAAGATCCTTTTCAGAAATTTTAGGAATATTCAACCGTTCTTTTCCGTTTTTTAAAATGGCTTTTTCCGGATCAGTTGCCAGAATAGCACCTACTGTAAACAACCGATCCTGTATCTCTATCAACACGTCTTTATAATGCGTATTCATTTCCTGATCACGAATAAGTCCTATATAGGAATTCAATTCATCAACAGTACCATAGCTTTCAATTCGGATATGAAATTTAGGTACACGGGTACCGCCAAATAAGGCTGTTGTTCCTTTATCTCCTGTTTTTGTATATACTTTCATAAAATTTTATTTTTGTCGGACATCGCTTTCCACCACTCCATCCCGTAATCGAATGATCCGGTGAGCATGTTCTGCAATATCTTCTTCGTGTGTTACTAAAATAACGGTATTTCCTTTACGGTGTATTTCATCAAACAACGCCATGATTTCTACTGATGTTTTGGTATCCAGATTCCCTGTAGGTTCATCTGCTAAAATAATAGACGGATGATTGACCAAGGCACGGGCAATTGCCACACGTTGCCGCTGACCTCCTGACAATTGATTAGGCTGATGATCCATACGATCGCTCAACCCTACCTGTGTCAGCACCTCTTCAGCGCGTTTATTGCGTTCCGATTTCGATTTTCCGGAGTATATCATAGGCAGAGCAACATTGTCCAAAGCAGTAGTACGAGGCAATAGATTAAACGTCTGAAAAACAAATCCTATTTCTTTATTTCGAATTTCTGCCAGTTCACCATCATTCATCTTGCTCACGTCTTTACCATTTAGCACATACGAACCGGAAGACGGAGTATCTAAACAGCCTAAAATATTCATCAGAGTCGATTTTCCGGAACCTGAAGGTCCCATTAAAGCTACATAGTCTCCTTTGGCGATTTCAAGATCCACTCCCTTCAATACATATACCGTTTCCGCTCCTAAAGCAAAATTTCGCTTGATTTCTTTTATTTCGATAATCGTTTCGCTCATAATCTACGTTTAGTTATAGGTAGAACAAATATAGACAATGTTACATCCTTAAAAAAAAGTTTTCTTTGAGTTGCTCTTTCCGTATACAAATAAGACTAAACCAATAAAAGTTGAGTACCAAAGTGATGTCTGCATGATTTTCCAATAGCGTATCTAAAGACGTAGAACAAAAGTTCTTATTCCTTTTATCAATAATCCCTATAGAATCATTATGAAAAAAACGCAGAAAAGACTCCAGTTTTTCCGGTGTAACGGATTTCGCATCTGCAACGACCAGATCATATAAATGCTGCTGCTTATCAATGACCTTATTAAAATCCGAATCCCTGACAAGTTTTTTTACAGCGTCCGTATTTTCTAAAAAACAAATAGAAGACGGGTGAAAATAGTCCAGCGTTTTTAATAAAAAAAGATCGGTTTTGCCCAACCTTTTGTTTAGGTACTTCTTCCGTTGATAAATACCTTTAGTAAGGTAATTAAATACAAAAGGAGAATGCACTCCATGCTGATTTGTAGACTTTATTAAAAAACGAAAATAATTCATCGTTGTTTTTGAGTATATCTGCAAAAATAATAAACGCATACCGGATGACAACTAAAAAACCATTTTTTCTTTTTTTACAATACATTCAATGACAAGCAATTAATATACCTGCATTTAGGAACTTTAAAAAAAAGACATTTTTTACAGGCAAAAGGCTTGTCTGAAAGATAAAAACATTCTATATTTGCACTCGTTTAAAAACAAAACGGCCTCGTGGCGCAACTGAATAGCGCATCTGATTACGGCTCAGAAGGTTACTGGTTTGAATCCAGTCGAGGTCACTATACTAAAATAAAATAATTACCGGCCTCGTGGCGCAACTGAATAGCGCATCTGATTACGGCTCAGAAGGTTACTGGTTTGAATCCAGTCGAGGTCACAAAAAAACCTGATAGTTCTATCAGGTTTTTTTTATGTCTGTTTCCGTTAACTTCAAAATAAAATTTAAGGTACTCTGTCTAAAAGAATAGGTCCTAACGGTAAACTAAAAAGTTTCTGAGAAGGCGTGTACATCGAAGCATCTCCATATATGCGATAGTTACCATTGCTGATGTTTAACAATAACTTTTCCTGACCATTCAAATTTGTTTTCTGCATTTCATAACTGCATAATACCTGACGGTAATAATCATTTATAAAGCCTTTAAAGGTATAGGTCGCATCATAATAAAAACCATAAGAAACAAAATTAAGATCGTAGTTATGGTAACCGGTATTGTTTTGAGGAATAATTGAATTTAAATTATCATGCAATACCACTCCGTTTTTAACCAGTTTGTATTTCATTACAATTATGTCCTTATAATCATAAGATGTATTTCCTACTCTATATAATTTTTTGTTCTGTTTTTCAATTACTATTTCTAACAACAAATTCGAGGTTGCATATCGCCAAGAACCCATTATCTGATCTCGAATACCTTCTGTATCTTTAGCATAATTAACTTTTTTTAAATAATTAATATCATTGGCGGCAAAAGTTTGATTCGTAATAGACAAAACAGGATACTGCTGACTATGTGCCTGTAGCATACAACAGAGTATGATAAGATGTATGATCTGTTTAATATTTTTCATGATTTCTATTTACATATTGACTCATCTTTTAGCCTTTGTCGCGTATGAAGATAAAAAAACTGATACATCACGATCAGGTTTTTATATCTGTTTCCGTCAACTTCAAAATAAAATTTAAGGTACTCTGTCTAAAAGAATAGGTCCTAACGGCAAACTAAAGAGTTTCTGAGAAGGGGTGTACATCGAAGCATCTCCATATATCCGATAGTTACCATTGCTGATGTTTAACAATAACTTTTCCTGACCATTTAAATTTGTTTTTTGTAATTTATAAGAACATAAAACCTGACGGTAATAATCATTTATAAAGCCTTTAAAGGTATAGGTCGCATCATAATAAAAACCATAAGAAACAAAATTAAGATCGTAGTTATGATAACCGGTATTGTTCTGAGAAATAATTGAATTTAAATTATCATGCAATACCACCCCGTTTTTAACCAGTTTGTATTTTATAATAATAATATCTTTATAGTCATAAAAAGTTTCTCCCATTCTATAGAGTTCTTTATCTCTTTTTTCAATTTTTAATTCCAATAGGAGATCCGGAGTCTGGTATCGCCAGCTGCCAACCACCTGATTCCGAATATTTCCTACATCTTTAGCATAATTACCTCTCATACTATAATTATCATCTGTAGTTGATAAAACCTGATTTGTAACAGACAGTACAGGATACTGCTGGCTATATGCCTGTAACATACAACATAGTATGATAAGATGTATGATCTGTTTAATATTTTTCATGATTTCTATTTACATATTGACTCATCTTTTAGCCTTTGTAGCGTATGAAGATAAAAACCTGATACATCACGATCAGGTTTTTATATCTGTTCCCTGCAACTTTAAAATAAAATTTAAGGTACTCTGTCTAAAAGAATAGGCCCTAACGGTAAACTAAAGAGTTTCTGAGAAGGGGTGTACATCGAAGCATTTCCATATATCCGATAGTTACCGTTGCTGATGTTTAACAATAACTTTTCCTGGCCATTTACATTTGTTTTCTGCATTTCATAACTGCATAATACCTGACGGTAATAATCATTTATAAAGCCTTTAAAAGTATAAGTAGTATTATAATAATATCCATCAGAAACATAGTTGATATCATAAGCTTGATTTTGTATACTATTAGTAGGAATGGTAGCATTTAAATTATCATGCAATACCATTCCGTTTTTAACCAGTTTGTATTTTATAATAATAATGTCTTTAAATCTATATTGAGTAGCGCTAATACCACTAAATTCTTTATCTCTTTTTTCAATTTTTAATTCCAATAGGAGATTCGGAGTCTGATATCGCCAGTTCCCGATTACCTGATTCCGAATATTTCCTATATCTTTGGCATAATTACCTGTTTCCATGTAATTATCATCAGTGATGGTATTTGCCTGATTAGTGGTTGACAAAACAGGGTACTGTTGGGCATATGTCTGTAATACAAATAAAATTGTGGTACAGTGTATAAATCGCTTTATATTTTTCATAGTATATGTTTTACTTGATAACTAAATATTGGTTTTTATAATCGTTTTTCCATTAGAAGACAAGGTCAGTTTTTGCCAAACTCCAGAATCGTTCTTTTCATAGATTTCTATTCCCATATTTTTCAGTTCTCTTCTTAAAAATTGTAAGAACACTAAGGTTTGCTCTTCACCTGTTTGGGTTTTATTTATTTTCTCATTGAGACTATTGTCATAATATTTAAACTCTTTAGGTATTAATAACTTCATATAGAAATTACGCATTTCTATTCTATTTGTCATTTTCATGACATATGTGCCTCCATTAAGAGTTGTTAAATATAAGCTTAATTGTTCTGTATTCTGATTTGATAAATATGCTAACGTGCTAAAAGCAAAAATATCAGAAAAAGAAAATGTTTTATAAGTGCTACCATCATTTTTATGACAATGCGCAAAACCAACACAATTTACAGAAACCAATGTGGACGATATAGTAGTAGAAAGTTCAACTTGTCCCCCTGATGCTACATCATTTGGGTTACCTGTATATTTAGGTGAAAATTGTATACCGCTACCTGCATTGTTAAATATCGTATATGCCGATTCATAATTTGAGATAGACGCATTTTTTAGTTCTTTTAATCTTTTTTCAAATTCAGGATTTTCATCCATTTTTTTTATCCAATCTGCATTCGTCAGTTTCTGTCCGATATTTACCTGTCCGATAAGGATATTTGATTTTATCAGATCTCCGATGTTTTTGATGGGTTTTACCACCGAAATGGGCGGGTTACCGCCTCCTGCAGCCGGTGGTCCGCCGGGACTGCCCGGACCCGGTGTGGAACCGCCTCCGCCTCCGCCACCCGGATAACCTCCACCTCCCGAACCACCACCGGAATTCTTACCACAATCTGAAAAATCCATATACGTATAACCCGGTGTGGCACGTTTGTTACCTGTCATACTACAGGAGTTGTCTCCATATTCGTGTTTTGGATTTCCAGAACCTTTACAAGGCGTACCCGCTACGCTTACTTCTTTCATACAATCGCCGGGTGGTATTATTTCATAAACGAAAATAGGACTTACTGACGATATCGCATATTGAATATTCTTGTCTGTATCTCTGTCTTCTTCCAACGGATACAGATACAGAACCTCTGCCGTCGGTTTTTTGAGATACTGCTCTATTGAAATTCTTGAAAAATCATATTTCAACAGGGTTACATAATACTCCTTACGGTCGGTGGAATAATACACCAGATTATAAACCGCTTTTGACTCGGGTTCTTTTTCATCGGTTACCTGTACCCGATACGTAATCACATGCACTTTATCTGCTTCCAGTACCTGAATATGTTCCAGGTCAAGTGTAGCCGTTCGGTTGCTTCCGCCTTTAGCCGCGCTAAGGGAAGATACTGCTTTTTTAAAATCTTTTTCAAACAAATGTTCTAAACTTGTATTGCCTGCATATCTTTCTTCAAGAGTTGTCTGATCCATTATCAGGGTTTGGGCGTTTAAAGGATCTTCTTGTGTGGCTTCGCGCAGTACCGGAGTACACAGATCGTCCTGCAGACAAGACTGTAACAAAATCAGAACACATAGTAGTGATAAATAATGTAGTATTCTCATAAACAATTAATTATAAGGTTATTTTTTTTCTCAATGATAAGCATAAAAAACATATCTACCAACTATTTTACAGATAAATTGTAAAAAAAAGTATGGTTTTGTTATTTTATGTCACAAAATTGTTGTTTTTTACATTAAAAGTATAAGAAGGCTGCAGAAAAAGTGTAACGTACCAGACTTCAACGGAATAACTGTATTTAGTTACAGATGAAGAAAACAAGAAGCAAGAATGGTTCAGAAAAGGCAAAAAAAAATCTTCCAAAGGAAGATCGTCTGTTTTATAAAAAATGGCAAGCGACCTACATCGCACCGCTACAACCGCATACCTTTGCTGCGTTCCCACCCTGGAGGAGTCTGCAGGAGCTGGTCGTGTAGGACTTGCCGTTGCAAATATACAAACATTTTAATTAATCGCAATAGATTTGATATTTTAAAATGTATTTGTATTATTGTAGTATAAAAAATAAGCATAATGAAAAACCGTAAATATTTAGCTGTCTTTGCATTGGCTATCTTATCAGTGGGATGTAATAAAGATAAAAAAAATGAAAATTCTTCTTTTAGCATAGACTCAAGCACCCTAAAACAGACGTATTCATTAAACGAAGCTCTTCCGTTAAGCATTAAAAATACCGAAAATAAAGCGATTGATTCTGTTGCTTACTTTATCAATGATGTAAAAATAGGAACCAGCAAAGGAAATGCTGTATTGAACTATGACCTTTCAAAAGAAAAATTTGGATCAAAAGAAATCAAAGCGATTGTATATTCCGGTGGATCATCTTCTGAAAACACCATAAAAATAGATGTTTTTTCAGACATACAGCCCGTTATATGGGACTATACCATCGTAAATACCTATCCGCATGATATCGGTGCTTACACACAGGGATTAGAGTTTTACGGAGACAATCTGGTTGAAAGTACGGGTAATGGAGAAGGAAGAAGCGGCAAAAGAGGTAAATCAAGCGTTCGCATTGTAAACCCAAAAACCGGAGAAGCCCTTAAAAAAGTGGAATTGGAAGACCGTATTTTCGGAGAAGGCGCTACGGTACTCAATGATAAGCTCTATCAGCTTACCTATAAAAATAATGAGGGGTATGTCTACAACATACATACCCTGGAAAAAGAAAAAACACTGCCTTATTTTCAAAAAATGGAAGGTTGGGGTCTTACCAATGACGGCACTCATTTGTATATGACAGACGGATCGGATAAGGTTTACATACTGAATCCTGCTGATTTTTCAAAGATCGATTATTTTACCGTATCTACTAACAGAGGAACGGTTTATAACGTCAATGAGCTGGAATGGGTAAACGGAAAGATTTACGCTAATTTTTACGGTCAGGATGCTATAGGTGTATTTGATCCTAAAAACGGAGCTGTTGACGCGGTTATCAACCTCAGTGACCTGCGTTCAAAAGTAACTCAGCACGAAGATCTGGATGTACTGAATGGTATTGCGTATAACAAGAAAACCGATACTTTTTTTGTAACCGGTAAAAACTGGGATAAAATGTTTGAAATAAAGATCAACAAGAAATAGTTTTTTCTATTCTTGTACTCATTATAAAGAGCCCTTTAATCGGGCTCTTTTTTATATAAAAATACCTCCGGAAATGACTCCGAAGGTATTTACTGTATATTTATTCTTCTTGATTACTTAACAGCAATTCTCTTAATTTCAGACTTACCGTTGATAACCGCTACAATAAAGTATACTCCTGAAGTATTTAACTGTGTACGTATACTATGCTGAAGAACACTCCCTAATGTTTCACGGGACACAAATTTACCATTTTGTTGATAAATATATACTTCTACATTTTTTGCTTCTTTGAATCCGAAATCTATCTGAAAAGATTCATTGATAGCTACCGGATTCGGATAAATAGTCCAGTCAGGCGTTACCACTCCTACATTATCCATTTTGATTACCTGTGTCTCATACGTCTCTGTAACTCCATTTTCAGTGGTTACTGCCAGTTGGTAGTTACCTGTTCTATTTGCCATAAAACTCATCTGATCGCTTACTTGTTTTCCTTCAAAATACCAGATTGTTTTAAGGGTTTGCTGAGCAGGATTTTTTATAACAGGTATTAAGGCAACAGCTTTATGATCTTCCATATACCAGCGATCTACTAATTCAACTTCAACAGCTGCTTTTTTATCGATTCCCTGAGCTATTGTAAAAGAATCATAACCATTATGATCCGTATCCCACTGTATATTCTCAAATACAAGCTGCTTATTTATCATCTTACCTTGAATTCGATCGGTAGCACTATTGATATCAAAATGACTGTTATTGCGATCGATTAGCAAATAATAGGTTTCTTTAGCATCAAATCCGGCGATATCCTTTGTATCAAACGCAAGATCCGTAACATATCTACTGTTGCTATTTACCTGAACCAGCCAGTTTTTGTTTAACAATTGTGCATGATCAGTAGTTCTCTGAAATTGGATCGTTTTGTGCTCAGTCCCTCCCATTAAAATAAAATCATCTGTTTTTATTTTAGGGGAAGAAGCAGATAATTTAATCTTCATAAAGCCATTCAAAGAACTGCTGCTCTCTGTCTGAGTAAAATTAAAAGAAGCCTGATGTCCTAATCCAATGATTTCCTGATTGGTCAGACTATTCAAAGTCTGGTTCCATATACTTTTTCCGGAAGCATCTACATAATTTCCTAAATTCAGCAATGTTACACCATATTTAAGAGAAAGATATGTTTGTATCTGCTGATGATCCGGCTGATTCAAGCCCCCTTTGAAGTACAATACTTCATAAATATTGGTACGGTCTTCTTTGGAATCATTAATGGTAAAGATATTTGAAGACGGGTCTTTCAGGTCAACAGAGGTTTCAAATTCATACTTATAAATGGCTCCCGTATTGATTTTTTTATGCAACAAATCTGTATACGGGATATTCATCTTTTCAGGACGGCTTTCAATTCCAAAAGAAAAGCATCGTATTTGCAAATTCACTAATTCAACAGACTCTGCATCAGCAGAATTAAAAACCACATAAAAATTATTTTTATCGTGCTGCAAATTATGTATTGAATTCAGGGTACTTTTTTGCAGATCAAGAGGAAGAAATCCGTTGAGGGATCCGGCACCGGATTGCTTCTTATCTGTCTTATACCAAACGCCTATTTTATCTGATAAGCTGCCGGTCTGAGCCAGCATTGTTACAGTTCCTAACATAAAACCGGAAATCAAAAGTATTTTTTTCATCATATTATATTTTTTAAGATAAAAATACACCTTTTTACGAATAAAACAACTTCCTGATCTTTAATTTAATAACAAAAAAAAGCATTCTATGTAGAATGCTTTTATGTTTCAGCGAAGAATGATCTCCCGGATTAAGTCTTTTTGCAACTCTTCATTGAGTATTTTTATGATTTTGTCTTTACCGTAAGACAGCTCTTCTCTTAAAACAGCTGATGAAAGCGCAACATATAAAACATCTTTTTTTAATACAACATCAAGTGTATAGTTTGCCACTCCGGATCCCATAACCTGTTTCCAAATGTCTTTTACATTGATTTTATCGATTCC
Source organism: Paenimyroides ceti (assembly GCF_030409925.1). Classification (NCBI taxonomy): domain Bacteria; kingdom Pseudomonadati; phylum Bacteroidota; class Flavobacteriia; order Flavobacteriales; family Flavobacteriaceae; genus Paenimyroides; species Paenimyroides ceti. The sequence continues at coordinate 2,198,295 of NZ_JAUFQU010000001.1, forward strand.
TGAAGTAAGATTATACCCCTGAAGCACAACATTCAAAATACTCTGAATATCATTTTCTGTATTAAGCCGATCTTTAGGGTTAAACTTTTTACTCATTTGTAATTTTTATGGGAGTATATCTTTTATAATGATAAATAATATTCTGATCGTTTTCAATTACCAATTCTTCATCAGTGAGCTTTATTACTTCTTCATCCCACTCAGCGTAATTGGTTTTGCATTTAAACATAACTTGATCTTTTGTTTCATCCAGTGTAAGTTCTTCTTTGAGACCGTTGGTAAGGTAAGTACCATCAAGCTGAGGAACTACTTTTTGACGAAACCCTTTATTATCTTTAATTTCAAAATAATCGATAGTTGTATTGACTGTATATTCTTTATTTTCTCCTGAGGGTGTTTTTACCGAAGTTATCTCCCAGTAACCATTTATTTTTGGCAGCGTACTTTTATCAATTTTTGATTGACAATTGACAAACAAAAGTACTATTGGCAATAAAAATATTATTTTTTTCATCTTATTTAAAAAAGGAATCTACAAATTCGTATTTATTGAATACCTGTAAATCTTCTATACCTTCTCCCACTCCGATATATTTTACAGGAATACGGAACTGATCTGATATACCGATTACAACGCCTCCTTTTGCAGTTCCGTCTAATTTGGTTACCGCAAGCGATGTAACTTCTGTTGCAGCAGTAAACTGTTTTGCCTGTTCAAAAGCATTTTGCCCGGTAGATCCGTCCAGAACCAGTAAAACATCATGCGGGGCATCCCCTATTACTTTCTGCATTACTCTTTTTACTTTTGAGAGCTCATTCATCAAGCCGACTTTATTATGCAATCGCCCTGCAGTGTCAATAATAACCACATCTGCGTTTTGTGCCACGGCTGACTCCAAAGTATCAAAAGCTACAGATGCAGGATCGCTTCCCATTTGCTGTCGTACAATAGGCACATCTACACGATCTGCCCATATTTGCAACTGATCAATAGCAGCAGCTCTAAAAGTATCTGCCGCTCCTAAAACAACCTTATAACCCGATTTTTTAAATTGATGTGCCAGTTTTCCTATCGTTGTTGTTTTACCTACTCCATTTACACCAACCACCATAATCACATAGGGTTTCTTATCAGCCGGAACTTCAAACTCTACTGCTTCTCCGGATTTTGTTTCTGAAAGTAAACCTGAAATTTCTTCTCTCAGAATACCATTGAGCTCTTCTGTGCCAAGATATTTATCTTTGGCAACTCTGCCTTCAATTCTTTCGATAATTTTCAGTGTAGTATTTACGCCTACATCAGAAGATATCAATACATCTTCTAAATTATCTAATACATCATCATCTACTTTAGATTTTCCGGCTACAGCTTTGCTTAACTTTGAGAAGAACGATGTCTTGCTCGTCTCTAAACCTTTATCTAAAGTTTCTTTCTTTTCAGAAGAAAACAAGCGTTTAAAAAAACTCATAATTTGATATAATTTACAGACAAATATAGGAATATTATCTAAATTAAACCGTTATCCTCTTTTACTTATTTATGAGGAATAAGCAGTATAAATTATATTTTTTGGATGATACCCAAAATAAAAAAGCTATCCTATGGTTAAGGATAGCTTTAATATACTTGTTCTTGTGAGAAGAATTATTTCTTTTTCAAAAATTCATCTACTAACTCAGGAGCCATAACTCCTTCAACGAATGTGTAAGCTCCTGTTTTTGGAGATTTAACCATTTTAATTGCTTTGGTTAATTTTTTAGAAGCTCCTTGTAATGTTGCAACGGTTTTCTTTGCCATGACTACTAAATTATTTAATTTCTTTATGAACTGTAACTCTTTTTAAGATTGGATTAAATTTTTTAATCTCTAATCTGTCTGGAGTATTTTTTTTATTTTTTGTTGTAATGTAACGAGAAGTTCCTGGTACACCAGATGCTTTGTGCTCTGTACATTCTAAAATTACCTGAATTCTATTTCCTTTTTTTGCCATTGTAATATATATTTTGCAGGACTACAGCTTATTTTACCAAACCTTTTGCTTTTGCATCTTTCAACACAGCAGCAATCCCTTTTTTGTTAATAGTTTTTAATGCAGATGTAGATATTTTTAAGGTTACCCATCTGTCTTCTTCAGCAATATAGAAACGTTTTTTAACTAAGTTTACAGAAAACTTTCTCTTAGTTTTGTTCATTGCGTGAGATACGTTGTTTCCAACCATAGCTCTTTTACCTGTAATTTCACAAACTCTTGACATTATTTCTTACGTTTAATTTGAATTATTTAAAATCAGGGTGCAAAGTAAAGAATTTTTATCGCCTTATACAAATTTTATTTGTTGTTTTTTAAGATTTCTTTTAATACCATATCAATTGCCGAATTTACTGCCGCATTTAATACCTTTTCACGGGGCTGTCCAAAGTTAAAAGTCTTTACAATAACCTCATCCGGACCTGCTACAGCAATACAGACCGTACCTACTTCGGCTTCAGAATCTCCTTTTAGTGGTCCCGCATTACCTGTTGTAGACACTGCATAATCAGATCCAAAAACTTTCTTTGCTCCCACTGCCATTTCAATTGCTACCTGTTCAGAAACCACAGAATACTTTTCAATTGATTCTCGGCAAACTCCTAAAACATCTATTTTGGATTCGGTGGCATAAGTAACTACTCCACCCTTAAAATATTTAGAAGCCCCTTCAATAGCTGTAAGCAAACCTGCAATTTTACCGCCTGTGCAACTTTCAGCACATGCGATGGTTTGTCTATTACGGGTCAGATTTTGGCTCAACACAAATTCTATTGGTTCAGAATCATCCAGACTTATAATACAATCTGCAATGATCTGCTGAAGTTTAGCAACTTCAGTATCTATCATTTCTGTAAGGGCATTTTTATCCTGACCACTAACAGATAAACGCAATCTTACCATACCGGGTCCCGGAAGATAGGAAAGATGTACTTTTTCCGGCAAATGATCTTCCCAATAGGCAATACGTTCTGCCAGCAGACTCTCTCCTACTCCCTGAGTGATGATAGTTCTGTGAACATTAAAATCCAATTGCCCTTCCCGGATCAGGTAAGGCATAAGCTTTTCTTTTACCAGGTATTTCATCTCAAATGGTACTCCGGGCAGAGAAACATATATGGTCTGCTCTTTTTGCATAAGCATTCCAGGAGCAGTACCGACTTCATTAAATAAAATTGCAGCTCTTGTCGGTACAAGCGCCTGATTTTTATTTTCCGAACTGATGGGACGCTTATAAAAATCTTCAATGATTTTTTTTACATGTAAATATACCTGATCATTTAAAACCAGTTCATCTTCAAAATAATCACAAAATGCTTTTTTGGTTACATCGTCTTTCGTTGGTCCAAGACCACCTGTTATGACTACCAGATCAACTTTGTTCTGATAGCGCTTTAATGCTTTTCTTATCGCTTTTTTCTTGTCAGAAATAGAAACCGTCTCGGTTACCTCATATCCAATCTCATCCAGGCTTTTAGCGATAAACTGAGAATTGGTATCAACAATCTGACCTATTAAAATTTCATCTCCGATGGTTATTACTACCGCTTTCATTACAATTTATAATCTCTGCTTAATTCTTTAATAGCCCGGTTAACTGATTTCTTAAAAGCACTGAATATTTCAATTATCTCAGACTTCTTTCCCTGCTTTAAGGCCCACTCTTTCATTTCATTGTTCCAATCAATTGCTTCTTCCATACCCAGTGAAAAGAGTATTTTGGTACTTTTATCTGTATGTTTTACTACTTTTTCGTAGTTTTTTTTCTTTATTGCTTTCTCTATTTTTTCAATTCTGAAAATTAGTTCGCTCCTGTAAGCTAAAATCTGATCTTTGAGATCATATTCTTCTTCCATTGTCTGAGCAATCAATTCTTTAATGTTATAATGAAGAGCCATTTAGAGAATATTAATACTAAACATCTTTTTTTCTTCGAGAAATCCTTCCAATAATTGCCCACTTTCCACTTTACCGACTCCCGCAGGAGTTCCAGTAAAAATCAAATCGCCGATCTTTAAGGTAAAATATTGTGAGACATATGCAATAAGTTCATCAATAGTCCACATCATCTGACTGCTATTGCCTTTTTGAACGGTTTCTCCGTCTTTAGTCAGATGAAATGAGATCTGATTCAAATCTGAAATAGCTTCTTTTTTCATAAAATCGCCTACAACTGTTGCTCCGTCAAAAGATTTAGCAATCTCCCATGGAAGTCCTTTTGCTTTTAATTTTGCCTGTATATCACGCGCAGTAAAATCAATACCGATACCGATTTCGTCATAATACTTATGAGCAAACTTAGGACTGATGTATTTTCCTATTTTATTAATTTTGACCACAAGTTCTATTTCATGGTGTACTTCGCTGGTGAATTCAGGTATAACAAACGGAAATGTTTTCAGTAGAACTGAAGAGTCTGGCTTCATAAATACTACAGGTTCCTCAGGTCTTTCGTTATTGAGTTCTGAAATATGTTCATGATAATTTCTTCCGATACAGATAATTTTCATTTCAATACAGGTTTATTATTAAAACTTATTTGTCAGTTTTCTCAACTTGATGGCCGTTAATACTTTTTTAGTATATAGAGGGAAATCAGCATTTTGTATCCATCCGAAATAACCCGGTTCTTTTTCAAGCACTTCATCCACCAATGCTCCTTTGTGTTTTCCAAAAGTAAAAATTTCCTTTCCGTCATTATTGAAGGCAATAAAACCTGCAAAATCAGCTGATTTCTTTCGGGTAGTATATTCCGCCAGTGCTTTTATATCATTTTCCAGATCTTCATAACGATCGAGTTGTGCTTTTAGAATTTCATATGTTGCATTCGTATCTGCAGCTGCGGAATGTGCGTTTTCCAGACTGGCATTACAATAAAATTTATAAGCTGCACTTAATGTGCGTTCTTCTTTCTTATGAAAAATAGTTTGAATATCAACTGCTACCCTATTTTTCATATCAAAATCTACTTCAGCACGCAGTAACTCTTCTGCAAGTAAAGGAATATCAAACCTGTCAGAGTTAAACCCCGCCAGATCAGAATCTTTTATCATATTATAAATCTGAGAAGCCAACTCTTTAAAAGTAGGCTCTCCGGCAACTTTTTCATTCGTAATACCATGTATTTCTGTAGATTGAGGCGGTATAGAAATCGTTGGGTTTACCAACCATGTTTTACTTTCTTTATTTCCGTTTGGAAAAACTTTCAAAATTGAAATTTCAACAATTCTGTCTCTGGCAACATCTATTCCTGTTGTTTCTAAATCGAAAAAACAAATAGGTCTGTTTAATTTTAGTTCCATATATCGTTTGTCGTTACTACACAAATATAGCAACTTTGATTTTTAAAGGTTTTATTTTACTATAAAATCTCTTACTTTATTGATGTATTAAACTTTCAACACATTTGATGGCGCATTTTTCCCCATCAATAGCAGCTGAAATAATTCCTCCTGCATATCCGGCTCCTTCTCCACACGGATACAGTCCTTTAATCTGTACGTGCTCTAACGAATCATTTTCTCTTGGAATTCTTACCGGTGATGATGTACGGCTTTCAGGTGCATGCAGAATAGCTTCGTTGGTGTAATATCCGCGCATTGATTTTCCGAAATCAAGAAATCCCTGTCGCATGATCTGAGTCAGAAAATCCGGAAAAACTTCTCCTAATTCTACTGAAGTTGTTCCCGGCACATATGATGTTTTAGGAATATCAGCAGATACTTTTCTATTACAAAAATCTACCATACGCTGTGCGGGTACTTTTTGAGTTTCACCTGCCAGATGCCAGGCTTTCTGCTCTATAGTTTTCTGAAACTCCATTCCTGCCAAAGGGCCAAATTTCTCAAAAGGTTTAAAATCTTCGAGTCTTAATTCCACCACAATACCGGAGTTGGCTGTTGGCTGGTCCCGCTTTGATGGAGACCAGCCATTGGTAACTACTTCTCCGGGTGCTGTAGCACAGGGAGCAATTACTCCTCCCGGACACATACAGAATGAATACATTCCACGACCATTAACCTGCTTCACGATAGAATAAGGCGCCGGAGGTAGAAATTCTCCTCGGTAATCACAAGAATATTGAATTGTATCTATTAAAGACTGAGGATGCTCTGCCCGTACCCCTAATGCAAAAGGTTTTGCTTCAATAAAAATGTCCTTTTTATGCAATAACTCAAAAATATCTCTTGCAGAATGACCGGTCGCTAAAATCACTTTTCTGGCACTGATGATAGTTCCATCCTGTATCTTCACTCCCTTTATCTCATTGTTTGTAATTAAAAAATCATCAACACGGGTTTCAAAATGAACCTCACCTCCGTATTCAATAATTTTTTCGCGCATATCCTGCATAATTTTGGGTAACTTATTAGTACCTATATGCGGATGTGCATCTACCAGAATATCTTGTGGAGCTCCAAAAGCAACCAAAAGTTCCAGAATCCGGTGTACATCTCCTCTCTTTTTAGAGCGTGTATAAAGTTTACCATCAGAATATGTTCCGGCACCACCTTCTCCGAAACAATAGTTAGAATCAGGATTTACAATGTGATCTCGGTTTATGGATTTTAAATCACGTCGCCTGCCCCTTACATCTTTACCTCTATCAACCACAACAGGCTTTACACCTAATTCTATGAGTTGCAGTGCTGCAAAGTAGCCGGCAGGACCTGCTCCGACAACAATGACAGTTTCCGCATTTGTTACATTCTTATAATCAGGAAAATCTATTTTTTCGACAATGAGTTCTTCATCACTAAAAAATATTTTTACTTTCAAATTGATTTTCACCTGTTTTTGTCGGGCATCAATGGAGCGTTTCAGTACGGTTATCTTTTTGATATCCACAACAGAAGTTTTTACCATTTTAGCGATATTTTCTGTTAACAGATCCATAGAAGCCGCTACTTCCGGCAATACCTGTAATTGTAATTCCTGTGGCATTTTTTTATAAAGCAAATAAAGATTCTGGTTGCAAAATTACATTAAAAAAATATATGTTTAAATTTGAACCTGTCTAATACAAACGAAATATATGGAACGATTGATAAAACTGATATGGGATTTTAGGGGTCCGGCTGCTTTACCTACTGCCAAACACCATGAAATACATTTAAAGGAATTTATACAAATGGAAAAACTCTCTGTTGATATTACGGGTTACGATATTATTGATGAATTTTATGCAACAGCTTATCTTGTAGTAAATGAATCTCAAATGATTGCCGTGAGAGATCGGTTACGACCTCACCGCGGAGAAGTATATGAAAAATAAAAAGAGCGGCTGATAGAGCCGCTCTTGATGTATGAACATGATAGTGATTAATATCTGTTTGCTTCTTTTTGAGCTGAATTAATCATATCTTCATTTGCAGTAATACCAAATTCTACTCTACGGTTTTTAGCTCTTCCTGCATCCGTATCATTTGAAGCTACCGGATCTGCTTTACCCATACCTTCAGTAGTCATACGTTTAGTTCCGATACCTTTGCTAACTATATATGCTTTAACCGCATTGGCTCTGTTTCTGGATAATTTTACATTATACTCATCTTTACCTACACTGTCTGTATATCCGTAGATAGAAATTTTTGTATCAGGGTGATCTTTCAACACTTTTACCAATTTATCTAAATTAGATTTTGCCTTAGAAGTTAAATCAGATTTATCAAATTCAAAGTTTACAGTATTTTCACCTAAGGTAACTTTAATTCCTTCTCCAACTCTCTCAACCTGAGCACCTGGTAAAGTCTGCTCAATTTCCTGAGCCTGTTTATCCATTCTGTTTCCGATAATAGCTCCCGCAGCCCCACCGACTACTCCACCTAAAACGGCTCCAAGTGCACTATTATTTTTACTTCCTACATTATTTCCCAAAACACCTCCTAAAACAGCACCAGCTGCAGCTCCTGCAGCAGCACCTTTCTGTTTGTTATTGGCATTTTTTACAGAGTTACAACTTGTAAATAAAGCTCCGGTCAACAGAGCTCCGGATAATAAGTATACATTTAATTTTCTCATAATTACTTTTTATTTATTTTGTTTTTATTTTAAGCTTTCTAATTAGTTAGCGCTAAATTGATATACAACCTGAGTACCGGTAGAATTATCTATCAGCTGAAATGAAGTTTCGGTTTGATTCGCAATTTCTAATCTAAATCCTTCTACTACTTTTTTAGCTTTTTCGTTTCCGATAAATTTAAGGTTAAAGGATTGATCTTTACCGATTGTCCACACAATTTTATCACTGTATGCAGGACAATTACCGCCACCATTCAGATTTACTGTTCCGGTATTGTTGTTGGAAACAAATTTCCACTGACTACCCTCAAAGCATTTAGCATCTGCAATATAGAATGAAGTTACTTTATAGCCTGATGGATAAGAAACTTTTGTAAGTGTCCATTCTCCTTTTAACCCACTTTGTGCTTTGACATCTTTTGTTGGTTTACATGCCAACATGGTCAACGCCAATAAACTTAAACCTAATACTTTTTTCATAGTTCTCTTTTTTTATTATTAACAAATATAACAAATATTGTACCTTTTTTATCACACTGTTTATGATTTGTGTATTTACAGGTGACTTTTTGTCACTCTATTGGACAATGGTATTTTTTTTGAACATATATCCACATAAAATTAATAAAAAAACATATATAAAATATGAGTACAGGTAAAATTAATGTAACAGTAGAAAACATTTTTCCACTGATAAAAAAGTTTTTATACAGTGATCATGAAATCTTTTTGAGAGAATTAATTTCAAATGCTACCGATGCTACTTCAAAATTAAAACATCTTACTTCAATAGGTGAAGCTAAAGTGGAATACGGCAATCCTATCATTGAAGTAAAGATTGATAAAGAGAATAAAACACTTCATATCATTGATCAGGGTATTGGTATGAGTGCAGAGGAAGTAGAGAAATATATAAATCAGGTTGCTTTTTCAGGTGCAGAAGAGTTTCTGGAAAAATATAAAGATTCTGCAAAAGACACTGGAATTATAGGTCATTTCGGATTAGGATTTTATTCTGCTTTTATGGTAGCAGACAAGGTAGAAATAATTACAAAGTCCTATAAAGATACACCCGCAGCGCACTGGGTATGTGACGGATCTCCTGAATTTACGATGACTGAAAGTTCTAAAACAGAAAGAGGAACTGAAATTATCTTACATATTGCTGAAGATTCGACAGAATTTTTAGAAGAAAATAAAATCAGTGAGTTATTGCGCAAGTATAATAAATTTATGCCAATTCCGATTAAATTCGGAACCAGACAAGAAGCGTTACCTCAACCTGAAAATGCTCCTGAAGATTATAAAACGGAATATACTGAGGTAGATAATATCATCAACAATCCTACTCCGGCATGGACCAAACAACCTTCAGAACTCTCCGACGCTGATTATAAAAAGTTCTATAACGAATTGTATCCTATGCAATTTGAAGAACCTTTATTTCACATCCATCTGAATGTTGACTATCCTTTTAATCTTACAGGTATATTATATTTCCCAAAACTTTCGGGTGATTTGAATATTCAAAAAGATAAAATCCAGCTTTATCAGAATCAGGTATTCGTAACGGATAACGTAGAAGGTATTGTTCCGGAATTCCTTACAATGCTGAGAGGAGTAATCGATTCACCGGATATTCCGCTGAATGTATCGCGATCGTATTTGCAGGCTGACGGAAATGTAAAAAAGATTTCTAACTATATTACAAGAAAAGTAGCGGATAAACTAAAAAGTCTTTTTAATGAAAATCGTGAAGATTTTGAACAAAAATGGAACGATATTAAAGTAGTAATTGAGTATGGAATGTTGTCGGAAGCTAAATTCTATGAGAAGTCGGCAGATTTTGTTCTGTATCCGACTACTGATGAAAAATACTACACGCTTACTGAATTAAAAGAAGCGATAAAAGATAAACAGACCGATAAGGATGGTAAATTAGTGGTTATTTATGCCTCAAATAAAGAGACGCAACACAGCTATATTGAAGAGGCGAAAGCAAAGGGTTATGAAGTCTTATTATTAGACTCACCTATTGTTTCACATCTTATCCAAAAGCTGGAAATGGATAATGAATCTCTTACTTTCGTAAGGGTAGATGCTGATCATGTAGACAATCTGATAAGAAAAGAAGACACTAAAATATCTAAATTAACAGATGAAGAGCAGACTAAACTGAAAGAAGTTTTAGAAACAGTAATTCCAGCAACTACTTTTACTATTCAAACAGAGGCTTTAGACAGCAACAGCGCTCCATTTATGATAACTCAACCTGAATTTATGCGCCGTATGAAAGAGATGCAGTCTACAGGCGGAGGTATGTTTGGTATGGGTAATTTTCCTGAAATGTATAATCTCGTGGTAAATACGAACAGCGAACTCGCTTCTTCAATTCTTAATATGAGTGATAAAGATTCACAACAAGGTTTGATTAAGCAGGCACTTGATCTGGCTAAGTTATCTCAGGGATTATTAAAAGGAGAAGAGTTGACTGCCTTTGTTAAAAGAAATTTCAACACCTTAAAATAATTTTAGTTTTATAGGAATAAAAATGCTCTCTTTACGAAGGGAGCATTTCTTTTATAGAATAGGTTCGCATGTATTGTTGACTTATCTTTGCAAAAAATTTAAAAATACCATGCATAAAAATCTTGCTAAAGGAGTACTTTTTGTAGCACTTGGAGCTTCCAGTTTTGGAATGCTTGCGACAATTGTAAAACTTGCTTATAAAGAAGGTTATACCACAGCTGAAGTTACTTCTTCACAATTCGCTTTCGGAATACTGTTTTTAATACTCTTAAACCTTATACCTTCAAAAGAAAAAATACAGCATCAAAAAGCATCTAAAAAAGACATCACTAAACTTATCCTGTCAGGTACCTCAATGGGTTTTACAAGCGTTCTTTACTATTTATGTGTTCGCTATATCAATGCTTCGATAGCGGTTGTTTTACTTATGCAATCCGTATGGATCGGTGTTGTTTTTGAAGTTATACAAACCAAAAAAGCACCTTCTATTCAAAAAATTATTTCAGTAATACTTATTCTCACCGGAACACTAATCGCAACAAATACGTTTAACAGTTCTTTTGAGTTGGATATTCGGGGATTGATTTTTGGTTTTCTGGCTGCTATTTCTTTCAGTATGACCTTACTCACTACCAATAGTGTGGCAACACATCTCAAAGCAATCAGACGCAGTTTATTCATGCTATTTGGAGGAGCTATAGTGGTAATCCTTTTTTCGTTTATAACACAGATTGGACCCAACAATTTTAACTTCATGAAAGAAATGGTATCGGATACTACTGTTATCAGGGATTTTAATTTTAATATTTTTATTACCTGGGGTATCATCTTATCTTTATTCGGAACAGTTATCCCTCCTATATTGCTGAACAAAGGCTTTCCACTTACCGGTGTTGGTTTGGGGAGTATTATTTCCTCTTTAGAATTACCCGTTTCAGTAACCTTTGCTTTCTTTTTACTGAATGAACAGGTAAGCTGGATTCAGTGGTCGGGTATCTTAATTATTCTTTCAGCCATCGTTTTAATGAATTATAATTTACTCAGCAGAAAATCAAACCTTTAATTATTTAAAAGTTTTTTTCCTTAGAATATGCTATTATTTATTTTTTTTTATTAATATTGAATCATAAAACTCAAACAAAAGATTATAATATTAAGTTTTCTTCTAAAATGAAAAAGAAAAAAATTTCAGAATTAGACTACGAAACAATTGAAAGAATTGTAGCTATGGCACGTGAGGAAAAAAAACCTTTACTTGCAATTAAGAATGAGTTCGGATATGCTGAAAAAGAAATAACCGAATTAATAAAAAGCAAATTTCCTGCTGATGAGTATGAAATGTGGAAAAAGAAAATTGGGGCAAAAAAGCCAAAACCTAAAGTGATGGATGACGATTTCGATGAACTGGACTCTAAATACTATATAAAAAATAAATTTGATTAATCTACCGAATCTTCTGTAATTTACAGGAGATTTTTTTTACTTATGAAACACTTATACCTGCTTGCCTTATTTACTTTTTCTACTGTTAAAAGCCAAAATGACACTATCTGGATCAACAATCATGAAATTTCTGTCAAAGAAAAGGCAACCCACTATTTTACATTCGAAAAAATACAAAATAAAAATCTCTACAAAATTGGGAAGTATACTAAAGATCACATTGCTGTATTGAAAGGGACTACATTTAATAATGATTATCAACATTTAGTGTATACTGATAAACTTTATAGCTACAGTGAAAAAGGTATTCTACTTAATGCAGGGAATATCACCAATAATAAATACAATGGTGAAATGGTCAGCTATACCCCAAGTGGTGAGTCATTTGTTTCGGAATTCAGAGATGATCTGCTATATGAGGGAACTTATATTTTTGAACAGAATAATTATCTGAAAACAGGTCATGCTGAAGGTGGAAAATATATAAAACAGGTAATACAAATCAATGATTCAGAAAAAATAGTCCTTGAATTCAAAGACAATATTATTATTTCTCAAAAGTATTTTATCCAGGACAAATTAATAAATTCAGGTGAATACAAAAATGGAATCCATTACAATGGATATTTTAATGATCTGAGTAATGAATTTAAAGGAATCAATATAACCTCTTTATACAAGGATGCCGTTTTAATGGAACAAAAGACTTTTTACAATAACGGCAAAATAAAAGTACAAACTCTTTTAGAAAATAAATTATATACCAATATTTATTACAATCTAAAATCAGAAGAAATCAGTAAAGTCACTTATAAATTAGATGAAGACAATCTCCCTACTTACTTCGATGGCACCCAGTGTAATTTCTCAGAATCTGATAATGAAAAATTAAAAACAGCTTATACTTATAAAAAGGGTAAATTAACTCATATTACTTATTATGAAGACAATGAAATACTTTTCATAATGCATTTGTCAGATGAGGTTTTAGATACCATTGCCTATTATAAAAACAACACCCTTTTTTCTTCTGTAACTTTCGACAAAGAAGGGTATCCTATTGATGGAACTGTTGTAGATCGCTTTGAAGAAATAACGTATAACAATAAAAAAATAATCAGGATTGATGAATTTTACAGTGACAAAAAATTATTTTGTACGTATGACAATGCTACTTATAAATACACTTATTATGATCAGCAGGGTAACATTTTTGAAGAACATAAAACAATATCTGAAAAAACCACATTTGATAAAAAAATTGCCAATGGTACAATCTATATACTGGATGAAAATAAACAGTATATAAAAACGGAAGAAACCTACAAAAACGGAAAATTAGAAAAAAGGTATGAGTTTTCCTTTATAAATGATGAACGCGTACTGCTAAATGAATTTTTATACAAAGAGGGACAACTGGTACGAAAAAGACAATATTTTCCGAATAGTGCTATTCAATCATTCGAAACTTTTTCAGGACAAAATCTCTTAGCCGGTATTTATTATGATGAAAATGGGAATCAAATAGGAAAATACGATGCTTTGAAACGAAACGGAACGTATATAAAATACTTTCCCGAAAATACTGATATCCATATAAAGGTAAAATGGTTGAATAAGATGCTTTTAGAATATCATGAATATGAGCATTCTCCATACAGTAAAGCACTCCGTCCAAAAATTGAGATGAAATTAAATTCTAAAGCTGCATTTTATTTTAACAATGAAATAGTTGCAGAAGCGGAACTCGAAAATGGTAAAATAAAAAATGGTAAAATTTTTCACAACCAAGATCCAAATTACTATATCTATAATAATTATGAAGACTATCTAAAAGAAGGAGAAGAATTATTTTATTCGAAATTCACAAATGAATTGGTTTACAGAAACTTTTACCACAAAGGTATCCTTGAGTTTAGAGAGCTGTACAAAAACAACCAGCTCTTCTTAAGCATTCCGGTAGTCAATGATGTATTTTCCGGAAATGCAACTATGTATGACAAAAATGGGGATGTAAAATCAATGATTGATTTTAAAGAAGGTATGGTATATAATGGTACAATCGAATATACCGAAAATAATCTGAATGTAAAAGAAGTATACAAAAACGGAAATATAAAACTTGTAGAAATTACCAACAGCAAAGGTATAACACTTTTAAAAAAAATACCTGAAAATGGTCCTGTTCAAAAATATGAAATCTACCATCCAAACGGACAACCATATTACTCATTTACCTCTTATGGTCAACTATTTCATGGTAAGCTTTTACAATACAATTCTTTTGGAGTATTAGAACAAGAACACAGATTTGAATATGGAGTTCCTAAAAAAGGAATTATAAAAACATCTTTATGGGTTCCTAATGAATACGGTACTTCTACTTTTATCCTTAGTACCCATACCTTTAATAAAGATCATGTAATGGTTGAAAACTATTCTCAAAATCAAATTCTATTCAATAAAAAAGAATATAATATTGCCCTATCAGATCAAAGAAGAAATTATGCCAAAGTAGTACCGAGAATATATACTATTTATCCTTTAGTGTATAAGTATATCGATTCTTATGAACCATTACTATTAAAAAAATCAACTAATACAGAATTAATATTGAATTTTTAATATATTTGCTTTAATAAAATTAAACTCAAAATAAACTTTATTAAAGAAAATATGAAATTACCTACACAATGTCCCAGTTGTGAAAACTTATTACAAGTCTCTCAGTTGACCTGTGAGACTTGTAATACAAGGGTAAACGGTAACTATCCGTTACCCGTTTTTCTAAAACTCACTCCAAAAGAACAGGAATTCATTCTGCAATTTTTTTTGAATAGTGGTAGTCTTAAAGAAATGGCTGCGCAAGTAGGGGTTAGTTACCCAACAGTTCGAAATCAACTCGATGATATGATCTCTCATATAAAACAACTTCAAAATCCTTAATTCTTATGAAGAAAAATGTGTTATTAAATCCTTTTGCCAAAATTGAAGATAAGAAACTATTGACACTTGGGCTCATTGCTTATATTATAGGTATTTTTATTGCTTTTTCAATGAAAATGGAGCTGCAGATTTTAAGAATCAATCCTTTGAGTACCATCGATCTTCCAAAAATTTTATTGAATCATAGCGTCATCACCATATGTTTATCACTTGCTTTTTTCGGTATCGGAAAAATCATCAATAAGAAAACACGCTTTATCGATATTCTCAATACTGTATTCATTGCCTTTATTCCCTACTATATTTCTTTATTCCAAAATATAAATGGTTATCTCACCAATGAAACAGAAAAGGTAATGGATGCACTTAGACAAGGTACTATATTGAACCATACGCCTTCCTTCCTTTTTATTATGGTTACGCTTGTTGGATTGTTATTTTTTATCTATTATATCTACCTGCTTTTTATCGGATTTAAAACAGCTACCCATTCCAAAAAAATATGGCATTATGTATTATTCTTCGCCACGCTTGTGGTAATAGATCTTATTGTTTCTATGATCATTAATTCTATTTAAACTATGAAAAAAATTCTATTTCTTTTTATCTTTATTTGTGCACAAGCAGTAATTGCACAGGAAAAATCGTATACAATCCGGGAAATTAATATTAATGAAGGGTTGACGGGTGATCTTTATCAAACAAAAAATACGGAAACAGTTATTTTATTAATTGCCGGATCGGGACCTACAGACAGAAATGGCAACAGTAGTCTTACTCAAAACAATGCCCTTAAATTTTTAGCAGAAGGTCTTGCCGCTGATGATTACAGTATATTTTCTTATGACAAACGTGTAGTCGCAATGATCAATCAAAAAATTCCTTTTGAAGAGAATCCTGACTTTAACCATATGATTACAGATGCACAAATAGTCATAAACTATTTAAAGAACACACTCCATTACAAAAACGTGATTATCGCTGGTCATAGTGAAGGCTCTTTAGTAGGTATGGTTGCAGGAAAAACAACTGGAAGTGCTTTTATTTCACTTGCCGGAGCAGGCAATTCTATAGATGCTGTTTTAAAAGAGCAGCTTATAAAACAGGCGCCTTTTTTAAGTGACGACATCAATAACATACTGAAAGAATTAAAGGCTGGTAATAAAGTAGAAAAAGTAAATCCGTTGCTGGCTTCTCTTTTTTCTCCTCAAAATCAACCTTTTCTGATAGAATGGATGCAGTATACGCCCACAGATGAAATCAAAAAATTAAAGATACCAGTATTAATCATTAATGGGACAAAAGACCTTCAGGTATCAACAACCGAAGCAGAGTTACTTCATAAAGCCTTACCATCATCTGAATTACTACTGATTGCCGATATGAATCATGTGTTTAAAAACATCATAAAAGATGCTGACAACATGAAATCCTACAACGATATAAACATGCCTCTGCATCCGGATCTGGTAAAAGGTATTGTAACTTTTCTACGAAAACATAAATTATAGCACTCTCCTATTTTCAGGACTTAAAATTTCATTCCGTGTTACTTATTACATTGAGAAAATTTCAAAAAAGCCTTACACTGCTGCTATAAAAGATCATTACAAGATTTAATTCAAAAAATAGATTATAAATATGAACAATAATATACTCTTCTACGAAAAACAAAAATTTACGCAATGGTGGGTGTGGGCTATCTTAATTCTCACCTTAGGGTTTGAGCTTTATATTTTCGTTCGACAGATACTGTTTGGGCAACCAGTTGGTACCCGACCGGCTCCTGACGTTTTTTTAATATTTTCTACACTATTTCTTATTTCATTGTTTGTATTTGTATGTCGACTCCAATTAGAAACAACAATTGATTCTGAAAAAATAGTGATGCGTTACCGTCCCATGATCAGAAAGACTTTTTACTGGGATGAAATTGAAAAAGCGGAAGTGATCAATTATGGCTTTGTAGGAGGTTACGGAGTACGTATTGGCACGAGATACGGTACAGTATACAATACCAAAGGCCGCTATGGTTTATCATTGGAATTGTATAATGGCAGAAGAATTGTTATTGGTAGCCAAAAACCTGAGCAAATAGAAAAAATACTTCAACAGCTCCATAAAACCTCATGACAGCGGTTGTTATCCTGGCTATTATTTTTGTGGTACTCGGCACTATTTTAACTACAAAAAATGCTGATAGTTTACTATCTGGTTACAATACCATGTCAGACGAAAAACGCAGAAACATTGAAATTGAGCAATTAATTCCTTTTTTAAACCGAAGTTTTAAGACCATTGGTCTTATCATACTTATAACCGGAACTTTCGCTTATTTCATAAAAAATGAAAAATTATATATCTCGGCTTTAGCTTTATTTCCGATTATTGGTGCTATCATTATACTTTTATACAGTAAAAAGTACAACAAAAACATACCTACTCGATTTGAAAAAGTAATGTCGATAATGGTTTTGATTATACTGATGACGATAGCTTTTTTTATAGTTTTTCAGGTATTTATACAGGAAGATTATGGTAATTTACATTTTTAAAATATGACAGATATTGAAAATTATATAGGAGTTCTTTCCCTTTGTGGAGTTTCTTTTATTCTCGCCGGACTTGCAATGCTCTTTTTCCCTCCCAAAAAAATCAACAGTCTTTACGGATACAGGACTACAAACTCTATGAAAAATCAAAATAACTGGGATTTTGCACAAAAATATAGTACTAAGTTTATGCTCTTATTGAGTATTGTCTTTTTATTGATTGCAACGATCAATATTATCCTTTCTGTTCCGGAACCTGTAAGAATGATTATTGAATTTATTGTCTTACTATCCGGAATAGGATGTATGTTTTGGAAAGTTGAAAAAGAGATAAAGAAACAACAATCTTAATTCTTTTTACAAAAATAAAGGCGTGTATATGTTATGTTTTTTAATTTCAATAAGTTAAATTTGCAGTCATTTATTAATCTAATAAAAATCATAATGAATCATAATCACTCAACACCGGCATCCAACCAAAAAGAGGTAAAACCTATTGCACCAAAAGTAAAAGAATTGGTTGAGAGAAGTAAATCCATTATTTTAGGAACCGTAGATGCAGAAGGTAATCCAAATGCAAGTTATGCTCCTTTTGTACAAGTGGACGGTAAATTCTATATTCTTGTTTCTTTCATGGCACGCCATACCAAAAACCTGCGTGACAGAAAAAAAGTTTCTATGATGTTTATCGAAGATGAAACGACATCAAAACAACTTTTTGCACGTGAGAGATTGACAATTGATGCAGAAGCTGAGCAGATCGAAAGCGGAAGTGAAACATGGAATACTATTGTGGGTAAATTAAAAGAAACTCACGGAAAAGTTGTTGATGTTATTTCTAATATGGGCGATTTTATCCTAATTGCTTTACAGCCTGTAAAAGGAGCGTACGTAAACGGTTTCGGAAGTGCTTATTTTGTAAATGAAGCTTTAGAAGTATTAGAGCACAGAAATGAAGTAGGACATGGCGATAAAAGCGAAAAATAATTTTTCTCATTTATAAAAACATACCAAAGCACTTTCAAATAAAAGTGCTTTTTATTTTCTTCCGTTTTATTTCCATAAGATTTATATTTGTAATAAAATGAACTCCATAAATGCATAATTATCAATTTCATGAAAAATAATTTTTATCTACTGCTTTTTCTAAGTTGTGTACAACTATTGACAGCCCAGAAAATAAATACGGAAAAACTGAATCAATACTTTGATGCTTTGGAAAAAAATGACCGTTTTATGGGAAGTGTCAGCATTATTAAAGACGGAAAAGAAATATACTCCCGTGCGACTGGTTTTTTAGATATTGAAACGCAAAAGAAAGCTACTACACAGACAAAGTACAGAATTGGCTCTATTTCTAAGACTTATACTGCAGCAATGGTGCTTAAGGCAGTAGAAGAATCCAAATTAAAGCTTACCGATCCGCTTAGCAATTATTTTCCCGGAATACAAAATGCAGAGAAGATTACCATTGACAATTTACTCAACCATCACAGCGGAATTCATAATTTTACTGATGATAAAGAATATCTTGAATGGCATAAAGAATTCCGAAATGAAGAGCAGATGGTTGCTCTTATTACAAAAGCAGGCAGTGATTTTGAACCGGGTTCAGATGCTCAATACAGCAACTCCAACTATGTCTTACTATCTTATATTCTTGAAAAGATTTATAAAAAGCCCTATAAAAAACTTTTACAGGAAAAAATTATTACTCCTCTTAAACTAAAAGACACTTATTTAGGAGATTTTATAGATAACGCTAAAGATGAAGCTAATTCTTATCTTTATACAACCAAATGGAGTAAAACTACTGAAACCAATACGTCTATTCCTTTAGGAGCCGGCGGAATTGAAGCAACTCCATCCGATATATTGAAATTTGCAGACGCTTTATTCAATGGAAAAATACTTTCACAGGAAAGCCTGAATAAAATGAAAACAATTCAGGGAGATTACGGATACGGATTATTTCAATTTCCATTCGGAACAAAAAAACTATATGGACATACTGGAGGGATTGACGGATTTGCATCGGTATTTGGATATGAAACCAATGACAAAATAGGATTTGCTGTTACCTCAAACGGAGTCAATATGAACATTAATGACATATCAATCATATTGCTCACTGCAGCTTACGGGCATGATTTCTCTATTCCGGATTTCAAAACAGTAAAAGTAGATGCATCTATTTTAAAACAATATGAAGGATTATACAAGAGCATTCAAATGCCTTTAGACGTTACCATATTTGTAGAAAATGGCGTATTAATGGCTCAGGCAAGCGGTCAATCCGCTTTTCCATTGGATGCTGTTAGCGAAACTAATTTTAAATTCGATATGGCGGGAGTGGAAATAATATTCAATGCAAAAGAAGGAACAATGACAATGAAGCAAAGCGGAATGTCATTTCAATATAAAAAGCAATAAAAAAAGGATTTACAATCCTTTTTTTATTGCTTTTTACTAATTTTTCATCCGCTTTATAAAATCAACAAAGCATAGTCTTTTAATTCCTGTGCCGGTTTAGAAAATAAAAAAGGTTCAAAATCTTCAGATGTTATTTCCTCAAAACTATTTTTCATCACCTGATAGATAGTCACTGATCCTTTATTTTCTTTTACATCTTTAATAAAAGTTACAAACCAATCTGCTATGACCTTATCGGTTTCAATATCAATTATCTCACTTTTGGTATGAAACTTCATATATGCTTTTTCATAAGTTCTACCTTTTTTAGTCTTCACAAAATAAGTTACCTGTGGAATGCTTCCGAGCCAAATCATTTTCTGATTGGGTTTATATATCGGAAAAGGCTCATTTTCTAAAACCCTGTCGATATAATCAGGAGGTATCTTTGTTTTGGGTACTTTGAAATCAAACCATTCCTGTAACGGAAAATCAAAACAAAGACCATGCATATAATTAAACAGTGACTTTTTGAGTCCAAATGAAAATTTATCATGAACGGCGCCACTCTTTTCTTTATGAACTAAATCATTATTCGCAAAACTTCCCGTTTCTACAGATAAATTAATTACATCAAAAGCTTCGGGATCTATTCCAACGGGGCTATGGGCAGTCATGGCAAATTGATGCCAGAAACCGGACTGCATAATTCCCGATTCAAACATCTGACGTACCATCTCCAAACTATCAATGGTTTCCTGAGCCGTTTGTGTAGGAAATCCATACATCAGATAAGCATGAACCATAATACCGGCTTCTGTAAAATTACGGTTTACTCTTGCCACCTGTTCTACTGTAACCCCTTTATCGATAAGCTTTAACAATCTGTCAGAAGCAACTTCGAGTCCTCCTGAAACCGCGATACAGCCTGATGCTTTGAGCAATCGGCACAAATCCAGAGTAAAACTCTTTTCAAAGCGAATATTCGTCCACCATGAAACAGCCAGTTTCCTTTTAATAATCTCTAAAGCCACTTCACGCATCAGTGCCGGAGGAGCAGCCTCATCAACGAAATGAAATCCTGAAGTACCTGTCGTAAGTATCAGTTGCTCCATACGATCAACAATTTGTCTTGCCGCAACGGGTTCGTATATTTTTATATAATCGAGAGAAATATCACAAAAAGTACATTTTCCCCAATAACAACCATGGGCCATAGTCAATTTATTCCATCGGCCGTCACTCCACAAGCGGTGCATCGGATTTGCTACTTCAATAACAGAGATATAACGATCTAACTGCAAATCTGTATAATCAGGGCAGCCGACCTCGCTCTGTTTGTAATCCTTTACCAGCGGATTATTTATATAGACTACCTTATCGTCTTTCAAAAGAAATGTTCTTTTGAGATCCCTGTCTTCAATTTCTTGATTAATGTACTTTACAACATTTTCTACTGGGGCCTCTCCATCATCAAGGGTAATGAAATCAAAAAATTCAAAAACCCTTTTATCAGATAGTGACCGTAATTCCGTATTGGGAAAACCACCACCCATTTTAGTTTTGATGTGCGGATACCTGTTTTTGATCCACTGAGCACAACGAAAAGCACTGTATAAATTGCCCGGAAAAGGAACTGAAAAACCAATAATTTCCGGATTTGTTTTCTCAATCAGTTTTTCCAGAAGGTCTAAAGTGATCGTATCAATATAGGTCGGCTTATGATGCAGTAATGAATATAATTCATCAAAACTGTTAGCAGACCGTCCGAGGCGTTCTGCATAACGGCTGAAACCAAAATTACTGTCAACACCTTCAATGATTAAATCAGAAATATCTTCCAGGTACAAAGTAGCAAAATGTTTGGCTTTATCCTGAAATCCCATAGAACCAAATGCCCAATCGAGTTCTTCTGTTTGAGAAAACCGGGAGGCTTTAGGTAAAAAATCATCCTGAACAATCGCATTTGCCAGAGTCGGGTTTTTTCCCTGAAGAAAAGAAATAACAGCATCAATCGTATGAATATAATCTTCTTTAATGGACTGCATACGTTCTGCATTCTCACTAAGTTCAAGGCCACGATGATCTATTTCAGCAAACAAATTCTGCAAGCCCTTTTTAGAAAAAATCTCTAAAATAACCTCTATACCAAGATCTGCCTGATACGAACTTATTGCTTTCGTATTCAAAAAACCTTTTAAATAAACAGTCCCGGGATACGGGGTGTTTAATTGTGTAAAGGGAGGTGTTATTAATAATATCTGCGTCTTCAAGGAAATGATTTTAAATGCAAAAATACGTTTATTTATAATAAAGAAAACAAGTATTAACTACTTGTTAAACCCAAAACAATCTATAATAATAATTAGTATTTTAGCAAAAAAATAGAACTATGCCATCAGACTGTATCTCTTATCAGGAATCAGGATATTTCTCAAAATTAATGATCGATTATTTAAATGAAGTAGATACGCTAAAACCTTTGTACCATCGGTTTCCACGCATAGAAAATTTTAAAGATCAGATACTGGAGAAACAGGCTGATTTCAGATTACAGAACAGAATGACACTTGTAGAAGCTCTGACGGATCAGTATGTAAATTTTTCAGTTTCTACAGCTACCAAAAACAATCTGGCCTTATTACAAAAGACGACCACTTTTACTGTGACCACTGGCCATCAGTTAAATCTCTTTACAGGTCCGCTCTATTTTCTGTACAAAATCATCTCCGTAATCAATCTTTCAAAAGAACTCAAAAAAGAATATCCCGAATATGATTTTGTTCCGGTTTACTGGATGGCGACCGAAGATCATGATTTTGAAGAAATTCATTATTTTAACTATGAAGATCTGAAATTTCAATGGAATAAACATGCTTGTGGTCCGGTTGGACGTCTGGATACTCAGGGATTAGATAAAGTCTTTGAGGCTTTTTCTTCTCAAACAGGTATCGGAAAAAACGCTGATCAGCTACGAGAATGGTTTGAAAAAAGCTATATAAAACATCCTGATCTGGCTTCAGCAACCCGATATCTGGCAAATGAACTTTTTAAAGAATACGGATTGGTAATTTTGGATGGCGATGACAAAAACCTAAAACATTTATTTGCACCTTATGCAAAGAAAGAATTGGAACAACAGTGTTCCATCAAAAATGTTTCCAAAAGTTTTGATATTCTCAGCAATTATAACATACAGGTAAATCCAAGAGAAATCAATCTTTTCTATATTGAAAACGGTATCAGAGAGCGCATTGTCTATGAAAATGAGCGTTATCAGGTCAATAATACGGACTATTCATTCTCACAGGAAGAAATAGAAAATCTCATAGATTCGCATCCTGAAAAAATAAGCCCGAATGTTATTCTGCGACCGTTGTATCAGGAAATAATACTTCCCAATCTCTGCTATGTAGGTGGCGGAGGTGAACTTGCCTATTGGCTGGAACTAAAAGAAGTTTTTGCTGATTTTAAAGTTCCGTTTCCGATATTACTGCTTCGAAATTCAGTTTTACTGGCAACTGAAAAACAGGCAAATAAAGCAGACAGACTCGGTTTGAAATGGAGCGATTTATTTATGAAAAAACAAGCTCTTTTAGACAGCCAGACACAAAAAAGATCTGAAAACACGTTTGATTTTCAACAGCAAACAGCAATTTTAGAAAAACAATTCAGTGATTTAAAACAGCTTGCAAAAAAAACGGATGCTTCGTTTATTGGTGCCGTTGAAGCTCAGGAGAAAAAGCAGCTCAAAGGTTTAAAAAATCTTGAAAAAAGACTCCTCACTGCGGAGAAGAAAATACACCGTGATGCTTTAGAACGCATCACAGATTTACAGGCTGAACTTTTTCCTTCGGGAAATCTTCAGGAACGCATCGTCAATTTTTCTCAGTTTTATAAAGAAGTCGGAAATCAACTGATTCCAAAACTCATTGATGAACTTCATCCGCTGGAACAAAAATTTAACATCGTAATTCTATAATAACCTTCTTTCAGAAGGTTTTTTTTTATGTACTACCTACATTTCTATTGATTATACCATTAGTTTTTAGTACATTTATTTTCAATCAAAAAATAAAATTTCAATGAATTATTCTACCAAAATGCTTAGAGACAATGCTCTTGCAGATAAAGTTATTGTAGTTACAGGAGGTGGCAGTGGTCTGGGCAAATCCATGACAACCTATTTTTTAGAATTAGGCGCAAAAGTAGTCATTACTTCCCGCGATATAGAAAAATTACAAAACACGGCTACAGAACTACAAGAACAAACAAACGGTATCTGTTTACCGCTCAGCTGCGATGTACGCCATTACGATCAGGTAGAAAAAATGCTGCAGCAAACACTTGATGCATTTGGAAAAGTAGATGTATTGGTCAACAATGCCGCCGGAAACTTTATTTCCCCTACAGAGCGCCTCTCTGCCAATGCTTTCGATACCATCATTGATATTGTGCTGAAGGGAAGTAAAAACTGTACACTCGCATTTGGAAAACATTGGATTGATACAAAACAAACGAATAAAACAATTTTAAATATCACCACCACATATGCATGGACCGGTTCGGGATATGTAGTACCTTCTGCAACGGCAAAAGCAGGTGTTCTTGCCATGACGCGCAGTCTGGCTGTAGAATGGGCAAAATACGGCATCCGAAGCAATGCTATTGCACCGGGTCCGTTTCCTACAAAAGGTGCCTGGGACCGTCTGCTTCCGGGAGATCTCAAAGATAAATTTGACATTACAAAAAAAGTACCCCTAAAAAGGGTTGGCGACCATCAGGAGTTAGCAAATTTAGCCGCTTATCTTGTATCTGATTTTTCTGCCTATGTAAACGGTGAAGTAGTTACGATTGATGGAGGCGAATGGCTGCAGGGAGCAGGTGAATTTAACATGTTGGAATCTATTCCTCAGGAAATGTGGGATATGCTGGAAACGATGGTAAAAAAGAAAAACAATTCACAAAAATAAGTTTTAGCAAATTGTTAATAATTTAGATTTCGTAAACCCATAAAATATCGTATTTTTACCTTTCAAAATTTCTATGTAACAAATGGGGAAAATAATCGCGGTTGCTAATCAAAAAGGAGGTGTTGGAAAAACGACTACATCTGTCAATTTAGCTGCATCTTTGGGGGCTTTAGAGAAAAAAGTTTTGTTGATCGATGCCGATCCACAGGCTAATGCTACGTCTGGTTTAGGCATTGATGTAGAGAGTGTTGAAACAGGTACCTATCAGATATTAGAACACTCTGTGACACCAAAAGAAGCTATTTTAGAAAGTTCTGCCCCAAATGTAGATTTAATTCCTGCTCACATTGATTTGGTTGCCATTGAAATAGAACTGGTAGATAAGGAAAACCGGGAATATATGTTAAAGCAAACATTGGCATCGGTTAAAGATGATTATGACTACATCATCATTGACTGTGCTCCGTCTTTAGGGTTGCTTACTTTAAATGCACTGACAGCAGCAGATTCTGTTGTAATTCCTATTCAGTGTGAATACTTTGCTTTAGAAGGTTTAGGAAAATTACTAAATACCATAAAAAGCGTACAGAAAATTCACAATCCAAAATTGGATATTGAAGGATTACTGCTCACGATGTACGATTCCCGCCTGCGTTTATCAAATCAGGTTGTAGAAGAAGTTCAAAAACATTTTAATGATATGGTTTTTGAAACCATCATCCAGCGCAATGTAAAATTGAGTGAAGCTCCGAGTTTTGGAGAAAGCATCATCAATTACGATGCAACAAGTAAAGGTGCTGCCAACTATTTGAATCTGGCAGAAGAAATCATCAAAAAAAATACGCATTAAAATATGGCGAAAGCAATAAAAAAGCAAGCATTGGGAAGAGGTCTTTCAGCTTTACTGAAAGATCCTGAAAATGATATCAAATCAGTAGAAGATGTAAATGCAGATAAAGTTGTCGGTAATATCATTGAACTCGAAATTGATGCCATTGAAATCAACCCATTTCAGCCAAGAACCAATTTTAATGAAGAAACATTAAAAGAACTCTCTACTTCAATCAGAGAACTCGGTGTTATTCAACCTATTACAGTACGAAAAACAGATTTTAATAAATACCAGCTGATTTCAGGTGAGCGACGTTTAAGAGCATCCAAATTAGCCGGCCTTACTACCATTCCTGCGTATATACGCATCGCAAATGACAATGATTCTCTTGTTATGGCGTTAGTAGAAAACATACAGCGACATGACTTAGATCCTATTGAAATTGCTCTTTCTTATCAGCGTCTGATTGATGAAATTCAACTGACACAGGAGCAAATGAGTGATCGCGTAGGAAAAAAAAGGTCTACCATTACCAACTATCTGCGTTTGTTAAGACTGGATCCTATCATACAAACCGGTATTCGCGATGGTTTTATATCCATGGGACACGGAAGAGCCATCATAAACATTGCCGATCATGAAGCACAAACTGAAATTTACCATAAAATCATTATGGAAAATTTATCTGTCCGTGAAACCGAAGCTTTGGTAAAAGCCTATCAGGAAAACCTACATAATGATACGCCAAGCCTACCGGCAAAAAAGATTTCTTACACCATTTCCGATCAACAAAAACGAGTTTTTACAGATTTTTTCGGAGCAAAAGTTGATGTAAAAATTGCAGCAAACGGCAAAGGAAAAATAGCTATTCCTTTTCATTCCTCAGAAGACCTGGAACGTATTATCAAATTATTGAAAGAGTAGTGAAAAACATCTTATATATTGTCTTTTTGTGCTTTTTTCATACGGCAATTTTTGCCCAGCAAGATACGCTTACAACCGAAAAAACAATTCTAAAGAATAAAGAATTACTGGACAGAGCCACTGATCCGTTAGCTCCTTCAAGAGCCGCTTTCTATTCGGCAATTGTACCGGGTCTGGGACAAATATATAATCGCAGCTATTGGAAACTTCCTTTGGTTTACGGTGGTATGGGCACCAGTATGTATTTTTACTTTCACAACCAAAAGCAATATCAACTTTTGCGTGATGATTACAAAAGACGTCTAAAATTAGGAAGTGCTTATGACAGGGCAAACGAACGGTTTGGACAACTGGATGACGACCGCATTATCAGAGCGCAGCGACAGTTTCAGAAAAGCCGTGATTTATGTCTTGTCATCACGTTGGGTATTTATATACTTAACATTGTAGATGCCAATGTAGATGCCCATCTTCAACAATTTAATGTGGATGACGATCTCTCTTTTGAACCTTCATTTCAATTCAACGAAGTCAACCAAAGCTATCAGTTTGGAATGACCATGCGATATAAATTTTAAAAAATGAACATAGCTCTATTAGGATACGGAAAAATGGGTAAAGAAATTGAAAAAATTGCTTTACAACGCGGACATATAATAGTCTTAAAAAAAGGAAGTCAGGATTCTTTTGAAGGTCTTTCCAAGGCAGATGTAGCCATTGATTTCAGTATTCCTACGACTGCTATTGAGAATATAACCACTTGTTTACAGCAAAATATACCGGTAATTTCCGGCACTACCGGATGGCTGGATCAATATGAGCAAATGGTTTCATTATGTTATGAAAAACAAGGCGCTTTTCTTTACGGTTCCAACTTCAGTGTAGGCGTAAATCTGTTTTTTGAACTTAACAATTATTTGGCCAAAATGATGGCACAACTTTCTGAGTATCGTGTTTCTATGGAAGAAATACATCATACACAAAAACTTGATGCGCCAAGCGGTACTGCTATTTCACTTGCCAAAGGAATTATAGAACATACTCCGTATACAGGCTGGACTATGGAAACTCCTCTTTCAGATCAGATCCCGATAGAGGCAAAAAGAATTGAAAATGTACCTGGAACACACAGTGTATATTATCGTTCAGAAGTTGATGAAATAGAAATAAAACACACTGCTTTTTCACGTCAGGGTTTTGCTCTGGGAGCTGTTATAGCAGCAGAGTGGATTGAGCATAAAAAAGGCGTTTTCTCCATGAAAGACGTACTTTCTATAGGAAAATAACAAATAAAAAATTACTTTCGTTTAAAATATATTGAATTATGACAATTACTCAATGGTTAATATTCTTCTTTGTCATCCAACTGATTCACTTTTTGGGTACATGGAAATTATATGTAAAAGCAGGGCGTAAAGCCTGGGAAGCAGCAATACCGGTATATAACGCAGTAGTGCTCATGAAAATCATTAACCGCCCGGTCTGGTGGGTTATCTTATTATTTGTACCTATCGTAAACCTCATCATGTTTCCGGTAGTATGGGTAGAAACACTGAGAAGTTTTGGTAAGAATTCTACCACAGATACTATTTTAGGTGTACTTACCTTAGGCCTTTATATTTATTATATCAACTATACACAGGATGTAACACATATAAAAGACCGCAGTACAAAAGCAAAAACAGAATCAGGTGAAACCGTAAGTTCTATTTTGTTTGCAGTTGTAGTAGCAACTATTATCCACACGTATGTCATACAACCGTTTACCATACCAACATCTTCTTTGGAAAAGACTCTTTTAGTAGGTGATTTTTTATTTGTAAGTAAAGTAAATTATGGGGCGAGAACACCACAGACAGCTATTGCCTTACCGATGGTTCATGATACCATCCCTTTTATAAAAACAAAATCATATACTAAATTTCCACAATTACCCTCTTTTCGCTTTCCAGGATTTGAAAAACCGGAACACAATGACATCATGGTATTCAACTGGCCTATTGATACGGTTTATCAATTCTTTGACAAATCAGGGAGAAGAGCAGACAAGCCGGTAGACAAAAAGTCTAACTATGTAAAAAGAACCGTAGGTCTTCCGGGAGATAACTTAGAAGTAAAAGAAGGAATTGTATATGTAAATAACAAAGTTCTTGATTTGGGTGACCGCGCAAGAGTACAGTATGCCTACAAAGTGGTAACTGACGGTACACCTTTAGATCCTAATTATTTATACAAAGATCTGAATGTAACAGATGGTGCTTATGCAGTTGCCAATGACACCATTATCATCCATGCTTTAACTTTTGAGGGAGCAGAAAAACTAAAACAGCTTTCAAATGTAAAAGATGTAATCCGCATCATAGAAAGAGGAGCGGATAAGCGAATATTTCCACATAACCAAAACTGGACAGGAGACAACCTGGGACCTATACACATACCTGCAAAAGGAGAAAAAGTAACTTTAACATTGGATAACCTTCCCATGTACCAAATGATCATAAAAGATTATGAGCATAATAAACTTGAAGTAAAAGACGGTCAGATTTATATCAATGGAGCGGTAGCAAATAGTTATACCATTCAGCAGGACTATTATTTTATGATGGGAGATAACCGTCATAATTCCGAAGACAGCCGTTATTGGGGGTTTGTACCTGAAGATCATATTGTTGGAAAGCCTGTATTTATCTGGATGAGTATTGACCCAACAGTACCAACCTCTAAACTGATTGACAAAATCCGTTGGGATCGTTTGTTTACAACCGTTCATGGTACCGGAAAGCCACATTCGTTTTTCCTGTATTTCGTAATCATTATGATCGGATGGGGAATATATGCCTTTATCAAGAAAAGAAAAAAGAAAAAATACAATTATTAATCCTTTGTTGAATGGATATTTTAATACATCCAACTTATTTCCCGTCTATCAGCCATTTTGCAGCAATAGTACAGGCTAAGAGTATTACATTTGAAACCGATGATAACTTTCAGAAGCAGACCAATAGAAACCGTATGTATATTTACAGTGCCAATGGAATACAGCTGTTAAATATACCGATAAAACATTCGAACACTGTACATCAAAAATTCAGAGACGTACAATTGGAAACTGCTTTTAACTGGCAGAAACAACATTTTAAATCGTTAGAAGCCGCTTATAGAACATCACCTTTTTTCGAATATTTTGAAGATGATATCCGAAGCCTGTTTGAAAAGAAACACCGTTTTATGATGGATCTTGACTTAGAAACGTATGATCTGGTTTGTAATTGTCTGGGAATTCAGGCTGATTATTTCAAAACAGAAGAGTATCACAAGGAAGTAAAGGAACAATCAGATTTTCGCTTTCTGGCCAATGGAAAAAAAGACATGCACCAATTTGAACCTTATCCTCAGGTTTTTGAAGAAAAACATGGATTTATCAATAACCTCAGTATATTGGATCTGCTTTTTAATGAAGGAAGATATGCTGTTGACTATCTCAAAAAACAAAAGATCAGCTTATAGCTGATCTTTTGCTTTTTGAGTAATATCTTATTCTATCCCAAATATACTGTCTCTCTTATGTAAGAGAAAGATTCCAAAAGCTCATGCTTCTCCTTTTGACAAAACCCAGCTTTTCGTAGAGTTGTATTGCTCTGCTGTTACTGGCTGCTACGTGAAGAAAAGGCATTTTATTTTCTGCTATAATAGCATTGGCCACAAAAGCAACCAATTGTCCCGCATATCCTTTTCCGGTATAATCAGGATGGGTAACCACTGCACTGATTTCTTTATAGGCATTCATCTGCATTCTTTCTCCTGTCACCGCAACGAGTATTCCGTTAACATAGATACCATAATAATTGCCTAATACCGCTGTTTCATCTTTAAAATAACCCGGTTGTACTCTATTAACCAATGCCGCCAAATCTCGTCTTCTATTTCTGTCAAGTAATACAATCTCTTCACTAAATAGTATTTCGCACGGATTCTCTAAAATCATCTGATCACAAACCAATTCCTTTTTTAATATGAGTCCATTTCCAACATCAGGACGCTCCCCTACCACATAGAAATCATGACACAAATGGGCATACGAAACAGTACCTTCAAAAGTAGTTTCGACATCAGAGAAAGCACCAAAAGGAGCCATTTCAGGCAGATAAAATTTCATTCCGGCATGTTCAGTACAAAAAGCCTGATGGGTTTCCTGTAAGGAATACCATACGGGATTGTCTAATTCTGGATGTTTAACATTCATAGAAGTTTCCATTGAAATTATTAGAAAAGATTACTGAATCAGCTTATATTTCTTGCAATCACTAACACGAAAACCTTATTTATTTTTAACAATCTTCAGTCGTGCCATGATAGGGAAATGGTCAGAATTTTTAAACTGACTAAAAGTAGTAAACTGTTTTACTTCAAAGATTTCATCTACGAGTATATAATCGATTCGCGCCGGATAGTAAGGGTAATTATACGTTTTTCCAAAACCTTTGCCTGCCTCTACAAAAGCATCGTTGAGATCGCCTCTTACATTGCGGTAAACATACGAAAAAGCAGAATTATTCATATCACCGCAAATAATTTTTCTACCTTTAAAATCTCTCATATGAGATTCTATGAGCTCAGACTGTACCTGCTGTTCTTTGAAAGCCTTGCTGATGCGGTTAAAAATCAGTTTAGATCTGTTTTCATCAATTTTCTCATTAATATCAGGACTTATATTGATCGACTGTAAATGGATGCTGTAAACGCGTATGGTATCTTTACCCTTCACAATATCTGCATATACCACATTATTATCCGATTGGGGCAGCATGATCTCTCCCTGATCAATGATTCTGAATTTGGAAAAAATAGCATTTCCTGTCTTTATTTTATTGCCTTGCATCACTATATGACGAAACTTATAATCATCAAACTCAAAATCAGCTGATTTGGAATACTCCTGAAAACAAATAATATCCGGTTGTTTTTCTTCCACAAACCGTTTAATGTTTTCAGAAACATTTTCATCTTTTATCCAATCAAATAAATTAAAGAGACGCACATTGTAGCTCAAAACCGTAAAATCTTCTTCTTCAACGGGTTTATGCGTTGCGGATATTTTATAAAACTGCGTAAAAAAAGTATATCCGAGTACAAACATCAGAGCTGATAATAGAAACTGCCGTTTGAACTGAATAATCCAATAAACACAGAAAATAAGATTAATAATTAAAAACAAGGGAAGAAACAACGTCAAAACAGACAAAAACGGAAACAACTTAGGAGCCAGATACGGCAATACATATCCCATCAGTGTAAGAACTGCCAATGTGATGTTTACCACGTACATGAATTTGTTGAATCCTGAAAGTTTCTTCATATTATTCTTTCTGTTGAAATAAAAAGGTCTTTTCTTCTTTTGAAAGACTTTCATAGCCAGACTTTTTTATCTTGTCTAATATTTCATCTATTCTTTTTTGAACCTGATCTTTATTGTTACTAACGCTACTATTGGTTGCAGTAGTATTTTTATAAACATTTTTGAAATGCTTTTTTTGATTTTTCTGTCTTTTAAACAATTTTTGGAAAAAGATGATAAAAGAAGAAAGATCAATCCCCTTTTTCAGGAGAAGTATATACAATGCACCGAAAAGAGCCCCTCCAAGATGGGTAATATGTCCGCCAGCATTGCCAAAAGGAATCTGCACCACGTCAAGAAAAATAAAGACAACGGCTATATGCCATATTTTTACATTTCCGATGAGCATAAGCCTTACATTCATATACGGAGCATATGCAGTAACCGCAAAGAGAAGAGCCATGATGGCGCCTGAAGCTCCTACCACATTTCCTCCTAAAGGAAAAAATGCAGCTATAGCAACGTAAAACAAGCCTGAAAAAACGGCTCCTACAATATATACGCCCAACAATTGTATCTGGGTGAAAAAAGTGGTAAACAGCTGCCCCAGATAAAACAGCATGATCATATTGAATATTAAATGGATCAGTCCGGCATGAATAAAACTATAGGTAAAAAAAGACCAAATTTTGGTAACGGCTACTGAAAATTGAGAATTCAGGCTGAAAATATTGATAAAATCAAAATATACATCTTTAAAAAAAGCACTTAAAATAAAAGTAACCACAGCAATTGCTATGTTCCAATAAATTAATTTATTGATGGTATTACCCGACTCATAGGCCGTTTTTAATTGCTTTAAATAGTGATTCATTAATCCCAACGATTTTTATTAAACTGATTTTTTGTCCAGATGCGCATAAGTATAAATCCCATAATCGCTCCACCGATATGAGCAAAATGGGCAATCCCTGTTCCGCCCCCAAAGATAGCAGAACCCTTAAATCCTAAAATTAAATCCAGTGCTAATATTCCGGGTACAAAATATTTAGCCTTAATAGGTACGGGTATGAACATTAATGCCAGAGAAGCATTCGGATACATACAGGCAAAAGCAACCAATAGTCCGTATATTGCGCCTGACGCCCCAACAGCCGGTATGCTAAAACCAGATACCATTGCTTCGATATGTGTTGTAGACAGGTAATTTGTCCAGCGGGTATCATACATTTGTTGTTCTAAAACAGGATATATGTCACTTTCTTTAAACCCATTGCTCACCAGCGTTGCAACTCCGTCATGTATCATAAAGTAGTTGACACCGGTATGCAATAATGCTGCACCTAAACCGCAGGCAAGATAAAACAGTAGAAACTTTTTTCCTCCCCAGGAATATTCCAGAGTAGATCCGAAAGAATATAAAGCAAACATATTAAAGAAAATATGAGCTACGCCGCCATGCATAAACATATGCGTCAGAGGCTGCCATGGATAAAACATGGAATTTTCAAAATAATATAGCGCAAAATACTGGTTGATTACCGGTACAAAATAACTTCCTACAAAGAAGATAATATTTACGATCAAAAGTTGTTTAACAACTTCAGTAATTTTCATCATAATATAAATTTTTTATCAATATCTTCTACTTTCATCGTAATAAAAGTAGGTTTTAAAAAAGGAGATACATTGGGTTCTGTACATGCAAATAAAGAATTTACAATATGCTCCTGTTCTTTTTCATTTAAAAAAGTCCCTGTCTTTACCGCCAGACTCTGTGCAAATGACTTGGCTATGCGATCTTTCAATACATCTTTATCTGTCGGGAATGCACTCTGCATATCACTGAGTAAATCTTCTAATATGATCGAAACTTCACTTTCAGTAATAGCTACGGGAATCCCTGAGATGACAACCTTTTCGGTATCAAAAGCATCAAATACAAAACCTATCTGCTGTAAATAATCCTGCATCTGCTGCAATAGTTCCATCTCATAGGTTGCATAATATAAAGATAAGGGAAATAACAACTGCTGGCTCGAATTTTTATTCGAATGCAAATCATTCAGATATTGTTCATACAAAACTCTCTGATGGGCTCTTCTCTGATCAATAATCACCATTCCTGACTTAATCGGACTCACAATATATTTTTTGTGAATCTGATAGGTTTTATTCTGAGCATTAGACTCTGTTTCATCTGCATCAAAAAGAGATCCTGTAACCACCTCCTGCTCAAAAATATGCTGTGAAGCCAATATGGTTTCTTTTTCCTGTGGAATTCCCTCATACAGTGTTTCCCATTGCGATAGTACTTCTTTTCGAAAAGGAGCAGGAGACAATCCGCTGCCTCCTGTATTCATCTTTGAAGAGAAACTTGCAGATGAAGAGGCCGGACGTTCTTTTATAGCATCAAACGGATTGAAGCCCGTATTTATCTCAATCGTCGGATCAACTGATTTTGTACCTTCGAGATGGTACGGTGTATCTAAAGACTGATCTCTCTGAAAGTCGAGAACGGGAGCCACATTAAACTGCCCCAGACTGTGTTTTACCGTTGCACGTAAAATGGCATACAATGCCTGCTCATCATCAAACTTTATTTCTGTTTTGGTAGGATGTATATTGATATCAATACTGTTTTCAGGAACCTGCAGGTATAAAAAATAACTCGGATGGGTTCCTTCTTTCAGCAATCCCTCAAAAGCAGCAGAAATAGCATGATGCAAATAACCGCTTTTGATAAACCGGTCGTTGACAAAGAAAAACTGCTCTCCCCTGCTCTTTTTAGCAAATTCAGGTTTTGCCACAAAGCCAACTACTTCTACAATTTCAGTAGTTTCCTGCACAGGCACAAGCTTTTCATTTGTCTTGCTACCAAAAACTCCGACAATACGCTGTCTCAGATTGGTTGCCGGCAGATTAAACATTTCACTACCATTGTTAATCAGCGTAAAGTGAATATCAGGATGTGCCAGTGCTACACGTTCAAATTCATCCACTACATGGCGCATTTCAACCGTATCAGACTTTAAGAAATTACGGCGTGCAGGGATATTAAAAAAAAGATTCTTTACAGAAAAAGAAGTTCCCTGTGGCACCACAGCTACTTCCTGAGATACTACTTTGCTGCCTTCAATAATCAGATGAGTACCCAATTCAGCATCTGCTTGTTTTGTTTTAAGTTCTACGTGAGCAATTGCCGCAATAGACGCTAAAGCCTCACCTCTGAAGCCTTTAGTCTTCAATCTGAATAAATCTTCTGCCAAAGCAATTTTTGAAGTAGCATGACGCTCAAAGCAAAGCCTTGCATCCGTTTCATTCATTCCTTTCCCATTATCCATTACCTGGATAAGCGTTTTGCCGGCATCTTTTACCAGCAATTGAATGGAAGTTGCTCCGGCATCAACTGCATTTTCGACCAGCTCTTTAACTACCGAAGCAGGTCTTTGAACTACTTCGCCTGCAGCTATCTGATTGGCCACATGATCGGGAAGCAAACGAATAATACTTGACATGCATGTTTTTTTTGAAAAATTTAAACACAAAAATAAGATTTTTAAATGAGGTTTTAAGACTCCGGATGCTTTAAAAAAGTCATAAAAAAAATCTGTAATTCACATTACAGATTTTTTGATATCGTTGGTAAACCATTATCTTTTGTTTAATTCAATCATTTTTAAAGCAGCAACAGCAGCTTCTGTTCCTTTGTTTCCGTGAACACCTCCGCTTCTG
Source organism: Paenimyroides ceti (assembly GCF_030409925.1). Taxonomy (NCBI): domain Bacteria; kingdom Pseudomonadati; phylum Bacteroidota; class Flavobacteriia; order Flavobacteriales; family Flavobacteriaceae; genus Paenimyroides; species Paenimyroides ceti. The sequence continues at coordinate 2,234,027 of NZ_JAUFQU010000001.1, forward strand.
TCAATAGATTGCTGTTCATTGTTATCTGTCAACAGACAAAAAATGGTAGGAATGTTATAGGCCACATTCAAATCTTTGATACCCTGAGTAACCCCTTCGCATACAAATTCAAAGTGCATTGTTTCTCCCTTAATAACACAACCAATAGCGATGACCACATCTACATTCTGGGTTTCTATCATTTTTTTTGAACCGAAAATAAGCTCAAAACTACCCGGGACATTCCATCTTATGATATTTTCGGGAAGAGCTCCTACATCGATTAAAACATCATAAGCTCCCTGATACAGTCCATTAGTAATTTTGTCATTCCATTCAGAAACAACAATCCCAAACCGAAGATCTTTCGCGTTTGGGAGGGTTGATTTATCGTATTCTGATAAGTTTTTATTTGCAGTAGCCATAAATACGTTATTCTGCTAAACCAATATAAAAATCAATATTAGATCCTTCTACCGTAGTTTTATAATTTGTTTTGATATCATTGAATAATTTCAATGCTTCATCTTTTTTCCCTAAGTCTAAAGCTACCAATCCAGCTTTAAATGCATAACGCGGTGTAGAGAAATCATTTTGTTTATGAGTAGCCGCTTTTTTATAATAATCCAAAGCGTCTTCTTTTTGGTTTAATTCTGAAAAAGCATCACCGATTGCTCCGTACGCCATAGATTGTAAAATCAGATCTTTAGAAGAAAATTTCTCCAGATACTGAATCGCTTCTTTATATTTACCCATATTCAGGTAAGAAATCCCCGCATAATAATTTGCCAGAGAAGCAGATTGTGTTCCTGAATACGCCTCAGCTATTCCTAAAAATCCTAATTTACCTTCTCCTCCATTCAATGCTAAATTGAACAAAGAATCATTTGAAGTTCCATTGATTGCCTGATTGAAATATTCCTGTGCCTGGAACATCTCATTTGCAGCTTTATCTTCTTTTGGCTCTAAAATAAAATGCTGGTATCCCAAATATCCTACAGCAGCTACAGCCAAGACACCAATAACAGCAAATATACCTTTTTGATTTCTTGTAAACCAACCACCAATTTTAGCCGCTTTAGAATCCAACGTATTAAAAACCTCAGCGGTTTCACTTTCCTGTCCGTTTACAAATTCTGTTTCTGCGCCGTTTTCATCAACTGGTTTCGGAGCTTTATAACCTCTTTTATTATAAGTTGCCATAATATTTTTAAATTTTATTGGGCAAAAATAGGATTTTTATTCATATATGAAAGCCCTTTTTGTCGATATTTTTTCGGAAATTTGTACAGCTTTAAAAATCGGGCATTATTTTTAATCGAAAATCGTATTCGTGTATTTATCAAAACTTTCCATTGTTAACTTCAAAAACATTACCGACAAGCAATTTGCTTTCGATAAAAAGATAAATTGTTTCGTAGGAAAAAATGGCATTGGAAAGACCAATATTCTGGATGCCATTTACTATCTGGCGTATGGCAAAAGTTATTTCAACCCGATAGCCTCTCAGAATATTCAGCACAACGAAGATTTTTTTGTGATTGATGGGTTATTTGATAAAAAGGAACGTAAGGAACAAATTGTCTGCAGCCTTAAAAAGGGACAAAAGAAAGTAGTTAAACGCAATGGAAAGATTTATGACAAATTATCGGAGCATATCGGACTCATCCCTTTAGTAATCATTTCCCCTTCAGATCAGGATTTGATCTCCGAAGGGAGTGATACCCGCAGAAAATTTATTGATACAGTTATTTCACAGTTAGATGCTGTTTATCTGCAAGAGTTAATCCACTATCAAAAGGTATTGTCACAACGCAATGCGCTACTTAAATATTTTGCCCTGAACCGGGTTTTTGATCCGGAAACGCTGAGTATATATAATGAACAACTCTCCTCATTAGGAACTTCTATATACCAAAAGCGAAAAGACTTTATGGAAATTTTTGTTCCCATATTCAAAAAATACCATGAAAAGATTACCGGAAATGCGGAAGAAGTACAACTGGTCTATACCAGTCAGCTCTCTGAACAGCCTCTAGCAATACTTTTTGAAGAGTTCTTAAGCAAAGACCGTGTTTTACAATATACATCTGTTGGCATTCACAAAGATGATCTCTCTTTTGAGATAGCCCACCATCCTATAAAAAAATATGGCTCACAAGGTCAGCAGAAATCTTTTTTGATCGCTTTAAAACTGGCGCAATTTGATTTTATAAAAAAGCAGAGTGGTGTATTGCCTATTTTATTATTTGATGATATTTTTGACAAATTAGATGCACAGCGGGTACAGCAAATTGTTGACATGGTGAATGATGAAACCTTTGGTCAGCTTTTTATAACTGATACGCATGAAGACCGTACGGAACTGATTGTAAAATCAACCCATCTTGATTATGAAATATTTCCGTTATAACTCTTAACTCATTTTGTTCGCAATACCTATAAAATATGACGCTAATTCCCAACTATTCTTTAAAAAACTATAATACATTTGGTATTGACACCAAAGCAAAATGGTTTGCTTCTGTAACAGATACCACTGTTCTAAAAAATCTGATTGAGACGTACAAAGACAAAGAAAACTTATTCTTCTTAGGAGGAGGAAGTAATTTGCTTTTCACAAAAGATTTTTTTGATGCACTGGTCATAAAAGTAGATTTAAAGGGAATTGAAATTAAAGATGAAACTGAAGACCATGTTATCATTGAGGTACAATCAGGAGAAATATTGCATGAACTGGTACTGTGGTCTATTGCGCACGGATATGGAGGACTCGAAAATTTATCTTTGATATATGGAAATGTCGGTACTGCTCCAATGCAAAATGTAGGAGCCTATGGAGTGGAAATTAAAGATATTTTTATTTCATGTACCACATTGAATATTGAAACCTTAGAAACGGAACAATTTTCTAATGCCGAATGTAAATTCGGATATCGGGAAAGTATTTTTAAAAACGAAGCCAAAAACAAACATGTCATCTTATCAGTGCGTTTCAGGCTTACCAAGAAAAATCACATTCTAAAAACCGCTTATGGTGATATACAGAATGAACTGACCAAGCGAAATATTACCGTACCGACTATAAAAGACATCAGTGATGCGGTTATTGCCATCCGTTCATCCAAACTACCTAATCCTGCTGAAATTGGAAACAGTGGAAGTTTTTTCAAAAATCCGATCATTTCAAAAACCGCTTTTGATGAATTCATTCTACGTTTTCCGGAAGCTCCTTATTATAGTGTCAGTGAAAATGAAGTAAAGATACCTGCAGGCTGGTTGATTGAAAAGGCAGGCTATAAAGGATTTCGAAGAGGCGATGCCGGAGTACATCAAAGACAGGCATTGGTATTGGTAAATTATGGAAATGCAACAGGAAATGAATTAATTACACTGGCTTATGAAATTCAGTCAAAAGTAAAAGAAGTTTTTGGCATCGAAATAAGCCCTGAAGTCAATATAATTTAACGTTTATAGTTGTACATCTGTTAAGTTAACGGTATTTTTGCCTACCAAATTGAAACATATAAAACATGCTGCTAACATTACTCTATATCTTTATTGGTATCGTTATTGTTCAATTATTTTATTACTTAGGTATTTTCAGAGAATTTGTATTTTCCCAACCTGCTGAAAACAACCCGAAACGCATACCGGTATCCGTTATTCTTTATGCAAAAAATAATGCTGAAGAGGTACGAAAAATAATGCCATTACTACTGAACCAAAATTACCATGAATTTGAACTGGTACTGGTCAACAATGCTTCATTTGACGAAACCCTTGACATCTTTAAAGAATATGCTTCTATGTATCCGAACATCCGCATTGTTGACGTAGAAAATAATCAGGCATTTTGGGGAAGTAAAAAATATGCTCTTACACTGGGCATAAAAGCTTCAAAACACGAATATTTATTATTTATCGATGCTGAAAACAGACCTTCATCAGAAACATGGCTTATGCAGATGAGTTCTCATTTTACGCTTAATAAAACCATTGTATTAGGAACAAGCATGTATGAGAAAAAGAAAGGCTTTTTCAATAAGATCATTCGTTATGATATGATCTGGAATCAACTACACAGTTTTGCATGGACGCGAACAGGAAATCCTTTTACGGTCAATCTTAAAAACATCGCCTATAAGAAAGAGGAATTTTATAAGGTGAAAGGTTTTATTGATCATATGCAGAACCCTAAATATGAAAATGATCTTTTTGTCAATCAGGCTGCAACAGGTAAAAACACCACCTTATGCGAACAATCTTCTGCGACGTTAATTGTACCTGTGCTAAAAAATTACCGCCAGTTTGTATCGTTAAAAAAAGAACATTCTCAGCTACTGAATACCTTTAAGTTTGCTACAAGATTCAAGATCAAACTTTTTAATATATCACAACTGTGCTTTTATCTTATGGCAATTGTGCTTTTAATCCTTCAGATAGAGTGGGAAATTGTAGTGGCACTTCTTATTTTCCGCTTTCTGTTTGTATGGCTGATTGCATCAAAAGCAGTCAAAAAATTTCAACAGCCTGATTTAGCTTTAACATTTCCTTTAATAGAAATTGCACAATTAATCACATTAATAAATGTATCTTTAAAGTCTGTTTTTAATTCAAAATAAATCTGTGGAAATAACTCCGGCTAACATACAAAGCGTTATTCAGAAAGCAAAAACCGGTGATCAGGCAGCTTTTACCGCTTTACTCAATCACTTCTGGAATGAAGTATATGGCTTTATGTTTAAACAAACTGCAAATGAAACCGATGCTGAAGACATAACCATCGAAACATTTTCAAAAGCATTTGACAAAATTAATACATACAACGAACAATTCAAGTTTAACACCTGGCTCATCTCCATTGCCAAAAATGTACATATAGACATGATCCGCAAGAGAAAATCCACCCATTTTGTTGAAATTGATGAAAACAATAAAAATTTCTTTTTTGACATCATTGATGATTCTCCTTCTATAGAAGACCAGCTGATACAGGAACAGAAACTGCTTACGTTAAAACAATATATAAAACAGCTAAAGCCTCATTATCAGGAGATCATACAGCTGCGTTTCTTTCAGGAGCTTTCTTATAACGAAATCTCAGAAAAGTTAGAAGAACCCATAGGAAATGTTAAGGTAAAATTGCTTAGAGCAAAAAAACTACTGACAGAATTGATACAAAAAAAATAATATTCATCAACATATAGTATTTTAATGTTGGGTAAAAACGTATAAAAACAAAAGACCTTCTTTTTGGAAAGGTCTTTTGTAATATTAAAAAACATAAGATATGAACTCAATTATTCCTGTACAATAGGAGCTCTCAAAGATTCTAAAACGCTAACAACTTCCCCAATAATCTTAGGATCAGTAACACCATTCAGTCCTGCTGCTGCACCTACATATCCAATAAATTTATCATAATCAGCATTGTTTGCTTTTTTCCCCATTCTTGGATTAGTTGCGGGATTATGAGCCTCAACCATGTTGAGTCCTGAATATGTATTTGTTGCTCCACCTCCAGTATTTGCTGAAAAGAAGTCGGTCAAATTTTTACTCAGAACAGCTACTTTGGTTGTATTTCCGGAACCTACCTCAGCAACTATCGGAGCAAAGTGCATTCCAAGATTTCCGGATGCACCTGTACCTATATCACTCACAATAAGCATAATAGTACTATCGACTACTGAGCGATAACTTAAACGTCCTTTTTCAATCATCTGTCCGGGATTATTAGGATCAGGGACTTTTTCAAATCCACCCAATTTTTGATAAAGCGACTTCTCCTGTGGCGTCACATTATCATCATCCCCACAGGAGATCATACCACCTGCTGTGGCTAATAAAACAACTAAAACTGCAATTTTTGTAAATTTTGTCTTCATACTATTTATATTTAAAAATTAATTAAAGAGACGTTGTACCCCTCTCGAAAACTTATAACTAAAACTATCTGAATTTCCAACAGGACATACCTGCTTGCTTGCCGCTTCTGCTGAAACTACATATTGAGCAACAGAATAATTCCTTTTGGCAACCATCTGTTCCCAAACCTCTTTTGCACTAATGATGGTGTTATCATGATAATAGACAAGCACTCCGGTTTCCATATTGAGATGTTCTTTCTTTACTCCGGGTATTGACTTTAAATCCGATAAAATTTGTTTTCTTTCCAAACTGTCCAATGGCTTATTAAAATCCATACGACTGATTTGAAGCGTATTATTATCTAATTCAACAGATTTTGCGGTAGCAATATGCACAACGAGAATAACAAATAATATCAATATAATCCCCCCTACACTTCCACCAACAATTTTAAGAGTCTTTTTTAAATTCATAGCTTTTGTATTTTTATAGATTACCTTTTATAGTATGTACGATAGAATCATAAATTTGGATTTAGTATTACCTAATTTTTAACAAAAAAAATATAATGTTCTGATTTTAAATAAAAAAAGCGGTTCTTAATTTAAGAACCGCTTTTGGATAATAGAATAAGGAACAAATATTTTATGACAACTCCGAAATAAGCTGCGCCGTTGTCAACTGTTTTTGATCTCCGGTTACCAGATTTTTCAAAATGAATATATTATTATTTTTCTCTGTTTCTCCTGCAATTACCACATACTGTATGCCTTTTTTATCAGCGTACTTATATTGCTTGTCCATTTTAGCTTTGTCAGGATATAACTCAGATTTGATTCCGGCTTCTCTGAGTTTCTTCAAAGCAGGCAGTACATATAAGATTTCATCATCGCCATAATTCAGAAATAATACTTTTGAGGTCGAAGATACCGTTTCAGGAAATGCATTCAACTCTTCCAAAACAAGATATATACGATCTAATCCAAAAGAAATCCCAACACCTCCTACATTTTTAAGCCCGAAAATCCCGGTAAGATCGTCATACCTTCCACCACCGCCAATAGAACCTAATTTTACAGTTTCAGGAGCCGCCACTTCAAAAATCGCTCCTGTGTAATAATTTAATCCTCTTGCGAGTGTGACATCCAGATTGAGCACAGCCGACTGCAGACCGATTTTATCAATAGCATCGCAGATAAATCGTAATTCTTCTACACCTTTACGACCTTCTTCTGAACTTTCTAAAAGAGCAGAAAGCTGAGTAATTTTCTCTGAAAAAGTTCCTGAAAATGCAAACAGTGGTTGCACTTTCTCTAATGCCTGTTCAGAAATTCCTTTAGCCAGCATTTCTTTTTTAACACCGTCTTCTCCTATTTTATCTAACTTATCCAAAGCTACTGTAAAATCAATCAATTTATCTTTTGCACCAATAACTTCAGCAATACCTGATAAAATTTTTCGGTTGTTTACTTTTATCGTTACACCTTCTACTTTCAAATCTGTAAATACTGCATCGTATAGTTGTATAAGTTCTACTTCCTGCCAAAGAGATTTTGAGCCTACAACATCAGCATCACACTGATAAAACTCTCTGAATCTTCCTTTTTGAGGATTATCTGCCCGCCACACTGGTTGTATCTGATAGCGTCTGAATGGAAAATCAATCTCATTCTGATGTTGTACAACATAACGGGCAAAAGGAACTGTTAAATCATACCGAAGTGCTTTCTCTGACAATGAATTAGAAAAAAGTGCCAGATTATTCTCTTCCAGTGCCTGTATATTGGCTTTCTTTACTTTATCTCCTGAATTCAATATTTTAAAAATCAACCGGTCACCTTCTTCCCCGTATTTACCCATCAAAGTATCTAAATTTTCAAAAGAAGGTGTTTCGATAGGCTGAAAACCAAAATGCTCAAAATGTTTTTTAATCGTAGCAATTATATACTGACGTTTTGTTACTTCATTTGGAGAAAAATCTCTTGTACCTTTTGGAATACTTGGTTTTTGTGCCATTTTTAAACTATTTTATTTTTATTTATAACCTTATAAAAAGATCGGTCAACAAATATCCTACTTTATTTTTTCGGAATAAAATAATTTTGATTTTATTGTAACATTTTTAGTACTGTAACTACCAATAGATATATGTTGAAACTGCTTTTTGAAAATACAAAAATTGCATTAGGCGCTATCCGAAGCCAATTATTGCGTACCATACTTACGGTATTTATCATAGCGTCTGGTATATGGGCGTTGGTAGGTATTTTATCTGCTGTTAGCGCACTGGAAAATACTTTGTTTAGCAATTTCGCCTCAATGGGCGCCAACACCTTTAACATCAGCCGATATGATTATTCATCACAGATCAGTTCAGGAAATAATGATGTAAAAATAAATCCGGTTATTAATTATAATCAGGCAAAAGCTTTTAAAGAAAGCCTTGATAAATCATATATTACAACGTCAATTTCTTTCACAGCATCAAGTACTACAGAGGTAAAATACGAATCTAAAAAGACAGATCCGGAAGTATCGATTATCGGAGCGGACGAATATTATTTTACGAATAGCGGACTTGAATTTGAAAACGGAAGACCGTTTAATGAATTCGATGTAAAAAACAACAATGCTGTCTGTATTTTAGGAGCTGATTTTGCAAAAGGCCTTTTTAAGGACACTAATCCTATTGATAAAATAGTATCCATTCGCGGAACGAAATTCAAAGTCATCGGAATTTTAAAAGAAAAAGGATCCATCTTTGGCAATAAGCAGGATTTAAGAGCTTTTATCCCTCTGAATATTGCCCGTGGTATTTTTACTTTAGCCAATATTGATTATGAGATACAGACACTGGTCACTCAGAATGAGTTGCTCAATACCACAATTGACGAAGCTACTCTCAAAATGCGTCAGATAAGAGGCCTAAATCCGTCTCAGGAAAGCAACTTCGGAATCCGCAGAAGTGATGATTTAATAGAATCTCTTAAGAATCAGACGGTAATGCTTACCGCTATTGCCTGGATGATAGGGGTTATTACCATTTTCGGCTCTTCCATTGCTCTTATGAATATTATGTTGGTTTCTGTAACGGAACGAACTAAAGAGATCGGAATCCGCAAATCACTCGGCGCTAAGAAAAACACCATTTTATTTCAGTTTTTTACAGAAACTATTGTCATCAGTCAATTAGGTGGATTGGTAGGAATGATTCTGGGATTGCTTACCGGTTATATTTTTACAAAAATCATTGGTTTTGCATTTGTAATTCCGTGGATGGCAATAATAGCTGCTATCATCACTTCTTTTGTAGTTGCCATTATTTCCGGCCTATACCCGGCAATAAAAGCTTCAAAACTGGATCCGGTAGAGGCTTTGCGTTATGAATAAATACGACAACTCACAGATAAAAAAATGAGACATACACACCTTACAGGTAATGATGTCTCATGATTTTTAAAAAGAATTTTTATTTTTTCTCAAGCAACATTTTATAAGCTCGGGCTTCAGTTGTCGGGTCAGCCGCTAATGACTTTTCGTAGAAAACAACTGCCTGTTTAGTATCGTTCAAAAATTCATGCAGAATTCCCAAACTCAGATAGTAATTAGACTGATCTGTTTTGCCCATAGAAACAATAGAAGATTCCATAGATTTTAAATTCTCGATAGCAGTAGCAATAGCATTCTCTCCACCTTGTGCCAATATCTGCTTTTTCATATTGTCTTTAATCGTGTTCAGAGATTTTACATAAATATCACAGTTATTAACCAAATCTTCTGCTGCATTTACAACAATTTCTCTGCCGAACAACTTTCCTTTATCGAATTCTGAAAGGGAAGCATCATATCCTTTCGTAGCGATAAGCGCTCTGAAAGCAGCCTCATCTTTTTCTCTTTTCTTAAAAAAGTCTTCTACACATTTAATAGTTTCCTCTCCTATCAATTGTTCAGGAGTTTTATCAGATTGTTTGCTCAGACAATCGCAATATTCAGTAGCGAAGTCTTTTTCTAATTGTTTCTGAGTAAGCTCTTTTTTGCATGAAACCAGCAAAAATAAAGCAGAAACAGCCCATACTATTTTCATAATTTATTTTTTAATGAATCACAAAAGTACTTTTTATAAAGCATATACCCTACAAACCTGTTATACATTTTAGTAAATCTACCCTATGGTTTTAAGATAAAATCGTCTTTTGTTACTTTTTCTCAGCATGAACCATACGATCATTTCCTCTCATATCTTTTCTGAGTTCAGTAGTTTTCAAGCGTGTATTTTCAAACAGCGCTAATGTTTCATTAGCCAGATACTGATTGATTTCAAAAAACAAGTGTCCGCCAGGAGCCAGAAACGCATCTGCCAGTTCCGTAATCTTACGATAAAACAGTAACGGATTACTATCATCTACAAACAAAGCGAGATGAGGCTCATATCCCAGGACATTTTTCTGAATTTCAATTTTTTCAAGATGGCGTACATACGGTGGATTCGAAACAATAAGATCATATTCTTCGATAGAAACAGTTTTGAGAACATCCTGATGTAAAAAACGCACCGATACGCCATTATGATCTGCATTTCTTTTCGCAACTTCCAATGCTTTTTCAGATACATCCATAGATGTAACAACAGCATTGGAAATATTTTTTGCAAGTGTAACCGGTATGCATCCACTCCCGGTACCGATATCCAGAATACGCCATTGCTTTAAAGGTTGCTGTTTTACCGTATGTATAATCCATTCCACCAGTTCTTCCGTTTCGGGTCTCGGTATGAGGGTATGTTCATTTACTGAGAATTCCAATCCATAGAAATAAGCTTTACTAAATACATACTGTATCGGCTTTTCTGTAAGCAATTGTTCCAGTACCCCCTGCCATTGCGCAAGCTGTTCAGCACTCAGCACAACCTCTTGCAGTACCAGATCTACCCTGCGCATATGCATCAACTCATCCAGTGCTATATAAAAAAAGCTGTTGGCCTCTTCTTCTTCTACAACGGTAAGTAAAGCATTTATAAATTGTGTTTTATAGTCTTTTAAATTCATCTATTCGTTTTAAACTTTTAAATTTGCAAAAAACTGCTCATGACCACACACGAAAAATACATGGATCGCTGTTTACAACTTGCCCGGATTGGTTTGGCAGCTGCAATGCCTAACCCTTCGGTAGGTGCTGTTATTGTGTACAAAGATACGATTATTGGTGAAGGATTCACATCTGCTTATGGGGGAGCTCATGCAGAAGTCAACGCCATTAACAGTGTAGAAGATCAGGAGTTGTTACAGCAATCTACTCTGTATGTTTCATTGGAACCCTGTAGTCATCATGGCAAGACACCTCCCTGTAGCGATTTGATTATCACAAAAAAAATACCACGGGTAGTAATAGGATGTATCGATACTTTTGCTGAAGTTTCCGGTAAGGGAATCAAAAAACTTCAGGATCACGGTATAGAAGTGACATTAGGCGTTCTGGAAGAACAATGCCGGGAATCTCATAAAAGGTTTTTTGCTTACCACGAAAAAAAGCGTCCGTATGTAATTTTAAAATGGGCAGCTTCAGCTGATGGTTTTATCGCACCCTTACATAAAGAAGAACTCAAACCCGTTTGGATTTCTAATATATATTCCCGACAACTCACTCATAAATGGCGAAGTGAAGAGCAAGCTATTCTGGTGGGAACACAAACCATCATTGATGATAATCCGTCTCTGACCGTCAGAAGCTGGAAAGGGAGAAACCCCATAAGAATGTATATAGACCGGGATTTAAAAATCTCCTCAGCGTATGCTATCACTGATGATTTCGCTTCAACCATTTGTATTACCGCGCAATCTGAAACACCTATAGACACCGTTTCCTATGAAAAAATAGATTTTGAAACAGCTGTCATACCGCAGATTATGGACATTTGTTACAAGCGTCAGATTCAATCCATTATCATTGAAGGCGGACTCCAAACATTACAGGCTTTTATTCAAGCTAATATATGGGATGAAGCACGTATTTTTGAAAGCAATATCGTACTTAATAATGGTATAAAAGCTCCTTTGATAAGAACTTATAAAAGCCGGACTGTTGAATCTGTTGCAGAAGACCGTCTGCTCCTTCTAAAAAACAACTGATTTGGAAAAAGATACTTATAAAACACTGGTAACCGCCTCAGAAGAAATCCTTTTTAAAGAAAAAAACAGTAAGTTTTATGGTTATGCGTATCCGGTAACAACGGAAGATGAAGTAAAAGAACTGTTGGAAAAATTAAAAAAAGAGCATTACACAGCACGCCACTGGTGTTATGCTTTTCAATTAGGAACTCAACAGATATATTTCCGTGCCAATGACGATGGCGAACCTAATAATAGTGCGGGAATGCCTATATACGGACAGATTCAGTCTTTTGATGTCACCAACGTTCTTGTAGTGGTTGTGCGCTACTTTGGCGGAATAAAATTAGGTGTTGGCGGTCTGGTACAGGCTTATAAAACAGCAGCACAAATGGCTCTGGAAGTGGCAGAAATTGAGGAACGAACCATAGATGTACACTTTATCGTTTCATTTGATTATAAAAATATGAATAAGGTAATGCGCATTATAAAGGAAAAAAACATACAGCTCATACGCCAAAAAATGGAGCTGAGCTGTGAGTTTGAATTAGCTGTCCGTCTACAGGAAGCAGCAGCTGTACATGATGCTTTTGATCAGGTATATGAAGTGGAAATCCGTTATAAAGACGAAAAATGATCAGTTTTCATATTCCATCGATTTTCTAAAATTTCTGGCATGCTCCTGTAAAAACTGGATATAGGTAATCGACTTTTGTACCATATGAATATCAAATCCCTCCTGTTCAACTATTGTATAGATGAATAAATTAAAATCTTCAGGTTTGATTTTGAGCTCTTCCTGTAAATATTCTTCAGGAAAAATCTGTTTAAATTTCTTTACATTAGTTTCGTTAGTCTCTAATTTCAACCAGTTTTTCAGCATTTTGTGACGTCCGGAAAGGCGGTTTAGCAATCCATCCAGCTTTACACCTGTAACTCCTTCTCCGGGAGAAAACTGATTGCTTGCATATAATGATTTCTCAGCTGGTGTCATATCCATTTTACCAAACCCTAAAGAAGCATTCAAAGTATCTGTTTTATCAATATAAAGTTCTTTAAGCACCGTCATATTACTTGATAAAAAAATATCGAGTCGGTTGCGTTTTAATATCGGATCAGAAATAGTGATCTTCTGCTCGATAAACTCTATATGAGAAAAAGACAGTACATCATTTAATTTTGCTTTTATCTGATAACTTCCTTTTCTTCCCGTATACACTTCTTCACCTGAAGTAACATTGACCACGCGCACCGGATCAGTTATTTCATGCTGTGTACTCACTGTCCCCTTTAACAACTTCCGATCCTGACCAAAACAAACCGAAGTAACGAATAGTAAAAATAAAATTGCTCTCATACGTTTTCTTGTAAAAATACATTTTCTTACGCGAATCAAAACACGTATTAACATTTAGTTAAACATAGGGTCCAATTCAGATGTTTTTCAGCTTATCCAGAATATAATCCGGTGGTGCTACCGGACGGCCTGTTTTCATATCAACAAAGACCAACATGGAGTATCCGGTTGTTAACAACTCCCCTTTTTCATTATGTATTTCATAGTCAAATTCTATCTTCACAGAAGACTGTTTTTTAAAGATGGTTGTGATGGTAAGCAGGTCATCATACCGGGCAGGTTTTTTATAATCCATACTCAAAGAAACTACAGGCAGCATGATACCATTTTCTTCCATCCACTTATAGGAAACACCTTGATTTCTAAGCCATTCCACTCTTCCTATTTCAAAATACTGTGCATAATTTCCGTGATACACTACTCCCATCTGATCGGTTTCTGCATAACGAACACGCAGACTGACATCGAATTTTTTCATTATTTTTTATCTTATTTTTAGGTTGATATTGAATTAAATATTACTTACAATTTTTTTTTTAAAAATCAAACAGCAAATAGTTTTTTTTAAACAAATTTTGTTCACATATTTGTCATACTAAAAGAAGAGAATTATCTATTTTTCTTTCATGACCAAATTAACAAAATAATATTCACAAAAAATGCTTGATTATACGAATAAAACTGCAGAATCTGTATGGACTCGTTGTCTTCAATTCATAAAAGACAATATAGATGAGCAAGCTTTCAAAACATGGTTTGAACCGATTGTTGCAATTGAACTGACTACAGAAAATGCATTGTATATTCAGGTACCCAGTAAGTTTTTTTATGAATGGCTGGAAGAACATTATGTAAAGATATTAAAATCAGCTTTGATAAAGGAACTGGGACATAATGCCCGGCTTCTTTATAAGATTCGTATGGAAAATACGCAGGGCAACAAGCAGCCTTTTACGGAACAACTACCAAGCAGTCAGCGTGAACCTGTAAAGACTCAGGAGCTCGACGTACCCATACAAACAAAAAATCCGGAAATCAAAAATCCTTTTGTGATTCCGGGTATCCGCAACGTAAAAATAGAATCACAACTCAATTCCAACTACAGCTTTGATAATTTTCTGGAGGGGGAATCGAATCGCTTAGGTCGTAGTGCAGGTATGGCAGTTGCCAACAAACCCGGAGGAACTGCTTTTAATCCTTTAATGATCTACGGAGGTGTGGGTCTGGGGAAAACTCACTTAGCGCATGCAATCGGAGTAGAGATCAAAGACAAACACCCTGATAAAACAGTTTTGTATATTTCAGCGGAAGTATTTACACAACAATATGTAGACTCGGTAAGAAAACAAACCAGAAATGATTTTATCTATTTCTATCAGCTTATAGATATTCTTATTGTAGATGATATCCAGTTTTTATCCGGCAAATCGGGTACACAGGATGTTTTCTTTCATATTTTCAATTATTTGCATCAGAACGGGAAGCAGGTTATCCTGACTTCTGATAAAGCCCCTGTAGATATGCAGGATATAGAGCAACGTCTCTTGTCGCGTTTTAAATGGGGATTATCAGCAGAAATCCAGCATCCTGATTTTGAAACCCGTGTAAATATTTTGAAAAATATTTTATACCGTGATGGGGTAGAAATGCCTCAGGAAGTCATTGAGTATGTAGCAAAAAGTATTAAGAGTAACATCCGGGAACTGGAGGGCGCAATCATTTCCCTTATTGCACAATCTTCTTTTAACAAAAGAGAAATTACTTTAGAACTTGCAAAAAGCGTTGTTGACAAATTTGTTAAAAATGTGAAACGCGAAATTTCTATTGATTATATACAAAAAGTAGTTTCTGATTACTTTAAGTTAGATTTAGATACTCTGCGTTCAAAATCACGCAAAAGAAATATTGTACAGGCGAGACAATTGGCTATGTTTTTTGCTAAAAAATATACCAAAGCCTCTCTTGCGAATATCGGTTCACAAATAGGTGATCGTGACCATGCTACTGTTTTACATGCTTGCAAAACTGTAGATAATCTGTTAGAAACAGACAAACAATTCAAAGCTTTCTTTGAAGATATCAACAACAAACTTTCTATATAAATGAAAATAGTAATGGTCTGTTTAGGCAATATCTGCCGTTCGCCTCTGGCTGAAGGCATTTTGCGATCTAAAACAGATGCTTCGGTTACCATTGATTCTGCCGGAACCGGTGCCTGGCATGCCGGGCAGCAACCGGATAAACGTTCTATAGAAATTGCCCGAAGAAAAGGCATTGATATTTCTACACAACGTGCCCGTCAGTTTACTGTTCAGGATTATTCCGATTTTGATCTTATTTATGTAATGGATCGATCAAATTATGCAAACGTTTTGGAATTGGCGCCTGATGAAAAAGCCCGTCAAAAAGTAAAACTAATCTTAGAAGAGGTTCAAAACTCACCTGTTTCAGAAGTTCCGGATCCTTATTATGGAGAAAATGACGGCTTCAGTCATGTATTTGAGCTTTTAGACAATGCCTGTACAGTGATTGCCGAACGTATAAAACAAAACGCTTATTAACGCATAAGCGTTTTTTATTTTGAGAGAAATGACAAAAGGAAATTTATATCTTATACCCGTTACATTAGGAGATTCTAATCCTGCAGATGTATTACCGCAGACCGTTTACAGAAGTATTGAACTACTCTCTGTGTTTGTTGTAGAAAACAGCAAAGATGCCCGCAAATTCATCAAAGCGGTAAACCCTGAAAAAAAGCAGTCAGAACTGGTATTATTTGAGCTCAACAAACATACTGACACAAAAGAAATTAGCAGTTTTATACAGCCTATGCTCGAAGGGAAAGATATGGGTTTAATGAGTGATGCCGGGTGTCCGGGCGTAGCCGATCCTGGTGCTGTTGTAGTAAAAATGGCACATGAAAAAGGAATTAAAGTAATTCCGTTAGTTGGCCCGTCTTCTATTCTTATGTCTATGATGGCATCCGGAATGAACGGTCAGTCTTTTACATTCAACGGATATCTGCCTATTGATAAGTCAGAAAAAAAGAATGCCTTAAAAAATCTGGAAAAATGGTCTTTTGAAAGAAATCAGTCTCAGCTGTTTATTGAAACTCCTTATAGAAATAATCAGATTGTAGAGGATATGTTGCAGATTCTGAACCCTCAGACACGTTTGTGCATTGCCTGTGATATCAGTTTACCTACTGAATTCATACAAACCAAACCTATTGCTCTGTGGAAAAAATCAAAACCAGACCTGCATAAACGTCCGTGTATTTTTATCATACACAAAGACTGAAAGACCTATTGATTAGGAGTGCTCTTAGTTCCGTATAAGAATCCCATTCCCATACGTGTAAGCATCTTCTTGATGAAATTCCAGAAAAACTGATGCTGACCAAAAATAGTACCTATCAGAATAAGCAGTACTTTATAAACCGGAAGTATGAGTACAATTTTAAGGATATAGTAAAAAAATAAAGGCAATACATCTTTGGTTATTCCCAAAAATTCCATAATTGGTTTTGTGATGTATGCTGATGTAGAACCGGTTATTGCAAAAACAACCAGAATAATTGTAAACTGTACATTGGATTTTACCCCCCAACGTTCTTTTAAACTTGCCATACCTTAAATTTTACCGGTACAAATATACTTATTAATTCAACTTTATTCCATTGGTCTGCTGATAATATAACAAATAATTATACAGCATATAATTCACTTCATATCCGTAATCAATTCCGTTTCTGTAGTCAATAGTATAATCATACCCTCTGTTTCCTGCTGTCGCACGGGCATTCCATGTGGCTACCCACTGCCTGTTATGATTCTCTAAAAAAGTCTGATCATAGTATTTTCTCGGGCGGGCATTTTTCGCAAGCCAGTTTTCAAATCCCGTATCAAAAATGATTACCTCATAGGCGACTTCAGGATTCGAAATGGTTATTTTCCCCTTTTCAATGGTAGAAGTTCCTTTATCCGTTTTAGGATTCTGCCCATATATCATGCTGTTTATCAACAGCAGCATCATAATTACAAAACAATTTCTCATAATCAAAAATTTGATAGTTTAAAGGTATCAAATATTAATCCATTTGACTTTTTTAAACTAAATTTGTAAAAAAAATTATGGTAACTACAGATCAGATAAAAGATCTTATTGATCGCCTTGGTGCGTTAAGGAGGTATCTTTGACATCGATAAGAAAATTATTGAAATAACAAACGAAGAAGAAAAAACATATGCTCCCGATTTTTGGAATAATGCCAAAGAAGCAGAGCAGATTGTCAGAAACATCCGTTCCCAGAAAAAATGGGTAGAAGATTATCAGAAAGCAGTCGCCCTATCGGAAGAATTGCAATTAGCGTATGATTTTTTTAAAGAAGACGGACTTTCCGAAGAAGAACTGCAAGAGCAGTATGAGACCACATTGTCGCATATAGAAAACATTGAATTCAGAAATATGCTTTCTGATGAAGGTGATAGCCTCAGTGCTGTTTTACAGATTACTGCCGGAGCCGGTGGTACCGAAAGTAATGACTGGGCAGCTATGCTGATGAGGATGTATCTTATGTGGGGCGAGAAAAACGGATACAAGATCAAAGAACTCAATTTTCAGGAAGGAGACGTAGCCGGAGTAAAAACGGTTACCCTTGAGCTCGAAGGCGAATATGCATTCGGCTATCTCAAAGGTGAAAACGGAGTACACCGTTTGGTTCGTATTTCTCCTTTTGACAGCAATGCCAAAAGGCACACTTCTTTTGCATCGGTATATGTATATCCGTTAGCAGATGACACCATCGAAATTGAAATCAGTGCTTCGGATATTTCCTGGGAAACCATGCGTTCATCAGGAGCCGGCGGACAAAATGTAAATAAGGTAGAAACGGCGGTACGTTTACGTCACCATCCGACAGGCATTATTATTGAAAACTCTGAAACGCGCTCACAACTTGACAATAAAACAAAAGCGATGCAATTATTAAAATCGCAGCTTTATGAGATTGAGCTCAAGAAACGACAGGCAAAAAGAGATGAGATTGAAGCCAATAAAATGAAGATTGAATGGGGATCGCAGATCAGAAATTATGTCATGCATCCTTATAAACTTGTAAAAGATGTCCGTACTCAGCATGAAACCAGTGATGTGGAAGCGGTTATGAACGGCGGAATCGACCCGTTCTTAAAAGCTTATCTGATGATGATGGGACAGAAAGAAGAATAAAAAAAAGGAGCAAATGCTCCTTTTTTTATTGCCATCCACCACCCAGGCTTTTATAGATATCAACCACTGCATTGAGTTGTTGTGCTTTTGCCTCAATAAGTTCCAGTTTAGCATCCATTGCATCGCGCTGTGTCATCAATACTTCCAGATAATCTGCTCTGGAAGATTTGAATAATTCATTCGCTATATTCACCGATTGAACCAGCGTATCCGTTTCTTTTGCTTTATACTCATATACTTTCTGCATGTTCTCTATTTTTGCCATCTGGTTGACAATATCAAGATAGGCATTCAAAACCACCTTATCATATTCATATAAAGCCTGAATCTGATGTGCATTGGCGGTATTGAACTCCGCTTTAATAGCACTTTTATTAATCAATGGTGCTGCCAGATCACCCGCTACTGAAAACAGAAGAGACTCCGGTAATTTGGCCAGATAAGACGGCTTAAAAGCCTGCAATCCTATAGCAGCAGAAATATCTAATGAAGGATAAAACTCTGCCCTTGCCGCTTTAACATCAAGTTTTGCTGCTTCAAGTTCTAATTCGGCTTGTTTGATATCAGGTCTGTTTCCGAGTAATTGAGCTGGTATACCCGAATAAACTGTTGCAGGCACTAAATCCAGAAAATCATTTTTTGCCTTAAGAATAGGCTGAGGATAACGCCCTAACAAAGCATTGATCCGATTCTCTTTTTCTGTAATTTCCTGACGGATGCTGAATTCTAAGCTTTGAGATTTCAGTAACTCTGCCTCAAATTTCTTAACTGCCAATTCAGTTCCTCTTGCTGCCTGTTTCTGAATTTTAACCACTTCCAAAGCATGTTTTTGCAGATCTATGTACTGTAAAGTAAGTTCAAGCTGGTTGTCTAAAGCTAACAGTTCATAATAGGAATCTGCTACTTCAGCAATGAGGCTTGATAAGACAAAATTTTTCCCTTCTACAGTACCCAAATATCTTTTTATAGCCGCTTGTTTAGAATTTCGCAATTTTTTCCAGATATCTGCCTCCCAATGCGCATTAAGAGTACCTGAAAAATCGCCCAATGGATCGGGCATCTCTTTTCCAGGCTCAATCTCTGTAGAAGCATCACCCGCTCCCTGACTTGTATAGCGGCCTACTTTCTCTACCCCTGCTCCTAACCTTGCAGAGACCGCAGGTTTCAGTTTACCGTTTTTATACATTACTTCGTTTTTGGCAATCTCTATTTCCTGTAAGGTAATCATGAGTTCCTGATTGTTTTGCAAGGCAGTATCAATCAAAGATACTAATTCAGGATCTGTAAAAAACTGACGCCACGGAGTAATGCCTGAATTTACAGTATCAGTATGCAGTACGAAATTTTCGGGCATTTTACTTCTGTTTTCCGGATCTTGGGCAGCTTGCGGAGCTTTGCAGCTCCACAGACTACAACCAATAACAACGGCACATACCAGTTGTTTTAAAACTAACTTATTCATCAAAATTTAAATCTTCAGTTAATGGGTTTTCTTCTTCATAACGAACCAGTTTGCGCTTATCAGCAATGGTTCCAAAAATATAATACAATCCGGGTACGATAATTAGTCCGAAAACAGTACCTATAAGCATTCCTCCTGCAGCAGCAGTCCCGATTGTCTTATTTCCAATGGCTCCCGGACCTGATGCCAGTACTAAAGGTATCAATCCGGCAATGAAGGCAAATGAAGTCATCAGAATCGGACGAAAACGAATGGCTGCTCCTTCAATAGCAGATTTTAAAATAGAATTACCTTCCAGGTGTTTCTGCACGGCAAATTCCGTAATCAGTACAGCATTTTTTCCGAGTAAGCCAATAAGCATGACCATGGCTACCTGAGCATAAATATTGTTTTCAAGCCCTGAAAATTTCAGACATAAGAAAGCTCCGAAAATTCCTGCCGGCAGGGATAAAATAACGGGAAGGGGCAAAATAAAACTTTCATATTGAGCTGCCAGAATCAGATATACAAATCCTAAACAAATAGCAAAAATGTAGATGGCTTCATTGCCACGAGCTACCTCATCTTTTGAAATTCCCGCCCAGTCAATACCATAGCCTCTCGGCAATTTTTCTTTAGCTACTTCACTAATCGCTTTGATCACGGCTCCGCTACTGTAGCCCGGAGCCGGAGCCCCGCTGATTTCTGCGGAATTATACATATTATGTCTTGTAATCTCAGATAAACCATATACTTTTTCAATTTTCATAAAAGCAGAATACGGTACCATCTCCCCCTGATCATTTTTTGCATACAGATTTAAAACATCCTGTGGCAATGCTCTGTATTCCGGAGATGACTGTACCATTACCTTATAAGGACGGTCGTATTTAATAAAACTTGTTTCGTAATTACTACCGATAAGAGTAGATAAATTCTCCATTGCGTTCGCTATAGAAACGCCTTTCTGCTCTGCAATGTCATTATCAATTTTTAGTAAATACTGAGGAAAGCTGGCACTGTAAAAAGTAAAAACAGAACCCAATTCAGGTCTTTTGCTTAAGTCTTTGACAAAATCCTTACTTACCTGTTCCATTTTCTGATAATCTCCACTTCCGGATTTATCCAGTAACCGCAGTTCAAATCCTCCGGCAGCACCATATCCGGGAACAGCTGGGGGCTGAAAAAATTCTATATTGGCTCCGGTCAGTTCTTCGGTTTTCTCTTCTATTTCTTCAATAATTTCCTGAGCAGATTTACCGCGCTCTTCCCAGCTTTTCAAGTTGATCAGACAGGTTCCGGTATTGGCACTTGTACCTTCTGTCAATATCTCATATCCGGCTAAGGAAGAAACAGACTGTACCCCATCAATACCTTCTGCTATTTTTTGAAGTTTTTCTGCCACTTCATTAGTACGTTCCAGTGTTGATCCCGGTGGCGTCTGGATGATGGCATAAAACATTCCCTGATCTTCATTAGGAATAAAGCCCGTAGGCAAGTTATTATTTAAGAAGAAGATACCGGCACAGAAAGCCGCCAGTAATGCAAAAGTGACAGTGCGTTTGTTAACCGTTTTATTTAAAAGTTTTTCATATCTGCCTGCTCCTTTATTGAACAAATTGTTGAAACGATCCAAAAATCTGCTCACAGGAGTCTGCTTACGCGATTTGCCATGGTTATTTTTCAGAATCATAGCACACAAAGCCGGTGTCAGCGTTAATGCTACCAATCCTGACAATATGATGGCGGTAGCCATAGTAATGGAAAACTGACGGTAAAAAATACCTACAGGTCCTGACATAAAAGCAACGGGAATGAATACAGCTGCCATTACAAAGGTTATTGCTACAATGGCTCCGCTAATTTCGTGCATTGCTTCCTGAGTTGCCTTATAAGGAGATAAATGTTTTTCTTCCATCTTGGCATGTACAGCCTCAATTACCACAATCGCATCATCTACTACTACTCCGATAGCCATAACCAACGCGAAAAGGGAAATCAGGTTAAGTGTAATACCAAAAAACTGCATGAGAGCAAATGTACCTATCAGAGACACCGGAACCGCCAAGGTTGGAATCAGTGTTGAACGCCAGTCCCCTAAAAACAGATATACGACTATACTTACCAATATAAAAGCTTCTATAAGCGTATGAACTACTTTTTCCATTGAGGCATCAAGGAATTTGGAAACATCATAACTGATTTCATAATGCATCCCTTTAGGAAAATCTGTTTTTAAATCTTCCATAAGCGTTTTTACATTCTTGATTACATCACTGGCATTACTACCAAATGATTGTTTTACAACAATTGCTGCAGATGGTTTTCCATTCAGATTGGAATAAATGTCATACATGGCACTCCCAAATTCAATATCAGCTACATCTTTCAGCCGGAGAATTTCTCCATCAGGATTAGACCGTAATATGATGTTGCCGTATTGCTCTTCAGAATTGTAACGTCCTGAATATTTTAAAACATACTCAAAAGCTTCAGACCGTTTTCCGGAGCTCTCCCCAGTTCTTCCGGGTGAAGCCTCCAAACTTTGTTCCTCCAGAGACTTCATAACATCTTCTGCAGAGATCTTATAAGCGTTCATACGATCTGGTTTAAGCCAGATACGCATCGCATATTCTCTGTTTCCGAGGATTGTAGCCACACCTACTCCATTAACACGTTTTAACTCTGATAACACATTGATATCGGCATAGTTATACAGAAACTTCTGATCAGAATGTACATCATCACTGTATAAGTTGATATACATCAGCATATTGGATTCTTCCCGTGTGATTTTCACACCTTCTCTCACAACTAAAGGAGGCAACTTATTTACAACAGATGAAACCCTGTTCTGTACATTTACAGCAGCAAGATTGGGGTCTGTTCCCAAATCAAAAATAACCTGAATAGAAGCCTCTCCATCATTCCCGGCATCTGAGGTCATGTATTTCATTCCCGGAACGCCGTTCAAAGCTCTTTCCAGCGGAATGATGACCGACTTAATCATCAGTTCTCCATTGGCTCCGGGATACTCTGCAGTAATATTTACCTTTGGAGGAGAAATAGACGGAAACTGTGTTACAGGTAATTTTACTAAGGATAATACGCCGAGAAAAACAATAATCAACGAAATTACTATCGACAGAACGGGTCTGCGAATAAATCTTTTAAACATACTTTGTGCTTATTATTTTACAATTGATTATTCGGCTTTTAAGCGTAAAGAAGCCATCACTTTTTTAGGATTCAGATATTTTGACCGTATCTTATCTCCTTCTTTTACACTTTGAGTACCTTCCAGCAAAATCTTATCTTTGGCTGTCAGACCACTTGCAATGACATACAGATCCGGAATTTCACTGCTGACAATGATATTTTTGGAGTGGATAATTCCTTTGTCATCAACAATAAAAGCATATTTTTTATCCTGAATTTCATAAGTCGCTTTTTGTGGGATGATCATGGCATGCGTCAACGGCACTGTCATACGCACTTTTCCTGTTTCTCCATTTCTAAGCAAATGATCTGGATTTGGAAATTTGGCACGAAAAGCAATATTACCTGTTTCATTATTAAACTCCCCTTCAATCGTTTCTATTTTACCTTTGTAAGGAAGCGTCATATTGTTCGCTAAAACCAAATCTACCTGATCACCACCGCGGTCTTTAGTATGAGTTTCGTAATTCAGATATTCCTGCTCAGAAACATTAAAATATACGTACATCTGGGAGTTGTCAGAAAGCGTTGTCAAAAGTTCACCTTCATCAATAAGGCTCCCTAAACGTTTAGGAATGCGATCAATAACACCTGAAAACGGAGCCCGTATATCAGTAAAAGACAAGTGAATTTGAGCCAACTGCATTTCTGCTTTCGCTTTTTCCAATCGTGCTGTAGCTACTGCCTGCTCATTTTTTGAAACCACATTATTATCCGCTAATGTTTTGGCGTTCTGAAGCTCAATCTGCGCTTCTTTTACCTCTGCTTTGGCTTTGAGTAATTCTGCCTGATACATTTGCGGTTTGATACGGAACAGTAACTGCCCTTTTTTAACGAATTGTCCTTCATCAACAAAAATATCCTGCAGAAAACCTTTTTCCTGCGCTCTTATTTCGATGTTTTGAATGGATTTTACCTGAGACACATAATCTTTCATAACAATGGTGTCTAATGTGATAGGATTTGTAACAGGATAATCCTTAACCTCTTCTTTTTCCTGTTTATGCGATGTACAGCTGATCATCGCCACGACAGTACTTAGAGAAACAAAAAATGCTACTCTTCTCATACAATATGAATGCTAATTAATTTATATGGTAAATGGCTGCTTTTGAAATTAAAGCAAAAAATGACTTACGGTAACATCTATTAACAATAATAGCGTTACAGTTACATAAAAAATGGTGTAGAAGTATAAGAAATCAAATTCTTAGAGTACGAAGCACAAGATATTTATGGCTAAATATCCGTATATAGGCTTCATAGAAAAAACGGCGCTTATTTAAGCGCTTTAGTAAATAGCAAGCAATGAAAGCAAAAACCACAAGTTTTGTAAAAGTTGCCAACAAGACCACCTGATCTGAAAAATCAAAATCATTTAAATCTGTTTCTATACTTGGAAAGGCATATTCTGTGTGGCTTTCTTTCGTAATTTTGTGTTCAACAGCTTTTACGGAATGACGATGTGTCTTAACTATTTTTGCAGTTGCATAAGAAGCATCATTATTCTGAGATATGTCTAATAACCGGAAACCTGCAAAGAAAAGCAGGAAAAAAAAGGCTAAAATATGCGTCAGAATACGTTTCATAATTCGAACCAAATTTACTTCTTAAATTGAAACGTAAAAGTTTATTAACATTTTTTAACGCGACCACTTTTTTTCTATGTTGATAAGTTTTTTACATAAAAAAACCACCAAGATTATTGGTGGTTTATGTTTATTTGAAATTGATTTAGAATAACATTACAATATGATACACACCCATTGCAATTAATGCTGATACCGGAATGGTCAATATCCATGCCCATAAAAGGCTGATAGTTACTCCCCATCTTACAGCAGAAATCCTTTTAGTGATCCCTACTCCGATGATAGATCCTGTGATGGTATGTGTTGTAGATACCGGAATACCTAAATGTTCTGTAACATATAGAGTAACTGCACCTGCTGTTTCAGCAGCTACACCTTCTAATGGTGTTACTTTGGTAATTTTTGAACCCATCGTTTTTACAATTTTCCATCCACCGCTCAGGGTTCCTAAACCAATGAATAAGAAAGACGCTAATGGTACCCACCACCAATGTTCTACGAAAACATCAAACTTATTTACTCCTTCAGCCAAATATTGTGGGTCAAAATCCACATTTACGTGGTAAAAAATAACGGCTGCACCAATGATACCCATTACTTTCTGTGCGTCA
Source organism: Paenimyroides ceti (assembly GCF_030409925.1). Classification (NCBI taxonomy): domain Bacteria; kingdom Pseudomonadati; phylum Bacteroidota; class Flavobacteriia; order Flavobacteriales; family Flavobacteriaceae; genus Paenimyroides; species Paenimyroides ceti. Next base: position 2,259,430 of record NZ_JAUFQU010000001.1, read on the forward strand.
TTTCCACCATGTCCTAAACTGAACAGTGCTGATGAAACAAGCTGTAATCTCTTAAACCAAACTTCAGCTCTGTGCGGATTGGCTTTTCTGCAAATCCAAAGGATGGATACTGTAATAAGATAGGCTACAAACATTCCTAAAAGCGGTGCTCCGAATATAAAAAGGAATGTAGGTACTACTTTTGCATAGTTGATAACGTCCTGACCGTCTACCATTAAAGCACCTGCATGCGCTACCGCTGCTCCCATAAAACCGCCTAAAAGGGTATGCGATGATGAAGAAGGAATTCCTAATTTCCAGGTTGCTAAGTTCCACAAAATAGCGGCTACTAATCCGGCTAATATTACTTCCAGATTAATGAAGTTTTCATTAACCGATTTTGCGATGGTATTACCAATTTTAAATTCGCCAATAACATAAAGTGAAATAAAATAAGCAATAAAGTTAAAGAAAGCGGCCCAAACTACTGCCTGAAAAGGCGTAAGAACTTTGGTAGTCACAATTGTTGCAATTGAATTGGCTGCATCGTGGAATCCGTTGATATAGTCAAATCCCAGAGCCAATACAATCGTAATTATAAGCAGTATCCCCTGAGGTCTGCTTATAATGTCCATAAACATATCCATAATGAACTATTTATTTAAATTATGAATATTTAACGGTAATTGTTTCAAGTACATTTGCTACTTTTCTACAACTGTCCGTTCCTAATTCTAATGCCATCATTACTTCTTTATAACGTATGATGTCTAAAATATTGGTTTCGTTTTCAAAGATGTCTGCTACTGCTTTATCAAATACTTTGTCTGCTTTTCTCTCAAGACGATTGATGTTTTTACAGCTTTCCGATATCTTAGCAAGATTTTTAAAATCTTTGATCTGTGTAATTGCAAAAGCGATTTCGGTTGTTGCTTCCAGATTTGCTTCCGTCAGTTTTCTCAATGGCTTTGTTACTTTATCAATCTGATATAAACGCATACGGCTTGCCGCATCACTCATATTATCTGCTACTTCATCAATAGCCGTAATAAGTGCGTGAATATCTTCTCTGTCAAAAGGAGTTATAAAGCTTTTTCCTAATTCAACACGTGTTTTTTGTGCAATTGTTTCGATTTCTGATTTTAGTATTTCTACTTCTTTCAGTAAATTTTCTCTATCTTTACTTGGCAAATTTAATGCTTCGTGAAGCGTTTCTGCCAGTGTTTTTAGTTTACCTGCAGCTGTGTCAAACAATGGATGAAAAACTTTATCCTTTGGAACTAAAAATTGAAAAATTGAATTTAAAGACATTCTATTTAAAGTTATAATTTCTGTGCAAATATATTATCGCAATGTTAACTTAACATTAAGAAGCGCTGAAATTGCAAAAAATATATTTCAGATCTTTCTCATCTATATAATACACTAATATTTCATTAAAAATAAATTCTAATTCGTATTTTAGCAAAAAACGAAAAATAACGTATTTAATCATATTCAAGATGGATATTAACTTCAATAAGAATGAAGACTACAATAAGCTTTTACTGTCTGATCTGAAACAAAGATTGGCCAAAGTAAAATTAGGGGGAGGAGAAAAAAGAATAGCAAAACTGCATGGAGAAGGAAAGATGACGGCACGTGAACGCATTGATTATCTTCTCGATAAAAATGCTAAAACCATTGAAATCGGAGCCTTTGTCGGAGATGAGATGTATGAAGAGCACGGAGGATGTCCTTCCGGTGGAGTTGTCGTAAAAATAGGGTATATCAAAGGAAAACAATGTATTGTTGTAGCAAATGATGCCACTGTAAAAGCGGGTGCCTGGTTTCCAATAACTGCCAAGAAAAATCTGCGCGCACAGGAAATTGCGATGGAAAACAGACTGCCTATCATTTATCTGGTTGACAGTGCCGGAGTTTACCTGCCTTTACAGGATGAAATATTTCCGGACAAGGAGCATTTCGGAAGAATTTTCAGAAACAATGCCATCATGAGCAGCTCAGGTATTACCCAGATTGCAGCAGTTATGGGGAGTTGTGTTGCTGGAGGTGCTTATCTGCCAATTATGAGCGATGAAGCCCTGATTGTAGATAAAACAGGGAGTATTTTCTTAGCAGGAAGCTATCTTGTAAAAGCCGCTATTGGTGAAAGCATTGACAATGAAACGTTAGGTGGTGCTACCACTCATTGCGAGATTTCCGGTGTTACAGATTACAAAGCGAAAGATGATAAAGATGCTTTGGATACCATCAAAAATATCGTAGATAAAATAGGTGATTATGATAAAGCAGGATATAACAGAATCGATGCCGTAAAACCTGCGGAAAATCCTGAAGATATTTATGGTATTCTGCCAAAATCAAGAGCAGAACAATATGATATGAAAGAAATTATCAAACGTTTGGTTGATAATTCAGAATTTGATGAATACAAAGAAGGATACGGCCAGTCTATCATCACTGCTTACGCAAGAATTGACGGTTGGGCAGTGGGTATTGTAGCGAACCAGCGTAAAGTGGTAAAGACAAAAAAAAGTGAAATGCAATTTGGAGGAGTTATTTATTCCGATTCTGCTGATAAAGCAACCCGTTTTATTGCCAACTGTAATCAAAAGAAAATTCCTTTGGTTTTCTTACAGGATGTAACCGGATTTATGGTTGGATCCAAATCTGAACACGGAGGCATTATCAAAGACGGTGCAAAGATGGTAAATGCCGTTTCTAATTCCGTAGTGCCTAAATTTACAGTTGTCATTGGAAACTCTTATGGAGCCGGTAACTATGCTATGTGTGGAAAAGCATACGATCCAAGACTTATTTTTGCATGGCCAAGTGCAGAGTTAGCCGTAATGGGTGGTGCACAGGCAGCAAAGGTATTGCTTCAGATAGAAGCTTCTTCCTTAAAAGCAAAAGGAGAAGAATTAACTCCTGAAAAAGAAGCAGAATTGTTTGATAAGATTAAAGCGAGATACGATAAACAGATCTCTCCCTATTACTCGGCAGCCCGATTATGGACTGATGCGATTATCGATCCGTTAGATACCCGCAAATGGATTTCTATGGGAATAGAGGCAGCGAACCACGCTCCTATCGAAAAACCATTTAACCTCGGTGTTATACAAGTTTAATTACTTTACTTCTATATAACAAAAAAAAGGAACTCAAATTAGAGTTCCTTTTTTTATATAAGACTAATCAAGAGAGTTAGTCAATTTTATAACGTTTACGATCGTTTTCGTTTAAGTAAATTTTTCTCAAACGAAGTGATTTTGGAGTTACCTCAACATATTCATCCTTTTGAATATATTCCAAAGCTTCTTCTAAAGAGAACTTGATCGCAGGAATAATTCTCGCTTTATCATCTGCTCCAGAAGAACGAACGTTGGTCAACTTTTTAGTTTTTGTTACGTTTACGGTCATATCATCACTACGGGAGTTTTCACCGATTACCTGACCTTCATAGATATCCTCATTCGGATCTACGAAAAACTTACCACGGTCCTGAAGCTTATCAATAGAATAAGGAATAGCTTTTCCGTTTTCCATAGAGATTAACGATCCGTTGTTACGCCCTGCTATTTCTCCTTTGTAAGGCTGATATTCAAGGAAACGGTGTGACATGATCGCCTCACCAGCTGTTGCAGTTAATAATTGGTTACGCAAACCGATAATACCTCTTGAAGGAATGTTGAATACAATGATCATACGTTCTCCTCTTGGTTCCATTGACAACATTTCACCTTTACGCAAAGTAACAAACTCTACTGCTCTACCTGATAAACTTTCAGGAATGTCAATAGTTAGTTCCTCTACAGGCTCACATTTAACACCGTCAATTTCTTTTATGATTACCTGCGGCTGACCGATTTGTAATTCATATCCTTCACGACGCATGGTTTCGATCAATACAGATAAGTGTAATACACCTCTACCGAAAACCATAAACTTATCAGCTGAATCTGTTTCGTTTACACGCAATGCAAGGTTTTTCTCTAATTCTTTTGTCAAACGGTCTTTGATGTGACGAGACGTTACAAACTTACCTTCTTTTCCGAAAAACGGAGAATCATTGATGGTAAACAACATACTCATTGTAGGCTCATCAATTGTAATGGTTGGTAATGCTTCCGGATTTTCTGCATCTGCTACTACGTCACCGATTTCAAAACCTTCAATACCTACGATGGCACAGATATCACCAGCTTTTACAAATTCTACTTTTTTACGGCCTAAACCTTCAAATGTATAAAGCTCTTTTATTCTTGATTTAACAATACCGCCTTCTCTTTTAATCAAAGAGATATTCATTCCTTCTTTTAAAACACCTCTCTGTAAACGTCCGATTGCAATACGTCCTGTAAAACTTGAGTAGTCTAAAGAAGTAATCAGCATTTGTGGTGTACCTTCTTTTTCTTCTGCTGGTTTGATATGGTCTATCACCATTTCTAACAAGGGCTCCATCGAATCGGTTTGCTTTCTCCAGTCAGTAGACATCCAGTTATTTTTAGCTGAACCGTAAACTGCAGGGAAATCTAACTGCCACTCCTCAGCACCTAATTCAAACATAAGGTCAAAAACCTTTTCATGAACTTCTTCCGGTGTACAGTTTTCTTTGTCTACTTTATTGATAACCACACAAGGTTTTAATCCTAACTGAATTGCTTTTTGTAAAACGAAACGCGTCTGAGGCATTGGTCCTTCAAAAGCATCCACAATCAAAAGTACCCCGTCTGCCATGTTTAATACACGTTCTACTTCTCCACCGAAATCCGCGTGACCAGGAGTATCTATAATATTAATTTTCGTACCCTTATATTGTACGGAAACGTTTTTAGATACAATGGTAATTCCTCTCTCTCGTTCAATATCATTATTATCAAGAATCAAATCACCAGTATTTTCATTCTCTCTAAATAATTGACAGTGATACATAATCTTATCTACCATCGTAGTCTTACCATGGTCAACGTGTGCAATAATTGCAATATTTCTAATTTGTGTCATAAAATAGGATACTGTTTGTATTCAACAGAAAAAGCCCTCGTTTACTTGAGAGCTTAAAATATCTATACAATCACCTTGGCTTTATTATAAAGCAGCAACGTGTTTTGTTAATTTTGATTTTAAGTTAGAAGCTTTATTAGCATGAATGATGTTTTTCTTAGCTAATTTATCAATCATTGAAGTCACAACAACTAATTTCTCTCCTGCCTCTGATTTATCTTCAACCAAACGTAAAGCTTTAATCGCATTACGAGTTGTTTTGTGTTGGTATTTGTTCAATACTCTTCTCTTTTCGTTGCTTCTGATTCTTTTTAAAGCTGACTTATGATTTGCCATTTTCTTTTATTTATATATAATATTTTTAATCTTTCTCTTTCGTAGTCCGTAGGGGAATCGAACCCCTGTTACCAGGATGAAAACCTGGCGTCCTAACCCCTAGACGAACGGACCTTCAATTTTTAAAAAGATTGATAACTTTTTTTGTAGTCCGTAGGGGAATCGAACCCCTGTTACCAGGATGAAAACCTGGCGTCCTAACCCCTAGACGAACGGACCTTCAATTTTTAAAAAGATTGATAACTTTTTTCGTAGTCCGTAGGGGAATCGAACCCCTGTTACCAGGATGAAAACCTGGCGTCCTAACCCCTAGACGAACGGACCTTCAATTTTTAAAAAGATTGATAACTTTTTTTGTAGTCCGTAGGGGAATCGAACCCCTGTTACCAGGATGAAAACCTGGCGTCCTAACCCCTAGACGAACGGACCAACTTTATTTATCTCATTTGCGGTTGCAAAATTACGAAACTTATTTGAACGTGCAAGATTTTTTTAATCTTTTTCCTAATAAAAAACTATGTCGTTTTATTTTGGAGTGTGCAAATATCTTAATATTTCTCAAATTTACAAATCAAAATTTCACTTTGACTCAAAAAAAAATAAAAAAAGTTTTTAGTACACTCGGTATCAAACTAGTAGGCTTTCGCAAATAATACCCTACCCGCAGACACAGCTCCAGTGTACACACATTTTCCTTCTTCAGCAACACGATTTAATGGAATACATCGGATCGTTGCTTTTGTAAGTTCTTTGATTTTTTCTTCCGTTTCCGGCGTCCCATCCCAATGCGCAGATATAAAACCTCCTTTTGTGTCTAAAACTTCCTTAAACTCATCAAAAGAATTTACCTCTGTGATATGCTCATCTCGATACGTTAAAGCACGGTTGAATAAATTTGCCTGAATATCCTCCAGAAGTCCTGAGATATAGTCCAAAGCAGCTTCTTTAGAAACAACCTCTTTCGTTAGGGTATCGCGACGTGCAATCTCATAAGTACCGTTCTCCATGTCTTTAGGCCCTACAGCAATCCGAACCGGCACTCCTTTCAATTCATACTCATTAAACTTCCAGCCCGGCTTTAAGTTGGTACGGTCATCAAACTTAACCGATATTCCTATTTTTTTAAGTTCTGCAACCAAAACATCTACCTGATCTGTAATTTGCTGCAACTGTTCATCTGTTTTATGAATAGGCACAATAACTACTTGTATCGGAGCCAGCTTAGGAGGCAGTACCAATCCGTTATCATCAGAATGCGTCATAATCAAAGCCCCCATAAGACGTGTTGAAACGCCCCATGAAGTTGCCCATACATATTCCTGCTTCCCTTCCTTATTCACAAATTTCACATCAAATGCTTTTGCAAAATTCTGACCCAGAAAATGAGAAGTTCCAGCCTGTAATGCTTTACCATCCTGCATCAGCGCTTCAATTGTATAGGTATCATCCGCACCTGCAAAACGCTCCGTCTCTGTCTTAAAACCTTTTACTACCGGAATAGCCATAAAGTTTTCCACAACATCAGCATACACATCCTGCATTTGTTTTGCTTCCGCAACTGCTTCCTGCTTGGTTTCATGAGCTGTATGCCCTTCTTGCCATAGAAACTCTGCTGTACGTAAAAACAAACGGGTTCTCATCTCCCAACGTACCACGTTTGCCCATTGGTTGATTAATATAGGTAAATCTCGATAGGACTGAATCCAATTTTTATAGGTATTCCAGATAATAGCTTCAGAAGTTGGCCGAACAATAAGTTCTTCCTCCAGTTTAGCATCCGGATCTACCATTAATTTACCCGGATTATCCGGATCATTCTTCAATCTATAATGAGTTACAATAGCACATTCTTTCGCAAAACCTTCCGCATTTTTTTCTTCTGCTTCAAATAAGCTTTTGGGGATAAAAAGGGGAAAATAAGCGTTCTGATGACCTGTTTCTTTAAATTTCTTATCTAATTCAGCCTGTAATTTTTCCCAGATGGCATAACCGTAAGGCTTAATAACCATACATCCTCTAACTCCTGAATTTTCAGCCAGATCGGCTTTCACTACCAGTTCATTATACCATTTGGAATAATCTTCTGCGCGTGTGGTAATATTCTTGCTCATTATAAATATTTTGGTATAAATTTTGTTTAATAAAAATTAACACAATTTGAGACAAAACTAACTATTTTTGTAAAAAGTTCAACTATAAAACTACATCTAATATGAACACATCTTCCAAAATATTCCGCATAAGCAGCATTGCAGGTCTCTTAGGAGCCGTACTATTCAGTACTTCATCTTGTAGTTTACAGCAAACCTATATTGACACAGACGGTATTTATAACAAAGAGCGTTATAAAGAACCACCAACGTACAACCACACCGAATATTACCAACAGTACTTTAAAGAAAGAGCAGCTGATGCTCAGGAGTATGTAACAGATATTGAAAACTATTCTTCTTATGACAATCAGGGATATGCCGGATGGGGAGACAACACCTCAGAAACCAACATATATCTGTATGACAATTCGTATTGGGGATATGGCAGTTTTGGATTCGGATTCGGTATGGGATTCGGAGGATGGTACGGATGGGGATATCCGGGCTGGTATGGAAGTCCTTACTGGGGATGGGGATATGGCGGCTGGGGCTATCCATATTACGGACACAGGTATAGAAATGTTTCGTACTCAAGCAACAGAAGATTATATAATGACAACCGTTATGTAACCAACAACTCTTACAGAAGCAGCAGAAATGTTTCCGATGTAAGAAATACGAGAAGCGTAACACCAAGAAGAACCATCTCTACTCCTGCTGTAGTCAGTGACCGAATCTCAAGAAACAACAGCAGCTCAAGATTTGACAATACTTCCAGAAGCAGAAGTTCTTACAGAAACGACTCTTTTAACAACAACAGAAGTAATAATACCCGTTTCAATTCCAGCAGTTCTTCACCGAGAATGAGTACCGGATCTCCGAGAATGAGTACCGGAGGCGGAGGCGGAAGAATAAGCACAGGTAGAAGATAAAACACAAAACATGAAAAAAATAATTGTAACCGCCGGTTTATTATTTGCCATAAATTTTATGTCGGCACAGGAAATCACTCCTTCAGATGCAGTTCTTTTCGGAACCAAACAGCTTAATGGTACAGCGAGATTTAATGCTATGGGTGGATCATTCGGAGCTTTAGGAGGTGACGTATCAGGTATTCAGATCAATCCGGCAGGAAGTGCTTTAAGCAATTATAATACGGCTTCCTTTACAGGAAGTTACCGCTGGTTCAAAAATGATGCTACATTTTTAGGCTCTAAAAGCTCAGACAAAGATGGTGATTTACAGGCTACCAATGCCGGAGGTATATTTGTATTTGACAATACAAGTGCTAAAAACGCTTTGAAAAAAGTTACTTTTGGTGTTGTTATAGGAACTGATGCAGTTTATGACAACAGTCAGTATATAAGCGGAGTAAACAATCAAAGTATCGGAAATTACTTTTTAGGGCATGCCAATACCGGCTTCAATGGTCAGGCTGTGCCTACTGACCTGGTAAAAACCCAACAAGGCGAAACTATTACCGATTTATATGCCTATCTCAACAGTGTTGCTAATGGCTTTTCTGCACAACAGGCGATGTTAGGTTATCAATCTTATATTCTTAATGAAAACGGTTCCAATGGATATGTAAGTAATGTAGCTCCTGGCACATATAACCAGTCAGCTTCAGTCATCACTTCCGGATATAACGGAAAATTAACCGCAAATGCCGGTTTTGACTTTAACGACCGCTTTTATCTGGGAGCTAATATTAATTATCACTATCTGGATTTTCTCAAAAATGCGAGTGTTTATGAAAGAAATACCAGTAATGCTATTGAAAACGGAGTTACTGAAATTCTTTTCAACAACAATACTTATACGTATGGTTCCGGGTTTTCTTTTAATATAGGAGGTCTGGTAAATATTACCAATGAACTGCGTGCCGGATTATCGTATGAATCTCCTACATGGTATCGAGTAAATGACGAATTTCAGCAAAATGTGAGCACCAATTATCGTGTAAACAGCGTACAAAGTACCGCAAACGTTTATCCTGACGTGGTTACGATCTATGAGAAATATACCATCAAAACACCTGCTTCATTTACAGGAAGTTTATCCTATGTTTTTGGAAAATCAGCTTTACTCAATATAGATTATACCCGTAAAGATTATAGTAAAACCGAGTATAAAGGCGGTGGTTTTGATAATCTCAATACTTTCTACAACGATCAGCTGAAAGCATCAAACGAAATCAGAGTCGGAGGAGAATACCGCATACAACGTGTGAGCCTCAGAGCTGGGTATCGTTTTGTTGAAAGTCCTTATAAAGATACTTCTATCGTTGGAGACATCAACAGTATTTCCGGAGGTCTCGGATATAGTTTCGGAACTGCCCGTTTAGACCTGGGATATACATTTACCCACCAGCCTATGCAATCACAACTTATCACATCGGGATTATCTGATAATGCACAGATAAAAACAAAATTAAACAATATCTCTTTGACCTATACAGTTCATTTTTAAAGAGAGCCAGCCCATAAATCTGAAAGATAAAAAACCTTCCTTACGCAATTAAGGAAGGTTTTTATTTGACATTCATTGTTTACCACTGAATTTCTCTTTAATTTTATCGCTTACTAAACACCACCACAACCATGAAAAAAATCTTACTTTTGGGTTCCGGCGAACTCGGAAAAGAATTTGTTATTGCTGCTCAGCGTCTCGGTCAGTATGTCGTTGCTGTAGACAGTTATGAAAATGCACCTGCCATGCAGGTAGCTCAATCATTTGAAGTCATTAATATGCTCGATGGTGAAGCGCTGGATGCCATCGTAGAAAAACATCAACCCGATTTTATTGTACCCGAAATTGAGGCCATACGAACTGAACGATTTTATACCTATGAAAAACAAGGTATTACTGTAGTACCTTCAGCAAAAGCGGCCAACTACACCATGAACCGTAAAGCCATAAGAGATTTGGCAGCAAAAGAACTGGGACTAAAAACAGCTGATTACCGATATGCTACCTCAGCAGAAGAATTGCAAAGAGCTGTACAAGAAATAGGTATGCCCTGTGTGGTAAAACCATTGATGTCTTCTTCAGGAAAAGGTCAATCTGTTATAAAAGAAACAGCAGATATACAAAAAGCATGGAATTATGCGGTTGAAGGATCAAGAGGCGATATTATAGAAGTAATTGCTGAAGCTTTTGTGAGCTTTAATTCTGAGATCACCCTGCTTACCGTTACACAAAACAACCAATTACCAACTTTGTTTTGCCCGCCTATTGGTCACCGTCAGGAACGCGGCGATTATCAGGAAAGCTGGCAACCTGCACATGTGTCTTCAGAACAGTTAGCCACAGCTTGTGAAATGGCAAAAAAAGTAACGGAAGCACTTGGTGGTGCCGGTATTTTTGGGGTCGAATTTTTCCTTGCAGATGATGGTGTTTATTTTTCTGAACTTTCACCACGCCCTCATGATACAGGAATGGTAACTTTGGCCAATACTCAAAACTTCAATGAATTTGAACTTCATTTAAGAGCAATTTTAAGCTTGCCGATAGATGAAATCACTCTGGAAAGAAACGGTGCTAGTGCCGTTATACTTGCTCAAAAAGAAAGTAACAAGGTTTCCTATAACGGTATAGAAGAAGTTGCGGGTAAATCAAAAACAGATCTTAGAATTTTCAGCAAGCCCACTTCACGTCCATATAGAAGAATGGGTGTTGTATTGACTTATGATGCTGTAAACAGCTCAATTGAGGATATAGTAGTCCGGGCAAAAGAATTGGCAGGAAAAATCGAAGTCAATGATTTTTAAAACAGTATAATTCTATTTTAGAAAAGATTTAGTACAGACCCATAAAGTCTGTACTTTTTTTGTCGTAATTTTGCAGAAAATTATTTCATAATGAAACTAATAAAATACTTTTTAGTCATCAGCGTTCTTTTCACTCTTTCAGGTAACGCACAGGAAATCACTACTCCTTATACTTCTTCAAACAAAGGCAAATTTTATATTTATTGGGGTGGAAACCGCGGATATTATTCCGGATCAGACATTCGCTTTCAGGGAGCTGATTATGATTTTACTTTAAACAACGTTAAAGCACACGATAAACCAAAAGGATGGCATGTTGATTATATCAATCCTACAAAAATGACTATCCCACAGACAAATTTAAGAATCGGATATTTTATTACAGATAAGTATAATGTTTCTCTCGGTGTAGATCACATGAAATATGTGATGACTCAGAATCAGGAAGTATCTTATAACGGAAGTTATCCAAATCAGGGGTCTTACGGTGAAACCCTCCCGAACGGAAATTTAAAAATGACTGAGGAATTTCTTCAGTTTGAGCATACTGACGGTTTAAATTATGTAAATGCAGAAATCAACCGTATGGATGATTTCTCGGATGTATTAGGCTTTTACGATACAGACAGAGTCCAGTTCAATACTACTTATGGTGTAGGTGCCGGTGTTTTATACCCAAAAACCAATACCACATTGTTAGGTAAAGAGCGGTATGACAATTTCCACGTATCCGGTTTCGGAGTTTCTGCAAAAGGAGGACTTAATCTTACCTTTTTCAAACATTTCTTTGTACAATATGAAGCTAAGGTAGGTTATATCAATATGAATGATGTGCGTACTACACACGATAAGACTGATAAAGCGTCTCATAATTTCACTTTTTTTGAAAGTATCATCGTAGTAGGCGGTATTTTCAGATTATAAAATCAGCATTTATCTAATATGGATAAAAAAGCGTACTTTTGCAAACCAATTTTTTAGGTATGAGAACGAAATCTTTAAAGAAAAATAAAATCAATGTTATTACATTAGGTTGTTCAAAAAACGTTTACGACAGTGAAGTTTTAATGGGACAACTTCGTGCGAGCGGGAAAGAGGTAACTCATGAAGCGACTGAAAACGAAGGCAACATTATTGTAATAAACACCTGTGGTTTTATCAATAATGCAAAGGCAGAATCGGTAAATACCATTTTGGAATATGTAGACAAGAAAGAACAGGGTATCGTAGACAAGGTTTTTGTAACCGGATGTCTGTCTGAGCGTTACAGACCTGATCTGGAAGCAGAAATACCCAATGTGGATCAATACTTCGGAACTACTGAACTTCCTCTTTTATTAAAAGCGCTTGGAGCAGATTATAAGCATGAATTATTAGGAGAACGGTTAACAACAACTCCAAAAAATTATGCCTATTTAAAAATCGCTGAAGGTTGTGACCGACCTTGTAGTTTCTGTGCCATTCCGATTATGCGTGGTAAGCATGTTTCACAATCTATTGAGAAACTGGTTAAAGAAGCAGAAGGTCTTGCAAAAGATGGTGTAAAAGAACTTATACTCATTGCACAGGATCTTACTTATTATGGTTTGGATTTATACAAAAAACGCAATCTGGCAGAATTGCTTGAAAACCTGGTAAAAGTAGAAGGAATAGAATGGATTCGTCTGCACTATGCTTTTCCTACAGGTTTTCCGATGGATGTTTTGGAACTGATGAAAAAAGAACCTAAAATCTGTAATTATATAGACATTCCTCTACAGCATATTTCTGACAATATCCTTAAATCAATGCGCAGAGGTACTACTTATGCCAAAACAACGCAACTTTTAAAAGACTTCAGAGCAGCTGTACCGGGAATGGCCATCCGTACTACTTTAATTGTAGGTTATCCGGGTGAAACTGAAGAAGATTTTGAAATTCTGAAAAACTGGGTTCAGGAAATGCGCTTTGAACGTTTAGGTTGTTTTGCTTATTCTCATGAAGAAAACACACACGCTTATACTCTGGAAGATGACGTTCCTGATGATGTAAAACAGGCAAGAGCAAATGAAATTATGGAAATTCAGGCTCAGATTTCATGGGAACTCAATCAAGAAAAAATAGGGAAAACCTATCGTTGTATCATTGATCGTAAAGAAGGGAAATATTTTGTAGGAAGAACAGAATTTGATAGCCCTGATGTGGACAACGAAGTGCTGATTGATGCTTCTAAACATTATTTAAAAACAGGTGAATTCGTAGAAGTAACAATAGATGAAGCTACAGAATTTGATCTATACGGAACACCAGCCTTATAATTCTTAACCGAAAGTAATCCTTTCGGTTTTTTTATTACAAATTATGAGTAATATTCTTCTAATTTTTATATGTCTGCTGGCAGGAACAGCTCTTCAAAGACTAAAAGCTTTTCCTAAAAATACGGCTGTAGTCCTGAATCAATATGTACTGTATATTGCTTTACCAGCCATGGCACTCTTTTATATTCCAAAGATACAGCTCCGTTATGAATTATTATTTCCTGCAGCTGTAGCCTGGATCAGCTTTGGAATGGCCTTTGTATTTTTTCATTTTTTAGGAAAAAGGCTTGGCTGGTCAAATAAGCTTACAGGCTGTCTGATCTTAACTGCCGGACTCGGAAATACATCTTTTGTCGGTATTCCGGTGATACAGGCACTCTACGGTTCTGAGGGACTGGAAACTTTAATCGTAGTTGATCTTCCGGGTACTTTTGTCGTTTTGTCAACCGTAGGAATTTTAGTGGCAAATTCTTACGCACATACGAAAAACTCCGCCTCCTTATTAAAAAAAATGTTCAGCTTCCCTCCTCTTATTGCCTTTTTATTTGGATTGCTTCTGGCACTTTTTAAAGTAGACTTTCCGGAACCTTTGAGTGAAACATTCAAAATGCTTGCAGCGACTATATCTCCCATTGCTTTACTTTCTGTAGGATATCAGCTAAAATTTCAAAAAGACAGTAAACATTATCCGTATTTAATACTCGGCTTGATGTTCCAACTCATTTTTGTTCCTTTGGTTATATTTATGGTGTATTATGGTGTATTCCATTTGAATGACACAGCAACTAAAGTCTGTATTATTGAAGCCGCTATGGCTCCAATGATTACGGCAGCTATACTCGCAAATACACACGGATTAAAACCACAACTCAGCAATATGATGGTCGGTTTCGGTATTCCGATATCTTTTGTAACGATCGGTTTATGGTATCTTCTGATTGAATATATAATGTAAAACGCAGGAATTACTCCTGCGTTTTATAAACTTATTTTAAGTTTTCTCGTCTTATTATTTTCCCTGTGGGTGTTTCTTTAAACTGAGCTACAAATTGTATTTCCTTAGGTTTTTCATAAACTGTGAGTTCCGAAAAAGTTTCTTCTGTTAAATCATAAGGCTCACTTTCTATAACCAATACCAACTTGTTCCCCAAAGCCTCATCTGTTTTACCGATAACAAAAAAACGATCTGATATATAATGTGCCAGCTTCTCTTCTATCTGCTCAGGAAATAGTTTAATTCCACCGCTGTTGATGACATTATCTATGCGTCCGATCCACTTAAACGTATGATGGTCTTTCAATTCTACCAAGTCATTGGTCACTACCTGTTTATCAGCAACCAAAGGAGCATCAATAACCAGACAGTTACGATCGTCAACACTTAAGGTTACATTCGGCAGTGCAGTAAAATAGTCATCTTCAATACGTTTTGCCGCTATATGGGTAACCGTCTCTGTCATTCCATATGTTTCATAGGTTTCACACTTCTTCTCCAGCAAAAGTTCCTTTAGTGAACTACTGAGCTTCGCTCCACCAACAATGAGTTTTTTGATATTATTGAGTTTACTAAGAGATCCCTGAACCTGTAAGGGAACCATAGCAACAAAGTCATAGCAAGTATCATTATTTTCCATCGGAAAAGAACTTGGTACTACAAAATCTAAATCAAGACCTAATACAACCGCTCTGACAAACATCATTTTTCCGGCGATATATCGCGTTGGTAAACACAGTAATGCTTTATCGCCTCTTTCTAATTTAAAAAAATCTGCTGTTGCCTTAGCAGAATTGATCATCGCCTGTTTAGACAATTTTATTTCTTTGGGATTTCCGGTAGTTCCCGAAGTAAGTAAAATCACATGGTCATTATCATCAAACCATTGCAAAATCAGCTGTCCCAGTTCTTTTTCATGTGGTTCACCGTCTTTAATAAGCGAAATAGCCATTTCGCATAAGGCATCACCTTGAAATGATTGCCCGTTAAGCTTAAAAAAAGGATGCACTTCGTTACACTTCATAATCATTTCAATTGAATTGTGTTAATTTTCTTTTCCAATCATTCCAGCCATATTTCTTAGCAAAAATGAATAACAAGATAGGAAAAATCAAAAAAACCTGAAGTATAATTTCTGTTAAACTATTAGAAGAATCACTGATATCTATCAGAAGAGCTTCTGACTGCAATGCTGAAGTTTTAGAAGTAACTAAGAGTGAAAGCATTACATTATTTGCAGCATGAAATCCTAATGCAAGTTCCATTCCATCATCCATGAGTGTGATAATACCAAGAAAAAAACCGGTACCGATGTAAAAAATCATGATAGAAGGTCCCAGCTGCAATACTTCCGGATTTGAAACATGAATCAATCCAAACATTACAGAGGTAAAAACTAAGGGAAACCAACGCGTTTTTGTAGCCAATCCCAATCCCTGCATAAGATATCCGCGAAAGAAATATTCCTCAAAACTTGTTTGTAAGGGTACAAAAATGATGCTTATAATAATAAGAAAAATAAAAGGTACAGGTTTAAAATTGATTTCATAATCAGAAGGATTTATATAGTAACTGATACCTGTTGAAATAATCAAAAACAAGGACCATAAGGCAAATGAAAACAAAATCCTTTTCCAGTCGGTTTTAGGTCGTGCGGTTGTGAGACTTCGAATGCTTTGTCCGTGAAAAAACCTTACCCATAATAACAATAACAACAATAAAAACGCAAGAGGAGCCGTCACCATAACCAATGTCATATTTTTTCCCATTTGTTCTACCATCAAATCCAATGCTTCCTGAGTATTGGTCTCGGCTAATGAACTGGCAATAAGATTAAAAGCCATGAATATGAAAAAAGCCAGACTAAACGGAAGGTATTTTAAAAGACTGTCTTTATTGTTTTTTAACTGTTCTATATACATTGGTTTGGTTTTTGAGGTTTATTCTTTTTATAATTATCAAAAATAACAAATAAAATGATTACTATTTACCACAATCCACGATGCAGCAAATCCAGAGAAGGTCTGGCATATTTAGAAGATAAAAAAGTTGAAGTAGATGTAATAAAATATCTTGACGAACCTATTTCAAAAGAAACGCTAAAGCATCTGATTGCATTACTAAATATAAAACCTATAGAATTGGTTCGCACAAAAGAAGCGGAATGGGCTGATTATAAAAACCAACAACTCAGTGATGATGCTATAATTGAAGCAATGGTAAAACATCCAAAACTGATAGAAAGACCTATTGTGGTAAATGGTAATAAAGCAGTTATAGCACGTCCCTTTTCCAAAATTGAAGATATACTATAGGAATACAGCCGTTTTATTTAACAATATATTATTATTAAACCCGATTTACTGCACTATTTTTGCATAAAATCTATACTCAAAATTCATATAATTTATGAAAATTTTTAGAATATTACCTATACTGTCCATGCTTTTCATTACCACATTGGGTTTCAGTCAGCAAGCTGCTGAAATCTATGTTAAAGGTACGGTAGTTGAAGCAAAGACTAATCAACCATTAGAATATGCGAGTATTACGCTTGTAAGTACTACGAATCCGAGCTATGTCACAGGCGATATGACAGATGCCAGTGGACAATTTAATATTCCTATTCTTCCGGATACCTATGAAATTAAAATAGAATTTTTGGGCTACCAGACCCTGACGATTTCCAATAAAGAAATCACCTCTTCTATGAGTCTTGGTATGATTAAGGTTGAAAGTGATTCTGAAGTGCTTGAAGGTCTTGTGATAGAAACAAAACGGGCAGATGTAGAGTTCAAACTCGACAAAAAAGTATATAATGTTTCCAATGACAATATCAATAAAGGTGGAACTGCCAGTGATGTTTTGGATAACATCCCTTCTGTAGCGGTAGATGCTGATGGAAATGTAAGTTTGAGAGGTAATGAAAGTGTTCGCGTTCTCATTGACGGAAAACCTTCAGGAATGGCTTCCAATATTGCAGATGCACTAAAAATGCTTTCTTCAGAATCAATCGAACAGGTAGAGATCATAACAAATCCGTCTGCAAGATATGAAGCAGAAGGGGGTGCCGGAATTATTAACATCATTCTGAAAAAGGGAAGCAACCAGGGCGTTAACGGTAGTGTTACTGCCAATGTAAGCAACCCTTTCGGGTACAGCGTTGGTGCCAATATCAATTATAAAGAAGAAAAATTCAATCTTTTTGCCAATTTAGGTTACAGAAATGATTTTACAAAAGGAAACTCTCTTAACGAAACAGAATATATTGATCAAAATACTGGTTTGTCAAAGAGTTTTGTGAATGAGTACAGCAAAAGAGAACGTAAAAGAAAAGGCTATAATGCCAACTTCGGTTTCGAATATTATCTGACAGATAAACTGACATGGAATAATAATTTTACATGGAGAAGAAGTGACGGTGATAATCCGAATGATGTAAATTATGATTATTATGATGCAGGCAGAAATTTATTATATAGCAACAGACGCTATACTGCCGAAGATGATTTTAAAGAAAATGTAGACTACTCAACTGATTTTACATATAAATTCAATGATAAAGGTCACCAGTTGTTCGTATCCGGAACCGTTTCAAAAAACTTTGACAGAGAAGATTCTGACATTTCTACAAGTAATGCAGGTACAGTTCTTACAAGCGATTTAACCAATTCAAGGGAAAACGAATTGCGGAATATTTTACGTTTAGACTATGTATTACCGATTGGAGAAGGACAATTTGAAGCAGGATATTTAGGAAATTTTAATGAATTGAATACAAAATATAATGTAACAACCTTAGAAAATGGTGAATACATTGAAAACGAGCAGTTTAAGAACAATTTGGAATATCTTGAGAAAGTTAATGCCTTATATGCTCAGTATGGTAATAAATACAAGAAATTCAGCTATATGGTTGGCTTGAGATGGGAAGCAAGTGAAATTGATGTAAATCAGTTGGTAACCAACGATTACAATAAGAAAAAATATAACAATTTTTTCCCAAGTGCTTTCTTAAATTATGAACTGACAGATTCATCTACTGCATCGATCAGCTACAGTAAAAGAGTAAGACGTCCTCGTGGGTGGTCCTTAAATCCAATCTCAAATTATTCGAGTTCTATCAACTTTTACAGAGGAAATCCTGATTTAGATCCATCTTTTACAGATGCCTTTGATTTAGGCTTTATGAAACGCTGGTATAAACTGACGTTGAATACTTCGGTATATTATAACCGTACGACTGATGCTACTCAATTTATAAGAATTGTAGACGGTGTAAATGAGGAAGGTATTCCGATTACCATCAGTTCTCCTATTAACCTGAATACAGAATACCGTTACGGATTGGAATTCAATGTAAATTACAATCCATTTAAATGGTGGAGATTAAACGGAAACATCAACTTATTTCAGGAGCAAACAAGAGGGGATTATACTTACACAGATACAGAAGGAAACAGTA
The DNA here is from genome assembly GCF_030409925.1 of Paenimyroides ceti. Classification (NCBI taxonomy): domain Bacteria; kingdom Pseudomonadati; phylum Bacteroidota; class Flavobacteriia; order Flavobacteriales; family Flavobacteriaceae; genus Paenimyroides; species Paenimyroides ceti. Next base: position 2,278,374 of record NZ_JAUFQU010000001.1, read on the forward strand.
TCACTCAGAATTTTGACAATGATACGTTTACCTGGAGTTCAAGAGTGGCTTCCACGGTTAATTTACCAGGTGGTATAGATTGGCAGACGACTTTTATGTACAGAGGTCCGAGAAATACAGCTCAGGGAAAAATATTAGGTGAACCAAACCTCAATCTGGCTTTCAGTAAGGATATCTGGAAAGATAAAGCAACTATTGCTCTAAATGTTCAGGACGTTTTTAACAGCCGTAAAATGAGAAGTGAAATTTATCTGGATACGGCAAACAGTTACTCAGAAAGACAATGGAGAGAACGTACGATTAATTTATCATTTACGTATCGTTTCAATCAAAAGAAAGCAGAAAAACCGGGAAGAAACGGGAATGAAGAAAACGGCGGAGAAGAGTATATGTAATCTTTTAGGATTTTGATACCGCTTATATACAACACATCACCTGCTTTTTATTTTACAGCATTTGTAGTAAAAAGTAGGTGATGTTTTTTTGAGTATTACTCATTAGAGATTGTAGCGGCCAATAGAATTCGTGCTTTCAGAATCTTTTCTTTTTGAGCCTCTGAAAGTGACATCCCTGCTTTACCGATAAGAGTATCCATACCCATAGTAAACTCCCAGGCAAAGTCCAATACCTCAGCTTTTTCAGCCGCATCCAGTATTTCATGTATATCAGCATCCTCCCTAGAAGCTTTAATATTGTTATAAATAGTGTCTTCTAACAGATATCTATCTTGTTTTATAGTTTTCATCATTCGTTTTTACTTGTTATTGATAAACATTTAATTTCTTTTCCGATTTGGTTAATCTATTGAAATTGATTCTTACGAGAAAAATAACCAACAGAAAAATGCTCCAGTCAATTATAGCACTTGCCCAATACACACTATCGACTCCAAAAAATGAAGGTATAATGAGCATAACGGGAACATAAAAAACAAGTTGTCGCAGAATTCCAACAATACTTGCAGGTTTTCCATTTTTTACTGAAGGAAACCAAACCATAGCCATAAAAATAAAAGGTAATGTAAGCAACACACTCATGTATATTCTGAAATTGGTTAATTGGTTCATACTAAATGTTACATTCGGAATCATTATTGAAAGCATATCAGAAGGAAAAAACATGACAATAGCCCAGAAAGGCAATAGAATAATGAGTCCTGTAAAAGAAAATAATACATATGATTTTTTTGCTCTTTCATAGTTTCCAGCTCCAAAATTCATTCCTGTTACTGGTTGCAAAGCCCGCATCAATCCCCATAAAGGGGTATTTAGGAGTATAAAAAAACGATTAACCGCCGTATAAAAAGTGATATCCGCTGCAGTACCATATTTTGCAAGTGCGTTGAATACTACTATATTCTGAACTACAATCATTGCCATCATTATAAAGGCAGGCATTCCCAGTGCAAAAGTTTCTTTTATGATTTGCCTGTTCGGTAGTAAAGACCAGAATTTGGTTACAAAAGATGCTTTTCCTTTTGAATAGTACCAGATACCTGATAAAGTGTAAATAATCATAGAAACATTGGTTGCCCAGGCAGCACCGCTTACCCCCCAGCCAAAAGTATCAATGAATACAGGTTTAAGCAATACATCGATGACAAGTCCTATTGCGATCATCCATGCAGCTGTTTTCATTTTCCCTTCAGCACGGATCATCATATTCAGTGCTAATCCATGAATCCAAAAGAAATTGCTCAGCAAAGTCACTTTAAAGTATTCGGTTCCCAAAACAGCTATTTCTCCCCTGCCACCCATCATATAAATCAATTCTTCTGCATATATATAAGCAGGTAAGCTCAACAATACTGATGATATCAATGATAGAAAATGAACTGTTCCAAACATTTTCTTTAATTTTCGCGTCTGATTCTCACCTATCCAGATACTTAACGAAGTACCTATTCCTGTTCCGATAAGGCTTCCCATTGCCTGCGCCAATTGTGCCAAAGGATACGCTACACCTACTGCTGCCAAAGCAGTGTTACTGATCAGATGCCCTACAAAAATTCCATCCAGAAAATTATTCATCCCATACAAAACCATTGCAACAACAGCCGGCCATGAAAGTTGCCACATAACTCTCGTAAGGTTTTCATTTAATATAAGCTGTTTCTGTTTATCCATTTTTTTCCATCAACGTTATTTTACCATCCTTATTATTAAGATTTATTCTAAATAAAGTTTATTTTTGCAAATGTACTTTATAGCAGATTTTGTTTAGCTACGCAGAGCGGAATATAATCACCGCAAAAAGAAATTGTTTAACGAATAACATTAATGAAATGAGGTTACGAATCCATACATCTGATTTTCCTGAGCTGGTTATTGAAAGAGACGATCCAAGAATGTTTTATCCAACAAACGGTCTTTTTAAGGAACACAGTGTCACTTTAAATAACCGTTTGGGAAGAGGTTATTATAAAGAAATCTATTTTGACGGAATCCATATCGGACATGGTAATGCCTCATTGTCTCAACAGACTTTAGTGGATTTTGACAGTCAGTATGAAACAGTTGAAATGCATTTTTCTCTTAAGGGATTCAGCAGATCGAATAATCACAACATGGCACAGAAGATAGATTTTAGTCCGTGCCAGCATAATATCATTTACGCAAATCATCTCAAAGGAACAATGGAATGGAATGACGATGGTTTACAAATATTTGAAATCAATTTACAGCCTGCTTTTTTCGCAAAATATTTACCTGAAGATCATTTCTTTCAATCTTTTAAAAAGGCTATTGAAAAAGGTTCCTCCTGTCTCATTCAAAATGAAAACAACTGGATTACTAATGAAATGTATGAGATCATTCATGCTATTATTCACTGTAACCGTACAGGTATTTACAAAAAAATGTATCTTGAGGCTAAGGTAATTGAACTCTTACTGTTACAACTGGAGCAGATACAGGATATAAACACCTCTGCAACAAGCAGCAAACTGAGAAAAAAAGATATTGATAAATTATATGCTGTAAGAGAATTTATCATTCAGAATATGGCTGCTCCACACACATTGAATGATCTGGCGCATCAAGTTGGTACTAATGAACAGACTCTTAAAAAGGGCTTTAGAGAACTCTTTAATACTACGGTTTTTGGATTCTGGAATGATTTGAAGATGGACGAAGCCCGTAAAATGCTTCAGGATAATGGTATGAGTGTTTCCGAAGTGTCTGATGCAGTGGGTTATAAAAATCCACAGCATTTTACAACAGCATTCAAAAGAAAATTTGGCATTGTTCCAAGCCATCTTAAACGGGATTAGATGATAGAGAAAAAAGCTGCACTTCAATTCGCTTTAATTGAAATACAGGCTTTTTTTATGCTTATAAAATTTCTTAAAATATCAGAAATTCTCCTCAATTATTTCTCTGTTACATGCTGCTCCTGCCATAGAACCTGTATATACAGCAGATGCTACAGACCTCATCATAGTACTGTTGTCTCCGCAGGCAAAAACTCCGCTTTGAGTGGTTTTCTGCATAAGATCCGTTTTGATATAGCCCTGTTCTGTCAATTCACAGCCAAGCTGTTGCGCTACTTCATTGTGATGTGCGAAAGGAACCCTTGCATATAAAGCATCCAACGGCAGATGGATACCATCTTTGAGAGCCAGACTCTGCAGTTTACCCTCTTTATGAACAATCTCTTCAATCTCATCTTCCACAATCTGTATTCCATGGTCGATTAGTTTTGTTTGCTGTTCTACTGTTAATATAGATCTTCCGTTGGTAAACAGTATGAGATCATCTGTCCAGTTTCGGATCATTTTACTCATTTCAAAAGCAGTTTCACCATTGGCTAAAATACCCGTTTTTCGATGTCTTACTTCGTATCCGTGACAATACGGACAATGTATTACAGAAATCCCCCAGCATTCTGAAAACCCCGGTATATCGGGCATTATATCTTTAATACCCGTAGCCAGAATAATTTTATCAGCAAACAGAACTTGCTGCTGGTGTGTCGTGATTTCAAATTTGTCAGCTTTTCTACGTGCAGTAACAACGGAATCTTCTCTAAAATGAACTGTCTCGTATTTCAACACCTGCTGTTTTGCCAGATTCGCTATTTCATTGGGCGCAACTCCATCCTGAGTAATAAAATTATGGGAATGGGGTGTCTGACGGTTACAGGGCTTTCCGGCATCAATTATCAAAACTTTTTTTAAGGCTCTGCCAAGCGCCATCGCTGCAGAAAGTCCCGCGTAACTTCCTCCGACAATAATTACATCGAAATACTGTTTATCTTCCATAGATTTATTTTTTAATAAAGAAAATAATGTATCAGGCAGACTGACAGCTAAAGATGTTACTAATGAAAGCTTCATAAATTTTCTTCTTGTCAATACCACTAATGTTTTCTTTATAATATTGCACAAAGATAATTAAAATAAATAAATGCAACTAAATTGCGTTTATTTATTTTTTAAATTTCAGTAAATAATAAGAATTAAACCTAATTATCAATAGTTAAATATTGATCAGAATTTATTATACAAAAGAAAAGAAGCTTATATAAGCTTCTTTTCTTTTTGCCATTTACGGATTCTTGTTCTTGCATTTTGATAAGGAGAAGAAGTATTAAACTGAATCATTCTTCCCAGAGTCCATTTGCCATACCAAAGTACTTCATACAGTTCCTCATTAGATTTACTTTCTGTAAGCTGTAGTATATTCTGTACTGTTTCGTCCAGCTTTTCCTTTAATGTCCTATAATCGCAGTATGCATAATCTTTATAGAACTTTTGAGCGAGTTTGCCCAATTCATTCCATTTATAGCCTGTTTCCGGCCATTCAAATTCCTCATTGTTGTCTTTCTTTCTGTTCCATTTCAATACCAGTTGTCCCCAACCTGTCAGATAAGCAATTAAATTATGTATACTCATCAACGTTCCTTTGGCATGTCCCGGCAATTCAAAGCGCCATGCATCTTCCTCCTTTATCTCGGATAAGGTTACTTTTAGTTTTTTATAATGAGTAAGAATCGCCTTTTGCAAAGCTTCTTTATTTTCAGGAATAGCCATATAATACTTTTTAGATTGTTCCTTCAGATTATTTTCAGAATCTTTTTAGTGGTTTAACTATTATAAAAATTAAATGGGGTTTAAACCCCATTTAATTTTTATAATTATTTCAAACCTGCGAGGCTTTTTTCCAAAGCAGCTATTTTTGAAAATGCATCTGCTTCTTTTTTGCGTTCATTTGCAATTACCTGCTCCGGGGCACCACTTACAAATTTTTCATTAGATAGTTTAGCCTGTACGGATTTTAAGAAACCTTGTAAATATTTGAGTTCTTCTTCCATTTTTTTAATCTCAGCTTCAATATCTACAGAACCGGAAACAGGAATAAAATATTCATTAGACTTTACTCTGTATGACAAAGCTCCGGAAACTTGTTCCTTCACATAATCTATCGTAACAACATTCCCTAATTTAGAAATTACAGCATCAAATGCCAATGAAGCATTTTCCTGATTCAGGACTTTTAAGTCAATGGTTTCTTTAAAAGAGATATTCTTGTCTTTACGGATGGTACGTATTCCCGCAATTACTTCTGTTGCAAACTCAAAATCTGTAATGATTTTTTCATCATATGCAGTTAGCTGTGGCCAGGACGATATGATCAGGGCCTCTTCAGATGTGCGCTCTGTTATATGTTGCCAGATTTCCTCTGTAAGGAAAGGCATATATGGATGTAATATTTTTAAATTTGCTTCAAGCAATTCAATGGTTTTAGCGTATGTAACAGCATCTATTGGCTGCTGATATCCCGGTTTGATCATTTCAAGGAACCAGGAACAGAAATCATCCCAAACCAGTTTATAAATAGCCATCAGCGCATCTGAAATACGATACTTTTCAAAATGGTCTTCGATTTCTGCCAATGTTTTCTGAAGTTTTGCTTCATACCACTGTAAAGCAATTTTAGAAGATTCCGGTTGAGGAATCGTTTCTGATACTTCCCATCCTTTAATAAGACGGAAGGCATTCCATATTTTATTGGCAAAAGATTTCCCCTGATTACACATTTCTTCATCAAAAAGAATATCATTACCGGCAGATGCTGACAACAATAATCCGCAACGAACCCCATCGGCACCAAATTTATCAATAAGATCTAACGGATCCGGAGAATTACCGAGAGATTTAGACATTTTTCTGCGTTGGGAATCACGTACAATTCCCGTTAGATATACATTTGAAAACGGTTTCTGTCTCGTATATTCATACCCAGCGATAATCATTCTGGCTACCCAGAAAAACAGAATATCCGGACCTGTTACCAAATCGTTGGTAGGGTAATAATATTTAAATTCTTCATTTTCAGGATGTACAATACCATCAAAAACAGACATTGGCCATAACCATGAAGAAAACCACGTGTCCAAAGCATCTTTATCCTGCTTAAGATCTGTTGCTGTCAATTCATTATTTCCGGTTCGTTGTTTAGCCAGCTCAACTGCTTTTTCGATGGTTTCCGCAACTACGAAATCTTCTTTTCCAGCTCCGTAATAGTATGCCGGTATCTGATGCCCCCACCATAACTGACGGGAAATATTCCAATCGTGGATGTTTTCCATCCAATGACGATAGGTATTATTGAAACGGTTGGGATATAATTTTATCTCTTCTGTTTCTAACACTGCTTTAATAGCAGGCTTTACCAAATCTTCCATTTTCAGGAACCACTGATCTGATAATCGCGGTTCAATAACTGCTTTTGTACGTTCAGAAGTTCCTACATTATTGATGTGGTTTTCGACTTTCTCTAAAGCACCTAATGTTTTCAGTTCGTCTGCAATCTCTTCACGTACCACAAACCGATCTTTTCCTTTATAATGCAGACCTAATTCATTCAAAGTCGCATCTTCATTAAAGATATCGATGATTTCCAGATTGTGACGTTCTCCTAATGCACGGTCATTTACATCATGAGCAGGTGTTACTTTTAAACATCCGGTTCCAAATTCTCTGTCAACATATTCATCAAAGATGATGGGTATGCTTCTGTTGGCAATAGGGACAATTGCCTTTTTGCCTTTCAGATGCTGATAACGCTCATCTTCCGGGTGAATACATATAGCGGTATCCCCCAAAATCGTTTCAGGTCTTGTCGTAGCAATTGTAAGATAATCACCTGTACCTTCTATCTGGTATTTCAAATGGTATAGTTTTCCCTGGCGTTCTTCATAAATTACTTCTTCATCAGACAGAGTCGTTTTTGCTTCCGGATCCCAGTTTACCATGCGGTAACCACGGTAAATCATACCTTTATTATACAGATCGACAAAGGATTTGATTACGGCAGCAGACAATTCTTCATCCATTGTAAATTTGGTACGTTCCCAATCACAGGATGCTCCTAATTTTTTTAATTGTCCAAGTATAGTACCTCCATATTTTTCAGTCCAGTCCCAAGCATGTTTTAAGAATTCGTCACGCGTCAGATCATCTTTACTGATACCTTCTTCCTTAAGTTTTGCAACCACTTTAGCTTCTGTAGCAATTGAGGCATGATCCGTACCCGGAACCCAACACGCATTAAACCCTTTTAAACGGGCACGACGTATGAGTACATCCTGTATGGTATTGTTGAGCATATGACCCATGTGCAAGACGCCGGTGACATTCGGTGGAGGAATAACGATTGTGTACGGTGTTCTATGATCCGGAGTGGAATGAAAATAATTATTCTTCATCCAGTAGTCATACCATTTCTCTTCTACCTGTTTAGCATCAAATTGCGCTGGAATTGTCATATACTATATTTTAAGTAATTATTATAGTTTACAAAAATAGAAAATTTAAGGCTTTGAATAAAAAGAAAAAATATTTGATTGGTGGCACACAATTTGGAATACAAAGTTTAGTTGATATTTAACATAAGTTAAACGTTTTTTATTTAATTTAGCTTTTATAAATACACCAAAATATTTAACTTTATAACAATAAAAATTTTAAAAAATGAAAAAATTTCTAGGATTAGTTGTAATGCTATTAGTAAGCGCTGCTTCATTTGCACAATCAGGACCAAAAATTGAGTTCAAAGCAAAAGACAATACTATTGATTATGGTACTGTTGTAAGAGGTGAAGACAATGGAATCAGGACATTTGAATTCACTAATACCGGAGACCAGCCTTTAGTGATTACAAGTGTAAAATCTACTTGTGGATGTACAGTTCCTTCAAAACCAGAAGCACCGATTATGCCAGGAAAAACTGGAAAAATTGATGTAAAATACAACATGAATCCAGGTAAAATCAGCAAAACAGTTACGGTTGAATCTAATGCAACAAACGTTACAAACGGAACCGTTGCTTTGAGAATCAAAGGGGACGTTGTTGAAAAAAAATAATATTTGAATAGTTTTTAAAACTTTAAAGCCGGTAAGATACCGGCTTTTTTTATGGAATACGATTTCTTTATTTTAACTTCTTTATTAGTGATTTGATGATTTTTAAAGTGCTTTTTTTTGAATTTTGCCATCAGCAATTCTCTAATTATCAAATTGCTAATTTTACTACAGCACCACTATAAATGATGCCATTTTGTCTTTAAAAGTAGTATATTTGCTTACCAATAAAAGATTATTAATAACGATATTTATAAATCTTAAAAATAATGTCAAAATCTAAGATTATTTACACGCTTACGGACGAAGCTCCAATGCTCGCAACTTATTCTTTCTTACCTATTGTAAAAGCTTTTACAGCTACTTCAGGAATTGAAGTGGAAACAAGAGATATTTCTTTGGCAGGAAGAATACTTGCAAATTTTACTGAATATTTAAAAGACGATCAAAAAATCGGTGATGCTTTAGCTGAATTGGGTCAATTAGCCAATACACCAGAAGCCAACATCATTAAATTACCTAACATTTCTGCCTCTATTCCGCAGTTATATGCGGCAATCGCAGAATTACAGGCACATGGTTTTGCAGTACCGAATTATCCTTCAGATCCTGCAACGGAAGAGGAAAAAGAGATCAAAGCAAAATATGCAAAAGTATTAGGATCGGCTGTAAACCCGGTATTACGAGAGGGAAATTCAGATCGTCGTGCTCCTAAAGCAGTAAAAAACTATGCAAAAGCGAATCCACACTCTATGGGAGTTTGGAGTAAAGATTCTAAAACAAAAGTCGTATCCATGTCTCATGGTGATTTTTATGCTACTGAAAAATCAGTAACAGTTGAAAATGACACACAATTCAAAATCGAATTTCTTGGTAAGGATGGTAGTGTAAAAGAATTAAAAGGACTTACTTCTTTAAAAGCCGGAGAAATCATTGATTCTTCAGTGATGAGCCTTAATGCTTTGAAAGGTTTTGTTTCTGCAGCAGTAGCTGAAGCAAAGGCAGCAGGAGTTTTATTGTCTGCTCACTTAAAAGCAACAATGATGAAAGTTTCTGATCCTATTATTTTCGGAGCTATCGTTGAAGTATACTTTAAAGATGTATTTGAAAAATTCGCTGATTTATTCAAACAATTAAACATTAATCCTAATAACGGTTTAGGAGAATTATATTCTAAAATTGCCGGAAATGCACAGGAGTCAGAAGTAAAAGCAGCTATTGATGCAGCTATTGCAAACGGTCCTGATTTGGCAATGGTAAACTCTGATAAAGGAATTACCAACCTTCACGTTCCGTCTGATGTTATTGTAGATGCTTCAATGCCAGCCATGATCCGTACTTCAGGTCAGATGTGGAATAAAGAAGGAAAATCTCAGGATACTTTCGCTTTGATACCAGACCGATCATATGCAGGTGTTTATGAAGCAACAATAGAAGACTGTAAAACAAACGGAGCTTTAGATCCAAAAACAATGGGTTCAGTACCAAACGTAGGTCTTATGGCTCAAAAAGCAGAAGAATACGGTTCGCATGATAAAACATTTCAGGCAGAATCAGCAGGAACTATTCGTGTGTCTGATGCTCAGGGTAATGTATTTATGGAACAGGCTGTTGAAGCCGGAGATATTTTCCGTATGTGTCAAACCAAAGACGCTCCGATTCAGGATTGGGTAAAACTTGCTGTTAACCGTTCACGTTTATCTGATACACCAGCCATTTTCTGGTTAGACAAAAACAGAGCACATGACAGAGAAATCATTAAAAAAGTAGAAAAATATCTACCTGATTACGATACTACAGGATTAGACATTCAGATTTTAAGTCCGGTTGAAGCGACAAAGCTTTCGTTGGAAAGAATCCGAAAAGGATTGGATACCATTTCTGTGACAGGAAATGTATTGCGTGATTATTTAACCGATTTATTTCCTATTTTAGAAGTAGGTACTTCTGCAAAAATGTTATCAATTGTTCCGTTGATGAACGGAGGAGGATTGTTCGAAACCGGTGCCGGTGGATCTGCTCCGAAGCATATAGAGCAATTTATTGAAGAGGGCTATTTACGTTGGGATTCATTAGGAGAGTTCTTAGCATTAGGGGCTTCGTTAGAACATTTATCACAAACACAAAACAATCCTAAAGCACAGGTTTTAGCAGATGCTCTGGATGTCGCTACAGAAAAATTCTTAGCTAATGATAAATCTCCTGCACGTAAAGTTGGACAGATTGATAACCGCGGTTCTCATTTTTATCTTGCGTACTATTGGGCAGAAGCTTTAGCAGCTCAGACAAAGGATACTGAATTAGCAGCTACTTTTGCTCCGGTTTATGAAGCATTCCAATCTAATGAGGCTAAAATCAATGAAGAGTTGATCGGAGCTCAAGGAAAAAGACAAGAAATCGGAGGGTATTATCAACCAAATTATGAAGCTACTTCAAAAGCAATGCGTCCATCTGAAACATTGAATACAATTTTAGACAAACTGGTATAATAATGTACCTTTTATTTATAAAAAATGCTCCCTCTATCAGGGAGCATTTTTATTAACTAATTCAAAAAGATGTTTAATTTTTTTTTATTGAAGAGACTTCCATTAAATTTTCTCTAAAGTAATATTGTATTGCTCATACAAACGATATAATATTCTTATACCATTTATTATAGCATTATGTAAAGCTTTTCATCCAGTACTGAAATTTTGCTTTATAGGTATCACCAACCGGTATTATCTTATCCTGAATAAAAATCCGGTTTCTTTCTATGGTTTCTATTTTATCCAGTCGTATGATGTAAGATTTATGTACTCTCATATAGGAATTCTGAGGGAGTTTGGCTTCAAAATCTTTTAGTGTATCTAAAACGATAAGTTTTTCATTTCTGAGGTGGAGGTATAAATAATCCTTGAGTCCTTCTACAAAAAATAAATCATTCAGGTTAATTTTGACTAAGCGTCCGTCCGTTTTGACAAAAAGGAAACCTTCCTGCTCCTCTTCAACCTTTACAGGTGTTTCCATCGTTTTAGGCAGAGAAGAAATATCCTGCAATTTGACAATGCTTTTATAAAAGCGATCAAATGAAATGGGCTTTAATAGATAATCTACTACATTATGTTCATATCCTTTTAAAGCATATTCACTATAAGCAGAAGTGATAATAAATTTTGCTTTGTTCCCGATCATTTCCATCATCTGTATTCCGGTTAATTCCGGCATTTGAATGTCAATAAAAATAACATCAACAGGTACTGTAGCAATAGTTTCTAAAACTTCAAACGGATTGGTGGTTGCTTTTACCAATTCTAAAGTTGCTGTTTTCTCAACATATTTACTCAATAATGAAACCGCCATGGGTTCGTCATCTAAAATAATACAGCTTATTTTTTTCATAAATCAATTCTCAATAGTGTCTTATAGACAGGTTGGGATGTAGTAATTTCTAATATGTGTTTGTCAGGATAATATAATTGCAAACGTTTTTTCACGTTTTCAATTCCCACACCGGACTGACTGTCTTTTTTATAATCATTGATGAGATTAGTGGTTTGTAGTTCTAACTGGCTTTCAGTTTGTATCAGTTTTATTTCAAAGGCTTGATTCGGATTGTTTACTACACCATGCTTGAAACCGTTTTCAATAAAGGGAATGAGCAGTAAAGGCGGAATTCTGAATTCCGGATTCTGAATCTCTATATGAAACAGAATATTTGTTGTTCCTGAAATACGCATACTTTCCAATGCTATAAAGTTTTCAATGTAATCAATTTCTCGTTGAATGGCAATAGTATTGTTCTGGCTTTCATACGTCATATAGCGCATCAGGCTGCTCAGTTGTTCGATGGCCTTTAAAGATTTATCGGATTTTTCAAATACGAGATAATAGATATTATTTAACGTATTGAATATAAAATGAGGGTTGATCTGCGATTTTAAAAAATTAATTTCTGTTTCCCGTTTGCTTTCAATAAGTTCTATTTTTTCTGCCTGTAACCGGGAGTGATTGACAATGAACCACAAAACAGATGAGGCTACAATAGGACGGCTTCCATAATGCAGATTATCATATACATAATAGATCAATGTAGTACCTTCATTATAATTCCGATATCCGAAAATCTGGTAGTAGAGCACTTCTTCCAATGTATATCTCAAAAGTATAAACAACCCAAAAAGCATACATAAGACCAAAAGCATGCGACCAAGTTTAGTAGCATCAAAAAATCTGGGCAACACAAACAGATAATTCAGATAAAAGATAAACAGAAATAAAAAATCAAAAGAATATAAAAAGGCAATTTCCGGATTTTTTATGTCAAAAGAAAAAATAGGAATATGTAATGCGTAGGTTTTATTATTAACAATAACCAACTCCTGTATAAAATAATATCCCCAAAAAAGAATATGAAGTAATATGATGTACTTTTTTTTCATCTGCTATTTGATTTGAGCAGTAAAAGTAGATGATTCTATTTCTATCCTGCTATTTTTTCGACAAAAGTATATTTTTTTCCGATGAACCGTTTCATCGTATGTTTTCTGGTATTGGTCGAAATAAAATTTTTGATTGAACAGGAAATACAAAATTTGCTCAAAAATAAAAATCACATGAAAACTTCTTTACTTATTCTGTTTTTAACCACAGTATTATTTTCAGTAACCTCTACAGCACAAACTCATGTATTGCAGGGACTGCTGACAGAAAATAATGAGCCTGCTTCTTATTTTGACGTACAGCTTATTGCTTCTGATACCGTTATACAGTCTCAGACCGATGAAAAAGGTTTGTTTTATATAACCGCAACAGAAGGTACTTATCAATTACAGGTCTTGTATTTTGACACTACTGTATATGAACAAAACGTATTACTCTCTCATGATATCGATTTAGGAACTATTGTTGTAGAAACTTCAAATCAATTGAGTGAAATGGTGATTGAAACCTCAAAAAAATTAACGGAACGAACTCCGGATCGTTTCATTTTTTATATTGAAAATGCCACTTCATCTGCCGGAGGTACTGCACTGGATGCCTTAAAAACAACTCCGGGAGTTAGGGTAAGTAATGATGCCATCAGTATTTCCGGAAAGAGTTCAGTATTGGTTCTTATTGACGATAAGCCAACTTATCTGAGTTCTTCTGAGTTAATGAATTACTTAGAAAGTTTGAGTGTGGTTAATCTGTCAAAAATAGAAGTGATTACCACACCGCCAGCTAAATATGAAGCGGAAGGCAATAGCGGTATTATTAATATAGTAACGAAACAAATAAAGCAAAACAGCTGGAATGCCTCGTTAGGCGCCACTTATCAAAGAAGCAGACGCAATACCCAGCAATATAACGCCTCCTATAATCTGCAAAAAAATAAAATAACCTTACAAACTTCAATGAATTATGGTTTGAGACGTTCCCTAATTAATTGGAATAATGATATTTATTACAAAGATGCTTTTTGGCAAAATGAAAGTTATTCTGATGCCAATAATAAGTATGTAAACGGAAAAATAGCATTTGACTATCAGATCTCTAAAGCATGGAAAATAGGTACTAAAATATCTGCAAGCGACTCTGATTTTTCTGATATAGGTCCGCAAAATACGAGCATTTTTGATAAAAAGGGAGGGCAAATTCAGCAACTCTTAAAAAATGAAGCTTTTTCTAAAGATAAAACCAACCAACAGGTTTACAATTTATATTCAGAATACCGATTGGATACACTTGGAAAGAAAATATCTATGGATATTGATCTTGTGAATTATCACTCTCCCACACAACGCAATTTCAGCTATGCACAATTTACACCATCCAATGATTTGATTGAGAATAGCAGACATACCGGAAAAAATGATGTAAATATCAAAATTCAAAATTTCTCAGCAAAAGCAGATATAGAATTACCACTACCCTTTTTAAATTTAAGCGCAGGTACACGTTTTTCACAGTCGCAATCAAAAAACACTATCATTGCACTCAATAAAAATGAAGCTGGAGAATTTATTTATGATACCAATCTTTCCAACTATTTTGAATATACAGAAAAAAATGAGGCTATATATGTTTCTGCTAATAAAAAGATCAATGAAAAATGGGATATTCAGGCTGGTTTGCGATTAGAAGCTACTCAAACTAAAGGATTTTCCAGAGAAACAAATAACACACATACAAAAGATTATCTGAAACTCTTTCCGACATTATATATATTACGTCAGTTTACAGAAGATACAAGCATTGGACTTAACTATTCACGCAGAATCAGACGCCCGAGTTATGAGAGTCTGAATCCTTTCCGCACCATCAACAACGAATTCAGTTATAACGAGGGAAATCCTTTTTTACTACCGTCGTTTACCCATAACGTAGAACTTACCTATACGTATAAGAAGCTGGACAGCCGTATTTATTTTTCAAGTGAGCGAAATGGTGTAAATCAGGCTTCAATATTAAATCCGGAAACAAAGGAAAACAACTATATATGGATGAACTATGTGGATTCGGATTCCTTTGGTATTACGGAGACTTTTACGTATAAACCTACTGCATGGTGGACAAGTGTCAATACGTTTGATTTCAATTATTCTTTATCGAATATTGCCATTTCAGACAAAAAGTATGAAGGGAAATCTGCTTCCTTTTTTACAAACAATGATTTTACTTTGAATTCCAACAAAACGCTCTTTTTAAGTGTCAGTTATTTTCAAAATTTTGGAGAAACTTTTCAAAATTTCCGAATGAAACCTTATGCGAAATTTTATGCTACTGTCAAATACCTTATGTTGGATAAAAAACTTGAAATGAGTATCAGCGGAGCAGATATTTTTAACGGAAGAGAATATTCTTATCAGTATATTAGTGGAATTACGCAAGAGTTTAAAAATATATGGGATACACAACGCATACGATTCTCCCTTACCTACCGCTTTGGCAATAAAAATTTAAACGCCAATGAACGCCAATCAGGTAATTCTGATGAATTAAAAAGAATGTAGTCTTCATTTTAGTTATTAAAAACCGTCACTACCAGCTGACGGTTTTTTTATCGTTTTTAAATTGAAATATCCTGGCAATCAACAACTAATACCTATTATATATAAAATGAATATTATTTTTTTTATTTTGTAACATTTAAGAGACAATTAATACTAATACTATTGCGTTGTATTAAAGCTTACAAATATCTTCCATTATCAATTAATAGTAAGTAGCTACAAAAGACAAATCCGTAATGCGGAAAATATTTTAAACATTAAAAACATTGGCTATTAAAACAATCAAACACTTATGTCAAATAACAAAAAACATTGGTTAGAGAAAGGCCTGTTCTTCTTATTCTTTCTCGTCTCTTCGTATGCAAGTGCACAAAAAAATTTTACTATCAGCGGAAATATTAATGCAAAGGATAGTAATGAATCTCTAATTGGTGCAACCGTTTACATTCAGGAATTAGATCTTGAAGCTACTACAAACTCATACGGCTACTATGTACTGTCGGTTCCGCAAGGTACCTATACTCTCTATGTCGGTTATATGGGATATGATGACTATTCAGAAACAATTACGGTAACTTCTTCATTAAAGAAGAATATACAGCTGCAATCACAGGATAATACACTTGAAGAACTGGTTATTAATGCCAACAGCAAGAAAATTAATATCCGCAAACCGGAAATGAGCGTCAATAAACTGACGGCTGAAGAAATCAAAAAGATGCCTGCTGTAATGGGTGAAGTAGATGTACTGAAATCTATCTTGCAATTACCGGGTGTTACAAATTCAGGAGAAGGAACAGCGGGATTTAATGTCCGCGGTGGTGGTTCTGATCAGAATTTATTACAATTAGACGAATCTATTGTTTATAATTCCTCTCATCTCTACGGTTTTTTCTCAGTTTTTAATTCGGATGTCATCAAAGATTTAAAACTCTATAAAGGAGGTATTCCTGCCCGTTTTGGTGGAAGAGCATCTTCTGTGCTCGATATTTATCAGAGAAATGGTAATAGTAAAGAATTCAAATCGAGCGGCGGTATCGGATTGCTATCGAGCAGATTATTATTGGAAGGTCCGATTATCAAAGATAAGATGTCATTCCTTGTGGCAGGCAGAGCTTCTTATGCACACTTATTTCTAAAAGCTACAGATATTGAAAGTGCTGCTTATTTTTATGATCTGAATACAAAAATAAATTATACCGTAAATGATAACAATAGTTTATTCTTATCAGGATACTTTGGAAGAGATGTTTTTAAATTTAAAGATATCTTTAATAACCAATATGGAAATACAATGGTAAATCTACGATGGAACCATGTATTTAATGAAAAAATATTCAGTAATGCTTCCCTGATTTATAGTGATTATTATTATGGTTTAGATTTAGGCGTTGTGGACTTTAACTGGGATTCAGGTATAAAAAACTATAATTTTAAGTATGATTTTACCCATTATGTAAATAATAAACTGGAACTGCGCTACGGATTGAGCAGCATCTATTATGATTTCAATCCCGGAGTAATTTCTCCTACTTCAGAAGCTTCAGCTATCAATTATTACAAAATACCGAATAAATATGCGATGGAAAATGCACTGTATCTTGAAGCTGAACATGAGTTGTCTGATATTATCACTGTGAATTACGGACTGCGTTACAGTATGTTTTACCGCTTAGGAGAAGAAATGATAAACCAATATGAAAACGATCAGGCTGTATTGTATGATTATGATACCCATACTTATTCTGAAGCGACTCCGATTGGTACCCGATACTATGGAAAAAACAAAAAAATTGCCAGTTTCGGGAATTTTGAGCCTCGTTTTGCCATATCACTTGCCTTAGATGAAAACAGATCTTTAAAAGCAAGTTATAACAGGATGACACAGTATATTCACCTTATTTCGAATACAACTTCAGCCACTCCTTTAGATGTATGGGCTCCAAGTGGGCAGTATATTAAACCACAAATAGTAGATCAGGTAGCTGTTGGATATTTTCAAAACCTTAGTGACAACAAATACTCCTTAGAGATTGAGTCATACTTTAAGATTGGACAAAATCGCTTAGATTACATAGACGGCGCAAACCTGATCGGTAATAGAAATATTGAACAGGTATTGCTCAACGGACGTACACAGGCATATGGTTTAGAAATTCTCCTGAGAAAGAATACAGGAAGACTTACCGGATGGATTGCCTATACAATTTCAAGATCAGAACAGCAAACTCCGGGACGTAATGAAAATGAGAATGGGATCAATTACGGAAAATGGTACAGAACACCACATGACAGAACGCATGATTTGTCTGTTGTAGCAAGCTACGAATTGACAAAAAAATGGTCTTTCAGTGCTAACTTTATTTTACAATCGGGAAGACCTGTTACTTATCCAACAGGGCAATACGAATACTTAGGAATTCGAGTACCGGTATATGATGAAAGAAACAATTACAGCCTGCCGGCATTACATCACCTGGATATTTCTGCTACATATACCCCAAAGCCTGATAAGACAAAAGGTTGGAAAAGCGAGTGGGTTTTTGGTATTTATAATGTTTATAACAGAAAGAATGCTGCTTCTATCAGTTTCAGAGAAAATGAAGATTACAGAGGTCAGACTGAGGCTGTAAAACTATCCATTTTCGGAGTTATTCCAAGTGTTACGTACAATTTTAAATTTTAATTTATGAAAAACTATCAATACCTCCTTATATTATTCAGCTTCGTATTTTTACAATCGTGTGAAGAAGTTGTAACAATTGATCTGGAGAAATCAGAACCAAAATTAGTAATTGAAGCCAACCTTAACTGGCTTCAAAACAGTAATGAAACAAATCAGACCATAAGACTCAGTACTACTACCGGATTTTATGATCAGGACATACCACCTGTTACCATTGCTGTTGTCTGGGTTTCAATAGGTTCCACCAACCAGATAATTACTTTTAATGAAACTGGAAACGGTTATTATGCTGCCAATATCCCTTTCTTACTGAATGAAACTTACAAAATACATGTAGAATACAACAATGAAGTTTATGAAGGTACAGAAACACTGAAAAGCGTACCTACTGTAAATAATATTACTCAAAGCGTTTTTGAAGGGCTCGATGAAGATTATATCCGATTAGATGCCTATTTTCAGGATAATGCATCCACAGATGATTATTACTTTGTTCAATGGATGTATGGAGCGAGCCGCCCTGACTATGAAATTGTCAGCGATGAATTCTATAACGGTAATAATATGTCCAGTACTTTTATCAATTCGCAAAAAAATAATAAACTGGTAAGTGGAAATGTGGTAAAAATGAGTTTATCATCGATATCAAAGAAAAGCTATAATTATCTTTCTAAAGTTTTTCAATCAGGCGATTCCGGACCATTTTCAAGTCCAATTGGTGCTATACGTGGTAACATTATTAATATCACTAATCCTGATAATTATCCTTTAGGATACTTTAATGTATCCGAAAGATCTGAAAAATCTTATACAATCCAATAAAAAAGAGAGGCAATGGCCTCTCTTTTTTATTACTGTAAACTTAAAATTCCTTTTTTAAGAATCTGACCAAATTCATACATATCTTCATATCTGGTATATAAAGGTACAGGTGCCATACGTATGACTGCCGGCTCACGCCAGTCAACTATTACTCCTTCTTTCATTAAGTAATCAAAAAGTTTTCTGCCTTCTCCGTGTAATAATACTGAGAGTTGAGAACCACGCTCTTTTTTATTTTCCGGAGTAATGACTTCAAAATTACCTCCGATTTCTGTAGCGATTTCCTTTATCACAAATTCCAGATAAGCTGTAATCAGATCTCTTTTTTCTGAAATTGCTTTCATGCCTATAGCATCAAACATCTCTACTGATGCCAGATAAGGAGCCATTGCCAAAACTCCTGTACAGGAACTTTGCCATCCAAGTGCTCCTTCATTCGGATCATATTCCGGTTCCATTAAAAATCTGCGCTGTTTGTTATGACCATACCAACCGCCAAAACGTTTCATCTCTTTGTTATTATGATGCTTTTCATGGATAAAACATCCTGAAACACTACCCGGTCCTGCATTCATATATTTATAACTACACCATGCAGCAAAATCTGCATTCCATTCGTGTAATGAAAGTTCAATATTTCCTGCAGCATGTGCCAAATCCCATCCTACATAAGCGCCTACTTTATGTCCGGCTTCTGTAATGGCTTTCATATCCAATACCTGACCAGTATAATAGTTGATACCGCCAATCAATACCAATGCTAACAGATCTCCCACTTCATTGATTTTAGCAATGATATCCTCGTTTCTAAGGTTATGTTCTCCTTCTCTGCGTTTTACTTCAACAATAGCATCCTTTGGATCTAAACCATGAAATTTTACCTGAGTCTGCAGCATATACTGATCACTCGGAAAAGCTTTTTCTTCACAAATAATTTTAAAACGCTGCGGAGTTGGATTATAAAATGATACCATTAACATATGAAGATTTACTGTCAGGGTATTCATAACGGTTACTTCTGAAGGAAGAGCACCTACAATTTTCGATAAGGGTTTAGAAAAACGCTCATGATAATCCCACCATGGTTTTTCTGCGTAAAAATGACCTTCTACAGCCATTTCTCCCCAGTCTTTCATTACATCATCTACATATTTTTTAGCTGCTTTGGGAAGTAATCCTAATGAATTTCCGGTAAAATAGATTACCTCTTTATCATTTACTTTAGGAAACTGAAATTCACTTCTATAAGAAGCCAGTGGATCACGGGCATCCATTTTTTTAGCAAATTCTCTGGTATTTTCAAATAACATGAATTTATAATTTAAATTGATTGATGTAAAGATACAGTGACACAATGAGTAAATCAAAAAAATAATAAAAATTTGATAATAAAAATGGAGTTATATAATCCTGAATAACGATTTTAAGTTTATTCCAAAAAAAAATCCTCAATCAGATTATGATTGAGGATTCAAAAGAAAGGCAGCGACATACTCTCCCACATTAAAATGCAGTACCATCTGCGCTATCGGGCTTAACTACTCTGTTCGGAATGGAAAGAGGTGAGCCCCGATGCAATAACCACCTTAAATCGGTATGACTTGCGTCACTATAAGTTAACATATATGAAATTCAAAACAAAAGACTTTTATACTATAAAGCAACTCCCAGAGCACATAAGCTTACGGGCTATTAGTACTACTCGACTATGACATTACTGCCTTTACATCTGTAGCCTATCAACGTGGTCATCTTCCACGACCCTTTAAAGAAATCTCATCTTGTGGTGGGTTTCGCGCTTATATGCTTTCAGCGCTTATCCCTTCCAAACGTAGCTACTCTGCGATGCTCCTGGCGGAACAACAGATACACCAGCGGTTTGTCCAATTCGGTCCTCTCGTACTAGAATCAGATCCACTCAAATTTCTAACGCCCACAGTAGATAGAGACCGAACTGTCTCACGACGTTCTGAACCCAGCTCGCGTGCCACTTTAATGGGCGAACAGCCCAACCCTTGGGACCTTCTCCAGCCCCAGGATGTGACGAGCCGACATCGAGGTGCCAAACCCCCCCGTCGATATGAGCTCTTGGGGGAGATCAGCCTGTTATCCCCGGCGTACCTTTTATCCTTTGAGCGATGGCCCTTCCATACGGAACCACCGGATCACTATGCTCTACTTTCGTACCTGATCGACCTGTATGTCTCTCAGTCAAGCTCCCTTATACCATTGCACTCTACGCACGGTTACCAAGCGTGCTGAGGGAACCTTTAGAAGCCTCCGTTACTCTTTTGGAGGCGACCACCCCAGTCAAACTACCCACCAAGCAATGTCCTCAACAACGTCGAGTTAGATCTCAAATAAGCAAAGGGTGGTATTTCAACAATGACTCCACAACGCCTGGCGACGCCACTTCATAGTCTCCCACCTATCCTACACATCACTTATCCAAGAACAATACTAAGCTATAGTAAAGGTGCACAGGGTCTTTTCGTCCCACTGCGGGTAATCGGCATCTTCACCGATACTACAATTTCACCGAGCTCATGGCTGAGACAGTGTCCAGATCGTTACACCATTCGTGCAGGTCGGAACTTACCCGACAAGGAATTTCGCTACCTTAGGACCGTTATAGTTACGGCCGCCGTTTACTGGGGCTTCAATTCAATGCTTCTCCGAAGATAACATCTCCTCTTAACCTTCCAGCACCGGGCAGGTGTCAGGCCCTATACTTCATCTTACGATTTGGCAGAGCCCTGTGTTTTTGATAAACAGTCGCCTGGACCTTTTCACTGCGGCCAGCATTGCTGCTGGCGACCTTTCTCCCGAAGTTACAGGTCTATTTTGCCTAGTTCCTTAGCCATGAATCTCTCGAGCACCTGAGGATACTCTCCTCGACTACCTGTGTCGGTTTACGGTACGGGTTCTTATAATCTATGTTTAGAAGGTTTTCTTGGAAGCCCTTAGGTACACTATCTCTTTGCCCGAAGGCTCCGAGTACTATCGCATTTCACCAAGTCTGACGCATTTGACTATCAAACCTATAGTTAGGTGCTTCAACGAACTATTCCGTCAGTTCGCGGTACTTTCATCACTCCGTCGCTCCATCACAATTATAAGAAGTACGGGAATATTAACCCGTTGGCCATCGACGTCCCCCTTCGGGTGTGCCTTAGGTCCCGACTAACCCTCAGCTGATTAGCATAGCTGAGGAAACCTTAGTCTTACGGTGTGCGGGTTTCTCGCCCGCATTATCGTTACTTATGCCTACATTTTCTTTTCTAAACAGTCCAGCAATACTCACATATCACCTTCTACCCAGTTTAGAATGCTCCCCTACCACTGTATATAAATATACAATCCATAGCTTCGGTAGTATGCTTATGCCCGATTATTATCCATGCTCGTCCGCTCGACTAGTGAGCTGTTACGCACTCTTTAAATGAATGGCTGCTTCCAAGCCAACATCCTAGCTGTCTGTGCAGACAAACCGCGTTTTTTCAACTTAGCATACATTTGGGGACCTTAGCTGATGGTCTGGGTTCTTTCCCTCTCGGACATGGACCTTAGCACCCATGCCCTCACTGCTGATAAGCATTTATTAGCATTCGGAGTTTGTCAGGAATTGGTAGGAGGTGAATCCCCCGCATCCAATCAGTAGCTCTACCTCTAATAAACTCTATCAGCGCTGCACCTAAATGCATTTCGGGGAGTACGAGCTATTTCCGAGTTTGATTGGCCTTTCACCCCTACCCACAGGTCATCCGAAGACTTTTCAACGTCAACCGGTTCGGTCCTCCATTTAGTGTTACCCAAACTTCAACCTGCCCATGGGTAGATCACACGGTTTCGCGTCTACCATTACTGACTATAGCGCCCTATTAAGACTCGCTTTCGCTTCGAATCCACACCTGAAGTGCTTATCCTCGCCAGCAACGGTAACTCGTAGGCTCATTATGCAAAAGGCACGCCGTCACCCAACGAATGGGCTCCGACCGCTTGTAAGCGTATGGTTTCAGGATCTATTTCACTCCGTTATTCACGGTTCTTTTCACCTTTCCCTCACGGTACTGGTTCACTATCGGTCTCTCAGGAGTATTTAGCCTTAGCGGATGGTCCCGCCAGATTCAATCAAGGTTTCACGTGCCCCGACCTACTCAGGATACCACTATCTATTACATCGCTTACCTATACAGGACTATCACCTTCTTCGGTCAACCTTTCCAGGTTGTTCTAATTCGCTTTGCATAAAATATCGTGGTCCTACAACCCCAATATTGCCGAAACAACATTGGTTTGGGCTAATCCGCGTTCGCTCGCCACTACTTACGGAATCACTTTTGTTTTCTTCTCCTCCGCCTACTTAGATGTTTCAGTTCAGCGGGTTTGCCCTCCTATCGGAGTAATACATCTTCAATGTATTGGGTTGCCCCATTCGGATATCTGCGGATCAATTCTTGTGTGCAAATCCCCGCAGCTTTTCGCAGCTTATCACGTCCTTCTTCGCCTCTGAGAGCCTAGGCATCCCCCATACGCCCTTATTTTGCTTATTGTGCTCTATATCTAATACCTTTTCTTTCGAAAAAACATTAAATGTGCTTTATTTTTTAAATATTTTCTACTTTTGTTTGTTTTCCAATATGTCAATGAACGGTTTTTCTGAGCTAACAGAAATAGTGGAGAATATCGGAGTCGAACCGATGGCCTCCTGCGTGCAAGGCAGGCGCTCTAGCCAGCTGAGCTAATCCCCCATTATAATTTTGAACTTTTAAATTATGAATGTTGAATTTTGAATGAATGTGTAATTCATACTCATCTTCTAAAATTTCCTTTTTTAAGTAAAATTGTAGTCCCGGGCAGACTCGAACTGCCGACCCCTACATTATCAGTGTAGTACTCTAACCAGCTGAGCTACGAGACTCTGTAATTTTTACTTCTTTTTTTGAATTAACAGCGAGAGTAATGTTTTAACCATCTCTAGAAAGGAGGTGTTCCAGCCGCACCTTCCGGTACGGCTACCTTGTTACGACTTAGCCCCAGTTACCAGTTTTACCCTAGGCAGCTCCTTGCGGTCACCGACTTCAGGTACCCCCAGCTTCCATGGCTTGACGGGCGGTGTGTACAAGGCCCGGGAACGTATTCACCGGATCATGGCTGATATCCGATTACTAGCGATTCCAGCTTCACGGAGTCGAGTTGCAGACTCCGATCCGAACTGTGACCGGCTTTATAGATTCGCGCCCTATCGCTAGGTGGCTGCTCTCTGTACCGGCCATTGTAGCACGTGTGTGGCCCAGGACGTAAGGGCCGTGATGATTTGACGTCATCCCCACCTTCCTCACAGTTTACACTGGCAGTCTTGCTAGAGTTCCCGACATTACTCGCTGGCAACTAACAACAGGGGTTGCGCTCGTTATAGGACTTAACCTGACACCTCACGGCACGAGCTGACGACAACCATGCAGCACCTTGTAATCTGTCTTGCGAAAGCTCTGTTTCCAAAGCGGTCAAACTACATTTAAGCCCTGGTAAGGTTCCTCGCGTATCATCGAATTAAACCACATGCTCCACCGCTTGTGCGGGCCCCCGTCAATTCCTTTGAGTTTCAAACTTGCGTTCGTACTCCCCAGGTGGGATACTTATCACTTTCGCTTAGTCACTCAACCTTGCGGCCAAACAACTAGTATCCATCGTTTACGGCGTGGACTACCAGGGTATCTAATCCTGTTCGCTACCCACGCTTTCGTCCATCAGCGTCAATTAACTCATAGTAACCTGCCTTCGCAATTGGTATTCCATGTAATATCTAAGCATTTCACCGCTACACTACATATTCTAGTTACTTCCAAGTAATTCAAGTCTAACAGTATCAATGGCAATTTTTTAGTTAAGCTAAAAACTTTCACCACTGACTTATAAGACCGCCTACGGACCCTTTAAACCCAATGATTCCGGATAACGCTTGGATCCTCCGTATTACCGCGGCTGCTGGCACGGAGTTAGCCGATCCTTATTCTTACGGTACCGTCAGTTAGTTACACGTAACTCGTTTTCTTCCCGTATAAAAGCAGTTTACAATCCATAGGACCGTCATCCTGCACGCGGCATGGCTGGTTCAGAGTTGCCTCCATTGACCAATATTCCTCACTGCTGCCTCCCGTAGGAGTCTGGTCCGTGTCTCAGTACCAGTGTGGGGGATCTCCCTCTCAGGACCCCTACCCATCATCGTCTTGGTATGCCGTTACCACACCAACTAACTAATGGGACGCATGCTCATCTTGTACCGTTGGAACTTTAATATTTAAATGATGCCATTCAAATATACTATGAGGTATTAATCCAAATTTCTCTGGGCTATCCCTCTGTACAAGGTAGATTGCATACGCGTTACGCACCCGTGCGCCGGTCTCAAAGTCCGAAGACTTCTACCCCTCGACTTGCATGTGTTAGGCCTGCCGCTAGCGTTCATCCTGAGCCAGGATCAAACTCTTCATCGTATAATTTTTAATATTTTTTGATGTTGCGTTAAAACAATTCTTACGAATTCCTTACTCTCTTTTTATGCTGTAAATCCAATATGTCTATGAACGTGTCTTATCTTGTTGCGCTTGTTTTTCTAAGCGAGTGCAAAAATAGAAACTCTTTTTATTTCCACCAAACTTTTTCTAAAGTTTTTTTTAAAATATTTTGACGGCTTTTCTAAGAACTTTCTCAATCCCTATCTACTTGATTGGGGTTGCAAAGCTACAACCTTTTTTTATTTCTAACAAAATTTATTTTTGTTAATTTTTTTAAGGCTTACTTATATTTAAAGAACTTCTTGCGGATTGCGAGGGCAAATATACTACCCTTTTTTTATCCTTTCCTAATTTTTTTAAAACCTTTTTTAAACTTTATTTTAATACGCTGGTAACCTTAATTTTACAACACTCTTTTTTTTCTCTCACAATACTCAAACCCTCAAAAAAAACAGCATTCCCTTTTTTAAACCCAGCACTTTTCAAACAAAAAAAGCTTAAAACCACTTTTTGAAATCCAAAAGTTCAATAAATAAATCTGAAGTCATCCCTTTTTTAGCTTAAAAAATCCAGATTAAAGCAGCTTTTATTTTTTTACCTCTATATATAATATTGTATCTACAATTTACACTACAGCATAATGTATATATAATAATAGTATAAATAAAAAAATGCATCCATAAAATAATGAGTTCTTAAAAAATTTAAACTTCAGACCATGACTTTTATATAATTCTGCGAATAGCTTCTATATGATCATCCTTATATTTAAAGGTAAATATCATGCAAACTTTCTTTTTTTGTTAACTTTGCAAAAACAAATTTAAAAATCATGCAACATATAATAGATCGCTTTATCAGCTATGTTACTGTAGACACTGAGTCTGATCCGAATTCGGAATCCACACCAAGTACAAAAAAACAATGGGACCTTGCAAACAAGCTTGTTGAAGAATTAAAACAAATTGGTCTGGAAGAAGTAACAATTGATGAAAATGCCTATATAATGGCCACCCTTCCAAGTAATGTTGACTTTGAAGTTCCAACTATTGGTTTTGTATCTCATTTTGACACGAGTCCTGACTTTTCTGGAGCAAATGTAAAACCTCAAATTGTAAAGGACTATGATGGAAAGGATATTGTTCTCAATAAAGAATTGAATATAGTTTTATCGCCTGCTTATTTTGACGATTTATTACAATATAAAGGTCAGACAATTATTACTACTGACGGAACCACTCTATTAGGTGCAGATGACAAAGCCGGAATCACGGAAATTGTTTCGGCAATGGAACACCTTATAAAGAATCCTGATATTAAACATGGTAGAATCCGCATCGGTTTTACACCGGATGAGGAAATCGGCAGAGGCGCTCATAAATTTGACGTAGCAAAATTTAATGCTGATTGGGCATATACTATGGACGGAAGTCAAATAGGTGAATTGGAATATGAAAATTTCAATGCTGCAGGGGTTAAACTTACTTTTAATGGAAAAAGTGTACATCCGGGTTATGCAAAAGGAAAGATGATCAACTCTGTATTATTGGCCAATAAGTTTATCAGCAAATTACCTCAAAAAGAAGTACCTGAAAAAACTACCGGTTATGAAGGTTTTTTCCACGTAAACCACATTACAGGAAGCATTGAGGCAACAGAAGTACAAATGATCATTAGAGATCATAGTATGAAGAAATTTAAAAAACGTAAGAAGTTCATCAAATCACTCGCTAAGAAATTCAATAAAAAATACGCAGAAAAATTCGGTTCAGATATAGTACAATGTACGATTGACGATCAATACTATAATATGCGTGAAAAAGTAGAACCGGTAATGCATATTGTAGATATTGCCGAAAAAGCAATGAAAGAATTGAATATAAAACCTCTTATCAAAGCGATCAGAGGCGGTACAGACGGATCTCAACTTTCTTATATGGGATTACCTTGTCCTAATATTTTTGCCGGAGGACACAATTTCCATGGAAAGTATGAATACGTACCGGTTGAAAGTATGGTTAAAGCTACTGAAGTTATTGTAAAAATAGCAGAGATAACAGCTGAAAGAGCAAAAAACGGAAAAATATAAAAACCAAGTTTATGCATTTTTTTCATAAACCAGTAGAAAGCATTCTACTGGTTCTTTTTTTGATGACCTTTTTCCCTGCCAAAGCACAGGAAAAAGAAAAAAATGAAACTTCTTATCATATTAATGTTATTTCAGATGAGAATGTTACCCCTCCCTATTATCAGACAGGTATAAATAAATTTTATGAATATGTTTATACACATCTCAAATACGGACATGTAAGCGAATCTATTTCAGATATTGTTATTGTGAAATTTTCTATTGATACCGATGGAAAAGTAACTGATGTAGAAATTGTTAAAGATGTAGACAAGAGCAATTTTAAATTTGGAAAACAAATCAAAAAGATTTTGCTAAAATCTCCCACATGGGTTCCAGGAAAGATTGATGGTATTGTCAGCAAAACTTCTATTCAACTTCCTATTTTGATCAAAGTAAAAAGGAGTGATTATATAGATGATGATCTATAAAATAAAAACCCAGCTTTTCAGCTGGATTTTTTTTATTCTTATTTAGATACTTTTTCCGGTTGGTTAAGCTTTTGCGTTAATTCAATCGAAATAGCTGCTTTTTCCATCTTAAGTTTTCCAGCCATTGTTTCAACAATCACAGTACCATCCGTTCCCATTTCTGAAATTCTTCCATGGATACCTGATTTTGTGATAATTTTGTCACCTACTTTTAAACTTGCTTCAAAAGCTTTTTCTTGTTTCATTCTTTTTCTTTGTGGCAATATCATAAAAAATATAATAAACGCAACAAAGACAAATATCATAATTAAATTTTGATCCATAAGAGTGTTTTTTCTGTTTTATTATTCTGATACGTTAGCCTTGATGGTCAACAATTCTTGTTTCGCCTGTGTGTTTGTAGTCAAGGTAACTGTTTTACTTTGCGTTCCAGGAGAATTTGCAGAGAAAACTACTTTTATTTTCTCACTCTGTCCTGGCTTGATCGGTGTTTTAGGATATTCAGGAACTGTACATCCGCATGAAGCTTTTGCATCAATAATAACCAAATCAACATCTCCTGTATTTTTAACAGTGAATTCCGTTTCTCCTTTTGTTCCTTTTTTCAAATTTCCAAAATCGTGAACTGTTTTATCAAAAGTTGCAATTGCAGTTCCATTTTGTGAAACAGCAGCATCTGTTGATGGAGTATTTGCAACATTAGGATCTGCTGCAGGTGTGTTTACCGTTTGACCGTTTGCAGCTTCAGTTGTTTTTACGTTTTCATCCTGAATACGGGAAGAAGCTTCTTCTTTTTTACATGAAGCAACAGTTAATGCAACTGCAAATGCTAATAAAGTTATTTTTTTCATTCTTAAATATATTATTTTGTTGATTTTACTCTATTAATCCTCTACCTACTTTGTTTAATTTATCTTCTTGCTTGTATTCTTTAACCAAAGCGTCAAGTATTCCGTTGATAAAGATACTACTTTTAGGAGTAGAATATTCTTTTGCAATTTCTAAATATTCGTTAATTGTTACTTTTACCGGTATTGAAGGAAATTTTAATAATTCACAAACAGACATATTCAATAAAATAGCATCAAGTTCTGCAATACGATCAATATCCCAGTTTTTAGTTTTATCATAATATGCCAGGGAGAGTTCTTTTGCATTCAACATTGTCTTACGAAACAATTGTCTTGCAAATTCTTTATCTTCCATGTCTTTGTAAATCTTTGCTACTCTGTATTCGACTGTATCCTCTTTAATTTGTTTTAATTCTTTCTGAATCGCTGTATTAACCAATGGAATATCGTCAATCCATGTCAATTTTGTATCTTCCAAAAACTCATATATTTTTTCACTTGGAGCTACAATCTCTGTAAATATATAAGATACCAGTTCACGATCTTCTTCGAATGTATTACGGTTATTGATCATATATTTTTTATAAATATCAGATTTTTTAATTTCATCCAATAAATTTTTAATATAATGATCGTTTACTTCAAAGTGGTTGATTTTTTCCTGGTGAATCATTTCGTTTAGCTGATTAGAGTTAACTAACAACTGTAAAACATGATTATTGATAAACTTTTTATTAGGAGTACGTTCCTGAGCAGTTGCCAAATGTTTTCGGGAAGACACTTCTAAAAAATTTTCCTCCTGCTTTTGGATTTCGATTAAGGAAGATAGCATAAGGAGATACAGATCTCTGATATTCTCTATACTATACATTAAAAACTTCTCATTGCTATCCATTAAATCAGAGCTGTTTTGCTGCATAGCATAAATGGTTTGCATTACTTTTATGCGGATGTGTCTTCTGTTAATCATAACTGTTAAAAGAACTTATATTTTAAAAAAATTAAAAGGAGCGAAAATCAAATGATTTTCGCTCCGCAAATTTAGTAATTATTAATAGCTAAATTTATTTTTTTTCATTTTTTTTCGCTTCGATACGTTGTTCCGCTAATCTCATTGCAGCCTGATTAGGTGTAATGTTTTGTTCTTTAGCATAATTCAATATATCTAAGGTCGTATTATAAATATTTTCAGTTCTTCTGATCGCTTCATCAGAACCGTATTTAGCGATTTCTCCGAATACATTAATAATACCTCCTGCATTTATCAGAAAATCCGGAGCATACACAATTCCTCTTTCCTGTAAACGTTTACCGTGTACTGCTTCTACTGCTAACTGATTATTAGCAGCTCCGGCAATAACTTTTGCTTTTATTTTTTCAATTGTATCATCGTTGATGGTTGCCCCCAATGCACATGGTGCATAGATATCAACTTCTTCACTGTACAAATCATTTCCTGTATATATTGTTGCACCGTATTTATTTGCTACTTCAGCTACTCTTTCTTCACTTAGATCGGTAATGATTACATTAGCTCCATTTTCCGTTAAATGTTTAACAAGTGTTTCTCCTACATTTCCGATTCCCTGAACAAATACTTTTTTCCCTGCCAAATTATCCGTTCCAAACTGGAATTTTGCTGCTGCCTTTAATCCCATGAAAACACCATACGCAGTTACCGGAGAAGGGTTTCCTGAACCACCTAAACTTTGTGAAATTCCGGTTACGTGTGGAGTAATCGTATGAATCAAATCCATATCAGCTGTAGTACTTCCTACATCTTCTGCCGTTATATATCTTCCGCTTAATGAATCAACATATCGTGCAAAAGCCTTTATAAGTTCCGGATTTTTATCTTTTTTTGAATCTCCGATGATTACGGCTTTACCTCCTCCTAAATCAAGTCCGGAAATAGCTGATTTATAAGTCATTCCTCGTGATAAACGCAATACATCGTTCAGTGCTTCCCACTCTGATGTATAATTCCACATTCTCGTACCTCCTAAAGCAGGTCCTAAAACTGTATTATGTATTCCTATTATTGCTTTTAAACCAGTATCTTTGTCATGGCAAAAAACAACTTGTTCATGATTATCAAATGATATCTGTCCAAAAACCGGATCAACTTTTTTTAACTCTTCAGGAGAGTATGAATTTGTAGTCATATTAATATTTGGTTAATTAAATAGTTTGGTAAAACCCAAATATAATTATATTTTTAATTATTCTTAATCAATTAAATTATTTTTATTTTATTGCTACCAATTTAGCATGAATAGTGTTTTTTTATCAATGACAAATTGAATTTTATAACGTATTGTATTACAGATTTTAAATAAATGAAAGATCTCAAAAAGCTCAACAAATATTTCATTAAATATAAGTATCATTTTCTCGCGGGTATTATTATTACCATTGCTTCACAGATATTTACCGTATATGCTCCGAAGTATATAGGGGACTCTATTACGGCTTTACAAGGGTTTATGCAAAACACGCTGGGAAAAGAAGAAGTAAAATCAGAACTGATCAAAAATATCATCTGGATTATTGCAACGACACTTATAGCAGGTTTTCTGACTTTTTTAATGCGCCAGACCATTATAGTGATGTCACGTCATGTAGAATTTGACTTAAAGAATGAGATTTTCCAACATTACGAACGCCTTTCTTTGGATTTTTATAAAAGAAACCGAACCGGAGATTTGATGAGCCGGATATCTGAAGATGTCAGCAAAGTAAGACAATACGTTGGACCAGCAGTCATGTACTCTATCAATACCATTATACGGATGACTGTGGTTATTGTACAGATGTATATTATATCTCCAAAGCTTACCTGGTATTCTCTGATTCCGGTACCGCTGCTGGCCTATTTTATGTTTGTGTTAAGTAAGCAGATCAATCAGCGCAGCTTCTTATATCAACAGAATCTCTCGAGATTATCATCTTTTTCTCAGGAAATGTTTTCCGGAATCCGAGTTATTAAAGCCTATGCTCTTGAAAAATATAAGAATAAGGAATACACGGAACTCACAGATGACAGTAGAAAAATCTATATGAAGCTTGCTGTATCAAGTGCTTTAATAGGTCCTTTGATGATTTTTCTTATCGGTCTGTGTAACATTATTATTATCTATATTGGAGCTCAGATGTTCATCAGCGGAACAATAGAAAACATAGGGGTTATTGCTCAGTTTATCTTATATATTAATATGCTTACATGGCCTATAGCTTCATTAGGATGGGTTTCTACAATGATTCAGGAAGCTGATTCTTCACAAAAGAGAATTAACGAGTTTCTGAATGAAGTACCTTCTATAAGCAATCTGCAACCTCAGCGAACTACTATTGAAGGAAATATCCGCTTTGAAAAAGTGAATTTTATATACGAAGATACAGGTATACATGCTCTTAAAAATATCAGCTTTAATTTAGACAAAGGAAAAACTCTGGCTATATTAGGAAAAACAGGATCGGGTAAATCAAGTTTACTGAATTTGATTGTTCGCCTTCATGACGTTACTTCGGGTGATATATATATCGATAATAAACCAATAAAGGAGGTTAACTTATTTGATTTAAGAAATCATATAGCAATGGTGCCTCAGGATGCTTTTCTGTTTTCTGATTCTATAAAAAATAATATCCGATTTGGAAATGAAGAAGCAACTGATGAAGATATCATACACTATGCGAAGTTAGCAGATGTACACCGAAATATTATCACTTTTGAAAAAGGATATGATACCGTTTTGGGAGAACGAGGACTAACATTATCCGGTGGACAAAAACAACGCGTATCCATTGCACGTGCCTTGATAAAGGATGCTCCGATATTATTGCTTGACGATTGTTTATCTGCTGTTGACACTGAAACAGAAGAACGCATTTTAAATAATTTAAAACAAGTGGCAGAAAATAAAACGACAATCATTGTAACTCATAGGGTTTCATCAGCCAAAAATGCCGATTATATTCTGATCCTTGATGATGGAAAAATAGTAGAACAAGGAACTCATCAGGACTTAATAACCTTAGATGGTTACTACAAAGATTTGTTTTTTAAACAGCTTGCCGAAAAAGAATTGAATTAGTCTTGTTTTTTTGATTTTTTTTTAAGACTTTTGGATGCAGTATAAATTATCTGACAAGAAGGATTATGAGAGAAAATGAACTATTAGAAAAAGAAGAAATCTTTTCGAAAGTATTACGTGCCGGAAGAAGAACTTACTTTTTCGACGTAAGATCAACAAAAGCTGATGATTATTATATCACAATCACAGAAAGTAAAAAATTTACAGAAGAAGACGGTTCTTTCCATTTCAAAAAGCATAAAATATATCTTTATAAAGAAGATTTTACTTCTTTTAAAGAAATCTTAAACGAAATGACTGATTTTGTTTTAGATCAAAAAGGAGAAGAAGTAATTTCTGAAAGACATCAGAAAGATTTTAAAAACGAATATGCGGCTGTAGAAAATAAAAACAGCTTTACGGATATTAGTTTTGACGATATATAAAAAATGATCCTATATAAAAATACCGGCATTTCTGCCGGTATTTTTTTGGATACATGTTTACTGAATTCCTATTTTAAAGAATGACATTTATCTTCTATATTTGCTGTGCTTATATAACATGATGCCTTACATGAAACATCTTTATTTATTATTACTATTCACAGTTCAATTTCTTACTGCTCAAAATTACCACCCTGATAAAATCATTATTGATGGTATTACTTACGATTACCGCTACCATCATTTAGAAGTTTATTTTAATCACTATCCCGAAAAAAGGCCTGTGATCAATAAAGATTCTACCATTATTTCAAGAGGTTATATTGCTGAATATGAGATAAAAGATCAGGTACTTTATTTAAAGGATATAAAAATACCCGTTGATGGTGATTATAAACAACTCGTAAGTAATACTAATACTGTTTTTCAGGACAACAAAACGATGAAAATGTATTGGGTAAATGGTCTGTATGATGTCGGGCTTGGAGATCCGATTATTACATCACCTGCTGACACTCTAAACCCTGTTTTTAACAATTATTATATTTTTGAAATAGAACGTGGCACTATCATAAGAACAAATAATTTCACGTACAAACAATACAAACGTTTTAAAGATTACCAGTGGGAGCGTTTCCGTTATTCAGAAGACTATACCAAATTATATAAAAAAATGTTACGTACCGGGATACCAGAAGAAGATATTGAAAATCATATTTACTATCACATTTTATTTTACAGCAAACGAAACTTTCTTAAAAAATAAAGAGATTCAACTAATGTGAATCTCTTTTATTTTATATACTTCTAAAAAGGTAATATTTTATCTTAACTGGAATTCATAAACAATACTTCCCACTTGTTTTGAGGGAGCAGTAGTACTGGATTCCCATTTGGTTGCTAAAGCAGCGGCTTTTGCACGCTGTAACAAACAACTACTGTTATTGGTTGTACCCCGTATTCCCGGTGTAGCCGATATGACATTACCAGAACGATCTACTGAAACTTCTACTACAACTGTACCTGCTTCATTACACCCATCTTTTGGTAATGGTTTTACAAGAGCTTTTCTGCCAGACAGAGAGTAGCCTCTTCCGCCTCCTGTACCAGAACCAGATCCGGCACCTATTCCTGTTCCGTTACCAGTCCCATGTCCTCCTCCGGTACCACCACCGGATCCACCATCTCCATAATAATTATTAGAAGAAAGCGATCCGTCTTTTCTACCTTTGTTTCCGGCAGTCTGATCATCACCATCACCACCTTTGTTATTGCCTTTCATAAAGTTAGCCAAGGCATCATTAGTCGTATTGGAAACTTTATTCTGATTATTGTTTTTTCGAACTTCAGAAGTATTGTTCTTTTTTTCCTTTTCTTTCTCTTTTTCCTTTTTTAGCACAGTTACATCTGTTGCAGTTGTATTTTCCTGAGCTAAAATATTTTCCTCATCAGCATTATTAGGAGGGGGTGTTCTATTTTTCTGAACATCCGTAACATTCAGAACCTGGCTTGTATAATCTTCTCCGGCACCAAATTCACTGTCACCAAAGTTGATTTCTACGCCACCGCCACCGCCACCAGCAAGCTGATCTAAAGAAGTTGTTTCTATAAAACGTATAAAAAACAATAGTAAAACCAGTACAGCACAAATAATTGTAGTGAACAGAACTGATTTTTTTTCTTCCTTGGAAAAATTAAGGGTCATTGAAGTCTATTTATTTAATATGATAACACAAAAATTATACCAACTGTTTTAAAGCTATTTCAAATGCTGCAGCTGATATATTTTTCTTTTCTTTATTTAATTTATGTACATTTTCCAATGCTTGTTTTATCGTATTCGACGCATCATCAAAAATAGCCGCATCTTCCAACAC
This sequence comes from Paenimyroides ceti, assembly GCF_030409925.1. Lineage (NCBI taxonomy): Bacteria > Pseudomonadati > Bacteroidota > Flavobacteriia > Flavobacteriales > Flavobacteriaceae > Paenimyroides > Paenimyroides ceti. Next base: position 2,313,551 of record NZ_JAUFQU010000001.1, read on the forward strand.
TGCATTAGGTTGCATTAAGTAAGCAAATACGCGAGCCATACCACAGTTTGATATAAAATCAGGGATCAGACTTACTTTACTATCTACATGTTCCATAATTGGTCCGAAAAAGATTTCCTTATCTGCAAAAGGCACATTGGCACCACAAGAAATTACTTCTAATCCTGATGCTATCATTTGATCTACCTGATCTTGTGTTACAAGTCTTGAAGCGGCACACGGAGCAAATACATCAGCCCCAACGGACCAGATTCTTGTATTAATTTGATCAAAAGGAATCATATCAGACGCAACTAATGTGTTTCCTTTTTTATTTAAATAGAAGTTTTTCACTTCGTCAAAGCTATATCCGTTTTCATTGATTACTCCTCCATCACGGTCAATTATACCAATGATTTTAGCGCCCATTTCAGCAAAATAGTATGCCGCCGCAGCTCCTACATTTCCAAATCCCTGAATGATTACTTTTTTATCTTTTACTGATCCTCCGAAAATATCGTAATAATGTTTTACAGCATATGCCACACCATAACCTGTAATAAGGTCAGCTACCATATATTTTTTATCAACCGATGGTGTATATTTAGCATCTTCTACCTGTTTTACAACTCCCTGACGCAATTGACCAACGCCCTGAATTTTTTGTGCTTCTGTTGGTTTAAAGTGTCCGTTGAACACACCTTCCTGAGGATGCCATAAACCACAAGCTTCTGTCATCGGTATTACTTCGTGAATTTCATCTACGTTTAAATCACCACCTGTACCGTAATAGTTTTTCAGCAAAGGAAAAACTGCTTTGTACCAACGCTCTAACACGCCTTTTTTACGTGGGTCATTCGGATCAAAATTAATTCCAGATTTAGCACCTCCGATTGGCGGACCGGCTACAGAAAATTTCACTTCCATAGTTTTAGCCAGTGAAAGTACTTCATTCATATCCAATCCTTTTCTCATACGGGTACCACCTCCGGCAGCTCCTCCGCGTAATGAATTAATAACTGCCCAACCTTCAGCTTCCGTTTCTGAATCACTCCAATGGAAAACAACTTCCGGAGTTTTATTTTCAAATTTTTTTAATAAATCTTTCATTAACAAAAATTATTTTTAGTTTACTTTTGATAAACGCAAATATAAAGGTAAACTTCATATTTACCATTTATTAAAGAGACAAAAAAAGAAATAATTATAATACAACACCTGAACTGTGATCTTGTGATGCGCCTGTTACACTTGAAAGTACATTTATTTGATTTTCATATTTTAAAATCCCTAATAAACCAAATATTAAAGCTTCTTTAAAGTTAATTGTCTTTGGTTCCGGAATCACCAACTTATGCCCCGGAAGGTAATGTTGCAAACGTTCTATAAGAAAATCGTTAAAGGCTCCTCCTCCTGTGAGTAAGACAGTACTCCCTTTTATTATTATGTTTTCAGATATCTGAAAAGCAATGTGCTCTACATAGGTTGCCAAAATATCAGCGATTGTACAATCAAAAGCATCGATCAATGGTATTACTTCTTTAAACACAAATTCGATTCCCAATGATTTAGGCGCTTCTTTTGTAAAAAAAACATTTGCGTTTAGCTTTTGTAACAATGAGGTATTTATTTTTCCGCTTCTTGCACAATTTCCTTTATCATCATAGTCTGCGCCTGCTTTATTGGCATAGTGATTCAATACAGTATTGACCGGACAAATATCATAAGCAAGCCTTCTGTTGTTTAAGTCAAAAGATATATTCGAAAATCCACCAAGATTGATACAGTAATCATACTTTGAAAAAAGTATTTTATCACCTATAGGAACCAAAGGAGCTCCTTGCCCACCCATAGCTACATCCTGTACTCTGAAATCGCAAACAACAGGTAAACCGAGGGTCTCTTTTAGCAAAGGAAGATTTCCTATCTGTAAAGTCAGTCCTCTTTGAGGCTGATGCAGTATAGTATGTCCATGTGATGCCACGAGATCTGGCTCACATTTATTTTTCTGTATAAAATCAAGAATTACAGTACCCAGAAGTTTTGTATACGATTGGTTGAGCTCGTCTATTTCCTGTTCCGTTTTTAATGCTGCCCATTTTAGTCTATCAAACCAAGCATCTGAATACGGAATGGTCTCTACATTTAAAAGATTAAATTTCCATGTATCATCCTTCACCGTAAATACTATTTCAGCTATATCTATTCCATCGAGAGAAGTACCAGACATGACGCCTATTACCGTGTATTTTTCACTTTTCATACGCTAAATTTACTTATATATTTTGAATATTTCTTAAAATAAAGGTATCTTTGGAAGCTTTAATTATATAAAGCAAATTTTGTTAGAAAAAAAACAATATATACATAATGAATTTTAAATTAACCGAAGAGCAATTAATGATTCAGCAGGCAGCTAGAGACTTTGCTCAAACTGAATTATTACCAGGTGTAATCGAAAGAGATGAACATTCCAAATTTCCTGCAGATGCAGTGAAAAAAATGGGAGAATTAGGTTTTTTAGGAATGATGGTAGACCCTAAATACGGTGGTTCCGGATTAGACAGCGTTTCTTATGTTTTAGCAATGGAAGAAATTGCAAAAGTTGATGCTTCCGCTGCTGTGGTAATGTCTGTAAACAATTCTCTGGTTTGTGCCGGTTTAGAAAAATATTGTAATGAAGAGCAAAAGCAAAAATATCTGACTCCACTTGCATCAGGTCAGGTAATCGGAGCTTTTTGTTTATCTGAACCGGAAGCAGGTTCGGATGCTACTTCACAAAAAACAACAGCAATTGACAAAGGTGATTATTATCTGTTGAACGGAACGAAGAACTGGATTACAAACGGATCAACAGCTTCAACATATATTGTAATTGCACATACACATCCTGAAAAAGGACATAAAGGAATCAATGCTTTTATTGTTGAAAAAGGATGGGAAGGTTTTGAAATCGGCGCGAAAGAACAAAAAATGGGGATCAGAGGATCTGATACACACTCTTTAATGTTTACAGATGTAAAAGTACCTAAAGAGAATAGAATTGGTGAAGATGGCTTTGGTTTTGCTTTTGCTATGAATGTATTGAACGGTGGTCGTATCGGTATTGCTTCACAGGCATTAGGAATTGCTCAGGGAGCTTATGAATTGTCATTAAAATATGCGAAAGAACGTAAAGCATTTAAAACAGAAATCATCAATCATCAGGCAATAGCTTTTAAACTGGCGGATATGGCAACGCAAATTTCTGCTGCCCGTATGTTGTGTTTCAAAGCAGCTGCTGAAAAAGATAACGGAGAAGATATTTCTATTTCTGGTGCTATGGCAAAATTATTCTCTTCCCAAACAGCTATGGATACAACGATTGAAGCGGTACAAATTCATGGTGGTAACGGGTATGTAAGAGAATACCATGTTGAACGTATGATGCGTGATGCTAAAATTACTCAAATTTATGAAGGTACTTCAGAAATTCAGAAAGTGGTTATTTCCAGAGGTATCTCTAAATAATATTGACTTATTATAAAATTAAAGTCTGACCTTACGTCAGACTTTTTTTATATCTTTCATCTCCTTTTATTAAAGCTATGAATAACGATAAAGCAATCAAACTCAAACTAACACTGGGATATCTGATACTGGGTATCACCGCTATTCTTTCGGTCTGGTATATTTTCAATGAAGTAAAGGTCATGAATGAACCGAAAGAAGAGTTAATAAGTGAAAACAATAAAGTACTCAATCTCGGAAGTATCATTACCAATATTTATACTGCTGATTCATCCGGCAGGGTAGCAATGATTTCTACAGATAAAAAAGACATTCAGAAATATCATCAATTGGTAGACACCATACAAAGTCAAATTGTCAATTTTAAGACTAATGTTACGGATGATGAGATGATTTTAAAACTCGATACCATTCAGTCTCTTATCAGAGAAAAGGAAAAAAGTTTTGATGAAATTGTTGCGGCCAGAAAGAAATTCATGAATTCACAATATTTTGATGAAGCGTTTAAAAAGGTAAGAGCCGCAAAAGATGATATTGAAAATATAGCTGTAAATGTATCGAAAGATTCTACTTCGGAAAGTAAGGAAGGTTTCTGGAAAAGAATCCGAAATGTAGTCGATTCTGAGAAGAAAGAAAAAGAAGACAGAGAACGTCAGTTGAGACAACAGCAACAACTGAATAAGATTCACCAGAGTAAACGAGACAGTCTGGCAAAAATGACTGAAAATATTTTTTCTCAGGCTATTGACAGTGAAAATAAACTGGCGAAAGAGTTTTATCAGAAAGAGGAACAACTGATAAATGAAAACCGCCATATCTCAGAAAAAATAAAAAGTCTTATGATTGAAGTGGAGAAAAGTGTATTGGAAAACTCCTATTCCAGAATAAACTTTTCTAATGAGATCATTGATAAAACAGCTATAAATCTGGCATGGATTGGCGGTATTGGCTTTTTAATGGTAATTATTTTAGGAGGTGTAGTACTAAGAGATCTTAACAAAAGCCGTGCTTATAAGAAACAATTGGAACGGTTAAATAAGGATTTACAAAATCTTATGGAACAAAAATCATATTTTCTGGCTTCTGTTACACATGATATCAATTCTCCGCTTAATTCATTAATAGGATTTTCTGAATTATTAGATGAGACATTAAAGACTAAAACACAAAAAGAATATATTAAAAATATTAATTATTCCAGTCAGTACATCCGTAATCTGGTAAATGATCTGGTAGATTTCTCTAAGCTGGAATACAATAAAATGGTCTTAAAGAAAGAGTCTTTTAATTTTAATGAATTGTTATTGAGCATTACAACTCCATTAAAAAATGATGCTGATAAAAAAGGAATTGAACTTATTGCCAACGTAGATCCGAAACTGGATGACTATTTTTTTTCAGACCCATATCGTATCAAACAGATTCTTACAAATATTCTTTCCAACGGAATTAAATTTACAGATAAAGGAAGCGTAACATTGGAAGCTGTACTTAATGGTAATGAAGCTGTTTTAAAAATAACCGATACAGGTATTGGAATTGATGAAAAGTACCATAAAGATATCTTTATGGAATTTAAACAGGCACATGGTGATATTGAAAAAGTATATGGAGGAACCGGTCTTGGACTCAATATTTCAAAAAGACTTATCAAATTACTGAAAGGAGAATTAACATTTGAAAGCCGTCTGGACAAAGGATCAATCTTTACGATTAGAATACCTGTAGAGAAAGGAGAAAATAATCAGTTTAAAAATATGGATATCGTCTTTGATAATGAAAAAAAACTTATCCATAAAAACATTTTAGTGGTAGATGACGATATGTTGCAATTACGACTTATGAATGAAGTGATCAAAGACAAAGTGAATCTGATTACCACACTTAAAAAAGGAGAACTGATTGAAGAATATTTAAATGAAAATAAATATAATTTAATCATTACAGATATTCAAATGCCTAATTACAGCGGATATAAAATCATTCAGGCAATACGTTCAAATCCCGAATATAAAAACACACCTGTTATTGCATTTACAGGAAAGATTGATTTGGATGAAAATGAAATTTCTAAATTAGGATTCAATGCGTTGCTGCAAAAACCAATTAATATTCCTATATTAATGAATACGATACACAGGCTGTTAGAAATAAACAGAGAACAAAAGCCTGTTAATCCTACAAGCAAAATGCAGATAAAAAATGAATATTTTGACTTAGAACAATTATTGAGTTTTACCCAGGATGATTTGGATGCTACACAGGATATATTAAATGTTTTTATTGACTCTTCCATAAAAAACTGTGACGAATTATCAGCATCTGTTGGGATAAATGATCGAAAAAAAATAGCGGAGATCACACACAGAATGTTACCAATGTTTCGACAGTTAAGTGCTGATATGGTTATTGCTGATCTGGAAAAACTTGAACGTTATGAATATAATGGTAATGCAGAAGAATTAAAAGAAGATGTTGTAACAGCAGTTGGTAAGATTCAGAAAATTATAGAAGAACTAAAAAAAATCGAGCTTTTTTAAAGCTCGATTTCATATAGTTTTATTTTATTATATAAGGTTTTGCGATCTATTCCTAAAATCTGGGCTGCTTTTGTCTTGTTATATTTTGCTTTTTCTAAAGCTACCCTGATGGTATTCTCTTCATTTTTAGAAGAAAACAATTTTAAATCATCTTCATCTCTCTTATGAATAATTTCATCAGATGAATAATTTTCGTGTTCGATTACTTCACACGGCAATACGTTTTTTTGGATAATGTCCGTCTGAGTCAGTAATACTGCTCTCTTAATAATGTTCCGCATCTCTCTCAGATTTCCCGGCCAATCGTATCTCAGAAAAATTTCTTTTACTTCTTCAGAAAAATCCAAAATCTGTTTTTCAAGATCCGTATTTGACTGTTTTAAAAAGAAATCGGCAAATAATAGGATATCATCTCCTCTTTCAGAAAGTCGTGGTGTTTTAATAGAAAATTCATTCAAACGATGGTAAAGATCTTCTCTGAAATTACCTTCTCTTACTGCCTTTTGAAGATCTTCATTTGTAGCTGCAATTACGCGTATATCAACATCTATTTCTTTACTGCTTCCTACTGGCTTTACTTTTCGCTCCTGTAAGGCGCGTAGTAATTGTACCTGTACTTCGTATGAGAGATTCCCTACTTCATCTAAAAATATAGTACCACCGTTAGCTGCTTCAAAATGACCAGTCTTGTCTGTAGTTGCCCCGGTAAAAGATCCTTTAATGTGACCAAAAAATTCGCTTGCAGCTAAATCTTTTGGTATGGCGCCACAGTCAACCGCTATGTATGGTTTATCTGATCGTTTGCTTTGTTCATGAATAGAATAGGCAACATTTTCTTTTCCTGTTCCACTATCTCCGATGATCAAAACAGAGATATTCGTCGGAGCTACCACATCGATAAAATTATGCAATTCTAATGATTTTTCACTCTTGCCTTTTATAACTGAAAGATGATAGTTATTATCTTCATCTCCCGATTTTTTCCGGCTTTTTTCTCCATCACCATTATCCGACTCTACAATTGAATAATTTGCTTTTTTCTTTAATGCCTGATGAATGGTCAATAAAATTTCCTCAGAATTTATCGGCTTTGAAACATAATCAAAGGCGCCTAATTTCATTACACTGACAGCGGTTTTTATATCAGTATATCCCGTCATCAAAATAACCTGTGTGGTTTTGTTTGTATCCCTGATAAATTTTAGTACTGATACCCCATCATCATCCGGTAACCTTACATCGGTAAGGACTAAATCAAAAGATTGATTTAGTATTAGTTGCTCTGCTTCTTTAAAAGTAAATGCGCTACTCACTTCGAAACCTTTTTTGGTTAAGAATGTTTTCAACATCATGCAGAATGATACATCATCATCAATTACTAATATTCTCTGGCTCATTCAAGTAGTGTTTTTATAAATTAGGCAATGTCTACTAAAGGTAATAATTATAATTAAAAGTATAAAGGTAATAATTTATTCCTATTCTAAAACGGATAGCCAATGGCAATATTCAAGATTAAATTATCTTTTCTCCATGCTCTGTCACCAAATTCTATATGATCAAAACGCCAACGATCATTTTTTTCATAATAAGGTACCCGTACAGGAATGGAAAGATCTGTCCGTAAGACCAATATTGAAAAATCAAATCGTAGACCAGCTCCTACCCCTACAGCTACTTCACTCAAAAATTCATTAGAAAATTTCCCTCCCGGTTTAGTAGGATCATCTCTCATCAACCAAACATTCCCGGCATCAACAAATAGTGCTGCGTTTAAGAAGCTGAACAGGTTAGCTCTGTATTCAGCATTGAACTCTAATTTGATATCTCCGGCCTGATCCATTAAGAAAGAGCTTGTCTGGGTTCTTGGATCATAACTACCGGGACCTAATGTACGAGCTCTGAAAGCACGAATACTGTTACTTCCTCCAACAAAAAACTGTTTTGAGAAAGGCATGTACTCTGAATTTCCATACGGAAGTGCATATCCGGCTATAAAGCGGGCAGCAAACTGACTTTTTTCATTTAGTTTTAAATAGTATCTTATATCATGTTCTGTTTTTACATATTGACTGTATGCTACTCCTAAAATTTCTTTTTGCTGTCCTTTTTCATAATTTGCTCCTGAAATAAGTCCTGTAAGATTGGCAGACAAATCAAGCTGTCCTTTATAATAAACGGTATGTTTGAGCGGTAGCATTGTATTGGTAAATGTATACGAATAGGTTGGTCCGAAAATCAGCTGTTTTTCAACGATTCTTGCCAATGAAGGATTATCTGCCATCTGCTCTTTGTATTTATCCGTTATCTTTTCAGGAAAAACATAAGTGACTTCGAGTACATTTAATTCATGTTCTTTTTTGACATCTTCTTTCCAGAGATATCCAAATGATGCATTGAAGTTATGTAATGTATATAGTTGCGTACGGCTTTGGTATTCATACCCCAAACCAATTTTAGTCCGAGGTACAAAAGCACTGGATGAAGTAAACTTAAACGGTGCAATAATCCTTGGGAATGCCAAACTGAATTTTGATCCGACACGATAAATGTTATTTCCGTTACCACGACCTCCAACCTGATAATCCATTGCTCCGTATAATGAGGCAGTAAATAACTCAGCTCCTTTTAAGAAATTACGGTGGCGCCAGTTGAAATTAACCTCTCCACCCGCATAACTTGCAGAATTCGTTTTACCCAATGTTTCTAAACGCAATGATTTAAATTCATTGGGAGTCAACATATAATATACATCAAATTTGTTATTAAGGGAATCTGAAATAACAAATTGATTTTTGACGAACTTAAAGGTTCCCAAATTGATTAAACGGTTGAGAGACAGATTATGATCAGTACGATTATATAAATCTCCTTTCTTAAAATAGAGTGTACGGTCATAAATCTGTGGCTTGAACTTTTCTTCTCGATCAATGATATAAATACCTTTGTAAGGTGTTAGGGAATCAATGGGTGTCTGTGAAACAACACGGCTCCTTCTTCCTAAATTACGCAGATTATAATCTGGTATCACTACAATTTTATCGATTGTAAACTGTTTAGTTGCCATTGCAGGTGTTGATTCTTTTAATTTTACAATCAGATCAACTTTATGATTATTGACGGTACTATCTGCCTGTACTATTATATTATCAGGATGAAAATAGTAAAATCCATTTTCTTTCAGGTAGCTGTCTATACGCTCACGTTCCGCTTTAATTACATTCAGATTAAATGGAGCTCCGACTTTGAGCAATGATTTTGCTGCTATTTTTTGTATTTCGCTATTGATCAACGTACTGTCTTTTTGAAACGTTACTTTTTCAATAAGATATTGTTGACGTGGCTTGACATTATAAATTACTTTAGTCTTTTTATTTTTCGTAACTGTATCATAGCTCGTAGAGACATTGAAATATCCAAGATTTTCAGAATAGTTTTCAATAATCTTGCGATTAAAGTCAATATCAACATCGCTTAAAAGTACTGGCTTTTCACCAACTTTGTATTTTAACCAATATTTGAATCCTTTCTCCTTTTTGGGCTCTGATGTGATATTATAGAAATACAATTTTGGACGTAAACCTAAAAATGATTTGTTTGGTTTGGGCATCAGTTGCTCTTTCAGATTTGTCTCTAAAAGGTTTGCCTGTTTTTTGGATAGTGAGTCTCTCTGAAGGTTAATTTTAGCACCTACATAAAGTAACTCACCTTTTTTTAAATATTTTGTATTGCTACAGGACACTAAAAAAGCAAAGGCAATAAATAAAAGAAGTTTATTTAGAGGTCTTTTCATATTGATTTTGTTGTTTTTTTGCGTTACGTCTCTGTTGTTGATTACGTTTGTTTTTTCTATAGATTTCTCTGAATTCATTATAATCTATTGTGATGATGAAGCCAACACCGGTTTCGATAATCTGTCCTTGTAAAGCTACCTGATATTCATTTTTACGATACGCTCTTAAGGTATATCTTCCATCTTTAGAGAGCATATAATCCAAAGAAATATCACCTGCAATATTGGTCATTTGCTCATTTTGTCTCTGTTCACCTTCAAGTCCGAAATTGCTTCCGATATTAACTTTCAAGCGATCGTTTAACAGTTTTTTAGACAACCCAACATTTAAATCTGTTCTTGTATTTTGCTCTCCGGTAGAATAGTCTTCAGTGGATTCCAGATCGAAATTTAATTCTACACCGGCAATGAGATCAGAAGCGAGATTATTGAGTTGTTGAGATAGTATTTTACTAACACTCTGACGAGCCATAGATTCAGCTGACATCCCTGCACTACTCTCAAAAGGATTTTCTCCTATAAACCGGTTTAATAACAATAAAGCAAATACCTGTTTATTCATTTCAGACTCTTCTGTACGCAACTGATCCAGTTTAGTTTTCACTACACTGATGACTTCACTTGAAACAGAAGCATTATCTTCATCCACAGTGATATCAAAAGTGATTTCAGGCTTTAATAATTCTCCTTTCATCATAAGAAGTGTTTCAAAAGGAATACGTTGCTTATACATATTGTATTCTGCAGGATTATCATCTCTTGATAACTGTTGTTGTACCAGATCTAAAGGCGCCGTATTGGTTTTATAGACTGCCGTTATATCTGTATCCGCTTTTGTTGGTTCTCCTGTCCAGGTAATGCTGCTGCCTTCTTTAATATCAAATTTTCTCTTAAGCAAGTTTACAGACATTTCGTAACTTCCTTTGTTTACTTCATATCTTCCGACTAAAGTTATTTTACCTGAAGGATCTACTCCACCAGTTAATTCAGCTTCTCCCTGTAACTTAACAAAATCTCCGTTAGACTTATCAATTACTACAGAAAGCTTGGCTTCTTTTTTAACTTCAATATTGACAGATACATCGAGTCCTTTAACTGTTGCCTCAGATATTTCTTTTTCAGGTTCAAGCGTACCTTGTAAAGCAATCTGATCCTGATCAATGAATTCTACGATTCCTTCCCGATCCTGTAATGCCGGACTCGACTGAGGTAATACAAAAGTAAAATCAGTTTTATCGCTAACTGTCAACTGTCCGTCAACTTTTGGCAGATCCAGATTTCCTCGAATGTTAAGATTGGCATCAATAGCCATTATACCATACATAATGTTGTTTTCTTTCTTGGTAGAATTTACAACTTTAAAGTCGCTTGCATTGACATTGAGTCCAAATGCAAAATCGCGATACGTTTTAGTTAGAATTTTACCGTTTATTGTTAACGAATTGCCGTCTGCATCATCTATCTTGAATCTTCTGAACTGTATTCCTTCGGAAGTAAAAGCAATAGTATCATCTATGTTCTTAAAAGTAGTGTTTAAAGAGGCAATATCCATTCCTACTCCATTGAACTTAACATCTCCCAAAATACTCGGATCATCAGCTGTACCAGTTACTTTCAAAGCTCCGGAAATGTATCCTACAGCATTATCAATAGCTTTCATTGAAAATCCCTGAACACTTTTCATCTGTAGTTTATTGATATTCACCGATAGATCAAATTGTTTTTGCTGTATGTTGTAGTTTCCAGCTACTTTCAGGTCATTTTCAAAACCTGTCAATGTTACATCAGCGTTTAAAACTTCCTGTTGATTATTATCTACTTTAACAGCCAGATTTCCTATTTCACTTCCATAAACCTTCAATTCATTTACATTAATATCTGAAGTAAATGTCATATTATTTTTCAAGTCTCTAAGCTGCACAGTTCCATCTATTGTACCTTGAGCCAAAAGTGAGTCTTTCTTAATAATTTCTGTAATGGTTTCTATTTCAAATCCTTTTATTGTAATATTTAATGGACTATTAGGTATTTCGTTCTCAGACTGAATACCAAGCTGGCTGTTTGCATTTTGAATAAAGAATTGATGGGCAAGAATACCTGCATCGCTTATTTGAATATTATTATCCGGATTTACATTCCAATCTTCATAATTTAACTTTAATCCGTTTTGATTCAGTGCAATTTTAGTGACGTCATTTATTGACTCTACATTACCTGCAATTCCATACTGAACATTATCTTCCTGATCCAAAAGTCTCAGGTCATAGGTGATTTTATTATCAGAAACTGCTCCGGTAAGTCCTAAACGATCTACTGCCATATTTTCATTTTCAATAGAATACACACTCAACCCGTATTGTAAAGCAGCATCATTATTGGCAATATTAAGCGCTACACTATCCACTTTTATTGTTCCGTAAGTCAGTTGAGGAATACTTCCGTTTATTATAAGCTTACGTGCATCTGCCTGATAACTACCATCGAGTGTTATGGTCTGAAATTCTTTTAAATCAGGAACAAATTTTTGAATTAAATCATCGTTCTTTATTTTTACATTAAAGTCGAAATATTGATTAGGCTCAATTTCTGCGACCTTATCTTTTTCTGACATGAAATGATAATACTGATCTATCGTTTGTTGAACAGATCCTAAAATCTGAGTGAGTTTGTACCTTCCTGTCAATTCTGCATCGGCAATTTGGGAGTGTAAACTGATTCTATTTTCATTTTCATTGGATACTGCTTCTAATTTTATTTCTGATAACGGATAGATTTCTTTACCGTCAGATAAAGCAAAATCCTGCAAATAAAGATTTCCATTCAGTGCATCAGGTGACAGATTAGAAAAATCACCATTAATTTTTCCAGCTATGGCAAATGGTTTTTGATACAGTCTAAGTTTATACAAATCTAATTTCTCAACAGTTCCGTCTATTTTTATGCTTGGATTATCTTTTGAATAATATCCTGATGCCAATAAATCGATTTTAGCATTTTCATCTTTTGAGACTATAGTTGCCTCAAAATTACCCTGGTTTATTTTTGCATCGAGTGCAATGTCTTTATAGGTATAAGAATTGAATTCTGCTGAACTGATATAACCGTTTACTTTTGTCTGGGCTTTCTCAGGATTGAAGCTGGTGCCATTCGCTTTTATAGTGGCAGAAATCCGCCCCAATGAATCATTTTTAATGATTTTCCCTACATTTAAATTCTGAATTACAGCATCAACAACATATTTTTCTTTGTCTTTTATTCTCTGATCTAATACTGCTTTCAGCTTTGCATTTCCATCCGAAGTTTTAAGATTTAAATCAGCTACAAAGTTATTTACACTTCCTTTTGCCTTTCCGTTTAAAGATAAAAAGGATGGTATTTGAATGGTATTTGGAATTGTCCCTTTTGGTACTAAAGACTGAATTGTTTTGGAGGAAGTTTCTAATTGTTTTACATTTAGATCAAACCAAAGCTTATCTGGATCAGTGGCATTTTTTATCTGTCCTGAAAGATTTACTATTGTTTTATCCAAACCAGAAAGTTGAAATTCCTCAATAAATAAATCATCAATTTTACCATTCACACTGGTATTTAATAAAAGAACAGCTTCTCTGTTTGTAATGAAAGGAGGTGTATTTTTCAGATCAGGTGCCAGTATGAGTATATCTGAAAATGCAATCTTTGTTTTTTGCAGATTCGCCTGTATTTCAACATTTCCTAAATCATTAGTTAGTTGTTCTATTGAAGTATATTGTAGAATAACTTCATCCTGAATAACTGTTTTAGGAGTTTCAAGATATAAGTCTTTTAGAAAGGCTTCAGAACTACCATAACTGAAATCTGTTTGTAATTTATTGACCTGTAAGCCACTTTTCTCAGCTATAAAAGTATTTTTTAAGGAGCCCGATATATTTTGATCTGTGAAACTAAAATCACGTAAATCGACATCTATTTTACTAAAATCAAGATGGTTAAAATCAATTCCTTTATCTGAAGGCTTTTCAGCCGTATTATCATATACAACAGCAATATCCTCTAAGTTTAATTGATTCAATTTTAATGCTATAGGATTTCCGTTTGTCTTCGCTTTCTGTTGCTCATCTTCTGTTTTCTTTTCGCTGGGTAAGAATAAAGAAGCTTTGATAGTAGAATTTTTCAGTGCAATCTTATCTACAACATATTCATTTTTTCCTAAATCAATGCTCTTAATTTTCGTTCTTAGCTCATCAAATACAATAGATGCATAGGTTTTCGAATTGTCGTCTCCATAATCAATCATAATATCCGTCAAAGCAAGTGTATTCAAAGCAATGCTGAAAGGATTTTTTTGAGCAAGTGAATCTGTCTTTTCCTCAACCTTCTCAGCTACTTCTTTTACAAGGCCCTGTTTTAATTTTAATCGTAAACCATCTAATGCAATATCATCGATTGCATAATTGTTTTTATCAAGATCAAACGTTTTGACACGGGTATTAAATTCATTGAATTTTACACGAATATCATTACTGGATAGTGCATCAATAAAAGTAACATCGATTTTTTTAATCGCTATCTTATCTAAGGAAATAATAAAAGGTTTGGATTCACTCTCTTCTTCGTCCTTTGTTGCGAAGGCATCAATAATATAATCAAAATTAAACTTCCCTAAAGAATCTCTAACGACATTTGCCCGTACTCCTTCTAAATCGACAGAAGTCAAATCAGCCGTGTTGTTTAGTAATTTTGGAAGGTTTAGCCCAACATCCAGTGAGCTAACATACAATAATGTATCTACCTGTTGTCCTTGTAGATAAAGTTCATTTAAGGTAATGGTATTGGGAAAGCCGATATAAACACTTTCAAGACTGACTTTTGTCTTGATTTTATCCTGCAAATAGATGATTAATTTGTCTTTTACAAAATTCTGAACAGCAGGAAATCTCAAACTCACTATTAAGCCAATAACCAATAAGATTATTGACAATAAAACGATTCCTGCATATTTAAGTATCTTTTTAAGTCTAATTTTCAAAGCAATTTATTTGATTATAGCAAAGATAAATAAACTTTTGGGCTGACCAATTTTTAAAGATATTTATTGAGTTGATGTGTAAAAAAATCAATTAAATTCTATTATCGATAAAAAATTTCGTCTATTTAATTCCAAAAAAAAATCCTCAATCAGATTATGATTGAGGATTCAAAAGAAAGGCAGCGACATACTCTCCCACATTAAAATGCAGTACCATCTGCGCTATCGGGCTTAACTACTCTGTTCGGAATGGAAAGAGGTGAGCCCCGATGCAATAACCACCTTAAATCGGTATGACTTGCGTCACTATAAGTTAACATATATGAAATTCAAAACAAAAGACTTTTATATTATAAAGCAACTCCCAGAGCACATAAGCTTACGGGCTATTAGTACTACTCGACTATGACATTACTGCCTTTACATCTGTAGCCTATCAACGTGGTCATCTTCCACGACCCTTTAAAGAAATCTCATCTTGTGGTGGGTTTCGCGCTTATATGCTTTCAGCGCTTATCCCTTCCAAACGTAGCTACTCTGCGATGCTCCTGGCGGAACAACAGATACACCAGCGGTTTGTCCAATTCGGTCCTCTCGTACTAGAATCAGATCCACTCAAATTTCTAACGCCCACAGTAGATAGAGACCGAACTGTCTCACGACGTT
Source organism: Paenimyroides ceti (assembly GCF_030409925.1). Classification (NCBI taxonomy): domain Bacteria; kingdom Pseudomonadati; phylum Bacteroidota; class Flavobacteriia; order Flavobacteriales; family Flavobacteriaceae; genus Paenimyroides; species Paenimyroides ceti. Next base: position 2,329,047 of record NZ_JAUFQU010000001.1, read on the forward strand.
CTGAACCCAGCTCGCGTGCCACTTTAATGGGCGAACAGCCCAACCCTTGGGACCTTCTCCAGCCCCAGGATGTGACGAGCCGACATCGAGGTGCCAAACCCCCCCGTCGATATGAGCTCTTGGGGGAGATCAGCCTGTTATCCCCGGCGTACCTTTTATCCTTTGAGCGATGGCCCTTCCATACGGAACCACCGGATCACTATGCTCTACTTTCGTACCTGATCGACCTGTATGTCTCTCAGTCAAGCTCCCTTATACCATTGCACTCTACGCACGGTTACCAAGCGTGCTGAGGGAACCTTTAGAAGCCTCCGTTACTCTTTTGGAGGCGACCACCCCAGTCAAACTACCCACCAAGCAATGTCCTCAACAACGTCGAGTTAGATCTCAAATAAGCAAAGGGTGGTATTTCAACAATGACTCCACAACGCCTGGCGACGCCACTTCATAGTCTCCCACCTATCCTACACATCACTTATCCAAGAACAATACTAAGCTATAGTAAAGGTGCACAGGGTCTTTTCGTCCCACTGCGGGTAATCGGCATCTTCACCGATACTACAATTTCACCGAGCTCATGGCTGAGACAGTGTCCAGATCGTTACACCATTCGTGCAGGTCGGAACTTACCCGACAAGGAATTTCGCTACCTTAGGACCGTTATAGTTACGGCCGCCGTTTACTGGGGCTTCAATTCAATGCTTCTCCGAAGATAACATCTCCTCTTAACCTTCCAGCACCGGGCAGGTGTCAGGCCCTATACTTCATCTTACGATTTGGCAGAGCCCTGTGTTTTTGATAAACAGTCGCCTGGACCTTTTCACTGCGGCCAGCATTGCTGCTGGCGACCTTTCTCCCGAAGTTACAGGTCTATTTTGCCTAGTTCCTTAGCCATGAATCTCTCGAGCACCTGAGGATACTCTCCTCGACTACCTGTGTCGGTTTACGGTACGGGTTCTTATAATCTATGTTTAGAAGGTTTTCTTGGAAGCCCTTAGGTACACTATCTCTTTGCCCGAAGGCTCCGAGTACTATCGCATTTCACCAAGTCTGACGCATTTGACTATCAAACCTATAGTTAGGTGCTTCAACGAACTATTCCGTCAGTTCGCGGTACTTTCATCACTCCGTCGCTCCATCACAATTATAAGAAGTACGGGAATATTAACCCGTTGGCCATCGACGTCCCCCTTCGGGTGTGCCTTAGGTCCCGACTAACCCTCAGCTGATTAGCATAGCTGAGGAAACCTTAGTCTTACGGTGTGCGGGTTTCTCGCCCGCATTATCGTTACTTATGCCTACATTTTCTTTTCTAAACAGTCCAGCAATACTCACATATCACCTTCTACCCAGTTTAGAATGCTCCCCTACCACTGTATATAAATATACAATCCATAGCTTCGGTAGTATGCTTATGCCCGATTATTATCCATGCTCGTCCGCTCGACTAGTGAGCTGTTACGCACTCTTTAAATGAATGGCTGCTTCCAAGCCAACATCCTAGCTGTCTGTGCAGACAAACCGCGTTTTTTCAACTTAGCATACATTTGGGGACCTTAGCTGATGGTCTGGGTTCTTTCCCTCTCGGACATGGACCTTAGCACCCATGCCCTCACTGCTGATAAGCATTTATTAGCATTCGGAGTTTGTCAGGAATTGGTAGGAGGTGAATCCCCCGCATCCAATCAGTAGCTCTACCTCTAATAAACTCTATCAGCGCTGCACCTAAATGCATTTCGGGGAGTACGAGCTATTTCCGAGTTTGATTGGCCTTTCACCCCTACCCACAGGTCATCCGAAGACTTTTCAACGTCAACCGGTTCGGTCCTCCATTTAGTGTTACCCAAACTTCAACCTGCCCATGGGTAGATCACACGGTTTCGCGTCTACCATTACTGACTATAGCGCCCTATTAAGACTCGCTTTCGCTTCGAATCCACACCTGAAGTGCTTATCCTCGCCAGCAACGGTAACTCGTAGGCTCATTATGCAAAAGGCACGCCGTCACCCAACGAATGGGCTCCGACCGCTTGTAAGCGTATGGTTTCAGGATCTATTTCACTCCGTTATTCACGGTTCTTTTCACCTTTCCCTCACGGTACTGGTTCACTATCGGTCTCTCAGGAGTATTTAGCCTTAGCGGATGGTCCCGCCAGATTCAATCAAGGTTTCACGTGCCCCGACCTACTCAGGATACCACTATCTATTACATCGCTTACCTATACAGGACTATCACCTTCTTCGGTCAACCTTTCCAGGTTGTTCTAATTCGCTTTGCATAAAATATCGTGGTCCTACAACCCCAATATTGCCGAAACAACATTGGTTTGGGCTAATCCGCGTTCGCTCGCCACTACTTACGGAATCACTTTTGTTTTCTTCTCCTCCGCCTACTTAGATGTTTCAGTTCAGCGGGTTTGCCCTCCTATCGGAGTAATACATCTTCAATGTATTGGGTTGCCCCATTCGGATATCTGCGGATCAATTCTTGTGTGCAAATCCCCGCAGCTTTTCGCAGCTTATCACGTCCTTCTTCGCCTCTGAGAGCCTAGGCATCCCCCATACGCCCTTATTTTGCTTATTGTGCTCTATATCTAATACCTTTTCTTTCGAAAAAATATTAAATGTGCTTTATTTTTTAAATATTTTCTACTTTTGTTTGTTTTCCAATATGTCAATGAACGGTTTTTCTGAGCTAACAGAAATAGTGGAGAATATCGGAGTCGAACCGATGGCCTCCTGCGTGCAAGGCAGGCGCTCTAGCCAGCTGAGCTAATCCCCCATTATAATTTTGAACTTTTAAATTATGAATGTTGAATTTTGAATGAATGTGTAATTCATACTCATCTTCTAAAATTTCCTTTTTTTAAGTAAAATTGTAGTCCCGGGCAGACTCGAACTGCCGACCCCTACATTATCAGTGTAGTACTCTAACCAGCTGAGCTACGAGACTCTGTAATTTTTACTTCTTTTTTTTTTGAATTAACAGCGAGAGTAATGTTTTAACCATCTCTAGAAAGGAGGTGTTCCAGCCGCACCTTCCGGTACGGCTACCTTGTTACGACTTAGCCCCAGTTACCAGTTTTACCCTAGGCAGCTCCTTGCGGTCACCGACTTCAGGTACCCCCAGCTTCCATGGCTTGACGGGCGGTGTGTACAAGGCCCGGGAACGTATTCACCGGATCATGGCTGATATCCGATTACTAGCGATTCCAGCTTCACGGAGTCGAGTTGCAGACTCCGATCCGAACTGTGACCGGCTTTATAGATTCGCGCCCTATCGCTAGGTGGCTGCTCTCTGTACCGGCCATTGTAGCACGTGTGTGGCCCAGGACGTAAGGGCCGTGATGATTTGACGTCATCCCCACCTTCCTCTCAGTTTACACTGGCAGTCTTGCTAGAGTTCCCGACATTACTCGCTGGCAACTAACAACAGGGGTTGCGCTCGTTATAGGACTTAACCTGACACCTCACGGCACGAGCTGACGACAACCATGCAGCACCTTGTAATCTGTCTTGCGAAAGCTCTGTTTCCAAAGCGGTCAAACTACATTTAAGCCCTGGTAAGGTTCCTCGCGTATCATCGAATTAAACCACATGCTCCACCGCTTGTGCGGGCCCCCGTCAATTCCTTTGAGTTTCAAACTTGCGTTCGTACTCCCCAGGTGGGATACTTATCACTTTCGCTTAGTCACTCAACCTTACGGCCAAACAACTAGTATCCATCGTTTACGGCGTGGACTACCAGGGTATCTAATCCTGTTCGCTACCCACGCTTTCGTCCATCAGCGTCAATTAACTCATAGTAACCTGCCTTCGCAATTGGTATTCCATGTAATATCTAAGCATTTCACCGCTACACTACATATTCTAGTTACTTCCAAGTAATTCAAGTCTAACAGTATCAATGGCAATTTTTTAGTTAAGCTAAAAACTTTCACCACTGACTTATAAGACCGCCTACGGACCCTTTAAACCCAATGATTCCGGATAACGCTTGGATCCTCCGTATTACCGCGGCTGCTGGCACGGAGTTAGCCGATCCTTATTCTTACGGTACCGTCAGTTAGTTACACGTAACTCGTTTTCTTCCCGTATAAAAGCAGCTTACAATCCATAGGACCGTCATCCTGCACGCGGCATGGCTGGTTCAGAGTTGCCTCCATTGACCAATATTCCTCACTGCTGCCTCCCGTAGGAGTCTGGTCCGTGTCTCAGTACCAGTGTGGGGGATCTCCCTCTCAGGACCCCTACCCATCATCGTCTTGGTATGCCGTTACCACACCAACTAACTAATGGGACGCATGCTCATCTTGTACCGTTGGAACTTTAATATCTAAATGATGCCATTCAAATATACTATGAGGTATTAATCCAAATTTCTCTGGGCTATCCCTCTGTACAAGGTAGATTGCATACGCGTTACGCACCCGTGCGCCGGTCTCAAAGTCCGAAGACTTCTACCCCTCGACTTGCATGTGTTAGGCCTGCCGCTAGCGTTCATCCTGAGCCAGGATCAAACTCTTCATCGTATAATTTTTAATATTTTTTGATGTTGCGTTAAAACAATTCTTGCGAATTCCTTACTCTCTTTTTATGCTGTAAATCCAATATGTCTATGAACGTGTCTTCTCTTGTTGCGCTTGTTTTTCTAAGCGAGTGCGAAAATAGAAACTCTTTTTCTTTTCACCAAACTTTTTCTAAAGTTTTTTTTTAAAAAAAAATATTCGGTAACTTTCTAAGAACTTTCTCAATCCCTATCTATTTGATTGGGGTTGCAAAGCTACAACCTTTTTTTATTTCTAACAAAATTTATTTCTGTTATTTTTTTTAAGGCTTACTTATATTTAAAGAACTTCTTGCGGATTGCGAGGGCAAATATACTACCCTTTTTTTATCCTTTCCTAATTTTTTTAAAACCTTTTTTAAACTTTATTTTAATATGCTGGTAACCTTAATTTTACAACATCCTTTTTTTTCTTTCACAATACTCAAACCCTCAAAAAAAACAGCATTCCCTTTTTTAAACCCAACTCTTTTCAAACAAAAAAAGCTTAAAACCACTTTTTGAAATCCAAAAGTTCAATAAATAAATCTGAAGCCATCCGTTTTTTAGCTTAAAAATCCATAATAAAGCAGCTTTTATTTTTTTACCTCTTATTATATATACGTGTCCGCAAAGAATATTATTATACAATATAAACCATACAAACCAAAAACAGCACACTATATAGTATGCTGTTTTTGGTTTTCTTGCCAGTTCCAGGCACTGGATAAAGCTTCTTCTAAAGTGCGGGTTGCTTTCCATCCTAAAGTTTCATTTACTTTAGTAGTATCAGCATAAGCAATAGTTGTGTCTCCTTCGCGTCTTGGTGCGTATTTATAATTGAGTTTTTGTCCGGTTATTTTTTCAAATGTTTGAATTATTTCTAAAACCGAAGTTCCCTTTCCAGTTCCCACATTGAAAATTTCTACTTTCTGAGAAGAGTTTTCATTTATAAGCCTCTCTAAGGCAACAACATGTGCTTCGGCTAAATCCATAACATGGATATAATCTCTGATACAAGTTCCATCAGATGTTGGATAATCATTACCGAAGACAGATAATTCTTTACGTATTCCAACTGCAGTTTGCGTTATGAAAGGTATAAGGTTTTGTGGCACACCTAAAGGCAGCTCCCCTATTTCTCCTGAAGGATGTGCTCCAACAGGATTGAAGTATCGCAATAAGATTGCCTGTAAATCTGTAACCATGGTTGTTTCATTGATGATGTCTTCTGCTATTATCTTGGTATTACCATAAGGTGAGGTTGCTTTTTGTCTTGGAGCATCTTCTGTTATAGGCATTTTTTCTGCCTGCCCGTAAACAGTACAAGAGGAACTAAAGATAAACTTTATATTCTTTTTCGAACTGATGTTTTGCAGTATATATATTAATGACGTAAGATTATTATCATAGTACATCAATGGATTCTGAACACTTTCTCCTACTGCTTTTGAAGCCGCAAAGTGTATTACACCTTTTATTTCAGTATATTTCTTGAAAAAATCCCTTACCGCATTTTTATCTTTTAAATCTATTTGTTCAAAAGGAATGTTAACCTCTCCTACTATATTCTTTATTCTTTGTAGTACTTCAATATTTGAGTTAGATAAATTGTCTATTATGACAGGCTCATATCCCTTTTCTATTAATTCAACTACGGTATGCGAACCGATAAATCCTAATCCGCCTGTAACGAGTATTTGCATAGTGATGATTTTTGAGGGCTAAATTATTATAAATAAATGAAAAAATTTGCTTATAAATGCTTTGACATGAGAATTGTTAAGAACTTTCTGTTTATAATTCTATAAAACAATAAAAAAGCCACTTGTTTAAAGTGGCCGTTTATTTATTTTGCAAAAAAGTTTTTTATGACTCCAGCAATTCTATTCTGATCTTCTGTTGTGAGGTTAGACCCCGAAGGTAAACACAATCCTTTATCAAAAAGATTTTCAGCCACTTTATTTCCATAATAAGGACTGTCTTTAAAAACGGGTTGCAAATGCATCGGTTTCCATAACGGACGAGATTCAATATTATGATCCAATAGTGCCAAACGTAAATCTTCTCTGTTTTTGCCTGTTATTTTTTCGTCTATAAGTATAGCACTTAACCAATGGTTGGAAAAATAGTCATCAGAAGGTTCTTTAAAAACTGTAACCCCTTCAATGTCTGCAAAAATGTGCTGATAAAAACTATTCATTGCGCGTCTGGATTGAATTCTACTATCCAAAACTTCCATCTGTCCGCGTCCTATTCCCGCTACAATATTACTCATGCGATAATTGTAACCTATATGTGTATGTTGGTAATGAGGTGCATTATCTCTTGCCTGAGTAGATAAAAAGACCGCTTTTTGTTTATCTTCCTCTGTATGACAAACCAGAGCTCCTCCTCCGGAAGTGGTGATAATTTTGTTTCCATTGAATGAAAGTATTCCAAATTTCCCAAAAGTACCACAATTTTTACCTTTATAAGTAGATCCTAATGCTTCTGCGGCATCTTCTATTATAGCGATGTCATATTTTTTAGCAATTGCAATAATTTCATCCATTTTTGCAGGCATACCATATAAGTGGACAACAATAATTGCTTTAGGCTTTTTACCATTTGTCATTCTATCCGTGATTGCTTCTTCAAGTGCTATCGGGCATATATTCCAGGTATCTGATTCAGAATCTACAAATACGGGTATTGCTCCCTGATAAGTTATCGGATTTGCAGATGCAGAAAAGGTCATTGACTGACAAATTACTTCGTCTCCCGCTACAACACCACATTCAATTAGAGCTAAATGTAAAGCTGCAGTACCTGAGGAAAGCGCAGCTACTTTAATGTTTTGTTTTAAATATTTTTCCAGATCTGATTCAAACCCATTAACATTCGGTCCTAACGGTGCAACCCAATTGGCATCAAATGCTTCATGTATATATTTTAATTCATTCCCTCCCATATGCGGAGAGGATAACCATATTTTGTCGTCCATAATTATTGTTTATTGTATAACGGAAAAAAAGAAGTATCATCTAAACTTAACTGATCTTCATTTTCTTTTTTATTATTTACTTCTTCAACAAAGCTTAAATATAAATCTTTATTAATAATTTTTCTACCTGTCACATATTCAACAACATCATTAGGAAAAAAAGCTTTTTTATATTTAAATATTCCGTCTTCATAACCGTATCCTCCGCCTAAAACGTAATTTTTAAACTGCATCTTTCTTGCCCAATTAATTACTTCAAATTTAAGAAAATCATTCGGTCGTTTATCAAAATATTCACTTAATGTTCCTCCTAAAAATGAAAACACTGAATTATCTGAAATCAATAATAACTCTGTAGATACCGGTTTATTATTGTCATATATTGTACAGATTGCACACACGTCTAAGTTATTTATTATAAATTCATTAAATGAGTTCAAACTATAAAAGAAAAATTCTTTTGCATTTGTTCTTTCCATTGTATCTATATAAATATCATAGAATTCATTAATGTATATCTGTTCTATAATACCATAATGAATTTTTGCTATTAAATTTTCCCGTTGTGCTCTTTTAACGTTTTTACGAACTTTTGCATCGAAATCATTCCATTGTTGTTCTTCTGGCTGAATTTGTCCTTTTATATTCAGCATTGTTTTATGTAAAATACCATCATAACCTTTTGAATTATTAAAAAGATTAAAACGTATAAATTCTGAAACCACATTATTATTGAGTTGCCACTTTTGAACTTCATTCCAAAAGATTAATAAAGTGTCTTGATTTACATTATTTGAATAAAAAGGACCTGTATAACCATAAGGTGTACTAAAATCGAAGTTCACTTTTAAAGAATCATAAATTTTAATTTTTTTAAGGTATCCCGGCATTAAAATAATCTTCGTTTCGGATTGAAAGTAAAAACAAATCAAATTATCTAAACCTCCACAAAAAACATTAAAATATTCTAAGCGGTTATACGCACTTTGAAAAGTATTATGAGCTATGACTGACTTATAAAAATCCTGATCTTCTTTAGAATTAAAGTTTAATATTTTAAGCATTTAAAACGATCTTTAATTTAACAATAAGATTATCTAAATCCTTGATATCAATATCCTGGTGTACAGGAAAATTGATTATATGTTTGGAAGTAAAAATTGCCGCCTCAGATGTTGAATCTTTTAGTTCTTCTATCATTGTATGATACAAACTAACCATACCGATTTCTAAATCATTCATTTCTTTGTATAGTTTATTTCTATCAAAATTATGAAGTATGACAGGTAATGTTTGAGGACAAATACCATTTTCTATATTTGGATATATAATCTCAATATCCGTGATTTTTTTTAATTCCTCAACTAGGTAATCATAATTTTCTCTTCGTTTATTATAGATAGTGAATAAATCATATCCCAAATTAAAATGGGGCTGAAGTATTTCTGATTTATTATCTTTATTTGGCACATTATCAACCATAATCCCCCCCCGCTAACAGGCAACATCTTGTGTAGAGAATAGAAAGCAAATCGTCCGTTTCTACCACATATACCGCCAATGAGATCTGTTAACCATGAATGGGCACAATCCTCTATATATAAAATGTTATTTTGATCTAACCAATTTATAATTTCCTGATACTGAACATCTGGAAATCCAAAATAATGCACTAATAAAACAATACAGTCTTTTGTATCCTTTATTTTATTCTTAAAATGGTTAAAATCAATTTTTAAATTTCTATCTAAATTATAAAAGTCGAAATCCAAGGAAGAGTTTTTAACAGAATCGAATATACCACTCCCTTCGTTTGGAGACCAACCGATATAAGCTGGCAACAATACTTTATATTGAGGATTTTCTTTTTTAAGGATATCCAATATAGTACTCCAGGCCTCACGAGCTGAATTGGTGTACTTCCACTCTCTTTGAGCAATATTTTTTTTTGTAGCAATTTTTGTTATTCCCATTTTATTGTAGTGTTAATTTCATTCTTTGAATTTCATCTATATACTTATATTTCTCAAGGTTGTTCTCCTGCCCTTTGTAATATATCTTTTTAAAATTGTAATCCTTAAAAAAAGATTTGACCGCCACCAGTATTTCTTCTGAAATTTTATCTTCTCTTATGATTATATTTTCATCTATAATTCCAAGTGTAAAAGACTGTTCACCAGCAGATATTTGAAGAAAGGAAAAACCAAATTTCGCATATAGACAATTGAATTGTGATAAATTGAGAATCATTATATCTGGATTATATTTTGATGTTTCTTCCATATTTCGCTCATAAAAACAGCTTGATTCCTCTTTTACAAATCCCATATTTTCATACCATTTTCGGGCAACTTCATTAGACTGGAATACATCCAATTGTATATTGCTATACACTTGTTCTCGGAAATACTTCTCAGAATAACTGAATATTTTTTTGGCAATACCGAGTCCTTTATAAGTATTATCTGTAGCGATCATATTAAGAAAAGCAGTGGAGGTTTGCGGAAACATTTTAAATTCTGCAAAACCGACTATTTTGTTGTCCTTTTTTGCAGCAAAATATTTATATGGTGAATATGGATTATTTAATTCTGTATAGATAAAATTTGCTATGCCTTTACATCTATATATAGAGCTTGTTAAGTATGCTTTATCAAAAGAACTCCTTACCAGATCAATTATGCAACCGATATCATCAACAACTGCAACATCTATTTTAATTTCTTCTTTCATCATCTAAATTTTGCATTATCGATTCAGGATCAATAACTATATTTTCTGATTTTATAACTTTTAAAATTGTCTTATATACAATTTTCATATCTAAAGCAAAACTAATGTTTTTGACATATACGACATCTAAAGCCAACCGATCATCCCATTTTGCTGTATTTCTGCCGTTTACCTGAGCCCATCCTGTAATTCCGGGTCGAACAGAATGTCTAATACGTTCATCTTCTCTGTAAAAAGGCAGATATCTTATCAATAATGGTCTTGGACCAATCAGACTCATATCTCCCAATACAACATTGATTAACTGAGGCAACTCATCTAAGGATGTTTTTCTTACAAAACTACCAACCTTGGTTAAACGTTTAGCGTCTGGCAATAGGTTTCCTTTTTCATCCTTTTTATCATTCATCGTTTTGAATTTTATTATTCGAAACAATTTTTCATGTTTACCGGGTCTGTCCTGAAAAAAAAACGGTTTTCCCTGATTTGCAATAAATAAAGATATCAAAACAAGGAAGAAAACAGGAGAAGCTAATAGTAAAACACCTGCTGAAACGATAATATCCAATACTCTTTTAAAAAAATGTTTATACATGGTTCTTTATTATTTTTAAATAAGTTTCTTTTGCATTTTTCCATACAGTATCCTGACTATATCTATCATGAACTCTATCTCTGGCATTCTCTTTCATCATTTTTATTTGCTGTTTATTCTCAACTACATATTTCATCTTTTCAAATAAATCTTTTACATCCTTCCTTTTTATCAAAAATCCGGTTTTATTATCAATTATTACCTCATTACATCCTGCAATATCTGTTGTAATAGATGGTATTTTCATTGCTCCTGCTTCGATAAGTACAATTCCGAATCCTTCTCTATAACTCGGTAATACAAAAACATCCATCGCTTTAAAGAAAGGACGAACATCTTTTTGAGGTCCTACATACAGAATATTCGGATTTTTATAAAGGGTATCTATGATTTCTTTCGATAATGTCATATTTTCTTCAAAAGCTCCCACTATAAGCAATTTTATATTTTTAGAAGTTTTTGAAAGTTTTTGAAAAGCTAAAATCAGTTCCTCTAATCCTTTATCTTTTACCAATCTGCCTACAAATCCAAATACAAAATCGCTTGGTTTTAATTTATCGTCCTTAATCTCTATTACTTTATCCGGATTAAAATAAGAAGTATCAATTCCGTTAATACTTCCATTTCCAATAATAATAATATTTTTTGATGTTATATTATCAGATATTAAGGTTTCTTTTATACCATTACTGACAGCTATAACTTCTGTTGCAAACCAACATGTCATCCGCTCCATAAGCATCAATAAGATTTTCTTTTTTCCAAGAATACTCTGATACCTTAAGCCATGCACATAGTATACTCTTGCAGGGACACGCGAAAACCAAGCTGCCATTATTGCTAATAATGAAGCCTTGGGAGTATTTGCATGGACCAATTTAGGTTTTTCTTTGAGAAATAAAACAAGGAGCTTAAAGAAACTTTTTAAATCTTTTAAAAGAGAAATTTCTCTCTCCATTTTTATCGGAAATTTACTCACATCATATTCCTGGCCCATTTCTTCGAGGTGAACTCCAGGGCTTGATACCAAGCTAACGGTAAAATCTTTTTTCAGAACATTTAACTGTCCTTTAAAAAAAGGCAGTGAGTCTGAAACAGTTGTAATTATAAAGAATTTAGGTTTCATTTATTTCGTAGAAATGTTTTTAATTTTCTTGGTGCTCTTATAAATTTCTAAAAAATTAGTATTTATAGTATTGTTTGAGATACGAACATTTCTAATAGAATAATCCCTTTCAGGTTCAAAATAGATTGGCGTATTTTTACTCTTTAAAATATTATCATCAATGTCCAAGCCATCAATATCTGATACAAAAAATAAAGAACTCCATTTCAAGGATTCAAAATCATTAGAAAAAATAGAAACATTTTTTACTTCTCTACCAAGTATTATATTCGAATAAAAATTTTTAGATACAAGACTTTTATTTTTCAGTACTTTTAGCCCATCGATATAACTTCCATTAACAACAACACTTTCGGTACCTTTGGTATATACCTGATTTGATTCGATGGTTATCTTCTTATTTCCTTTTGTTCCAGAAATTCTTACAAAACCTACAGCATCTATTTTGTTGTTTTTTATTTCTACATTTTTTATAGGGCCATATGCCGCCTCTAAATTAATACCAAAGGAATCTTTTTCGAAACCACATTGGATAATGTTATTGCTGACCTTTATACCATTTACACCATCAAGCATTCCTAACATAGAAATTGAATATAAGGTTTTCGTAGATTTAATTGTATTTCCTGTAATTTCAACATCTCGTATTACTTGTCCATCCTCCTCCCAAAGATCCATTTCTAAATCTACAGGAGCCACATGATCATTGAATTTGTAAATGGTATTGTTCATTATTTTAACGTTTCTACCTGATATCAAGGCAATATTACATCGATAAGGATGAGACAATATATTGTCTTCTATAAGAATATTCTCATTTACTAATGAAACGCTCTTTTCAAAACCGGAATTATACCAATATACAAGAATATTATCTCCTAAATTATTTTTTATAATATTCTTTCTTATTGTTATATTTTTTGAACCAGCAATATAAATTCCAGCTTCAAATTCTGAACCCTTACTCATATTGTTCCAGCCTCCGTCTAATGTCAGGCCTTCAATGACTAAAGGTGTATCTGACTGATAATTTCCAATATGAAATAAGGAATATTTTCCATATGTATATTTATCAGGTATGACAAACTCATTTACACAATCAGTCATTTTAATAACAGGATTACCTTCTCCTTTTATAGAGTTATATAAACGAATTCTTGCAGAAATAAGATACTCTTTACCTGTATTTTTTACTAATAAAGGTTTTTTTAAATCAGCCGCTTTTTGAAAAGCTTGTGTATCGTCTGTTTTGCCATCACCTACTGCGCCATAATTTCTGACATCAACATATTCTTCATTTTTTGAGTTCTGTCCTTTACAACATAGCATCACAGGAAAATTGATGATCAGTATTAATAAATAAAAAAGTTTATTACTCATTTTTTTACCGATTTAAAAAATAATTTCCTTCTGTTTTCTAATGTTGAAAAATCGAATTCCGAAGCTCGCTGTATGCTGTATTCTGAATATTTTGAATAGGCTGCTTCTGAACTCATTACGAGCTCTATTTTGTCTGACAAATCATCTTCATTTTCAACTTGAACTAATAAATCAGCATGTATTAGTTCCGGTATTCCACCGACATTACTGCCAATACAAGGCACAGCACGAGCCATTGCTTCAACAATTGCTCTTGGTAATCCTTCTGTACGGGAAACCAATAAAAAAACATCCGACTTATCTAAATAATCTATTACTTCTTTACCTGAAACAGAACCGAGAAAATTTACATTTGAATCAATTTGAAAACTTTCTGCCAAAGAGATCATTTCTTCTCTGAACTTCCCATGTCCCAACCACGTTAATTGAACATCCTTTCCTTCTTTTATTAATTTGCTGACGGCTTTTAATACAATGTCAGGAGCTTTATACATTTGCTCTAAAGATCCTATACAAAGTAATTTAATGGTTTTATTTTGAGGATATTTTTTTACTGAATTAATACGATTTTCTATAAATACATCTGAAGCAAATGTGCTGAATGCTTTATCATTTGCCGGATATCTTTTCTGTAGTGTATGTTTTGTAACATATATCACCGATTGTGCATTGTATACCGCTTCCTTTTGAAATTTTGTAAATAAGTATCTGAGTATAGGTCGAAGGGGGTGCTTAATAACTCCTTTTGCGAAAACATCATAAGGATCACCAATTATTTCTATACCGTAAGCCATTTTTCTTTTTATACAAAATTTTGCTACATGATAGCCTAATGAGCCTGCCCCTCTAATAATAACTGCATCAGGGGTATGTTTTTGAAAATATTTTTTAATGCTTTGAGAAATTGTTCTTTTATTGAGCAAATAGCTTAAAGGTGAATCAAAAGAAATGATTGGTAATATTATAACATTTGATACCAAATGATTCAAATTTTCAAAATTATCAATCTGAAAAACACGTCCTATGACATACACCTCTTCAAATTCAGATAAATATCTCTCCCATAATATATTTGAAAAGGAGAACTCACCTGCATAAAATTTACCATCCGATGTTTGAAAAAACCGGGCATCTGTAATAAAAAATAATTTCATCTATAGTTTATTGTAAAATTTCTGAAACAGAATATTCGGATTATAATTTTTGATCGCCCAATTTTTTAAATCAGGTAAATTTCCTGAATTTTTGTTGTTATAAAAAGTCGTTAAAATAGTTATTGCTTTCTGAGTATCTTCTGGTGCGACTAAATAGCTGTAATGCGATTTGGGAATCGTCTCTAAAATAGGATCAATATCAGATGCTACAAAAGGTAGACCTGCTATTAAAGCCTCTATCAAAGCATTCGGTTGCCCTTCGGAAAAAGAAGGGAAATAAAATGCGTTCATTGAATTAAGTATTTTAACCACATCCTTTCGATATCCCAAAGCTATAATTTGGTTGCTTAATTTTAAATCTTTTATCTTTTCAGAGAACGCCACATCTACTCCTTTTCCACATAAAATAAAATATACATCTTTATGTTGAGAGCATATTTTCTGGGCCACTTCAAACACAGCATTATGATTTTTTTCTCTTGCATAACGACCAACATGGCCAATAACAAAAGCTTCTTCCGGAATGTTTAATTCTTTCCTTATATTTTCATCACAATTAAGAAATTTTTCAGCATCTATTCCATTGTATATTACGTCAAAACGATGGTCAATTTTATCTTCAAAGAAAAACTTAAATGCAGCTTCAGAATTAGATAAAATTGAGGTAGAATACTTCAAAACCAATTTATTTACCAAAGCATTATAAACCAATCTTATATTATTTTCTTTAAAATGATTGGTTGCTCCTCGATAAAAGGTAATTCTTTTCTTTATTCCTGAATAGTAAGAAATGAACATTGGTATACCGGCAAAATTACCGGTAAAATCAACAACGGTGACGAAATTATTATCTTTTAGAAATTTATTAAAGTTTCTAATTCCTTTTAAATCTAAAAAGCCCATTTTTAAAGGAACGATTTCAATATTGTCAATTTTTTGGTATTCTGTTTCTAAAACTCCTTTATTACCACTTTTGCAAAGTACAACAGGTTTTAGTTTTTTATTATAGTGCTTTAAAAATCGTAACAAATAATTTTCTATTCCTCCGGAATTTAAATCATTTATGATAAACAGTACTTTCATAAATTAATATATTAAATCACCACTTGACATTGGTTTTTTAAAAAGAATGTCGAAAAATAAAAAACTATCTCCATTCATATAACTCTCTTCTATGTTGTATCTCGTAATAATAATCTGAGTAATTAAAACACAAACAAAAGAGACGATAAAAAACACAGGCTCTTTTTTTGTTTTATATTTCTGAATATCAAACATAAGAACAATTACAAAGAACATTTTTATAAATAAACTGTATCGGAAATATACAGTAGGTATCGAGGAGAAAATATTTAAAAGCGCAATTAAGAAAAAACAGATAAGATGATATCGTTCTTTAGTTTTTATTTTTAATAAAAGATAAAAATACATTGCATAAATCCATACATTTTGTACGAGATATATGACCATTCCACCAAATCCGCCATGTTGCCCACCTTGTGTCAAATCATTATCCGCATTTATATACGCCTCACTCTTTGATGCTAAAGCACCTCCCATACCAATTGAACTGAATATAGTTACCAGAAAATCTTTGGGTAATAATAAAAAGAAAAAAGAAATTAAAAATATTGACTTTATTAGATAATGCTTATTAATTATTAATCTTAATAACAAATAACTAAAAGCAAAAACGAGCAGTCCAAAATGGATATTTATCGATAATAGAAGGAGTAATATAGCTGTTTTATTTTTGTTGAGAAAGAAACCTTGAAAGTAGGCATACAAAGCAATACTTGCAGCCAACATAAAACGGGTTCCGGAAAATAAATCTAAAAAAGAAATTGATGTAATAAACAGAAAAAGAGACAGTAAGGATTCTCTTTTATTGAGATTTAAGAAAATAACAATATGAGACCAAATTTTTAGTAATATCCCTACCGATATAACTGTAATAATAAAGAAAACAATTTGAACCTTAATACCGATATCTGCAGCGGCCTTAAACAACAACTGTAGAATAAAATCCTGGCTATTAGATAAATTATAAAGAATAAAAGGTATATAATCCCAACTTTTGAAATCTTCATAAATTTCAACATATCGTGACTTATCATCTGATAGGTTAGGAATGTATAAATAACTGAGTAAACCAATAAATACAACAAACAGTGTTAGAGCAAACTTTGATTTCCTGATGATCCCCAAGAGTATAGTAGGCAAAGCCAAAAAAGGAGATATCAAAAAAATTAAAATATTTATAATATTAATTGGCATCTCTATAATGATATATTAAATTCTTCACACCACAAAGCTAAAACATATAGTTTCCATATACTAAAAGAATAATCATATTTATTTTCTAAATGCTCATTTAGCTGTTTCTTAAACTTTAATACATCTAAATTCGGAACGGAATGTAAGAATTTGTCATTTAGTTTAGATAAAATATCATTTTTCAATTCTCCTCGAATCCATCCATTCAACGGAATAGCAAATCCTTTTTTAGGTTGTGTAAAGACTTCCTCAGGAATATACTCTTTTAAAATATCTCTAATGATTCTTTTAGTAACTCCATTTTTAAACCGGTAAGAAATGGGTAATGTGCGGGCAAACTCAATAATCCTATAATCTAAAAACGGACTTCTTGATTCGACAGAGAAAGCCATACTTGCTCTGTCTACCTTTACATTGCTATCATTTTCAAGCCATAATTTTATATTGAAATCTGCTGCTCGTTGTAAAGGTTCTTTTGATAGTTTTCGAAATTGTGGATAATATTTGTCAACCCATGTATAATCTTTTTTAAGATTTAGAGAATCAAATGAAGTAAATATTTTCACTATAAGCTCATTCTCGTCTTTGGAAGACAAAAAACCTTTCAACGTTTCTGGTCTTGTTCCCAGAATAATATGATAAGGTATTTTGCTTAATACTTTTCTGATTGAGAAAGGGATTCCAGCAACTTTTTTGAATTTATCCACTAACATCAAATGCCAGTAACCAATAAAGCTTTCATCTCCACCATCCCCAGAAAGCGCTACAGTAACATCTTGTTTGGTTATTTTATTTAACAGTAAAGATGGCAAAGCAGAACTATCTGCAAAAGGTTCATCATAGACTTTAGTAAAGTCTTTTAACATTTGTAAAATCTGCTCCGGACTACATAGCGTTTCTTTATGTTTGCTGCCGATAATACTTGCATATTGTTGAGCTACTTTACTTTCATCATATTTAGGATCTTCAAAAGCAATCGTAAATGTATTGATTGGAACTGGTGAGTGCTTCGCAGCAATGGCAGAAACTAAAGCCGAATCAATACCTCCTGATAAAAAAGAACCTAAGGGTACGTCTGCCTGCATTCTTATTTTTACAGCATCAATTATTAATGCATGTAATTGTTCTTTTGCTTCTCCGTATGTAAGAACTGTTGTTTCAACCTCTTTTAAATCCCAATATTTTTCTGTTTTTTTTGTTTTATTATTTAAATCAATAGATAAAGTATGACCGGGCTGAAGTTTGAAGACATCTTCAAAGATTGTTAATGGACTCGGAATATATCCACAATCCAGATAAATGGAAACTGCTTCTTTAGATATATGAAGGTTTTTATTTACCAAAGGTCTTAACTGACTACAAATCTCATAAGCACCGTCTTTCCAATAATAGAAAAAGGGTTTTACTCCTAACCTATCTCTTGCGCAAAATATTTCTCCTTTGACCTCATCATAAATCGCAAAAGCAAACATTCCGTTAAGACGGGAAACGAATTTCTTACCCCAATATGCATATGCTTTTATAAGGACTTCAGTATCACTCGTCGTTTCAAAAATAAATCCAACTTTTACTAATTCTTCTCTTATGTCTTTAAAATTATATATTTCTCCATTAAAAACAATATGCAATTGCCCAAAAGAATAAGGCTGATTAGATCTTTTATCTAAATCTAATATGGCTAAACGAAGGTGTCCCAAAGTTATTTCATTAACTTTATTGATTTGTAAGTTATCAGGACCGCGAAAAGAAATGGAATTTAACTTATTTTGTACTTCCTCTTTTCTGTAAATAAAATTAGTTAAATAGATACCACACATTAGTTTATAATTTTCATTTTTATAATAATTTTTAATGTAGCAAGAAAGCCAAATCTATATACCATTTCTTTAAATGAATAAATCTTATTATAATAATTTCTATTGATAAAGTCTTTTTTACCTTCTCCGTTAAAGTTGAGATATTGTTCTAAAAATTCATGAGATAAGTTATCAGATTTAGAATATAATAAATTATTTTTAAAAAATTCTACTACAAGGCTATTATCCAAGTATGTAATTACCTTATTTAAAAAATCAGATGAAGGTTTATATTTGTTTTTAATAATATTAAGTAATTTATAAACCAAAATTTGTGAATGTATATATTTTGAAGGTGTTATTCTTGATGTAAGAGATTTTATATTTACAAAATAACAATAATAAACTTCTGGCAAAAGAAGAATACTTTTTGCTTTTAGAAATACTTCAAAAGAATAAATCAGATCTTCTGTAGTATTCATGTAATCATTTCCGTAGACCAAATCTTTAAGCAATGTATTTTTAACCATTTTAGTACAACATGTTCCCATAAAAAGACGTTGAACAGCAATTTTATTTTCATTCTCATAAAATTCCTTAACGACTATATTTTTAATATTAATAATGGGATTGTTTCCATTATGTCTTTCATAATCAAAGACAATTACATCAGGATTATTATATTCTGTTACGCACTTTAGCAAATTTGAAAACATTGCCGGTTTTATCCAGTCATCTGAATCAATATGCAAAATATACTCACCTATGGCATTTTCCATTCCTGTAGCTCTCGCAATAGCCAAACTTTTGTTAGTGGTTTGCTCAATTATTTTTAAATTAGGATACTTTTCCTTATATTCTTTTAATATTTCAATACTATTATCAGTTGATCCATCATTAACAGCAATTACTTCGAAACTACCTTCAAAGTCTTGATTAAAAATAGAATCTAAACATCTACTTAAATACTTTTGAACATTATAAACCGGTACAATCACACTAAAATCCATACTCTATTTTACTTTCTTTTAATCATTTGAAATAAGTACTGTCTTTGTTTTATGTTCAAAAAACCTGTGTAGGTAATCATAAGCCCAATACAACCAGAAAAGCTAAAGCAAAGAATCAAATCAAACCAGTTTGAAATAGAATAAAACTTATTAATCATTTTAGAAATTATTATTATTGTAATTAGTAATGACAGGATTTTGAGAAAGATTCCAAACAAAGTTCTAACTTTTATTTCCGGGTATACTGATCTTAGCATATAACTTCCTAAAACAAAAGTCTGGAGTAAACATAAGAAGAAATTTACTCCTAATATATAAATTATATAATCATACGAAAGCTTACTATTAATACTCAAAATATAACAAACCACTAAATTAATGATACCTATTAAAACAGTAAATAATGCCGGTATTTTTACTTTATTCCATGATCTGTAAACAAATGCAAAAACTCCAGCTGCCGCATAAAATGGCAAATTAAATAATTTTATATCTAACCATAAACTAAAGCTTGATAAATCTTCTCCTATCCATAAGTGTAAAAAATTAGCTGAATAACCTATCAATATGGCACATAATATAGCCGTAATTAAGCCAATTATTAGAGAATTATTAAGTGCAAGCTTTTTTACTTCTTCATGATCTTTATTAGAGTATGCAATCAATATTAAAGGTCCAAATAGTGAACTGACAACACCAATAACCATAATTATATAGGCTCCAAGGTCTGACACTACACCTAAAACACCAGATTCTTTAGTACCCCATATTTTATTCACAAACAGAATATCAGTTTTAAATATTGCCATATCTCCCAATTGATGTACAATAACCCAAAACGTCATAATCAATAAAGAAGAAAAGATGACCCTGTCAACCTTTTTAAAGCTAATAACCAATCCTTTGGTTAGCAAAGACCTGAAAAGTAGGTATGAAAAAAACAAAACAATGAGCTCTCCTAAAAAATTTCCTATTCCTACATATTTCAAATCCACTGCAATGCATTCAAATAAAATAACATTAAAAAGTACTTTAGAGAATTGCCTTAGAATGTTTATCTTATTCAATAAATCCAATCTATTATTCGCATAAAAGATAATAGAAAAAAAATTTGTAATTAAAGAACATATAAAACTCAGGAAAGTAAAAATAAAAAGCACTTTTGCACTTTGAATAAGTAAATCTGAGATATTGAAAACTTTATCGACATAAACTACAATAAAGAAGCAAATTGGCAACGCAAAAACGATAATACCTATAATAACCATTAAAGCACCACTTAGATAAGATGATGCCTGAGGTATATTATTTTCCTTAATTGAAATAGAATAAAACCGGGTTAGGGAACCTGTTAATGATGTGGCTAATATAGATATATATTGATTTATTAACAATGCTAAAGGTAAAACCCCATATGCTATAATACCAAGTGACTTTACAAGATAAGGAGTATACAATATTGCTATTAATACATTTATTAATAAAGAAATTAGATTATATAATAAGTTTTTAGTTACCTGAGACATACAACAACTATAACTTTACTGTTGAATTTTTCAAAATACCTTTTACGTCATAAATAACTCCGTTTTCTTTTTCTAAAAACTCGTTAAGATCTAAATCTAAAAATTCTTTATGGGCTACCCCTAATACAATCGCATCAAAACCATTTTTCTTAATCATAGCATTGTCTATATTATTTACGGTTGAAAAACCATATTCATGCATTACCTCTTCCGGACTTGCCCAAGGATCATATATCGTCACGTTTACACTATACTCTTTAAGAGCCTTGATGACATCTACAATTTTGGTATTGCGAACATCAGGACAATTCTCTTTAAAAGTAATACCCAACAATAATACCTTCGCACCGTTTACCTTGATGTTATTCTTAATCATCGTTTTTACTACTTGCGAAGCTACATATTCTCCCATGGAATCATTGAGACGGCGTCCTGCTAAAATAATCTCAGGATGATAACCGTGTTCCTGTGCTTTCTGCGCCAAATAATAGGGATCAACACCTATGCAATGACCACCTACCAATCCCGGTTTGAATGGTAAAAAATTCCATTTTGTTCCTGCAGCTTCCAGAACCGCATGAGTATCGATCTCTAAGATGTTGAAAATCTTCGCAAGCTCATTTACAAAGGCAATATTGATATCGCGTTGTGAGTTCTCGATAACCTTTGCAGCTTCAGCTACTTTTATTGTCGGTGCTAAATGCGTACCGGCAGTGATAACAGACTTATAAACATTATCTACTTCTATACCAATTTCGGGAGTAGATCCGGATGTAACTTTTAATATTTTTTCTACGGTATGTTCTTTATCTCCCGGATTGATCCTCTCCGGTGAATAACCAGCATAGAAATCGACATTAAACTTTAAGCCCGATATTCTTTCTAATACAGGAATACATTCTTCCTCTGTAACACCTGGATAAACTGTTGATTCATAAACCACGATATCTCCTTTTTTCAATACTTTACCTACAGTCTCTGAGGATTTATATAATGGAGTCAGATCAGGTCTGTTATGTTTATCTACCGGGGTAGGAACCGTTATAATATAGAAATTTGCTTCTGCAATATCACTCAGATTATCGGAGCAATAAAGACCATTAGTATTCGTCGTATAAGGGTTCTTATCTTGCAAAACACCTTGTAAGGTATCATCTGCAACTTCTAAAGTTACATCTTTTCCACTCATCAGTTCTGTAATGCGTTTTTGATTAATATCAAAACCCACTACAGGATATTTTGTGGCGAACAAACGAGCTAATGGTAAGCCTACATATCCTAAACCTATTACAGCTATTTTTTTCATTTTTATATTTTATGGAAGTTGAGAATAATTATTTCAGATTTTGCCAGTACCATTTTACAGCCTCTTTGAGACCTGAACGTATGGTATGACTTGGTTCATATCCTAATAAACGACGAGCCTTTTCTACAGAAGCGAGAGAATGAGGTATATCTCCCTGACGATTAGGTCCGTGAATAACTTCTACATTTGCTATTTCACTATCATATTCACTTAGAGCGTCTTTCAAATAGGCTAACAATTGGTTTAAAGTAGTACGGTCACCAACAGCGGTATTATAAACTGTATTCACCGCTTCACTGTTAACCGTATTTATAGCTAATTCATTCATCTGAATGACATTATCAATATAGGTAAAGTCCCTTGAATAATCTCCAGTGCCATTAATAACCGGACTTTCATGTTTCATAAGTTGCTTCACAAATAATGGAATAACTGCGGCATACGCTCCATTTGGATCCTGACGACGTCCGAATACATTAAAGTACCGTAATCCGATCGTTTCTAATCCGTATGTTTTAGAAAAAATTTCTGCATAAAGCTCATTAACATATTTCGTTATGGCATAAGGCGAAAGAGGTTTTCCTATTTTTTCTTCTATCTTAGGCAATGCTTCTGAATCTCCATAGGTAGAGGATGAAGCTGCATAAATAAAACGTTTTACGTTCGCATCACGGGCTGCAACAAGCATATTCAAAAAGCCTGAAACATTGACTTCATTGGATGTCTGAGGGTCTTTAATAGAACGAGGTACTGATCCTAACGCTGCCTGATGCAAAACATAATCAACACCTTTGACTGCCTTTTCACAGTCAGAAACATTTCGGATATCTCCTTCAATCAATTCAAAATTGGTATTGTGAGCATGCTGTTCTAAATTATGTCGATGCCCAGTCGCAAAATTATCCAAAACCACAACCTGATGACCTTTTGACAAAAAGTATTCTGTTAAATTTGATCCGATAAAGCCTGCTCCTCCAGTAATTAATATTTTACTCATCTTTATTTATTATATGCTAAAAATTGTCACATACGTAACTTTATTCGTACTTTAACTCTTCTTACCACACTAAACTTTCATTAAGCTTAAATTAAAAAACGGTTATGATAACCGCTATGATAAGAATAAATTGTTTTTCTTTTAAATTCAAAAAATATCTGTTAAATAATAATACTTACAGAATACATCAAATAAGCTGACAAGCTTATTCTATTGTCTTTGATGTAAAGAACAAGTTTAAAAACAAGCTCTTATTTTTGAGCTACAAAAGTACTTATAAAAAGGCTAAGTCAGTTACAAAAGTTACAAAAATTAGAGGATTAGAACCAAAAGGAATAGTTGAAATAAATTTGTTAATGATACATACCAATATTACAATTTTATAGATAAATTTTATTGTTCACCGTATTTTTAAGAGTATATGTTTAAATTTAAAAAGGCGGTTATCCTTTTAATCAGGGCTCTTTACTGTCGTAATCAGCTTTTCAAAATTGTCTTATCATTATACTATCTATATGAAAGACACCTCAAAACGGTTGATTTATATAAGCTTTTATCCCAAAACATTATAGCTGTAGCAAATTTATTTACTACAGCTATAATAATCAAAGTCTGGATTAATCATCCAAGCTTACTCTTAAACGTATTTTTATAACCGAATTCTGTTACAACTACATCATTCATCACATTTAAAGAAGAAATATACAACTGCTGCCCATTCTTTTTTAATTCCTTTAGCATAACCAATAGTACTGTGACTACTGTTTTCTACCGTTCCATCGTCTTTAATATAGCCAATGGTTGAGCGATTGCTACTTTCAACGGTTCCGTTGCTTTTAACATACCCTACTGTAAAACGACTTTTATTTTCTACAGTTCCGTCACTTTTAATATAACCAATAGTGCTTCGATTTTTGTTCTCAATAGTGCCATCAGTTTTAATATACCCCACCGTTTGATGGCTGCTGTTTTCTATAGTTCCATCACTTTTGATATAAACTGTTGTATTACGGCTTACTGATTCTATAGTTTGAGCGCCTGAAATGGAAATATTAAATAGAAAAAAAAGCAATAGTTTATTTTTCATAATTTTTTAAAATTATTCATTATCTATCGTGTATTGTGTATGATGAAGTATTTGATTATTACAACATCCGTTCATATAGGTCGTCCAGTATAACTCCTTATTATTAATCAGACAAAACAGAAAACCAAAATTTACTAAAAAAACAACAGCTCTTAAATAGTTTAAGAGCTGCAGTTTATTAATCTTTTTTAAATATATTCCATTTATTTTTCTTCACATGTGACTCGCCATATCCATATCCATAACCTCTTCCGTAGCCATATCCTTTATCATAATTCACATCGTTTATAATAACAGCCATATTATATAATTTTTTAGAATGGCGCATCTCGTTGATAAATGGTAAAAAACGCTTATCTAAATAATTTGAACGGGCAACGTATAAGGTAACATCTGCTAATTTTGCTATTGCTAATGTATCATCTACCAGACTCACCGGAGCACTATCCACAATTATAAAATCATAGTTTTCATTCGCATAATCAATAACCTCACTAAAACGATTGTTTAATAATAGTTCAGAAGGATTCGGTGGAATAACTCCTGAATGAATCAAATCAAACTTATAATTACCAGGCTGAGAAATGAGAATGTTTTCTACTGTAAGACTCTCATCTGCTAGATAGTTTGATAATCCCAAAGGAGTATATCCTTGGTTTGATAAATTTAAATAGCTCAACAATTTTGGCGCACGTATATCAGCTCCTATCAATAATACTTTTTTATTGGTCATTGATAAAATCTGAGAAAGATTAACCGATATAAAGGACTTTCCTTCACCTGCTATTGTGGAGGTCACAAACACCACTTTTGCAGTAGCTGCATTTTTAGGCAATAAGAAATTAAGGTTGGATCTTAAAATTCTGAAGGCTTCAGCCGTAGAAGAGCGATCATTATGCTCAATAATAGCTTGTGAGCTTTTAGGTATTTCTCCCAATATAGGTCCATCAAAAGATTTCTTAAAGTCTTCCTTATCCTTGATTTTATTATCTAAAAGCATTTTTAAATAAATAGTGGCAAATGGAAACAGAAAACCTAAAATTAAAGCTATGAGCACAACTATCATACCTTTCGGTTTTACAGGATTACTTTCTGCATAGGCATGATCAATTACCTTAATTGCATCTGGTTTGGCAGCTGATTTTATCTCTGCTTCTTCTCTTTTCTGTAATAAGAACAAATAGATAGATTCAACAATCTGCTGTTGACGGGATATGTCTCTAAAGCCTCTTTCCTGTTGTGGCAAGGTGCTTAACCTTGAGGTAATCTGTTCTTTTTTACCTTGTACCGCATCTAAGCTGGTTTGGATATTATTCTGATAAATACTCAAACTGGATTGAATACTATTCTTTAAATCCGCTATATTTTTATTTAAACTCTCCATAACAGGATTATTTCCTGTCATAGACTTTTTATACTCCTCCTTTTCTAAAACCAATTCATTATATGCATTAATAGATTGATTTAAAGAAATATCCTGAATACCAATATTTGTTGGCAACAATCTATGCTCCGGACTTGCCAAGT
The DNA here is from genome assembly GCF_030409925.1 of Paenimyroides ceti. NCBI lineage: Bacteria > Pseudomonadati > Bacteroidota > Flavobacteriia > Flavobacteriales > Flavobacteriaceae > Paenimyroides > Paenimyroides ceti. The sequence continues at coordinate 2,355,093 of NZ_JAUFQU010000001.1, forward strand.
TTTGCCTTAAATGTTTAGCAATTTGCAGTTGCGTAGTATTATCCAGTATAGTTTTATCAATTACTGAGGCGTCTTTGAGAAATATTTCTGCTTCTGCCTCTGCATTTGTCAACTGATTTTCTTTTTTAAATTTTTCAAGATTCTGATCTACAGAAGCTAAATCTCCGGAAACAACCTTTAATCTTTCATTGATAAAAACAGTAGTTACTTCTGCTAATTTTGAGTTGTCTTCATCTATATCTTCATTATATACGTCAATAAGGTTATCAATAATAAGTGTAGCACGTTCTTTTAAGTTATCAACTAAAGAAAAATTGACAATCATGGATCTTTTATCATCGGCAGATACAATTTTTATACTGCTCCGTAATCCATTAACACTACTCATGATAGGATTTACTGAGACTACAACCTGAGAACCTTTAGATTTATCAATCTTAGTATTCGGTAAAAACAAAATATCTCCTAACATTTTTGTAGTAATCTTTTGCCCGAACTGATACGTTTGTGGTTTAATGTGCTCAGAAGCTAAAACCTTAAACTGAGTATTTGAAAGAATCTCTATTTTTATTTTATCTTTAAAAGATTCACTGTACTTAATACTGTCATTTAACATCACCAATTTTAATGGAGCATCTTTTTCAAGTTTTTCTTCACTGCCAAAGCCTTTATTAATGTTATATTTTATATAAAGTTTGTTTTGATTGACTACTTTTAATAAAAAGCGGCGTGACTTGAGAATGGTAATCTGATCCAGTACCGCAGAATTTGAATTACCTGAAATGTTTCCTAAAGCAACATCCGTAACGGCATCTAATTGAGATGATTTAGATCCTTTTTCACTTAATAGAATCTGAGCGTTAACTTCATATTGTTTTGTCGTAAATTTAAGATAGACAACAGCCAGTAATAAAGCGGTAATAACAGAAAAGACAAACCATTTCCAATAATATGCATATTGTTCAACTAACTTTCTTAAATCAAATTGTTCGTCTTCAAATTGATTATAATCATTATTTTTATTCTTGTTCTGCATACTAACGTATTAAAATTGCGATTACAGATATGATTATCCCTGCCACAGATATGATCAATGGATAATTAAATTCTGTTGATTGTCTCATTCTGGTTTTATTCGGCTCTACATATACCACATCATTTTGATTGAGGTAATAAACCGGTGAGTCTAAAGCAGCTCTTGATGTAAGATCGATCGAATAGGTTTGTTTTTTTCCATCCTGTTCTCTTATGACCATTACATTATTACGCACAGCAGTAATAGTGAGATCACCAGCCAGCGTCAAAGCTTCCAGAATTGTAATTCTTTCATTTGGTAAAGTAAAAGTTCCAGGACTGTTTACCTCCCCCATTACACTAACTTTAAAATTCGTAAAATTGATATTAACCCCAGGATTCACAATATATTCACTCAGTTTTTCTTTAAAAAGTAAAATGGCCTGATTTCGGGTCAAACCAGCTATTTTGATACTGCCTAATACAGGGAAATCTATATATCCTTGATCAGATACGGTATATACATTTTGTGCCATATTTGGCTGACCTCCATTTTGGACTACCTGATATACATTTTGCTGATTAAAAGGCTGCGTAGCTTTCATATCAGCTGCAGAAACCGTAATGGATAACATATCATTCGGTCTTATTTTTGGAACACTCTGTTCATAAATGGTATTTAGTTCTGTATCTCCCTGAAAATAAACTATCTTTTCTTTGGAAGCACAGGATGACATCACCGTAACTGCTGTCATCATATAAAAAACCTGCACTATTTTTTTCATTGCGTTTTTTTAATTTTCTTTTGTTGGCAAAAATAGGAATATTTTTTCGTTTTAACAGTCCAAAAAATGATACAACTTATCAGACCATAAAAAGAGCTTTTTTTAAACAATATTCAGCAAATATTGACCATATCCGCTTTTACATAATGGCATGGCCACTTGATGTAATTGTTCTTTCGTGATATATCCCATACGATAGGCCACTTCTTCTATGGCTCCTATTTTCATTCCTTGTCGTTCTTCTATAACCTGAACAAATTGTCCTGCCTGCATCAAAGAAGCAAAAGTTCCGGTATCTAACCATGCTGTTCCACGGTCAAAAACACCTACCCTTAATTTATTTCTCTTTAAATATTCTTTATTAACATCCGTTATTTCATATTCACCACGAGCAGAAGGCTGGATATTTTTTGCAATCTCAACTACATGATTATCATAAAAATACAGTCCCGGAATGGCATAATTTGATTGAGGCACCTCAGGTTTCTCTTCAATACTTACTACGTTTTTATCTTTGTCAAATGCAACAACTCCATAGCGTTCCGGATCATTTACCTGATAAGCAAAGACTACTCCGCCCTGCTCTTGTGTACAACTTTGCAAAAGTTTAGACAAACCGCTGCCGTAAAATATATTATCTCCTAATATCAATGCAACCTTATCATTACCGATAAATTCTTCACCAATGACAAATGCCTGCGCCAATCCATTAGGTTGCTCCTGTACAGCATACGAGAACTCACATCCAAGCTGACGGCCGTCACCCAATAATCTTTCGAAATGAGGAAGGTCATGAGGTGTGGAAATAATCAGTATCTCCCGAATTCCTGCCAGCATAAGTGTTGATAAAGGATAATAGATCATAGGCTTATCATAAACAGGCATTAACTGCTTGCTTACCGCTAATGTCAAAGGATGTAATCTCGTTCCTGATCCTCCGGCTAATATGATACCTTTCATAACTGTATTGTAATTTAAATGATGTAAGATACTACATCTGTCTCTATTATTTTTTATTAATATTTGCTAACATTTTCTGTAAACTATATTTCCAATCTTTTATTTCGACGCCAAATGTTTCACTGATTTTGGAACTGTTAAGTAAAGAAAAATGAGGGCGTTTTGCAATAGTTGGATAAGAAGAACTTGGAACGGGATCTATTCTACACTTAAAACCACTCATTACCTTTATAACGGTAGCAAACTCATACCAGCTGATGTTTCCTTTATTTGAAAAATGGTAAATACCGGGCTTCCAATTTCTATGCTGTATCACTGCCATTATAACCTCTGCTAAATCCTTTGCATAAGTAGGACCGCCTATCTGATCATCGACCACCTGAATGGCTTGTTTTTCAGCCATAAGACGAAGCATTGTTTTAACAAAATTCTGACCGTAAACAGAATAAACCCAGGAAGTTCTTATTATTACAGATGAGCAACCGGCTTCAATAATGGCCTGTTCTCCTAAATATTTGGTTTCACCATAAACATTAATAGGATGTGTTTCATCCGTTTCTTTTAGTGGAATTTCATGTGTTCCGTCAAAAACATAATCAGTAGAAATATGGATGAATCTGCAATCATTCCTTTTAGCCCATTTTGCTATTTCTTTTACAGAAACACAGTTTACAAGCATAGCCTCATCTTTCTCATGCTCTGCTTTATCAACAGCTGTATAGGCAACCGTATTTACAATGATATCCGGATTTATACTGTTCAAAAAATCAGCGATTGTGTCTGGCTGTAAAAAGTCTAATGTAGATCGGTTGGCAAATATCCATTCATAATTTTTATATTGATCTGAAAGGTTTTTCATTTCTGAGCCTAACTGCCCATTCTCACCGGTTATTAAAATTTTCTTCATGTTTACTGATTAAAAACCTGTCTGAATTCCGGTAAAATCAGATCTTTTTCTGATACAATTCTTTTTTCATCCGGTACAAGCCAATCAATATTCAACTGTGAATCCTTATAAAACACACCTGTTTCTGAATCTTTATGATAATAGTTATCACATTTATAGAAAAATACAGCAGTAGGAGATAAAACGGAAAATCCATGAAGAAACCCTCTTGGAATGAATAACTGTAACCTATTTTCTGCTGATAATTTTACAGCAATATGTTTTCCGAATGTCGCTGAGTCAGGTCTGGCATCTACAATTACATCTAACACTTCTCCTTCCAATACCCTTACTAATTTTGCCTGTGCAAAATCTCCGGTTTGAGCATGCAGACCTCTGATAACTCCATATTCGGAGAAAGATTGATTATCCTGAACAAAATGTATTTCCCTACCTATCAGATCGTTAAATTTTCTTTCATTAAAACTCTCATAAAAGAATCCTCTCTGGTCTTCAAAAACCGTTGGCTCTATGATAAAGCAATCTGATAAATCTGTTGTGTGAATTTTCATTATTTGTTATGACGATTAAGAAATACGATAACAAATATACTCAATAATTACACTTTTGAAATACAACTGAGAAGCTATCCGTACATTTCTTTTGATTCGAAGACTTTTTTATATGAATAAAGAATTCACAATAGATCAATTATAGTGTTCTTTATAGTACGCATTATAGGCTCCTGAAGTCACATTTTCTAACCATGACTTGTTATTGAGATACCAGTCTATTGTGGCACTTAAACCTTCTTCAAATGTAACTGTAGGTTTCCACCCCAACTCTTTATGTATTTTACCGGCATCGATCGCATATCTGAGATCATGTCCCGGACGGTCTTTGACAAATGTGATCAGTTGTTCACTGGTCCCCGCAGGGTTTGACAATTTTTCATCCATCTGACGACAGAGTTCTTTTACAAGATCAATATTCTTCCACTCATTAAACCCTCCCACATTATAACTCTCTCCTAATTTTCCTTCATGGAACACCAAATCAATTGCAATGGCATGATCAATCACATATAACCAATCTCTGGTATAATCTCCATTTCCGTAAATCGGTAATGGTTGTTTGTTCAAAATATTGTTTATACAAAGTGGAATGAGTTTTTCAGGAAAATGATTCGGTCCGTAATTATTCGAACAATTAGTGATTACAATCGGCAGACCATAGGTATCTCCATACGCTCTTACAAAATGATCAGAAGAAGCTTTTGAAGCAGAATAAGGTGAATGAGGATCGTAGGAAGTAGTCTCAAGAAAAAAGCCCTCTTCCCCTAAGGTACCATATACCTCATCTGTAGATATATGATGAAATTTTTTACCTTCAAAATTGCCGTTCCAAACTGTTCTTACAGCATTGAGTAAATTTACAGTACCGATTACATTGGTCATCACAAAATCAAGCGGATTAGAAATGGAGCGATCTACATGAGATTCAGCAGCCAAATGTATAACGCCTTCCGGCTTATATTTTTCAATTATGGCCGTTACAGATTTTGCATCGGTAATATCAATCTTTTCAAAAATATAGTTAGCTGCATTTTCAATATCTTTGAGGTTTTCTAAATTCCCTGCATAGGTCAATGCATCTATATTAATTATGGTATAGTCCGGGTATCTGTTTACAAATCTTCGTACTACATGTGAACCAATAAACCCCGCTCCTCCGGTAATAATAATTTTTTTTTTCATCTTACTTACCAATTCCGTGATATATAAAACCTAATGCTTTCATTTTGGAAGCATTCAATATATTTCTTCCGTCAAATACAAAAGCCGGCTTCTCCATACTCTCATATATTCTCTTCCAGTCAAAATCTATAAATTCATCCCACTCTGTCAAAACAGCAATTGCATGAGTTCCTTTTACTGTATCATAAATTTCATTATGAACCTGTAATCGTTGTTCATTTTCCTTCTCGGTTCGGGTTCCCAATCTATTGACATCGGTAAAAATCTGTCCCTCAGTAACTTTAGGATCATAGACACTTAACAGGGCCTGTTCATTCAGCAAATAATCTGCAACGTATATAGCAGCAGACTCCCTTGTATCGTTAGTATCCTTTTTAAACGCCCATCCCAACAGGGCGATTTTTTTATCGTTTACAGTATTGTAAAGGGTTTTTATTATTTTTTCAGCAAAACGCCTTTTTTGATAATCATTCATAAGAATGACATGTTCCCAGTAATCCGCTACTTCATCCAAATGATAACTTCTGGAAATATATACCAGATTCAAAATATCTTTTTGAAAACAAGAACCACCGAATCCTACAGATGCATTTAAAAATTTTGGTCCGATTCGCGAATCAAATCCAATAGCTCTGGACACTTCAGTAACATCAGCTTCTGTAGCTTCACACAGAGCAGAAATAGCATTTATAGAAGAAATCCGTTGCGCCAAAAAAGCATTTGCTGTGAGTTTAGACAACTCTGAAGACCATATATTAGTAGTAAGAATTTTTTCCTGAGGAACCCAACTCTGATAGATTTGCGACAGTAAATCTATTGCTTGTTTTCCTTCTTCTGTATGAATATCACCTCCTATCAATACCCGATCAGGATATGTTAAATCATTTATTGCAGTACCTTCTGCCAGAAATTCCGGATTGGATAGTATCTGAAATGATACGCCATTATTTGTGTTTTGAAGTATATTTTTAATAGCACTCGCTGTTCGTACAGGTAAGGTTGATTTTTCAATTACTATTTTATCAGATTTTGCCACTTTAGCAATCTGACGGGCACATAACTCTATATACTTGAGATCTGCTGCTTTCCCTTTACCTATACCATATGTCTTTGTAGGAGTATTTACAGAAATAAAGATCATATCAGCTTCATCAATGGCTTTATCTATATCTGTAGAAAAAAACAAATTATTGTTTCTGTTCCGAAGGATCAATTCATCTAAACCTGGTTCATAAACCGGCAGCTGGGAAAGATCTTCACTGTTCCATTCGTTAATTCTGTCCTGATTTACATCAACAACAGTTACTTGTATATCTCTGCATTTATCAGCGATTACAGCCATTGTTGGTCCGCCCACATAACCGGCACCAATACAACAGATTTTCTGTATCTTTTTCAATATCGTATTAACTGATTTTTTTAATTTCTTTTTCTGCAACCACTTTTCTCAAACTGCTGCTTGAAAAACGGTGATCTCTGCGATTGAAGTATAATTCAATGCCTTTTCCCTCACAATATTCTCTACCGGTAAATTTCTTATTCTGATATTCATCTCCTAAAATTCTTACATCAATTTTAAAAGAACGCAGGATATCTTCCAAATCCTGTTCAGTTGCATAAGGTACAATCTCATCTACAAACTTGCATCCTTTTAACTGTATATATCTTTCTACAACAGTCTGTGTTGGTTTGTTTTTTTCTGGTCGATCGAGGGTCGGATCTGTTTGAAGACCTACGATCAGATAATCGCATTGTCTTTTTGCTTCCTCAAGCATTTTTATATGTCCGGCATGCAATAAATCGAATGCGCTAAATGTAATTCCTATTTTCATAAACTTCTAAGCAAGGATTTTTACAAATTTATAATAATTCTTTATAAAAACGTATTTTTTATGTTATCAATAAGATTATTAAAAGTTTATAATACATTTTTATCAAAATAAAAAGGGAGTATATTGGTAATAGATGCTGTTTTGATAACTTTTCCTTCACTCCCCATGCAATACATCGCAATAGGCTGACTCTGCTTTACTTCGTACTCAAATAATGATTGCCTGCAAGCACCACAAGGCGGTATTGGCTGATCTGTACATTTTATATCAGAAGAAGCAGATATGGCAATAGCTTTGATAGCAACATCCGGAAATAGAGCTCCTGCAGAAAAAACAGCCGTACGCTCTGCACATAATCCTGAAGGATAAGCAGCATTCTCCTGATTAGAGCCTAAAATGATTTTATTATTTTCCAAAAGTATTGCTGCGCCTACTCTGAATTTAGAATATGGAGCATAGGCCTTTTTTCTTATTTCAACAGCCCGAAGCATCAAATCCTGTACATCTGTCTCCATTTCTTCTAATGAATCGTATTCAATAAAAGAAGTATCAATTTTTATTTCTCTCATAAACAATGACCTTAATTAAAGCAGGAAAAAAAATCCAAACTGAATCAGTCTGGATTTTTAAATAGCTTATAGTATTAAGTTATTTTAATATTTAGCGTAATTCTGTCCAAAATTAAACGTCAAAGAAAAACGCAATGTATTATCTAATGGGTTCTGAACTTTACTGGTTGAGAACAGGTAAGAAATATCTACATTGATGATATTGTATTTAAACCCGGCTCCTAAAGTAGCATATTTACGGGCTCCTTTTTCTTCCGCTTCATTAAAATATCCTAAACGGAAAGCAAACGAGTCCTGATACCAGTACTCTGCACCTAAAGCCCATGTAAATTCTTTTATTTCTTCACTCATACCCCCCGGAGCATCTCCGAATGATTTAAAAATTCCGGAAGCCCACCCAATTTTTCGGTACTCTTCATTATTTTTACTTATTGCGGTATTTGCTTCCTGTGAACTTAATTCACCGTCACCATTCAAATCAAGAAATTTAGGTTCCTGTGGTGTTGGTACTAATAATTTTGTTGTTTCACCATACACAGAAACTTTATTAAATTCATCAAGTATAAAATCAAATCCTGCTCCTAAACGCAAATTAGAAGGAATAAAGCTTTCAGAACCGGAATCTTCAGTATAACTGATTTTTGGTCCTAAATTCTGAAAATTGAAACCGGCACGGAATATACCGTCAAAAGAATCAAAACTCATACGGTCAGATTCATAGTAACCTGCAACGTCAACAGCAAAAGTATTTGCCTTACTTTCGCGTTCCTCATTTAATTGAAGATTAGAACTGATGTATCGGGCAGCAACACCTCCCGAAAAATTATCACTCAATTTTATACTATATGATACATCAAATGCGAATTCATTCGGTTTTTCAATACCCATCGGATTACCGAAATCATTTGTCTTTTGAATCTCTCCTAATCCGAAATAACGGAAACTTGCGGCTAAGGCACTTCTCTCGGTTATCTTGTTATAATAATTTAATTGGGCAAGAGAAATATCACTTGCTATTTTAGCCATATATGGCGTATAACTGATTGCAAAACCTTGTTGTTTTTCTGCAAATGCATATTTTGCAGGGTTGTATTGCTGAGAATAAGCATCCGGACTAGTGGCAACTCCCTGATCTCCTAAAGCAGCAGATCGGGCATCAGCACTAATCAATAAAAAAGGTACGCCCGTTGTAATGGCTCTTGATCGGGTGTAGTTTGCCGGTGGTGGCAATTCTGCCTGAGAATATGCTTGATGCGTTAAAAATGCACTTATTGCTAATAAGGTTACTTTTTTCATTTATTATTATGTTAGTGAAACAAAGATACTATTTTAATTTAATTACAAATATTTTATAAAATCACGAGTTTCTCGATTTTTTCCGCCTGATGCCCTGTTGCTAATGATTTTACTTTTAGTTTATAAATATAAACACCTTTTCCTATTTTATCTCCGAAATCATCTCTTCCGTTCCAAATGATTTCTCTCGAGAGATTTCCTTCTGTTACAATGGTTTGATTAATTGTTTTTACAATTTTACCGGTAATCGTTAAGATTTGTACCTGCACCTGTAAAGTTTCACTCGGACGATTGTGCTGGAACCAGAATTCAGTATAGTCTACGAACGGATTAGGGTAATTCAATACTTTTTCTAATGTAATATTTTCATTTTTTGCAACAATAAACTGAATTTCTGACGTTGCAAGGTTGTTATATACATCCCATGCTTTAAACGTAAGTGTGTGTAACCCATCTTCCAGATCTTTGAAAGGAAACTTCACAATTCCCTTTCTGAAATTATTGGGTTCTGTTTCATAATAATCGTTCATTACATAAGGATTATTATCATCCCCGTCGAGAATTGCAACCATATCATGGCCAATTCCGCTTGCTGTATTTATTCCGTTTTCATCTTCTAAATAAGCCAGAAACAGAGGAGATTCATTCGTTACATTTCCTGAAATAAACGACTCATCATTCATATATAACTTCATTTGCGGCGCTTTATTGTCCTCGGCTGCATTTTCATTTACCCCACCTATTTTAAGCACATTATTATACCCCGTATAATCATCTAAAATCTGTCCTTCTTTTACAGCATAAAAACTTGCTTTTCCTTCCCCAATTGCAATTTTAATATCTTTAGGAACTACAAATTCGATTTCAAACTTCCCATTTGTTACAGTAGCATTACCCCTGAAAATAGTTTCTCCCAAAGTTTTGAAATCCATAGTAATCAATCCCTGTCCATTAGTAACACCATCGTTACCTAAAGTAGTACGTTCTATTTCTTTATCAAAAATCTGAATTGCCAATTCTCCATTAAAACCTGACATTAATGATCCACTTGCATCGGTTACCGAACCGCCAATTTTCACTAAATCAAGTGCTCTCAGACTTCCTGTAAAATCCTGCACTAAAGAACCATTTACATGCGTTAATTCTACTTTCGGCTTTGGAATTCCCAATTTTAACGCAGGATCTCCTATATAAAAAACGACTGCCTTTTCATTACTTGCATATGAATTTTTTGTTAAACGCAATGCTTCTGAAATTGTCAGATTATCAGATGAAATACCATCAATATTAAAGAGGTATTCAGAAACACGTTTGGTAAAATTCTCTGCATTTCCAATACCAATTTTTCGGGTAGTAGCTAATAAACTGATAACTCCTGCATCTTTTTTAAGGAATAATCGCTGACCTCCCGAAATTTCAGTCACTTTGTCAAATTGGGTATATTCACAGGTAACAATTGCGAATAACGGATACTTACCTGTGTTGGCAAGATTATCGATATCGTACATCTCCAACAGACGCTCAGCTGCAAGTCCGTTGATTCCCCCGTGTCCCAAATAATTAATCATCAAAGCTCCTGAATTAAAAGCATTCAGAAAATCTTCCTTTGCTTTCGGATAACGCGGTCCTCCGGAAACAACTTCCTGTACATAAGAATCTGTATATACTTTTCGAACATTAAAAGCTCCTTTTGCCTCTACTAATTTTGTAACCATTTCTTCTAAAGTCACCTGCAGATTAACATCGCTTAATGCATCTACATCATCTGCCAATGCCAGATAAACATTTTTCCATCTTCCCGAATTGTCTTTCTGATGATACTGAACAACCTTGTCTACTGCATTATTAGCCTGCTCCACAGTACTTACCAACATTCTTCCCAAAGCAATATCGACTCCTGTATAATTTTGATTATTGGTAAGCTGTCCTTCATTATCATCCATTAACCCATAAAAATCATCTGTCATATAACAAATCTGATCATTGAAATTGAAACGTCTTGTATCATTATGATTCAGATTATTATCCATTGCCTGAAATACCGGAACTACATTCGTATTATTTTGTATTCTGTTTTTATAATCGTGTGAACCATCTCCAAATAAATTAACATATTTTACACGCGAATTTTCACTCGATGCATTCATATACACATACCGGATGAAATTTCGTATCGCCGCTACATCTTGTTTACCGGAAGAAAATTCTTCGTATATAAGAGAAAGCGGTACTACCTTTGTATTTAAATTACTGGAAGTTCTATGAAAGTTAGCCAGTTTATTGGCACTCGTAACTAAAAAATCCGGACAAATAATTAAATAGTCCACATCACCGTCATTAAAAATATTCCCTTTTAGATTTTGATTGGTAACTCTTGAATTGGTAATTACTTCAGGTGTAAAAAGATTACTCATATCTATTGCGCGGTATTCTTTTACTTCTCCTAACTGAGCTTTAAAAGTAAGATTAGCAGATGTATTAGCAATATTTTGTGCATTGTAAGGATCTGTGACATCCCAAACCTGAGCAATGGAAGAAGCATTTGAGATGGTATAATTCGCAACACCTACCTGTGTAGCAGCATCTTTTACGCGAAATCCGAATTGCTTTCCGTATCCTCTGAGTTGTTTGGTATATTCTATTGCTACAAAATCCAGATACCCGACTGCGGATGGTATACCGTTGTTATTGAAAGCAAGTGAAATATTGGCTGTTGCAGATGAGAGAGTAGTCTCATAACGAAAAAAACGCTCTGCAGCTACTGAAAAAGCATCTTTTTTTGCTAACTCAATTGTTCCAATATTCTGATTGTTAAGGTTCACCGCTAAAGATGAAACCTCTACTGAACTCGCCGCAGCATTAATCTCTACACGTACAGGTACAGCTGTATCAATCTGATCTAAACTTAAATTGATAGTACGTTGATTGGTAGCGGCAAAAGTTTCCCCAAACCATTTTCTACTCAATTGTGCAATATTCACAAGATCCTGCTCATGAAAAACACGTTCATCAAAAGAAGAGTAGTTAACGGTAGCACCGGCATTAGGCTGATTCATAGTCGTTACGCGTTTCCCATTTCCATTTCCGTATGTTATATAATAATAGGAGTTGTCATCGTATAAATTATTATGGGAAGCATGTACAGGATCCCATCCTTTTGTACCGATTCCATAAAAAAGGATATAATCTGAATCATTAAACTGTCCATCGCTTTCTCCACTAATCTGAATAGCTATTTCAGGAAGATCAAATACTGTATTATCACTGTTTTTCAAAGGCAGCATTTTACCTCCCTGACCATAAATTTTTATGGTTCTTGGATCTACATTCGCAGGAATCCCCAAACGAACCAAAAAGTTTTTATCGATTTTATAAATCCCGGTTTCCCCAATTTTAAATTTATACCAATCACCTGAAGATAAAACAGAATTAGTTCTTGCTATATTCGCAACTGCTCTTGACTGTATATTATTATAGATATAAGAATAAGTAAGAGAAATTACCTTTTTATACGTGCTTCCTTCTCTGATAATCGGATTAAACGATAAAGTAGTATAAATCTGCCCTCTTGATTTATTTGAAATAACGGTAGCATTCAGAGTAGAAGGTATGTTATTTTTATCAAGATTCCGGTATTTATTTATGTCAATCGTCTGGTATTGGATGTTCGACACCTGAAGAGACTTCTCATTAGAGAGAGCATTATCTTTATAGATGTTTCGGTATAGAATTGTTTTATCTGCACTATTATAAGAAAAATTATCTATTTGAAACTGGGGCAGTAAAAAAGCTGTTGAAGATGATATCTGATAATTCGCATCTGACCATTGCAAACTAATGGTATTATTATTCTGGCTGAAAGCTGCAGACCATAGTAATAACATAAATAAAGATATATAAATTCTCATAAAACCAATAAGATTAAAACCATACAAATAGATAAAAAAAAAACCTTAAAAACAACATTATAACTATATAACAACCTATTATAGTATGGATTATTTTCAATTTTAAGTTTTTTTTAAATATTTTTAAAATATATATTGCTATTCAAAGCTTAATTATTATATTGCAACGAAATTTATTACTTACTTTTAAATGATGAAGATTAATAAACTTATGACTTTTCAATTGATAGCAGCAATAGCAGCATCAATTAGCTTGACGAGTTGTAACAACAGTGCTGTTGGGACCTCTTCAGTTACGGGTTGGAAACTCAACGATAACAGAGGTGGTTTTCAATACAATACAGCTTATGACGGCACGCAAACTCCATATGGAATGGTTGCTGTAGAAGGAGGTACTTTCACTATGGGAAGAATTCAAAGTGATGTTATGGGTGAGTGGAATAACAATCCTACTCAGCAATTTGTACAGTCCTTTTATATGGATGAAACTGAAGTTACCAATTTAATGTATGGAGAATACTTATATTGGTTAAAACAAGTTTATCCTCCATCGGAAGCTCAGTATAGAAATATTTATCAATCTGCATTACCAGACACATTGGTTTGGAGAAACAAATTAGGATTTAGCGAGACGCTAACAAACACTTATTTGAGACATCCATCTTATGCAAATTATCCGGTAGTTGGTGTTTCTTGGGTTCAGGCAAATGACTTCTCTAAATGGAGAACAGACCGTGTAAATGAGTTAAATCTGGAAAAAGCAGGTTACCTTAAGAAAAATGCTAAAACACAAAAAGCATACGGTGAACAGTCATTTTCTACAGACGCTTATTTGAATGCGCCAAGCAGAGCATACGGAGGAAATGATACTATTGTTTTCAAGGGAGTAAAAAACAAAGCAAAACCAGGACAAAAAAATGTTTATGCTAAACAGGAATTTGGTCTTTTTACTGCTGAGTACAGACTACCTACTGAAGCAGAGTGGGAATATGCTGCAGGTACAAGAAAAGCTGACAGAGAATATAACAATATCAAAGGAAGAAAAAAATATCCTTGGGGATCAGACGACACAAGAACATCATCAAGAAGTAAAAAAGGAGATCATTTAGCAAACTACAAACAAAATCGTGGAGATTATGGTGGTGTAGCCGGATGGGCTACAGATCCGGGTGGTCTTACTACCGCTGTAAAATCATTCCCTCCAAACGATTGGGGATTATATGATATGTCAGGAAACGTAGCAGAATGGGTAGCCGATGTTTACCGTCCTGCGATAGCTTCTGAAGAAAGCGATATGAACTATTTCAGAGGAAATGTTTACAATAAAAACGTAATCAATCCTGATGGTAGCGTACAGATTGTTGATTCAACTATTCAATACGATACGTTGCCAAATGGAAAATTACACCCTAAAGCATTACCTGGACAAGTCGCAAAAACAACTGTTAGTGAAGAAGATACTTTCTTACGAAGAAACTTCAATTCCAATAACAGCATCACCTATAAAGATGGTGACTACAACCTAAACCGTGATATGTACAATGCTCCTGAAAACAAAGGAAGATATAATGAAAACGGAGAATTTGTTGGTCAATATGATACTGCATCAGGAAAAACCACTTTAATCAACAATAACTCAAGAGTTATAAAAGGAGGTTCATGGAAAGACCGTGCTTATTGGTTAGACCCTGCAACCAGAAGATACGCTGACCAATACACAGGTTCAGACTTCATCGGATTCAGAAACGCAATGACAAAAATCGGTTCTGCTCCTAACCCAAAGAAAAAGCCAAGAGGCTAAAATGAATAACAAAAAGAAAGTCCTAATTTATTTAGGGCTTTTTTTTATTTTTGAAATATGAAAACAGACGAATTATACCGCTACTTTTTAACTTGTGACGGCATCAGCACTGACACGAGAAACATTTCTGAAAACTCCATCTTCTTTGCCTTGAAAGGAGAACATTTTAATGCCAATACCTTTGCAGAAGAAGCTTTAAACAAAGGAGCCCAATACGTAGTCATAGACGAAAAAAAATATCTGACAGATGAAGATAAAATGTTTTTAGTAGATGACACACTTAAAGCATTACAGGATCTGGCACAGTTTCACCGGGCACATTTAGGGTTACCCATTATTGCTTTAACAGGTAGTAACGGAAAAACAACTACTAAGGAACTCATCCATCAGGTTCTCAGTAAAAAATATCAAACAAAAGCAACCAAAGGCAACCTCAACAATCATATAGGCGTACCCCTTACCCTGCTCTCTTTTGATGAAGATACTGATATTGGAATTGTAGAAATGGGAGCCAACCATCAAAAAGAAATTGCGCAACTATCAGAAATAGCCATGCCTGACTTCGGCTATATTACCAATTTTGGAAGAGCTCACCTCGAAGGCTTCGGAGGATTTGAAGGTGTGATCAAAGGAAAATCTGAACTTTACAACTACCTGAGAGAACATCAAAAAACAGCTTTTATCAACTTAGATGATCCATTGCAAATTGAAAAATCAGAAACAATACTTTCTTATTCATTTTCAGCAAAATCAGAACAGGCTAATGTATATTTCCGTGAAACTGAGGCACAACCAATGGCCAGTGTTACTATAAAAAATACAAAAATAGACTCCAATCTTACAGGACTATATAACATCCCGAATATATGTGCTGCTGTTAGTATTGGTATCTATTTTAATATCGAACTCGAAGATATAAAAAAGGCTATTGAAGAATACATGCCGCAAAACAACCGCTCACAGTGGACAGTAACTCAAAACAATAAAATTCTATTGGATGCATACAATGCCAATCCAAGCAGTATGAAAGTGGCTATCGAAAACTTTGCTCAATTAAAGGAATCAAACAAAATTATGATTCTCGGAGATATGTTTGAATTGGGGAACGAAAGCTCTGGAGAACACAAAACAATTAAAGAATTAGCAGAGAAACAGCATATTACTACCTTCTTTGTAGGAAAAGAGTTCTATGAATTAAAGGACAACCACAACCATTTTTTCAAAGATTATGCGTCGCTTTCTGCTTATCTATCGGAACACGCTATCCAAAAAAGCACTATTCTTATAAAAGGTTCAAGAGGCATGTCTCTTGAAAGAATCTTGCCTATTCTGTAAATAATAAGTAAATTGTAAAAAAACAGCTGTGAAAAAAACGCTCTATTTGTGTCTGTTACTACTTCCATTCTGTTTGTCCGCTCAGGAAAAAAGCAGCGATTCAACCTTGCATTTAATCAACAAACAATTAAAGGAACTTAAAGCGCTTCGCACCAAGGATTCTTTAAAAATTGATGTACTGACGCATGAACTCAAAGAATTGCTTACCAGAACATCTTATACTGACAGCAATGGTAAGAGTACAGAAAAGGAAAACAAAGATTCTTTAAGAATCAAACAGCAATTAGAAGAGATAAACAGAATTAAAGCCCGAACTGAAGGTGCACCAGTGGTATTGCAATTTGACACTTTATTCAGAATCTATGCTAATCTTGGTCCTTATACAGCACTTGAGAGAGCACAAACTTCTTCCAATAAAATCAAAAATCTTTATGAGAAAGCCTTTTACCATAAAGATTCATTAAAAATCAAACACTTTTACAATAGCACCACAATATCTTATGAAAATGAGATCATTATGGGGGTAAGTGAACTTGATGCCTTATGGGATGGATCTACTGTAGAAGAACTCGCATTAAGCAATATTGAAAAAATAAATAATTCCGTACTCAACCTGCGAAAAGAAAACAGCCTGCAAAACAAAATATACCGTTTGATAGAATTAGTGCTGATTATTTTTGCTGTAGGAATTTTAATCTATTTTCTCAATTTTCTATTCAGAAAAATGGATTCTTTTATCTTACATCATTCCTCCTTTTTAAAGAAAGGACTTAAAGTTAAAAACTACGAGCTGATTAAGAAAAATCAATTAAATAGCCTTATATCAAAATTTTTAATATTACTTAAATATATTTTTTTCATCATCATTTTCATTTCAAGTATTCCAATTGCTTTGAAATTATTTCCTGCCACTCAGGTGTGGGCCGAAGAAATGCAAAAAATATTTTTGGAACCATTAAGATCGTTGAGCGACTCCATCATAGACTATCTACCAAATCTCGTAAAGATCATTTTTATCATTATTGCCATCCGTTTTATCCTACGTTTGTTACGGTATTTTACTTTAGAAATCGAAAGAGAAAACTTAACCCTTAACGGCTTCCACAAAGAATGGGCAAAACCTACCTATCTGATCATACGGTTTCTGTTTATATGCCTTACATTGATTATCGTATTTCCTTATCTACCGGGCTTTGATACTGTAGCCTTTCAGGGAGTATCAGTCTTTTTAGGTATTCTTATTTCTATTGGATCTTCCTCTGCTATTGCGAATGCAGTTGCAGGAATTGTCATCACTTATATGCGCCCGTTTCAAACCAACGATTGGATAAAAACAGGCAATGTAATTGGTGTAGTGATTGAAAAGAACAGCTTGGTAACGCGGTTGAAAACCATCAATAATGAAGACGTGACAGTTCCTAATTCTGCTATTCTTTCCGGACCAACCATCAACTTTTCATCTATTGGCAAAACCGACGGTCTGGCACTGACAGCTCAGGTAAAAATACGATATGAATTTGACGAACGCATTGTAACCAATCTTTTGATTTCAGCTGCTTTAAAAACTGTGGGAGTCTCCAAACGATTATCTCCATACGTATTTCAACTGGATCTAAACGAAATCAATGCTACTTATGAAATCAATGCACTGACATTTGAACCTCAAAATATGTACTTTATCAAATCGGATCTCATCAAAAACATCAAAAAAGAATTTAAAGATGCTGAAATTCCATTATCTTCTATTCAATATGTAGAGATAAAGGAAAATCCACTACTCAAAAAATAATTTTCAAACTTTTTTAAGTGTATAAAAAACTCCCTTATAAGGGAGTTTTTTTTGGATATCAAGCCGGATAAAAAAACATATCAACCTATAATATTTTAACAAAAAAGAAAAGCTTTAATTAAAAAAATAATTATAAAAAACAAGAAACTTATTTATTTAAAAAAAATTAACTATATTTTAAAAAAATATTAAGTTTTTTTTTGGAGTAATTAGATAAAAGATTAGGTTTGCCATAACTTTTAAAAAAATCATAAATAATGAAAAAAATTAAATTATTATCGATGGGTACTGTGCTATTCTTAGCATTTTCTTGTACAACTAATGATTCATCTGTAGAAAGTGGAAATAATGTTTCTACGAGAGCAGCTGCTGAAGGTGATAAAAATCCATACAGCTATGTAGGAAAAGATCACAATACCTTTTTGGCTGAGCAACGTGCAAACGGAACCAATACTATGGAGCAATTAGTAGAAAATGCTTTTACTTACGCAGAAGAAAGAGAATATGAAACCGCTGCATTGAGTAAAGATGACATGGTTGCAATAGCGAATCAGGCGATGGATTCTTCTTTTGAATATTCAGACATAGAAGGTTTTGCAGCTAAATACAACTTATCATCAAATGTTGTAAACAATTTAAACAAACTTTCAGACGTTCTGAACAATCAGGACGTACAAACTCCAACAGAGTTATTAAATGACCTTACGGCTTTAGAAAATTCTTATCTAACAGGTAAATTTTCAGAAACAGATAAAGCATATTTACTTTCAACTATTGCTGTTGCAAAATCAAGTACTCAGTATTGGTTAGACTTTTATAACATTGCTGAAGACGGAAGTGAGCCAAACAATGGTGAAGGAGCTCCACAGGCAAGAATACGCTGGTTTGCACGAATCTTTGGAGCGGTAGTAAGTGATGTTATCGGTGCCGTTTTAGGTGCTGGAGCAGGAACACTTGTAGCGGGTCCTGCAGGTACTGTAGCCGGAGCATATATCGGAGCAGCTGCTGCTTCAGGAGGTGTTCAATTTATGGTTGATGACAATCTATAATAAAAAATGATAAAGCAAAAAGCCGGAAGAATAATTTCTTCCGGCTTTTTTTATATAACTAAAATAAGCGTATGCTATATAACACCTATTTCTTTAATACATTTAAGCATTTCCTGATATGTTCTTTCAATATCATTATCCAAACCAATAGAAAAACGAATCAGTCCGTCACTTAATCCCATTTCAAGTTGTTCATCTGCTGGTATTTCAGATGAAGTAGAGGTGCCCGGAGCGCTAAACAACGTTTTATAAAACCCAAGACTAACAGCAAGATATCCCAGATTACGGTTTTGCATCAATTCCATAAGGGCATTTGCTTTTTCAAGGCTGCCTGCATCAATGGTAAGCATACCTCCGAAACCATATTCCTCGTTCCACATTTGTTTAAACAATTCATGACTTGGATGTGATTTCAATCCAGGATATACCGTTTTGATACCTGCCTGTTCAAATTTTTCAGCTAAATACTGCGCATTTACACTATGTTGCTTCATTCTTAAATGAAGGGTTCTAAGATTTTTCAGAATACTTGCCGAACGAAAACTGTCCATCGTAGATCCGAGCAACATACAAGCACCACTGTTTACATCTTTCAATTCATTAATAAAATCCAGAGTTGAACAAATAACACCTCCAACAGTATCACTACTACCGTTAATATATTTGGTAAGACTGTGAATCACAACATCAGCTCCTAAGTTTTTTGGTGTTACGGATAAAGGAGAAAAAGTATTATCCACTACCAATTTAAGACCTCTGCTATGAGCAAAATCTGCAATTTTCTTAATATCTGCTACTTCCAATAAAGGATTACTTACCGATTCCAGATATATTATTTTTGTTTTTGAAGTAACAGCCTGCTCAATCGCTTCCATCTTTGTGATGTCAACAAAAGTTGTATGGGAACCAAACTGAGGCAAAAGGTTTTTAAGAAAAGCATAAGTTCCACCGTAAATAGTTCTGCTGGAAACAACATGCCCGCCCCCTTTACATAATTGCATAATAGTAGCCGTAATAGCCCCCATACCCGAAGCCGTCACATTTGCTGACTCTGTATTTTCCATAGCGGCTAATGCCTGCGACAAATACAGATTACTTGGAGATGAATGTCTTGAATATAAATAACAACCGTCTGCATTACCTTCAAAGGTATCAAACATTGTTTTTGCTGATAAGAAAGTATATGTAGATGAATCTGAAATAGATGGATTTACACCTCCGAATTCACCAAAATACTGTAAATCTTGAATTTTGTCTGCTGGATTAAACATTTTTTAGTTTATATTTAGTTTGTTATTACAAAACAACTAAAAAACAAGCATATACAAAAGTTTTTTATAATTTTGTTTGAAAATAAAAAAAATACCTATAATTACTGATATTTTCAGGTATTTATAAACCAGTATTACATAAAAACCAATTTATTCAAAAATGAAATTAGACAATATCGACTATAAATTAATTGAGTTGTTACAGGAAAATAGCAAGCAAACGACAAAAGAACTTGCAGAACAACTTGATCTTTCTACTACTGCTGTTTATGAACGTGTTAAGAAGTTAGAAAAACAAGAAATAATTTCCAAATATGTAGCCCTGATTGATCGCAATAAAATTAACAGGCCTTTTGTAATTATGTCACTTGTCAAAATAAAAACGCATTCTAAAGAAGCTATTATCCAGTTTGAAAATAAAATATCTGCCATGCCGGAAGTTTTAGAATGTTTTCACATCAGTGGCGAGTACGATTATATTCTGAAAATATGTTTAAAAGATATGGAAACCTACCGTGAATTCATGATTTCTAAGCTTACGTCATTAGATGAAGTATCCAGTACTCAGAGTATGTTTATGATTAATGAAGTAAAAAGCACTACCTCCTACAGCTTCATTTAAAACTGTCAAAATTCATACGTTTTTTTTTACCTATGCGCTTGAAAAATATTATTTTTGTATAAAATAGTAATCACAACTTAAATAGTATATTATGAGTTCATTTGATGTAGTTGTTATCGGTTCTGGTCCCGGCGGATATGTAGCAGCAATCCGTTGTGCACAATTGGGAATGAAAACAGCTATCGTAGAAAAATATTCTACATTGGGCGGTACCTGCTTGAATGTAGGCTGTATACCTTCAAAAGCATTATTAGCTTCTTCTCATCATTACGAAGAGTTACAACATTTTGCGGATCACGGAATTGAAGTGCCAGGAGATGTAAAAGTGAATCTTGCCAAAATGATCGAGCGTAAACAAGCTGTTGTAGATCAAACTTCTGGTGGTGTAAAATATTTAATGGATAAAAATAAGATTGAAGTTTTTGAAGGAATCGGATCTTTTGAAAATGCTACCACCATTAATATTACTAAAAATGACGGATCTGTAGAAAAAATTGAAGCTAAAAACACCATTATTGCTACGGGTTCCAAGCCTTCTACTCTACCGTTCATTACCATTGACAAAGATAGAATCATCACTTCTACGGAAGCATTAAAATTAAAAGAAGTCCCTAAACACCTGATCATCATCGGCGGTGGTGTAATCGGTTTAGAATTAGGACAAGTATATTTAAGATTAGGAGCTCAGGTTTCAGTAGTAGAATTTGCAGATAGAATTTTACCTACAATGGATGCAGCCGTTTCTAAAGAACTTACTAAAGTTTTAAAGAAACAGGGTATGAAGTTTTACACCTCTCACAAAGTACAGGGCGTAAACAGAAACGGAGACACTGTAGTAGTAAAAGCTGAAAGCGCAAAAGGAGAAATCATCACTTTGGAAGGCGATTATTCATTAGTTTGTGTAGGACGCCGTCCGTACACAGAAGGTCTTAATGCTGAAAAAGCAGGGGTAAAATTAACAGACAGAGGACAGATAGAAGTAAATGATCATTTACAGACTACTGCTTCCAATATTTATGCGATCGGAGATGTAGTTCGCGGTGCTATGCTTGCACATAAAGCAGAAGAAGAAGGGGTTCTCGTAGCTGAGCAATTGGCTGGACAAAAACCACACATCGACTACAACCTGATTCCGGGAGTAGTATATACCTGGCCTGAAGTAGCTGCTGTTGGAAAAACCGAAGAGCAATTGAAGCAGGAAGGCAGAGAATATAAAGCGGGACAATTTCCTTTCAAAGCATTGGGCCGCGCAAGAGCCAGCGCTGATACAGATGGTTTTGTAAAAATACTGGCAGATAAAAAAACTGATGAGATTTTAGGATTTCACATTGTTGGTGCCCGTGCTGCAGATCTTATTGCAGAAGCAGTAGTAGCTATGGAATACAGAGCATCTGCTGAAGACATCTCAAGAATGTCACACGCACACCCAACCTTTGCAGAAGCGATGAAAGAAGCAGCATTAGCAGCAACCGATAATCGCGCATTACACGTATAAAAAAAACGAAAATATTTTCTAAAGCAATGTTTACCTCAAACATTGCTTTTTTTATGAAATAACTTTAGTATTTTTGAACCAATAATATAAATTTTTATGGCACAAAAACGGCACATTATCGGTGCATTATTTTTTAGCATACTTTTTCTTTCCGGTTGTGAAAAAGATGATTTATGTTCCGGACAGGATAATGCTACGCCATTGGTAGTTTTCGGATTTTACAATCAAAGCAATGTTGCCGAAAGAAAAGTGTTTCAGAATATTGTATGCTATGAAGCGGGAAGACCTTCCAATGATTCCATTGCTTTTTCGAATGCCTCAAGCATCAAACTCCCCCTAAAAATAAACGGTTCTGAAAGTGTATGGGTTCTGAAACTGAAACAGACAACAGGAAATGTAACTACTGCCATAAACGACACCATCCGGTTTAATTATGCCACAACTTCTGAGTATGTTTCAAAAGCATGCGGGTACAAAACCATCTTTATGAATGTAAATACGACACTCAATAATGGTAACCCAGGGCATTGGATTACTTCTCAGGAATCAGTCAACCAAATCGTGAACGAAACCAATGAACATGTTACGATATTATATTAGTATCCTTCTGCTTTTCTCCGGATTGCATATTTATGCTCAGGACAGTATTCCTAAAATCACCAAATATCCGCAAAGATATGGCATCCGGATCGGAACGGATGTTTTTAAGGCAAGCAGAAACATCTGGGATAAAGATTACACCGGTTTTGAAGTAAATGCAGACTACCGTCTCAAGGAAAATCTATATGGTGTAGTAGAAATTGGCATGGAAAAGAAATTCAAAGAAGAAGATCAGCTGACATTCACGACAAAAGGAAACTATATAAAAATAGGTGTTGATTATAACCTGCACAAAAACTGGCTGGATATGGAAAACATTATTTTTGTCGGTGGACGTTTCGGATTAAGTCTTCATTCGCAACAACTTCATTCCTATAAAATCTATACCCAGAATCCGTATTTCGGAGAATCTGAAGTATATCCTGAATTGCTCAGTAAGGGGCTTTCAGCTCATTTTGTAGAACTTGTAGGTGGTATCAAGGTTGAAGTATTAAACAATCTGTTTTTAAGTTTTTCCGTGCGTTTAAACTACCTGATTACTCAAAAACAACCGGAAGGTTTTGAGAACCTATACCTGCCCGGCTTTGGAAGAAAATACAGTGGAAATATCGGAGCCAATTTCAATTATGGTCTATCGTATTTTATACCACTATACAAAAAACAACCTGTAAAAAAAGAGCTTCAATAGCTCTTTTTTTTATGGAAACGGTTTAAACTGTTCATACAGATTTGTCAGAAAATTTATTTTCAAAAGATATAAAAACTGTGCAGCTACTGCAAATATCAAAACAAAATTATAGAATAAATGTTCGCGAACGGGATTAATCCTTAAAACCGTATACAGTTGTAACAGCATAATAAAAATCATTACCAAAAAGCCTGAATCCGTGTTTACCACTCCGGAAACATTTACCTTTTCTACAAAACCATTTTTTTTGTACGCAATATATTTTACATCAGAATTCAGATAACTGAGTCCTAAAAATATAGGTTTGTTTTTATGAGCTGATAAGCCATCGTATGTAGGTTCATCAATATAGACGTACAGATATTCCGTAATCAGTAAAAAATAGCGTTGATTTTTATCAGCGCCAATCGGGACCATCTTTGTAACAGTATCCGGTATCTCTCTTGAAGGTACTAAAGGGGATAAAAGAAGCCACCCAATAAAAAAAGCACTGGATAGTAAAGATATTTTCGCTATTTTATCCAATCGTTGATAAAAACGAATGAAATCAGAAAGGGTGTAACTCATCATGATTTATAATTCTTAAAGATAAAAATATTTATGGACTTTTTTAACAAAAGAAAATAATGTAACTTTCCATTCAGATGAAAAATTATTACCAACTGCTGGAAATTCAAAGAACAGCTACTCCTCAAGATATAAAAAGAGCTTACAGAAAGCTCTCTCTTCAGTATCATCCTGATAAAAATCAAGGACAGCCATATTTCAATGATTTATTTATTCAAATCAAAGAAGCCTATGAAGTTTTAAGTGATGACATCAGAAGAAAAAACTATGATGCTGCATTAGACATTCTCATCCGGCAACCTCATCAAAAAGAAGAAGAGTTTGTACAGCCGGTTATTGATTTTTTTTATATCAATACCAATACATTTAAAATTGGTGATGTTATAGAATTCAGATGGAAAACCCATTTTGCAGATACTGTTGAGATTCGTCCTTTTGGCAAGGTACCATCTGAAGGCATTAAAAAATTCAGAATCACTCATGCTGCTGATTTCATTATGGTAGAACTGGTGGCTTTAAATACCATTTCCAGACGGTATGCAATGAGCTCCATCCAGATAAATAATACGTCTGAGAAACAACGGAGACCAGAAATGACCGCAGATGACCAACACCATTATGAATCTCTTAACCAACAGTTTCCGGGAGTCGACATCCGACATTTTCAACGTGAACGTTTGTTGAGTATTTACGGAAGAATCAGTGCGAGAGACTATATTGGAAGAGTTTTATCAATACTTTTTTTTGGATATTGTATAGCCAAAATAGGGAATGTTCATCAACGTACTGACAGTATGTTATTTATGATTACATTTGGATTACTGTTTACCGGCCTTATTATAAATACCATTAAGCGATTACATGATACGGGACAATCTGCCCAAAAAGCGGTTCTTTTATTTATTCCCGTTGTCAATATTTTCTTTATACTCACCTTATGTTACCAAAAAGGAGATGCAAAAATAAACAGGTTCGGAGTGATTCCTAATCGTTATCAGAACAAATAATAAAATAAATATCCTATTTCCATAACCATCGTGAAAACAATAAAAAAACCAATATGCTCAATTTTTCCGCGATAAACTAAATGATATATTTGAAATGGAAAGAAAAAAAGCATAAAAAAAAGTTCAAACCCATTCATAAAGTAATATCCACCATAAAAATGTTTGTAAGACTTTCCGTTATTATAAAATTTAAGATAAGATTCTTGCTTTGTAATATTGTTAACTCCTAAAAATACCCTATCTCCAACAGCAACTTGCTTAAAAGTCTCCTCACTTACTTTATACGTATTATTAAGCCCGATATCTACAACATATATACCTTTACTCTCATTTCTGGATCCATACCTGCTGGTCATTATCGACACTACTTCATGACTTCTCTTTTTATCTGTAATGGTATAGATAACTTCATTTTGATCTAATAAATAATAATCTATAGAAAGTAATACCCCAATACTTAGAACAAATAGGGAAGAGAACTTAAGCAAATCGAGTTTATTAAAGAAATAGTCTTTCATTTCAATATTGATCCATGACAGCAAAGGATTTATACTAAAAATTCCTAAAGATTTTTTAGTATAACAAAGGTGCTCACAATATTTTTTTACCAGTTCAACTCTTTTACCTTTTTACTGAAGAGCCATCGCATATATACTTTTTCTCCTTCGTTAGTCTGAAAGACCTTAAATTGTGGAGAGAAAAAAGTAGCTACTAAAGCACTGATTAATGAACAGTATAATGACTGGATTTCAAAAAAATATCCCAGACCGATACGCGTTACTGTAAAAATAGCAGCAAAGCACAAAAACATCACGATAAAAACTTTATTTTTCTTACTCATTATTCTCTCTGTTTTGGAATTTTGTTCGTTTGCTACCTTCATACATTTCATATTTTACAAGACGTGCTTCGAGTTTTCCATTAAACAACTTTATTTTTCTTGAAGGTTTCAGTCCTACAAATTTCAGCGCTTCCAGATTTCCGGTAATAAACCATGCATTGGTGTTCGGATAACTCTGCTTGAGTGTATCGCCTATTTCCCGATAAAATCGTTCCAGATCAATATCAAGACGTTCACCGTATGGCGGATTGAAAACCATATGAAGCGGACCTTCCGTTTCTTTTTGGGTATCAAAAAAGTTCTGTTGAGAAACTTTTATATACTCATCCAGATTGGCATTCTTTGCATTGTCTTTCGCTTTGATTACAGCAGAAGGTGCTTTGTCATACCCAATAATGTCATAATGAAATTCCTTTATCTTTTTAAGTAAAGAAGCTTCAATCTGATCAAAAAGGTCGTTATCCCAGTCATTCCATCTTTCGAAAGCAAATTCTTTACGGTTGATATTTGCGGGTATATTACAGGCAATCATAGCAGCTTCTACTAAAAATGTACCTGAACCGCACATCGGGTCAAGAAAATGAGTACTTCCATCCCATCCGGATAATAACAAAATACCTGCTGCCAAAACTTCATTTATAGGTGCAATATTAGTCGCGGTGCGATACCCTCTGTGGTGTAATGAAGCTCCTGAAGTGTCCAGTGAAACAGAACAGTCATCTTTCTGAATATGAACATTGATTCTTACATCCGGATAATCTTTATCAATATTTGGTCGTTTGCCAAATGCTTCCCGAAACTGATCTACAATAGCATCTTTACTTTTCAATGCCACAAATTGCGAATGATTGAAATGATCCGAATTAACCGTTACATCTACAACAAAACTTTGATTTACATTAAAAATAGTACTCCAGTCAATACTTTGAATACCTTTATACAGGCTTTGTTCATTATAAGCCTTAAACTGTTTGATAGGTTTAAGTATTTTCAAAGCACTTCTAAGCGCAAGATTAGCTTTATACATAAAACCCTTATCACCATAAAAGCTTACCATACGTACACCCTGCTCAACATTTTGTGCTCCTAACTGATATAATTCTTTTGCCAAAATTTCTTCAAATCCGAAAAAAGTTTTCGCAATCATTTTAAAGTTTTCCATATAATTATTTCCGTATTTCGGAGGATCGTATTTTTTAATATCGAAATTTCAACAAAAATAGATTAATTTTGTTAGCTATAAAAATTTTAAACACTCCCATGCAAAAAGATACAAACACCTGGTATGCATCCTGGTTTGATACTCCTTACTATCATATATTATATAAAGACAGAGATTATGAAGAAGCACAGGTATTTATTGACAATATAACCAAATATTTAAACCTGCCGGAAAACGCTAAAGTACTTGACCTTGCTTGCGGTCGCGGACGTCATTCGATTTATCTGAACAAATTGGGATATGATGTTGTAGGAGCTGATTTATCTAAAAATAGTATTGAATATGCCTCTCAATTCGAAAATGACCATTTAAAATTCATAGAACACGATATGCGACAGCCTTTGGAAGAAAAGTTTGACGCTATCTTTAACCTGTTCACCAGTTTTGGATATTTTCCTGAGGAAAAAGACAATCTTACCACATTAAAAGCAATTCATGAAAGCCTTACAGAATATGGTTTTGCTGTATTAGACTTTATGAATGTACACAAAGTGATCGGGCAGCTGAATCCGACAGAAACAAAAACAGTAGACGGCATTGTTTTTCATATTACCCGTTCCTATCAGGATGGTTTTATTTTAAAAAACATCAAATTCAACGACAATGGTCAGGATTTTGATTTCACAGAAAAAGTAAAAGCATTGACCTTACAGGATTTTGAAGAATTGATGGAACAATCCGGCATCTATTTATTGGAAGTTTTTGGCGATTATAAACTGAATCGATACTATGAAAAAGAATCTGACCGTTTAATCATGCTTTTTAAATAAATGATAACAATATACAGTATTCCGCTTATCGCGGTACTTTTAGGGTATGTATTAGCTGTTGTAATAAAACCGGCTAACAGACGAAATATTAAATTGCTGCTGGCTTTCAGCGGTTCTTTCTTATTGACACTTACCGTGACACATCTGTTACCTGAAATCTACTATCATGAAATTGAAAAAACAATTCAGATAACAGATCATCATGCAGCACACTCAGAAACAGTTTCTCAGGAAGCGCATATACACACCGAATCAGCTGTTCAACATACTGCTGATGAACACGACCATCACGATCATGGTTCTATGAAAAAGATCGGATTATTTCTCATGCTCGGAATTGTATTTCAGATTCTTTTAGAGTTTTTCTCCAAAGGGGCTGAACATGGACATGTACACGTTCATGAAAAGTTTAAAAAAATACCCTGGGCATTATTTCTTAGTTTGTGTCTGCATGCCTTACTGGAAGGAATGCCGTTGAGCCATCACCATAATCTGGCGTATGGAATTGCCATTCACCATTTCCCTATAGCGATCATTCTCACTCTGTTTTTCTTACAGGCAGAAATGGCTAAGAAAGCGATCTTCTTTTTTATGATTTGCTTTGCGTTTATGACTCCTTTAGGAACTTTTGCCTCACAGCATTTGTCTTTCCTATCTGATTATTACACAGAGATATCAGCTGTTGTCGTAGGAATTTTATTCCACATTTCTTCGACTATTATTTTTGAAAGCAGTGAAGGACATAAGTTCAACCTTGCCAAACTCATCGCCATCATAACGGGTATTGTACTTGCTTATTTTATATAAAAAAAACTCTGATCTTTTGATCAGAGTTTTTTTTTAAAGACTATTTTTTATATACCTTCAATGCTGCTTCTATAATACGGGCAGATGTTATAAGATCTTCTTTCTTCAATACATAGGCAAGACGTACTTCATCCAAACCAACATTCGGAGTTGAATAGAATCCTGAAGCAGGTGCCAGCATTACTGTTTCTCCATTCAAATCAAAAGATTCCAAAAGCCATTTTGCAAAATCATCTGCATTCTCAACAGGCAGTTTGGCAATACAGTAAAAAGCTCCCTTAGGATTTGCCACTGTAACACCTTCAATAGCATTCAATGCATGTACAAGCGTATCTCTTCTGTCTTTATACTCCGTGATGACATCATCAAAATAAGATTGTGGAGTATCTAAAGCTGCTTCAGAAGCTATTTGTGCATAAGTAGGCGGTGATAATCGTGCCTGTGCAAATTTCATTGCTGCTGCCATAAAATCTTTGTTTTTAGACACTACACATCCGATACGGGCACCACACATACTAAAACGTTTGGAAACAGAATCTATCATGATCGCATTTTCAGCGATTTCAGGTTCGTTCATTACTGAAAAATGTTGGTATCCGTCATAAGCAAACTCACGATACACTTCATCAGCAATCAAAAACAAATCATGTTTTTTTACCAATGAAGCCAATTGAGATAACTCTTCTTTAGAATATAAATATCCTGTAGGATTTCCGGGATTACAGATCAGAATAGCTTTTGTTTTATCTGTAATCAATTTTTCAAAATCCGCTATAGGAGGTAAAGCAAAGCCTGTTTCAATTCCTGAAATAACCGGAACTACTTTTACCCCTGATGCCGTTGAAAAACCATTGTAATTGGCATAAAATGGCTCCGGAATAATAATTTCATCACCCTGATCCATTGTACTACCCATGGCAAACATCAAAGCTTCTGATCCTCCCGTAGTAATGATAATATCTTCAGTATTTACAGGTAATCCCTGCTTTTGATAATAAGCAGCCAATTTATTTCTATACGATTCAAAACCCGCAGAATGACTGTATTCAAGAACTTCAATATCGGCATTCTTTACCGCATTTAAAGCAACTTCAGGCGTTTTGATATCGGGTTGACCGATATTAAGATGGTAAACTTTTGTTCCTCTCTTCTTAGCTGCCTCTGCTAAAGGAACAAGCTTACGGATAGGAGACTCAGGCATTTGTTGCCCTTTTTTAGATATTTTCGGCATAATTAATTGATGTTTTTACACAATTGTTACGTATTCAATTTTAAAAAGAAAACTTTCTAAAATTTCAGTTACAAATTTATAAAATTCCTATGGACTTGCAATCATTAATTATTCGTTAAAATACCCACACTACACCTATAAATAAGTATTTTTGTGGAATTTTAATATCTAGTACACTACTAAAATAAAGTATTTTATGAGTAAGATTTTCTCTTTTTTGTCCTCCACTCGTTTGATGGCGGTTTTATTCATTGTTTTTGCAGCCGCAATGGGTATAGCCACATTCATTGAAAACGAATACAATACAGATACTGCACGAATATTAGTATATAACACCAAATGGTTTGAATTTATTATGCTGATATTCGTTTTTAATTTTATCGGTAATATTAAACGCTATCAGCTTCATAAAAAAGAAAAATGGGCAACCCTGATACTGCACCTTTCCTTTATTCTTATCATTGCAGGTGCCTTTATCACAAGATACATCAGCTTTGAAGGTGTAATGCCTATCAGAGAAGGAGAAACAGCATCACAGATTTATTCTGACAGAACATTTCTTACCGTATTGGTCGATGGAGAAATCGATGGAGAAATGAAAAGACTTACTTTTGAAGATCAGCATTTGTTTTCGGGTGCGCTTGAAAAAGACAATCTCATCAGTTCATTTGCCAGCAATCACTTCAAAATCAAAAACGATTTCAACAAGATTCCTTTTGAAGTAGAATTCAAAGAATTTATAATGAACGCTACGGAAGAAATAGTAGAAGATCCCAACGGAAAAAGTTTATTGAAAATCGTAGAATCAGAACACGGAGAACGTCATGAACACTTTATTGAAGAGGGTACTGTAGAAAGCATTCACGGAACTCTGTTTTCCTATAACCAACCTACTAACGGAGCTATCAACATAACCTCAAAAGACGGCAAGTTTTATATCAATACCCCTTTTGAAGGTAATTATATGCGTATGATTGATCAGCATCAGGGTGAAGTGGCAAAAGATACAGAACAGGAATTTAACTTCCGTTCTATGTATAATCTCGGCGGGGCACAATTTGTAGCCGATCATCCGATCACAGGAAAAAAAGTATTAAAATCAAACAACAACTACAAAGATCAGCAAACTGATGATGCTTTGGTATTATCGGTACGTACAGATGGTAAAGAACAGGAAGTCGTATTGATGGGAAGTAAAGGTAAAATGGGCGTTCCTCAATCTTTCAAATTAGGACAACTTGAGTTTACTTTAATGTATGGTTCTAAAATATACACCACACCTTTCCAGATAAAACTAAATGATTTTATTGCAGAAAGATATCCCGGAACAGAAAAAAGTTATAAATCTTTTGAGAGCCAGGTAACGGTAATTGCTCCTTCTGAAACATTTGATGCCCGTATTTATATGAACAATGTTTTAGATTACGAAGGCTATCGCTTTTTTCAGGCAATGTTTGATCCGGATGAAAAAGGAACTATTCTATCCGTAAACCACGATTTTTACGGAACATGGACTACATATATTGGTTATACCTTATTATATATTGCGATGTTAGCTATTTTATTTACTAAAAACACGCGTTTTAGCGAATTAAAAAATAAACTGAATAAAGTAAGAAAGAAAAAAGCAGCACTTATGACTTTGCTGCTGCTGCTGATCTCTTTCTCAGGTTTTGCTCAGCATTCACACAACGCTCCAACCCCTGAACAAATTGATTCTTTATTATCAAAGATTAAAATTTCACAGGCACATGCCGATGCTTTTGGAAAAATAATCATACAGGATGCAGGCGGACGTATGAAACCGATCAATACGTTTTCTTCTGAATTATTAAGAAAAGTAAGTAAAGCAGACCATTACAAAGACTTTGACTCTGATCAGGTTATGCTGTCAATGGTTCAATACCCTACGCTCTGGTATAATGTACCGATCATTAATCTTAAAAAAGGGAATGACAGTCTCCGAAAGGTAATCGGAGTTCCTGTAGATGCAAAATTTGCGTCATTAATCAATTTCTTTGATGAAAAAGGAAATTATAAATTAGGCAAATATTTAGATGAAGCCAATCACGCTGCGGTAAAAAATCAATTTCAAAAAGATTTTATTGAAGTAGATAAACGTGTTATATTACTTCATCAGGCACTTTCAGGAAGCATTTTAAAAATATTCCCAATTCCAGGAGACCCTAACAACAAATGGATTTCATATCTTGAATTAAACGATGCCAATCTTAAGGGAATGGATTCACTGTACACCAAAAATGTACTCCCATTATATATTTCTGCATTACTTCAGGCAACTGACAACAATAATTATAAAGGTGCAGACGAATTATTAGAATCGATCAATAACTATCAGCACAAATTCGGAAAAGAGGTAATGCCTTCTGATACGCATATCAAAGCGGAAGTACTATACAACAAATATGATATCTTCAAAAACTTGTTTTCCTTATATATGTATGCTTCCGTATTACTATTTTTGGTCGTTATCATCCGTATATTCAAAGTAAACAGATTTTTAAACATCACTACAAAAGTATTTATTGGCCTCACGGTACTTCTTTTTGTACTACATACCTTAGGTCTTGCAGCCCGTTGGTATATTTCGGGTCACGCACCTTGGTCAGACGCGTATGAATCGATGATCTATGTGAGTTGGGCAACCATGCTGTTCGGATTAATTTTTGGAAGAAAATCCGAACTTACAATTGCTTCCACAGCCTTTGTTGCCGGAATGATATTGATGGTAGCACACTGGAACTGGTTAGACCCGGCCATTGCCAATTTGCAACCGGTATTGGATTCCTACTGGCTTATGATTCACGTAGCCGTTATTGTTGCCAGCTACGGTCCGTTTGCTTTGGGAATGATATTGGGAATAGTAGCATTATTACTCATGATTTTCACTACAAAAGACAATAAATCGAAACTGGATTTGAGCATTAAGGAAATCACTTATATCAACGAAATGGCACTGACAGTGGGCTTAGTTCTGCTCACAATTGGTAACTTCCTTGGCGGACAGTGGGCTAATGAAAGTTGGGGGCGTTATTGGGGATGGGATCCTAAAGAAACATGGGCATTGATCAGCATCATGGTCTATGCATTTGTAATACATATGCGTTTTGTTCCGGCATTACGCGGTACATGGATTTACAACTTTTTTTCTATCCTCGCTTTCTATGCTATTTTAATGACCTATTTCGGCGTTAACTTCTATCTGTCCGGATTACACTCTTATGCAAGCGGTGATCAGGTAGTAACGCCATCATTTATATGGTGGTCTGTAGGAAGTATTTTTCTGATAGCCTTTATCGCTTTCTTTAAATACCGAAAATATTATAAAAAATAAAACAATAAAAAAGCTTTCCGAATGGAAAGCTTTTTTATTTGACACCATTAACAATCTCATTGTTACAGATTTTATCTTTTTTCTCAATACTTTAAAATCATAAAAGAGCGTTCTATAGTAATAGAAAAACAGGCATAGAATCTTAACATTATTTTTTAAGATGCATCGTTTCTTGTTTTGTAATTTTATAAAAAAGTAAGAGATGAAATATCTATTAATTATCGGCAGCTTATTCTTATTTAACTGTTACGATGCAAATCAGACAAAGATGAACAAAGACAAAACAAATGATTCAGAAATGGTGTCTAACGAAAACACTATTTACAACTTTAAAGTTGAAGATATTCAGGGAAATACTTTTGATCTGAACTCCTTAAAAGGAAAAAAAGTGATGATCGTCAATACGGCTTCCGAATGCGGACTCACTCCTCAATTTGAACAATTGCAAAGTTTGTATACAGAATACAAAGACAAAAATTTTGTCATCATCGGTTTTCCATCCAATGACTTTATGGGACAGGATCCCGGAAGTAATCAGGAAATCGCTGCTTTTTGTCAGGCCAATTACGGAGTTACATTTCCTATGATGGCTAAAATTAAAGTAAAAGGTAAAGACATACATCCTCTATTTAAATACTTAACAACCAAATCAGAAAATGGTTTAGGTGACTTTACGGTAGAGTGGAATTTTCAGAAATTTTTAATCAATGAAAAAGGTCAGTTAGAAAAAGTAATCAGTCCGAGAACTTTACCGACAGATGCGGAAATTAAAGATTGGATCAAAGCAAAATAATATTTTATCATTTCATTTTACAAGCTTTGTTCGTACCTTTGAGTAACAAATGGTACTTCAAATGATACATCCCGAAATCCCTTTAGCGCAAAGCATTATTCAGATTGCTAAAGCAAAAGGACTCAACACTATAATCATATCACCAGGATCGAGAAATGCCCCATTAACCATAGGGTTTTCTTCCGATCCTTTTTTTAATTGTTATAGTATAGCAGATGAAAGATGTGCTGCTTTTTTTGGTTTGGGCATAGCACAACAAACTCTTACCCCGGCCATTTTAGTTTGCACGTCAGGTTCTGCTCTCTTAAATTATTATCCGGCAGTCGCAGAAGCTTTTTACAGCCAGATTCCCTTGATTGTTATTTCTGCTGATCGCCCGACTGATAAAATTGATATCGGAGACGGACAAACGATTCGTCAGCGAAATGTTTATGACAATCACAGCCTGTATAACGCCAACCTTACAGAAGAAGCATCAGCTTCCAATGACTTGCTTATTCAGAATGCCATATCTGTAGCGATCAATAAAAAAGGACCGGTGCACATCAATGCACCATTCGAGGAACCTTTATACAACACTTTAGCAGAAAATACTTACACACCTGCTCTTGTTCATATAGAAAAACCCTCTTTGCCTGCTGTTGATTTTACATCTTTCAAAGAGTTGTGGAACAACACTCCTAAAAAATTAGTTCTCATTGGTGTTGAGAATCCGGGCTTTATGGATGTAGAAATAATTAACCTTCTTGGCAATGACCCTTCAGTGGTTGTAATGACAGAAGTAACTTCCAACCTACATCATCCTAACTTTGTATCTACCATTGACACATTGATTACGTCTTTTAATGAAGATGATTTCAAAAAACTACAACCTGATTTGCTGATCACAACAGGTGGAATGGTGGTTTCAAAGCGCATTAAAGCGTTCCTGAGAAAATATAAACCAAAAGCACATTGGCATGTTGATGAATTGAGAGCTTATGATACTTTTCAGGCGCTCAATGCGCATATTAAAGCAGATCCCAATCTGTTTTTTAAAGCAATGTATGCCTCATCAGAAGAGATTAACAGCCCCTACCAATCCTGGGTACTTACCCTTATGGAAAGCAGAAAAAAAGGACACCAAAAATATTTAGAAAACATCGTTTTCTCTGATTTTAAAGCATTTGATATCATTTGGAAACACCTTCCGGGCCATCTGCAACTGCAAATAAGCAACAGTGCTTCTATCCGTTATGCACAACTTTTTGACACAAAACCCTCAATCCGTGTATTTTGTAACCGTGGAACCAGCGGTATTGACGGAAGTACTTCTACAGCAATAGGAGCTGCTGTGGTGAGTAAAGAGCCTACCGTACTCATTACAGGAGATATTGGTTTTTTATATGACAGCAACGCACTCTGGAACAATTATACGCCAAAGGATTTTAAAATTATTCTCATCAACAATGGTGGCGGTGGTATCTTTAGAATACTTCCGGGTCATCAGGAACAGGCTGTTTTCAATACTTATTTCGAAACCGAGCACCAATTGGATGCTTCGCATCTTGCAAAAATGTTTGGCTATGAATATTATACGGCTACAGATGAGCAAACACTGGAAAAATCACTTTCCAGACTCTTTTCAGAACAAAACGAACGCCCTGCTATATTGGAAATTTTTACTCCCACTAAAATAAATCAGGACATTCTCAAAGAGTATTTTAAAGTTATTTAATATTACCTGAACAAGGATTTTTTCTATCTTTAAATAAAAAATATTTTGTTATGAGTAAAAGAACCGGATTAATTGAAAAATATGCAGCTGACTTAAAAGATAAGTGTGGTGTAACAGCAGATATGGAATTATTGGAAAAAGTAACCATTGGTTGCGGTCCGTCGATCTATAACAAAGATTCATCCGTTGTTTCCGGTTCCAGTAAAGAGGAATTACAAACCGTAAAAAATAATTTTCTCATAAAAAAATTAGGACTCAAAGATGATAAAACTCTGGAAGAAGGTCTGTCTAAAGTTATGGAACAATATGGCCATTCCAACAAAAACAAACATCGGGCAGTTGTTTATTACCTGCTGACAAAACACTTTAAAAAAGAACATATTTATAATAAGAAATAATTTTAAAAGGCTGTTAAACACAGTCTTTTCATCTTCAATATCGCTGTAAAAAATTTTATATGAAAAAAATAGTATTGCCTTTAGTATTTATCACATTGTTTAGCTGTACAGGTCTTCAACAAATAGCAAATCAGATACCGGAATTGTCGTCAGCAACAGGTGCCGGACAAACACAAATCGCAAACGGACTCAAAGAAGCCTTAAAGCAGGGTGTCGATAAACAAGTGAGTAAGCTTACTAAAACAGATGGTTTTTTTGGTAACCCTCTTGTAAAAATAGGATTGCCGCCAGAGCTAGAAAAAGTAGAAAAGGGACTTCGTACAGCAGGCTTGGGCAATCTGGCTGACGAAGGTATAAAAGCACTTAACAGAGCAGCAGAAGATGCTGTAAAAGAAGCAACACCTATTTTTATTAATGCCATAACCAGTATGACCATAGCTGATGCAAGCAACATACTGATGGGCAATAAAAATGCTGCAACTCAATACTTAGAAAAAAACACCAGTACATCTTTGTATACAAAATTTAATCCGGTTATTAAACAATCTTTCAATAAAGTGGGTGCTGATAAAATATGGAAAAATCTTATTAATAATTACAACACCTTACCTATGGTAAAAAAAGTTAATCCAGATCTGACAGATTATGTTACCAAAGAAGCATTAAACGGTGTTTTTATGATGATTGAAAAAGAAGAATTAAACATTCGAAATAATGTTTCTGCCCGATCAACCGATGTATTGAAATCGGTATTTGCACTGCAGGATAAAAAATAAAATTTTAACATTGACTCTCAATATTTTATATTAATTTTATAAGAAATAAAGATTTCATTATTATTTAGGGTTAGTTATGAAATTTTAAAAAAATGGCTGTCTATAGTATAGACAGCCATCATTTTTTATACACTTCTCTGTTCTCTTTCAACGCCTTTTTACAGTACATTCATAGAATCCCATATTGTAAAACGGCAAAAGAAATACACTACGGACACAAAAAACTACTATGAATAACTCCATTAAGAGACATAACTTCTTCTGAGACAATCTCTTTAGTAAAGTGTGTAACATTTTTGCTCTCCTACCTAATTATATAGACAACAGTTAATACACCGGATATTGGCTTAGTGGAATAATTTTACTATCTTTAAAATAAAAAATAAGTTATGGATACACACAAAAAAATATTCTCAGGTAGCGAAATTACTGCTTTGGCAGTTAAAAATATTTTGGAAGAAAACAATGTTGAGTACATTGAAAGAAATGACATTCAGTCCGCCATACGCTCCGGATTCGGTTCGGCAGATCAGGCTGTACACATCTTTGTTTTGGAAAAAGATTTAGAAAAATCACGCATTTTACTGTCTGACTTTGAATTGATCTTTGAAAGTGAGGAAGACGAAGAATAGCAAAGCGCTTAGATAGAAGCAGAACATGTGAAATAATTTTACAATAACAAGAGAAATCAGTAATTTTGAAGCTTGATCTGATATTTACACAATTCAAAAAATATTAATAAAAGTAACAACAATGATTATTAAACCGAGAACCAGAGGTTTTATATGTTTAACTTCACATCCTGAAGGAACATTACAAAACATCAAAAATCAAATCGATTACGTAAAATCAAAAGGGAAAATTAAAAATGGACCGAAAAAAGTATTAGTAATCGGTGCATCAACAGGTTTTGGTATTGCTTCGCGTATCACAGCCGCTTTTGGTTCTGATGCAGCCACTATTGGTGTGTTTTTTGAAAAACCTGCTGCTGAAGGCAAACCGGGAACAGCTGGCTGGTATAATTCTGCTGCTTTTGAAAAAGAAGCACATGCAAGCGGTTTATATGCAAAATCAATCAATGGAGATGCATTCTCTGATGAGATAAAAAAACAAACTATTGATTTAATAAAAAAAGATCTTGGACAGATTGATCTGGTCGTTTACAGTCTGGCTTCACCGCGTAGAACACACCCTAAAACAGGAGTAAATTATGCATCTGTACTAAAACCAATCGGACAACCTTTCACAAATAAGACAGTAGATTTCCATACGGGTGTTGTTTCTGACATCACCATTAATCCTGTAGACAATGATGAAGATATCCAAAACACTATTGCCGTTATGGGGGGTGAAGACTGGAAATTCTGGATGGAAGATTTGAAAGAAGCTGGTGTTTTAGCAGAAGGTGTAAAAACGGTAGCTTATTCTTACATAGGACCTGAACTTACTTATCCAATTTACAGAAACGGTACTATTGGTAAGGCAAAAGATGATTTGGAGGCTACTGTTACAACGATCAATAAGCTGCTAAAAGATTTGAACGGAATTTCTTACGTATCGGTAAACAAGGCATTGGTAACACAATCCAGCTCTGCAATACCGGTAGTGCCATTGTATATTTCTCTTTTATATAAAGTAATGAAACAAAAAGGCATTCACGAAGGTTGTATCGAACAAATGCAGCGTCTGTTTGCAGAATCCCTATACAGTGGTGAAAAAATATCTCTTGATGAAAAAGGCAGAATCCGCATAGATGATCTTGAAATGCGTGAAGATGTACAGAAAGAAGTAGCTGCTTTATGGGAGCAGGCAACAACTGAAAACCTTGAAGCAATATCGGATATTGAAGGGTACAGAAATGATTTCTTTAATTTATTCGGTTTTAACTTTGAAGAAATTGATTATGACAAAGACACCAACGAATTAGTCAATGTCGATAGCATACAATAATATAAAGCACCTTTACGGTGCTTTTTTTAACTTCATGAAACGGAAAAAATGGCAATAGACAAAAGGCAGCAATTAAGGAAACATAAATTTATAGCAACAGGGTTATTTGTAGTAATGGTAATTACCTATTTTTTAATGGTATATGGAATCAAATACTCAGATGCTGCGTGGATGCATTATGTAAAAGCTTTTTCTGAAGCCGGAATGGTAGGTGCTCTTGCAGACTGGTTTGCGGTTACTGCATTATTCAGATATCCGATGGGAATAAAAATACCCCATACCAACCTGATTGAAAACAGTAAAAATGCTATCGGAGATAATCTCGGAACTTTTGTTACTGAAAATTTTCTTACGCCAGGTACTATCCGCCCTTATATCAACAAATTAAATGTTGCGGATTTCATTTCTGACTGGCTCAATCAGCCCAAAAATAAGCTATTGATTACAACGGAAATCAACCGTCTCCTATCAGGTATTTTATATAAAATGGATGATGAAATGATCAGCAACCTATTTGCAAAAAAAGGTAAAGAAGCTATTGACAATCTTCCATTTGAAGTTTTTGCCTCAAAAGGCCTTGAATATATAATAGAAAATAACGAACACAATAAGCTTATCAACCTTATCATACCTGAAGCAAAAGGCTATATAGAGAACAACCGAGGAGCCATCTATGATAAAGTAGTTGAAAAACAACCGCTTTTGGGATTAATCGGAGGAAAATCTGTCACCAATCAATTAATTTCAGGAATTACTTCTTTTTTAAATGATGTAGAAGAAAATGAAGCTCATGAGATACGGAATGAAATTACCCGTAAACTATTTGAAGTTTCTGAGGAATTACGAACAAGCGACGAATGGAAACAGAAATTCACCTCTCTTAAAAATGAATTTATTTCTATGGAAAAAATTCAAAATTATGCTAATGACGCCTGGCTTAATCTAAAAAAAGAGATCATTCTCAATTTGGAAAACAAAACATCCGTACTCAATACCTATATTGAAAAAAACATCGATGAACTTGCTCATAACTTGTCCACTGATCAGCAATGGAAAGATAAAATAAACAGTTTTGTAAAACAATTCGTTTATAAATTAGCATTGCGAAACAGTAAAGAAGTAGGAACTATTATCAGTACTACTGTAGAAAATTGGGATGGTAAGGAATTGAGTGAAAAACTCGAACTCGAAGTAGGAAAAGATCTTCAGTACATACGTATTAACGGAACTATCGTTGGTGGTTTGGTAGGTCTTATTATTTATATTGTTACCGAGTTTATCTTTTCCTAAAAGGAAGCTTCCTGTCTCATAAAAACATCTGTAAAAGTCAAAAAAAAACCACCATAGTCAAACACAAAAAATGTTAATATCTGGCTAATATTACGTATATTTATGTCATATGTACTTTTAAATAAAGATACTATGAACATAAAAAAGATAACATTAGCTTTCGTTCTCGCATTTGTTTTCAGCTGTAAGCATACACAAAATCAATTGACAGCAGATGCTATATATTATGGTGGTCCTATTCTTACAATGGAGGATGATGTTCCGTCTGTTGAAGCTTTGGTAATAAAAGATGGAAAAATTCTCTATACCGGAACTCAATCTGAAGCAGAAAAATACACGGATAACAATACGGTAAAACACCATCTTCAAGGAAAAACATTACTGCCTGGTTTTATAGATGCTCACGGCCATCTTACTTCCAAAGCAGGTATGGAAATGGCTATTGATCTTTCCCCAAGTCCATACGGAACCGTAAATTCAATTCCGGATTTACAACAAACTTTAAAAAAATATATTACAGATTATAAAATACCGGCAGAACAGCCTCTTATCGGGAATGGTTATGATGATGCGATTATGATTGAACATAAACATCCTACACGGGATGAATTAGATGCGGTGAGTACTACAAATCCGATAATTGTGCTACACGCTTCAGGTCATGCCAGTGTTGTGAATACAGCTATGCTTCGTTTATTAGGAATCAATGAAGATGTAAAAGATCCGGAAGGAGGTCATTATGGCAGAGATAAAAACACTGGAAAACTCAATGGTAAACTGGAAGAAAATGCCAATTTTTCAGCATTGTTAGTATTGATGAAAAAGATAGCCCCAGAAAAAGAAAGAGATAAAAAAGATAGTACCCAAGCTCTCAAAAACCTGATGAAAGCACAGGAAGAATGGTTGAGTTATGGGCAAACAACCATCTGTGATGGAAGAACGATGGGCGAAAATGTCGCCTTATTAAAAGAAGCAGCGGCGAAAGACTTGTTGATAGCCGATGTTATTTATTTTCC
Organism: Paenimyroides ceti; assembly: GCF_030409925.1. Lineage (NCBI taxonomy): Bacteria > Pseudomonadati > Bacteroidota > Flavobacteriia > Flavobacteriales > Flavobacteriaceae > Paenimyroides > Paenimyroides ceti. Next base: position 2,396,490 of record NZ_JAUFQU010000001.1, read on the forward strand.
TGATTTTGAAAACTTCAAATCCGAATTCGAAAATCTTAAACCGGATTATATGCGCTATCATAAGCGTTTGAAACTCGGAGGGTTTAAATTTTCTGACGATGGATCTCCGCAAGGCAAAACTGCCTGGCTCACCATACCCTATTTGATTCCTCCGGAAGGACAAACAAAAGATTATAAAGGATTTCCTATATTCACTGATGACGTATTATATGCTGATCTAAAAACACTGTTTGAGAATAATATTACCGCTCAACTACATGTAAATGGAGATGCTGCTATTGATCAGGCCATACGCGTGATACAAAAACTTAAAGATGAGGGTATATATAAACCTGAGTTAAGGGCAACTCTCATACACGTTCAAAACAGTCGCCCTGATCACATACAGAAAATTAAAAACTTAGGAGTAATCCCTTCTTATTTTTCAAGTCATGTCTATCTATGGGGAGACTGGCATCTCACCAGCGTATTTGGTCCTGAACGTGCAGCCTTTATAAGCCCGGCAAATTCAGCTAAAAAAGCCGGAATACTATTTACCATGCATCATGATGCTCCTGTAACACCACCCGATCTGCTCACAGGCATTTACGCTGCAGTTAATAGAAAAACACGCAGTGGTAAGATTCTTGGACCTGATGAAAGAATTACACCTCTTGACGCGCTTAAGGCAATTACAATCAATGCTGCCTATCAATATCATGAAGAAGACCGAAAAGGCTCTCTCAAAGCAGGCAAATTAGCAGACATGGTGATTCTTGACAAAAATCCTTTGACCATAGCTCCGGAAAACATTAAAGATATTCTCGTTCTGGAAACGATTAAAGAAGGAAAATCAGTCTATAAAAGAAAATAGTAAATCCATATTTTTTTAAAATCTAAACCGATGAAGCTAAAAAAAAACCGAAAACATAGTTTTCGGTTTTTATATTTTAATGTGAGATATTTTTTACGTCTTCCGGATTGTGTTTATGCTTGAACATAAAAGCAAATAATATTGCTATAACGAGAGCATAAGCAGCGAAGGTAAGCCATATATTATGCCAGTCTTTCATAAAAATTTCTTTGCTGAATATACCGTCAGCATTTACAGTGATATTGTTATTTTTCAAAAACTCTAAAAATACATTATTAGTAGTATCTGTATCAAGATATTGAGCAAGATCTGTTGTATTATTAAACGTTTTAATAAAATACTTATCAATAGCCCATCCGGCAGTCATGCTTCCGAATATAGCTCCGAAACCATTCGTCATCATCATAAAAAGTCCCTGCGCAGAAGCTCTGATTTTGGAGTCGGTATTGGTCTCCACAAACAGAGAACCAGAAATATTAAAAAAGTCAAATGCCATTCCATAAACGATGCAGGATAATACAATCATCCATAATCCCCCCATAGGATCGCCATATGCAAACAGTCCAAAACGAAGAACCCATGCCAGCATACTGATGAGCATAACCTGTTTGATTCCAAATTTCTTTAAGAAAAAAGGAATTGCTAAAATGAATAAGGTTTCTGATATCTGAGAAATTGACAAAATAATACCCGAATACTCCACTACAAAAGAATCTGCATATTTTGGAAAGTGCTTAAATTCATCCAGAAACACATCTCCATAAGCATTTGTCAACTGTAATGCCCCTCCTAAAAACATGGAAAAAATAAAAAACAAAGCCATTTTATAATTACCGAATAATTTAAAAGCTTCAAGTCCGAACGTTTCTACAAATGTTTTGGTTGATTTTTGAACTTTCTGAGGTGGACATTTAGGTAACGTCAGAGAAAACAAAGCCAGTAAAATAGCTGCTGTTCCTGCGATATAAAACTGATATTCGGTGGCCTTACTTCCACTGAGATTTGTTGTCCACATCGCTACAATGAAACCAATAGTTCCCCAGACTCTGATCGGAGGAAAGTCTTTAATAACATCCTTGCCGTTAACTTTTAGAGAATAATAAGAAATAGAATTATTTAAAGACATAGTAGGCATATAAAAACACATGGCCAGTAACATAACAGAAATAAAAGAAGTTGGAGTTCCGATACTGCCCAAACTAAACAGAGTTACAGCATAAAGTATGTGTAAAAGTGCATATAATTTTTCTGCATTGACCCAACGGTCGGCAATAATTCCCATAATGGTAGGCATAAAAATGGAAGCAATTCCCATAGTGCTGAACACCAAACCGAATTGAGTACCGTCCCAATGTTTTGTATTGAACCAAAAATTGGCAATGGTTGTTAACCAGGCTCCCCAAACAAAAAACTGAAGAAAAACGGTTACTTTTAATTTATTCTTAATATCCATCTAGGTAATTTTAAAAAGAGTGTAAAAATATCAATATTAATTGATGTTTTCAAACAAAAAAAGAAGCTTTGAAAAAAGCTTCCTAAAAGGTTATTTTAAGTGTTGATTAACTAAATCCAGTACGCGCATAAATTGTTCCTCTCGTGTTAGGTGAGAATTATCCAATTCTATGGCATCATCCGCTTTTATAAGAGGAGAATCTGATCTGGTGGTATCAATAGCATCTCTTGTGACAACATTTTCAAAAACAGCCTCAAAAGAAACATTCTCTCCTTTTGCGATTAATTCCTGATAGCGTCTTTCAGCTCTTATTTGAGGTGAAGCAGTCATAAATAATTTTAATTCTGCATTAGGAAACACAACCGTTCCAATATCTCTTCCATCCATCACTACTCCTTTTGTATTGCCAAATTCCTGTTGCTGTTCTACGAGCTTTGAACGCACTTCAGATACTTCAGCAATCTGACTTACAAACTGAGAAACTTCTATAGTCCGGATTTCCCGTTCAACATTTTGTCCATTCAAATACATTTCTGCATAGCCAATTTCAGGATTGAAAACGAAATGTAAACGGATGTCTTTTAAAGAATCAATGAGTTTTTCTTTATCAAAAGAAGTGGTATTGATGAAGTCATGCTGCATGGCATAGTAAGTAACAGCTCTGTACATGGCTCCTGTGTCAACATAGGTATAGCCCAGATAGGCAGCTAATTGTTTTGCAAGCGTACTTTTTCCGGTTGATGAAAAACCGTCAATAGCAATCGTTATTTTTTTCAAAGTAGTAGTGTTTATTATATTACAATTTTACTGTAACGCCAAAAAGGCTTGTATTGGCTGCAATGGTATATCTCGAATAGGAATAATCAAATCTGAAGCGTTTGACACGAATTCCGAAACCTGCAGAAAATCCGGAAAAATGTCTGTTTTCCAATACTTTCATTTCTTCTCCTTTTCTAAAGTTATACGAAAGTCTCAGATTGAAATTTTTATCCGGAAAAAATTCTGTTCCTATGGTTACGTGCCGGATCAGGTTATTAAAGAAACTCACATTCTCTTCTGTTACATTTCCATCCAGATCTGTTTCAGATCTGTTGGGGTTAGAGAATGACACATCCCATTTCTGAAGGTTATCCAGCGTCAGATGCCAGCGAATGGGTACATTTTCTAACTTTTTAGAAATTCCTGCAATAACTTCAAACGGCAGTGATTCCCGCAGTTCGTTATAAGTTGTTATTTGAGTCCCTATATTTCGGAAAGAGATTCCTATATTCCAACCGGTGTCAGGATCAACATATAATCCGCCTATATCAGCAGCTGCCCCGAGAGAATTATAAGATTCCAAGGTTGAAGAAATTAATTTAAGATTGGTTCCGATATGAAAATTCGTTCCGTCAATATGATACGCATATCCGACAGACAGGGCTACATCATTTCCTGAAAAACTTCCTGTCTGAAACCCGTTTTCATCATAGCCTTCAATAGAACCGTAATTAAGATATGTTACTCCTACATGAAAACTTCTTTCATTGTTAAAAGTTTTGGAATAAGATGCTGTACCAAAATTTACATCTCCGTAATATTTACCGTAGTTTAATGAGAAGCTGTTATCCATTTCACTGTTAATGGCAGCCGGATTGTATAGAGGTTGGTTTACATCACCGTCATAATTCGTAATATTGTTTCCTCCCAACGCTGCCTGACGCGGAGCTCCTATCAATGTCAGAAACTGATAAGCATGATTTCCCCCTACTTGAGTCCATCCAAATTGTGCAACGAAAAGAGCAGAAACCGATAATAATATTTTGCGCATGAAGAGGTGTTTTATTCCGTAACGAATATATTAATTTTTATATTGTCTGAAAAACAAAAAAGATACATTATTTCAAATGTATCTTTTTAAAAAACTTTGCTGTAAGGTGTTAGACCAGCTTTTTAGCATTTTTAACTTTCTGTGGAGTCAATGCCAGTTCAATTACTTCACTCATCCGATCAACATAATGGAATGTCAATCCGGTTAAATAAGCCGGTTTTATTTCGTCAACATCTTTTTTATTTTCTTTACACAGGATGATTTCCTTAATATTAGCTCTTTTGGCTGCCAGTATTTTTTCTTTAATTCCTCCTACCGGCAGTACTTTCCCCCTTAACGTTATCTCTCCTGTCATAGCAAGATTTTTCTTTACTTTTCGTTGTGTAAAACTCGATAATATAGAGGTTAGCATGGCAATACCTGCAGACGGTCCGTCTTTAGGAGTTGCTCCTTCCGGCACGTGTACATGCACTTTATAATTTTCAAATATTTCTGCATTCAACCCGAATTGTTCTGAATTTGCTCTGATGTATTCCAATGCAATGGTTGCAGATTCTTTCATTACCGTTCCGAGGTTTCCTGTCATGGTAAGTGCTCCCTTTCCTTTCGAAATAATTGACTCTATATAAAGAATATCCCCTCCTACACGTGTCCATGCCAGACCTGTAACTACGCCTGCGGTTTCATTATTCTCATATTTGTCATACTCAAAACGGGGTGTACCCAGAATTTTTATGATATCGGCTTCTGTTATTTTTTCATTATAGGATTCTTCCATCACCACTGCCTTCGCAATCCCCCTGACAAGAGTAGCGAGCTGTTTATCAAGCCTGCGGACACCGGATTCACGGGTGTAATTGGCAATGATGAATTCCATTTGCTTTTTATCAATACTGATCGCCTTTGAATCCAGTCCGTGTTCTTTTAATTGTTTAGGCAATAAGTGTTTTCTTCCGATTTCAACTTTTTCTTCTATGGTATAGCCATTCATTTCAATCACTTCCATACGATCCAAAAGTGCCGGCTGTATGGTGTTAAGACTGTTAGAAGTTGCAATAAACATAACTTTGGAAAGATCGTACCCCATTTCCAAAAAGTTATCATAAAACTCATGGTTTTGCTCCGGATCCAATACTTCAAGCATCGCAGAAGACGGATCACCGTTATGCGAACTGGAAAGTTTATCAATCTCATCTAAAAGAAACACCGGATTCGATGTTTTTGCTTTTTTAATGGACTGTATTATTCTTCCCGGCATAGCTCCAATGTACGTTTTTCTATGTCCTCTGATTTCTGCTTCATCGCGAAGTCCTCCCAAAGAAATTCTCACATATTCTCTTCCTAATGATTGTGCTATCGACTTTCCGATTGAGGTTTTACCTACACCGGGAGGTCCGTATAAACACAAAATAGGTGCTTTCATGTCATTTCGCAGTTTGAGAACAGCCATATGCTCAATAATTCTTTTTTTGACATCTTCTAACCCAAAATGATCTTTGTCTAATATCTTCTGAGCAGACTTTAAATCAAATTTATCTTTGGAATATTCATTCCATGGCAATTCAAGCAAAAGTTCCAGATAATTTCTCTGAATTGAAAAGTCAGGGGATTGCGGGTTCATACGTTGCAACTTTGACAATTCTTTTTCAAATTGTTCTTTCACTTTGGCATCCCATTTTTTCTTAGCTCCTTTGTTTTTTAGCTCTTCTATTTCCTGCTCATTAGAAACACCTCCAAGTTCTTCCTGAATGGTTTTTATCTGTTGGTTTAAGAAGTATTCCCTTTGCTGTTGATCTAAATCTACACGAACTTTTGTTTGAATATCATTTTTCAATACCAGTTTCTGATATTCCAGATTGAGTTTCTGAAGAGTATTCAGTGCGCGTGTTTTCAAATCATTAATTTCTAACAATTGTTGCTTTTCCTCAACTGTGAGATTCATATTTGAGGAAACAAAATTGATCAGAAACCAATCACTCTCTATATTTTTAATAGCAAATCCAGCTTCTGAAGGCAGAGAAGGATTTTCATTAATAATCTGTAAAGAAACATCTTTCAGTGATTCGACAATAATTTTAAACTCCTTATCATCTTTATCTGCCCTTGTTTCCGGAACTTCAGAAATAGTTGCTTTGAGGTAGGGTTCTGATTGTGTAATTTCTTCTACCTGAAAACGCTTTTGTCCCTGAAGAATGACTGTGATATTCCCATCAGGCAGTTTCAGTACTTTGAGAATTTTTGCTACTGTTCCGATTTTATGAATATCTTCAAGTTCCGGATTTTCAGTATTTTCATTGATTTGTGCTACTACACCAATAACTTTATTGGAAGCATTTGCATCATTGATTAATTTTATTGATTTATCTCTTCCTGCGGTAATCGGAATAACAACTCCCGGAAATAAAACCATATTGCGCAAAGGCAGTATTGCTATATCAACAGGTAATTTTTCCTTATTCATATCTTCCTCATCCTGAGCAGATAAAAGAGGAATAAATTCAGAATTACCATCTAATTCCTGTAAAGATAAATTGTCAAGTGAAATTATTTTTTCTTGTGCCATATTGTTTTCGGACAATTTGTCATAATCTTTGCTTACATGATTTATAAAAACACCTTGTAATTCTACAACAAATTGATTTTAAATGTTTTAAAAGATATACTTATGTATAACATAACAAATAAGTCAATCTTTGTGCCATAAAAAAATCCCGACATTCTATCGGGATTTCTACATTATATTATTTTTTGATGATCTAATTGGATGTTTGATATTTCACATATTCAAAATATCCGTTTTCAATTTTGATAGGTGACGGAACGGGATTCAATGGCAATCCGTTAACTTCTTTTGGAGGATTCATGGTGTATGAAAAAGTACCTTCAAAATATTGTGCATTGACATTAATAGTATTGACTACCAATGAACCCATATCTGTTATGGTTTCAACATTTTGTGTACTGTATTCCCATGTAAGATCTCTATCCTTAAATGTAGCATAGGTATATTGCAATTGATTGATAGGCACCGGATTTTGAGGATCTATCAAAGATGTATAGTTGGTAGGATAAAACCCTGTAGCCAGTTTTGTCATTTTAATCTTTAAAACAACAGGTGAGAAATCAGTATTTACATCTTTAATTGTTGCCTGAAGCGTAATAAAATTTCCTTCCAGAAATACTTTAACATCGTCCCCTTTTGCAATCCGCGTAATACCGTTTAATTGAAACCTTAATATGGCTTTACCCGGTAAGCTATCGTCTTTTACTACTTCATCAATTTTCTCAGCTTCACAAGACAGTAATCCTGCAGTGGCTATCAATATTAGAACAAGTTGTTTTATTTTTCTCATAACGGACTTGAATGTTAAATTTTTCCAAATATAAAATTATTTTTTAAAAAGAGAAATGCAAAAGACTTTTAATATCATTTTTTAACTAATCTGCTGTCTAATTTATTTAAACGGATGAGTAAGATGACACCGATTATGAAAAAAACAACTAAAAATAAGATGGCATTTTGTACTCTGCCTGTAATCTGAGTTACAAATCCATACATAAACATACCTATTACAATTCCTATTTTTTCCGTTACGTCATAAAAACTAAAAAAAGAGGTTGTATCTGATGTCTTAGGCAATAATTTGGAATAAGTCGATCTGGATAAAGACTGAATACCTCCCATCACAAAACCTACCAGACCCGCTGTAACATAAAACTGAACCGGAGTGACCACAAAATAGGCTATAACACAAATGGCTATCCAAAACAGGTTTATAAAAATTAATGTTTTGATATTACCAATCTTTGAAGATAGTTTTGAAGTTAGGATGGCGCCGATTACCGCAATAATCTGAATAAGCAATATGCTGATGATAAGTCCGGAAGTACGTTGAGAATCCGTTTCCCACGCTACTTCTTTTTCACCAAAATAGGCAGCAATAATCATAACGGTTTGAACGGCCATACTATATACGAAAAAAGCGAGCAAGTAACCTTTCAATACAGGAAGATTTTTAAGCAATTCCCATACTTTTGATAATTCTTTGCCACCTGAAAAAAACACTGCTTTTGAAATCTTTTTGTCGTTTCTTAAATCCGGAAGGTTGCGATAGGAAATCTGACTGAATCCCAACCACCAGATACCAACGAGCAGAAAAGACCAGCGCATGGCTTGTAATTCATTCTCAAATCCAAAAGATTCATATTTCAGTAACATTGCCAGATTGATAAGGAGTAAGATAACACTGCCTATATATCCTAAGGAATATCCTTTGGCACTAATTTTATCCTGTTGTTCTTCATAAGCAATGTCCGGAAGATAGGAGTTATAAAAAACCAGACTTCCCCAAAAACCAATTAATGCCAATCCATAAAAAAGGAGCCCGAATGTAAAAGATTCTAAACTAAAAAAGAAAAGCATCATACATGACAGAGAACCTATTAAGCAAAAGAGTTTGAGAAAAAACTTTTTATTACCAAGGTAATCAGCTACACCTGAAAGTATTGGAGAAATAAAAGCAATAATTAAAAAACCAATGGCAGTAACATAGCTTATGATGGATTCACTCGGAGTATCTACTCCGAAAAAAGAATAAGAATCTATTCCTTCAATGCGAAATAAGGCTCCGTAAAACAATGGAAATATGGAAGATGAAATGACCAAAGCATATACCGAATTTGCCCAGTCATAAAAAGCCCATGAATTCAGAACTTTTTTATCTCCTTTGATAAAGTTTTTCATACTAAAAAATTAAAAAGCAGCCAGGATTGGCTGCTTCAAATATACTATTATTTCTTACCAAATTTAGCGGCTTCTGCTTTGGCTTCCGGAATCAGCTTTTTAATATCATTTATTCGGGTTTGATTACTCGGATGCGTGCTTAAAAATTCAGGAGTGCTGCCTGAGCTCACTTTTTCCATGCGATCCCAGAAAGATACTGCCTGATCCGGATTGTACCCTGCAATAGCCATAAGTATTAATCCCAGACGGTCAGCTTCTGATTCATTACTTCTACTATATGCCATCATTGTCAGGTTAGATCCGATTCCATACACCATACCAAGCCCTTGTTGCAACACCTCAGTACTGTTAGCAGTTGCAGCTCCCAATGCTTTACCGATACCAGACTGCAATATTGCCTTATCTACCCTCTGACGGCTGTGACTTAAAAGAGCATGAGCTACCTCATGTCCCATTACAGTGGCTAATCCCGTTTCATTCTGTGTTACTTTCATAATTCCTGTGTAAACAGCAATTTTCCCTCCGGGCATGCACCATGCATTGATTTCGTTACTTTGTACAAGATTATATTCCCATTTATAGTTGGCAATCTGGCTCTCATACCCTTTTGAACGCATCCATTTTTCAGCTGCCATCTTTATATTCTGGCCAACGGTGTTTACCATTTTTGCATCAGCGGTATTTTTTATTACCTTATTTTCCTTCAGAAATGTTGAGTACTGCTGATAGGCCGCCGGAATAAGTTCCGTGTCTTCATTCGTCAGGGCTAAGGTTTTCTTCCCTGTCAACGGGTTTGTAGCACATGCCATCACTAATGCTGCGGCACTGCTTAGAATAAAAATGTTTTTCGTTTTCATAACATACTTTTTTCAAAATTAATTATTTTTTTTTTGCTCAAAAACTTATGTTAAACAAAATACTAAAAAACCTTAAACCAGCTAACATTTTGTAAATTTGGTATTCACTTATAACTTTTTAGTAAGTTTTTTTGGATTCGCAATGAAAAATAAGAATACAAGTACAGTTCAGATACCTCAATATATTAGATCCTCCGTTAAAGCTTTATCGTTTTTATCGAATAAGTGGGCTACGAAACTGGCTATGAAGCTTTTTATTACCCCATTTAAATTTCCACTTCCAAAACGTGAAATACATATGGATACTTTTTCAGTAAAATATCCTTTAGAATTACCAAAGGCTAAAAAAGATATTCTGGTATATGAAAACGGAAACGGAACAAAAAAAGCATTGCTCATCCATGGCTGGAATGGCAGAGGTACTCAGCTTTTTTCTATCGCAAAAGAATTGACACAGTCCGGATATACAGTAATTAGTTTTGATGCACCGGGTCATGGAAAAGCTTCAAAAAACACATCAGTAATGACCGAATTTATGGAAGCTGCCTTTGTTTTGGAACGTAAATATGACGGTTTTGACATTGTCATAGGTCACTCTCTCGGAGGAATGACGGCAATTAATGTGTTAAGCAGAGGATTTCAAGCGCGAAAAGCTGTTATTATTGGAAGTGGAGATATTATACAGGATATTATGGATGATTTTATCAAAAGAATAGGTCTTAAACCAAAGATTGGGATTAAACTCAAAGAGCTTTTTGAAAAAACATATAATGAAAACATTGACAACTATACCATCAGTAATCAAATACAAAAAGTAAAAATACCTGTTCTTATCATTCATGACAGAAATGATCTGGATGTCCCTTACACAGCTGCCGAGCATATATACAGTAAAGCACCCAATGCAGAATTGTACCTCACCGAAAAATTAGGGCATAGGAAAATATTAGGAAATGGAAATGTATTACAAAAAATTAAAGAATTTATTGAAAAAGATTAGTCCACTGATGATTATCTTTTACACGCTCTTTTTCATAAACTGCAAACAAAACAAGTATGAATCAGCAATCTCTAAACCCAGTACCATGAACACAGAAGATCAAAAATGGAAAGAAAAATTAACTCCTGAAGAATACTATGTTCTCAGAGAAAAAGGAACCGAACGGCCACACACAGGCAAATACAATGATTTTTTTGAGAAAGGATATTATGTATGTGCTGCCTGTGGAAACAAGCTATTTACATCGGATGCGAAATTTGATTCACACTGCGGATGGCCTTCTTTTGATCAGTCTATCGAAGGTTCCGTAAAATATGTAAGAGATGTATCTCACGGAATGATCCGCACAGAAGTAGTTTGTTCTCAATGTGAGGGCCATCTTGGTCATATCTTTGAAGACGGGCCGAAGGAAACTACCGGTAACAGATATTGTATGAACTCTATTTCTTTAAAATTTGTTCCGGAAGATTAATACAGCATTTTAATCTCTTTGAGGTTAAATGATGCAACAACATCGTTTTCCAACATTACTTCTAACTGTCCATTTTTGTTGACTTTTTGAATAATTCCCGGAAAACGGTGTTTTTTTTCGTCTTCGAACATCATGGCCGTACCTTTCTTGTAGAGATTTTCATGATAATATTGCCACTCAAACTCAACTATTTCCAAAAAGTGCTGCATTTTTTCTTTTAAACTGTACACAATTGTTTTCATCAGTTCGATTTTATCGATCACAAGACCTGAACATTCAAGAACAGAAGTTGCTTTTGGCAATCCGCTAAAATCTTTTTGCAAAAGATTAATTCCAATACCGACAACAGACTGTATCGATCCGTCAGATTTGATGTTATTTTCGATCAGTATACCACATAGTTTTTTATTATATGACAAAATGTCGTTTGGCCATTTGACCGCTATATGCTGTAAGCCAAACTTTTTCAAGGCATAAATAACACTGTTAGCCACCATAATATTCAAAGAAAAAATAGACTCTATCTTTAGGTAATCACCATTCAGTAACAAGCTAAAAGTTAGATTGGTATTAGGCTCAGTCAACCATTGAGTTCCCATTTGCCCTTTTCCTTTGGTTTGAAAATCTGCTATAACAACAGTAAAATCTTCTATTTCCAAACGTACTGACAATTCTTTTAAATAATCGTTGGTAGAGGGTATGGCATTGAGTTTGATTATATTCATTTATATAAATAAAACAATTTACACGACAAATTTACATTTTATTAATCATTCATATTTGATAAATTTGCAGATGATAAGTTTCAGAAAATAGATAGATGACAAAAAACAAAATTAACAACGAAGAATTATTAGCCCTAATAATTGAAGGAATAGACAACGTAAAAGGAGAAAATATTGCTATATTGGATTTACGCGAAATTGAAAACACGGTATGTGATTACTTTGTTATCTGCGATGGAAATTCAAACACTCAGGTAAATGCCATCTCCGGATCCATTCAAAAAACTGTTTCCAAAGAATTAAAAGATAAACCCTGGCATGTAGAAGGTACAGAACAGGCGAATTGGGTTTTAATGGACTATGTAAACATAGTTGTTCACATCTTTCAGAAAGAAACCAGAGAGTATTATAATATTGAAGATTTATGGGGTGATGCTAAATTTGTCCAGGTTCAAACTAACTCTAAAACACAATAATGCATGTCTAAGATAAAGTCTAACAAACCGAGGTTTAATCCTTGGTTTTTATATGGGACAATAATACTGGTTATTATTGGATTCAATTTTTTCTCTAATAGTTCCGGTTTTGGAAGTTCTAAAACCATTTCTATTTCTAAATTTTATGATTTTTTAGATAAAGGAGATGTTGAAAAAGTACTTTTCAGCAGAACATCCGCAAAAATTTATCTGACAGAAGCAGCTCAAAAAGCTACAGAAGACAACAAAAAATCAAATAACATCATCGGTCAAATGTCCGAGAGAGGACCGGAATATCTTGTAGATATTGCCAACCCTGAATTATTTGAAAAGAAACTTGAGGAAGCACGTGCTGAAGGAAAAATTAAAGAATATACACCGGAAAAAGACAGTAACTGGAGTGATATCTTTTTCAGTTTTCTGCCTTTAATCATCATCATCGGATTCTGGTTATTTATGATGCGTCGTATGACCGGAGGAGCAGGTGGCGGTGGAGGTGGTCAGATTTTTTCTATAGGAAAATCTAAAGCAAAACTGTTTGATGAGAAAAATGATGTAAAAATCACTTTTCAGGATGTTGCAGGTCTTGAAGGAGCAAAAGAAGAAATTGTTGAAATCGTTGAATTTCTTAAAAATCCTGAGAAATATACTTCTATCGGGGGAAAAATACCGAAAGGAGCTTTGTTGGTAGGACCTCCGGGGACAGGAAAAACTCTTTTGGCGAAAGCTGTAGCAGGTGAAGCAAGAGTACCTTTCTTTTCTCTTTCAGGTTCTGATTTCGTAGAAATGTTTGTAGGTGTCGGAGCATCCCGCGTAAGAGATCTGTTCAAACAGGCAAAAGAAAAATCACCTGCTATCATCTTTATTGATGAAATAGATGCTATCGGTCGTGCAAGAGGAAAAAGTAATTTTTCGGGTTCTAACGACGAACGCGAAAACACTCTGAATCAGCTTTTAACAGAAATGGATGGTTTTGGAACCAATACCAATGTTATTGTATTGGCCGCTACCAACCGTGCAGAGATACTCGACAGTGCCCTGATGCGTGCAGGTCGATTTGACAGACAGATTTATGTTGACTTACCAGATGTTCGTGAAAGAAAACAAATCTTTGAAGTACACTTGCGTAAAATTAAAAAAGTTGACAATCTTGATATTGACTTCTTAGCAAAACAAACTCCGGGATTCTCAGGAGCAGATATTGCCAATGTATGTAATGAAGCTGCTCTTACTGCTGCAAGAAAAGATAAAAAACAGGTTGATAAACAAGATTTTCTGGATGCCGTAGACAGGATTGTAGGTGGATTGGAAAAGAAAAACAAAATCATCAGCCCGGAAGAAAAATATGCGATTGCTATCCACGAAGCAGGTCATGCTACTGTGAGCTGGCTTACAGAACACGCCTCTCCTTTGGTTAAAGTCACCATTGTACCAAGAGGCATCAGCCTCGGAGCAGCTTGGTATTTACCAACTGAGCGCCAGATTGTGAGAACAGAACAAATGTTGGATGAAATGTGTGCTACGATGGGCGGAAGAGCAGCAGAGAAAGTAGTATTTGACAAAATATCTACAGGCGCTTTAAGCGATCTTGAGAAAGTAACCAAACAGGCAAAAGCAATGGTTACCGTTTACGGACTTAATGATAAATTAGGTAACATAACCTATTATGATTCTTCAGGTCAAAGCGAATACAACTTCTCAAAACCGTATTCAGAAGAGACGGCAAAACTTATTGATAAGGAGATATCACAGATGATCGAAGGACAGTATCAGAGAGCGATTCAGATATTGACTGAGAACAAAGATAAATTGATTAAATTGGCTGATTTATTATGTGAAAAAGAAGTCATTTTTAAAGAAGATTTAGAAACAATTTTCGGAAAAAGACCTTTTGACAAGGAAATCATTGAAGATACAACGGAAATATCACCTGATAATACAGCTCAATAAGCTAATTTTGAACATACTAAAAATCCCCGGTTTAACATTTTGTTAAACTGGGATTTTTTTTATCTTTGAATAATGTATATGTTTCGGCTGAAACTAAAATTAAGCTATGAATATTTTTAAAAAGATACTGGGAAACATTGTACCTTCCTTACGGGAGAACGATGAAGAAAAGGAAAGCAAGTATTTGCCTGATAAAATCGTACCCCTTGATGAAGAATTTACTTTAAATTTTAAAAATAACGGAGGAAAATTTTTGTACTGTGAGAATGAAGAAGATCTAAACGAAACATTTATCAGCATTCTACAGGAAAATGATTGGTTTGAAATAGAGGCACAGACTTTCGAATTACCTTTACAATCTTATCTGATTGAGAATCGGTTACTTTATAAAAACCCGGTAAATCCTTTGTTTTTTCTCTGCAACTGTGAGGGTTTGATTTCTCAGGATGGATCTATCTTATTTTCATCTAAACAGTTCTTACACTATAAATCTAACGAACTGCCTAAAAACATTATTGTAATTGGCAGAACAAGTCAGATAACACGTACCAAAAGTGACGGACTCAGAAAAATAAAATACAAATACGGTTCTAATATTCCTTCCAATATTACCACGCTGCAGTGTTTCAAAGAAAGAGTATCGGATGATTTCCTTCAATACGGAATCGAACCAAAAAATCTCTATTTATTACTTCTTGAAGATTTATAGAATGTCTGAAAATGTTATACGTTCCCTATCCGGCATTGTATATATACTTCTCCTAATAGGAGCAACATTATACAGCGACTGGACTTTTCAATTATTATTTCTTTTCTTTTTACTTACGGGTGTCTACGAATTTTCTAAACTCTATAGAATTCCTCTTAAAACAGCCGTTATAGCAACTGTTTTCAGCTTATTAGTGTTTTATTTGATCCGTACAAATTCAGATTTATCCGGATTATTATTGATTGGACTCCCCTTTTCTGCCTATCTGATTGCAGACCTGTTTAAAAATAAACTGGAAATAAAAGAAGCATCTTATATAAAAATCCTGTTTTTGTCAGGTTATATACTTATACCGTTTTTAATACTGTTGCAACTGCCGTTTCTTAGCAATACTTATAATCCATTTATCATCATTGGTATTTTTATCTTAATATGGGTTAACGATACTTTTGCTTATATTTGTGGCAGGGCGTTTGGCAAGCATAAATTATATGAAAAGATTTCTCCCAAAAAAACAATTGAAGGATTTATCGGGGGGTTTATAGCCTCTGTCTGTGCAGCATGCATACTGAGTATTTACTTTCAGTATTTCACAGTCACAACGGGGATTATAAGCGCTCTAATATTAAGCTTATTTGGCACTATAGGTGATCTTGTTGAATCAAAATTCAAACGACAGGCACAGGTCAAAGACAGTGGTAATATTATGCCGGGACATGGCGGTATTCTGGATCGTTTGGACAGTGTATTATTCGCTGCTCCATTTATATTTTTAATGTATCAAATTTTATTATAATGTTTCATAAAGAAGGCGCAAAAATAATTTTAGGATCTGTAATCGTTACTGTAGCACTTATTTTACTCGCAGATTATATCATTCCGGCTCAGCTACATTGGCTAAAAACATTTGTTCAGGTAGTAATGCTTGTATTTTTGATTATTGTACTTCAGTTTTTCAGAAATCCGAAGCGAAATGTTGATGCTATAGAAGATCATTTAATCCTTGCACCGGTAGATGGCAAAGTTGTTGTAATAGAAGAAGTGTTCGAACCAGAATATTTCAAAGACAAAAGGTTGATGGTGTCCATATTTATGTCACCCATCAATGTCCATGTTACAAGATATGCCTTAAACGGTATGGTAAAATATAGTAAATACCACCCGGGAAAATATTTAGTAGCATGGCATCCGAAAGCCAGCGAAGAAAATGAACGCACAACGGTTGTTATAGACAATCCTGTTTTCGGAGAGGTTATGTACCGTCAGATTGCAGGAGCACTGGCCAAACGAATCGTAAATTACGCGAAAGAAGGACAAAGAGCTATACAAGGTGAAGATGCAGGTTTTATCAAATTTGGTTCTCGGGTAGATTTATATCTGCCTTTAGGAACAAAATTAAATGTAGAACTGAAACAAAAAGCAAAAGGAAATAAAACAGTTATTGCCATAAAATAATGGACGATCAGCTCAATAAAGAATTTTTAGAAGCATATAAGAAAGCCTCTTCTACAGATTCTAAAATACCGTCAGATGTAAAACTGAGAATTTACGCCTATTATAAACAGGCTACATCAGACACCCTACAAATGCATGATAACCAACAGGATGATCTTGTAAAAGCTTTTAAATTCAATGCATGGATGCAGATAAGCCATTTGACTAGTGAACAAGCAAAAATAGAATATATTAACCTGATAAAATCTTTAGAATTATGAAAAAAGTCTTTATTGCAAGTATTATAATTGCCGCTTTTATTAGTTGTAACAAAAAGTCAACTTTAGAAGAAGTAGATGTACCTCAGGCTACATCAACAACTACAACAAGTGAAACTACCTCAAATCCGAACGATGTAAAAGCAAACGAAGGAGCTTTCAAAATGTTAGGACTGAATTACGGGTATGCTGATCTTGAGCCTTATATGGATGCGAAAACAGTGGAAACACACTACGCAAAACACCATGTAGGATACACAAATAACCTTAATGAAGCTGTAAAAGGAACCGAGTTAGAATCTAAATCTATAGAAGAAATACTAATCGGAATCGATGGAAAAGACAGCTTTTTAAGAAATAATGCTGGAGGATATTATAACCACAACATCTTTTGGGAGATATTAGGTCCTAAAAAAGGTGGAAAACCAACAGGTAAAGCTGCAGAACTGATCACGAGAGATTTTGGTTCATACGATGCCTTTAAAGAGCAGTTTAAAAAAGCCGGAACTGGCGTATTCGGATCAGGATGGGCATGGTTGATTATGACAGATAACGGAGCGTTAAAAATCATTACAACGGCTAATCAGGACAATCCATTAATGGGCTTTCAGGAGATTAAAGGTTATCCTATCTTGAATCTTGATGTTTGGGAGCATGCTTATTATTTAAAGTATACGAACAAAAGAGCGGAGTATATAGATAATTACTTTAAACTGATAGATTGGGATAAAGTAAATTACAGAATCGATTTACACAGAAAATAAAAGATAAAAAAGAGGAATTTATATAAATTCCTCTTTTTTATTCAACAAAATGTAGAAACATTACACAAGGTTTCACATTAGAAAGAGTATTAGGGACCTATTTTCCTTATTTTTTTATAGTGGTATAAAATTTGAATTTATTATTACAAATAGTTAGAAAAAGAATTTACTTATACCACAGAAAAGTTTATTAAGTGAATAGTAGTAGTTAATGTAGTTTTTTAAAAATAGGCGTTTCTTATGAACCGCCTATTTTTTATTTTATAACCTTTGCTGTTCTTCTGTTTTATTCCGGCTCTCAACATTCTTTATTTTCTGATTTCCTATATTGTATTTAAAACCAATCCGAAAACTTTGACTGTCGCTGTAGTCATTAAAATAATTAAACTGATTGGCATAGTTGGTAGATACAGTTTGTTTTTCTCCTCTGTAAATATCTGAGAATATCACAGAGAACTCCCCTTTTCCATCAAAAAGCAGTTTTCTGAAACTGACAGACAAACTGGAAAAAGAGCTTATTGTAAAAGTTCCCTGCACAGAAGGTGACGTATAAAACCCATTGACCTCAGCTGTAAAATCTTTTTTTGCATTCAGATTAAACCGATTGTTGATACTTGAACTAAATTGCAGCCGCTCATTTTTATAAAACTGACCGTCCAATCCCTGAAAAGTATCCTGTACATAATTGAGGCTGGTCTGAATACCCGATTGCCACCATGAAAAAAAATCAATACTGGTATTAAAATCGAGTCCGTAACCTGTTTTCCTTTTTATATTGGTAAATTTATATACCAGCGTATTTGTTTCATAATCCTGATACGATATCTCCATAGCCGGGTTGCTTTCATTTCGATAATACAGATCAAAATTATAGTTACCAGCCAGAGTGTACAACAAACTGATATTGTTAATGATTGCCGGTTTTAAATCCGGATCTCCCGTGAAGTAAGAATACCGGTTATAATAAGACCGGAATGGATTAAGCCAGCTGTATTGTGGTCTGCTTATGCGCTTACTGTAAGATATACCAATCTCATGTCCTTCAGTTGGTTTATATAAACCATAAACAGAAGGAAAAAGCTTGAAATAGTTTTGCTTATTGATTTCATCAATTGTTTCTGAATTTCCTTCCAATGATGTATATTCTCCTCTGAGCCCTGCTTTAAAACTCCATTTATCTATTTCTTTTGCATAGCTTACATACCCGGCATAAATCATTTCCTTGTACAGAAAGCGGCTTGTTCTCTCAGCATTTCCTACAAGCATTCCTGCTTTTTCATCTTTAAAATCTAATGTATTATCCGCTTTTACACGTCCCCATTTCACTCCTGCTTCCCAGGTTTCATCGTTCTTTTCACGCATATAATCACCTTGTACAGAAAAAAGTCTGATGTTCTGTATATTGTCACTTACAAACCGCATTTTACGATAAGGCTCATCATCCGGCAAAGAAAATAAGGATGTGATATCCTGATATTCCTTATTAAAATATCTTGTATAATCAGATAAAAAAGATAGTTTTTCTTTTTCCCCCAGTTTATATTCATATCCCAGATTATAGGCACTTGTCTTTTGAGGATCTTTTCTATCATTACGCGTGGTATAGAGAGAATCCAATACACTATTTCCATTATAGATATAGGTAGGAACATTATAGGTTCCGTAATTATTAGTGCTAATAAAACCGTTGGTGCCTAAGGTTACCGATTGAAGACTATCTATGGCATACTCTGCTGAAAGTCTGTATGCATTCTGAGACAATGATTTATTTTTTCGGTTCAGAAAACTTATCCATTCAGATGTAGTTTTCTTTTCATCATCCATATAGCGGATTACGTCTTTACTCTGTCTGTAATAAGTACCTGTGCCACGACTATAACCACCAGACAAAGTAAGTTTTTTTGTTTTATAATTTTGAGAAGTACTCACTACGCCTTTTGGATACATCGATTGTACATAAGCTCCGCTAACAGAAGCTTTATAGCCTTCCATTATATTCTTTTTCATGCTGATGTTAAGAATTGCACCTCCCTGGGCTTCATATTTTGCTGGCGGATTCGTAATTACTTCTATGGAATAAATATTTTCTCCCTGAGTATTTTCTAAAAGCTGTTTTAACTCTTCTCCTGTCAGATACACTTTTTTATCATTTATTGTAATCAGAATGGAACTGCTTCCTCTTACGGATAGAGATTCTCCGGCAGAGACCATTACACCTGGCGTTTTCTTAAGAATTTCCCATGCATTGTCTGCAGCCAAAACGGAACCTTCAATAGTAAACTCCAATCGATCTATTTTCCGCTTTATTACTGGTTTTTTATAATGTATGATCATATCCTCCATCAAAGTAGTTTCTTCTTCAAGGATAACTACCGGGAGTACCTGATCAGATTCCAGAATAATATGTTGTTCATAATCCGTGTAACCGAAAGCTGCGATCTTCAGAACATACATTCCTTTTTGCAACTTATCGATTTCAAAAAATCCTTTTTCATCTGTTACAGAGTTTTTATAATCTAATGAATCTGCCATGTTTATTATGGCTATATCAGCAAACGAAAGCAACTCTTTTTTTGAGTTCTGAACAGATCCTGAAAGTTTGATTACCGGCTGAGCAAAGCTCATAAAAGGCATTATCAAAATGAATAGAATGTACTTTTTCATCATTATATGGTTTTGGAGCAAATCTCTGTAACTTGTCTGGTATTATGGGTTAAGAATGGGTTAATGAGAGGTTAATCCTTAAAGAAAAAAAAGAAGTTTTAGGCAAAGATTATTGAGGCATTCTACAGAATAACCTATTTTAGGTTAATGCAAGGTTAATACCTTATCTATCTGTATTGTATCTTAATAAGATTCGTAGTTTTGTTATATGAAAAGAAAAATTGCTTTCCTTATTGTTGGCTGTATTTTTACCGTTGTAGCTCTTGCAGCCATACAGGGATATTTTATTTACAACACGTATGCTCTTAAAGAGAAAGAGATTAACGCAGAAGTTAAAAAGCAACTTTTTGAATTAGAAGATACACCCGAATATACAGCACTAGATGATGAATGGATGGAAAAAGCAGCCGGGTTTCTTAAAGATTATAAAGACAAAACAATAAACCGGGAAGTCTATAAAAAGCTTATTACACAAACAGCTGACTCACTCTCTGCCGTTTTACATCAGTTTATGCAGACTCAGGAAATTTATCAAAAATATAAAATAGGGTATGCAATTTATATGACGTCGGCTACTGTTACCCAAAACGGCAAAACCGATACTATATTCAATGGAAAAATCCGGACATTAGGGAACACGGTGAAAAGTAAAAATGAAATTTCTTTTGCTTCCGGTAAATGGCAAACGAGTTCAATAAAACGCGAAGAGCTATCAAACAAAAAATCCTTAGAAGATTATTCGCTTGAAATAAGAACACAGCGATATTACAGCATTGAAAACTGGGAAAAAATTGTCATGGGAAAAATGATTGGCTTGCTTTTATTCTCCTTACTGTTATTGTCTTTTGTAGTGGGTTTGTTTTATTTATCCATCAAGAATTTGATTACTGAAAAAAAGATATCCTCAGTAAAGACCGATTTTATTAATAATATCACACATGAATTCCAAACACCTCTTGCAACCATAGATATTGCTATAAAGACATTACAACAGAAAGAGAAACAGTTGAGTCCTGAGCATCATCAAAATACTTTATCAATCATCAAACGGCAGAATGAACGTTTGCAAAAATTATTCATACAGATTACAGAAGCTTCTTTTGCATCAGAGATAGTTGCCTTTAAACAGGAAAAAACCGTAATGAGCAATGAGATAGATGCCATCATATATGATTTTCAAATATCAAAACCCAATATTACCATTCACCATATCGCGTCTGCTGAAAATATCTTGTTAAAGATGGATCATTTTCATTTGAATACGATTATTGTGAACCTGTTGGATAATGCAGTAAAATACGGAGCTCGACATATAGAAACGACCTTAACTATCAGTGAAAATCATTTTACGTTTTCTATAAAAGATGACGGTCGCGGTATATCTGAAAAGCATCATAAGTTGATTTTTGAAAAATTTTACAGAATAGAAAAAGGCAACATTCATACAACAAAGGGGCTTGGATTAGGTCTGTTTTATGTTAAACAACTTATTATAGCCTACGGAGGCAGCATAACCGTGAAGAGCGAAGCTGGAAAAGGAGCTCTTTTTAGTATATCAATTCCCTTATTATGAAACATATTTTATTAACAGAAGATGATGGTGACTATGCTTCAATCTTACAGCAGTATTTAGAAATCTCAGGTTTTAAGGTTACCTGGGCAAAAGATGGCAAGGAGGCACTGAATATCTTAAAAGATTTGTCACCTGATATCTGTATATTGGATGTGATGATGCCCGAAATGGACGGATTTACTCTTGCCGAAAATATTATAAGCAAAAACCCCGGTATTCCGTTTCTTTTTTTAACCGCAAAAGGACTAAAGGAAGATAAAATAAGGGGACTAAAGCTTGGAGCAGATGATTATGTAGTAAAACCATTTGAAGTGAATGAGCTTATATTGCGCATCCGGAATATTATTAAGCGCTCTCAAAAAGCAACGGCAACTGTAGATCTTGAAGAGAAAATTTTAATCGGAAGTTACAGTTACGATCCTAAAAATTACGTCATCTCCCATAAAGACGATCGATATCGCATTACCGAAAAGGAAGCTCTGCTTCTGCAGTTTTTATACCAACATAAAAACACACTCATCAGAAGAGAAGATATTCTTAAAGAAGTCTGGGGAGCTGATGATTTCTTCTCCGGAAGAAGTATGGATGTTTTTATCAGCCGTCTTCGTAAATATTTTAGCAATGACCCAACCATATCAATTACCAGCATCCGTGGAATAGGACTTGAATTTAATATTAAAAACTAATATCATGAAAATAATGTATCTTTTAGCGTTTATATTGCTTTCCTTTTTAGCAAACGCACAGACAACAACGGTTACTACGCAGTTTTCAAGTAGTACAAGTACTCATAGTGACCCAAAATCAAAAGACAAGGTTGTAGTAAAAAATTCTCAAACCAACAGTTCAGTATCAATCTCAAATTCAGACAGTCGCTATCAATTAAAGGCTTCTTTTGACGCTCATAAAAAGGAAGCGCTTAAAAAGTTATTGCAGCAGTATCTGGAGAATGAATATCTCCTGTCAGATTCCAAAAAACAAGAATGGAAAAAAGAAGAAAAAGGTAAAACAGCGTACGAAGTACTATTACAGGAAAACAGATTAAAAATTAATGTTGACAAAGAGTTAAACTCATCATCATTTTCTGAAAAAATGGTACTGCTCGGAGAAAAAATTTCAGATCTTATCAGTAATCAGTAATCCGGCTTTATTAAATAGTTCAATACAGACTTACAGCTAAGCATCAGGAAATAGTGTTTAATCCCCTAAAATACTTAGGGGATTTTTTCTTTATACCCCTCCATTAAAAAAGAATAAATCTACCCTAATTAATGAATACACTGGAGTATTTAGCCGAAGTTTATCGTAATTCTTACCGGGATTATCATTTAAATATCCCATATAAAAAATATAAATCCATACCTATACAATAAAAAACAAAAAAAATTAACATTATTTTAAAATAAATTTATTAAATTTAACATTAATAACCTAAAATTATATATTATGAAAAAATTATTATTCCTTATGGCATTAAGCTTCTTTATGTCTTTAAATGCTTTGGCGGCTTCACCGATTGGAAGTGGAAGTACTCCTTGCGGAGGTAATGCTTCTATACGTCATTTTTTTTACACCAATTTCTGGGCAGGTGAAAAAACCTATTACGGGCCTTATTATTACTTTAACTCATTAGAAGATGCATCGAGTTATATCATACAGACTTATCCGCCGGTACATTTACCAAATGTCCCAAGTGGTGGAGCAACTGTAATGTGTTATATGGTGGTTACACCTCCTGTTTGTTGTCCGTAATGACTGTTATAAAATCTTCTAAGAAAGAAGTCTAATCATTTAAAACAAAAAGCCAGAATAGAATCTATTCTGGCTTTTTTTGTCGGGGTGGCAGGATTCGAACCTGCGGCCTCCTGCTCCCAAAGCAGGCGCGATAACCGGGCTACGCTACACCCCGAAGGTTATCTGTATTTTTGAAATAAATTGGTCGGGGTGGCAGGATTCGAACCTGCGGCCTCCTGCTCCCAAAGCAGGCGCGATAACCGGGCTACGCTACACCCCGTCTTTTTATTTCGTTTGCAAATGTAATGCTAATTTTATTCCCACCAAATAAAAAAGTAAAAAAAATTTCTATAACAGGATAAGATACTGATATAGAATCTCCTTTATTATATCAGTCAAAAAAGCTATTTTTGTAACTGAAAAATTAAAACATCTATTTATGTCAACAAATATAGAGCATGTAAAATGCTTAATCATTGGTTCCGGTCCGGCAGGATATACAGCTGCCATTTATGCTGCACGTGCCAACATGGCTCCTGTACTTTATCAGGGAATGCAACCGGGAGGCCAACTAACCACAACAAATGAAGTAGAAAATTTCCCTGGATATCCGGATGGTGTTACAGGCCCTGAAATGATGATTCAATTGAAAGCACAGGCTGAACGTTTCGGTTCACAGGTAAGAGATGGCTGGGCTACAAAAGTTGATTTTTCTGAAAGAATCAAAAAAGTATGGATCAACGATACAATTGAAATTCATGCAGATACTGTAATCATCAGTACAGGAGCTACAGCAAAATATTTAGGACTACCTTCAGAACAGCATTACCTTCAGATGGGTGGCGGTGTCTCTGCCTGTGCAGTATGCGACGGATTCTTCTACAGAAATCAGGAAGTAGTAATTGTAGGTGCCGGAGACAGCGCATGTGAAGAAGCGCATTATTTGTCTAATCTTTGTAAAAAAGTAACAATGATTGTGCGTTCTGATAAATTCAGAGCTTCTAAAATTATGGAAGAACGTGTACGCAAAACACCAAACATCGAAATATTGATGAATACAGTAACAGAAGAAGTCATTGGTGACGGCCAGCTCGTAACTGCTATCAAGGTAAAAAATATTGTTACTAATGAAATTACAGAAATTCCTGCTACCGGATTTTTTGTAGCTATCGGACACAAACCGAATACGGATATTTTTAAAGATTATTTAGAAATGGACAGTGTCGGATATCTTATTACAAAAGGAAAAACTTCTAAGACAAATGTAGACGGTGTTTTTGCCTGTGGAGATGTACAGGACAGCGAATACAGACAGGCTGTTACTGCAGCAGGATCAGGTTGTATCGCAGCACTTGATGCAGAACGTTACTTAGGAAACCTTTCATAAGGTTTTCAAGGATGATAAAATAAAAAAAGACGGTTTACAAACCGTCTTTTTTTGTGGTACCTCCAGGAATCGAACCAGGGACACACGGATTTTCAGTCCGTTGCTCTACCAACTGAGCTAAGGTACCAAGTATTACTACTTGTTTTGTTCTTTGTGGTACCTCCAGGAATCGAACCAGGGACACACGGATTTTCAGTCCGTTGCTCTACCAACTGAGCTAAGGTACCAAGTATTACTACTTGTTTTATTCTTGTGGTACCTCCAGGAATCGAACCAGGGACACACGGATTTTCAGTCCGTTGCTCTACCAACTGAGCTAAGGTACCAAGTATTGCTACTTGTTTTATTTTTTGTGGTACCTCCAGGAATCGAACCAGGGACACACGGATTTTCAGTCCGTTGCTCTACCAACTGAGCTAAGGTACCTTTTACAAGGCTTTCACTTTTTAAAAGCGATTGCAAATATAGTAGGTTTTTTTTATGAATACCTAATATTTACTAAAAAATGTTTGCTTAACTTTGTCTTCAATTCGAATAAGAATAAATGAATATAGCCATTGACATAGGCAACACAAGAACCAAAGTTGCTGTATATGAAAACAATACTATCCAACACATTCACATATTTCCTCAAGAAGATTTCAGAAAAAAAATTACAGAAATTTTAAATGACAATCCTGAAAAAGCTCAAATTGTATTGTCAAATGTTGGAAAATTGAAGGAAGATGATGTGATCTGGCTCGAAGAAATAAGTCATCTAACGACGATTAGCGCTGTATCACCCAGCCCGTTTAACAACCTATACGCTACTCCACTCACATTAGGCATCGACCGTATGGTTTTAGCAAGCGGTGCTACTTTAAAATATCCTCAACAAAACCGGTTGGTAATCGACGCAGGAACCTGTATAACGTATGATTTCATCACTAAAGACAACGATTATTTAGGAGGAGCTATAACTCCGGGATTTCTCTTAAAGTATAAAAGCCTTAATGACTATACGGCTCGGCTCCCCTTACTGAACCTTCAGGAGTTTCATCCTCTTATCGGAAACAGTACGGAACAGTCTATTCAGTCAGGAATTATTAACGGCACAATTAATGAAATAGACGGATTTATCGATCAGTACAGGCTAAAATATAACAATTTAACAGTAATTTTAACAGGCGGCGATGCGGATTTTTTGGCTAAAAGATTAAAAAATACCATCTTTGCCCATTCAAACTTTTTATTAGAAAGTTTAATATTACATCATCAATATATAATTGAAAATGATAAAGAAAATCATATTAAGCTTTAGCTTATTGGCAGGTATCACTACATTTGCTCAGCAGGGAACAGCTTCACCTTATTCTGCTTTTGGCGTAGGTGACGTAAAGTTCAAAGGTACTCACGAAGTAAAGAGTATGGGCGGACTTGCCATATATCAGGACAGTTTGCATATAAACACACTAAACCCGGCTTCATATGCAAAACTGCAATCGACTGCTTTTACCATTGGTTTTACCAATACTTCAACCAATATCGCATCTCAAAACAGCTCTTCTAAAGCCACACGAAATTCTTTTGATTATTTTGCATTAGCCTTTCCTGCAGGAAAATTCGGAATGGCATTCGGAATCATGCCTTATTCATTTGTAGGTTATAACATTCAGAATAAAGCACAGGAAAATGAATTTACAGTTTCAAGACAATATCTGGGAGATGGAGGTATCAACCGTGCCTTCTTCGGAATCGGATATGAAGTGAACAAACAATTGAACATCGGAGCTGAATTTGCTTATAATTTTGGAGATACAGAGTTAAGCAATACCAAGTTCATTATTGACGACGGAACAGGATTCGCTATTGACCGAGGAAGCCGAAAATTATTGCGAAACAATTACTCGGGTATGACGGTCAATACATCAGTAAACTATACACAACCATTACAAGACAAAATAAAACTGCAAATCGGGGCTACATTCAGTCCACAATCCTCCTTAAAAAACAACCAGGAAGTAAATATTGCTACTGTCAATGCTTCAAACGGAAGTGTAATTGATGAAGAATCATCTACAAACTACGAAAACAAACTTGTATTTCCTATGAAATACTCTGTAGGAACCGGAATCGGTGATCCGAACAAATGGTTTGTCGGGGTCGAATATACGGCAACACAAAACTCAAAATTAAACAATCATCTTCAGACGGCAACTTCTTCATTTAGCAACGGACACAAAGTGAGCTTTGGAGGTTTTTATACTCCGCATCATATTTCTTTTACTAATTACCTGAGCCGCGTTACTTACCGCGCCGGAGGAAAATATGAAAAAACAGGTTTGGCAATCAACAATCAGGAAGTAAATGATTTTTCTGTAAATATCGGAGTTGGATTACCAATCTCAAGAAATATTTCAAACCTTAATATCGGATTGGAATACGGACAAAGAGGTACAAAATCAGCAGGGTTGATTCGCGAAAACTATTTCAATTTATCCATAGGTCTTTCTTTCAACGACAAGTGGTTTACAAAACGAAGATTTGAATAAAACTTTGAAAAATAAGTATTCACATATTTTTTTCTGTGCTATCGTCTCCTTAAATCTCATTGGGTGTGATAACGATATGAAAGACATTCAAAATTTGAATGCTGTAAAATTATATCCGGCTGGAGAAACAGAAAACATCAACGTAAAATACACCGATTCAGCAAAAATAAAAGCCATTCTGGTTTCTAAAAAAATGCTGGATTATTCAAATGCGAAATATCCTTTCAACTATTTCCCGAACAAAGTACACGTAACCGTTTTTGACGAGCATAAAAAAAAACATTATATAGAGGCTGATAAAGCTACTACTTATAACAAAACAAATATCATTGATCTTAAAGGCAATGTAAAAATCACCACCAGTGATGGAAAGATAATGCAGACACAGCAATTGTATTATGACCAGAAACATAACTGGTTTTTTACAGAAGCCTATTTTAAGATTACCGATCCGAACAAAAGCTATTTTGAAGGAATCGGAATTGATTTTGACAACAAATTTAATATTATCAATGCCCAACAAAACCGGGCAGAATTAAACGACATAAAAGAATGAAAGTTTACAGATTTACCGTATATTTATATTTAATTTTTGGATTGTTTTTCGTTTACGATACCATCAATAAATACATCAATGGAGACGAAAACTATATATTGAGTCTTGTATTTGCCGTATTAGCAATATTTATGTTCTATTTTCGACTGAGAAGTATCAAAAAGATCGAAGAAAGACAAAACAATAACAAATAAGGATGACTATTTTTCTGTTAATAATCACGTTGCTTTTAATACTTGTTTTTTCAAGTTTAATTGTAGCGTATAATTATTCCAATAAAATTTATTTGAATTTAGAGTCCAAGAAGGAAAGTGTTTCTTCCTATACTTTAAAAGTATTAGCAGAAAATCCAAGACTATACATTACCTCTTTAAAATTTGGCAACACCCTGTGTCTCGCCATTTTTTGTTATTATCTGTATATGTTCTTTGAAGAATATTATGAGTATACCGCTTATCAATATGGATATGGTGTATACCTGTCTGTGTTTCTAATTGCAGGAATACTGCTGGTATATCTTTTTTCAAAATTTCTGCCACAGACATTTGTTAAACCTTTTGCTACACAAATAATCACCAATTGTGACCTGTTGATACGCATTCTACTGAAGCTACTATCGCCTTTCACTAAACCTCTATTACTATTAGCGGATTTTATTCTTAAAAAATTTTTCAATCTTCATCCAAGCAAAGACATCCAATTGTTGAGTATCGGTGATCTGGGCTCATATATAACCAAACAGATGGAAGCTTCGGAAGAGCAGGAAAATCTGGACACAGAACTACAAATTCTCAAAAATGCACTGGCTTTTACAGACGTTAAAGTAAAAGAAATCATGACCCCCAGAGTAGAAATAGAAGCTGTAGAAATCAACAGTCCATTGCAGGTTGTAAAAGAACGATTTATCAGTACCGGCTATTCAAAACTTTTGGTATATGACACCAATTCTGACAATATTGTTGGTTATATTCATATCTTTGGAATGTTGCAAAACCCCGATAGCATTAAAAATATTCTGTATCCGATAGAAATTGTTGCAGATTCTACCTACATCAAAGAATTATTTCAGAATCTTTCTGTAAACAGAAAATCAACAGCAATTGTCGTAGATGAGTATGGAGGTCTTACAGGAATGGTTACCATTGAAGATATTATTGAAGAGCTTTTCGGTGAAATTGATGATGAACATGATGATTTAGTTGAATGGGTAGAAAAACAGGTAAAAGAGAATAAATATATTTTTTCTGCTCGCTTAGAAGTAAGCTATCTCAATGAAAAGTACAAACTCAACCTTGAAGAAAGCAATGACTACAATACACTTGCAGGCTATATCATCTCAAACAGACATACTATCCCGCAAAAAAATGAAATCATTCATATTGAAAACAATCAATTCAAAGTACTGGCTTCTTCTGACAAAAGATTAGAAATAATAGAAGTTACTTTAGGATAATAAGAAAAAAAGAACAAAAAACACGTTAACTCTTTTATTATTTGGGAGATAATTGTATTTTCGCTCACTGAAAAAAATTCACACTACATAAAAATGGCAGTTTTACAGAAAATTAGAGAGAAATCAGTATTACTTATTGCAGTAATAGGATTGAGTTTATTTGCTTTTATCATCGGAGGTCTTTTAGAAGGCGGTATCAATTTCTCCTCGCGCAATGTGGGAACCATTAACGGAGTTGATATTGCAACACAAGACTTTTTAAATAAAGTGCAAAATGCTGAAAAAAGCGGACAAGCAGAAGGCGGTCAGGCAAACAATACAGTCTGGAACAGCGAAGTGCGTAACATTTTATTAAGCGAACAGTTTGACAAAGCTGGTTTACGATTGGGAAAAGATCAATTGATAAACGTTATTAAAAATCATCCTAATTTTGGACAAAACCCGCAATTTTTAAATGATGCAGGTGTTTTTGACATGGGTAAATTCAATGCATTCGTTGCTCAGATTAAAGCAGCTGGTGGTGCACAATGGTATGCATGGATTGATTTTGAAGGTCAGTTAGAAAAATTTGCAAAAGAGCAAATGTATTACAACATGATAAAATCAGCTGTGATCACAACCGGATTAGAAGCAAAATATGCTTATAAAAAAGAAAATGACAAAGCTACATTTGATTATGTAACCGTTCCTTACTCTACAATCAATGATGATGAAGTAAAAATTACAGATGCAGAAATTGAAAGTTATATCAAGAAGAACGAAAAGCAATTCAAATCAGAAAACTCAAGATTGGTAGAATACGTATTTGTAGAAAACAAGCCTTCTGCTGAAGACGAAAAAGCTACAAAAGAAAAAGTATCTGAATTATTGAACTCTTCTGTTGTTTTTAATGCCAAAACAAATAAAAACGATACAATTGCCGGATTCAGAACAAATCCAGACGTCATTGCGTTTGTAAATGCAAACTCTGATGTACCTTATGATTCTACTTATTATGCTAAAGCAGATTTACCGGCAGAATATCAGGAACAATTATATAACTTATCGGCAGGAGAAGTTTTCGGACCTTACCTGTTCAATAACCATTACTGTCTTTCAAAATTGATCAGCAAATCAGTAGTAACGGAATCTGTAGATGCTTCTCATATCTTGATTGCTTATACAGGTGCACAATCCGCTACCCCAACTGTTACCCTTACAAAAGAACAGGCAAAAGCAAAAGCAGAAGAGTTATTAAAACAATTGCAAAGTAATCCTGCTCTTTTTGCAGACCTTGCTTCACAAAACTCAACTGATCCGGGATCTAAAGACAAAGGTGGTAAATATGAAAATATACCAAGAGGTCAGATGGTACCTGCTTTTGACCAATATATCTTCAACAACCCGGTTGGAAAGTTAGGAATAGTTGAAACTGATTTCGGATTCCATGTCATCAAAGTTGACAAAAAGAATGAAAAAGAAGCCGTTCGCTTAGCGACTGTTGCAAAAGCATTGGAAGTATCTGACAAGACAGAAGATGAAATCTATTTAAAAGCAACTAAATTTGAAGAAGGAATCGCAACAAAAGATTTCAGTAAACTGGCAACAGAATTAGGATTAGTTGCTCATCCTGAAACAAAAGTAGGTGCATTTGATGATCAGTTACCAGGTGTTGGTAACCAACGTCAGGCTATAGCTTGGGCATACAATAAAAAAACAAGTGTTGGAGATACTAAGAAATTTGACAGTGCAGAAGGACACTTGATCATTAAATTAGTAGCTACAAATGACAGTGGTTTAATGAGTGCTGTAGAGGCAAGACCAACTGTAGAACCTATCCTTAAAAACGAAAAGAAAGCAGCTATCATCCGCAAAAAGATGACAGGAGCTACTTTAGAAGAAGTTGCTAAAAATGCAGGTGTTGGAGTACAGACAGCTACAGATGTAAACGGAGTAAATACATTCTTAGGTGCTGCACCGGAACCATTAGTAATTGGTAAAGCTTTAGGATCGCAACCAAATCAGGTATCTAAATTAA
This sequence comes from Paenimyroides ceti, assembly GCF_030409925.1. Lineage (NCBI taxonomy): Bacteria > Pseudomonadati > Bacteroidota > Flavobacteriia > Flavobacteriales > Flavobacteriaceae > Paenimyroides > Paenimyroides ceti. The sequence continues at coordinate 2,427,930 of NZ_JAUFQU010000001.1, forward strand.
TAGATGGTAACGGAGGGGTATTCATGATCAAAGCAAGAACGGTGACAAAAGCACCTGATTTACCAAACTATAACGACTATAAATCTAAAGTTGTAAACAACAACCGCAATGCAGTACAGGGAGCAGTTTATAATGCACTATACCAAAATGCAACAATAAAAGATAACAGAACAAGTGTTTTACAATAAGCATTTTCTGATTTCATAAAAAAAGTCCGTTTTTAAACGGACTTTTTTTATTTATCGTTTCATATATTCCATATATCTCTATAAATATGTATTTTTGTTTCACATTAAAAAACAAACGCAAACTACTATGAAAGCATACGTTTTTCCGGGTCAGGGAGCTCAGTTCTCAGGAATGGGTAAAGACCTTTATGAAAACTCTGAAATTGCAAAAGAGCTTTTTGAACAGGCCAATGAGGTATTGGGATTCAGAATCACCGATATCATGTTTAACGGAACCGATGAACAATTAAAAGAAACAAAAGTAACACAACCTGCCGTTTTTCTTCACTCCGTAATTTCGGCAAAAACAATTGAAAATTTCAAACCGGATATGGTGGCAGGACATTCATTAGGTGAATTTTCAGCTTTGGTAGCCAATGGTACTTTAGCTTTTGAAGATGCACTTAATCTTGTATCAAAGAGAGCAATGGCAATGCAGAAAGCATGCGAAATCACTCCATCAACAATGGCTGCCGTATTAAATTTAGAAGATAAAATTGTAGAAGATATCTGTGCTACTATCGACGGAGTGGTTGTAGCAGCAAACTACAACTGTCCCGGACAATTGGTAATTTCAGGAGAAACACAGGCTGTAGAAACCGCTTGTAAACAATTATTGGAAGCAGGTGCAAAACGAGCATTAATTTTACCGGTTGGCGGGGCCTTCCACTCCCCTATGATGGAACCGGCTCGCGAAGAACTTGCCGCCGCTATTGAAGCAACTGAATTTCACACACCTATTTGTCCCGTATACCAGAATGTAACGGCTAAAGCAGTTTCAGATCCAAATGAGATTAAAAAGAACCTTATCACGCAACTAACAGCTCCTGTTCGCTGGACGCAGTCAGTACAGCAAATGATTGCTGACGGTGCTACTCAGTTTAACGAAGTAGGTCCCGGAAAAGTATTGACAGGTCTTATCAATAAAATTGACAAAACTGTAGAAGCTTTAAAAGTATAAATTCATAAACTTCGGACTTGTCTGAAGTTTTTTATTTTAAGTAATGAGAAAATTAAGAACGGTAAATGTCACCCGCTATATTACGCCACTTCGTGAAGGCGGATCATTACCTGCTTTGGCAGAAGCGGATGACGACTTTAAATATGTATTAAAATTCAAAGGCGCCGGACATGGTGTCAAAGCTCTGATTGCTGAATTGCTGGGAGGAGAAATTGCACGAACGCTAAAGCTAAACGTACCGGAACTCGTATTTGCTCATTTAGATGAAGCCTTTGGAAGAACTGAAGCCGATGAAGAAATACAGGATTTATTACAGTTCAGCCAGGGACTTAACCTCGCCCTGCACTATCTCTCAGGAGCCGTTACCTACGATATGGCTGTAAACGATTGTGAAGCGCTCTTAGCCTCTAAAATTGTATGGCTGGATGCCTATATAACAAATGTAGACCGGACTTTCAGAAATACCAATCTATTGATCTGGCACAAAGAATTGTGGCTCATTGATCACGGAGCAGCCTTCTACTTTCATCATTCATGGAACAACTGGGAGCAAACATCCAAAACTCCTTTTTCATTGATAAAAGATCATGTCTTACTACCCAAAGCTGCCTTTCTGACAACTGTAGATGAAGAACTGAAAGCCCTTTTAACTGATGAGCGCTTAAAAAAAATCGTAAATCTCATCCCGGAAGAATGGTTACAATGGGAAACTGCAGACATAACTCCTGAAGAAATAAAAAATACCTATTTTGAATTTTTAAAGACTCGCAGAGATCATTCGCAAATATTTGTAAAACAAGCTGAAGATGCACGAAAAACACTTATATGAATATGCAGTAGTTCGTGTAGTACCTAAGGTAGAACGCGAAGAATTTATAAATGTAGGGCTTATCTTATTCTCTAAGAAACAACGTTTTCTCAAGATGAAATATCATATACCTGAAGACAAGATAAAATCATTCTGTACTGAATTTGATATTGAACAGTTGACCATTAATCTTTCTTCTTTTCAAAAAATATGTGAAGGAAATAAAACAGCCGGTCCAATTGCTTTACTGGACACCGCAGAACGGTTTAGATGGCTTACAGCAGTAAAGAGTTCCAGTATACAGACCTCAAGACCACATCCGGGCTTTTCAAATGATTTAGAAGCCTCTTTTGAGAGATTATATCAGGAACTTGTATTATAAAAAGGTGCTTCTTAAAAAGATATTTCTGTTCTAAAGAGCTACAGATAAAAAATAAAAAACCGAGGGAATCAATTCCTTCGGTTTTTTTATACTACATGAAAATCTATAATCTTCTTATTTTACAAATTGATTGACAGTTTCTGTGATGAATGACAATTGCTCAGCATCCAGCTCTGTATGCATTGGCAATGCAATCACTTCTTTTACCAATTGATTGGTTACAGGAAAATCTTCTTCTCTATAACGATCATCTGCATACGCTTTTTGACTGTGTAAAGGAATCGGGTAATAAATAGCACACGGAATTGACTGTGCCTGTAAATGTGTCAACAATTCATCTCTCTTCCCGTTAGTGATCCGGATGACATACTGATGAAAAACATGATCATCACCTTTTTCATCAAAAGCAGGAACGATAATATGCGGATTAGAAGCAAAAGCATTATTATAGTAAGATGCTGCTTTTCTTCTTGCTGCATTATAAGCATCTAACTCCGGTAACTTTGTATTCAGAACCGCTGCCTGAATACTGTCTAAGCGGGAATTAACACCAATAACATCATGATGATAACGCTCGTACATACCATGATTTACGATTCCTCTTAACATATGAGCTAAAGCATCATCATTGGTAAAAATAGCTCCGCCATCACCATAACATCCTAAGTTTTTTGAAGGAAAAAAAGAAGTAGCACCTACATGCCCCATTGTACCTACTTTTGATTTCGTACCATCTTCTGATGTATGGTTTGCTCCTATTGCCTGTGCATTATCTTCGATAACAAACAAATTATGTTCTTTTGCCAATTTCATAATGGCATCCATATTGGCCGCTCTTCCGAATAAGTGAACCGGCACTATTGCTTTTGTCTTAGAAGTAATAGCTGCTTTAACGGCATCAATAGAAATATTCATGGTATCAGGTTCTACATCTACTAAAACCGGCGTAAGCTGCAACAAACCGATAACTTCTACTGTGGCAGCAAATGTAAAATCTGCGGTGATCACTTCATCACCAGGTTGTAATCCTAACCCCATCATGGCAATCTGAAGAGCATCTGTACCATTGGCACATGGAATTACATGTTTGACACCTAAATAGGCTTCTAAATTCTTTTGAAATTCATGAACCTTTGGTCCGTTTATATAAGTTGTTGTATCTAAAACTTCCTGAATAGATGCATCAACCGTTTCTTTAATTTTATCGTATTGACTTTTTAAGTCAACCATTTGTAATTTTCTCATTTTGTACCTGTATTAAATCTTGTGATAATCTCTTATCATAAGCCCCACAAAAATACTAATTAAATGAGTATAAATTTGTAATTAAAAAGAATGTATTTTTGCTTTACAAACTAAATATATGCGCTTTATATATAATCTTATTCTTCATCTCGTACAATTCCTACTCCCTATCGTTGCTTTGTTCAATAAAAAGATGCGGTTCTTTGTACGTGGAAGAAAAAACGTCATCAGTAGTCTGTCTCAAAAAATACAGCCAAATGATACGGTAGTATGGTTTCATGTTTCTTCTTTGGGAGAATATGAGCAGGGACTGCCCGTAATGGAAGCCTTTAAAAAAGAATACCCGTTTTACAAAATTGTTCTGAGCTTTTTTTCACCTTCCGGATATGAGATACGCAAAAACAATACAATAGCTGATATCACCGTTTATTTACCTCTGGATACCCGAAAAAACGTACGGCAGTTTTTAAACGCTGTGCATCCGTCAAAGATCTTTTTTATAAAATATGAGTTTTGGCCCAATTATCTGATAGAAATTCGCAAACGCCATATTCCAACCTTTTTAGTTTCGGGTATTGTCCGTGAAAATCAGCTTTTTTTCAAAAAATACGGAGGCTTTTACAGAAATTTACTGCATACTTTCACACATTTCTTTGTACAGAACACCGTCTCTGAAAAATTATTGAACAGTATTGGTTTCTATAACGTTACCGTCAATGGTGATACACGTTTTGACCGGGTTTCCCAAATCTTAGAAAAAGACAATACAATAGAGATCATCAGTCAATTTAAAAATGGGAAGAAAACAATTGTTATCGGCAGTTCCTGGCCTCAGGACGAAGCGCTGCTTGTTCCTTATATCAATCAATCTGAACATATAAAATTCATCATTGCTCCGCACAATATCAAACCAGAAGCCATTTTAAACCTAAAAAATCAGATTCTAAAAAAAACACTATTATATTCAGAATCAGACGGAGCAGACACCGGAGATTTTGATGTACTTATTGTTGACTGCATCGGCATTCTCACAAAGATATACAGCTATGCAGATATTGCCTATGTTGGTGGAGGCTTTGGAAACGGAATTCACAATATTCTGGAACCGGCTACTTTTGGTATCCCTGTTGTCATCGGTCCCAATTTTAAGAAGTTTCAGGAAGCAAAAGATTTAGTCGCTTTAGGAGGCTGTATGGTTATCACAGATCAGAAAAGTCTTCAACAGACCTTCACTTCTCTACTCTCTGATGACGATATTCTTAAAGAAAAAGGAATGATAAGCAAAAGTTTTGTTCTAAAAAATAAAAATGCCACACAAGCAATCATGGATTATCTGCATTAAAAAAGACCTGATTTTTTCCAGGTCTTTTTTATTGTAAAGAGTTAAATGTAATCTTTCGTTATCACATCTCATTTATTACATTCCTGTTCGAATGGCTTCTACCGGATCCAGTTTTGATGCAGAAATAGCCGGCAGAATTCCCGAAATCAATCCGATTATGGCGGCAAGAATCAGACCTATCACGATATTACCGAAACTCAGTACAAATTCAAAGCTTACAAACTGACTTACGACAACAGCTATCAGCCACACCAAAAGCAATCCTACCAATCCTCCAATGACAGAAAGAATGATAGCTTCAAAAAGAAACTGAAACAGGATAAAATGATTTTTGGCTCCTAAAGATTTTTGTATTCCGATGATATTGGTTCTTTCTTTAACAGAAACAAACATGATATTTGCAATTCCGAATCCGCCTACTAAAAGAGAAAAAGCACTGATAATCCATCCTACAATATTTAAACTTCCGATGATCTGATCTATGAAACCAGTCATTCCAGCAAATTCATTCAAAAAGAAATTATCAATATCACTTGGTTTCAATCCGCGGTAAGCACGCAACTTCTGCGTTACATTATCTTTAAATTCATTCTGATCAAAGCCTTTTAAAGGTCTTATTACAATAGCGGGCGTAATACCGGATGAATTATCACCGTATAACTGACGGATAAAATTGGAAGGAATAAAGGCAACCACATCTTTAGATTGCCCAAAAGTACTTGCTCCCTGCTTCTGAATAACTCCGACAACGGTAAATCTTTTACCGTATAATCTCACATTTTTACCTACCGGATCAGTATTTGGAAACAGCGTCTGAGCCACCTCATAACCAATGACAATAACGGCTGCTCCTGAAGCGTCTTCACTTTCATTAAAAAAACGTCCTTTATCGATTTTTACATTATCAATAAAACTATAATCATAACTACATGGTGTAATATTAATACCGTTGGCTGTACTGGATTCAGATTTTATGTTAGTACTTCCTACAAAATAATTGAACGAGATTTTATCTATACCCGCTACATTGCGTTTCAAAAAGTCGTATTCATCATATTTTAAAGCAGGGAATTGCTCAATTTTCCATCTCGGAACTTCTGAGGGTCCGAATGAAAACTGAGCCACAAACAGCATATTATTATCCATACCGTCGAGTTCTTTTCGGATTCCTTTATCCATAGAGTCAACTGCCGCCAAAACAGCAATGATGGAAAAGATACCAACGGTAACACCTAACAAAGAAAGCAATGTTCTTAACTTATTGTTTTTCAAAGCATTTAAAGCAAAAAACAAACTTTCTTTTAATAATCGTAAATAAAGCATCTATTTTATTTTGAGCAAAGATTACTCTCTATAAGTTGTCAATTCGGGTAAAAAGTTACAGTTTTAAAATACTAATAAAAAAAAATTTCAAACGATGTCTTTTTTGAGGGCAAATAATTTTTAATTAATAAATAACAATACTAATTTTGTAGCTAAACTAAATTTCAACAATGAACACAACTAAACAGATTCAATCAGCACTTATTTCCGTATTCGATAAAAATGGTCTGGAACCCATTGTAAAAAAATTGCATGAAAATAATGTAACTATTTACTCAACAGGTGGTACAGAAACGTTTATTAAAGAATTGGGAATTCCTGTAGTGCCTGTAGAGGATGTAACTTCTTACCCATCAATTTTAGGTGGTCGTGTAAAAACACTGCACCCGAAAATTTTCGGAGGTATTCTTAACCGTCAAGACAATGAAACTGATGTGCAACAGATGGAAGAATATGCAATTCCTCAGATCGATTTAGTAATTGTTGACTTATATCCTTTTGAAAAAACAGTTGCTTCAGGAGCTGAAGAATCTGCCATAATTGAAAAAATAGATATCGGCGGTATTTCGTTGATCCGTGCAGCTGCAAAAAACTTTAAAGACACCGTTATCGTTGCCTCTGTAGAAGAATACAGTGTATTTTTAGATATGATTACAGAAGGAAACGGCGCAACGACACTGGCACAAAGAAGACTTTTGGCAACCCGTGCTTTTCATGTAAGCTCAAATTATGACAGTGCTATTTTCAATTACTTTAATACGGATGAAAGCGTATTAAAAATAAGTGAAGCGAACGGTCAGATTTTACGTTATGGAGAAAACCCGCATCAGAAAGGTTATTTCTTTGGAAATTTTGATGAAATGTTTACCAAATTAAACGGAAAAGAGTTATCTTACAACAATTTACTGGATGTAGATGCTGCCGTATCTCTTATGAAAGAATTTAAAGGAGAAGCACCGACATTTGCTATTTTAAAGCATAATAATGCATGTGGTGTGGCTCAGAAACCGACCATGAAAGAAGCTTATCTGGCTGCTCTGGCAGGAGATCCTACTTCGGCTTTTGGCGGTGTCCTGATTGCGAACGGTACAATTGACAAAGAAACTGCTACTGAAATAAATCAATTGTTCTGTGAGGTAATTATTGCTCCTGCTTTTGATGAAGAAGCTGTTGAAATACTAAAAGAAAAGAAAAACAGAATATTATTGACTATAAATGAAACAAAAGTATCTGAAAAACAAGTACGTACCTGTTTAAACGGATATTTGGTTCAGGATAAAGATTTGGTAACAGATACTAAAGAGCATCTGAATACCGTTACTACTTTATCGCCAAGCGAACAACAAATTGAAGATTTATTATTCGCTTCCAAAATTTGTAAACATACTAAGTCAAACACTATTGTTTTAGCAAAAAACAAACAATTATGTGCATCAGGTACAGGACAGACGTCCCGTGTTGATGCCTTAAAACAGGCGATAGAAAAAGCTACTTCATTCCATTTTGATCTGAAAGGATCTGTTATGGCGAGTGATGCTTTTTTCCCTTTCCCTGATTGTGTTGAAATTGCTGACAAAGCAGGAATCACTGCTGTTATACAGCCAGGCGGTTCTATAAAAGACAATTTAAGTATCGATTATTGCAATCAAAACAATATGGCAATGGTTACTACAGGAATTCGTCATTTCAAACATTAATTTTTATATTTTTGTATATTATTTTTTATAACATTTAACACCCTTTAAATACATATGGGATTTTTTGATTTCATGACCGAGGAGATTGCAATGGACCTTGGTACAGCAAATACTTTAATTATACACAACGGAAAAGTTGTAGTGGACAGTCCGTCAATTGTTGCCCGTGACAGGGTAAGCGGTAAAATAATTGCTGTGGGAAAAGAAGCCAGTTTGATGCAAGGAAAAACCCATGACAACATCAAAACCATTCGTCCTTTAAAAGATGGTGTTATTGCAGATTTCGATGCTTCTGAAAAAATGATCAGCATGCTTATCAAAAGCATACCGGCTTTAAAAAAGAAAATGTTTACTCCTGCCCTGCGAATGGTAGTTTGTATTCCTTCCGGAATTACCGAAGTAGAGATGCGTGCGGTAAAAGAATCATGCGAACGCGTAAACGGAAAAGAAGTATATCTGATTCATGAACCAATGGCAGCAGCAATCGGAATCGGTGTAGATATCATGCAGCCAAAAGGTAATATGATCGTTGATATAGGTGGAGGAACAACAGAAATTGCGGTTCTTGCCCTCGGAGGTATTGTTTGTGATAAATCTGTAAAAATTGCAGGAGATGTTTTCACGAATGACATCATTTATTATATGAGAACGCAACACAACCTTTTTATCGGAGAAGGAACAGCAGAAAAAATAAAGATTGAAATCGGTGCTGCAATTGAGGATTTAGAAATCGGACCGGAAGACCTGTTGGTACAAGGACGTGATTTGCTGACAGGAAAACCAAAGCAAATCAATGTATCATACCGTGAAATAGCAAAAGCATTAGACAAATCGATTCAGCGTATCGAAGATGCCGTTATGGAAACTCTATCTCAGACACCTCCGGAATTAGCAGCGGATATATACAATACCGGTATTTATTTAGCAGGTGGTGGTTCTATGTTGAGAGGTCTGGACAAACGTATCTCTCAAAAAACAGATTTACCTGTTTACATCGCTGAAGATCCGCTAAGAGCCGTTGTAAGAGGAACCGGAATGGTTATCAAAAATATCAACAAATTCAAGAGTATTCTTATCAAATAAAAATGATTTTATAGCATGCAGCAAATCATATATTTTATCACTAAAAACAGTACAAAGCTACTGTTTTTGCTGCTTTTAGTAATCTCATTGTACTTAACCGTTCAATCACATGCTTACCACAGAAGTAAATTTTTGCATTCAGCCAATTTTGTTTCGGGTTCTATCTATGAGAAAACCAACAGTATAAAAGAATATCTGCATTTAAAAAAGGAAAATACTGCTTTGGCAGAAGAAAACGCCTATTTAAAGCAAATCTTATATAACAACCAAATTATCATAGATTCTGCCTTTACGATCAATCCGAATGTTCGGATTGCAAACGGATATAAAGTATTTCAAAGCAAAATCATTAAAAACTCTTATTCCAAGAAAGAGAATTATTTAACCATCAGAGCAGGATCAAAAAATGGTGTTTCAAAAGATATGGGAGTACTGAATTCTTTGGGCATTATCGGTATAGTAGAAAAAGTATCGGAAAATTTTGCTACAGTGCAAAGCATTTTAAATACCAAAACAAAGATTGATGCTAAAATCAGTAATACCAATCATTTCGGAACCATTACATGGGACGGAAAAAATGCCGGATATGTACAGTTGATCGACATTCCAAAACTGGCAAAACTTCACAAGGGAGACAGTATAGTTACCGGGGGAGAATCCACTATTTTTCCGGAAAACATTCCTATTGGTGTTGTAGATAAGGTATTTACATCCAAATCATCTAATTTTTACACCATCAATGTACGACTGTTCAATGATATGACCAATTTACAGTCTATTTATATCATAGAAAATGTGAATTATGATGAAATTAAAAAACTTGAAGAAGAAACCGAACATTAATGAATAATACCCTACTCATAAATATTTTTCGCTTTGTAATATTGATTTTATTACAGGTTGTTTTATTCAACAATATTGAGTTATTCGGTTTTATAACTCCGTACCCGTATATTTTGTTTATTATTCTTTACCCGCTTAATACCAACAAAGCAGGCTTGATTACCATCAGCTTTTTTTTAGGACTGATACTGGATATATTCAATAATTCGGGAGGAGTACACGCAGCTGCCTGTGTTATGCTCGCTTATTTCAGAGAAAGCTTTTTAAAAATTTCTTTTGGAGTAAGTTATGAATACCACATGCTCAGAATTACCAATAAGATATCATCTGAACTCATTACCTATGTGGCTATTTCAGTGATATTACATCATATTGTCTTACTTTTTCTGGAGATATTCAGTTTCGGATTTATTTTTGAAATATTGCTTAGAATACTCACGTCTTCAGTATTCACAATCATCATCATACTCATAATGATCTCATTAATAAAACCTTCAAAAAAATGAGAAAATTATTATTTCCTATTCTGATCATTACCGGTGCGCTGCTCATCATCGCCAGATTGTTTTACTTACAGATTATTGATGATTCTTATATCAAAAAATCAGAAAACAACGCACTGAAAATTGTTTATGAGTATCCCGAACGCGGATACATTTATGACAGAAACGGGAAATTGCTGGTTGCCAATCAGCCCAGTTATGACATTATGGTGGTTCCGAGAGAGATTAAAAATATTGATACTCTTGAGTTTTGTAAAATTCTCAATATCACCACAGAAGAATTCATCTCTAAAATAGAAAAAGCAACCATTTACAGCCCACGACTACCGTCTATTTTCTTATCGCAGCTGACTAAAAGAGAATTTGCTGCCTTTCAGGAAAAAATACGCCATTACAAAGGGTTCTATATCACCAAACGAAATCTGAGAGATTATCAGGCAACTTATGGTTCCAATGTCTATGGATATATCCGTCAGGTCAATGAATTTGAATTAAAAAGAAATCCGTATTATAAAAGTGGAGATCTTATCGGAATTCAGGGTGTAGAACAGGCCTATGAAAAAGAACTCAGAGGAGTAAAAGGAGTACGGTACATCCAAAAGGATAAATACAACAGAGATATCGGTGCGTTTAAAGAAGGTATTTATGATACGCTGGCAGTTAAGGGAAAAGATATCAATGTAACCATAGACGGTTTATTACAGGAATACGGAGAACAGCTGATGATTAACAAACGCGGTGGTATCATCGCCATTGAGCCTAAATCAGGTGAGATATTAGCATTGGTATCCGCTCCGACCTATGACCCTGCCCTACTGGTAGGAAGAAATCGCTCCAAAAACTATCAGGCAATTGATACCATTCCGGGAAAACCCTTTTTGGATAAAGTTCTTCAGGCGGAATATTCTCCGGGTTCACCTTTTAAGATTTTAACAGGCCTTATCGGTTTACAGGAAGAAGTTATCGATACACAAACACGTTTTGCCTGTAGTCATGGCTTTTACTATGCAAGAGGAGCCTTTATGAAATGCCACGATGCGGGTAGCTGGAATCTGCATCCTGCAATTTCACATTCCTGCAACACTTATTTTGCACAAACGTATAAAAAAATCATTGATAAATATAAAAACCCTAAATTAGGGATGGATGTCTGGTATAACCATCTCAGAAGTTTTGGTCTGGGCAATTTCCTCGGCTATGATTTACCAGTAGGTCTCAAAGGACGTATTCCGAATTCTGATTACTATAACCGATGGTATCCGAATGCCAACTGGACAAGTAACATGACCATTTCAAATTCAATTGGTCAGGGTGAGGTTTCGCTGACACCCATACAGCTTGCCAATGTGATGTGTGCCGTAGCCAATCAGGGGTATTACTTTACACCTCACATTATTAAAAAAATTGAAAATGAGGTAATTGATAAAAGTTTTGTTGAAAAACGCATTACTACTATTGACCGACAACATTTCATTCCTGTTATTGAAGGCTTGCATGAAGTATATAAATCAGGAACGGCAAGCAGATTACAGGTAAAAGATATTGATATTTGTGGGAAAACGGGAACTGTACAAAACTCCGCTATGTTTGAAGGTAAAAAGATCGATTTTAAAGATCACTCTGTATTCCTTGCGTTTGCCCCTAAAGAAAACCCGAAAATTGTGGTTGCTGTTTTTATTGAAAACGGAGGCTGGGGAGCAAGCTGGGCAGGACCTATAGCAAGTTTAATGATTGAAAAATATCTAAAAGGTGAAATTACACGTACTGATCTGGAAACAAAAGTACTAAACGGTAATCTCTCTGCTGACTATAAATTGAAAGATCAGATTGAAAAAGCATTGGCAGAACAAAAGAAACTCAAAAACAGAACAAATTAAAAGTGGCAAAAACTCAGCATTTAGCAAATCAAAGCGTCATCAGTAACATCGATTGGTTATGTGTATTTATCTACATCATGCTGGTAATAGCCGGTTGGGTAAATATTTATTCCGCTTCTTTACCATTAGACACGGGAGAAGCTGTATTTGACCTGAGTCAGATTTACGGAAAGCAGATCATCTTTATGTTATTGTGTATTCCACTTATTGTTGTTTTGCTATCTCTGGATGCTAAATTCTATGAAAAGTACTCCGTTATTTTCTATGGTATTGGTATTCTATCGCTGCTCGGTCTTTTTGTTTTTGGTAAAACAGTCAAAGGTCAGACCAACTGGTATCAGTTCGGTGGATTCGGATTACAGCCATCAGAATTTGTAAAAATATCTACAGCTCTGTTTCTTGCCAAATATGTTTCGGACAGCCAAACAACTTTTGCTACTTTCAAAGAACAGCTTATTGCCATCGGAATTTTTATGTTTCCGGTACTGTTGATTTTAAAAAATGATACAGGAAGTGCTATTCTTTTTATGTCTTTCTTTCTCGTTCTCTATAGAGAAGGCTTGCCTTCCTGGTATTTATGGACAGGCTTTCTTACTATTGTCATCTTTTTAGGAGCATTGATCATCAAACCTTTTGTATTGATCGGTTTTATTATTATTGCAATGATTATTCATTTTGTCCTGAATAAGAAAATCAATCGAAATCCGCTTATTTATCTTATTCTCGGAGCCTTCATGAGTATTTTCGTGTTTTCTGTTGATTATGTATATGACAAAGTATTAGAACCGCATCAAAAAGACCGGATCAATGTATTGTTCGGAAAAGATGTTGATTTACAAAAAGAAGGATACAACCTCAATCAATCCATCATCGCCATCGGATCCGGTAACTGGTTTGGAAAAGGATTTCTGGAAGGTACACAAACCAAAGGCAGTTTTGTACCGGAACAGCATACCGATTATATTTTTACTACTGTAGGAGAAGAATGGGGCTTTGTGGGATGTATCGTTGTCATTGGTCTTTTTGTGACGTTATTTTTAAGGATTTTATATCTGGCAGAACATCAGAAAACCACATTCCCCAGAGTATATGGCTATTCCGTCGCCGGATTTTTATTCATTCATTTTTTTGTAAATATTGCCATGCTGATCGGAATATTTCCTACTATCGGAGTTCCGTTACCGTTCTTTTCATACGGAGGTTCCAGTCTCATCGCTTTTACCATTTTATTGTTTATCTTTTTAAAATTAGATGCCAACAAGGTTAATGAGTGGTAGCCAGACAACAGTTGTTTTTACAGAAAAACGATATGATCTCTGAAGAAAAATACCCGCTGGATTCTTATATACCTCTGATTCCATACTAAAAGATTATCATATACAAACATAAAAAAAGAGATGCAAGCATCTCTTTTTTTTATAATATAGTGTTGAACTTAATTCCGGCACTAAACCATCTTCCCGGCATGGGTACGGCTCCTGCCTCAATAAAAGTCTTATCAAAAATATTCTGAAAATCGATATAATAGTTAAACTGTTTATGTTGATACGAAGCACGCACGTCAGAAATAAAATAATCTTTACTGGAAATACGCTGATTAAAACGGTTTGCAAGTAACAACGACCAGTTGTTCTTTGTAAATCCAATCGTATTTACCAGCTGATGTTTAAAATTTTCCAACCGGTATTTTGAAGATTTTTCATGATTGGTTTCCATTTCAGGGTTCAGATAGGTATAGCTTACTCCAATCTTCCAACGACTGGTTTCCTGCTCAAGCGTATAGACTACAGATGCGTTTAAACCTGTTGTTTTCAGTTTTCCTACATTATTCGCCTGCCAGGGTACATCTGTAGTTTCTCTTGTCCAGTCAATAAAATCCTGAATACCTCTGTAAAAAACAATTGCTTTGGTTTCCCACGCATTTCTGTTAAACTTAATTCCACCTTCTACCTGATAGGCAGTTTCGGGACTTAAAGCAGCATTTCCTATATTTCCGGGACGCTGGTCTAAATATAAATCTGTAAAAGAAGGTATTCTCTGGCTTGTTCCGGTATTGAATACTATTTTCAAATCCTGCTGTAAGGCATAGCTAACATCAATCCCCGGAAATACCTGCCATCCAAAAACAGAATTATAGTTGATATAAGCTCCTAAAGTCAGGTCAACTCTTGGGATCTGGCGCGTTCTGAATTCTCCGTACAAACCATAATTTTCACGCTCATGATCGCCTATATTACTGGAACTGATCTGTTCATATCTGGCCTCTGTACCAAAACCGAATTCTCCGAAATTAACCTGGTAATTCCCGCTGATTTCGGCTGTAACAGAATTGGAATAGTGTTGGCTTCTTGCTTTAGACAAATCGTATCTGAAATAGCGATAGTCATCATAATTATAGCGATATCCGATTTGAGGAGATAATGTAAAACGATCAGATAACCTGTGTCTGGAACGAACTGAAACAAGAGTAGTATTTACTATTTCCTGTGATTCTTTATCACCGGGTGCTGCATAAAATCCATTGGCTCCGAAAGAATTATTTGCCCAGCCTGCCAATACATCAATTTTGTTAAACTCATTAGGTATTATTTCACCCTGATAAAACAGTTTATTGTTGTGATAAGCGGTGTTATAACGATAACCGCTTCCCGATTCATGAGAACCATAAAGCTGATGGGTATGTTTGGCAGCCGTATAACTCCCCCCTAACTGAATACCTCTTCCGTTAAACAATTCTCCATTACCTTCTTTATCTTTCTTAAAATTGGACCCTGCAAAAGCATGTGCAAAAATTCCATTGTTTTTGGGTTGTCTGGTAACAATATTTACAGCTCCGGTAAGACTGTTAATTCCATAAATTCTCGCAGCCGGTCCTCTTAAAATTTCTATTCGCTCAATGGCTTCAGGCGGGATCGGAAGATTCAGTGTATTATGCGCGGTTTGTGCATCAGTTACCCGAATACCGTTGATGAGTACAAGCGTCTGCTCAAAACTGCCGCCGTCAATGCTGATATCTGCCTGTGTACCAAACGGACCTCTTTGCCGTAAATCAACTCCTGCTACATAACTCAATACTTCATTCAGGGTTTTTGCCGGTAGTTTTTGAATCTCATCCGCTGTAATAACGGTTATATTTCTATTCTGCTCGGTTATGGGAATGTGCAAACGATTGCTCTGGATAACCATCTCCTCTAACGCAGATGATGGTTCCGGTTCCTGCTGTGCATTTGCCTGTATCGCCAACAGCATCATAAAGAGTAATTGTTTTCTCATAGTAAGTTGTAATTTTCGCGGTAAAGATAAATTATTATTAAATATTTTTTGCTTTTGCCTAAAAAAATATAAAACCACCAACTAAAACGGCTGGTTATTTATGAATCCCCGAAATCACAACACGGTCACTTATTTTCACCTGCATATTTCGTAGCGCAATAAAAACAACTACTATTTCTCTGATGGGCTTATTTAAATACTCTTATTTACCCGTGTATAATGAGAAATAGTTATTTGCTTACATTCTAATACGTTACACTTTTTCTGCAGCCTTCTTATATTTTTAATGTAAAAAACAACAATTTTGTGACATAAAATAACAAAACCATACTTTTTTTTGCAATTTATCTGTAAAATAGTTGGTAGTTATGTTTTTTATGCTTATCATTGAGAAAAAAAATAACCTTGTAATTAATTGTTTATGAGAATACTACATTATTTATCACTACTATGCGTTCTGATTTTGTTACAGTCTTGTCTGCAGGACGATCTGCGTACTCCGGTACTGCGCGAAGCCACACAAGAAGATCCTTTAAACGCCCAAACCCTGATAATGGATCAGACAACTCTTGAAGAAAGATATGCAGGCAATACAAGTTTAGAACATTTGTTTGAAAAAGATTTTAAAAAAGCAGTATCTTCCCTTAGCGCGGCTAAAGGCGGAAGCAACCGAACGGCTACACTTGACCTGGAGCATATCCAGGTACTGGAAGCAGATAGAGTGCATGTGATTACGTATCGGGTACAGGTAACCGATGAAAAAGAACCCGAGTCAAAAGCGGTTTATAATCTGGTGTATTATTCCACCGACCGTAAGGAGTATTATGTAACCCTGTTGAAATATGATTTTTCAAGAATTTCAATAGAGCAGTATCTCAAAAAACCGACAGCTGAGGTTCTGTACCTGTATCCGTTGGAAGAAGACAGAGATACAGACAAAAATATTCAATATGCGATATCGTCAGTAAGCCCTATTTTCGTTTATGAAATAATACCACCCGGCGATTGTATGAAAGAAGTAAGCGTAGCAGGTACGCCTTGTAAAGGTTCTGGAAATCCAAAACATGAGTATGGTGACTCTTCGTGTGGAATGACTGGAAATAAAAGAGCCACACCGGGTTATACGTATATGGATTTTTCAGATTGTGGTAAAGATTCCGGTGGTGGTTCGGGAGGTGGAGGTGGTTATCCGGGTGGCGGAGGCGGAGGCGGTTCCACACCGGGGCCGGGCAGTCCCGGCGGACCACCGGCTGCAGGAGGTGGCAATCCACCTATTTCTGGGGTAAAACCCATCAAAAACATCGGAGGTCTGGTAAAATCAAAAATCCTTATCGGACAGGTAAATATGGGCTCCGGTAACACCAATGCAAAAGTATTAAAAGCCGTATCTTCATTTTTAAAACAAGACATACAAACGCTGTATGGCAGAATAAACGATACCAGAGAATCGGGTTTTGCCTATCAATTTGGTATTATAAACGGAAGCTATACCTATAATGTATCGGGTGGAAGGCTTATACTTACAAGTCCTAACTATACCAACCGCAAAATAGAATTAGGAAATGTTTCGGGGAGGTTTAGCGGAGCAGTACACGTTCATACCGATAATCTCGGAGTTACTGCTACTGAAGTAGGCACTCCCTTGTTTTCTCCTCCGGATCTTGGAGCCGTATTTAAATTTACGAACAAATCCGTAGAAGATCCTTTTCGCCAACCGGCAGAAGCCTTTGTCGGAGTTGTCAATAAATACGGCATGTATATGGTGATGCTGCCCAATGATGTGACTTCAGAGAATATAAACACCAAATACAGTGATTTTACCAAAATCATACAGTTTGGCAGCAGTAAAAGAACAGTAGCTGATCGTACAAAACAAAAGTGGATTAAATTTGAAGAAGAATTAAGAGATAAGTATTCTGAAATTGAATACTCAAACGATCCTGAACATATAAAAAAGAAAAAACACGAAAGGGCTTTGTTACTGGTAATGAAAAAATATAAATTAGAAATGAATATTTATTTTTTAGACGCCAATGAAGGTAGTTTTAACGGTAACTGGCAACAACTTTCTTTAAACAGCAATAGTCAGGTACAATATACAAATATCAATTAATATGAAAAACATACTTACATTATTTGTTTGTTTAATAGTTCAATTAACTGTTTCGCAAACGTTTCAGGAGATAGACCGTTTTAACAGAGTAGGAACAGAAATTTCTTATGGTGATAATGGTTATTATTTTAAAGATACCCAGGGTTATTTTAATCAGTTTACGAGTGCTGGTATGTGGCAATATACTGGGAATAATATTACTATACAATTACGGTTGGTAAAGAAAACATTTATAAGAACGGATTTGATTGGGAGCTTTAAAGTTGATGCTTTGGTAGGTGGTATCCGTATTGTTAAAAACGGGATAGAGGTGCTTAATACATTTAATACGCTGAATGAAAATAAAGAATCAAATACTGAATATTATATTTTTAATGGGTATAGAGTAAGAAATACCATAGATTGTCTGGGCTGTACAATTCCGAATCAAAGACTGTATATGTATTATAAAGAGCCGGATAATGATAATCAGCGTTTGACAGATATGTATTTTTTAATGCACGTTTATAAAAACGGATCGGCTTCTATTCTCAGAGTAGTATTTCCTGAAGATGCAGTCACAGGAGATCCCACACAATACGATCCTGAAGTAGAGAATGCGCCAACTAAAACACAGGTAATTTTACCATTTGGAAAATATGATTTTAAAAAAGTGAATTAGGTTTTTAAGATTAATGATTTTTTATAACCTGTAGTATGAAAACAATATTTTTTATAGTTACCTTATTGATAACTCAAATCAGTACAGCACAGCAATTCACCATTATAGATATGCATAATTATTCCGGAATGAATTCGTATGGTGAAAATGGCTATTATTATAAGGATACAAAAGGTTTTTTTGATCAGTTTACAGAAGCGGGTACCTGGCAATATACAGCAAATAACATCACCATTCAATTGCGGTTTGTAAAAAAAACATTTACTAAAAACACTATAGATAATATATATAAAACAGACGCTTTGATTGGCGGTATGCGTATTGTTAAAAACGGAGTAGAAGTGCTTAATACATTCAATACGCTGAATGAAAATAGAATTTCTAATACCAGTTATTTTATTTATGACGGATATAGAGTTAGAAACACTATAGATTGTCTGGGGTGTACAATTCCGGATCAAAGACTGTATATGTATTATAGGGAACCTGACAATGATAATCAGCGTTTGACAGAAATGTATTTTTTAATGCACGTTTATAAAAACGGATCAGCTTCTATTCTTAGAGTAGTATTTCCTGAAGATGCAGTCATAGGAGATCCTACACAATACGATCCTGAAGTAGAGAATGCGCCAACTAAAACACAAGTAATTTTACCATTTGGAAAATATGATTTTAAAAAAGTGAATTAGGTTTTTTAAGTTCTTTTATCAAATAATTATTTAGTATGAAAAACATACTTACATTATTTGTTTGTTTAATAGTTCAATTAACTGTTTCGCAAACGTTTCAGGAGATAGACCGTTTTAACAGAGTAGGAACAGAAATCCTATATGGTGATAATGGTTATTATTTTAAAGATACCCAGGGTTTTTTTGATCAGTTTACGGGCGCTGGTATCTGGCAATATACCGGAAACAATATTATCATACAATTACGATTTAGAAAAAAGACTTTTATTGAGAATACTGTTAATGAATCCTATAAAGAAGATGCTTTAGTAGGTGGTATCCGTATTGTTAAAAACGGAGTTGAGGTGCTTAATACACTCAATACGCTGAATGAAAATAAAAATTCAAGTGTTAATTATTATATTTTTAATGGGCATAGAGTAAGAAATACTATAGATTGTCTGGGCTGTACAATACCGAATCAAAGACTGTATATGTATTATAAAGAGCCGGATAATGACAACAATCATCTGGCTTCTATGTATTTTTTAATGCACATCTATAAAAATGGACCGGCTTCTATTCTCAGAGTCGTATTTCCTGAAGATGCAGTAATAGGAGATCCTACACAATACGATCCTGAAGTAGAGAATGCGCCTACTAAAACACAGGTAATTTTACCATTTGGAAAATATGATTTTAAAAAAGTGAATTAAGCTTTTAAACTTCTTTTAATATATACCTCTCGCGTATGAAAAAGATTTTATCAATATTATTTAGCTTATTAGCAGGATGTATTTATTCACAAACATTTCAAGAAGTTGATAATTTTTACCATCCAGAAATTCTATATGGCGATAATGGTTATTATTTTAAAGATACGCAGGGATATTTTGATCAGTTTACAGGTGTTGATATCTGGCAATATACAGGCAATACCATCATTATTCAATTACGGTTTGTAAAAAAGACTTTTGTTAAAAATACAATAAATAATACCTATAAAGAAGATGCTTTGGTAGGTGGTATCCGTATTGTTAAAAACGGGATAGAAGTGCTTAATACATTCAATACGCTGAATGAAAATAAAAACTGTAAAACAGAGTACCTTATTTTTGATGGACCCAGAGTTAGAAATACAATAGATTGTCTGGGGTGTACAATTCCGAATCAAAGACTGTATATGTTTTATAAAGAGCCGGATAATGACAACAATCATCTGGCTTCTATGTATTTTTTAATGCACGTCTATAAAAACGGATCAGCTTCTATTCTAAGAGTAGTATTTCCTGAAGATGCAGTCATAGGAGATCCTACGCAATACGAGCCTGAAATAGAGAATGCGCCAACTAAAACACAGGTAATTCTACCGTTTGGTAAATATGATTTTAAAAAAGTGAATTAGGTTTTTAAGATTAATGATTTTTTATAACCTGTAGTATGAAAACAATATTTTTTATAGTAACCTTATTGATAACTCAAATCAGTACAGCACAGCAATTTGTTATAGTTGATTTATATAATTATCCAGACGTTTCTTATGGTGAAAACGGTTATTATTTTAAAGATACGCAGGGTTATTTTAATCAGTTTACAGAAGCAGGTACCTGGCAATATACAGGCAATAACATCACCATTCAATTGCGATTTGTAAAAAAAACATTTACTAAAAACACTATAGATAATATATATAGAACAGACGCTTTGATTGGCGGTATGCGTATTGTTAAAAACGGGATAGAAGTGCTTAATACACTCAATACACTGAATGAAAATAAAAATTCAGTTGTAGATTATTTTATTTATGATGGATATAAAGTTAGAAATACCATAGATTGTCTGGGGTGTACGATTCCGAATCAAAGACTGTATATGTATTATAATGAGCCGGATAATGACAACAATCATCTGGCTTCTATGTATTTTTTAATGCACATCTACAAAAACGGATCGGCTTCTATCCTTAGAGTCGTATTTCCTGAAGAGGCAGTCATAGGAGATCCTACACAATACGATCCTGAAGTAGAAAATGCGCCTACTAAAACTCAGGTAATTTTACCATTTGGAAAATATGATTTTAAAAAAGTGAATTGAGAAATTAAAAAACCTGACCGTGATGTATCAGGTTTTTTTTATATCTGTTTATTAACTCAGTGCCTTTTTTATTCTATTAAAAGCTTCTGTCAATAGCTCCTCACTTGTAGCGTAAGATAATCGTATACAGTTCGGATTTCCAAAAGCATCTCCGGTTACTGTAGCCACATTTGCAACTTCTAATAGATACATTGACAGATCCGTAGCATCTTTTATAAGATATCCATTCAGTGTTTTTCCGAAAAAGGAAGAAACATCCGGAAATACATAAAAAGCTCCTTCGGGAACATTTACTTCCATGCCGTCAATTCCATTAATAAACCCTATCACCAAATCCCTGCGTTTATGAAAAGCATCTGCCATATATTTAATTTCTTTAGGGTCGGCTTCTAAAGCAGCAATGGTTGCCCGCTGTGCAATAGAATTGGCTCCACTCGTTACCTGCCCCTGTAATTTGGTACACGCTTTTGCAATAAATTCCGGAGCCCCGATATAACCTATTCTCCACCCTGTCATAGCAAAAGCTTTTGCCACTCCGTTTACTGTGATGGTTCTGTCAAACATCCCTTCAATCGAAGCAATACTGCAGTTTTTACCTGAAAAATTGATGTGTTCATAAATTTCATCTGATACCACAAATATATCCGGGTACTGTTGCAACACTTTGGCAAGTGCCTGTAGCTCTTCTTTATTATAAACAGATCCGGAAGGATTACATGGAGAACTAAACCATATCATTTTGGTTTTAGGCGTAATCGCTTTTTCTAACTGTTCCGGAGTTATTTTAAAATCAGTTGCTACTGAAGTAGGTACTTCAACGGGAACCCCACCTGAAAACCGGATGATTTCAAAATAACTAACCCAATACGGAGCCGGTAAAATAACCTCATCTCCTTCATTGATCATCGATTGGGCAATATTATATAAAGACTGTTTTGCTCCGGTAGAAACTACAATATTCTGCGGACCATAACTCAGACCATTATCTCTTTTAAATTTGGTAATAATAGCTTGTTTCAACTCCGGATAGCCATCAACAGGCGGATAGGTACTCCAGTTTTCATCAATCGCTTTCTTCGCTGCTTCTTTTATAAAATCCGGAGTAGTAAAATCGGGTTCTCCAAGACTCAGACTGATAATGTCTTTACCTAAAGCTTTGAGTTCTCTTGCTTTTGCTGCCATTGCCAGCGTTTGCGAAACAGACAGATTAACAATTCTGTCTGATAAATGATTTGTACTCATTTTATGGGTGTATTTATAAACTCAAAGGTAAATAATCATTGGCTATTTAAGACAAAAAAATCCATGTTTTTAAAGGCCAAAAATATGTATTTTTGCACAAAGTAATTTATATGAATGATATTATCCGTTTTTTTCCTGATCTGACCGCACAACAAATCAAACAGTTTGAAATGCTCAATGATTTATACAAGGATTGGAATGCGAAAATCAACGTAATTTCACGAAAGGATATTGATGAATTGTATACCAAACATGTGCTGCATTCTCTTGGTATAGCAAAGATCATTTCTTTCAAACCCGGCACTCAAATAATGGATGTAGGTACCGGAGGCGGTTTTCCCGCTATACCGTTGGCGATCTTATTTCCTGAAACCCACTTTTATGCCATTGATGTGATTGCAAAAAAGATAAAAGTAGTAAATGAAGTTGCTACAGCCCTTGGTCTTCAGAATTTAAAAGCAGAACAGAAAAGAGCAGAAACGGTAACGGATTCCTTTGACTTTATTGTCAGCAGAGCAGTGACCAACATGCCTGATTTCGTAAAATGGGTTAAGGGAAAAACCAAGAAAAAAAATGAGCATATGCCATTTGAAAATGGAATTTTATATTTAAAAGGAGGTGATCTGACCGAAGAATTAAAAGATTTTCCAAAAGCAACTCTTTATCATTTATCCGATCATTTTGATGATCCGTTTTATGAAACAAAACAGGTGGTACATCTGCCTCTAAAATATAAACTGTAAATCATAATAAAAAAGGCTGTCAAATGACAGCCTTTTTAACAATTAGGGTTAGAAGAAACAAATAATTGCAGTTTTCCCGGAGACAAAAAAGGAATACTTAACCCTAATCCTCTAATCACAAACAGCATTCCTAAAACAACAACGAAAATAGGAATGTACTGCAGTAATCTGTTTCGCAAAGAAAGCGAAACAGCATTAGAAAAATAAACTACTAAAGACATCATAGGCACAGTACCTAATCCGAACAGAGCCATATAAAAAGCTCCCGTAACAGGCGACTGAGTAGCTGTAGCACCAAAGAGCGCAACATAAACCATGGCACAAGGCAAAAAACCATTGAAAAAACCAATTGTAAAAAATGTACGCTTCTTTTTCTCTCTCAGCTGAGTGCCCATTTTTGCTTTTATTCTCGCAATTAATGCATATAAAGGTTGTAAAAAACTTACCTCTGTAAACATGCGTTTGGGCAGCAGTATATAAACAATCATCGCAACGCCAATGATGATGGATAATCGTTGTTGTAATCCGGCAATAAAAAGTCCTTTGCCTAAAACTCCGAAAACGAATCCGAACAGGCTGTAAGTAAGTATTCTTCCCGAATGGTACAACAGTATCTGAACTGCTTTCACAGACTGGTTGCTGCGGTGTACAGGCAGCATCATCGCGATAGGTCCGCACATACCGATACAATGCAGACTTGAGAGAAGTCCGAATAAGAAAGCTGATAACATACTGCTTTTACATTAGATTAACCGACTGCTTTTTTAAATACCCTTTACCTTCATATTCCCAGTCTATCGTAATATCCCAGCGACCGTCTTCCAACTGGTTTTTAGGTATAAGCAAATGTGTCGATGACAATTTCAAAGGAAGTGTCTGATCGAGTTTTTGGTTAGACGGTCGGTATAGGGATATATTTCCTTTTATTTTATGATAATCAAAATCCTGCGGAAAAGAAACTATGATCCCTTCTTCATTGGAAGAGATTACAAAAGTAGATCCTAAGATATTGCCATTGGTTTCTCTTTCAAATTCTCCGTCCACTTCTATCTCCTGCTGGTAATAATCTTCCGTTACCAATTCATTATCGTAACGGGAGTTGAATTGTACTTTAAATACATATTGTAATATAAATCCCATAAAAAGTATGAAACATATTACGATTGCTGTGCCCCAATTAAACTTCATCTTCTTTTCTTTTTAGTTAAAACTTCTTGGTCCTAAAAAATTTGTCGTGGCCGTATCAATTAATTCATCTCCATTATATACTTCCAGTTTTACTTTGGTTTTATCGCCTTCGAGGAAAGCAGGATGAATTTCAATAAACAAGGTACCCTGTACCACGCCTTCTTTTTCAATTTTTATTTTTGGTGTACCCACCATTACAATTTTTCCTTCAGGATTTTTTATTCTGATGGTTACATCATTAAAATCCTTTGCCGTTTTATTGACAATTTTATATGTATATACATTACTGATAAAATCTCCCTTATGTTCAAACAACTGGCCCGGCAACCGCAATATTTTGGCTTCCACTTCTCCTCTGAGAAACATGAGACCTGCCAGAATACCTATCAACACAAACAAAACCGCACTGTAACCTTTCATACGCGCTGTGAAACGGAATTTCTGCTTTTCTGTTATTTCAGATTCAGAAGCATAGCGGATAAGTCCTTTCGGTAATTGTACTGATTCCATTATATGATCACATTCATCAATACAGGCTGTACAGTTAACACATTCAAGCTGCGTACCATTTCTGATATCAATTCCTGTTGGACATACATTTACACATTGTCTGCAATCGATACAGTCGCCAAATCCGCTTTGTTTGCGATCTATATTCTTTTTAAATTTTGCTCTCCCATTAACTCCTTCACCTCTAACATAATCATAGGCAACTACAATCGTTTTCTCGTCGAGCAACGCTCCCTGTAATCTTCCATACGGACAGGCAATAATACATACCTGTTCTCTGAACCATACAAAAATGAAGTAAAAAACCCCTGTAAAGATTAACAAAGCAATAAGGGTAGAAATATTATGAGCAGGTCCTTCCGTAATCATTTTCAGTACCTCATCGCTGCTGATGATATAAGAGAGAAATACGTTGGCTATCACAAACGAAATCATAAAAAAGATCATCCACTTCAGTACTCTCTTTCTTATTTTTTCTGCATTCCATGCCTGCTTATCTAAGCGCATCTGTGCTCCTCTGTCTCCATCAATCCAATATTCTATTCTTCTGAAAACCATTTCAAGGAAAATAGTCTGAGGGCATATCCATCCGCAAAATACGCGTCCGAAAGCAACTGTAAACAATGAAATAAAAACAACTGCAATAATCATTGAAATCACAATAAGATAAAAATCCTGAGGCCAGAACGGTATTCCGAAAATATTAAATTTGCGGTCTATAACATTAAATAGTAAGAACTGATTGTTATTTATTTTTATAAAAGGAGCGGCTATCAGAAATAAAATCAATAAATAGCTGACTACTTTTCTTTTGTTGTAATAGTTACCTGAAGGCTTTTTAGGATAAATCCATACTCTTTTACCTTCTTCATTTATAGTTCCTATAGAATCTCTAAATCCTTCATCAGGTATATGTTCCATTTTGTTGTTGTTTATGGTGTTAACAATCCCGTTAACGGTGCTGTTAGTTTTGAAAAAACGACCACAACCCACTACTGAACTGTGGTCGCAAAAAAATAAAAACTAAACTCTCCAAATGAATTATGGAATACTTATTTTGTGCTTTCTTCAGGGGCTGTTTCTGCCGCCGGAGCTTCCTCTGCGGAAGTTTGCGGAGCATCTGCCTCAACAGCTTCATACTTATCTCCTTCTGCTGCCTTTGCATCTGCCGGATTAGTTCCCTGAAGACTTAAAATATAACTGGCTACTTTTTGAATATCACTCGGTTTGATTTGCTGTTTCCAGGATACCATCCCTTTACCATCTCTCCCACCTTCCATAATGGTATTGAAAACACTTTTGATATCGCCTCCCAAAATCCAGTATTCATCCGTTAAATTCGGACCGATACCACCACCGCCATCTGCACGGTGACACGCAACACAATTATTATCAAAGATTGTTTTTCCGGCTGCTAAATCTGCTGGTTCTGTCAGCAAAGTTACCTGCTCGGCAGTCAATAAATCAGGAGCCGTCTTTTTATACTCTTCAATTTGCAATTGTGCACTTGCCATTTCTTTTTTGAACTCAGCATCCTGATTATCCCCACCAAACAGATGGTATTTACCAAGATATACCACACCGAAAATAATAGTTCCGTAGAACAGATAGACCCACCAAGGCGGTAAATCATTATCTAACTCTTTTATACCATCATATTCATGGTTCAGTTCAAGTTCTTGCTCGGCTTCCATCGGTTTGGATTTCGTAAGCCTGGTCATCAGTTTTTTATACCATGCCGCTTCTGTCACCGGAAGATTTTCTAAACGTTCTTTCTCTTCTCTCTCTTCAGGAGACATCAATCTGTCAACAATCTGGGTTGCTGCATTGCCTACAATCTCCAAAGCGATGATGACAAACAAAAACAGCATCAGCAAAATGCCTAAAGAAGGATATTCAATAAACGCCGGTTTATCTCCGGAATCAACAAAAAATTCTATCGCTCCATAAAACAATCCAAACAGCAATGGAACTCTTACATATACAGGAAAATATTTTTTCATAACGTATGATCTGTTTTTTCAGTGGATAGAGTACCTTCCTCAAAAGGAAGGTTACTCAATTCTTTTATAGCTTCTTTTTTATAAGTAAAAACCCAAATGTATAAGCCTAAAAAAAAGATGAAGAAAATCAGTAATGAGATGATCGGATAAATTTCGATGCCCATAATGGTTTCCATATTGTGTTTAATAAACTTCAACATAATCGATTATTTTTGAACGGTTTCTTTTACTTTAATATCAGTCCCGAGACGTTGAAGATAAGCAATCAATGCTGTGATTTCTCTGTCGCTCATCGGTACAAACTCCTCTCCTCTTACAGCAGCATTTTTCTTACTTTCTTCATAAGATTTTACAAAATCAGGATCGTTTTTAAGGTTTTCTTCAATCTGTTTTGCCTGTGCTTCCATATTTTTCTTAGCGTCTGCAATCTCTTCGTCAGTATATGGAACTCCCAGTTTTGCCATCACACGCATCTTATCTTCTATATGGGAGATGTCTAAACGTTTGTTCTCGAACAGCCATTTATAACCCGGCATAATAGATCCCGGAGAAGTACTCTGAGGGTCGTACATATGGTTAAAATGCCAATTGTCAGAATATTTACCTCCTACCCTCATTAAATCAGGACCTGTTCTTTTGGATCCCCATAAAAACGGGTGGTCATATACATATTCACCTGATTTGGAGTACTCACCATATCGTTCTACTTCTGAGCGGAACGGACGTATCATTTGAGAGTGACACCCTACACAGCCTTCGCGTATATACAAATCTCTTCCTTCAAGCTCTAATGGTGTATAAGGTTTTACACTTGTGATGGTTGGAATGTTTGATTTAACTACAATTGTAGGTACAATCTGCACGATACCTCCTATTAAAATTGCTACTGTAGCCAATACTGTTAGCTGAATAGGTTTGCGCTCAAGCCATGAGTGGAATTTTTCACCACGTACCCGGTTTGAAGCCATTTTTATTAAAGCCGGTGCTTCTGCCAGTTCGTCTTCTACTTTCTGTCCCGCTTTTACTGTTTTATAGATGTTGTACACCATAATTAAAACACCTGTTACATATAAGGCTCCACCAATAGCACGCATATAATACATCGGCATGATTGCAGTTACAGTTTCCAGAAAGTTACCATATTTCAGAGTTCCATCCGGATTAAAGTCTTTCCACATTAAATGCTGGTTGAATCCGGCTACATATAAAGGAATGGTATAAAGAATAATCCCCAGAGTACCGATCCAGAAGTGGAAATTTGCCAGGCCTTTAGAATAAAGCTGTGTTTTGGTCATTTTTGGCAGTAACCAGTAAATGATTGCAAAGGTCATAAATCCATTCCATGCCAACGCTCCAACGTGTACGTGTGCTACAATCCAATCCGTATAGTGCGCAATAGCATTTACATTTTTTAAGGAAAGCATAGGTCCTTCAAACGTGGCCATACCATAACCTGTAATCGCTACTACAAAAAATTTCAAAATAGGTTCAGTACGTACTTTATCCCATGCTCCACGCAAGGTCAGTAATCCGTTGATCATACCTCCCCAAGACGGAGCGATAAGCATTATTGAAAAGACAACTCCTAAATTTTGTGCCCATTCCGGTAATGCAGAATACAGCAGATGGTGAGGTCCTGCCCATATATACAGGAAAATCAAAGACCAAAAGTGAACAATCGAAAGTCGGTATGAATATACAGGACGGTTCGCTATTTTAGGCAAGTAGTAATACATCAACCCAAGGAAAGGTGTTGTCAAAAAGAAAGCTACCGCATTATGTCCGTACCACCATTGTACTAAAGCATCCTGTACACCTGCATATACTGAATAGGATTTAAAAGCACTTACCGGTAATTCAAGACTGTTAAAAATATGCAATACGGCAACTGTTACAAAAGTGGCAAGATAAAACCATATGGCTACATACAAATGGCGTTCCCGTCTGCGAAGAATGGTCATAATCATATTAATCCCGAAAACAACCCATACAATGGCAATCAGAATATCAATAGGCCACTCCAGTTCAGCATATTCTTTTGATGAAGTATAGCCTAACGGTAATGTCAATACCGCTGAAATAATGACCAGCTGCCAGCCCCAAAAGTTGATACTGCTCAAGACATTGCTATACATTCTTGTTTTTAAAAGTCGTTGCAGGGAATAATATACACCTCCAAAAATAGCGTTCCCTACAAAGGCAAAAATTACGGCGTTGGTGTGCAAAGGTCTCAGACGTCCGAAACTCAGCCACGGAATATTATCCGTTATATTCGGAAAAATAAACATCAGAGCCAATAGCAAGCCAACCAACATACCTATAACTCCATACAAGAGAGAAGCGTAGAGGAATTTTTTTACTATTTTGTTATCGTAGTAAAATTGTTGCATTTCCATAGTTACTTAATTTGAATTGTTGTTTTTATTTGTTTTTGATTGTTTTTTAACCTCATCTTCAAAGAGCATTCTTATTGATGGGGTATAGCCATCATCAAATTGTCCGTTTTTTACTGATTTCACAAAAAGAATCAGGAAAATAATGGCGACAAAAATGCTGATACTGATTAATACATACATGACACTCATACCTTAAAACTTTTATCAAAAGTACCACTACCGCACCCTCTAAAAAATGATAATTATCAGCTTTGGCTAAATACTTTTTAGATTTTATTAACTTTTTTTCTTTCCGAAATAATTACTCATTATCGTTACAAAACTGATGATGGAAGCGGTACTCAACGGCATGATTACTGCCGCAACCAAAGGAGATAAATGATTGGTCAAAGCAAATGAAATACCTACGACATTATACGCAATAGCAAGACAATAGCTCATGCGTATTGTTTTCATTGCATTCTTCGCATACTGTAAAAAAACGGGGATGTTTTTGAATTGTGTGGCATCGAGAATAGCATCGCTCGCAGGGGTAAATACATTGACATTTTCAGAAATAGAAATACCGATATTACTTTGTGCGAGTGCTCCGGCATCATTAAGTCCGTCTCCTACCATCAATACGTTTTTACCCTGTTGCTGCAGATTGGCTATATACAACAGTTTTTCTTCGGGCTTCTGGTTAAACACCAAATGGGTGGATGGAGGCAGAATTCTCACTAAATGTCTTTTTTCTCCCTCATTATCTCCAGACAACACATGCAGATCATAATGACGGGCTTCCAATATCCTGAACAAATCTGCCACACCTTCTCTATAGTGATTATTAAATACGAAACAACCTTTGTAAACATTATCAATCTGAATAAATACCCGTGTCTTCTGATCAGATTGTTTTTTATGAACATTTATAAAACTTTGAGAACCGATTTTGTATACTTTTCCATCTATAATTCCGATCATACCATTTCCTGTCATTTCTTCAAATGAATCAGGTTTAACAATCAGATTTTGTGGTAAAAAATTATAGAGTCTTCTACTCAACGGATGATTAGATCCTCTGACAATACTTCTTATGTGTGCCGTCTCTTCTGAAGAAAGTGTTACTCCTTCATAAAATATCTGCTCAGAAGTATGAGAAGTCAGAGTACCTGTTTTATCAAAAACAATAGTATTGGCTTTTGAAAGCTGCTCAATTACCACGGTATTTTTGAGGTATAGTTTTTTACGTCCCATTATACGTATTACATTTCCCCATGTATAAGGTGCTGTAAGTGCCAGAGCACACGGACAGGCGATAATGAGTACAGCCGTAAAAACATTAAAAGCGGTGTTGAGATTTATAAAACTCCAGAAAATAAAACCTGCGATGGAAATGCTGAGCAATACTGGAGTAAAAATACGGCTGGCTCTGTCCGTAATCGTTTTATATTTCTGATCGGTTTTTTTCTGAAACACTTCATTGCTCCATAACTGTGTCAGATAACTTTGAGAAACCGTACTTATGGATTGAATACGAATTACATTCCCCACTTGTTTTCCGCCTGCGAAAATCTTATCTCCTGATTTTTTTTCAACCGGGATGGCTTCACCCGTCACAAAACTATAATCAATAAAAGCAGTTTCAGATAAAAGAACACTGTCAACCGGTATTAGTTCCTGATTTCTTATCAACAGCTCATCTCCTTTTTCTACTTCATATACCTGAACCGGTACTTCTTTACGATCAATAATTTTTGTAACGGCTATTGGAAAATAAGATTTATAATCCCGTTCAAAAGACAGGAAATTAAAAGTAGTCTGCTGGATTAATTTACCGGAGAGCATAAAAAACACCAATGCACACATACTATCTAAAAAGCCTTGCCCGTCCTGAAAGAAAATATCTACCACACTTCTTACAAACATTACAATAATTCCTAAGGCCATTGGAATATCTATATTGTATGTTCTCGTTTTAATACTGTTCCAGGCAGATTTATAATATGGAGTGGCTGAGTATAAAAAAACCGGCAGAGACAAACCTAAAATCAGGTATCTGAAGAAGTTTTTATATTCCTGCATCCAATAATCATCAACGTTGAAATACTCCGGAAAAGACAGCAACATGATATTTCCAAAACCGAAAAAAGCAACACCTATTTTATAGATAAGGCTCCGATCAACCATTTTAGGCTTTTCATTATAATTTTCAAGGCTGATATAGGGTTCGTATCCTATCCGGGTTAACAATAAAACGATTTCTTTTAAAGAAACGGTTTCAGGCAGAAAAGAAATGCTTACCTTTTTTTGTGAGAAATTAACCTGAGATGTCAGTACGCCTTTATTAAGCTTATTCAGATTCTCTAAAATCCAGATACACGAACTGCAATGAATCTGTGGAATATACAGACGGACAATATGAAGATTGTCTTCTTCAAAGTCTAACAACCTTGTAACAATATCTGTATTGTTTAAAAAATCGAACTTACCGGAAACCTGAGAAGGTGTTGCTCCGGGCATTTTCTCGAAATCGTAATAGGCCTGCAAATCGTTTTCTGAGAAAATCTCATATACCGTTTTGCATCCATTACAACAAAAATCCTTATCATCAAAAAAAATACGTTCTTTCTCAATGATTTCATTTCCGCAATGAAAACAATTTAACATACTTCTTATTTATTTGCTTTACCTGCTACAAATTTCCGTGTAAAGAATTCCTTAAAAAATGATAATTATCATATTATGCGTATCTTTGCAGTAGA
Source organism: Paenimyroides ceti (assembly GCF_030409925.1). NCBI lineage: Bacteria > Pseudomonadati > Bacteroidota > Flavobacteriia > Flavobacteriales > Flavobacteriaceae > Paenimyroides > Paenimyroides ceti. The sequence continues at coordinate 2,459,859 of NZ_JAUFQU010000001.1, forward strand.
ATTAAAATTGTTAGGTATGAGTGCAAAATGTGAACAATGTATTGTAAGAGAATTAAGTTCGCTTAAGGCTTTGAATAAAGACGAAATTATTCACCTATCTAATTGTAAAGATTCTTATGAAGTAAAAAAAGGAGAGACAATTTTCAGTGAAGGAGATACGATGAACGGTGTTTACTGTATTAAAGAAGGAACCTGTAAAATCGTAAAGATGAATTCTAAAGGAAAAAGCACTATTTTAAAATTCATAAAAAAAGGAGAATTACTCGGACAGCGCTCTGTATTGAGTGAAGAAGTTTCAAATCTGAGTGCCGTTGCTGTTGAAGATATGAAAGTATGCTTTATACCAAAAAAGGAATTGATGACATTTTTCAATGAAAATAATAAGTTTTCCTTAGAGGTAACGAAAGACATCTGTCACCAGCTAAAAGAAGCAAACGAGTTTTCTTCCAATCATACCCACAGAACAGTCAAAGAGCGTCTCGCATTTACCCTTTTACATCTGTATGAGTTAGCCGGAGCTGATACAGACGGGTTTTTAAATATTCAGTTGAGCAGAGAGGAGATTGCAAGTACAGTAGGTACGGCAACAGAAAGTTGCATCCGACTTCTGGCAGAGTTAAAAAAGGCAGATCTTATTGAACTGACAGGAAAGCGCATCAAAATAGTGCATCATAATGAGCTTAGAAAATTGGCCAATTAATCTTCTTTATAGATATCCGCTAATGCTTTTTTAAGTACAGGAAATTTAAATTCAAATCCTTTATTCACTATTTTTTCGCTGGATACCTGCTGACTGTCCGTCACAAGCTGGTGCTTTTCTCCTAAAACAATTTTAAGAAATAGTTCCGGAACTCTCGGTAACCAGTTCACTTTATGAAGCTGTTTTGCTATGGTATTTAAAAACTCTTTTTGCCGTAACGGATGCGGAGCTACACAATTATAGATTCCTGACAACTGCTGTTCGATTCCGTAGATAAGCATACCGATCACATCTTCATAGTGAATCCATGAATACCACTGTTTACCCGAACCGAGGCAACTGCCCAGATTCAGTCGTATTAATTTTGTAAACTGGGGCAAGGCGCCTTCATCCGCAGACAATATAAGACCAAATCTGAAAATGGTAGACTGAATACCTAATTCTGAAAATTTGAGATTATGTGCTTCCCATAATTTACATACCTGACCTAAAAATTCAGGATTGGCCTGTTGTTGCTTCTCGGTATAGCAAACCTCATAATCAGATGGATAAAATCCAATTGCAGAAGCACTTATGACCTGAACTACAGTATGATCAATTACCGAAAGGGAACGAAACAACAAATGAGAAGCCTGAACCCTGCTCTCCATGATTTCTTTCTTATTCTTTGCATTCCACCTTGAGTTGATTGATTTTCCGGCCAGATTCACTATAATATCCACCCCTTCAAAACAGTTGTTGTCAATCTCCTGTTTTGCCACATTCCATAAAAAACCTTTGTAGTTAGAATGATTTTCTATTTTCTTTTCAGAAGTAGTTAAATAATGAATCTGATGGCCTTTTTCTAAAAGTTTTTTTGTCAAAGCTGATCCTACAAAACCTGTTGCACCTGTTATCAATATTTTCATGTTATTTCGCTTTTACAGTCCATTCAAAATTCATTACAGAAACCTGATCTCCATGTTCATCAATACCTGTTGATTTCAACCAGAATTGTTGACTTTCGCCTGTATGGATGGTTTTTTCTATGGCTTCTTTTACCTTGTGGGCTTCCTCACATGTAAAAGTGATTGTACCTACCGCTTTTTTCGTATAAGTACCATTATTGTTTGCTACAAGCATGGAAACTTTTTTGCCGCTCCTCTGGATTTCTCTCATCACTAATGCGCCGGTAGATAATTCTGCTGCCATTGCCTGCACTGCAAAATACATAGACTTAAAAGGATTTTGATTAAACCATTTAAATCTTACTGTGACTTGACAACTTTTTTCGTCTATTGTTTTTACACGTACACCGGACCAATAGGCCGATGGCAATTTGAAAAATAGAAATCTGTTGATATTTTGGCTGTTAAACTCCATGTATTGCTTGTTTTATAGTAAATCTACCACTTTTTATTCAAGAATCAAAAAGATAAAAAATGTTAATTTATTGTTAATTATTACTACTTTGCAATGCATAGTACAATCTTTTATCCATATCTTTGTCATGTAAATAAGAGAGATTATTAACACAACACACGTTCTATGAATATCGAAAACACAAAAGCACAAATGCGAAAAGGCATTTTAGAATTTTGTATTCTTTCTTTATTAAGAGACAAAGATTATTATACATCTGAAATTCTCGAAATGTTGAAAGAAGCAAAATTATTAGTGGTAGAGGGTACAGTTTATCCTTTATTGACCCGCTTAAAAAACGATGATTTTTTGAGCTATCGTTGGGAAGAATCAACTTCCGGACCACCGAGAAAATATTATAAATTAACAGAAAAGGGCGAAGATTTTTTAGATGAGCTCGCCAAAACCTGGAGCGAATTAGCATTAGCAGTGGAACAAATCACTCAAAAAAATTAAACCATGAACAAAACAGTAACTATAAATATCTCAGGACTTGTCTTCCATATTGATGAAGACGCTTTCAATAAATTGAGTCTCTATCTTGATGCGATTAAAAACTCGCTGAATACAGAAGGTAAAGAAGAAATTCTAAGCGATATCGAAAGCCGGATTGCAGAAATATTCAATGAGCGTATTAATGGCTCTGCAGGCGTTGTAGGTTTAAATGATGTTGATTATGTAGAACGCTTGATGGGGAAACCTGAAGATTACCGTTTAGACGATGAGAATTCAGAAAACAATACACAGGCAGAAAAAAAGGAATCTTATACCCATACGAATTATTCTGGCAACCGTTCCAAAAAATTATACCGCGATGGTAATAAAAGAGTATTAGGGGGTGTTTTATCAGGATTAGGGCATTATTTTAATGTTGATCCGGTTTGGTTCAGAATTATTTTCATTTTATTGCTTTTTCTGTATGGATTGAGTTTTCTGATCTACCCTATTTTATGGATCATCATTCCAAAAGCGAAAACGACATCAGAAATTCTTGAAATGTATGGAGAACCGGTAACAGTAGAGAATATTGAAAAAAAAAATAAAGAAAACTACAATGAATCAGGAGAACGAATCAACGCTTATGACGCCTACAGAAACAGATCGGGTAATTCTGCAGAAATCGTAAAAAAGATTATCGGAATGTTTCTTATCATCTTTTCCATACTCAGTATTATGGGAACGCTGATAGTACCTTTTGCTTTTCAATCCAGTAACTTTACAGAAGCAAGACATATCACACAGATTCTTCAGGCAGACCTAAACGTTCCTATATGGTGGTTTTCAGTATCTTTATTCCTGATGTGTGCAATTCCGTTTATCATATTGCTTTTTGTAGGATTAAAAATTTACTATAAAAACATCAAATACGTTGGTATCGTTTCTATTATTCTTGCTTTTTTCTGGGCAGCAGCAATCTTCTTTTTCTCCTATCTGATGATTCAGGTTGACTATAAACAGGATGCTTTTAGAAAACTCATCCGAGAACAGGAAGAACATCATGTAGTAAAAAAATCACTGGATCATATCAAAAATGATACATTGTCTTTAGAGTTTATAAGAGATCCAAGAATTTTTAATACAAATGATTCAGTTGTATATCATGAAAATGACAATGTGGAAATGGTGATTCGCTCTACCAATCAAAAAGAAGGGTATCTTGAAATAGACAGTGAATATTCCCACAATTTTAGATCAGATATCAATATCACTAAAAATGGAGTACGTATTTCTACGAATAAAAACGATCGTTCAAACTGGGTAGATTATTATTCTGAAATAAAAGGAAATGAAATATTGCTGGCAAATGCAGTTTTGACGACAAATAAAGACTATGCACTTGATAACCAAATAAAAATTTCACTATATTTACCTGATAATTATAAAATTAAGCTGAATAGTGAAGTAGGTCGTTATTTAGACGAAGATTACTTTGAAAACGAAAAAATTTACGACGGCACACATTATTATGTATATACTAATGGGAAACTAAAATGTACAACCTGTAATTAACTAAAAAAAACTAATACGCATGGCAATTCTTATTTCCTTAATGAAATTTATAATTGATTACATTATAAATCTGATAATGAGTTTATTCTAATGTATTAAATGTTTACTTTATTTTTAAAAGGGGTCTTTTTCTTAATAGAAACAGATCCTTTTTTATATAGAATAAACTTTTTTTCTGCTTCACTGGGTTCAAAAGTATACCGTTACCAAAATGTACAAAAAAAAGGAAACCAATTATTGATTCCCTTTTATGATAAACAAAACGATTGCTTATGATTCTTTTTTAGCCTTTTTCTCCTTGACTAGCTCTTTCACCGCACCAGTTACCCAGTAGAAAACAAAATTAATCAAGAAAATCATTAACCAAAATCCCATTGTCATAATGGTTAATCCTATTAAAAAAGCTATGTACTGTTGAAACTCAAACATGTTTTCCGAATTTTTTTGTATACGTTTCAAAGGTATGACATTACTCACAATATTACAACAATAAGTTAAAAAATAACTAAAAAATTCGTTGCAGTTTCTCTTTAAAAGCTATAACTTTATTTAAACTTATTTTAAATAATATAATAATGGAATTCAGAATTGAAAAAGATACAATGGGGGAAGTAAAAGTTCCCGCAGATAAATATTGGGGAGCTCAGACAGAACGTTCAAGAAACAACTTCAAAATCGGTCCGGCAGCATCAATGCCTGTAGAGATTATTGACGGATTTGCTTATCTGAAAAAAGCAGCCGCATATGCCAATCATGAATTGGGTGTTTTATCGATTGAAAAAAGAGATGCCATCGCACAGGTATGTGATGAGATTCTGGCAGGCAAACTGGCAGATCAGTTTCCTTTGGTTATTTGGCAGACAGGTTCAGGAACACAATCGAATATGAACCTCAATGAAGTTATCGCCAACCGGGCGCATGTATTGGCAGGATTCGAAATCGGTCAGGGTGAGCCGGTATTAAAAGCAAATGATGATGTAAACAAATCACAGTCATCGAATGATACTTACCCAACCGGAATGCATATAGCCGCTTATAAAGCTGTTGTTGAAAAAACGATTCCCGGCGTTGAACAACTCAAAAGCACTTTGGAGAGAAAAGCTAAGGAATTTAAAAATGTAGTCAAGATCGGTCGTACTCATCTAATGGACGCAACGCCTCTCACACTCGGACAAGAACTTTCAGGTTATGTAGCGCAGCTTAAACACGGATTAAAAGCACTGAACAATACGCTTGACCATCTTTCTGAACTGGCGCTGGGCGGTACAGCTGTAGGAACAGGGTTGAATACACCAGAACATTATGATGTAACCGTAGCAAAATATATTGCCCAATTTACCGGGCATCCTTTTGTAACAGCCGAAAACAAATTTGAGGCATTAGCAGCTCATGATGCTATTGTAGAAACACATGGCGCACTTAAACAACTTGCTGTTTCTCTGAACAAAATTGCCAATGATATACGCATGCTTGCTTCCGGACCACGTTCCGGTATCGGAGAAATTCTGATCCCTGAAAATGAACCGGGATCCTCTATTATGCCCGGAAAAGTAAATCCTACTCAATGTGAAGCTCTTACCATGGTAGCGGCACAGGTAATGGGGAACGATGTAGCCATCACTATCGGTGGTACTCAGGGGCATTATGAACTGAATGTATTTAAACCGCTGATGGCCGCTAATTTTCTTCAATCAGCTATTTTACTCGGTGATGCCTGTGTATCATTTGATGAGCATTGTGCTCAGGGAATTGAACCAAATTACCAACGTATTGAAGAATTAGTTTCTAATTCGTTAATGCTGGTTACAGCCCTAAATACAAAGATTGGTTATTATAAGGCAGCTGAAATCGCACAAACAGCACACAAAAATGGAACAACCTTAAAAGAAGAAGCCGTTCGTTTGGGATATGTGACTGCTGAAGATTTTGATGCATGGGTGAAACCAGAAGACATGGTTGGAAAGATAAATTTATAATAAGGAACTTTTCAGCAGATTTTTCCATTTTGCATTTGACACCAAATACGTAGTAAAGCATCTTTTGTTATTTCAAAAAGAATATAATAAAATTTATGTGTCAAAAAGATGTGACTTTTTTTAAAAAGGCTGTCTAAATAATGTGAAGTTCAAATTCCTACAACGGATGACTTTATTTTATTGCAGGTACTGCAGAATACGTAAAAAAAAATTCCTATGAAAAAGAAAAGTCGACCTTCGGGTCGACTTTTTCTTTTTACCTTTTCGTTACTAAATCACTTTTGGATTTTTTTCCGGGGTAACGAATGACATATCATAACCAGCGAATTTTTTCAGATACGTTTTAATATTAGTACCAAATCCATCGCTAAAACTTTCTGAACCTTTGGTCTTCAAAAATTTTTGAACAGCTCCTGCCCCACCTAAGTGTGCTGCAGCTAATAAACCAGATTCTGTAATTAAAACACCTCCAATAACCTTTCCTTCGTACTTTTTAATCTCTTTTCGTAAAATCCATTTGTTTTTTTGTAGTAATAGAACAAACGCTTTTTCTTGTAGCTCCGGATTGGCTAAAAACTCTTTAGTGTTTTTAATTCCCATAATTTTTAAGGTTTCTTTTCCGAATTGAAATTTGCCTAAATATCCGTAATCGTTAATCGCTTTATAATTTCCGGCAGATTCACGAACGGCTAAAGCCTCTTTAAATCCAATAAAAGATTTACCTGTCATTGGTAAAACAACTTCATCAAGAACCATTTCTGTCTGTTGTTCATGTTCATCAGCCGTAGCCACATGATACGCTAAATTTTCAGAAACTTTGTAATGCTCATTGAACATTAATTCTGTTTCGTACGACTTAAAAGCAGAAGCAGTAATTAAAACAAGTACTGTTAAACCAATAAGATAAGAACATTTTTTAATCATTAAATTTGTTTTCTCAGCCCCTGTCACAAACTGATATTAGCGACGCAAATTTACGACTATTATTTTTAATAAAATATTAAAATTCAACATTTTAGCTTTTTTAACGGTTTTTAAAACGTGTTTCAAAGCGTATAAAGATGGCGTTAAGTCCTTAAAAAACAGTAGATATCCCGACGATTTATTTACTTTTTGGAAACATAAAGTTTAACATTCTCATAGTATGCTTCCAATGAAATTTTCCTGCATTCCGGTACGCCAGATTTCAATATTATTGATCCATTTGTTTTTATATTGAAGACAGCGACAATTGAGCTGTAAAGTAGAAATATCGCTTATTTCGGTCAGATAATGATTGTCTTCCCAATAGAAAACATGGAGTTTTTTATTATCGTCCGTATCAATTTCAACAGTGTTCTTAGTTCTTCCCTTTACTTGTTCTCTTGATAAAATATGGATTTCTTTTTTTTCAATATGAGTTTCTACAATAGTCAGTATAAGTCCTTCTGAGAGTTCTTGTACTTCGGAAATTTCATGCAAATAAAAATCCGTAAAGATTTTTTCATGCAGATATTTGGTTACAGGTTCAAAATTAAACTGATAAGCCGTTGACCAGTCTTCCGGAATTTGTACCTGATCAGAAACGGTAAATAAAATTTTATTCATCAGACTATAAAAAGGATACGTAACTAAAACATGCTTTTTATAAATGGTTTTAGAAGCTTTTGTGTATGAAAATGGCGTTACAGATTCAATATATCCGGTTATAATCATTGGTTTATTTTTCGAAGGATAAAAATAATGATTATTTTACAATTAGCTTTTGAGTTGCGGTTTTATTATCAGACAATATCTTTACCAAATAAATACCTGTACTCATATTAAGAGGCAATGTTGTACTCTGGTAAAAATGCTGCTCAGTGAGTTTTCTGCCGTTCATATCATATACTTCAACAATGGCATCCCCTTTAAGTCCTTCAATATAAACAGAAGACTGTGCAGGATTTGGGTACATTTTAAAGAATAATTTATCCGCCACTTCAGTAGAAGCAGTCCACTGCCATATTTCATCCTGTTTATCCCCGAAAATATAATCTGCCAATTCCGGTAAATCTATAAATGGATTTCTGTTGTACTGCCAGGTGTAAATATAATTGTTACGGTTCATTTCAAAATCATCACTTGGATCCTGAACATGCCATTGCATTAAAGTATTCAGATCGCCTATCTGATAATTGGTAGCATCCGGAAGATTACCTTCAACCACATGCAACAGGTTATACCGAACATCCATATAAAACAAAGCCCGTGCAACATCCCCTTTCCAGCTTCCCTGATTGTTTACCGGTCCGTTATAATCGTCTAATCCGTAGTCTTTATTTCCTCTGGAACTGTTTGTAGGTCCGTCTTCTGCCCGTAAATGATGAGCATCCGAATGTCCTGCTGCAATATCGTCAGCATTGGTAGGTTCCCAAATTTCAATACCATCAGCAACAGAACTTGTTGCATTGGCAAAACCACCTCTTGATTGAGGAAATATATGTTCGCGGTTCCAGAAACCCGTAGTCACACTTCCCAATTGATAGAGATTTTTACGTCTTGGTGCTTCCACATACATCAGCCAGACTTCGTTACTGTTTTCCGGATTCTGGTCGGCTGTCTTTAAAATATCAACACTATCTCCATAGCTGTGTTTCCGTACCGTATTTTCATCTGCAATAATATCCTGCAATGCCTGACGTAATTCCATTCCTGATTTACCGTTTAATGAAGTATAGTATGCTGCTTCATAAGTAGGCAATACATTGCCATAAGTAGGATTTAGCGGAGTTCCGAAATCAGAAACGATGTAGTTGGCATCAATAATATTAATGGCAATAAAATCATTCATGCGCATATAAGCATCCGGAAGGCTTCCAAATTGAATTAATAAGGTTTCATCTCCCTCCGTAATACCGTCGTTTAAAAGCTGTACCGTTTTTGTTACTGAACTATTCCCGGCAGGAATGAATACTTCAAGATCAGCCAGATAATCATCTTCTGTGAAATGATCATTTATAAGGCTGTAATTAAATGATAAATCCTGTATTACAGGCTGTTGGGTACTAAAAGTAATATCAAATGACTCACCTTCATTTTTATCGGTAGTATCAACCAGAATACTAATACCATTGTACGTTATACCTGAACCGTTATTCGGATAACCGGCTGTTGGAGTTCCAACAAAATAAGTTCCGTCGGTATTGCGTTGAATTGAATGCTGATCTTTTTGATTGTTTGCATTTTCTGAATAATATTCTGTAATACCTAAAGCAGTCAATAATGCCGCAGGAGGTGTATTGGCCACTCCATGACCTATCGCATGAATAAGTCCGTTGGTAGTAGCAGGCATATACATTTGATAAGCGCTGATATCACCCTGATAAATAGCCACTGCATCCGGTCCGTTCTGAATGGTATTGTTAGGGATGATAAATGCCGGTACCGGAGCTACCTGAACATTACCTACTAAGAGTAATCCGTTTGCATCGGTCACAAGACCACTAAGATCAACTGAATAATAAATTTTTAAAGCAGTTCCGCCTATTGTATTTCCATTTAGAAAAGCTAAAACATATCCGTCTAAAGAAAAATGAGGAGTTTCCGATTTTATTTCTACAAATTCCAAAACATCCGTACTGGGTGTATCAGAATCTATTTCATTAATAACTAAAACCTGAGCTGAAGAATAAGTTGCTGTCAGCAATAATATCAGTAAGTATAAGTATTTCATATACAAGTAGATTTGAAGTGGATTTTAACTGTAGACAAACATACGAAATTTGAAAATGTCTTTTTTACTTAACAAAGAATTCCTCCCATAGGAAAGATGAAAATTTCTTAAAAAAATAACAAAACCATGTTTTTTGAGGTACTGAAAAATAAAAAAAGTGTAAATTGAGCTTTTTAATATTCAAATCCATCAAAAATGAAATACCTCAGCTTGTTTTTATTAACATTATTTGTGGTCAGTTGTAATAAGGAAAAAAATACAAATACAGAAGCTACACAGGAACTTCAAACTCAAAAAGTAGCAGTCATTACCCAATATGAAGACCTTCAGGCGATCATCAACCGCAAAGATGACAAGTTATATGTCGTGAATTTTTGGGCTACCTGGTGCAAACCGTGTATTGAAGAGTTACCGGACTTTATGGAAGTAAATGAAATGTATAAAAACAAGGGTAACTATGAAATGATTCTCGTAAGTCTCGATCGCGCAGCAGATTTTGAAACAAAAATGAAACCTTTTTTATCTTCTCATAACATTACTACTTCTGTATACTTATTAGATGACAACAAAAGAATGAATGAATGGATACCTTCTTTTGATCCGCATTGGACAGGAGCAATACCTGCGACCTCATTTTATAAAAACGGTCAAAAATTAGATTTTAAAGAAGCATCACTGAATAAAAATGAACTTGAACAATTAATTAAAAAGTATTTATAGTATGAAAAAATTCGCTTTTCTTGCCTGTATTCTATTGGCTTTTGCATCCTGTAAAAAAGAAGCAACTACAGACAACAAAGAACAACTTACAACTGAAGATTCTCTGAAAAATGCAGAGCAAGCCTTACCAAAAGGATACAAGGTCGGAGATGAAGCAGCTGATTTCTCTCTTGAAAACATCGATAATAAGAAAGTATCCTTAGCAGATTATAAAGATGCAAAAGGTTTCATCGTGATTTTTACCTGTAACCATTGTCCTTATGCTAAGGCTTATGAGGATCGTATTCTCGATTTGAATAAAAAATACGCCTCTCAGGGATATCCTGTAATCGCTATCAATCCAAACGATCCGGCAGTACAACCAGAAGACAGTTTCCAGAAAATGCAGGAACGGTATAAAGAAAAAGGATTTACTTTTCCGTATTTATTTGATGAAGGACAACATGTATATCCACAATATGGAGCTACTAAAACCCCTCATGTTTTTGTTTTGCAAAAAGAAAAAGGTAAAAACATTGTCCGATATATTGGAGCCATCGACAACAATTATGAAAATGCTGATGATGTAAGCGAGCGCTATGTAGAAGATGCCGTAAATGCATTGATTGCAGGACAGGAGATAAAAACGACCTCAACTGTAGCAATTGGTTGTACTATTAAAGTAAAAGAATAAAACCATCTCATCAGTATTTTATAGTAACGAATGAAGTAGTCTTATCAAAATAATAATTGTTTTTTATCAAAAAAACTAAATTTTAAAAAAGGTGATATTAACGTATCACCTTTTTTTATAACGATAATAATCCGTTCCAGTTACGATTACAATTTTTTATAATATGCATCAAAATGAATAAAAGATAATATACACATTCAGTGTGATGATCAACAGCGCTACCAGCCAACTGACTACCGTAGTGATCTTATGATTGACAAGATTCCCCATCAGTTTCTTATCACTGGTAAACATAATTAAAGGAATCAGTGCAAACGCAATTCCAAACGATAAAATCACCTGACTTACGATGAGTGCTTCAGTAGCATTAATTCCGAAAATAATAATGGTCAAAGGAGGAATCATGGTAACAAATCTTCTGAGATAAATAGGAATATGCTGTTTAATGAACCCTTGCATCACTACATCTCCCGACATAGTGCCGACAGAAGAGCTTGCCAAACCTGCAATCAGAAGTCCCAACCCAAAAGATATAGCAGCAAAAGAACCTAAAGAGATATCCAATTGATGGTAAGCATCTTTTAAATCCGTAATATCAAGTCCCTGTGTATGAAATACGGCGGCAGCAATAATAAGCATACACATATTGATAACCCCGGCTACAAACATGGCAAAAAGAATGTCAATAAATTCCATACGGAATAGCTTTTTCTTTTGTTTTTCGTTTTTAGGAATGATACGATGCTGTATCAGCGAAGAATGTAAATATATGGCATGGGGCATTACTGTTGCTCCCAAAATTCCCGTTGCCAGCATAATGGACTGTGCATCTTCAAAAGCTGGGTAAAACACCCCCATAGCAACACTATGCATTTCAGGATCTGCTAAAAAAGTCTGAAAAGCAAACGCCAACACTACCATTACCACAAGACCGGATATGATAGCTTCAAAGGTCTTATATCCATAACGCTGAAATTCAAGAATTGCAAAGGAAACAATAGCGGTAATAATAGCAGCCGGAATCATCGGAATATTAAACAACAGATAGAGTCCCAAAGCTGCTCCGATAAATTCTGCTAGATCTGTAGCCATTATGACAAGCTCTGCCTGAATCCACAAAAAGAATGAAACTTTTTTAGGAAACCGTTCACGGGCTACTTCAGGTAAATTCTTTCCTGTTGCAATCCCAAGTTTTGCTGCCAAAGACTGGATGAGAACAGCCAGTAGATTAGATGCGGCAACTACCCACAACAACAGATAACCATATTCAGATCCGGCAGCTATATTTGTTGCAAAATTACCGGGATCAATATAAGCTACTGCTGCTATAAACGCAGGTCCCAAAAAAGGCAGTATCTGCTTAAAGCCTTTTGTTTTGCCATCTAATACATTATCTATTTTTTCTGAATGCGGTATTTTTTCGTTCATAGGGTTAATTTAGGTATAAAGTCTATAGCAACTTTTCAAAAATTAAAATTAACCATTTTTAGGCAAACCTAAATTATTTTTTTGTAAAAAAAGTGAAATGTTTCCATTTCACTTTTTCTTTATTTATTCTTTTTCAATAAGTATACTATTACGGTTTCTGCAGCATGCAATCCGAATAAAGCCGGCATCCAGCTGTTTGTTCCAAAAAATGACTTTTTAAAATTTTTACCATCCGTCATTTTCAGGCTGGTTTCATCTGGTTTTTCAAGCGAGAAAACAGCTTTTACACCAGAACTGATTCCTTCTTTTCGCAATCGTTTTCTGATTACTTTTGCCAAAGGGCAGACATTGGTTTTACTAATGTCTTTTACCACAACTTTACTGGACAGCATTTTTCCGCCGGCTCCCATATTGCTGATTACCTTAACTTTTTTTTGTTTGGCTGCCTTAATAAGGTTGAGTTTCGGAGTTATACTATCAATACAGTCCAGTACATAATCAAAATCTTCTGTAACAATTTCATAAGCGCGCTCCGGAGAGATAAATTCCTGAATGCGTTCCAGATTCAATTCAGGGTTAATATCCATAAGTCGGTCTCCAACAATTTTTATCTTTGGCTCATTTACAGTAGAATGCAAAGCAGGTAGCTGGCGGTTGATATTGGTTATATCCACCACATCACCATCAACAATGGTCATATTTCCAACACCGGCTCTGGCTAAAAACTCAGCGGCAAATGAACCGACTCCTCCTAATCCTACTACTAATACCTTTGCACTTTTTAAGGCTGCAATACCTTCTGTTTTAAATAGTAATTCTGCTCTTTCCTGCCAAACAGCCATATACATTAAAAAATTAGGTGATCGCTATACATGTTCATTAGAGAACTCACAATCACGGTTAAAAACTCTATTAAAATTATGTTCAATTTCTTGTTCAATGTTCCTTCCCAGAATATCTGTTGCTTTTTTATATACTGTAGCAATAGATTCTTCCATACTGTCTGTTTCTAAAAACAACCGATCCGGAGGAGTACTCTTCAGAACCTCTTCCATCTGTGGATTTCGCATCAGATATTTCCCTAATGAGATATAAAATCCATTAGAAATCAACATCTCTGCAGTTTGACGGTTTTTTGAAAAACCATGAATAATCATAGGAACAGATATATTCCATTTTTTCTTAAGTTCAACTATTTCCTGATAAGCGGCTACGCAATGCAGTATGATGGGCTTTTTATGTTTTTCTGCCAACAATACCTGCTGTTTGTAAACTTCAATTTGTAAATCCAGACCGGTTTCAATCCGCTTATCCAATCCGCACTCCCCTATTGCCAGTGCTCCTTTACCAGACAGTTGTATATCCATTAATAAAAGGCGCTCTTTTACCTTATCTTCATCAATATACCACGGATGAATACCAATACTGTAGTAAGGTATAGCCGGGTTAAACGCTTCCGGATACTGATTGACTACTTCTGTTGTATCTGTAAGCGGCGCATAATGATGTGTATGAAGATTAATTTTCATCTGTTGTATAGGTTACGCCAGCCAGAATCGCTACATCAATAAAATTTTCTTCAGGAGTTATGGGACATGAATATCTTGGCGAATAAGCACAATATGGATTATACGCCTGATTAAAATCTACTATAAGTGTATCAGCTTCAGGAATTGACAAATCAATATAACGCCCACCTCCATAGGTAGTATTTCCGTTCGTGAGATCATTAAAAGGTAAAAACAAATGATTCTTATGCTGAGGGCTTCTTAACAAATCCTGATTTTGATATACGTATAAAGAATAAGTTACTCCATCAATGACAAAGGTTATTTTTCCATACTTTTTATACCAGTTTTGTTTTTTACCTGTTGAAGGCATTAAAAAAGGTTTTTCATTTTCCAGTTTTTCCAGATGCGCCATAACCATGTATTTTTCGCTTATGGGAAAGAAATGAATACCTTTGAATTCTCTCTTTTCTTTCGCATCCAAAGGACTTGTATCCTTATCTTCATAACTCTTAACCAACTCTTCCTGAAACAATTGAGCCTCCGTTTTTTTTTGTTGACAAAAAGTTAAAAGAGGAAATATCAGCAACAGAATTCTTAATTTTACCATCTCAAATTTTTATGCAAAAATAAGTATTAAAATAAAAGTATGAAAACGAATAAGCTATTGTTAATGACATTTTTAGGTTTAGGTTGTTTGTGCAGTACTGGAGCATTTTCTCAACCTACCGACCCCGGATCCAACAAAGTTGTTAAAAAAACATTTACGTATGAGGTAAATGCTCAAACCAGTCTTGATGAATTAAAAGAAATCGAGACCATGCTTAATGAAAGATACAACATCAACGCAGAGTTTACCGATGTATCTATTCAAAACAGCCTGATTCAATCTGTCAGAGTAGAAATTAAAAACAAAAACCAGCAACTCAGCCGATCTATCCGTCAGAACACCGGTGCGATTGCTCCTTTTGAAATAGCTGTCACCGAAAACAACGGCTTCTATTCTGTCAGCATTAATAACGTTAAAGGATCTGATTCGGGAATGAATATGTTTTCTTTTAGTGATCTGATGAATGCTCCTTTTGAAGCTGGAGACACTGAAGCTATTTCTCCTTTCCAAAACCTTAACAATGGATTTGGTTCTGATCTCTTTGAGTCCTTTACAACGGGGTTTGGAGATGTATTTAATCAGATGAATCAAATGCAGGAGGAGATGACAGAAATGTTCAAAAAGCTGGAGAATGATCCTGAAGTAAAAAAGGAAACTTTTACAGATGAAAATGGCAACACCACTACCATTCTCTCTAAAAGCAGTTCTTCATCTGATTCCCGTATGAGTAAATAAAAAAGAAGGTTTTAAAAAACCTTCTTTTTTATTTACTCTATATTATTTTTATTGAGCCATTCCACATACTTTTGTCTGTTTTGGTTATGCTCTTCAAGAGTTTTTGCAAATGCATGATAGCCTATATTCTCTACACTGGCACAAAAATAAATATAATCATGTTTTTCAGGGTTCAGTACAGCATCAATAGAGGTAACATCAGGCATAGCAATCATTCCTTTTGGAAGTCCTTTGTACATATAGGTATTATACGGAGAATCTAACTGTAAATCTTTCAGGTATACTCTTTTTATGACCTGATCAAAATCATTGGATAATAATTTTTTTGTATATACTACTGTCGGATCGGCCTGTAAAAGCATGTCTCTGTTAAGGCGGTTTAAATACGCTCCGGCTACTTTTGGCCGCTCATCTACCTTAGCCGTTTCTTTCTGAACAATCGCCGCCAGAATAGACACCTGATTTGGTGTAAGTCCGAGTTTTTCAGCTTTTGCAATTCTGTCTTCGTTCCAGAATTTGATATATTCTCTATGTAAGGTATTGCGTACTTTTAAAGGAGTCGTATTCCAATAAAATTCAAATGTATTCGGCAAAAACATAGCTAATACATCATCTTTCGTAAAGCCAGCCTCTTTTAAAAACTTTTCATCTGTAAATGCTTTTAGTATTTCCACAGAATCCGGTTCTATCTGAGAAGCAAGCCTGCCTGCCAGTTTTTGAATGGTTTCCTGATTATTGAATGTGACATTTAAAGGAAGGTTCTGACGTAAGGCCTGATAAAGCTCATAATTACCCATTCCTTTTTTCAGTAAAAAACGCCCGGGAATGACATTGTTTTCATATCCAAACTGTCCTGCAATAGATTGAAAGGCATCCATATCTTTGATATATTTACCAAGAATTGCTTTTGCTTCTTCAAAATTACTGTCTGTAGGAATGTGTACATATACTTCTCTTTCCTCAAATTTAGTATTGCCCGTAAAAGCTTTTTTGTACAGAATAACTCCATACCCCAATGCAGCAAATAAGATAATTACCGCGAGTATACTAACCGTTTTTTTTAAATTCATTTGTTGTTAATTAATTGAAAGAGAAGTTCATCTTTGCGAATCATTCCTACTTTATTCCATGCTTTTTTAGTACCGATATATTCGAAGCCAAATTTAGAAAAAAGCTTGATACTTGGTTCATTATCGGAACTAATATTAACATAAATTTGGTAGACATTTAAGAACTCAAATACATACGATATCAATAGAGCGACTGCCTCAGTTCCATAGCCTGTATTGCGATCCTGATTTTCCACTATAACGATACCAAGACCAACACGTTCATTTTTCGGATCAAAATCAAACAAATCAATCAGACCGATAGCCTTATTTTCTTTTTTTGCAACGATAACCAAACGCAGCTGCTTTGCTTCATAGATATCCTGATGGGCATTTTCTAAATATTGACGTATTAAAAACCGGCTGTAGGGTGTTTGCGTATGGCTTACTTCCCAAAGAGCCTGATTGTTTTCTATCTCGTAGATAAAATCCAGATCTTCGGGTTCCAAAGCTCTGAGATATACAGATTCGCCAACTAAATTCATTAACTGTTTATTGAAATTTCGCCACTGAAAACTTTTTTTGCAGGACCTTTTAAAATTACATTTTCATAGATGCCTGGAGCAACGCAGGAAAAAGAGATTGTAAGACTTCCTCCCGGAACTACTATACCAATTTCTTCCTTTGTAGCTTTTCCTAAATGATGCATAGCAATAGCCACTGCCGTCGCACCTGTACCACAGGAAAATGTTTCATCTTCTACTCCACGCTCATAAGTACGAACTTTATAATGATTGGTATCAATGGCTTCTACAAAATTTACATTAGTTCCGCCGGGAGTATATAAAGCAGCATAGCGTATTTTTTTGCCTTCTTCAAATACTTTATAACTCTCAAGATTATTTACTTCTACAATATGATGCGGAGAACCTGTATGGACAAAAATCTGATGTTCATTTACACGCACTTCGTTTACATCAATCATTTGTAAAGCAACTTCATCTTCTTTAATAGTAGCGTGATGAAGTCCGTCTACAGCCATAAATGTACATTGTGTTTTTATAATTTCAAGCTGTTTTGCAAAAGCAACGATACAACGGCCGCCATTTCCACACATAGTGCTTTCACTACCATCAGAATTATAATATACCATTCGGAAATCAGTAATTGCATCATTTTCAAGCAAAATGAGTCCGTCTGCACCAATTCCAAATCTGCGGTCGCATAATAATGCAATTGCTTCTTGATTTTCCTTAGGAAAAAATAATGCTCTGTTATCAATCATAACAAAGTCATTTCCGGTTCCCTGATACTTATAAAAAGTTATTTTCTGCATGGTGTGGTATCGGTTTGTACTATACAAAGTTAGCAATATTTAATAACAAGTTAAAATCTGTTAACCAGTAGTTAAACAGCTATTTGCTTTTATTTTTATTAAATAACTTTATTGTGAAAAACAATAAAATATATTTAGAACATGAAACAAATACCAGCCATATTCTTAACTTCTCTGTTAAGTGGCGTTATCACCTTAGGTGCTTATAAACTATTTATTGAAGACAGTCCACTTCTGCCTGTTATGAGCAACGATATTACTACTGCAGCACCTCTGAGAACTGTAGCCAATACGTATGAAGCTCCGGATTTCACACAAGCGGCTGAAAAAACCATTCATACCGTGGTCCACGTAAAAAACGTATCGTACCGAACGGCTCCCCGTAATCCTGTATATGAATTTATTTACGGATATCAGGGAGGGCAAACCCAGGCTCAGATCGGTACAGGTTCAGGTGTAATTATTTCACCGGATGGCTACATCGTAACCAACAACCATGTTATTCAGGGAGCAAATGATCTGGAAATTACATTGAATGATAACCGTACCTTCAAAGCAGATTTAATCGGAACGGATTCCAAAACCGATATCGCCTTATTGAAAATAAAAACAGACGAGAAGCTGCCATTTGCCGTATTTGGTGATTCAGACGCCATCAATGTCGGTGAATGGGTTTTGGCTGTTGGTAATCCTTATAACCTCAACTCTACTGTAACAGCCGGAATTGTTTCCGCAAAAGCAAGAAATTTATCCAATACCGGAATTCAGTCTTTTATTCAGACAGATGCAGCAGTGAATCCAGGAAACTCAGGAGGTGCCCTTGTAAACAGTCGCGGAGAACTTATTGGAATCAACACGATGATTTCATCCATGACCGGTTCATACGTCGGTTATTCTTTCGCTGTACCATCCAATATGACCCGTAAAATTATTCAGGACTTTATGGAGTTTGGAAAAGTACAACAGGGCATTTTGGGAGTGCAAGGATTTGAGCTCAACCGTCAGATTGCTCAGGAAAAACAGTTAAAACTTACGCAGGGATTTTATGTAGATCAGGTTACTTCTAACTCCGGAGCAGAAAAAGCCGGTATCAAAAAAGGCGATATCATTACTCAGATAGACAATCGTACCATCAATAATTTCTTAGAATTGAATGCAATCATTGCTACCAAACGCCCGGACGATGTTGTAAAAGTAAATTTGCAACGCGCAGGCAAAGAGATGACAGTAGAAGTTGCCCTCTCTAAAAAAGAAATTGCCCGCCTTCAATATAATGGCTTTGAAATAGAGAATCTGTCTGATCAGGAAAAAGCGGCGCTGGGTATCCGATATGGTGTAAAAATTAAAGACATTGAAAATCCTCAATTCAAAGCGTATGAAAATGAACTAAAAGAGGCCATTATTATTGGTATTGACGGAAACGAAGCGACTGATATTGAAACCGCTCAATCCTTGTTGAATAAATCAGGAGGCCAGAAAAATATAAGGCTCGATATTATCACCCGAAAAAGAGAAAGAATACGTCTGATATTATAAAATAATAAAAATATTTTAAAGGAACCTTATTTGATGAGGTTCTTTTTTTGTTTTTAAAAAATATATTCAGATTTTTTAATACTTTTGTGGCACTTTTTATAACAACACAATTTTACAATATTTCACAAATGGAAAATAACAAATTATACGAAAAGGAGTTAGCATTTCAAGCAGATCGAAGAAAAGCTTGTGTGGAATTCATCAAAATCGTACATGATTTATGGTATGACAAATCAATTGAGCTGGTTCTTTTCAGAAATCAATTACTGGACAGAAATGTAAGTGACATCATCAACTTACATGAGTATGCTGCAAAGTTTGTTGAAAAACCAATCAATGTATTTGACAGTGTAGAAATAGCAAGAGCTATTTTAACATCAGATTTACCTCCTGCACGTATTGATATTGGAAAATTAACGTATGAATATCACTTAGAAGATAATAAGTACAATGATGCCTTATCTTT
Organism: Paenimyroides ceti; assembly: GCF_030409925.1. NCBI lineage: Bacteria > Pseudomonadati > Bacteroidota > Flavobacteriia > Flavobacteriales > Flavobacteriaceae > Paenimyroides > Paenimyroides ceti. The sequence continues at coordinate 2,479,701 of NZ_JAUFQU010000001.1, forward strand.
TGTAGTAGATAAACTGAAAGATGCAAAAAACTATGTTGAAATCAAACCTAAAGATGTAGTTCTTTACGGTTTTGGTAGAATCGGACGTTTATTGGCCAGAGAATTAATGGCTAAAATTGGAAAAGGACAACAATTGAGATTAAAAGCAATTGTTACCAGAGATAAAAATGATGAAATTTCTTTAGAAAAGCGTGCATCTTTATTAAGATATGATTCCGTACATGGCGATTTTGAAGGATCTGTTTCGGCTGATTTGGAAAACGAAGCTTTATTGATCAACGGAACTACTGTTCACATGATCAGTGCTGCACAACCTGAAGATATTGATTATACAAAATATGGCATTGAAGATGCACTGATTATTGACAATACAGGTGCTTTTAAAGATGAAGAAGCTTTATCACGTCACTTAAAATCAATCGGAGCAGCTCAGGTATTGCTTACGGCTCCGGGCAAAGGAGTGCCAAATATCGTTTATGGTGTAAACCATAATAACTACGATGTAGCTACTACTAAGATATGGTCTGCAGCTTCTTGTACTACTAATGCTATCACACCTGTATTAGCAGCTGTTGAAGAATCTTTAGGCGTTATCAAAGGACATTTGGAAACTATTCATGCCTATACCAATGACCAGAATCTTGTAGATAATATGCACAAAAAATACCGTCGTGGAAGAGCTGCTGCTCTAAACATGGTAATTACCGAAACCGGTGCTGGTAGTGCAGTTGCTAAAGCATTGCCTTCATTGGCAGGAAAACTTACCTCTAATGCAATTCGCGTTCCGGTTCCAAACGGATCATTGGTTGTATTGAATTTAGAAGTAGGTAAAGAAACTTCTATTGAAGGTATTAATAAAATCATGAAACAATATGCATTAGAAGGTGAATTGGTTGAGCAAATTAAATATTCGCTAAACAATGAGCTAGTTTCTTCTGACATTGTGGGAACTTCTGCTCCAGCTATTTATGACAGTAATGCAACTATTGTTTCTGCAGACGGAAAAAACCTTGTGCTTTACATCTGGTATGATAATGAATACGGATACAGTCATCAGGTAATTCGCCTTGCAAAACACATTGCAAAAGTAAGAAGATACGTTTACTATTAGTAGATTGTTACAGAAATAAATATAGAAGAGGAATTGTTCAATCAGTTCCTCTTTTTTTTAGGGTAATCTTTCTGAATGCTTTGAGGTATTTTACAATAAGGAGGTTCAATCCCATAACGGATAAAAGGGAAATGGAAGCCGAAAGTCCCAGTAGACCTCCGTAACCTACAAAGTGTTTGCCTAAATGCAGGTATAGAATTCCAAAAACAACACCTGCAATTAGTAAAATCCAGTAACGGGCTACCAGTCGGACAGATACCATTCCTATAAAACTCGCTCCAATGAATACAAAAGGAATATTCTGAGTCAGATAAGCATTCAGTACGTCAGGAAACATTTTGAAAAACAGAGCAACCAGTAAGGAAAGTAAGGCAGATGTTTTTACTGCTCCCCACTGCCATTTTCTATTGATTACATACGTAGCCAATGCTCCTGTTACAGCTGATAAGATTATTGCAAAAATTTCCATTTAGTAAGATATAAAATAAAGCAAAGAAGCAAAGAAAACACCTCCAAAGGCAATACTTCCCAGTTTACCTCCTACTCCTTTAAAAAACACTCTTAACATAAAATACAATACAGCAGCACATAATCCTGCAATAAGAATAAACAAATAGGACTGTGCTGTTTCATAACTGGTCATCCCTACAAAAGCACCACAATAAATGGCTTCAGGCATTTGTCTGACAAAACCGGACTTTCTCAAAACCAGAGGAAGGAAAGCTGCTATAGTACCTATCATTGAGGCAATGAGAACAATTCCTAATTCTGTGTTATTGTTTATAAAAAAGGTAAATACTGCCACTACCGGAATCCATAATGACAATAAAATACTTTCTCTTTTATCCGTTGTATAATGATCATAATGAATGGGTAATCGATAACAGGCAATGAGTACACAGAATGTAATGACAGTTGCAAACAGCATGAGTACTACAGAATGATTGTAATCCATCAGAATTGTTACCATAAAAATGAGGTACAACAATAGCATAAGAGTAATTAATAGATAACGACTCTTCTTTTCAAAATTCATGGATGTTAATTTAAGGGTTCTCCGGTTTGTTCCGGATGCGGTGGTTCAAGAATCTTTTTTCTTTTTGCTTCCAAGTGTTTGCGCTTTCGTTTGATGGCATGAATGAACCCCACTACTACCTGAATAGAAAGACAGATTACCAGAAACCATAATTTTCCTACGCCAAAGAGATTGTCCTCTGAAAGTTGAGCAGAATACTTCTGAGCCACAAATAAGTATCCTAAAAGCAGCAGCGTATTAATGGTAATGATCTTAAAAAAATCGCGCTCGCTGGCCAATAGAATAATTGTAGAGAAAAACAAAGCTCCCAGAACAAATAATATTACAGCAATTGCTATCAGCATTTTTTAAATCTTTATACAAAGATACATAACTTCTAAATTTTGAATTAAAAAAAATCCAATCATTTCTGATTGGATTTTTAAAGTTTTATAACTACTGTTTATGCATGACCTTCTGCATCTGCTGCGATCAGGTTTAACGCTGAACCGGCTTTGAACCATGCAATCTGGCTATCATTATAAGTATGGTTTGCCAAGATAATGTCTTTACTTCCATCTGAATGAACAAATTCTAAAGACAAAGGTTTACCCGGTGCAAATTCTGTAAGATCTAAGAAGTTGATGGTATCATCTTCCTGAATTTTATCATAATCTGCCTCATTAGCAAACGTTAATCCTAACATTCCTTGTTTTTTAAGGTTTGTTTCGTGAATACGTGCAAAAGATTTCACCAATACAGCTCTTACACCTAAGTGACGAGGCTCCATTGCCGCATGCTCACGTGAAGAACCTTCTCCGTAGTTCTGATCCCCTACTACTATAGACGGGATACCAGCAGCTTTGTATTCTCTTTGTACTGCAGGAACCTCTCCATAAGTACCTGTCAATTGGTTTTTAACTTTGTTGGTTTCTTTGTTGAAGAAGTTAACAGCTCCAATAAGCATGTTATTAGAAATATTATCTAAATGTCCTCGGAAACGCAACCATGGACCAGCCATAGAAATATGATCCGTTGTACATTTTCCTTCAGCTTTAATCAACAATTTAGCACCTGTAATGTTTTTACCGTCCCATGGCTGGAAAGGATCTAACAACTGTAAACGCTGTGAATCCGGAGATACAACTACCTCGATACCAGAACCATCAGCTGCCGGTGCCTGATAACCCGGATCATCAACATCAAAACCTCTTTTTGGCAATTCATCTCCTGTAGGAGCTACCAATTTTACCTCTTCTCCTTTATCATTTAATAAAGTATCTGTAAGCGGGTTGAAATCTAAACGTCCTGATATTGCTAAAGCAGCAACCATTTCAGGTGAAGTTACAAAAGCATGTGTATTAGGGTTACCATCAGCACGTTTTGAGAAGTTTCTGTTAAACGAGTGAACAATGGTATTTTTTTCATTTTTTTCAGCTCCTTCACGATCCCATTGTCCGATACATGGTCCACAAGCATTGGTAAATACTTTTGTTCCCATTTTCTCAAACGTTTCAATGATACCATCTCGTTCAATAGTATAACGAATCTGCTCAGAACCCGGATTGATACCAAATTCAGCTTTAGGTGTTATACAGTGTGCTACTGCCTGTTCAACAATGGAAGCCGCACGGGACATATCTTCATAAGAAGAGTTAGTACAAGACCCGATCAATCCCCACTCTACTTTTAATGGCCATTCGTTAGCGATAGCTTCTTCTTTCATTTTAGAAACCGGTGTTCCTCTGTCCGGAGTAAACGGACCGTTGATATGCGGTTCTAATTCAGATAAATTAATTTCAATTAATTCATCAAAATATTTTTCAGGATTTGCATATACCTCAGCATCTGCTGTAAGATAATCTGCTACTTTATCAGCTGCTTCAACTACATCTTTACGACCTGTTGCTGCCAAATATCTTCTCATAGAATCATCGTAACCAAAAGTAGAAGTCGTTGCTCCGATTTCTGCTCCCATATTACAAATGGTTCCTTTTCCTGTACATGACATAGAGGTAGCTCCTTCACCGAAATATTCTACAATAGCTCCTGTACCTCCTTTTACGGTAAGAATATCAGCTACTTTCAGAATAACGTCTTTTGGCGCAGTCCATCCGCTTAATTTACCTGTCAATTTCACACCGATTAGTTTAGGAAATTTCAGTTCCCAAGCCATACCGGACATTACGTCAACTGCATCAGCTCCACCAACACCAATAGCAAGCATACCTAAACCACCTGCGTTTACTGTATGTGAATCTGTACCAATCATCATACCTCCAGGAAATGCATAGTTCTCTAACACGATCTGGTGAATAATACCTGCTCCCGGTTTCCAGAATCCGATACCGTATTTATTAGATACAGAAGAAAGAAAATCAAAAACCTCTCTCGATTGTGTGTTAGCTACTGCCAAATCTTTCTCTGCCCCTACTTTTGCCTGAATTAAGTGATCACAGTGTACTGTTGTAGGTACAGCTACTTTAGATTTACCTGCATGCATGAACTGTAACAACGCCATTTGAGCCGTTGCATCCTGACAAGCAACTCTGTCTGGTGCAAAGTCTACATAATCTTTAGAACGTTCAAATTTTTGAGAAGGCATATTCTCCCATAAGTGGGAGTACAAAATCTTTTCAGAAAGTGTCAATGGATGTCCTACTATTTCACGCGCTTTGTCAACACGAGCAGGCATATTCTCGTACACTTTTTTAATCATTTCAATATCAAAAGCCATACTTTATAAATTGAGTTAGTTATAATTAATCGTTAAGTGGCACAAATTTATGAAAAGTAATTGAAATTTAAAAATTTTTAATAAAACCTTAATTTCAAGGAATTATTATTTATAATTATTCTATTTTAGTAATTATCTTTCAACAGTTCAACAAGGTCAATTAAAGAATTCTGATTCTTTTATGATTTTTTTTACTTATATAAACAGAGAAATATAATCAAAATGATAAAATGAAAAAAGTCATTCCAATTTCTTGAAATGACTTTAAACAATATGTGATATTCTCTATTTTTTAGACCAGTTACTTTTGAAGGTACAGTCTTTATAATCAGGACTTAATTGTACATACGTATCTTTTATTTTTTTTGTAATCCACTCACCAATAATTTTGGATTGTTTTACATTTAATGCATTGTCTTTAATTTTCAAATAATCATGATCATAATCAGCCAAATGTTCGTCAATTTTTTTGGTAACCTGAACCATACGATAGAAATTCTGTCTTGTATACATGTCATTTACAAATACCGGTTGGGAAATTTCGTTTAATCCCAAACCGCTTACCATACTGTACAAATACTTATCTTGTATGCGGTTTACTTCAAAACGCGTATCTCTTGTCATCGGGTTCAGATAAATACCTCCACTGTTTTTAGAATCTTCTGCATCGGAATATTTTCGGGCAGCATCTCCAAAAGAGATTTGGTTGTTTACAATTTCACTTCTGATTTTTGCAATTTTCTCTTTAGCAGCCTCAATAGCCGCTTCAGTTGGCTTAGGTGCCATTAATATATGACGCACCTGCAATTTATTATCTTTGATATCTTCTAACAGAATGATGTGGTATCCGAACTCTGTCAGGAAAGGCTCTGAAATTTCCCCTACTTTCAGTGAAAAGGCAGTATCCTTAAATTCTTTTGCAAATTGTGATTTTTTATCAACTACATAAAAACCTCCGGTGCTGATAGATCCCGGATCTTCTGTGTACATATAAACTTTGTTCTGAAAGCTGTCTCCTTCCATTACATCCTGGCGTATTTCGTTAAGCTTATCAATTACAGCTTGTCTCTGCTCTTTGGTAATCTCCGGTTTCACTACTATTTCAGCAAGTTCTACTTCTTCTCCGATCATTGGCAATTGCTCTTTTGGAATTGTCATATAGTACTGACGCACTTCCTCGGGAGTAATTTGCACATGTTCTACGATTTTTTGCTGCATACGGGATGCAAGCATATTATTTTCAATCAGAGTTGAAAGAGATTCTCTTACTTCATCAACACTCTTTTTCTTATAGAAATCCAATACATTGCTCAAAGACCCTGCACTTTCAACCATACGATCAAGCTGACTGTCAAATTCATAGTTAACTTCTTCTTTTGTAACAACAATACTATCCTGCACTGCCTGATGCATGAATAATTTGTTTTCTAAAAGTGTTCCTAAAATCTCACATCTGGAGGCATTGGAAACATCATATCCTACTGCTTTTGCTTCGACAAAACCGATATCAATATCCGAATCCAAAATAATGTGTTCTCCTACAATGGCTACCACTCCATCAATTCTTTTTTTACTCTGCTGTGCAAATCCTGAACAAAAAGTAGCCAGTAAAGCAAATAATAAGAGGGTATTTTTAAAAATTACTTTCATAAAATGGTTATTTCTTCTTAAAATAAAAGATCTTCGGGCAAATATACGTTCAGTTTTTTAATATGAATACGTATTTTGTTTTTATTAAGATTATTTCTGAGAATATTTGGCTTTCAGTTCACTGAGTACTTTTGCATTGATACGGATATCTGCTTTACTTTTCAATGCATCTAACCATTGCTGCTCATATAACTCCTGATAATCCTGTATTACTTTTGAACGTATTTCTTCTAATGGTATCATTTGTTGCGGGCGGTGCTTCTCTATATCGATCACAAGATATTTACCTCCTTTTTCATATAAGGAAACAGATCCTTCCTTTGGTGTAAAATCGTGAGGCAAACGGCTGTCGGTTAACTCCATTTCTCCTTTATAAGCACTGTATTCCACTTTGGGTGTTTTTACAGAAGCAATGTCTTTTGTTTTTTTGATTTTCTCAAGATAGCTGAGGTATTTTGTTGCGGCCTTCTTTTTATCAAACGTAAAAATAGTTCCCTCAACTATTTCCTTTTGAAGGTATTCATCAGCATGGTTTTGATAATAACCGGTATAACCTAAAGTATCTTTTTTTACCTTACCCCAAACTTCTTTTTCCATAAGGTCAAATAATAACAAACCTTCTCTGTATTCCTGAGCCGTATTTCTAAATTCCGGAAAATCAGTCTCCAAACGGCTGTCATAATAACTTTCAAGTTCTTTTGATATAAAGTTATCATATAAAATTCTTGCAAGAGCGTCTTCAGGAGTTATATACAACAAACGGTCATAATTGATATTTACATAGTCGAGATACTGAGCATCTGTAATTTTTACATCTGCAAAAGTTGCAATAGTAGCCGGTTTTTTTAATTCAGGCTTGTTAAACGCTTTTGTATAGATGTCTTTAGTTATGTATTTCTGAGCTGTTGCAAGAGCAGTTTTGTTTTCTTTATAATGAAAACGTTCTTTTAAATGATTCTGCAAATCTTTTTTCATGATCTGACCTCTTGCATCCCCTTTAACTCTATTGATGAGATTCGATTTACTTTCTTCAAAACCTGGAATAGGGTAAATCTTATCTAATTGTACAATGTGCCATCCAAACTGGCTTTTGAAAGGTACAGAAAAGGTGTTCACTTCAGTAAGTCCGTATACCATATCATCAAAGGAATCAATAGCCAGTTTATTCGGAAAATATTTATTGATTTTCCCACCTTCATTTTTATTCGTAAGATCATCTGAATATTCAGCAGCAAGATCTTCAAACGCAGTACCACTTTTTAACAAAGCATATACTTTATCGGCGATTTGCTGAGCTTCTTCTTCTGTATGGGCTTCCTTACTTATGAATATATGAGAAACATCTCTTGCAGAACGCACCTCTCTTATATCATTCACTTTGATCAGATGATAGCCAAACTGTGAGCGTACCGGCAATGAAACAGCTCCTTTTTCTGTTTTATAAGCACCGGATTCGAATGGGTATACCATTCTGAATACTGTAAAGTAACCTAACTCTCCTCTGTTTGCCTTTGCCGAAGGATCTTCTGAATATTCAAGAGCAGCTTCAGAAAAATCTTTTCCATTGAGAATTTCCTTACGCACTTCCATAGCTTTATTATACGCTTTTAGTGTATCTGTCGGCAAAGCATAATCATTTACCAAAAACAGAATATGTGAAGCGTTAATTTCTTTTTTTGAACGTTCATAGGCTTCTTCTACTAATTTATCAATTGCCTTTTCATCAACAAAATATTTTTCTGCCAGTTGACTTCTGTGCTGATTAAACTCACTAATGTAGTTTTTATCTTTGTCCAACCCAAGTTCGTATGCCTTATCTACTTTTAATTTATAAAGCACGAACAAATCCATATAATTATCAATCCTTTTTTGTTCTTCGTCTTTTAATAAATCCAGATTCTTTGTATATACCCTTTCAAATTCCTCAACATTATAGGAGTGATTATTGATTTTCACCAATTCATCTGTTGGTTTCTGTGCATAAGTATTGCAGTACAACAAGGCTGTAAGTAAGCTAAATGCAAATGGTTGTAATTTCATTTCTTGTAGCGATTTAAATAAAGAAAAACAAAAATAGCAATAAGTAAGAGTATTTCACTATCAAAAAATCAGTCTTAACAAAATATTAGTGGCCAATATCATATTAAAAGGCATTATCTATAAATAAATAGTATTTTTGCAGCGGAAAATAAATTTAAAAAATGAGTTTTAAAGACGAAATTTTACGTAGAAGAACTTTTGGCGTTATTGCACACCCTGATGCCGGTAAAACAACTCTGACAGAAAAACTACTTTTATTCGGTGGAGCAATTCAGGAAGCCGGAGCAGTAAAAAGCAACAAAATAAAAAAGGGAGCTACTTCCGATTTTATGGAGATTGAACGTCAAAGAGGAATCTCGGTAGCTACATCGGTTCTGGCATTTAATTATAAAGATAAAAAAATAAACATATTAGATACTCCAGGTCACAAAGACTTTGCAGAAGATACCTTTCGAACTCTTACTGCTGTAGATTCTGTTATTGTAGTGGTCGATGTTGCTAAAGGGGTTGAAGAGCAAACGATAAAGCTTGTAGAAGTCTGCAGAATGAGAAACATTCCTATGATTGTATTTATCAACAAGCTGGATCGCGAAGGAAAAGATGCTTTTGAACTATTAGATGAAGTAGAACAAAAACTCAATCTAACCGTTACACCACTCTCCTTTCCAATTGGTATGGGATACGATTTTAAGGGAATCTATAATATATGGGAAAACAATATCAACCTTTTCTCAGAAGACAGCCGTAAAAATATAGAAGATGTAATTACAGTAAGCGACATACAAAGTAATGAACTGGACCAACTGATAGGTGAAAAACCTGCGAACAGATTGAGAGAGGAATTAGAACTCGTTCATGAAGTATATCCGCCATTTGACAGAGATGCTTATATCAATGGGGATCTTCAACCCGTATTTTTCGGTTCTGCTCTTAACAACTTCGGAGTTCGTGAGCTTTTAGACTGCTTTATAGAAATTGCTCCGTCACCTCGAGCAAAGCAGTCAGACACCCGTTTGGTTGAACCTGATGAAAACAAGTTTTCGGGCTTTGTTTTTAAAATACATGCCAATATGGATCCGAAACACAGAGATCGTTTGGCTTTCGTAAAAATAGTATCAGGCGTTTTTGAAAGAAACAAACCTTATACCCACGTAAGACTCGGTAAAAATCTAAAATTTTCAAGCCCGAATGCTTTCTTTGCTGAGAAAAAAGAAATTGTTGATATCTCTTATGCCGGAGATATTGTAGGGTTACATGATACCGGAAACTTCAAAATAGGTGATACTCTAACCGAGGGGGAATTGATGACTTTTAAAGGAATTCCAAGTTTCTCACCGGAACATTTCCGATATATCAATAATGCAGATCCGATGAAATCAAAACAATTGGAGAAAGGAATTGATCAGCTGATGGATGAAGGGGTAGCGCAGTTATTCACGTTAGAATTAAATGGTCGTAAAGTCATTGGTACAGTAGGAGCGCTACAGTATGAAGTTATTCAGTACCGTCTTGAACATGAATATGGTGCTAAGTGTACGTATGAGAATTTTTCTGCTTTTAAAGCCTGTTGGGTACGGCCGCTGGATCCCAAAAATGAAGAATTTGCAGAATTCAAACGTGTTAAACAAAAATTTTTAGCCAAAGATAAATCAGGACAATTGGTATTCTTAGCAGATTCGGAATTTTCGATTCAAATGACAGAAAGTAAATATCCGTCTGTAAAACTCGATTATGTTTCTGAACGCATTTTATAATAAAAAGAGAAGGTTTTTCACCTTCTCTTTTATTATTTCTACTCCTGTCAAGAGGTATGAAACGTCATTTTTTTCCATTTTGTAACTGTATTTCTACTAAGACGGAACAAGCTTGCTAATTCGGAATTTGTCAAGAAATTATCTTCCTGATATTTTAATATCGCTTTGATACTTTCCACATCATAAGCTTTTAATCTTTGATTATATTCCATCTTTTCACGGTTGTTTTTTTTAAACAACTGCTCATTTAACTCTATTACATCTAAACTGTTCTCTATCTTTTTTGTAACTAATAATAACAGTTCGTTTGATTTATCCGGAAACATATCTTTTATAAGATCTTCATATATCCGGTTGTAGTTAGGCATTGTATTCATATGATTATTGTTTAGTGTGTTTCTTTAACCAACGGTATAAGGTATTTGTCGGAATCTGATAATCAGTTATCACCTCTTTAATTGTTTTTTTCTTTGTAGAGATCTGATCTACTATATAGTCAATAATTTCTTTTGTGTAAATATTCTTTCTAAATACAGGCAAACTGCTTGATTTGTCTTTATTATTTATCTTAATAGAAGTATCGCGGTGATATAAAACCAAATGTCCACTGTATAATCTAAAAAAATCATATCCCAACAATTTTGACCAACGTAGTAAGCGATCTGTAGAGATCATTTTTTCTTTATACGTAGTAAGAATCTCTTGTTCTGTACAACGCATAAAAGCAGTTATTCTGGCAGGGTCCATTTCCAATTCTTCAACCCGTTGCTTTAATAATTTACCAATATGTATATCTTTCAAAAACATTGCTGTAATTATTAAGTTCTTTATTTTAACAAATTATAAAGTATACACCATCTTGAAAAAAGCTTCTGATAATAAGCTCTTATCATCTTTGGTTAGATACTGTTGAGTCTCCAGCAACCATTGTGATCACTTCTTGTGTAGCTGCATCTATCACCCGTACTGTTAGTTGCTGTGTACAGTCCAATTCCAGTGCTCGTGTCTGTGTAAAGCCATAGATATCATCACTGCCCTTACCTCCGGGACGGTTACTGCTGAAAAAGCCTCTCTGAGTACTCATGTCAATCATATAAGCAAAATCATCGTACGCACTGTTGACCGGGGTTCCTACATTCATCACTTCTCCAAATGCTCCGCCGTCTTTGATTTTTACTCCAAAAACATCCAGTCCTCCAAGTCCGGGACGACCGTCACTGCTGAAGTACAGTTCATCGTTCGCTGTTACAAAAGGAAAATTCTCTCTGCCTTCGGTATTGATATGAGGACCTAAGTTTTCAGGACCGCCAAAAGTACCGTTCGGGTGCAGCGCAATACGCCAGATATCAGACCCTCCGAAGCCTCCGGGACGATCAGATGCAAAATACATCATGTCTTCTTTATCGTTAAGCACCGGATGTGCCGTGTTGAAAGCATTACTGTTAAAAGGCAGTTCTTCTACATCACCCCATTTACCATCTCTAAAGGTAGCTTTATAGATTTTTAGTAAAGTGGTTTTATGCTCATCATATCCGCGTTTACCATTGTAGTTGTTACGGGTAAAATACATCGTTTTCCCGTCTTTGGTAACCACAGGTGTCGCTTCATTGAACTTGCTGCAGATGCCTTTGTCAAAACGAGTGGCATCCGTTACAGATCCGTCAGTATCAACCTCTGCTTTGTAAATACTTGTAAATGCCTTATCCGTCCAGCTGTGTACTTTTTTAGACAAACTTCCCGTATCTCTTGCCGTGGTAAAAAGCAGCTTTCCGTTGTGAATACTGCTTCCATAATCGGAATAAGGACTGTTGATGGAAAGGTTTTCAATGGTATAGCGGCCGGAGTTCTTCTCAATGCCCTTTTTGTAGTCCCGCTCTTTTTGAATCAAAGCGGCAGACGTTGATTCACTTCCCGCTTTTTGAACAAACTGCTCCAGATACTGCTCTGCTGATGCATCCGCTCCCGTACTCTTTAAACTCTGCGCATAACGGTAATAGTAAGCACTCTGAGTAACCTGATCCGGATACTGAGAAAACAGTTCGCCATACCAGCGGGCTGCTTCATTATAGTTACCATTGAAATAGTTCGCATCTCCCAGTTCACTATAGATTTGAGCACTGCTGTGACCGCGTTTGACTACTTTTTCATAGATTTTGATCGCATCAATATACGCATACTGATCAAAGTCCTTCGCTGCTCTCTTTACTCCGGGCTGAGCCAGAACAACCGGACTCAGAAGACCAAAGAGACAAAGCGATAACGTTTTATAGATATTTTTCATAGAAGATCGCTTTAGAAGAATCGAGGTGATACGATTCGTTTGTATTTGTTAAACAGTTCAAAACGCAGAAAAATCTCATGGGAACCTGAATTGTAATTGGCCAGTTTGGTGGTTTCTCCATCATAGGAATACCCCACCATAAGACCATCGGTAACCTGAAAACCTATGAGGCCACTAAAAGCAGCATCCCAACGGTAGGCTGCGCCAAGGGTCAGCTTGTCCTGAATCAGGAAATTCGCAGTAAGGTCTACCTGTACAGGAGCTCCTTCAACTGCTTTTACCAGAAAGGCTGGTTTGAATTTCAAGCCCGGGTTAAGGTCAAATACATAACCTCCCATCAGATAATAGTGCATTTTGGTACGCATGGTAGATTTCACATTGTCATTATAGCGTTTGGTTTCCAAAAAGTTCGGTACCGAGAATCCCAGATAACTTTTGTCGTTGTGGTAATAGATACCCGCTCCGATGTTAGGAGTAAACTCATTGGCGATGTCTTCTGAAAACTGCGGATCGGTAGGATTGTGAAGGTTCAGTTTGCTGTAGCTTACATCCAACAGATTGGCTGATCCTTTGATACCGAAAGACAATTTGTTGTTGTTGCGACCGGCCAGATCAAGGGTGTAAGACAAATCTACTGCAAGAGTATTTTCACTCATCACTCCGATTTTATCGTTGATAAAAGAGACTCCAAGTCCCAGTTTAGAGTTCTGTAAAGGGGTGTTTACAGAAAAAGCATTCGTGGTAGGAGCTCCGTCAAGGCCAACCCATTGGCTGCGGTGCAGACCAAACATACTTAAAGAACCACGGCTGCCGGCATAGGCAGGGTTGATGTTGGTGGTATTGTACATATAATGGGTAAACTGCGGGTCTTGTTGCGCGAATCCGCTCAGGGAAAGCAAGCCTAACAAGAGCGAAAGATGTAGGTTGATTGTTACTTTTTTCATGATGTTTATTTCGGGGTTAGTCATTTCTATAATGAAATCGGCCACTTTTCTTGATCGTACGGGGGGAGTTTCTGTATCGGTATATTCGTATTCCAAAATGTAGTAATACGTTCCCTTGAAAGTTTTTTTTCCGTTTTTGAAGTTGGCACTGTTTTCTGAATACCCTCTGAATACGTTTTCGTTGGAATCGTAATTGGTGGTTTTAAAGATCTCACGACCCCAGCGGTTATATATACGAACACTGTTGTTCGGATAACACTGGATGTTGTCAATTATAGTATTATCAATCTTTTTCTATTATTCAATGCCGACTTGTGCAGAAACTTCATACTAAAAAAATATAATCTTTTTAAAAGTTTATAATATCTAAAGGGTACCTTATCAATAAATAATCCGTAAAGGGATGTTTAAAGTAATCTGTTTACAAACAATGAATAGTATAGAAAGAGCTTTTTTAACCTACTATTAAGTAAAGGAAAATATACTATCCTTTAATATACAAATCGGAAACATATATTTTCCTTATTAATAACAATAAAAAGACAACAATCTATGTACAAATATTAGCGTTTTGTTCAAATAAAAAAAACCAAAAGTAGTAAATGGCACCAAAAACGGTATAAGTGAAAGAATTGATCAACCAAAAGGTATTTGATGTTTTAAAAACAACAATTGTAACTCATGATTTTAATCTCTTATAGGAAGATAGAAGTAAAATTAATTCAACTTTTGATTTTTAAAAAGCGATTAAAATCATTTTGTTTTCTTTTTGCAATAGGGATAAGCATTCCATTAGACAACTCACAATAACTGCCGTCTTTTTTTATAATACGTACCACATGCTCAATATTAATAATATAGGAATGATGTACCCTAAAAAAGCGGCTGCTATCAATAATCTTTTCAAAATGCAAAAGATTTTTAGAAGAAGTATATTTTTTTCCATCTACAGAATGAAAAATAGCATATTTACTGTCAGATTCAAGATATAATACATCACTTGCTTTTAACAGATCAATTTTATCAATAGAAGCGATAGCAATATATTCATTATTCTCAAGAACTGGCATTTCAGTTTTGGACAACATGGCCAACTTATTAAAATCAAAATATCGTTGTTGGTGTATATTTTTCACTGCCTTATTTACAGCGAGAATTAGTTCTTCTATAACGACTGGTTTTAACAAATAATCAATAGCATTATATTTGAATGCTTTTATAGCATACTCATTATAAGAAGTAACAAATATAATCTGAGCATTGATATGCTTTAATCTGTCGAGTACATCAAAAGCATCTCCTTCATTTAAATGAATATCTAAAAAAAGAATATCCGGTTCTAACAAGTCTATTGCAGATACAGCTTCATTAATAGTAGATGCATGACCTACTACCTCTATGTTTATACAATATTTTGTAAGAAAATATTTTAGAATAGCAACGTTATTAATTTCGTCTTCTATTATTAATGCTTTATAACTATTCATAAATTTTATTAATTAAATGATCCTTTAATGATAAAAAAACAAAAAACCTGCCAAAACAATATACAACAAAATTAATTTAAAAATATGAGGATATACTGTAAATTAACATTGCATATATTACAACATTTTAAACTTTATTATCACCTTGGTTCCCAGAGAGATACCACTTTCAAAAAGATCAATAATTTCTATTGACATCGTATTTTTATAAGAATCATTTATTATTTTCATACGTTCATTTACAATTTCTGTAGCAAGTGACTTATAAACTCGTTTGCTATTTTTCTTTAACAAGGCTGAAGCGTCTCTTCCGATACCGTTATCTTGAACAGATATGATAAGATAATCATTTTCAACAGAAAAGCGAATTTCAAGTTTCTTATCCTTTTTTGAAGAGAGTCCATGAATGATAGCATTTTCTACAAAAGGTTGAACAATCATTACCGGAAGTAAAATTTCAGCTTTATTTTTAATACTGCTATCTACTTCAACAGTATAATCAATTGTTTCATTTAGCTGAAGATTATTCAACAATATATAGTTCTTGATATATTCAATTTCAGTTTCAAGCGCTACCAGCTCTTGTCTTGACATTTCAATGGTAAGGCGTAGTAACTTTGAAAATGCTCCAAAATATTTATTGGCTTCCATCTCCCCTTTTAGAATTAAAACACTTTGCAGGTTACTCAAAATATTGAATAAGAAATGTGGATTCATCTGAGCTCTCAAAGCACTTGACTTCAGTTCAGCAATTTCTTTTTCACGTTCAAATACTTTACGTTGCGTATTAATCTTTCGCAAGAAGAAATATATAATAAGAAAAAGGATGAGAACTGTAATACTTCCAATAAAAAGAGGTGTTTTATAAAAAATTTGCCGCACATGGAGATATATCCTTTTCTCATTAACTGTTACCGTTCCTTTAAAATCCTTACCTCTAACCTGTACCACATAATCTCCGGGTGGTAAACTGTATAATTCAATTTTGCCAGATGTTCCGGCATCGTTCCAACCATTTGTAAGACCATCTATTTTATAATAATAGGTATTACTTTCCTGATAAAACAATTCATTTATAGTAAAGGTGGCAGAAAAATAGTTTCTATTATAGGGAAGATTTATTACATCCGTACTTTCACTTTCGCACAAGCAGTCTTTTATATTCTTATTCTTTTTTTCAGAGAAATAAGTTGCTTCTATCAGAAAAATCTTATACGGATTTTCTTTAGGAAGTTGTATTTTTTCCGGATCAAAGGCCACTACTCCATTAAGTCCTCCAAAATAAAAAATACCATCTTCAGCTTTATAATAAGAGCGAAGATTAAACTCGTTGTCAGGAAGTCCGTCTTCTTTGAAATACACTGTAAAAGTATCGGTCTTCTTATCAAGGCGCGAAAGACCATAATAAGTAGAAAACCAGAAAGCATTTTTACTTTCCAATATACCGCATATAATAGCATTGGACAAACCATCCCTAACGTTATAATTTTTCAGATGTCCCGTTTTTAAGTCCAAAAACAACACACCGTCACCATCAGTACCAATCCATAAATTTCCCTTCTCATCCTCAAGCAATGTAAGTATGTTTTTATTTTTAAAGTCCGGGTTTGTAACACTATAATTAAGAAAATCTCCTCTTTTATCTCTAAAAAAAAGACCTTTGTTTGTTGCTAGCCACCATCGTCCGTCTCTTGCTTGTAAAATATGCTGGAACTGAATTCCTTTGAGCTCATTATTAGTACCTTTCAATTCATGAAATTGTTCTGTTTTGGTATTAAAAACATAAAGCCCGTGTGTGGTACCAACCCATAATTCACTATCGCCTTTTTCTTTGACAAACGTTACCTGTCCCGTTTCATCAGGCATTTTAAAAGATGTTTTTATACGGGTACTTAAATCTACTCTCTTTAAGGAACCATACTCATCATATCCCCATAAAATATGATCATTTTTTTCCAGATACATTGCATCAAAAACACCTTTCTTATCATTTTTTATAAATACTTCTTCAGCTTTTTTGTTTGTGTTTCTCACTACATATAAACCTTCATAAGTGCCTATATAAAGGTTTTTTTTTGTATCAGACACCATCGTCCGCGTGCTGAGTTGACTATTTTTAAATTGGAGAATTTTATCAAAATTGTTAGGACTTACCAACATTTTGTAAAGCTTATCATGGGTTGAAATCCATATAAAATCAGGATTTTGTCTACTAAAATTTATAGCAACCGGTGTTTTAAAACTTAAGGTATCAGTTGTTGTTATTTCTCCTTTTTGTTTATTAAATCTATTGATGTATATGTCATTACGATTTACAATAAATACTGTTGCGTCATTATACATAACCGTTTTATTATCTGAATAACCATAAGACGGGGCAATATTTGCATAGGGTCTGTTAAAAACCTGAATATTGAGTTCCTTTATGTAGAGGTATCTAAAAGGTTTACCATTATATCTATAAACCCCACTGTCATTTTCCTTAAATATCTTACCATTTTCAATAAATTGAAACTCAGCATTCATTTCTTTATCAATAGATTGAAGATTTCCAAAATAATTAAGTCCGTTTTCATCAATAAAATAAATATCATATCCAGACTTTGCCAACAGTCTTCCATCCTGTAATGTTTTAAATATCTGAATACTTTTTTTGCCTTGCTTTAATCTGGGGTGACTTACTTTAGTAATTTGCTGTTTCCCGTCTATTCTGATAAGATATCTGGAACCATTGCTGATCCATATATTCTTAAGCTTATCCATCCCAATCCCAACCGTTCTATCTATGGATTCTCTTTCAAGAAGGATTCTTTCCACCACATAGCCCGGAGGTTTTCTTTTGATGATGTAAACGCGATTTTGCTTAAGGGCCCAAATATTATTTTCGCTGTCCTGAAGCCAACTATAATTAGAAATATAAGAACTATCATAATGATCATTCTTTCCTGTATAATAACTAAAACGCAATTTATTTTTACCATCAAATCTATAAAAATCACCCTCTCTGTTGGTAGAATACCAAACAAATTTATTGTTATCAACAAAAGGAGCACTACAGATGAGATAAGTATTATATTCATCTCGGATAGGAGCTTCTCTCAGCGTATAATTTTGCGAGAAAAGCCGAGTTGTGAACATTAAAAAAAACAAGAATAACCTGATGTTCATTCTAAAAAGATTGTTAGTATCAATATATTACATAAAAGTATAAAATAAAGCTTTAATTATTAAAAAGTTAGCTCTTTTTATCACACTAATATTCATGAAAAATTGATCTGATCGACTTAGTCAATAGTATATTTTCAGTTTTAAAACGCATTATTTACACTCATCTTAAAACAGTTATGTTTTATATCTTACACTTACTCCACAAAAACAATCAAATACTACTTTTCACTACTTTCATTATAAAAAGATTAATAAAAAGCAAAAGTACGCAAAGCGATTAAAACCGCTACTATACAATGCTTTATAAATGTGTAGTCTTAGTTTGGAACTCGGTGTCTGATAGGTTTTGGGCTTAAATTGACAAGGTTAGGTTACTAATTCGTTACCGATTGATAAAGGCAACTATATAGCTTAACTGATTATATTTCAGTCTTTTGCACCCTTTTTTATATTCCCTTGTAACTCAATGTAATTTAATTTTAAACGTTAAACATTTGAGTTATGGAGCAGACAAAAAAATCGACGTTCAAACTGCTTTTCTATTTGAAAAAGAACGAACTGAAAAAGAACGGTAATGCCCCGGTTATGGCACGTATTACCATTGATGGAACACCGAAAACTTTCGGGACAAAGTTAGAAATTAACCCTAATAGTTGGGATTTAAAACACGGACGGGTTCAGGGCAAAAGTGCCACAGCTTTGAGCATCAACCAAAAGCTGGACAATATACGGGGACGTATCGACAAGATTTATGAAGATATGCTGAAGCACGAGGGCTTTGCAACTGCCCAAAAAGTAAAGCTCTCTTTTCTCGGTGTTGGTGTAATGGATGATGCCATATTGAAAGTTTTTAACGACCAGAATGTTGAATTTAAAAGATTGGTTGATAAAGAGGAGCGTTCACAAGGAACTTACAACAAATACATCACTGTTTACAATCATCTTACGGAATTTATAAAAGAGCGTTATCACAGGGAAGATATGGCATTTCGGGAACTGACGGCAGATTTTATCCGTGAGTTTGACTTTTACCTCCGCTACGATAAGCAATGCGCCCATAACACGGTTTGGATTTACACAATGCCTGTTATTGCTTTGGCTGAACTGGCTATCAAAAAAGGGCTGATACGTGATAATCCTTTTGAGGATTACGAAATAAGTATGGAAGAAACCGACAGAGGGTACATACTGAAAGAAGACGTTGAAAAGCTGATGATGTGTCAGGTTCCGCATAAAAGATATGAACTTGTAAAAGATATTTTTATTTTCAGTTGCTTTACAGGATTGGCTTACGCTGATATTAAGAAATTGACAAGAAGCAATATTCAATCATTCTTTGACGGTCATCAATGGATTATCAGCCGGAGAAAGAAATCTGATGTTGCTTCCAATGTTCGGTTAATGGAAATCCCTAAACGTATCATTGAGAAATATCAGGGTACAACAAGGAATGAATTTATCTTTCCGGTTCCTACCAATGCAACCTGCAATACGCACATAGGTAAATTGGTTGAAAAGGCAGAGATTATCACGGAGCAAAAAGTAACCTTTCACACCGCAAGACATACTTTTGGAACAATGTTTCTGACCGAGGGCGTACCGCTTGAAAGCCTTAGCAAAATGATGGGGCATAAAAACATTTCCACCACACAAATTTATGCTAAAATCACAAGCCAAAAAATCAGCAAGGATATGGATTTGGTTACACCGAAATTCAAAGCAATGGAAGAGGCATTTATGATGGCAATCTAATCCGCTTTTATCTAACCACAAGAAGCAGAACTTAACGGTTCTGCTTTTTTTATGCCCATACTTTTTTATTACTCCTCCTTTGTTTCAGACTATTGAAGCCTGTTCATAATTGACATAAAAATTAGGAATAGAAAATTTCCACAATCAACCGGTAAAAAGGCAGCTAAGTTATAGCGGGCAGCCATCGCACACACCCACCAATAAAAAAAACGAATGAACGGTTTCCCCCTAAAGGAACCCCCATTAAATCATTTTTTTTCTTGGTCATCGCTGTTGCCCGCTTGGATTATCTGCTTTCTTTTTTCCGGTTTTTCTTTTGGAAAATATTATGCGAAGCGGAGCAGACCACAACAGGAAGCAGGAAGCGAGAAAAGCGAACGTAACAAAATGTCAAACTTTTAAAACAGAACGATTATGAACATCATCGGACGACTAACAAGGGATGCGGAAGTAAGAACCCTTAACAACGACAAGCAAGTAGTAAACTTTTCGGTAGCGAGCAACGAAAGCTACAAGAACAAACAAGGCGAGCGTGTAGAGCAAACGACCTACTTCGATTGTGCCTACTGGCTATCTGCAAACGTGGCAAGACTGCTGACAAAAGGCACATTGGTAGAACTCACAGGGCGAGTGAATACACGAGCGTGGATAGGCAAAGACGGCGAAGCACATTCGGGGCTGAACTTTCATACCTCACAAATCAAACTGCACGGAGGTAGCAGGAGAGCCGAAACCATACAAGCTACTGCACAAGCCGAGAACAACAAGGTTACAGCACAGGGAGCAGATGACGACCTCCCATTCTAACAACGAGTATTCAATCATTTTTTAACATCAAAATTTATCAAAATGGCACATAACATTCATTTCAACGAGCAAACAGGAAAGCACAGTTTCTTTTCAGTACAGCAAAAAGCGTGGCACGGTTTGGGGCAAATCGTAGAGCAATACCCAACGAGCGAGGAAGCTATCAAATACGCAGGGTTAGATTACGATGTCGTAAAATCCCCACTGTTTACCAAAGGTTCGGGCATTATCGAAACTGCCAACGGTATAGAAATAGGTAGCACCGAATTAGAAGTACCTAACTATTTCGCTAACATACGCACCGATAACAATGCAGTATTGGGTGTAGTCGGTAAGGATTACCACATTGTACAAAATCGGGAAGCCTTTAATTTTTTTGATGCTATTGTAGGTGGTGGCGAAGGTATCCTGTACGAAACCGCAGGGGCATTGGGCAAAGGGGAACGCATCTTTATCACTGCCAAACTGCCCGATTATATCCGTGTAGGCAATGGCGATGATGTAACGGAAAAGTACATTTTTCTAACCACTTCGCACGATGGTAGCGGAAGTATTACCGCAGCATTTACGCCTATCCGTATCGTATGCCAAAACACGCTGAATGCCTCACTACGCAGTATGACCAATGTAGTCCGTATCAAACATACTTCGGGAGCAAAACAACGTATCGAGAACGCCCACAAGATTATGGGGCTTGCCAACACATTGAGCAACCAATTAGAGGGCATTTTCAATAATTGGACAAAGGTAAAAGTATCAGACCGAGAAGTAAGAAAGCTAATCCAGTTGGCACTTTGCCCGAACAAAGAAACACTTGACCTTATCAACAAAGGGGCTGACGATGAAGTTTCCACCGTGTTCAAAAACGTGGTTGATAATGCGCTTCTATATGCTATGACAGATGATGCACAACAGATGAACACGACCAAAGGGACTTTGTTCGGAGCATACAACGCTGTTACAGGCTACTTTCAGAATGTACGCAATTACAAAGATGATGAAGCCAAATTACAGAGCATTGTATTGGGTGGTACTGCCCAACTCAAATCACAGAAAGCATTTGAATTGTGTACCGCATTTGCTTTGGACGGTGCGGAAATCCTAAACCTTAATTAGATAACAACAGGCTACCGCCTTAAATGGTGGTAGCCTACTATAAAACAACAATATGAAAGCATTACATAAAATGGACAACTTAGATAAAGGCGAATTGCTTTGCAGGCTATTCCCCGAAGAAATGGCGAACATTCAGAACGCCGTAAAAAAGCAGTGCGAATACTTTCTGAAAAATGAAATTACCATTCGTGAGGGTTGGTATCAAAAGGGCTTTTTTACCGCAGAATTTTGGTACAGGCTTGTGCAGGATGCACACAGGATAATCGAGAAGAACGAGGACAAACTTCTCAAAAAACCACGCTGGTTTGCAGACCATTTTTTTGACGGATACAACGCAATATTTGCGATGCACTGCCTTATCGAATATGCACAGACAGAGGACTGTAAACCCAATCTAAAACAGGCTATACACCTAATATTCGGAAGTGAGCCTTTATTAAAAATAACCTTAAACGATAAATAATTATGCCAAATTGGTGCAACAATACGGTTGTCTTCGAGGGGAAGCCTGAAGCAATCGAACAGGTAACACAGCTATTCAAATCAATGGCTGAAAGAGAAAGGAAAGAGAATTGCGGACAACTGCCCGATTTCATAGACGACAGTAACGGCGGATATTTCTTTGAGGTTTACGAAAGCGATACGGGAATATTCAATTATCAAACAAAATGGTCGCCAAATGCGGAAGCAGTTAAGCAGATAGCCGAGCATTACAACATAGATTTCCAATTGGATTATGAGGAATTAGGTTGTTTGGTATATGGCAGGACAATGTTTTCTGACAAGCTACTCATAGATATTTATCTGGAAGACGAAGATTTTGACAGCTACGAATTAGACAAGGAAACAGACACCTACCATTTTGAGGGCAAGGAGTACGACAGCGAATGGGAAATACTCGACACTCTATTAGAACGTAAAATCGAAAATCAGTTAAACACCATTAAAATTTAGAACGATGAAACTATCCGATAAAGCGACAGCACATATTTTGGTTAAAGCCAACACCAATAGCGAATGGGATAATTGCGAGTTTGCAATTATCCATCTATCCGAAGAATGGAAACAGGAACAGGCAAAACGGCTTGCATTGGTTAAGCCGTTAGAGGGCAATCATTATTTCTGCTCAATGAACTACTATGATACGGCAGTAGATTTTTATTGCACAGGCGAAGACGATACCCCGAACATTGAAGAAATGCTAAACGATAAAGAATGGGCATTTGTGGAGCTTGACGAGGGGGAGCAGGAAATGTTTACCGCACCCGAAAACCGATTGGACTGTTACAGGCTTGTATTGCGTGCAAACGGTACAGGCTACTATACAGCATACGGCAAGCACACCAGCGAGGAATTTTGGACGGAAGAATTTTCATTAATCCAATTAACGGCTTAATCAATAAACCCCAATTTCAATTTATGACACGTTCAAATCTTCATATCAAATTGAGCAACGGCAAATCTCTTATTTGCGTTGCCGACAGCAGCAGCGCACCCGAACAGGGATATATCGTTGAAAGGCTTTTTTTGCCTTTGTTATCCCTTGACAACAGTGAGCAAGAACTCGAAATGCTTACGGAGCATTGTACAATGGATGAAAGGCGGATAAACGCAGACTACCGCTATTTAATAGACCTTACCACCAAAGAAGTAAAGTTCTTTGAAGAGCATTACAGCTACACAAAAGACACGTTCAGGAAAGGCAAGGATATAACGGAACGTTATGACGAGTATTTAAAAACCATAAGCTAAAATAGCAGCCGCCTGACCCGAAAAGTCGGGCGGCAAAAAGACAGATCCTCCCGATGGTTGGGCAGTCTTTTTGCTTTAAATTGGTGCAATCCCCTTTAGCAAAATGCGCCCTTACACAAATCCTTTCTTTTCCATTTTACCAAACAGGTTGCGACATTATTGCTTGGGATATTCATTATCCCATAATTTATTATTGGGGGATTACTTTCTTTCGTGAGTTCTGCGGAAAAGAAAGTAACAAAGAAACCTGTTATTGCGGAAACTGTTTATAGTATTCTTTTGCAATTTCGGCTACGCCAGCACTAAAATAATGTCCTCCATCATTTATAACGGTTATGGCTTTTTTAAGTTCTTCGGGGTCTGCGCCTTTCAGTATATACCCTTTTACGCCACGCTGAAGCATCTTTACTACATCCTGTACATCATCATTAATGCTAAAAGCCAGGACTTTGGTTTGCGGATATTTTTCATTCAATGCTTTAGCGGTTTCAAAACCATTCATTACCGGCATATTTATATCAACAACCATTACATCGGGAACAACTTCGATTTCCTCCATTTTTTTCATTGCCATTTTTCCATTCTCGGCTTCAAAAAGTATTTCAAAACCGAAACCCATTAGAAAATCACAAATACCCTTTCTAAGCATATCGTGGTCATCTATCATCCCTACCTTTATTATTTGTTCTTTGCTCATTTTCTTTTTGCTTAGTTTGATGAGGTTAAAAAATCCGTTGGGAGCTTTAGATAAATTCGGAGTTCGAGTAACGTAAGGTATTCCTTTATCGACCTCAATGTCCCTGACTTTAAAACGGTCAAGCCAATCTTTAAAGTGTGCTATCTCGTTAGGTTTAAAATGTACAATTTCCCCGTTTTTAAGGGATATGATAAAAACATCAATGCAGAGAGAGAACGCTGATAATTGCGTAGCAGGGTGGTCAAATTCGGGGTAAAAAATATCCTTGCCGTCCATAACTCTTAATGTTTATCAAGTTAGTGGAACCTGCAAAAAAAAGAGGCGCAGGCAACCACACTTACTGGCATTAAGGCACTGGTACGCCTGACCCCCAAATAAGCGAGCGCCCACGCCATAACGTGAGCGTTCTTACTTATTCGTTCCGGGGTTTTAAAAATTACCAGTTTCTAATGCGGAACTTAAAGCAAAAACAACTTTAAGTATTTTCTATATTTTCGACAACAAAGATACTAAACTCGTCCTTTTTTGACAGCATATAATACAAAAAAGATTACAGTCAAACAATTTTTTGTGAAATGTAATTTTGCTCCAGTATAGTCAGGATATCGCTTTCCTTATAAATAATCTTACCGCCTATTTGTATATACGGCAGTATATTATCATCACGGTACTGCTGTAAAGTGCGTTTGCTGATATGGAGCAGCTTGCACACATCTTCGCCCGAAAGGTAAATTTCTCCGTTCATTACAGGGCGGTAGTTTTTCAATATGCTTTCGATACGGGTTCTTAGCTGTGTTATCATTTCCTGATGGGCAATGATTTCTTCATTGTCATTCGTGAATAAATCCATTTTCGGCAGTATTGTACGGTTGTCCGGCTTCGAGCAAAGCCTGTACATCCGAGCGTTTATAATAATTTTTACGGTTCAGTCTGGAATAAGGCAATAACCCTTTGTCCTTATACGTCTGCAAAGTCCGCTTGGTAATGTTCATCATCAAACACACTTCCTGGTTATCGAGCCATTGCTCTTGCGCAAAAATTGGCGTGTATTTCTGCGTGGCATTTTCGGTAAGTTCCAAAAGTGCTTTCAGCTCATTCTTCATTCCGTCCAGTGCGGATTTTTGTATTGCGATTACTTCCATTGTTTGCTCAATTTTGCTATGGAAGTTGAATTTATAAAGGCTTAGTACGGCATTGGGGAAAGTTGCAGGGTTTGGCTTTGAGAGGTAGCGTTTGGCGATTTACTAAGCCGTAAATAAAAAAATCGGATAGCTTTTGGGCTATCCGATTTGCTTAAAAAATGTATGCTGTAATAACTATCTGCGTTCGGCAGGTTGTTCTATTTTTACTTCAGGTTGTTGTTTTTCTTTTTTCTCACGCCAATAAACCCACAGCGACAACAGACCGAAAATAATCAGCCCGTAAGCTATCCATTTACCGACCCTTTCCACGAATTTAATGAAAACCGAACTTTCATAAGATGAGAAGCCCTCTGCTCCCATAGGGCTGCGCCTGTAAAACTTTCTCCGGTTAATCCAGTAGCGAAGTCCCAGTCCTGCAACCAAAAATATAATACCTATTACCAATGATGCAACCATACCAAAAATACTTTATTTCCACTGTTTGAATTTACGAAAAATATCCGTGGCATTATTCAATTTCAAACTCTTTCGGATACCGAACTACACCGCTTACATTTTGCAGCGCATTTTGCGATAGTTCTATTGCCATACAGTTTTCTTCAGGAACTTCAAATGGCAGCTTTATCCCAAATTCTTTGGTCAGCTTATAGCCAAACTTAGGGTAATAGTTTTCGTGTCCTAACAGCATCACAGAGCCAAAGCCCATTTTTTTTGCTATATCGTGGGCAGCTTGTATGAGTTTGCCGCCAATACCTTTTCCCTGATAATTCGGCAACACAGCAACAGGGGCTAACGCAAGCGAGGTGTAAGTGTTTTTATCCTTGTCTTCAATATTAATTTTTGTGAGCAATATATATCCCGCAATTTGATTATCTACTTCGGCAATAAGTGATAATTCGGGGACAAACGCATCAGAATTGCGTAACCGTTCCACCAAGAACTGTTCTTTATGGTCGCTCAATTCCTCGTTTTCAAAAGCCAGGCGAATGAGTTCAAAAACTTTTTTGAAATCTTCCTTTTCTTCCTTTCTAATTTTTATTTCCATAGTCTGTAAAATCAGCAGTTTTATAAAATGCGAAAACGGCTTACCCAAAAAGGCAAGCCGCTTTCATTGTTTATGGAAATAATAACTTACTCAAATTTGGTAAACCGAAAGGATAATACCCTTTTTCATTATTGCATGGATAAGAAATTATTTCTTTAGCAACTATCGAATTTAAAATTAAAAACGGCTTACCCATCAGATAAGCCGTTATTTATGAATTGGAATACTGCTCTTAATCGCTGCTGTTAAACTGAAAAGTTATCTGCTTTTCGTTCCCGAAGCTGTCCGAAATCCAAACATCAAAAGATTGTGATACGGCAGACGTTGACGTGTAATACAGCCTGAACTGCTCCGTTGGTAACTGGTACAGGTCGTTGGGCTGATACGGCGGCTCATTGTAGTATTGCAACGTTCCCTGACCATCAAACTGGAAGTAGCGAAGAAAATACTGCGTGTTGCTGTAATTGCCTGTACGCTGTATGGTAATGCGTATTTCTACGGTTTGTCCGTTGGCAACATCTTTAGGCACTGGCATTACATTGACCTCGAAAGGAAAATTGTTCTGTATTTCGAGTTCATCATCTTTGCTGCAAGATACCAACGTAACCGAAGCTGTGAGGATTGCCAGGAATATATATAATGGCAGTAGCCCTGTTCTGAATTTATTGAATATTGCTATCATCGTTTTTTACGTTTTAAAAGTTAAACCTTAATCCCACACCTGCCGACGGTCGGAACTGTCGTAAATCCGTACCCCAAAAGACTTTTGTACGCCCTTGCAGGACTAATACAAATCGGTCAGAAAGGTACGTTTCAAAGGTCAGTCGTCCGCCAGCTCCGTAAATGAAATTGTCCTCGTCCAATATCTTCGCTCCGTCATACAACATCGGTTCGCCACGGTTGATGCTTTCATAACCTGCTACGGCGGTTATTCCGGCATTCAGCGTGATGTTCTTCCGGGCATCGCCCAAAAGGAAGAAGCTGTAACCGCCCTCGGCTGTAAAAGTTTCCTGCGGGATGCGGAGGTCTTTATAATCGTGGTATTGGTGCGTATATTCCAACGCCCAAAGCTGGTAATTGCCGTTCTTACCGTTCACGGTCATACCGATATTGATATAATAATCGTTGCCGATTTTATCATCGGACAGCACACCAACATTTACTTCCAACCCTTTCTGTTTCGGCAGCATTCGCTGTGCCTGTGTCGTTGTGATACCCATTAAAACGAGCATCACGGTATAGATATACTTTTTCATTTTATTACTGTTGTTTTAAATGGGTTATTAAAATTTCAGGTGCATATCGTCAATCAAACGAGCCTTGATTAAATCCGAATTTTCCACCTGCAATGTTTGATGCCTGCCGCCGTTCTTCTCGAAAATCTCAATCAGAAGTATCTTATCATCGGCAATGGTAAATTGGTCTAAGAGGAATACATTTTGCTCGGTAGATTTTCCTTTTATGCCGTCCAATGGTTTGTAAGTCCTAAGCGGTGTCAAAGGAATTTCCTGCACTACGGTACGTTTGGCAACCTTTTTATCCACCACTTTGAAATTGATAAAATCAATCTCAAACGGAACATTGGTTTTGTTACGCAGTTCGGTATGGAAATAGTATTTGCCGTTGTGTATGTAAATGCCTTTGAGGATAAACTGAATGCCGAAACTCTTAGCCCCGATATGCTTTACAATGCGCTTGTCTTTCTTGTAAATGGTTTCCAGTAACAAGCCTGCCAGTGAGGGCGAATTGTTGCCCAATTCTTCAAAAAGCACATCGTTTCCGTTGGTTCTATCTACTGATTTTTGCATTGTTAGCAGGTCATAGCTTGTTGCTTCAGGGTAGGAACTGTAATACACACTGAAACTGTAAAAACGTCCATCATTGGTAATTACTGAAAAATTCGTTTCCGGTTCAAAGTTCCTTACCGATGCTTTTACTCGTAGTACGTTTTCCGCATCTTCGGCTTTACCTGCAATCAGGTATTCGCTTCCCAAATCCACGTAACGAATGGCAGTCGGGAAAATCAAGTGCGAAGTTTTATCGTAGGTTACTTCCATTTTGTATGGTTCTATCTTGCCCAATGCAAGCGGAGTTCTGATGCTGTCCTGCGCAAAAGAATTTACGGCTAAGCCGATAGTCAGAGCAAATGCCCAAAGTGTTTTAAAAAGATTTTTCATTATAAAATTATTTTAGTTTAACATTATTGTTTTGATACAAGGAAGACCTGATGCCCTGCTTTGAGCGTAACCTTTGGTGTACGTACTTTCTTTGCGAAATAGCCCGAAATTCCTTGTACAATGCCTCTGCTTAAATCGGCAGCAACCTGTTGTCCGGCATTCTGCGTAAGCATCACGCTCGTTCCTCCTGTCTGGCTCATATTGCCCGCCATTTCGGTAAGTGCGTTCATTTCGGGCGAATACGGAACGTACAAGCCTTGCTGCCCGTCCAAATCGTAAATGGTAATATCTACGGGAATGATATTACCCTCCAGTTCTACCGAAGTAACCTTTAGCTGTAAACGACCGCCCTGAAACTTGGCATTCGCCGTTACGATAGTTCCTTTGGGAATGGTACGATTAGGCGTTTTGGCAGGCTCTAATAAACGAAGCCTTACGCCCGTTTCCCCAACAACGGTTTGTGCATCGTGTACGCAGGCTTTGATGCTGTTTTTCGGCTGTACCACCTGTTCAGTAGAACCTGCGGTATAGAAGCCCCTGTTTTTGGTCTGGTTTAAATCGTTCAAAAATTCGCTGTCTGTTGGCTCACGATACAAGGCTGATACGGTGTTTTTCCTTGTGGGCGTAAATGATACAAAATGCTCTTTTTGGCTGGCAGTCGAAGCTCCCGAAGCTGTACCGTTTGTGGGTGTGGCTTCTCCATTGCTGCTATTACCTTGCGGAAGATATTTTGCAGCCATTTGATAGGATTTCTCCATCAGGGCAAGCTGGTCATCTACTGTTGTTGCTTTAGGTACATCTTTATCAGCCAGTTTTTCTTTTAGCTCATCCAATTGCCTGCGGAGTTCCATTGTTTCTGCATTGTCGTTATTATAGAATGAGCCTAACGTGCTTTGTGTATTTCGGTAGCTGTTCAAGGCAGGATTGCCATAACGTCCCGAATTTCTGCCACTGCCATAGCCGTTGCTTTCTTCCTCTTCTACAAAATCTTCTTCGCTCTTGGCGTTGGCAGATGAGCTGTCCTCATTCCAATAATCGGATAGCGTGGTAAGGGCATTGCGTTTCTCCTGGTCTTTTTGTTCCAGCATTTCCTGCTCATACGCTTTGCCTTTGCTGTCGGGCATTCCTGCCCCGGTAGCTTGTGGAACAGCATCGTTCAGCCCGATGTTTTCGACCTCTTTTTTATCCTTTGACGGTTTAAAGATGAGGTACATACAGCCTAAGAAGACAATCGCCATCAAACCGAATATCAAGGGCTTTTTAAGGCGGTCTTTGCTGTTCTTTTTATCATCCAGCAGATTGGATGCTTTACTTTGGTCGCCTTCCTCAACGAGAATGCTGACCCTTTTTTCATTTTCTTTCATAAAACTGATTTTTTAAAATTGTTGATACACTATCCTGCAACCTTGCAGGATTTTTACTTTTGAGGACAGGGTTCTCGATATGCCTGATGTTGATGGTATCATTCGGCTTGCCCGTATCGTACACTACTTTGCCAATAACCCCTGCCGTAAGCAAGAGATAACCCACAAAAAAGTACAACGTGTATTGATGCTGCTTGCGCACTGGCAAAGCCCGCCAACGCTCATCGAGCTTATCAAAAAACCTGTCCATAGTTGCTCTTAATTTTTTCATACTTTAATGATTTTCGGTTATCGCATTTTAAACCGCCTTTTCGGGGAAGACAACTGTTCTTTAGGTTTGTCAGACACTTGGGCAATGGCTTCTTTCCTTGTCGGAACCGAGCTTGTAGAGAGGTCTGTCAGTTTGGATTGTTTCAATAATTGCCCGTATTGGTCTATCCTTTCAATATTCATCTTCTGTACATCAAAAAGACCGTCTTCATACTTTACCCACATATTGCATTCAACCTTTGGCTTATCATCGCCATTCCATTGCAGGTAAGTTGTCAGCATCATAATGTTGGGCAACATCGGTTTATCCATCCCATTTTTACAAGCCTCTAAAAACCTGCTGATGCTGTCTTTGATTTTGTCGGCATAAGCTGCCTCCGTTTGGAAATAACCGTCATACCCTTTATCGGTCAGCGTTTTTGCGAATGCGTCTAAATCAAGTAACTGTTTCATATCCTTAATTTTTAGCGTTCGATAACTTCGATGTCTTTGTTTTCTACTACCGCAAACTTTTCGATGTTAAATCCCTGCGGGTTGTTATCCGAACGAACGGAGTTGACGAGATAGCAGGAAGTAATCAGGTTACGGCGTGTTACGTTGCTCGAACGGATGATGAACTGTTTGGCATAGGTGCGCACTGCATAGGGGTAATTGTCGAAATTGCACACCACACTATCTACCTCAATTCGTTGCTGAACATTACCCGAAATGATACGGCTGTAATAGCCCTTTTCAGACAGGTCTTTGTAATAGTCGAAAGCTGATTTATCGGCAAGGTTGAACGCCCTGCTCATATTGCTTTCAATAGCGTTCTTATCGGGTGCAAGCGTGAAGAACAATTCGTGAAATCTCCTGACGTGTTCCCTTGCTTCCACAGGTCGGTTAATACTGGCATCCTGCGACAAGGCAAGCATCAGTGATTTGCCATTATCCAGCACATAGATTTTTTGCCTTTGTTCATTTGCAAAGCTGTACGATTTCCACACGGCAAATCCTACTACGCCTATGCAGAGAACGGCAAACACGATGGCATATAAACGTATCTGCCGAAAGCTGTTTTCTATATTTCTTAGCGTTTTAAATTCCATTTTTAAGAATGATTATTGTTTTACATTATTTTTTAAGTAACTGACCGCCGATGTTTCCAACCGTTGAACCAGCTCCGGCTCCGGCAAGGTTTCCTGCTTTCATTGCTGTTGAGTTTACATTGCGGGTAAAGTTTCCTGCGCCTCCAGCTTGGATTACCCAGCCTGTTACTGTCGGGATAGTGAAGTACCCGATGATGCCGATAATCATAAAGATGATGTACACCGTATTGGAGGTGTCGGGTATATAGGTCGGGTCTGAAAGCATTGCTATATCCTTTTCCAGTATCAGCGATTGTATCCTTGCCAGCATCGAACTGAACAAATCGGAAACAGGCAACCACAGGTAAACGCTCACATACCTCGTGAGCCACTGCGTGAGCGTGGACTGAAAGCCGTCCCATACGGAAATTGCAAAGGCAATCGGTCCGAGTATGGAGAGGACTATCAGGAAAAATGTTCTTATGGTATCAATAACCAAAGCCGCCGCCTGAAAGAGTATCTCCAGTAGATTGCGAAACCAATCCTTTATGGCTTTTTCTATTTGATAAGCACCCCTGTCCATATACATACCCGCCATCGTGCCGATGTCGGAGGGCGACCAGCCCAATTCATCCAGCTTCTTGTCAAACTCTTCGTCCGATACCATATAGGCGGTTTCGGGATTTCTGACCATTGCTTCATATTCCAGTTGGTCTTTCTGCTGTTGCAGCTTGTTCAGGTCAAGCACCTGGTCTTCGAGTATGGAATGTGTTCCCGTTACAACGGGGCTTAGCACTGCATTGATAGTTCCCAATACAATGGTTGGGAAAAACATAATGCAAAGCCCCAAAGCAAACGGGCGTAACAATGGGAACATATCAATAGGTTCGGCACGGCTTAAAGCCTGCCAAACCTTTAATGCCACATAGAATAATGCACCCAATCCCGCAAGACCTTTAGCCACTGCCGCCATATCGCCTGCAAGCGGCATCATATCGTCATAAAGCGAACGCAGGAGTTCGTGAAGATTATCCCATTCCATTGTTACCAGTATTTTTGGTTAGCAGTTCCGTATAGGTCAAGCACCCTTTTGGCATCGTTTTTCTTTTTCGCTCTCAGGTAGCTTACAGAAATATTTTTGTTGGTGTAATAGCGTACAAGACTGTGGTAGTCTTTTACTTCTTTGTACACACGGTCGATGATGTCCATACGCTCTTTGTCGTTCAGCGAAAGGCTGGATGAGGTTACGATTTGCTTCAGTTCTTTCAGCAGTTCGGTACTTTCATTGAGCAATGCGGAGTAGCCGTTACCGATAGCGGTCAGCTCTTGCGGCGAGAAATTGGGGTCGTTCATCATCTTGCCGAAATTCTGCACGTACATTTCCGAAACATCGCCTACCAGCAAAACCGTTTGCTGCACCTTACGGGCATCTTTCACAAGGTTGTTGACGGCTTTCAGCTTGTCGTAATATTCCTTGCCCTGTTCGTACACTTTCTTCACTTCGTTGAAGTTCTTAACCACATTGCTTACGGTGGAAGAAGTCTGTACGATTTCATTCGCACTGTTGAGAATGCCCGATGCAAGGTTTGCGGGGTCGGTTACTACCCATTGGGCTTTTGCGGACGGTGCAACGGCAAGCATTAGTGCCGTACACACCATAAAAAGGATTTTTTTCATTTTCTTGAAATTTTAAATTGTTAATGACTATTGATTTGAATTGTCACGCCGTTGCATAGCGATATGCTTAATGGCGAGTTCCACGTTTCCGTCCAGTTCAGCAGCGAGCTGCATTACTTCCATTTTTTCGGTTTCTTCGGTGGTATAGGCGAGGTATTCCTCCAAACTAACTTCGGTGGCATAGACTGCCGAGTGCGTACCACCTAAACCAATCCAGACTTCTTTGTAAAGCCTTGATGGGTCGTTGTTCATATTGATAGAAAGTACCTGCCCTTTCTCCTTATCGGTAAGCCCCAGCATTGCCTGTATATCGTCAAACTTATTCATATACTTGCGCTGGTCTAAGAGGATTTTACAATCGGAGTTGTTGATGATACTTTCTTTCACAATGGGCGACTGGATAATATCATCGACCTCTTGCGTTACGACAATCGCTTCTCCGAAGAATTTGCGAACGGTCTTAAAGAGGTACTTGATGTATTCCGCCATTCCCTCTTTGGCAATCGCTTTCCAAGCCTCTTCAATCAGGATGAGCTTACGGATACCTTTCAGTCGGCGCATCTTGTTGATGAACACCTCCATAATGATAATCGTGACTATGGGAAAGAGGATTTTGTGGTCTTTGATGGCATCAATTTCAAACACGATAAAGCGTTTGGAAAGCAGGTCTAACTGCTTGTTTGAGTTCAGCAGGTAATCGTATTCGCCGCCTTTGTAATAAGGCTCTAATACGTTGAGGAAATTGGCAATGTCAAAGTCTTTTTCCCTTACCTGCTTTTGCTCCAATACCTTGCGGTAATCGCCTTTTACATACTCGTAGAAGCCGTTAAATGATGGGTACACGTTTTCCGTTTTGATACGCTCGATATAACCGCTAACGGCATTGGATAATGCCACTTCTTCCGAACGGGTCGGCGGTTCATCGTCCCTTTTCCAAAGCGTTAGTATCAAAGTTTTGATACTTTCACGCTTTTCAATATCGAACACGCCGTCATCGGTATAAAAAGGGTTAAAGGCAATGGGATTGTCTTCGGTATAGGTAAAATAAACCCCGTCTTCGCCTTTGGTTTTCCCCTTAATCAATTCGCACAAACCCTGATAGGAATTACCCGTATCTACCAACAGTACGTGTGCGCCCTGCTCGAAATACTGCCTTACCATATGGTTTGTGAAGAACGATTTACCCGAACCTGACGGACCAAGAATGAATTTGTTCCGGTTCGTGATAATGCCACGCTTCATTGGCAAATCTGATATATCCAAATGGATAGGCTTGCCTGTAAGCCTGTCCGCCATTTTTACCCCGAATGGGGACGGCGAATTGTGGTAATTGGTTTCTTCGGTAAAGAAGCATAAGGCTGGCTCTATGAACGTGTAAAAACTTTCCTCTGCCGGAAAGTCGCCGGCATTGCCCGGCATTCCAGCCCAATACAACGTGGCAACATCCGTAGTGTTGTGGCGTGGCTTACACTCCATCAGTGCTAACGCACTACCGCAATCATTCTTTAGCTGTTTGAGTTCGGCAGGGTCTTCCGACCACGCCATAATATTAAAATGCGCACGAACAGAGGAAAGCCCGAACGAATGTGCTTCGTTCAGGTACTTTTCTATCCACTCTTTGTTGATTTGGTTGGCACGGCTGTACCGAGCCAATGAGTGCATATTCCTTGCTGATTTTTCAAACTTTTGCAGGTTCGCTTCGCTGTTATCCAAAAACAAATACTGGTTGTAGATATGGTTGCAGCTCAACAACAACCCCACAGGTGCAGCGAACGACAAACGGCAGTCGCTACGGTCGGTAGATAGCTTTTCAAAACGTGTATCTGCCGATACCGTTCCGGGCAAATCGTCCGTATCGGACAGGGTGTGCAAAGACAACCTTTTGTTTCCGATACGGACTTCTTCAGCACCGAGTGCGATGTCCTGCATCGGCGTTCCTGCTTCCCTCGAAAGGGTAAAATACTGTTCCAGCAATCCTTGCTTTTCATTTGTACCGATGATGTCTTCTTCGCTCAATCGTTGCAGGCTCACAAAACCGCTATCGTTCACAATACGCTCAAACTGTGCTACGGCTTC
This sequence comes from Paenimyroides ceti, assembly GCF_030409925.1. NCBI lineage: Bacteria > Pseudomonadati > Bacteroidota > Flavobacteriia > Flavobacteriales > Flavobacteriaceae > Paenimyroides > Paenimyroides ceti. Next base: position 2,514,830 of record NZ_JAUFQU010000001.1, read on the forward strand.
CATAAAGCGATGTATCGCTTCCTTATCCCTGATTTCCTTTGGTATGAGTGTGCCTTTGCAAAGCGAACTGAAGTTGCTTTGCAAAGGCATACGCTCTTTGGTGGTTTTTGTCAGGAACAGGTAGCAATAGTGGTTCAGGAATGGTCGCTCGTTGAAATGGCGTTGATAAGATTTCGATAAAAAACTCTGATCTTCCTGTGCCAAATCGGGGGCGTAGCTTTCTTTGATGTACCAATCCTGTTTGTGAATGACCGTAAAATCGGGTAAGGTCTTAATCGCCTTGTGCCAAGCGGAGTGAATGGCTTCATATTCCGCAGAAGCTACCGTGAACAGTTCCGGTAAACGCACTTCAAAACAGGCGGTAATGTCCGCATCTTTGGAAAGTATGCAGTTGTTCTCTACTGCCAGCAATGGAAATTTGCTTTCCAAAGTGGAGGTCTTTGCTACATTTCTCATACGGCTTTTGGTTTAGAAGTGAATTTTAAATACCTGTGTACAGGCTTGCGGCAGATGATGTATCGAGGATGCCGTTTTCTTGCACCCACTTTCATCAGCCCGTGTTCGCCGTACTTTTGGTTCAGTGAAAAGGTCTGCCATACGATGAGCGAAGCACCCCCTGCTCCGATGAACAGGCAGATGTAAGAGTTTACGCCTGCCATATACAGTATCATCACGAGAATAAGCGTACCGAGCAGTCCGCCTGCGAAAATGAACAGGTATTGCGCTTTCAATCCTTTGAACTCTACTGTACGCCCAATGCCTTTGTTAATATTGTAACTATTCATAAGCAAAGGATTACAGGAAGAATGAACGCAGGATGGTAGCGGCAACAATCAGGAAGATACACGCACCAAACCAGCTTGCCGCAGTCTTGCTCGTGTCAGGGTCGCCGGAGCTGAATTTGTTATACACCTTAACGCCTCCGATGAGCCCAACCACCGCACCGATGGCGTAGATTAATTGGGTGGCGGGGTCGAAATAGCTTGTTACCATTTGAGTAGCTTCGTTGATACCTGCCGAACCGTTTCCCTGTGCGAACGCACCAATTCCTGACAGCATCGCCACGGCTGCCAGCAAAACTTTTTTTCTCTGTTTTTCCATAATTGAAACACATTTATTTGTTACATTTTATCCCGCACCTTGCGAGCTTTCGGGACAAATGTCTTGTGGAAAAAGAGGCGTTATAAGAAAGTGGCAGTCAAAGGAAGTGTTTGGCTGTGAGTGGCTTTGTTGGTGGGAATTTTCAGAACGAGAGTGGAAATTTTCAAATGCTTTTTATACAATTTACAGTTGGTTCAATGCAACTTTTAAATTACATTTGTACATTCGTAATAAAGTCAATTTTAATCCTTTTTGAGATGAAAATATCAGGCAGACATATTGGAGAAATGCTGAAGGAAGCCAGAGAACAAAGACAGCTAACTCAAGAACAATTAGCCCAAAAAGTGGGTAAGAAAAGGAGTTACATTTCTAAGGTTGAAACTGATTATGGCAATAATATCAAACTTCAAACCCTTAAAGAGATAGTAGAAAAGGGATTTGACGGTACAGTTAAAATTAATTTGGAACTCTGATTTGTATATGGATAAATTATTGAAGAACGCTTTTAAAATGCAAATTCAATCCAAAGAAGGATTTGAGTTCGAAGAATTTATTGATGAACTGTTTCTTTTGAAATATGGCGTTGATAACTATACGCCCATTAGAAGGAATAAGGATAAAGGCAATGACGGTACTATTTTACCCGAACAAAAAATATTGGCTTGTTACGCACCAAGAAAATATAGCAAAACTGATTTTGAAACGAAAGTTTTAGGGGCAACAAACAAAGAAGGAGATTTCGAAAAATACCAGAAAAACTGGAAAGACAAATTTCCAAATTGGGAAATGTACGTAAACCACGAAGTATCACCGGAACAATTTACGCTAATTCAGAGTTTGGACGGCGATACTTCGATTAAGGGTATAGACCAAATTCTTTCTATTGTTGATGAACTTGTATCAAGTAAAAAAAGAAAACTTGCAGCTTATTTGGGGATTGAGAACTTTTTTATACAGGACTATATTCAGGAAATTATTAATGACTTATTGAATGCTTCAAGCGAAGAAGATAAGGCTCTGCATTTCGACAGGAAATCATTAGTCCCTCCCCAAAAGAAAATCGAACTCAACTTTGAGCAGGAAGATTGGGATGGAATGAACTCGGAAATGGTACTGGTTATGGCAGAATTTAACACGATTACCAATATACTTTCGGGATATAACGATGATGAGATTAATACCCTGAAAAGAAGAGTTATAAATGATTACAATAAACTTTCAGGAAATTTCAAGGATAGATTATATAATCTAACCGACCAATATACAACAGCATATGGAAACATTAAAGATGATGAATATGTGAAGTGTGTAAAATCTATATTGCTTTATATGTTTGAGCAGTGTTTAATAGGCAGAAAAACAGAAAATGAACTATGATATTACCGCAGCCAGAAAGCAATCTTAAAACCAATCTTATGGTATTGGGAGCAGATATTATTAGTATTATGGGCAATTCCCCTTTTAAAAACAAATATACCATCGTGGATGATATAATGAATAAGTTTTTAAACAGGGATAAAGATAGAACACCCGACCTTTTTCTGTATGCTTTAACCTTTTTGCATACAATTGGCAGTATTGAGAAAAAAGGATATAAAATTAAATTGGTAAAGAAAGAAAGCCAAGAAGAAAATCAAACAAGTTTATTCGACAATGTTAATTAGAATATATTCAGAAACCAACCTTATAGATGCTGTTCCATTTCACAATGGAATAAACATCATATTGGGCAAATACTCTGGGGATAAAGAAGCACGAGGGATTAATGGTATTGGCAAATCTACGTTGGTCAGGCTTGTTGATTTTACCTTACTAAGCGGTAAAGCAGAAAAAAGATTTGCTCAAAAAAAGTATGACTTTTTACGTGAGGATGAACACACGATTACTTTAGAAATTGAAGTACAGGAACAAAAATATTTTCTCAAGAGGGGCTTTGCCGATACAAAAAAAATATTTTTCGGGAAGCGACCGGATGCTCTCGATGAATATGAAAAATCTGAAATGCCGAAATTGCTGGAAGGGATATTTTTTCCGACAGAGAACAACGAAGTATTCTTTGAGGGAAAAAGATATGGAACGTTGATGGAATTTTTTGTTAAGGATGACTTGCAAAGTCAGCAGAGAGTTGACCCTTTAAATTTTGTTTCTTATAACGCCAATGCAAGAGAAAAGGCGTTGTATAATTTTTATTTGCTTAATCTCCCGACTAAAACACTTTTAAAATATAACGAAGTTTCTTCTGAATATGAAAGATACAATAATACAGTAAAATCATTATCAGAAAAGGTTAAGGCAGATACAGGGAAAGATATTCAGGAGTTTAGAACCGAGCGGCTAAAAATCGAAAAAGATATTGTAGCACTTGAGAATAGCCTGAAAGAGTACAACTTTCTTGCTAATCACAAAGAGATAGAGCAAAAGCTAAATCAGGTTATATCTGAAATTAACGAGCAATCTGTCATCTATCATAATACAAACCGTAAATTAGAAAAACTCAAATCCTCTTACAATGATGTAACATCTATCGACCTGGACAAAATTCGTAAGCTCTACAATGAAACCGTATCTACATTTGGCAACTTTGTAAAAAAGAGTTTAGATGAAGTTATAGACTTTAAAAAACAACTTCTGGCGAATAGAAATAAATATTTATTGGAAGAAGAAAAGAAATTACAATCATCAATAGACCAAAGTTTAACACAGCTTGAAAAATTAGAAAAGAACAGGAGCCAATTATTTTCATTGCTAAAAGAGAGAGGTGCATTGGACAGGATTGAGAGTACCTACGAAAGATTAGTGAATGAAAAAACACTTTTAGAACGGAACACCTCAATTGTAAGGGAAATTGACGAAATAGAGGAAATATTAGGAAATTCCAATATTGTCATTGCAGAATTAAAGAGAGATATTGTTAGTGAACTAAATAAGCAACAAACCTATCTTGATGAGTTGAGATTATTATTTCAGCAAATTCTTGAAAATGCTATCTATTTGGATGAAGAATTTGATAATTCTTATTTTAATATCACATTAAACTCTACTTCGCCAAGAAATCAGTTGCCATTTAAAATAAGTCTGGAAATTCCAAAAGCAGATGCTTTGGGACAGGAACGTTTGAAAATTGTAGCGTATGATTTAATGGTATTCTTAAAAAGCAGGATTGATAAACGCAATATCCCTGATTTTCTTGTACACGATGGTGTATTTCACGCCATATCATACAAAACAATATCCAATGTCCTGAACTATATGTACCACAAATCGAACGAGCTGCATAACTTTCAATATATACTTACTTTCAATGAAGATGAAATTGATTTAAACGGCGATGAAAATAAGTTTGGAAAGTTTGATTTTGATTGGTCAAAACAAGTGATTGCTGAATATTCAGATACCGAACAGGAAACAATTTTTAAACGATTTTTTTAGATGGCGAACTATCAACTACCTCCTTTAAAAGATGAAAGGTTATTTGAGGAACTTACTTGTGATTTATTCAATTTTGTAGAGAATACTTCGTCATATGAGAATACAGACTTTCAGACGTTTGGTGTAAAAGGACAAAATCAGAAAGGAATTGATGTCTTTTCTACTAAAACCAAAACGGTTATTCAATGCAAATTGAAGAGCATTGGAAGAAAGGATGAAACTATCAGGAAAAATCTAATTCAGGATATAAACACCGATTTAGAAAAATCGAGGGACTTAGCTATTGATTTCGACAAATTTGTTTTTGTTTCTACCTTCCGTGACGATGTGCAAATACAGGAATACCTCAATCAAATCAGAAAAGAAAAGGAACTTCCATTTCATTTATATTATTGGGGATGGGACACCGTTACAAAGCATATTGAACAATCAGAGGCTTTGCTACATAAGTATTTTCCAAAGTTTGTAAAAAAATCCAAGCCTGTAAAAGCAAAAATTGAATTACCTGACGGAGCATTGGGGAAAGAGCTTTCTAAGAAGAACTATATTGATTATTTAAAAAAAAGATATGGCGATTGGAAACAAATTGAACTAAGTAAAAAGGGAGAAAAATTCAACTGGGCTGCTTTTACTATTTCATTATCTAAAAGATATAAAGCATCAGGAATTAATTATATTGATGTTCGGCATTTTGATGATTTAGCATCCTATCTAAAAAGCCGGATTGATTGCACAATTATGGGAAAAGTGAACAAGTCTAAAGGAATAAAAAACTATTCTGCGTTTGAAGAGTTCTCGGAAAACGGAATTTAAAAAGACAAAGGGAAGTCTATAAGAACTCCCCAATGTCAAAATTCCCCAAATCATTTTTCCGCAAGGTGGAAGAACCGGGTTCTGTTTCAGTTGAAAGGCTACTATCCAAAAGCTCGGCTATCTTTCGGGAAGCATCCGCCACAGAATTTTCCAATAGGCTGAATAGTTCGGTTCCCTGTAATTTCTGAACTATGGCTACCGCTGTTTCCTTTTGGGCTGTTTCCAATTTTTCTTTTTGGAGCAATACCCCCACGGAGCTTAGTTCTTCGAAGGTAACCCCTTGGGCAAAACCGTCATCGCCATTGGGTATTCCGTACCTGTTCCAGTCTTCTTCCTCATCTTCCAAATCAGGTATATTGCTGAAAACTTCGTCCAGTTCTTCCTGCGGAATTTGAATGCTGACGTTTTCGTTTTCGTCATATTCAATGTCTAAATTATCAAGGTTTATCTCCACTTCCTCTATTTGGCTTTCATTGGCAGTGTTTGGCACTGAATGGCTTAATTTCGGTTTAGGCTGCCCCATAATATCGGGAAGGTGCGGATTGATTTTTCCCTTTGTCGGCTTTTGCTCCGACCTTTTCTTAATGACAATCTTGTCCTGCAAAAGCAAGGCAATGACTATCAGCAGGCATATTACAATTACAATCTCCATAGCTCCAATTATTAAATGGGTTTATACTTATCGTTATAGCTCTTGGTAATCTGTTCGCCAAATTCCTGAAAGTGATAATCCAACAGGTTATCCAAATAAGCGTAAATACTAATCTTGTCTTCACCAATTACTTGTATAATACGTGTCAGCTTTTCGTGAAACTCTGGTCGGATATAGACCGTTTTCCCATCACGGGCATTGGTTTCCGACTTTTTGAAAAAGATACTTTCGTAATCGGCTTCGGTTGCCTTTTTGGTCCTGCTCTTCTCTTTAACCGCAGGCTTTTCCCTTGTCGGTTCTTCCCGCACACTTACTTTCTGCTCCGGTTCATCGGCGGTTTCTGGCGGAAGCTGTAAGCCCTCTTTTTTTACACCATCTACCATCAGGTTCATCATCAGCTCCTCGTTAATATCGGGCGTTACTTTTTTCTTATTGTCTTTCTCCATAGGACTATAATTGAATGATTTTTAAAAATTCGCTCATAAACTCGTCCAACTGGCAGGCTTTCATCAGCCGCTCATCGGGCGGCATCAGGGTTGAGCGAAATATGGTTTTGCTGTTTACTTCGCTTTCCTTGCGGAAGCGTGTGCTGTTTTTGATTTGGCTTTGCATCAGGCTTAACCCTAACTGTTCGATAAGCTGATTATATATACCGTATAGCGGGGTACTTTCCCTTCCATCCACTTGGTTCCAAAACAGGTTAATGGTTTTTATATCGGTTTCTCCTTTCTTCATAATCACGTCCTGCAAAAGCTGTGTGAAAATGAGCGTACTTTCCATTACCACACGGTCTGCCGTAATGGGCGTAAAAATGTGGTGCATTCCTGCCAGTGCTTTCAGGATGCCGGGTGTGTTCACCGTTCCGGGCAGGTCAAAGAATACCACATCAAGTGGCACTGAAGAGCTGCTTACAAATTCGTGGGCTTCTTCCAGTACGCTGTTTGCCTTGTGCTGTATTATTGGATAGGCTTTTTTGTTGATAGTGGTAAATTGTTTGTACGCCAGCTTTTTCAAAGCCTCGTTTTCCATTATCATTTTCAAATCACGGTCTTTCATTTTCATCAGGCTGTGCTGTGGAAAATCCGCATCGAATACGGCAACATTGTAGCCTAACCGGTAGTGCATTGTACTTGCAACAAGCGTAGTAAAGGTGCTTTTACCTACACCGCCTTTTTGGGATGAAAAGGCGATAAATACTGGTTTTTGTTTTTCGTTCATATTACAACTGTTTTTACTTATTTATATACTCAATTACTTATGTCCGTATCTCCGCAGGCTTCTACCTATATCATCCTGTACATAGGCATATAGGTATGTAATTACTTAGGCAGGTATGCGCTCCATTAGCGATGTACCTGAATACTTCTTTAGGATTGTATGCAGATATGCAGGTTTGCATCTGCATATCTGCCGATATGCGTACCTGCATTTTTACTTGCTCAACTATCTGTTCAGGTATGTCGGCAGGTATTTTTCTATCTCCGTACAATTGCACTTAGCTACTTTTTTAATCAGGTACTTATGTTGTTACCTGCATACTTATCTGCGCCCTTATCTCTGTTTCTATGTACAAAGAAATGCAGATAGATAGGTGCTTATTTCATTGTGGCAGTGTTTGGCGTTCAAAGGCAGTATTTGTCCGGGTATCGCATTGCAATACTCTTAATAAGAGGTAGTTACTTTGTAGAATGATTTTTATTAACGGATTTATGCAAGCATATTTTGACAAATCGGAAAAAATGGGGAACGGCATCGAGCCGTTTTTCCCTGTTACATTCAATCCGTCCCGCAGGGCGGATTTTTGTGTTCAACAGAACACGGCAAGTTGTGTTCTCAGCATCTCAAAAGTATTTTCCGATGCAGAACAACTTGCCCTTGCAGGGGGCTGGAAAACACCTTCCGAAGTCAGGGTTTTGTATAGGTTAAAAATGGATTTATTATGAACGAGAACAACAAAAGACAAGTGAGAAAACCCATTGGTCGTCCACTTAAAACAGACCCAGCGATATTCAGGTATTCGCTTTCTCTTAACGAAGAGGAAAACGCCAAGTTTCTTGCCCTGTTTGACCAGTCGAATATGGATGTAAAGGCACACTTTATCAAATCCCGCATCTTTGACAAGACGATAAAGACCATTCAGATTGACAAAGGAACGGTTGATTTTTATATGCGGCTGACCTCTTTTCACAGCCAGTTCCGCAACGTTGGCGTGAATTACAACCAGATTATTAAGCTGCTTTACAAGAATTTTTCACAGAAAAAAGCATCGGCTTACCTCTTTAAGCTGGAAAAACAGACGGCTGAAATGGCGATGTTATGTAGAAAAATCATTGAACTGACCGAAGAATTTGAAGCAAAATACCTCAAAAACCATTCTAAAAAGTGATAGCAAAAATCGGTAGGAGCGGAAATTTATATGGTGCATTGGCATACAATAACCTGAAAATTGAAAAAGAAAACGGACAAATTCTGTTTGCCAATAAGATGATTGAAACCGCAAGCGGTCAATATACGGTTGCGCAATTAGCCCAATCTTTCGCTCCTTATCTGATAGCCAACCGCAATACCGAGAAACATACGCTGCATATTTCGCTCAATCCCGACCCGAAAGACATCGTAAATGATGATAAATTTCGGGAAATGGCACAGCAGTATATGCGGGAAATGGGTTACGGCGAGCAGCCTTTTATTGTATTCAAGCATACTGATATTGACCGCAGCCACATTCACATCGTATCGGTATGTGTGGACGAGCAGGGCAAAAAGATTTCGGACAAATTTGAGAAAATGCGGTCGATGAATGTATGCCGGGAACTGGAAAAACAATATCATTTAATACCGGCTACGGACAAAGAACGTAACCAGACTGATAAGGTTTTCCGTCCGGTAGATTATCGGGCGGGCGATGTAAAAAGCCAAATAGCTTCGGTCGTTCGCCACCTGCCGAACTACTACCAATACCAAACTTTGGGCGAATACAATGCCCTGCTTTCCCTGTTCAATATTACCACCGAGAAAATAGAGGGCGAATTACAAGGAAAAATGCAGCAGGGCTTATTATATATTCCGTTGAATGAAAAAGGCGAAAGAGCCGGGCATCCGTTCAAGGCTTCCTTGTTTGGCAAGAGCGCAGGGCTTCCGGCTTTGGAATTGCATTTTGCGAAATGCAAAACGGCATTGAAAGACAATCCTACCAAGCAGACCCTAAAATCTGCCGTTACCATAGCCCTGAAAACCACAAGCGATGAACAGGCATTTAAAAAGCAGTTAGGAGAACAGGGCATTAACATAGTAGTGCGCCGGAATGATACAGGACGTATTTACGGTATCACTTTTATTGACCACAATTCCAAAACGGTTTGGAACGGTTCACGTTTAGCAACAGAGCTTTCTGCCAATACCTTTAATGATTACTGGAATAACAACATTAAGCCGGAGATAAAAGAGCCTGATAAGCTAATACCGAAAATAGCAAGGACAAATGATGCAGATCTTCCTGCGGAAGAACCCCACCATTTGTTTGATTTTGTTACTACCGATAAAAATGAAGACGGGTTGGTTGAAGCGTTGGGCGGTTTGCTCATTCCCGAAGCACAGGGCGAGGATTACGAGGAACAGGATTTTGCCAATAGAATGAAAAAGAAAAGGAAGCGCAAACGAGGTCAGTAACAGGTTTTTCTTTGCCTATTATGTAGAAACTTTCAGCCCCAACGCATAGCTCCAATGCAAAATCTTAGGTGCAGTAGGTGTTTTGAATTGATAAATACCGTAGATGTATAATGCGGAAAGTACAAACGCTCCCCAGCTTAGCCCGATACACCATATACTATCTCGTTCTGTCACGCTGAACATACCAGCTACTATTGATTTTATAATGAATGCAGGAACAATGCAGCATAATAAAACACAGATAGCCCACGGTAATATCCATAGCCTCTGGTTCTTTCTCCGTAATCCTATAATAGTTCCTTTCAAAAAATAAACGATGCAGAAGATGAGGTAGGCAAATAATAGGGAGAATGCCCAAATCTTAAAGTTATCAGTTTCTTTGCCCCACAATTTTTGCGACAGCAAAAACCCGGCGTAAAAGAACACGCCGAAAATAGCCGCTATTTTTAAGCCGAAAAGAAAAAACTTTATTATCCCAGACATTAATCCGGTGGCAGCTTGGCTTTCACCTCTTTTCCGAATTTCATATTCTTCTTCAGTTTCTCCGGGATAAGCATCAGGATTATTCCAATTCATAGCATTCCTCTTTTAAATCTTGCTTGTTCCAACAGACGAGAATAGCAAAATGGTTTTCACGAGTATAAATTTAAAAAAAATCATTGGATTACCTGAACGGTATTGAAGGCTTTATAGCCTCTTAATGCCAAACACTGCCATTCACTGCCACATTCTTATAGCCACACAACACAGCTTCTAAATTCACGCCCGAACATTTAAAATTTTACAAAAATGCAGGGAGAAGACGATTTAAGAGGACTTGCCAAGATAATGGCTTTTATGCGGGCAGTAAGCATCATCATAGTGCTGATGCACCTTTATTGGTTCTGCTACGGTTTCTTTATAGAGCGTGGCTGGACATTGGAGTTAATCAATAAAATATTAGGCAACTTTCAGCGAACGGCAGGGCTGTTTTCGCATACCTTATATACCAAAGTCTTCGCTTTGGTTTTGTTGGCTTTGAGCTGTTTGGGAACAAAGGGCGTTAAAGATGAGAAGATAACCTGGTCTAAAATCTATGTGGCTTTAGCAATCGGTATTATCCTGTTCTTTCTGAATTTCCCTTTACTAAAGCTACCGTTATTAATCGCTACATTTCTGTATATCTTAACCACAGGTTTAGGGTATATCGCCTTAATGGTCGCTGGCGTTTGGATGAGCCGTTTGCTTCGCAACAACCTGATGGACGATGTTTTCAACAACGAGAACGAGAGCTTTCAGCAGGAAACCAAGTTGATGGAAAACGAATACTCTGTCAATCTTCCCACGAAGTTTTATTACAAAGGAAAATGGAACAACGGCTGGATTAACATCGTCAATCCATTCAGGGCATCAATTGTGTTAGGCACTCCGGGTTCGGGTAAATCGTATGCGATTGTAAATAACTACATCAAGCAGCAGATAGAGAAAGGTTTCAGTATGTACATATACGATTTCAAGTTTGACGACCTTTCTACCATTGCCTACAATCATTTACTGAAGCACAGGGACAAGTACAAAGTACAGCCAAAATTTTACGTGATAAATTTTGACGACCCACGCAAGAGCCATCGTTGCAATCCACTCAATCCCGATTTTATGACCGACATATCCGATGCTTACGAAGCGGCTTATACCATAATGCTAAACCTCAACCGAAGCTGGATACAGAAGCAGGGCGATTTCTTCGTAGAAAGCCCAATTATCTTATTGGCTGCCATTATTTGGTATCTGAAAATCTACGAGAATGGTAAGTATTGTACGTTCCCACACGCCATTGAATTGCTGAATAAAAAGTATTCGGACGTGTTCACGATTTTAACCTCTTACCCCGATTTGGAAAATTATTTGTCGCCCTTTATGGATGCGTGGCAAGGCGGCGCACAAGACCAGTTACAGGGACAAATTGCATCGGCAAAAATTCCTTTATCAAGAATGATTTCGCCGAGCCTTTATTGGGTGATGACAGGCGATGATTTCACGCTCGACATCAACAATCCGAAAGAGCCGAAAATTTTATGTGTAGGCAATAACCCCGACCGTCAAAATATCTACTCCGCAGCATTGGGCTTATACAATTCAAGAATTGTAAAGCTCATCAACAAAAAAGGACAGCTTAAAAGTTCGGTTATCATAGACGAATTGCCCACCATTTATTTTCGGGGACTGGACAATCTTATCGCAACGGCGAGAAGTAATAAGGTAGCGGTTTGCTTGGGCTTTCAGGATTTTTCGCAATTGACGAGGGATTACGGCGATAAAGAAAGCAAGGTAATACAGAATACCGTAGGCAATATTTTTAGTGGTCAGGTGGTTGGAGAAACGGCAAAGAGCCTATCAGAACGCTTTGGTAAAGTGTTGCAGAAACGCCAAAGTATGACGATTAACCGCAACGATAAATCTACCTCTATCTCCACACAGTTAGACAGCCTTATTCCCGCTTCCAAAATCTCAACTTTAACGCAAGGGATGTTTGTCGGTTCTGTATCAGATAACTTTGATGAACGTATCGAGCAAAAGATTTTTCACGCCGAAATTGTGGTAGATAATGAAAAGGTAGCAGCAGAAAGCAAAGCCTATCAAAAGATACCGCAAATCTTATCTTTTGTAAATGAGCAGGGCGAGGATAAAATGAAGCAGGAAATTGAAAGCAATTACAAACAGATAAAATCTGATATACTGAATATTGTAGTCAGCGAAATGGAGCGTATCAAGAACGACCCGAACTTACAGCATTTGGTGCAGGAACAATAGCCGAATAGTGAAAGTTCTTTAAATGTTTTGGCAACAATCGCAAGAAATGCAAACTACTTCCCTCGTTTTGTAAAGTGTATGCAATGTAAACATTCAATCTTTGCCTTAGTAAATTATTAGAAGTGCGGGGACAGCACTATAATCACTGTCGAAAATAATATGAAAGGTAAAATTGTAATGTTAAGTGCGGCTTCTGTTCTTACACTTGGAGCGGCATTGCACGTAGGACACCAACCACCTGCTGACGGTATTTGCCCTTTGGGAAAAATCATTCACGGCAAACAATCGAGAGTTGCCGAAAGCAACAAAAAGGCGATTGAGTTTAATGCCGCAACTGAAAAACTTGTTGTTAAAAAATGATGAACGCAGTTACAGCAAAGAGTAACAATATAAGGTTGCTCTTTGCTTTTTTTAATTTAATCAGCTTACATATAAAATTATGTTTCACTTACATTTAGCAGGTCTTTTGACCTTTGAATTATTGACGTTGATTGCAGCCGTTTTTTTGAGGATTTACATAGACAGGCATTCGCTTGGAAAATGGTATCGCCATTTCAGTAAAGTCGTTCTTGTGATGCTTCACCTCATCCTTGTTGCAACCATTGTTCACGGCATTATTCATCATTTTCATTCAGGGCATCATACACCGCCACACCACAACGGAATGGAGCAGCACTCAAACCATTAGCCTGTATTTTGATTACCTTTGTAAGCGATGTTTGATATTTCAACGGAACATAAAAAGAAAATCAATGCAGTTATCAACTTCATTCAGCAAAACCCGCAAGAGGAGCTTTCGTTAGCACAACTTGCGGGCATCGCTAATTATTCGCCTTTTCATTTCCAAAAAATATTTAAGCAGGTAACTGGCGAAAGCCCGAAACAGTTTATCATAAAGGTAAGAATGATAAATGTTGCCCATTATTTGCTCACACATACGCACAAATCCATTACCGAAATTGCACTGGATAACGGTTTTGCTTCATCTTCTACATTTGCAAGGAGCTTTAGGAATTTCTTTGGTATTTCGGCAGAGGAATTGCGGAACATTCCGTCAAAAGACCACACGACTATTACAAAGTACCTGAAGCATATAAAAATCAATGGGAACTTTTTCGTAAATGATAATAACGGCAGGGAAAAGGATTTGAGCATTGAAATAAAAAAAGCCCAATCGCTTAAAGTCATTTTTGTAAATGCACCTTTAACAGACATCGGAGAAATTCATAAGAGTTTCAAAAGAGTTATTCAGTTTGCAGAGGCAAGGGATTTACTGACTGTGAACACGCAATTTGTCGGCATTGTCAATCCACACGCAGGCATATATCAGGCAGGAATAACGTTACAGGCACATCAGGAGATACCCAAAGGCATTGATATACTAAACATTGACGGCGGAAAGTTTGCCGTATGTGGCATTACAGGCGATACAAAACAAATATTCCATACTTTTCACAGCTTATACGAATGGCTGCATCAAAGCCCTTACAGGATTAAACAACCTTTTGCATTTGAGATTTTACCGCAAAGCCCGCTGACAAATCCTTACGAAAATATGGAGAGAGCAATCCATATTCCTGTTGAGCCTGTGTAAAAGGCTTTTTAAATTTAAGCATCTGCCATTGTAATATTTTATTGGGGGCTAAATTCATTTTTTTGCACCGAATTATTACCAAATGAACTTATTTGTATATCTTTGCCATAATGTTGCGTAAATATATTGCCATATTGTTTTTAATTGCTGCCCAATTAGTTATTTTGGGGCACGGCATTGTATCGCACCACCACCACGCAGATATTGCCAATGACGGGCATCAGAATGGCAACAATCATCATAACAATAGTAAAGAAACACCTTTAGAGCTTGCCTTTTCGGGTTTTATACACGCTGGCGAACACGTATCTTTTACTAATTCAAGCGAAACCAGAATTGTTATTTCAAAGGATGATGTAAAATCAATCAAGGCTTTACCGATTGATTTCATTCCGCCTGTTGAATATATAGTTGTCTATCAGAAACACACGTTTCCACCTGATGGACACTTTATTTATTTACCACCGCTCCTCGGAGCATACACCCTTCGGGGACCTCCCTCTTTCATCGTTGCTTAACTTTCATTCTCTGAAAGTTAAAATTTGAGTTACGCCCAATCCTACGGGCGAATTATTTCTTTTTTAATATCAAATTTATTTTAACGATGAAAAAATCATTCATTATAGCGGCATTTGCTGCACTTGCGTTTACAGCTTGCAATAACAGCGAAAAATCTTCTTCGGATAATTCAAATTCAGAACAGGAACTAACAGCTCCGGCAGTCAATCAGGACAGCATTGACAAGGCTCACGGTCATTCCCACGACCCTGCGGGTAATCATACACCTGCTGACAGCACAGATAAATCTGCTGCGCAGCCTAAAGTTAATCAGGACAGCATAGACAAAGCTCACGGACACAAGCATTAATCCTTTTGGGGATTACGCTTAATCCGTGTGCATAATTGATTTCACAAACTGTACATCGTGAGATGTGTGTATTCACCTATGCACATCCTCGATGCTATGCTTTCAATTAACAAAAAATCCGGAAATGAAGTATATCAAAATTTTTCTATCAATAGCCCTACTGATATTGGTTTCAGGGGCGGCGTATGCTCACGGAGTAGATGAGGATACCCAGACATTTTTAAGCGGCAATTCGGGAGTAGCTTTCGTTCCTTTTCTGTATATCGGGGCAAAGCATATGCTCACCGGGTATGACCACCTGCTCTTTCTTGTAGGCGTTATCTTTTTTCTGTATCGCCCAAAAGAAGTACTGCTTTATGTGAGTTTTTTTACCATTGGTCACAGTATTACCCTATTGCTGGGTGTATTGGCAGATATGGCAATCAATGCCTATCTGATTGATGCCATTATTGCATTGTCTATCGTGTATAAAGGCTTCGATAATTTAGGAGGCTTTCAAAGGTTTTTAGGACGTCAGCCCAATACCAAAGCGGCAGTCTTAATCTTTGGACTTTTTCACGGGTTTGGTTTAGCCAGTAAGTTACAGGAATTGAGCTTTGACCGAACCGGCTTATTGACCAACCTGCTTGGCTTCAATATCGGTGTAGAGATAGGTCAGTTCATAGCCTTAGCCCTTGTATTGTTTATCATCACTAATTGGAGAAGGTCACCGAGTTTTCTAAAATTCTCAACAGTTACAAATATGTTGCTGATGGCAGCAGGCTTTTTATTATTCGGCTATCAGTTAGTCGGTTATTTTAACTCTTAACAAATATCAAAATGGCAGAAATAGCACATCAAATCTTAGATAAGAAATCCATTGTAAAGCAGGTCATTATTGCTTTGGTTATTGGAGCGGTACTCTTGGTAAGTGCCGTACTCCCGGCTGAATACGGGATAGACCCTTTGGGTATTGGCAAGGCAACAGGCTTTAGCAAGCTGTATGTTGGTGATGCAGGTACGGAAGCGTTGGCTTCGGGACCGCACAAGATACTAAAACTGGAAAATGTTGGCTCTCCGGCAGATGTTGCCAAACCAGCGGCGGCAGATAACCCGCCACCAGCCACTCAACTGGCAGAACGTACAGACGAGGTAAGCGTGGTTATTCCGGCAGGCGAAGGATTGGAATACAAAGTAAATATGTTGAAATACGGTCAGATGAAATATGAATGGATTACCGATAAAGGTGAGCTATACTTTGACTTTCACGGCGAAGTAAAGAACAACAGCAACTACTTTGAAAGCTATACTATTGCCTATTCCAATAATATGGTCGGCTCTTTAGTCGCTCCGTTTGAAGGTCCGCAGGGCTGGTATTTCAAAAACAATTCCAATGAGAACATTACTGTTAAAATCAAAATGAAAGGACAGTATCTTCTTAAACAATAAATATTCTAATAACATTATGATATGTTAAATAACATCATTCATTTTTCAATCAAGAATAAGTTGGTAATAGGATTATTTACCCTGGCATTAATTTGCTGGGGTTCCTATTCGCTTACCAAACTTCCTATTGATGCCACACCTGACATCACGGATAATCAGGTGATGGTCATTACTGTATCGCCTACACTGGCGGCGCAGGAAGTGGAACAGCTCGTAACCTTTCCCGTGGAGCAGACAATGGTCAGCATTCCGGGTATAAAGGATATGCGTTCCTTTTCCCGTTTTGGGCTTTCTATTGTTACCATTGTATTTGAAGAAAAGGTAGACATCTATTGGGGCAGGCAACAGGTACAGGAAAGGCTGACTATTGCAGCTAAAAATATCCCCGAAGGGGTGGGTACGCCTGAAATGGCTCCTGTAACCACCGGTTTGGGCGAAATCTACCAATACGTTATCCATCCCAAAAAAGGCTATGAAGATAAGTACGATGCCACAGAGTTAAGAACCATTCAGGACTGGATTATTAAACGGCAGCTATTAGGTACGCCCGGCGTGGCGGAAGTAAGTGGCTTCGGAGGGTTTGTAAAGCAATACGAAATCGCCATTGAACCTGACAGGCTTGCCAGCCAGAACATTAATATCTCCGATATTTTCACAGCACTGGAAAAAAACAACCAAAATACGGGAGGTGCATATATTGATAAAGGTCCGAATGCTTTCTTTATCCGAAGCGAAGGCTTGGTAAAGAACATTGAGGAAATCAAAAAAATTGTTATAAAAACCGAGGGAGGCGTACCCGTTTTGTTAAGAGATGTAGCCGAAGTTCGTTTTGGCAACGGTCCAAGATACGGAGCAGCCACACGTAACGGTGAGGGCGAAACCGTTACAGGTATCGTTATGATGTTGAAAGGAGCTAACTCATCGGAGGTTATTACCAATGTAAAAGAAAAGATTGCGGAAATTCAGAAAGGTTTACCCGAAGGTGTAGAAATAGAGCCTTTCCTCGACCGTAAAAAATTGGTGGACGGAGCTATTTCAACCGTTTCAACCAACCTTATTGAAGGGGCATTAATTGTAATTTTTGTATTGATACTTTTCTTAGGAAACCTGCGAGGCGGATTGGTAGTGGCTTCTGTAATTCCACTGGCAATGTTGTTTGCAATAGCAATGATGCGGGTTTTTGGAGTTTCAGGAAACCTGATGAGCTTGGGGGCAATTGACTTCGGGATAATCGTTGACGGAACGGTCATTATAGTTGAGGCGGTGTTGCATAGGATTACAGGTAGCAAGGAACGGTACGGTGGCGTGGCTAAACTGACACAAGACCAAATGGACGAAGAAGTTTATCAGTCGTCCCGTAAGATACGTTCCGCAGCAGCATTTGGCGAGATTATTATCTTAATCGTGTACCTGCCTTTATTAGCATTGGTAGGCGTTGAGGGTAAAATGTTTGGACCAATGGCACAAACAGTTTCTTTTGCCATTTTAGGCGCATTCCTGTTATCGTTCACTTACGTTCCGATGATGTCTGCATTGGTGTTGAGTAAAAAGACAACGCACAAAGAAAACTTTTCGGACAGGATGATGAAAGCCATACAGAAAGTTTATACACCTATCATTAATGGTGCGATGAAGCGAAAACTTTTGGTAGTATCGGTTGCAGTGGTATTGTTCATCATCACACTTATCACATTCAACAGAATGGGCGGTGAATTTATCCCGCAGTTGGACGAGGGCGATTTTGCAGTGGAAACAAGGGTTCCCGTGGGAAGCTCCATCACCCAAATGATAGACGTTTCCCAAAAAGCACAAACCATTTTATTGAAGAACTATCCCGAAGTAGAACAGGTAGTAAACAAAATAGGTTCGGGTGAAATTCCGACAGACCCAATGCCTATTGAAGCGGGAGATATGGTTGTTAAGCTAAAGCCTAAAAAAGAATGGACAAGTGCAGGCGACAGAGAAGAACTGATTGAAAAAATGCAACAATCTCTATCTGTAATCCCCAATGCAACATTCAGTTTCCAGCAACCCATACAGATGCGTTTTAACGAATTGCTTACCGGTGCTAAGCAGGATGTGGTTTTAAAAATATACGGTGAAGATTTAGATGTGCTTTCTGACCTTGCTTCAGATGTAGGTCGGAAAATAAGAAATGTTGAGGGTGTAGAAGATTTGTATGTGGAAGAAATTACGGGTTTACCACAAATCAGCATACAGTTTGACCGAGATAAGATAGCCCAATACGGAATGAACGTTGAGGACGTGAACAGTGCCATCGAAACAGGCTTTGCCGGTAAAGCAGCAGGTTTGGTGTACGAGGGAGAAAGACGTTTTGATTTGGTAGTACGATTGGATAATGCTTCAAGAGCAGACATTACAGATGTTCAAAATCTATTTGTAAGTACGCCCACAGGTCAGCAAATCCCTTTAAGCGAGGTGGCGAATATTGCTTACAAACCCGGTCCGGTACAAATACAGCGAGATAATGCGAAAAGACGGATTACACTTGGTTTCAACGTAAGAAACCGAGATGTAAAAAGCATCGTAAACGATATTCAGGATATTGTGAATGCTAAGGTTAAGATGCCATCAGGCTATTATATCACCTATGGCGGGCAATTTAAAAATCTCGAAGAAGCCAACGCAAGGCTGGCAGTAGCTTTGCCTGTCGCACTATTGCTCATCCTATTGCTTTTATACTTTACATTCCGTTCGGTAAAGCAGGGCTTATTAATATTCACAGCTATTCCATTGTCTGCAATAGGCGGTGTATTTGCTCTACTTATCAGGGATATGCCTTTCAGTATTTCTGCAGGTGTAGGTTTTATTGCGTTGTTTGGGGTTGCGGTTCTGAACGGGATTGTATTGATAGCGGAATTTAACCGATTGGCAAAAGACGGTGTAGAAGATATTTACGAAAGGGTGCGTATTGGCACTCGGGTAAGGTTAAGACCTGTATTGATGACAGCCGCCGTAGCCTCTTTAGGCTTTTTACCAATGGCTTTGTCCAGCTCATCAGGTGCAGAAGTACAACGCCCGTTGGCTACGGTAGTTATTGGAGGGCTGATAACGGCAACCGCTTTAACCCTTGTAGTGCTGCCGGTACTGTATATCTACTTCACTAAATCATCTTTCAAAATGCGTAAAAACAAAGCCTTACCTACCGCCATATTGCTATTGGGATTTTTCTGTTTCCCATCTGTAATGCAGGCGCAAGTACCATCCAATTCGGGAACGAGAGTGCTGACCTTGCAGCAATCTATTGACGAGGCGTTAAAAAACAACAACAGCATCAAGATAGCGGAGTATAACATCAATGTCCAGCAGGCTTTAAAAAAAGGAAGCGTTACTATTCCTAAGACAGAAATTTCCTATACGCAGGGCGTAGTGAGTAATCCTACCATTAATGATAATTTAATCAGTGTTACACAGCGTTTTGATTTTCCAACGGTTTACGGCAACCAGTCAAAGCTGGCGCAGGAAAGAATACAAAGCAGCGAAAAATACAAAGCTGTGACCGAAAACGACCTTGTAGAAGACGTGAAGCTGGCTTACCTGCAATACCAGTACATTTTGGAAAAAAGGAAGCTGTTGTTAGAGCAGGACACCATTTTTAGTAAGCTAAGCAAAGCAAGCGACGTGAGATACCGGACAGGAGAAAGTACAAGCCTTGAAAATGCTACTTCATCTGTACAGTACCGGCAAATTCAAAATGAGCTGGAAAAGAACGAAGCCGATATAAAAATTGCCAAGCAGCTTTTACAGACATTGCTCAACACAACCGATGATATCAGTATAGCAGATACCGCATTAGTTCCAAGAGATATATTATTGCCTATGGATAACGCATCTACTGCCAATAATCCCATCATTCAATATCTGCAACAGGAAATCAATGTAAGCCAAAGAGAAATCTCTTTGGAGAGAAGCAAGATGCTACCGGATATTATTTTAGGTTATAACGGTCAAACCTACAAAGGCTTGCAAACAATAAACGGTATAGACAGAACCTATACCGGAAAAGACCGGTTTAATTTTTTCCAGATTGGTGTTGCTATTCCTCTTTTCCCCGGAGGTTATAAATCCAAAATCAATGCGGCTAAAATCAACGAGCAGATTGCACAAAAACAGGTGGAACTGACAACGATGAACCTGAACGGACAATTAAAAGAGCTGGCGCAGGAGTATGTGAAATATCAGAAGTCAATAAACTATTATCAGACACAGGCATTGCCGCAGGCAGACCTGATTATCAACAACTCGGATAAAGGTTTTAGAAGCGGTGATATTTCCTATACACAATATTTGCAAAACCTTACGCTATCCAATAACATCCATTCGGAGTATATAGACAACCTGTATAATTTCAACAGGGTCGTTATTTCCATAGAAGCAATTTCAGGTAAAAATTAATCATTCAAAAAAATTAAAATAATGAATAGGTCATTTAAAAAATATATACCGCTCCTACTGCTATCAGCAATAGTGGTAGTATCCTGTAAGGATAAAAAAGAGCAAGCTGCCGGGGAGCAGACTACCGCAGAAAGCAAGGCGGACACAGCTTCTTCGGTCAGACAAATTACGTTTACTCCTGACCAGTATAAGCTATCAGAGATACAAACAGGTGCTATCGAATTAAGAAACCTAAGTAATATCATCAAGCTGACGGGAGCTATCGAAGCTGACCCTAACAGTATAGCCACAGTGTCAGCACCATTGGGAGGTTATATAAAAACAGCAGGGCTGCTACCGGGGCAAGCTGTAAAAAAAGGACAGCAATTAGCCACCATTGAAAACCCGGAATTTATTACCATTCAGCAGGAATATCTGGAAAGTATCGGCAGGTTGGAATATTTATCGCAGGAATACAAAAGGCAGCAGGAATTGAGAAACGAGGATGTGAATGCAGCAAAGACTTTTCAACAGGTAAGTTCAGATTATAATGTAATGAAAGCCCGTATTGCCGGATTAGAACAGCAAATGGCACTCATTGGCATCAGCAGCGCAAGTTTAAAAAGCAGCAATAAAATTTCCAGAACTGCGGGCATTTATGCACCCATTTCAGGTTATATCAAAAGCAGCAATACCAACATTGGTAAATATGCTGCCCCTACCGATGTGCTGTTTGAGATAACAGGTACAGATGCCCTGCATCTTGCCTTAAATGCCTTTGAAAAAGACTTGGGAAAAATTCAGGTTGGGCAAACGGTTAAGTTTTCATTATCTAATGAGAATGATTACCGCCACACAGCAAAAGTGTACTTGGTAGGTCAGGCAGCCGATGACAAAAAAATGATACCTGTGCTTTGCCGCTTTACCAAAGATGCAAAACTTTTACCGGGAATGTATGTAAAGGCGTGGGTAGAAACAGGAACGGAACAAAAGAGTGCAGTACCGAATGATGCCATTGTTCAGTTGGACGGTTTGGATTACATCATTATTCAAACAGCGGATAGTAAAGACGGCTATACCTTCCAGTTGGTACAAGTTGCCAAAGGTATGGAACAGGAAGGCTATACGGCTATCGAATTGCCTCAAAGTGTTAATCAGCAATCATTAAAGGTAGTTACTAAAAATGCTTATACCATTCTTTCGGCAATTAAAAACGCTGAAGAGGAAGAATAAGACAATGCTATCTACTGTATGAAATCAAGAACAAATAGAAGTCGGAAAACAAGAAAGAGGAAAAAATTTGTACCTCCTCCGAAAAGAAAAGGAGGTACAAATAACAGACCCCTATCTAAAAAGATGAAGTATGGTTTGATTGCCCTTGGGGTAGTATTGTTTATAGCATTGCTCATATTATCGGTAGTTATTTCAAACTTGGGTATATCCAAAGGGCATACCCATTAATATCATAACAATATGAACTATTTACAAACCTTTTTTTCCCGGCAATTTTTTTGGGAAATCATACGCATTATTACAGTGGGTATTGCCAGCCTGTTGTTTTATTTAGAAATTATACCACTTCCCGTCTTGCTGGCAGCTACGGCTTTTGGTTTATACGCATTGCTAAAAACTGCCATTCTCGAATTAATCAGGGAACGGAAAATAGGTACGGAGTTATTTATTTCCATTGCCGTAATCGTATCGGTCGTTGGTAAAGAATATTTAGCGGGTTCTGTGGTGCTGATGATTATCCTGATTGCCGAATACATTGCCAGTGCAAGCGGTGAAAGAGCAAGAGCATCTATAAAGGAACTCATCGGTTCTGTGCCACAGACAGCCATATTGAAAAAGGACGGTAACGAGCAGCCCGTATCTATTGCATCACTGACGGTGGGTGATATTGTGGTGGTAAAGGCTGGCGAAAAAATACCCGTTGACGGTAAGATAGTGGCGGGTTCGGGGTCTGTAAACCAAGCCCCCATAACAGGAGAAAGCGTACCCGTAGAAAAAAATTCCGGTACAGAAGTATTTGCAGGTACAATACTGGAGTTAGGGGCTTTGGACGTAGAAATGACCAAAGCGGGAAAAGATACGGTGTTTTCACGCATTATCGCTTTGGTAGAAGAAGCAGAAAGCAGTAAAGCCCCTATTGAAAAATTAACGGATAAGGTAGCGGCGTGGCTGATACCCGTTGTTTTCGTTTTTGTATTGGGTGTTTACCTACTAACTAAAGATGTAAAGCTCGTGATAGCCCTGCTTATTTTCACTTCGCCTGCCGAATTAGGCTTAGCTACGCCTTTAGTAACCATTTCTGCCATAGCAAGAGCCGCAAGAGAAGGAATACTTGTAAAAGGCGGTAAGTTTTTGGAAGAATTGGCGAAGATAAAAACCATTGTTTTTGACAAAACAGGCACATTGACCATAGGTAAGCCTACCGTAAACAGAGTTGAAATACTCGATGACAGCTTTACTGAAAAAGAATTGGTGCAATTAGCGGCATCAGCGGAAAACCGTTCCAGCCACCCCCTTGCCAATGCTATACTGATGTATGCGGACAATATGGGTGCTTCGTTATCAGAGCCTACGGATTTTGAGGTATTCAAAGGGAAAGGTATCAGTGCTACCATCAACAATAAAAAAGTGCTGATAGGTAACAAAACGCTGATGGACGACCATACTATTTCCGTAACCGTCAATAGCGAAAACCTCACCGATACGGCTATCTATATGGCGGTGGATGGCAATGCGGCATCTGTGTTTTATGTGTCAGATGCGATACGTCCGGGAGCAAAGGAAATGATTGAGGAATTGAAAAGAAGCGGTGTAGAAAACATCATTATGCTCACAGGCGACAATCCACAGACGGCAGCACACGTATCAGGACAATTAGGTATTACATCATTCAGGGCAGATATGCTGCCTGAAGACAAAATCAAGGCGATACAGGAACTACAATCCAAAGGCGAAAAAGTAGCAATGGTTGGTGACGGCATTAACGATGCACCTGCTTTGGTACAGGCGAATGTAGGTATTTCTATGGGCATAGTGGGTACACAAGCTGCAATGGAAGCGGCTGATATTGTATTGGTGGAAGATAAGCTGGAAAAAATAGCCCGTTCCAAAGCCATCAGTAAAAAAGCATTCAGGACAATTAAGGAAAATATCATCGGCGGTGTGGGTGTGGTACACGTTGTAGGTATCACATTGGTGTTAACGGGAGTTTTAGGACCGGTGCAGGCAGCCATCATCCACCTGTTACCTGATACGCTGGTGTTTCTTAATTCAATCAAATTACTTAGGGTAAAAATTTAATTCTTAATTATTCACTTTTTAAAAATCAAAAAAAATGAGAAAAATCAAATCAATCGGAATGGCTTTAGTGGTTGCTATTGCAACTTTAGCAATTAGCCCTGCAATGGCTCAAAGCGGACACGGTGCAGCTCCACACGGGGGTAAAATGGTAGATATTGACAACTACCATATCGAAATGGTAAAAGCCAACAATGCGCTTACTTTTTATGTGCTGGATGCCAATGCTAAAACGTTAACCAAAACGGCTACCGGCTCGGTAGAATTTGCTTTTGAAAATGGCAGTAAATCAACAGCTAATCTTATCGCAGGTAAAAATGGAGCATTGACAGTGGCATTGCCTAAAAATGGCATCCATACGAATTGCACCGTTACGATTACCTATGAGGGCAAAAAGTTGGTTGGAAAATTTAAAAATGAGGTTTCTGCTGCTGACAAAGCACACGGACATCAACACTAATTTTTCATCTAAAATTGGCGGTGAAATAATAAGGCTTTGTGGAATAAGACTTCCGCAAGGCTTTATTTCCATAACAAATCAACATAAACTATTAATAGGCTTCATACCCGACTAAAAAACGACCAAAGAAAAATAACTAAATGTCCTTATTCGTACTGCAAAATATTATCCACTACGCTTTGCACCTTCTCTTTCCGGGATTGGTTGCCTTCGTGTTTTTCAGAAAGGAATGGAAGATGGTCTGGATAATTTTGTTAGCAACAATGCTTGTTGATATAGACCACCTGTTTGCAGAACCGATATTCGACCCGAACAGATGCAGCGTTGGCTTTCACTACCTGCATTCGTATTATGCAATAGCAGTGTATTTCTTGCTCTTGCTGTTCGGCAACAAAATAGTCAGGATTGTTGCGCTGGGCTTATTGTTACATATGGCAACCGATTTTCAGGATTGTCTTTGGTAGATACCCGTTGAGTTTACAGGAAAATCCAAAACATTTTTAACCATATCGTAGCTAAAATTGAAAGATAAAAGAAACATAAAATTTGCAGGACTTTTTCTGTTGCTGTTATACCTGTTCGGCAACAGCCCTGCACTTATGTTTCACCACCACGATGAAATTATTGCATTTGAAAAAGCAACCAAATGTGAAAAAACTGTTTACTATTCAGATGGCAGCAATAGTTTCTGCGAACATAAAGCCCACCTTAGCAAAGTATTAAAGAAGTGTTTTCTTTGTGACAATCATTGTGTATCTGTTCATCTTTTTACCGCTATACAGTTTGTTTGCATTAATGTTGAACATCGTTCGGAATATACATTATATAAGGCAAATTTTTACGAAGCCACACTTCCTGAAACCCAAAACAGAGGTCCGCCAATAATTTGATTTTTTATAGAGGTAAGCAGCCGGAGCGTCTGTTTATCCAGCTCAAATTATAAGAATTAAAAAATCAGATTTATGAATTTAAAAAGCGTATTGCTATTGGTTGCCTTTGTTTCAGCAACCTTAAACATATTTGCACAAAACAGAATTTCCGGTACAGTAAAAGACCAGGAAAATAATAAAAATTTAGCCGGGGTATCAGTCTATATTGCTGATTTAAAAGCCGGAACCACAACGGATGTAAACGGTAATTATGAAATCAAAAACCTGAAACGGGGAACATATCTTTTAGAGATAAGTTTTACAGGTTATGAACCAATAATCGAGAAAATAACGATAGCACAAGATACGGTTATGGACTTTGTATTAAGTCCTGCCATTACGGAGCTGAACGAGTTAATCATCACAGGTGTAACCCGCTCGACAGAACTAAGATTAAGCCCTGTTATTGTCAAAGCGGTTGACGGCAACACCTTAAAACAAAACAGTGCTACCAACCTGATTGACGGTTTGAGAAACATACCGGGCGTAAACCAGATAACAACGGGTACGGGAATTTCAAAACCTACCATAAGAGGATTGGGATACAACAGGGTGATTACATTGAATAACGGTATTCGTCAAGAAGGGCAGCAATGGGGAGATGAACACGGTATTGAAATAGATGAGAATGCGGTGGACAGAGTGGAAGTAGTGAAAGGTCCCGGCAGCCTGATGTACGGCTCGGACGGTATTGCCGGAGTGCTTAACTTTCTTGCTCCTAAAGCCTTGCCAATAGGTGAGATAAAAACGCAGGTTTCTACGAATTACCAAAGCAATAATAACCTGATAGGCTACTCCCTTTCCAATGCAGGCAATAAGGATGGTTTACAATGGTTGGGCAGGTTTAGTAATAAATTTGCGGGCAACTATCAAAATGCCTACGATGGGAAAGTCTTCAATTCGGGTTTTAAGGAACTTAACGGCAGCTTGTTCTTGGGAATAAACAAAAGGTGGGGACACTCGCACCTCACCGTCAGCTCTTATAACAACACGCTTAATCTTGTAGAGGGCGAAAGGGACGAGTTAGGAAGATTTATCTATGAAAATGCCAATGGCGATGAAGTAGTTGCAAGCGGAAATGATTATAAAGGGTATAAGGTCGGTTTTCCACATCAGACCATCAACCATTTGGGCGTTTCTTCCAACAATTATTTCATATTGAATAAAGGTACAATTAATGCCGATTTCGGTTTTCAGAACAATAAACGAAGAGAGTATGAAAACCCCGCCGCTCCCAATGAACCGGCATTGTTCTTTGATTTGAACACACTTAATTATAATGTGCGGTATAATTTTGAAAAATCAAGAGGCTGGGAAACTTCGGTTGGTATCGGTGGTATGTGGCAATCCAACACCAACAGAGGGGAAGAATTTTTGATACCTGCCTATAATCTGTTTGATGCCGGAGCATTTCTTTTTACACAGAAAACTTTTGGCAAACTCACTTTAGCCGGAGGACTTAGATTTGACAACAGGTCTATGAACTCAAAAGAACTCTATCTTAATGAAGACGAAGAGCCTGTGCAAAGTACAGACCCCGATGCGGAATTAAAGTTCAGTGCCTTTAATAAAAACTACAATGGCGTTTCCGGTAGCTTAGGATTGTCTTATCAAGTCGATAAAAATTCTACGTTAAAATTCAATGTATCGAGAGGTTTCAGAGCGCCGAACAGTACGGAACTGTCAGCGAACGGAAGACACGAGGGAACGTTTCGTTATCTGTTCGGAACACCTGATTTAAAATCAGAAATCAGTCACCAGATAGATGTTGCCTATTTTCTGAACTCCAAACACATTACGTTGGAGCTTACGCCATTTGTAAACTTCATTCAAAATTATATCTATCTCGAAAAACTTGTTGCGGAAGACGGAACGGAAATTATTCCCGACCCTGTTGATGGTGCGCCAGCCTTTCAATATACAGCGGGCAACGCTACCTTAGTTGGTGGCGAAATTTATTTGGACATACACCCGCAACCGATAGAATGGCTGCATTTGGAAAACTCATTTTCGTATGTACAGGCTACCCAAAGCAGCCAACCCGAAAGCTCGAAATACTTGCCGTTTATCCCAGCCCCGAGATACAGGGGCGAAATCAAAGCCGAATTAAGGAATGTAAATAGAACGTTTTCCAACGCTTACATCAAATTTGGGATTAACCACTTCTTTCAGCAGGATAAGTTTTTCAGTGCTTACGGAACAGAAACAGCAACACCCGCATACACTTTATTGAGTGCAGGTATCGGAACAAATATTAAGGCGTTCAACCGGAGCGACTTTATGTCTTTGTTCATTAGTGGAGAAAATCTTGCTGATGTGGCTTATCAAAGTCATTTAAGCAGACTGAAATATGCTCCTGAAAATCCGGCAACGGGAAGAATGGGCGTTTTCAATATGGGACGTAATATCAGTGTGAAACTGATAATGAATTTTTAAGAAACCATAACGAAGCGGATAGAAAAAAGCACCGTCTGACGGCGGTGCTTATCCGCTTAATAAGAATAATTTAAAAATGTAAAATGGAATTACAATTATTAAAAAAAGCGTTTACAGAACCATTTAAAACATTACGGAACTCGACTTTCGCAAGGCTTTATTTTGCCCAAATCGCAAGTTTGTTCGGGGATGCCTTTACGTGGTTAGGATTGGCATTGCTTACCTATGAAATCAGCCCCGATAATGCGGCAGCTATATTGGCATCGGCTCTCACTTTGCGGGTAACGGCGTATATCATTTTTTCGCCCTTTGCAGGCGTAGTGTCTGAAAAATTAAAGCGAAAAAACATATTGCTGATAACGCAACTGGCAAGAATGGCAATTGTGTGTATGCTGCCGTTTGTAAATGCCGAGTGGCAGGTGTATGGGTTGATATTTGCATTGAACGTATTCGCTGCATTCTTCACGCCAACATACAGGGCTATTATCCCACAGATAGTAGACAAAGAAATATACAGGGAAGCCAACGGCTTATCAATGGCAACTTTTCAGTTGTTAAGCGTATTTGGTCCTGCATTGGCGGGGATATTTGCGGTATGGTTAGGAGCCAAGCAGATTTTCTTTGTCAATGGAGCAACATTATTCATTGCCATACTACTGATATTGACTATACCGGTGGCAGCACTGCAAAAAGGAGTGAATACCGATAGTACACCGCCCGGCAATACGTGGAGCGAAGTAATAAAAGGTATTCGCTTATTGTTTGGAAACAAGATTTTAAGGTTCTCTTTAAGTATTGAATTTATATCTGCTATTGCCGGAGCTATGGTATTGGTAAATACCGTTGGTTTGGTAAAAACATCTTTAGCTTTAGATGATAAGCATTACGGCTGGATAATGGCAATTTTCGGAGTAGGCGCAGCTATCACGGCTTTTCTGTTAGGCAGCCTTGATAAAACCAAAACACGGAGCATATCGCTGATAAGCGGGGCTGTCCTGATAGGTTTAGCTATCAGCTTTGCCAATTTTGTTCCGTACAACGGCTTGCTGTTCTTATGGGTTTTGGCAGGTATAGGTCAAACGCTTGCCGATATGCCGTCAGAAACATTAATAGGCGAAAACATTGCATCAGAAAATCAAGGTAAGGTGTACGGTTCTCACTTTGCGTTTTCTCATTTGTGGTGGGCAATAGCATACCCGATAGCAGGTTTTTTAGGCACACGGTTTCCCGAAAAAGAGTTCTTGTATGGAGGTATGCTTACGTTGGCTTTGGCGGTAATTGCTGTTTTAACCTTTAAATCATCGAAAGGAAATCGTAAAAAGGCACTTTGACCGATTAGCTAACCCTATGTAATGACATCAACTAATTCAATGTAGGTGTCCAATAGAAATTTCAAAATAAACAGGATGGATAAATTTTATAACGAAACGTTGAATAATCTGGAAGCCGCAATCAAAGAATTAGAAACTGAAACGGATTGCTCCATACAACAGATTGAAGTGATAATAAAACTTATCATCAAATGCCTGTCTAATGTGAAAGAATATGTATTGAACAGAGGATTTAAAAATGTAGAGGAAGAAATTCGTTTTTTCAAGCATCAAAAGCCCGCTATTGTTTCAAAGCTCATCTATTATAACGCTATCTATAAAATCGAAACAAAGAAACCTTATGGCGGTAAGGCAGTGAAGAAATACTATAATGATGAATTGGAAAAACTCAAAAGATATTTTGACAATAACCTCGAATTTTATAAATATTACAGAACCAATAATACTTTTATAGATGATAAGCTATTTGTACGGGGAAAGTATGACATTAAACTAAGTCTGGACACCTATTATTTTGAAGCGGACCATAATTTTTCCACTTCCCACGATTATAAGGCTGCAAAAATCATCGCCAATGACCTGATACAAGTATATCTTGAAGACCAGCTTCACAGCCCGATACATAAAAGCAAATCAATAGAATTACCTAACTTAAATTGGCGAGGCAGTAAAACTGCATTGACAGAATTGATATATGCCCTTCACGCTCAGGGTGTATTTGACAATACGGATATTAAAGTAATCGCCAAAACATTTGAAAGCATCTTTAATGTTGATTTAGGCGACTTTTACCATACATTTATGGAGCTGAAAGCCCGAAAAATAAACCGGACGAAGTTTCTTGACAGCCTGCGTGATGCGCTGATAAAACGGATGGATGAGCTGGAAGAAGATGAATATTAGAAATTGATAAAAAAGGAACGGGGACTTGCAGATCCCCGTTTTCTTTTCATAGTACGCCTCGTGGCAAATGGATACCTTTAGTTCTGATAATGCTTTCTGACACCTTTGGAGCTTGCTGCTTTTTTTCAGTTTGTTCCGCAGGTTCTTCTACTTGTTTAACAGGTTCTATGGAAAGCTGTATTTTCCTTTCTACGGCAGCCAGTTCAGTTTTAAGTTCGCTTAAACGGGTTTCTTTAGACCACGTACCGTTAACCACTTCCTGAAGCACAGGCAAATCTTTTTGGAACTCGGCAATATTCTCCTGTTCCTTTTTAATATAGACAGGCAGCTTTTCCAAAGCCCTTAAAAAATTCAGTGATGCCGTTTCGGGGTCTTTTGCCATAACACCGTTATTGAACGTGTATTTGATATTGCCCTCGCCCTGTACAAAAAATCGGTTCACACGAATATCCACGCCCTCTTTTTGGGAAACTTCGGTTTTTACCAATAGCTGAAAACCATACAGGCTACCGATTTCTTCATAATCGCCTCCTGTACGTGCTTTGTCCGCAAGCTGGTTAAGTTTTGCACCCGTCTGTTTTACATCGGCATTCGGCGATAAACCGTCCAGCACAAGAGCATTTACAACCGTACCGTCCTGCCGTTTTTGTAACCGTTGCTCTAAGTTTCCCCAATCAAGGCTCATACGGTCAAAGCGTGATTGGGCTTTGTCAAGTTCGGCTGTATAGTCTTCCAATTTATATTTGGCACTGTATTTAGAACGACTGTAAGCCTGCTTTTCGCTTTCCAGTCCGGCAATCTGCTTTTCTATTTTGGCTTTATCCAGCAAGTCGGTATTTCCTGAGAGAATTGCTACATATTCCGAGAAGTTCATACCCGATTTTTCGTCCATACTACCCTCGTCAAGGGTACGCTTACCGAGATTATTATTCTTTAGCTGGTCGATAAAAAGCTGTTTGTTGAATAGCAGGTTGAACTTATAGCTGTCCAGTGATTTTTCTACGGCATAGATAATTACTTGTACTTTGTTGTCCGCAAAATGCTTTGCAATTTCATTGCCTTTTCGGATAGCCCGCCCGTCCCTTTGGGCAAGGTCGCTCGGTCGCCACGGTGTATCCAAATGGTGTACGGCAACGGCTCTTTTCTGTGCGTTTACGCCAGTGCCGAGCATACTTGTTGAACCGAACAGCACACGGATTTTGCCCTCGTTCATTCCTTTGATAAGTTCCTTACGCTGCTTATCATTCTTAGCTTCCTGTATAAACCGGACTTCGTGTGGAGGTATGTTGTGGTCTTCCACGAGCTTGCGTTTAATTTCAGAATATACATTCCATTCACCCGGTTTATAAGTACCTAAATCCGAGAAAATGAACTGCGTTCCTTTTTGCGCATTGTATTGGTGGTAATACTTCGCAATGTTAGCGGCACAATGAGAAGCCTTGTTGTCGGGGTGGTCTTCATAAATATCGCTTACCATTCGCATATCCAACGACATTTTACGGGCGTAGTCCGTAGCAATCAGCATTTTTGCTTTTTCTTCCCGTTGAGAAAGCGGCTCTCTTCCTAATAAAGTGGCATTGCCCGTTTTGGCAAACTGCATCAGGCTTTGGATAAATGCTTCCTGGTCGGGAGTTGGCGGTATGTTGTATAACACCTCATTCTTTTCGGGGCGGTCAATTCCAATATCTTTCGCTGTACGGTAATCCGTGATTTCGGAATAGAATTGAGCCAGTTCCGGTACTTTGATAAAATAGCGGAAACGTTCTTTCGCCACGATATTATTAGCCACCGAAAATTCATAATCGGTGGTCTTACGGGCGTAAATAGCCGCCCACGCATCAAAAGAATGAATGCCTTGCTTTGCCAATGCTCTTGGGCGTAGGTATTTAAACAGCAGATACAACTCTGTCAGTGAATTGCTGATGGTTGTACCCGAAAGAAAAGTAGCACCCATATCCGCATCAATACGGTCTTGGATAGTGCGAATGGCAAAGAGCAGGTTCAAAGCCTTTAGGCTTCCGTCCATATTTCCCAATCCGGCAACCCTTGAATGGCGTGTATTAAAAATGAGGTTTTTAAACTGGTGGCTTTCATCCACAAACAAATGGTCTATGCCCATCATTTTGAAGTCCACCACATCATCTTTACGGTTCTCAATATCGTGTTGCAGGGTTTTCAGCTTTACTTCGAGATTTTCTTTTTGCTTTATCGCTCCGGCAAGCATCCCTCTGGTAACTTCATTTCCTTGCGATTGCAGCACATCGAGGTTACGCTCCACACTGTCCAGTTCTATTTCGAGAATTTCCTTTTGCATTTCGGGCGATTGCGGTATCATAGAAAATTGGTCGTGTGTGAGTATCACGCAATCCCAATCGTTGTTTTTAATATCACCAAAAATCCGCAAGCGTTTTTTAGGCGTAAAATCGTCAATGCCCGGATAGAGTATTTTAGCGTGCGGATAGGCGGTTCTATATGCTTCGGCAATTTCGGGTACGTTCGCTTTCAGCCCGATAATCATTGGTTTGTGAGCCAGCCCCAACCGCTTCATTTCCTGTGCTGCCGTACACATTACCAGCGTTTTTCCTGCACCTACTTCGTGGTCGCAGATAGCACCGTTGTTGAGCTTAATCATCCAAACGGTGTCCTTTTGGCTATCATACAGGTCTTGGATTTTTAACCCCTTGCGGTCTAATCCCGGAAACTCCTGATGTGTTCCGTTATAATTCGGTCGGACGAAACAGTTAAAGGTATCATTGTATTGGTCGGTCAGCCTGTTTTTAAACTCATTGTTTTGGGCGTGGAGCCACTCTGTAAAGGCAGTTCGGATTTCGTCAATCTTGGTGTTTGCCATTTGAATGGCTTCCATATCCCTAACCTTTACTTCCTTATCATCTATTGTGATTTTCTTGGTAATATCAGGCGTAGTATTGACAAGGGCGTGCCTCAGCAGGTTAATCCCGTCAAACGTTCTGCTCTCTGCCTTAACAGCATATTTGTCCCATATATGCACATTCTTCTGTCCACAGGTTACAGAAAAGTCATCGGAGCTTTCGGAATAATGTACACGCACATCCGTATCGAAAAGATGCGAAGCAAAACGGGCATAAACGCCAGTCGGTATCCAGCGTTCGCCGAGGTTAAAGTCCAGCTCTTCAAATTCAATTCGTCTTGGGCGGGCTTCTTCCAAAGCAGTAAGGCTTTCTTTGGCTTGGGCATCATCGGGATTGTTTTCGAGGTAGTTTCTTACATCCGCCGCTTTTTCTACCACGTTACCTGCAATCCAGCGTTCGGCGATTTCATATTCCTGTTGCAAAGGGTTATAGAAAATCCTGCCGTGTAAGGCTTCTTTCAGCACATCGGCAGTCATATTGCTCACTTCGGACATATAGTCCAAATCCACACTTCCGTATTTGTTCAGCGATGCCGCCAACGCTTCATCGGGATTGTCGGTAGCTAATGTTGTGATGGAAAAGCTGACCGGACGGCTGAATATATCCGCTTTGTGTACCACGCCGCCCACCACACGCTCCAGATAAGGCATTTCCTTTCCGGCACTGTCCGTTTTAATGAGCTTGATATTATCGGCGCTATTCAGATTGCCATACCTTTTGATAAAGGCATCGTACAATCGGTTAAGGTTTTCCCTTTCTTCTTTGTGTTCAGTTTGGTGCTGTGCTTCTTTGGTATAAAGCTGTTGGTAAACATCACGTACCTGTATATACGCTTCGGCTCTTGCTTTTTGCGTAGGAGGTAATTGCAACGGGTGGAAGACAGCCGTACCGTCTGCGGTATCTACACTTTGCAGATAACCCACCCAGCCATTATCTACCACAAGGCAATCGTTTCGGTGGAACGATTGCAGTTCGTTACTAAACGGCGCAGGTTCGGGAATGGCGGCAAGAACGGCTACGGGAATGGCTGGCTTATCAGCTTGGCCATTCCCGTTTTGTTGCGAAAACAAATCGCCGATTACTTCCTGTTCTTTGCCATTAAATGTTTTATTGCCATTTGAAACAGGAAGCGTGTAAGGTTGCTGCATTGCAGAACTGAACAGGTCGGGCTGGCGACTGATAGGCATTCGTTTTCTCTGGCTGGTCTGTCTTTTGGCTGATGTTGCTTTTTTTGGCGGAGCAAGGACAGCCACAGTTTCACCTGTATTTTCAAATAGGTCGAAAATGCTTAGCTGTTTTAATTCCTGCGGACTTTCCTGTCTTATCACAGGTGTCGTAAAAAGCTGTTGCTGGGGCTGAATGATTTCACGCTCAACAATGGGAGGCGGAATTACCGGCGTTGGAATTTGTATAAAAGGTTCATCGTGTTGTTCGCCTTTGTATAAAGACAAATTCAGGTGGTTACCAAAATCTTCGGAAAGCATCTCTTTGAGGGCATTTGCAATGCCCTCAACGCCGTCTTTGTGTGTATAGATTAATGCAGGTTGCCCGTAAGGGTCAGTATCTACTTTCCAATGCGTATGTATAATTCTTGTACCGTCCTCAAATAAAGCATTGCTGGGTGTACCATATCCTGTTTTGTTGCTTTGGCAAAACAATTCTTCCGCTTCGGTCAAATTTGGTTTTGCTGTATTCTTTTGCAGGATTATCAGGTCAGAGCCAACCTCTGTACCTGCATAATCTGTAAACAGATTGTTGGGTAAGCGGATAGCTGAAACCAAATTGTTGTTTTCCATTAATGCCCTGCGTATCGGCTCATTATTCGGGCTGTTCAAAATCCCCTGTGAGGTAATGAAAGCCTGCAAACCACCTTCTCGGAGCATATCATTTCCTTTCAAAAAGAAATAGTTATGAATGCTTCGGGCAGCTTGCTCCTTTGCGGGGTTTCTACTTCGGGAGTATGAAAGGTCAAATACAGAGGTATCACCGAACGGGATATTGCTGGCAACAACATCGTAACTGCTTTGTTCCTTTTCGGGGATTTCCTCAAAACCGCTTATGCGGATATTATTTGCGGGATAAAGCTGCTTTAGGATTTTGCCCGTTAGCAAATCTTTTTCGTAAGCAGTAACATTGGCTTTTTGATTTTCCGAAAAGGATTGTATAAATGAGCCGATACCTGCGGAGGGTTCGAGGAATTTATCAATCTTCAAACCGCTATCACGCAATACGGAAGAAACGGCATCTATAACCTCCGGCGGTGTGTAGAATGCTGTGAGTACGGAGCTTCGCATACTGTCCACAAATCGTTTGTATTGCTTTTCGTCTGTGGCATTTTCTTTTAAAACCTGATGCAGCTCCTGCGTAATAGAGAAAAGGTCGTGTTCGGTCTTTCTCCAATTGTTGATGTCCATCTCATATTCAACGGGGTTCAGAACGAATTTAAGACCGCCAAATCCGCTGTATTGCATCATTAGCAGTCTTTCGCCTACGGTGGCTTGTCGGTTCTCCTTTTCCAGTTTAAAAGCAATTCGCAGGGCATCAATATTCTGTTGGAGATGTTGCTTTTTACTGAAGCCCATTTTCGGTTATCCATATTGCGATGGTTCCCGTTATTTCGGTGTAGAGTACATCAAACTCATAACCGTAGGCGAAATCATCGGTCAGTTTATATTTGGCAAAAACAGGCTCGCAAACACGGAACATTTTCAGGGCAAATGGTCGAAGTTCCTCGTCTGCCATTAGGGTATCGAACTCATTGCAGACCACCTGAAAAATGGTATCGAACCTTGAAAAATGTAAGCCCTCAAAGAGAATGTAATTGGCTATTTCGTTGCACTGCTCAATAGCGTTTCCCGAACTGAAAGCACCCTCGTAAGCATTGGCAGCCCACGAAGAACGCTGGTCGATAAATTTGTGGTCGCTGGCTTTTTCAGGAAAGCCTGAATTAAGATGTTCTTGTAGTCGTAATCTGTAATACGACAAGTCTTTTTGCTGTGTACTCATACTATAATTTTGTTTAGAATTTTGCTTGAAGCCTAAAATTATAGCGGTAGATAAGTGCCTTTGAAGAAGTGGCAGGGTTTGGCTTTGTGTGGCAGGATTTGTCGCAATGAGCAATAAAAAACCTCTGAAAATTCAGAGGTTCATTTTATGGATTGTTTAGAATTTGGAGCATCCTGCCGACCTCAATATCCATTCTCGAAAAGGCAAACCATTTTTTGCCCAGGTCTTTGAGAGATGCCCCGATGTGGTATAGTTCTGCATTATCAATAATCAAAAAGCGGTCGTGAGCATCGGAGAAAACCTCAATTTCAATCGGAGCATACTGGCTGTTGTACCGTTGTACATCCAGCCGTAGCTGATTGCTGATAGTTTTGGTATAGATTGTAGCGGTTACATTTTCCTTGCGCTTGCCCAGCAAAGTCAGCACTGTATCGTCCACGTAGTTATCCAGCAGGATAATGGAGCTTTTGGCACTTCGTACAATATCCGACACAAAGGCGTAAGCATCGAAAACCTGACCGTTGTAGAAGATGCCATTTTCGCTGTGGAGCTTGTCGCTTTCCAATGCCTTAAAGATTTCCTCAAATTTTTGGTCGGCTTGTAGTTGTTTCAGTTCTATATTATTCAAACGATGAAACAGCGAAGCATTGCTGATAAGCATTTTCCGCATTTCTACAAAGGCATTCATAATCTCAATGCTGACCTTTACCGCTATATCACTTCGCAACAATGCGGACATCATTGCCACTCCTTGCTCACAAAATGCAAAGGGTAGCGTACGCCTCCCGCCCCGTCCAACGTTTGAAGTGCCAAATTGGTACTTCAAAGATTTTACTTCCTGTTCGCTAAGCTGAAAGCAAAAAGTTTCGGGAAAGCGGTTTTGGTTTCTCTTTACAACCCTGTTTAGGGCTTTTGTTTCTACCTGATAGAGCATTGCTAAATCAGCATCAAGAATAACTTGCTTATCCCTAATGGTATGGATAAGCGGTGCTATTTCCTTTTGGGATATGGTAATATCGGTCATTATCTTTTTGGCTTTTTATTATCAAACTCAAAAGAGGTTTTGCAATCGGCATCCAATACGATATAAGCATCGAATTTCTTTCCTGCCTTGCTTTTCATTCCTTTGATAAGATTGGTTTTCCCTTTATTCACAAGGTTTTCAATATCGGAAATACTGATTTGCACTTCGCACACATTGCGAAACTGTATCCAGCCGCAAACTTCATCGGAGCATTTAACAATCTTATCACGGATAATAAGCTGTTGGCTTTTACATTTCGGACAAACCAATTTAGGGAGGCTGTTTTGAGCAATGGAGGTTTGCAGCAATTCATCGGTAATGGACTTTGCAAAGGTTTCCGTTTCCTTTTGAAAACTTCCGGCATTCGCTTCGTTGTTCTCAATTTTCTGCAAAGCGAGTTCCCATTCTGCGGTCATAGCCACGTCCGCAATTTTTCGGTCTTTAACCAATTCGTAAACCTGCAATCCTTTTTCGGTTGGTATTAAAGATTTTTTTTCTCGTTGGATATAGTTACGGGTAAACAGTGTTTCGATAATGGCGGCTCTTGTAGCCGGAGTACCGATACCGATGTTTTGCAGGGCTTTCCGTTCTTCTTCGTTTTCGATTTCCTTACCTGCGGTTTCCATAGCCGACAAAAGCCCAGCTTCGGTATAAAGCACAGGAGGTTTGGTTTTCTTTTCGAGAATGGCAGCTTCTTTTATTTTAAGTTCATCGCCTTTTTTCAATTCGGGCAAATCCTGTATAGGTTCTGCATCATCTTCCGAAAAATTACCCTTAATCATACGCCAGCCTGCTTCCAAAATTTTACAGCCTTTTACGGTGAAATCATAGTGCATTGCCTGTAAGGAAACATCGGTTATTTCTTTGATGCAGGCTTGCGAAATGGCTTCGAGCAGGCGAAAGGCAATCATATCATACACCGCATTTTCGTCTGCACTCAAAACGGACGGGACTTTATCTGTAATCAACAATCCGTGGTGGTCGGTAACACGCAAATCATTTACAATACGCTTATTGAAACGCCCCCATTTAATTTTGGATAAAGCAGCTTTGCAGGTTTCCCTGTTCTGCAATGCCCTCACGAGGTTGGGAATTTCAGCCCACATATCTTCGGGGATGTATTTGCTCCCGGTACGTGGATAGGTAATGAATTTCTTTTCGTACAGGCTTTGAGCAATATTCAAAGTTTTTTCAGCAGAGAGGTTCAGCTTTTTGTTGGCTTCCTTTTGCAAGCCTGTGAGGTCAAAAAGCAAAGGCGGCTGCTCCGTTATATTCTTATTTTCTACGGAAGTAACTGTTACAGTATTACCATTCCTTTCAATAGATTTTAATGTATCATCTGCCAGCTTTTTATCCTGCCATTTGGTAGCAGAAATACTTTTAAAATCAATTTGCTCTTTGGAGTGGGATAATTGTATCTGCCAATATTTCTGTACGGCGAAATTCTTGTTATCTATATACCGTTTGCAAATCAAAGCCAGTGTAGGCGTTTGCACTCTTCCGAGCGAATAAATACCGTTGCCTGCGGCAATGCTCAATGCCTGTGTAGCATTGATGCCTACGAGCCAATCGGCACGGCTTCTGCCTTGTGCCGCCTGATATAATCCGTCAAATTCCTTTCCGTCTTTTAGGTTGTCAAAGCCCTGTTTAATGGCTTTTTCGGTCAGCGAGCTTATCCAAAGCCGTTTAAAGGGCTTACAGCATTTCAGATACTCATAAATGTACCGAAAGATGAGTTCGCCCTCACGACCTGCATCGGTTGCCACGATGAGGCTTTCACTTTGGTTAAACAGTTTTTCAATCACTTTTAGCTGTTTCAATGCACCAGCATCGGCTTGATAGCCTTTGTCTTTTTTGACTTTGCGAACGGTCAGCATAAAAGGGTTTGGAAGTATCGGCAAGGATGCTTTGTCAAACCCCGAAATGCCGTAATCTTCGGGCATTCCCAATCCTATCAGATGTCCGAATGCCCACGTAACAAAATAGCCGTTACCCGTAAGGTAGCCGTCCTTTTTATCGGATGCTCCCACAAGTCCGGCTATTTCCCTTGCTACGCTTGGTTTTTCTGCAATAATTGTTTTCATTATTCACTATCTTTTTACGCCTTTGGATTTTGCAGGTGCTTTGGGTTTGTTCTGTTGTTCCTGCTGTTTTTCATTTTTGGGTGTTTGCTGCCCCGATTTCAAAGGCTCTTTGATATTCTTGGTTGCTTCGTTGGTTTTTCCCTCGGAATTAACCGCAGTCTGCGTTTTGTGGGCTTCGGTTGGTTTCGCTTGGGCTTTGAGCTTGTCGGGATTTTGGAACGAGAAATCTGTTTTGCCAGTTTCTTTGTTGAGCGTGATGTAGCCCTGATATTTTTGTCCTTTTTTATCTATCAGACCATCTATATAAACAGTTTGTCCAGCTTTGAACTTATTGTATTGTTCATCATCAAGTTCCTTACCTCTAAAAGTTCTCGGAGCTTCCTGCGGTTGGCTTTGCTGATTGTTCTGCCGGTTTTCTTGTGTTTGCTGATTATTGTTACTTCTATCAAACAGAAACTCAACATATCTTTTATCCGCATTAAACTGTACATTGGCACTAAACTCATCGCCCTTTTTAGAAATCATTCCTTCCAAATAAAGCGATTTGCCTTCCATCAAGGTTTGTTTTTGCTCATCGTTCAATTTTACACCCTTAATCTCATCGGGAATTTTGACAAATTCGGTCTTCAGGGCAATCAGCTCATTGGTTAGCCTGTCCACGCTGATAATTGACGGCATCAATTCGCCTGTCTTGGAATTGGTCAAGTCAACCACACGACCCATATTCCCCGTTTCGAGCAGGTTTTTCTTATCCTCATCGGTAAACTTGTGTCCGAAAAACTCAAAGTTCAGGTTAGGCTCTTTCCTGATACCGTGTATCGCTGCCACTACGGTTCCGTCCGGTGCAGTCTGTAAAGACAAACGGGCATCTGTGCGAACAATAGCCCCGCCGAGGTTTACGCTTACAGGTACAAGGTCATTGGTCTTGTAACCTCTTAGCAACGGGTCTAAAAGGTTCATTTTTTCAAGGCGTTCTTTGCCTATTCCGAGATTGTTCATTGTTTCCCAATCAATCTGTTCCGGCTTGTAGCGGTATTCGCTGGTATCCGGTGTTGTCTGTGTTGTTGCCATATCATTTTTATTTTCTTGTTTTTGTTCATTTTCGGGTTCGGCTTTTACCTCGTTCTTTTTCATTTCCTTTTCGCCTTCGGGTGTAGGATTATCTACCTGCTTTTGCATTTCCTTAGCCTTATCTACGGCTTCATCAGCCGATACTTTGAAGAATGAAAAATTGGTCGGATTTTTTAACTGCCTCCAAAAGTTAGAGAAGAAGTTGGAGAACAAATCGCCGTGCTTATCCACACGCATAAACTGGCTTTGGTTTTCCTTTGTGGGGTCAGTAGTCTTCAATTTGCCGTTTTCGTCTATGCCGGTAACCGCCTGTATTTTATTCTTTTGCTTATCCAATACCAGTAATATATCCGATAACTGTTCGGGAGTTTGCTGTTTGTTTTCTGTTTCTTCGCTCATAATCTGAATATTTTAAAGTTCAAATGCCGAATGTATATGAAGCGTTTGCTCACTTGCCTGATATGGCAGTCAAAGGCAGTGTTTGTCATCCATTGGCGTTCAGTTTGGGTAAAGGCGGATTAAAACTTTCCCTGATGAACTGATGCACGTCAGACAGTTTGTAATACAGTTTGCCACTTATGGTGTAATAGGGCAACTTGCCGATGGAGCGATACCGTTGCAGGGAACGGTTGCTGATTTTCAGCATTTGCAGTAAATCCTGATTGTCGAGCAATTCCTCTCCGTCAATGCTGTTGCGTTTCTTTTGTAAGCTGTCTATATTGTCGCCCAGCATATCGAGGCGTTCCATTAGGCGTTCCATCCACGCCAAAAATTCCATTCTGTCAATGTTCATAACCGCACGTTTTAAGATTTACCTGATTTCAGCTTTCTACCTTTCTTGATATAGCTTTTGCCTTTTGCCATAAGCTCCTGTACAAATTCATCATTGCTTTGTATAGCATTGGCATTGAGCATATCCTTGATTGCTCCAATCGTATAGAAGTATTGCCCGTAAAGTTTTGAATAAGCTATTTCGCCTTTGGTACGCATACGCCACAAAGTCTTTTCGCTGATGTGCAGGTATTGGCATACCTCGTGGTTGTTCAGCCACAAGTCATCGTAGCTTGTATCATTTAACCTTTTGAGATAATCGGCAATCGCATTGATACGGCTGTTGAGCTGTTGCCACGCTTCTTCTTCGATAGTGATTATTTTCATTGCATTGCTATTAATGTTCACAATGCAAAATTGCTAAGGGTGGCAAAGTTTGTCTGCCAATGTCTGCCAATTGGTTTGACGGTTTTTTGAAAATTTTTGCAATCGGGAAAAACCCTTGTTTAATAAGGGTTTCGAGGGCTTTTGAATTATTAACTACGTTATTTTGCCTTCATTTGCCAATTGGCAGATATGGGTAAAAAAAAGCAGTACACATAAATGTACTGCTTTGAACCAATGCCTTTTAATAGTCAAAGGTCTTTATCCATATATTCTTCCAATGAAACTTTAAGCTGGTCTAAAAATGCCGTTCGGGAACCTGCACGGGTTTTCATTCTGTGGAAAGCGTGATGTATATCATTTACAGGAGTTCGGAACAGGATTTGAAAAATCAAAGCCAGTTTTCTGATACCGATACTTCCGTGTGAGATAGAACTGGAAGCATACAGGGCATATATCAGTTCGATAAGTGCGTTTTGCGAATTAGTCCACGAAATATCCTTATTCACATCGTCATTTAGTAAAACGAAGTCAGGATTTTCTTCGGGATTGATTTTGTTTAGCAAATAAGTATAGAGTAGTTCATTGGCAATAATATGGGCTATTTTGTTATCGTAATAAGTGGAAAAGCTAAGGTCTATTTCAAAAACTCCGCTATTTAAACCATCGTGGTAATTAATTTTTCCGAGCATAAAATAGCTGTGGTCACGGTCTGTTCTTCCTGCACGGTAGTACCTGTAAAAATAGGTATTGCAAATACTCTCCTTATATTCTGATTTGAGAGATTTTAATTCATTCTCGTAATAACTCTGATGTATTTTCCCTGTGCTGACCGGACAGGTCGTTTCAAATCGAAATACTTTATTGTAGTAGATGAGCTTTCCTAAGATTTGGGGTTTGATGTTCTTAAAAAAGTTAATTTCCTGCTGTTCGTTCTTAAACCCACTTTGCACAATCTTGGCTTTTACTTTAAGAAGCATTTCATTCAGGAATAAGGTCATTTGATACGCCTTTTCCGCCGTTGGCATCAAATCGGAAGCGAGTTTATCTTCTTGATACCTTATTTGCGATAATATTTTACTCAACAGGATTTCCATAGCTTAGTCTTTTAAAAGTTATCACTATCTGTTTCGGAATTACATCTATTGATGATGAACCAAAATTTGGAAAATATACTGGAATAAATATCACAGGTTCCCCACAGTGGGGGAATTTTTTTTCATAATTTTTGTATGAGAGGAAAGAAAAAAAGGGTAAAGCACCTATGTACTTTACCCTTTATTTTTTTATATTTGCAGTATTGATTTACAAGGTAATCAGATGAAAGCGAGTGCAGTAAGCACCATTACTAAATCGTTACCGATTGGATTTCCCACTCTTGTAAACTACTCTTTATTAGCCACTTTGGGCTATATTAATCTTTTTAATTTAAAAACAATTCCATATTTGTAATACCCTTTTTAACAATACTTACATGGAAGTATCTGAATCTTTTTCATTTTGATCCTAAAAAATCGAAAAAATATGAACTGATTCACTAATAATAAATGGATAATTACTCTTTTTCTGATCGGCAGTTTGGTCAACAACTTTGTTTAAAGGGCATGTTACAAAAAGCTCCAAGTTTTTTGTTTTAATAAGATGGAAAAAACACATTGACCCCCGAAATGCATCTAGGATGCCTGTTTAAAGATCAATACTTTTGGGTTAATCTGCCGAGAAGAAAAATAGTCAATTAAAACAACGTGCTAAATTGTTGCTCTCAGAAAAATTACAAGTCTTTAAATTCCTTATCAAAAGGAACCCTATGCAGCAAACTTCTTCCTAACGTTACCTCATCTGCATATTGCAATTCATCCCCGACAGCAATACCTCTTGCAATAGTAGATGTAATAATCTCACAATCTTTTATTTGTCTGTAAATATAAAAATTTGTCGTATCACCTTCCATAGTAGAACTCAAGGCAAAAATAAGTTCATTTACCTTGCTGTTTCTGACTTTTTCTACAAGACTTTTAATGTTTAACTGACCTGGTCCGATACCATCTATAGGAGAAATTTTGCCTCCCAATACATGATAAATGCCCTTGTATAATTGTGTATTTTCCAACGCCATGACATCTCTGATATCTTCTACCACACAAATAGTTGCATGATCTCGAGATGGGTTACTACATATCTCACACAATTCATTGTCTGAGATGGTATGACAGCTTCTGCAATATTTAATATCATTGCGCAATGCCAGTAAAGAATTACTCAAAGCCATAGTCTGATCTGAAGGCTGTTGCAATAAAAATAAAACCAGACGCAATGCTGTACGCTTACCAATACCTGGTAATTGTGCCACTTCATTGACTGCGTTTTCTAATAATTTCGAAGGAAAATCCATAAAGCAAAGATAAAAAATGTTATCTAAAAAGCAGGATACATTTTTATTTCGTTATTTTTGAACGCTTAATATTTTAAACATATGTCTCCAATTCTTATTTTATCGATCCTGATTATTTATTTCGGAGTATTAATAGGTATTTCCCGTTGGGTTAGTAGAAAAGACAGTAGTAATGCAGCTTTTTTTCAGGCAAATAAAAATTCAAAGTGGTATCTTGTCGCTTTTGGAATGATTGGTACTGCCCTGTCGGGTGTAACCTTTATTTCAGTACCTGGTGAAGTCGGGGCTCCGAGTGGAGAACAGTTTAAATATTTTCAGTTCGTAATCGGTAATGCATTGGGATTTATTGTAACTGCTACAATACTATTACCACTATATTATCGCCTCAATCTTGTATCTATTTATGAATATTTTGAAAAAAGATTGGGATTTTACAGTTATAAATCAGCTGCCAGTATTTTCC
Source organism: Paenimyroides ceti (assembly GCF_030409925.1). NCBI lineage: Bacteria > Pseudomonadati > Bacteroidota > Flavobacteriia > Flavobacteriales > Flavobacteriaceae > Paenimyroides > Paenimyroides ceti. The sequence continues at coordinate 2,559,023 of NZ_JAUFQU010000001.1, forward strand.
TAATAAGCAGAACGATAGGATCTGCTTTTCGTTTATATCTGGTAGTTATCGTATTTCAGAGGTATGTATTTGACTATTTTGGAATTCCATTTGCTGTAACAGGTCTTATTTCTCTTGCCTTGATTTATGCCTATACTTATAAGTCCGGATTAAAAGCCATCATCATTACAGATACGCTACAAACTTTATTTTTGGTCAGTTCTGTCATACTTACGATTTACTTTATATGTAATACACTGGATTATTCTGTGATACAAGCCTTTGAAGTAGTGAAGGAAAGTAACTATTCAAAAATTTTCTTTTTTGAAGACTTTGTATCCAGCAAATTTCACTTTGTAAAACAAATCTTAGGAGGTATGTTCGTAACTATAGCCATGACCGGACTGGACCAAGACCTGATGCAGAAGAATCTGAGTTTGGTCAATATTAAAGAAGCACAAAAAAACATGTTTACATTTACAGGTATTTTTGTTGTCATTAATTTATTCTTTTTGGGTGTAGGAGCACTGCTATATATTTATGCTGAAAATAACGGAATTTCGGTTCCTTTAGACGCTATCACTGGAAAACCCAGAACTGATTTATTATTTCCGGAAATTGCTTTCAACCATTTGACGATTATTCCTTCAGTTATATTTTTATTAGGTCTTATTGCCGCTACGTTTGCAACCACTGACTCTGCTTTAACCGCATTAACAACTTCTTTCTGTATTGATTTCCTTAATATGGATAAACCTGATAACAGAGAAAAAACCAATAATGTACGTACTCGAAAATGGATTCATTTTACATTTTCTGTCATCATGTTTGGTGTTATTATTCTGTTTAATGCCATTAATGATGCTTCAGTGGTAAGCATGATTTTTAAAATTGCTTCTTATACCTATGGTCCATTACTGGGACTGTTTGCTTTTGGAATAATTATGAAAAAAAGGCAGGTAATGGATAAATGGGTACCAATAATATGTATTGCAGCTCCGTTTATTACTTTACTTATAAGCAACAATTCATCTCTACTGTTTGGAAATTATGTATTTGATAATGAACTTATCATTGTAAACGGGCTTATTACCTTTTTGCTGCTACTCTCTATCAGCCATACCGATAAAAGAATAATTTTATAAAAAAAGGTTCCGATAATATGAACTGCCCCCAAAAAGTTAGACACTATTTGGGGGCATTTTTATGGAAAGAAAAGTCAAGTACAATTATGAGTTTAAACTTCGCTGCATAGGTGAGGTTTTGAATAAAAACAGGTCAAAAGAATCGGTTGCTGTTGAAAATGGAATCAGCCCAACTAATCTTGGGAGGTGGTTGAACTTTTATGTAAAATATGGGAAGCAAGGACTGTTATCTCGTAAAAATCAGAATTACAGTTCCGATTTAAGCTAAAAGTTATACGTACCATTGAAGAGAAGTCTTTATCTTTGGGTGAAGCCTGTTTGTTCTTTAATATTCCCAATGATGGAGTAATTATTAATTGGCAACGAAAATTTAAAGCACAAGGATCCGCAGGCTTACAACATAAACCCAAAGGCCGGCCAAAATCTATGACTTACAAAAGAGCTAAAAAAAAATCCACTAAACCTCTTACCCGAGAAGAGGAACTTTTACTTGAAAATGAATCTTTACGTATGCAGGTTGACTACCTAAAAAAGTTACAAGCCTTAATTCAAGCCGAAGAAGCCAAGCAAAACAAAAAGCACAAGCCATATATGAATTAAGGCATAGGTATGATTTAACTGCTCTATTGGATTATACGGGTATGGCACGAAGCAGTTATTATTACTATCAAAAGAGTAATCAGGTTAAAGATAAATACCATGAGGTTAAAGAGTGGATCAAGACAATTTATCATCGCCATAAAGGAAGATTAGGTTATCGCCGTATCACTCTTGAGATTAGAAATAAAGGCACTATAATCAATCATAAAACCGTACTCAGATTAATGAAAGTTCTTGGTTTAAAAAGCTTGATAAGGGTAAAAAAATATAAATCCTACAAAGGAGAACATGGCAAAATCTTGCCTGATATATTGCAACGGAATTTTAAAGCAGAGCAACCTAATCAAAAATGGGCAACTGATATAACAGAATTTAATGTAAAAGGAAACAAACTATACTTGTCTCCTATTATTGACTTATTCAATGGAGAAATAATAAGCTATGAATTATCAGAAAGACCAAACTTTGAACAAATCATTAATATGCTTAAAAAGGCATTTAAGAAAATAAGCAATAATACCAATCTTATATTACACTCTGATCAGGGATGGCAATATCAGATGAAACAGTACCAAAGGCTCCTAAAAGATAAAGGAATCAAACAAAGTATGTCAAGAAAAGGAAATTGCCTGGATAATGCAGTTATTGAAAACTTCTTTGGAATCATTAAATCAGAGTTATTTTATCTTGAAAAGTTTAGCTCCATAAATCAATTGAAACAAGAGATAAGAAAGTACATTACATACTATAACAACGATAGAATTAAACTGAATTTAAAAGGAATGAGCCCGGTAATATACCGAGCTCATTATTATCAAATTTAATTATAAATTTGTCTAAACTTTTGGGTGCACTCTAATAATCGGAACCTTTTTTTATTGCATTGGATTGTATGGTTGTGGTTTCCAATCATCCGATAAAAGATCTACATAAAAATAATTGATGCTGTCATCACTGTCAAAAGCACCATTCTTATTGATATCCTCAATTGATCTGAAGTATAGTCTGTTTTTAACATCAATAACATTCCAATCTACCAGTTCATGTAATTCTTCTGTAAGCTTAGTAAATTTAGAACCGTCTATGTTTGATATATAGAGGGACTGAATATCATTACTATCATATTTACCATCTCTGTTGGTATCTTTATCTACCAAAGTATAGACAAGAATTTTCTTATCAGGATTGCTCAGTTTATCAAGATATGTAACAGTATTAATCTGCATACGGTTATCTGTGAGAGAATGCATAGAAAGGGAATCTTTATGCTGAAACATAAGATTATTCAGATAACCTGTAATCTCAGGATAACTGTAATTTGAAATTGTATAGCTAATACGATTTGTTTTTGAACTTCCTGATTTTCCTGAAGAAGAATTATACACACGCACATCGCCTATCGGATGTACGATATAATTAGTTCCGGTAATATGAATAGGAAGATCTGCAATCTTAATTTCAGTAGAATCAATCTTCTGATATTCTACTTCCTGCTGATCCACCTTATTTTCGTAAATAACTTTTGGCTTTTCCTCTTTGTTACACGAAACTAAAATCATGGAAAACAAAGCAAAAGCTATTAATTTATGAGATGTCATATCGTTGTTTTTTCTAATCAAATATAAAAATAAAATAAGTGTATCACAATCTAATTACATTCTAAAGTTTAATTTAACATTAAAAGTACGCATCGTCATTCTGTTAGGAATACCATACATTGATTTTGAGTATACATCTCTTACCCATGTATTTGTAATAGCGTTGGCATTGTTAAACAAGTTAAAAATTTCAAACCCTAAAGAGACTTCCTCAAAATTTTTAAGCCAGTTTCTTTCCGTCTGTATGCTTTCATCTTTAAAGACATAAGAGAATCCCGCGTCGGCTCTCTTGTAATCATTCAATCTTAACTGATAATCATACGGATCTGCATAAGAAGGAGAACCTCCGGGCAAACCTGTATTATAAACCAGATTCAAATACATTTTCAGATTGGGTATAGCAGGCATATAATCCTGAAACATTAATCCGAATTTGAGTCGTTGATCTGTTGGCCGGGCAATATACCCCCTATCATTATAATTCTCTTCCGTTTTTAAATAACCAAAGGAAAGCCAGGATTCTGTTCCGGGTACAATTTCACCGTTTAACCGTATATCGGCGCCATAAACATACGCTTCAGCATTGTTATCCGCCATATAACGAATGCGTACATTTTCCAATGTATAAACATTTACATTACTCAAATCTTTATAATATACATCAGTAGTAAGCTTAAATGGGGTCGATTTTATTTTAAAACTGTAATCATTACTCAGCACCAGATGAATTGATTCCTGTGCTTTTACATCTTTGTTCAGAGTACCATCCATAGCACGGATTTCTCTATACGTCGGAGGCTGATGGTACCAACCGCCTGACAATCTGAAAATCATATCTTTTTCCCAATTCGGTTTGATGGCTACCTGAAAACGCGGACTAACCACCATCTGCGCTTTTCCTTTTTCATCATTAGCAGTCACAATCCATTGATGTGCTCTCAATCCGGCATTAAGCCAAATTTCATTTTCACCAATATTAGTTCTTCTGCTCCATTGAAGATAAGCATTGGCGCGGTTAATTGTAGCATTATTGGTAGCCCGAACATTCTGATAGGGTGCCAAAGGTCCATAATACGGATCATAAGGCTGGTTGTTCTTGGAGCCACCAATCGGAGGTGTAATAGCAAAGCCTGCAGAATCCACAACTTCCCATTCAACCAACCGATCACGGATATCTTCAGACACATAGCGTACTCCCCATTCTATTTCATTGTCTTTTATTTTGTGCTGTGCTTTAATCTCACCACTTACAATCAATGCATCATAATCATTTCTACCGTGATTCAACTGTGATGCTACTCCTCTCGGATACAAAACCTGTCCGTATGTATCAGATCCCAGATTATTATCTACCTCTCCAATACTGTATTGCCCGAGTATGTCATAATATTCCTGCTCTTTAGCATGATAAGCAGAAGCAATAAACTTATATGTATTGTTTTCACTGGCTTTAAAGGTTGATTTTAGAGCACCGAAATACGTTTGGTATTTATCCAGTTCTCTTCCATCATATTGAATAACCATACTCAATGGATTAGCTGCGGTTCCGAAATCGGTGCGGCCAAAAACAGGTTTATAATCGTATATGTTACCGGATACGCTACCTAAAAAGCTCCACTGCCATTTAGAAGAAGCATTGAAATTTATAATAGATTGAAAATCGAGATATTGAGGTCGGTAATCAATGTCTACATCCTGAGTTTTTACTAATAAAGCATTATTTCGATAACGGATACCTGCAATTGCACTCCATTTCTGATTGGGAGAAACCAAATCTACAGTAGCACCGCCTCCCAACATACTCGCTTCAAGCTGAGCCTTAAATTTAGTCGGGTTTCTATATTGCATATCCAGTACAGATGATAACTTATCGCCATATTTGGCTTGAAATCCTCCTGCTGAGAAGTTTACACTTTGTAACATAGAGGTATTTGTAAAACTCAATCCTTCCTGTTGCCCCGAACGAATTAAAAAAGGCCGGTACACTTCTATCTCATTTACATACACCAGATTTTCATCATAGTTCCCTCCTCGAACAGCATATTGGGTACTTAATTCATTATTAGAATACACTCCAGGAAGTGTTTTAAGAATATTTTCAACTCCCGCATTAGCTCCCGGAATTCTTCTGATAACTGTTGGTGATATCATTACCTGTCCTGATGCTCTCTCATTATCAGAATTATCAATAATCAATTCTGCCATCTGCTCAGAAGTATCGGTAAGACGGATGTTTATTTCTTTATCTTCATTTACTTCCAAACGTTCCTGTACTTTAATGGTTTGGTATCCCACATGCATATAACTGATCACAATTACCTGATCTGCCTTTACGTCTAATATATAAAACCCATTACTGTTGCTCGTTGTTGATACATTTCCAGCCGAAACCGTTACATCAGAAACGGCCTGATCATAAGCATTGAGAATAACTCCCTTAACTTTCGCCGATTGGGAAAACCCTGTGATTCCAGTAAGAAGTAGCAGGATGAGATAGATATAGTTGAATTTCAAAATGAATATATTTTAATTTAGATGAAATGATGTTTCAAATTTAACATTATTTCCAACATTATCGATAACGCTGACCAATACTTTATTATTACCTTTTACTGCAATATTATCTGATAATTGATGAACAATTTTTTTTGTTTTATAATCATATTCGAATAAAGCCCATTTGTCATTTATCATTACAGTATATTCTTTAATACCTGATAACATATCTTCAATTTCAAAACTGATCATGTCCTGAGTTTTCAACAACTGATTTTCTTTAAAACTCGGATGCTTGATAATCGGATTTTCTTCATCTACAAAAATTTTATAGGTTCCCAATAGGTTCGTACGTATTCTGAAATCGTCTGACTTCTTCCATGTTGAAAAATAGCGTACTTTATTTCCCTGTTCTAATCCGATAAACGCTTTTTCTTTATTGATAGACATGGATGAAACATCGATACGCAACGCTATTTTTTTATTGAGAGGTGCTGTATCCTTATGTAGTTTTATTCCATGATCGAGAAATTCGATTATTAAAGCTGTATCTTCATAAAAGGTTTGAGCATCCCACTCCACTGAAACCGGTCCTTCTTCAAAAATATAATCTCTACGGCAGTCAATTCTCACAGTACCCTCTTTTTGAGCATTCACAACAGATGACTGTTCTTTATAAACAACAGGTATGTATACTGAAGTGACATTGTGATGAAAATCTATTATATCAATTTTTACATCATACGAATTTTCAGGCAGCACCTTTACTTTTCCGAAATTTTTATGATTTTTCAAAAGGGGCAAAATAATTTCTGACACGGAAAATAAGCGTTGAAATTGTTTATTGATTTCCTGATATCGCGCATAATCTATATAATAATTAACCATACGCGTGTCATCAAAACTAAATCGGTCAAAAATCATTTCATACGTTTTTGTGCCGTTTACATTTTGCACTACTCTGTAAACACCATTTTTACCATAACTCTTGTCAGATGTATCGTAACTATTCACAGAAAAACCAACAGTTCCATCTACATATATTGTATCGGAGCGATAAGAACCTTCTTTTTGTTTTACCAGATGCAGGGGAAGCACCTGCTGTCTCTGATTAATAACAGTTGTATCATTAAGTGGATACACCAGTACTTCATTTAAAACAGGTCTTTCTGTATCCCGTATACTGTTATTAAAACCGAACAAAAGAGGATTAATGACTTCTTCCGTATCAGTATCCCTAATTTCAAAATGAAGATGAGGCCCACCGGAACTCCCCGTATTTCCTGAATAGGCTATAACATCACCTTTTTTTACCCTGAGCACTTCCATTGTTGGATAAAGCTCCATCTCAAAACTTTCCTGTTCATAATGTGCCACTTTCACATATTCTTCAATAGGAGAGGCAAATTTTTCCAAATGAGCATAAACCGTTGTAAAACCATTATCGTGTCGCACATATAGTGCTTTACCATATCCGAAAGTACCCGTTTTAATTCTGTTTACTACTCCGTCTGCAGCTGCCAATACCGGCAATCCGGTTTTTCTTTGAGTCATTATATCAAGTCCGGAATGGAAATGATTTCTTCTGAGTTCACCAAAAGTTCCGTTTAAAAGCAAATCATTCTGCAACGGAGATCCAAAATAATTTTGCGGATATTCCTGTGCAAAACTTTGGTTGGAAAGTAACAAAAATAAGATCAAAAATCTCTTCATGCTTACAATTTTCTCAAAATCAAAAAATTATACGTAATTAAATATACAATTTTTTACCAAATGAACATTATTATTAAGATTTTTTAGTTTTAATCAAACATTTTTTTTTATATTCGGATAACTAATATTAACTTTGTATAGCGTAATGAGATGGCATACACAATGAGTGAACTTAGTATTTTAATAGAAAACATTGAAAAAAAGTTTGCATTGCTTATGCAGAAAATTGAATTTCTGGAAACAGAAAAAGCAGCATTGGAAGAGAAAATTAAGCTGGAAATTCAAGAAAAAAATAAATTTAGTGAATCATTAGAACGCTTAACAAAGCAATATGAATCATTAAAGATAACCAATTCATTACTGGGCAGTGAAGAATTTAAAAAAGAAACGAAACTAAAAATAAATTCATTAGTACGCGAAATCGATCATTGTATTTCTCAACTATCCCAATAGTATAATTTATGGAGGAGAAATTGAAAATAAAAATATCAATTGCCGATCGGGTTTACCCTTTAACAGTTGAGTACGCTCAGGAAGAGGGATTGAGAACGGCTTCAAAAAAAATTGATGTGATGATCAAACAGTTTGAAGAAAACTATGCCGTCAGAGACAAACAGGATGTATTGGCCATGTGTGCTTTACAATTTGCAGCAATGACAGAGCAAAAAAAAATTCAGACCAATGAAGATTATGAAGAAGCTATTGACAGATTAACCGCTATTAATGATTCATTAGATCGTTTTTTAAAATAAAATATTTAGCATTTTGCACTTTTTTACCGATCCAAGGATACGCTAAAGAAGTATAAAGACTGCCCACATTAGAAACCGTTTGATAAACTCAACGCTAACAAATTAAAATGAACGAAGCGTTGCTACTAAAGCATGCTACTTTTTATAGTAGATCCTTGAAGAGCAAGATAGTTCAAAACTTGTTTATTCAGAGTTTATGCAACTCAACTAATGTGGGCTTTTTATAATCATTCAATTTAAAAATGGACACATTAATATTTATTATTTGCGGAGTAATTGTAGGAGCCGGTTTTGGTTTTGGTATTGCAAAATACCTGGAAAAAAACAACGCTTCCTCAATTATCAAGAACGCTAAAAGCGAATCTAAAACCATCTTAAAAGATGCAAGAGCTGAAGGAGAAGCTCTCAAAAAAGACAAAATTCTACAGGCTAAAGAAAAGTTCATTGAGCTTAAATCTGAACACGAACAGATCATCCTTTCCCGAGACAAAAAAATAGCGGAAGCTGAAAAACGAACAAGAGACAAAGAGTCACAAATCTCTAATGAACTTGCACGTGCTAAAAAAGCAGCAGAAGAAAGTGAAAAAAAGATTCAGGAATATGATGCCAAAACTGAAATTTTAGAAAGAAAGACAGAGGAAATCGAAAAGCTGCACCGTATTCAGGTAGAAAAACTTGAAACAATAGCTGGTTTATCTGCTGATGAAGCTAAAAATCAATTGGTAGAGAGTTTAAAAGCAGAAGCAAAAACCTCTGCAATGTCTCACATTCAGGACACTATTGAAGAAGCAAAACTTACTGCTCAGCAGGAAGCTAAAAAAATAATCATCAACACCATTCAACGTGTTGGAACCGAAGAAGCTGTAGAAAACTGTGTTTCTGTTTTCAATATTGAATCTGACGATGTGAAAGGAAGAATTATTGGTAGAGAAGGAAGAAACATTCGTGCTCTGGAAGCAGCTACCGGTGTAGAAATCATCGTTGATGATACTCCGGAGGCTATTATCCTTTCTTGTTTTGACCCGGTAAGAAGAGAAATTGCACGCCTTGCATTGCACCGATTGGTAACAGATGGTCGTATTCACCCGGCAAGAATTGAAGAAGTAGTAGCCAAAACAGCTAAACAAATTGATGAAGAAATTATTGAAACCGGAAAACGTACAGTAATTGACTTAGGAATTCACGGATTACACCCTGAATTGATCAAAACAGTGGGTCGTATGAAATACCGTTCTTCTTATGGACAAAATCTTTTACACCACTCCAGAGAAGTTGCTAAACTATGTGGTATTATGGCAGCCGAATTAGGGTTAAATGTAAAACTGGCAAAAAGAGCAGGATTACTACACGATATAGGAAAAGTACCGGAAACCGAAAGTGAACTTCCGCATGCTTTACTGGGAATGCAATGGGCAGAAAAATATGGTGAAAAACCAGAAGTATGCAATGCTATCGGAGCTCACCATGATGAGATAGAAATGACTTCTCTTATTTCACCGATTATTCAGGTATGTGATGCTATATCCGGAGCAAGACCGGGAGCAAGAAGACAGGTGCTTGATTCATACATTCAAAGATTAAAAGATCTTGAAGGTATTGCATACGGATTTACAGGTGTTAAAAACGCTTATGCCATTCAGGCAGGTAGAGAATTACGGGTAATTGTTGATTGTGAAAAAGTAACTGATGATATGGCAGCAAGCCTCTCTTTTGAAATTTCACAAAAAATACAGACAGAAATGACCTATCCCGGACAAGTTAAGGTTACTGTAATCCGAGAAACCAGAGTGGTAAATATTGCAAAATAAGAAAACAAAATACTATTCAGAAATAAAAAAGAGACGTTTCGTCTCTTTTTTTATGCCTTATCCTTGACAGCCCAAGGATGATACTGATTTACGACCTCCCGAAGGCGTTTACGATCTATATGCATATATATTTCTGTAGTAGTGATAGATTCATGCCCCAACATGAGTTGGATAGATCGAAGATCTGCGCCGTTCTCCAACAAATGAGTAGCAAAGGAATGCCTGAAAGTATGCGGACTTACCTTTTTGCGAACTCCAGCCAAGATACTCAGCTCTTTTACTATTGTAAAAACCATAGCTCTTGAAAGCTGCGTACCTCTTCTGTTTAAAAAAAGAACATCCTCATAAGAAGAATCTATTTTTAAATGTTTTCTTATTTCATCTTTATACAGGATAATCCATTTAACCGCTGATTCTGATATTGGTACAAATCGTTGTTTGTTTCCTTTACCTGTTATTACAATAAAACCTTCTTCAAAATACAAATCAGAAATTTTAAGATTGATTAATTCTGAAACCCGAAGGCCACAGCTATATAGCGTTTCCAGCATTGCTTTATTCCGCATTCCTTCGTCCTTAGACATATCAATACACGCAATCATAGCGTCTATTTCTTCCATCGACAATACATCAGGAAGCTTTCTTCCCTGACGTGGTAATTCGATAAAAATAACCGGATGCTTCACTATATATTTTTCCAGTAGTAAAAAGTCAAAAAAACTTTTTAAGGAAGAAAGTATACGTGATTGGGTACTGGGAGCTATAAATTCTGAAATCTCATAAATAAAGCTCCTTACGATTTCCTCATCAATATCTTCTATTTTTATTGCAGGATAGGAATTATTAATATACTGTTGAAATTTTGTCAGGTCAAAATCATAACTCAAAATGGTATTCTTAGAAAGACCTCTTTCAAGTTTTAGATAATCATTAAAAAGTTTTCTGTAATTTTTCCAGGAAATCGAATTTTGTCTCATAAAAAAAACCATCTATAAAGATGGTTCAATTTACGATTTTTATTTTTTTTTAAAAACGGTATCCTACAGAAACCTGAATAACAGAATTATTTAACGGATCTGTTTTGATATGTTTGTTGATGAAATTTACCTGACCTATAAGCTGTTGATACATCTCGTCTGTCATACCGGGAGTTTTTGCCGGAATTGGCACTTTCTTATCGTCATTATCAAGTTTGTAAACATCCTGAAGTCCGTAATAGTACCTTCCGCTGATAAAAAAACCATTGTTAAGATAAACGGAAAAACCCGCAGTAACACCATAATCCAACATTTCATAAAAATCTTTTGGCTTATTGCTTCGGTATCCGGCTTCAAATAATGCCTCTTCCAAACCGCTTGAAGGATTTACCAAATTACGCACAGGATTATATCTGTTCATATCATATTGACCACTTGCTGCTACCATATAACCAACCTGACCTCCCAATTCTACAGAAAAATTATCACTCACATAATATTTTACCTGTAATGGCAGATACAGATAATGATGTGTTACATCCTCCAGCCTCTCAGTACCATTGATTTTATAAGTTGTCAGATCATACTGATCATATTCAATTCCTTTATACCCTTGCATTGAGTACATTAATTCCAACTGTAATGCGAACTTTTTGTAGTAGGATAACGGATACTCAACAAAAGCACCTACATGAACACCAGGCTTATAATCCTGTCCGTTTTCACCGGATAACGTTGACATGTTTCCTCCTATTTTCATTCCCGTTTCAACCGGGTTATTGGGATTACGCTGAGCTGTTGCAGTCAATGACAGAAATGCTATGGCTCCGAGTGACAGTATAAATTTTTTCATGTAAACAATGATTTATTTTATAGAATAATATAACAATTATACAAAAAAATTAGAAATCTACATAAATATATAAACAAAAAAAGCCTTTCGGAATTCCGAAAGGCTTAAAGATTCTTCTATAATAATTAGAATTTGTAAGTCAAACCAAATGTAGCTGCATCAAAGAAATTATTGAAAACATTGATGTTTCCATTAAATTCAGATACATTTTCACCACCTTTAACTTTTCCTGATCTGTAAGACAATACGTCAGACAATCCGAAGTTAATAGCGATTTTAGGAGTTACAAAATAGTTGATCCCTAAACCAGCTCCAGCAGAAAAACCAGTTACATCTGGATTTTTAACCCCTGCAGTTTCAGTTTTAGTAGAAGCATATCCTAAACCAACTTCTGTATACGTTTTAAATCTTCTACCTAATTCCAAGAAATAGTAACGACCAAATGCTCCGATGAACATATCGTTTTGCTTAGAAGTAACTGTAGATCCTGCTTTAGTCTTATCAGTACCGATACCAAGTTGAACTCCAACTGCAAATTTATCAGAAACAAATAATCCTGCTTTAGGTGCGAAGTTGAAAGAATTTTCTTTTACATCTGTATTCTTGTCGTTAGTTGAGTTAAAAGATACATTTCCTTCTAAAATAACATCTCCTTCTTTAAATCCAAATTCTTGATCCTGAGCCTGTGCACTATAACCTAATGCAACAACTGCTAAACTTAATACTAATTTTTTCATTTCAAATTATTTTTTGTTGCCGCAAATTTAATACTAAAATAACATTTGTTAAAACAGTTTTTTTTATTAAAATGTCAACTATTTTAAATTTATAAAATAATATATTCAAAAAAAACAACATTATTATAATCAATATCAAACAATAAGCAACAACTAAAGTAATTTTCATTAACAAAACTCTTATTATTAAAATTTTCATAATTTTTAAGAGTTCTATATACATTTAAAACTATTTTTACCTTTAAATTTGTTTGATGAAAAAAATTTTGATTATTAACGGTCCTAATCTCAACCTTCTTGGAAAAAGAGAACCAGCCATTTATGGTTCGGATTCCTTTGACGAGTTCCTGTCTCATTTACAAGAAGAATTTCCTCAGGTTGCAATCGATTATTTTCAAAGTAATGTAGAGGGTGAACTCATTAATAAAATTCAGGAAGCAGGTTATGATTATGACGGAATTGTATTAAATGCTGCTGCCTATACCCATACATCCATTGCTATTGCAGATGCTGTAAAGGCAATTACCACACCTGTGATAGAAGTACATATATCCAATACGTATAGTAGAGAAATATACAGACATCAATCATTCATCGCACCGGTCTGCCAGGGAATCATTATCGGATTTGGGTTAAATTCCTATAAATTGGCCATTCAATCTTTTTTATAGAATGAAAATATTGGTTCTTATAGTGCTCTTCTTTTTCCCATATTTGTCTCATGCTCAAATAACAGGAAAAGTAACTACCAAAGATGGTACTCCAATATCGTATGTAAATGTTTCGGTTGAAAACACCTTTTTTTCTACAATTGCCAATGAAAATGGTTTATTTGACCTTGATGTTCCTAAAAAAGGGAAATACCAGCTTGTTTTTCAACAATTAGGTTATAAAACACTGATAAAAAAAGTAACAGCAGACAAATTTCCTTTTGAAATTAATGTATCAATGGAAGAAGAAGCTTCTGTCTTGGATGAAATGCTGATCGAAACTCCGAAGGGAAAAGATAAAGCAACATGGATCATAAAAAAAGCCAGTGAACATCGAAAAAAGAATGATGCTCGTATAAAAAAGTATACCTCTGATTTTTATTCAAAAGGGTCCATTCAGGTTATAGATTATCCCAAAAAGTTTTTAGGCTATAATATTGAAGAACTCGATCCTAACCTCAAAATTGATTCGCTCAAGAATAAATTCATTTACTTGTCTGAAACTTTCTCTAAAATAGCTGTAGAAAAACCGAATCATTATAAAGAAGAGATAAAAGCTTCAAAAATCAGCGGTAACGATAACGGATTTAGCTTTAATTCCGGCCTTAGTGCTAATTTTGATTTTTATCAGAATATTGCTTATTATTCATGGAAACTTGTTTCACCATTAGCTCCGATTGCTCCGAGTTATTATAATTTTAAGCTTATGGAAGCCTTTACAGACGACCAGACCGAACAGCTTATATACAAAATTGAAGTAAAGCCAAAACGTACCAGCGAACCTGTACTTGATGGATATATATACATCGTTGATGGTTCATGGGAAATATATGCTATCGATGCAACTGTGAAAGGAAAACAAGTAGAAGTACCCCAGATTGATGATTTCTTTATCAGGCAGACGTTCTCTTATATAAAAGACCATAATGCATGGATTAAAAATAGCCAGATTATTGATTTCAACGGTAAGATACTTGTATTTAAATTCAAAGGAAACTTTAATTATATCTATAATAATTTAGAAGAAATTCCTTCTTTCCCGGCTAAGACATTTTCAAATGAAATCATTACTTTTCAACCGGGTTCTAACAATCGCTCTAAAGAATTTTGGCAAGAAAACAGACCCATACCGTTGACAAATCTTGAATATAGAGATTATAACGAAAATGATAAAAAACTTGCGGAAAGCAGTACAAGGGCTTATCAGGATTCTTTAGACAAGGTCCATAATAAATTCAATCTGTTTAAGTTGGTACAGGGCTATAAATACCGAAACAGCTACAACAACCGCACCTATAAATACAACGGACTTTTATCTACTTTTGCCTTTAATGCCGTTCAAGGTTTTAATGTCACTACCGGACTGTCTTATCTCAAAGAAAACCCTACCAAGAAAACATTTTATGAAGTAGGCGGACTTATAAATTATGGTATCGCAGAAAACAAGCCTCGTTTTTCCGGATTTTACTCACAGTTATTTGATCGTGTGTATTACTCAAAACTTGATATTACCGGAGGTTCAACTGTACATCAGTTTGGAGAAGATTATCCCATAAAAAAAATCATCAACTCCATCAGCTCTTCCTGGTTTGGAAAAAACTATGCAAAATTTTACCACAAAGATTTTATCCGTGTACAGTATGAACAGGAAGTTTATAATGGTATTTTTACCAAGGCTGACATAGAATATGCAAATCGTACACCTTTGTTTAATCAGGTAAAAAACTCTCCGTTTGTAAAGAACAAATCCTTTTCATCCAATAATCCTGTCGATCCGGATAACTTTACCGATGCAGGATTTATCGAAAACCATATTGTAAAATTGAAATTGAATGCTACCATCAGTTTTGACCAGAAATACATTATGTATCCTTATAAAAAGGAAAACTACAAGAATACTAAATATCCTTTACTAAATCTGAATTATGAAAAAGGCTTTGCTTCGTCAGAAAAAAGCTATAATTATGAATTGTTGGGAGCCTCACTTAAATACAATACCTCTCTGGGCTATATCGGTAATTTTGGCGGATTTATTAACGGAGGTTTTTTCATTAATGCCAGCAACATCGCTTTTATGGATTACAAGCATTTTTATGGAAATGAAACCTTTGTAGGTACAACTAAAGATTACCTTCAAAACTTTAATTTACTACCCTATTACAGTCACAGTACAAACAACACCTTTTTAGAAAGCCATTTTGAACACAATTTTAAAGGATTTATACTGAATAAAGTTCCGCTTATCAATAAATTTCAATGGAATTTAGTACTTGGATTTCATTCCTTACAGACAAAAAGTTATAGTACTTATTATGAATACAGCATTGGACTGGAGAACTTCGGATTCGGAAAATTCCGTCCGTTTCGCATAGATTATGTACGCTCTTATGAGTCTGGTGTTAGCAGAGACGGAATCGTCATCGGCATTAAATTTCTGGACGGCATGTTATAACAAACAAAAAGAGAAGCTTAAAGCTTCTCTTTTTAATTTTCTGATCGTTCTATTCTGGCTCCAAGTGCCTGTAAACGTTTATCTAAATTTTCATATCCACGATCGATCTGGTCAATATTCTGAATGACACTGGTTCCTTTTGCAGATAAAGCAGCGATTAATAATGACATACCTGCTCTGATATCCGGAGATGACATTTGTGTAGCCTTTAGTTGTGATTTGAAATCATGTCCTATAATAATAGCCCGGTGCGGATCACATAAAATAATCTTAGCCCCCATATCAATGAGTTTATCGACAAAAAACAAACGGCTTTCAAACATTTTCTGGTGAATAAGTACTTCGCCTTTAGCCTGAGTTGCCACTACCAGCAATACACTTAATAAATCCGGTGTTAATCCCGGCCATGGAGCATCTGCAAGCGTTAATATAGAACCGTCGATATAGCTTTGAATTTCATATCCGTCAATATGTGCCGGAATAAAAATATCATCGTTTCTTTTTTCTATATGAATTCCGAGTCTTCTAAAAGCATTCGGAATTATCCCCAATGAATCCCAGGCTACATTTTTAATCGTAATTTCACTTTTAGTCATAGCGGCCAACCCAATCCATGAACCAATCTCAATCATATCAGGTAACAGTCTATGTTCACAACCTTTAAGTTCTTTGACTCCCTGTATGCGTAAAAGATTAGAACCAACTCCATCTATCTTTGCCCCCATTAAATTCAACATATTGCATAATTGCTGAAGATAAGGCTCACAAGCTGCATTGTAAATAGTGGTTTCACCTTCTGCCAGCACAGCTGCCATTACTATGTTTGCTGTACCGGTTACGGAAGCTTCATCCAGTAGCATATAAGCACCCTTTAATCCGTCAGGAGCTTCAACTCCATAAAAATATTCTTCTTTATTATAACGGAAAGTAGCTCCAAGATTAATAAATCCCTCGAAGTGTGTATCCAGTCTTCTTCTTCCGATTTTATCCCCACCAGGTTTTGGAATATATCCTTTTCCAAAACGAGCCAGCAAAGGACCCACAATCATGATAGAACCTCTTAGTGATTTACCGTCTTTTCTGAAATCTTCTGATTCTAAGTAATCCAAATCAAGCGCATCTGCCTGAAATGTATAAGTATTTTTATCTAACTGTTCAATTTTTACTTTTAAACTCCTTAACAATTCTATGAGTTTATTCACATCAATAATGTCAGGAATGTTTGATATGGTAACTTTTTCAGCCGTTAGCAACACAGCACACAATATCTGCAAAGCTTCATTTTTTGCTCCTTGTGGATGTACTTCTCCTTTTAGAGAAATGCCGCCTTCTATTTTAAAAACACTCATTAAAACTTAAGATTTTCTGTTATTATTTTTATTTTGGTTATTTTTTGTAAAACGTTTTTGTCCCTGATTATTGTTGTTGTTATTTCCCTGATTGTTGTAATGAGCCTTGTTTGACTGTTTTTTATTTACCCGCATCAGATCAGAAGTATTAGACAGTTCTTCATCTTTCTTCAGAAGATTGATTTTTCCATGTGACATTTCAAGTAAATGTTCAAAAATCACTTCGTCTTTAACCGTTTCTTTATTCCAACTCAGGTAACTTTTCTTCATGTGATTGGCAATAACCATGATCAGTGCGTCTTTAAGTTCGCTCTCTTCCCATTTAATTGCTTCTTCTATCATAAATCCGATATTATTTCCATAAAAACGATATTTAGGAAAATTTTGAGGATAATCAATTTTAATGGGTTGTATCTGAGCAGAAGCTGCATCAGGTATCGGATAGGGAGAATCTACATCTAAATCAAAATCGGCCATGCGAAATAACTGATCCCACAGCTTATGCTGAAAATCAGGCACGTCCCTCAAATGCGGATTCATATTCCCCATAATTTTTATGACGTAATTTGCAGCCTTATTAAGTTCCTCTTTATCTTTGATTTCCTTTACTGCATCAATCAGTTTATGCAAATGTCTTCCGTATTCAGGAATGATAAGATCCTTTCTTGCCGCATTATATTCTAATTCTTTTACCGCTTCTGTCGGATTAAAATTCTTATTCATTTTAGAAAGAAATTATGCCATTAATCGTAGATACTTCTAAATACTTTTTAATAATAGCATCTGAACTCTCCATCACTACATTTATTGAAACACTGATATAATTTCCGTTTTTAGAAGAAGTCGTTTTAATAACTGCTCCCATTCCGTCAAAAACTTTTTGAATCTCATTAACCTGCTCACCTCCAGACGGAACTATAAATTTATAGAGATATTCCAAAGGCCATTTATCAGTTGTATTTTCAAGTTCCTGCTTTAATCTTTTATAAAATTCTTCTGTCTTCTGATCCATAAAACTTATTTAATAGATACAAATATACGTTAGAAAAATCATTTTTATGAGGTAATTAATAAATCAATTTTTTAGTATGCATAAAATACTTATTTTTGCACCTTTATTAGTAAAAGTGGATAAAAAAATTGTTTTACTCATAGGGGGTCCCGGATCAGGAAAAACGACGGTTTTAAACGGTTTGGAAAAACTTGGATATACCTGTTACCCTGAAATTTCAAGAGAAGTTACAGCAGAAGCTCAAAAATCAGGAATCGATCAACTCTTTCTCAAAGAACCTTTACTTTTTAGTGAATTGCTGCTAAAAGGTCGTATCAAACAATTCAAAAATGCTCTGACTGAAAACGATGAGATTGTATTTATTGACAGAGGAATTCCTGATGTTGTTGCTTACCTGCATTATATTGGAAATGATTATCCTGAATTGTTTTCAGCAGCAGGAAAAGAACATACCTATTCCAAAATATTTATTTTACCACCCTGGGAAGAAATTTATATAAGCGATAACGAACGTTATGAAAGTTTTGAACAGGCGCAAATCATCCATACGCATTTAGTAGAAACCTATAAAAGTTATGGTTATGACCTTATTGAGGTTCCCAAAGCTGATTTAGACACCAGAATTAACTTCATTCTTAGTAATCTTTAATAATTCCCGATATTTCACTACTTTTAAATAAAAAATTTAAAGTTGTCAGAAGCAGCACATATTCTTCGCAAATATTGGAATTATGAAAACTTCAGATCGCCTCAGGAGGAAATCATAGAGTCGGTTGTGGAAGGAAAAGACACCTTTGCCCTGCTCCCAACAGGAGCTGGAAAAAGCATCTGCTTTCAGGTACCTGCTATGATGTCTGAAGGAATATGTCTGGTAATATCTCCTCTGATCGCCCTCATTCAGGATCAGGTAGAAAGCCTTAAGAATAAAAACATCAAAGCAACTTCCCTTGCAGGTCAACTTAAACAAGAAGAGATATCCGATATTTTGGACAATTGCCTGTATGGCAATTACAAATTTTTATACCTCTCTCCGGAACGGCTTAAACAGGAATGGATTTTTGAAAGGATTCTGTCCTTACCAATCCATCTTATTGCAATTGATGAGGCTCATTGTATCTCACAATGGGGACACGATTTTCGCCCGGCATATCTCGAAATAAACAAACTGAAAGATTATTTTTTTAATACGCCATTTATTGCTCTTACTGCATCAGCAAACAAACGTGTACAGGAAGATATCATACAACAACTAAAACTCAATAATCCGGCTGTCTTTAAAAAGAGTTTTGAAAGAAAAGAAATTGTATATAGTGTCTACATAGCGGATGACACGGAAAATCTGATGCACCGTATTGTACAGAAACATCCGGAATCAGCAATTATTTATGTACGTAACAGACGCAAAACTTTTCAGGTGGCTCAGAACCTGATCAGTTACGGCATTCAGGCTGATTTTTTTCACGGAGGACTCAATTTTAAAGAAAAAAAAGAAAAACTGCAACGCTGGCTCAACAATGAAAATCAGGTTATGGTGGCTACCAATGCTTTTGGAATGGGAATTGATAAACCCGATGTAAAAAATGTCATACATATTCAGATTCCTGAAAATATAGATAGTTACTATCAGGAAGCAGGAAGGGCAGGAAGAAACGGTTCCCGATCATTTGCTACAATTTTACTAAAATCCCAAGATATTGAAAAAGCAAAAGAGCTGTTTTACAATTCACTTCTTGATAAAGCATTTCTTTTAAAAGTTTATAAAAATTTTGTCAATTACCACCAAATCGCTTACGGAGAAGGATATGCAGAGGTCTTTCACTTCAATTTCAACGACTTTTGTCTTAAATATCAACTGCCTCAAAACAAAACTTTTCAGGCATTTCAGTTTCTTGACAGACAGGCTATCATTCATCTCCAAACGGAATTCTCTTATATCAGTACAATACATTTTCTTATTTCCAATGAAGCCATACTCGATTATTTCAAAAATGAGCCTAGAGAAAGCCGTATTTTTTTAAACATCATCCATCACTATAAAGGTACTGACGAAATAGAAACTAAAATAGATCTTCAAAAAATTGCTGCAAGTGAAAATATATCTCCTGACAAGTTACTGGAAATTATTCATAAATGGCAAAATAAAGGGTTTTGTACTTTCAATAACAGCAATAGTGACACTACCGTACAATTTAATGAAATTAGAGAAGATGCCATCACCATCAACCGTTCTATCAGCTATCTGAAACAGCAAAATCAGATAAAAACACAGCAGTTTGAAGCCATGCTGAATTATATAACGGATACAGAAACCTGTAAAAACCAACTCATTCTGAAATACTTTGACGAATTTGTATCCGAAACCTGTGGTCAATGTTCGACTTGCAGAAACAAATTACAACAAAAAGAAATCAGCAAAAATCCATTGATAATAAAAAACAAAATACTTTATCTCACACAATCCAAACCTCTTGACCTTGAAGAACTGGCACAGCAGCTATCGCTGGAATCAGCTTTTCTTATTGGCTTTATCAGAGAACTGCTGGAAGAGGATAAATTAGAAGTACAACATCATAAATACATAGCAAGACAGATACAATGAAAAAATTACGCATCCTATTTATGGGAACTCCGGACTTTGCCGTAGGAATTCTCGATACCATTTTAAAAAATAATTTTGAAATAGTTGGTGTTATTACAGCACCTGATAAACCGGCAGGACGCGGGCAAAAACTTTCTCAGTCTGCTGTTAAAACCTATGCTTTGCAACACCAACTCCCTATTTTACAACCTGTAAACTTAAAGGCTCCTGAATTTTTAGAAGAACTCCGTTCTCTTAATGCCAATCTTCAGATTGTGGTGGCTTTCCGTATGCTGCCGGAATTGGTATGGAAAATGCCGGAACTGGGTACCTTTAATCTGCACGCTTCCCTCTTACCTGATTACAGAGGAGCAGCTCCCATCAACTGGGCCATTATGAATGGTGAAACAAAAACAGGTGTTTCAACATTTTTCATCGATGAAAAAATAGATACCGGAGCTGTTATCCTCAGAAAAGAAATTGCTATTACTCCAGATGAAACAGCAGGAACTCTACATGATAAGCTGATGCATTTAGGAAGCGAAGCCGTAATAGAAACATTGCATTTAATAGAAAACAATAAAGTAACAACTGAAATACAGCCCGAACAGGAAACAAAAACAGCCTATAAGCTGAATAAGGATAACTGTAAGATCAATTGGGAGCTGGATGGCAGTGCCATATACAATCACATCAGAGGATTGCACCCTTATCCTGCCGCATGGACCTATTTTAATGACGGAGCACACCAATGGAATGTAAAAATATTCGATGTTATCTATACGAAAGAAAAACATAACCATGCCCCAGGTTCCATTATTACAGAAAAGAAGAAGCTGAAGATCGCTACAAAAGATGGCTTTATAGAAATTCTCAGTTTACAATTTCCCGGAAAAAAACGAATGGCAACGGCAGATCTGCTAAACGGTATCTCGTTATCAGACAAGGCATTCTGTAATTAGAAAGCAAATTTGGAAAACCAAAAGTTGTTTTTTTGAAAAAAACAACTTTTTCCTCATTTTTTCTTCCAATTTACTTGTTTTATTGGATTTAACTTTTAAATTTGTAATAGTTAAAAGATTAACCTTTATTTAAAAAAATTATTATGAACAAAACAGACTTAATCGACGCAATCGCAGAAGATGCTGGAATCACTAAAGCATCTGCAAAAAAAGCATTAGAATCTTTTTTAACAAATGTAGCAGGTACATTAAAAAAAGGAGATAAAGTATCATTAGTAGGATTTGGTTCTTGGTCAGTAAGCCAAAGAGCTGCAAGAGATGGTAGAAATCCACAAACTGGAAAGACAATCAAAATTGCTGCTAAAAATGTAGTTAAATTTAAAGCGGGTGCTGAATTGGATGGTTCAGTAAACACGCCAGCTAAAAAGAAATAATTTAGCTTAAAAAATATTTAAAAACCGTTCTTTACGAACGGTTTTTTTATTATTTTTAATAAAAAACTATGAATGTAACTCCTCACAAAGGAAACCTTCTCATTGCCGCACCCAACGCTTTAAACGATGCTGATTTCAGCCGAAGCGTAGTATTACTAACCGAACACTCAGAAAAAGGGTCTGTAGGTTTTATTCTCAACAAACCTTCAGATCTTACAATCAGTGATATACTGCCGGAGATCACGAAAGATTTCCCAATTTATCTCGGAGGTCCTGTAGAAAATGAAAATCTGTATTTTATTCATAATATCCCTCATATCATTAAGAACAGTATTGAAATATCTGATGGTATTTTCTGGGGTGGTGATTTTAATATACTCGTTGATCTATTAAAAAATGATGAAATAAATAAAACAAACATCAAGTTTTTCTTAGGATATAGCGGATGGGAAGCTGACCAATTAGAAGAAGAAATAGACATTGATTTTTGGGTAGTATCTGAAAACAGCGAGAAACTCCCATTGTTTCATATAGCAGGTGCCACAATATGGAAAGACTTATTGATGAATTTAGGTGAAAAATATGTTATCTGGGCAAATGCCCCTGAAGATCCAATTATGAATTAATCCAAACGTATTTTTGCATTTAGTTTCACCAATAACTGATCTGCGACTGTACGGGTAAATTCTTTTTTGCGATATTTTGTTACAGACTGAATGCCAATAATAGTATTGGTAAGAAATATTTCTTCTGCTTTTTGTAATTCGAACGGAGAAACAGAACGTTCTTCAATTGTTAAGTCCGTAGATTTTCTGATCAATTCAATTATTTGTTTACGCATGATACCATTTAAACAGCCATCTGCAATTGGTGGCGTTGAAATGGTATTTCCGTTTACAATAAAGACATTCGCATTTGTCGCTTCTATGATGTTTTTTTCATCATTGATAAGCAAACAGTTATCATAGCCGTTTTCCTCAGCAAAAATAGCAGCCGTAATGCTTACCAGCTTATTTGTTGTTTTTAAAGTAGACAACAGGT
The DNA here is from genome assembly GCF_030409925.1 of Paenimyroides ceti. Classification (NCBI taxonomy): domain Bacteria; kingdom Pseudomonadati; phylum Bacteroidota; class Flavobacteriia; order Flavobacteriales; family Flavobacteriaceae; genus Paenimyroides; species Paenimyroides ceti. The sequence continues at coordinate 2,582,219 of NZ_JAUFQU010000001.1, forward strand.
GTTTCGTAACATAGAAATCTTTAAAAAGTTCTACCTCATACGGCTGAGGATTATTGACATAAACCGTTTCATGATGCGCCTGAGCCGTAATCAGAAAAGAAATTGTTCTGTCTTTAGGCAGGTATAAACCGTCGCCCGCTCTGTAACAGGTGATTCTTACGCGGTAGGCAGGACTTTTTTCAGATAACGCTTGTAATAAGTTGAGAATTTGCTCTTCCAGATATTCCATAGTAAAATTCATTGGAATTTCCATTCTTACAATACGCATAGAAGCCATCAATCTAAAATAATGATCTTCTAAAAATAAAACTTTATCATCTAAGACCTTACATGTCTCGAAAACGGCATCACCGTATAAAAAAGCTCTGTTATGCTCTAATTGTTCTGAAGTGGACGCTGTAAGCTCTCCGTTAAAATTTACCATAAAAAAAATGCTCTGTCGTAAAACAGAGCAAATATAAAGGTTTTTAAAATTCTAAACAGAACCTATTACTTTTTTTAAATCCGTAATTTGATTTTCCCACAACAATTTCTGATCTTCGATTTCATCTTCTTCTGCAAAATCTGTTACTAAAAGTGTTACTCCTTTAGTAAGTTCATCTCTTACGATTTTAATCTCAAAGAAATAATCGGTATCGCTGTCGTCTTCATCCAGCCAACGGAATTTTATTTTTTCATCTGTCTTTTTAGTCGCTAATTTTGCTTTCTCTTCAGAATCACCCCATATAAAGGTATAGAATTCACCTCTTGAGTTTACATTATCTGCAAACCACTCCGATAAGCCTGAAGGAGTGGCGATGTATTGATAAAGCAATTGAGGAGAAGAATTAATTGCAAACTCCAGTTCAAACTTTACTTTCATAGTTAATTTTTTTGGAAATATAGAAAAAAATAGTCACTAAAAAAAACTTATTAAAATAATTTTCTTTATGCAACATAGCCCATTCATTTACAATAACTTAAAATACAACCCCATGTTTTTTTTATTTTTATTCATAATTTCCTCGAAAAACACTTGTTTGGTATGATTAAATATACATATATTTGCACTCGAAAAATCAACAATACGGCGAGGTAGCTCAGTTGGTTAGAGCGCAGGATTCATAACCCTGAGGTCACGGGTTCAACTCCCGTCTTCGCTACTAAACAGGACAAATGAAATATATTTTCGTTTGTCCTGTTCTTTTTTTGGCTAACGCATCAGAAGTGTTGACAGAATTTACAAACTCAAAGTTGTATTAAAAATTTATTTCTCTAAAGTTTCCATCAGCACTTCATTTCCATCTAACTGATAATGAGTCGTGATAGAGAGCATTCACTAATAAAAAACAGGCTTTTTAACGGGCAATAAAAAAGCGGGCAAAATGCCCGCCTTTAACGATCGTACTTCCTATGGAAGTGTAAGAATATGATTTTCTATTTGTTGAAAATTACTGGTAGTAATCAGGTTACCCGGATTAACGTTAAATACAGGGTTACCTCCTGTTATTACAGTAGAAATAATTTCATATCTATATTGTCCGTTCTGCTCGCCAACAAAAATTATATGTGCATTTATACCGTCCGGTATAGCCGGTTGTGGGGTTCCAAACATATTGAATGCTGCATCAAAAGAGTACAAATGCATCAGTGCATTTTTTTCATTCTCAAATGCAACATACACACTGGAATTCGATTGGTTAAAACCAGCTGGTATCTTAATACTCATATTTGTTTTAGGTCTTGGATCACTGTAGAATTTATCGCAGTTATACCAACCAAAAGTGCTTGAATTATTTATAAGTATATTGTAAACTGTTCCCTCTTGAAATACAGGGGATCCGTTAGCAAAAGAAACATCTGAAACAGCTGCATTATTCCACCAAAAAGAACCATCCGGATCAGTAATACCATTCCACAAAAGCATTCCGTTAGGATTTGCCTGAGAATTATTAGTTGCTATATTAACCTGTATAGGTTGGTTCAATGTTACCTGAGTGCCGTTTGCATCTCTAATCATCAGATAAAATTCTCCACCCGAAACTAAAAGTTCTCTCTCTCCAGTCTGTGGATTAAAACCCATTGTCGGCTTGTTTAATGAAACCATTTTTTCAATAGTAAATAATTCCACATAATCTACATAAATATATCCGTCAATCAGACCTCCGTCTTCATAAGTAAGAGCGTTGGGCGGAATTACAATGCTTGATGTAGTTTGTCCTTTGAGCATGTCTCCCGAAATTGTTAGTCCTTTCTGAGATGAATAACGGTACATTCCGCCTAAATTCATCTTGTCAAAGGCTTCTTTTCGCAAGCGTTCTAATTCTTTCGTTGGTTTAGAAGCAAAATTTTGAGTTTGTTCGTTGCTGGTTGCACCGGTTTGGTTGTAATCATTTGCATCGTTTTCACATGAGAAAAAAAATGCGGCAACTGCTACAGTTAATAGAAGTTTTTTCATAAAAATACATAGTTTTGTGTTAATAGATCTAAAATAATATATAAATTTTACAAAAAAACATTGTTTTTATAATTTGTTTTTACTATTTTATAGAATAAAAATCATGCCAGCACTAAAAAGATTGTAAATCCTGTGACCGGGTAGGAATAATGACGTCAAATTCATTCCGTTTTCTAAGCTAAAACCGATACCCATTACCTTTTATTAGGGATGTTTCAGAAGTATTGATCCAATTTATAAAGCTTATGAAACCAAGTTCCAAATCTTTCAAAAAATTGTTTCAAAATTTGTTCGGATTCACCACAGATAAAGTGTAAGGTTGAAATCAATTGTCACACTTTTTTATTCCCTTCAAGCTGGAGCCATACATAACTCATACTATATCAGGTTTAACAGCGTAGCTCTCTTTATTTTAAATTCTGCATTTTTTTTCTTAACTTGTAGTAAATCTTTAAAAACCCAAAGCTATGAACACATTAAAAGGAAAGAAAATTGCAATACTTACAGAGGATGGTTTTGAAGAAGTAGAACTTACCAGTCCGCGGGAAGCTCTTATAAATGCGGGAGCCGAAGTATTTATTGTATCACCAAAAAGCAATCATGTTAAGGCAAAATCAGGAGATGACTGGTCAAAGGAGTACAAAGTTGATATTCCACTTTCAGAAGCAGGTGTATCAGAATTTGATGCATTGGTATTACCGGGAGGTGTTATCAATCCTGATAAATTGCGAACAAATAAGGAAGCAGTAAAGTTTATACAGACTTTTTTTAAAGACAACAAACCTGTTGCTGCTATCTGTCATGGACCGCAATTGCTAATCAATGCAGATACCATACGCAATAAAAAAATAACTTCAGTAAAGGCTATTGAAGTCGATTTGAAAAACGCCGGAGCTGTCTGGGAAGACAAAGAGGTTGTTGTAGACGGTAATTTGGTTACAAGCAGAACCCCTGATGATTTACCGGCTTTTAACCAGTCAACCATTGAGTTGATTGCCCAAAGCAAACACAACTCATAATATACGAAACCGTATTACGGGATTAATAAAAACGCAGGTCATTTTCCTGCGTTTTTATTTGACACAATAAATCTTTGAAAATTTAACCACAAACAGCCTGACAACAATGCGAGCAAGATTACGTTACAACTCTGAATACGACGCATTACATCCCAAAGAAAAAAAATTATTGGAAAAATTGACTGTTTCAATACGGGAATTTGTATTAAAGTCTCCTACAATTAGTAAGGTATTTTATAAAACACGTGATGCACATGCAACAACGTACAATGTGTTAGAAGGTAAATTCATGCTGCATGAAAACAGTGAACACCTTTCAATATTTCCAGAGAAAATCATGGACGTAACCCTGAGAATTTCCAATGCCCACCTGAAAATTGTGAAAGGAAAGTGGATTCCGGCGTATGGCTTTTCTTTAAAGCTCAAACATGACGCACAAACAGTTGCTAATTTTCCGCTTGTCAATTTCCCGCTCTTCCCTTTTAACAATGTTACTAAATTTTTACGTCTGTTTACAGCAATTAATCAATATTATACCGGAAACTTTTTCAAAAAAATAAGCAACGGCTTACATCTCATCTGGAATAGTACGGGGATGTTCCCAGAAATTCTCCATCCTTCTTTTATAAAAAATGCTGTACGGTTTATAAAGAGTAGAAATAATTTCATCCTATCTTTTTCATACCATTCTATAGGTGTTTACCGTTTTGGCAATCATCTGGTAAAACTAAAACTCGTTCCGGAAATGGCTTCCCAACCTTACTCCCAAACATCACCAGACGTATCTGTCGAAGAATATATGGCGCAGAATAGATTCTTTAAAGCTGAACTTTTTGCACAGTATGCTTATGATCTTAAGAATCAGCCCGTCAATCAACTCCATCGGGAATGGAAAGACACTCCATATGTTTCCATCGGATTATTGCACTTCGATTCAATCGCAAATAAAAAAGATCTAAAACAGGAACTTTTATCTTTTAATCCGTTTGAAAATATTGATGCCTTACAACCGGTAGGAAAAATACAGCAGTTAAGAAAAAGAGCATACGAAGCTTCCTTTAAAGCCAGATCGGAACCTTAATTCCAATTCCAAAAAAGACCGTGATTTAAACAGTTCTCTTTACAGATTGGGTCACATAATAACCATGTGGTTAATTTTAAAAATAAAAGAATAAAACGCTTTTTAGAAACATTTCAATCACTTAATACATCCTGCCGTTTTTATATTAAAAAATATTTTATTAACTTACAGTATATTAACCATATAAATTATGTGCATTATGAAAAAATTAATTATTATGAGCATTATTGCTTTTAGTTCCCTGACAACTTTTGCAGGAAATGGAGATAAAGCAATCGAACAATCGAAAATGGAGAAAATTGCATTGGAGATCAATCCGCATGAAGAAGTACTCCGAAATTACCACGTAACCATTTTTGCTCAGGGCTATAACAGTCAGTTTGGCGAACATTATATTATCATTCTATATGATGAGACAGGTTGTATGACCTTATTGGATATAAAAAATAAAGTACAGCAATATCAACAGTCAAGACCGAACGACACCATAACTTTTAAAGTAGAAAGAGTTGCCGGTTCGTGCTCTGTTCCTCTCTAAACATGAGATTTTACAGATATCAGAAAGCGGGTTTATAACCCGCTTTTTATTTATATATAAGAACCATGTCTTTATTTTTTTTGATTATAGTTACTACTCACAAACATTTCATTCTGCTGGTCGGAAATAATTTCTATAAAGCGTTCATAGTGTTTTAAAACATCACTTATCAATTCATTTTTTGTAAAATACTGAACATCATATCCCTCTCTGGAATCTCCGAAATATGCTTTCGGATAAAAAGTTTTACTGTGATCGAGATCCGGTAAATTCTCTTCCTGTATCATAAATTCAGATACGGTCTTAGGCTGATTTTTTACACCATAAATGAAATTATTAATCACGTCATGCTTTATTTCAATTTCTGTTTTTACGGGTTGTTCTGCAGTATTTATTCTGGCTTCAATACCATTTTTTTCAAATTCCTGACACAACTCTTCAAAAGCTTCTTTTACAGTCGTTTTTAGATAGGCATCTACTGTCTTACTATCTTTAAACGATACAATCTTTTTTAACCGTTCCTGCCAGAATTCACCAGACCATGGAACTGTAGCTACTGAAAAATTGCGGTCATAATATTTTTGATCAATGGTAAGACCTTTCATCAGACTGACACAAAACAACAGCATGATCAAAGCAAACGGAAGCGCTGTGATTAAGGTCATGGTCTGTAATGCCTGCAAACCACCGGCATTGAGCAATAATAAAGCCAGTACAGCCAGCAAAACTCCCCAGAATATCATCTGCCATTTAGGCGAATTTTCAGCATTTTTTGTCGCTATACCGTTCATGACCAATATTCCGGAATCAGCAGATGTTACAAAAAATATGATGATAATGGCAATTACTACAAAGCTTATCGTTTCTGTCAATGGTAAATATTCTAAAAACTGAAACATAAGCTGGTCTGCATTGTCTGCTAACGCGCTGAGCATACCTCCTGCCTCATTCGCATCAAACCAGATGGCACTGTTGCCAAAAACTGACATCCAGATAAAATTAAAAAGTGCGGGAATGATGAGTACAGCTGCAATAAACTCTTTGATCGTACGTCCTTTTGAGATTCTTGCAATAAACAAGCCTACATACGGTGACCAAGAAATCCACCATGCCCAGTATAGAATTGTCCAGTTGTAAAACCAGGGTAAGGTATCACTCTCATAAATATGCGTATTAAAAGTCAATTCAAAAAAATTACTGAGATAATTTCCCAATCCTTCTGTAAAACTGCTGATTAAAAAAACCGTTGGTCCAAAGAATAGAACAAAAAGCAGTAATAATACTACACTGATAATATTGATTTTACTGAGTAGTTTCACACCTTTATTGACGCCTGAAGTTGCAGAAAGAATCGCCAGTGATGTGAGCACCGCAACAATAACCAATTGATTAGAGAATCCTCCTTCTGACACTATATGGAGCGTTTCTAATCCTGAATTGATTTGCACAACTCCAAATCCCAACGTGGTTGTAATCCCAAAAAAAGTACTGCACAAGGCAAAAACGTCTACTGCATCTCCCCACTTGCCATTTATTCTGTCTTTTAGCAACGGATAAAAACAGCTTCTGAGTGAGAGTGGTAATTTATAACGATAAGCAAAATAAGCGAGGGCCAATCCTACCACTCCATATATGGCCCATGCATGAATACCCCAATGAAAAAAGGTATATAATTGAGCTCCTTTGGCCTGATTAACAAAATCATTTTCTCCAAAAACGGAACTCGAATAATGAGAAATGGGTTCTGCTACACTAAAAAACATCAATCCGATTCCCATACCTGCAGCAAAAAGCATGGACAACCAGGAAAAGAAAGAATATTCGGGTTTGCTGTCATTTGAGCCAAGTCTTATACTGCCAAACTTACTAAACATGAGGTATAGGAGAAAAAGCACAAATAAGGTTACTGCCCATACATATATCCAGTTAAGATTTACAAAAAGGAATTCTTTTACTGTATTTAATAAAGTATTGGTAACATCCGGGAACAATATAGTACCGACGCATACTCCGATGATAAAGATCAGACTGGGTATGGTGATGTGTTTATTAAGAGTAGTTGGGGTAGAAATGCTTTTCATTGTCGGTGTATTATAATTAGTATCAATAACGCATAAGCGTTAAAAAACAAACGAAGTTACGAATTAATTATAAAGTGATGGCTGTCTGATAATTGATACTCCCATCATAGTTAGAATCTATGGATTGTGAATTCCTTTCAAATTTTTGTAGATTTACAGTATAGAGTTACAACTTTTGTCATTTATTTTTGGTAAAGGCTGCCGTTGTGAATTCCTTTCAAATTTTTGTAGATTTACAGTATAGAGTTACAACTAAAGTGGATATCTGACCCTATGGGAAGAAGTTGTGAATTCCTTTCAAATTTTTGTAGATTTACAGTATAGAGTTACAACAAAGAGGACCAAAAAAGAGCTGAAAAGCGTGTTGTGAATTCCTTTCAAATTTTTGTAGATTTACAGTATAGAGTTACAACGTTATTAAAATATTTACCGTTTAAATATCTGTTGTGAATTCCTTTCAAATTTTTGTAGATTTACAGTATAGAGTTACAACTGCATGATCCAACTAAATCTACTGAAATCGGTTGTGAATTCCTTTCAAATTTTTGTAGATTTACAGTATAGAGTTACAACTTCAGATGAACTATGTAGATATTGTTCTCTGTTGTGAATTCCTTTCAAATTTTTGTAGATTTACAGTATAGAGTTACAACGGAAGGACTCTGTATTAAAACGTGATTATAGTTGTGAATTCCTTTCAAATTTTTGTAGATTTACAGTATAGAGTTACAACCTCTATTAATGTCCCGAGTAATAAGGGATATTCAAAAAAATCTATAAATAAAAAATGTAAAAAATGCCTGATACTAATTATAGTATCGGGCATTTTTTTATTTCTATCAAAAAAGTTCTAATTGTTGTGGCATACTGGGTAAATCTGCTTCTTTTTTTGAAAAAAAGAGTTCCATTTGTCCGAATTGCTTATCCGTCACACATAGTATCCCTACTTTTCCTTCAGCAGGCAATCTTTTTTTAACTCTTTTGATGTGGACCTCAGCATTTTCTTTACTTGGACAATGCCGCAGATAAATAGAAAACTGAAACATATTAAAACCATCATCTAACAAGAACTTCCGGAAATTAGTTGCATAACTTCGCTGCTTCTTTGTTTCTGTCGGTAAATCAAAAAACACCAAAACCCACATAATTCTATAAGCATTATATCTACTAAAACTCATAACATAGGATAATGCACTATTCTGGTTTCTCCCATAAAACATTTACACAAAGAGCTGGTAGTAATACTTAAAGCGGTCATTAAAGGACGTTGCAATCCATTGATGTAAACATCCTGTGTAGCTAATCGTAGTAAATGTTTTTTTGCTTCCTTATCCAAAATAAGAGATGCAGGTGATTTATCCATCCAATTAACGACTAAAGCATCTACATAAGGGCGGTAGGGTTCCATAATATCATCCGCCAAACAATAGGCATTGTATTTATTTCTATGAAAAATACCAATTGTAGGATGCAGCCCACTACTTACCAATGCTCTGGCAACCATACTCCTCAAAACAGCATAGCCGAAATTTAAAAAATTATTTGGAGCATCACCTTTTCTTTCTCTTGTAAAATCCTCAAACAATTGTTTCCAATAATATTGTGCAGCAATGCCTTCCATGTTTGTAGTATCACCGGATTTAACAGCATTCATATAGTCAACCATAATATTATAAGGCAAATTTAACTTTCGTAGCAACTCTTTCTGTTGAAAAATTTTTGCTTCTACTGTTTGTTTCCACAGTTGTTTACGCAACGGCTCTGAGCAATTGATCTGGTGCTTTAAGCGCTCACTATGTTCTACATGCCCTGTAAGTGGCAACATTAAACCTAAGGGCAAATGGGAATCATCACAACTGATTATGGCTACATTTTGTTGCTGTAATGACAAAATAACCGGATGAGACAATGTAATCTGTGCATGATCTAAAATTAAAAAACCCATATCTTCAACGGCAACAGATCCTTTTATTTCTTTTGTTACCGGATCTTCAATTTTTAACTGCTGGTCTTTAAGCTTTAAATAAGCAGGATTACCAATATAGATACTCCGTTTTAACATATATTATACTGTTGCGATATTTCCTAAACGATCAATCTTGAGTTTATCACAAACATCTGCAATTTTCATTCTATCTTCAGTCATTGTAACTTGAAGCTTATTTTGGCTTTCCAATTCTCCCATTTTAGTTTTCGCATCATATTGCTTTATTAGATAAGCAATATCTTGACGAACAAAGTAACATTCAGAACCCGAAGTTTTTTCAACTTTATAAATTCTTTTAACTTGTTCTTTGTTTAAATCATTAAAATTAAAAATCCTCTCTGTAAATTCGCCTTCTTCAGGCACATAGACTAAATCATTTGGTGACAAATGAAATAATAATTTATACCCCTTTTTGTTTTCTAATGGCACTGGGTTTAATCCTTGTTTTTGTCTTTCAATAACCTCATTAAAAGGAATCGTTTCGTAGCTTCTTTTTCCATTTTTATCTTGATATACGGCAAAAAACAAATTGGTTCCTTTGGCTGCTTCTACATATTTATCCTTTTTGTTTCCGGATTGTCCAACCGGAAACCTTCCTGTCCCTTTTTCAAATACCCTTACTTTAAAAATTGGCTGATGAAATACTCCATCATTTAATTCAATAATGTTTCTATTCATCTCTTCGATAGCTTCAGGCGTGAATGCTAAAATTTCGGAAGGAATTATTTTTCCTTTTTCATCCAAAATACCTTTATATTTTTCTAAATGTGCTAAAAGTATTTTTTGTGTACCTCTATCTGTTATTGAACTTCTAATTTTTTTCTCATCAAAACTTATATCCAATGGTTTTCTGATTGCAGTTAATATCTCTTTCCCACCAACTTTCACCCATGGTAAATTCACTTTTGCATAAACAAATTCTTTATGCATCGGTTTTCTTATCGCCCAGTTTGTTCCGGTCTGCTCTACTCTTTCTTTTACTTTTGCACCGTCTTTCTCTACATATTTTTCATAGTAGTTGGTCGCTTTATTGATAACACGCAAATTCTGTTTAAAACTCACAATTATTGTTTCCAAACGACTCTTAGCATCAATTGTAAAAGTTCCCCAAGGTTTCAGAAACTGTTTTGGAACTTCCCGCTCTATTTTTTCGCCAGTATGCGGATTTTTGTAGACTACTTTTTCAAACTTCATCAGTTTCTTTTTCAAATCATATCGTTTCGTATCTGATTTAGCAGATTGATTGTTCAATAAATTGACATGGTCTTTTGTAGCACAAGCGATCACCAAAGCATCTAAGGCATGATGTCTGTGATCTATCCTTTTCTTTGAAAATCCTTTTGAAAATTCTACCGGAACAGTTGGTAAAAATTTCTGATAATTTTCATTCCAGGCAGTAAAATCTGTAGAATTAGTCAGTTGATTCATTCGTTCAAAACGTGGTAAGATTAAATCATTCCAAACATCATTTAGTCCCCAGTCTTGTTTTAAGGTATTTGTTATCTTTCCGTTCCCTGGCACTATATTTTTAGAGTTTACGCCATCATCTGTTCCGTCTTCTGTTCTTACTATGTTGGAAAGAACACCAGAAATATATTTACTGATATAGCGAGTATCATTCATCTGCCGCTCAATCATCTTTTCAGGAATATCTTCCAAAAGCAGTTTATTTCTTTTACTTCGGTTGTTAGCATAATGTTTCTTTACAAAATCTTCGTAAGCATCCTGTTTTAAAATGGAAACTGATTTTCCGTTTCCACACTCCACAATACTACCGCCCAGTTTTTTAATAAACTCTAAACCTATACAATTATCTTTCAATTTATTCACAGCAGATTCACAAATCACTTTATTACTAAAACTATCATCAAAATAACGGCTTTGCGGAATAATATGCTCAATTTCATATGCCGGCGTAAATAACTTATTTAATGGTATTATCTGTCCTGTATAGGGTGATTTGTATTTCTGCTCCAGCCAGAGTTTGTATCTTTTTAAATCGGATGGAGACGGTTGGGCTGTCTTGCTGATTTTAAGAATATCATCTTCAATTTCGATATCAGAATTTAAAACACCATCTTCATAGATTTTCAAAATCTCTTGCTGCATAGGCGAAAAAGGGCGAACGTTTTCAACAGAACTATCAGCCATCATCTCGGCTAATAATGCCTTGATGCGGAGATTTGTATTCTCGTTTTCAGAAATCTGGTTGGTAATTTTCTTCCGATCCTTAGCAGGAAGTTTCATTTCTCTACCCAGTTCAATATGAATTTCATTAAAGAAATCTTTTGCACCCTTTCCATATTTCACCCAGATATCTTTTACCACACGAAGTGTTTCTGTAATTACCTGCTCTACAATTGGGTTGCGAAGCGAATGTTGTTTAAATTCTTTTAGAAACTCTTCCAGATCGTCAGCGGAGTTCCATTTGCCCAACATTGCTGCTTCTGAATGTCTTCCATAAAGAATATACTGAGCAATGTGCAATCTTAGTCCTTGAAAAGATTCTATTTCCGCATTTTGAAAAATCTCTAACTCTTCTCGTAACTTATTGTTTATTGATTTGTTCCAATTTTGGCGATCATCATCAGAAATATTTTCATCTTTTTGTTTGAGAACACCCAATAAATATTCAATATTTTTAAAATAAATATTACTATATTTTAGAATTTCATCGTCATCCCAATATTTCCCTAACCTCATCAATGGCAACAATTTCTTAATAGCTTTTTCGGAAAAAGCACCGTATTCACTTTTAAAAGGAGGAAACTTTTTGAAAGCTTCGAAGAAAGAGCTTTCATCCAGATTATTTTTCTCAGCAAAAGATTTCAATGCCTTTTCATATTCAAATTTATCATTTACAGAATAGATGATATGCCAGATTTTCTGCTCCATTTCCCTTGTCAGGAAATCATTAGGCACATTTTCAACCTTATCCAATTTCGATGAAATCATTGTCTTCGTCTCGTTACATGGATATTTTTTGTCTACATAATTCCATCTGTATTTTTCAATTTCAGCGGTGAGTAATTTCTCTCTAAAATTTTTCTGTTCTAAAAGAAATTTAAGCAATACTTTTTGGTCAACTTCTTTTTTATTGTTTAAAAATTCAAACAGACTTTCAAAATCGGCTTTGCTATTCAAAAACTCCTTCGTAACATTCGTATCATCCTCTTTTTTGTAAATATTCAGGTTATACATCCATTGCCAGATACGGAATTCCTGATAATATGGATTGGATTTTGGAATAGCTTTCAGGTATTGCGTATGCTCTGTTCCATTTTCATCTTTATATTTTCTAAACTCCAGAGTACAGTTGGAAATGGATGATTTCTGGCTCCTTAATGGTCGCTGATAAAAAATAATGTCCTCCATAAAAAGATGTACAAAATCTTTTTTACTCAATGTCAGTTGATGAGCTTCATTATTTTTATAGAGTTCGCGAATGCAATCGCTGTATACATCATCTTGTCTCAGTTCCGGATGAAACTCCATTTGTTTTTCCAGAATTTGTTTCAGCTCCGCTTTATAAAATTTCCGCTCAATGGTACGAACCAGCTTTCCTTTGATTTTTTGTTTTGGATTTTGAAGAAAGGTTTCGTAGATATAAGTTCCGACAGTTTTATCGGAGTTATCTATTTCCTGTTCGGTCTTTGTTTTTATTGCAATCCAATCTTTTTCAGAATCCACAGTTTTAAAGGTTCTCTTTGTATCACCATTTTTTAGAATAGATTCTGTAACGATGAACTCTTTTGTACGTCCTATCCAATCTTCAGTTTTTACAATCTGTTTTTCATATTTCCATCCATTTTCAAAATATACATCATAAAGAATCCTTCCTTTAACATTTTCTCCAGAATCTACAACTCTGTCTACTTTCAGTCTGACAAACACTTTATCTTTCTCTTCTTCAAAATCTTCTCCACGCAATTGATAATACCCACGCTTCTGATTAAAATTCAAAAGAATCCATGCCAGTTCTTCTTTTTCTATTTTTTGAGAAAGTGCCTTTTTGCGCAGGTAATAAATAGTCCAGTCGTAAGGAATTTTTTTGTTATTTTCTAATAGTTGTGGCTGATGAGTTTTAAAATCCAAAATCATTTCTTCAAAAGATTTTTTGAAAATAAAGCCATCATTGTTATAAGCTAATTTAGGTTCCGTTTCTTCTTTAAACTTTCCAAACTTCTTAGTAAAATCAATTTGTGAAGCATAATGCTCAGGCAGAAAATCTAAAACATTCAAAACCCGGTGAAGTCTTTCCCTTCGCAACAGAAACCGCTCACGCAATCTCCTTACACCTCTGTATTTGGTACGTTCAGCAGTTTGGGAAACGGAATTTCCTTTTCCAAAATCCCCTAAAATATCCTGACTCATCGGAATGATCCTACTTCCCATTCCAAGGATTTCTCCCTGTTTATTTTCAAAGTCCTGCTTTATCAAAGCCCATCCTATAGAATTGGTGCCTAAGTCTAATCCAAGTATATTTTTAGTCATATTTATGCTTTTGATGGGAAATATAGGAATTTTTTTTTGTTAAATTTTACGGGTTTCAGTAATGCTGTTCTAAATTTTGTAATTATATTTGTCATGAAAGGAATTCACAATAAGGATTATTCCGTTGTGAAAACATTTAGCGCCTCGACTATCTTCGGGGCTTTTTTATTGCTGATAACCCCGATTAAGTATATACAAATTGAAGATATAAGTTGGAGATAATGAATTACTTCACAATCCGTCAATTGTATTTTGGTCTTAAAAAAATAAAGTAAATTCTTTGAAAAATAAATAAGAGGTTTTATAAAAACTTCTTTTTTATCTTATTAAAACCTTCTCTGTATCCCGCCATAATGCTTTTAAACAAATCAGCATTAGAAGGTGGCGTTAATACAATAGCATGTGCCCCGCTGTTGATTACCGATTCAATATTTACTAATGTTTTTCCTCCTGTGGCAATCATAGCATGGTTTGGATAGTGTGTCGTAATATGTTCGATAATAGCTCCTGTATTTGCACCTCCTGTAATATGAAAAATATCAACCCCTGCCTTGATGCGTTCCTCAAAATCAAAGTCCAGCGTAGAAATGCTCGAAACGATAGGAATACGAATGGCCTCCCGTATTTTAATAAGATCTCTGTTTTTAAACGGCTGGTTGACAATTACGGCTGCAGCTCCGAGTTTTTCAGCTTCTATCGCCATATCAAGCGCTACTTTGCCCTGGGTAAGACCTCCACCGATTCCACAGATAACGGGTTTTTCAGAGAAATCAATCAGTGCCTTCATTATTTTAGCTGAAGGAGGAAAAGGATATACTGCCAGAACGGCATCACAATCATTATTTTCAATCAGAGCAAGATCGGTAGAAAATAAAATAGACTTTACAGCGGTCTCTTTAAAGGAAACTCCACAACAAACTTTTCGGATGGTTTCCGGAGTACTCAATTTTTTTTTACTCTTGTCTTTTCGAAAAAACAAACGCTTAAAAAAATTTTCCCTTGGATCATTTTCTTCCCAAAACGATATTTTATTATGGTCAATCTCCATGGCTTTTTATTTTAAGATAATACAAATTTCTAAAAAAATCGAAAAACGATTACCTTACTTCTTACCTGTTTGCCAAAGAATGTAACCAAAACAAAAAAATATGCAATGAAATCCCCCTAAAGACCAAGATAAGAATATCACACCTAACAACACCTATTAGAAATCATATTTCAATAAATTAACTCCTAAAACAATCTTAATTTACAATTTTATATTTATTTTTACAAATAATTAAAATCAACAACTAATACCTTCTACTCAATGAAAAAAAGAATACTATTGCTGTATCTGTTCTTTGGAACTATATTATCACTCACCCTTAGCAGTTGTAATAGCAATGATGACGGGCAAGCTACTGTGGAGGAAAAACCTCGTTTTTTAGTAGATAAGATCTATAATTATGACCACGAGTTGATGGCGGACTATTTTTACAACTCCAATAATCAACTGATGAAACGAAGTACTTATGATCCTCAAAATTATCCCGGACAAAAAATTCAGGATTACGAATTTGAATATGAAAACAACAGGATAAGTCTCATTAAGAGTATCAACTATACCCATCCGCAATTCAGTCATGATATTAAAATCATCTATGATGCTCAGGGGAGAATAACCGCTGACGAAACCTATCAATATGGAAATCGTATCAACAGAAGGGATTATAAATATTACGATAACGGAAAAATAATGAGCATTGTATTTTTGAATGATATAGAAAACTATTTTATGGATTATCAAAATACAGACAATATCATGCAGGTAAAATTATTGATGAAGGGTGGTGATGAAATTGCAAATACAGAATACAGAGAGATATATCGCAATTTTGTATATGATAATCATCCTAAACCTTACTTTGGAACAGCAAGTGTGTTTCAGTTTGAACCTATGCCGGGATATGGAGAAGAAGCTTTACTCGAAAAGAATCTGTCAAAAAACAACCTCATCGAATTTGTAAACGGATCAAAATGGATCCATACCTATAATGAAAACGGATATCCTGAAACGATAGAAGTAAAATGGAAAGACGTAGAAACGGAAAAACCGATTATGTATAGAATTATCTACCGAGAAATAACAACCGATTGATATCATACGTAAGAAGCTACCTCTACAAAAAATGTAGAGGTATTTTTTTCGCTTTTATTACATTTTTTACTTTTCTCATAACAATTTTCCGCACGATTGCCGCAGAACGCCTGTAATCTGACTTATTCAATAGCATTTTTGCATTCTTATTTAATCAAGATTTGTAAAAATGACTATAAAAATGATCACTACAGCCAGTATACTACTTTTATGTTCTTTAGCAATTACGGCACAGGAAAAAGAAACAAGCACTCACACTAAATTATCATTAGACTTTTATGATGGAACTGTCGCAACCGGATATGTAGATCAGGGTGCTTTTTTAAATTTTACAGGACCGAATCTGAATTACACTTTTCACGATTCAAAAATACTTCTTGGAATGCTTCCTTCTTTACGTTTTAAACAAGACCGCTCTGAAATCAAAAATGCTTTGGTAACCCCTACTTTAGGAATCGGATTAACCTATGCTTACAAAAAATTAGTAGTCCAAATTCCTTTTTACTACAACCCTAAAACCACAGTTACCAATGGGAACTGGAAAATGGGAGCTGGAATCGGATTTCGCTTTCGGTAGTATCTCTCCATTTTTAAGTTAAAATTATCTTCTCGTATTTTCTTGCATTTCGTTTATTTAGTAAATTGCAGTTAAATTGTTTCAGAAATTGCTTTTTATAAGCCTAAACATGTAATAAAATTTAATACGAAAAAGAATGAAAATCAGCGAAAAGTACGATGCTTATCTAAAATCCACCGACACAGAAAATGTATTATTCATTATTGAAAGCCTGACCCGTGACAATATTTCCGACCCTGAAAAATGGTTTGAGGGTCTGAGTCATTTTGAGTTTATTTTGCATCATTTTGATCTTACAGATGTCAATTATCTGAAAAGAGCCATAGAATTGTTTGAATTGCTAACCTATGACGGTGCCGATTTTAAAGCGAGCGTATATCTGGAAGAAGAAGATTATGCTTTTTTTATCCGAAAGGTAAGTGAATTGTCAGAACGGTTCGGAGTTTATTATCCGGAAGCCTATATAGAAAACGGTATTCAGCATGTAGTATGCCGAAGAGGATACCGCGATGCTGAAAAAACAAACGAACAGTTCTCAAAAGCAAAAATAGCTGGATTGGAGATAGCAGACGCTATCACTAATTATTATAACTATATTGGCTTATTAAAAGATACTGATAAGGAGACTGCCAAGAAGAATTTAGAACAATTGGCAGCTCAGGGCAACCACTGGGGACTTATTTACAGCTGTTATCTGAGAATCTGGACGGATGAATGGGAAACAATTTTAGATGATGCCGCCCCGCTACAAAATCATCCTGATGATAAAATCAGAAAGCACTATTTACAGATTGCTCAAGGCTATTACCGCAGAGCACAAAATACAGAAAAACAACGTGAAATACTGGAAGAAACAATTGAAAAGTACAATTCTTCGTATGCCCGGTTTATTTTAGCAGACATTAAAATTGCTGAAGCTGGTCCGGATGCTTCCATTTCTGAAGAATTACAGGAACTTCAAAATGCTTTTGAATACGGCATCATAGACGCAGCAGTAAGTCTCGCATTGCATCTGCTACCTAAACATCAGGAACCTTCAAAAGAAGAATTCTCCGCTTCGCTGAAATGGTTTGAATATGCATGGAAATATGGCAGTGATTATGCAGGATACCGTTTGGCCTATCTGTATCTATACAACCCGCTATTGGAAAATATTCCAACCGGTTTATCTCTTATGGAAGAAGCTGCAAAAGGAAGTAGTATAGATGCTAAAATAGAATTAGCAGAACTATATCTGGAAGGTAAAGTTACCGAACCAAACGAAATCAAAGCCTTGCAGTTATTTACTGAAATGCATGAAGACGGTATTGCCTATGCTTCATACCGACTGGGTAATTTTGCAGAATATGGTGTTAATGCTCAGGCTACCGAATTTGATTTGAATAAAGCTTTTGAATATTATAAAATAGCTGCTGACAAAAATCTTCCACAGGCATTATATCAGGTAGGACGTTATCTGAAATACGGCTATAATGAAATAGCTCCTGATGTAGAAGCTTCACTACCCTATCTGCAGAAAGCTGCAGAATATGACAATGCACAGGCGCTAACTGAAATGGGACTTATAGAAGAAACTAAAGAAACGCCTGATTATGCCAAGGCATTTGAATATTTTGATAAAGCCGCTGCTATCGGATACCCTTATGCCAACTATTTAAAAGGACTTTATCTCGAAAATGATTACCATCAATCCGGTGAACGCGATGAGCAGACGGCATTTGAATGTTATAATTATGCCGCACAGTATAATGATGTGAATGCTTTGTACGAAACCGGAAGATGTTATAAATATGGTATCGGCATTGATGAAAACCCAGATATGGCGATACACTATCTCCAACAGGCTGCAGATGCGAATCATGCCAAAGCTTTAACTGAACTGGCATTGTGTTACGAATCAGGATATGGAGTCGCTGAAGACCGACAGAAAGCAGTTGATCTCATGACTCAGGCTGCTGAAATGGGCTATTTCTATGCCGAGTATGTTGTAGGTCGATATTATCTGCACGGATTTGTAGAACAAGACTCTCAAAAAGGGCTGCAATGGCTAAACAAAGTTGCCGAAACAGGATATCCGTACGCTTTATTAGAACTTGGAGATTATTATTTTTATGATTATGACCGTTTAGACACATACGATAAAGCATTTCCGTATTATGAACAGGCAGCACAACAAAACGTACTGACAGAAGGATATGGTATGTGCTTTGAATTTGGAATCGGTACAGAAGAAAATCTTTCACGTGCCTATACAGAATACTTAAAAGCAGCTGAGTACGGAAATGTAGCTGCAAAATTCCGTTTAGGAAGAGCCTATTATTTCGGAATAGGTACTGAAAAAGACGAAGCAACCGCTTTCCGCTGGTTTAATGAAGCGGCACAACAAGGTAATATTTATGCACAATATTATGCAGGTATACAACTGCTTGAAGGTCAGGGAACCGTTCCTAATCCGCAACAGGCAGTAAGTTATTTTACAGAAGCATCAGAAGCAGGTTATGCAGATGCACAGTATAGCCTTGCCAATTGCTATCTCATGGGAGAAGGTGTGGATGAAAATGAAGCACAGGCTGTTTACTGGTTTGAAAAAGCAGCTGAAAATGGTCATGAAGAAGCAATAAAATTAACAAAGAAAAAAAGAAGATAATAAATGAATCCTTTAAACGAATCGTTTTCCTTTCAGGTCAACCTTCAGGGAATGATCTCTCTATTATCAGAACACTTGTACAGCAACCCGAATACGTATATTCGGGAATTGCTGCAAAATGCTGTAGACGCAATTACAGCTCTGCGCCATCTTGATAATGACCTTAAGGGAACCATACAAATTACATTACCGGATACTACGAATAAGCTATTTGTTTTTGAAGACAACGGTATCGGACTCAAAGAAAGTGAAATTCACCAGTTTCTCTCTGTTATCGGTGAAAGTTCTAAAAGAAAAGATGCCGATGATGCCCGTGACTTTATAGGTAAATTCGGAATAGGAATGCTTTCCTGTTTTGTAGTCAGTGAAAAAATAATTATTGAAACACGGTCTGCTTATGATGATAAAGGATTTCGCTGGACAGCGTTCAGTGATGGAAATTATGAAATTGAGGCATTGACCTCGTCCATGCCTATTGGTACGAAAGTATATCTTACTCCTAAAGACAAATATGCGCATTTATTCAGTTATGCTCATTTTATTCCTCAGATAAAATATTACGGAGATGCTCTTTCTGAAAAAATTGTCATCTTACATGAAAGCAAACAGACCATACTCAATGAAGAGCAGCCACAGTGGTTACAGAAAGGCAGTGATAAAGAAGCTTTGCTGCAATCCGGAAGAGAGTTGTTTAATGTTCCTTTTTTAGATGCTGTTCCTTTTGAGACTGAAGCCGGAAAGTGTCAGGGTGTAATGTATATACTGCCTTATAAAACGCAATTTTCTGCCAAGCAAAATCATCGTCTTTACCTCAAAAGAATGTTCTTATCTGATACGGATAACAGTCTGTTGCCTCCCTGGGCATTTTTTGTAAGGATACTGATGAACAGTAATGAACTCAGTGCTACTGCATCGAGAGAATCTTTTATGCAGAATGATGAGTTGCGCGCTACACGAAAAGAAATCGGACAAGTACTAAAAGAGTATCTAAAAAGCATCCGGAAAGTAGATCAGGCAATCTATTTCAAAATAATTCAGATTCATTTTCTACATCTGAAAGCTATTGCTATTGAAGATGCGGAATTTCTGGAATTGCTGGCTGATGATCTTCCTTTTGAAACCAACAAAGGGTTCAGAAGTTTTAAGCATCTGACGGATGAAACCCAAACGCTGTATTATGCATCCGATTATGAAGATTTTAAACAGTTGCAACGCATTGCCCAATCTCAGGGGACTTTGCTTATCAATGCTTCTTATACATTTGACGAAGAGCTGTTAAAAAAAATAGCCCGTATGCGACCACAATTGAAACTGGAGGAAATGACGCCTTCAAGACTGTTGAATTCTTTTATTTCACTGGATGTTGAAGAAGAAATAAAACATCTTTCCTTTCTAAACAGAGTAGAAGAAACTTTAAAAGATTTTAATTGTGAATGCCAGTTAAAACACTTTAAACCTACAGACACAACAGCCATCTATACACGTCCGGAAGAAAACAGTCATACCGCTACTATACGGCAAGTAAAGCAATCGTCGAATCCGTTTGCAGGAGCTCTTTCTTCTTTTGGAAATACAGCTTCTAAAAAGGCGACTTTTTGTCTTAACATTGACAATCAACTGGTAAAAAACATTACTTCTATTAACGATGATTTCTTATTTCAATCCGTTATTGAGGTTTTGTATGTGCAAGCTATCATTATGGGAAAATATACCGTAAGTGAAAAAGAAATGGCCTTATTTAATGAAGCTCTTAATAATCTGATGGTGATGGGACTCACCAATTTTGTAAATTTATAATAACAAGAAGTATGTACACGCTGAAAATACAGAAAATATTAAATGAAATCAACCGATTAAATATTCCTGCCGAAAAAGTAAAATTATTGAAAAAGGCTATTGCAATTGCAGACGAAAATGAAGATATTGAATGGGGATATGACTTGCGTCTGATTCTTATTGATACGGAACGCGATTTGGCATTTTCAAACGAATCAATCCCTGCTTTTGCCTGGTTATTGCAAGCCTACGAACAACATCCGGATGTTTTTGACGAAAATGATTTCTTATGGCAATACAAATGGATGATGTCGGAATTATATGACAATCCTAAAGTAAGCAGAGAACAGATAGAAAATGCATTGGAAGACTTTAAAATGCGCCTTCAGAGAAACGGGTATGGCATCAGAGCTTATTACAACGAGTTATTTAATGATTGTATTGTGCAGAAAAACATAACAGCATTAGATCATGCAATGCAAGAAGTAAACAAGGTTCCACGTGATGGAATGAGTGATTGTGAAGCTTGTGAGATGGATGCTGAAGTAACTGCTTTCTTATATACAAGAGGGTTTGATGAAGCCTATAAAAAAGCATTGCCATTGCTCGACAAACAATATACCTGTCTGCATGTACCAATGCGTACCCTGGTTAACCTGTGCTATGCCGCTTATAAGAATAACAGAGAAGAAGTTGCTGCCTCTCTGTATCCGAAATGTCAGGATGAAATTGCCAAACTGGCCAACGACACATCCGTTTTGTTATCAGCAATCAAACTAAGCGTTTATATGGCTGCAAAATATCCGCAAGAAGCTCATAAATGGATTGAAAAATATCTTCCTTTGGCTGACGGTCCTCAGAACAGACTACTGTTTTCTTTTTCAATGTATCTGATTGAAGCTTTACAGCTGCTTGAAGACGGGCTGATATTTGTGGTTGATCTTCCGGAACAGCACAGCTTGTACCAGTCTCATAAGAATCAGTTTACAAAAGAAGAATTGCTCGCCCATTATATGCCACTTGCAAAAAATATTGCGCAGCAATTTGATGAAAGAAACAGCAATAGCAATTTTATGCGGCAATATCAAGAACTTATTTCTTAGTTTATGTTTACCTTGATTCGCCAGCTTTTCGGCAAAAAAAACAAAACGCCGGATTCCATCATAAAAACGCATACAGATGACTTTCCTTCAGAATCTATCAATGTTGAGAAAATTATAAGTGTTGAAAATGATCTGGATTTCTTAAAGAACAAACTATTCTTTGACTTTAAAAAGGATGAGAAAATAAGTACAGTAGAATTATATAAGCTTCTGAATCATTACAAAAAAGTATCAGACAGAGAGGTCAATGAAGTTGAAAAAAAAAGAACTCTTGCTTTGGATAAAAAAGATACCCAACAATTAATTGATTTGGTAACAACATCACACAATGAGCAAGAAATCCTTTCATGTTTATTGCTTCTTGAGAAGAGGATATAAAAAAAGATTAGCTAAAGCTAATCTTTTTTTATTTTCAAATATCTTCTTCTGTTTCTTCTTCCTTATCAAACCAGAATGAATCGAGCATGGTTTTATCCACGAAAGCATCGAGACGTTCATAATAATCACCGGATACATAAAGCCTTTGCGTTTTTCCAATGCTTTCAGACAAGCGGTATAATTTTGGTTCAAGCCGTAAACGCAGTAACTGATCTACATCATTAATCACAAACATTTTTAACTGATTAATGTCAAATCCTGCAGAGCCAAACATCAGATTCAGGCGCTCAGGGGTACCGATCAATACATCAAGCCCCAGAGAAATCATGTTTTTATCTTCGTCTAAATTGGTTTTTTCATGTACTCCATAGAAACGCAAATCGGTATATTTTCCGTATGCTCTGAATTTATCTAATAGCGACAGTACTTCAGGCTTATCTTTAACCATTATCAATGCTCTCGGAGATTCTAAAACGGCTTTTTCTAATCGTTGTATCGTTGTAATAACAATAATATCTTCTCTCTCAGCAACGTCTTCTGAAACGATTACAACATCATTTCCACTTTTAATAGTTCCGAAACAGGCTTTTAATAAAGGTGTAGGCTCCAGTAATTGGCTGCTGATTAATCCTTCTTTTAAATTTTCGTTTATCTTTTTTAACTTCATATTATTTTGATGCAAACATTTGGACATCAGATTTAGTAATCTCCTGTCCTCCTAAAATTATCAGTCTCTCTACTACATTTCTCAGTTCCCGGATGTTCCCTGTCCAGTTGTATTCCTGAAGCAATTCTAAAGCATCAGCAGAAATACGCTTAGGGGTATTACCGTTTTCTGTTGCAATTTTTTGAATAAAATGTTCAATAAGCATAGGAATGTCACTGCGTCTGTCATTTAGTGAAGGTACATTGATCAGAATTACAGCCAAGCGATGGTAAAGATCTTCTCTGAAACGACCTTCTTCAATTTCTTTTCGCAAATCTTTATTTGTAGCAGCTATAACCCGCACATCAATCTTTATATCTTTATCCGCTCCAACCCGGGTAATGATATTTTCCTGTAAGGCGCGTAATACTTTTGCTTGGGCAGAAAGACTCATATCCCCTATTTCATCCAGAAAAATAGTTCCTTTGTCAGCAGCTTCGAATTTTCCTGCACGATCTTTTACAGCAGAGGTAAAAGCACCGCGCACGTGTCCGAATAATTCGCTTTCAATGAGTTCTGAAGGGATAGCCGCACAGTTTACTTCAATCAGAGGGTAAGCAGACCTGTTACTTTTTTCATGTAAATTATGCGCCACCAGTTCTTTTCCGGTTCCATTCGGACCTGTAATCAACACACGGGCATCGGTTTCAGCAACTTTATCAATCATTTGTTTGATATGCTGAATAGGTTCACTTTCTCCAATCATCTGATAATTTTTTCCGACTTTTTTCTTAAGCCTTTTGTTTTCTACCACAAGTGATTTTTTATCGAGTGCATTTCTCACTGTTGTCAGTAAACGATTCAAATCCGGCGGTTTAGATATATAATCGAAAGCCCCTAACCGCATGGTGTTGACAGCTGTTTCCAGATCACCATGACCTGATATCATGATAAAAGGAATTTCCGGTTTTATTTTTTTGGCTTCCTGTATTACTTCTTCACCATCTTTTCTTGGCATTTTGATATCACAGATAATGAGATCATATTCTTCACTTTTAATTTTTTCGATTCCTTCTTCTCCATTCTCCGCTTCATCTACTACATAAGAATCGCTTTCTTCAGAGAGAATTTTAGATAAAACTCTTCTGATGGCTGCTTCATCTTCTATTATTAATATTCTCGACATTCTTATTTAATATTTTAACCATTTTAATAATTCTTTCCATGTAGGTTTCTTACCATACATTAAAATTCCTACACGGTATATTTTTGCTGCTACCCATACTATGCCAATAAAGGTAACAAATAATATAACTAACGAAATGATAATTTGTGAGGTAGGCACGCCAAACGGTATTCTCATCAGCATTACTATTGGTGAAGTGAGTGGTATCATTGAGAAAACAGTTGCTACTGTTCCGTGTGGTTCATTCATTACTGCGAAAAATCCCACATAAACGCCAAGCATCAGCGGCATGATGACCGGAAATAAAAATTGCTGAGAATCTGTTTCATTGTCAACAGCAGCCCCGATAGCAGCATATAATGAGCTGTAAAGAAAATAGCCTCCGATAAAATAAAAGATGAAGTAAAAAAACAGGCTTCCTAATGGCAACATCATTATTTCTTTATAATACATCTGTACTTTATCCAAAAGCTCACCTGAATTGAGGGCTGCCAATTCTGTATTGGTAGCTGTAGTACTCAAACCAAACATACTGTTTACCACAAATATCAATATTCCGCCAACAATTGCCCAAATTGCAAATTGGAGAATTCCGGCAAATGTGGTGCCTATGATTTTGCCCAACATTAATTGAAACGGTTTTACAGAAGAAACGATAATCTCTATAATTCGATTTGTTTTTTCTTCTATTACGCTACGCATCACAAGATTTCCATAGATGATGATAAACATCATGATCAGATATCCAAAAACGGTTCCTATGGCAATTTTTATTTCATTGAGTCCTTTAACAGTCTCTTCACCACTCGATTTTACCAGATTGATCGTAACATTCGTTTTAGCTTTATCAATAACCAGGGTATCAAACCCCTGATTGCTCAGATTGTATTTGGTCAGTTTACGGTTCATGGTATTTTCTACCTGTGAAACGAAACCTAAACTCGGACTATCTTCAGAAATATACTGTATGCCGTTTTCGTATTTTCCGATACTGTCATATTTAGGAATATACAACACACCTTCATAAGCCTTACGGGAAATACTGTCTGTAAGAATTTCCTTTGGAACCAAAGAAACATCATAGTATTTATATTCTTTATTACTTTTGAATTCTTTTACAAAGAGCCCACTTTCATCATGAACACCTATATTTTTGACTTCTGAACGTATGCTGCCTAAATAACCGATAAGAACGGCAATACCGACAAATATAAGCGGACTCACAAAAGTCATTACAATAAAAGATTTGTTGCGCACTTTCGCAATAAATTCCCTTTTAATAATCAATGATAGTACTCCCATTATTTTTCACTTACTGTTTGAATAAAAATATCATTTACACTCGGAATGTGTTCTACAAAATGTGTGATTTCACCATGCTGTACCAAACGCTGCATAAGTTCATTTGTAGAGAAATTTCCTAAAGACACATTGAGCTGTACTTCATTGTCAAGACTCTTAAAACTCGTTTGTTTATAGTCAAAATCACGTAATGATGCTTGTAAAAGATCTGGCTGTGATGTTTTTATCCCAACCTGATAGGTGTTGCTACGATAAGCTCTCTTTACATCGAGTAATTTTCCATCGAGCAGTTTATTGGACTTATGAATTAATGCAATTTCATCACATAATTCTTCCACACTTTCCATACGATGGGTAGAAAAGATTATAGTGCTTCCTTTTTGCTTTAACTCCAGGATTTCATCTTTGATAATATTGGCGTTTACAGGATCAAAACCGGAAAACGGCTCATCAAATATGAGTAGTTTTGGTTGATGTAATACAGTAACGACAAATTGAATTTTTTGTGCCATTCCTTTTGATAATTCCTGTATTTTTTTATTCCACCAATCACTTATTTCGAGTTTATCGAACCAATACTGCAATTGCTTTTTTGCTTCCGCTTTGCTCAAACCTTTCAGCTGAGCAAGGTACATAGCCTGCTCACCTACCTTCATGGTTTTATACAATCCGCGCTCTTCCGGCATATATCCGATGTGTCTTACATGATGCGGAGATAATTTTTCTCCATCTAACAAAACCTGTCCGCTGTCCGGGTAAGTAATTTGATTGATGATGCGAATCAGAGAAGTTTTTCCGGCGCCGTTTGGTCCTAAAAGACCAAAGATACTTCCTTTAGCTATATTTAAAGAAACTCCGTTTAAAGCTACTTTTTCGCTGTATTTCTTTGTTACATTATGTACTTCAAGAATGTTTTCCATGAAAAGTATATTTTTTGTAAATGTAATAATAATGTCTTGTTATTAATTGCTAAATAACGGTATTTCATAAAAAAACCCATCCCTGTTTACACAGGGATGGGAAAAATTGCTATGAAAAAGAAAATCCACCGTTTTATAAGTGTGTTTCAAAATTATAAATTATTTTTTAATTAAGAAAACATTTCTTTTACTTTTTCAAAAAAAGATTTATCATTTTTCTGTGGATTTGGTTTAAAATTTTCCTCATCCTTCATTTTTTCGAAAAATTCTTTTTGTTCTTTTGTTAATTTTTTAGGTGTCCAGACGTTTACATGTATGAGAAAATCTCCCGTTCCATAACCATTTATGCTTGGTAAACCTTTTCCTTTTAATCTTAAAATTTTACCAGACTGTATACCTTCTTCGAGATTGATGCGTACTTTTCCATTTACAGTATCAATTTCTTTCGAACCGCCTAAAGCAGCTTCTGAGAAACTTATGTATAAATCGAAATGGATGTTTTCTCCTTCTCTTTTTAATGTATCATGTTCAATTTCTTCAATCACCACAATCAGATCTCCGGGAATGCTATTAGCACCAGGAGCATCATTACCTTTACCGGAAACTTTTAACTGAATACCTTCTGTTACTCCAGCCGGAATTTTGATCGAAACGGTTTCTTCTGCAAAAACCATCCCGTCACTGTCAGCGCCTGCCGGTCTTGAATCAATCATCTGTCCTGCACCACCACATGTCGGACATGGAGAAGATGTCTGCATTCTACCTAAAATAGTATTGGCAATCTTAGTTACCTGACCCGTACCATTACAGGTAGTACAACTTTTATAGGTAACTCCTGCAGCCTGTACCTTTCTTTTTACTTTGACTTTTTTCTCAACTCCTTTGGCAATGTCTTCAATGGTAAGTTTTACTTTGATACGCAAATTAGTTCCTTTGACTCTGCGAACACCTCCGCCACCGCCGAAGCCGCCAAAACCACCAAAACCTCCGCCACCGAAAATGTCTCCAAACTGACTGAAGATGTCTTCCATATTATTGAAACCACCTCCGCCAAAACCACCGGCACCATCAAATGCGGCATGACCATACTGATCATATTTGGCCTTTTTGTCAGGATCACTCAATATTTCATATGCCTCAGCAGCCAGCTTAAAGTTTTCTTCTGCTTCTTTATTTCCTGGATTTTTATCCGGATGGAATTCGATTGCTTTTTTTCTGTAAGCTTTCTTTATAGCAGCAGCATCAGCTCCTTTATCAATTCCTAATATTTCGTAATAATCTTTTTTCATCGTTGTAAGTAAGTACCTTATATATTATTGTCCGATAACTACCTTAGGGAAACGGATAATTTTATCACCCAATTTGTAACCTTTTTCAATAATATCTACTATTTTTCCTTTCATTTCATCACCCGCAGGAACCTGAGTTACCGCTTCAGCCAAATCAGCATTGAATACATCTCCTTTAGCAATATCCACTAACATAAGACCTTTTGAAGACAATGTGTCACGCAGCTTACTTGAAATCAGAGAAAAACCTTTAAGATCCGTTTCCAGGTCTCTGGCTTCTATTTGTTCCAACGCACGATCAAAATCATCTAAGACCGGTAATAAAGAGGTGATAACACCTTCACTGGCAGTAGACATTAACTCTAATCTTTCTTTAGCAGTACGTCTTCGGAAATTTTCAAATTCAGCAAAAAGTCTCAAAAATTTATCCTTTTCTTTTTCTAATTCCGCTTCAAAACTATTTTCTTCAACAGCCTCAGTATTTTGCTCCTGTGCCTCTACCGGATTGATATCCATTTCTTTATCATTAACATCCTGGATGTTTTCATTATTTTCAGTTGCCATAATTTTCAGTACATAATTATAATTACACACGTTATAACAAATTCATTGCCATTTAATGCTGTTCTGTCAAGATGTCACTTAATTAACATAGATTAAGAAATTTAAATTTTAACAGTAATTAGAAATATGTACTGGTTTTTGTTATAAATTTGCATTAAATAAAAAATGTAATATAATTATGAAAAAAAATGTATTAGCTGTATTTGCTATTGCAGCATTATCTTTAACTGCTTGTAAAAAAGAAAGTTCTGTAGAAACTGGTGATGCAGTTGAAACAACAACTCCATCTACTGAAGCAGTAAAATACACTGCACAGGCAGCAGATTCTAAAATCGAATGGGAAGGTGGTAAAGTATCTGGTGGTAAACACATGGGAACAATCAACCTTAAAGAAGGTGAAGTGTTTGTAAAAGACGGAAAAGTAACAAATGGTAAATTTGTTATTGATATGAACTCTATCAATGTTACAGATTTAACTGACGCTGAAGAGAAAGCAGGATTAGAAGGTCACTTAAAAGGTGCTACTGATGAGAATGCAGACCACTTCTTCAATACTAAAAAATATCCAAACGGAACTTTTGAAATTACTAATGTAACAGAAGAAAACGGAAAACAAATGGTTGAAGGGAATCTAACATTGAAAGAAGTTAGTCATTCAATTAAATTTCCTGCAACAATCACTGTTACGGATAATGATGTAACTGTTGTATCAGACGCATTCAACATCGACAGAACAAAATGGGGTGTGAACTTTAACTCAGGATCTGTTGTAAAAGACCTTGCTGGTGATAAAGTAATCAAAGATGAAATCACGATCAAATTAAGCGTAAAAGCTACTAAATAATAATCAAGATTATTATTTATAAAAAAGCCGGAGTGTAACTCCGGCTTTTCTTTTTAAAACAGATATAAGATACAGATCAATAAAGTAGTATGAAGATCTGCTTTATAATTATTTTACTTCCCGTAACAAATATACATAACCCGTTAATTCTTCACTTACTGTAACTATACGATAGTAGTAAGTACCATCAGGTAATGATTTCCCGGCAGAATCCTGTCCTGTCCATTGATTGTTATATCCGTTAGCATGATGGTATACCTGTTTACCGTATCTGTTATAAATACTTACCTCCAAAGGATGGTAATTTGTCAGATCAAAAGCATCATTTAGTCCATCTCCGTTAGGAGAAATCCCTTTCTGTACAGAGCAATTGATCACCTCAACTCTTTGTTCTGTACTGGCAATACATCCCTCATTGTTTACAGAATTGATATAATATAAGTGTGTACCATATTTCAAAATACTTCCTGTACTTAAAACGGTTCCTTTTCCGTATTCTTCCGTACTATAAAATTGATTTTCCGGTAAAGCTGGTAAAATATATTGTGTACAGATTACAACATCGCCAAAAGAAACAGGCAGCACTACTTCTGATTCGATTAATTGAAAACTTGTAATTGTTTTACAGCCTGTAGTTTCATCAATAATCAACACATAAATAGTAACCGGCAATGCCATTGGATAAAACTCTTTTGGATTATCTATAGAATTACTTTGAGTTTGAGCCTGCTGTTCTGATATGTAATAAGAGATATGAATATCTGATTCTGTTTGTGCCCGAAGTTCAGATTCAATAATTGTCAGATCTGTTCGATCCACAAGTCCATCATACACACAGAGTTTAATACTTTCAGGTCCTTTTACAAAATCTGTTGTCTTACTAATGATCATAAAAGTAATTAGTTCGACACAGCCGGTTGTTTTATTTAACAAACTTACATATATATTTTGTGGCAATTGAGCAGGCGTATAATTGGTTATATCCGTAATAGGGTCAACCCCATCAATCGCATCATTTTCCGATTCATAAAAATATAGTTCAGTCTGATCCACATCAATAAGGAGTTGTGATTCAATAAACTGTTTGTTTATGGTAATGTCTAAAGGTGTTACAGTTGTACCAAAAACACAAGTTTCGAGGGTTGGTATATCGGCACCGGAATATATACTCGGATACATTTCTATTGTTACTTCATCAGAAATAATACATGCAGAACCATAACGGGCATCTAATCTGTAAATCCCGGGTGTTGATACTGTTAATGAAGGCTGGTTGGCTCCTGAAATGAGCAGATCATTTTTATACCATTGGAAAGTATATATCTGAGGATTTAAATCGGTATTCAATACAGCGCTGTCTCCGTTGCATAAAGCAGTATTTGATTCGATAAGATAATCAGGCCCGAGATCCAAGACATCAGGTATTGAACTTAAACCGTCAATAAATACAGCAGTATCATAACTATCATAATAAATAACACCTCCGGGTCCGGCGCTAAAGTTGTTTTTCTGTTCCGCAATGACAATTTTTAAATGATAAATCTGATTAGGCAATACAGTAGCTGTTGCCTTCATCGGTATCGTAGTTCCTCTGAAATTAACCGGTGCACTTTGAGATTCAAAACTGACTCCGTTGTAATAATTTCCAAAATATACTGCATTCAGAGAAGTACAATTGATAGGAAATTGCTGGTATTGACCATCTTTAATCGTTACCGGAGAAACAATCGTATTTGTGTTCGGAACAGTAGCAAGATTTGTCGTTACTCCGGTATTTGGATCTGTCAGAAAGAAAGCAACCAGATCATAATTATCACAGCGATTGCCATATTCATCTGATGCCAGTAAGTAGTCCAATCTAAAATAATCTGTAGAAGAAATGAAATCAAACTCTATACTTGACGCGTGTAAAGTTGCTCCGCCAATATTCTGAGCCGTTAATAAATTATTCAAATCATTGTCACCTGTCCAGAAAGTACTGCCTGATGACTGGTCCTGAGTTGTTTTTGGTCCAGGGGCCGATAAAACATTACCCGTAGACAACACAACTCCTTTCTCGAAAGGAAACAAAGAGTTATTTTTTTCAAACAATCCTATTCCCTCAACAGCATTTGCAGGATATAAAATATATTCATCGTAATCTTTTCCTGATTTTGTCTGAATATTTGAGATCTCTATACATCCGGGATGTTTGATAAGATTTTCCCTTATCTGAGTATTAGTAGTTACAGTAGAAACTTTGATAGGCGGGCTTAGTGTTGTAATACATATATCAAAAGAGGATACCGTATTTATTTGAGACACCATAGAAAAAAGTCTTATACGGTATGTTTCTCCCATGATGAGATTATCTATCCGGTTTGCGCCCGTACCCGCTGATGATAAACAGCTAACCTGTGTCAAACTATTACAAGTTCCTGAATATAGCGTTCCGGAAACTATTGGCGCATTTCCTGTAACATTTGAAAGGGTAATAACCTGTACTGATGATAAAGCAGTAAATTCAAACCAGATGTCATCATTTGGCACACCTGCACAAGTATTAGGCAATCCTGAAGGCGTTGCTCCCTGAAAATTGGAAGAAAAAGAAATAACACATTCATGAGAGGTATTCACAGTTAAGGTAACTGCTTCCGGACAATCATCATTTAATGGAGCATAAAAAGAGAAATCTCTTTTATTGTCCGATATATAAGGTTTTTCTTTTTCTCTCTCAATATTATGTGCGTCTACAATTATCGGATAGAACAAGAAAAAACAAAAGAAGAAATAGATTATTTTTTTCATATAAAACGAATTATTGATTTTGGAAGAAAATTTCTTTCCATACCGTTTTGATAGAAAACAGCATATAATAGTGTACAGGCCGATTGATAAAATCAACATCAGTCTTCAATCATGTACTCCTATGGTAAACATAGAGATCAAGAAACAAAAGAGTTATTTCCTGATCTCATGCAAAGGTAAAATGTCTATTTCTTGGTTACCTTATAAATTCTGTTTTGATGGTTTTCGGATATCTCTTTAATGATATAGATACCGCTTGCATACGAAGCAAAATCAATTCGAGCAGATTTGCTATTGATCTCATAAGTACGTATCATTTTTCCTTCTAAACTATATACCGCTATTTGTGTAATCTGATCAATACTTTCAATATTCAGATAATCGATCACAGGATTTGGATATAATAAAGATTTTTCTTTTTCAATTTCTAAAGTTCCTAATGTTTCTTGCACTGTTATTGTAAAAGTACATGTATCTAATATTTCATCGCCTAAAACCAATTGATGAGTAACTGTTGTCTCTCCTACTGGAAAAGCATCTCCAGAATTGAATCCTTCAGTCATTACCAACATTGGTTCTTCACATTCATATTTTAATTTAAAAGCTCCGTCAGAGTTTTGCATTGATCCTGATGTATTCCAGCTGGTTCCACCATTACTTGATTTATATGCTCTTACTCCATTTTCAGCAATATTACCAACTCCAGTTGTTGCCCAGTAAACAGATGAATAAATAGAAGGCGGATTAAGCATTTCTGCATGGAGACCAACCCAATATTTTCCTTCTGTTAATATAACCTCAGTTGGCAACTCATATGTTGCTTCATAAACCGGACCTCCCAAAGAAGTTGTACCCAGTAAATTGATATTACTCATGT
The DNA here is from genome assembly GCF_030409925.1 of Paenimyroides ceti. Taxonomy (NCBI): domain Bacteria; kingdom Pseudomonadati; phylum Bacteroidota; class Flavobacteriia; order Flavobacteriales; family Flavobacteriaceae; genus Paenimyroides; species Paenimyroides ceti. The sequence continues at coordinate 2,614,892 of NZ_JAUFQU010000001.1, forward strand.
TTATATTTTGGAAAGAAGTAATCAGATTTCCGGGCTGCCCGTTATTATCTTCAAAAAAGTAAACATCTCCTTCCATTGCATACTGTAGCAAAGTTGGAATAAATGCTGTGAATTTCAGCGTTTCTCCTGCAGGTACATCAAAGTCATTTGCAACAATCCACTCAAGGCCCGCCCAGTTGGTATTTATGGCATGGTTAACATCATCTTGAGCGTTAATGCTATCTATTGTATATTGAATCTGACAATCTGTGGTAAGATTGGCACAATCGAAATCAATAGCATAGTTAATCATCTTTGATGTAACCCCTGAATCTACTGTTTCACTGATATTTTCAGGACAGTTAATAGTACATGATAACTCATTTTCTTGTGATAATGCAACAGTACTTATCAGTAATGAAGCAATGAAAGGGTAAATTTTTGTCATAGTAAATTATAGTATTAATTAAACAACACTAAATTACCCTCCTCTTTATTAAATCATTATTTTTTTGAATAACAATACATATACAATCAAATAAAATAGTAGTAACATTTTATATACAATTATACATTAATCCAACAAGTATTAATATTTTAACATTTTTTTTATTGCATTATTTTTTATTACCTTTAAAAAATAATTATTTACCATAATGAAAACACCTATTTGCCTATTACTGTTAATACTTCTTTTTTCCCCTGCTCTTCTTATCGGTCAGACTAAAGAATCCCACAAACAGCTTATTGAGAAAAGTAAGAAACTGGTAAATACTAATCGTGCTGAATCTCTACATCTTTTGCAGGAAGCTGTAAAAACACAAAACTTATCTGACTCTGCCTATATGGATATTTATAATGCAACCGCTTTGTTTTATAAAGAAGGTGGTGCACATTATATGGCTTTGAATTATTACTATAAAGAATTAGAAATTCAGAAAAAAATAGATCCTAAGAAGACGTTCTTCATAGAGAACAATATAGGAGCATGTTATTTTTTTCTCGAAGATTATAAAAAGGCAAGGCTTTTTTGGGAAAAATCGCTTTCTGCATATGAGCTTTTTTTTAAAAACAACCCAAAAAACGACCAAAATCTTGAAGGTACATTAATCTATAATAATTTAGGAGTATTAGAAAAAACAGAAGGCAATTATCAAAAAGCCCTCGAAATTCTTAATAAATTCAAAACTAAGAATGAATTACTAAAAGACACCTTAAACATTATTATGGCAGAAGAAAACATCTCCGATGTATATTCTGAAATGGGAAACCATTCAAAAGCTCTAAAAAATATTCACAGGGGGTTGATGCTGGCAAAAAAACTGGATTCTGACTTTGATATAGCCAGTTTATCATTAAAATCGGGGTTGTTATATTTAAAACATCATCCCGTTTCAACAGATTCATCTTTACACTATTTAGTTAAAGCCTTTCAATTAAGTAAAGAAAAAGGATTTATAAAGATGAGCTTGGAAAGCTCTGAAGGAATAGCTCTGCTATATGAAAAGAATAAAGAATACCAAAAAGCTTATGAATACTTGCGTATTGCAAAAGGATTATCAGAAGAGATAACGCTGAATGAAAATAAGAAAAAAGTAAATATGCTCGAACTCGAGCAACAGGAAAAAATACATCAGTATGAATTGACAACACAACAGCAAAAAAGAGAAATGTATCTTACCGCCGGTATTCTTCTGCTTTTGCTTTTGTCATCTATCGTTTTTTTAATGTTTAAACTACAAAAAAGCAAAGCACAAAAAAGAAAGATAGAGAAAGAACTATTAGCCAGAGAAATTGAAAAGAAGAATAAGGAAATAAGAAGTAATACCTTACAGATTATTCAGAACACAGAGATTATCAAATCGGCACAAAAAAAATTAGAAGTTTTAAGAGACAATCCAGGTAAAACTTCAGATACTGATTTTTCAAAAATACTTAACGATCTGAAAAACGGAACACAGGCTTTCAATAAACAAGAGTTTGAAAAGCTTTTTCTGGAAATCGACAATGAGTTTTACAAAAATCTATTGAACAAACATCCTGATCTTACAAAGAATGAATTGAGACTCTCCGCATTTTTAAAATTAAATTTAACTTCAAAGGAAATCTCGGCCATAACTCAACAAACACCGCATAGTATTACTGTTGCGAGATCACGATTACGCAAGAAGTTAGGAATTAATAATGATGAAAATATTATTCACTATCTGATAAGGTTGGGAAAATAAGATTAAGAATTTAATCATTTTATCTGAAAGTGGTGACAGATAGCATACTCTTATTCTTTTGAGAAAAATTTCGTCAATACCACATAGATTAAAATAAAAAAACTCCTAAATTAGGAGTTTTTTTGAGCCGATGGAGGGACTCGAACCCACGACCTGCTGATTACAAATCAGCTGCTCTAGCCAGCTGAGCTACACCGGCAAGGTGTATTGAATTTTCTAAAAAAATGGAGCCGATGGAGGGACTCGAACCCACGACCTGCTGATTACAAATCAGCTGCTCTAGCCAGCTGAGCTACACCGGCGACTCATTTACGAGTGCAAATATAGTACAGTTTTTAATATCTACAATAGCACTCGTAATTTTTTTTAGCTTTTTTTTCTACTACAAAGCGTTGATTTTATCAACTAATTGATTAGCAGATTCTTCTAAATCAGAATAAATTTTCTTAAAATGTTCTTTTTTATTTTCTACGTTTCTTTGATTCACTCTTTCGATCAATCCGTCGAATTTTTCGATAGCTTCATCAATGATAGCTGATGATTGCTCAGTTGGTTTTCCTGTAGTAGACATTTCCCAGATATACACTGCTTCAATAATATCCCCTAAAACATAATTGATATCTTTTTTCAAGTTTCTTACATTTGCCATAACTTCCTTTTTTATAATTATTATATATATACTTCTAAAATTTCTGCATTACCCTTTAAATCAAATTCGCGAATGATTGCAGGCATCAATACGGTTTCACCCATTTTAAGGGTATAAACAAGTCCGTCTGCTATAATATCACACGTTCCTGACGTACAGATATAAACTCTGAAACAGCTGCCGTCTGTGATGATTTCTTTTGTTCCTTGTAAGGGAATATAATTGGTAACGAAAAACGGACTTTTTACCAGTAAATTAGCTTCATTGGTATCTTTTGAGTAGTCTATTTTAGTTTGCTTAACCTTATAATTAATAGCTTCTAAAGCCATATCTACATGTAGTTCTCTCTGATTACCGGATTCATCAACACGATCCCAGTCGTATACGCGATACGTGATATCAGAAGTTTGCTGAATTTCTGCCAGTACGATTCCGCCACCTATTGCATGAATTGTTCCTGTTTCAATAAAAAATACATCCCCTGCTTTTACGCGATATTCTTTGAGAATGGTAGGAAGAGTTTTATTATCTAAATGTAATAGATATTCTTCTGCAGAACTGTTTTCCTTAAATCCTAAAATAATTCTTGCTCCCTCATCTGCCTGCATGATATACCACATTTCAGTTTTTCCGAATGTGTTATGTCGTTTTTTTGCCAGTACATCGTTTGGATGCAATTGAATGGATAAATCTGTTTTTGCATCTAAAAATTTAAACAAAAGTGGAAATTGCTTTCCATACGTTTCGTAAATTTTTGTCCCTAAAATTTCTTCAGGAAATGCAGTGATAAGCTTTTCTATATCAAGATTTGCATATACCCCATTTGATATATAACTTAAGTCATCTCCAACCATAGCAATTTCCCAACTTTCTCCGATAGTATCTGAAGGAAGCTGTTTGCCAAGCGTCGCTAACTTTTTACCCCCCCATATTCTATCTTTCAGAATAGGAGTAAATTGCAAAGGATAGGCTATAAAATTGGTTGTTTTTGTTGGGCTTATGTTTATATCTTTAGAATCCAAGTTTTTTATTTTATGACAAAATGCGCTGCAAGTTACAAAAAGCTTTTGAATGTTTAATATTCGCTAAAAACAATTATACTTTTTATAATACTATCTCATAAAAAATTCTAAAAAACAGAGAATTATTCTCCGCTATAGCTCACGAAATTGCGAGGAGTTTCGTATAAAACCACACTGAGTTCTAATTCCTCAGAGAGGCATTTTTTTATCTTATGCCAAATTACATAAGCGATATGTTCTGCAGTAGGAATAAGATTTGCAAACTCCGGAACATCCAGATTCAGGTTTTTATGATCAAAGGGCAGTTCTACCTGTTCGTAAATAATATCTTTTAATATTTTCATATCGATGACATAACCCGTCTCCGGATCTACTTCACCGGTAACATTGACAATTACATCATAATTATGTCCGTGAAAATTGGGATTATTGCATTTTCCAAAAACAGTTTCATTCTGTATTTCCGACCACTCCTTTCTAAAGAGACGATGGGCTGCATTAAAATGCGCTTTTCTACTGACCGTTACTCGCATAATTATTTTTTTTGTGCTTCGATATAATGATAAAATTTATCAAAGATAATTTTAAACCATTCTGTATACAACTGTTTATGCTTTTGCATATCTTCTTTTATAGCCTCAATAGTCATCCATTTCCAGCTTTCAACTTCTTCTGAATTGACAACGGGAGCTTCATTATAGTAACCAATCATGACATGATCAAACTCATGTTCCGTCAATCCATTATCAAAAGGAGCTTTATATATAAAAGAAAACAATTCTTTCAGAGGCACCGAAAATCCCATTTCTTCCTGTAATCTTCTCTTACCGGCTTCAATATTTGTTTCGTTTTCTCTTTGATGGCTACAGCAGGTATTAGTCCACAACAAAGGAGAATGATATTTACCGGCTGCACGTTGCTGGAGCATAATTTCATTTTTATCATTTAAAATAAAAACAGAAAATGCCCGATGCAAAAGGGCTTTCTCGTGAGCCTCTAACTTTGGCATTAAGCCAATCTGCACATCCTTTTCATCTACTAAAACTACGAGTTCTTCTTTCATCAAAATTTCATTTCAAAGAATACCAAAATTACTACTTTTCAGCGGTATTAGACAATTATTTTATAAAAGTTTTGCGTTATATTTGCCTGCATTAACATAAATAAAAACACATGAAACTAAAAATTACACTATTACTATCATTCGTTATAGCGTTTAATCTCAGTGCTCAAAAAATAGAGGCTACAGCGATATATAATGACGGAAGAGTTGCAAAAGGCAGAATTAACAGAATGAACCAGCAACCTGATTTCGCAAAAATATCTCCTTTTTACTATTTCATCAGTCTTTTTAACGGAGAGTATTCAAATCCGTTTGACAATAGCGGTTTTTTAAAAAATAATTTAAAGATCAAATTGGATAATGAAACAAAAGCTACCAAAATACCTATTGAAGAACTCGACAAGGTAATCGTACACGCTTCTAAGAAAAAATATACTGTACTGAAAAATGAAGAAGTTACTTATAAAGCAATTGTAGGCGAAAACCTATATAAAAGAAAAAAAGCAGGAAAAAACGTTCAGGACAAGGCTTTACTTCCTATCGCCACACAGGGTAAAATGATTAATACGTACGGAGTTCTCATCCCGTTACGCAATCTTCTATTAGTAGGTCCGTTTATTTTTGAACTTACGGTTCCGGATGCAGCTGGAATTATTTACCTGGAAAACAAAGAAAAGAATACGGTGATCTCATACAACTACATTATAAAAGAAAAAGCGTTGAGCGCCCGAAAAGCAAAAAAACGCAAGGAGAAAAACAATCATTTAAATCATAACAGTCTGGAAGTCCTATTTGGTGATTGTCCCGAATCTCAAAAACTTATTGATGAGTTTTATATAAAACGTATAGAAGACAAATCAAAAAGAAAAGAAATGGCAAAAGCTTATAATAAAAAGTTACTTCTGAACCGTAAAAAATTCAAACAGGCCATTGCCAGCAAAAGAAAAAATGCGACTGTAGATTTATTTATGAGCACGTATTTGTTTGATTTGAATAAAATCATTCAAACGTATGAAAAGAACTGTAATACCAGAGCCATTGATGAATTTGATCCGAGACACGAAAACTATAAGAAAGAATACGATTTGCAAAACAGAGATATACAGGAAACATCTTCAGTAGAAGTAATTTCTGAATAAATAAAAAACCACTTATCGGTGGTTTTTTTTATTTATTATAGATGATTTTACCCGTATATTTCTGAACGACATATATTTCCTTAGGATTACTGTATAAAATCACATTTCCAGTAGCATAAAGTGTTCCCTTTAATGAATTAAGCGGTTTTAACAGCATGTCATTATTGCTTCTGTGAAAAATTTCAACATCATCTGCAATTAAATTTTGTGCTTCTACCCTGCCATTACCTCCGTATAGTCTTGCATTAAACAATCGTGTTTTTCCTGATAGTTGATAATAGGCTATCTGATTATCTTCTATAATCAGCTTTTGGTTGTCTATTTTGAAACGATAGGATGATGAGGCATTTTTCTCGCTCATACTGCTGATGAGATACAGTTCAGGATAGGTGAGCACTTTTTCCGAATAGACTTCAAACTGGGTATTGGAAAAAATTTTTTCCAAAGTTGGTGTATAAACTTTTATGGTTGCTGCTTTGTAGCGATGTATAAGATTGCAATTGTTGTTATTAGTAAGTATGAGTTCTTCATTTGCTACAACAGCATCGATATGATCTATGCGATTTTCATAGGAAAAGATCTCAACTTTATAAACATCGTCCGGTATGATTTCTACAGAAAGCCCAGCATCGATTTTTATGTTCTTAAACGAATTGACCAATATACTTTTTTCAGCTGCTTTTCCGGCAGATTTCAGACAAGAGCCGTCCTCCTGACACGCAATAAGCGAAATACAACAAACAATATACAAGAAATAGTGCTTCATCATAATTTTATTCCTAATCCCACTTCAAAAGCTTCTGCTTTTGCGTAGTGTGTTTTTAAAGACATTAAGCCAAAAATCTGTTCTGTAATATAATACTTCATTCCCAATCTTTGGTACAGATTGCCGTTTTGCTTGTACTGATCATATATATAATATCCTAGCTGACCTTCAACTGATAATTTATTCATATACATTTCATATCCCGCAAAAAGGCCTATTCTTTTCCAATCTGCTTCTTTTTTGATACCCGTTTCTTCAAAAGATTCTGCAATAAATGGTATCAGTTCTTTTAAAGTATTGGACAGAAAGAGTTCCGTTCCCAATTGTATGGAGCCCGATCTACCAATCCTTTTATCAGCTAAAAAACTCAAATGATAAAACGGTTTTTGTCCCATTCCCAAAATATGGCTTTCATTGACACCAGTTCTGAATACAAATGAATATTTCATATCGGTATCATACGATTCCGGAGAAGCATTGGCAGAACGTCTGAAATTTTCATCAAGAGAATAAGTTAAACCTGCTGTAAGTGCCAGTGTATTAGTGCTTGTATTAGGTGATTTTATTGTAGCATTGGAATGGTGAATAAAGAAAACCCCCGCATTTACACCTAAGTTATTCCAAAGATTTTCTTTTGTATAGGAAAGCATAAAGTAGGTAGATGGCATCCAATGGGTACCATACGCCAAGTTTCTGAAATTCTTTTCCTTATCATACGGATTGGTTGCATAGGCAATACCTTGTGCTACTCTGAATTGCAGGTTTCTGTTCAAAAAATAAAAGTTATAGTGTGCAAAAGCACCGTATAAATCACCTAAAACAGGATTATTATTATTCTGGTAGTGTAATGAAAAACCGATATCAGGAAAATTGTAATGCCTGTGCCAGTATTGACTACCATCCGTTTTAAGATTAGCAGAAAACAAAAAACCTTCGGGTTTATTCGTCAACAGATGCGCTATCTGTGAACTATGCGGAAGGATAGATCCCTGATAGTAATTCGCTTCAAAATACCAAGGGTTGTTCTGAGAAAACAATGAACCGTAAAGATTGAAAAAGAATAAAAGCAGGTAATACTTTAAATTTATCTTGCCCTTCTTTTTCTGATTAAAAGGAATTTTATATCCTGCCATTTAGAACAAACCGTTTATTTCTGCATCAATTTTATGAATGATGGCTCCTAAATCTTCGGGAATATCAACAAAATTCACATTATCTACATCAATAATAAGCAGTTTTCCTTTGTCATACGTTTTAATCCATTCTTCATACTTCTCATTGAGTTTATTAAGATAATCAATAGAGATTGAGCTCTCATATTCACGTCCACGCTTATGAATCTGACCTACTAAATTAGATATTGAACTTCTCAGGTAAATCAGCAAATCAGGTGGCCCTACCAGTTGCTCCATCAAATCAAATAATGACCGGTAATTTTCATAATCTCTATTACTCATCAACCCCATCGCATGCAGATTGGGTGCAAAGATATAGGCATCTTCATAAATAGTTCTGTCCTGAATGGTATTTTTACCGCATTCACGCATTTTTAAAATCTGACGGAATCTGCTGTTCAGGAAATAAACCTGAAGGTTAAATGACCATCTTTCCATTTGATGGTAAAAATCATCGAGATACGGATTGTCTACCACATCTTCAAAATGAGGTTCCCATTTATAGTGTTTCGCCAATAATCTGGTAAGTGTTGTTTTACCGGCTCCGATATTTCCTGCGATCGCAACTTGCATTTAAAGGTGGTTTTGGGTGAATATATAAACGCTTTCTTTTGTAAAAATAGTTAAAATCTGGTTGTTTAAAAAACCTCTTTCAACAGAATCCTCAGAAATAATAATCTCTTCTTTTTTTTGCTCTTTCACTTTCCATACATAAAACTTTTGTTTTTGCTGGTAAAAGATGGTATTCTGGTCAATAGCAATTATCGAATCAAACGAAAAAGAAATCGGAGTAGTCATAACTTTTCCATAGCGGTCGCAGCGATTAAAGGACGTGTTATCTGTCCAATAGTAAAAATTGGCATCAGAGTTCCACACAACAACTTCCTGTTCCAATGGAACACTCACAGAATTCAGAGTCATCTGTGCCAAATCTAATAAATAGATTCTTTTAGTGAGACTGTCAAAAATCCAAACGCTGTTTTTTTGGGCACTGCTTACCGTTTTCACATCCAGCTGTGGAAAAAAATCAGATAGATTATATACAGCTACTTCTGACAACTGATTATCCAACAAGACAACGCTGTTAAAGTTTTTATAGAACAATACAATCTGTAACGGGTTTCTGACATCCATCGACGATAAGGTTCCTAATAAAACGTTTTTATAAGATCTTTTCTGACGGTTATTACTCAGCTTTACAACTTCATTGTTGACGATCTGGTATTCATCACCAAGATGATCAATGGTATAATAGCAGAAACCGTCTTTTTGAGGTTTTTCGGAGAGCAGTATATACTTATCGCCTTGTGCATTTACCAGGTTATTTACTAAAAAGAAAAACACAAGGACGATGAGTTTTTGCATATTATTTTTTCTTATAAACGGTGATATTAAAAGCATATAAATGCTTTTCGTCAATGGCATGTGTAACTACCGATACGGGTTGCCATTTTTCCGGATCAATTTGCGGAAAAAAAGCATCAGCATCCGGAGTGACATCAACATGTGTTATCTCAAGCCCTGTGGCAACATTCATCATCTGTTCATAGATCTGTCCTCCACCTATTACATATACTTTTTGCTGTTGATGCTCTTCACAAAGGTGTAAAGCATCTGCAACAGAATTGACTATATAACAATTTTCCGGAACGACATAGTCTTTTTGATTTGTAATAATGATATGTGTTCTGTTGGGCAGAGGTTTTGGAAAAGTTTCAAATGTTTTCCTACCCATGATAATATAATGTCCGGTTGTCTGTGCTTTAAAATATTTAAAATCATCGGGCAGATGCCATAATAATTTATTGTCTTTTCCTATCGCATTATTTTTTGCAATGGCAGCAATCAATAGAATTTCCATAGCTATACAGACACCTGTCCTCTTATGGCAGGATGCGGATCATAATTTTCCAGAGTAAAATCATCATATGTAAAATCAAAGATGTTTTTTATCTCAGGATTCAATTTCATCAATGGTAATGGCTTTGGTTCTCGTGAAAGCTGTAACTCAAGCTGTTCGATATGGTTATTATAAATATGTGCATCACCAAAGGTATGAATAAAGTCACCATACTGCAACCCACATACTTGTGCAATCATCATCGTCAATAAAGCATAAGAAGCAATATTGAAAGGAACTCCTAAAAATATATCTGCACTTCTCTGATATAACTGACATGATAGTTTACCCTCTGCTACATAAAACTGAAAGAAAGCATGACAAGGTGGTAAAGCTACTTTTCCGTTTGCAACATTCTCTTCAAACGAAGCTTTTGTATCAGGAAGTACACCAGGATTCCATGCAGAAATAAGCATACGTCTGCTGTTTGGATTGGTTTTTAAGGTATCGATAAGCTCTGTAATCTGATCTATTTCCTGACTGTTCCAGTTGCGCCACTGCGCCCCGTAAACAGGTCCGAGATTGCCTTGCGGATCTGCCCATTCATCCCATATTTTTACACCATTTTCTTTGAGATATGCGATATTGGTATCTCCTTTTAAGAACCATAACAACTCATATATAATGGATTTTAAGTGTACTTTTTTAGTAGTAACAAGAGGAAACCCCTGATTTAGATCGAAACGCATCTGATAGCCAAAAACGCTTTTTGTTCCGGTTCCGGTTCTGTCTCCTTTTTGAACACCTTCCTTTATCACGTGTTTTACGAGATCTAAGTATTGTTTCATTTGCTGAATTTTAAAGGTTCTTTTTTGAAATTTCATCCCGTAAACGGGCCGCTTTTTCATAATCTTCACTCAATACGGCTGCTTCCAGAAGATTGTACAGCTCCTCTAAAGTATATTGAGCATATTCGTTTGTAGCGTCTGTTTTCGGAGCAGCACTGAGAAATTCTTCCAAAACCTCATCAAAATCTTCTTCTGTTTCTTCCTCTGATGGATGGTCTTCACTTTCTGACTGCTCTTTTAAATAAATTCCTGCTTTATCCAGAATATTTTTATAGGTAAAAATAGGCGCATTAAACCTTATTGCCAATGAGATAGCATCTGAAGTACGTGCATCAATGATTTCTTCTATACCATCTCTTTCACAAATAATACTGGAAAAAAAGACACCGTCTACCAATTTATGAATGATGACCTGTTTGATGATGATATCAAATCTGTCTGCAAAATTTTTAAACAAATCATGGGTCAAAGGCCGCTGTGGTTTGAGTTCTTTTTCAATGGCAATGGCAATTGACTGCGCTTCAAAAGCACCGATAACAATCGGCAGCTTTCGTTCTCCTTCCACTTCGTTCAAAATTAGTGCGTAAGCGCCATTCTGAGTATGGCTGTATGATATTCCTTTTATTGTTAATCTGACTAAACTCATAAATCTTTAAAACGCCAAAAAAGGCAATTAAAACAAAGATAGTAATTCTTTATTTAATTGCCTTAATTTATTATTATCTGAAAAAAAGTACTACGAATTGTGTGCTTTAAATTCTTTTAATTTTTCGATCAATTTTGGAACAACTTCAAAAGCATCACCTACGATTCCGTAGTCAGCTACTTTAAAGAAAGGTGCTTCCGGATCAGAATTGATAACTACTTTTACTTTAGACGCATTGATTCCTGCAATATGCTGGATAGCTCCCGAAATACCGATTGCAATATACAAATTCGCTGCTACCGGTTTTCCCGTTTGCCCAACGTGCTCAGAGTGAGGTCTCCAGTCTAAATCAGATACAGGTTTTGAACAAGCAGTTGCTGCTCCCAAAACACTCGCTAATTCTTCTACCATTCCCCAGTTTTCCGGACCTTTTAATCCACGTCCTCCTGAAACAACAATTTCAGCGTCCGCAATAGCTACTTTACCGGATACTTTTTCTACATTTTCTACTTTGATAGAAAAATCCGCATCATTTAATGATGGTGCAAAATCTTCTGCTGCTGCGGCTCCGGATGCTTCTACCAATCCAAAAGAGTTTTTTGCAACCGCAATTACTTTAACATCAGATGATATTTCTGTAACGTTAAATCCTTTACTTGAAAAGGCATTTCTTTTTACCTGAAACGGTGAAGTTGAAACCGGTAATGCCACTACGTTTGAAGCATAACCTGCTTCTAAACTAACAGCTACCATTGGCGCAAGGTATAAAGAATCTGTAGTTGATGATAGAACCACTAAAGTTGTACCTTCTTTCTGAGCTGCTTGTTTTACTACATCTGCATACGCTTTTGCATTAAATTTAGTCAAACGGTCATCTGATACTTTTAAAACTTTATCAACACCATATTTCCCTAACTCAGAAACATCTGAAGCATTTACAGTTACTGCCGTCACTGTAGTACCCATTGATTCAGCTACTTTTTTCGCATAAGAAGCCAATTCGAACGCTACTTTTTTAAATTTTCCTTCTGCTGATTCAGCATATATTAAGATAGACATATTCTTACTTTTTAAATTGAGATCAATAATTTACAATTAGATTACTTTAGCTTCGTTGTGCAACAAGTTTACCAATTCATCTATATTATCAGGACTTATCAGTTTTACTGCTGATTTTGGAGCTGGTTTTTCAAATTTCACTGCTTTCGTTTTCGCAGCTGCTCCAGCCACAGGCTCAAGAATTGTTAAAGCTTTTGTACGTGCTGTCATAATACCACGCATATTCGGAATTCTCAAGTCTTTTTCTTCAACAACTCCTTTTTGTCCCCCAATAATCAATGGCAATGAAGCACTTAATGTTTCTTTACCTCCGTCTATTTCTCTAACTAGTTTCGCATTTGTACCATCTACTTCAATTCCAATACATGAATTCACAAAATTATATCCAAGAATTGCTGCAATCATACCAGGTACCATACCTCCATTATAATCTAATGATTCTTTACCTGCAATTACCAAATCGTAACTTCCGTTTTTTATTACTTCAGCCAATTGTTTTGCCACAAAAAAACCATCTACAGGTGCAGCATTAACACGAATTGCTTCATCAGCTCCGATTGCAAGCGCTTTGCGGATGGTAGCTTCAGTTTCCGGTCCACCAACATTTACTACCGTAACATGTGCTCCTTGCTTTTCTTTGAACCAAATTGCTCTTGTTAAACCAAATTCATCATTAGGATTTATAACAAACTGCACACCATTAGTATCGAACTCTGTATCTCCGTTCGTAAAATTGATCTTTGAAGTAGTATCAGGTACATGACTGATGCAAACTAATATTTTCATTTTATCCGTTTTTAGAATTATTCTTAATTAGCAACGAAGATAAAAAAAAAATTAAAATAAATACTATGCAAGCATATAAAATAAACAAATTTTTAACCTCTGTTTTTGGACAGTTTTTAAATTTAATCTATCATTAATAAGGCAATCATGAAGATTAAATAAAAAATTTGCGCTTAGATACGGGATACTTCAAATTCAGTAATGCTCTGAAATACTTTATTAATTCCTCTAACCAAAAAAAATTCTACAATAGCACGATTTATCAGAGAAGCATTACAGGAAAATCATGAACACTTTACAATTTATATTGTACTTTTTTCATAGATATATCATGTAATAATCAGTTAATGTAGGAATAATTAATTTATTTTTTTCTATTTTTGTCAACTATCATTTTTATGTAAAAATTATGAGATCAATACAGTTTAGAGAAGCTATTTGTGAAGCGATGAGCGAAGAAATGCGTCGCGACGATAAAATATACTTAATGGGTGAAGAAGTAGCAGAATATAATGGTGCTTATAAAGCCTCAAAAGGCATGCTGGATGAATTTGGCGCAAAACGCGTTATCGACACTCCGATCGCCGAGCTTGGTTTTGCAGGAATTGCTGCTGGTTCTGCCATGAATGGTTTACGTCCTATCGTAGAGTTCATGACTTTCAATTTCTCTTTGGTTGGTATTGACCAAATCATCAACAATGCAGCAAAAATGCGACAGATGTCTGGCGGGCAATTTTCAATGCCTATTGTTTTCCGCGGACCAACCGCTTCTGCAGGACAATTGGGAGCAACTCACTCGCAGGCTTTTGAAAACTGGTTTGCAAATACTCCGGGTCTGAAAGTAGTGGTGCCTTCTAATCCATACGATGCAAAAGGTTTATTAAAATCAGCAATACGTGACAATGACCCTGTTATTTTCATGGAATCTGAGCAAATGTATGGCGATAAAGGTGAAGTGCCGGATGGTGAATATTTAATACCATTAGGAGTTGCTGATATCAAAAGAGAGGGAAAAGATGTAACAATTGTTTCTTTCGGAAAGATCATCAAAGAAGCTTTAATTGCTGCTGAGGAATTAGAAAAAGAAGGTATTTCTTGTGAAATTATTGATTTGAGAACCGTACGCCCGATGGATTACGATGCAATCATAAATTCTGTAAAGAAAACCAACCGCTTGGTCGTATTGGAAGAAGCATGGCCTTTTGCGTCAGTAGCTTCTGAAATAACCTATATGGTACAGGAGAGAGCATTTGACTATCTCGATGCTCCTGTACAACGCATTACTACAGCCGATACTCCGGCACCTTACTCACCTGCTTTATTAAAAGAATGGCTTCCTAATGCGCAGGATGTCATCAAAGCAGTAAAAAAAGTAACGTATAAATAGAAAATATCTAATATCTTTGAAACTCCAACTTTATTGTTGGAGTTTTTTTTATATGAAAGCGAAAAAAATACTTTTTATAGTTATTGGTTTTCTCCTGCCTCTCTCCTTATTGGCGCAAACCAAAGTATCCGGTATTGTAAAAGATGAAACCAAACAACCCCTTGCTTATGCAAGCGTTTATTTTAAAAACTCTTCAGAAGGAATTATCACTAATGAATTAGGAAAATTCTATCTTGAATCTAAATCTTCCTATGATACATTAGTTATTTCTCTTACGGGCTATGAAGATATTCTTATTCCACTATCAAGCAGAACTACTCTGGATATGAACATTCAGATGAAGGAAGACAATCTGATGGAGGAACTGAAAATTTACACAGGAAAGACTTCTAAAAAAAATAACCCCGCCCTCGATATCCTTCGAAAAATATGGGAGAACAAAAAGAAAAACGGTCTCTACAAATTTGATCAGTACAAATACGATAAATATGAGAAAGTAGAATTCGATATGAATTCCATTGATAGTGCCTTTATGAAAAAGAGAATATTCAAAGGAATGGAGTTTATTTTTGATCACGTAGATACATCCAGTGTTACAGGAAAAACGTACCTGCCTATTTTTATTAACGAACAAGCCTCTGAAGTATACGGAGATAACAAACTTAACCGTAAGAAAGAGCTCATTAAAGGAAATAAAAACTCTGGTTTCAATGACAACCAACACATCAAAGCTTTTATCAATGACCTGTATGTAGAATACAATATTTACAACAATTACCTCAAGTTTTTTGACAAAGATTTTGTAAGCCCCTTATCCCGCACCGGAATTAATGTATATAATTATGTATTGGCTGACAGCACGTATATTGACAATAAATGGTGTTACAATATCATATTTTACCCAAGGAGAAAAGGAGAACTTACCTTTAAAGGAGACTTCTGGGTAAATGATTCAACGTGGGCCATCAAAAAAATAAACATGACCGCCAGTAAAGGCGCCAATATTAACTGGGTAAAAGACATTTACATTGAACAGGAATTCAATGTGTTGAACGATTCTGTTTTTCTTTTGACTAAAGATCATATGATGACGGATTTCAGCATACGAAATAAGGAGGATTCAAAAGGAATATACGGAAAACGAACTACCTATTTCAGCAATCATAAATTTGACGTAAAAAAGCCGGAAGGTTTCTATACAAGTGAAGTCAATACCTTTAATCAGGACATCATGAACCGCTCAGATGAATTCTGGAACACATATCGATATGAGCCCCTTACAACAGAAGAAATAGGGATTTATAAAATGCTGGATTCTCTGCAAACGAATAAAACATTTAAATCTTACATGAATCTCGGTACGGTTCTCGCAAGCGGATACTGGCAAATCGGTAATTTTGACTACGGACCTATTTTTTCTTCCTTTGGATTTAATGATGTGGAAGGAACACGAATTCGCGTAGGAGGCAGAACATATTTTGGACAAAATGACCCTTGGCGACTGGAAGGATACATGGCATACGGATTTAAAGATGACCAGATTAAGTATGGAATTTCCGGAAAGCTGATGCTCGACAAAGAAAGAAGACTTATTGCCTTTGCCGGAAACAGAAGAGACATTGAACAGATTGCCGCAAGCCTCTCCCCTATAACCGATGTGTTAGGAAGAAGTTTTGCTTCAAGCTCCTTACTGGCAAGTGGTGACAACTCTAAACTATCATCAATAAATCTTACTACAGCAGGTTTGGAAATTGAGCCTCTAAAAAATTTAAAATTAACGGCTGCTGTTAATTACAAGACATTAAAATCAGGCTCACCTACCTTTAATTTAGATTACTATACAGATATAGAAAATCAGGTTGTAAAAGGAGATCTGAAACAAGCAGAAATCAATCTATCCTTTGATTATACGCCCGGAAGAAAAACGGTGGGCTACGGAGTAGACAGAACTGATGTTGATTTCAACTACGCAAGGATTTTTGTAAATTATGGTTTGGGAGTCAAAGGTATGCTTGGAAGTGATTTTGATTATAAAAAATTACAACTGCTTTACAGACATCCGATTCTGGTTGGAGGTTTCGGCAGACTGACGCCTACTCTGGAAATAGGAAAAACTTTTGGAAATGTACCGTTGGGATTATTGAATGTAATTCCCGGTAACCAATCTTATTTTATTATTGAAAATGCTTTCAGTCAACTGGATTATTATGAGTTTGTAACAGATGAATATGCCGCACTGCATTTAGAACATAATTTTAATGGTCGCTTATTTTCAAGGATTCCCTATTTAAGGGATTTAAACTTACGCGAAATTGTAGGAATCAGAGGAGTATATGGGAGAATTTCTGATGAAAACAGGGCATTAAATGCATCTAATATCCAATACAATGCACCGCAAGATGATATTTATTATGAATATTTTGTTGGTATAGGCAATATTTTTAAATGTTTAAGAATAGATGCTACATGGCGTGGCAACTATCTTGATACTCCTAATGCCAGAAAATTTGGAGTAAAAGCTGTTTTTGGTTTTCATTTCTAATGTAATTAATATAATATGTTGGTAATAAGACCTATTTTACTTACTTTTGCATCCAATTTTTTTGACAATTAAAATAAAGATATATTTAATATGACAAGTTTAGAAAAATTCGATGTTTTTATCGAAATACCAACAGGGAGCAGAAACAAATACGAATACGATTTTGAATTAAAAAAAATGCGTTTCGACCGTTTACTATTTTCATCTATGAAATATCCGACTGATTACGGATTCATTCCTAATACGTATGCATTAGACAATGATCCGCTGGATGCCCTTGTTTTAGTAACAGAACCTACTATTCCGGGACTTGTAATGGAAGTAAAACCAATTGGAATTTTTTATATGTCTGATGATAAAGGAAATGATGAAAAAATCATTTGTGTTCCTACAGGTGATCCTTTGATGAACAAACTGAATGATCTGAAAGACATTAACGAACATTTATTAAAAGAAATCGAGCACTTCTTTAAAGTTTATAAAGATTTAGAAAACAAAAAAGTAGAGACAAACGGTTTCGGAGATAAAGCCGCTGCTTTAAAAATGATTCAGGAATGTCAGGATCGTTTCAAAACATTGACAGAAGAACAACAAACAGAATATAGCATTTGCTAAAAAATAAATCCACCTTAGGGTGGATTTATTTTTTTAAGCGATGCCCTAACATTCTCTTAAGAAGGTAGTATTGAAATAATATATAATCATAATAAAGAGCTGCTAAAAGAACCAAAGCACCAATAAACAATGTTTTCAAATAAAACTGATTGAACAGTATCCCACTTGTAGTACAACCGAGAAAGAAACAAAGAATGATGGCAAGTTTCAGATAAATGCTTTTTACAACCTTTTTTTGCTCCATTCCTTTCTGTACCCAAATCAGCTGAGAAAGGTCAATACCTAAATCTGTAAACAATCCTGTTAAATGCGTTGTCCTTACTACTGATTTGGAAACCTGAGTAACCAAAGCATTCTGTAATCCCATAGCAAAGAGTAACACACAAGCCGTGATTTCTTTAAGCTGTAACCCGTCTGTCTTAGTTACAATAAAACCTACTGCAACTAAAATTAATACTTCTACCAGCATAGGTACTGCAAATGTAAATTTCTTATTTTTTCTGTACACCAGCTGTATCATTACATTACACATAAATGCACCTATAAGAAAAGAAATAATGTATAAAAGATAAACAAGAGCTGCTGCATAATTTTTAAAAGTCATCTCTTCAGAAAAGTAGGCAAAATGTCCTGTAACATTTGTTGTCAATACTCTTAAAGCAAGTAAACCGCTTACATTAACAATGCCTGCAACAAATGAAAGCATAGAAGCCAGCTTTAAATTGTGCTCAAATGTTCTGAGTTTTCCTATATGTCGTAACATCGCTGTATGGTATGATGCAAATTTATTATTTTATAACTGCACTTACGAAATATACAACAACAATCAGAATAAAACAATAACCATTAATAGACTGATTTATATTTTCAAACTAATAAATCATCAATAGAAGCAACTTCCTTATATTTGCAAAAAGTAATACAATATGTCTAAAAACGTCAACCCGTATAAAGATTCCGATTTAAGCAAAAAAGAACAGGTTGCCCAAATGTTTAATACCATTTCCGGCAATTATGACAACCTCAACCGAATGATCTCTTTAGGTACTGATCAGGGATGGAGGAGAAAAGTATTGCGAATGGTATCAGAAACAAATCCTTCTTCTATTTTAGACATTGCTACCGGAACCGGCGATATGGCTATCTATCTGTCTAAAACCAATGCTAAAAAAATTGTAGGACTCGATCTTTCTCAGGGAATGCTTGATGTAGGTATAGAAAAAATCAAAGCATTGAAACTCGACCACCAAATTGAAATGGTATTAGGGGATTCAGAAAATTTACCGTTTGAAGACAATTCGTTTGATGCAATTACTGTAGGCTTTGGTATACGAAATTTTGAAGATTTAGAAAAAGGTCTTTCAGAAATTTTAAGAGTATTAAAACCAAACGGAATTTTTATTATATTAGAAACCTCGGTTCCAACGAAATTTCCGTTTAAACAAGGGTATAATTTTTACACAAAATCAATTGTTCCCTTCATGGGCAAATTATTTTCCAAAGACCAGAAAGCCTATGCATATTTATCAGAATCTGCAAAAAACTTTCCTTTTGGTGAAGAATTAAACAATATTTTAAAGAAAATCGGGTTTAAAAATGTAAAGCACTTACCACAAACCATGGGAGTGGCAACAATTTATACATCATCAAAATAAGTATGAAAAAACTGTTTGTAATAGTACTATTAACCACTTCTATCTCAAGTGTTGCACAGAATTTATTTGGAAAAAATCCTTTTAAAAATCAACAAGACTGGGATAAACAAAGAATCCATTATGGCTATTTTATCGGATTCAGTTCCTATAATTTCAAGATCAATTATACAGAAGAGTACTTAAAATTACACGGCAGTAATGAGATAATTGTAAATTCTGAAACCGGATTTAATGTTGGATTGGTAGGTAACCTGCGCATCATGGAATATATAGATCTGCGTTTTGAGCCTGGTTTGTACTACAATAAACGAACGCTTTTTTATCCACATATTACAAACCCTAATTTAGCCAATAGAGATGTAGCCTCTACTTATATCAACTTTCCTTTATTGCTGAAATTTTCTGCACTGCGTACCGGTAATATCAGACCGTATGTGGTTGGAGGTCTATCTCAATCTTTAAATTTAAGCAGTAATGCTACTTCTCGGGAAGATAATTATGAGGGAACATTTCGTATGAAAAAATGGACTACAAACTATGAAATCGGTTTAGGAATTGATTTTTATTTCCAACACTTTAAGTTCACCCCTTCTATCAGAGGAGTATTCGGATTACAGGATGAACTCATCAGAGACAATAACGCATCAAGCCCATGGACAGGTAATATTGAATCTATGAAAACCCGTGCGATATTAATTAACTTTACATTCCATTAAGAAATCAGTATCCTTTTAAATTCACTTAATACAATTGAAGTGGCAGTAGCTACATTCAGGCTTTCGGTCTGCTGTAAAGCTCCAAAACGTGGAATTGTAATTTTGTGAGTAACTCTTTTTTCAGTTTCAAACGAAATACCATTTGCTTCATTACCCATTATGATAATGGCATTCTGAGGCAATTTTTCCTGATATATATTACTTCCATCCATAAAAGTACCATACACGGGCAGAGAGGTTTTCTGCAAATAATGTGATAGGTCTACATAATGAATCCCAACCCTGGTAATCGAACCCATAGTAGCCTGAACAACTTTAGGATTATATACATCTACTGTATTTGAAGAACATACCAGTGATTCAATTCCAAACCAGTCACATAAACGAATAATAGTACCTAAATTACCAGGATCACGAACGTCATCCAATACTAAAATAAGACCTTTATCAGCCGGAAGTTGCTCTTCAGGCATTTCAAAAATCGCCAAACAGCGATTTGGTGTTGTCAACGAACTTATTTTTTTTAGCTCTGCTTCTGTAATAATCGTTACAAGATTTTCTGATACACCAAAATCATTTTTTTCTGTCGTGTAAATATGTACTAATTTCAGAGATGACTGTATTAATTCGGGAACAACTTTAACGCCCTCAGCAAAAAACATTTTATTTACTTCTCTATGTTTTTTTTGCTTTAAATTGGTTATAAATTTGATTTGGTTTTTACTTAGCATTAAATTTGTATTTTTACAGACTTTTAGAAATTAACTTTTGAAAAATATTTTATCAAAAATAGCATTTATTCTTGTAATAAGCATTGTTTTATACTCCTGTTCTATAACCAAAAGAGTAAAGGATGGTGAACGGCTATTAATGAAAAATGAAATTATAAAAAACGATAAAAAAGATAATTCTGAAGAATTATCCAAGTTATTATACCAACACCCCAACAGCAATCTTTTAGGGTACAGAATACGTCTGAATCTTTACAACTTAGCAAAAGTAGATGCCGACTCTTCTTATCAGGAATGGCTTAAAAGACATCCCAAGACGGAAAAATCACTGACTGCACTTCTTTCCGCCAAACAGGTAAACAGATTGGGAAACTCATTTATTGTTGCAGGATATAGTGAAATTTTTAAAAGTTTAGGGGAAGCACCCGTTATCTTAGATGAAAGCCGAACTCAAAAAGCAGTTTTACGCTTAAAAAATTACTTTTTCAATCAGGGATATTTCAATACTAAAATATCCTATAAAATAGATTCTGCCGAATACAAAAAAGCCGCAGTAGAATATGTTATCAATACGGGACATCCATATTATCTCGATAGTATTTATGCTCAGGTAGCCTCTGAAGAGTTCCGAAACCTCTATACTAAAAGTATTAGGGCTTCACTCTTGAAATCGGGAGAACAATATAATGCTACCAATCTGGATCTTGAAAGAGACCGTATTACTACTTATTTCCGAAACAATGGCGGTTATGACTTTCAGAAAACATACATTAATTATGAAGTAGATACACTCAACACTCCACAAAGAGCAGATATCACGGTACTGATTGATGATAAAACAATAAAAAAAGGAGATTCACTGATTAAAGAACCTTTTCGAATATATCGGGTAAAAAATGTAAACTATTATGTTTCAGACGCTGTTAGTTCAAAAAGCGAACTTACAGACAGCGTTCGATACAATGGTATTACCATCCACAGTAAGGGTCCGCTAAATTATCGGCCTAAAACGATTGCTAACGCTAACTTTATTGAACCCGGAGGCGTTTTCAGCGATTTCAGAAGAACCCTTACTTCACGATCAATAGGTAATTTAAAGGTGTTTAATTACCCTTCAATAGAGTATATTAAAGATTCGGCAGACTCAACTGGTACCACTTTAAATGCAAATGTATATCTGATTTCGAAGAAAAAATATTCTTTTAATCCATCTTTTGACATTACCCACTCCAACATACAACAAGTCGGAACCCAGGCAACAATAGGAATGTCTTTCCGAAATGTTTTTAAAGGTGCTGAAACACTTGATGTAAGTGTACGGGGTAATATAGGATCATCTACCTCTAAATACCGTAATCAGGAAAACATGTTTTTTGACATTCTGGAATATGGTGCTGATATCAAATTATCATTTCCACGTTTTGTATTTTTCACTCAGACAGATCGCATTATACCTCGCAGAATGTTCCCTACCACGAATCTTAGTATTGGGTACTCAAGTCAGCAAAATATAGGGCTCGACAAGCAAAATCTTACGGCAGTATTTAATTACAACTGGACTCCGCAGAGAAGAAACAATATCAGCGTTGACATTATGAATCTTCAATACGTAAGAAATATGAATCCTGCCAATTATTTCAGAGTGTATAAATCATCTTATGACAGGCTAAATGAAATAGCCGATGAAACCAATACCAATCCTGAGTATTTTGACACCAATGGTAATCTCACCATTCCGGAAGGAGGAGAATCATTTATCAAAGATGTATTAACCGGAAATACGGATTTGCAGCCTAATGAAGATAATTACAGAGTAGTAAGAAGTATCGCGGAGCGAAAAAACAGGTTGTCTGAAAACAACTTAATTCTTGCCAGTAATGTAACCTATACCAAATCATCCCGTTTCAATCTTAACGATAATGATTTTTACACCTTCAGAACAAAAATTGAAACAGCAGGAAATGTGATGGGGCTTATCGCGCAAACACAAAACAACCGCAGAGAAGATGGTACGCGGACTTTTTTAGATGTAGCTTACTCACAGTATATAAAAACAGAAATTGACTTTATCAAGTATTTCGATTTAGGGAATAAAAATGTAATTGCACTCCGTGCTTTCGGAGGAATTGCCATTCCTTACGGAAACTCTCGAAGTATTCCTTTTTCGCGCAGTTATTTTGCTGGAGGATCAAACGATAACCGTGCCTGGCAGTCATACCGACTTGGACCGGGGAGAAGCGGCGGTATCAATGATTTCAATGAAGCCAATATGAAAATCGCACTTTCAGCAGAGTATCGCTTCAATGTTACAGGCCCATGGAATATGGCTCTTTTCGCCGATGCCGGAAATATATGGAATGCACTCGATAACGTAGAAGATAAAGAAATGACTTTTAACGGTTTAAGCTCTTTAAAAGATATGGCATTGGGTACAGGTATTGGAATCCGTTATGATTTCAGTTTCTTTGTTATCCGTCTTGATACCGGATTTAAAACATATAATCCAGGAATTAAACAAGGCAGCCAATGGTTCAGAGAGCTCAATTTCAGTAAAGCGGTATTTAACGTTGGAATTAATTATCCTTTTTAATAAAATTATTATTTTTGTATCAATTTTTAATTATTGAAAACACACAACAGTTATGAGTCATAATATCAAACCTGGAGTAGCAACAGGTGATCAAGTTCAAGAAATCTTTAAATATGCAAAAGAAAAAGGTTTTGCATTACCTGCAGTAAATGTTACAAGTTCAAGCACTATCAATGGTGTTATGGAGACTGCAGCACGATTGAATGCTCCGGTAATCATCCAATTCTCTAACGGAGGCGGATTGTTTATGGCTGGTAAAGGTTTGTCAAATGAAAATGAGCGTGCAGCAATCGCGGGAAGTATTTCAGGAGCAAAACATATCCATGAATTAGCGGAGTTATATGGAGCAACAGTTATTTTACACACAGACCATTGTGCTAAAAAACTTTTGCCATGGATTGATGGACTTCTTGATGCCAGCGAAGCCTTTTATAAAGAAAAAGGAAAACCTCTTTTTTCTTCTCATATGATCGATTTATCAGAAGAACCTATTGAAGAAAACATTGCGATCTCTAAAAAATATTTAGAGAGAATGAGCAAAATAGGTATGACACTGGAAATTGAATTAGGAATTACAGGTGGTGAAGAAGACGGTGTTGACAATTCGGATGTTGACAGCTCTAAATTATATACTCAACCGGAAGAAGTTGCCTATGCTTATGAAGAGCTTATGAAAGTTTCTCCAAGATTTACAATCGCAGCAGCTTTTGGAAATGTACATGGGGTTTACAAACCTGGTAATGTAAAACTTACTCCTAAAATTCTTGATAATTCTCAAAAATTCATTGAGAAAAAATACAATACAATCTCCAACCCTATTGATTTTGTATTCCATGGCGGATCTGGTTCTACTCTGGAAGAAATCAGAGAGGCCATTTCATACGGAGTAATCAAAATGAATATCGATACCGATCTTCAGTTTGCCTTTACAGAAGGCGCAAGAGATTATGTTGTAAATAACATTGAATATTTAAAAACACAAATAGGAAATCCGGAAGGAGAAGAAGTTCCTAATAAAAAATATTACGATCCCCGTAAATGGCTTCGTGAAGCAGAATTAACATTTAATAAAAGATTAGAACAAGCTTTTTCCGATTTAAATAATGTGAATACATTATAACACTAAAAAGCGTAAAACAGTACATATGGCGTGGTTTAAAAGAACACAAAAAGGTATTCAGACACCAACAGAAGAGAAAAAAGATACTCCAAAAGGTTTATGGTACAAAACTCCTACTGGAAAGGTAATTGAAGCAGACGAATTAGCAGAAAATCTATGGGTAAGCCCGGAAGATGATTATCATGTTCGTATCGGTAGTAAAGAATATTTCCAAATTCTTTTTGACGACAATAAGTATAAAGAATTATTTGAAAAGATTGTATCTAAAGATCCTTTGGAATTTTTTGACACAAAAAAATATAGTGACCGATTAAAAGAAGCTCGGGAAAAAACCAAATTGAAAGATGCGGTACGTGTAGCTGTAGGAAAATCTAAAGGTGAAGATTTGGTGGTAGCATGTATGGATTTTGCCTTTATCGGAGGTTCAATGGGAGCTGTTGTGGGTGAAAAAATTGCCCGAGGTATTGACTATTCTATACAGAACAATATTCCTTTCGTGATGATTTCAAAATCCGGAGGTGCCCGAATGATGGAAGCTGCTTTTTCTCTTATGCAAATGGCTAAAACATCTGCTAAATTAGCGCAACTGGCTAAAGCAAAAATTCCTTATATCTCTTTATGTACAGACCCTACTACAGGAGGTACAACTGCTTCTTATGCTATGTTGGGAGACATTAATATAGCTGAACCAGGAGCTCTTATTGGTTTTGCAGGTCCGCGTATTGTAAAAGACACTACAGGAAAAGAATTACCGGAAGGTTTTCAGACGTCAGAATTTTTATTAGAACACGGCTTTTTAGATTTTATTACACACAGAAAAAAACTAAAAAACAATATCAATATGTACCTCGATCTTATTCTCAATCGACCAGTACGTTAATAACAGAGCATCTCCGTAAAAGAGATGCTTTTTTTTACATACTCCCTTTCTTCATTATCAATAAGTTAAAAAATAGTTCGTCATTTATCATGGCTTACAGGTTGATTAATTAAAAAATCCTTTTATATTTGCACTCGCAATACGAAAGTTAGCACAAAACGTTGACCCTAAACTGTCAATATGCTTGAGTGGTGGAATTGGTAGACACGCTGGACTTAAAATCCAGTGAGCAGTAATGTTCGTGCGGGTTCAAGTCCCGCCTTGAGTACAAAAAAAATAAAAATTATTATTGCAAATACAAAAATTACATTTTATATTTGCACTCACAAAAGTTCTTTAAAAAAATGCGAAAATAGCTCAGTTGGTAGAGCGCAACCTTGCCAAGGTTGAGGTCGCGGGTTCGAACCCCGTTTTTCGCTCAAATTAACGCTCGAGTGGTGGAATTGGTAGACACGCTGGACTTAAAATCCAGTGAGCAGTAATGTTCGTGCGGGTTCAAGTCCCGCCTTGAGTACTAAATAAAGCCTTATTTTAATAAGGCTTTATTTTATAAAACGTTAATTTAATCCTCATTCGCTCGAGTGGTGGAATTGGTAGACACGCTGGACTTAAAATCCAGTGGGTAGTAATGCCCGTGCGGGTTCAAGTCCCGCCTTGAGTACTAAAGAGAGATTTTTAATTAAAAATCTCTCTTTTTTTATTTAGAATCTCACTATTTTTTTTCATTCATCTCATTTTATATTAATAAATTGCACAAAAAACAATATGAAAAAATTATTACACCTGATGCTTCCTTCTATTCTACTCGTTGTAATAAGTTGTAACTCAAAAAACAACCGCAATAATTCTCCTACTGAGATTATTATTTATAAAATGCAGTCTTTTGAAAATATTGTCAATAAATCATTTGCAAATATTGAGATATCCGACGAAGTACCCGAAGATGAAATTCATCTGATCGGGAGTAAAAGACTTATTGAATCTTTAAACAAAACTGTAGATATTAACACCTTATATCTTGAAAATTCAAGAGGCATCGTAAATATTGACAACGCTGACTATCTGGTTGTAAAAATCAATCACAGTCATTTAAAATCGATTATATTGGACGGAATAGGATCAATCAAAGGAATGAAAGATCAGACAAGTCCTGTATTGAGAATCAAAGTTAATGGTACCGGAAGTATTGAATTACCACTTAACAATGAAAATACCGATATTGTGATCGATGGTATCGGCAGCATTACGCTTACCGGAAAAACAAATCATTTATCGACAAAAATTAATGGTACTGGTAATCTTAACGCTGAAGAATTACAGTCCAACACAAGCCTGAACGATATTTCCGGCATCGGGAATGCTTCTATTTGGTCTACACAAAAGATCAATGTGACCATCACAGGTATTGGCAATTTAGAATACAAACCAGAACCTAACCTCATCATTACCTCTTCTATTGACGGCCTAGGAAAAGTAAAGGAACGTAAATAATTATTTACAAATTTAAAAATAGTTTAACGACTATGTTTTCGTTAGTTTTGATCCATCAAAATAGCCATGGGAACACTTGTTATAAGCATTAAAGAAAACGGAAAATATAAATATACCTACAACAACAGAAAGGGGAATACGATATTTACAAGCAACAGTTTTACACATAAATCTCAATGTTTTAGTGATATAAACGTTATTAAAAATCATTTTGCCGTATTGAATTTCATGAAATTTAAAACACCTTCCGGAAAAATGTTTTTCAAACTGGAACTCAATGGGTTTATTTTAGGAAACAGCAGAAAATTTACCACTCCTTTATTAATTGAGAAAGGTATTGCCGATTTTAAAAAGAATTTTGTAAATTCGGAAGTATTAGATTTCACAGATAATATCTTTGAAGAAATACCATTTGATAACCCACAAACTCTATAATATGAAATATATTTTATTATTGTTTTTAGCAGTAATTTCAACCCAAAACACAATTGCTCAGAGAAAAGTCAAGGGAAATGGAAATGTAATTAAAAAAGCGCGCAGAGTACCTGTATACGACAAAGTAGCCATTAACAGTGACTTTGAAGTAGCTTTGTTAACTAACGACTATAACAAAACGATTTCGGTGAGCGGAGATGCCAATCTGCATCAATTGATTGAGACAAAAGTTGTAGACGGAACTCTGATTATCAACAAAAAACCAGGCTTTGAAATTCTTTCTTCTAATGCACCGCTAAAAGTTTCTATTACAAGCAAAACGATTAAAGAAATCTCTGTAGAAGGTAGCGGAAAGTTTTACAATTTAGGAGCTATAGAAATTCTTAATTTTAAATTCATCAATAAGGGAAGTGCTGAAGTGGTTTTACGATTAAAAACGGATGAACTGAGCATAGATCAGCAAGGAAGCGGAAACATTGTTTTATCAGGCAACTCGAATACCGTAAAAATCAACCAAAACAGTTCCGGTAATATTGACGCTAAAGATTTATCTGCCTTTTATACCGAAGTTGAGGCAAAGGGTTCCGGAAATATTTACTCTAATACCATTAACGGTATTGACGGATCAATAAACGGTTCAGGGAATCTGTATCTAAAACACACCAAAACCATTAATGTAAAACAAAACGGAAGCGGACAAATACTGAAGTATTAATCTTCTTTTTTAACAGATCAAAAATAAAAGAACCGAAATGAATATTTCGGTTCTTTTATTTTTATCAAACAGTAAGCAATCAGACGGTAAATTCTAAACGGTTCATCAGATTTCTGTTCAATGCATTTTCTGCAAATTCTCGATCTACTTCCAACACATCAATTCCCGTTCCAGGCAATTCATACATGGGATCAGTCAGAATAGCTTCACAAAGAGAACGAAGACCACGAGCCCCTAATTTATATTCCAATGCCTTATCAACAATAAAATCAAGCGCATCTTCAGTGAAACTCAACTTTACATCATCCATCTCGAATAACTTCTGATATTGTTTTACTAAAGCATTTTTAGGCTCAGTAAGAATAGAACGCAAAGTAGATTTATCAAGCGGATCCATATGAGTTAATACCGGCAAACGACCGATGATTTCAGGAATAAGCCCAAAATCCTTTATGTCTTTAGGAATGATATATTGCAACAGATTTGCCTGATCTACTTTACTCATATCTCTTGAAGTACCGTATCCGACAGCCTGAAAGTTCATTCGTTTAGAAATGATTTTTTCAATACCATCAAAAGCACCCCCTGCAATGAATAAAATATTCTGAGTATTTACCTCGATAAATTTCTGGTCAGGATGTTTACGTCCTCCTTTTGGCGGAACATTTACCACAGACCCTTCCAACAGCTTCAATAAAGCCTGCTGAACACCTTCACCGGAAACATCTCTGGTTATAGACGGATTATCACTCTTACGAGCGATCTTATCAATCTCGTCTATAAAAATAATACCACGTTCTGCTTTTTCTACATCATAATCTGCAGCCTGTAAAAGTTTAGTCAGAATTCCTTCTACATCTTCCCCTACATACCCCGCTTCAGTCAGTACTGTTGCATCTACAATCGCTAACGGAACATTAAGCATACGAGCAATTGTTTTTGCTACCAATGTTTTTCCGGTACCGGTTTGCCCCACAACAATAATGTTACTTTTTTCAATTTCAACATCATCATTGCTTTCTTGCTGTAACAATCGTTTGTAATGGTTATAAACAGCAACTGACATTACTTTTTTAGTTTGCTCCTGACCAATTACATACTGATCGAGAAAAGCTCTTATTTTTACTGGTTTTTCAAGCAATACTTCGTCTGCAAAAGCTTTACCATGGTTGTTCTTGATTTCCTCAATCACAATTCCATGTGCCTGTTCTACACAACGATCACAAATATGAGCATCAATACCTGCAATCAGTATTTGCGTATCTGCTTTTGTACGTCCACAAAATGAACATTCGTAACCTTCATTTTTCATTCTCTTTTCCTTTCGGATTATTCTCTTATTAATACTTCATCAATCATACCGTACTCCTTAGCTTCATCTGCCCGTAACCAATAGTCACGCTCAGAGTCTTTATATACCTTCTCATAAGGTTGTTTAGAGTGTTTCGCGATAATCTGATATAATTCTTCTTTTAATTTCAACATTTCTTTCAGGTTGATTTCCATATCAGTAGCAACTCCCTGAGCACCTCCTGAAGGCTGGTGGATCATTACTCGCGAATGCGGTAAAGCAGAACGTTTTCCGTCTGCTCCTGCACACAATAATACAGCTCCCATAGAAGCAGCCATACCTGTACAGATAGTAGCAACATCTGGTTTTACAAATTGCATGGTATCATATATTCCCAATCCTGCATAAACACTTCCTCCAGGCGAGTTGATATAGATACTGATGTCTTTTGATGCATCAACACTTTCCAGAAATAATAACTGAGCCTGAATGATATTAGCTACGTAATCATCTACTCCTGTTCCTAAAAAAATGATTCTATCCATCATCAGACGTGAAAAAACGTCCATTGATGCAATATTCATAGGACGTTCTTCAATAATATAAGGCGTCATGCTACTCACTATCTTGTCATAATACATACTATTTATTCCCTGATGCTGAGTCGCGTATTTTTTAAATTCTTTTCCGAAATCCATAAAATTTTTATTTTTTATATGTTAAAAAAAATGAGTGCCGAAAGCAAATTCCGACACTCAAATTTAATTATTTTTTTCGAGATATTATTCCCCGTAAGATTCCTTTATGAAATCTTTATAATTTACATCTTTCGTTTTTACGTTTACTTTTTCAGCAAATAATTTCACCATTTTTTCGTTCATTAATTGCTCAGAAATACGTTTTACTTCTTCCTGATTAGATAATACTCTTGAAACAATGTTTTCTACATCTTCTTCGGAAGGCTCCATTTGTCCAAACTGAGCCATTTGATCTTTGATCAGGTTTGAAGTATAGTCTTTTATTTCGTCAAAAGTAATCTGTAATTCATTTTCAGTAATGATTTTACCTTCAATCAGCTGATAACGAAGTCCTTTTTCTGATTTTTCATATTCTTCAGCTGCCTGTTCTTCCGTTAAAGGAGTTTCACCTACTGTTTGTAACCATTTTTTAAGGAATGTTTCAGGTAAATCAAACTTTGTTTCTTCTACTAAAAATTCAACTACATCATTTGTAAATTTTTGATCTGCCTGTTGAGCAAACTGTTTTTCAGCATCTTCTTTGATTTTTTCTTTTAATTCTTCAACTGAAGTTACCTTTCCTTCTCCAAATAATTTATCAAAAAATTCCTGATTTAATTCTGCTTTTTCAGTAGACGTTACTTCTTCAATTGTAAAATCTACATCAACTTCCAATCCATGAACCTTATCATGATCAACTTTTAATGTATCCATTAATTTATGATCATCTTCAAATAATCCTTTTGTATTTAGAGTAACAACATCCCCTACTTTTTTTCCAATAAATTTCTTTTGATTGGTTTTAGTACGGATATCTTCTAAATTCAAATTGAATTCAGCATTGATTCCTTCTGCTTCGTTTACAGCTTTTACACGTACTGCATCTCCTTCTTCAACTTTGTCTTTTGCTGTAACCTTACCATATTGTTTCTGAATAAATTCAACCTGCTCCTCCAACATAGCATCATCAGCAACAATATTAAATTTAGTTATCTTATTTTTTGCTCCCAAATCAACTGTGAAATCAGGTGCTAAACCTAATTCAAATTCAAAGCTTAGGGTGTCTGCATCCCAATTAATATCTTTTGCAACTGGTAATGGATTTCCTAAAATATCGATTTTTTCTTCTGTAAGATATTTATTCAAATTATCTTGAAGTAATTTATTTACTTCTTCAAACATTACAGCTGTTCCGTACTGTTTTTTCACCAATGACATTGGTACTGCTCCTTTACGGAACCCGGGAATAGTAGCACTTTTTTTATAGTTTTTTAAAACTGCTTCAACATTTCCCTGAAAATCTTCTTTTGCTAACTCAATTGTGATGATGGCATTTTGAGCATCAACATTATTTCTTGTAATATTCATTTTTGGATAATTTACATACTAAAATTGGCTTGCAAAAATAAATCATTTTTGCAAGCCAACCAACTTTTTAAGTATTTGTAATTCAAATATTAATAAAAAAGTGTTTTTTAGCTTTGAGCAGACAAACCTCCTACTAATGACTGTACAAATGACAGAATCAAACTAAAGAGTAATGCGTACCAAAAACTTTCTACATGAAAACCATTAACAAAATAAGCACAAAGCATGATGATAATAGCATTGATTACAAAAGAAAACAACCCTAAGGTTAAAATGGTAATCGGCAAAGAAATAATCTTAAGGATTGGACTCACAAAAATATTGAGTATTGCCAGAACAATAACTACAATAATAGATGATCCAAATCCATCCACACTTACTCCGGGTAAAAAATTAGCTAATACATAAACGATAATAGCGGTTACTAATAAACTGATTAAAATTCTCATAACATTTTTTTATTGGGTTAAACATTCATTAATTGGAAGGAACCAATTTCGGTCCCTGATAATCGGCAACATTCACAAACGGAATTCTTGCTTTATAATTTTGATTGATTACTTTAATAATCTCATTAGCGACAAAAGCATATCCTCTTGAGTTTGGATGTACACCATCTAATGAAAACATTACAGTATTCAAATTTCCTGTTCCTTTAAAATAGTCAGCTGTATATATCTGACCATCAGAATTTCTCAAACCGGCAACCAGATCATTCATTATTCTGTTCATATCCGCCACCGGAATGTTTTTTGAAGCGGCAATCTGACGTATGATCTGATTAAAAGCTGTTGTAGCTTCTGTAATAGCCTGTTGCTCTGAAGGCAATAGTACCAAAGCATCTCCTAAAGGATATGTCACTCCAACAACTCCCAAAGTTTCCGGCACACCTGTTGGTAAAGTAGTGGTTTTACCTATAGCACTACTTGCTGTAAGTAAAATTAAATCATTTTTATTCGCTTGTCTTACCTGACCGAAAGTAGCTCCGAGGTAACCTGCTAAGGGAGCCAATTCCGGTACCTGAGAGGCTACAGCTGTTATCTGTGCAGAAAGATTAGGTAATGTTTTATCAACAATAATAACCGGGTTAGCAGAAGTTGTACTTAAAAGTTCAATTCTGTCTCCGGCTCCAACAGCTGTTAAGATCGCTTTCATAGGGCCATATAAACTCTGATTGATGGTATTAATCCCTGCTGTTTCTCCTAAAGCTGCAACTGATAAAGGATTATACTTAACAGTTGTAAAATATGGAATAGAAGTTACTGACGGTATAGTTGCTACCACTCCTTTTGCACCGTTGGCCGTGAGTGTGTTCATGATAGTGGCATACACCTGTGCGAACACATTCGGGTCAGTAATATCATCTGAACCATAGGTGGCCGGATTAGTATTCCCTTTTTGATCTACTCCCGTCCCACCAGACAACGCATAAGCGAGTACATCATTTGATCCGATCCAGTTAGTAAAAAAGGTAGGATTCATAGACATCGCATCTGCTAAAACAGTTGTTGTAGGAGTTGTTGCATGCCGTACAAAATACGGATTTGCTGTTTTTGTAGCCAATCCCTGTAAATTTCCATAACCGGCAGCCAGCAAATGAAAAGATTTTGCTCCGGGAATTCCCATATTGTTATAGGCTTTTTGCTGTAGTTTTGAAATTTCTATTGTTGGTGTTCCTGCTAAATTTTGAGGCCCTCCGGTAGACATATTAATGACCATTCTGGTAAGTGTCTGTGGAGTTCCCATTAATATTAATCCACCTAAATCATTTACGTCATCTTCGTATGAAGGTTGTGTAAATGTTCCTCCTCCAACTAATTTAAATTGTTTTGCTAAAATATTCGGATAAGAATTATTTTGCCCGGATCTGAAAACAGTACCATCCATATATCCGGCTGTAAGAGAATTTCCGATAGCGACATAGGTGGTAAAATCTGCTTCTCCGTTTGTATACGTTCCGGCATTGATTTCATCTTTAAACTCCGGTTCACATGCTACCAAGCCTAAACCTAAGGCTAAAAAAGGTATATATAAAAATTTATTTTTCATTTTGCGGGGTTTTAAAAGTTATAAGATAATCCCAATCCGAATGAATAGGCATTTGATTTATAAGTACCTCCAAAAGAAACATCATTGCCGTCTTCTTTATAGTGGTCATATGAATTATCGATTTCCTGAAAATGCAAATAGGTGGCAGCAAAGTCAATTCCCAATTTGGGAGTGATGCGGTACGTAAATCCGAAAGTTCCTGCCATAGAATCATTCCGCGGAGTTTCAGGAGCAAAATATCCATTTTGCACAGGGCTCTCATCATAATAAGCACCTGCTCTTACAGAGAGTTTATCATTGGGCGTAAACTGCATTCCTACTCGATAAGTACTGGAATTTTTATAGTTTCTCGGATTAATTGAAGCAGGGATGTTCGGATCTGCAAAATAGATATTCAACGATTTATAGGCATTCCAGTAGGCAAGATTGTAATCTACTGCTGCAAGCCATTTTTCATTTATTTTATAAGAAAAACCTACCGTTAACTCTGCCGGTAATGGCATCGTAGCATCAAATTTTCCGTCTTTATATATCGCTTGTGCAAATGCGGGAAGATCATGAAAAGTTGCATCTCCGTTTTTAGCTTCAACATCGATCTGAGAGCGATAATTGACACCAAAAGTGACATAATCATCTAATTTAGCAGTCAAACCAAGGTTATATCCCCAAGCAGAAACGCCTGCTGCTTTTACAGTAATATCAGAACGATTTCCGTTTTCATCAGTTAAACTACGGCTAAGGTTTCTATTGAACTCCACCCCACCATTTACATAGATTAATCCAGCTCCGATACTTACATCTTCAGTTAATTTAAAAGATAATGTAGGTTGAACAAAAATAGCTTTTAAATCAATATTATTGACCAAGTGTGATCCTTCCCAGTCTTGATCCCAGTCAACAGCACTTCCATAAGGTGAATACACCGCTACACCAAAAGCAAAACGGTCTGAGAATTTGTAATTGGCATACACATAAAACGGCGTACCCATATTCTCTGATTTATTTTGCCAATTAAAAGTAGTATTCTGGAATTTTGTATTCGAGAATAATGCCGTTGCTCCTGCAGCAAAACTAAAACGGTCATTAAGAAAAACACCACTGGCCGGGTTAAAAAAGATACTTTCTGCATTCTGACCAATCACAGCAACACCCGTATGTCCCATAGCAAGCTGTCGCTGTCCCTGCATACTTATCCGATAACCACCTGCAATGGCGGTAGATGCCATCAAAGACATTACAGATATAGATAAAAGTTTTTTCATGTCCTACATTTTAACGTTCATACTCAAATTTAAAAAAAATTATGATTTTTTAAACAATTTATAGTTAAAATATACAACTAATTACGACAACAAACTAATACTAAACCACTTAACTCCTATTTAAGACTTTTCTATAAAATCAATGGTTAATTGGTAAAATTCATCCGGATTTTCGGCATGCAGCCAATGCCCTGCATTGCTAACTGTTTGTATCGTTGCATTTTTAAAATGCTTCGGTATAAGAGTTTCATCCTCTTTTGTGATATAATTAGATTGTTCACCTTTGAGAAACAAGGTTGGACCATCATACCTCTCATCTTCTTTTAAAGCTTCACCAATAGCCCGGTCATCCGCATTAAAAGCAGCCAAATTAAATCGAAACGCTAATTTATCAGGTGTTTGTCTGTAAACATTTTTCATAAGAAATTGCACCACTCCTTCATCATCAATATACTCCCGTACCTTATCTTCAATTTCAGTACGAGTAGTCTGAACTGTAAAGTCTACTGCATTAAGTGCTTGCATAATGGACTGGTGATGGGGTTTATATCCTTTCGGTGACATATCAGCAACAATCAGCTTACTTACCAGATCAGAATGATGACACGCCACTTTCATTGCCACTTTTCCACCCATAGAATGCCCCATAAGAAAAACATCTGTCAACTCATTGTGTTGACAATAGCGCACTACATCTTCCATCATTACCTCATAGTTAAACTCATCTGCATGAAAACTTCTTCCATGATTCCTCAAATCCAACACATGTACCTGAAGTGAGGATTCAGCATATTTCCCGGAGAGGGTTTTCCAGTTATCTGACATTCCTAAAAAACCATGTAAAATAATCAATGGTTTTCCTTCACCTATAACTTTTGAATACAGCATTTCCATTATTTCAATTTATTAAGATACATATTAACCACATTTTCTATTCCGAGATAGATAGACTCCGCTATTAAAGCATGTCCAATAGAAACTTCCAAGAGATCCGGAATGTTTTTTTTAAAAAAAGTAATATTCTGAAGACTCAGATCATGCCCTGCATTGACACCTAATCCTAATTCATTAGCCAAAACCGCAGCATTAGTATAAGGGACAATTGCTTTTTCATTTCCAAGACCATATTCATGAGCAAACATCTCTGTATACAATTCAATACGATCTGCTCCTGTTTTTTTAGCTCCCTCGATCATTTCCAATACAGGATCTACGAAAACAGAAACTCTGATATGGTTTTTATGAAATTCTGATACGACCTCTTTTAAATAACTTTCGTTCTTTACAGTATCCCATCCTGCATTAGAAGTTAGTGCATTTACAGCATCTGGTACGAGTGTTACCTGAGTAGGCTTACATTCCAATACAAGGTCAATGAAATTATCCATCGGATTCCCTTCAATATTATACTCTGTATACACCACACTTTTCAAATCACGCGCATCCTGATAACGTATGTGTCTTTCGTCAGGTCTCGGATGTATGGTAATACCTTGAGCACCGAATCGCTGAACATCAGCAGCAACTTTCAATAAATCAGGAACATTCCCGCCTCTTGAATTACGTAACGTTGCAATTTTATTTATATTTACAGATAATTTTGTCATTTTTTTCTTGATTTAAGACAAAAATACAAAGTAAAGATTAAGTATAATTGATATAATTTTAATTATTTTGCAAAGTAAGATTTAATACCAAGCTATGAATTCTCTCCCACAGCATATCAAACATCGTATCAAGCCTTTTCAATTAAGCACTTCTTTTGAAGATGCGAAAACTTTTTTAACTAAAAAGCATTTTTCACACTTTCCGATTGTTGAGGAAACTGTTTTTTTAGGAAATATAGCTTTAGAAGATGCAGAAACAATTGAAAATTTTCATTCTTTAGGGGATTACCGAATGGTATTTGAACCCTTCTTCGCACGTGAGTCAATGAACTGGCTGGAAGTATTGGAAATTTTTTCTAAAAACGAGACGAATATTGTACCAGTTTTGGGAGAAAATAATTCGTATAAGGGATTTTATATTTATAACGAAGTAGCAGGTTATTTTAATGATACTCCTTTCCTAAAAGAACCGGGAAACATTTTTGTTATCGAAAAAAATATTCATGATTACAGTATTAGTCAGATTGCTCAAATTGTAGAGACCAATAATGCAAAACTTATCGGGGTTATTCTTTCTAAAATAGAGGATGACAAAGTACAAATAACAGTAAAATCTACTGCATCCAATATTAATGAAATCATACAAACTTTCAGAAGATACGGATATGAGATCATTTCCGAACACACAGAAGACAATTATCTAAGCGAACTAAAATCACGTTCGGCTTATTTAGATAAATATTTAAATATATAGTATGAAATTTGCTATTTACGCTCAGACTTACAAACCTGAGAACAGGGACATAATTGAACAATTGATTCATGTAATTGAACAAAATTCCGGTACTCTGATATTTGAAAAGGATTATTATGATATTTTGCTAAAGGAAAGTGTTATTGAGCAACAATATAACACATTTACAAATCATAATGACCTTGAGGAAAATATTAATTTTTTTGTAAGCATTGGTGGTGACGGAACAATGCTCAGGGCAGCCAATTTTGTAAAAAGTAAAAATATTCCCATTATCGGAATTAATGCCGGGCGGCTGGGGTATTTAGCCAATGTGCAACAACAGGAAATTGAAGCCCTTATCCCTTCTTTGTTTTCAAATGCCTATACTCTTTCCAGAAGAACTCTTTTGGAACTAAAAAACCCAGCGCAGGAAACCTCACCATTTGATATCAATTTTGCATTGAATGAAATTACGATTTCACGAAAAAATACCGCTTCGATGATTTCAATAGTTACGCATATAAACGAAGAATTTCTTGCAACCTATTGGGCAGATGGTATCATCATTTCAACTCCGACAGGCTCTACCGGTTATTCACTGAGCTGTGGCGGTCCAATTATCACACCGGATTCAAATTGTCTGGTAATAACACCGATTGCGCCACATAATCTTACTACACGGCCACTTATTATAAATGACCGTAGTACCATAAAAATGAAGATCGACGGACGAGAGCCGCAGTTTCTGTTATCTGTTGACTCGGAAACACGCGCTATGGACAATGAAACAATCATTGAAGTAGCTCTTGCATCGCATACTGTAAACATGGTAGAATTCCCTGAAATTACCTTTATAAAAACGCTCAGAAACAAATTATACTGGGCTGAAGACAGAAGAAACTAAAGATAATAATTGCTACATTTTAGCGTTAGATATATCAAATACAAGGAATTTTAATTCGTTATTTTAAATTTTGAGAGAACCATTTATTCATTTACATTAGTATATTTGCAAATTATTAAGAACTATGTTTAGAAATCTATTAACCATATTCCTTCTGTCGATATGCAGCGTTTCAAACGCTCAGATCAACGAAATAGGTGTTACCATAGGTGCTTCGAATTTTATCGGAGACATCGGGGCTACCAATTATATTTCTCCGAAAGATCTTGGTTATGGAATTCAGTATCGCTGGAACAGGAGTCCGAGACATTCCTGGAGGGCTTCTTACAATTATCTGAAATTATCCGGAGATGATGCAAAATCAGATATGATGATGCGCAAAGCCAGAAATTTATCCTTTAAAAATAATATACATGAACTATCTGTTGGTATTGAGTTCAATTTTTTTGAATTCGATTTACACAATGAATGGTTCTCTTTTACACCTTATTTATATACAGGAATTACAGGTTTAAAATATGATGAAACATATTTTGACAAAAAGAAACAAGAAAAAACAGAAGATACCTATTCACTGGCGATTCCTTTATCTGCAGGATTTAAAGCTCAGATAAACAAACGCATTGTATTAAGCACTGAAATAGGATTGAGATATACATTTACAGATAATCTGGACGGAAACAATCCATCTTCAAATAAATATGCGGGTTCGAGATTTGGAAATACAAATAGTAATGACTGGTATGTATTTACTGGCCTTACACTTTCCTATACTTTTGGTAAAAACCCTTGTTATTGCGCACCGAATTAATGAATGATCAAGAATTAAAAAAAGAATTGCTGCCTACCCATTTAGCAATTATTATGGATGGTAACGGACGTTGGGCTAAACAGAAAGGTTTTTTACGGACTTTAGGGCATGAAAATGGTGCCAAAACCGTAAAAAAAACGATTGAGTCCTGTACTAAAATGGGCATTAAATACCTCACTCTTTATGCCTTTTCAACAGAAAACTGGAACCGTCCTAAAGTAGAAGTACAAACTTTAATGCGCATCTTGGTTAAAGCTTTGAAGAAAGAACTAAAAACATTGATGAAGCATAATATTCGTCTCAATGCAATTGGCTCACTGAATCACCTACCTGAATCTGTTCGCAAAGAATTAACAGAAGTTTTAGAAAAAACCAAAGAAAACAGTCAAATGACATTATCATTAGCATTGAGCTATGGTTCACGTGAGGAACTGATTTCTGCGACAAAACAGCTATGTGATAAAGTTAAAAATAATATAATTTCAATTGAGGATATTGACGAATCCGTTATAAATAATCATCTTTACACCCGAAATTTACCAGATGTCGACTTAGTTATCAGAACGAGCGGAGAGCAAAGAATCAGTAATTTTTTATTATGGCAGATTGCCTATGCAGAATTTTACTTTACTGATATATTATGGCCTGATTTTTCTGAACAACATTTAATAGAAGCTTTGCTTAATTATCAAAGCCGTGAACGAAGATTTGGTAAAACAAGTGAACAAGTAAAAAATTAAAATCAAGATATGTTTATAA
Organism: Paenimyroides ceti; assembly: GCF_030409925.1. Classification (NCBI taxonomy): domain Bacteria; kingdom Pseudomonadati; phylum Bacteroidota; class Flavobacteriia; order Flavobacteriales; family Flavobacteriaceae; genus Paenimyroides; species Paenimyroides ceti. The sequence continues at coordinate 2,654,493 of NZ_JAUFQU010000001.1, forward strand.
AAAGCATAAAATATCTGTTTCCTTTGTGTTTAGGATTTGTAAGTCTTGCTAACGCTCAAGAACCTGTTAATCCTATTCCGGCTACAGCAACCGATACTATTAAAAGAGAAACCCCAAGTGAAGTTGTAGCAGATTCAAAAGGTGTAAAGAGGTATATTTTAGGTGATATTAAAATCACCGGAAATGTAAAATACAACGAGCTTACCATTCTTACTTTTACCGGTTTAGAAAAAGGACAAACCGTTGCTATACCCGGAGAAGATATTGCAGATGCTGTTCGTAAACTATGGAATACAGAATATTTTAGTGATGTAAATTTCTACGAAGACTCAATTGTAGGAAATGTAATCAACTTAGAATTAAATCTTAAAGAATTACCCCGCTTAAACGAAATACAGATTACAGGTTTAAAGAAAGCGAAAAAAGAAACGCTTTTAAAAGAACTCAGTATAAAACCGAACAGAATCATTAATGAGAACTTAATTACCACTACTAAAAACTATATTGCTAATAAATATAGAAAGGAAGGTTATTACAAAACTAAAGTTAATATTGATGTGGTTCCTGTGGAAGGAAAAGAGACGAAAAATATGATTATCAGTTTTGATAAAGGAAAAAAGGTTCGTATTTCTTCTATTAATTTTTCAGGTAACAAGCAATTCTCAAATGCAAAACTGAGAAAAGCCATGAAAAACACCAAGCAAAAAAGTCCTTTAAATCCGCTCAGAATTTTCAAGCCTTCCAAATATATTGAGACAAACTATAAAGAAGATTTATCCAGTATCATTGATAAATATAAAGAAAAAGGGTACAGAGATGCCAGAATAACATCGGATACTGTCGTTTATAATGAGAAAAAGAATGCAATGAAAATAGACATTGCATTAGAAGAAGGTAGAAAATATTATATCGGTGATATTCGATTTATCGGTAATAAAACCTACAGTGATCGTGATTTAAGAAACCTTTTAGGTATAAGCAAAGGTGAGGTATACAATGGTGTATTGCTTGACAAACGTATTCAGGATGTAAAAAATCCGGATGCTTATGACCTTACCAACTTGTATCAAAACAATGGTTATTTATGGTCACGTGTTACTTTAGTCGAAACTAAAACTACCAATGATATCATCGATTTTGATGTTCGTATTATGGAAGGTCCTCAGGCCCGTTATAATTACATTACAGTAACCGGAAATGAGAAAACACGCGATGATATCATCTTAAGAGAAGTATATACGGTTCCCGGAAAAATATGGAGAAAGTCTGAAGTAATTGAAAGTATCCGACGTCTGGGAAGCATGCAAATATTTGACGCCCAATCCATCAACCCTAATGTAAAAAATGCTGATCCGGAAAACGGAACAGTTGATGTTGAATGGGAAGTAGTTGAAAACGGACAAAGTCAGGTTGAACTTCAGGGAGGTTACGGAGGTGGTACCATCATTGGTACAGTTGCACTTTCTTTTAATAATTTCTCTGTGCGAAATCTGTTTAACAAAAATGCTTATAAACCATTTCCAATGGGCGATGCTCAAAAAATGTCTTTACGTATTCAGGCAAGTACGTATTTTCAGACCTACAGTTTGAGTTTTCAGGAACCATGGTTTGGAGGAAAAAAACCAACCTCTTTATTCGGTAGTATTTCCCACAGTAGACAAAGTGCTTACAACTTCAGAACATTTGAAACGGACAGAAGTCAAGGTTTAAGAATTACTTCTGCAAGAATTGGTATTGCGAAACGATTGGCTGCACCAGATGATAAATTTACCTTATCACACTCTTTAGAGTTTCAGTATTATGATTTAAGAAACTATACAACCGGACTGTTTAATTTCAGCAACGGTACTGCTAGAAACTTAAATTACACCATTGATCTTACCAGAGATAACAGAGGTAATGACCCTATCTATCCTACTTATGGATCAATGTTCAGTATTTCAGGTAAATTTACAGTACCTTATTCTTTGTTTAATAATGTAGATTATGCTAATTTAGGTAATCTGGAAGCGTATAAGACAAAGACCACTGAACTTATGACCAATCCTCAGACTGGAGCTGATATTCCAATTGGAAGTTATCTTGATGCAAACGGATTGCCGGTTTCGGATTATAGAGATGCCGCTCCAGATCAGGAAAAAATTGATCAGAAAAGATTCAATTGGTTAGAGTATTATAAAATTAATTTTAAAGGAGACTGGTATACCGCTATTGCAGGCAATCTTGTATTAAGAACTACAGGACAGTTTGGTTTTCTCGGAGCTTACAATAATGATCGTGGTGTAATTCCGTTTGAACGTTTTTATTTAGGAGGAAGCGGAATGATGAATTACTCGATGGATGGTAGAGAAAATATAGCTTTAAGAGGATATGAAGACAACTCATTATCACCTCGAAGCGATGCCGGTTTTGAAATTGGTGGTACCGTGTACAATAAATTCTCGGTAGAATTACGTTATCCTATTAGTTTAAAAGCTCAGATGAAAGCATATGTGCTTACTTTTGCTGATGCAGGTGCTGCTTATAGCTCATTCAAAGACTATAATCCGTTCAAGCTTCAAAGATCTGCAGGAGCAGGAATTAGAGTAAGTATGCCTATGTTTGGTCTCCTTGGGATGGACGTTGGATACGGTTTTGACAATATTCCAGGTACCAATCGCAAAGGTGGTGTTCAATACCATTTCATCTTGGGGCAACAGTTTTAATGGCATAAAATTTGAACCATATCATATATGAAGAAATTATTTGTTTCACTTTTTTTAATCAGTAATTCGTTTTTATTTGCTCAAACGAGCAATAAGGTTGCTGTTGTGGATATGGATTTTATTTTAAAGAAATCTCCGGAATATGTCGAAGCAAATAAAGAACTTCAGAAAAGAGCAAAAGAATGGGAACTGGCAGTTCAAAAAAGAAAAGCTGAGATAAAAAAATTAAGAGATCAATTATCTGTTGAAAGACCTCTGTTGACACAACAATTGATTGACGAAAAAGATGAAGAAATACAGCTTTTAGAAGTTGAATTGCTCAACTATCAACAATCAAAATTTGGTGTTGATGGTGATTATTTTGCACAAAAAATTAATCTCGCAAAGCCTATACAAGATCAGATTTACACAATCGTCAATGATATAGCAGAAAAAAAGAGATATACGATGGTGCTTGATAAAAACGATACCTCAAATTCTATGTTATACGCTAAAAAGAATAGTGATATCACGGATCTTATACTCAGAGAACTTGAGAAAACGCGCAACAGAGGCAAATTGTCCAAAAAGGAAATTGCACAGATGGAGGAGCAGGAAAAACAACTGGAAATAAAAGAAAGACAAAGAACTAAAAGAGAGGAATTAGCAGAAAGACAAAGATTGCTTGAAGAGGAAAACGAAGGGTTAGCTTCCGGTGATAACCACGCAAGTACAACTCCTATTTATTCTGAAGCCGACCGAAGAAAAAAAGAAGCAGAAGAACGCCTGGAAGCCATTAAAGCGAAGCAGGAAGAGATCAAAGCTGCCAAACTGAAACAAATTGAAGAACGCAAAAAAGAGATCGAGCGCAAGCAGGAAGAAGTAAAATTAGCGAGAGAAAAAGCACAAAAAGAAGCTGAAGCCCGCAAAGAAAAAATATTGGCTGATCGTCAGAGAAAAATTGAAAATGCCAAAAATGATACAGCAGCTTCAAACACTTCTTCACAAAATCTGACGGACGCCCAAAAAGAAATTCAACGTAAAAAGGAGGAAATTCAAAGAAAGAAAAAGGAAGAACTTGATAAACGCAGAAAAGAAGTTGAAGATCGTAAAAAAGAAATTGAGCGCCTGAAAGAGGAAAGAAGAAAAGAAGCTGAAATACGTCGTCAGGAAAGTCTGAAAAAACGTGAAGAGGCACTTAAAAATAAATAAATCGAAAACAAATAAATATTAAAACAAAATCAGATCTAATGAAAAATTTAAAAAAACTATTTATCGCTGCATTATTTGTTATAGGAGCTAATGTATCTGGAAATGCTCAAAAAATAGCTCATATTAATGTGTATGAATTGCTTTCTGCAATGCCTGAAATGAAAACAGCAAATGATGAAGTAAAAAAAGCTAAAGATAAGTTTGAAAAAGATTACCAGACTATGGTAACAGAATTACAGACTAAAGCTCAGAAATATCAGACAGAGGCTCCTACTGCAGGTGATGCTGTAAATGCAACACGTGAAGCTGAATTGCAACAGTCTCAGGACAGAATTATGCAATTTCAACAAAATGCACAAAATGAGTTAGCGAAAAAAGACGAAACCCTTAAAACTCCTATTTTAGAAAAAGCTCAAAAAGCAATTCATAAAGTAGCAAGAGCAAAAGGTTATGAATATGTATTAGATTCTACTGTTGGTTCTGGAGTTATCTTGGCAGATGGTCCTAACTTAATGGATGATGTAAAAAAAGAATTAGCGATAAAATAAGAAAACCTTATTTCTCAAACGACTAACTGCCTCATAATAGGCAGTTTTTTTTTAAATTTGTTTTTATGAAAAATGAAAATCCCATTGGCTTTTTTGATTCCGGAATTGGAGGAATTACCATTTGGAAAGAATTTGATAAAATTCTGCCTCATGAAAATACAATTTATTTAGCAGACAGCAGAAATGCTCCTTATGGACAAAAAACACCTGAAGAAATTATTTTTCTATCAGAAAAAAATACGGAATATTTACTCAACAGAAATTCCAAGATGGTTGTAGTAGCGTGCAACACAGCTACCACAAATGCAATTGATTACTTAAGAGAAAAATATAAAGTTCCTTTTATTGGTATCGAACCCGCAATAAAACCTGCTGCATTGAACTCAAAAACTGGAAAAATAGGTGTCTTAGCAACAAAGGGAACGCTTACAAGTAAATTATTCCACAAGGCAGTAAAATCATACAATAACGTAGAAATAATCGATCAAATCGGATTTGGGTTAGTTCCACTTATAGAAGCTGGAAAAATTGATTCAGAAGAGATTAAAAGCCTTTTAAAAGAGTATCTTTCTGTAATGGTACAACAAGATATTGATTATCTGGTTCTCGGATGTACCCACTACCCGTTTTTAACCGATTTAATCAAGACGATGATTCCTGATCATATACAGATCATTGATTCGGGTATACCAGTAGCAAAACATGGAAAACTTTTATTAGAAAGATGTGGATTACTCAATAGTCAGAAAACCACCGGAATTAAAGAATTTTACATAAATGCAGATGAAACAGTACTCAAAAGCCTTATTTCCAATAAGGAAAATTATATCATTCAACGAATGAATTTTTAAAAATATAGGGGTTTCAAACCCCTATATTTTTATTTATACCAACTGGAATATAGCACATAATTATTAGCAATGCGCTCTATTTCTCCTTTAAAATCTGATGCATTTAAATCCTTCACCTTTTTAGCGGGAATACCGGCATAAATAGCATTTGATTCTAATACGGTATTCTGAGTTACTACAGCTCCTGCCGCCACAATAACATTTGATTTAACGACACAATTATCCATAACAATAGCTCCCATCCCAATAAGCACATTATCTTCAATTATACAACCATGGACAATAGCATTATGCCCCACTGAAACATTATTACCAATTACAGTAGGATGTTTTAAGTAGGTACAATGTACCATAGCATTATCCTGAATATTCACCTTGTTACCAATAGTGATTTTATTGACATCTCCACGGATAACGGCATTAAACCAAATACTGCATTCTTCGCCTAAAACAACATCTCCTATAAGAGTTGCAGTTTCGGCCAGATAACAACTCTGAGGTATTTTAGGTTGCTTATTATTAAGTTCTTTTATTAAAGCCATATGTTATTATTAAATAAAAAATCCCGACAAATATCGGGATTTTTTTTATTAAAAGTTTACGGATGGACAGTTACACTTATAACTTGTATTTCTACATAGGAAATTAAATCCTAAAGTAATCTGGTGAAATCCTCCGTTGGCAAATGTTACATCACCAAACTGATGAGAGTAGGTGTAGCCCACCATAATACTCTTATATTTTACACCTAATATAGGAGATACAGAATGATAGTATTGCTTATTCACTTTACCATTTGTTCCCTTCATATATTCAGCACCATCAAATGCTGTTCTGTAAGAAACTCCGGCAAATAATTGTCCGTTTGTGAATTCTTTATACATTTTCATATTTACATCCAGAATTTTCTCCTCTGTCTCTTCTGTATACTGGAACATAACAGAAGGCTCCCATGTAAATCCATTATCATTTGCATAAATACTTCTTGAATTTCCAAAAACATAACCAACAGATGCTAAATATTTTCTTCTGTTATCACTTTCTACATCAGAATATATATCACTTTTAGAACCAATAAGATTTTTAACTGTAACATGCGTATAAAAATCAAGATAGTGGTAAGAAACTCCGGCATCGATATTGAAAAAGGAATCTTTTACTTCCATCCCACCATGCACATTCGGGTCAAAATTACCTCCTGTTAAGAAATCACTTTCATCCAGCGTTGTTTGTCCCAAACCGGCACTTAAACCAAATGACAATTGATTCAAATCATAGTCTGTTCTTGAAAAATTTAAATGGTGTGCATATGTAATTTTTCCTCCCATTTGTTTATGATACCCGTTTCTATCATTATAAGCGATAAAACCAATCCCTGATTTCTCTCCAATTCGGGTGTTGAAACTTAAAGTTTGTAAAGCCGGTGAATTATTCTCATCTGTCCATTGCTGTCTCGCAGTTAAACGTACTTTGGCACAATTAGCAGCACCTGCCATAGAAGGATGTATTAAATAATAATTATCTGTCAGATAGTCTGAGTAAACAGACATTCCTTCCTGTGCAACACTAAATTGTGATATAAAAAGTGATGACACTAATAGTAATAAAGGCTTTTTAAAAATATTCATACGTTATCTTTTTAATGTAAAGTGACCTGTTGCTTCTTTTTGTAATCCGGTGTTTGGTTCTATGTATTCTACTTTGAACCAGTAATCAGTCGATGGCAGTGGTTTCCCGTTTAACGTTCCATCCCACCCTGCTCCTGCAGGACTGATCTGTTTTAATAATTTTCCTTGACGGTCAAAGATATAAATTTTTGACTTTGGTTGGTTCTTTAACGCAGGAATATTCCATGTATCGTTATAACCATCTCCGTTTGGTGTAAAATATTTAGGGTAATTCAAAACTGTTACTACTAAACTCGCAGGACAAGCCTCGTTTCCAGCCTGATTTTTAACACGTACCCAAACTGTGTGATCTCCTGGTGAAACATTCATAAAGATGTTTTCTTCCTGGTAAGGTCCTTCATCCAAAGCATATTCGTATTGGTAACCCGCAGGGCCACTTACGATCACTTCGATGGCATTGGTATCACTGAATCCATCTGTAAGGTTTACAACATCAATAGTCAATGCAGGTGCATCCTGTACAATGATGGTTTGTATCGCTTTACAACCTGTAGCGTTTACTGTTACTTCTACTGTGTAAGTACCGGCTTCTGTTGCCGTGAAAGTTGGAGTATTACCTCCTACTACCGTACCGTTTCTTGTCCATACAAAAGTATGACCCGCTGCTGGTAACCCCGTATCCATTAAGTAACCCGTACGTTCCTGTGTACGGTAATCAATACAGATGAATCCGTCTGGAATATCTTTCATGATTGGACCGTCGATAACATTGATATCGAATTGGATGGTTGCAGTACACAGTTCATCTGAATCATTGTTGTATACTTCAGCAATGATCGTCTGAGGGTTGCTCACCGTCTGGTAAGCGGTCGGCGTACCGATCACAATACCCATCTGATAGTTTTGTACAGAGGCATAGTAACGTACCTGTAACCCTGTTACCGGTTGAGTACCGATGATATCTGCACTCATAACGGTTAGATCCACTACCGTTAATCCGTCGTTTACACCATCGATATCACAGAAAGTAACATCAGTTGGAGTAAAGGCTTTTACAGCTTCTTCTATTTTAAGGTTGAAAGAAGCGATAGCAAAACATCCGTGTTCGATATTCTCTACTCGTACCCAAATCGTTTGTTCGGTTGGGGTAACGTTCGTATACAGATAAGGCAATGGATTGATTGCATCCGTAGCATCTTCTTCAGTAAGGTAATAACGTACACTGAATAAGGAAGCATCTTGTCCCGCCAACGCCTGAGCGTCTTTATCGTGCAGATTGAATTTATAGTATTCAGGGGCATTCTCGATACAAACAAACAAAGGCGTCATAGGTCCTACTGCAGGAGTAGGGATTACGATCAAGTCTAATGGTACTACTACTGAACAGCTTTCACTTGGAATTCCGGTTTTGGTAGAAACACGTACATAAACGGTTGTACTCGCACTGGTAAACGCTTCCGCTTCTTCCAATGTTAACGCTGCAGCTGTGTTACCCAATTGGGCATCTCCAAAGGTTAAATAGTATTCGTAGCTTAGGTTGTTATCAAAGTTACTGATATCTGCTTCTGCATCTCTAAGGTTAAACTCTGCTTCTCCGTCTTCTATCTCACACTCTGTTAAAGGTGCAGGGGTCATGTTCGGCTCCGGTAAAGGAAGCACACGAAGGGTAAGCGGCACTACACTTCTACATCCGTATTGGTTGATAACAGAAACCCAGATCGTTTGTGTAGCAGAGGTATTGGTATATGCTGTAGGGTTACCGATCGCATTAGAACCGGAGCGCGCTTCTGCTTCTGTTAAGTGGTAGGTAACTACCGCTTCAAAAACCTCTCCCTGTAAGATCTGTAATTCACGGATGGTAAGGTCAAATACCGTTTGGAAATCGTTTGGCAAGGCTTCGTTACACAATACAATTGGTGTAGGTGTACCTAATGGCAATGCCGTTTTTCCTTCTATGGTAAAGCTGCCTAATGCAAAACAACCGCCTGATAAGACATTCGCATTGTCGATACGAACCCAGATTGTTTGTGGATTAGTGGTATTGACAAAGGCAGTAGGATCTGCAATCCATCCCGTACCTGCCGTAGCAGATGCCAAACTCGTATAATAACGAACCGTATAGTTACCAGGCTGTGGCTGGAAAGCGATGATCGCTGCACTTTGCTGGGTAAGATCAAAACTCGTTAACCCATCAAATAAATCCCCTACCGTATCACACGATACATAGTTTGGAAGTGTCAACGGCATAATAGGCGCTATCTCTAATTTGAACGCAAGAGCATATACTGAAAAACAGTTCGTTACAGGGTTTGTAGCACGTACCCATACCACAGGATTGTTCGCCTGAAGGTTGTTGTACTGCGCAGGGTTCTGAATAGGAGCCTGGTTGTTCAAAGCGTTGCTCTCGGTTTCAAAGAACGTAAGCGTATAGTTTTCTCCCTGCAGCAATAAAGCAGCATAAGAGGTTAAATCAATGGTTCCGAATCCACCTTGTCCTGAAGCACAAACTGCAATTGGAGCTGCAGGAATATGAAGCACAGGCGCCGGGCTTACACGGATGTCCATTGTGGTTAGGGTGAAGCATCCCGTACGTGCATCTTCTACACGAACATGTAATGTCTGTACGTTTTGTACCGCATTCTGGTAGTTCATTGGCAGAGGGGCAACATCATTCTGTGCATCTGCTGCTGTATAGTGGAATGTAACCAGGAGGTTGCTTTGGTTGTTGGTGATCGCAGGTATTCGGCTCGCCAGGTTGAAGATCATAAAACCATCATGGTTATCATCACACAACTGGTAAGTAGGTACCGGATTAGGGACAACCGGTTTCGCATTCACTACTAAATGAAGCGTTACCACACGGAAACATCCCGTTGTATTATTTTCTACACGTACATAAACAGTTTCTGAAGTAAGGTTAGAGAAAGCTGTTGGGTTACTGATTGGGAATACGTCAAAAGTCGCATTGTCGAAAGTGGTATGATAGCTCAGGGTATAATCTGCCGGATTCAATCCGTTCAGAATAACTCCTGCCTGACTTGTAAGATCAAAAACAGCCAGTCCGTCGTTGTTGTCGTCACAAATCGAATATTCTAAATTACCTATAACATCTGGTGTTGGGTTTACTATGAGAGTTACCGGAACAATACTCGAACAGGAAGAGTTAATATATCCTACTCTTGCATAGATGGTTTGTGCATTTGGTGTGATGTTTACATAGTTCACCACCTGATTGATCGGTAATACGTTGTTTTGAGCATCGCTAAGTGTCTCATGGTAACTTACCTGGATACCCGCTGGAATAGGATTACCTGCTATCTGGATTTTTAAGGCTTCAAGGTTGAAAATACCAAAACCATCATTGTTAGGATCACAATACGTAACAGGTCCAACAGGATTCGCAATTGGTGTATTTCTGATGAGTAATTGCTGTTCTACAACTATAAAACACCCTGTAGCTGCATATTCTACTCTCACATATAAAGTACCCTGAGGTCCTGTATAGTTCAATGGAAGAGAAGGTCCTCCGTTTTCCGCTTCTGCCTCGGTCTGATAATAGCTCAGGTTAATACCTGTAGCCGTGCCGATGATATTAGACTGATTTAGCGCTAAATTAAAGTTAGCAAAACCGGAACCGTTGATCTCGCAACCGTACATAGGCAGGCGATTGGTATTCGCTACCGGTAGCGGATGGATAAACAAACGGAAAGAGGTTACACCAAACTCATCTACATTCTGATCATTTTCAACACGCACCCAAATGGTTTCACCATCTGTTGCCTGATAATTGGATAATTCAGGTTCCTGAATCGCTCCTGTATTCGAGTTAGCGTCATCTTCTGAATGATGATATGTTACCGTATATCCTAATGCTCCATGATATACAATAGCGGACTGAACAGTTAAATCAAATGAATTTGGCTGATCTGCACATATTGCTAAATTTGGCAAATACACCAAGTTCAATGGACAATCAATAACTGAGATTGTAAAAGATTTTATTTTATAGCATGGATTGTTTAATGATTGAATGCGTACCCAGATTGTTACCGGATTAGAATCATTTGGAATAGAATAAAATTCATCAATAGCCCCTGTTTCGTTTTCTGCATCATCTTCTGACAAATGATAGGTATACATTACCTGATCAAAAGTAATACCTTCAACAGCCTGCGTAAGATCAAAAGTAGTTTCTCCACCCTGCATTTTACAGAGTTCTAAATTAGCAGGATCCTGTATAATGGTAATATCATTATAAAACTCTATAGTAACCGGTTCAGGGTTAAATGCACAAGATCCGGTAAGTACATCAATTTCTACACTGTATACACCAGGTTCCGTTACTTCATAAGAAGGCCCTGTAGCACCCGGTATAATAACACCGTCTTTTTTCCATACAAAAACATACTCATCCGGGCTTAATCCTGTATCTAATAAATAAGACTGCTCATCACAAAGAGCGGTATCATCTACCAAAAGTTTATCTTCCCCAATTTTAAATTCCCCGATATTGAAACTACCAGCCTCAATAAATACTGCGGAATCAAAACTACTATCCTGTCTGTCTGCAATAACTAATTTTATATGGTAAGTTGTATTAGGAATAACATCAGATTGTGCAGTCAACTTTACAGTCTGTCCTCGAAAATTAATTGCTGACTGAGCAGCAATCGTTGCATTTGCTATATTATAACTCCCGAAATATTCCGGATTTACTGAAGGACAATCTGTAGATCCTACTGGGTTCCACTGCTGATCTCTAATAGTCAGTACAGAAACCGGATCTGTAGTACCCGGCACCAATGCGAGATTAACAACATCACCTGTTACTGTATTCGTAAGAAAAAAAGCAAAAGCATCTGGAAAAGTACATTGATACTGCCCATACTCTTCTGAAGCGAATAAGAAATTAAAACTCATTTCATTTGTAAAAGGCTTGAAATCAAATTCTAAAATAGTAGCATTAAGATAGTTGTCATTCCGATTCAGAATATTATTCATATAATCTTGTAACTGTGTATCTCCTAACCATAAATTATTTCCGTTACCCTGCGTCCCTACTTTTGGACCAGGAGCAGCTGTAGCTCTTCCTGTACTTAATACAACGCCGGCACTCATCGGGAAATTAGGATTGGTATTCTGAAAATAGCCAATACCATTATTGATCTGGTTAGTTCCTCCGAAAGTGGTACCCGTAGTCCAAGTAATATTTGATATTTCAGCACAAGGTGTATCAACAAGAATATCTTCCACTAATTGCGGCACGGTATATTGCGTTGTATTTACAGTAATTGGTTGTGCCAATACATGTAAAAACGGGACGAGGAGAAAAACTATCAGTAAATGTTTTTTCATAAAAATATAGATCCTTTTGGAATTAATAAACCTAAACAAATGTTAATTTTACGTTTAAATTCCAAATATAAATAATCAATCGATATTTCTTTGTTAATTTTGAAAAAAAACTAAAAAAATGTTTAATATCATAATAAAAGAGACCCAAAACCCTGCTATACTGAAGTTTGAATTTCCAGATTTTATAAGCTACGGATCTAATTTTGAATATAAAAATATAGACGAAACAAAAAACTCTCCTCTCGCAAAGAAATTATTCTATTTACCCTTTGTAAAAACGGTTTATATTTCAGGAAATTTCGTTGCTATTGAGCGTTTCTCTATTGTGGAATGGTCTGATGTTCAGGAGGAGGTAAAAAATCAGATCGAACAATTTATTCAGGATGGAGGAAAAGTATTGATTGAAACTGAAGAAAGTACTAACAAAAAGATACCGGTAACCGTATATGGTGAATCTACACCTAATCCTGGTGTCCTAAAATTTGTATCTAATAAGCTATTTACAAAAACCTCTATCGAATTTAAAAACATAGATGAAACAGATGCTTCACCACTTGCAAAGGAACTTTTTAAATTACCTTATGTAAAAGAAGTGTTTATTGATGAAAATTATGTTTCGGTAAGCAAATACGAATCGTATGATTGGAATGAAATAACGGTAGAAATACGTAGTTTTATTAAGAATTATATTGAGAATGGCGGTACTGTAATTGATGATTCCAAAATAGTTACTACTACTGCTCATGAGAAAAAACAAGATGAATATTTTGACAAACTGGATGTTACCTCCCAACAGATCATCAATATTCTGGAAGAATATATAAAACCAGCCGTTGCAAGTGACGGAGGAAATATTGCTTTTGAGAATTTTGATGCCGAAAGTAAAAAGGTTAGTGTAACACTTCAAGGAGCATGCAGCGGATGTCCATCATCAACTTTTACCCTTAAAAACGGAATTGAAAACATGCTAAGGCAAATGCTCAATGATAATGAAATTATGGTTGAGGCACACAATGCATAATCAAAAAAGAGCTTTTTAAGCTCTTTTTTATTTCTCGTTATTAATATAGATTATTATGAATGAATTAATAAATGCTAATTCTCCTTATCTGCTTCAACATTCAGAAAATCCTGTTCATTGGAAAATGTGGCGTACAGAGGTATTGGAAGAAGCTAAAAAATCCGATAAATTACTCATTATCAGCATCGGTTATGCTGCCTGTCACTGGTGTCATGTAATGGAAAAAGAATGTTTTGAAAATGATGATGTAGCTTCAGTTATGAATACTGACTATATTTCTATAAAAATAGACAGAGAGGAGCAACCCGAAGTAGATGCTATATACATGAAAGCCTTACAGATTATGACCGGTCAGGGTGGATGGCCATTAAATATAGTTGCTCTTCCGGACGGGAGGCCTGTATGGGGAGCTACTTATGTAAACAAACGACAATGGACAGAAGTGCTTACTCAGCTGCAACAATTATATAAGAGTGATACTGCTAAAATGTATGAATATGCAGACCGACTCCACGAAGGTATGAAAGTATTGGGCAATGTAAATGCTCATGTTGAACCCGACTTATCTTTTAGCATAGAGCAACTGGTTTCAAAATGGCAGAGAAGCTTTGACCTTGAATATGGTGGTTATGCCAGATCTCCAAAATTCATGATGCCAACTAATCTTGATTTTTTGCAAGCTTATGGAACACTCACGAATAATAACGAATTACTAAATCACATAGATACAACACTTACAAGAATGGCATGGGGAGGCTTGTTCGATACTCTACATGGCGGTTTTAGCCGTTATTCAGTAGATGAAAAATGGCATATTCCCCATTTTGAAAAAATGTTATACGACAATGCGCAACTTTTAAAAACATATGCCGATGCCTATAAACGAACAAACTATCCATTATATAAACAAGTACTGCAAAAAACAATTTCCTTTATAACAGATGAATTTCAAGACTCATCAGGTGGTTTTTACAGTGCGTTAGATGCTGACAGCCTTGATAAAAAAAATATTTTAAAAGAAGGAGCTTATTATACGTGGCGAAAAGATGCATTAAAAGATCTTTTAAAAGAAGACTTTGAACTATTTAGTAAGGTTTATAATATTAATGAGTTTGGTCATTGGGAAGATGGTGAATATGTATTAATTCAAAACAAACCTCTAAAAGATCTCGCACAGCATTACAGCATACCAGTAGAAGAACTGGAAATAAAGAAGAGAAAATGGGAACAGAAACTTTTTTCAGAAAGAAAAAAAAGAGCTTATCCCCGCTTAGATGATAAGATTTTAACTTCCTGGAATGCACTATTATTATCAGGAATGATTCATGCAAATTCGGTTTTAAAAAATGAGGCCATAGAAAAAACCATTTTCAAGTTAGAACATTTCATTCATAATGTACTTACAAATGAAAACTTTGAATTAGGGCATGCATATAAAAATAACAAGGTATACATTGATGGACTTATGGAAGATTATGCTTTTGTGATTCAGGCTAATATTGATCTTTATAGCTATTATGGAAAAGAAGAATATCTATTGAATGCAAAAAAGTTTTCAAACATAGCGTTTGATCTTTTTTATGATGAAAGTCAGAACTGCTTCAGAGCACATCAAAAAAATCCTGCTTTAATAATGGATCATTTTGACATAGAAGATAATGTAATTCCAGCTTCTAATTCTATTATGACTAACAATCTGCTCCTATTGAACAGTATAGACTATAATCCTCACTATCACAAATCAGCTCTTAAAATGTTGGAGAATATTATTCATACTATTGACTATGCTTCCGCTTTTTCACATTGGCTACTGGCTTATCTTAAGACAAAAGATACGTTTAAAATGATAACTGTTGGGAGTAATTTGTACAAAAAAAACATGGAGACTTTAAGAAATAAATATTTACCAAATACGTTACTTTTATATAAAGAATTAGAGAATTCACCTAAAATAGAGGTATGTTCAAGTAATAAATGCATCTTGTTGAATGATTTTAACGAATTATTAGACATGATCTCAATTAAATAATATAATTTAGTGAAATAATTTATCTAAAATAAAAACAATTAAAATGAAAAAAACAGTTCTGTCAATTATAGGATTAGCATTATTTTCGATAGTTGACGCCAATGCACAAGTTAATTTACAGGGTGGACAGAGCGGTAATTTGGGCATGCTCACTTTTTCCAGAAAAGATGACTTCAGCAAAGCTAATATCAGCGGAAGCATGTATATCAATGAAAAATACAGCACGGCAAGAGTTAATGGCGGAACCCAAACTTTTATGATCCGATTTAACCCTTATAACAATACAATGGAATACAACAATGACAATCAGGAAGTTGTATTGACAAAAGATAAAAACACATTAGTAGAGTTTCTAAATGGTGCTACATATAAATTATTAACTTATAAAGATAAAAATTCGAGAAGTAAAGAAGATTATATGAAATCTATCTATGATACTCCAGAAGTTGGTTTTTATAAGTTAGAAAAAGTGGATTTAATTCCTGCTAAAGTTCCTACTAACAGTTATGATCAGGCAGCTCCGGCTGAATACAGAAGAGCAAAAGATGAATATTTTATGAAATTAGGAGAAAATACTTTTGTAGCCCCTACTAAATCTAAAGATATCATCAAACTTTTTCCTGGAAAGGAAAAAGAATTAAAAGAGTATTTTAAATCCAATAAAGTAAACTTTACGGATGATGCCGATTTAATTAAATTAGGAAGATATATTACTTCTATTCTATAATACTATTTACTTATTCAGCATAAAATCTTTCAAATAGAAAGGTTCAAAATAGGCGACATCTTCGATGTCGCTTTTTTGATATTTCTCATAGCTAATAGCTGTCATTTCATTCGCTGAAGGAAAAATGATTTCTTCACAATATAAGAACTTAGAAGTATTTAAAATTTCTTTGCATTTAGGAGCTCCATCACCAATTAGGTACATTTTTTTATCGATATGATTAAAAGTGTCTTTGTCAATTATTATTGCTTTGGTTTCAGAAACAGCTTTATAGTCGGCATCATAAAAACGGGCAAATACTTCCATTCTCCGGGCATCAATCATCGGAACAATTAAAGCATCATGCTCTATAACCAATTGACGGGCTATAACCTCTAATGTATCGATAGCTATTAAAGGAATCTCTAAAGCATAACAAAGGCCTTTCGCAGCAGAAACACCTATTCGCAGACCAGTATAAGACCCAGGACCTTTACTTACAGCAACTGCGTTTAATTCTTTTATATCAATAGCATTTTCTTTTAATAAACTTTCTATAAAGACATGCAACTTTTCTGCATGACTGAAGTTTTCTTCTGCAATTTCTTTTATAGCTATTAACTTCCCGCTTTTAGCAAGAGCAACAGAACACTTTTTTGTAGCTGTTTCAATATTTAAAATAAGTGCCATTTATTTTTTATTCTTTTCAGATTTTGTAAAAACCTTGTCTCCCTGTTTTAATTCTTTACTGACTGTAGAGTATGGTCCTGAAATAATTTCATCTCCTTCTTTCAGACCACTGATTATTTCTATATTTTCATCATCCTGAATTCCTGTAGTAACAAAACGAATCTCCGCTACTTCTCCATTCTTCACGAAAACAGCTTCGAATTTTTTATCTGTTTTGTCGCTTTCTTTATTTTTTTCAGCAATTGAATTTTTCTCTTTTTCCTGTTTATTCTTAGTAGCAGCCTCTGACTTACTTTTCATAACAACCGCACTAATAGGCACGGTATAAACATTTTCCTTTTTACTGGAAATGATATCAACAGTAGCGGTCATACCCGGACGAAAAGGAGAATATGTATCTGGTTTTCCCAATAATAAATCTGCGTATGATTCTTTTAATAAACGTACTTTTACTTTAAAATTTGTTACCTGATCGGCTGTTAATTTATCATCCGCAGAATTAGATATAGAAGTTACAATTCCTTTAAACTCTTTTTTCAGATAAGCATCAACCTCAATTATTGCTTCATTTCCTACAGCAATTTTTACAATATCATTTTCATTCACATCAACTTCAACCTCCATGTTATTAAGGTTGGCCACTCGCATCATATCTGTTCCTGCCATTTGCTGAGTTCCCAAAACACGCTCTCCCAATTCAACATCTAATCGCGAAATGGTTCCTGCAACAGGTGCAAAAATTGAGGTTCTGTTCATGTTATCTTTTGCTTCTTTTACAGTCGCTTCTGATGCCTGAACATTATAATAAGCTGAATTCTTAGAAGCTACAGCAACTTCATAAGCAGAAACAATTTTATCCCATTCCGATTTTGAGATGACTCCTTTTTCAAGAAGGACTTTATTTCTGTCATAATTCAGCTTTGCTTCTTTTAATTGTGCATCGGCCTGATTCATACTGGCTTTTGATGTTGATAAAGTAGCTACAGATCTATCGATGCTGGACTGGTAAAGGTCCGGATTTATGCGCACCAATAAATCTCCTTTGCTTACTACCTGCCCTTCTACTACTCTCAATTCAATAATTTCTCCTGAAACTTCTGAAGATATTTTCACTTCCACTTCAGGTTGAATTTTTCCGGTTGCAGAAACTTTTTCAACAATTGTATTCTTTGTCAATTTTGTTGTTTCAATTTCTATTCCTTCTTGTTTTTTACCCATTTTTTGAATAAAAAAAACAATGGCTAACAATGCAACTACAATTATGGATAGAATGATATAAAGTTTTTTTCTTTTCATTTTATTCTGCTTTAAAAATAGGTAATCCGAAATAATATTCCAGTATTTTAGTTTTGAAAATATAATCGTATTTGGTTCTTAATACTTCTGACTGTGCGGCAATAAAAAGATTTTGATTTTGATTTAAATCAAAAATGTTAATCAATCCTACCTCATATCTCTGTCTTGCATACTCAAGAGATTGTTGTCTTGCTCTAAAAGCTTTCTTAGCTGCTTCATGCGTTTCTAATGCACCTTTGGTATCTGTATAGGCCGTAAACACTTTTTGTTCTAACTGCAATGTTGATTCCTCTAAATTCAATTTTGCGGTTTCATAAGCAATTTTACTTTTCTGAACATTATTTCTTGTAGTAAAACCGTTGAATACCGGAATAGACAAACCGATACCAAAATTGTGTCCTTTATTCATATCGAACTGATTCCATAAAGACTCCGGCGATCCCCATATACTTGTAAAATTTGGAGTAACCACTTTTTGGTTTGTTCCTTCTACAAATCCTATTTCTTTCGTAGGTTCTGCTGCATTCAATTCGTAACCTTTCACTACCTGTGCATAGGCTGCACGGGTTGCAAAACTATAAAAACCTCTTATCGTAGGATAGTAAGCTGCTTTAGCAATAGCAATGTCTTTTTCAGCAAGATTAACCTGAGTTTCTAATATCTTATAATCTAATAATACATCTTTAGAATTATCTATAAATGTTTGTGGATTTTCTAACAGAAGCATTGAATTAGCGGTATCAAATGTTTCATCAGCCACATCGAAGTTATTATAATCTTCAATTTGTAATATCTGAGCTAAATTGAGTTTCGCTATTTTAAGATTATTGTCAGCAAGGATTACATTCTGATTGGTTGTTGCCACTGTAGCCTGTATATCCAACAAATCTCCTGCAGGAACAGATCCCGCATCAACTAACGCCTGTATACGCTCTTCCTGTTGTAAATCATAGATCAATTGCGCCTTATTTACTTTTAAGTATTCTTTATTAAAAATAACCTGGAGATAGGCATTTACCACATTAAGTGAAATATCATCAGTTATCTTTTCTGACTGATAACGCGCTGCTAAAACAGCCAGATCTGCTCTGCGTAATCTGTTTAGATTCTGACCTCCTTTGAAAATATCCAACCCTACGTCCAATCCGGCAGAAGTAAACTGAGTAGTTTGGTTTTGCAAAAGTCCGGTTGTAATATTTTGATTCAAACCTATTGTCCAAGAATGTGACCCGGAAGCATTTACTGTTGGCATAAAAGCTCCCTTAGCTCCTGTTTTATCAACAACCGCCAATTTCTCATCAAGCTCAGCTTTTTTGATAGAAATATTATGTTCTCTCGCATATTGAACACATGCTTCCAATGTCCAATGACTGTTCTGAGAAAATCCTTTTATTCCTAACAGGCAAAAGCTGGTAATTATAAAAAACTTCACATTCATGTTTAATGTTATTTACAAATAAGTAGCTAAGACAGGTATTATGTTACACTGTTCCATAAAAAAAACCGCAAAAGCGGTTTAAATTTTTTAAGCAATTGCTTTTTTCTTTTTATATATCCGATATACAGCCCATCCTACAACAATCAACAACAGATACGGAAAAGCCATCAAATACACAATTCCATCATTTATTGCTGCTGCAGGCACTCCCGACTCTTCAGATTCCAAAACAGCTCTGCACATTGCACATTGAGCACTTGTCGAATTTGCAATTAACAGCAAAGATACTACTAAAAGGTATTTAGAATATTTTACCATTTCTCTGTATATTAATTAATAGTTATAGTAAGGAGAAATCATACAGTATACCACTACTCCTGTTACCGCTACATACAACCATAACGGATATGCGTAACGAGCAATTTTTTTATGTAATTCATATTTCCCTAAAATACCTCTTACATACGTAACCAATACGATAGGAATGATAATAACTGACAGAACAATATGTGTTATTAAAATGAAATAATATACATAAGCAATGATTCCTTCACCACCAAATTTGGTAGAATCAGCCGTCATGTGATACGCTACATACATGGCTAAAAATAAGCACGAACATACTACAGCTGTTTTCATCAGCATCTCATGCAGTTTTCTGTTACCGTTTTTTACAGCTATTACAGCACTGATCAACAACAGAGCAGTGATACCATTAATAGTCGCATAAATTGGTGGTAAAAAGGACAGAGGTTCTACATCAATACCAAAATCTTTAAGCTTCACTCCAAAGAGAATTGCAACAACTAAAGGAATTGCAATTGATAAAACTTTGATCCAAAAGTTATATTTTTTTTCTAAAGTCTGATTATATTCCATTATTCCGCTAATAATTTTTTAATATCTTCTTTTATCATTTCAACACCGGCTTCTTCAGTACCATCATAGTAAATTACAGGATTACCGGATTCGTCAAGTCTTGAACGTATTTTTCCATTTTTATCTATGATTGCAAACAAGCCTGAATGTTCGAAACCGCCCGGAGCATCATCATTTTTTCCCACATACATATTGAATTTTTTAGCCACACTGAAAATATCATCCTGATTTCCCGTAAGAAAATTCCAGTTTTTACTTACAGCACCAATTTCTGCCGCATGTTCTTTTAACACTTCCGGAGTATCCGTTACAGAATCAATAGTAAAGGATGCTATTCCGAAGTTGTTTTCGAATTTAAATTCATTTTGAATCTTAACCATATTTTCATTCATAATCGGACAAATTGTAGGGCATGAAGTAAAGAAGAACTCTACTAAATATACTTTTCCTTTATAAAAATCCTGATTTATGGTGTCCCGGTTTTGATTGATAAACTCAAACGAAGGCACTTTTGCAATCTCAATAAGAGCATTATTGGTTTTATTTAAGCGATCGGCTTCTACTACTGCCCCATCCTTGAACCTATTTACAATCTTAGGGATAAAATAGATTCCGAAAACCAATATGATAAACGAGATCCAGATATAAGATTTATTTTTCATGTTTTATAATATTGTATTAATTAGCTGCATTTTCTATTTTATAATTTTTCTTGAGAGCAAAACGATATTCCGCCAGTATTACTTTTACATCGTCTTCCATTTCGTTATGCAAATCAGCAGGAGAAATGGTATAATACCCTTCTTTATACTCTTCGTCGCCTTTTTTGTTCTTTCCTTTTCTGCCTCGTAAATTAAGCTCTTTATCTATCAGATAAGCATAAGGTGTACCTGTATTCGCGTTTAAACTCCCTTTTAACTGAAGTTTATTATAGTATTCTTTAATATCTTCTTTATCTGCAAAAACAAAAAACCAACTTGACAAATCAGCATCTCGACTAAGTGTTTTTATAAGTTCAGCTACTTCCGCCTCATTTCCGTGAGGAACAACATAAACGACCTGAAAGTCAGCATATTTTTTATTTTTGGTATAGATTTCATGGCACAGATTTGCAATATTTACTTTTGCTTCTCTGGTAAGATCTCCTGAAAATCCAAGTACAGTAATCTTATCTTTTAATTGGATATTATGATTTGCTGATGTTGTCCATGCAGAAGAGATTTCGGGAACATTTTTTGTCAAAGTGGGTAATTTCACAAACGAATTAACGCCGGAGGCAAAGAATAGATACACCATAATAGGAACTACAAACAGTGCAATAAAAAGTAGTGTTTTTTTCATTAGAAAAAATTTTTACAAAAATAAAAAAAGGCGGTTGAATAACCGCCTTTTTAACTCTTATTTATATATTAAAATATCCATCTGTAGCTTGAATTATGGAATACATCATATATGTAATCTCCTTCAATCAGAATCAACGCTGCCATATATAACATTAAGAAAATCATTGTACCAACAATTGACCATCTAAAGTTTGCTTTTTCACCTTCTAAGTGCATAAATGCCCACATAATGTAATATGCTTTCCATATAGTCAACAAGATAAAAATCCAGTTTAAAAGACTTAAATGTAAGAAAGTCGGATGAAATAAAAAGTCAGGTTTAAAAATTCCCAATACAACTTCAACAATTGTAATCAAGGAGAGTATAACGAAAACGGTCCAAATTCTTTTTACGTTTGACCCATGTGTATCTGCTGCCATTTTTTAAACTTTTAAATATTAAACTAAATAGAAGAATGTGAATACAAACACCCATACCAAATCGACAAAGTGCCAGTACAATCCAACTTTTTCAACCATCTCATAACTCCCTCTTCTTTCATAAGTTCCCATAAGAACATTAAAGAAAATAATGATATTTAATAGAATCCCTACTGAAACGTGAAATCCGTGGAAACCGGTAATGAAGAAGAACAAATCTGCAAATACTTTATGACCAAACTCGTTTCTTACCAGATTAGCTCCTTCTACCACATATTTAAAATCATCAATACGTGCTAAAGATTCTTCTCTTGACAAAATTTGTTTATGATGTCTTTTTACATCAAACTGAGTACGGATTTGTATTTCAGGATGTTTTTCAAGTCCTTTTTTAACCTGCTCTAATGAATATTTTGTTGGTGTAGAATTACCTAAGAACCAGGAACCGCTACTTCTTGTCAATTTTTCATCCTGACGCGCAACTGAAGTATCAGCAAAGTCAGCCAAAGCTACCTGCTTTCCGTCTTTACCTACAAACTGAAGAATCTCTCCTCCTTTTGTTTCAACTGCACCATAAGTACCTGTGATAAAGTTTTTCCATTCCCATGCCTGACATCCAACGAATACCATACCACCGATAATGGTTAAAAACATATATACAGCTACTTTATTTTTTTTCATCTGATGACCTGCATCTACAGCCAAAACCATAGTAACAGAAGAAAAAATCAAAATAAAGGTCATCAATGCCACATAATACATTGGTGCGTTAACACCATGTAAAAATGGAAAGTGATTGAATACCTCATCTGCAATTGGCCAAGAATCGATGAATTTAAATCTTGTCATACCATAGGCTACAAGAAATCCACAAAATGTCAAAGAATCTGATAGTATGAAATACCACATCATCATTTTCCCATAACTTGCACCAAACGGTGATTTGTCACCACCACCCCAGACTTTCTCTTTAGTCGTCGATGTAATAACTGTCGCTCCCATAAAAATTTTAAGTTAAAAAGTTCCCAAATTTACACCTTTTTTCTTTTCAAGAAAAGCAAAAAGGTTATTTGTAAAATGTAAAAAATAAAAATAAGTAAATCCAAAGAAAGTCGAGAAAGTGCCAGTACATCGCACCTAATTCAATTCCAAGACTTTGAGAAGAATTATACTTTTGTTTATAATGATTATAAATTATAATCAACAATGAAATCAAGCCACCTGCAAGATGGGCTATATGCACTAAAACTACAACGTATAAAAATGAAGTTGTGATAGTACTTTCACTACCCGTAAAATAATAACCTGCCTGAATTACCTGATCAAAACCATAAAACTGAAGCATTACAAAAGCTACTCCAAGTAATAAGGTAAGAAACAGAAACAGACTCGTTTTGGAACGGTTGTCTTTTTTGATAGCTGTTTTTGCCAAATGAAAGGTAACACTACTAACAACAATGGTTATTGTGCTCCATAGAAATGCCTGAGGCAAAACAAAATCTTTCAACCAGTCTGGTCTTGATTTACTGATAACATAAGCACTGGTAAGTCCAGCAAAGATCATTACTATACTTGCCATACCAAAAATCAGCATGGTTTTATAGGCTTTATCTTTTTTCTCTCTTTCTTTTACTAAATCCATGTAATTAACTATCTCAAAAATTTATCCAATATATATATAATCTGTATAAGCGAAATATAACTTACACTAACCAGCATTAATGATCGAGCTGCTTTTGCTGTTCTAGTTTTATAAAGCTGAATTGCCGCCCATAGCATCCACATACCGCATATAAATACTATTACAGCTGAAACGGGACTTAAGTAAAGTCTTCCTGTAAGCCCCAAAACTGGAAAAACAGAAACAATAGTCAGCCAGATGGTATATAAAATGGTCTGTAAGGCCGTTTTAGTATCTTTTCTTCCTGTTGGCAACATAGAGAAGCCGGCTTTTTTGTAATCATCAAACAAAAACCACCCAATTGCCCAAAAATGAGGGAATTGCCAAAAAAACTGGATTAAAAATAAGGTTCCCGCCTCGATACCAAATTCATTGGTTTGCGCCACCCATCCCAACATAAAGGGAATTGCTCCCGGAAAAGCCCCTACAAATACAGATAAGGGCGTTTTTAATTTCAAAGGGGTATAAACGCTTGTATATAAAAAGATGGAAATAGCACCGAACATTGCTGTCTTTGGACTTACTATATACAAAATTGTGAGTCCGATAACGGTCAGGAAAGTAGCCAGAATAAAAGCTGTTTTTGGCGCTACTCTGCCCGATGCAATAGGCCGGTTTTTAGTACGGTCCATTTTGGCATCAAAATCTTTTTCTATGATCTGATTATAGGTATTGGATGCTCCAACCATACAGTAACCGCCAATAGCCAGCATTACCAATACAGAAAAATCAATATCACTCCAATCGTTTACTGCTAAAATATACCCGGCAATGGTAGAAAAAACAACACTGATTGCCAGACCAGATTTGGTAAGTTGTTTAAATTCACTAAAAACAGAAAATGTTTTATTGTTTTGTTTTATTGTCTCCAAAATGTTACAATTTGGTAAGAATACTCGATTTGCAAATATACTTTAAAAAAGTAGATTAATAATTCTTTACAAAAAACTATTTGTTAAACTTCTTTAATAATCATTTTCTGCAATTTTTTGATTCAGAATAGCTTTCTGAGATGATGTACCAATTCTTTTTACTCCTAATGCAATCATTTTCAAAGCATCTTCGTAATTCTTTATGCCTCCAGAAGCTTTGACCTGTAACGGAGTCGCATTTTCGAGCATCAAAACAACTGAAGCTATTGTAGCTCCGTTGGGCACTCCATCAGCCGTTTTATAAAATCCCGTAGATGATTTCACAAATACACGCTGATATACATCTTCTTCAAAATTACTAACAATACAATTCTTTATCAGTGCTGTAAGCTGTACAATCTGTTGCACATTTAAGGCTGCGGTTTCAATAATCCATTTAATGGTTTTTCCCTGCTCCAATACCATTTCCGATAAGTCAACGACTTCTTCTTTAACCTTTTTAGTTTCTCCCCGTAAAAAGGCTTTGTAATCAATCACGAAATCTAATTCATCAGCTCCATCTTCAATAGCTTTTGTCGCTTCCACACGCTTTTTTTCCATACCGCCGTCTCCATCCGGAAAGTCTATTACTGTGCCCACAAGAACTTTAGAGACTGAAGCAGATATCTGTTTTCTTGCTGTACTTACATATTCCAACGGAATCATTACCAGTTTATACTTTTCCAGTATAGATTCTTCGATGAGAGAAAGCACTTCCTTTTCTACTTCTTTGGCACTAAGATCAGAATTAGCAGTTGTCTTTAAAAAAGTAGCATCGATATATTTACTAAGATTTGTCATTTTTTGTGGTATAAAAAAACCTCACTTATAAAGGTGAGGTTTTGTTTTTATTTTTAAACAATGCCGTCAGCAAGATACCGCAGACTACTCCGAATGTATTTGCCAGAACATCTAATAATTCTGCTGAACGGGTGGTTGTAAAATAGTCTTGTAAACATTCAATAAGAATACCAAATGCAACGCAAAACAAAAAGACCCCAACAGCTTTTTTTAGAAATTGCTGATTTGAATTAATGCTCCATAAACACAAAATGGCAAATATGGAATATAAAACAAAATGAACCATTTTATCCAAATGCGGAATGTTTATTTTATTTACCTGAGGTACCTCATTAAAATTCATTAAGCAAACCACGGATATAAATACAGCCCAAAAGACAGCAACACCTATTTTTTTATCAGGCACCGATTAGTTCTTTGTATTGCTCGCTGGTCATTAAACCTTCAATCTGAGCAGCATCAGCCATTTTTACCTTTACCATCCAACCAGCACCATAAGCATCTGAGTTTACCAATTCAGGTTGTGATTCTAACTCTTCATTGAATTCAATAATTTCACCTGATACAGGCAAAAATAAATCAGAAACAGTTTTTACGGCTTCAACAGTACCAAATACTTCATCCTGATCAAGAGTCTGATCCAATGTATCTACTTCAACATAAACGATGTCTCCCAATTCTTTCTGAGCAAAATCTGTGATTCCTACAGTTGCAACGTCTCCGTCAACACTTACCCATTCGTGATCTTTAGTGTACTTTAAATTAGCTGGTATATTCATTTTTAATTTGTTTTTAGCAAATGTATAACTTTATTGATGATTCTAAAATAATTGGGCTTTAATTTCCGAAATTATAGCGTAACGTAAATCCTGATCGGACAGTGGTAATCGGATACATGGTAGAAATAACGGCTTTTGAAAAACTATGTTCGTAATAAAAAATACCCATAAAATTCTTACTGAAAGTATAATCAGCCTTTAAACCGAAAGACCATATATCCTGACCTGCTCCGATCTGATTATTATTATAATCCAGATAACGGATGAGTGTATTGTTTTTTCTCCAGCTAAAATCAGCTTTTACATTGATGTCACTCACGATTCTACCTCCTGCAACACCTTCAAAATCGGTTTCAAAAGCGACATCTTTTATACGGAATCCCACACCGAAAATATATTCGTTACCCGTCACTTCTGTCAACAGGTTATTATCAAAACTCATGGAAAGCGCACGGTCTTTTTTGACCTCTCCTCTGATGCTCATCGCATTTTTCATTTCAAACTCTACACGGATAAGCGGATTGAATTGCTCAATCATATTTATATTACTTGCTACAATATCAGATACGTAATCACCTGCCGCATTCAATCCATCCGGATTCTGATAATAATCATAGTTCGTCTGAAATGCATTTACCGTATAGGAAGAACGGTACATATGGTTTATTGAAAATTTATTGAAACGTTCTTTGAACCAACCTATCTTCATTAAACCTGTATATTTTAGTGACCAACCCGGAAGCGGAATCTTTCTCATGAATCCTTTTGACACAGATCCGGCATCACCACCTGTATAAGCTGCCAGAAAAGCCGGAATCAAAACCTGCTGACTGGTTCTTCCGTATCCTTTCGGATAACCGTACTGATCCAGATTAGAAGGGTCGTTGATGTCTATTCCACGTTCAGTTGCCAGACGATTTGCAATAACGAGCCTATTCTCTCTGAAAGCATCAAATGCCGCTGAACCGTTGATATCACTTGTGCCAAAAGCTGTATTTATCATAATGGTTGATATAGAAAAATTTCCATATTCATAAGGGGAACGTGAGTTATACATTCCATCAGCTGATACATCAAACTGTTCAGACATATTATTGGAATATTGTCTGTTTGCGCTCAACTCTATAACCAAATCGGTAATAGGACGCAGTTCTGCAGAAAAATCTAAATTCTGTGTCTTGACTCTGCTGAATTGCTGGTTGTATTCCGGGTAGTTGGTAAGCCAGCCGTTTCTTGCTGCTTCATAACGGATATCAGCCTGACTTCCGAATACAAACCCCAAAGTAGGCTTTGAAGATCCAAAAAAACCTAAGCCCGGCAAATACCCCGGAAGAACCGTACCATTAGTTTCATTATAGTTTATTCTAACCGTTTTTAACGAAGTCGCTACTCCAATTAAAGCATCGGTAAACGCATGATCTTTTTCATCTTCTTTTTTATTGGCTGCATTTTCTTTATTGCGTTCAATACGCTGCCCCGGTTGCGGCTTTTCTACCGGTTTTTTATTTTTATCTGTTGTCTTTTTTCGCTGGCTACTCGGTACCAATCCTACATATTTGTAGAACTTATCCATTGAAAAACTCGTGTTTAAACGATGGGTATTCGCATTCTGTACGGTATTTCCTAATGCATAATTCTGACCTTCATAATCAATGGAAGAAAAAGCATCTGAAGAACGCTGCCAACTGTAATCTCCGGTATAAGAATAGGTAGAGTTTACAAAAGATAAAAATGGTATTTTATCAAACGGTAACTGATAATTCAATGAAAATTGCTGTGTGCGTGTATTTGCTTCACCCGGATCAAAATATCCGTCCCAGATACCCATACTGTTATCTACTCTGTTGAAATTATCAATATAATTTCTCACAATATTGTTATTGGATACGGAATAGGTAATGTTTAATTTTTTTGTAAGATTAAAATTAGCTCCGTAATTATAATTGAAGAAGTAGTTTCTTCTGTACAGCGGACTGATCTCTATTCCCTGAACATCCATTAAACGGAATTGCTGCTGGTTGAGCTGGCGCAAAATATTGGTATTGAACATAACGTTTGTTGGCATTATATTCAGATTAATATCGCTGATCAGCTTAAGATAGCTGTTCTTTTTGAATTTTTCTGCTTTTTTAAAGGGTTCTATTGACCATGGTTTAAAGCTGTAATTATAATCTACAGAAGAGCGTGCCTGTTGATCTTCCATATTTTCTATCTCAAAATTATGCTGAACAACTCTGTTATAGGAGTGGGAAAACGTAAGGTTTTCTACATCATAAAAACGCTCTTTTTGTCCCTCACTTCGTTGTTTTTTTACACCGATAAAGTTGATACTTGTCCGTTTGGTGTAATCAATTGCACGGCTTTTGATCGCTTTTTTCTCCGATTCTGAATTTGCATAATCCATAGCCACTTTCAGTTTTACATCCGGGTTGTTCGGATCATATTCCGGCGTAATTGTTTCTTCAGATATGGAGTAACTTATCGGAATGGTTAGGTTCCATTTTTTAGGAAGCAACTGATTTGCATTAACTGCTGTAGAGACATTGTATTGAAAAATATCTTCTCTGCTTCTTTCCTGCGGTCCCTGTTCTAAAGCTCCGAATCCAATTGTTGATTTGTTTCCCGTAACAGATAGGTTGGCAAAGTCGGCTATTTTGGTATCCAAAGCCGCAACAGCTGCCCAACCGCCTTTGTTGCTCATAT
Organism: Paenimyroides ceti; assembly: GCF_030409925.1. Classification (NCBI taxonomy): domain Bacteria; kingdom Pseudomonadati; phylum Bacteroidota; class Flavobacteriia; order Flavobacteriales; family Flavobacteriaceae; genus Paenimyroides; species Paenimyroides ceti. The sequence goes on from NZ_JAUFQU010000001.1 coordinate 2,683,468, forward strand.
CTGAAACACGCAATTCATTGAACCACACTTCTCCCCTAAGATCTCTTGGACGCTGGCTCGTAGAAGCATATAATACATCGGTCTGGTTACGAATACCAAGCATGATGGTACGCACCATTCCAAAATTTGGATTTCCTTTAATTCCTAAACGCAGTTTATTAATTTTTCCTGCAAGAGCCGGATCAATTTCATCTTCATTTTTAAAGTAGATGAGATTCGGATTAAAAGCAGGATCGCTATTTTTACTTAACTTTAGTTTTGTCAATAAGTCTAAAGATAATTCTATTTCGTTTTGTATTTTCCACACTTGTTCTGCAGTTCTCTCATCCCATTCTGTTAATTTTAGCGGAATCTCTACCTGATAGAAGTTTTGTGTAAAATCGTTACCAAATCGAATAAAGGCAACGAGTTCATCATCCCGCAATCGTTCTGAATCTCCCTGAGGCTCTAATGCTTCAGCATGTAAAAACATACGAAGTTTTTTGTATTGCCTCATATCAACACTTACATTTTTAAATACAGCTCTTGAATCTCCAGGCTCTAATCCTGATGGAGCTGCAATGCTTGAGTTTTGTTTATAAACAGTTAATGATAAGGACTGCTCATTCTGATTGATAATGGTATTATTCTGATTGACACGCTCTCGTTCTATACCCGGTGGCATAATATACGGAATTGGCTCTCTTGAGAAATTATCTATGATATTTAAGGTACGTACATCAAAACCTGTATTTGTTCCAGCGATAATAACAGAAGGATCTTCAACCAGTGTCTTTTCATATTTTCTCCATTCACTTCTTACAAGATCTAAAGTTGCCAGACGCAGTGTTACTTCTTCTGTAAAACCTGTCAGGAAAATACGCATAAAACGAACGGATTGTAAATCGGAAATTGCTCCGATGGCATTGGCCGGATTTGGTGTAATCGGAACTTTATATTGTACCCATTTTACAGGTGTTGTTTCACCGTTTTGCATGGTTGCAGTAGTCGTACGAACATCTACAACATAATTTTCACCAATGATCGGATTTGGTTTTACCGGAACCTTGTATTGAAAATATGCGTTAATGGTATTCATAGTATTGTCGCCATCAATATCTTCTACATCCGGTAAATTTCTTGAAGCACGGTTGCTGTCAGAAAATTCCACAGGTGTATTTCCCTGTAATCCATTATAATTTTTATAGCGTTCTACAACGTTCCCGGAAGCTGTAAGGAAAAATTCATAGTTATCAGCTGCCGGATCTTGTAAGTAAGCAAAATCAGGGAATTTTGCAGCTTCTTCTTCATCCAGAATACCGTCCAAACCGGCATCCTGATAGATACGATTGTTAGCATTATTATCAAATGCATAGATAAGAGCTGTTGAAGCGGGTACTTTTCCCCAAATAGTGCTTATGGTAGGTCCGTTTCCATCTGCTCCCGGCAAACCGTTTTCATACTGTTTCATACCATCCTGAAGAATATCTTCTGATATATATCCAAAATTCAGATAGACTTCTCCCTGATTACTCGGGTTAAAAGTATCTCCCGGATTTCCTGTATACGGATCCATCATCCAGAATTCAACATACTCTACGTTAGATTGTTCAAAATTCGTTGATTGTATAGACCTCATAATACCTGCCCAGTTGTTTTGCGGATTAGGCAGTTCATTTGTCGCTACAAACTGAGGGTTGTAATTATACGGACCTCGCTCTTTTGGATAGTACGTAAGATCTAAAGTATTCAACGTAAGTAATTCACCCGCAGCGATATCCATTGAAGGAAATAATTCTTCTTTATAGATACGACGTGTACGGTTTGATGACAAATCGGATTCATTGATTCCATTTGGTCTTCTGGATGGCGAGTAAAATACCTGATCAATTTTATACCATGAAAGTTTCGCCCGTCTGTAACCGGAACTGACATCTGTATTCATTTCTCCATAACCAACCGGTACACTGGAAAGAAACCATGAATTTGGTGCAGAAATATCCATATTGGTACTGGTACCTTCAAAATCGTCTATGTAAGAAGTAGCTTCTCCATTGAGTTGATCAATTTTAGAAGCTCCCGGCATAAGATAAGCAAACTCACCTTTAAAACTGATGGTTGAAGGAACATCGGTATCTATATTAGGCAGTTTGTTTACTAAACGCGTAAGAAACGGCGCTTCTGAACTGAAATTGGCATTTAAACCTACAATGGTATTGTTAACCGATTCATCATTAAAGTTAGACTTTACCGTCATAGGTCTTTCCGACAATCTTAAATAGGTACCTCCTAATACAAAGTTTTCACTGAATTTGTGCTCTATATGAGTTCCAAAGAATGTACGCTGTTTTTGAGCAAAATTATTATTGCTTTCTACAGACACTTCAATCTGAGCATTTGATGCAGCCAATCCCGGATCAAGTATATTGACTCTTCCGCGCTGATAATCGACTGTATAATCCTGTCCTTCTACTAATGTTCTTCCACTTGTAGTTACCACTACAGAGCCTGGTTGCAGATTGAAACCCGGAATTGGAATACCATCTCCTCCTTCACTCTTAAAACGCCCTTTTAATTGAAATTTATTTTTGTCACTTTCCTGTAATGCCCGCGCATAGGTACTACGGTACATGGTTTTGAATACGTATTTTTTTTGGTTTTCGTTGTAAGAAGCATCTATTTCATAGTTCTGACTCGGATTATCCGATAATTTTTTAAACAGGTGCTCCCCGAAAGGCTCAACAGTAGTAAATATAATTCTACCTGTCTGAGCATCAACTGTAATACCCGTCAGTTTATTATTGCTTTGCATTCCCTGATTGGAATTATTATTTCCAAAACCACCACCGCCTGTTTGGGACTGATTGCCAGATTGAAAAGGATCTGTATTCAATGCTGATGACACAAAGTCAAAATATCCGTCTCCGCCTTCCTGTGGATCATTCGTATTATTCAAACGGTCCAGGTTGAATACATTTAAAAGTGGTGTATTGGCTACTCCTGCCGGTAATGTTGTTCCGGCAACCGGCTGTATGTAATTTAAAGGTTGTGGATCGGTATAAAGTATATTGAATCTAAAACCATCCTGCGCTAATTGATAAGCCCCTGGTAACTGATAGATGTTTTTCATCATCAAGTCCCAGACCGGTTCTTCAGTAGAAGTCAAGGAACTCTTCAAAAGCTTTACAATCAAACTCTGTGTTGTTGGTATTTCATTATCATCAGCGTCATTTCCTATGACCGTTGAATCTACTCCATCCGTACCAAATTCTCCCACCCGGTATACCTGATCACCAATCGTATATTCATAAGCAACAGCTACAATTTCATCATTATTCATCGGCTGGTTTAATGAGATATATCCTAACTGAGGATGAAACTTAAACTCCTGTTCAGTCAGTTTTCTTGCATTTTCCAATTTTACAAAATCCCTTCCTTCCGTAACCGGAATATTAAACCCGCCTAAAGCAGTATTGATCTGTCTTATGGTATTGTTTAAAAAATTGGAACCTATCTGTCCAGGATCAAACTTATTATTTTTGTTACTGGTAGGAGCATCTATAGGAGTAGTGAGAACGAAATCAGGAAACGCACCTAAATCGATACCGATAATTTGTTCTGCCGGAACATTACTTAAACGGGCTTCTCCCAAATCCTGAATTGCCACAATATTTCTTGTATTGTTATCTCTTTGCGCAACCCTGTTTTGACGGTTGGTAATCCAGACTTCTACACGGGTAATGCGCACACGGCTATCAATATATGGATAGTTTCTTAACGCATTGTCATATTTATTTCTAAAATACTGGGAAAGAAAAAAGTGTCTGTTGGCATCATAATCCAACGCGAATAATTCAAAATTCTGAACGGTACCACCGCCTTCTGAAACAATGGTTTTTCTTTCTGAATTTTGTTTGGAAAAAACGCCTGTAATTGTTGTTGCTCCAAATTGAAGCTGCGTTTTTACACCAAAAAGATTTTGTGCACCACGAATCAATGAGTTATTGATAGGCATACTTACATTACCTACTTCAATAGCTTGTAGAATATCATCTTCATCAGGCTGATAATTCAATTTTATCATTTGCTGCTGAAAACCAAAAGTTGCCTGTGTATCATAATTGATATTCACATCCATATTGGTTCCTACCTTTCCCTGCATACTCATGCTGATCCGTGGATTAAAATCCATAGCCAAAGTAGAACGGTTTCTTGGAGAAATCATAGGATTATCCTGTTTGGTATAGCGCATACCTAAGTCAACTTCAACAGAACCTGTAGGTTTAATATCAATCGTATTACTACCAAAAATGGACTTGAATAAACCTGAATTAACCCGGTATCGCGGCAGCAAATCTTTCTGTTCTTCTTCACTCGCCCGACCATCAACAGCACTCATTTTTGCCCGATAATAATCACGCATATTCCTTTTGAGTAATAAATCTTCATATTGCTCACGGTTTAAAACTAAAGGAAACTCAATATCAAACCCTTCAATTGATTTTGTGTATACGTAGGTATCGGTTACAGCATCATACTCGTAACCAGCAATAATTGCATCTATATCCTTAAGCTCTATCTTTCCTTTAAAAACATTATTTAAAGTATCCTGTACCTGCTCATTTTCATCTATCTGACCAAAAGCTAATGGCGCAATAAACAGACATAGTATTGCTAAAACATATTTATTTAAAAAATTAAATATACGATATACGTTCAATTTATAAGTTTTTTAATGCTTGTTTTATAATCATTTCAACCGTTGCATCTGGGGATAATTCAACGATTTTTTTAACAATTTTTTCTGAAGATTTTCTTAAAAATCCTAAAACCTCTAAAGCAGATAACGCTTCTTCTGCGTTTGTATTGTGGATTGTATAAGTTAAATCTTCTAAATTATATAATTTAATGACTTTTTCCTGCAGATCTATTACGATACGCTGTGCTGTTTTTAAACCAATTCCTTTAATAGACTGGATGGTTTTGACATCATTGTTTGAAATGGCGTGTAATAGTTCCTGAGGAGGTATATAAGACAGCATATTACGTGCAGTATTTCCTCCAACTCCGGAAACAGAAATGAGCAATTTAAAAATTTCACGTTCTATTTTTTCCAGAAAACCGTATAGGGTATGAGAATCTTCTTTGATTTGAAGGTAGGTATAAAGCAGTATATTTTCTGAGTCTGGTAATGAGGTATAAGTATGTAAAGAAATATGGAGTGAATATCCTATTCCATTACAGTCGACAATTAATTCTGTTGGTGATTTTTCTACCAATCTCCCTTTTACAAACGAAATCATTTTTGTATATTTTCTCCAAAAGTAACAAAAAAATTAACGTTATTCACTTCATTTGTCCAAAAGAGATTGGTAAAAATTTTATTAAATATTTATGCTTTTTTCTTTCTTTTTTGTTTTTCCTGTGCATCAATCACAGCTACTGCTGACATATTTACCATTTCGTCAACACTTGCTCCTAACTGAAATACGTGAACTGCTTCATCCAGTCCCAATATAATTGGTCCGATTGAGGTAGCACCGTTTAGCTCCTTAAGCATTTTATACGTTGTATTTGCAGTATCTAAATTAGGAAATAATAATGTGTTTACTTTTTTACCTACTAATCTTGAAAAAGGAAATTTTTCTTTCAGCATTTCCTGATTTAAGGCAAAATCCATTTGTACTTCACCATCCACAATCATTTCAGGATGTTGGTCATGAAGAATCTGAACCGCTTTTCTCAATTTTACGGGAGATTCTTCACTTGAAGACCCAAAATTACCGAAAGACACCATGGCCATCACCGGATCTAAACCAAACATTTTGACTGTATAGCTGGTCATTAAGGCGATTTTAGCTAATTCTTCTGCTGTCGGATTAGGATTTACTGCTGTATCTGCCAAAAATAAAGGGCCACGCTGCGTCATCATTAAATTGGTAGTAGAGACTTTAGAAACTCCGTTAGCTCTCGGAATCATCTGCAAAATTGGTTTCAGGGAGGAAGGATAGTTTCTCGAATATCCGGATAACATAACATCTGCTTCACCTTCTAATACCATCATGGAGGCAAAATAACTTCTGTCTCTCATGATTTTCTGCGCGTCTAATAATGTAACCCCTCTTCGTTCTCTTGCTTTCCAGAATTTTTGAGCGAAACGATTTCTTCGTTCTTTTTCTTCGGAAGTTTTTGGATCGATGATCTCTACATCAGCATCAAATCCGATTTCTTCTTTGAGTTCTAAAATTATTTCTTTATTTCCCAGCAAAATTGGAACTCCAATTCCTTCTTCATGAACAATCTGGGCTGCTTTTAGTACATTCAGCTGATCTGCTTCTGTATAGATAACTCTTTTAGGATCGGTTTTAGCTCTGTTGATGAGTAAACGAACCATTTTATTATCCGACCCCATGCGATCAAATAATTCGTTTTTATATTTTTCCCAGTCAAGTATAGGTTCTGTTGCTACTCCTGATTCCATTGCTGCTTTAGCGATTGCAGGCGGAATTTCAGTCATTAATCGGGGATCAAAAGGTTTTGGCAAGATGTAATCTTTACCAAATACAAGCTTTTTCTCACCATAAGCAATATTTACCTGCTCAGGTACCGTTTCTTTTGCGAGATTTGCCAAAGCATATACGGCAGCCATTTTCATTTCTTCATTTATTTTGGTTGCTCTTACATCAAGCGCACCTCTGAAAATGAAAGGAAATCCTAACACATTATTTACCTGGTTGGGTTTATCTGAACGACCTGTTGCCATGATGATATCATTTCTGGTCGCTATTGCCAAATCATAATCAATTTCCGGTACCGGATTTGCCATTGCAAACACAATCGGATTTTCATTCATAGACAAGAGCATATCCGGGGTCAATACATTCGGAGCAGACAGTCCCAGAAACATATCGCTTCCTTTTACTGCATCAGCCAGACTCATACCCTGCACTTCTTTTGCATAATGCATCTGAATAGGCAACAAATCAGTTCTTCTGGTATGCAATACCCCGTCTTTATCGAACATGATAATATTTTCAAGTCTTACCCCTAATTGTAAATAAAGGTTAGAACAAGCCAAAGCAGCAGATCCTGCACCGGAAACCACCACTTTAATGTCTTCTATTTTTTTATTGGCCAATAAAAGAGCATTTAACAGAGCAGCAGCAGAAATTATTGCCGTTCCATGCTGGTCATCATGCATTACTGGTATGTCTAATTCTTCCTTTAGACGGCGTTCGATTTCAAATGATTCAGGGGCTTTGATATCCTCTAAATTGATTCCTCCAAAAGTTGGCGCTATATTTTTTACAGTTTCTACAAATTTATCAATGTCTTTAGTATCAACTTCAATATCGAATACATCTATATCTGCAAAGATTTTAAACAGGAGTCCTTTTCCTTCCATTACAGGTTTAGATGCTTCGGGACCGATGTCACCTAATCCTAAAACTGCTGTTCCGTTAGAAATAACAGCCACAAGATTGCCTTTGGCGGTATATTTATAGACATTCTTTACATTTTTTGCAATTTCCAGACAAGGTTCTGCTACACCCGGTGAATAAGCTAATGATAAGTCTCTTTGAGAAGCATATGCCTTTGTTGGCACAACTTCTATTTTACCCGGTTTTGGTTTTGCGTGATACAGTAATGCTTCTCTTCGTTTGCTATCTTTATGCATAATTTATGTTTTATGTAAGAGACAAATATACCACTAAGATCGTTTTCTGAGAATAAAGATTTGTTATTTTTTTGGAATTTACGTGTTTAAAAAGCGGATATTTCTAAGAAGTCCATCGTATTTGGTTCTTTTAACAGCAGAATTTTTAAAGACTTTATCAAATGTTTCTTTGGTGATTTCTTCCCAGTCTTTTTTTGTCATTGTCAGCAGATTTTCCCTCGGTTTAAGTAAAGGTTCTGAATGAGGAGCAGAGAATCTATTCCACGGACATACATCCTGACAAACATCACATCCAAACATCCAGTCATCAAATTTACCTTTCATTTCTTCAGGGATATTGTCTTTTAATTCAATGGTAAAATAAGAAATACATTTACTACCATTGACTACATTAGGACTTTCAATTGCCTGTGTGGGACATGCATCAATACATGCTGTACATGTACCACAATGATCCGTTGCAGGATGATCATATTCAAGCTCTATATCACAAATAAGTTCTGCAATAAAAAAGAAGGATCCATTTTTCTTAGAAATGAGATTGTTGTTTTTACCGACCCAGCCAAGACCGCTTTTTGCAGCCCATGCTTTATCTAAAACAGGAGCAGAATCCACGAAAACACGGCCGTTGATTTCTCCTATCTCTTCATTTATGAATTCAAACAGATGTCGCAGTTTTTCTTTGATTACAGAATGATAATCTGAACCATAAGCGTATTTAGAAATTTTATAGCTACCTTCTATCTGAAGCTCGGAAGGAAAGTAATTCAATGTAAGAGATATTACTGATTTAGCACCATCAACCAGAAGTCGCGGATCTAATCTTTTATCAAAATGGTTTTCCATATACTGCATTTTTCCATGCATATTATTATTAAGCCATTTTTCTAATCTCGGTGCCTCTTCCTCCAGAAAAGTTGCTTCTGATATACCACAAGAAAGGAAGCCCAGTCGCTGAGCCTCCTTTTTTATCATTTGTGTATACTTATGTTTTATTGTTTCATTCATTAAACAAACCTCCTAATCCGGGTTTTATTTTACCTAAATGAATATATGCTTTTTCCGTTACCTCTCTACCTCTCGGAGTTCTGTATATAAATCCTTCCTGTATCAGAAACGGCTCGTAAACTTCTTCTATGGTTTCTGCATTTTCAGATACGGCAGTTGCCAGTGTTGAAAGTCCTACAGGACCTCCTTTAAATTTATCAATAATAGTGGAAAGAATACGGTTATCCATTTCATCCAATCCATGCTTATCTACATTAAGTGCATTGAGTGCAAATTTTGCGATTTCAATATCGATACTACCATTACCTTTTATCTGTGCAAAATCGCGTACTCTGCGTAAAAGTGCATTGGCAATACGCGGTGTACCTCTGCTACGACCAGCAATTTCGATCGCCGCTTCCATAGTAATAGGTACCTTAAGTATACCCGAACTTCTCTCAACTATTGTACTTAAAAGTTCAACATTGTAGTATTGCAAGCGGCTTTGTATTCCAAAACGAGCACGCATCGGAGAGGTAAGTAATCCTGAACGGGTTGTTGCCCCAACCAATGTAAATGGATTCAGATGAATCTGAACGGAACGGGCATTAGGTCCGGATTCAATCATGATATCAATTTTGAAATCTTCCATAGCTGAATAGAGATACTCTTCAACAACAGGACTCAATCGGTGTATTTCATCAATAAATAATACATCTCTCTCTTCGAGATTGGTCAGTAAACCTGCCAAATCTCCGGGTTTATCCAAAACCGGACCCGATGTAATTTTAATACCGACGTTCAACTCATTGGCAAGGATATTTGCCAATGTTGTTTTTCCAAGTCCCGGAGGTCCGTGAAACAAGGTATGATCCAAAGCTTCATTCCGCAAATTAGCGGCTTTAACAAAGACTTGAAGGTTTTCCAAAACCTGTGCCTGCCCCGAAAAATCATCAAAACTCAAGGGCCGCAGTTTTTTTTCTGCTTCCATTTCTTCAGAAGAAAAATGTTGATTTGTCGGATTTAAATTCTCATTCATCTTACAAAGATAAAATTAAAAAAGCCACTTTAAAAAAAGTGGCTTTAAATATTTATGCGTGATGTCCTCCGTCTTTTTCTCCTTCTCGTAAAGGAACTGTCTGAGGAACGAAATCTTCTTCATAACCTGGCTTACTATAATCGTAAGGCCATCTGTGAACTGTTGGTATTTTACCAGGCCAGTTTCCATGAATATGTTCCACTGGTGTAGTCCACTCCAATGTAGTAGCTCTCCATGGATTTTGAGAAGCTTTTTTACCGTAGAAAATACTGTAAAAGAAGTTCCAGAAAAACACCAATTGAAAGGCTGCTCCTACTAATGCGAACATGGTAATGATAATGTTTACATCAACCATATCGTCAAACATAGGGAATGCACTATTTGTATAATAACGACGTGGTAAACCAGCTAATCCGATAAAGTGCATTGGTAAGAAAACACCATAAGCACAGATTGCAGTAACCCAGAAGTGAATATATCCTAAGTTTTTATTCATCATTCTACCAAACATTTTAGGGAACCAGTGGTAGATACCAGCAAACATTCCATAAAGAGCAGAAATACCCATTACTAAGTGGAAGTGAGCAATAACGAAATATGTATCGTGTACGTTGATATCCAATGTTGAATCTCCTAAGATGATTCCTGTAAGACCTCCTGAAATGAAAGTTGATACGAAACCAATACAGAACAACATAGAAGGGTTTAACTGTAAGTTTCCTTTCCAGATGGTAGTGATATAGTTAAATGCTTTTACAGCAGAAGGAATTGCGATTAATAAGGTTGTAAAGGTAAATACAGACCCTAAGAAAGGATTCATTCCCGAAACGAACATATGGTGACCCCAAACGATTGTAGATAAAAATGCGATAGCAAGAATTGATGTGATCATCGCACGGTATCCGAAGATAGGTTTTCTTGCATTAGCAGCAATAACTTCAGAAGCAATACCCATCGCAGGCAAGATTACGATATATACCTCAGGGTGTCCCAAGAACCAGAACAAGTGTTCAAATAATACCGGTGATCCTCCTTGATAGTGCAATACTTCTCCTGCTAAATAGATATCTGATAAGAAGAAAGATGTACCAAAACTTCTATCCATGATTAATAATAAAGCAGCAGATAATAATACCGGGAATGAAACTACCCCAATGATTGCTGTCACAAATAAAGCCCAGATCGTTAGAGGCAGACGCGTCATTGTCATACCTTCTGTTCTCAAATTCAAAACCGTTACAATATAGTTTAATGATCCCATTAATGACTGTGCAATAAACAAAGCCATTGCAATCAACCATAAAGTCATTCCTGTACCAGAACCCGGAATTGCTTCAGGAACTGCCGATAGCGGAGGATAAATAGTCCAACCTGCTGATGCCGGTCCTGATTCCACGAATAAAGAAGACAACATGATTACTGATGATAAAGCAAAAATCCAATAAGACAACATGTTCATAAAACCTGACGCCATATCTCTTGCCCCAATCTGTAATGGAATTAATAAATTTGAAAATGTACCACTCAATCCGGCAGTCAAAACAAAGAATACCATAATGGTTCCGTGAATTGTAACTAAAGCCAGATAAATATCGTTTCTCATTACTCCTCCCGGAGCAAATTCATCTCCTAATAACCAGGAAAAAACTTTAAAGGATTCTTCCGGCCATGCAATTTGCATACGAAATAATAAGGACATCCCTATTCCAATGATTCCCATAAAGATTCCTGTAATAAGGAACTGTTTGGCAATCATTTTATGGTCTGTACTAAAGATATACTTCGTTACAAAAGTTTCTTTATGATGATGCTCATGCTCTTGGTCATGGCCGTGTGCTAAATCGTGTCCTACTGCTGACATAATTATAATTTTTGTGTAAACAAATTTTTACTGGTTCAATTTATTTTGCAGCCACAACTTTCGTTGAATCTGCTTTCATCTGGTTTGTATCTAGTTTGCTTTCAACCCCTGCATCAGGAGCCGGAGCAGCCGGAGTTTCCGCAGCAGGTTCTGCTTTAGGAGCTTTTTCTTCCGCTACCTGTTGTCCTAATGTAGGTAAACCATTCAACCATTTTTTAAATTCCTTTTCTGACTGAACTACGATTTTTGCCTGCATGTTGTAGTGAGAACGACCACATATTTTGTTACATAATAGTACGTAATCAAAAACGTATGGTGATAATGCTTCTTCACCTTTTGCTACCAAATCAACGCTTCTTTCAGAACGCAATTTATTGATCTTATTTACTTTACTAACGATTTCAGGGCGTTCACGCATTTCTTCGGTAGTAATCGTAGGTGTCATTGCAAATTGAGTTACCATTCCAGGAACACAGTTCATCTGAGCTCTGAAGTGAGGGAAATAAGCAGAGTGTAATACGTCTTGTGAACGCATTTTGAAAACTACTTTTTTACCTACCGGCAAGTGTAATTCTTTTGATAATTTATCATCTTGAGCATTCGGATCTGACATATCAACACCCGTTGCATTTACACCTTCAATAAAACGAACGTTAGCTTTTCCTAAGGTGTTATCATCTCCTGAATAACGGATATCCCAACCAAATTGTTTAGCATAAACCTCTACATATATTACATCTTCGTCTTCTTTGACGTTCATAATACTGTTCCATGTAAATAATCCGTACAAGATTAAACCTGATAAAACAATTACCGGGATAATCGTCCAGATCATCTCTAATTTATCATTATCTGAGAAATACAGTGCTTTCTTATCTTTACGACCTCTGTTAACAAAAGAAAAGTAGTGCAATAAAAATTGAGTAAATGCCTGTACAAAAAGGATTAATCCTAAAGAGATCCACATCAAATTATCAACATCTTTTCCGTGTTCAGATGCAGCATTATCCAATAGAGGCATATACCCCCATTTCACACAACAATAAATAGTAAGGATATAAATAAAGGCTAAGAAACCAAATAATAAATAACCATTGATATTATTGTCTTTATCAGTAGCAACTTCAGATTTATACTCGCCATCTTCACTATATACTTTAGTTGAGTTGGTCAAATCAAATATTTTAGTTAACTGCCATATTGCAATTCCTAATAATGCTACGATAACAAAAATTAATAAACTCGTCATTTGTTTATTATTTAAATATTAATAATGAAAATGTTTACTCTCTCCAATCATTGGATTATTCTTAGCTAATAACGGTGCTTTAGTTAAAGCGTTGAAACCAACAAAAATAAACAATCCTGCAAAGAACATAACTGAACCTATTTCAGCAATACCGATGAACCATGAACCACCTACTGTACCTGGCATAATCATATTGAAGAAGTCTAAATAGTGACCTACTAAAATACATGTACCTGCCATTATGATTATCCAAGACAAACGTTTGAAATCTGTATTGATTAATAATAGAAGTGGTAATACAAAGTTTAATACCAGCATACCGAAGAATGGTAAATTATATTCCTGAATTCTAAAGATAAAATATGTAACCTCCTCAGGAATGTTAGCATACCACATCAACATGAATTGTGAGAACCATAAATAAGTCCAGAAAATAGATAAACCAAACATGAATTTAGCTAAATCGTGGATATGGCTTGTATTTACATATTCTAAAAATCCTCTTGATTTCAGATATATTGTTGTAAGTGCTATAACGGTTATAGCAGATACGAAGAAACTTGCAAAAACATACCATCCGAATAATGTACTGTACCAGTGTGTGTCAATTGACATAATCCAGTCCCAAGACATAATTGATTCAGTAATGATAAAAAACACTAAATAACCAGCCGAATATTTAAAGTTCTTTTTATAATACGAAATATCATTGGTTTCATCTAATGCAATAGAATTCTTACGGGATAAGTATCTGTATAAATTCCAACCTCCAATGAATATTACCGCTCTGATAAGGAAAAAAGGGATGTTTAAAAAACCTGTTTTACCCTGAATAATTGTATCTTCTGCAACTACAGCATCATCCATCCAAATGAACAAGTGATTGATATGAGCTGAACTCAATACCAATAGTCCAAAGAAGATAATAGAACCTGGTAATAAATAAGCAGATAAACCTTCCATAACTCTAAAAAGTACCGGAGACCAACCTGCAGAAGCAGCGTATTGGATAGCATTAAATGTCAAGATTCCTAAAGAAATCAACATGAAAAATATACATGCTACATAAACTGCTGCCCAAGGCTTGTTTTGTAATTGATGTAAAACATGCTCTAAATGTTTTTGATGTTCCTGATGAGCATCAACTTTTTCATGAGAACCAGCAGCTGCGTGTTCTGCATGAGCATTATGATCAGGAGTAGCATGGGCATCGCCGTGATCACCATGATGATCATTTGCTAAAAGAGTCTCAACATCCTGGACTGTTTTTGGAGCAGTTAAAAAACCGTATGCGATACCAACAATTCCAAGAATCATAAGAATAAAGGCAAAGGTTTTTAATTTTTTCGAAAATGTGTACATATCTAAACTTTCAAATAAGTTTTACAATTATAATTCTGATTTCAATTTCAACACGTAATCTGTAACTAACCAACGTTCATGTTGTGTTAACTGATTTTTGTGCGATCCCATTGAATTTAGTCCGTAAGTTATCACGTGAAAGACTCCCCCTTCGGTTAATTCTCTCTCAGCATAGTTAGGAACTCCCAAGAATTTTTCTCTTTTTACTAAATTACCTTTTCCGTCTCCTTTATCACCATGACAGATAGCGCAATAGATCGTAAACAATTGTTTTGCCTCTGCATGATCGCTGTCTGTTAAAGAATCTAATGGTGATTTCAAATTAGCTTTTGCCAAAGCAAGCCCTTCAGGAGTATTTTCATACTCGTAAGGATCAAAACCACGAGGTATAGAACCTTTTGCTGGTAATTGACCTTCTTTTCCGTTGTTAAAAGCACTTGACTCAGAGTACGTTTCGTAAGCTACTGACTCGTACATATTAGGAAATAACTGAAAGTTAGGTTTTTCCTTATGAAAACAAGAAGTAGTTAGTGCTGAAACTCCTGCTAATGCTACTATTTTATATAAAGTCTTCATTCTACTATTATTGTTTTTCAATTACTTTAACTTCTACTGCACCAGTATTTTTAAAGAATTCTACTGCGTCATCTTCGCTTCCGTGTAAAGCAACTTCCATTAAGAAATGGTCATCTGTTGTTCTTACATCCGGATTTTCAGCTTGTTTAAAAGGCCATAATCTACTTCTCAAGAAGAAGGTGATAACCATTAAATGGGCTGCAAAAAACACTGTTAATTCAAACATAATAGGCACAAATGAAGGCATATTCTGAATATAACTAAAACTTGGTTTACCACCAATATCCTGTGGCCAGTCCTGAATCATGATGTAGTTCATCATATAGGTTGCAAAAGACAAACCGCATAATCCATAGATAAAAGAACAAATCGCAAGACGCGTTGGAGCTAATCCCATGGCTTTATCTAATCCGTGAACTGGAAAAGGAGTATAAACTTCCTCAATATGATGATGTGCTGCACGTGTTGTTTTAACAGCGTCCATTAAAATATCATCATCATTGTATAGTGCATGTATAACTTTTGTACTCATATCTTATTAATGATTATGTGAATGGTTCCCGTTTTCTCTCGCTCTCTTGTAATTGTCTCCTGAAGATTTCAAAATTGTTTTAACCTCTGCCTGAGCAATTACAGGGAAACTTCTTGAATATAACAAGAATAATACAAAGAAGAATCCGATTGTTCCTATATAAATACCCGCATCAACAAATGTTGGCTGGAACATTGTCCATGATGATGGTAAGTAATCTCTGTGAAGTGATGTAACGATGATTACAAAACGTTCAAACCACATACCGATGTTTACAATGATGGAAATGATGAATGATGCCATGATACTTGTACGTACTTTTTTGAACCACATTACCTGTGGAGAAATTACGTTACATGTCATCATCAACCAGTATGACCACCAGTAAGGTCCCGTAGCACGGTTTAAGAATGCATATTGTTCATACTCTACACCTGAATACCATGCAACCCACAACTCTGTAATATAAGCGATACCTACAACAGAACCTGTAATCATTACAATAATATTCATTAATTCGATATGCTGAATTGTGATATAATCTTCAAGATTCGATACTTTTCTCATGATGATAAGCAGTGTATTAACCATTGCAAATCCTGAGAAGATAGCTCCTGCCACGAAGTAAGGTGGTAAGATCGTTGTATGCCATCCCGGGATCACCGATGTAGCAAAGTCAAAAGATACAATCGTGTGTACAGAGAGTACTAATGGAGTAGCAAGACCTGCCAACACCAAAGAAACCTCCTCAAAACGTTGCCAGTCTTTAGCTCTACCTGACCAACCAAATGATAATATAGAATAAATTCTCTTTGTAAAAGGTGTAATAGCTCTATCGCGTAACATAGCAAAATCCGGTAAAAGACCTGTCCACCAGAAAACCAATGATACAGATAAATACGTAGAAATTGCAAATACGTCCCAAAGAAGTGGCGAGTTAAAGTTAACCCATAACGAACCAAACTGGTTAGGCATTGGCAATACCCAGAAAGCTAACCAAGGACGTCCCATGTGAATGATTGGGAACAATCCCGCCTGAACTACAGAGAAAATAGTCATTGCCTCTGCAGAACGGTTGATCGCCATTCTCCATTTTTGTCTGAATAATAATAATACGGCTGAAATAAGTGTTCCCGCGTGACCAATACCTACCCACCATACAAAGTTGGTAATATCCCAAGCCCAGCCTACGGTTTTATTTAATCCCCAAGTACCAATACCTGTACTGATTGTATAAACCATACAACCAGCTCCCCAAAGGAATGCAACTAATGCTATTGAGAACGCAATCCACCATTGTTTATTAGCTCTCCCTTCTACAGGTCTAGCCACATCCACAGTTACATCGTGATATGATTTATCTCCGACAACTAAAGGTTTTCTAATGGGTGCTTCGTAATGTGACGACATAATCCTTTATAATGTTTCTAATTAATAAAATACTTTTATACGTTTCTTACTTTTACCTGATATACAACATTAGGCTTTACTCCTAAATGCTCTAACAAATGATAAGCTCTTGGATCCTGAGTTAATTCAACAATTGCATCTTCCGGCTCGTTAACATCTCCAAAAACCATTGCTCCTGTAGAACAAGCTGCCGAACATGCACATGCATCATTGAATTCGTTTTTAGCCACTCTTCTACCTTCTTTCTTAGCTTTCAAAATTACAGCCTGAGTAGATTGTATACAGAATGAACATTTTTCCATAACTCCTCGAGAACGTACAACTACATCCGGATTCAATACCATACGTCCTAAATCATCATTCATATGATAATCAAACGCATCATTTTGATTGTATAGGAACCAGTTGAAACGACGTACTTTGTAAGGACAGTTATTCGCACAGTAACGGGTACCCACACAACGGTTGTATGCCATATGGTTTTGTCCCTGACGACCATGAGAAGTTGCCGCAACCGGACAAACTGTTTCACATGGTGCATGATTACAGTGCTGACACATTACAGGCTGGAATGCAACCTGAGGATTGTCAGATGGATTTTCTAATCCCTGGAACGTATCGATATTGTCCATCAAACCTTTAGCAGATTCTTTTTTCTCAATATCAGCTGCAAAATCATCCTGAGAAGAATAGTATCTGTCAATACGCAACCAGTGCATATCACGACTTCTTCTTACTTCTGATTTTCCAACTACCGGTACGTTATTTTCAGCATGACAAGCAATCACACAAGCTCCACAACCTGTACATGCATTTAAATCGATAGATAAATTGAAGTGATGTCCTACTTTTCTATCAAAAGATTCCCAGATGTCCACTGACTTAGCAGGAACAGACTGGTGGTCTAAGGAAACCATCGGAGTGATGTTCCACTCTTTTGCATCCTGACTGTTAAATACTTTTAAAGTAGTTTCTTTTAAGATATCTCCTCTACCCATTAAGGTATTGTGCAACTGAACACAAGCAAATTCGTGATCTCCACTTCCTTTCTCAATAGTTGCTACCTGTGTATTATTGAAATCTTTATATAATGAGTAAGCGTTAACACCTACCTGCATTTCTTCTTTTAAGGCTGCTTTACGTCCGTAACCTAAAGCTAACCCCATTGTTCCTACAGCCTGACCTGGCTGAATGTAAACAGGAACATTTTCTAAGGTTTTGTCTCCTACCTTTATCGTTGCATAGCTTCCGTTAAGACCTCCATTGGCAACATGATAATTTTTAAGACCAAACTGTTCAGCATCTTTTCGTGAAATCGTTACATAATTATCCCACGATACTCGAGTAATAGGATCAGGAAATTCTTGCAACCAAGGATTGTTTGCCTGTTGTCCGTCTCCCATACCTGTTTTAGTATAAAGAACCAATTCAAGTCCGTTTGCTTTTTTAGCAGCAGCTACCTGAGCAGCAGCACCGTTGAAGTCAGCTGAACCTGAACCTGTATTTGACGCTTCGTATGTATAGAAACCATTATGAACTAATTGATTCCATGTAGTTCCTGCAGCAATCGAGGTACCAACAGCTCTTAAGTAATCGTAGTAAGACTCCGTTTTACCTAATAAAGCCATCAAACCTTCCTGAAACTGTTTGGTATTGAATAATGGACGTATAGTTGGTTGTGTTACTGAATAATGTCCTTTTTTCATTTGAACATCACCCCATGACTCTAAATAATGAGGAGCTGCAGCTGCAATAGTTGTCAGTCCGGCAGTTTCATCTTCTTTAAGAGCATATGAAACAGATAATTTTACTTTTTTCAATCCTTCTGCAAAAGCAGCAGCATCAGATAAAGTATATACAGGGTTGATTCCAGACATAATCAATGTGGAAACAGCTCCTGCATTCATATCTTTTATCAGTTGAGTAACCTCTTTATTATTACCTGTTCTGGTATATTTAGGTTTTGCCGGTTGAAAAGCTGCAGAACCTAAAGCCTGATTGATTGCAAACACTAATAACTGAGCGTTTACATCATCAATACCTGAAACTAAAACTCCAGTAGAACCAGCAGATTTCAATTGTTGAGCCGCTTTTACAACTTCTGCATCTGCAGCAGTATTGGCAACACTTACATTTGAACCTGTAATAATATTATATAATTTTACTAAAGCCAGCTTCTGATCAGCACCTGTCATTGGCACACGTCTGTCAGCATTAGCTCCTGATAAAGTCATGTTTGATTCAAACTGGATATGTTTAGACATTTTTCCGTTTTTAGGAATACGTCCTTTTGCATAGTTACCTTCATAACCACCACCATTCCAGTCACCCAGAAAATCTGCTCCAACAGAAACAATTACATCTGCCTGACCAAAATCGTAATCCGGCAAAGCTCTTTCTCCATAAGCCTGTTGGTATGCATCAATAGCTGTATCACAAGAAACAGCATCATACACAATATGCTTAGCCTTAGGATAAGCTGCAACAAATTCTGCGATCAACTTATCAGTAGAAGGAGAAGCCATAGAATTAGTCAGTAAAACGATCTGACCTGTTGCGGTATCTATACTTGCTTTAATTTTTTGTTCAACCTCAGACCAGGACGCTGCTTTACCGTCGATCTTAGGCTGCTTTAAACGTAAACTGTCATATAGAGACAATACAGAAGCATGAACACGAGCATTTGCTCCGCTCAAAGCACCTTCCATAAAGTTATTTTGAATCTGAATAGGACGACCCTCACGTGTTTTGATTAAAACATTTGTAAAATCAAAACCATCAGCGATAGTCGTTGCATAATAATCTGCAACTCCAGGGATAATTTCTTCTGGCTGAATTACATATGGAATAGATTTTTTCAAAGGTCCCTCACAAGCAACCAACGATGCAGCTGCAGTTGAAAAACCAACGTATTTCAAAAAGTCCCTACGAGAAGTTGATGACGAAGACAAGGCGTTTTTATCCCCAAGAAAATCTTCTGTAGGAATTTCTTCAACAAACTCATTGTTTCTTAGCCTCTCAACAATAGAACTGTTCTCGTTAAGCTCCTCAACACTTTTCCAGTATTTTTTGTTTGATGCCATTGTATATATATATTAGCTTCTTAAATTATTATTAATAGTGACATTTTCCACACTCTAACCCACCTAAATGAGCCACAGTCAATTTCTCAACACCGTATTTCTTTGATAATTCTTCATGAATTTTCGCATAATACTCATTGTCTTGAACCTTAACTTCTGTTGTACGGTGACAATCAACACACCATCCCATTGTTAACGGAGAGTGCTGTCTCATGATTTCCATTTCTTCCACCGGACCGTGACAAGTCTGACATTCTAAACCTGCAACAGAAACGTGTTGTGAGTGATTAAAGTACACAAAATCTGGTAAATTGTGAATACGAACCCATTTAACCGGCTTCTCCTCACCTGTATATGATTGTGTTGCCGGATCCCAACCTACAGCATTGTATATTTTTTGGATCTCAGCTGTATAAAATTCTTTTGAATAATCTACATAAGTAGAATCTGCACTTCCTGTAAACTCTGAAATATTTTTATGACAGTTCATACAAACATTCAAAGAAGGGATACCTGAAGTCTTACTTGTTCTTGCAGAAGAGTGACAATACTTACAGTCAATACCATTTTCACCTGCGTGAATTTTATGTGAAAAGTGAATTGGCTGAATTGGCTCGTAACCCTTATCAACACCTATCTGCATCATATAACCAAATGCAAAGTAAGCTCCAAGCAACATCAAAACAATAACAGAAGCAATAACTGCGAATTGATTTTTAACAAATGCTTTCCACAACGGAAGAGATTTTTTCTCTCTTACTGTCAAATCGTTTTTATCAATTACTTTATCTAACACTTTCTTAACAAAGAAAAGCATCACAACAAGCATTACCAAAACGATCGCCAAAGCTCCTAAAATTACCGTATTAGAAATCCCGTCTCCTGATGCAGCTGCAGTAGCATTTGCTGCTCCCGGCCCACCAGCAGGCGGTGCTGCCTTCTCTTCTGAAGTATACGCTAAAATATTATCAATATCCTCATCAGACAAGTTAGGAAAAGAGTTCATAGGAACCTGCTTCCATTCATTAAATAATTTTACAGCTTCTGCATCTCCTGACTTAATTAATGCAGAACTATTTCTAATCCACTTGTGCAACCACTCTGTAGAGTGTCTTTCAACAACACCACGAAGTGCAGGT
Source organism: Paenimyroides ceti (assembly GCF_030409925.1). Taxonomy (NCBI): domain Bacteria; kingdom Pseudomonadati; phylum Bacteroidota; class Flavobacteriia; order Flavobacteriales; family Flavobacteriaceae; genus Paenimyroides; species Paenimyroides ceti. The sequence continues at coordinate 2,704,363 of NZ_JAUFQU010000001.1, forward strand.
CCCGTTGAATTAGCATCTAACTTATGACAAGCCGCACACTGAGAATTAAACAACTCCTTACCTTTTGCCGCATCTTGCGCATAAGATAGCGTAGAGAATGTTAGCATAAATGCTAAACACAAGAAAAGAATCCTTGAAAACGAATTATGGTTACCCACTTTTTTCATAGTTAAAGAATGATTATCATCTAATTTTCTAAGAGATAAATGCTCGGTATGACTACTAAAAACACTTATCTTTTTTATAAACTCCGACAAAAATACAACATAAGAAGCACTAACAAAACCCTTATGAAGTCCAAAATGCAATTTATATCAATTCTAAATAAATCGTTATAGCGAGGATTTTTAAAAGATTTTATACTTTTGTTTCAAATAACATTCATTATGAATAATTTAAGAAATTCAATCTTCGTTTTTATCACAATTTTAACATTTACCATCAGTAATAATGGATATGCTCAGGAGTCCAAATTTAAAATAATTCAAGATAACAATTTTGAGAAACTCCTTTTAGAAAAAAGAAAGATCAATAATTCATTTTCTATTTATAAAAATTTTTCTATTCAGATATTTCACGGAGAGAAAAGTGTCGGAGAGGAACATTATTATGAATTTAAAAAAATGTACCCTGCTGTAGATGCTACTATTATTTACAGCAATCCCAATTACAAAGTAGTGGTTGGAAACTACAAGAACAAAATTGACGCAGAAAGAAATTTAAAAATATTTTCAAAAAAATATCCGGGAGCTTTTCTGGTACGTCTAAAAAAATAAAAAAAACGGCTTGATTAGCCGTTTTTTTTATTGCAAAATTTTAGAAAATATAATAATTGAAGTAGGAAACAATAGGCATACACTAACCTTCAATAAACAAATAGAGAATATTATAACGCATATACAATAGCAATCTAAAAACTGTTTATGAATATCCAAAATTGCATGATCTCACTGTTTCGGTTTATGGCTTCATCACCAAAATGGAAGGTGAGTATTTAATCCATTCCTTTCGATTATCTATGATTTTTTTCCAGCTTCCGAGGCTGATCATCATCAGATCTTTTTGCTCCAGAAAATCTTTCTGAATTTCCCGCTCCGGTATGATAGAAATATTATTAGGTTTCATTTGTTCAATAGCCCGAATACTTTCGCGAATAAAAGAATGCTTTTTAATTACACCATTAAAATCCATGATCACAATCTGGCTGTCATTGTTATGAATAAACTTTTGAATGTATTCAATCAGAAAGACATCTTCCTTGCGCATGAACGGAATGAATATTTTATCTACTGCCTGCATTCCTTTATCTATAAATATGCCTAACGGCAATTTACTGTTTGCAATAATATGACGGGTACGATCGTCAAACGGTGAGTTTTCGAAAAATTTCTCTTTACCCATTACTTTATCGACGATAACATCCGGATTGATAAATCGGGTAGTATATCCTAAAAGTTTCCCTAAGAGGGTGCCCTCATAAATAGATTCTCCGAGTCCGATAAGCAGTAAATCATATTCGCCTTTATTAGCTACTTCCACAATATCAGAATCAATATCGATAGAGACTTTGTATAGTGCTGATACTTTCTGATGAAGCATTTTAGATTCTTCGACAATTGGTAAAAACTGCTTTTGCTCATAATCAGGATCAAAAGCATATATCTGATCACTCGAACCTAAATGTAATGCAGTAACGATTGAATTATCCTGTTGTTTCTTTGAAAGACTGTTAGCAATCTTTAACATCTTTTTTCCGCGATCCGGATTACCAAATGAAAACAAAATTTTATACTTGCTGTCATTGACAATCTCTTCCGCAACGCTTTCACCTTTATCATTTTTAAATACTTTATTGATAAAATCAATAGCAGGTCCTGTCATAAAAGTTGTTGCAAGTGCCATAATAACCATCATAGCAAATACTTCCGGAGTAAGCACTCCCAGTTCAAAACCGATGTTCAGCGCAATCAACTCCATTAATCCACGGGTATTCATTAAGGCACCAATTGTTAAACTGTCTTTCCATGACTGCCCTACATATTTCGCAGCGAGTGCACTTCCGATAAATTTACCCGTAACTGCCACTAAAATGATTAATCCGGCAATTTTCCACAGATAGATATCATTCAGCAATCCAATTTCTGTACGTAAACCTGTATAGACAAAAAACAGGGGTAAGAACAAAACAACAGCGACATCCTCTACTTTTTCCACAAACATATGTCTGAAACGATTATTATCGGGCATAATGGCACCGGTCATAAATGCACCGAATAAAGCATGGATCCCTATTACTTCGGTAGCATAAGACGATAAAACCAAAACCAAAAGAAAGATGGCCACTACAGGCTTACTCAAAGTAGTTTTATTGGCATTCAACTGCCCTATCCTTTTTAAAAAAGGTCGTACAAGCTTCATCATTAAAAAAACATACACCAAAGCCATTCCCACTACATACAAGGCACTCACAAATGAGCCCGCTTTCACTATAGCAATTACTACTGCCAGTATACACCAAGCCGTAATATCATCTGCTGCTGCAGAAGTCAATACTACCGTTCCCAATTTGGTTTTATGAATACCGCGTTCCTGAACAATTCTTGCCAATACCGGAAATGCAGTAATACTCATTGCAATTCCCATAAAGAGGGAAAACGAAAGAAAATTAATTCCTTCCGGAGCAAACGAATCGTATATAAAATATGCCAGTACCATTCCCAAGGCAAAAGGAATAATAATACTCGCATGACTGATTACAATAGCATCATGCGCTTTACTTTTCAACACCTTAAGATCGAGCTCCATCCCGATAACAAACATAAACAGAATAAGTCCTATCTGACTAAAGAACTGGAGATTTCCTAAAGATGCTGCCGGAAATAAGGCAGCGGATGCTTCAGGAAAATACATCCCGAATAAAGAAGGTCCTAAGACTATACCCGCAATGATTTCTCCAATAACAGAAGGCTGACCAATCTTATTAAAAAACCAGCCAAAAAAACGGGCAACAATCACAATCGTTATAATTTGTAATAATAAGATCGCTAATGGATGGTGCAAATTGATCTGTAGAGAATCGATAAATTCAAACCAACTCGTTTTATCTGAAGTAGCTTCTACCACATCTTTCTCTAATTGCTTTCCTTCAACAGCAGCCCAATACATAATGTATGAAAACACAAGAATGATAGTGGTATAAAAAATAGTATTTTTATATTTTTTCATGAATTCTGATAATTACTTTAATAATGCTGCAAATTTGAAGATTAATTCGATTCCATCAGTTGTAGTGTAATAAAACAGGAACCGTTTTGTAATGAAGCCCTGTTTTTTTGTAACAAAAAAACTTACATCCTGTTCAGAAATTCAGTTCGGTAATTAGTACTTAAAACCAAAGAAATCGGTTTTTGATTTTCATTGACAATAGTCGTCACAATTTCGTCATGAGAAAAGAAATTTACGATACCCATCGAAATAAGTTCCCCTTTATTAATTCTGCAAAACTGCTGTTTAGGAAGTATCTCCTGTAGCTTCTCAAAAGAAATGTTTTTGAGCAATACTTTTGTACCATCCTGCAAAAAAGTAACTTTATCTCTACTATCTACATCAGACACTTTGATATAAGTAATATTATTAAAATACAACAAGGTTTTTCCTTTGTCTGTATTTACTTTAAAAAATTCTTTCTTAGGTTTTTGCTTTTCAACAAAACGTACTGCTTTATCAATTGCTTTTTGAAGCCGTTCTTTTTTTACGGGTTTCGTGATATAGTCAATCGCATCCAGTTCAAAAGCTTCAACTGCAAATTCCTTATATGCTGTAGTAAAAATTACAGGTTTATCATTTAAAAGATTGGCAACACTTAAACCATTTATTCCCGGCATTTCAATATCAAGTATGCACAGATCAAAATCCAGATCAGGAGCTTCTTTTAATAATTTCTCAGGATTATCGAAAGACTTGACTACTTCAATTTCCGGAATCTGCTCACACAGCATTTTCAGATACCGCAGCCCCAGCAATTCATCATCAAGCAAAATACATTTAATCGTTGTTTTCAAGTAATTTAATTTTTAGATAAGCAATATGAACATCATTTTCTATAAATTTCTCCAGCTTGTACTGGTCTTTATATAAGATTCCCAAACGGGTTTCCAGACTATTAGCTCCGAAACCACCTTTCTTTTTCCTCATTGGTTTCCTTTCATAAGTTTTGTTGGATACAGTAAGCGAAAACACACCATTTTTTAATTCAATCAGAATGGAGATAAAAGAGTCAGGACTTAGAATATCAGCATGTTTAAAGGCATTTTCAATTAAATCTACTGATATAAGCGGCGCTAAAATTCTTTTATCCATCAACGGATCTTTTTCATCGGTTCGTATTTTAATTTTCAGATCAAACAGAGGGCTTATTTTGATCTTATTGATCTCGATAAGATTTTTAGCAAACTCTATTTCTTCTCTTGGAGTAACATATTTCTTCTGAGTCTCATATAATACGAAATCCAGTACATTGGCCAGTTTTTCTAAAGTATAATAGGATTGATAGGCATGCGACTGAATAGAATTAAGGATATTTTTAAACAAGTGGGGATTGAGCTTTGATTCAAGATTCTCTAATTGCAGATTATTGACTTTCATTTCCAGATCACGGTAATGCTGTTCCGCTGTTTTTTGCAGGTTTTTAGACTTTCTCAATTCTAAAACCAATATAACAACAGCTATAAGAAGCCCAATAATAAAAAAATAACTTGTCTGCATAACTAAGATAAAAAACAAGCCCTTCTCATAAATCAGAAAGGCTTGTAAATATTAATTTCCCGAAGGAATGGTATTTTGTTTCGTAGAAACATCCATCACGGGCAGTAAACCTTCTGACGGCATATAAATAATTTGAGGCAGATCTCCTTTGTCTGCCAGTTTTTCTAATGTCCGGATAAATAAATACTGATTATACGTAGAATTAAGTGTTCCGTTTTCCAGCTTCATTGCTTCAGCCATTCCTTTTGCGCGTTCTATCTCTGCCTGTGCATTCAATTTTTCAGCTTCGAGCCTGGCTTTGGCTTCTTCAATCAATATCTTACGATTTTGTTCCGCCTTTGCCATTTCAGCTTTTCCAGCCATTTCCTGTTGCCATACATTATAGGTTGGCAAACCAAACATAAGGGCTATGACAAAAAAAACCACTGCTACAAAAACACCTATAACAACTCCTGCCTTATTCATATTTTTCTTTTATTTTATCCAACTAAATTAATAATTTTCCCTGGAACGATGATGATCTTCTTAGGCTCTCTTCCCTGTAACTGCTGTTGCGTTCTTTCATCTGCCATAACAATCTCCTGTATCTGTTCAACAGTTAAATCTAACGAAAGATTCAGTGTAAAACGCATTTTCCCATTAAAAGAAACCGGATATTCTTTTTCACTTTCTACAAGATATTTCTCATCAAAAATTGGAAACAAAGCTTCTGAAACAGATTGATCATGACCAAGTGCATGCCATAACTCTTCAGCAATATGAGGAGCGTAAGGTGCAATTATTACCGCCAATGGTTCAAGAATAGCTCTGTGGTGGCATTTTTGCTGTGTCAGCTCATTTACACAGATCATAAACTGGGAAACTGAGGTATTAAAAGAAAAGTTTTCGATATCTTCCCTAACCTTTTTGATGGTTTTATGAAGCGTTTTATACATTTCTTTTGTTGGCTCATCGTCAACAACGATAAATCCATTATCATCAAAGTAAAGTCTCCATAATTTTTTAAGGAACCCAAATACGCCTGATATACCTGCTGTATTCCATGGTTTTGCCTGTTCTAAAGGACCTAAAAACATTTCATACAAACGCAAGGTATCGGCTCCATATTCATCACATATATCATCCGGATTGACCACATTGTATTTTGATTTAGACATTTTTTCTACCTCACGACCTACAATATATTTGCCCTGATCATCCAATACAAACTCAGCATCTCTATATTCTGAATACAAAGGATGCTGCTTAAATGCCTCAATATCCAGTTCATTTGTCACATCATTAATAACAGCTAAATCAACATGTATCGGGTATACTTTAGTTGTACCGATTTTATCTTTTGTGATGAGCGTTTTAGAATCTTCTGTACGGTAAACAAAAGCACTCATTCCCAAAATCATTCCCTGATTAATCAATTTTTTAAAAGGTTCATCAGTTGTGATAACTCCTATATCTTTTAAGAACTTATTCCAGAAACGTGCATACAGTAAATGTCCGGTCGCGTGTTCGCTTCCGCCTATATACAAATCTACATTTTGCCAGTATTGCAATGCTTCTCTGCTGGCGATTTCATTTTCATTGTGAGCATCCATATAGCGCAGCCAGTACCATGAACTCCCTGCCCAACCAGGCATTGTGTTTAATTCTAACGGAAATACACTGCTATAATCAATCAGCTTATTACTGACAACTTTATTATTTTTGGTATCCCATGCCCATTCCTGTGCGTTACCCAATGGTGGTTGTCCATCTTCAGTAGGGAGATATTTTTCTACTTCCGGCAAACGGATTGGCAAGTATGCTGCTTCAATCATTTTTGGTAATCCGTTGACATAATAAACAGGAAACGGCTCACCCCAATAGCGTTGACGTGAAAAAACTGCGTCTCGCAAACGGTAGTTTACTTTTGCTCTTCCGGCACTGATCTTTTCAAGCGCTGCAATACTCTCTTTAGTCGCCTGTTTATAATCCATTCCATTCAGAAAATCAGAATTAATCAGTTCAAAACCGACTTTATCGGTATAAGCAGCTTCAGAAATATCCTGATTGAATATATTTTTTATTGGAATAGCAAAATGATTCGCAAACGCATAATCACGTTCGTCTCCACATGGTACTGCCATAACAGCTCCTGTACCGTATCCTGCCAGTACGTAATCTCCGATCCATACAGGAATTTCTTCTTTTGTAAATGGATGAATAGCATAAGCTCCCGTAAAAACACCCGAAATGGTTTTTACATCAGCCATACGTTCGCGCTCTGAACGTTTGGCAGTAGCAGCAACATAAGCCTGAACCGCCTCTTTTTGCTCTTTCGTAGTAATTTCTTGTACCAAATCATGCTCAGGAGCCAGTGTCATAAAGCTCACTCCAAAAATAGTATCAGGCCGTGTTGTAAACACTTCAATGGAAGCATCTGTATCCTTTAGTCTAAAAAACACAGAAGCACCTACCGATTTCCCAATCCAGTTTCTTTGTGATTCTTTAATAGATTCACTCCAGTCTATTGTATCCAATCCCTGAAGTAACCGTTCTGCATACGAAGAAATACGCATGCTCCACTGTGTCATCTTTTTCCGGATTACAGGATATCCTCCTCTTTCAGAAACACCATTGATGATCTCATCATTGGCCAAAACGGTTCCCAAAGCCGGACACCAGTTTACTTCCGTTTCTGCCAGATAGGTCATACGATATTGAAGCAATATTTTTTCTTTTTGTTCTTCTGAAAAACCATTCCATTCTGCAGCCGAGAAAATTTCGATATTTTCATCGGAAACAGCATACACAGAAGCATTTCCTTTCATCGAGAAAATAGCTGTAAGATTTTCAATAGGTTCTGCTCTATCCGTATCTTTATTGTACCAAGAGTTGAATAACTGAATAAAAATCCATTGTGTATGTTTATAATATTGCGGATCTGAAGTACGTACTTCTCTGCTCCAGTCAAATGAAAACCCTATTTTATCAAGCTGTTCGCGATAACGCGCTATATTCACTTCCGTTGTCAATGCCGGGTGTTGCCCCGTCTGAATAGCATATTGCTCAGCCGGAAGGCCAAACGAATCATATCCTTGCGGATGTAGTACATTAAAACCTGTATGTCTTTTGAATCTTGAAAAAATGTCAGAAGCAATATACCCTAAAGGGTGTCCTACATGCAGTCCGGCTCCAGAAGGGTAGGGAAACATATCCAACACATAGTATTTAGGTTTTGATGTTTCATTTGATGCTTTAAAAGTCTGGTTTTCTGCCCAATACTTCTGCCATTTCTGTTCAATTTCTTTTGGATTATATTTCATTTTAAGCGAAAAAATTTATCGTTTAAGTATATTGTTTTCAACTATTTTAGAGTTGTTTAAAACCATTTTATTTTAAACAACAGCAAAAATAAGCTATATTTATAAGAAATATAAATCTTTATCATTTATAATGGCGTAAAAATAATTTTCTTTAGTATTTTTACCCCTTAAAAAAATCAGCTATGGCAACCTCGTACGAAAGATATCAAAAGAGAAGACTGATCTCGTCTTATTTTTCTGTAATTTTAAGTATATTTCTGGTTCTGTTCTTATTGGGTTCTTTGGGTTTATTCATTATCAATTCAGAGAAAATATCCAATAACTTCAGAGAAAACATTCCTATGTCCGTTTATTTTAAAGACACGGCAAAACCGGAAGACCTTAAATCCTTTGAAGAAGAAGTAAAAAAATCAGCATACATCAAAGATATCGTATTTGTACACAAAGATTCTGCAGCTGTTTCTCAACAGGAGGTAATCGGCGAAGACTTTGTTCACTTTTTAGGCTTTAATCCATTACAAAATTCTTTTGACCTGCACTTCAAAGGAGCATACGTAGAACAGGACAGTATCAAAAATATTGAACTGAATTTTAAAGAAAATAATCTTATTGATGATGTGGTATACGATCGTCAGCTGGTAGATTTGGTCAACAAAAACATACAGACGATCACGTACTGGGTATTGATCATCAGCGGCTTCTTTGCTTTAATCGCCATGTTGCTTATCAATAGTTCGATGCGTTTATCGATCTACTCCAAGCGATTCATTATTAAAACCATGCAAATGGTTGGAGCTACAAAAGCCTTTATCCGTAAACCTTTTATCTGGACCAGCGTAAAACTTGGAATGATAGGCTCTGTATTAGCCATTATCGGTATCATTATTCTGACTTATTATGCTGATCAGAAATTCCCTACCCTCCATTTATTACAAGATTATCAATCATTGATAACTGTTTGTGCAGGTGTATTTATAGTAGGAATAATCATTACTTACATAAGTACTTATTTTGCTACTCAACGCTTTTTAAATTTAAAGTCAGACGATTTATATTAACATAAAGAATCATGAAAAATAAAGAAAACCAATCATCCTTCTTATTTCACAAAGAAAACTATATCATTTTGTTGATCGGAATTGCTGTTATTGCTTTAGGTTTTATTTTAATGTCCGGTGGTGGCAGCGACGACCCAAATGTCTTTAACCACGATGTTTTCAGTTTTAGAAGAATACGCCTGGCTCCTACCACTATTTTCATCGGATTAGGAATCTGTATTTATTCTATCTTCAAGACTCCGAAAAAATAACCCCACTATAGCTTAAAAAACAAATCAATGGACATATTCCAAGCAATTATCATTGCAATAATCGAAGGACTAACAGAATACCTTCCCATCTCTTCTACAGCACATATGGGCTTTACCGCTGCATTGATGGGAATGGAAGAAACCGAATTTTTGAAAATGTTTCAGGTTTCTATTCAATTTGGAGCTATACTTTCTGTCGTTGCTCTGTATTGGAAAAAATTCTTCAACTTTTCAAATCTGGGTTTTTATATAAAACTGGCATTGGCAGTAGTTCCTGCTCTTGGCTTAGGTTATTTATTAGATGATAAAATTGAAGCGGTTTTAGGAAATCAGATTGCTATTTCATCCATGCTGGTATTTGGTGGTGTAATTCTTCTGTTTGTAGACAAATGGTTCAAACATCCAACTGTAACAGATGAAAAAGAAATCAGTATAAAAAAGGCGGTTATCATTGGTTTCTGGCAATGTCTGGCAATGATGCCCGGAACCTCACGTTCAGCCGCTTCTATTATTGGAGGTATGACACAGGGACTTACCAGAAGAGCTGCTGCAGAATTTTCATTTTTTCTTGCAGTACCTACCATGCTGGCAGTCACGGTATATTCTGTATTTGTGAAAACCTGGGGAGCAGGCACAGTAAACCCTCAGAAAGGATATGAAATGATCATGGCTTCATCTGAAACCATACAGATATTTATCATTGGTAATGTAATTGCTTTTATCGTTGCTTTAGTAGCCGTAAAAACATTTATCAATGTATTGACCAAATACGGATTCAAATTTTGGGGTTGGTACCGAATCATCATCGGAATCGTTTTGTTGGTTTATTTTACGTATTATAAATAAATCATGGAAAAACTTACTTCAGAAAACTTTCAGGAAGGACAGATTTTACTTATTGACAAACCTTTGAACTGGTCTTCTTTTCAGGCGGTAAATAAAATAAAATGGACGTTAATAAAAAAACTGCATTTACCTAAAAAATTTAAAATAGGGCATGCAGGAACTTTAGATCCGTTGGCTACGGGATTATTGATTATCTGCACCGGAAAATTCACCAAAAGAATACCCGAATTACAGGGACAAATCAAAGAATATACAGGAACAATTGTTCTCGGAGCAACAACACCGTCTTATGATCTGGAAACAGAAATAAACGAAACGTTTCCTACAGCCCATATTACACCTGATTTATTAGAACAGGCCCGTTTAAAATTTATAGGGAACATTGATCAGATTCCTCCCGTTTTTTCTGCCCTTAAAAAAGAAGGAAAGCGTTTATATGAACATGCAAGAGCCGGAGAAGAAGTAGATATTCCTTCAAGAAAAATTGAGATTGCGGAATTTGAACTCACGCGTATTGCACTTCCCGAAATAGATTTCAGAGTAGTGTGCAGCAAAGGTACCTATATCCGTTCTTTAGCATTTGATTTCGGCAAGGCAGTAAATTCCGGAGGTCATCTTACCCGATTACGAAGAACCAAGATTGGAGACTTTTCGGCAGATAATGCGATGGATCCAATAGCCTTTGAAAAGATATATACCACGGATTTGACTGAATAACATTTATGAAAGCGATCCTCTTTTTCTTTTTATTCACTCTGGGTATAACTGCCCAAAACCGTCCTCTCAAAGAAGGAGATCTTATTTTTCAAAATCTGAATTGCGGCCCTATGTGTGAAGCTATTAATACTGTTACCCAAGGTTACAATGAAATGGACTTTAACCACATGGGTATGGTATTTAAGCAGGATAACGAATGGTATGTCATAGAAGCTGCCGGAGAAGCGGTGAGAAAAACACCGGTATCCGTTTTCCTAACTTATACTGATAACCCTATGTATCTGGCACGGCTTAAATCAGAATATCAACACCTTATTCCTAAAGCAATTGATTTTGCAAAATCCCAGATAGGTGTGCCCTACGATAATGATTTCATTTACAACAATGGAAAATATTATTGCTCGGAACTCATTTATGACGCTTTTCTACAAGCCTATCAAAAGCCCTTTTTTCAGCTTTATCCTATGACCTATAAAGAGCCGCAGTCCAACAACTATTTTCCGGTATGGGTTCAGCATTTTTCTTCACTCGGAATTGAAATTCCGGAAGGTAAACCAGGATGTAATCCGGGCGGAATGAGCAAAGATGAAAAAATTGATATACTCGGAATTATACGGTAACACCTACCTATATTCAAAAAAAATGCACTCTCACATGGAAAGTGCATTTGCAGAATATAATAAATACTTCTAAAATTATTCTTTGATAAGCTGTAATTCAATATCTAAGTTAACATCTTCTGATACCAAAACCCCACCTGTTTCCAATGCAGAATTCCAGTTTAACCCCCATTCTTTTCTATTGATTTTTCCAGATACATTAAGTCCTGCTTTAGTATTTCCCCATGGATCTTTCATAAGTCCACTATATTCAGCTTTAAGGGATACCGGTTTTTTGACACCAAGAATCTCTAAATCTCCGTTTATCTTATATTCATTTCCTGAACCTTCTACAGATGTGCTGTGAAATTTCAAATCCGGATATTGCTCAACGTTGAAGAAATCGCCACTTCTTAAATGATTATCTCTATCTGCATTGTTTGTATTTACAGAGGCCGTTTTAGCCACAAAATCCAGCTTGGCATCTTTCAGACCTTCCTCTCCTAATTCAAAATCTCCGGAAAAATCATTAAAATTTCCTTTTACATTTGTAAACATCATGTGTTTTACTTTAAACCCGACATTACTGTGAGTCGGATCAATTTTCCATTTTGCACTCATAACTTTTATTTTTAATAGGTTAATTCCATTGGTACTTCCATGATTAAAAAGCGGGCATCGGAAGAAGCTTTAATAGCTATACTTTTTTCGTCCCATATTCCGATTGCATCTCTTGTATGCAATTCGTTTCCATCCACAGTAAGATCTCCTGAAATGATAAAAAGATAAATACCATTAGAAGGATCTTTCAGCTCATAGTTTTTTTGATTTCCGGCTGTAAAATCTGCCAGATGAAACCAGGCATTTTGATGAATCCACAATCCTTCATCATCAGCATTAGGTGAAACTACCTGAGTAAATTCATTGGGCTTCAGATCGTATTTTAACTGGTCATAGCGCGGTGTTACATTTCTTTTATCTGGAAACAGCCATATCTGCAATAACGTAACCGCTTCATCTTTATTCGCATTATACTCGCTGTGAGTAACTCCTGTTCCGGCACTCATCACCTGTATTTCTCCATTCCTGATAATTCCTTCAGAGCCTAAACTGTCTTTATGTGCAAGATCTCCGGATAAAGGAATAGAAATAATTTCCATATTATCATGCGGATGTGTACCAAATCCCATTCCTCCGGCGATATAATCATCATTTAAAACACGTAATACACCAAAATGTACCCGGTCAGGATTATTATATCCTGCAAAGCTAAATGTATGATGCGTGATCAACCATCCATGATTGGCAAATCCTCTGCTATCAGCTGTGTGAATAATCTGATTTGTTTTCATTTTAATTTCCCTTTCTTTAAATTCTATTACAAAGTTACCATCTATTTTGACTAAACTCCTTAATCTAAATTAACAAATGATTACGCATTAAAAAACCCGGCTTTACACAAGTCGGGCTAATCATTATTTCTGTTTCAATAATCTGCTTTTCATTTTGCTGAAAAACTCAGGTGTTACTCCTATATAAGACGCAATATGCTTCTGAGGCAGACAATTCTTAACATCTTTAAACTGTTTTTGAAACTTGTCATAACGCTCCTCGGCAGTAAGAGACATTTTATCAATAATTCTCTGTTGATTGGAAACCAGAGAATTTTGAGTAAGAATTCTGAAAAAACGTTCTAATTTAGGCACTTTAAGATATAACTCTTCTACTTTTTTACGGGATAGCAGATATACTTCAGCATCATCTATCACATCTATATACATAATACTGGGCTTTTCTGACAAATAACTATACATATCTGCGATCCACCACCCCGGAGTAGCAAAATTCAAAACATGCTCTGCTCCGTTTTCATCAACGGTATAACTGCGTAGAATACCTTTTAAAACAAAATATGTCCAATGGCTATCTTCACCTGGTTTTACTAAAACCTGCTTAGTCGGATAGGTCTCAAATACTACCTGTTCTAAAATAATCCGTTCTTCTTCAGGTGTCAAATCAACCCATTTATTGATCCCTTCTATTAATAAATCTTTCATCTATTCTTTATACAGCTATGTGTTATACCTACCTAATGATCCTCCTAAATTAGGAAAAAAAAAGCATTTTATACAGCGTAAAATATGGATGAAAAGCTCAATAAAAAATGAACCGTTTCAATCCGGCTTTAAACGTCATTACTTCTACAACACAAATTACTAAAAAACAGTAATTTATAAAAAAAGTAAAGGAGCCCTCTAAAAAATAATTCTTTAAATTAAATGACCACATTCAGAGATATTGAGTAATTTTACCAAAGATTAAATGCTATGAAAAACACGTGTATTCTTTTGTTGCTATTAACCATTATTAGCTGTAATAGAGACAAAAAAGAAAAAATCAACACCGTTGCAGAACCTCAGTCTGTAAAAATAGATTCCGGCAGTTTATTGTTTGAATCAAGATCTACTGTTGCTTTTTATAAAAGTAATGGATATAAAACTGTATGGATAAAAGAGAACAATAGAAAAGCGCTCATTGATCTGCTGCTAAACGCTGACAAACATGTATTAAATCCGTCGAGTTATGCCCTTAAAAAACTCATCTTTGCGGACAGAGATTATACAACAATGCCTTACAAAGAGCGTGTAAAGGCAGATGCATTATTTACAAAAAATTTTTTAAAATTTGCCAAAGATCTGTCTCATGGCAGAGTAAACCCTAAAAAGTATTACGGTGACTGGGAACCTATCCTACGCGAAATAAATTTCAACTCCCTGCTCACACAGGCTATATATGAGGAAAATTTTGAGAAAGCAGTAGAACGGCTTCTTCCCAAAAATGAGTATTACAAGGGTTTAAAAGAAAGCTATTTTGTTTATTATAACAAAGAAAAAGACACATTGCTGGATCTCTCAGCTGCACAAACTGCTAAAATCAAAAAGAAACTCTTCTATTTAGACGATCTCAAAAGCCGTAACTTCAGTTCTGAGTGGGATGACGAAAGTACGGAGGCTTTAAAAAACTTCCAGAGAAGACATGGTATTTCTGTAACAGGGAATATCACCCCACAAACCCTACGTGAACTTAATGTATCGCTCCAGGATCGTATAGAACAGTTGGTAGTAAATCTCGAACGATCTAAATGGATACCTGATGATTTAGGGGAAAATTACGTATTGGTAAACCTACCTGAATATAAGTTATTCTATTACTCCAAGGGTACATTGGTGGAAACACACGATGTAATCATCGGTAAAGACAGCAGAAGAACGCCTGTCTTATCTTCAAGTTTCAGTAACTTAGTAATCAATCCTACATGGACGGTTCCGCCAACAATTCTGAAAAATGATCTGGTACCGCAGGCATCAACCAATCGCAGCTATTTTGCAAATCACAGAATGACCATCTACAATAGTAAAGGTCAGCTTGTAGATCCTGAAAACTGGAATCCTGAAAATGCAAAAAACTACCGGTATGTACAGAATACAGGAAATTTGAATGCATTAGGACTTATAAAATTTGATTTTCCAAACAAACATATGGTGTACCTACACGATACCAACAATAAATCTTTATTCGATCGATCAGACAGAGCATTAAGTTCGGGATGTGTCCGGGTAAAAAATCCGTTTGGACTTGCAGAAAAAATATTGGAAGCTGAGCAAAGCGCTTACACAAGAGCAAAACTCGATACATTGGTCAGCAGAAAAAGCACCAAATACATCGCTCTAAAAAAGAAAGTAAACGTGCATCAGCTATATTGGACTGCCTGGAAAAATGACCAGGGAGTGCAATTTAGAAATGACGTTTACAATCTGGATAAAGGTCTTTATAAAAAACTTTCTAAATCTTAATTAATCAATTCTGATTTAGAAAGGTATTCAGAATTTTTACCATGGTAAATAAACAGGCAACTTTCATCTTTGATAAAGTTAATGATCTGTTTGTAATTGTTCATCGGTAAAGCCGGGCATCCTAAGCTTCTGCCTAATCTTCCCTGTGATCCGATAAAATTTTCATTGGCATAATCAGCACCGTGAATAACAATATCACGCATACGCGCATTGTCATTGATACCTCTTTCCAATCCATCTAATCTTAAAGATAAGCCGTGTTTTCCTGAATACGTTTCAGCCGTTTTATAAAAACCTAAACTGCTTTTATAAGACTCCGGGCGATTAGAAAAATCATTGGCATATTCATTCCCACTGTTTTTACCGTGAGAAACCACTGTCTGAAACATGATTTCTCCACTTTTCATATCAATTACCCACATTCTTTTTTCCGTAGAAGATAACGTAAAATCAATAATGGTAAGAATATCCTTATCTATTTTTCCTTGTTGCTTTAATTTAAAATACCCTTTATAAGCTGCTTTAAAACTGGCTAAATCCGGTTTTTCAAAATTCTTTTCATTCAAATCCAGATACGTTGACAGCATAACTTTTTCTGCAGCATCAAGACTTAGATTTGCCGTGGTTGCATTCTTACCTGTCAAAGCGGCAAGTTCTTTAGATTTTAATGATTCTTTATCTCCGTTTGAAGATACGCTGGTATTTTTTAATTTGATGTCCTTTTGAACAACTCGAGAAGAAGATTTATTTACTACCTTTTTTCCATTTCCGTTCCCATTTCCGTCTATTCCTCCATTATCATGGATTTTTAGTGGTTTGAAAGCTAACAATGCCACTAAAACAACTGGTAATAATTTCAATTTCATTTCATTTCACTGGTTTAATTTTACATATATTGAACGTAAATATAGAAACATTATTATTAAAGCCTCATTTTTTTAAACTTTAATTAATAAACTTTAACATTATTTATTATTTAAGCAATCAAACAAATAGTAAATATATTTTGGCTTATTATCAGTAAATTTGCTGTATCACAAGAGCAATATTATGAACAAAAAAGTAATTCTCATGATTTTGGATGGCTGGGGAAAATCTCCTGATCCAAAAATTTCTGCAGTAGATCAGGCAAAAACGCCATTTATAGACAGTCTATACCTCCAATATCCAAACGCGCAATTGCGCACAGACGGACTCAATGTAGGATTACCCGAAGGTCAGATGGGAAACTCTGAAGTCGGACATATGAATCTTGGTGCAGGCAGAATTGTATATCAGGATCTTGCAAAAATTAATCTTGCTGTTCAAAATAAAACTTTAGCACAGGAAAAGGTTTTATTAGAAGCTTTCGATTATGCCAAACAACATAACAAAAACATTCATTTACTTGGACTTGTTTCCGATGGCGGAGTACATTCTCATATACAGCATCTGTTCGGAATTCTGGATGCTGCGAAAGATCATAACATCAAAAATATATTCGTACATGCCTTTACAGATGGTCGCGATGTAGATCCGAAATCGGGTGCCGGACATATCGATGCACTTATAAAACACATGAATGATACTACAGGAAAATTGGCTTCTGTAGTAGGTAGATATTATGCCATGGATCGTGACAAAAGATGGGAGCGCGTAAAGAAAGCCTATGATCTGTTGGTTAAAGGTATTGGAATGCCTTCAAAAAATGCTGTATTATCCCTTTCTGACAGCTATTTAAACGAAGTTACAGACGAATTTATTGAACCGATAATAATGGTCAATGAAACTAATGATCCCATAGCTACCATTCAGGAAGACGATGTTGTACTATTCTTTAATTTCAGAACTGACCGCGGAAGAGAACTTACAGAAGTACTATCTCAAAAAGATTATCCGGAATTTGGGATGCAAAAATTGCCGCTTTATTTTGTAACGTTAACCAATTATGACGATCAGTTCCAAAACATCCACGTTATTTATGATAAGGACAATATCACTGAAACCCTTGGAGAAGTATTGGAAAAAGCTGGTAAAAAACAAATCCGTATTGCAGAAACAGAAAAATACCCTCACGTCACATTTTTCTTTTCCGGAGGAAGAGAAGAGCCCTTTCGAGGAGAGCAACGCATTCTTTGCCCGTCTCCCAAAGTAGCGACTTACGATTTAAAACCAGAAATGAGTGCTTATGATCTGAAAGATGCATTGATTACAGAGCTAAACAAGCAGGATGTTGATTTTGTTTGTCTAAATTTTGCCAATGGAGATATGGTAGGACATACAGGCAGTATGAGTGCCGCTATAAAAGCTTGCGAAACAGTTGATATCTGTACCAAAGGTGTTGTAGAAGCTGCTATTAAAAATAATTACACGGTTTTAATTCTTGCTGATCACGGAAATTGTGAAACCATGTTTAACCCGGACGGTTCTCCAAATACAGCTCATACAACTAATCCGGTTCCTCTGATTTTAATTGATGAAGATATAAAAACCATAAAAGATGGCGTATTGAGTGATATTGCCCCAACCATACTTGAATTGATGGGAATACCTCAGCCAAAAGCAATGACAAGACATTCACTTTTATAAGTTTTGTTAAAATAATTTATTTTCAGTATATTTACCATTGATATTAACCAATTTTTAATGGAGAAATTATGAAAAAAAAATTACTTTACCTTACATGTCTGTTAAGTTACGGACTGTACACCAATTCAATGAATGCACAAACAATGATTTCGTTTGAAGCTTCAGAAGGTTTTTCAACAGGTACTATCAACGCACAAAACGGTTGGTACGTAACGAGTGATGAAGATGGGAATTTTATTTCCGAACAGGAAATCAGCAGCGCTATGGCTTCTAACGGAACCCAATCATTTAAAATAGATGAAGATCCTACATTTTCCCCACAAACAACCCCGGTAATGGGTGGATTTTATGATTTTGCAGATCCTTTAGCGTCTACTCATTATACCATTGAAGCCGATTTCTACATAAGTGAAGACGGAGGAGCTAATTTTCAAATGGCAATTGCGGGAGCTGTAAATTATATTGCCCTTTTTCAATTTGACTTTGAAAACAATTTCAGAACAGTAGAAACCGTAAACAATGTAACTAACTGGAGCAACATTCCTAACTTAGCATGGCAACCACAAACCTGGTACACCATCAAAATTGAAGTTGAAGGAAATGTAACCAAATATTATATCGATGGCACCTTAGCGCGCACAGGAACAACTCTTTCTTCAGAACAATTTGAACACATGCAGCTTACACATGACAATTGGGGTGGTTATGCACATATCGATAACATCATCATTACAGACCTGAATTCTGCAAGCACTTACAATCCTGAAAAATTTGAGTATAATGTATATCCAAACCCTGCTACTAATGCAATTACAATTGCAATGAAAGACAACAGCAGAGGATTAGATCAGATTGCTATTACCGACCTGAACGGAAGAACTGTAAAAACATTTGAGTTAAACAAAGAAAATGAAATCACATTGGATATTTCAGATGTTGCAAGCGGTATCTATTTAATGAGAATCACTTCTCAAGATGCTGTAGAAACAAGAAAAATAGTTAAAAAATAAAAATTTTTTCTTATCAAAAGAAAATCAGAAAGAGCTGTCTTTAGTTGCAAAGACAGCTCTTTTTATATATTGCATTATAGTACATCCATAAATAGTGAGTATATTTGCACCAGAAATTTTATATTAAAATGATCGTAATTAAAACCCGAGAAGAAATCGAAATGATGCGTGAAAGCGCATTAATTGTTTCAAAAGCATTAGGAATGCTTGCTTCGGAAATAAAGCCGGGAGTAAGCACTCTGCATTTAGATAAATTAGCTGAAAGTTTTATCAGAGACCACGGAGCAGAACCTGGTTTTCTTGGATTATATGGTTGTCCATGCAGTTTGCTTACC
This sequence comes from Paenimyroides ceti, assembly GCF_030409925.1. NCBI lineage: Bacteria > Pseudomonadati > Bacteroidota > Flavobacteriia > Flavobacteriales > Flavobacteriaceae > Paenimyroides > Paenimyroides ceti. The sequence goes on from NZ_JAUFQU010000001.1 coordinate 2,723,667, forward strand.
AGTGTAAATGAACAGATTGTACATGGGCTTCCAACAGAAAGAGTATTAGAAGAAGGTGATATTATTTCAGCAGATTTAGGCGCTCTGAAAAACGGATGGTATGGTGATCATGCCTATACCTTTGCTGTTGGAGAGATTGCAGCAGACACTGCCAAATTACTTGAAGTAACCAAACAATCATTATATGTCGGTATCCGTGAATACAGAAACGGAAATCGCGTGGAAGACGTAGGATCTGCAATTCAGAAATATGCGGAAGGTTTCGGATACGGCGTAGTCAGAGAATTGGTTGGACACGGAATCGGTAAAAAAATGCACGAAGGTCCTGAAATGCCTAATTACGGAAAAAAAGGAAAAGGGAAGAAATTCGTGGAAGGTATGGTCGTTGCCATTGAACCAATGATAAATATGGGAACAAAGAACATCAAACAGTTAAAAGACGGATGGACAATTTCTACCAGAGATGGTAAACCTTCTGCACATTTTGAACATGATGTAGCTCTTGTTGACGGCAAACCGGAAATCCTGTCTACTTTCTATTATATATACCAGGCTCTGGGTATCAAAAGTACTGAAGAAGATGAATTCAGACAAAAGCCTTTAGTCCTGTAATAGGTAATGAAAAAGATTTTTAAAATAGTTTTAAATACCGTACCACGACCTTTACTGATTCGGTTGAGTTATGTTGCACGTCCTGTTTTAGCGCTATTTTTAAAAGGCAGTAAATATATTGACCCTATTGACGGAAAATCTTTTCGAAGTTTTCTTCCGTATGGATACGGAAATCAACGTAAAAATGCACTGTCTCCAAGCACGCTTTCATTAGAAAGACATAGACTGTTATGGCTTTACCTGAAAGAGGAGACTTCATTTTTCACTAAACCACTGAAGGTATTGCATTTTGCACCGGAGCAGGCTTTCTACAAACGTTTTAGAAAGCAAAAAAATCTGGAATACATCACTACAGATTTACATTCTCCATTAGCAGATGTTAAAGCAGACATCTGTAATCTTCCGTTTGAAGATAACTCTTTTGATATGATTCTATGCAATCACGTTTTAGAACACATATCAGATGATACCAAAGCAATGCAGGAACTTTACAGAATATTAAAGCCCGGAGGAACGGGAATTTTTCAAATTCCGCAAGACCTGAACCGGACCACGACCTTTGAAGATAACAGCATAACTGACCCTAAAGAAAGAGCTGCTATTTTCGGACAATATGACCATGTGCGCATATATGGAAGAGATTATTTTGACAAACTCCGTTCCATTGGCTTTAAAGTGGAAGAAGTAGATTATACAAATAAACTCTCTGCCAATCTGGTAGAAAAATATTGTCTGGCAAAAGGAGAAATCATTCCCGTTTGTTATAAATAAAAATCCTGATGTCAGGATTTTTTTATTTGATTCTTTTTTTTCCAACTAAAAAAGTATCTTTATAAAAAAAAGATGAAATTTTTTTACTTATTTTTTCTATTCTTTTTCACAAAAGAAGTCATTTCACAAGAAACAAAAGAAGTTCCTACCCCCTATTATATCAAAACAGCTTATTTTACTCAGGGAAGTCAGGCGCTTATACCGATTTTCAAACTAAACGATCGCTTTTCCTTTGTATTTGATGACCTTATGGGCGAAGAAAGTGATTATTACTACCAAATCAAACATTTCAATAAAGACTGGACACCATCTCCTCTTCTTAAATCAGAATATATAAATGGAATGGACAATATCCGTATAGTAGATTACGGCAATTCATTCAATACGTTACAAACCTATTCAAGATATATTCTCAACTTTCCGAATAATCGCACAAAGTTATTAGTCAGCGGTAATTATATACTTGAAATATTAAATCAGGATCATGAAGTAATTTTCTCCAGAAAGTTTATACTTTATGAAGAACAGATTAATGTAGGAGTAGAAATAAAGAAAACCCGCTCTTTTTCGACGTCTGATGCAAAACAAAATGTTCAGATGACACTGGATTATGGAAACCACAACTATTTTAATCCGAAAGAAAATTTCAAGATACTTATACTACAAAACGGAAGATGGGATAATGCCATCAAAGACGTTGCCCCCCAATACAGCATCGGCACGCAGTTCACTTATCAATACGACAAAGAAACTCAGTTTTTCGGCGGTAATGAATACCTTTTTATTGACAACAGCGACATCAGACAGGTGAATAATTACATTCAATCCATCACTTCTGACAACGGCATTTTCAGCTCTTATCTATATCCTTCGATTCCCAGAGGAGGAGACAAAAAATATACGTTTTTTCAGGATATAGATGGTTCATTTTTACCGAGAAATAAATACCGGGATAATGCCGCTATTGAAGCCGATTATGCATGGGTATATTTCAAACTGCAACAGGAAGAACTAAAAGGAAAAAAAATATATGTACTGGGGATGTTCAATAATTATCAGCTGACAGATGAAAACGAATTAAAATATAATAGCGCCACCCGGCAATATGAAGGAGCCCTTCTGATAAAACAAGGCTTTACCAACTATATGTATGCTGTAGTGAATAACGGAAAAATTGAGGATCAAAACGCAATCGACGGTAATTTCTATGAAACAGAAAATACTTATACCGTTTTAATCTATTACAGAGGAAATATTGATCGCTATGACAGAGTCATAGGCTTTGGTGAAGCAAAAAGTATTAATATAACAAATTAGTTTTTTTAGTTATTTAAATATTCGTAAATTTGAGATATTTATCAGATGCAAAATGGTTTCTCAAATTACTAAAGGTATAAAAATTATGGTCAGGACTAGTTTTGAAGGCACCTACTTCAAGAACTACAAGATTCATTTTGCCTTTAGCTACGAAATTACCATTGAAAACCAAAGCAAAGATCTGGTACAGTTGCTTTCCAGGCATTGGGAAATCAAAGATGCGCTCAATGATGTAGAGATGGTGGATGGTGAAGGTGTAGTGGGACAAAAACCCATCATTAAACCCGGAGAAAGCCACACCTACAGTTCAGGCAGTTTACTGACCTCCCCTTTCGGAACCATGAAAGGATTTTTCAATATGATCAATTTCACAAACTCACGCAAATTCAAAGTGTATATTCCTATATTTAAATTATGTACACCATTTGCCTTAAATTAAACCTAAATAAAATAAATCAATTATGCCAAAAGGAATTTTCAATGTGCCTAAAGCATTTAATGAGCCTGTCAAATCATATGCACCGGGTTCAAAAGAAAGAGAAGACGTATTAAAAGCATTTAAAGAATTATATCAATCTACCGTTGACATTCCTTTATACATTGGCGGAGAACAGATAAAAACCGGAAATACAAAAAAATTATTCCCTCCTTTTGATCACCAGCACCATTTAGGTGTTTATCATACAGCAGACAAAGGTTTGGTAGAAAAAGCTATCTCATCTGCTTTGGAAGCACGCCAAAAATGGTCAGAAATGGCTTGGGAACACAGAGCATCAATCTTTTTAAAAGCAGCAGAATTATTAGCAGGTCCGTACCGTGCTAAAATCAATGCAGCAACAATGATTGCTCAGGGAAAAACAGTACATCAGGCAGAAATAGATTCAGCATGTGAGTTTATCGATTTCTTGAGATACAATGTGCAGTATATGACTGAAATTTATGCTCAGCAACCTGCTTCTTCAGAAGGTATCTGGAATCGTTTAGAGCATCGTCCGTTAGAAGGATTTGTATATGCTATTACTCCTTTTAACTTTACTGCAATTTCAGGAAACTTACCTTCTTGTGTGGCTTTGATGGGAAATGTTGTAGTATGGAAACCGGCAGCTACTCAGATTTACTCAGCAAATGTAATCGTTGAAGTTTTCAAAAAAGCAGGATTACCTGACGGTGTTATTAATGTAGTTTATGGTGATTCAGGAATGATTACCGATACAATTCTTTCAAATGAAAATTTTGCAGGAATCCATTTCACAGGTTCTACAGGTGTATTTAATGATTTTTGGGCTACCATTGGTAAAAACATTCATAAATACAAAACATATCCACGAATTGTAGGAGAAACCGGAGGAAAAGATTTCGTTTGGGCACATCCTTCATCAGATGCAAAAGAAGTAGCAACGGCACTTTCAAGAGGTGCTTTTGAATATCAGGGACAAAAGTGTTCGGCTGCATCAAGAGCTTACATTCCTTCTTCTATATGGAATGATGTAAAAAAATATGTAATTGAAGACTTAAAAACATTTAAACTGGGTTCACCGGAAGACTTTACCAACTTTATGTCAGCGGTCATCAGTGAATCATCATTTGACAAACTGGCAAAAGCTATTGACGAAGCAAAAGCATCCAATGAAGCAGAAATCATCACAGGAGGTAACTACGACAAATCTAAAGGCTGGTTTATTGAACCAACAGTTATTGTTACCACAAATCCGAAATACGACACAATGGAGCGCGAATTATTCGGTCCGGTATTAACAATTTATGTGTACGAAGATGCAAAATGGGAAGAGTCATTAACATTGGTTGACGAAACTTCAACTTATGCTTTGACAGGAGCCATCTTCTCACAGGACCGATATGCTATAGAATTGGCTACTAAAAAACTTGTCAATGCTGCCGGAAACTTCTATATCAACGATAAACCTACGGGTGCAGTTGTAGGTCAGCAGCCATTTGGCGGAGCAAGAGCTTCAGGAACAAATGACAAAGCCGGATCTGTATTAAATCTGCTTCGTTGGGTTTCTCCACGTACCATCAAAGAAACGTTTGTACCGGCAACGGACTACAGATATCCATTCTTGTCAGAATAAGAATATACAATCAAAAAAGACAACTAAAATTAGTTGTCTTTTTTGTTTTTCAGAACGTTATGAAGTCTATTTCCAGTGTATAGATTCCATTAAATGTCTCATATCTGTTTCTATATAATGTGTCGCAGGGTATATAGAATCAAAATTTGGTTTTGCATAAAAATACAGAGAACCTACAACAAAATGGTTGATACTGTCTGTTGCATAAAACTGCACATTAGTAGCTGCATTCCCAATTATTTTATAAAACATACCATAAACCTTTGCTTCGCGATTGATGAAAATCTTTTCCTGAATATCATCAGCTTTTATATTATGATTATAGGTAAGTTTCTGAGCATCTCTCAACAGGGAATCAAGATTATTTTTAGTCACTTTCCGGTAATTCATATAAATACTTGCTTTCATCTGCGGATAGTCTAAACGAAAAGCCTGATGTCCTTCATCAATCATACGCGCTTCTTTATTCTTTTCGTACGAAAAAGAATAAGGAGAATCTTCTTTCTGATAAACAGCCGCAGGATAACTTAACCTTAAATAACCGTCTGGTTTAGGACTGGTTTCTTTACCGCAGGAAACAAGCAGAAAAACGCCTATAACAGCTGTGCTATATTTTTTAATGTTCATTATTTTCATGGTCGAAAGTTACTCTTATTTGATGAATTCTTCGATTATCTGCAGCTGTAATTTTAAAAGTCACTCCAGCAACCTCAATTTCATCATTTATTTCAGGATGACTTTCTGATTGTTCAAGATAAAAACCTGCCAATGTTTCAGCCTCTCTTCTGAATTCTTCTAAATCATCTTCACAGAACGGCAACACACGATAAAAGTCTTTCATTGAAATTTTACCATCAAAAAGATAATTATTTGGATCTATTTGAGTATAGTTTTCTTCCTCATCATCAAATTCATCTGTTATTTCACCAACAATTTCTTCTAAAATGTCCTCCAATGTAATAACTCCGGCAGTTTCTCCAAACTCATCAACCACAACAGCAAGATGATTTTTTTTAGTTTGAAAATCTTTTAACAAATCATCCAGTTTTTTATTTTCCGGAATAAAATAAGCTTCCCGGATCAATGGAAGCCAGTTAAACATTTTTTTTTCTATATGAGGAATCAAATCTTTAACAAATAAAACTCCCAGTACCTGATCTATATTTTCTTCATAAACAGGTATCCTTGAAAAACCTTTATCAATGATTTTCGGCAAAATTTCCTGAAACTGAGCCGTACTTTTTATAGCAAAAACATCTATTCTGGGCGTCATTACCTGTGACACTTCTGTTGCACCAAAAGAAACTATCCCTTCTAATATTTTTTGCTCCTCTTCTGTAGTTTCACTATAGTCTGTCATTTCCAATGCCTGAGAAAGCTGTTCTACAGAAAAAGTATCGTCCGCCTTATGCAGTTTAGCTGTTAGCCATACACTTAATTTTTTTAACGGATGTACAAAAGGAGTAAAAACAACATTCAGAAAAATAACGGTATTGATACTCGATTTTATAAAAAGGTTGGTATTTCTATAAGCATAAATCCGAGGAAGAACTTCTCCGAAAAATAAAATACAAAAAATAACAACAATAAAAAAAATAACTGTAGCAAAGAAATTCTCCAGATAATGATCCAGCCAGTAGAATTTTAATTGTAAAGCAGTAATGATAAAAACAATCTTAAATACTACCGAAGTAATATTCAATGTAGTCTGTAGTTTAACAGGTTTTGAAAGCAGTTTCTGATACTTTCCAGCTTGTTTTGGATATTTCTCCAACAATTCTTCTATCCGTTGTTTTGAAGAAGAAAAATAAGCTACTTCTGTAGCTGAAATAAGAGCAATAAGTGATAACACAAGTAATAAAATTATCACTAATAATAGATAAACTAAAGGATTTTCAAGAAATCTCTGGGCGGGCTCTGGATCCAAAATAAGTATAAATTAAAAAATTAAAAAGGTAAATTTTCATTGTCGAAATCCGAAATCTTTGGAACATCAAAATCAGAAAATTTCTCTTCATCTGTATGCTTTTTATTTTTCACATCCACTTCTTTTTTGGTGTTGAGAAAAATAAATTCTGTTGCCTGAATTTCGCTTGTGTGCTTTGTCAATCCTTCTTCAGTCTGCCAGTGGCGAGTGCGGATTTTTCCTTCGATATAAATTTTATCGCCTTTACTCAAATATTTTTCACATAATTCTGCTGCTTTATTTCTGACAACAATATTATGCCATTCTGTGGAAGTTATTTTTTCGTTGGTTGTTTTATTTATATATACTTCATTTGTTGCAATAGAAAAACGGGCAATACTGTTGCCTCCTTCAAAATAATGCATCTTTACTTCATCGCCTAAATGGCCGATAAGTGTTACTTTGTTTAATGTTCCTAACATATCAGTTCAGTGTTTCCTATCAAATATATAAAATGATTTCTATTTTTCATAATGCGAAGTTATGAAATTCCATATTACAATAGGAAAAGCATATTCTTTTAATTGCTCTTGTGTAATCCCTCTCTCAAAGACCGTATTAAGTTTTACTTTCCAGAATTTAATATACAATCGTTGATGGGATAGCTTATGAACAATCTCTCCTTTTGTAACATCTGTTATTTCAGAAAAAAGGGATGGAAATTTCTGAGACACCAGAAGAATTATCTCATCCATTGACAGATATTCTTCCGTTTCAATAAGAGGAAACTGATACAGATTTTGCCAAATTCCTTTTCCTATTCGCTGTTCAACTATTGTATTACCATTAAGATCTTCAAGAACCAGATAATTAAAAAAGCGATCTGTTACTTTAATTTTCTTTGTTTTTACTGGCAATTCGTTTACTGTTCCTGTACGGAAAGCATGGCAGGAATCAGACAAATTACAAATTGAGCAGTCCGGATTTTTAGGCACACACTGCAAAGCACCAAAATCCATTATCGCCTGATTAAACAATGAGGGAGATACATTTTGAACAAGATCGTTGGCCAGTTCCTGAAATATTTTTCGGGTTGCCGGTACAGAAATATCATCATATATACCAAAATACCGGGATAATACTCTAAAAACATTTCCATCAACAACCCCTACTTTTTCTTCAAAAGCAAAAGATGCAATGGCAGCTGCGGTATATTGCCCGATACCTTTTAGTTTAATAATCTCATCATAGCTCTGAGGAAAAATTTCTTTATGAGTCTGAGTTACAGTTTTAGCTGTCGCATGCAGATTGCGTGCCCGGGAATAATACCCCAATCCCTGCCACAGCTTCATCACTTCACTTTCCTCTGCTTTAGCCAGATCACCTATGGTAGGGAAACGCTCTGTGAACCGCTCATAATAAGGCATTCCCTGATTTACGCGGGTTTGCTGAAGAATGATTTCAGAGAGCCATATTCTATACGGATCTCTGGTTTCACGCCAGGGCAAATCACGTTTATTTTGCAAATACCAGTTAATTAATTTTTCTGAAAACATCATAAAATTGTTATGAGTGCACAAAAATAAAATATTATATAATTAAATTTTAATGTCTTAACATTGAATAATTGGAATATTAATTAATATATTTGCACTCTCGAAAAAACAGACAACGGATTAATTTATAAAAGAAATGACTAAAGCAGATATCGTAGCTAAAATTTCAGAAAAGTTAGGGCTTGAAAAAGGAGACGTACAAGCAACAGTTGAAACTTTCATGGAAGAAGTAAAAACTTCATTAGAAGGTGGAGACAATGTATATTTAAGAGGTTTCGGAAGTTTTATCATCAAAACAAGAGCTGAAAAAACAGGAAGAAACATTTCTAAAAATACTACCATTAAAATACCTGCTCACAACATTCCAGCATTTAAACCTGCTAAAGTGTTTGTAGAAGGTGTTAAAACGAACACAGAAGTAAAGTAAATTAAGTATTAACTCAAAACTACAAGATTATGCCAAGTGGTAAAAAAAGAAAAAGACATAAGGTAGCTACGCACAAGCGTAAAAAAAGAGCGAGAGCTAACCGTCATAAAAAGAAAAAGTAGTTTAACACTACTTTTTCTTTTTGAAAAAATGTTCTTTGAAAGAAAATCTTTCTTCCATATCTTTAAAGAAAGATTAATAGGTAACTAACCTGTAATTATTGTTTAATCCATCTATACAATTGTTTTTCAATAAACTTGTATGGATAAAAATATACCGTGTGAACAAAGAATTAATTATTAGATCTGGTTCAAATACAGTAGATTTTGCCTTATTGAAAGATGGAAAACTAATAGAATTTCACAGAGACAAAGACAATGATAAAGGCTTTCAGGTAGGAGATATTTTTATTGCAAAAATTCGCAAACCTGTATCCGGATTAAATGCAGCATTTGTAAATGTTGGATTTGACAAAGATGCTTTTTTACATTATCATGATTTAGGTCCTAACCTGCCTACTCTGATGAAATTCACAAAACTTGTAAGCGCAGGTAAATTAAAAGATTTCACTCTAAAAAATTTCACTTTTGAACCTGAAATCAATAAAGATGGAGCTATAACTGATGTTTTAAGCGCCAATCAATCGATTTTAGTACAGATTGTTAAAGAACCAATATCTACCAAAGGCCCCCGAATAAGCTCTGAGCTTTCGATTGCCGGAAGATATATTGTTTTGGTTCCTTTTTCTGACCGTGTTTCTATCTCTCAAAAGATAGAATCAAAAGAAGAAAAAGACCGACTCAAAAAACTGATGCAAACGATAAAACCAAAAGGATTCGGAGTGATTGTACGTACAGTAGCTGAAGGTAAAAACGTAGCAGAGCTTGAAAAAGATCTGGAACAATTGCTTGAAAAATGGAAAGCAATGTGCAAACGACTTACTACAGCAATGCATCCGTCTAAAGTTTTAGGAGAAGTAAACCGGGCATCTTCCATATTGAGAGATGTTTTCAATGACACTTTTACCGGAATTCACATAGACGATGAAGATCTGTATTATCAGACAAAGGACTATTTGCAAGAAATAGCTCCTTCAAAGGTTTCTATTGTAAAACATTACCAATCAAAAGAGTTGCCTCTTTTTGAGAAGTATCATATAGAACGTCAAATAAAAACTTCCTTCGGAAAAACCATATCAATGAGCAAAGGAGCTTATCTGATCATTGAACATACCGAAGCGTTGCATGTGATTGACGTAAACAGTGGAAATCGCTCAAACAAAGCTCAGTCTCAGGAAGACACAGCCCTGGAAGTAAATATGATTGCTGCTGCTGAAATTGCACGCCAACTTCGTTTGCGTGATATGGGAGGCATTATTGTAGTCGATTTTATAGACATGGGGAATGCTGAAAACAGAAAAGTATTATATGATTTTCTGAAAGAAGAGATGAGCGATGATAAAGCAAAACATAAAATCTTGCCCCCTAGCAAATTTGGTTTAATACAAATTACTAGACAAAGAGTTAGACCTGAAGTATCTATCAAAACCCGGGAAGAAGATCCGAACAATGAAAACGGAGAAATAGAAGCCCCGATTTTAGTTATTGATAAAATATCAGCTAGCCTTGAAAGAATTATCAAAGACCATAAAAAAGTGGTTTTGAATGCGCACCCGTTTGTGGCTGCATACCTTACAAAAGGATTTCCGTCTATACGTTCAAAATGGTTTCTTGAACATTATAAATGGATAAAAATTATACCTCGTGATGCTTACACGTATTTAGAATACCATTTTCTGGATCAAGAAGGAAATGTAATTGAATAACAAAAAACCGCTGATTAATAATCAGCGGTTTTTTTCTTATATATTCCATTCAAATTGCTGCCACTTGGTAACGATTGCACAACTCTTACCATTGCATTTATCGTGATATTTATACACTATACGGTAATAAAAATGTTTATCACCCGTAATTTTATTACAATCCATTATATAAGGGTTCCATGAACAATAAAAAGCATTCGATCCTGTTGGATCAGATGTCCAGTCTGCCGAATAATAATCGCATCGTTGTATATAATTCATATTAAATTTCACATCTGAATTTCCATAAGCATAAATCGGATATCTTTTTTTGATATGCCCATAACCGATATCAACCGGAAATACGCCATGTTCATTACTGAGTTCAATATAGGCTACCACATCGGCACACTTTGCCTGATCAGGAGTTAAGGACGGTAATTCTACCTGAAAAGTAATAATAGGTTCTACATAACCTGGAGGAACCGTAGGAGCACAATCTGGTCTGTTACTCGCTCCGGTAACAGGACCTCCATAATAAGCCGGAGGAATACCTGCCACTGAAGTATCATAACTCAACGCATAGTGGACATTAGCATACCAATTACAATCATTTATTTCATAATCTCCTTTAGCAACTTTATCATACCTGTTTGCTTGCACAGACGTATTTGCTACTTCTACATCTTCTGTGGTACAGGCTGTCATTAATAACATACCACAAATAATTGTAAACATTTTTTTCATAATAAGAGTTATTTAGTTATATATTAAATATAATATTTTACATTTATTTAACAAAATAAAATCATAAATAAACCTAAAATAAAAGATAATCACCAGCAAACCTATACTGATTTCATTTCTTATTTATTTATAAAAAACTATTTACTAATAAAGTTCGTATGTACTCTACATAACCTAAATAATATAATATAAATTTATTTTTTAAAAAAGTGACTTATGAGACTAAGAATGGTCTAATAAAATATTCTGACCCCCGAAACAACAATTTGTAATAAAATGGAAACACACAAAGCAACATTAAAAAACTATCTCAAAGAATTCAATAAGAAACATATTGAATCAAGGGATGGAAAAAACAAAAGTATCCGCGACCATGCATCTCATGAAAAACAAGAAATCCTATCTTGTGTGGAAAGTTATATAAAAGTACATCCGGATTTATTTACAAGACTGGAAGAATTCGAAGCAGAGGTAACAACAGAAAAAATCTTCCACCCTATATGGTTTTCAAAAGAAATTAATAAGTTTATTGAGGATCTGTAGATCAGCAGAAATGTGATATCTACTGTTTAATTAAGAATTAAAAGCGGCTGTTGAGCCGCTTTTTTGTATCACAAATCAGACTTAACAACTCAAAAAAAATTACTATAATTAAGTTAATTTTTTAAATAAAAAATCAGATATATGCATTTCAATTTTAATTTTAAATACATATATTTATAACTTAACTTAATTTAACATTTATTATCATGAAAAAAAACAAAACTTTTTTAACTTATTTAGGAGCTGCTTTACTATTCAGCAGCCTTTATTCATGTAGTTCTGAAGAAGGAATTGACACTTCAAATAGTAGCAACTCAACAGAAAATGTGCTGGCAAAATCAGCATATAATTATGAAGAAGAAACTAACAATTTTATAGAAAATTTTTATGATGGCAACTATGAGATAGTTAATGAAGAAACTATTATTTCAGAAGAGGCAAAATTCCACGTATCGTCTCTTATATCTAATGGAGTTGTTAGAGGATACATTATTAAAGATGACTCTCAAAATAAAGTTGTATTTGCTGATAAAAATGAAGATAGCAAAATACTAACATACTTTGACATGTCATTCCCTGAACATATGATGGAACTTGATTATAGTCATATTGATGAATCTGAAACTAACAGTGATAATACAGTTTACTCTAAACCAGGAAGTTTCTTAGGTTTTAATTTTAGAAAATTTTTCGGACATAGTAGAAGATCTGGAAGTAACACATATGAAATTGAACCTGGATCTTGCTATAGAAATTGTGTTGATACGTATGTTATATTAGGTTTAGAATTTCAAAATGGATCTTGGGGACCTTGTCCTTGTTAAAATAAACATTAAACTATATATAGGGATTGTTAAGAACAATCCCTATATATTTAAATACATATTTAATGAAAATATATATTCTATTTTTATTTTTGACTATACCCTGTTGGTCTCAGATATCACATCAGGTTTTAGATTCTAAGACAGAAAAACCTGTACCTTACGTTTCGGTTTATTTTAATGACTCATTAATAGGTTTAACCGACAATAGTGGTATAATCAAATTAAATGAAAATAAGTATCTGTATAGAAGAGATGGCTATAAGGATCAATTTTCACATTCAAAAAATATTCGACTTAATAAAATTGAAGAAGAAGTTTTAGATGAAATAGTGATTACAATCCCACAAAAAAAGACAATAAAAAAAATCGGAAATGAAGAAGCTTTTAATATCCTACTTAGAGGTGTAGAGTTTATTTCATTTATTGAGCCGCAAAAAAAAGAAATTGACAAAAGTATTTACAAAATATCTTATCCTATAAAAAAGCGAAATAAAGGTAGTACCCCTGAAGAATCAATTTTTAAAGTATCGATTTATGATGAAAAAAAAGTAAATATTTATAGCGAAATTGTTTATCCTGATTCAGATATATTAATGCTAGTTCTAAATAAAAAAATTGTTTTACCTAAAAATGGATTATTTATAGGTATTGAGTATCTTGGAAAACCTGTTGATTCCGATAACATGTATGATTATTTCTTTTCTTATGATTTATATTATAAAAATGCTACCTACTACAAAAGAAATTATTTAAATAAAGATCAATGGGAAATTTTAAAAGAAATAAACCATAATGAGTATTTTTCAGACATCTATAAATCAATGGTTGAACCTGTTTTTACTAAATTTAAAAATATAACACCATTATTTCAAATTGAATTATACTAATAGTTTTTAAATAAACTATTAACCTTCTACAATTTATATTTTACTCTGTCTTAAAACGGGGAAGTTTACCCAATAATTAAAACGGCTGTTTATTTTTTTTAACCCTATCCATACGCTGTAAATGATGTACACAACAACAACAACAACAACAACAACAACAACAACAACAACAACAACAACAACAACTACAACAACTACAACTACAACAACTACAGGTAACATCTGAAGCAGTAACAATCCCCGATTAAGCTGTTTTTTGATAAATGAATCAGGCTTTTTTTATTATAAAATAACCTGAATACATAAATCTTATTTTTTTTATGTAAAACTAAATCAGTAGTAGTGTTGTAAATTTACTCCATAGCAATAAAGCTATACTTAAATTTTTTATTATGGACAATAATGCAAAAAAGGAAGATTTCAAAATTAAAAATTGGGATGAATCGTCAAAGAAATTAAAAGAACAGTTTTCACAATTGACTGATGCTGATTTGAAGTTTGAAAATGGTAAGGAAGATGAATTATTACATCGTATTGAAAATAAGCTTAATAAAAAGCGTCCGGAAGTTATTGATTTAATCAATAAACATCAGAAGTAAAGGTAAAAACATCTTTCTTTAATGTAAGATTATTTTATGTATCTATTTTGTTAATAATAAAGCGTATCAATGATACGCTTTATTATTTTGTGTTTTGTATTCATTTATTCACTAACTTACTATAAAATATTTATAATGAAGGTTTTAATAAAAAATATGGTTAGCGTGAGATGCAAAATGATTGTGGAAGGTGCATTAGATATTTTAAATATTGAATATGAATCAATTGAATTAGGAATTATAAAAACTAAGAAAAATCTTTTACAAGATACTCTTGAGGTATTAAATAATTTACTCAAGACGTATGAATTAGAAATTATTTACGATAAAGAAGCTATTATTATAGAAAAAACAAAAATATTGATTACTCAAAGACTTAACACTGTTACGGATAGTAAAGAAGAGAGTCTTGGGAGCTATTTGTCAAAAGAACTAAACTATAATTATCAGTATATTGCAAAAATATTTTCTAAATCTCAAGGTATGACGTTACATAAATATTTTATTTTCAAAAAAATAGAAAAAATAAAACAACTACTGTTTACAAATGCGTTTACTATAAGTGAAATTTCGGAAAAAATGAATTTTTCTAATATTTCGCATCTATCTTTTCAATTCAAAAAAGAAACTGGACTAACACCTACAGCATACAGAATAAGTGTGTAATCTGTTTAAGTAATTATGAATTATTTGTTTTTAATCCATTTCCCTACAAGGTAAATTAGATATAAAAAACAGGCAACATCTGAAGCAGTAACAGTCCCCAATCAAACTGTTTTCGCTCCTTTTGCTTTTCGGTTGACTTCATCACCTCATTAATCCGTTCAAAAGACTTTATTACTACTTCTTTCTTTTCCTTGTAGCGATGTTTGATTCTTCTTTAAACATTTTTTCTAGTATTTTCTATAATACCCTTAACTGGTATTATTAATGATATAATTTAATCAGCATCTGTAAGATATTGTGATAATATTTTACGGGCCCTTATCTTTAAAGCTAATAATGCCGGCATCAATGAATCATATTCAGGATGAGTTTCCAAATAAGAAGCTGTTTTATCATCCCAATCACTAAGCAATGCACGACCAATTTCACGTTCTCTCCTAATTTGTTTATGAGATACTACAATAACTATCATGCAACCATCTTCATTAGTAGCTTTCCTATCTAATATTTTAAATTAGCTGCCATCCGCATTAATGTTTGGACACCAAAAATTGTCCGCATTTTATCCGCATTTAAGTGTTAAAAAGTTACTTTTTGTGGTAGTAAATGAGTTTTAAATATAAAAAAGGAAAAGTATAAAAACAAGAAAACCCTTGATATACAAGGGTTTTAAGGTGTGGTCCCACCTGGGCTCGAACCAGGGACCACCTGATTATGAGAAACTTAAAAAAACTAAATAACTCATTTAAAATCAATATATTAAAATTATTCATTATTTTTCATCCGCATTTAAATTGCATGAATCTAAAAAAATTTACTTTCAATTTAGTAAAATTAAGATTAACATTGATATGTAATCAATGCTATTTATAATCATATGACAAGTATTTATTTAATATATTTTAACTATTTTTGCCAAAAATATTAACCAAAAATAAATGCCATATGAGGAATTTTTTCACAATCCTTCTTATTTTTCTATTAACCATTGAAGTATCATCCCAAACGTTTAAAGAATTTTTATTTACTCCAAAAGATGAAAATAAGTTTGTCCCAACAGCGGTTGAGAATAATGGAAAATATTTAAAACTTACTTTTACAGATAGTTCAATTCAACAATTGTTTCAAAACCAAAGAATACTAGATTATAGGAAAGCTTTTCCAAATTTGAAATCCTATTTAAACACTGTTTATCTTGTTAAGATAGAGAGTTCTTCCCTTGAATTATCACACCTTCTTGCTAATGAATTTATTACGTATGGAGAAGAAATTGAAGATGCTCCTTTAGCTATAGAATATCCAAATGATTTTATGTTACCAGATGGCTCACCTAATGATTATTTAGAACATATTAGAGCACCGCTGGCGTGGTCTATTACTAAAGGGGATCCAAATGTTCTGATTGGGATTGCTGATTCATGGTTTGACTACAATCATGAAGAATTGGCAGAAAAGATCGCAGGAATTTACGGAGGACCTTTTGCTAGTTATGGCGATTATACTCATGGAATTTCAGTTGCAAGTTTAGCTGTTGGACATACTAATAATGGAAAAGGGTTAGCTAGTATGGGATATAATACAAAAATGGTTGGTTATATTGGAGCTAACTTCACAGCTATATATGAACTATCACAAATACCAGGTGTAAAAGTAATTAATGCTAGCTGGGGAGATTTAAATTATAGAAATTATGAAGAAGATTTAATTAATGAAGTTAGAGACGATTTAGACATTGTAATTGTCGCAGCATCACATAATGGAGGAACACTATATTCTCAAACCGCTTATCGTTACCCCGCATCCTACGACGCTGTGATATCAGTAACCGGCGTTGGTAGTAAATATGATCGTGGAACCACAAATTCTCAAGGCGTAATGACTAATTGGAAAGATGTTGCACTATATAATATTAACGACCCTCTAAGTACAATGACTATAAATGACAAAGTTAATGTTTCGGCACCAGCTTTTGATCTTTTCAAAGCTGAAAACCCAAATGGAGCTCAAGGTTCAGTTAACGCATATACAATGATGGGAGCTGGAACATCTGGAGCTGCTCCTATCGTTTCCGGATTGGCAGCATTAATAAGATCAATTAATCCAAATCTTACAGCTGTTCAGGTAAAGCAAATCATTGAAGAAACCACTGATGATATTTATTATATTCCTGAAAACACCCCATATATTGGAAAATTAGGAACGGGAAGAATCAACGCATACAGAGCGGTTATGCGGGCGCATTGTATGCTAAATCCTTCGGATAATTTAGATTTAATGATTCGAGATAACAAAGAGGATCATGGTGAAGAACCTAATAATTCAACTGAAGAATATTGGAACAGTAATGATATCTGGATCCGTAATGAAGATGATAGTATCGAGCAACATCAAAATCCAGAGTACCATTCTTCAAAACCTAATTATGTCTATGTAAGGGTATTTAATAGGAGTTGTGTTGTTTCATCTGGAACAGAAAAAGTAAAACTCTACTGGTCTAAAGCCTCTACATCTTTGAATTGGGACACGCATTGGAACGGGCAAAATAATTTCCCAAACAATGGTCCCTTATTAGGAGCTCCAATAGGAGAAATTACTATTCCGGTCTTGCAACCTGGACAGGATGCTGTTGTTAAATTACCTTGGCTAGTTCCAAACCCAAGTACTTATCAATCTATTAATGATGAGCCATGGCATTTTTGTTTGTTAGCAAGAATTGATTCTCCAGATGATCCAATGACTGTTGCTGAAGGTGAATTCCTAACTGATAATGTAAAAAATAATAATAATCTTGCATGGAAAAATCTTACTATCGTAGATTTAAATCCAAACAATATAGGTAAACCTATTGGAGGAGTAATTGCAGTAGGAAATCCTCTTCAGACACTAAAAAAGTTTGATTTGAAATTTACTACAGATAAATCAGATATTGGAAATAGTTTGTTCAAGGAGGCAGAAGTTACTGTGATTTTAGACGAAATAGTTTTAAAAGCATGGGCTAAAGGAGGATATAAAAGCTCAGGCATCAAAGTAAATGGTAATAGATTAGTTATTACAGATAATAATGCAGAAATTAAAGATCTTGAATTTGAGTCTAAAGAGATTGGAACAGTTGATGTTAAATTTCATTTTCTTACGAAAGAAATTACTGCAAAAGAAAAATTCCTAATGAATGTTACTCAGAAAATTTCAGAATCAGGTAAAACTTTTGGAGGAGAATCTTATGAGATACGTAAATATCCTCGCGAAGTATTTTATGCCAATGCTGGAAATTCAATTTTGACAGATAAAAACGAACCTGTTCTTTTATCAGCTACTAATATTGGAGAACCTGCAATATATAATTGGTATGATTCTGAAGGAAATCTATTATCTCAAGGAATTGATTTCAACACTTCTGTAACTTTGGCAACTAAGTATAAATTGGAAGTTATATCTTTAGAAGACGGTTATAAAGATTATGATGAAATAGAAATTAAATTGAAGCCAAATAATATATCCAATATTTTCCCAAATCCGGCTGTAAATCAACTAACAGTAGAATACAAAATTAATAAAGCAAATTCAGCCTATATTTCAGTTGTTGGCACTTATGGTAGCAATACATCAAATAATTATATTTTGAACGTTGAACAAGATTCGATACAAATAGATTTATCAACTTACCCATCCGGAGTTTATTCTATTGTATTGATTTCAGATGGAGAAGTAACAGATTCAAAAACCTTAATAAAAGAATAATTATGAAAAAACAGATTTACATCATAACGATACTATTTTTATTATTAAACACCTTTTTTGTGAGCGCACAAACCCAAGAAGAAGAATTAAAAAACAATCAATGGTATGTGCATAAAGTCACTTTGAATAATACTGATTACATCGCTCCTGATAATGAAGAAAGACAAAATTTTCATAATGAATCTTTTGGTTTTATTGATTTATATAATCAATTTTATGGGTATTACTGTTATACATTTGGTTTAGAAAATATTACATTTTTAGAAGACAATGGTTTTCAAGCTACTCATTGGATGAGCTTCCCATTATTTGAATGCCAAAATAATGATAATGTAAATTTTAGTTCTAAATACACCGATGTATTGCTTTATCAACCAAGTGATTTAATATTTCAGTACGAAATAACTCCTGTCGATAGTAATACTAAAGAATTAATATTAACTAATGAAAACGGAGATAAAGCATATTTTTACACTTCATATTTATCAAATCCTATTTTTGATTTAGAAGGTGTAAATATATACCCCAATCCAGTGAGTGATATATTGCAGATAACGCTGCCGGATACCGCTAAAGAACGATATGACTTTAAAATTTATGACATAAATGGAAAACTCATAAAAGTTTTCAAAGATAAAACTGGTAAACAAATTACATTAGACATACAGGATCTTAATTTAGGAGTTTATTGGTTAGAAATAAATACTCATGATAGCAATCAACGCGGACTAGTTACTAAAATAATTAAGAAGTAATAGATCAAAATAAAAACAAACAGCCACTAATTAAAGTGGCTGTTTGTTTTTTTAATGAGTATATTACATAAAATTATCATGGAAAAACAACAAATTGTAATACATCATAAATTAGAAAATCATGAAAAAACTATTATCAATCATATTCTTATTGATTACAGGATATGTTTCTTCACAATCTCTTCAGCAAGTAGACCTTTATAATCGACCCGAAGTATCATTAGGTGATAAAGGATATTATTTTAAAGATACACAAGGATATTTTAACCAGTATACAGGAAATGGTGTTTGGCAATATTCATCTGGAAACCTAACAATGCAATTAAAATTTATTAAAAAAACTTTTACAGATGTTTACCAAAATAAAATTGATGCATTAATTGGTGGAATACGTATCGTTAAAAATGGTGTTGAAGTTGTAAATACTTTAAATATTAATGTAAATCAAAACAGTACTGTTGACTATTTTATATACGATGGACCACGTTATAAAAACACACCTAATTGTATGGGCTGTACAACACCAGATCAAAGACTATATATGTTTTATAATGAACCGAATAACGATAATCCAAATTTAGCACATATGTTCTTCATTATGCATGTATATAAAAATGCTCAACAAATTCCTACTCTAAGAGTAGTATTCACACAAGAAGCATTGTCAGGAGATCCAACGGAATATGATACTGAATTTAATCATATCCCTACTAAAACACAGGTTTATTTACCTTTTGGAACATTTGATTTTCAGAAAGTAAATTAATTCAGATAACAAAACATAAAGCCACTAATTAAAGTGGCTTTTATTTATTTATCTAGGGCGAAGTGTCCATTCGGATGTCACAAAATATCTGTATCCAGTTCCGTTAAAAAGATTATCAGGGTACTGACTCTTTAAATCTTCTTTACGGATATCTAATTCTGCTGAACTTAAATATTTTACTTCTGTGTGGGCTGTGTACTGAGAGATGATCCCAAAATTTTGACTGTACACTCCTGTTACAGTAATTTTATACCACATTCTGCCTTCAAAGTCTGGTGTTTGATCCATCATTGAATTATTTGCCTTTAAATCAAGTATTGAATTACTCGCTGTTAATGTTGTTGTTCCAATGGCTAATACGGCTAAAGGCATTAATAATTTTTTCATATTTTATACACTATAGGTTAAAAATCGAATATATAAATATATATTAACAATAGCAACAAACTTATTTTATTATTTATTATAAAATTTATCACCTACTATCTTTTCCAAATCTTATACAAAAAATTATCATAATAATTACAGGCAGCATCTGAAGAAACAAAAATCCCCAATCAAACTGTTTTCGCTCCTTTTGCTTTTCGGTTGACTTCATCACCTCATTAATCCGTTTAAAAGACTTTATTACTACTTCTTTCTTTTCCTTGTAGCGATGTTTGATTCTTCTTTAAACATTTTTTCTGGTATTTTCTATAATACCCTTAACTGGTATTATTAATGATATAATTTAATCAGAATCTGTAAGATACTGTGATAATATTTTACTGGCCTTGATCTTTAAATCTAATAATGCCGGCATCAATGAATGATATTCAGGATGAGTTTCTAAATACAAACTTGTTTTCACATCCCAATCACTAAGCAATGCACGACCAATTTCACGTTCTCTTCTTATCTGAGTATGTGAAACCTTTATTATGATAGGAAAACCAAATTCATTAGAATCCGATTTTTTTAAAAGGAATTTGATAGTCATAGTTCAGTTGCATTTTCATTTTTTATATAAAATCTACTTGCATTTCACTTGCATTTTTGTTGCAAAAAGTTACTTTTTATGGTAGTAAATGAGTTGTAAATATAAAAAAGGAAAAGTATAAAAACAAGAAAACCCTTGATATACAAGGGTTTTAAGGTGTGGTCCCACCTGGGCTCGAACCAGGGACCACCTGATTATGAGTCAGGTGCTCTAACCAACTGAGCTATAGGACCGGCTACTTATCGTTAGCGAGTGCAATATTACAGTAGAAATTCTGAATTCGCAAGGCTTTTTTAAAGTTTTTTTGATTTTTATCTGATTTCCTGACACAGTTCTATCAGGACACCATTAGTGGTTTTAGGGTGTAAAAATGCAACTAATTTATTATCAGCACCTTTTTTAGGAATATCGTTTAAAATAATAAATCCTTCTCCTTTTAACCGTTCCATTTCAACAATAATATCTTCTACATCAAAAGCAATATGATGAATACCTTCTCCCTTTTTCGCTATAAATTTAGCGATAGGACTTTCTTCATTTGTCGCTTCCAGCAATTCAATTTTGTTAGGCCCGTTCATAAAAAAAGAAGTCTTCACTCCTTCAGATGCTACTTCTTCTTCTTTATAGGGAGCTGCTCCAAATAGTTTTTCAAATAAAGGATTTGAAGTTTCCAGACTTTTTACAGCAATACCGATATGCTCTATTTTTTTCATTTTAAATATATTTATAACAAAAACAAAGATAAGGATATCAGTATGAAATTTGTATTTTTGCACTATGGAAACAAACAGACAAAAAAAAATGGGTGCCTTATTGCAGGAAGATCTTGTAGATATTCTTCAGGGACAGGTACGAAAAAACGGTATTTCTAACTTGATCATCTCAGTATCAAAAGTTTCTGTAACAACGGACTTGTCCATTGCAAAAGTATATTTAAGTATTTTTCCGGTTGATAAAGGAGCTGAATTACTAAAAGCTATTCAGTCAAATGCTCCGCTGATCAAACATGATTTGGCACAGCGTGTAAAGAATCAGTTACGAAAAGTACCTAACCTGAGTTTTTATATCGATGACAGTCTTGATTACATTGAAAAAATTGATACAGCCTTAAAAGGAGAAGAAAACCCAATCGAAAACAGAGAGTTATTAATTCGAAGAAAGAAAAAATAATCCTTGAACACGACTTTTTACATAGCCAGAAGGTATGCTTTTAGTAAAAGCAAAACCAAAGCAATTAATATAATTTCAAGAATCGCAGCTCTTGGAATTATTGTCAGCAGCATGGCTTTGTTTGTCGTTTCATCTGTCTTCAGCGGACTCGAAGATTATTCTCTATCCTTTACAAATGCTATGGATCCGGATCTTATCGCATTACCTGAAAAAGGAAAATCCTTTTTGGTCAGTAAGGATCAGTTTTCCAGATTAGAAGTGATTGAAGATATTGAAGCACACGTGCCTGTTGTAGAAGAACGGGTTGTATTTACATTTAACAACAAACAGGTTGTAGCCGTTATCAAGGCTGTTGATTCTACTTATACTGACGTCACAGATATTAATACCGCCATATCCGCAGGCAACTGGCTTATGCCGCACACCAATCAGGCAGTTGTGGGAAATCTTTTAGCCGAATCTTTATCAATGGGGATGTATTCCAATGATAATCTGTTAGAAGTCCTTGCGATGAAACCCGGAGAAGGGATGATTTCTACACCAGACGAAGCTTATAACAAAATTCCTTTATACACATCAGGCATATATAGCTTGGGAAATATAGAAACCGATGCTAAATATATTTTTACTGACATTCATGTTGGACAGAGTTTGCTGAATTGGGAAAGCAATCGTTATTCGTCTCTTGAATTTAGGTTAAAAGAAACAGCACAAGAACAAAAAGTAATTAAGGAATTGCAATCTATTTTTGGCGACCAACTTATGTATAAAAACAGAGCTCAGATAAACGAAAGTCTGTTTAAAATGCTCAAAACAGAAAGCCTTGCTATTTACCTTATCTTTACACTGGTGATTATTGTGACCTTATTTTGTCTGACAGGCTCATTAATCATGATCATTCTGGAAAAACAACCTCATTTAAAAACCCTTTCAGACTTAGGATTATCTATTCGCTCCATTAAAAATATTTTTCTTTTTCAGGGTTTGATACTCGCTATTGGCGGTGCTATTTTTGGCTTGATATTAGGACTGTTCATCACTTATATACAACAGCATTATCCTATCATATATATCTCTGATAATCTGCCCTATCCCGTAAAAATAAGACAATACAATATAATAGTAGTTCTAAGTACACTCTTTATTTTAGGCTTCTTTGCTTCCCTATTGGCCTCCAGCAGAATTAATAAAAAATTCCTTCATCAGTAATAACAGTTAATAAGTAAAGAAAATTCATTAAAGTACTTGTATTAATGAAATTTTAATAATACTTTAGTTTCTTTTAAATTAATGGAGAAATTTCACATGAAAAAAATTTTTACTTTTCTATCTGTATTGATGTTATCGCTGACTGTATTTACAGCTTGTAATGACGATGACGCTAAATTGACCTATCCGGTAGATTCAAATGGAAATCCAATTATCCCTACGGATAATGACCCAATAGTAGAACCTGCACCAGATCAGCTGGTACTACACATCAGTTCATATGAAATTGCATTGGGTTCAACTGTAGAATTCACTTCTTTTCTTAATGGAGGAAATGTAACCGATTTGGCTACATATTATGTAAATAACGCACCTATTCAGGGCAGATACTATAAGCCTACTGCAAATGGTACCTATACTGTTGTAGCAAAATTACAAGGTGCTGCTGACAGTGCCCCAAGACAATTAATTGTAACAGGAGAAGGTCCGGAAGAACCGGGAGGTCCGATTATTGATATTGAGCCAGGAGAAGGTAATGTTGTTTTAAACGGTAATGAATATGTTGCCAACTACCATATCCTTGATTTTGTAGGGGTTTATTATACAGATGAAACACAAACGGATGTTGTTGCTGTTTGGGAATCGTATACGATAGACAACAATGATTTAAGCCAGTTAACAGTAGCAGCTGTTTACCGTTTTGACACACCTGCAGAAATCGTTAATAATGAAGGTGGTGCTACGTTTGAAATACCTACTGCGACTAACTCAACTTTAGAAGGAATAGTTGTCGCTGCAGCTGGAACAGAACAATTTGAAAATGTTTTAGCAACAGGCACCATAAAATATACTTCTATTGATGAACAGGCAGGGACTGTAGCATTTTCAGCAAACACAGCCTTTGGGGGCAACACTTTAGTAGTTACTTTTAATGGAAATGCCGGAATTGATTTAACACAGCAAAACCAACAAAACAGACCTGCAAAATCAGTTAGCAACAAAAGAAATTTTATCAAAATCAACAGAAACGAGATTAAGAACATTAAAACAATCCGTCCTATGAGTTTGAAAAATCTAAAACGATAATCCGCAAAGGATACAAAATTTATATATAACAACAGAGGCTGCCCGATATATCGTGACAGCCTCTGTTGTTTTTATTTATTCATCAGTTCATTCGTCCTGCGAATGGATTCAGCATCTTTATAATCAAGCCAGGATTGTCCCTTTCTCTTACGCATCCAGTTATCATAATAACGGATAACAGCTACATTAGCCAATCCTCTAAGCAGATTAGCCGGTCTTCCGGCAAGTGAGCGTAAACTCAATGAAAATCCGGGTGTCAGATATTTCATATAATGCCACCAACCCTCAGGCATGTATAACATTTCTCCATGCTGTAACTTAGTGATATAAGGCTTAATCATTTTAAGTGCCGGAAATTTTTCAAAGTCAGGATTATCAAAATCAATGTCCTCATTGCAAATCCATGAATAAGGAAGCCTGTACATATATTTAGTTTCCTTTGGATCAACAAGGACGCATTGCTTTTCTCCCTCAAAATGAATGTGGAAAATATTCGGAAAATCAATATCATAATGCATAAAAACTTTAGCATCCTGACCACCAAAGAAAACCAGAGGCAGACTTTTTATCAATCTCAGCCCTAATTGCGGCCATTTCATATCAGATTTCAATGAAGGTACATCTTTCATCAGATTATAGAGGAAAATACGCAAATCAGTTGGTCCTTTTTCCAGAATGTCTATATATTCAGACATCGTCATTGTGAAATCAGGTTCGTTTACTTTTTTGGTATAATCGGTTTTCCTACTATCATATAACGGAACGATCTTATCCCCTGCTACTTCTCTTAGAAATTGGAAATTCCATTTTGAAAAAGCAGGCCAATCTTCGATCTGATTTGTAATTACTACAGGTTTTTGAGGCTTATAATAGTTTTCGATAAACTCTTTTTTGGTAAGTTTTTCAACCCTCTCAATTTCTATATATTTAAAGGCCATATTTAAAAATGATAAGTTAAATTATAGTAGGTAAGTAAATCAATTTTATAATGATTCTAAATAATTATAACAACAAAAAGCATACCATAATCAATACACATAGTAACGTTGCCCTATTATTTGCATATAGACTCTACTTTCCTTAATAATAATTAAAAAAAAGCGACGAAATTACTTTCGTCGCTTTAAGTATTTATAATAATACGTTTTATATTATAACTCCAATGCCTTTTTAGGATCGTTATTCATCAATAATTCCGCAGGGTTTTCTAAAGCTTCTTTTACAGCCACCAAGAAACCTACAGACTCTCGTCCGTCAATGATTCTGTGATCGTATGATAAAGCAATATACATCATCGGGGCAATTACTATCTGACCATTTACAGCAACCGGGCGCTCAATTATATTGTGCATTCCAAGAATTCCTGATTGAGGAGGATTGATAATCGGAGTAGATAACATAGATCCAAATACACCACCATTGGTAATGGTAAACGTTCCGCCTGTCATTTCATCTACAGTAATCTGTCCGTCACGTGCTCTTGTTGCCAAGCGCTTGATTTCAGCCTCTATTCCTCTGAAAGAAAGTAATTCTGCATTGCGTACTACAGGTACCATTAAACCTTTTGGTCCAGAAACTGCAATAGAGATATCCGCAAAATCGAATTTAATCTGTTCCTGTCCGTCAATCATTGAATTCACATCCGGGAATAATTGTAATGCTCTTGTAACCGCTTTTGTAAAGAAAGACATAAATCCTAAAGAAGCACCGTGTTTAGCTTTAAATGCGTCTTTAAATTCGCTTCTTAGCTTGTTTACCTCAGTAAGATTTACTTCATTAAAAGTAGTCAGCATTGCAGTAGTATTTTTTGCTTCTACCAAACGTTCCGCTACTTTTCTACGCAACATAGACATTTTTTTACGCTCTGTCTCTCTTGGTCCCCCTGTTGGTGTTCCCATAGAAGGCACTGCATTGATAGCGTCTTCTTTAGTTACGCGACCGTCTTTACCGGTTCCTTTTACAGATGCCGACTCTATATTTTTTTCATCTAATATTTTCTTAGCTGCAGGAGAGGCAGTTCCCGTTGCATACGTTTCCGTTTTAGGAGCCTCTTCTTTTTTAGGTGCTTCTTCTTTTTTAGGTGCTTCTTCTTTTGCAGGTGCTTCAGCAGCCTTTTCTTCTTTCTGAGCCTCAGAATCTGTCTCACCAGATGGTTTTGCAGCACTTGTATCAATCAAACAAACAACCTGACCGACTGCAACCGCATCCCCTTCTTCTGCTTTTAAAGTAATAATCCCGCTTGCTTCTGCAGGCAATTCTAACGTAGCTTTATCAGAATCAACTTCAGCAATCGCCTGATCTTTCTCTACATAATCTCCGTCTTTTACTAACCAGGTTGCAATTTCTACTTCTGTAATTGATTCACCTGGTGATGGAACTTTCATTTCTAAGACACTCATCTGTATTTCTTTTAATATTGTTATTAGATTTATTATTTTAAGTCTTTATTAAAAACCATAGCAATGGCATGTGCATAACGTGCTTTTGAGCGTACCGAACTACCTGCAGCCGGAGCTGAAGCAGCAACCGGAGAAGCCAGACGCAATTTTACCAAATCAAAATTCATCAACATAAATCCGTAAGCACCCATATTTCTTGGTTCTTCCTGAGCCCATACATAATCATCCACATTCGGATAAGAGGCAATTATTTCTTTTAACTGCTCAACAGGCAATGGAAATAACTGTTCTAAACGAACAAAAGCGATATCCTCTCTTCCTGCTTTTTCTTTTTCTGCCTGTAAGTCATAATAAAATTTACCCGATACAAACACCAGTGTTTTTACTGATTTTTTATCCTCCACTTTAGGATCATCTATCACCATCTGGAATTCTTTACTTGTAAAATCTTCAATAGAAGAAGTTGCTTCCGGGTGGCGCAATAAGCTTTTTGGAGAAAAGACGATCAACGGTTTTCTAAAATCAGTAACCAACTGTCTTCTCAATAAATGAAAATGATTTGCGGGTGTAGTCGCGTTAGCAATATACATATTGTGAGAAGAACACAACTGTAGAAAACGCTCTAATCGTGCAGATGAATGTTCTGCTCCCTGATGTTCATAACCGTGAGGCAATAACATCACCAATCCGTTTTGATTTCCCCATTTATCTTCTCCAGCAGAAATATATTGATCTACCATAATCTGAGCTCCGTTGAAGAAATCTCCAAATTGAGCCTCCCATATAGTCAAAGCTTTTGGATTTGCTAATGCATATCCGTATTCAAAGCCTAAAACCGCATATTCTGATAATAAAGAGTTATAAATACGCATCTGCCCATTTTGAGATTTTAAATGGTTCAATGCAATGTATTCATCTTCTGTATCTTCTGATTTTACTACTGCGTGGCGGTGAGAAAAAGTCCCTCTCTGAACATCCTGTCCTGAAAAACGCACATCATACCCTTCTGAGATCAATGTTCCGTAAGCCAACAGCTCACCCATCGCCCAGTCTAATTTATCATTTTCAAAATACATCTTGTAACGATCACCTATAAGACGGGCTATTTTACTGATGTATTTTTTGTCTTCCGGTAATTTTGTAATTACTTCGGCAACGTCATCCAACAATTCTCTTGACACTTTTGTATCAAAAGTCTGCAACATTCTTTTGCTGTCAGCGATATTATATCCCTGCCATTCTTTCTGCATAAACGGAATAACAACTGCTTTTTGATTTGCTTTTGCTATTTCCAGATTTTCTTCAAGAATTGACTTGTATTTATCTTCCAAACCTTTTACATAATCCTGCGTAACCACTTTTTCTTCAAGCAATCTTGCATTGTATATATTTCGTGCATTTTCATGCTTTGAAATCAATTTATATAGAATAGGTTGTGTAAAACGTGGTTCATCTCCTTCATTGTGTCCGTATTTACGGTATCCTACCAAATCGATGAATACATCTTCTTTGAACTCCATTCTGTAAGCAAGGGCAAACAGAAAAGCACTGACAGCAGCTTCTGTATCATCAGCATTGACGTGTACCACCGGAGCTGACACTACTTTTGCAATGTCTGTAGAATATACACCTGAACGTGCATCTTTATTGCTGGTTGTAAATCCAACCTGATTATTCAATACTACATGTATTGTTCCTGCAGTCTGATATCCCCGAAGTTTAGACATCTGTACAATTTCATATACAATTCCCTGTCCGGCAATAGCGGCATCTCCATGCAAACAGACAGGCAATACTTTTGAGAACTGATCTGCAAAATATTTATCCTGTTTAGCACGGGCAACTCCTTCCAAAACAGCACCAACTGTTTCGAGATGGGACGGATTTGGCGCCAAGTTTAGCTGTACTTTTTTGCCTGTATGAGTTATTTTTTCAGAAGTATATCCAAGATGATATTTTACATCTCCATCAAAAGAATCAGATACATCTGCATAATCTTTTCCATCAAATTCTGTAAAGATGTTTTGAGCCGGTTTTTGAAAAATATTAGCCAATACATTCAATCGCCCTCTGTGAGCCATTCCTAATACAACATCTTCAACTCCAGCATCCGCCGCTGCATCAATCATGGCATCTAATGCTGGAATTGTAGCTTCAAGCCCTTCCAAAGAAAAACGCTTTTGCCCTACATATTTAGTTTGAAAAAAATTCTCGAAAGCTGCTGCTTCTACTAATTTTTCCAGAATATATTTACGCTGTTCGGCATCAAATCCGTTAGCTTTTGATTCAAAATATTTTGCTACCCAGTTTCTTTTTTCATCATTTGGTATGTACACAAACTCAACTCCTGTAGAAGCGCAGTAAACTTTATCCAGATGATTGATGATCTCCTGTAGTGTACTTGTTGGTAACTGAATTGATTTGGCTGCATCAAATTTAGTATTCAGATCTGCCTGAGACAATCCGAATTTTTCAATCGAAAGATCCGGTGCTGTTACATTTCGCTCTCTAAGTGGATTTGTTTTAGTCAACAGATGTCCGCTTGTACGGTATGCATCGATCAGCTTTAGTACTGCAAACTCTTTTTGAAGATTTTGAATCGCCAGAGATGAAGATCCGTTATCTGCACTATTATCAGAAAAACCTGAACCATCACTGTATTCGTTTGCAAAATCGAACCCTTGAAAAAAACTTCTCCAGCTTGGCTCTACACTGTCAGGACTTACTAAGTACTGATCGTATAATTCTGCGAAAAATGCGGTATGTGCCGCGTTTAAAAAGGAAAACCTATCCATAATTTTGTCTAAAGACCTTTTTGTTTAAAAAAATTTTCCTACAAAAATACGATACTTTATGAAAATTAAACAATCTTTTACTGAGTTTTGTTATATTATTTTTCAGAATTAAGAGCCAGCAAAACATGAAATCCTCTTTTTTTAACAGTTATATTGTTTTTTACACTTTTTTACTCCGAATTTATAGCTCTGAACGTATATATAAGGTTTTTTTTTTACATGATTTGTAAAAAAAGATGTTTACAAATCATCATAAACTTGCTTAAATCCAACACAATATCCTCAAAACAGTTATTTTTCTCAAATACAAAACGATTTAAATATTTGTAGTAAATTTACACTTGTTCTTCTGATAAAAACAATGATATCTTTTGGTTAATGTATTCATAAATTATTCTTTTATGCATCCAAATAAGAAGGATTACTATTCAATTTTAGTATTTTAGCTTTTTAAAACGACTCTTTTATGAAACAACTCCTATTCTCGTGTTTAATTTCCACCGGTTTTCTATTATCTGGCGTTACCGCAAATAGTCAAAATGAAGATCGAAACTATGATTTCGACAACAGCTATAAAAACTATTTTTGGAGAAATGTTCGCTTTGGAGGAGGACTTGGACTGAGTTTTGGTGACGGTTTTGCAGATGTGATGGTCGCACCCAGTGCTATTTATCAATTTAACAACCAATTTGCAGTAGGTACCGGATTACAGTTTAATTATTTAAAATCAAAAGGATACTACGAAAGTCTCTCATACGGAATTAATGTTATCGGACTCTATAATCCCATTCCTGAAATTCAACTTTCTGCTGAAGTTGAACAGTTAAGAGTAAACAATACCTATGATGTGTATTATACAGACATATGGAGAAGAGACCGAATGGAAGATAATTTCTGGAATACCGCTATCTTTTTAGGAGCCGGATATTCTATGAACGGACTTACAGTTGGTGTACGCTATAATATCCTTTATGATAAAGATAATTTTGTTTATAATCAGGCATGGATGCCATTTATAAGATTTTATTTCTAAGATAAACCTTCTGAAATTCTCTCTTGAGGATAAGAAAAGTAACTACCGAAAGTAAGTTTTCGGTAGTAGTACTTAAATATTGCTCTACTTCAATTTCAGGAACATCAACCAAATAAAGAAGTGTACTGATTTTAGATGCATCTCTATGGATAATTTCTTTCAGAGCTATTTCTACATTTACAACAATTTCATGAACTGTTGCTTCTAAAGGGACAGCTTCTATTTGTGTTGCTCTGTAAAAATCTTTATTTATCTGATCTATCAGCTGTTTTATAAAGTGAGGTTCAACTAATTTTTCTTTTAAAAACGCAACCGATTGTTCCATTACACTTTGCGATCCATTAAATTAAGAGCAAATGTTCGCAACTCTTCTTTATGGGTGTTTTCTATGTTTAAACTTTCCAAAACTTCTAACGCTCTTTGTGTATAATCTTTAATTTGCTGCTGAATTTCTACAGTTGCTTTCGTATTTTCAAAAATATTTTTCACAATGCTTATTTTTTCTTCTTCAGGGACATCAGTTACAGAAAACAATTCCAACAATCGTTCTTTTTCCTCTTTAGTTCCTTTTATCAACGCCATGAGGTAGAGATATGTTTTCTTGTTTTCCAGAATATCCCCTCCTATTTTTTTACCAAAAGTAGCCATATCCCCAAAAGCATCAAGATAATCATCCTGTAGCTGAAAAGCAATGCCAAGCCAACGGCCAAAATCATAGATTCTTTTCTTATTATCTTCAGATGTTTCGGCAACTATAGCCCCCATTTGCAAAGCTGCTCCAACCAAAACAGCCGTCTTATACTCAATCATGGTAATATACTCATCGATTGACACATCGTTTCTCTCTTCAAAATTAATATCCATTTGCTGTCCTTCACAAACTTCCAATGCTGTTTTACTGAAAAGCTTTGCCAATTCTTTAAAGATAACTGGTTCATAGTTTTCAAAATACTGATAGGCTAAAATCAACATCGCATCCCCTGAAAGAATACCTGTGTTCACATTCCATTTTTCATGTACCGTCTGATGCCCTCTTCTCAAAGGTGCGTCATCCATAATATCATCATGAATCAAAGAAAAATTATGAAACAATTCAATAGCACTTGCTGCATGAATGGCTTTTTGATAATCACTTCCAAAAATCTCTGCTGCAAATAAGGTTAGTACCGGACGCAACTGTTTACCACCTAAAGACAAAATATATTTTATCGGGTCATACAATTCATCGGGTTTTTTATTTATTTGAAGATTTTCAATATAGTCCGCTATTATCTCTTTATATCCTGAAATGGTTCGCATTTGATTTTATTATATTTAAAAAGAAAGACAAATGTAAACCAATTTTACGAATTGGTTAATTTTTTAAAAAAACTTTGGAAACTTTTTTGGTTTTAAAAGTTTCCTGACTACATTTGCAGTCGAAATTAGAAACAAAATGGAAAATCAGATTTTACAAAAATCATCCGAATTGTTCATCCACAGAGGATTCAGAGCAGTAACAATGGATGATATAGCAAAAGAAATGGGGATTTCCAAGAAGACAATCTACCTGCATTATCAGTCAAAACCTGATTTGGTAGAAGCCTCTGTTGAATATTTTTATGATGTGGCATTGGGAAAGGTTGAAAAAATTATTGAAAACAGTGATGATGTAATCAGTGAGCTTTTTGACGTAAGGTCGGCTTTTAAAAATATTTTGTCCCCCGAATTGCAAACCCGCTTGATGTACGAACTCATTAAGTACTATCCTAAAGTAACGGAAAAATTAAATCAGAAAAGATATGAGCAATTCGATGAAACTATCCTCGAAAACTTAAGAAGAGGATTAGAAACCGGCTACTACAGAAAAGAGATTGATATAGAATTGGTAGGCAGGTTTTTCTTTGTGACTACGGCAAATCTATGCGATGAAAAGCTTTTTCCGGTCGAGGTTTTTCCCTTAGAAAAAGTGGATGCAGAATTTCTGGAATATCATTTAAGAGCTATAGTTACTGAAAAAGGATTGAAAAAATTAGAGCAAATATTAAATAAATAACGTCCCATTCAATGAAATACAAATTAACCATTCTTGCCACACTATTGTTAGGAGTGTTTGCGCAAGCTCAAGAGCAACTGAGTCTTAAAGATGCTATTGAATACGCTTTGGCCAATAAAGCAGATGCTGTCAAAGCAAAGCTCGACATACAAAACAGTGAGCATAAAATTGCTGAAGTACGTGCTATGGCATTACCCCAAATCACTGTTTCCGGGGATCTAACATACAATGCGATACTCCAGAAAAGTGCTTTACCCGGAGATATTCTTGGACAACCAGGTACAACAATTTTAGTACCGTTCGGGCAGCCCTGGCAATCAACTGCATCGGCTAATCTGGATCAGCAAATTTTTAATCAGGCCGTTTTTACAGGGTTAAAGGCTGCCAGAACTACCAGAGAGTTTTATCAGATTAATAACACACTAACAGAAGAGCAGGTAATTGAAAAAGTTGCCAATGCCTACTATCAGGTGTATGAAACCAAACTGCAATTAAAGACAATAGAAATAAAATACGAAAGCACTTCCAAAACAGCTGATGTAATAAAAGGATTGTATGAAAACGGACTTGCTAAAAAGATTGATTTGGATCGTATGCTGGTTTCTAAAAATAATCTTGAAGCCAATATTACTCAAACAAAAAATGCGCTTCAATTACAAGAAAACAGTTTAAAGTTCATGATAGGAATGGGGATACAGACACCTATTGTGATGCCCGACAACACCTTTGAAATTTCTGCTCATGTATTTGTAGATGAAAATACAACTATTGACAACAGAACTGAGATATTGGTATTAGAAAAACAAAATGAATTATTAGAGTTAGACAAAAAATCTAAAATAGCAGAGTATTACCCAACCTTATCATTGAGAGGAAGCTTTGGTTATTTGGGATTAGGTTCTGATTTCCCATGGTTTTCAAAACCTGCTGATGGAACATACTGGTCAAGTTTCTCTGCT
Source organism: Paenimyroides ceti (assembly GCF_030409925.1). Lineage (NCBI taxonomy): Bacteria > Pseudomonadati > Bacteroidota > Flavobacteriia > Flavobacteriales > Flavobacteriaceae > Paenimyroides > Paenimyroides ceti. The sequence continues at coordinate 2,757,343 of NZ_JAUFQU010000001.1, forward strand.
ATTGGTCTCAATTTAAGCATACCTGTTTTCAACGGGTTTTCTACAAGATCAAAAGTGAGACAGGCAGATGTAGCTATCGAGAAAGCTCAGGTTGAGCTGGAGGAAACAAGACTTGCACTGAGTTTGGATCTTGAAAATGCAAAAACACAGATCAACAACAGTTTATTAACTATTGATTCTCAAAAGACCAATGTTGATCTGGCAAAAGAAGTTTTAGAAAATATTCAGAATAACTATAATAACGGACTGGCAACGCTGACGGACTTATTAGATGCGGAAACTGCGTATGCTGATGCTCAGAATAATTATACGGATGCTTTACTAAAATATAAACTGGCGGAAATCCAGTTAATAAAATCAAAAGGTGAACTAAAATCATTAATAAATAACTAACTCGAAATATGAAAAAAATTGTCATAACAGGTATCGTTCTTATTGTAGCAATTGCAGGGATCGTATATGTTTTAAATAAAAATAAAGCTAAGAATGCTGCGGAAACAGCTATTGTAGCTGAGAAAAATGAATCGGTTGCGGTTCGTTCCCAAAAAGTTACGTATCAGGAAATAAATGCAGATTATATAACAAATGGTACTTTTTATCCAAAACAGGAATTGATGATATCTGCAGAAACAGCAGGAAAAGTCGTTCGTGTACTTGTTGACGAAGGTTCTTTTGTTAAAGCCGGACAAACATTAGCCGTTATCGATGGCGACAAGCTTAATGTCAATGTACAGAATGCTCAGGCAGCATATAAAAATGCACAGGCAGACGCAGCAAGATATGAAAGTGCTTTCGCAACGGGTGGTGTTACAAAACAACAATTAGATCAGGCTAAATTACAATTAGAAAACGCAAAAAACAGCCTTAAAAGTGCTCAACTTACCTCTTCTGATGCCTCTGTAAGATCTTCTATCAGCGGTATTATCAATTCAAGACAGGTAGAGCCGGGTGCCTATGTATCTCCGGGAACTCCATTATTTGAATTGGTGAATGTTTCTACTTTGAAGTTAAAAGTAAATGTAGATGAAAATAATGTAGCAGGTTTGAAAGTCGGGCAGAAAATTAAGGTAAAAGCAAGTGTATATCCTGACAAGGAGTTCAATGGAAAAGTAACTTTTATCGCTCCTAAAGCAGATGGTTCATTAAATTTCCCTGTTGAAATAGAAATACAAAACAACAGTAATAATGAACTTAAAGCCGGCATGTACGGTACAGCAATATTTACCAGCAATACCAATACTCCAATACTTGTGGTACCTCGCTCAGCCTTTGTAGGTAGCGTGAGTACGAACGAAGTTTTTGTTGTTAAAAATAACGTAGCTTATTTGACAAAAGTAACTACAGGAAGAAACTTTGGAGACTTTGTTGAAATCCTGAGCGGGATAAAAGACGGTGACGAAGTAGTTACAAGCGGACAAATAAATCTGCTTAATGAAACACCAGTTTCTATTATCAAATAAATATAATCCCTCGAAAATAAGATTATGAAAATATCTGAAATATCAATAAAACGCCCGAGTATAATTATTGTACTCTTTATCATACTGACCTTAGGAGGGATTTTCAGTTATAGTCAGCTGAGTTATGAGTTGATTCCTAAGTTTGAAGTAAATGTATTAACGGTTTCCACTATATATCCGGGTGCCTCTCCTTCTGAGATTGAAAATACAGTCTCTAAGAAAATAGAAGACGCTGTATCATCACTGGAAAACGTCAAAAAAATAGAAGTAAAATCGTATGAAGGTGTTTCTATTGTAATGATCAACCTTACACCGGAAGCAAACGCTGATTATGCATTGAATGATGCCCAGCGTAAGATCAATGCCATTCTTAAAGATTTACCTGATGATGTAGATCCACCGTCTTTGAGCAAATTCTCTTTAGATGATATGCCTATTATGACACTGAGTATCACCAGTAAGCTAACAGAAAAAGAACTTTACGATCTGTTGGACAAAAAAATCCAACCCGTATTTTCACGTATCAATGGTGTAGCACAAGTAGATTTAGTAGGTGGTAGAGAAAGAGAAATACAGGTAAGTATTGATCCTAAAAAACTGGAAGGTTACGGATTAAGTTTACCTCAGGTACAGCAAATTATTTTAGCTTCTAACCTTGACTTCCCAACAGGAAACGTAAAAACTAAGGACAAACAAACTTTAATTCGTCTCTCCGGAAAGTACCGATCTGTTGAAGAATTAAGAAATTTGGTAATATCTACAAAAGAAGGAATACAAATTCGACTTAGCGATATTGCTGACGTACAGGATGGTGAAAAAGAAGTGGAGAAGATTGCCCGTTTAGATCAACAAAACACTATCATTCTTCAGGTTAAAAAACAAACTGATGCTAATGCTGTAGCAGTAAGTGAATTGGTAAAAAGTACCATTGAGACTATTGAGAAAGATTATGCAAAAGCAGGTGTTAAGGTAACTATCGCAAATGATTCATCTGATTATACACTTAGTGCGGCAAATAACGTAATGTTCGATTTGTTCCTTGCGATTGTACTGGTTGGTATTATTATGCTTTTCTTCCTGCACAGTTTAAGAAATGCAGTGATTGTAATGGTGGCTATTCCACTGTCTTTGATCGCTACCTTTATCGGGCTATATCTAATGGGATATACCTTAAACCTTATGTCATTATTAGGATTATCTCTGGTTGTAGGTATTCTTGTGGATGATGCGATTGTGGTTATTGAAAACATTCACCGCCACATGGAAATGGGGAAAAACAAGATACGGGCGGCCTATGACGGTGCTTCAGAAATCGGATTTACCGTTACAGCTATTACATTAGTAATTATCGTTGTATTCTTACCGATTGCAATGAGTACCGGTTTAGTTTCCAACATTATTACACAATTCTGTGTTACTGTAATGTTTGCAACTATGTTATCATTATTAGTATCTTTTACCGTTGTTCCATGGTTATTCTCCAGATTCGGAGTTATTGAGCACATCAGTTCTCATTCATTTTTCGGAAAAATAATACATGGCTTTGAAAGAGGTCTGACTGCTTTTACACATTCTATCTCTAACTTACTGATCTGGTGTTTAAAATCTGCAAAGAATAAAATCATCACACTTATAATTGTTATTATTTTGTTCTTCGGATCCCTGTCTTTAGTAGGAATGGGATTTGTCGGAGGAGAATTTTTCCCTCAATCAGATAAAGGTGAATTTCTTGTGCAGTTAGAATTAGATAAAGATGCTTCTATTGAGAATACTAATTTCACAACACAAAAAGCAGAAGCCTACATCAGTAAATTACCGGAAGTAGAACGAATGATTACTACAGTAGGTCAATCAAGTGATGGTATGGGAGCGGTAACAGGAAGTAAATACAAATCAGAAATTCAGGTCATCTTAGTAGACAAAAAACTGCGATCAGAATCTACAAAAGTATTCTCGGCTAAACTGAAACGAGATCTTGAAAAAGTACTTATCGGTTCAAAAGTAAAAACAGTACCAGTAGGTATGATGGGTTCTGAAGGTTCTCCATTAATGCTGACAGTTACCGCATCGACTATGGAAGATGCAATGGAATTTGCTAAAAAAGCAGCAGATGAGTTACGTAAAGTAGAAGGTTCTTCTGAAATTAAATTAACTTCAGAAGACGGTAATCCGGAAATAAACGTTAAAGTTGACCGTGATAAAATGTCCAGTTTAGGATTGGATCTTTCTTCTGTAGGTATGACGATGCAGACTGCATTCAGCGGTAATACGGATGGTAAATTCCGTGCCGGAGAGTATGAATATGATATTAATATTAGATATGGTGAACAAGGAAGAAGTTCTATCGATGATGTAAAAAATCTAAAATTCACCAATTCATTCGGACAACAGGTAAAATTAGAACAATTCGCAACAGTTACGTATGATTCTGGTCCGTCATTACTGGAAAGAAGAGATAAAGCTCCATCTGTTTCTGTTCAGGCACAAACCATTGGACGTCCTTTGGGAACCATTGCATCTGAATGGGAAAGTAAATTCTCTAAATTGGAGAAAAAACCAGGTGTTGGTTATGTATGGGGTGGTGATATGGAAAATCAGGAAGAAGGTTTCGGTACCTTGGGGTATGCTCTTGCAGCTGCAATCATCTTAGTATACCTTGTAATGGTTGCTTTATATGATAGTTTTGCTACTCCGTTTATCGTTATTTTCTCGGTTCCACTATCTTTCATTGGAGCTCTCTTACTGATGGCACTGACCAATACGTCTTTAAACATATTTACTATTCTGGGTATTATTATGTTAATTGGTCTGGTATGTAAGAATGCCATCCTTCTGGTCGACTTTGCCAATCATAGAAAGGAAGCCGGAGATAGCACCAATGCTGCTTTAGTGGCGGCCAACCACGCAAGGTTGCGTCCGATTCTTATGACTACTATTGCGATGGTTATCGGTATGATTCCTATTGCAATGGCTCAGGGAGACGGTGCAGATATGAACAGAGGTTTAGCTATTGTAATCATTGGAGGTCTGTTATCATCCTTATTCCTTACATTGGTTATCGTACCGGTTATCTATGCAATTTTTGACGGGCTTCAACGTCGCATTGGCAAATCTAAAAAAGTAGATTATGCCGGATTGATGAAAGAAGATTATGTCGAAAATGAGAACTTCGTAGATGAATTTGGCCCAAGAAAAGAAAATAAATAAAATCTTTTAACATCAATACTTTTAAAAAACGCTTCTGAAAATCAGAAGCGTTTTTTTTATTAACATTTTTTTAGAACAATAGATTCGTTTAGGGATAATAGTTTTTGTAAATTTATATTATAACTTAAAAACCCAATGCTATGGACAGATTAGAATTAGAAGGAAAATGGAACCGAATTAAAGGAGCTGTAAAACAAAAATACGGAGACTGGTTCGATGACGACAAAGTGTATGCCGAAGGCAAATTTGACGAAGTAGTTGGAAAACTACAAGAGAAATCAGGAAGAACAAAAGAAGAAATCGAGAGAGAGATTGCTGATTGGAGAGAAGATGAATAATAATTGATTTCTCAATAAAAAAAGACCGGTAAAATACCGGTCTTTTTTTATAAATATTATTTCTTTCCTTGTTCATCCAATTCCAATTGTTCAATAAAGTAGGAAGGCAGAATACCCGTTCTTTGTTGAAATGCGGTATTAAAGCTTTTAGCAGAACCAAATCCGTATTGCTCTGCTAATCCCTGAATACTCAATTTGCGTAGATTTGATTTATGCAAAAGATCATCCGTAACTTCATCGATTCTTAACTGATTAATATATTGATTAAAATTCTGATGCTTACTGTTGTTTATTATTTTCGACAATGTTGTTGTATTCGTATTCAATTTAGCTGCAAGATCTTTCATACTTATAGGTTGTAAGAAATATTTTTCTCCTTCCAGCTGTTGTAACTCAAGTAATATTCTTTCTTCTGTAGTACCCCCTCTTTTATGCTCATCAATATGTGATGCTGATGCACTGACCACATCTGTAATCTTTTCATCTTTTACAACAAGATCAGGCATTTTAGAAATCTCCCTTTTATTAGAAAATCTATTGACCGTTAGTTCGTATTTCTGTCTAAGTTTAGTTTTGAGAAGATTTTGACGGTAAGCATATAACACCAATAATAAGATTAATACTGCTGCCATACTCAACCAAAGTGTATAATTAAATTTATTATTTAATAAATTCTGACGTAAAACTTCTTTTGATTCTTCCAGCTTTTTATTTTCATTTTGATAATGCAGTGCATTTGTCAACTCATATTGTTCTTTTTCAAAAATACGGTTTAGTGAAATCAATTTTTCGGTGTACAATAATTGATTGTGTGCATCACCGTTTTCTTTATAATATTCAATAAGATAGTCATAACCTTCTCTCAGATCATAATTTAAAAATGTCTTCTGCGTAAAAAATTCATCAATTTTTTTGAAATAGCCAATTGCTTTCTCTTTCTTTCCAGTATCCCAAGCTACCTTGCCTAAGTACAAATAGATCAGATGTTCATTGGTATAATCTGCATTTTCCTTTATTATTGATAAAGCCTTTAATAAGGTTTGTTCCGCCTTGGTATAATCTTTCAGCAAATAATAATTGGCGCCAATAACATAATTAAGATAAGCCTGTTCAAATTCAATATCTGCTTTAGTTGTGAGAGATTCTGTGGCAGCCATTGCCTGCTCCATAATAATATTTACAGTATCTGTCCTGTGAAGTGCAATTCCTACTTTTCCAAGGCTATACAGACTACTTATATATCCTAACAGATTGTTATTCCCTTCTCTTTTATTATAGTAATTAGCTGTTGCCGTAAAATAGACCTTTGCTTTATCCATTTGATTAGTATAAAAATACAAAGACCCGAGATTATATTTAATCGCATATAATCCATATTCATCATTTGCTTTACTATAATATTCTTCTGATTTTAAGCCATATACAAGTGCTTGTTGAAAATCTCGCTTTCGAAAGGCAACGTTACTGACATCTTCATACGCCATGGCTAATAGTTTTATATCGTTAGACTCATGAGCTATAGCTACCATTTGTTTTACAATATCATCTAATATAGCCTCATCATCAAGAAGATTTTTCTTTTCTCTTAAAGCATTCATCTGATAATTATAATTATTATCTTTCTTTGCTTTTTTATAATAAGCCTCTATATAGTATAGTTTTTCTTGCGAAGTTGTGTTTACATCCTGTATTTTATCGTTCAGTTTTTCATAAGAAAATGTGTCCAAAGAAGAACTTTGAGCAAAAACAGGAAGAATGCACCATAAAAAACTGTGTAAAGCCACCCAAAAAATTAGGTTTTTACTTTTGTATAAAAACATTTGATTTTTGTTTAATACAAAAATAGTGAATTTTAACTAAAGTCAAACACTTGATAATCAATTGAATTTATAATTTTTCCCATTCGATTTATATTTTTTCTTAAACAAGAAAAATGGAATCATAAACAATTGATAATCAATACAATTTATGATTTTTCCCATACATTTATAATTCTTCCCAACAAGTTTTTGCATAGTCGGCATTTTGCATCTAAGTTTGTTACAGAAACATAACAAAAGAGCTACCCGGGCAGCTTACAAACAAATTTCAAAAACCGAAACGAGATGAAAAAAATTTATTTGTATGCAGTAGCAATAACATTAGCATTCGCATCATGTGATGTAAATGATGAACAGGCACAAGAATCTATGGATTATCAGTCAAAAACAACAAGTCAGGCACAAGTAGATGTAGCTACTCTTTATAAAGACCTAATACATACTTATAATGCACCTGCGGTAATGACAAATCCTATAGCATTGGCAAGTTTTCAGGATCATGCACTTAACAATGCTGTTTTCCGCTCAATAGCAAAAGAACAAGATTACAATGCTATAAATATTAGTGAGTTTGAAACAGTACTATCAAGTGATACTTCACTAATCAATACTTTTAGTTATAGATCAATAGTAAAATCTTATATATTAAGAATTATTGATGGCGAATATAATCTGAACAGTGTCATAACAAATGACGTAAATCTGACAAAAGATGAAAGAGTCTTTTTGATAAACTGCTACTTGGTTAGCAACAGCACAAGTGACGGAACTCCAAATAACTGGAAAAAATCAAAAACCATCGCTTTTGCTTACGGGCATCAAAAAAGCTTAGCACAGGCAATCATACTTGCAGGAGCTGTAGAAATATTGAATAACCAAATCTAAATATAAATGTTGTTTCGGGGGTCGGTAGTCCGGAATACCGGCTTACGAAAACAAAACCCAAGTACAGGGGATGGAATATGTACAAAGATTATCAGGAATAATTGGTAAAAACTGGATAAAACAGAGTTTTCCAATCTTATGACAGTACTGTCTTCAATGTAAGAACAGTTCTCAGTCAGGATTTTATTAAAGTAAGTAGTAGTAGTAATAGTAGTAGTAGAGTAGACAATACAGTTTTCACCTGTCTCTTGTTAGCAGGTGGGAATTGTATTAAAAAAGATCGTTATGAAGACTAATTTTTCACCTATTCTAAATATTATTACTTATTAATATATCAATTCACGATACTATTTTTGATAGTATCAAAGCAGACTGGTATTAATTTACCATTAAACATTGAACAATCAACCAAATACTCAATTATTAAAATCATAAAAAAGCCTCAACAATGTTGAGGCTTTTTTTATTAACTGTTCTTTAAATTAATTACTTCCTGTTCTGTAAGAAAGCGCCATTGTCCTCTGGTGACACCCCATTTTGTTAATCCGGCGAACATGACACGATCCAATTTGATCACATCATAACCTAAAGTTTCGAAAACGGCACGCACAACTTTTACATTAGAGGTTTTTACTTTAATTCCCACTTCACTTTTCGGTTGGTTTTCCACATAGCTTACTTCTTCTGCATAAACCTTATGATCTTTTACATATACTCCATTCTGTATTTTTTCAAGATCTTCATATTTCAGATTTTTATCCAATGATACCTGATACAATTTTGAAGAACGCTGAGCAGCATTTGTAAACTTTTGTATCATTTCATTGTCATTGGTGTACAACAACAATCCAACTGTTGTTTTATCCATTCTCCCTATTGGTTTTAATACGTAAGGGGATGCATTTCTAACTAAATCGTAAGAGTTTGTAGCTGAGTCTTCTTCTGAAGTGGAGAATCCTTTTGGCTTATTCAGCAAAACATATACTTTTTTTTCAGGATTCACTACTGAACCGTCAAAGTTAACAACGTCAGTCGGTTTTACTTTATACCCCATTTCTGTTACAACAACTCCGTTAACTTTTACATTCCCGGACTGTATATATAAATCAGCATCTCTTCTGGAACAAATACCAGAATTTGCTATATATTTATTCAAGCGAACATCTTCAGACTCCGGTTTAGAAGTCTTAGGCTTTGTACTCTTAAATTTATTATCAAAAGGTTTCCCTTTAAAGTATTTTTTTTCTTCAACAGGCTTATTCTTACCAGCACCTGTCTTGGAACCAGTTGATGAAGAATAAGCTTTTCTCGCATCTCTTTTGCCTTTATTATTGGCTCCTCTTCCTGAACTCATTTATATAATTTTTGACAAAGATAGCTATAATATGCATTTATTCCTCAGCAATATTTTATATTAAATAACAGTTGTGTTATATTTTTGTCTAATTTTATTAGTATAAAAAAAAGCGCTATGAAAAAAATACTCAACATCATATTATTTCAGGCAGTTATTAGTCTTATTTCTGGAATTTTACTTTCTAAAATGTCATTTATTGGAAAGATTGGTATTTCATTCGCATATAAAGAATATACCTTATTAAAAACTTGGTGGAAAGCAGCTCTTGTGGTGTTTGTGATTCAATTGTTGATAATTGGAATATTATATATTACAAAGCGTTATTATGCTTATAAAAATTTCGTCATTGTAAGCCTTATCGTATTTATTGTAGGTTTACTTGGTTTGTTTTACACTTATATCGATTTTACTACTACCTCTCATAAATATATGAACAGCAAATTTCATAGTGGTGGATATGTATTTTGGGGAGGATGGTTTATCACGTGTTTTTATTTCTTTTTTGCCAATGTGAAACCTAAACCAAGTGTAATAAAAGAAGACCTCAATGATGAAGTACAGAACAAACCTTTATAAAAGCGGTTCTATCATTATTTCTTTTCCGTGTAAAATAACCTGAGGATTGATCAGTGCAATGGATATAACACCCAACAGGATCAATAATTTAAGGCTTAAATGCAACTTTTTGAAATCTGTAAGTTGTTTTGCGCCCCACAGCTGGAACAGGAAAATAGACATCATAATCATACTGAAGTAGAAGTAATATCCCATATATCCAATTTCAAATTCTTTAATTAGTATGAATACCGGAATAAGGCAAAGAAAAGTAAGAACTGAAATAAGCTGTTTTGCTTTCTGAACTCCAAATCTGACGGGTATAGTCTGATAATCATTTGCAAGATCACCTTTGATATTTTCAAGGTCTTTAACCATTTCCCGAATCAGTATAATCAAATACAAAAATAATGCATGCACAAATATCCCTAAGCTGTAGTTTTTAAAATACATCAGTATCCCAAAAAACGGCAACATCGCCAAAACTGCGGCCGTAATATTTCCAATTATAGGATATTTTTTAAGTTTATGTGAGTAAAACCAAAGGATGAAAATATAGCAGGAAAAAAAAAGGGCAGCCCTCCATGAAACAATCCATGCCAAACCTACCCCTAAAAAATTTAAAGCAAAATATATTTGAAATTTGGTAGATTTACTGACCAGTCTATCCAGCATAGATTTATCCGGACGATTGATCAGATCTTTTTCAGAGTCATAAAAGTTATTGATGATATAGCCTGATGCTATTACAACTGAACTGCTAAGAATAATTAGAAACAGATTGAAATCGAGTAGAACATCTAATGCGCGTAAATGAGACCCGAAGATAAAAATTGAGGCCAGATACTGAGCAAGTACCACAACAAATATATTATACCCCCGCATTACCGAAAAAATACTGAAAATTTTTAGTAAACGTATTTTATTTTTGCGAGAAAGCATTCGTTATAATTCCTTTTTTAAAATTTATAAACGACTTCTAATTTATAGTCTTTTAAAGATTGTTTTGCTTTTTCAAAATCCGGTGCAAATCCTAAAATATAACCACCTCCGCCTGAACCACAAAGCTTTAGATAATAATCATTTGACTCGATACCCTCCTGCCATACATTATGGAATTTTTCCGGTATCATAGGCTTAAAATTATTTAACACTACTTTTGAAAGTTGTTTTGTGTTTGAAAACAAAGATTTAAAATCTCCTTTCAGAAAACTCTCTACGCAGGCATCAGTATATTTCGTAAACTGAGATTTCATCATGCTTCTGAAACCTTCATTTTTAAGATTGTCCATAAAGATATTAACCATGGGAGCTGTTTCTCCAATGATTTCCGAATCAATTAAAAATACTGCACCAGTACCACCTTCTTTTTGGGAAGGTATTCCTGTTGGTTCAATATTATCTTTTGAATTGATTAAGATCGGTAAACTTAAATAACTATTTAAAGGATCCAAACCGGAACTTGTTCCATGAAAAAAGGATTCCATTTTTCCAAATATAGCTTTTAACTGAAGTAATTTTTCACGTGTCAGATTTTCCAGAACAGTGATTTTATTATTTGCATATTGATCATAAATAGCTGCAACAAGCGCTCCGCTACTGCCTACTCCATATCCCTGAGGAATACTGGAATCAAAATACAATCCATTTTCAATATCTGTCTGTAGTTTTTCAAGATCAAACGTTACCAATTCAGGATCTGAAACTTGCATTTCTTTCAAATAAACAGCAAATCTCTTCAGACTTTCATTAGACTTTAATGCCTGGTCTGATAAATTTTCTTCTGTTTTTAACGCTCCGTTATAAAAGTTATACGGTATTGATAAGCCTTTTGAGTCTTTAATAATACCATACTCTCCAAACAAAAGAATTTTCGAATAAAATAATGGTCCTTTCATAGCTAGTTTTTTCTAAAACAAATTTACAAAAAAAATAAATTGGTAGACAAAATATTATTTATGAATACCATAGACACAATGACGACATCCGTTTTTACAACATCTTCCTTTTAAAAAATGATACAATTCTGTAAATACAAAAAAACCGTTTTCCATGTAATAGTGTACATTTTCTATTAGATCAACCGGTCTTTTGGGAAATGGATGATCTTTGGAATATTGCATCATTTCATCAAATTTTTTCAGGCAATCATTGCATAGACATTCGTGATCTGTTTTATCTTTCAGAAACTGTATGGTAGCATCCTGAAGCACTATTTTCTGACAATTGCAAGATTTGATATCATCAGCTCTGCAAATGATAGAGGTATGGCAATGAGTACATTTTGTATCACGCATCAGGAGAGATTTTTTATTCCGTTACCTAAAGAATCGTGGATGAATTGTCCACTTTGGCAATAGCCTGCAAGTGACTCTGAAATAAAGAGTTGCACTTTTTCTTTATACGTTTCCGGATATAAAACGTGAACATTTGCTCCTGCATCCAGAGTAAAACATACCGGAATATTAGTTTCTGTCCGGAATTTCCAGATCTGCTGGATAATCTCCAAAGTAGCCGGCTTCATAAGTATAAAATAAGGTAATGAAGTCATCATCATGGCATGAAGTGTCAATGCTTCACTTTCTACAATTTCAATAAAACGGGTTATATCACCTGTGCTAAACACTTCTTTTAAGCGTGCTAAATTTTGATGTGCCTGAATAAAACGTTGTTCAGCAAAAGGGTGTCCGTACATTAATTCATGTCCTACCGTGCTAGAAACCTGTTTTTCACCTTTATCAACCAATAGAATGGTATCCTGATAATTATTGAAGACAGTGTGTATCTCATCGCTGAAAGCCACACCAAATAGATCAGAACTGTTCTTTATGCTTTCCGTTTTTCCCCAAACTACAACATTCCCACTAATACTTCTACAAGCACTTCCGGAACCTAATCGGGCAAGAAATGATGTTTTATTGATAAAATAGGCTTCATCTTTATCATGCACCAATGTTTTTTCTAAAGCTATAATATTAGCAGACAATGCTGCCATACCAGAAGCTGAAGAAGCAATACCTGAACTATGTGGAAAGGTATTTTTTGTATCGATAATAAAATGGAATTTTTCTATATACGGGCAATAAGGTAGTATGCGCTCAAAATATTTTTGAATTTTTGGTTCGAATGAAGGTTTTGGCGCTCCTTCAAACAACAATTCAAAACTAATACCCGATGTTTTCTTTTCCTCAAAACGCAAAAAAGTTATTGTTTTACAATTACTTAACGTAAAACTCAAAGAAGGATTAGCCGGAATCTGATGCTCTTTCTTACCCCAGTATTTTACTAATGCAATATTACTTGGAGCAGAAAATGTAAAATTTCCCGCTGGTATTTGTATATGAAAGTCTTCTGTTACGAATTCTTGAAATATGCTCATTATATATTATTTAGAAAATAAAGAATCCAATAAGATGATCAATAAATACAGATATGATATGGATTGTAACAACAAATATACTACTTATTTGCAATTGCCTGAGCAGCTATGAAACCCGTAGTCCAGGCATTCTGAAAATTAAACCCTCCTGTTATTGCATCAATATTGATAATCTCACCGGTAAAATACAGATTATGAAACAATTTGCTCTCCATCGTTTTGAAATTAATCTGCTTTAAATCTACTCCCCCTGCTGTTACAAATTCCTCTTTAAAAGTACTTTTCCCATCTACTGAAAAAACTCCATCTGTCAGTTGATGGGTAAGATGAACGAGTTGCTTTTTATTTGTATCACTCCATTTAGTATCCAGAGATATTCCTGCAGCAAGAACTAATTGTTCCCATAGACGTCCCGGAATCGGAAAAGGAGAAAATTTACTGATGTTCTTTTTTGCATGGGTTTCCTTTAAAGTAAGTAATTCCTGCAAGGTATCATCAAATGTTTTATCGTTAAGCCAATTGATATGTACTTGAAATCGGTATTTCATTTCTGATAAATCACGGGCTCCCCAGGCCGATAATCGCAATACAGCAGGACCGCTCATTCCCCAATGTGTAATAAGCAACGGACCAGTCGCTTTTAGTTTACTGTTAGCAACTTTTACCGTTACATGTTCAACAGATAATCCCATAAGTTCTTTGATACGGCTGTCTTTAATATTAAAAGTAAATAAAGACGGAACAGGAGGTATGATTTCATGATTTAAACCAGCCAACATCTCCCATACTTTTGGATTACTGCCCGTAGCAAGTACTAAATTTTCTGCTAAGAATGCTCCCTGAGTGGTATCTAACTTCCATTGCTCTGCATTCTGAAAGATATGCTGTACACTACAAGATTGAATTACTTCTATATCTAACTTTTTTGCTTCTGATACAAAACAATCAATGATAGTTTGTGAAGAGTCTGTGACAGGAAACATTCTTCCGTCTTCCTCTGTTTTTAGTTCAATTCCTTTTTGCTCAAACCATTCAATTACATCACCTGTACAAAAAGTATGGAATGGACCTCTGAGTTCTCTCTCCCCCCTTGGATAATACTTTGTCAATAAATTAGGTATAAAACAAGCATGCGTTACGTTGCATCTGCCACCTCCGGATATGCGTACTTTTGACAGTACTTCTTTTCCTCTTTCTAAAATGGCTATTTTAAGATCTGTGTTTTGTTCAGCTAAACTGATAGCTGTAAAGAATCCTGAAGCCCCACCACCAACAATTATTACATCATACTTTTTATTTATCATCTCTATTGAGGTACGTTCCCCTTTTTTCAATTGTAATCCACAATATGTAGAATTTATCACAAATGTTTTTTAACTGTAAAATGCTAATTATCAAAAAGATTTAAGAAAAAAGGCTTAACTTTATGGTCTTGGAATGATTTTAGCGCTATATAGTTTCAAAATAAAAACCTTTTATTTTTTACAAAGATAATTCTAATTCTGTAAAAAAATAAATTCTAATTATGATGAAAAAATTACCTTATTTATTATTACTTGCACTTTTTGCAATGTGTAAAACTCCGCAAACGGTATTCAATTCGGGAAACTCTGAAAAAAAAGAAGAGAAAAAAAGAGAAGAAAGTAAAATCTTTTTTACAGAACAGACGAGAAATGATTTTCGTTCCGTATCAGAAAGTGTTCAGAAAAAATTTTTACAGGATTATAAAGCTTCTGAAAAACAATATTCCATTCTGTTCTTTACACAAGGGTATTATGGTGAAGTTATTACAGTAAAAAATAATGGTGAAACACTCTATAAAGACATGGTTACTACAGATAAGAATTCCGGCTTAGCAAAAAATATGCGCATTCTGAATACTGTAGAAACATCTATTTATGATCAGGCAACTAAGAAAACCATTTACATTGATTCTGAAAAAGCCATGAAACATAAATTTATCTATGTTATGAAAGATTTGTCCAGTGAAGACAAACCTTATAAAATCACCTACAGTGATAAGTTACGACCAGCAAAGTAAACTTTTTAAACAACAAACAAACGTAAAAAGAAGGTATTGAATACCTTCTTTTTTTTATGATTGTTTATCCGATGAAGGAAAATTTGTCTTCAAAATATTTACCAATTATCGGAAGTGGTTTTAGTTGTTGATTAGCCGCATTGATGATCCCAATAATCATCAGAACTAAAAAGACAATTGAAAGAAGTCCTAACATACCTAAAACCGGAGAAATCATTGTAAGTATATTCACAACTATTCCATATAAAAAGGACGTGATTACCAAGCCAAACGATTGTCGTAAATGGTATTTTAAAAAGGCATCTGCTTTGTCTTTGCCGACAAAATACGCAATTAACCATCCAATAATGGTAATGTAAGAAACAATTGATAATGTTTTGTTATCCATAGCAATAAAATTTAAAATTTTTAGTAAATGTAAGTTAAAATTTATTAAAAGTCAATCCCTGTTATTGGTTATTTTTTTTTACAAAATCATTTAATGGAATTATCAAACGTGTTATATATAAGACAGTTAACAACAAGATAACATAAAGACTACACTTCAAAAGCATCGTAAACAGCGGAGAACTAAGAGAAGGGATATAATACAATACTGTTAATAAAGTCACGCTGATAAGAACAACTTTAAGATAAGATGTGCTAAAAGGAATCATTTTGAATTTTTTATAAATGAAATATAATTTCATAATATTGAAGATAGCCATTGAAAAAAAGGAGGCAAATGCGACACCAATAATTCCATAGCCGGTATATTTCAATATATACCAATTAAGCCCTACATTTAAAAACATCAATACTACTATAGAGACTAAGTTGAACCTATAATAAGAAGAAAAGGCAATAATTTCTGTATTAAAACCTGTAGACATATTCAATAGTACACTGGCTCCCAATATATAGATGATGGGAAGTGATTGTACCAGATTGTCATAAGCAGGTAATATCTTAAATAAATCATGAATACCGAGAATAACACAACCGTACAGAAGAACGCCCACAAAAAAAAGATTTTTAGCTACTTCTGAATACTTCTTTTTCAACAGATCAAATTCCCCATTTTTTATATTATTTGATATAACCGGACTGTATAAAGCAAATACACCGATGGCAGGTATCATAATAGCATTAGCCAGTGTAACACCAATATTAAAGATTCCGTTTAATTCAAAATCTCCGGTAATTTCCGGGATCATAAAAGAGTCTACTCTAAAGGCAAAAAAAGAACCAATACTTGCCGTGAAAGCATACAAGCTATATTGATAATAGTTTTTTTTTGAAATTATCTGAAAGAGGTCTTTGAATTGTAAGGTATAAACGGGACGGTAATATTGCAGAAGATATATCACTACCAAAAGAAGCATACATACAAATGTGAGGGTGTAAAACAGTAAAGCTCCGTCAAGAGAATAAGAAAAATACAATACCAGTATAAAAGCTAAGGGTAACGCGACTTTCGGAATTATTTTTTCATATAAAGTAGGCACTGCAATTTTCTGCATATTGGTGAGTTGCCTTTTAATTAAATCTACAAATGCCAGACATATTGCAATAAAAAAAGCAATAATCACATATCTAAATCGTTCAAAAACAGCAGAATAACCTAAAATAACAACACCAATTCCTGTAAAAATAATCATCAGGAAAACAGATAGAATGCTATATGTAAATAATTTACGCTGCAAAATAGTATTGAGCAACGGGTAAAAATTCAATAAAGCTGTAGAAGCTCCTAAAACCATTATGGGATAGAAAATCTGGGCATAACCATCGATGTATCTTACAATACCGAGCATCTCAGTATCTTTAGGATAAATAAAGAGAGTAGAAAAAACGCCTATCAGGACTCCTAAATAGTTAATAAAGGTAAACAAAAATGCCTGTTTGCTTGAAAACCTGAAATCCATTTTTAAGTTATTTTTACAAATATAATCGTTAAAGTTGATTTAGTTTTTAATATTTTTGAGTTTCTAAATTTAACCGAATGTACGAAAAAACGTATCCAAAAAAACGTTTTGAAAAAACGCTGGCTTTTCTAAATGAGCATATAAGCAAAGAAGCCCAGATTTTGGATCTGGGAATTCAGAATCCACTTTCTGAATTAATGAAAGAGGCGGGATACCGGATTCAGAATACACATGGAGAAGATTTAGATGAAGATCAAACATCACTACAGAATAAAGCGTATGATGTCATGACTGCTTTTGAAATTTTTGAACATCTGTTAAATCCTTATACAGTTCTAAAAAATTGTAAGGCACAAAAAATTGTTATTTCAGTACCATTACGTCTGTGGTTTTCTGCTGCCTATAAAAGTAAAACAGACTTATGGGACCGCCATTATCATGAATTTGAAGACTGGCAACTGGACTGGCTTGTGGAGAAATCCGGATTCAGAATTTTGGCCCGGGATAAATGGACACACCCAGTAAATAAAATTGGTTTTCGTCCTTTTTTAAGAAAGTTTACTCCAAGGTATTATATTTTAATTGCTGAAAAAATATAAGTATGGTATATTATGTTGTCATTCCGGCTTATAATGAAGCAGACTATATCAAACTAACTCTCGATAGCCTCGTATCGCAAACCAGATTGCCGGCAAGAGTTGTAGTTGTAGATGACAATTCTACAGATGAAACTTCAAAAATTGTAAGTGCTTATGCAGAGAAATATGCTTTTATTGACTTGATAAATAAGGAGTCTGAACATATTCATTTGCCAGGCAGCAAAGTAATCAATGCCTTTCAGGAAGGCGTTAAGCAATTGGACCAGCACTATGATATTCTTGTAAAACTGGATGCTGACATTATTTTGCCTAAAAATTATTTTGAAGTTATTATCAATGCTTTTGAGGGAAATTCCCGATTGGGAATGGCTGGTGGGTTTGCCTATATCGAGAAGAATGGTGATTGGATATTAGAAAACCTGACCGATAAAGATCACATCAGAGGAGCCTTTAAAGCATACCGTAAAGAATGTCTGGAACAGATAGGAGGATTGAAACCAGCTATGGGTTGGGATACCGTTGATGAATTGTTGTGCAGGTTTTATAATTGGGAAATACAAACTTTTCCTGAACTACACGTAAAACATCTTAAACCTACAGGTGCAAAATATGATAAAACAGCCCGTTATAAACAGGGAGAAGCATTTTATAGGTTGGGATATGATCTATCGATTGTAACGATTGCAAGCCTTAAACTTGCTTCCAAAAAAGGACAACCATTGTTGTTTATTGACTATATGAAAGGATACCTAAAGGCAAAAAAAGAAGCAAAACCTCTTTTAGTTACAGCAGAACAAGCTGAGTTTATCCGTAAGTACCGCTGGAAGAAAATTAAATCTAAATTATTTTAAACGCATTTGACGATCTTCAAAAGTGAATACTATATTGTGGTCTAAAAAGTTTTGTTACTAACGGATTCCGGATCCGGAAATCCTATTAAATTCATTTTTTCTTACGCCACTCCCATGGTGCCACGGCATCTGGATCTTTCCATAGGCCTGCCCTGCTCTTTCGGGCTTCTCTTTCGAGCCGGGCATACAGCGGATCTTTGGAGTATCTTTTAAAGTGCCAGGCCATACCTTGTATGATCATTTGCTGATTGACAATCTGTTTATTGGCATTCACAATAATAGCTATAGCCCTCCCGTAGCGGTCGTATTTTTCTACCTGCACTGTGACATACTGCCCATAACACAAATCAGATAAGGCTTTTTTTGCGGCTTTCCCGTAGGGTTGTGATTTCTTCAACTCCGGACTGTCAATATGTGACAGTCGTATTTTGAGCGGTTGACCTTCATACAGTACTTCCATGCTGTCTCCGTCTATAATACGGATCACTTTGGCGCTGAAGGTCTGCCCTTTCAGGTTTTTCTGCACCGGTTGCCGGATCTGCTTCTGTCCGTGTACCGGACATAAGCAGATCAGCAGTGTGATCAGCCATATCAGTCTTCCCAGCCACATAATGTCTTGCCGCTGTCTTTTGCTTTGTCAATCGTAGTCTTGACGATCTTTGAACCGCAGTTGCTCAAGCCTCTGCAGTTTTCTTTGTAATGATACCTCTTGGCAGTCTTGCTGCTGCAGATGTAGACTTTATCTGAAGCTGATCCGGCACGCGTATAAGATGTACCTTTAGTATCGGCAAAAGCATTAACCGGGATATCTTTATTTGTTTCGGTACGTGTATTGGTACAGGTGATACTATTAAAGATCAGAAGGAATATGAGGTAGCTTTTCATGGTTAATCACTATTAAAGAGACAATTAAAAGTTCTTTTTTTATCTCGAAGAAAGATATATCAGAAGTTAAACACCTAAGAATCTAAGAATTATTTTTTCTGTTTCAACTTTATTTGAGGATTTAGGATACAATTCCCATTTTTTAACTTTTGAACATTTCAACCAATCTGTCCATATAACTTTCATAATTTCCAAATCTGTCGGATGAACTGAAGCTCCTGCGTTTGTATCAGTACGGTCATAGAGTTCAAGAACCAGAATCTCTAAATCTTCAAGTAAGGGATTTGTAACTGGGCGTATTTTAAAATCAGGATTTTTTTGTAAAAAGGATTCCAAACTTTTCTCCCCTGATTGTAAATATTTTTTTCTAAATTCTACTATTTCTGCCGCTGTAAGATCATACTCTTTATTATTAAAAATAGTTTCAATATAACCATCTGTAAGCAAAATGAGTATATTTCTATATTTATTAGTAAGAATTCTATTTCCTGTCTTTGTACTATTGACTTCTTTTTTTACTACAAAATCATCTATCCCTTGCTGAAAATAAGTCCAGATATCTGATCCGTAAGGTTTTTGAACAGCATTATCGTATAGCTTGTTAAATTCCTTTATGAATATTTTTTTCTCATTTTGATAAGAATTTCGGATATAGTCAATCCTTTGAGCTTGGGTTTTAAATTTAGAAAAATCAATACTCATTCGTTCTGTATTAACATTATAGGCATTGATTTGTTTTTTATTAATAAAACCTATTGTAAACAGATCCAATTGATTCATAGTTCGTTTATGGTTTAAGATTTTTGGAAACATATTTTCTGCAACCATGTTTATGATTTCAGTATCAGATACCGCTTTAGGATATAGCTTCTGATTTAATCTGTTAGATAAATCAACGGATACTGTAATATTATAATGCTCAGTAATAATATCTAATTGATTCTTATTAATATTTCTATTTTCATCTGATGTTTTGGAACTACAGCTTAAAAACAGAAAGAAACATGGAAGTAATTTTATATATTTCATTATTTGACTTTTACTCGTGTATCAATTAAGGCTTTGTTTATTTTACTATACTCCCAGTTTATCGCTACATCTGTAGCCTGAGCAGATTTTTCAATTGCTTTATTTATTGAGTATTCATAATGTAAAAAATCATTCCAACCCTCTAAAAAAACATTAATTCTATCTTTAAGTGCACTGATAGAAACAGGTATATTATCATTCTCTACATGACTTTTATAAATATCAGTTGTTGTTTCAATCATTTGTAGCTTATTATCCAAATCATTTTTTTTATCATCAATTTGATGAATCTTTTTTAAAGGTAATTTTTCAAGTTCCGTCTCATAAGATTTAACTTGAATTCTCTTTTGTAGAATTTCCTGAGATTTCATTTCAATATCAGAATTTAATAACGTAATTTGATTTTCAATTTTCCCAATATCCTCTCTCAAATGCTCCTTAATTATCTTGTTTCTTTGTTCTGCTATATCGGGATTTCTATCATCTGCTATTTTATTTAGCTTTTCAATGCAAAACTTAAAAAGCAAAATACCAAATGCTCCTAAAATGAAAACAAGATAAAAATTAGTATCTGTTAACAAATCTGTCCATTCCCACGGCTTAGGATTAATTTCAGTCTCTGATTTTATAGCATGAATTGATTGTGCAATTTTAATAGCAATAAAACTGTCTACCAAAATTAATCCGAGACCGTAGGTTAAAATATTTGCCAATAATTTATTTGATATTATTCTTTCAAGACAAGCAAATATCAGCGGAATGAACACAAATAAGCATACAAATAAAAATGCCATCCAGCCATGTTCCAATGATTTCGTTAATGCATCTGGGTTAAATACCTGAGGGTTTACAATTATGTTAGAGGTTTGTAAAGCAATTTTTGCATCTTCTTCACTATAAAGAAGTATATATGCTGCTGAAGAATAAAATACAAAAAGATAAATGAATAAAGCAAAAGTGAAAATCCCGGTAGTAATAATTTCAAACCATTTAATTCCTGGTTTAACAAAGTCCTTAAAAGATTCTCTTATTTTTGTTTCATACTCTTTAATTTTCTGATTAAGGCGTTCTAATTCATATTCTTTATTATTATTTAGGGCAGATTCTTCAATTATAAGCTCAGCTTTCAAATTGTCAATCTTATGATTCAATGTTTCTGCAATTACTTCAGTCTCTGTTTCAATCGTTATTTTTTGAGCATCATATTTATCTGTAAGTTGACTTACTGATTTTACTTTTTGCTCATCAATTTTTGACAACAGCCTCCTTTTTTTATCTTCAATGACATCAATATCATTTATGAAGCCATTATAAAGAGTATCCAGAGCTTTATGAAGAACATTGTGATCTCCATTATTTAATAAAGAACGATCATATCCCTGTTTTCTGAGGTTTTCACGATCAAAAGAGCTAACCTCAGCTGCAATCATAGAGTCTAAGACTTTTTCATATGCTATTTTGACAATTTTATCCGTATTATCTTCTTTTTCGACATGTTGCTGCGTAGATTCAGCAATAGGTTCCAATGGTTTCAGTTCTGAAGATATGGCTATTGCTTTCTCTTTTAAATCATTAAAATTAGACATTAAACTTTCTATTGTACCCTTATGATTTGTTGCAATAATGCTTTCATGATTATTCTTTTTAGCATTGACAGACCAATTATAAGAACCATGTAGTGCTATTTTCTTATCAAGGATACAAAATTTTTGATTCATCACTCCATAACCAACATTTTTAATTCTAATGACAGTAGCTCCTTTTGAGGTCAAAAGTGAAAAATCTAATTTTTCATTTTCCTGATTATCAGCAATGATTAATTCTACATTTATACCCTCTGACAATTTTAATAGTAAAATATCGAAGAGCTCTTCATCAGTAAACCATGCTGCAACAATCAAAATCTCTGATTTAGCCTTATTGAGTTCTGAGACTATTCGAGCATAAATTTCTTTATTATTATTCAATACTTGCTGATCAAGTACTGATGTTTCTGAAATTACAGGATTAGTTCTTTTGTTAAATAAATTTTTTATCATTGTCTAATTATTCTTATTTGTTTTCAGAATAAAGCAATTATTCTAAGCGTATTATATATAAGATGTTGAATAAACATTCGATTAATAATTATCCACCGTAAGGTGTAACTCAGACCGGTGATTATAGATTTCATCCAGATCAGTCAGCAAGACTTTTTCTCCGGCATCTTTGCCGTTATGGAATAACTCTAAGTATTTGTTAGAGGTGTTAAAATGAAATCTACAGATTGGCTTCCGGTTATTGTTATCCAACAAGACGCCGAAATAAGACTGTGTATCTCGGTGTGCAATTCTTTCGGAAGAAATTTTTTCCCGAAGAATGGCTTTTACAATCTGGAAGGCTTCCATTTCTTCATCGGTTGTAATGACTTTTTCGATGTCTTTATTTTCATCAATGGAAATGGGACTACTGTTGTCCTGTTTCTCAATTTTCTCATTGATATGCAAAGCAGACTTTAACCTATCGCTGATGGATTCGTTGATTGAAACGGTGAGTGCCTTTTTAGTATATTCCTTAAATACCGTCATACGGTTTGCCGTCAATGATTTATCAAAGAAACGATTGACCAATAGCTTGACCATTTCATCAGACGGATTCTCTATTTCTTTTTCAAATTCCTTTCGGATGGCTTTGATGTATTTTAAGGCTTCTGCTGAATCCAGAATGTTTTCGAGATTATACTGATTTTTGGCAAAGCTCTCCAGAATTTTGATGGAGCTGTCTTTCAGATCTTCGATATCAATGGTTAAGAATGGTTTTTCATCCATTATATTCGGCTTCTCCAGATCGGTATAAAAATTGTACTTCAATCCATTGGTCAATACTCCAAATCTGGATTTGGAGACATGGTAGTAGCGATGCAACTGAGAATTATGTGCATCAGCATTTTCTTTCCAGTGTTTGCACTCTATGATGAGAATAGGCTCATCATTATTTCGGATTACATAATCTACTTTTTCACCTTTTTTGGTACCGATATCACAGATAAACTCCGGGATTACTTCGATGGGATTAAAGATATCATACCCCAATAGCTGAATAAAAGGCAATACAAAAGCATTCTTGGTGGCTTCTTCGGTATTTATCTGATCTTTCAGACCATTGACCCGTTGGTGCAGTTGCTCCAGTTTAAGTTTAAGTTCCATATTCATCAGGTTAGATCGATTCGTCTATTATTTCAGCATCGGGTGCATTTGTTTTCACGGATTCGATTCCATTGTCCCGCCCGGCAGTGCTGGTGTACATTTGACTGGTACCAATAATCTCTCCGTTTCCGGCTTTGAGATTGAAGTAGTATTTTCCGTTTTTAGCTTCTTTTCTGTCGTAACGATTGTCGAGAGGTGCGTTGGTCTTTACGGATGCTATCCCATTTTGGCAGGATGCTTTTGCCGTATAGCCTTCACTGGTGAGAATGACCTGACCGTTTGCCGCTTCAAGGTTAAACTGGTATTCACCATTGCTTCTTTTTTTTAGTATAAATTTTCCCATTTTTGTTTTTTTAATTGTTTAACTCCTCAAAAGTAGAAAGGGTGAAGGGGCTTTATTTACGGTTTTCCTCAATAGGGAACAAAAAGAGCATTCTTTTTACGAAAAACCACATTATTTTTTTATATCCCTTTATGTTTTCCAGTTCTTTTGGAGTATTGCCTTTGCTGTTGTAGAAGGTTTAGGCTTCCGTTTTAGGTTCTTCGCATACACCCAACCTGTTTTTTTTGATTTTTTAACGGTGACTTTAATCCATTGGCCTGATTGCTGAATAAATAGAACCTCATCATTAATTTTTAGTTTTTCTGTAATATCATAATGAGTTCCTGCCCCGCTCCTCATATTTACGTTACTTTTATTTGCTACCAACAACTCATCTTTATAATAGAAAAAAACTTCCGGAGAGGATGATGGTCTTAAAGAAGGCTTATTTACCGGAGTACTTTTTTTAGTTGTGACAGGTTTACTTTGAGAAGAAGAACAAACGCCACAACTGCCTCCGGAATTACAATGTGCACAACGAGAGCAATTTTTACATGCTGTACAGTAATCTGAACCGGTGCATCTTGCTTCTGATGTTTCACAACAGGAAGCTAATAATTGATTGTTCTGAGAATTTGCGATAAAGTGTGTTGTAAGAAACAATAGGAATAAAAGAATTTTTTTTGTCATAAGATTCAATTTTTAGTTTTTTAAAATATAATACGACAAAACTATAGTCAAAAAAAGCCAGCTCTTTACGGTTTCCCATAAAGAGCTGGCTTTGTTTTTCATAACAATTCCTTTTTTGGTACTCTAAGTATTTAAAAAATTAAATCAATCCTAAGTCTTTGGTGATTGTGATAAGATGTGCAATATTTTTAGCATTGAAATAAACTTTCAACCGGTTGATTCTCTTTTCAATACTGCTAACACTGGAAGAACTGTAGCCTCTTTTTTTAAAATCAATACTTATTTCTTCCTGTGACAATCCTCTTGAAAGATGGTTTAGAAGATCGGTATCATAGGTCTCAATTTCAAAAACCGGATTTTCTTTTAACGCATTGGCAATATATTCCGGTACGTATCGACTGGTTTTATATATTTCTTCAATTGCTTTTTTTAATTCCACAATGCTGTTTCTATCTTTGGGTACATATCCGTTTATGTGGAATTTATCGAAAAGAGTTTTTATTTTTAAGGGTCTGTCCTCTACAGAATAAGCGATTACCTTTATATCGGGTTGTTCTTTTTTAATGGCTTCAATGAGTTCTTCTCCTGATTTTATAGTAACGGCTCTATGATCTTCCTTAAAAGAAAGATCGGTAATGAGTAAATCAAAAGGTGAAGCGTCAATTTTACCGCGTTTAATTTTCAAAATAGCTTCATCACAATACTTGGTACAATGAATATCTACCTCTCCCATTTTTTCTAAAACTGATACTACTCCCAAATTGATACTATCAATATCTTCTACTACTAAAACTTTTTTAAACATATTATACTCTATTTATACAGGACAGCTTATCATCACTTTTAATCCTCCTGAATCATTTGAATCAAAAGTAATAGTTCCCTCAACTGTTTTTATACGACTTTCCGCATTTTTCAAACCATTTCTAAAAATAGTTTTTTCATCAGAAATTCCCACTCCGTTATCTGAATACTGTATCTTGATTGTACGGTTTATGAATTCAAACCGTACCATTACAAGAGAAGCCTTGCTGTGTTTCTTCATATTTACCATAAGCTCCTGTAAAATACGATAGATGACTATTTTTTTTGATTCCTCAACTGTATTCCAATGGATACTGTCAATTCCTGCCAAAATAATTTTCCGAGCATTCAACTGATATTCTCCCAGCATATTTTTTAAAATTGCTGTATAGTTTTCTCCGGTATCTATGCCGCTGTTCTCTTTTGAAATATTTCTTGTTCTGCTATATACATCCTCCAGACTATCCAGTAATTTCACCCGGTTGTCAGGTATAGAAAAATCGGTATGTTCTGTATAAGCAATGGTATTATAAACATCATTAGCCAACTCGTCATGTATTTTTGCAGCAATACGTGTTTCTACCTTATACGCTTCTTCTAATTTTTCACGCTTATGTCGTCCTTTGAGAATATAATACAAAAATACAATCAAGGCAGCCGTGAGTAAAAAAGCAGAAAGTAATAAAGTATTGGTAGTTTTCTGTTTCTCAATGACCAGTTTATTTTCTGCTGTCTTGGCTTTTAGCGAGAGGTTCTGTTCCAATTCCTGCGAGTAATCATATTTAATTTTTGCAAACTGATTTTTAGCGTTTGTACGTACATTTGTAATACTGTCATTTAACCGAAGGTATTCCAATGAATATTTTTTTGCTTCTTCTCCGTCTGTCAGGTTAATGAGCTTTTTTAAGCCGGAAAGTTCGTCGTCAATTCCTTTAGAAACTCTCGAAAGCTGAACCGCTTTTTTAACCAAACTGATGGCTTTTTGTCTATCTGTATTTTCAAAAAACTCTGCTATGGTTAAACAATTTTTGATCTTTTGATCGTTGATTCCAAGACTGTCATTTATACGTAAAGCTTGCTGAAGCTCAGAAAGACCATCGCCTTTATTTTTTTTAAAAAGAGCATATCCAATATTATTTAAAACCAACGCCTTTTCATCTAAATGTTGATCTAAAACGGAAGAGGTTAATAAACTATATAATTTCTTTAATGCTACTTGTTCATCTCCTGAATCAATATAGGCGGATGCTATATTATTTTCTAAAACTATTATAGCAAGAGAGTCTTTTGTCAGTTCTAATGCTTTGTTATAAAATTCAATCGACTTGTCATAATTTTTATTCTGATAATAGGCAATTCCTATGAGATTATAAGATTGAGACAAGTAAGTAGAATCGGGTGCTGATTTCAGATATTTCAAAGCTTCTGTGACAATGTCTTCACTACCGGAATAATCATTATATTTCCAATGAATTTCAGCCATTCTTATAAGATTATATCCTACTCGTAAACTATCCCTATGATGTAGATAGAATGTATTGGAACGTTTATAATTAAAATATGCCCTATCGAATTCTGATTTACCGTAATAATAATCCCCGGTTAAAGAGGCAGCATATCCCTGGTAGCTATAGCTCCCTGCATGTAAGGCTAATTTTTCTAACTGATCAATATAGGTTTTAGCACTGTCCGGAGATTCATATATATACAATACGGTTTTATTTGCTAAAGCTTGCCATAAAAGATTTTCATTGTCTATTTTTTTTGATAACGTAATAGCACTATCCAAGAGGATCTTTTTTTGAGAAAAAGATAACGTATCCTGGTCAGCGTTTGACACAAGTGCTTGTATTTGCTGCTGTATGGCTTTTTGTCCGCTGAATTTTGAAGAGCTTTTTTTATCACAGGATACCAAAAAGACTAAAAACAGTATAAATAAAATAGAGGGAATTACTTTCATGTTTGAAAAATAAAATCCCTCTAAAGTTACGTTTTTTTGTTAAAAAACCTAAAAAATTATGGCTTTGTTGGCGGTTTTGGTGGTTTTATTGGAATAAGACCAACTCCTGTTCCACCCCCATCATCATTTTTTACTTCATAATAATTGGTTTCCGGAGTTTCCTCGGCTGTGATTTCATCATCTACTGAACATGATGCCATAAGGGTACTTGCAATAATACCTGCTACTAATATAAAAGATTTTTTCATGGTTACTTTGTTAAAAATTAGACATAGGTGTGGCTGTCCGGATCTTATCCGGGATTGGCACATTACACCGTTAAAAAACAGAGCTCTGTTTGGTTTGGGAAGTACTGTGAAGTTGCCTTATTGTTCTGTTTATACTTCCCGGATAAACATTGCAATGAGGTTATCCTCACAGTTTTAAAAAAATTAGTTTTGTACATTTGTCTCTGTTATAGGCAGGGACATGAACTAATTTCTGAGGCAAAGTAACGGCAGGTTTTTGTCTAAAGTCCTTACGGAATCCGATGTTTCCGATGCTTCCGACAAATGATGAAAAAATCCGATAATTCCTAATATTCCGACTATGGAAAACAATTATTCTGACTATAAAAAAGCGTTAAAAGCGAAATATGAACAAGAAAAAACAGGAGTAAATACAAGCTTTCTTTTGCAACTGACTCCTGCGCGATTAAGAGATTTGACCCTCTATGTTTTTAGAGAAACCACCAATCCGGATGATCTTAAAACATTTGAACATTTTATGGGCTTTCCATTTGATCCAAGCGGTGTTCAAAAAATAAATAATAAGATAGATGCGTTCCGGCCGCTCATTAGTTTTTTAAAAGACCGATCCGATTTAGCCAATCCGGGTTCAGTAGAAATGTTGGCCGTTTTGCTGGATTTTACTCCAAGACCTTTCCATAAGTTTAGAAAAAAGACAATAATAAATGAAAATACTTTTACTGATATTGATACAGTAGAAAAGAAAAACGATATAATTGAAGGGGTTGAAAATACGCCTCGTGAAAATGAGACAACGGAAATTGATGAAAACAAAATTGAAGTTGTTGATGAAGGAACACAAGATGAGGTGTTTCAGGATGAAATCATACGGACAAAAAATAGCGGTTTAATACATCTTATGTCATCAGGAGAAAATAAAGAAAATGTACCAAAAAGAAATAAAATTTCGGTAAAGCAGAAAACATTTTTGGCCACAGGCTTAGGCATTTTGGCTTTGGGTACTTCTGTTTTCTATAATGTAAAAATGTCCTCACAACAAGAGTGCATGCAATGGAATAACGATCGCTATATTGCCGTTGATTGTGAAAATACTACAAATGGTATTATGGGGATAACTTCCGCGATTCCTATTGATATATCGGTTATTGAAAAGTTCAGAAAAATAGCAGTAGATTCCACAACGGTATTTTTTAATGCCAAAGGCGATCCTATCGTTTGGTATTCTAAAAAACCATCAGGAGAGATTGATTTTTTTAACCAGCCCGGATTACACCCTGAAACACAGGCTACATTACGTAAGATTACCCCGCATATTATTAATAAATATGTGTTGCTCAATGAGTAACTGAGCTCAGTACATAAAACAGCCTGTAGTTATGACTATTTACAGTCATACTAAATCTACATTACACAAAGTGGATCTCTACTGACGCTTAATAATAGACTTATCCTTATTCATTTTCTTTATTTAAAATCTGTTTTAGTCGAACAATTAGTGTTTCTGCAGGTATGTGATACATTTCCACAAACGCAAAAATCCTATTTCTAAAAGAACTTAAATGCAATTAAATTTTTAACTTAGCATCTTTAAATAGTTTTTATGATTAAAATGTTAACCAGCATCGGTAAGTATTTCATTATGATGGGCGAGATTTTCAAACGCCCTACCAAATGGAAGATAATGAAAAACTTAATTTTTAAGGAAATTGATGAATTGATCATTGGTTCTTTAGGTATCGTAGCATTTTTGTCCTTTTTCATTGGAGCTGTAGTTACGATACAGACCGCTTTGAATTTAAACAACCCTATCATCCCTAAATATCTTATCGGATTTACTGCACGCCAATCTATTATTTTAGAATTTTCGCCGACATTTATTTCCATTATTATGGCAGGTCGTATGGGATCTTATATTACCTCAAGTATCGGAACGATGAGAGTTACCGAACAAATCGATGCCTTGGAAGTTATGGGTATCAACCCATTGAATTATCTGGTTTTCCCTAAATTAATTGCTTCCTTTACGTATCCTTTTGTTATTGCCATCAGTATGTTTGTAGGAATTTTTGGTGGATATGTTGCAGGGAGTCTGGGAGGTTTTTTGGCACCAGAAGAATTTATTCACGGATTACAGGATGATTTCAATCCTTATCATATTACATATGCTTTTATTAAAGCAGCGATATTCGGATTATTGCTTGCAACCATCCCGTCTTACTTCGGGTATTATATGCAAGGTGGGGCATTGGAAGTTGGTAAAGCCTCTACCAAATCGTTTGTATGGACCAGTGTGGCTATTATTATTACCAACTATTTACTAACGCAAATACTCTTAGCTCAATGATAGAAGTAAAAAATATTGTAAAATCTTTTGACGGAAAAGAGGTTTTAAAAGGCATTACGACTACCTATGAAACGGGTAAAACAAATCTTATCATCGGTCAGTCGGGATCAGGAAAAACGGTAATGTTGAAGACGCTTCTCGGAGTTCATGTACCGGATAGCGGACAAATTATATTTGACGGGAGGGATTTTGCTGCTTTGACAGCAGATGAGCGAAGAGATTTGAGAACAGAAATAGGAATGGTATTTCAGGGATCTGCTTTATTCGATTCTATGAATGTGGAAGAAAATATTGCTTTTCCCCTGAGAATGTTCACCAAGAAAACGAATAAGGAAATAAAGGATCGCGTACAACAGGTAATTGAACGTGTAAATCTTGTGGATGCCAATAAGAAAATGCCTTCTGAAATTTCAGGAGGAATGCAGAAAAGGGTAGCTATTGCAAGAGCCATTGTCAACAATCCTAAGTATCTGTTTTG
Organism: Paenimyroides ceti; assembly: GCF_030409925.1. Taxonomy (NCBI): domain Bacteria; kingdom Pseudomonadati; phylum Bacteroidota; class Flavobacteriia; order Flavobacteriales; family Flavobacteriaceae; genus Paenimyroides; species Paenimyroides ceti. Next base: position 2,787,687 of record NZ_JAUFQU010000001.1, read on the forward strand.
TGACGAACCCAATTCCGGGCTGGATCCTAAAACAGCTATTGTAATTGATACATTGATTCAGGAGATTACTCATGAATACCAAATGACCACTGTGATCAATACACATGATATGAATTCCGTGTTAGAAATCGGAGAAAATATTGTTTTTCTGAAAAACGGAAAACTCGTATGGTCCGGAAACAGTGAGGAAATAATGAAAACAAATAATGAAGATATTGTGGATTTTGTGTATTCTTCGGAATTACTGAAAGAAATCAGACGCTTTCACAACAACCAAAAATAAAAAATCGCTCTTAGGGGCGATTTTTTTATTTTAATACCGTACTATTTTAATATCCGGTTTGTGTTTTAAAATTTCTGTTACAAATTGTTCATTCGTATAAGGACTGATGTAGAGCTCTTCATATTTATCATACTTAATAATCAGACCTTTACTTGCCATAGCCGGCTTATTGCCCGCCCACAAGGTTTTCCCTACCACAATCTCACGAATTCTCTCTATTGCAATTTTCCCGCTCAAAAATCCGCTTCTATAGAAGAAAAAACCATTTTCTATGCGGTAATAGGTATAAGCTACCAATAAGGACATTAAAGCAACAATAAGTACAAATGACCCCATGATGACCAATATATCCGATAAAAAAATATCGGAACGAAACCCAATGATTAATGTACCGATAACAAAAAGGCAAAAAAACAACGTCAGCATTTGGTAAAAGCCCTCTTTTCTTGTTTTGAATTTCATAGTATTACATTTTAAAATAGTCTAAAAATACTTCTTTATAGGCTGAAGATATTTCTGAGCATTCTGCTGAACAAAATCTTCTTTTAAAACCTTCTTTTTTGTTTTTATGGCTTTGTCAAAGTTCTTTTGTGATACATCTAAATCTGTCTGCCGTTGATTGAATTTACTGCTTTGGAAAAATCATTCAGAGATTGATAGTTATCTGCAAGAGACTCATAGCCTTGTGTCAATGAGACGGGATCTTTCTTGTCTAATGCCTGCTCAATCTTTTTTGTAGCCTTTTTTGCATTGATAAGTGTAATGAATCCTGAGCATATAAATGACCACTTCCGATTATGGCAGTCCACAAAAACCCTATGACTAAATATATTTTCATTTCTACAAAGAAAAACAATCTTTTGCAATGTGTTATGCTTTTTACCAAGTGAAATACGGGTTTCACCCAGTGTGTCAATTTTGATTTGTTTTTGCGTTTACTTTTACTTCAATGAAAATTAATTTTAAAATCTATCATCTTATGAAAACAATTATTGTAAGAACTGTAATTGGCGTACTTTTTTTATCGGGAGCCATCACAACGCAACACCATTTAACAATCAGGGAGCAAACAATCCTGAAAAAGAATTATTAAAGAAAGACAACAAGACCAAAATACAGGTTGCTTTACTACTCGATACCTCAAGCAGTATGGACGGTCTGATTGAACAGGCAAAATCACGTTTGTGGAATATTGTCAATATGCTGACTACTTTAAAATATAACGGAAAAGCGCCACAAATAGAATTGCCTTGTACGAATACGGAAATGACGGAATTTCCGAAAAATTATATCCGAAAAGTAGCTCCGTTGACACAGGATCTGGATTAGATCACGGAAAATTATTTTCTTTAAAAACCAACGGCGGACTGGAATATTGCGGAGCAGTCATAAGTTATGCTACAGAGTAGCTTGAGTGGAACAAAAACAAAAAGCAGTATGAAACTGATTTAGATTGGCGGAAATGAGCCTTTTAATCAGGGAACAATTCATTACAAAGAAGCGATAAGTGAAGCCCGTAAATATTTATATATCAATACCATTAAAACTATATTGAGGAAGAAATAAAAAAAGCGGAAATTCAGAAGATGATTTAGGTAACGCCATAGAAAGTTCTATTATGGAAATTGCCCTGAAAAATGGTTATAAAAAAGACTGACTAAAAAGTGAAAGAGAGATTGATGAGGAATACAATCTCTCTTTTCATTAAAAAAATTACTCAACCACAATTTTTCGGCTTACTGCTGTTTCTTCTGACAGAAACAATTCATAAGGAACCGTTATAGCATTCTTTTATTTTTCATAATTATTTTTAACAAAGAACGCTATTGTAGTTTATCAGAATATCAGTTTAATACTACTAAATCATTATATTAATGAGCGTGTTTGGCATCCAAAGCATATAAAGCAAAAGTTCCGAGCCAGTGACTACCCATATAATCATCATTGGTAATATTTTTCAGAGAATAGGACAAATGTTCATCGGCTATTTTTCGGATGTATTGTAATTCGGGTAGTTTATCTGCAATTTTATATAAAGCTGCAGCTCTGCTAAAATTCACTCCGTCTAAATGCACCAGATGACCGTCAGTTCTGTCGGAAACCACCCCCACTTCAAGTGCAAAATCCTTTTTGAGCAACGCAGGTAAAAAATCAGAAAGCCATTTTTTATATGCTGTACTTTCAAGTATTTTACTCATCAGCAGAGCTTCTTCGAGGCACGGAGACAGGAAGTCATGGCCACTTGGCTCAAATGCGAGATTGCAATTTTTATCATTGGAAAACAATCTTTTTGCATGGAGCACGATCAGTTCTTCAAATTTTTTGTTTTTTGCCGATCGTGCGTAATCCAGTGATAGCGATAATCCGAAAGCGGTATTGTCATGGGTACCGGTTCGTATCGGATAGTTTAGTTTTGGCAAATAAACTTCATATCGCTCTATTAGCAAATCTGTCAACGGCTGTAAAGTTGCACTCCATCTTTTAGCATCTGCATCATCCCAGGTATTTAAAGCTTCCTGTAGCTTAAACAGCCATGCCCAACCATACGTACGCTCAAAATTCAGGTTGTTCTTATCTTTAAAGAAAGCCATTTCCACAGCGATATTTTCTTGCGTAATGTGCTGCTCTAATAATTTTCTTACCTCATGGTTTTTATCGATTTCAGGAAATTCTTTCATCAGTTTGATGATTGACCAATAGCCATGTACAGCGGAATGCCAATCAAAACATCCGTAAAAAACAGGACGCAATTGTTTTGGTGTTTTTAAATCAGCAGCACTGCCTATAGTCTGTCCCAGTTTATTCGGATATTCTGTGGTGAGACAGTGTACCGGTAATTCAAATATTTTTTGTGCCTGCACAAAATCAAGAGCAATTTCCTGCTCTTTTATCGTTTCATTTATTGCTTCTTTTTTAGACTCACAAGCTGTTAACGCAATGAGTAAGGTACATAATAGTATACTTTTTTTCATCTATCTGTTTTTATGATTCTATAATATCAATGGCGCAGTAAGTTTGCTACACCTGACATCCAAAGATAAGCATTTCAGATATTTCAGTACTGCTTTACATTTTGTGAATGGTAACATCCCGAATATAAGTGGCTCACAGAACACTTTTTTGTACACCCTTATTTTTATGAAAACGTAAAACTCTTGTTTATGCAGATAAAAAAGCCCCGAACAGTAAACTATTCGGGGCTTTTATTTTTATTTAGGTTAAGGAACTATTCCTGAGAAACATATTTCTCCATTATTCCCTGCAATTCCAAAGAAAATTCTTCGTTAACTTTTCCAAGTTCATCATTGAATTGCTGTCCGTTTTCAATTTCCGGAAGGTTTAATTGTCTGGTTGTTTCTATATCTTTCATAGAACCTTTAAACTGTTCTAATGTATAGTATTTACCAATAACCTTTGTTGATTTGTCGATTAGGTTGTTTACAGAAGAATCAAATTCTTTGGTAAAATCTGCCTTTTTATCATCAGCAACCGCCGCTAATAACTGACCTTTTATACCATCAACCTGTCCTTTCATTCCTGAAACTTCCAAAAACTTGATCACTTCTCCCTTCATGGCATCACCGGTTTGTGCCATTCCTATTTGCGAAATCAATACAAACGCAAATAACATTACTAACTTTTTCATCTAATTTTTTTAATATTGAAAAGGGAAATTACCCATTTTCTATTTATTTTTTAAATAAAAAATGTTAATTTTTTTAGAAATCAAACTTAATACCCTGAGCTAAAGGAAGTTCTGTTCCGTAATTAATGGTATTGGTTTGTCTTCTCATGTAAGCTCTCCAGGCATCTGATCCGGACTCACGTCCACCACCTGTTTCTTTTTCACCACCAAAAGCACCACCAATTTCAGCTCCTGAAGTACCGATATTGACGTTGGCAATACCACAATCTGAACCTGCCTGAGACAAGAATAATTCCATTTCTCTTACATTATTAGTAAAGATAGAAGAAGACAATCCTTGCGGAACTCCATTCTGAATTTCTATTGCTTCTTCGATTGTACTGTATTTTAATACATACAAGATTGGTGCAAACGTTTCTTCCTGTACAATTTCAAATTCGTTTTTAGCTTCAATGATACATGGTTTTACATAACAACCGCTTTCGTATCCTTCTCCTTCCAATACACCACCTTCAACAATGATGTTTCCTCCTTCTTTTTTAGCTTTTTCTATTGCATTTAAATAATCCTGTACTGCTTTTGTATCAATCAGCGGACCTACGTGATTATTGGCATCCAATGGATTTCCAATTTTTAATTGCGCATACGCACTTTTTAACGTAGCGATTGTTTTATCGTAAACACTTTCGTGTACAATTAATCTTCTTGTAGAAGTACAACGTTGTCCTGCTGTACCTACAGCTCCGAACACCGCTCCTACTAATACCATACTCAAATCTGCATGTTCTGAAACGATAATAGCATTATTTCCTCCCAATTCAAGAATGGTATTTCCAAAACGCTCAGCTACTGTTTTTGATACGTGACGTCCGATTCTTGTAGATCCTGTAAAAGAAACCAAAGGCATGCGTTTGTCGTTATTGATCAAATCACCTGAAGCATTTCCTGTAACAATACAGCTCACTCCTTCAGGAATATCATTTTTCTTGAATACTTCGTTGATGATGTTCTGGCAGGCAACTGCACAGATAGGTGTTTTTGAACTTGGTTTCCATACTGCAACGTCTCCACAAACCCATGCAAGCATAGAGTTCCATGACCATACAGCAACAGGGAAGTTAAATGCAGAAATGATTCCTACTACTCCAAGTGGGTGGTATTGTTCATACATTCTGTGCTGAGGACGCTCTGAATGCATAGTATATCCGTATAATTGTCTTGATAAACCAACTGCAAAGTCACAGATATCGATCATTTCCTGAACTTCTCCCAAACCTTCCTGAAGACTTTTTCCCATTTCATAAGAAACCAGTTTTCCTAAAGCATCTTTCTTTTCGCGTAAAGCATCTCCAATCTGTCTTACGATCTCTCCTCTTTTTGGAGCAGGAACCATACGCCATGTTTTGAAAGCTTCTGTTGCTTTTGAAACCACAGCTTCGTAATCTTCTTTAGTAGATGATTTTACTTTTGCGATAAGTTTACCTGTAGCCGGTGAATATGACTCTATGATATCTCCATTTGAAAACCAATTATTTCCTGTTGAAGTTCCTTCATTAACTTCCTGGATTCCAAGTTGTTTTAATGCTTCTTCTATTCCGAAAGAATCTTGATGTGACATTCTAAATGTGTTTAATGTTTATTATCTGCTAAGATACAAATATTTAGAAAATCACAAAGCAAAGTTTATTTTACGAATCTTTCATCAGTGGGCATCATTTCACCACAGTTTTTACAGGTTCTTAACGCTTCTGACTGATAAAAATGTTTAAAATGAGGAAGAAAATCTTCTTCTATGTCGTTTAGTACAAAATAGACTTCATGCAGTTTTTCATTACAATGCTCACAGTACCATATCAGCCCGTCTTTTGCTCCGGCCTCTTTTCTTTTGTTTTCTACCACAAGACCGATGGAACCTGCTGTACGAATTGGTGAATGATGCATTTTTGCAGGCAGTAAAAACATATCTCCGGGTCCTAAAGTAAGTACTTCTTTTTTGCCCTCATGCTGAACGGCAATCTGTATAGTACCTTCCAACTGATAAAAAAGTTCTTCGGATTCATTGTAATGGTAGTCTTTTCGCGCATTAGGCCCTCCGACAATCATTACGATATAATCTTCCGAATCTACATATAGATTTTTATTGGCAACAGGTGGCTGCAATAAATGTCTGTTTTCTTCTACCCACTTTTGCAGGTTAAATGGTTTTTTTAATTCCATACCTTAGTGTTTTTATCTACCGCTTAACCATGATTGCGGATTATTGTATGTTGAATTTTGTGTCAATACAAATTTCAGAATGGCTACTCCTTCGGTATTTGTAGCTACCGTTCCTATTATTTGTTTGGTTGAGACTTTTTGTCCTTTGCTGACCGATACAGAACTCAGATTCTGATATACGGTTATATACTCACCGTGTCTCACGAATACGGCACGTGTTCCACCAATGATTTGTATGTTCATTACTTCACCTTCAAATACTGATCGTACGCTGGCTCCTTTTTCCGTTGTTATTTCAACTCCACTATTGTGAATGGTTAAACTGGCATGTACCGGGTGCGGCTGATCTCCGTATTTCAGAGAAATATATCCTTTTTCTACCGGCCACGGCAATCTTCCCTGATTGGCTCTGAAACTGTTTGCCAGTGTTTTTTCTTCCGGTGTCAACTCAAATTTAGACGAAGAGGTACTTGTTGTTGATTTACTAACTGCCTGCCCTTTCGCTTTTGCTTCTCTTTCTGCTTTTTCACGTGCTTTTCTGTTTGCCTCTTCAATGGCTTTCTGAATCACCGCTTTGATTTCACGATCTATTTTTTTAGTTTCTTCCTGCTTTTTACGGATCTGATCGTTGTATTTTTTCTGATCTTTCTTTACAAGACCCATCAGCACATTTTGTTCCTTCCGGTCTTCTTCCAGACTTTTACGGTTGGTTTCCTGTTCTGCGATAATGGCCTGCTGTTTTTTCTTCTGAATTTCCAGTTTGTTGTTTAACTCAATTAGTTTTTCTGTTTTTTCACGAATTTCATCACCCTGCGTTTTTCTGAATTTGGCATATTGCTTCATATATTGCATGCGCTTATAGGCCTGAAGAAAACTGTTTGAAGACAAAACAAAAAGTATTCTGCTTTGTTCTGAACGCGATTTATAGGTTTTTACAATGGTTTTTGCATAATCCTCTTTTAGAATTTTCAATTCTCTGTTGAGTTTATTTGTTGCCAGTGTATTGACATAGATATCGTTGGAGATGACCTTGCTCTGCTTTTGTGAATTGGAGATGAGCTCTGTGGTAAGTTTTATCTTTTTATTTTGTGCCGTAATTTCATTGAGAATATTGCGCTCTTTCTTTTTCTCGCTGTTCAGCAATGATCGTACTTCCGATATTTCTTTTAAAATCTGTGCTTTACGCTGTTCAAGCTTCTGCTGTTGCGCTTCATAATCCTGAGCGTGAATATGTGTAAAAGAAAAAAATAATATGAATAGGAATAAAATGCGTTGCATTGCTGTGATGTTTGTCTTATTTAGTTAAACTGGATCGATTTATAGTTTTCAGGAATTCTGTATGGAAATGACAATGCCGGATTTACGGTTATTTTGTTATAGCTTACTTTAAAATTGTTGTCTCCCTTTTGAATGGCTTTGATAAGAATATCTTTAGGCAGTTCTATTCCGTCAACTTTCTGATATCCGCTGTAATCTATTACTAATTTATTGGTACTGTTTTTCTGAGAAATATTCATCTGCTTAAGCTGCATCAGCCCGTTCAAAAGATAAATCATTTCAAAATTAGGTTTATCGTCTTCTAATTTATACAGTTTATTTTCTACTTTGAAACTAAGCTGTTTTTCCTTTAAATTGAAAAGTGCATTTCCTATGAGCAAATTTTCTATTTTTTCGTAATCCAATTTTGTTCCCAAATAAGTACTCAAAAATTCAAAATCGCCGTCATAATATGTATTATTAACCGTCTCATAATAGCTCACTCTATCAGGAGTAATCAAAAGACGGGCTCCGGTAATACCCAGTTTCTTCAGCGTAATCAATATTTGTCTGCCTCTTTCTATACGGATATCTGCATTCAGCGACATTGGTAATACATTGGCTTCCAGCTCACCGTTGATCTGAAGAGTTTTAAAATCTTTATTGATGGCATAATGACCGTCAACAATTTTAAGGTATGCCGCTTCAAAAGTTTTAGAAGATTCAGTAACAGATTTGTCCGCTTCTTCTGATACAGAAGCCGGAGGCATGTCTACCATTCCTTTTTTAGACTTACAGGAATATGACAGAATAATCAACAAAAATAATAAAAGTGCTCTTTTCATAACTTATATAATACAAATGTATAAGTTATCTACAAACCGCAGACCATTTTTTTTGAAAATTATAAAAACCATCTGTATTGTTTAAGAACTGTAATTGATTGTTTTATGTTTTTGTATCAGATATTTCACGGATTATTCCGAAACCGATTGCTTTTGCTTAAAATCCTGTACCTCTTTTCCAGTTTTTTCGAGAGCTATTTTATACCACTCTTCCATTAACGGAAATATTTTTTTTGACGTACTTTCTATGGGGATATAAAACAGGGATTGGGAGAGGGTATCTTCCGACACTAATAAATTATTGAAATTGAGTTTCTGGAAAATATTAAAGACAACACTGATGATCAGAATCATTTTCAATCCTTCAAAGACAGCTCCGGCCAGGCGATTGACACCTCCCAGTGCCAGTGTTTTGATTACTCTGGTCAAAACTTTTCCCAATTGATGAATCAGTATTAAAACACCTAAAAAGGTAAGCACAAAAGCAACCAATGTCACCATATTTGCATTCCATTGGGTGGCTTTCAATATATAGTCTCTGAGTAAAAATGAAAATTTCAGTGCAATGAAAATCCCTGCCACCAAAGAAACCAGTGAAATAAGAGAAATAACTATTCCGTTTTTAAAGCCTTTGTAGAGTGAATATCCTAAAAGACATGCAATAATAATATCGATAATGTACATACGCAATGAAAAAGCAAAGATATAAATTACTTACAGTTTTTAATTTTTGAATGTATCTTTGCAGAAAGGAAAAAAATATATGGCAAGAGATGAAGTATTAAAAAAGCGTTGGGATGTATTGGTCGATAAACTATCCAAACAATTTGCCGACGGCGAAATTCTTGATTTAGACGCTATTATTTATCTGATAGGAGTACAGGAATTAGGAAAAGTAAAAAAGTTCAAGAAAGACGATAAGATCAATCTGATGCATATTGCTATCTGCCGTTTGCTGGAGCCTTACGGCTATTACGAGTTTTCGCATGTAGATAAAGATGGCTGGCCTCATTATGAAATAAAAGAGAGTTTGCCTCCGTTAAAAGCAGGTGAACAGTCTGTTTTAATGAAAGAAGCGATTGTTTCATATTTTGTAGCAACCGAATATATTAACTAAAAAAGGAAATAGCATTTTTTGTCTAAAACAAATAATGTAACTTTGCCCTATCCATGCAGATAAAAAAATGATCGATAAAATAAAAGAATTAATCAGCGAAGCTGAGGCATTCAAAGCGGAGAACAAGGATGCCTTAGAGGCATACAGAATAAAATTTGCCTCAAAAAAAGGAATTTTAAACGATTTGTTTTCAGAGTTTAAAAATGTTCCTGCGGAAGCAAAAAAAGACTATGGTCAGGCAATCAATGCGTTGAAGACTATTGTTGAAGAAAAAATCAGAAGTACACAGGAAGCGTTTGAATCCAATGAGGAAACAAAAAGTTTTTATGGGGATCTTACACGTCCTGGAACTCCGATTGAACTTGGTGCCCGTCACCCTATTTCGTTGGTAAAAAATCAGGTAATCAATATTTTTTCCAATATCGGTTTTAATGTTTCAGAAGGACCGGAAATTGAAGATGACTGGCATAATTTTGAGGCGCTTAATTTCCCTGAACATCACCCGGCACGTGACATGCAAGATACTTTTTTTGTACAAACAAATCCGGAAATGTTGCTGCGTACTCATACCTCATCTGTACAAACACGTTATATGGAGAACAATAAACCTCCAATCCGTACTATTTCTCCGGGAAGGGTTTACAGAAATGAGGCTATTTCTGCCCGTTCACACTGTATCTTCCATCAGGTAGAAGGTTTGTATATTGATAAGGATGTTTCTTTTGCAGATTTAAAACAAACGTTGCTTTATTTTACAAAAGAAATGTTCGGAAAATCAAAAATCCGTTTGCGTCCGTCTTATTTTCCGTTTACAGAACCGAGTGCAGAGCTTGATGTTTACTGGGGACTAAAAACAGAAACGGATTACAGAATTACTAAAGGTACCGGTTGGTTAGAGATTATGGGATGTGGTATGGTAGATCCGAATGTATTGAAGGCATCCAATATTGATCCGACCAAATACAGCGGTTTTGCTTTTGGAATGGGTATCGAACGTATGGCGATGTTGCTGTATCAGATTGGAGATATCCGTATGTTTTATGAAAACGATGTGCGTTTTCTTGAACAGTTCAAATCGAATTTCTAAAAAGAACCTTCTAAGTTCTTATAATATGATAAAAAAATAAGCCGGACAATTGTCCGACTTATTTTTTATCTACCCTTTCAAGTAACTTTATTTTTTTTCATTCATTTTTGCTACCACTGTTTTGATATCCTGTTCTTTCTTTTTCGGATAGATCAGCAATACATCTTTTTTATCTACAATGATATAATCACAAAGTCCGTCAATTACTACTTTCTTTCCCTGATCGGTACGTACAATATTATTGGTCGCATTTTCCAGAAAAACATTAGCGTTGACAACGGCATTTTCATTTTCATCTTTAGGCAGTTTATCATAGAGAGAACCCCATGTTCCAAGATCATTCCAATCAAAGGTTGCCGGCAATACAAATACGTTTTCGGCTTTTTCCATAACAGCATAATCAATGGATATGTTTTCTGCTCTGTAATAGGTCTGATCAATGAATTGTTTTTCTTCCTTTGTGTTGAAAGCAGGTTCTCCTGCTTCAAATAACTCATACATTTCGGGTTGAAAATCTTTAAATGCTTTTAGTATGGTTGCTACACTCCAGATAAAAATACCTGAATTCCATAAGAAGTTCCGTTTCTGTATGAATTTTTTAGCCGTTATATAATCCGGCTTTTCTCTAAACTGTACTACTTTTTTTATCGGATTGGTATCCAATCGGTCATATTCGATATAACCATAACCCGTATTCGGAAAAGTCGGTAATATCCCCAGCGTCATCAGCACACGTTCTTTTTCACAGGCATCAAATGCTTTCTGAAGATTGGCTACAAACTGTACTTCATCTTCAATCCAGTGATCACTTGGCGCTACAATCATTAAGGCATCCGGATTTTTCTTTTTTACTTTCATGGAAGCATACAGAATGCATGGAGCCGTATTACGCATTTCAGGTTCCAGAATGATCTGTTCTTCTGTAAGCTCCGGAAGCTGTTCTAATAAAAGATCACGGTATTTCTCATGAGATAAGATCAATATGTTCTCTTTTGGAATGAGCTGGCTTAGTCTGTCAAAGGTTTTTTGAATCAATGTTTCTCCGGTGCCCAACATATCGTGGAACTGTTTAGGAAACTCCGGTGTGCTTACAGGCCAGAAGCGCGATCCTACTCCACCAGCCATCAATATTGCGTAATAGTTTTTATTCATTTTTTTTAATCAACTTTTAATAGTTCGACTTCCGCATTGGGTTTAAACAGATATATTTTACCTGTTTTTACTTCTGTGCATTCAAATCGTTTGACGCGCAAAGCGCCCTTTTTAAATATTTTTCCGTTGTAAATTCTAAAATAACTCCCCAAAGGTAAATCATTCATAAATATTTGCTCAGTAGGTTCGTCAAAACTTTTTAAAATCATAGACAATCGGGCATCTGTATCGCTGCTCGCTGTCGGATTCTGAAAATGAGCCGCCACTACCGGAAGTACTTTTTCAGGAAAGATATACGTGTTTATAAACGGCAGCATGAGCAGCCGAAAAGTTTGTTTCCACTCTATCCCATGCGGCTTTATTCTGTTTCCGAATTTCTGAAAAGCAACCAGATGGGCTATTTCATGAATAAGGGTGATCAAAAATCTGTATTTGTTCAGATTGGCATTTACTGTGATCTGATGCCTTCCATCGGGATTTCTGCGGTAATCGCCATGACGCGTTACACGCTCATTGACAATTTTGAGATGTACCCTATAGTTTTTTATGAGTTCAAATACCGGAGCTACTGCATGTTCGGGAATATATCGTATTAAAATTTCTTCCAATATTACGGTGTTGAAGATGAGACCTGTAAAATTTTACCATTGAAATAGGCATTTCCCGTAAGGGCAAAGTTCACGATATAATCTGCCATTCCCTGTGGGTTGATTGGTGCCTGATATCCCGGAAAAGCTTCTTCCAGCATTTCTGTCTGCACAGCACCCAATGCCAATACGTTGAAAGCAACTCCCTGTTCTTTGTATTCTTCTGCCAGCAGTTCAGATAAGGTAATTACCGCTCCCTTGCTTGAACTATAAGCGGCAAGACCCGGGAATTTTAAACTGCCCTGAATCCCTCCCATACTGCTGATGGTGACCACATGCGAATGTGCAGGCATGAATGGCAATACCAAACGGTTTAAAGCGGCTACTCCAAATACATTTACTTTATAGACATATTCAAATTCTTCTGAAGACAAATCTTTAAAGGGTTTGTTGACAATGGCACCCGCATTATGAATGAGAATGTCAACGTGTTTCCATCGCTGTATTATAGCCTCTCTTACCTTTTCCAGATCATGTGTATCTGACAGATCTGTACTGATATGGATAACGTTGGCAAGAGCGGTTAGCTCCGGATTTGTTTTTCTTGATACAGCCAGAATCTGATGTCCTTCAGCCGCCAGTTTTTTCACCAGTTCTAAACCGATTCCTCTGCTGGTTCCGGTGATTATTATGTTTTTCATTCGTTTTTTAATTTTATTTCCTGTGTATCTGCATTGATCATCTGAGTTACCACAGGCAGTAATTTATTTGTTAAGTCCGTCATGTGTTTTGTGTCCATCAATTCAAACTCATCTTTTACATGATGGTAATACTCAAAGTTTTTAAAATCGAAAGTACAAATGGTTTGCGAAGGCACATTAAAGGTTACATAAAACGGAAAGTTATCCGATGCCATAAACAGGCGATACTGCAATTCGTCCGGTAAAAAGCCTACGAATGACGGATCTTTAGCATAACGGTTTAATTTCTCTGCCATGTTTGATTTTTTAAAACCGGTGATAAAGGTTTGAAAATCTCTTTTCATAGGCACACCTACCATCTCAAAATTCAACATGGTATATAAATTGAAATTTTGTTCTTTCAGTTTCTCTGCCAGATGACGTGAACCTAACAGTCCTTTTTCCTCTGCAGAAAAATAAACGATGAGTACACTTCTTTTATTGTTGTTGGCTGTTACCAGATATTTAGCGATTTCAGATACCATGGTCGTACCTGATGCATTGTCATTAGCGCCGTTGGCAATATCATCTCCTGCTACAGCTGCAATTCTTCCAATATGATCGTAGTGCGCCCCTATGATGACAAACTCGTTTTTTAATACCGGATCTTTTCCTTCTATATATCCTACAATGTTATAGGCCGTAGGCGTAAAATTAGACAAGGTATCTCTATAACTTGCGAAATAAGGTTTAATTCCGTTTTCTTTGAATTGGTTTTCCAGATAATCAGCAGCCAAAGCAATGCCTGCTGATCCTGAATCTCTTCCTTCCAATTCATCAGAAGTAAGGTATGCGAGGGTTTCAATAACATTCTTTTGGTCAACCTGATAATCGGTATTTGCCAGTTGTGGCGACTTGCAACCAACTGCCGCAAGGGCTAAGAAAAACAGTATTTTTTTCATATCTGTGAAGTTTTAAACAAAAATAATAAAAAAACCCGTTTTGAAGTTCCAAAACGGGTTTTAATAGATGACATATGGTGTTTATGCAAGCATCGTCACCGGATTTTCAATATAATTTCTCAACGTTTGCAGGAATTCAGCTCCCGTAGCTCCGTCTACTGTTCTGTGATCGCATGCCAACGTTACTTTCATGGTGTTACCTACCACAATTGCACCGTTTTTAACAACGGGTTTTTCTATGATAGCTCCTACTGAAAGTATCGCAGAATTCGGTTGGTTGATGATGGAAGTAAACTCTGTAATTCCGTACATTCCTAAGTTAGAAACGGTAAAAGTACTGCCTTCCATTTCTTTAGGCTGTAACTTTTTGTTTCTTGCTTTTGCTGCAAGGTCTTTTACCGAAGCCCCGATTTGCGTTAAGCTCATCTGATCTGTAAAAGGAACTACAGGAACTACCAATCCATCTTCCACAGCAACTGCTACTCCTATGTTGATGTGATGGTTGATTACGGTAACATCATCTTTCCACTGAGAGTTGACTCTCGGATGTTTTTTTAATGCCATCGCACATGCTTTTACCACCATATCGTTGAATGATACTTTGGTATCCGGCACTGTGTTGATGATTTTTCTGGATTCCATTGCGTTATCCATATTGATTTCAATCGTCAGGTAGTAATGTGGAGCCGTGAATTTTGATTCCGCCAAACGACGCGCAATGGTTTTACGCATTTGCGAATTTTTCACTTCTTCTGTCTGCATTTCTCCTGCCGGAACAAATGCTTTAACAGGAGCTTCTGCTGTTTTTTCCTGTGCCGGTTTTGCAGCCGCTGCAGCCGGAGTAAAGCTTTCTACATCGCTTTTTACAATACGTCCGTTTTCTCCAGAACCTTTTACCTGTGCGATGTCAATCCCTTTATCCTGTGCTATTTTTTTAGCCAAAGGCGAAGCAAAAATTCTGCCTGTACCTGATGTTGTATTTGCTGTATTCGTTGTAGTTGGAGATAATTCTACTACTACCGGTTTTTCATCTTCTTGCTCAGCTGCCTCTTTTGGTTTTTCAGTCGCTTTTGGTTTTGACGCCGTTTTACCGCCGTTTGCCACCACACCCGATACATCGGTTCCCTCAGGACCAATGATCGCCAAAACGCTGTCAACCGGTGCAGATTGACCTTCTTCAATACCAATATGAAGTAAGGTTCCGGAATAAAACGATTCAAACTCCATCGTTGCTTTGTCCGTTTCTATTTCCGCCAGAATATCACCTTCAGAAACTTTGTCTCCTACTTTTTTCAACCAGGTTGCAACGGTACCTTCTGTCATGGTATCGCTTAGACGCGGCATGGTAATAATGCTTACTCCTTCCGGCATTTCCGCCGTTTCTTCCTCAGCAGCTGTCGCTTCTTTTTTATTTTCTGAAGAAATTTCTTTTTCTTCTTTTTCTTCTTTTTTCGGAGTTTCCTTTTCTTCTTTAGCAGTTTCTTTTTTTGCGTCTCCGCTTAATAATCCTGCTATATCTTCTCCTTCTTCTCCAATGATTGCCAGAACACTGTCAACTGGTGCCGACTCACCTTCCTGAATTCCGATATGCAGCAGCACACCCGAATAGAAAGATTCAAACTCCATAGTAGCTTTATCTGTTTCAATCTCTGCCAGTATATCTCCTTCAGAAATTTTATCGCCCACTTTTTTCAACCAGGTCGCAACGGTACCTTCTGTCATGGTATCGCTTAGACGCGGC
This sequence comes from Paenimyroides ceti, assembly GCF_030409925.1. Lineage (NCBI taxonomy): Bacteria > Pseudomonadati > Bacteroidota > Flavobacteriia > Flavobacteriales > Flavobacteriaceae > Paenimyroides > Paenimyroides ceti. Next base: position 2,803,261 of record NZ_JAUFQU010000001.1, read on the forward strand.
ATTGTTATAATTTCTGCCATAGCTTATAATTTATGTGATAAAAATGGATAATCTTTTTGGTCATACACCACATCATACATCACGTTTTTCTCCGGATATGGCGATTCTTCTGCAAATTTCTCACATTCCGATACCAAATCTTTTACGCGTTGGTCAATGGTTTCGATTTCCTCTTCCGTTGCCCAGTTGTTTTCCTTGATTACATCAAGCACCTGCGTAATCGGATCTATTTTTTTGTATTCTTCTACTTCTTCTTTGGTACGGTAATGCTGTGCATCAGACATGGAATGTCCTCTGTATCGGTAAGTTTTGATTTCCAAAAACGTTGGTCCGTCTCCACGACGTGCTCTTTCCATTGCATCGTACATGGCTTCGGCTACTTTTACCGGATTCATACCATCTACGGCATAACTCGGCATTTCGTATCCCAATCCCAATTTCCAGATATCGGTATGGTTGGCTGTTCTTTCTACTGAAGTTCCCATTGCATATCCGTTGTTTTCACAAATGAATACTACCGGAAGCTTCCACAACATCGCCATATTAAACGCTTCATGCAACGATCCCTGGCGTGCCGCTCCGTCTCCAAAATAGGTCAATGAAACACCACCTGTACCCAAGTACTGCTCTGCAAAAGCCATACCTGCTCCTACCGGAATCTGTGCTCCTACAATACCGTGTCCGCCATAAAAACCGTGTTCTTTAGAAAAAATATGCATAGAACCTCCCAAACCTTGAGAAGTACCCGTACCTTTTCCTAAAAGCTCTGCCATAATACGTCTCGGATCAACTCCCATACCAATTGGCTGAACGTGGTTTCGGTATGCCGTAATCATTTTGTCTTTTGATAAGTCCATTACGTGCAATGCACCCGCTAATACAGCTTCCTGACCATTATACAAATGCAGAAAACCTCTCACTTTTTGCTGAATATATAAAGCGGCTAATTTATCTTCAAATTTTCTCCAAAACAGCATGTCTTCATACCATTTTAGATATACTTCTTTTGTTATTTCTTTCATAAATAAACTTATCTATTTTTAAAAGATCAAAATAAAATTTAATCTTTTTTAGGATTGTAGCAAAAATAAGACATCGCTATAAAACTAAAAAATAATTTCTATGAATTTTATTTTAATTGTGATTTTAAAAGATAGAGAGCTAACGACAATGTATGCATCTATAACCAATAATACTCATCAGAACTCGAGAGCAAGGTTTAGTTGACAGAAATATTATTACGATTATGCTCTCAAATTTAAAAGAAAAATAAGACGAGGATATGACTAAAAGTCTAATCAAATCAAAGTGAGCAATATTAGGAAACCGAAAAAGATCAAAATGACGGATTTTATTTTTTTATTCAAATTTATTTCTTATTATTGTTATTTATTAATAACATATTAAAAAACAAAGTTTTACAAATTAACTATAGTATCCTAACTGTAATTTACTGCTTCACTTTCAGCTAAACCTAATTGTCAGAAAATTCAAATTTATAGAACGCGGTAAATAGTATTAAGCCTATACATTTCACTCTATTAAATACAATAAGCAACTATTATAACACATACAGGATGAATTTTCCACACCATTAAAACTTGAAGACACTATTATAATAATTCAAAAAACCATACACCATGAAAAATATATTGACCCTGTTTTTAATTTGCCTTTTACCGGCAATAGGTTTTTCCCAAGAAAAACAAAATGATCTTTTAAATGATAAAACGTACAAAAAATATGAGAAAAAAGCTTTAGAATTATATTCTTCAACAGCCTATAACGCCTACAGCGATTCGATGCATGACTTCTCAACAGGGTTGGGAAAAGCAGATTTTGATTTTGGTGATACTGACTTTAGAAAATGGCTGGATGTACATTTTGATAAAACAGACTTTAAGTCTAAAGAAGAAGCTGTTTTTTTGTATGAAAGATACCATGCTAGTGCAACAGAAGAACTTTTCAACAGAATAAGAGAGGTCAGTAATGATGGATATGCATTACGGCAGCAATATGGAGCAGAAGTTTTTGATGCTGCTTTTCAAGTCATTTTAAATAAAGCATTACAATCTAAAAAATTATAGTCAGGCAACATTAAAGTTCAGAAAGACTTTGAACTTGATCAGTAATCGTAAAAATAAAAAAACGCAATCTTTACAGATTGCGTTTTTTATGAAGTGCGGGTGATAGGACTCGAACCTACACACCTTGCGGCACCAGATCCTAAGTCTGGCGTGTCTACCAATTTCACCACACCCGCGGCGGCTATTCAGGGTTATTTTCCCTTTTTCGACGGTGCAAATATACAAACGGATTTTGAATCTGCAAGAAAAAAATATAATTTTTTTATAATTATATTTGTGTAACATTAATTTCATTATTCAAATCAACAATGGAACATATTAAGAAGTACGTTCACGAAAATAAGGAACGTTTTATAAATGAATTAGTTGACTTACTAAAACTTCCTTCTGTAAGTGCCGACAGTGCCTTTTCTCAAGATGTTTTAAATACAGCCGATAAAGTAAAATTTTTTTTAGAGCAAGCCGGATGCGATAAGGTTGAAATTTGCGAAACACCGGGTTACCCTATTGTTTATGCAGAAAAAATAATCGATCCTGCTCTGCCAACTGTGCTGGTGTACGGACATTATGATGTACAGCCTGCCGACCCGATTGATTTATGGGACTCTCCTCCTTTTGAGCCTGTGATTAAGAAAACAGCTCTCCACCCGGACGGTGCTATTTTTGCACGTGGTGCCTGCGATGACAAAGGCCAAATGTTTATGCACGTAAAAGCATTGGAACTTATGATGAAGACCAACACGCTTCCATGTAATGTGAAGTTTATGATTGAAGGAGAAGAAGAAGTAGGTTCCTCAAGCCTTTCCTGGTTTGTTCCAAGAAATAAAGAAAAACTCAAAAACGATGTGATTCTGATTTCCGATACAGGAATGATTTCTAACCAACAACCGTCTATCACAACAGGATTACGAGGGCTTAGTTATGTAGAAGTGGAAGTAACCGGACCTAACCGCGATCTGCATTCCGGTTTGTACGGAGGAGCAGTTGCGAATCCTATCAATATTTTATCTAAAATGATTGCTTCACTTCACGATGAAAATAATCATATTACGATTCCCGGTTTTTACGATAAGGTAGAAGAACTTTCTAAAGAAGAAAGAGCAGAAATGGCCAAACGTCCGTTTTCTCTTGATGAATATAAAAAAGCGCTGGATATAGATGATGTATATGGCGAAAGCGGATACGATACCAATGAACGCAATTCGATACGTCCTACACTTGATGTAAACGGTATCTGGGGAGGTTATACGGGTGAAGGTGCCAAAACGGTTATCGCTTCTAAAGCATTTGCCAAAATATCCATGCGTCTGGTTCCGAATCAGGATTGGAAAGAGATTACAGATTTATTTCAAAAGCACTTTGAAAATATTGCTCCTAAATCCGTAAAAGTAGTGGTTAAACCACATCACGGAGGTCAGGGATATGTAACACCGATTGATTCTATCGGTTATCAGGCGGCATCGAAAGCTTATACAGACACTTTTGGCGCTACCCCTATTCCGGTTCGATCAGGCGGCAGTATCCCTATTGTAGCTTTATTTGAAGAGGAATTAAAGTCTAAAACGATTATGATGGGCTTTGGCCTTGATTCGGATGCTATCCACTCTCCAAACGAACATTTTGGCGTGTTTAACTATCTGAAGGGTATTGAAACCATTCCTTTGTTTTATAAATACTTTACAGAATTATCCAAATAAAAAAAATCCACTCAAATGAGTGGATTTTTTTTACCTGTCTTTTGACAATATTTTATAACTGAGGTCCGGCAGCAACTAATGCTTTCCCTTCTGCATTATCAGTGTACTGATCAAAATTTTTGATGAACAAAGCTGCCAGATCTTTGGCTTTTGTTTCCCACTCTGAAGCCTCTGCATAGGTATTTCTCGGATCCAGAATTTCTGAATGTACATTTTCTAATTCAGTAGGAACTACTAAATTGAAAACAGGAATTACAGCAGTAGGTGCATTTTCGATAGAACCGTCCAGAATACGATCGATGATCGCTCTCGTATCTTTGATAGAAATACGCTTACCTGTTCCGTTCCATCCTGTATTTACCATATAGGCTGTAGCATTGTGCTCTTCCATCTTTTTCACTAATTCTTCTCCGTATTTTGTTGGATGAAGCGATAAGAAGGCTTTACCGAAACAAGCTGAGAATGTTGGCTCAGGCTTGGTAACTCCTCTTTCGGTTCCCGCTAATTTTGCCGTGAATCCGGATAAGAAGAAGTATTTGGTTTGTTCCGGAGTCAACTTAGACACAGGCGGCATTACTCCAAATGCATCTGCCGTAAGGAAGATTACTTTTGTAGCATGTCCTGCTTTTGAAACCGGTTTTACGATATTATCGATATGGTATATCGGATATGATACACGGGTATTCTGAGTTACACTACCATCTGTGAAATCAATTTTTCCGTTTTCATCCAATGTTACGTTTTCCAATAAAGCATCTTTGCGAATAGCTCCGAAAATTTCCGGCTCGTGTTCTTTGCTCAGATCAATGGTTTTAGCATAACATCCTCCTTCAAAGTTGAAAACTCCGTCATTGTCCCATCCGTGCTCATCATCTCCGATTAATTCTCTCTTCGGATCGGTTGATAAGGTAGTTTTTCCTGTACCCGATAAACCAAAGAAGATCGCAACATCTCCGTCTTTTCCTTTGTTTGCTGAACAGTGCATGGAAGCAATTCCTTTTAATGGCAAATAGTAATTCATCATTGAAAAGAGTCCTTTTTTCATCTCACCGCCATACCAGGTTCCCCCGATAAGCTGTACACGCTCTGTAAGGTTAAAAGCGATATATACGTCTGAATTTAATCCGTGTGCTTTATAATCTGCAAAAGATGTTTTAGAAGCATTTATTACAACGAAATCCGGTTCTCCAAAGTTTTCCAACTCTTGCTCAGTAGGTCTGATAAACATATTTTTTACAAAATGTGCCTGCCATGCTACTTCCATTATAAAACGTACTTTTAAGCGGGTGTCTTCATTTGCTCCGCAAAAAGCATCCACTACATACAGTTTTTTTCCTGATAGTTCTTGTGTGGCATTTTGTTTCAATGCATTCCAGGTATCCTGAGAAATGGCTTTATTATCGTTGATTGCACTTTCTGAAGCCCACCATACTGTATTTTCAGTTACAGCATCTTTTACAATGTATTTATCTTTTGGTGAACGGCCGGTAAAGTCTCCGGTCATTACATTAACGGCACCAAGTTCTGAAATCTGACCTCTTTCGAATCCTTTTAAACTTGGGTCTGTTTCAGCCTCAAATAAATACTCATAAGAAGGGTTGTAAATAATTTCTTCAACATTCTTTATTCCGTATTTATCTAAAGATATTGTTTTTGAAACATTCATAATCTATAAAATGTGTTAATGATTTTGGCTACAAACTTATAAATAAAATTAAGAAATCGTGTATTAATTATGAGTTTTTTGTTTGCAGACATGTACAGCAAGTAAAAGCCAGCTACTTATTAAGAATACACCTCCTATAGGCGTTACCGGTCCTAAAAATCTGAAATTAATCTGACTTATTTCCTGTGTTGCCAGCAAAAAGATAGAACCGGAAAACAGAATTACACCTGTCAGTGCGGTATAATAAACATACTTTTTCGCTTTTTCGGTGAGGAATTGAGTAGTACCTACAAACAGTAAAAACAAGGCATGATACATTTGATAACGAACTCCTGTTTCAAAACTTACAAGTTGCTCTACTGTGAGTACTTTTTTTAATGCATGAGCACCAAAAGCGCCCAATACTATTGAAATAAGCCCTAAAACAGCTGCTGTTATTACTATCTTTCTGTTCATTTTTTAATTTCTTTCAAAGATAATGAGAATAATTTAAAAATGTTTCTGTGCGGAATTTTATTCGATTTCTCAAAAAGTAGTAATTTAGCAGTTAAACAAACAAACGTATTTTTATGAGAAAAATATTGGTAATTGGTGCAGGCCGTTCTGCATCAACACTTATTAAGTATCTTTTAGATAAATCTCAATCTGAAAATCTTTTCCTGACTATAGCGGATATATCTCTGGAGTTAGCCCAGCAAAAAGCAGAAAACCATCCGAATGCCAAAGCCATTTCTTTTGATTTGCACAATGAAACCGAACGCAAAGAGCTGATCCAACAGCATGATATTGTAGTCTCTATGTTACCGGCTTTCCTACATCTTGAAGTTGCCAAAGACTGTATTCTATATAAGAAAAATCTGGTAACGGCTTCGTATATCAGTAAGGAAATGAAGGCGCTGCATGATGAAGTTGTCGAAAATAATCTGGTTTTTATGAATGAATGCGGATTGGATCCGGGAATTGACCATATGAGTGCCATGAAAGTTTTAGATGAGATCCGAGCAAAAGGGGGTACTCCTATTTTATTTGAATCTTTCTGCGGCGGTCTTGTTGCTCCGGAATCGGATAACAATCTGTGGAATTATAAGTTTACCTGGAACCCAAGAAATGTAGTACTTGCCGGACAGGGAGGTGCCGCGAAGTTTTTGCAGCAGGGTACTTATAAATACATTCCCTATCAGCGTATTTTCCGCAGAACGGAATTTTTAGAGATTGATGAATACGGTCGTTTTGAAGCTTATGCCAACAGGGATTCTCTTAGTTATCGCGAAGTATACGGTTTAGAAAATGCTTTAACGATTTACCGAGGCACAATCCGTAAAGTAGGCTTTTCAAGAGCATGGAGCCTCTTTGTACAGTTAGGACTTACAGATGATTCCTATACGATTGAAAATTCTGAAGAGATGACGTACCGTGAATTTATCAATTCGTTTTTACCTTACCATCCTACGGATTCTGTTGAAGTAAAACTGCGTTTGATTCTAAACATTCAACAGGATGATGTGGTTTGGGATAAACTGATGGAACTTGATTTATTTAATTCAGAAAAGAAAACGGGACTTAAAAATGCTACACCTGCACAGATTCTTGAGAAAATCTTATCTGAAAAATGGACACTTGACAAAGAGGATAAGGATATGATTGTGATGTATCATAAGTTTGGGTATGAACTGAATGGAGAACAAAAGCAAATTGACGCAACGATGGTGTGCATCGGAGATGATCAAATTCATACTGCTATGGCGAAAACCGTAGGATTGCCTGTAGCAATCGCAACTTTGCAAATCTTGAACGGCAAGATTACAAAACCCGGAGTACAACTGCCTATTGCAAAAGAAGTATACACTCCTATTCTTGAAGAACTGGAGTCTTTTGGAATTATTTTTAAAGAAAAAGAAGTGCCTTATAAAGGCTATTAATAAAAAACCGATTCATCTGAATCGGTTTTTTTGTTTCTACTGTACAGTACTTTTTTTGTATTTATATTCCCTTCGGAATCGCATCAATAAGTGTTTTTGTATAGGCCTGTTCAGGGTTTTTATAGATATCATCTGCGTCTGCCAATTCTACAATTTGACCTTTATTCATTACCGCTACCTGATCAGACATGTATTTGACAACTGCGAGATCATGGGAGATAAAAATGTAGGTAAATCCGAAATTTTCTTTTAGCTCGTTTAAAAGATTTAAGACCTGTGCCTGTACAGAGATGTCAAGCGCGGAAACGGACTCATCACATACAATCAATTTAGGCTGTAACGCTATGGTTCTCGCAATACCGATTCTTTGACGCTGACCACCTGAAAACTCATGCGGATACCGGTTGAAATATTCTTCTCCCAACCCTACTCTTTCGAGTATTTCCAAAACTTTTTGTTTTCGTTCTGTATCGTTTTTGTACAGCTTATGCACTTTCATAGGTTCCATAATGGCTTTACCTATTGTAATTCTCGGATTTAAAGAAGCATATGGATCCTGAAAGATGATTTGCAATTCTTTTCTCAGATTTAATTCTTCTTTAGCGGATAACCGGGTAATATCTTTTCCTTTATAAAAAATATGTCCTGCTGTGGCTTTATCCAATTGCAGTATGGCGTTTCCTAAAGTAGATTTACCACAACCGCTCTCTCCTACCAAACCCAGCGTTTCTCCTTCATAAATGCTAAAACTGACATTGTTTACGGCTTTAAATTCTTTTGTTTTACCTAAAAATCCTACTGAGCTGTAATAGCTTTTTTCTACATTTTTAACTTCTAATATGGGCTGCTGTGCATATAGTTTTTCATGCTTTTTTTCCCGATCCGCTGCTGTTACGATTTCACCCTTAAAATCTCCTTTTAAAAAATCTGCAATGCTCGGCAGCTTTTTCAGACGTTCATCTAATCGCGGACGGGATGCAATCAATGCTTTTGTATAGGTATGCTGCGGATTCATAAAAATTTCATGGCTTGTACCCTGCTCTACAATTTCTCCTTTGTACATCACCATGACCCGATCTGCTATTTCTGATACCAATGCTAAATCATGAGAAATAAAGATAATGCTCATCTGGTTGGCCGCCTGTAGTTCTTTGAGTAATCGGATGATTTCTTTTTGAATGGTTACATCTAAAGCCGTTGTGGGCTCATCAGCAATCAAAACTTCCGGCTTACAGGCAATGGCCATTGCAATCATTACCCGTTGCTTTTGTCCGCCAGAGATTTCATGCGGATATTTAGAATAGAGTTCCTCAGGATTGGGAAGCTTTACTTTTTCAAATAGTGTCAATACTTCTTTCTTTATGGCTGAAGCTGTTTTTGACGTGTGCTCTTCCAGTATTTCTGCTACCTGCTGTCCGCACCGCATTGAGGGGTTGAGTGAGCTCATGGGTTCCTGAAAGATCATAGAAATGCGCTTTCCCCGAATGGTTCGGTATTCTTTTTCAGACAGTTCTGTTATATCCCGATCTTTAAAGATGATTTTTCCATTGCTTATATCGGAGATATTTTTTGGTAAAAGTCCCATTATGCTTAATGAAGTAACTGATTTTCCTGAACCGGATTCCCCCACAATACCCAATATTTCATTTTCATACAGATCAAAAGAACTGTTATGTACTATAGGGTGGTATTCTTTCTCTTTTAAAAAAGAGATGGTAACATCCTCAAAGGCGATGATCGGCTTCATACATTAAGTTTTAGAGTACTAAATTAGCTATTTAATTCTAAAAAAACTACCCTGATGAAATCATCAGGGTAGCAAAACAAACTAAACAATATTCGAGGAATATCAACTGTATCAGGCAACATCAGGTTGCTTGAATTCTTTTATAGCGATTACATTTACCAAAGTCGGATTGAGAAGATTATCATATATCGGACATCTTTCTTTGAGTTCATCTAACCAGATTTTTATTTCTGTAAGTGAAGCTTCTGTATCGGGTTTTATACGAATATCAATATTTTGAAATCCGGCTCTGGATCGCGTTTTTATACCATTTGATCTTTTTTGCTCAATAGTCCCAATCACTTCAATATGAATTGATTTTAAATGTAAGCGCTGATCCATTGCTACACGGCGCCCAACTGCATTTACACATGCAGCAAAACCTGCAAGTACATATTCCAGAGGGGAATTGATTTCAGCAATTGGGTTATTCGATTTATCTACTATTTTTAGTGATACATCTTTCTGGCTTAATTCATTTGTAAGCGACACATCAGAAAATCCTTTGATTTTTATATTCTGATAACTGTCTTTTGTTGAAGGTGATGGATTGAACACAACTAAATCATTTTTAAACTTTATTATTATTATTTTCTTTAAAAAGCAGACAAAAAAAATCCTCTACAGATTGCAGAGGATTTATTATATTTATTTTTCTCAAAACAAATCATACAAACACCTCTGAAGATATTTTCTTCATTGACCAAATGTTTGTATAGCGTACGTTGTTTTGCATTATTTATTTTATTTGCTGTTTTTAATTTCAAACAAATATCCTAAGATTTTTTTAAAAAGCTTTTTTTATTTCTTTTCTTTAACTATTTTTTAACATTTTTTAATTTTAAAAAATATTTTATTACACAGATAATATTTCTTTTTCGTCCAATAAGTCCAGTCTTTTTAATCTGAGGAAAACCTGTGCCGTTGCCACCACATCTTTTTCACAATAGATGATTATTCGGTCCAAATCTTTTTCTTTATAGTATATTTCATATACCTGACTTCCGTCTATATCATCTTTTGGTGAAGGGATATTGAGTATATTGGTCAGTAATTTTAAGGAAGTAAAATGTTTGTAATCGCCGAATTTCCATAATTCCATTGTATCCAAATGAGGAACTTCCCATGGTTTCTTTCCTATTAAATCTAATTTTATAGGAACTGCTATATCATTGATCACCATTCTGCGGGCAATAAACGGAAAATCAAACTCTTTAGCGTTATGTCCGCATAAAAGCTGTTGCGGACTATTGAAATGGGTGTTCAGTAAATTAGCAAAATCCAGTAATAATTTTTTTTCCTCTCCAAAAAAAGAGGTCGTTCTAAACTGCCTGTCGCCATTTTTGTAAGTAAAGTATCCTACAGAAATACAGATAATTTTTCCAAACTCTGCCCAAATTCCTGCCCGGTCATAAAATGCTTCAGCCGTGATGTCTTCTTTTCTCTGATAAGCCGTTTTATGAGCAAATAATTCCTGCTTTATTTCATCTAAATCGGAGAAAGAGGCGGCTTCGGGTACTGTTTCTATATCGAGAAACAGGATGTTTTCAATAGGATATTTTTCCAGCATTATTTCTTTCTTTGTTCCAACATTTTATAAGCTTCCGCTACATATACATAAAAATCATTACTGTGCGGATCTGTTTTGGTTTGTTCTCCTTTGATATGTCCCAAACGTACGATGATGAGATTATCTTCGGGTACTACAATAACAAATTGTCCCAAATGTCCTCTCATATAATACATTTGCTTATCCATATAGGTATTGAGCCACCATCCGTAACCGTATTGAGGACTTTCATTAAAACGTAGGTGTATGGATTTTTCTATGAATTCTTTAGGCAAAATTTCGGTTCCGTTCCATAGTCCCCCCTGCAGATAGAGTTTTCCAAAACGAGCAAAATCACGTGCATTACTGGCAATACAGCAATATGCTTTTTCAATTCCGTCTCCTTTATGATCAATCTGCCACAAAGCATCATTTTCTGCACCCATAGGTTTCCAAAACACTTCAGATACGTATTCAGACAGCGAAGTATGGGTTGCTTTTTCTAATACCATTGCCAGTAACTGGGTGTCTCCGCTTTGATATATAAATTTCTGAGAAGGCTTGTCATTTATTTCAAGACCGTACATAACATTTCTTAAATCTGTATCGAAATAAGCTTGTGTAGTAATAGAGAAAGCTCCGTAGTAGTTTTCATCCCAACTCAGTCCGGAACTCATCGATGCCAAATCACCTACTGTGAGTTCTGAAGCGTATGCCCCTTTTAACTCAGGAAGAAAGTCCGTTACTTTCTGATCCAGATTTTTGATATATCCCTGCATGATGGCTTTTCCAAGCGCAGATGTGACGATACTTTTTGCCATTGAAAAAGAATTTGAATGGGAATTCTGATCGTATCCATCAAAATAGGCCTCGTGAAAAATACTATCATTTTTTATAATGAGATAGGCAACCGTTTTTAATTCCTGATGCGTTTTTTCAAGTTCCGGAGTAGCTGCAATTGTATTATAATCTTTTGTTGTTTTCCAGGGCTGCCCTACTCCATGAGAAATGGTTCTGTTTTCAAAATATGTATAATCTTCCAAAAAAGCGGTTTTATGTCCTGTGAGATAAGTCACCCGCACTGCTTTTAGAATATAGTCTACTTTAAAAATGTATAAGGATGCAATAATCAGAATGATCGGAACAGCTATCCATGCTATTATTTTGATTGCTTTTTTCATAGCCTAACTAATTAGTTCTTTAAAAATACCATTTTATTTTATGATTCAAAATTAATTCAAATAAAAACACCGCTGAAATTCAGCGGTGTTTTGGAAGAAAGTGTTTTTTAAAATAAAAAATATTTTCTCTCTTTAATTGTTTTCTAAATGCAGATAGCCTGTTTTCTTTACCATTTTACTTTCTCCGTTACGTTCGTACAGGTATTGTAATATGTAGTAATAGGTACCATTAGCAAGTTTTTCTCCGTTTTTGAAGCCTTTCACTCCTTCTGCGTATCCTTTGAAAACATTGCCATTGCTGTCATAGTTTCGGGTGCTCCACACTTCTTTCCCCCAACGGTTATAAATAATAATCTTATTATCAGGGAAACGCTGAATGTTATCGATGATCAGATAATCGTTTATACCATCTCCATCAGTACTTATCCCATTATGTACTTGTACTCCTTCTAATATGTGTACAGTTACGGCAAATGGCAAACTGTAACATTCTCCAATAGCAACCGCATAATAGGTAACATCGTCATTCAATTCGTCAGAAGCCATCAATGGATTACTATTTTCTAAAGCATTTTCATACGTATCATACCAAATGACGGCAGCCGGTTGAATTATTAAATCAGCAACTGTTGCACCTTCTCCAAATTCCTGATCAGATTCTCCTATAGGAGTTGGCATCGGATCTTTCAGGCTAATCACTACCCATGCTCTATCTTTGCTCTCACAACCGTTTATGGTTTGTGTAGCATAATAGGTCATTCCATCCACTAAAGCAGTATTTTCCGACAACTCTTCTGATGAAGATACTGTTGCATACCATTTGATGTTACTACCTTCTATTACAAGATCTCTGATTAACGGATTCGCTTCTTTACAGAATGTCTGAAATGTTATTGTAACAGGTAACTCTACAACAGGTGGCTCTGTAATGGTAAACTCTTGTGTTATCGCAACGCCATTCACATCGGTAATGGTAACGATATAGATACCGGATGTTAAGCCGGATGCTGTTGCTTCAGTTCCTCCATATGGTGACCATGAATAGCTATACTCCGGTGTTCCGCCTGCGACCTCGACTGTAGCTGAGCCGTCAGCACTTCCGTTACAACTTACATTGGTTTGATGGGTCACAATTATAGTAAATGTCTTAAAGATGATGAAATCAGCACCCATATAAACGATCTCGTAGTTATCTGCACTTAAGGTACCCTGTTCAATCGCATAAGTTCCTTCTTCTTCTCCTGCTACTCTAATGAGTGTTCCGGTAATCACCGTTTGATCATCGCCGTTTTCAAACCCGGTTACGGTATAGGTCAAGGCAGGATCTGCTGAACCGTATACTTTGGTTTTTGCCTCGGCAACAATGTTTAGCGTTGCTTTAGTGATATTAAAGTCCGCTGCGGTGTAGGTGATGTCGTAGTTTGCCGTAGTTGTCAACGTACCTTGTTGAATCTCATAGGTTCCGATGTTTTCACCTGCGATTCTGATGAGTGTTCCTGTGATGATGCTTTGGTCGTCACCGTTCTCAAGTCCGGTTACGGTATACGTCAAGGCAGGATCGGCTGAACCGTATACTTTGGATTTCGCTTCGGCTACAATGTTTAGGGTCGCTTTGGTAATGTCGAAATCCGCTGCGGTATAGGTAATATCGTAGTTAGCGGAGGTCCCCAATGTACCTTGTTCGATGGCATAGGTACCGATGTTTTCCCCTGCTGTTCTTGACAATGCTCCTGTGATGATGCTTTGATCATCGCCATTTTCAAATCCGGTTACGGTATAGGTCAATGCCGGATCTACCGAACCGTATACTTTGGATTTTGCTTCGGCTACAATGTTCAGCGTTGCTTTAGTGATATTAAAATCTGCTGCGGTGTAGGTGATGTCGTAGTTTGCCGTAGTTGTCAACGTACCTTGTTGAATTTCATAGGTTCCGATGTTTTCACCTGCGATTCTGATGAGTGTTCCCGTGATAATGCTTTGGTCGTCTCCGTTTTCAAATCCGGTTACGGTATAGGTCAAGGCAGGATCTACCGAACCGTATACTTTGGATTTTGCCTCGGCAACAATGTTTAGCGTTGCTTTAGTGATATCAAAATCCGCTGCGGTGTAGGTGATGTCGTAGTTAGCCGTAGTTGTCAAGGTTCCCTGTTCAATGCTGTACGTTCCTACCGCTTCTCCTGCAACTCGGGTTAAAGCCCCTGTGATAATGCTTTGGTCATCGCCATTAGCTAAACCGGTTACGGTATAGGTCAAGGCAGGATCTGCCGAACCGTATACTTTGGTTTTTGCCTCTGCAACAATGTTTAGGGTCGCTTTGGTAATGTCGAAATCCGCTGCGGTGTAGGTGATATCGTAGTTTGCCGTTGTTGCCAACGTACCCTGTTGAATCTCATAAGTTCCTACAGCTTCGCCTGCTGTTCTTGTCAGATTACCTGTGATGATGCTTTGATCATCGCCATTAGCTAAACCGGTTACGGTATACGTCAACGCAGGATCTACGGAACCATATACTTTGGTTTTTGCCTCGGCAACAATGTTCAGGGTTGCTTTAGTGATATCAAAATCTGCTGCGGTGTAGGTAATGTCATAGTTAGCCGTAGTTGACAAGGTACCTTGTTCAATGCTATACGTTCCTACTGCTTCGCCTGCAACTCGGGTTAAAGCGCCGGTGATGATAGACTGGTCGTCTCCGTTTTCAAGTCCGGTAACGGTATAGGTCAAGGCAGGATCTACCGAACCGTATACTTTGGATTTTGCTTCAGCAACAATGTTCAGGGTCGCTTTAGTGATATTAAAATCTGCTGCGGTGTAGGTGATGTCGTAGTTTGCTGTTGTGGCTAACGTACCTTGCTCAATGCTGTACGTTCCTACCGCTTCTCCTGCAACTCGGGTTAAAGCTCCTGTGATGATGCTTTGATCATCGCCATTTTCAAATCCGGTTACGGTATAGGTCAATGCCGGATCTACCGAACCGTATACTTTGGATTTTGCTTCGGCAACAATGTTTAGCGTTGCTTTGGTGATATCAAAATCCGCTGCAGTGTAGGTGATGTCATAGTTAGCCGTAGTTGACAAGGTACCTTGTTGAATCTCATAAGTTCCTACTGCTTCACCTGCAACTCGGGTTAACGCACCGGTGATAATGCTTTGGTCGTCTCCGTTTTCAAATCCGGTTACGGTATAGGTCAAGGCAGGATCTACCGAACCGTATACTTTGGATTTTGCCTCGGCAACAATGTTTAGCGTTGCTTTAGTGATATCAAAATCCGCTGCGGTGTAGGTAATATCGTAGTTTGCCGTAGTTGCCAACGTACCTTGTTGAATTTCATAGGTTCCAATGTCTTCACCTGCTGTTCTGATGAGTGTTCCCGTGATGATGCTTTGGTCATCGCCATTAGCTAAACCGGTTACGGTATAGGTCAACGCAGGATCTACGGAACCGTATACTTTGGATTTTGCCTCGGCAACAATGTTTAGGGTCGCTTTGGTGATATTAAAATCCGCTGCAGTGTAGGTGATGTCGTAGTTTGCCGTAGTTGTCAAGGTTCCCTGTTCAATGCTGTACGTTCCTACCGCTTCTCCTGCAACTCGGGTTAAAGCCCCTGTGATAATGCTTTGGTCATCGCCATTAGCTAAACCGGTTACGGTATAGGTCAAGGCAGGATCTGCCGAACCGTATACTTTGGTTTTTGCCTCTGCAACAATGTTTAGGGTCGCTTTGGTAATGTCGAAATCCGCTGCGGTGTAGGTAATATCGTAATTTGCTGTTGTGGCTAACGTACCCTGTTGAATCTCATAGGTACCGATGTTTTCACCTGCAACTCGGGTTAACGCTCCTGTGATGATGCTTTGATCATCGCCATTAGCTAAACCGGTTACGGTATAGGTCAAGGCAGGATCAGCTGAACCGTATACTTTGGATTTTGCTTCGGCAACAATGTTCAGGGTCGCTTTAGTGATATTAAAATCTGCTGCAGTGTAGGTAATATTGTAGTTTGCTGTTGTCGCCAAGGTTGCTTGTTCAATGCTGTACGTTCCTACCGCTTCGCCTGCAACTCGGGTTAAAGCTCCTGTGATGATGCTTTGATCATCACCATTAGCTAATCCGGTTACGGTATAGGTCAAGGTAGGATCAGTAGTTCCATATACTTTGGTTTTTGCCTCGGCAACAATGTTTAGGGTCGCTTTGGTAATATTAAAATCCGCTGCAGTGTAGGTGATGTCGTAGTTGGCTGTTGTTGCCAACGTACCCTGTTGAATTTCATAGGTTCCGATGTTTTCACCTGCGATTCTGATGAGTGTTCCCGTGATAATGCTTTGATCATCGCCATTAGCTAAACCGGTTACGGTATACGTCAACGCAGGATCTACCGAACCATATACTTTGGATTTGGCCTCGGCAACAATGTTTAGCGTTGCCTTAGTGATATCAAAATCCGCTGCGGTGTAGGTGATGTCGTAGTTAGCCGTAGTTGCCAACGTACCCTGTTGAATCTCATAAGTTCCTACTGCTTCGCCTGCAACTCGGGTTAACACACCGTTGATGATAGACTGGTCATCTCCGTTTTCAAGTCCGGTTACGGTATAGGTCAAGGCAGGATCTGCTGAACCGTATACTTTGGATTTTGCTTCGGCAACAATGTTTAGCGTTGCTTTGGTGATATTAAAATCCGCTGCGGTGTAGGTGATGTCGTAGTTAGCGGAGGTCCCCAATGTACCTTGTTCGATGGCATAGGTACCGATGTTTTCCCCTGCTGTTCTTGACAATGCTCCTGTGATGATGCTCTGGTCGTCTCCGTTTTCAAGTCCGGTTACGGTATAGGTCAATACCGGATCGGCTGAACCGTATACTTTGGATTTGGCTTCGGCAACAATGTTTAGGGTCGCTTTGGTAATGTCGAAATCCGCTGCGGTGTAAGTAATATCGTAGTTTGCTGTAGTTGACAATGTACCTTGTTCAATGCTGTACGTTCCTACCGCTTCACCTGCAACTCGGATTAAAGCACCTGTGATGATGTTTTGGTCGTCTCCGTTTTCAAATCCGGTTACGGTATAGGTCAAGGCAGGATCTACCGAACCGTATCCTTTGGATTTCGCTTCGGCTACAATGTTTAGGGTCGCTTTGGTAATGTCGAAATCCGCTGCGGTATAGGTAATATCGTAGTTAGCGGAGGTCCCCAATGTACCTTGTTCGATGGCATAGGTACCGATGTTTTCACCTGCTGTTCTGATGAGTGTTCCAGTGATAATGCTTTGATCATCGCCATTAGCTAAACCGGTTACGGTGTAGGTCAATACCGGATCTACCGAACCGTATACTTTGGTTTTTGCCTCGGCAACAATGTTTAGGGTCGCTTTGGTGATATTAAAATCCGCTGCGGTGTAGGTGATGTCGTAGTTAGCCGTTGTTGTCAACGTACCCTGTTGAATTTCATAGGTTCCGATGTTTTCACCTGCGATTCTGATGAGTGCTCCAGTGATGATGCTTTGATCATCGCCATTAGCTAAACCGGTTACGGTGTAGGTCAGTGCCGGATCTACCGAACCGTATACTTTGGATTTTGCTTCGGCTACAATGTTCAGGGTGGCTTTAGTGATATCAAAATCTGCTGCGGTGTAGGTGATGTCATAGTTAGCCGTAGTTGACAAGGTACCTTTTTCAATGCTGTACGTTCCTACCGCTTCACCTGCAACTCTGGTTAAAGCACCTGTGATAATGCTTTGGTCATCGCCATTAGCTAAACCGGTTACGGTATAGGTCAATACCGGATCGGCTGAACCGTATACTTTGGTTTTTGTCTCGGCAACAATGTTCAGGGTTGCTTTAGTGATATTAAAATCCGCTGCGGTGTAGGTAATGTCGTAGTTAGCCGTTGTTGACAAGGTTCCTTGTTCAATGCTGTACGTTCCTACTGCTTCACCTGCAACTCGGGTTAACGCTCCTGTGATGATGCTCTGATCATCGCCATTAGCTAAACCGGTTACGGTATAGGTTAGTGCCGGATCTACAGAACCGTATACTTTGAATTTTGCTTCGGCAACAATGTTTAGCGTTGCTTTGGTGATATCAAAATCCGCTGCAGTGTAGGTGATGTCGTAGTTAGCCGTAGTTGACAAGGTACCTTGTTGAATTTCATAGGTTCCTATGTTTTCACCTGCAACTCGGGTTAACGCACCGGTGATGATAGACTGGTCGTCTCCGTTTTCAAGTCCGGTAACGGTATAGGTCAAAGTAGGATCTACAGAACCGTATACTTTGGATTTGTCATCGGCTCTAATAATTAAGGTTGCTTTAGTGATATCAAAATCCGCCGTGGTGTAGGTGATGTCATAGTTTGCAGTTGTGGCTAACGTACCTTGTTGAATCTCATAGGTACCGATGTTTTCACCTGCAACTCGGGTTAACGCTCCTGTGATGATGCTTTGATCATCGCCATTAGCTAAACCAGTTACGGTATACGTCAAGGCAGGATCAGCTGAACCGTATACTTTGGATTTTGCTTCGGCAACAATGTTCAGGGTCGCTTTAGTGATATTAAAATCTGCTGCAGTGTAGGTGATATCGTAGTTGGCGGTTGTGGCTAACGTACCTTGTTGAATCTCATAAGTTCCTATGTTTTCCCCTGCTGTTCTTGTCAGATTACCTGTGATGATGCTTTGATCATCGCCATTTTCAAATCCGGTTACGGTATAGGTCAAGGCAGGATCAGCTGAACCGTATACTTTGGATTTTGCCTCGGCAACAATGTTTAGCGTTGCTTTAGTGATATTAAAATCCGCTGCGGTGTAGGTGATGTCGTAGTTTGCCGTTGTTGCCAACGTACCCTGTTGAATCTCATAAGTTCCTACAGCTTCGCCTGCAACTCGGGTTAACGCTCCTGTGATGATAGACTGATCGTCTCCGTTTTCAAGTCCGGTTACGGTATAGGTCAATACCGGATCGGCTGAACCGTATACTTTGGATTTTGCCTCGGCAACAATGTTCAGGGTTGCTTTAGTGATATTAAAATCCGCTGCGGTGTAGGTAATGTCATAGTTAGCCGTAGTTGACAAGGTACCTTGTTCAATGCTGTACGTTCCTACCGCTTCGCCTGCAACTCGGGTTAACGCTCCTGTGATGATAGACTGGTCGTCTCCGTTTTCAAGTCCGGTTACGGTATACGTCAAGATAGGGTCAGCTGAACCGTATACTTTGGATTTTGCCTCGGCAACAATGTTCAGGGTTGCTTTGGTGATGGTAAGATCTTCTCCTGTATAAGTGATGGTATAGTTTTCAGCGTTTAATGTACCTTGAGATATAGCATAGATACCTACCGCTTCGCCAGCAACTCTGCTCAGTGTGCCTGTCAGTGCCGTCTGGTCATCATTGTTTACTAAACCGGTAGCGGTATAGGTCAGTGCCGGGTCTGCCGTGCCGTATTCTTTGGATAGCGCATTGGCTGTTATGGTTAAAGGCGCTTTGTTGATGGTCAATCTAAAAACAACATCCGGTGCCGGATTGTAGGTTTCATTCCCGGGCTGTTGTGCCGTGATATCGACTTGTCCTGCTTTTTTGATTTTGAGTTTCCATTTGTTGCCGTCTGCTGTGTCCTGAAAAGCTTCTGCTATGCTGTTGTCCGCAGATGTATAGCTGACTTCCAGACCTGAACTTGCCGTTGCCGTAGGTACAAAAGCAGCATCGCCATAGATTTTGGTTATATCTGTAGCCGTAATGGTTTGGTCGAGTCCGCAGCTTTGTCCACTCGGGCTATCTCCTGTAATGGTCCAGCCTTTGGTGTTGATTAAAAAATCTCTTGCCGTTTCAGCATTAGTTCCGTATTGTTTATATGAAGCTCCAAAATTGCGTCCGGAAGGGATGTTGGGATTGTTTGCCCAGCCATTCAGCGTAAGCGAGTAGTTCTGGCAGTCCATTCCTGAAAGGTTCAACATATTGGTCATATCTGCATTTGGATTGAGTTGCCAGTTACCAATATTCTGATTAAAGGCAGTAGCATTTACAAACATGTATCCCATACGGAGTACTGAAGAAATGTCCCATTGGCTTAAATCCTGATTGAAGGAGCTTGCATAATTAAACATACCATGCATATCGGTTACTGCAGTAATATTCCAGCTACCTATGGGTTTATTGAATGCAGTTGCCGAATCAAACATACCGCTCATATTGGTTACTGCTGAAGTATTCCAGTTGCCAATATCCTGATTAAAATTTTTGGCACCGGCAAACATAATATACATATTGGTTACCGCAGCAGTATTCCAGTTGCCAATAGGCTGGTTAAATGCTTCGGCATTGGCAAACATCTCGCTCATGTCGGTTACGGCAGCGGTATTCCAGGTGCTGATGTTTTGGTTGAAGGCCTTGGCTCCTCCAAACATGTTGCTCATATTGGTTACATTTGCTGTGTTCCAGCTGCTGATATCTTTATTGAAGACTGGTGAAAAGCCAAACATTCCTTGCATGTTTGTTACATTTTGCGTGTTCCAGTTGCCAATGGGCTGGTTAAAAGCCTCCGCAGTATTGAGCATATAACTCATATCGGTTACGCTTGAGGTGTTCCACCCGTTAATGTTCTGATTGAAGGCCTTGGCTCCTGCGAGCATGAAGCTCATATTGGTTACGTTTGCTGTGTTCCAGCTGCTAATATCCTGGTTAAAAACAAAGGCACCTCCAAACATGTTGCTCATATTGGTTACATTTGCTGTATTCCAGGCACCTATATTGGCAGGGCCATTGAGTGAACGACATCCCTGAAACATACGGGACATATCGCCAACGTTGCTCAAATCGGGTACATCAGTGGCGGTTATGTTCAGGTTATGGCAATTCATGAAGGCATTTTCCATGGTACTCCATTGTGCCGTGCCCCATTGCGTAACGTCAATCAATTTTAATCGCTCTGGGTTCGGCTGCTGGTCTATGATTTTAATAGCTTTGAGATGCGTAGGTTTTAGGTTCAGGGTAATAATTTCGTTTGCAGGCAGTCCGGAAATATTAACTTCGTAAGTACCTGCTGCAATTGTTCCGCTACCGCTGCTACCTCCCGAGGCCATCCAGAAATAATCTACTGATTGTCCCGGAGAAATGGTTGGATAAAACCTGATCGTATTGCCTGAACCATACTTGCTCATATCCCACACCGTTACAAAGTCTCCTGTTGCAGCAGTAATGGTAAAACTGGCTCCTGTGTAGGCAATAGTATAGTTTTCAGCGTCTAATGTTCCCTGTGTGATAGCATAGGTGCCTACCGCTTCGCCAGCAGCTCTGCTCAGTGTGCCTGTAAGGGCTGTCTGATCATCATTGTTGACAAAAACTGTAGCCGTATAGGTCAGTGCCGGGTCTGCCGTGCCGTATACTTTGGATAGGGCATTGGCGGTTACTGCCAGAGCGGCTTTGTTGATGATCAGTTTAAAGACAACATCCGGTGCCGGATTGTAGGTTTCATTCCCGGGCTGTTGTGCCGTGATATTGACTTGTCCTGCTTTTTTGATTTTGAGTTTCCATTTGTTGCCGTCGGCACTGTCTTGAAAGGCTTCTGCTATGCTGTTGTCTGTAGACACGTAGCTGACTTCCAGACCTGAACTTGCGGTAGCCGTAGGTACAAAAGCAACATCGCCATAGGTTTTGGTTATATCAGCTGCTGTAATGGTTTGATCAAGTCCACAACTTTGTCCGCTTGGGCTATCTCCTGTAATGGTCCAGCCTTTGGTGTTGGTCAGTAGGGTTCTTGCCGGCACAGCATTGGTGCCGTATTGTCTGCCAACTGATCCCAGATTACGCCCCGAAGGTGTGTTCGCATTGTTGGCCCAGCCTTGTAATGTAAACGAATAGTTCTGGCAATCCATACCTGAATTGTCGAGCATTTTGGCCATGTTTACAACAGGATTGAGCTTCCAATTACCAATGTTTTGATTAAAGGCTTTAGCATGAGAAAACATATATGCCATATTTGTTACCTTTACCATATCCCAACTATTGATATCCTGGTTAAAAGCTTTGGTATTGGAAAACATAAATGCCATGTCAGTTACATTAGCGGTATTCCAACTGTCAACAGGCTGATTAAAGGCCGTTGCTTCATAAAACATACCATTCATATTGGTTACCTGAGAGGTATTCCAATTACCAATGTTCTGATTAAATGAAACGGCACCATTAAACATACCACTCATTTTGGTTACCTGAGAGGTATTCCAATTACCAATGTTCTGATTAAATGCAACGGCACCATTAAACATCAAAGACATATCGGTTACCTTTTGCGTATTCCAGCTGCTGATATCCTGATTGAAGACCCTGGCATCTCTGAACATATTATTCATAGTGACTACCTTTTGTGTATCCCAATTGTTTATGTTTTGGTTAAAAGCTTTGGCATTTGAAAACAAACTATTCATATTGGTTACCTGAGAGGTATTCCAGTTACCAATGTTCTGATTAAAAACTAATGCATTATGAAACATAAAACTCATATTGGCTACTTTAACAGTATTCCAATTGCCGATAGGCTGATTAAAAGACGATGCACCATAGAACATATAACTCATGTCCGTTACATTCTGCGTATTCCAACTGCCAATGTCCTGATTAAAAGCCGAAGCTCCAAAAAACATATAACCCATGTCTGTTACCTTTTCGGTATTCCAGTTGCCAACAGGCTGATTAAAGGCCGGTGCTTCATAAAACATACCTCTCATGCGCGTTACATTTGTGGTATTCCAGCTGTTAATATTGGCTGGTCCGTTAAGGATTGTACATTGACTAAACATAGAGAACATGTCTGTCACCCAACTCAGGTCAGGCACATCTGTAGCGGTAATGTTCAGGTTGCTACATCCGAGAAACATACTATCCATTGTAGTCCATTGTGCCGTACCCCATTGGAGAACGTCGGTCAATAGAAATGGCACAGAGATAGACTGCGCGTCTCTGATTTTAATTGCTTTGAGATGCTTAGGTTTTAGGTTCAGGGTAATAATTTCGTTTGCAGGCAGGCCTGAAATATTAACTTCGTAAGTACCTGCTGCAATCGTTCCGTTACCTGTACTGCCACCAGAGGCCATCCAGAAATAATCTACTGACTGACCCGGAGAAATGGTTGGATAAAACATGATCGTATTGCCGGAATTTGGCTTGCTCATGTCCCATACCGTGACAAAATCTCCTGTCGCCGCCGTAATGCTAAAGCTGGCTGCTGTATAGGCAATAGTGTAGTTTTCACCACCTAATGTACCTTGAGATATAGCATAGGTGCCTACTGCTTCGCCTGCTGCTCTGCTCAATGCTCCTGTCAGTGCCGTCTGGTCATCGTTGTTGACCAAACCGGTAGTGGTATAGGTAAGGGCAGGATCTGTGGTGCCGTATTCTTTGGAGAGGGTATTGGCGGTTACTGTCAATGCGGCTTTGTTTATGGTCAGTTTAAAAATGACATCTGCTGCCGGATTATAGGTTGCGTTACCGGGCTGTTTTACCGTAATATTGACTTGTCCAGCCTTTTTAATTTTGATTTTCCATTTGTTGCCGTCTGTGTTGTCCTGGAAAGCTTCGGCTATACTGTTGTCTGCTGATACATAGCTTACTTCGAGACCTGAACTTGCGGTAGCCGTAGATACAAATGGAACATCACCATAAGTTTTGACCATGTCGGTCGCTGTAATGGTTTGATCGAACCCGCAGCTTTGCCCACTTGGGCTGTCTCCTGTAATGGTCCAGCCTTTGGTACCCGTTAATACTGTTCTTGCCGGCACGGCATTGGTACCGTATTGTCTGCCAACTGATCCCAAATTACGCCCTGATGGTGTATTTGGATTATTTGCCCATCCGTTAAGGGTAAACGAATAGTTCTGGCAATCCATGCTTGAGTAAGACAACATATTGGTCATGTTTACAGCAGGATTAAGCTGCCAGCCACCTATGTTTTGGTTGAATAATGACGCACCGTAAAACATAAATGCCATATTGGTTACGTTTGCTGTATTCCAGTTGCCAATGTCTTTATTAAATGCCTGATTTGCTCGAAACATATATGACATGTTGGTTACGTTTGCTGTATTCCAGTTGCCAATATCTTTATTAAATACACTATTATCTGCAAACATATAGGCCATACTGGTTACTTTAGATGTATTCCAGCTGCTGATGTCCTGATTAAATGCCTGGGCATTCCAAAACATTCCTCCCATAAAGGTTACGTTTGAAGTATCCCAGTTACCTATGTTCTGATTGAAAGCTCCTGTGGAATAAAACATTCCCCACATGTTGGTTACATTTGCGGTATTCCAACTGCTGATATCGCCATTAAAAGCCCCGGTATATTGAAACATACCTTCCATGTTGGTTACCTTTGACGTATTCCAGTTGCCAATATTCTGATTGAAAACCAGAGCAGATGAAAACATTTTTGACATATTGGTCACGTTTGCTGTGTTCCAGTTGCTGATGTCCTGATTAAATACAGAAGCATTCTCAAACATGGCTTCCATATCGGTCACATTAGACGTATCCCAGTTGCCAATATTCTGATTAAAGGCACGTGCTTCTCTGAACATATACGCCATGGTGGTTACATTTTGTGTGTCCCAGTTGCTGATGTCCTGATTGAAACGGGTTGCCCTGCCAAAGAGCTGAATCATATTGGTGACATTTGATGTATTCCAGCTTCCTATGTTGGCCGGACCGTTGAGTGAGGAACAGTCCGCAAACATGTTTCTCATATCGGTTACCCTACTCAGGTCCGGTATGTCTGTAGCCGTAATATTGAGGTTAGGACACACTAAGAAGGCACTTTGCATAGTGCGCCATTCGGCGGTTCCCCATTGGGCGACATCGATAATACGAGGGTCATTAAAAATGACAACTGATGCCAGATTCTCCGGTTTTATGTGGAGTGTGATCCTTGGCTTGTTAGCCGGTATGGTGGTAATCACGTGGTTGCCCGATGTAGTTACGGTGCCACTGTTGTAACTGCCATCGGGTGCTGTCCAGAAGTATCTCACCTTATTATTTGGCGATGGCAATGTAGTAATATTGATACTTATATTTGTACCTGTACTTACTTTGGTCATGTCCCATACAGTAATAAAATCTCCGGGAGCATTGGTGATGGTAAAATCTGCTCCGGTATAGCTGATGGTATAGTTAGCCGCTACCAGGGTTCCCTGTGTGATGGGATAGGTGCCTGCGGCTTCACCAATGGTTCTTTGCAAAGTGCCGAAAAATATGGTCTGGGGGGTGTCGCCATTTAGCAATCCGTTAGTTGTATAGGTCAGTACGGGGTCTGCTGCGCCGGATTCTTTTGATTTGGCATGGGCAGTGATGGTTATGGGTGCTTTTTCTATGGTGAGTGTAAAGAATACATCAGGTGCGGGATTGTAGGTTGCGTCACCCGCTTGCTTTGCTCTTACGTTTACCTGTCCGGCTCTTTTTATTTTTAGTTTCCATTTGTTGCCGTCTGCAGTGTCCTGAAAGGGTTCGGCTATGCTGTTGTCTGAGGTTAAATAACTGACTTCGAGACCGGAGCTTGCTGTTGCGGTTGGTACAAAGGGTGTGTCGCCGTAGGTTTTGGTCATGTCTGTCGCTGTTATGGTTTGGGGCAACAGGGTCATTTCAAATGCGCCGATGTCTATTTTTGTTCCCTGAAAACGTGCATTGCCTGCAAGATCTTTGTCTGTACTGAGGTTGCCTCCTATACTGGTATATAGGGTGTTATCACCTTTTTCGATAAGGGGACTACCTGCTATTAAATTGAAATTGTCATCTGCTGTACCGAGGATGCCGTCTGCGCCATTCGGATTGTTGAAAAGCTCTGCTACATTGATGTTGGTAGCATCCAGATTGCCGTCTGCTGTACTGCTAAACCCTTGTACCAAACTGTTTTTTGTAGCGACGGAACCGGTGAGTTGCCCGCCCTGGTTACCCCAAACCACTGAATTGTAAATATTGCAACCTAATGTACTATGTATGCCCCCCGCCCAGCTTGTAGTACCTCCTGTATTGCCATAGACGATGCAGTTGGCGAGTGTAAAACCGTTTCCGGGACCGTTGTTGTTATGGTAGATAGCACCTCCTCCAGAAGTAAGTGCATTGTTTTTTGCAAAGAGGGTGTTGTATATTTTTGGTCCCGAGTCGCTGTTGAATATGGCTCCTGCACGATTGGCCATGTTGGCTCTAAAGATGCTGTTGGCAATTTTGGGATGCGATTGGTTGTTGTATATCGCACCTCCGTTTGTAGCGGTATTACCGGCAAATGTGCAATCGGCAATAACGGGAGAAGACGATTGGAAATTATATATGGCACCGCCTGATGTATTTGCTTTGTTAGCAGAAAAGGTACTTTTGGTAATATTAGAAGAGGATTGGATGTTGTATATGGCACCGCCATAATCAGCCGCCAGGTTACCTGTGAAACTGCAATTGCTGATCTGTATGAATGATGATCTGTTGTAAATTCCTGCACCGCTATCCTGTTCAATAGTTAGTCCGTCAACGGTGATGGAGCTGGTGGTGTTGCTGGCATTTCCTCCGGTAATGGTAAAGCCATTGAGTTCATCTGTACTGGTGTTTCTTACGCTGATGAGTACATGGCAGGCATCGTTGCTGCTGGCTGTGCCGTCATGATCCAGATCGCCGCTTAATATACTTTTGTTGGCTGCTATGCTCAGGTCACGCTGGCCCAGGCTGGTTTCAGTACCGGCAAAACCGCCGTAAAGTTTTACATCTTTTACCAGTAGAAAGGCGTTGTTTTGTGCATCCGGGGTTCCAAAATTGTTGTCGGCAGGGCTGTACATGGGGGTGTAGGTTCCGCCTGCCACCCAGATTTGTTTGACCTGTGGGTTGGTGGATACTGCATTGTTGATTTTTGCAAATCTAAGCGCGTCTGCCAGTTCGCCCATAGCATTGTTCCAGGTGTCGCCTGTACCGGTTGCTCCTTTTTTGACGTAGAGTATGCCGTTAGCATCTGTTGTGTAGTTGTACACTGCTTTTGCGGTAATACTGCTGCTGGCTGTAGAGATGCCTGCCGGAACAGCAACTACCCTGACAGGCATGCTGTTTTTTCCGGCTATACTTTTGCAGGTATTGGCTGAAATATTTGCTAATGAGCGTGTTGTAGCTTTTGACGGATCTGGAAGATCTACCGGCTCTTTATTAGTTTTAAGCGCGGTGTTTTCAATGCTTTTATGAGTAACATGTTTGTTTCCGCCGATCAATGTTCGGGTTGCCCCAAAACTATTGATGCTGAACAGAAGCAAAAGGAGAAGAAGTGTTTTTATTATATTGGTAGAATTTGTTTTTTTCATTTTAAAGCAATTTTTATTTTCTTGACCTTCACTTTTTTAGATTTAAAATTTGGATTAGAAGCAAAATATGTTGTATTTGGGAAACTAATAAGAGTTGTCTCGAATGAGTACTTTGATGGAATTCTATCTTTAAAACAAGACAGTGAATATGGGATAAATTGTGAAATTTTTATCTAAACCATGACAACAAAAAGTCAAGGAATTATATTGTTTTTAGTTAATGAAAACAGTTTTAATGATAAAAACTTTGTTTTTAATATGACTATAAAATTTTAATAGAAAGCTCAATAAATGAACTGTACCTTACTCTATTGAGTATATTAACATTTGTAATCGTGCGAAAAATTAGGGGAGAGTACCTTTATATCGCTTTATACATTGTATTACTGAGATATCATCAATATAATTTTACGAAATAAATAAAATTCCCGAATAAATAAATTATGTCATTCTTACGATGGTTTAAACCATTTTTCAATATATATATTGCTGTTTGAAAATCTGTCCAAACGCAATCTGAAAAAATGGTAGCGGGCAAGCTTATTCTTTATAAATAAAAAAAACTTTTTTATACAAAGTAATAATGCCACAAAATCAAAAGATGGCTTCTTTTCTACAGGAGATTTTAAAGATCGTTTGAATCTTAAATCATAGTACTTATCAATCTCACTTTCTATATTTTTTTCAAACACACGTATCCACAGAGGTATGAAAATAATAAATATCTTATTTTGTTTCATTTGCAGATGTAGCATATAGACCTGTTCCTAAAGCAAATAGACACTTATGACATTTTTCCTATTGGATGGAAGAAAACAAAAAAGCCTATGCCTCTCAGAAGTATTTCAGATAAAATATTTATACATAAAAACATTTTATCAATTTAAAGACATTCAGATCTGATTTTAATTAATATCTATTGGAAAAAACACTTTTCTTTATATCGTATATGTGGTAGATGAATGATATAAAAAGTATTTTTATAATTGGTATAGAATCCAAATCGAATGTCAAAGTTAACACATTTTTTTTTCAAAAGACATTAAATGATGTTAAAAAAATTAAAATCCACTATCCTCTTTTTGATTTATGTTCCTTTGTTATAACGGGTTCCGGGCATTTTTAGTGAAATATAAGTTAGTTCTATTCGTCTTATATTTTTTTCCCGATCAATAAAAATATATGTTTTTTTTGGATTTTAAACCTGAATAATATACGTGGAAAAGTTCTAAAAAAAAGCACACCTAAAATTTAGGTGTGCTCATAATAATGCTTGTCTATTTTAAGGATGTTTATTTTTTAACTATCTTAATAAAGGATTCTTTGTTTCCTGATTTAATAAATACAACGTAAGTTGCACTTGGTAAATCTGCGAAGAATAATTCTACTTCATTAGATTGGTAGTCTTGTTTTTTTACTACTCTTCCTAATAAGTTATAAACTTCAACTTTTGTCACAATACCCGAACTCTTGATGCGAAGGTAATCTTCTACAGGATTCGGATAGTATTCAATTGTATCTTTCTGGAAGTTTTCTATTCCGGCAGTTACATTTACCGTAACAGCAAATGGTAAACTTGAACACTCATCAGTTGCTACAACAACAGCATAATAGGTTACTCCATTTACCAGTACTTCCGAAGTTGATAACGCGTCAACATTATCTACTGCATTTTCATAAGTCGCATACCATGTTACTGTAACAGGCTCTACTACTAAATCTGCAATAGTTGCCCCTTCCTCAAACTGTTGATTTGGTGCACCAACAGGAGTTGGTAAAATATCATTTATAATTACCTCAACAGAAGCTCTTTCCTGACTTTCACATCCGTCAATTGTCTGGGAAGCAAAATAAGTGCCGTTTGCCAGCACAGTATCTGTTGTAAGCTCTGTTACTGCATCTGCTGTTGCATACCATTTTATCTGAACTCCTTCTATTTCAACATTATCTATTGTTGCATCAGCAGCTATACAAAATTCCTGAGGAGAAATTATTGCTGGCGGTAGAACTACAGCTGGCTCAGTAATTGTTACTTCCTGTGTAGTAGTACATCCGTTGTCATCTGTAATGATAACCTCATAAATTCCGGCTGCTAAGTCTGTAGCCGATGCTTGAGTACCACCAGAAGGTGACCATAAATAGGTGTAAGCACCTGTACCTCCCATGACTTCAATTGTAGCCGAACCATTTGAATTTCCATTACATACGACATTTGTTTGAGCAACAATGGATGTTGTCATAACAGCAGGCTCTGTAAGGGTAAAAGACTGTGTTGTAGTACAGCCATTAGCATCCATAACTGTACAAATGTATGTACCTGCTGTAAGATCAGTAGCTGTTATAGCAGTACCACCCGAAGGTGACCATAAATAGGTGTAAGAACCCGTACCTCCTGTTACCTCAACGGTAGCTGATCCGTTAGAAGCTCCGTTACAACTAATATTAGTCTGTGACAAAGCTGTTGCCGTCAACACTGGAGGTTCTGTAATGGTAAAAGACTGTGTAGTCATACATCCGTTTGCATCAGTAACAGTACATACGTAAGTACCTGCTGAAAGACCATCAGCAGTAGCTGAAGTACCTCCTGATGGAGACCATGAATAGGTATAAAGACCAGTTCCTCCGATTATATCTACTGTAGCGGAACCATCTGAGGCTCCATAACAGGACACATTTGTTTGTACTGAAGCTAAAGTAGAAGCTAAAACAGCAGGTTGTTCAATTTCTACGGTTTGTATTGCGGTACATCCATTTGCATCTGTAACAGTTACTGTATAAATACCTGCTGCTAATCCCGTAGCTGTTGCTGCATTACCTCCCGATGGTGACCATGAATAGGTGTAAGATCCTGTTCCTCCAACACCTATAACAGTTGCAGAACCATTAGTTCCTCCATTACAGGATACATTTATTTTAGTTGGTGACAAAACAGCTGATAAAGCAGCTGGTTCTGTTATTGTAAAAGATTGTGTTGCCGTACATCCGTTGGCATCAGTAACCGTAACATTATAAACACCCGCAGAAAGACCTGTCGCTGTTGCTGCAGTACCTCCTGATGGTGACCATGAATAGGTATACGTTCCGGTACCACCCGACACGCTTACTGTAGCGCTACCATTTGATCCACCATTACAAGAAAGATTTGTTTGTGAAGGTATAATATTTATATTGGTTGGTTGTGTGATCGTAAATGTTTTAGTTAAAATACATCCGTTGGCATCTGTTATCGTACAGGTGTAAACACCCGCTGCAAGACCAGTTGCCGTAGCAGCAGTACCTCCAGAAGGAGACCATAAATAGGTATACTGACCTGCTCCGCCTGATGGTATTACAGAAGCTGTAGCGTTTGCACTTCCGTTACATAAAACATTTGTTTGTGATGTAGTTGCTACCATCGCAGTTGGTTGTGTAATGGTAACACTTCTCGTTAAAGTACATCCGTTGGCATCTGTTATAGTACAAGTGTAAACACCTGCAACAAGACCGGTAGCTGTAGCTGCTGTCCCGCCTGACGGAGACCATGAATACGTATAGGTACCTGTACCACCGGATGGTGTTACAGAAGCAGTACCATTTGCCCCTCCATTACAGGATACATTTGTTTGTGCTATTGTAGCTGTTATAGGAGATGGTTGCGTAATCGTAAATGTACGGGTTATCTGACAAAGATTGGCATCAGTAATCGTACAGGTATAAATACCAGCCATAAGACCTGTTGCCGTTGCCGCTGTACCTCCTGACGGAGACCACAAATAGGTATAAGTACCAATACCACCGGATACAGACACTGTAGCAGTACCATTTGAACCTCCGTTACATGAAACATTGTTTTGAGAAGTTGTAGCTACAATTGGTGATGGCTGTGTAATTGTAAATGATTGTGTTTTTGTACAGTTATTTGCATCTGTTACCGTTACTGTGTATGTCCCTGCCGATAAGCCAGTAGCTGTAGCCGCTGTACCGCCTGAAGGTGACCATGAATACGTATAGGTACCTGCACCACCCACAACGCTTACAGTTGCTGAACCGTTAGTTGCTCCGTTACACGTAACATTTACTTGTGATGGAGTGATGATCATAGCTGTTGGCTGAGTAATGGTAAAACTTTTGGTCAAAGTACATCCGTTAGCGTCTGTAATGATACAATTGTAAACACCTACCGATAATCCTGTAGCTGATGCTGCTGTGCCTCCTGATGGAATCCATAAGTAAGTATAACCTGCTGTACCCCCCGATACATTTACAGTAGCTGAACCATTAGAACCACCATTACAAGACACATTTGTCATGGATGTGGTTGCTGTCAGGGCTGTAGGCTGTGTAACGGTTACTGTACGTGTTGCCTGACAGCCATTAGCATCAGTTACGGTACAGGTATACGTGCCGGCAGTAAGTCCTGTTGCCGTTGCATTGATTCCTCCTGACGGAGCCCATGAATAGGTATAAGTACCAATACCACCGGATGCAGTCACTGAAGCGGTACCATTTGACCCCCCATTACAGGATACATTTGTCACAGAAGCAGTTGTCGTTATAGGAGCCGGCTGTGTAATGGTAACGGTACGCGTTATCTGACAAAGATTAGCATCTGTAATTGTACAGATATAAGTTCCTGCGGTAAGACCTGTTGCTGTCGCTCCTGTTCCACCAGATGGTGACCAGGAATAAGTATATCCTCCTGCCCCTCCTGATGCTACGACAGAAGCTGCCCCATTGTTCCCGCCATTACACGATACATTTGTCGACGAAGTTGTAGCTGTTATTGAAGATGGCTGAGTAATGGTAAAGTTTCTCGTCAATATACACCCATTATTAGCATCCGTTACTGTTACAGTGTATGCTCCCGCAGTTAGTCCTGTAGCCGTAGCAGCAGTACCTCCTGAAGGTGACCATAAATACGTATACTGACCTGTCCCGCCTGTTACATTTACAGTAAGAGAACCTGTCGGCTGACCGTTACACGCAATATTTGTCTGTACTGTTGTAGCATTCATAGCAATTGGCTGGGTAATTGTAACATTTCTTGTCACAGAACATCCGTTAGCATCTGTAATGAGGCAAGTATAAACCCCTACCGATAAGCCAGTCGCTGATGCTGCTGTACCTCCTGATGGTGACCATAAATAGGTATACCCGGGAGTTCCACCGGATGCCGATACAGTTGCAGTTCCGTTTGAACCGCCATTACAAGACACATTTGTAGAGGATATGCTTGCTGATAAAGCTGTTGCCGGCTGACTGATTGTAACGGTACGTGTTATCTGACAAAGATTAGCATCTGTAATTGTACAGATATAAGTTCCTGCGGTAAGACCTGTTGCTGTGGCTCCTGTACCTCCAGACGGCGCCCAGGAATAGCTATATCCTCCTGACCCACCAGATGCAACTACAGAAGCTACACCATTACCTCCTCCATTACACGATACGTTTGTTAATGAAGTAGTAGCTGTTAAAGCAGCAGGCTGGGTAATAGTAACCGGTAGCGATTTTGTTTTATTGGTAGCATCTGTCACAGTAACTGTGTAAGTTCCGGCAACCAATCCGGTTGCTGTTGCTGCTGTGCCACCAGAAGGAGACCATGAATAGGTATAGGGTGCAGTTCCTCCCGAAACACTTACTGTGGCAGCTCCCGTAGCACTACCATTACAGGCTACATTGGTCTGACTGCTCAAAGTAACTGTTGGAGTATCAAGATCTATCACTAAATTAGAATCTTTAACCCAGGTAAAAGCATCAAGAGCGGCATAAGTGTATCCTCCACCCAGTGTAATTTGCAATTGATCAATAATAATATTGCTGTAATTCTGTCCGTTCAGATTGGTCAGGTCAATCAAGGTATAGCCATTGGCTGTTGCCACGGAAGTATTAAAACCAGTGGTTTTGGTTTGGGTAAATTTTGTTACGCCACTGAGTTTTCCTGTTATTGTTAGAGTTCCTGCAGTGCTCAAATTTAAATTAGCATCTGACAAATACACCCAAAATCTGTTTACTTTAAACAGATTAGAAGTTGTTTTAATACTAAATGAAGCTCCGTTTTGAGGTGTAAGGCTATTGTCAATGTACCGATTATCTATATTAGTTCCGCTCCAACCAGTAGCTGGATAATTAGCCTGAATATCAAATGTACTCGCGTGAGAAATAATATTAAATATGACACCGTTATCAGTAAAGCTAGTACTACCATTTGATTCAGTTTCAAATTGTTCAGTACTTGTCTGTGCATACATGGTATTAGAGAGAATCAGTACGATTATCAATAATAATGAATAAATGTTTTTCATACTTTCTCTCATTAATGATTATTTACGATTCGCACACTCTGATTTTTGAAAATATAAGTGTTGATATTGTTCTTTGTCATCGTAGAATTATTGCTATCAGTGACATTGCCGGGGACAAAACCGGAGTTCAAAAGACCGCTGTTACAGACGGTCGTCTTTGCTGCAGATTCACTTGCGAAAAACAACAGCAGATACATCAGGAAAAAGAGTCCTGAATACTGAGAATAGAATTTCCTCATTTTGAATAGTGTTAAATGGTTAATGAAGTTTTTGTATAGTTCAATACCAAACGTACCTTTTTTTGTTAAAAAATACACTATACCAAAGTATAGTTGTAAAACAAATAAAATGCTGAAAATAAATAAGTTACAAACCACTACCCAAATGGATAGATGCAAATACCAACTTGTGAATATCAGAATTTGTGTTTTTTGTACCGGAATAAAGCATAAAAAAACATCTTATTTTTCCATATTAAAATAGTGTGTTTGCCTTATATAAAACTCTATTTTCTTTGTATAAAATTTATGTAAATACACAAAAAAACAGCACTAAAGCGCTGTTTATGGAGTAAAAAAATGGGATCAATTCTGTTATTAAATAACCGGACAGTTTCTCTTTTTCTATTTTCTATGTAGTAATTTAATTGCCTGAGTTCTATTCTTAATATCCAGTTTCGAATACAGATTACCGATATGAAATTTAACGGTACTTAATGATAAAAACAATTGAGCCGCTATTTCCTGATTAGATAATCCGTTATTGATTCCTTCCAGCACCTGTAATTCTCTTTCTGTAAGATTGAATTTTTTTACCAGATCCGCAAGACTAATCTCTGTATCAGATGGAACAGAGCTTATGGGTTGTACTTTGTTTTTTTCTGTTTCAAGCTCCTGAATATATCTTTTGATTTCTGTCTTAAAATGAGTATTCTCTGCCCTTACCTTTCTAATTTTGTAAATGATGGCAAAACTAATGGTTATGATCTCAAAAGAACTGGCCAGTTTAAAGGTATTTCTCCCAAACATAGCTGCTTCTAAAACCCCGTATTGATGCAGATTATAGAGCAGTCCGAAAAGCAGTACCATACCCAAAGTGAAGATAAGAAAACGAGCCAGTATTTCTTTTCTAAAAAGTTTTATAGCGGCATGGCAACATAATAAGGCGGCAATGAAATTAAAAATATTGCAGACCGATAAAAGAATGTTATTGTGAAAAATAAAGAAAAGTAAGGCAAATAAAAAAGACAAAGAAAGCACCGGGCACACTCTCCTGATAAAAGCCGCATCATATTTTTTTAACTCTAAGAAGTAATAAGTAAATATACAGGCAATAAGAGCAGTAACCGGTGAAGTAATCATCGTAAAATTATTCAACAGCCACGGATTGGTCGTTAAAAAGCTAAACAGGCCATCTTCATATAAAAACATCATTGCTACTGAAAAAAGTAGTAAAGAATAAGTAATAAATCGCTTGTCTTTAAATACAAAATAAAAAACGATGTTGAAAATTAAGGACATGATCACAATCCCATAATACAATCCTAAATATAAAAATGATTTGCTTTCTTTTTTATAGAATTCATCTACCGTCGCCACTTCCAAATCAATAAGACTAAAGTTGTTTATTTTGGCTCTCAGATAAATTTCTGAAGCAGTTGTGGTAATTTTAAACTGATTAAAACGCGTAGTTTCTTCTTTTAATGACCGGAAATTGTTTCCTGTTCGTTCAACAAATAAGAGACTATCTCCGTATTTTTCAAACAAAGACAATTCCTGAAAATTCATATTTGAAACGGTAAGTATTATCGGAATGTTTTGCTGCTCAGGCGACAGTTTATATTTAAACCAATGTGTATCATCATGTTTGTCATAATAATGAAACAGAGAAGTCTGATTGGTTTGCTCAAACTGCAAGGGAACTATTTCTTGCAAAGCGATATCGGTATCTTTTTGAAGACTCCCATAAGAAAAAGAGCTCCACGAAAAAATGAAGAAAATAAGTGATAAAAAATGTTTCAAAGGATGTGTTTTTTGATTGCAAAAATATCATTTTTAAAACACCACCCATATTTTATTTTCATTTTGTTTATGTTATATTTTTAAAATAAAAATACAGAATGGATAAATAAGCTACCAATATGATCATAAATAAACAAAACATTCTAAAATCAAAAATGAACTTTTACTAAAAAAGCCCGCTTAAAAGCAGGCTTCTAACTAATTCAGTTGTTTCAACATCTTTGAGAAATCTTCTAATTCTATATTAACACGCGATTGTATCAGACTTATTTCTCCGTCTTCTATTGTCTTTATTACAATGTGTGTGATTTTATCCTTCCTTTCTATTGCCATGATAGCGAATTGTTCTTCTGAAGTGTTTATGCTGATGTATTCTTCATATCCGTCTTTTTTAAGTGCAGTATTCAAATCTGTTATCACTTGCGATCCCACATTTTCAATCACTACAGTACGGGTAGTTTTTATATATTTAAGAAATGGCTTTAATTCTTTTTCTTTACTGACCATTTTTAGCAATAACTTAGGAATTCTTACACTTGTAGATTGATCGTCATATTTTTTATAAAACTGATCCATTTCTTTATTTCTGAATGAAGCACATGACAAAAGACTCATCATCAGAATAATAAGGACTAAAAATTTATGGTGTCTCATTTTTTTCTGTTTTTAAGTTTCTGAACCTTGTCCATTCCTCCTAAATTGATATTTCCGGTAATATCAGTAAGCTCTTCTAATAAAAAATTACCACTGATGATCATAAGCACCGTATCTTCACCAACAATACTCATTACCAATTCTGAAATACGGTTGTTTTTTTCCAATGCTTTGAATGAAATGACATTTCCTTCTTCATTGACAGACATAAGTTCTTCGTATCCATTGTTGAGTAATGATTTAGACAAGGCAGAGAGATCATTCTTGAACGTATTGCCTTTTGCATCTTCCTGTATCACGATTTTTATGCCTTCGAGATGCGTAGCAAATTTCTGTATCTCCTTATATTCAGGATCAGTCGTTTTTATACGGGATAACATTTTAAACATGCTTTTGGAAATGTTTACTGTAGTAAATCCTTTTTTACCTTCATAATTACCTGCTATTTTTTGAGCAGCTGACAACTGACAATATCCTGTAAAGGGAATTACTATCAATATCAGTATGATAAAATACTTAAATGGTTTCATGTGTATCTATTTTACTTGGTTTAACTTATTGAGATGTTCCATATTTTTTGTTCCTGTACTCATTTTTGAACTGACAAATTCCAGCGCTTTCTTTGCCTGTTTAAGCGCAAGTTCAGGGTCTTCTATTTCTCCGTTTATATGTTGTTCTATGACAATTGATCTGGTGATATCTGATATATTGTCATTCTTATGCCGCTCCTGATCCGGTAACTGAAACCATAATAGCAGAGCTACGCATGCAGCACTCATTACAGCCATGACAGGTATTATAATTTGTCTTATGCTTTTAGGTTTTTCTGACATTGAGGGCTGCATTGCTTTTAAATCGCTCATAAAAATACCATCTGCAGATCCTACTTCTTTAGACAATAGATTTCTTAGTTGTTTTTCCTCTTCTAATGTTGTTGTACCTTCATAATACTTCTCTAATAGCTTTTCCTTATCTTTCATCATCTCTATATTTTTGGTATGCTTCCCTTATTTGTTTTCTTGCCCTTGACAGATTGGCACGTACAGCTTCATTTGTGATTTCTAATACTTCTGCGATTTTTTCCAGTTCATACCCTTCAATATCTCTCAAATGAAAAACGGTTCGTTGCTTCTCACTTAAACCTGCTAAAATCTTATCCAATAAGCGATATCCTTCAGATACTTCTAATAATTGTTGCGGATCTGCTTCCAGTTGTAAGGGTTCATTACTGTCTGAAACTATTGTCAGTTGCTTTTTGCGCAGAAAGTCTAAACAGGCATTTCTAACCATTTTCATTGCAAAGGCTTCCTTGTTTTTCACTTCTGCCAACAGATCTTTTCTCCAGATTTTTTCATAAAAATCCTGAACAACATCTTCTGCATCATTTTTATCTGACAGCATCCGCATAGCAAATCGGATAAACTTTTCACGTATTAAACTCAGTTCTTTCAAAAATCTATTTTTAGGCTTGTTTATAAGTAAGACGATAGAGAAGTATTTTTGTGACATTGGAAATAAAAAAAACCATAACAGTAAGATTGTTATGGTTTTTTTTTGCAAAAAAGCAGATTTTATAAGTTTTGAAAGAAATCATTTCCTTTATCATCTGTAATGATGAATGCCGGAAAATCTTTTACCGTTATTTTTCGTACTGCTTCCATTCCTAATTCAGGAAAATCAACTACTTCTACTTTTAAGATATTTTCTTTTGCTAAAATAGCAGCCGGCCCTCCGATAGATCCCAGATAGAAACCACCGTATTTTGCGCAGGCATCCGTTACCTGTTGCGATCGGTTTCCTTTAGCAAGCATGATCATACTGCCTCCGTTTTTCTGAAACTCATCTACATAAACATCCATTCTTCCGGCTGTTGTAGGTCCAAATGATCCGGAAGCCATTCCTTCCGGAGTTTTTGCTGGTCCTGCATAATACACGGGATGGTTTTTAAAATATTCAGGCATTTCTTCGCCTCTGTCAAGCATCTCTTTAATTTTTGCATGAGCAATATCACGGGCAACAATTACTGTTCCGTTTAACATCAACCGGGTTTTTACAGGATGTTTGCTCAGTTCTGCAAGGATTTCCTGCATCGGCCGTTCTAAATCTATAATTACCGGTGCTTCCAGATGTGGTGCCGTATCAGGCAACAGTCTTGCCGGATTGGTTTCCAACTGCTCTACAAAAAGTCCGTCTTTATTTATTTTTGCTTTTATATTTCTGTCAGCTGAACAGGAAACCCCCAATCCTACAGGACAGGAAGCAGCATGTCTTGGCAGGCGGATAACGCGAACATCATGCACTAAATATTTACCGCCAAACTGTGCTCCTACTCCCGAATCCTGACACATTTTTCGGATGCGTTCTTCCCATTCCAAATCACGAAAAGCCTGACCAGACATATTACCAGACGTTGGAAGATGGTCATAATAACCCGCTGAAGCTTTTTTTACAGCTGCTAAGGTTGCCTCTGCAGATGTACCGCCTATTACAAGAGCTAAATGATAGGGAGGACATGCAGCTGTGCCCAGATCCATTATCTTGTTTTTTACAAATGCCTCCAGTGATTTTTCGTTTAACAAAGATTTGGTCTGCTGATACAAGAAAGTTTTGTTTGCAGATCCGCCTCCTTTTGCTAAAAATAAGAATTCGTATGAATTTCCTTTTTTAGTATACAGATCAATTTGTGCCGGTAGATTGGAACCGGAATTTTTTTCTTCAAACATGCTGATCGGAACAATCTGAGAATAACGCAGATTGCGCTTTGCATAGGTATTGAATATTCCTTTTGAAAGACTTTCAGCATCATCAGCACCTGTAAAAACGTTCTCTCCTTTCTTTCCCATCACAATAGCGGTACCGGTATCCTGGCATGAAGGCAGTTCACCACTCACTGCAACCGCAGCATTTTGCAAAAGATTGTAGGCAACGAAACGATCATTATCAGTAGCTTCCGGATCATCAATTATTGCCCGTAGCTTTTCAAGATGTGCTGTTCTGAGCATAAAAGAAACGTCGGTCATAGCCGTTTCTGCCAATAACTCCAATGCCTTCGGATCAACTACCAAAATCTCTCGTTCCCCTATCTTCTCAACGCTTACATAATCAGAAGTGATTTTACGGTACTGCGTATCATCTTTCAAGATCGGATACGGATCCTGATATAAAAAATCAATCATTATTCTTGTACTTTTTGTTGTTTTGTTAGGAGGTAAATTTACAAAATAATGATCTGAGATTCTTTTAGACTATTTCTAAATTAAAACAAAAAGCCCCTCTTTACAGAGGGGCTTTTTATGTTTATTTATTTACTTTAGCCAGATATTTTTCCAATGCCATAGTCATGGATGGAGCTTCGGGGGTCGGAGCCATTATATCTACCCGTATTCCGTGTTCAACAGCTTCCTTTTGAGTAGTACTTCCAAATACCGCAATACGCGTATTATTTTGCTCAAAATCCGGAAAGTTATGAAAAAGTGAGTTGATTCCGGTTGGACTGAAAAAAGCAAGAATGTCATATTTCACATCTCTCAGATCAGACAAATCACTCATTGCTGTTCTGAAAAAGACACCTTGTTTCCAATCGATACCAAGTTCATTAAGCGTTTGAGGTACATCATCATTTAATTTATCCGATGCAGGAAGTAAAAACTTCTCATCCTTAAATTTCTTGATAAGGGGTGCCATATCAGAAAACTCTTTCTGACCTACATAAATCTTACGCTTTCTATACACCACATATTTTTGCAGATAATAAGCAATAGCTTCAGACTGACAGAAATACTTCATGGTTTCCGGAACTTTAAAACGCATTTCTTCTGCTACTCTAAAATAATGATCTACAGAATTTTTACTGGTTAAAATAACGGAAGTATAGTTGTTTAAGTCTATTTTTTGCTGACGCACTTCTTTGGCACTCACGCCTTCAACGTGAATAAAAGGTCTGAAGTCTATTTTAACTTTGTACTTTTGCTGAATGTCAAAGTACGGTGAGTTCTCTACTTTCGGTTCTGGCTGGGAAACCAAAATTGTTTTCACTTTCATGGTAAAATTGTTATGACTTATAAATATCAACCCATTTAAACAAGATTAAATAAGGAGCTATTTCGAGAGTGCAAAGATACAAAATAAAATAAAAGATATTCGACAATATTAACTTTTCATAATTTTTAAGGATTACAAAATACAATCCGATATTAATGGCAATAATGATGAATATCAATCCATAAGCAAAATACTGTGAATTTACGGGATAATAAAACCACACAATGGAAACCGGCAATAATAGTAATCCCAGATAGGTGCGGTAATTGACTTTCAACAAATTATAATGTTCTGCAAAATCTTCCAGATTAAAACAGACGGCTATTATTTTTTCGATAAGATATTTTGCGAGAATAAAAAACGCAATAAAATTAAACACTTTTATAAAGTCTAAAAAGGAATGAAAATCAATAATCGAAAAGGTTGAAAGTATTATGTGTACAATAAATGAAAAAGAAATAAGCTGTACAATAAACATAGAAATAGTAAACCAACTCTTTAGGTTAGAAGTATCTCTATATATTTTAATGTACTTGTCTGAATAGATCAGTTTTATGTATTCACTA
This sequence comes from Paenimyroides ceti, assembly GCF_030409925.1. Classification (NCBI taxonomy): domain Bacteria; kingdom Pseudomonadati; phylum Bacteroidota; class Flavobacteriia; order Flavobacteriales; family Flavobacteriaceae; genus Paenimyroides; species Paenimyroides ceti. Next base: position 2,844,006 of record NZ_JAUFQU010000001.1, read on the forward strand.
AAACGAACAGAAAAAACATTTTTATTTACAGCAAGTAAAATAAAAGTCGCTAAAAAAATAAGCGTTGCCCAATCGGTTGACTGTGTAAGTCTTGGTATAAATTCAAGTTCTTTCATGCTCCAAAATTAATGATTTTTAGCATTCGATTTATTCTAATTTTATTAAGAATTTCTTGTTCTAAAAAGTTTACATTTGCAATTAAACCGGTTTTAAATGAATAAAAGAGTCGTCGTAATACCAACGTATAACGAAATAGAGAACATTTCTGATATCATATCCTCTGTTTTGAGCTTACCTTACGATTACGATATTTTAGTAGTTGATGACAATTCTCCTGACGGAACCTCAAAAGCTGTAGAACGTTTGATGACGCAGTATCCTGACAGGGTTTTTATACAAAAAAGAACTCAAAAAACAGGATTGGGTACAGCATACGTACATGGTTTTAAATGGGCGTTGAAACACAATTATGACTATATTTTTGAAATGGATGCCGATTTTTCTCACAATCCCAAAGACCTGGATTTGCTTTTGGAAGCCTGTATGGATGGAAATGATATGACCATCGGATCGAGATATGTAAAAGGAGTTAATGTTGTAAACTGGCCTTTGAACAGAGTTTTACTCTCTTATTTTGCTTCTGTATATGTTCGTTTCATTACAGGAATGAAAATTCACGATACAACAGCAGGTTTTATATGTTACCACCGATCTGTGTTAGAAAGCATTCCGCTGGATAAAATAAAATTTGTGGGATATGCTTTCCAGATAGAGATGAAATACAGAGCATTTGCTAAAGGCTTTAAAATAAAAGAAATACCTATCATTTTTACAGACCGTACAAAAGGAGCTTCCAAAATGACCAACGGAATCATTCAGGAAGCAGTGTTTGGTGTATTGAGATTACGAATTAAAAAATTATTTAACAGATTATAATGGCAACGATATTAATAAAAAACGGCACTATCGTTAATGAAGGAGTTTCTTTAAAAAAAGATTTATTTCTGAAAGACGGATATATAGCAGCAATAGAAGACAGAATTGAAATGGAAGCAGATAAGGTTATTGATGCTACTGATCTGCATATTTTTCCGGGTGTTATTGATGATCAGGTACATTTCAGAGAACCAGGACTTACAAGAAAGGGTTCTATTGCTACAGAATCGAAAGCAGCCATAGCAGGCGGCACTACCTCTTTTATTGAACAGCCCAATACAGTACCGAATGCTGTTACACAGGAACTGCTGGAAGATAAATATGAAATTGCATCCAAAAGTTCTTTTGCCAACTATTCTTTCATGATGGGAGGTACTAACGATAATCTGGAAGAGGTATTAAAAACAAATCCAAGAAATGTTGCCGGTATTAAATTATTTTTAGGATCATCAACAGGAAATATGCTGGTAGACAATGAAGAAGTTTTAGAAAAGATTTTTTCATCTACCAAAATGCTGATTGCCGTACACTGCGAAGACGAACAAACCATACAATCCAATCTGGAAAAATATAAAGCGGAATTCGGAGAAGATATTCCTGTTTCTTGCCATCCGAAAATCAGAAGTGCCTCAGCCTGTTATAAATCATCTTCAAAAGCGATTGAACTTGCGAAGAAAACCGGAGCACGCCTCCATATTTTCCACATCAGCACAGGAATTGAAACTGAGTTATTCCGCAATGACATTCCTTTAGAGGAAAAGATGATTACTGCAGAGGTGTGTATTCATCATCTTTACTTTTCTGACGAGGACTATGCTGCAAAAGGGAATTTCATTAAATGGAACCCTGCAGTAAAAACAGCTGACGATCGGGACAAGATATGGAAAGCTCTTTTAGATGACCGCATTGATGTTATTGCAACTGATCATGCCCCTCATACTCTCGAAGAAAAAAGCCAAAAATATTTACAGGCACCATCAGGTGGTCCGCTTGTACAACATTCTCTTGTAGCGATGCTGGAATTTGTGAAAGAAGGTAAAATTTCTATGGAAAAGATGGTTGAAAAAATGGTACACAATCCGGCAAAATTATTCAAAATAGAAAAAAGAGGATTTATTCGCCCAGGTTATTTTGCCGATCTTGCCATTGTTGATACTGATAGTCCGTGGACTGTAACAAAAGAAAATCTCTTATACAAATGCGGATGGTCTCCGTTTGAAGGAAAAACTTTTTCTTCTAAGGTTATTCACACCATTGTAAACGGACATCTTGCTATGGAAAATGGCATTATATCAGAAAAATTAGCAGGTTCTCGTTTATTATTCAACAGATAACAGTATGAAAAAAACAGCTTTTATAGCCTTTGCAGGAGCCATAATGCTTTTGTTTCAGGCGTGTAAGGAGGATAAAAAACCGGAGCATTTGCTGTCTAAAGAAAAAATGACAGATCTTATGTATGAACTGACCTTACTGAACAGTGCCAAATCAATGGTAAATGTACAGGATTCGATCACGGTGATACAAAACTCTGCAACTATTTTAAAGAAATACGGGTTAGACAGTCTTCATTTTGTAGAACAACATCGTTATTACGCCTCTCAGGAAAATGTATATGCCGAAATTTTTGATTCGGTACATAAAAGGCTCGAAAGAGAGATTAAGGTTTTAGAAGCTTTGCCAGAAGACCCTAAAGATGAGATAAAAATAGATAAACTTCCTAATGTAAAATTATCAAAGGCAATAGAAAACAGCGGATTACCCGTTATTAAAAAGAAACAATCTTCGAAATAAAATTCCGTGTAGTCTGAAATTCAAAATCCAGTTCCCGGCGTATTTTTGAAGTGTCATAAAAATCTTTAGAAAAAGAAGCTTTGATCAAATCACGGGTAAGGCTTCTTTTTTTATTTGGTAACAAAGCCGTCATCAACCAATCAAACGGAACCGCAAGATTCAGCATCCATTTTTTTACTTCCAGATAAGGCGCCTTTTTATGCAATGCCATAGCAATTTCTTTAAACAAACGTTCAAAAGGAATGTTTTCAGATACCAGTATATAACGCTGTCCAAACGATTCTTTATCCATTAAAGCCGTCATACTGCGTACCACATCTTTTACATAAACAACGCCTGTATGTCCGTCAGTAAAAAAAGGAAAACCTTTATCTATTTTACTGATGAGCTGTCCTGCACCCTGTTTATGAAAACCCTCACCGAAAATAACTCCCGGATTGACAATTAATACATTTAATCCCTCCTGAGCAGCCCGCCAGACTTCTGTTTCTCCGCCAAACTTTGTAATTGCATAATCACTGTGATTTTTGCCTGAATTCCAGTCAGAGGTTTCATCAAAGTACCCTGTCTCTTTGTTGGGTTCATCAAGAGTAGCAATAGAGCTTACATAACAAAACTTTTTGATGTTAAATGCTAATGACAGATTGACCATATTGGCCGTTCCCTCAATATTGATTTTTTCCATTGCCTCAAAATCTGAAGCTGTAAACGAAACAAATGCAGCACAGTGATATACTTCTGAAATATTCTGAAAAGCGTTCTCAAGAGCAGGTACATCATTTATATCCGCTTTTACCCAATCTATTTTTTGAAACAAATCGTCCTGTGCGCTTTTTTTAAATAATGCTTCCGTTTTAGAAATGGATTTTTCATTTCTAAAAACAGCTCTTACGCTCCTACCCTGCATGAGAAGATGCAATAATAAGTGAGCTCCTACCAATCCGGTTCCTCCTGTTATTAGTATCATAGTAACAAATTTAATAAAACGGCTTGATTGCAACGCTCTAAATTACAGGAAATATTCTTTGAATAATAATGAGGCTGGAGCATGAAATCTTTATATTTGCACAAAATACATATTAAATGAAGAATTTTATTGAAGAAGTGACTTGGAGAGGTATGCTCCACGACGTAATGCCAGGCACAGAAGAACATTTGATGGAGCAAATGCGTGTTGCGTATGTGGGTATAGACCCAACTGCAGATTCATTGCATATAGGACATTTAGTAGGTGTAATGTTGTTGAAACATTTCCAGTTATCCGGTCATAAACCATTGGCTCTTGTTGGTGGCGCAACCGGAATGATCGGAGATCCGTCGGGAAAATCAAATGAGCGTAATCTATTGGATGAAGCGACTTTACAACACAATCAGGATTCCATTAAAGCACAATTATCGCGTTTCTTAGATTTTACATCTGATGCTCCTAATGCTGCAGAAATGGTAAACAATTATGACTGGATGAAATCATTCTCTTTTCTCGATTTCATCAGAGATGTAGGAAAACATATTACAGTAAACTACATGATGGCAAAAGATTCTGTAAAAAAACGATTAAACGGTGAAGCTGCCGATGGAATGTCGTTTACAGAATTTACCTATCAGCTGGTACAAGGATATGATTTTTTACATTTATACAAAGCTAAAAACTGTACACTTCAGATGGGAGGTTCGGATCAATGGGGTAATATTACTACAGGAACTGAACTGGTAAGAAGAATTGAAGCAGGAAAAGCATATGCACTTACCTGTCCATTAATTACAAAAGCTGACGGAACCAAATTCGGAAAATCAGAAGGTGGAAATATATGGCTGGACAGCGACCGTACTTCTCCATATAAATTTTACCAATACTGGTTGAACACTTCAGATACAGACGCGGAAAAATATATTAAAATCTTTACTTTTTTATCAAAAGAAGAAATAGAGAAACTTATTGCACAGCATTATGAAGCACCACATCTGCGTGTTTTACAGAAAAAACTGGCTGAAGAAATCACTGTAATGGTACACTCAAGAGAAGATCTTGAAAATGCCATCAAAGCTTCCGGAATTTTGTTCGGACAATCTACAGCTGATGATCTGAAAGAATTAGACAGTAAAACTTTTTTAGATGTTTTTGATGGAGTTCCTCAGGCAGATATTGCTTTAGCGGATCTGGAAGATGGTATTGATATTGTCACTATTCTGAATGAAAAATCAGGTTTTATGAAATCAAACGGTGAAGCCCGAAGATCTTTAAATGAAAATGCTATTTCTGTAAACAGAGAAAAAGTTCAGGAAGGTTTTATTGTAACAAAAAAAGATTTGATTAATAATCAGTTTGTATTGTTGCAAAAAGGTAAAAAGAATTATTTTGTATTGAATTTTCAATAAACGATTTAAAAAAATGAAGTGCCGGTTTATAAAAACCGGCACTTTTATTTAATAATCATTTAAATTTAGTTATAAGACCATGAGATTGCATCCTCTGACGTCCGAATGATCAAAACGCCCAAGTACTTCAAAAGAATAATCAGGATATTTTTTACCCAAATCCTGTGTTGCAATAAAGGAACATGAATTATAATTCGCCAAATCAATCACATTCATCCCTCCTATTTTACCATCTTTTAATAATGTAAGCGGATCTTCTGTATCACGGATTAGGATATCCATCCAAGGCGGACATTCAAAAACACCATCTCCCATAGAATAGGCCTGAGATAAGAGCTCTGTCATTCCATACTCGGAATGAATTTTTTGTACCCCAAAACCTTCTGATAATATGTGGTGCAGTTCTTCACGAATCATTTCCCTTCTGCGCCCTTTCATGCCACCTGTTTCCATCACAATGGTATTCTTTAGCTGAAAAGGATATTGCTCAATCATATCTAACAAAGCATAAGTAACTCCTATCAGCAATACATTTTGACCTTGCTGATCCAATGTAGTAAGTTTCTGTGCCAATGCCTCATAATCATCTAAATAAAATCCGGAATCAGGATGTTGAGAATTTTCAATCATATCATTTACCATATAGATAAGTGAAGACCCATCCCTTTCAAGATACGAAGGCAAAAGGGCTAAAACTGCATAGTCTTCAATATTTCCATAAAACTTTGAAAAAGCAGTTCTAAAGCTCATCTCATAATATGACAAATCTGTTACCCGGTGTTTACTGGTTATTTGTCCAGTAGTACCACTACTGGTAAAAGTAGCTTGTACAGGCTGAATGCTACTGACAATTTCTTTGCTTTTAAAAAACTCAATCGGTAAAAAAGGAATCTCTGTCAAATGCTTGACATTTGCCGGTGTTTTCTCCAGTAACAGACAGAATTTCTGATATACTTCGTTATGTTCAAACTGGAAACGAAATATTTTCATTGCTGTACGATGGAATTCTTTAGTAGAATTAATTGAAATAATATCTTCGGCTGTGAACACTTTTTTACTTTTTTATACAAAATTACAAATAAAAAAAGCACCAATCGAAATTGGTGCTTTTGAAATTTAGAATGTATAAGAAATTACTTGATAACCAGTTTTTGAATATTTCCGTTAGCTATTTTTACCAAATAAACTCCTGCCTCTAAATGTGAGACATCTACTCTATTGGTGTTTCTTTCAGAAATAATTTTTTTACCGTTTAATGTGTAAATTTCTACATCGATGTTTTTATTGAACATCACTACGTCTGTAGCCGGGTTCGGGTACATGGTGAATGCATCTTTTTCAAATTCCGGATTGGTTGCAGTAGGCGATACAATTCCGGTTAAAGAAACTATAACTTCCGTAGCTCCGCCTCCAGAAACAGTCAATGTTCCTTCATAGGTATTCTCTACTAATCCGGTCATTAATCTTACATAGATTGTCTGCGGCGTTGTTACTACATTTTCCAAAGTGATTGTTGTTGTAAAGACTTGATTATCCAATGAAACTTCAAAATTTTCAGATGCTGTGATTACTATAGCTGTTGCATCCAGATCAGTTCCGGAAACCTCAATAGCCTGAGCTTCTGATGGTCCTTGATTAACGTCATAATCCAAATCAACAATTGTTATTTCAGATACTGTGATTACAGGAACTACCTCAACTGCTACCGTTCCTGACAATGCTACCTCAACAGCCGTTGGAATTCCACCTCCGGTGATAGATAAAGTACCGTTATAATTACCTGCGCTCAATTCACCTTTTAATCGTGTATAAAGTGTTGTAGCGGTACCGTCAAAAGTAACCAAACCTACCATTTCAGTAAATGTTGTTCCGTCTGCAGACACTTCATAATCTGAAGATGCCGTTACCAATACATCCGATCCGTTTAAATCCGTTCCAGATACCATTACGGTCTGTACAGCAGATGGTCCGTTGTTTTCAACATAAGCAAATCCGGTTAATGAAGTTGAGGAAACCACAATTTCAGGATTTAGAATGATGATCTCTTCTGTTACTGTTCCTGATAAAGCTACCTCAACAGCCGTTGAAATTCCACCTCCCGTGATAGATAAAGTACCGTTGTAATCGCCTGCACTCAGTCCACTTTTTAATCGTGAATAAAGTGTTGTTGCCGTTCCGTTATAAGTAACCAAACCTACCATTTCAGTAAACGTTGTTCCGTCTGTCGATACTTCGTAATCTGAAGATGCCGTTACCAATACATCCGATCCGTTTAAATCCGTTCCAGATACCATTACGGTCTGTACAGCAGATGGTCCGTTGTTTTCAACATAAGCAAATCCGGTTAATGAAGTTGAGGAAACCACAATTTCAGGATTTAGAATGATGATCTCTTCTGTTACTGTTCCTGATAAAGCTACCTCAACAGCCGTTGAAATTCCACCTCCCGTGATAGATAAAGTACCGTTGTAATCGCCTGCACTCAGTCCACTTTTTAATCGTGAATAAAGTGTTGTTGCCGTTCCGTCATAAGTAACCAAACCTACCATTTCAGTAAATGTTGTTCCGTCTGCAGATACTTCATAATCTGAAGATGCCGTTACCAAAACATCCGATCCGTTTAAATCCGATCCAGATACCATTACGGTCTGTACAGCAGATGGTCCGTTGTTTTCAACATAGGCAAATCCGGTTAATGAAGTTGAGGAAACCACAATTTCAGGATTTAGAATGATGATCTCTTCTGTTACTGTTCCTGATAAGGCTACTTCAACAGCTGCTGAAATACCTCCGCCGGTGATAGATAAAGTACCATTATATATATTCGCAGTCAATCCACTTTTTAATCGTGTATAAAGTGTTGTAGCGGTACCGTCAAAAGTAACCAAACCTACCATTTCAGTAAATGTTGTTCCGTCTGCAGATACTTCATAATCTGAAGATGCCGTTACCAAAACATCCGATCCGTTTAGATCCGTTCCAGATACCGTTACGGTCTGTACAGCTGATGGTCCGTTGTTTTCAACATAGGCAAATCCGGTTAATGAAGTTGAGGAAACCACAATTTCAGGATTTAGAATGATGATCTCTTCTGTTACTGTTCCTGATAAGGCTACTTCAACAGCTGCTGAAATACCTCCGCCGGTGATAGATAAAGTACCATTATATATATTCGCAGTCAATCCACTTTTTAATCGTGTATAAAGTGTTGTTGCCGTTCCGTCATAAGTAACCAAACCTACCATTTCAGTAAATGTTGTTCCGTCTGCAGATACTTCATAATCTGAAGAAGCTGTTACCAAAACATCCGATCCGTTTAAATCCGTTCCGGATACCGTTACGGTCTGTACAGCTGATGGTCCATTGTTTTCAACATAGGCAAATCCGGTTAATGAAGTTGAGGAAACCACAATTTCAGGATTTAGAATGATGATCTCTTCTGTTACTGTTCCTGATATGGCTACTTCAACAGCTGCTGAAATACCTCCGCCGGTAATAGATAAAGTACCGTTATAATTACCTGCACTCAATCCGCTTTTTAATCGTGTATAAAGTGTTGTAGCGGTACCGTCATAAGTAACCAAACTTGCTGTATTAGCAAAACTTGTTCCGTCTGTCGATACTTCATAATCTGAAGATGCCGTTACCAATACATCCGTTCCGTTTAAATCCGTTCCGGATACTTCTACAGTCTGTACAGCAGATGGTCCGTTGTTTTCAACATAAGCAAATCCGGTTAATGAAGTTGAGGAAACCACTATCGATGGGTTTAACTCCTCTGTTACCGTTCCGGATAAAGCTACCTCAACAGCGGTTGGAATTCCACCTCCCGTGATGCTTAAACTTCCTGTATAGTTATTAGGTGATAATCCACTTTTTAATCGTGTATAAAGTATTGTTACCGTTCCGTCATAAGTAACCAAACTTGCTGTATTAGCAAAACTTGTTCCGTCTGCCGATACTTCATAATCTGAAGATGCCGTTACCAATACATCCGTCCCGTTTAAATCCGTTCCGGATACTTCTACAGTCTGTACAGCAGATGGTCCGTTGTTTTCAACATAAGCAAATCCGGTTAATGAAGTTGAGGAAACCACTATCGATGGGTTTAACTCCTCTGTTACCGTTCCGGATAAAGCTACCTCAACAGCGGTTGGAATTCCACCTCCCGTGATGCTTAAACTTCCTGTATAATTATTAGGTGTTAATCCACTTTTTAATCGTGTATAAAGTGTTGTTGCCGTTCCGTCATAAGTAACCAAACTTGCTGTATTAGCAAAACTTGTTCCGTCTGCCGATACTTCATAATCTGAAGATGCCGTTACCAATACATCCGTCCCGTTTAAATCCGTTCCGGATACTTCTACAGTCTGTACAGCAGATGGTCCGTTGTTTTCAACATAAGCAAATCCGGTTAATGAAGTTGAGGAAACCACTATCGATGGGTTTAACTCCTCTGTTACCGTTCCGGATAAAGCTACCTCAACAGCGGTTGGAATTCCACCTCCCGTGATGCTCAAACTTCCTGTATAATTATTAGGTGATAATCCACTTTTTAATCGTGTATAAAGTATTGTTGCCGTTCCGTCATAAGTAACCAAACTTGCTGTATTAGCAAAACTTGTTCCGTCTGTCGATACTTCATAATCTGAAGATACCGTTACCAATACATCCGTTCCGTTTAAATCCGTTCCGGATACTTCTACAGTCTGTACAGCAGATGGTCCGTTGTTTTCAACATAAGCAAATCCGGTTAATGAAGTGGATGAAGATACTATTACCGGATCCGGTACATCATTACATACACTAATATTGTCTAAAAATGCTCTTTTTGCTGAAGTTTCGAATTTAATTACAGACCCGTCAGCAACATTTTCAAAAACAAGGGATTTTGATTCAAAAGGATTGGTTAATCTTGCTGTATAAGTTACTGTTTTAGTTTCTTGTCCTAAAGTTACCAGCATGGTTCCTTCGATTGAAGACCATCCTTTTACGTCAAAATTAACTGTAACAGTTCCATAAACACCATTTAAGGGCGGAGATGTAACTGAGCCTTTCACGCTTCCTGTTCCTAATTTTATGGCTCCACCTGCCTGATATGCTGTTTCAGTAAATGGAAAATGAAGATTTCCATTCCAAACTACAGTTTGCCCAGTACTACTAGTGCTATTGCCAGAATTTATTTCAGAAAAATTCTCATTAAAACATCCGTCTACAACTACTATTCCCGGAGCAATAACAAAAGTTAAAGTAGCAGGAACTGATGTACCTGTACTATTCGTTGCTCTGACGTCAGTAGTATATGTTCCCGGTGCTATCGGTGTACCGGAAATGATTCCGGTTGTCGTATTTAAACTTAACCCTGCTGGCAATGTATTTCCATTAACTATAGAGTAACTAACAGGGTTATTTATTGCATTAATTGTATAGGTAAGTTCTGTTCCGGCAGTAGCAGGTACTTGCTCTGCTGTAATAACAGGTGTAGGGATCTGCCATACTACTGTTAATGTTATGTCTTGTGAGAAAGCTTCATAATTTTCATTACCTGCTTGTGTTGCTGTGATTACAGTTGTGCCTTCTCCCACAATCGTTACGGTAGTACCAGAGATTGTAGCTACTGTTTCATCTGCTACAGCATAAGTAAGATCCAGCTGTTTGTTCGTCTTTGCAGGCAGATTAAAAGGTAAATCATTTGTATTTTTATTAATATCCGCTAAAGCAGCCGTCTGAATTCCTTTTTGTATTACAAAAGTAATCGTTGTTTCAGGTGATGTTCCGGTTACATTTGTCGCTGTAAAAGCTGTTGTAAAAGTACCCGCAGTAACAGGTACACCGTTAATAACCCCGGTTGTTGCATTCAAAGTCAATCCTTCCGGAAGTACTGCTGCTGTAGCAAGAGCAAAAGTTTCAGGGTTATTAATTGCATTAATCGTATAGGTAAATGTTCCATCTACGGTTCCATTTGTAGTTTCTTCTATAATAGCTGGTGGTGGCGTCACCCAAATAACTGACAAATCAAAATCCTGAGAAAAAGAAAAATAGTTTTCATTTCCTGCCTGTGTAGCTGTTATAGTTGTATTACCAGCCCCTACAATAGTAACTGTGTTTCCTGATACTGTTGCTACATTCTCATCTGCAACTGTATACGTTAATGGCAATCCCTGATCAGTATTGATGACCGTTATAGTAAAAGGAATATCCTGAGTGGTTTTAGAAACAGCCTCAAAAGTTGCTGACTGTGCTGCTTTTGAAATTTCAAAAGTAATCGTAGCCGGAGCCGATGGTCCTGTTTCATTTGTTGCTGTTACCTGAGTGGTAAAAGTTCCTGCTTCATCAGGTGTTCCTGAAATAACTCCCGTTGTAGTATTCAGTGTCAGTCCTTGTGGTAAACTGCTGCCCGTTTCTACAGCGTAACTTACTGCATCATTTGTAGCCTGAAGTGTATAAGTAAACGGAACTTGATATGTTCCCGTCTGAACTGATGATGTTACTTCAGGTAATGGAACCGGAGTTGTTGAAACCTCTAAACTGAATGTTTGCGTAAAGGAATTGTAGTTGCTGTTTCCTTGCTGAGTAGCAGTAACAGTAGTCGTTCCCAAGCCTGTAATGGTAACCGTATTTCCGGCTATCGTTGCTACGGCTTCATCACCACTTGAATATTGTACTGCAAAACCTTCGTTCGTATTTGCAGGCAAATCAAAAGGCACACTGGATAATGTTTTCAATACATCTGATAAAACAAGTGTCTGATTGGCTTTTGCAATGTTAAAAGTATAGGTAGCAGGTAAAGAAACACCTCCCTGATTAGTAGCTGTAAATTCTGAAGTGAAAGTACCTGCAGTTTGTGGTGTTCCTGAGATAAGTCCTGTAGTTGAATCAAGTGTCAAACCAACCGGTAACTGACTTCCTGAAACCAACTGATAAGACACAGGATTGTTTGTCGCTGTAAGCGTATAGTTTAATGACTCATTAAAAACACCATTAATTATTTCTGTTGTCATCACAGGCACATTCATGGTTACCTGTCCCGATAAATCAACCTGAAGATTTGGCGTTACACCGCCTCCGCTGATTGTCAGATTACCGGTATGTGATCCGATTGACAATCCGCTTTTCAGTCGGGTATGTATGGTTGTTGAAGTTCCGTTAAAAGCAGTTAAAACCACTGAACCGGAAAAATCAGTTCCGTTAGAAGAAACCTCATAAGTATTTGATGCGGTAATGGAAACATTAGTTCCATTAAGATTAGTTCCGGAGATCTGAAACGTCTGTATTGCTGAAGGTCCGTTGTTCTCTGTATAACTAAAGCCTGTTAATGAAGATTGACTCAACTCCAATTCTGCTGCTGCCGGCATTGAATAGGTAACTTCTATTTTGTCAATACGCAATTGGGTATTGGTAGTATTTGCATTTCTAAATCTGAGGCGTATACCTGCATTAATACCTGAAATGGTATAGATTGAACCGCTCAATGAAGCAGTCAAATCAGCTCCATTATTTACGTTATATTTTATCGTAGGTGTATAACCTGATTGTGCATAAATCTTTACAGAAGTAATAATAGCATCATTTTTAGGTGTAAGTGTTACACTGCCTCCATTTCCTGAACTGTGATAATAAAGTCTCAAGCCATCATTGAATGCAGGTGCATTAGCTGCACTTTCTTTAGCTGTAGTAAAAGCTATATTAGCATCGATATTACCAAAAGTAGCAGAAAAAGTATGCGAAACAACCGTCTGTCCCCAACTTCTTGAGAAAAAAAGCAGCATCAGTATGACCGGTAAAGTCCTGACATTTGCGCATTTAAATAGTGTTTTCATAGAGTTTGACATTTTAAAAAAAGGGCATAAAAAACCCGAAAAGTTAAAAAACGAATGAAAATAAGGGTATCTAAGAGTGGACCTGAATTTTTCAAATAAGAAAAATTCTATTTATTTTCATTATAGTCTCAACTTTTCGGGTCTTACTATTTTATTATTTTTTAATTATAAAAATATAATTATTTGATAACCAATTTGCGGGTTGCAGCTTTACCGTCTTGAGTAATTTTCATTACATAGATTCCAGCTTTTAATCCTGAAACATTAATCGTTTCATTTGTAGATGTTTCTAATACTTTTTTACCAAGCATATCAAATAACATTACTTGTTTTGCTCCAAATCCGTTTGATGCAATAGTAACGATATCATTTGCAGGGTTAGGATACACATTTAATCCATCGATATTATCTTCTTTTACAGAAGCTGTAGATGTATCATATACCAATACATTGTCAATAGAAAGAGCAGCTCCTCCACTATAGTTTCTGAAGGCAACTCTCAAAATTGTTGCATTTGCAGGAGCAGTAGAAGTTACAGTATGCTCAGTCCATTCAGCTACTGCAGGTAAGTTATCTGCTGGTTGGAATGGTTCTGTTCCTTCAGGAGCGATATTTCCACTTGCAGTTCTCCATTGTGCCCAATGTTTGAAATTGATATTTGTTCCTTTGTACCAGTATTTAATTGTATAGCTTGTCCCAGGAGTAACAGTAATATCACTTAATGCCACAGAGTTATTTCCTGATGCAGGAGTAATAACCTCTACATAATTAGTCCCGTCCTGAGCTCCTGTAGTTTTTTTACTAACGATACCGTTTGTAAATGATGCATTTGGAATAAACCAACCTGTTGGTGCAGTTGTAGCATCAGGCCAGTCTTCTAAACTACCATTTGTATTTAATGGCGTTTGTGCAAAAGTTGCAGCTGATAATAAAGCAACTGCGAATGTGTAAAGTTTTTTCATTGTTGTTAGTATTTAAATAGGATAAATTTTGTGCGACAAATATATTAAGTAAAATTTATCCTATAGGTTTTTTTGTTGTAAATAAATCGTTAAGAATGTTTTTTTTTATTTTTTAACCATTTTTCTTACGATTCCATCCATGGTTTTCACCATGTAAAATCCTTGTTGTAAAGCTGTGACATCTATTGCTTCAATTTGTTTGGCTTCCATAACTTTTTTACCATTCAGATTATAGATTTCAACATCTGTTATTTTATTGAAATACAGAATATCGCTTACTGGATTCGGATACATGACAAATGCTCCGCTTTCAAAATCAGGATTGCTTGCAGTTGGCGTAACAATTCCTGTAAGATTAACAGAAACAGGTGTTACGATACCACCACCGGAAACAGTAATTGTTCCGTTATATGTGGCTGCCTCTAACTCTGCTTTTAACCTAACTGATACAGATGTTTCTAAACCTTCAAAAGCTGACAATGTTAAAGTTGTCTGATAATCAACGCCGTCTAATGACATTTCGAAATCCGGTGTAGATACCAAAGTAACATCTGACCCATCTAAATCTGTTCCTGTTAGCTGAAATATTACAGATGGCGAAGGACCTTCATTAACGGCATAATTCAAATCAACAATTTCAGTTTCGGATACCGTGATAGTTGGCACAGTCTGTGCCGCTGTTACAGAACCGGACAAAGCAAGTTCAACATTGGATGTAAGACCTCCTCCGGTTACCATTAAAGTACCATTATAAGTTCCTACTGCCAGAGCTGCTTTTAATCGTGTATGAATAGTTGTTGCTGTACCGGAAAAAGACGATAAAACCACAGTGTCATCAAAAGTGACACCATCTAAAGAAACCTCATAACTTTCAGGTCCTGTAATAGTTACATCTGAGCCGTTTAAATCAGTTCCTGAAATCTCAAAAGTCTGTGCTGCTGACGGACCATTTCCGACGATATAAGTAAAATCCGACAATGATACAGGAGTTACAGTAATGGATGGATCAACAACAATTGCTCCATCATTAGGAGCCCATATAACATTATCAATTGTAGTTTGTCTGTTGGTATTTGCTGCACCGGATAACGTAGTAGATATTGCGATTTTTACAACAACTGCCTCATTCGTGTTAATGGTTGCAAGTGTTGCAGCCGGCATTGTATAGGTATAAACCGTAGCATCCGCACCAGTAACAGCACCAAAGCCATCAGTTGTACTCACTAAAACACCGTTTACAAAAATATCTAATTTTCGTTCTGCTGCCCCCGTAAATGCTTTTCTATATTGAAAGGAAAACTGTGAAAGTCCGTTTGGAAAAGTTCCCACTAAAGCACTGCCTTCTTCTATTCTTCTTAAAACGATACCCGATCCGGTAATTTCATAATCTTCTGCTGCGCGCGCATGTACGGTTGTCCATGCAATGTTCTCAACTCCGGTAAATGAAGAACTGAAATAGGAACTCACAGCTCCCGGATGAACATAGTTGTCAAAAGTTTCAGTGTAAGGCTGTGCAAACCCTGCAGTAGCCAACAAAAAGGTAAATAAAGAGTAAATTTGTTTCATATTGATCATTTAAAGTTATTAAAATATCTCGTAAATAGAATCACTTTTTATTGTACTGCTTTATAAGGGTCTGGATATTACTATCTTATTTCAAGACAAGTTTGCGTGTAGCTACAGCATCTTTTTCTTTAACTTTCACCAGATATACACCTGGTTTAAGATTGTTAAGATTCAATTCAGCATTTGTATTGTTTACTGTAGTAGTATAAACTTTTTTTCCCAAAATATCGAAGATCTCGATTTCTTTAGAAGAGGAAGTTTCTGTTACTATATAAACTTTATTATTAACGGTTGGATTAGGGTATAATTGTAAACCTTCAATATTATCTGTTCTTGAAGAATTTGTCTCCCGCTGACCTTTACCGCTACCTTCCTGCTGTGCAAAAACAGAGCAAAACATGAGTAAAGTGGAGAATATAGTGTATAGGTACTTTTGTTTCATTATAAGCAACTTTATAGTGTAAATATACAAATTTATTTCAAAAAATATACCAAAAAAATAACCCGCCTAAAAAGACAGGTTATTTATCAATATTTTAAGAAATTTACTACAAACCTGTAGTCCATCCCTGAGCCCAGGTTGGCACATTTGTTCCATTTCCGGCTCCGGTAGCAGATGCATTTTCTGTAAATACAGCACTTACATCAACAGCTTCACCAGCGGTATTTTTACCTTTTGATTTGGTCACTACATTTTCAAATTTCACATTGGTTACTTTTAATGATCCTGCTGTAACACCTGCAATAGTTGCATCGTGCTCCACATCAAAACCAACATTGAAATTACTCAACACAACATTATCGATTTTTGCATAGGTACCTACTCTCAGTTTCATTCCCTGTGGCTCATCACCTACAGCTCCTCTGCCGATTAATGTAACATTTTTAATAGTAGGATTGGATCTTGGAGAAGCATCGTGGTTATTTGCATTATTATCTGCTTCAATACCTCTGTTTCCGGCATCCTGACGTTGCTTGCTGTACCAGAATTCATTAGTACCATTCCATCCTTCTGTCCAGTCAAACTGATCATCTTCGTTGTTTGAAGCAACAATATATTTAGTATTTACAGTACCTCCAAAAAATTCAATACCATCATCAGAACCATTGTGTAATTGTACATATTCGATTGAAGTTCCGTTACCCACACCAAATAAAGATAATCCGTTAAACTCTTTTTCAGAACTAAAGTTTGCTCCTGAATATTCTATTCTTAAATAACGTATAGAACCCGAATTGTCAGCCACATCTGTACCTCCATACGTTAAATCAGCAACTTCTGAAGTAGCTGTAGTACCTTTGTTGATCGGCGCTTTACCACAAATTACCAATCCACCCCAGTTACCCGGAATCTGCTCTTTACCTGTCATAATTACAGGTTTCTCTTTCGTTCCGTTGATTTCAATTTTTGCTCCCTGAGCAACAGCAATATACGCAGAAGTTCCTCCTGTACCTACAATTTTTGTACCTGCAGGTATTACCAGCTTAGCTCCGTTTGCTACCACTAATTTCCCTGTTAACTGATATTCAACTGACGCGTTCAATGTTACTACACCATTTGTAATTGTACCCTGAAAATCAGTTGGTTTTACCACAAATGAAGAAGTATTACCACCATCTCCTCCATTTCCCTTGTCATCACTGTTATCACAACTGGTTAATAATACTGCTGTAGATAAGAATAAAATTCCGAATACGTTTCTGATTGTTTTTTTCATGATTTGAATGAATTATTTTGTTTTGTGTTATTTGATACAAATTTGCTTTGTTTTACCCGAATAAGTGTTAGCTTATTATTATTGAATTCTAAACGAATTGATACGTTTTTGTAAATTAATTGTTAGCTGTGTAAATAAAAAAAGCAGTGGAAAATCCACTGCTTTTTTTTAGAAACTATAATTTAGTGATACCCCTAAATTCATTCCCAGTTTATATGACCTAACTAACAAATTCTCTGTAATGTTTTCCTGCATTCTCTCAATAGATGGGTTGAGTATATTTTTTGCTGTGAATCCCAATCCGAAATGCTCGTTTAATTTTGTTTTAAAAATAAAGTCTAATGTTCCGAAACCTTTATCAACAAGATTACCTTTTCCCTCTACTCCTAATGCATATATACGGTCTGAATTATAGTTATACGCCAGTGTTGCCAAAACATTTTTATCTTTCCAGCTTTTATAGTAGGTAAGATCCACATTTCCTAAAAACTCTGAAGCTCCTGTAAAACCTGCTTTGTCATAGGTAAAATTTGAAGAAAAATTATTCTCTGCTCTCACTTTTTCTTCATTGAGTTCCTGCTCCGTTTTCATATAGGCAAAATTCAATCCCGCAGACAATTTATTGCTGTTGTCATCACTAAAATAGAATAGATTCTTTCTAACCTCAATCTCTATTCCGGCCACATATCCGTAATCTCCCGTATTTACATATGTAATATCATTGGTTGAAGATGCCACATTGGTTGTATTAATCGGATTTTTTATGTATTTCCCAAATAAAGTTGCTGACAGTATTTCATCATTTTGTGGGAAATATTCCCATTTAATGTCCAGATTATAATTATCTGACGCATATAAATCTTTGTTACCAAAACTTGATTCGTCTACTTTTTCATAAATAAAGGGTACACGCTCTTTGAACTGTGGTAAGGTATAGGTTTTTGAAGCAGATAAACGTAAATTTTGCGTTCCGTTTAATTCATATTTTAAATTAAGACTTGGCAAAAATGCATTTTTCTCATACAGATCCTCTAACCCTGAGTTGTCCATCTGCGTTTTCCAATCTACCAGCTGACGAATTTTCTCATATCTAACCCCAAATAAACCATACAATTTTTCTGAAAACTGGAATTCGAAATTAGCATATCCTGCATGAATTTTTAAATCTCCATTATAAAACTGTGGCTCAAGAGCATTTGGTACATTTCCTCTAAAGGTCAGAATTTCAAATTTTCCGGCTGCAAGATTTTCCTGATTAAAAAAGGCATCAAGGTTTGACGGATCTCTTGCGATTTCTCTTTCTGCATAATCAATACGAAGGTTGAACTGAGTGGCTTCAAAATTTCTTTTTTTGAATCGTCCGTTATATCCTGCTACAATTTTCCCTCTGAAAGTACCATCCTCTCTTTTCCCGATTTTATGCTCAACAGAGGCATTCGCAATAATTTCTTTTTCATCCAAAAAATGGAAGTAACGATGGTTGTCAGAATTGGTTTGTCCCACTAACGTATATCCTCCTGCATTATCATTCCAACGCATAGTTGTCTGCGTTCTGTCCGGCAAATCGCTTGTTACCTTATTATAGGAAGCCCCCCAGTTTAGCGTTGTTTGCTCTCCGAGTTGATGATTACCTAATAATTGATGCGTCATCAAACGATTCTCAACATAGGTGTTTCTATTAATAATTCCTCCGTTTGGCCCTTCTGCCTGATCTACAAGATATCCTCTGTAATCATCACTTCTTAAAGAAGAACTATTAACAAAAAGGAAATTATAGGCAATATTATTTGAACTATTCAAATCATAATTCACATTAAACATTCCAGTTGTATTGGTATTATAACCGTACGTTTTCTGAAAAAGATCTTTTCTTCTTGCTCCTTCAGCACTCAATGTTTTATTTATCCCTTCTCTGTATTCATAATCATTGGTAAAGGAAGCTGTACCAAAAATGCTCAATTTCCCTTCATCCCCTACAAAAAATGTTTTTCCTCCATTGAATCCAAAATTTCCTCCGTATGGAACGTTTGCTGTAGAGGTATTAAAAGGTGTTTTGAATCCATAATTATTTAAAGCGTTATCGGGAATAGATTTATTGTTAGAAAAACCTAAAACACCTCTACCAGACTGTAATTGAAAATCTTTTTGTCCGATGGCGTTTGTATTAGCGTTTGCGCCTATCTGAATGTTAAAAGTACCATTTCCGGTATGTTTTTTAGAAACAATATCAATATTTGCGCCTCCAAAATCTCCATAGTTTCTTGCCAGATAGGTTTTATCAATAGAAATAAATTCTACAATATCAGTAGAGAATATATCTAATCTGATGTTTTTATTTTCCGGATCATTGGAAACCAGAGGAAGCCCGTTTAATGTAGTACTATTATAGCGGTCACCTAATCCTCTTACAAAAATGCCACCTGTACTCTCTTGCTTGTTTACTCCTGTAGTTTTCGTAACTGCTGTAGCAACATCTCCAACTCCTTTTCTTGAAAGCTCCTGCGCCCCGATCTGCTGCTTGATTTCCAGAGATTTTCTTTGTTCTCCTAATAATACAGCTTCATTTTGTTTGTTTTGTGAAACGGTGATGACCAAATCTTCCATGGTATCTTCCTCTGCCACCAATACTATTGAAAGATCATTTAGATGATTGGTATCCACCTGAAATTCCTGAGTCTTATATCCCATATAAGAAGCTTCAAGAGTGTGAATCCCATCCGGACATTCAAATTCAAATAACCCATTTTCATCAGAACTTGCTCCCGTTTGAGTACCCTTAATAACAATTGTTGCATACGCTAAAGGAGTATTGTTCAGACTGCCGTCAACAATAGTGCCTTTAATTATTTTAGGACTTTGCGCCCACGCTGTCAATTGTAAAAAAAGAGTAATAATTAAAATTCTTAGTTTCATTTTTGTGTGTTGTTAATTTTTGAGCAAAGAAATTGTATATTTATTACCGGATTGTTACAGGCATATTAATAGTTGGTTTGCAAAATGTAAGGTTAAGGTTAAGAGATTAAATAATTGTTAACCGCCTTGTCGTACCGTATTTATATTTAATTTTACAATGTGTTAACAACCTTATAACGATGAAAAATAAAGAAATTAAGATTTTATTAGTTGATGATGATGCAGATATATTAGAGATTGTAGGATTCAATCTTGAGGCAGAAAAATATCAGGTTTTTAAAGCAACAAATGGAAAAGAAGCTATTCAGACAGCAAAAGCTGAGCTCCCAAATCTTATTATATTAGATGTAATGATGCCGGAGATGGATGGAATTGAGACTTGTGAAAACATCCGCAGAATTCCGGAATTACAAAACACCATTATTACGTTTCTGACAGCCCGTGGCGAAGACTACTCACAGGTAGCAGGTTTTGATGTTGGTGCTGATGATTACATTACCAAACCGATAAAACCAAAACTTTTGGTAAGTAAAGTAAAAGCATTATTACGCCGGGTTAAAGAACATCAGGTATCAGATGACATTCTCAAAGTAGGTGATATTGAAATCAACAGAGATGAATATAAAATTGTAAAAAGAGGAGAAGAAATTATACTTCCCCGTAAAGAATTTGAACTGTTTTATTTGTTGGCATCAAAACCAGGTAAAGTATTTAAAAGAGAAGAAATTTTGGATAAAGTCTGGGGAAATGAAGTTATTGTAGGCGGCAGAACGATTGATGTTCACATCAGAAAATTGAGAGAAAAAATAGGAGACGAGATCTTTAAAACAATTAAAGGAGTCGGTTATAAATTAGAAGTTTAATGTCTACGGTAAAATATAAGAAATCTTACACTTTTGCAATAAAGTCGACTATCGTAGTTACCTCATTCAGTGTTCTTCTTTTATTGCTCTTACAATATTATTTTTTTGAAATAAACTTTTTATTTACAGTAACTTTTGCGTTACTGTTTTTTGCTTTTAACTTTTTTATTCTGCAATACAGGGTAGAGCGTTTTATTTACAGACGCATTCAGAAAATATATAAAAATGTTTCCATTTTAGATGAAACGGTGTTGAGAAATCAACCCATTACAACCAATATGAAAACGCTGATGTATGAAGTAAATAAATTTGCAAGCGAAAAAAAAATAGAAATAGAATCTTTGAAAGTACGCGAAGAATATCGTCGGGAGTTCATAGGAAATGTATCTCATGAATTAAAAACACCTCTTTTTACTGTACAGGGATATATCTCTACTCTTCTGGAAGGTAATATAAAAGATAAGAGCATCAGGAAGAAATATCTGCAACGTGCTGAAAGCGGTGTTGAACGCTTGATCGATATTGTATCAGGACTTGATATGATCACAAAATTAGAAGCGCATGAGCTTCAACTGGAATTCTCTACTTTTGATATTGTTGCGGTATTTCAGAATATTTTTGATATGCTGGAATTAAAAGCAGATGAACATGATATCTCTTTGATGTTTGACAAAGATCATTACCGCCCCATTTATGTAATTGGTGATAAAGAGAAAATAAGCCGGGTAATTATCAATTTAATAGAAAACTCAATTAAATACGGTAAGAAAAACGGAACAACCGAAGTACGTCTCGAACATTTTACAAAAAACAAATTACTTGTACGCATTACCGATGACGGAATTGGAATTGATAAAAAACACCTTCCGCGCTTATTTGAGAGGTTTTACAGAACCGATTCCAGCAGAACACGGGATGTTGGCGGATCAGGTTTGGGACTTTCTATTGTAAAACATATCATTGAAGCACACAACGAACACATTTATCTTGAAAGCTCACTGGGAGTAGGGTCTGAGTTTTCATTCACTTTACAAATTGAAAAAAATCCTGCAGACAACCTCTAATGAAGTTTATTAGTCTTTAAATTATACTATTTTTGTAGTATTATTAAACAGTCATAATTGTGGGAAGCAAAAATAAATTAAAGCGTTTCAGAGAAAACGAGTCATTCAGTAACGTATACCAGCCAACGAGAGAAGAAGTTGTAGACAATTACACGTTGAAGGGAAAATGGAATAAAGAGGTTTTCAAAAATGACAACCCGATTGTATTAGAGTTAGGTTGTGGAAAAGGAGAATACACAATAGGTCTTGCTAAAAGATTTCCAGACAAAAACTTTATCGGTATAGATATTAAAGGTGCGCGTTTCTGGCGTGGTGCCAAAACCTCAGTTGATGAAGCTTTAAATAATGTAGCATTTGTACGTATTCAGATAGAATTAATCGAATTTATTTTTGGTGCTGGTGAAGTTGACGAAATATGGATTACTTTCCCGGATCCTCAGATAAAATATAAAAGAACAAAACACAGACTTACAAATACTGATTTTTTAAAGCGGTATAAAAATATCTTAAAGCCTGAGGGAACTGTAAATCTTAAAACCGACAGCGAGTTTATGCACGGATATACATTGGGCTTATTACACGGCGAAGGTCATGATGTATTATATGCTAATCATAATGTGTACCGAAATGAAGGAGCTCCGGAAGAAGTAATCGGAATTCAGACTTTTTATGAATCTCAGTACTTAGAACAAAATAAACCTATTACGTACATTAAGTTCAAAATAAAATAATGAACATCTTTTATACCTTCATCATCGGAATTACAGCCTCAGTAATAGGCACCTTATTGCCAGGATTACTCAATGCTACGGTTGTAAAGATTGCTGTTGATGAAGGTAAAAAACAAGCCGTTTTTTTTACATTAGGATGCCTTGTCATTATTTTTCTTCAGGTTTACCTTGCCATTTTTTTTGCTAAAATCATTGATAAAAATCCATTTGTAAATGAAATAATACATGAGATCGGATTAGTGATTTTTACAATTCTCACCTTTTATTTCTTCTTTAAAAAAACAAAAAAGAAATCAAAGGTAACACCTGAAATCCCCATTCATAATAAAAGAAAAAAATTTGCTCAGGGAATGATGATGGCAACTATTAATGTATTCCCCATTCCGTATTATGTTTTCGTAAGTATTACAGCAGCATCTTATAGCTTATTTCTCTTTCATCCTTTTTATAATCTGATTCTTACGATCGGAGTAGTTTTAGGTACTTATTCAGTATTTGAATTCTATATAAGAATCTTTAGGAAAAAAGACATTGAAAATAATTTTGTGCTAAAAAACATGAATTATATCATTGGTTCTATAACGGGTATTATTGCCATTATAACTCTTTTCAAACTTTTCAAATAATGGAAGAAAAAACCTTTTTTGAAAGAGTATATGAGATTGTACGCAAAATCCCTTATGGCCGTGTAACTTCTTATGGCGCTATAGCCCGAATAATAGGTTCTCCACAGTCCTCCCGAATGGTGGGTTATGCAATGAATGCAGCCCATTCGTTAGAAGATGTACCGGCTCACCGTGTAGTAAACAGAAACGGATTACTGACCGGCAAACATCATTTTCAGGGTACTCATCTTATGCAGCAATTATTGGAGAGTGAGGGCATCAAAGTAAAAGACGATAAAATAGTAGATTTTAAACATGTTTTCTGGGATCCTGCTACAGCTAAAGAATAATTCTAAAGCAGTTTTTTTCTTCTAATTGCTGATATATTAAATATCCACCGTGAGCTTCAACAATCGTTTTTGACAATGTAAGCCCGATACCAGCCCCATCTCTTCTCGTTGTATAAAAAGGTAAAAATATTTTTGTGATGATTTCCGGATCAATGAGTGCCCCAGAATCAAACAAATCTATATAGATACGCTGGGCTTCTTTTGTAATTTTTATTTCAACCTCTCTTTTTTCTACATGCTTCAGCGCGTGATAAGCATTGGTCAATAAATTGATGAGCACCTGTTCAAATTGAACAACATCCACTTTAACTTCATAGTTTTTTACAGGAACCCAATGTATTTCAATAGCTGCTTCCTTAAACAAACTTCTCATATTCTGAAGACTTTGCTCAATAATATCGTGAAGATCAACAGCCTTTTTATCAGGTGTAGGCAGCATTGTCAGCTTTCTGTACCGCTCAACAAATTGCTGCAGGTGGTTGCTTCTGTTTACAATTGTCTTTATTGCGACACGAATGTCTTCTTTATCCGAATCTGTAAGGTTTTCTTCCTGAACCATCTCATCGACATTTTGAGCGAGAGAATGAATGGGTGTCAGAGAATTCATCAATTCATGAGAAATAACTTTCATTACAGAAATCCATGCTTCTTTTTCAGTTGCATCAATCACTCTTTGAACAGAATCTAACATGATGATATAATATTCTTTTCCTGATATGATTTGGTTTGAAGTCTGCAGAACAAAGGTTTGTCTTTCTTCTTTCTCTATTTGTATATCTACAGTTGTCTTGTATTCCTTAAATTGTTTGTTCTCAATCAATTCACAAAAATCAGGTATAAATGAGTGCAGATATTTCCAGCTTCTCACATCCGGTACTTTAAAATAAGTTCTAAAATGCTGGTTCATCAGCAAAATTCGCCATTCTTCATGTTCTTTTCTGAGAATAAGAATGGATGTAAAAACAGTCTCAAGCAGTTGATTATACACAATATTCTGTGATTCATAATTAAGCAACTGTACTCTGTATTTTTCATATACAACAATAGCTTTCTGATAAACCGATTCATGACGAGGCAATGGGAATTCATTGCTGAAATCATCATAAATAATAGCAGTCAGCACCTTTTGTAAACCATTAAAATACGTGCTTAAAACCTGATATAGGTTCAATAAAATAACGATCGTAATAGTTCCGAATAACAGACCATTATAATAATATCCGTTTAATAGCAAAGTTATACTTATTGCAGTACCGACAATCATAAAGAGGATTCTGATTAATACCCTCCACATAAAAGAAGTGATTTTCATGTGTTCGATATATTATATTTCTCCATTTTTCTGTATAAGGCTGCTCTTGATATCCCTAACTGTTCGGCTGTTCTCGAAATATTGTTATCATTCATAATCAGACATTCCTGAATTTTGCTTTTCTCCACATCAGAAAGTGTAACGGCTATATTCTCATCATCCATCTTTATATCTAAGTCACTAAATCCCATATCATGTAGCTCAATTTGTTCACCTTCTGCCAAAACTACCGCTCTCTCTACCCTGTTTTGAAGTTCCCGGATATTACCACTCCACTTGTATGCTTCTAATTTTTTCATGATGGTTGCATCAACCTTTTTTTCAGGCAATCCATATTTATGGCTCATATAATGAATGAAATAATCCAGTAAGGGTATTATATCTTCCCTTCTTTCACGTAAAGGTGGAATCTCTATAGAAACAGTATTGATGCGGTAATAAAGATCTTCTCTGAAACGTCTATCAATAACAGATTGCTGTAAATTTTCATTTGTTGCTGTAATGATTCTTACATCAAGAGGTCGTGGCTTTGATTCCCCCAGACGAATCACTTCTTTACTTTGAATAACCTGTAAGAGTTTGGATTGAAGATGAAGCGGCACATTACCAATTTCATCTAAAAAGATTGTTCCGGTGTTTGCTTTTTCAAACCTCCCCATACTATCCTGATGAGCATCTGTAAAAGCTCCCTTTACATAGCCAAATAATTCGCTTTCAAATAGATTTTCATTCAAAGATCCTAAATCAACATGTACAAAAGGCTGGTTGCGTCGGATGGATTGATCGTGAATATATTTTGCGAGAACAAACTTACCCGTTCCATTCTCTCCCAAAATCAATGTTGTAACATCTGTTTTTGCAATCCGCTCTGCCGTTTTGTAAGCTTTTAGTATCGCTTCTGACTGTCCTGTAAAATAATCGACTGTTATGGTTGCTGCTTTTGATTGCTTTCTCACCAGTTTTACAGCGTGTTTTATAATTTCCAGAAGCTTATCATTCTCCCAGGGTTTTAACAGATAATCAACAGCCCCAAGTTTTATACCTTCTACTGCCGTATGCACATCTGCATAAGAAGTCATTAGAATTATTTTCACATCAGGAAAAATCTGTGCAATTTCTTTCATCCAGTAAATACCTTCCTTTCCATTCTCATACCCGTAACGAAAATTCATATCTAATAATACAACACCAACATTTTTTTCGCTGATGGTTTTTATAATATTGGCAGGATTAGAAAGTGTGGTCACTTCATTAAAATGCCTTTTTAAAAACAAACGGGCTGCAATCAGTACTTCTTCCTGATCATCAATTACTAAAACTGAAGCATTTATTTTTTTCATAAGGGAGGAGCGTTTGTCCGATATCGTACGATCAGTGTCCGATATCGGACAGTTTTTCATTCTGGTGATTTTGTACTGTCTTTCTCTTTCAGTCAATTACCGCTTTATAAAATTCCGGCACGAAAATATCTATCTATTAATCAGACAAATAACTGATAATGGACACTATTCGACCTCGTAAAAATAGAAAAAAACAATACATTGTACTATTGATTTTATTTTTTTTAAGTATTGGATTCTTAATATACCATTTAGCAACAAAACCTAAAATATTAAATGTATCTGCTAAAGAACTTCTTATAAAGGAAGTCAAAAATGATGTATTTCAGGATTTCATGATTCTTCAGGCACAGGCAGTTCCATTAGAGTCTATGCTTATCAATATCGTAGAAGGTGGATCGGTACAGGAACTTTTTACAGAAAACGGAGCAATGGTAGAAAAAGGAATGCCACTGGCCCGGTTATACAATCCCAATACAGAATTCAATTTTTTATCACAGGAAACTGCAATTATCGAACAAATGAACAATTTGAATGTTGCCAAGCTCTCATTACGTAACCAGGAACTCGTTTTATCAAAAGATCTGATCGCTATGGAACACGATTTTAATCAGACGCAACTGGAATATCAACTTAACCAGACCCTTTTTCAGAAACAGATACTGGCAAAAAATGAATGGGAACAAACTCAGGAGAAATATCGGTATCAAAGGGAACGAAAAACGCTTTTACAGGAAAGTCTGAACAGAGAAAAACATTCCAATCAATTACAACTTGAACAAATCAACAAGGCACTGAATATTATGCAGAAAAGTCTGGAAACACTGAGGGAAAACAAAAAAAATTTCTTGGTTCTGGCACCGGTTTCAGGAAGGCTGAGTTCCTTTGAAGCTATTTTAGGACAAACGTACCTCGCAGGAACCAGTATTGGAAAAGTAGATGAAATGAAGGGGTATAAGCTAATGGCTAATATTGATGAATTTTATTTAGAAAAAATACAACAGAACCAAAAAGGGCAAATGGAAATAAAAGGAAATAATGTTGAAGTCAGTATTACAAAAATAATTCCTGCGGTAAAAAACGGACAATTTAAAGCAGAACTTAATTTTACAGGATCACCCCCGACAGGATTACAGGAAGGCAGTTCTTTCAGCATTCGACTGTCGTTATCGAGCGATAAAAATTCGGTTGTCCTACCAAAAGGAAATTTTTATACGGCAACCAAAGGAAAGTGGATCTTTGTGGTAAAGGGAAACAAAGCGGTTAAACGTACGATAAAGCTCGGAAGAGAAAACCCGGATTACTATGAAATTATTACAGGACTTCAACCCGGAGAAAAAGTAATTGTATCCAATTATGAAGATTATATGAATATCGATCAATTAAATATAGAACCATAACGTAAAGAAACTATCAATGATTACTATCAAAAATTTACATAAAACGTTTGTAACGGAAACGGTAAAAACGAAAGCCTTAAATGACATTAGTCTGCATATCAGCGAAGGTGAATTTGTATCTATTATGGGACCATCAGGCTGTGGCAAATCCACTTTGCTCAATATCATTGGCTTGCTCGATGACGTTCGTGAAGGAAGCTATCACTTACTCGGAAATGAGATCGTGAACATGAAAGAAGCAAAACGTGCTCAATTAAGAAAACAGAACATTGGATTCATCTTTCAAAATTTCAATCTGATTGATGAACTGTCAGTATATGATAACATTGAATTGCCTTTGATTTATAACAACATTAAAGCTCAGGAAAGAAAAAAAAGAATACAGCAGATTGCAGAAAAACTAAACATCATGCATCGTTTACAGCATTATCCGCAACAATTATCTGGAGGCCAGCAACAGCGTGTAGCCGTTGCAAGGGCGCTCATAACCAATCCCAAACTAATTCTGGCAGATGAGCCAACCGGAAATCTTGACAGTACCAATGGAAATGAGGTAATGGAATTACTTACACAACTTCACGCAAATGGTGCCACAATTTTAATGGTGACACACTCCTCTAACGATGCTGCTTTTTCTCAAAAGACCATTATCATGAAAGATGGCGAAATCTTATCAGAAAAGAACAATCAGAAAACAGTCAATGTATTCACAGAATAAAATAAAAAAAGATGCTTAAAAACTGGATAAAAATATTCGTTTACAATACGGCTCATAACAAAACCTATACCTTACTCAATATCATCGGGTTGGCAATAGGTATTACCGCTGTTATCTTGTCCTCTATATACTGGGAAGAGGAGAACTCATACGATAAATGGAACCCGAATAAAGAATTGGTACAGGAAGTATTGGTAAAAATTAATGAAACTGAAATATGGCCTTATAATGTTGCTCCGTTAGGACCTCTTCTGAAAGAGGCTGCTTCAGAGTTAGATTCGTATTGTTATTATTCTTCCTATAATGGTACTATTTCTCTCTTAGTGATTAATGGTAAAAAACAAGTTGTCAACAATGCTGTTGTTACTGAGCCAAACTTTTTTGAATATTTTCCGTTTGAAGTTGTTAAAGGATCTGTTGCTGCTTTCTCAGCTACAAAGAAAGCGGTTGCTTTGTCTGAAGAAAAAGCAGTTGAACTATTTGGTACAACTGATGTGATCAATAAAATAGTACAGGATGTTTCTAATGGCTCTTATACCATAACAACGGTTTACAGAGTACCCGGCAAATCGTCCATCAATCCTTCCCTTATTTCAAATGATCTGGAAAGTCAGCTAAAATTGCAGAAAAATGAATGGGGGAATTTTAATTTTAACTTTCTTATTAAACTAAAAAACACAGAAAGTAAAGACCGCATATTAAAAACCATCGAGGATATAAACTTGCAAAATCGTGAAGGACAGCTTGCTAAAAAAGAAGGTCTTACATTAGAAGATTATCTGGAAAAAAACGGTCGTATGACAACATTCTTACAACCTTTAGAAGATGTTCGCCTAAAAGCAGAAATAACGGGCTTTCCTGAAGGCAAGGCAAACGGCGTTTTTCTGAAAATCAATATAGGTTTGTCTGTTTTAATTCTTGTACTTTCCATTATCAACTATATCAATCTGGCAACTGCACAGGCAACAAAAAGAGCCAAAGAAGTAGGTATCAGAAAAATAACCGGTGCCGGTAAGAAAAATATTGTTTTACAATTTATTTTTGAAACAAGCATTCTCGTTTTTCTTGCTTTTATCTGTGCATTGGCACTCACTGAAATCTTATTACCATATTACAATGTTTTGCTGAACAAGGCACTCGTGTTTCACTTGACAGATTTTATAGGATATTTTACCATCATCTTTTTAATAGTAATTATATCTGCAGGTATTTTCCCGGCTCTTTATATTGCTAATTTCCAAGTATTGAAAGTTCTGAAAGGGAATTTTGGACGTAGCAAAAACGGGATCTGGCTGCGCAATACGATGCTTATTGTACAGTTTTTTATTGCTACATTGTTTCTTATCGCAGGATATATAGTCAATGAACAGGTAAGCTATATGGCTAAAAAAGATTTAGGTTTTTCAGGAGATCAGATTCTCACCATCAGGTATTTGAATTATGAAAAACCGAACCGCTATAATTTTTACAAAAGCATCCGGTCAGAAATGATGAAGATAAAAGGTGTCAAAGAGGTAAATATTTCTTCTATGCGTATTGGTTCCGGTGTGAGTTCTTCATCAGGTTTCTCTATAGATGGTAAGAATGTACAGGCTCAGAACGTAGCTATTGATTTCGGATATCTGGATATGATGAAAATCAAAATAGCTGAAGGTCGCGATCTGAATTCCAATCTTGCTTCCGACACCATTGAGTCAGTATTGATTAACCAGACAGCTGCAAGAAAACTTGGGAATAAAAACCTGATCAATAAAAAATTTGACTGGAATGGAAACCCATTAAAGATTGTAGGGATTGTAGAAGATTTTAATTTATATGGTCTAACAGAAAAAGTTCCTCCGATGATTTTCTATCATCCAAAAACCATCAGCTGGATGGATACAAACCTACAGGCAGTATCTGTAAAAATCGATGCTGCTGAAAGTGAAGACGTCTTACATCAGTTAGAAAAATTCTGGAAAACAAAAGTTGATTTTGATTATCCGTTTAATGCTGAATTTGTCAATAAAGAATTTGCAAAAACCTATGCCAGTTACATAAAACAACGCAATGTGTTTGCCATACTGAATATTGTGGTTATTGCCATTGCACTGTTTGGTTTATTTGCTCTATCATCATTTACCATTGAAAGGCAATACAAACAGATTGCCATAAAAAAAGTATTGGGAGCTTCAACCAAAAGCCTTTTGCTTCAATTATCAAAACAATATATTCTATTTTGTATTATTGGCTTTTTATTAGCGCTGATTCCGGGATATTATTTACTCCAGCTGTGGCTAAACAATTTTGCCTACCGTATAGATTTTCCATATATCGCTTTTTGTATCGCTTTTATCATCATGATTGTTTTAACCATAATAGTGGTATTTTCCAAATCTTACAGTGCTACAAGAATCAATATTCTGAAATATTTGAAATATGAATAAAGTCGTTTGTTTCTTTTTACTTGTTGTGTTTTTCCCTTTCGGGGGAAAAGCGCAGCATACTATCTGGAGTTTTCGGGACTGTATAGAATATGGCAGAGAACATCATCTTGATTTCAAAATAAAGCAACTCGAAATTATGTTAGCTCAAAATAATGCGGTCAAACTATCGTATACCTATTTACCTGAAATTGGTTTGAGTGCCAACCATAATTATAATTTCGGTTCAACGATTGATCCTTCAACAAACAATCGTATCAGTTCAAATGTACAATCAGACCTTTTTTCACTGGACAGCCAGATAGCTTTATTCAATTTTTCAGAAATTAAAAAGTCTAAATTAGACCGACTTGAAAGTGCTTTTCAACGTCAGGATAATGAGGTAATATTACAGGAGTATAATATACTGTTACTAAAAAAGTTTTATGAAGCATTCGCCGCTCAGGAATGGGTTAATATCTTAGAAAAACAATTGGTCAACTCTGAAAATCAATTGGAAAGAATCCGCAAAGAAGTATCTACTGGGCTAAAACCTGAAAGTGACTTATATGATATTGAAGTCATTTATTCTCAGGAAAAAATTGTGTTACAACAGGCAATACATGAATATGAGAACAAAAAAACTCAATTATTCCAAAATATTTTCTTCATTAAGGATGATTATACTTCTTATTCGTTACATGAAGATCTCATATCTGTTGAAGAAAACATTGAATTTGACCTCAATAGTAACAGCAAAATAAAAAAAAGCGATATCGAACTACAAAAAGCGATCGTTGTTTATCAGCAAACGTTATCTAATTTTCTTCCAAAACTATCACTCTATTATTCGTATGGAACCTTTTATGCCAATCAGATAAAAAACATTTCAGATACTTCTTTTAATTTTGAAAGACAACTACAAACCAATAAGAGTAATTTCTTAGGATTGAGTCTCTATGTTCCTGTTTTTTCAAAAGGAAATGCTACAAGATTAAGAAATGCAAAACGAATAGAAAAAGAAATAAAAGAACAGCAAAAACAAAACATGATTCAGGCAACACAAAATGAATTTAACCTTGAAAAACAACAATTGCATCAATTGATAACGCTTGAATCACAAATTACTGAAAATATCCGTTTTTCTACTTTATCTTTTCAAACAACCACTTCAAAATTCATCTATGGAAAAGTAGATGCAATTACTTATAAAACAGCTCAGAACCAATTATTGCTATCCGAATATAATTATCTGAACAACCAACTTTTACAAAACATGGGATATCAGAAACTATTATTACTCAACAATAATTTTTAACTATTACACGATAAGAAATAAACATCATTTTCACAAGCCATTAACTTTCAATTTCCAACATTTCGTAGTATATTTGTAATTTAAAATTAGTCTACATAAGTACTTCTGTTTGAAGTAATAAAGTAAAATATAAATGAAATTAGATAGGAAAGAAATTCTTGCTGTTTTAGAAACTATTTCTATAGCGGGAGAAGGAAAAAATATGGTAGATAGTGGTGCTGTTCAAAACGTAATGACCTTTGGAGATGAAGTTGTTGTTGATCTTACATTACACAATCCTGCCTTACATATCAAGAAAAGAGCTGAAGTAGATATCATGAAAGTGATTCATGAAAAAATTTACGACAAAGCAAAAATTAAAGTCAATATAAAAGTTGAAACCCCTGAAAAACCTGAAATCAAAGGAAAATCGATTCCTGGTATCAGCAATATTATCGCAGTTTCATCCGGTAAAGGCGGAGTTGGAAAATCTACCGTTACAGCAAACTTAGCGGTTACGCTTGCCAATATGGGCTTTAAAGTGGGCGTATTAGATGCTGACATCTATGGCCCATCAATGCCAATCATGTTTGATGTGGAAAGAGCACGCCCTATTTCTGTAGAAGTAGAAGGTAAGTCAAAAATGAAACCTATCACCAGTTATGGAGTAGAAATATTATCTATCGGATTTTTTACAAGTCCTGATCAGGCGGTTATCTGGAGAGGTCCTATGGCTTCTAAAGCATTAAATCAAATGATTTTTGATGCTGATTGGGGAGAATTAGACTTTTTATTGCTCGATTTACCTCCTGGAACCGGAGATATTCACTTATCCATCATGCAGTCATTGCCCATCACAGGTGCTGTTGTTGTAAGTACACCACAGGCTGTTGCTTTAGCTGATGCAAAAAAAGGTGTTTCCATGTTTATGTCAGAAAGCATCAATGTTCCTGTTTTAGGTATCATTGAAAATATGGCCTATTTTACTCCTGAAGAACTTCCGGAAAACAAATATTACATCTTCGGACATGAAGGTGCTAAAAATTTATCCCGTGATTTAGAAGTCCCTTTCCTTGGAGAAGTACCTATTGTACAGTCTATTCGTGAAGCGGGTGATTATGGGCGTCCTGCATCGTTACAGGAAGAAACACCGGTAGCAGAAGCCTTTGTGAATATTGCACGAAATGTTGTAGAAGAGGTTGTGAAACGCAACGAAAGCCTACCTCCGACAGAAGCTATAAAAATAACCACAATGGCAGGTTGTGCTGCCGTAAAAAAATAATTTATAATCTTTTCAGCTATGACAACAACCAGCGAAACCATAAGATTAAATGTAGAAAAAGCATTAGATGAAATCCGTCCTTTCCTAAAATCAGATGGCGGAGATATCAATCTTATTTCTATTGAAGACGATAAATACGTTACTGTACAATTACTCGGTGCATGTATTTCTTGCAATGTCAACCAGATGACATTAAAAGCAGGTGTGGAAACAACCA
This sequence comes from Paenimyroides ceti, assembly GCF_030409925.1. Lineage (NCBI taxonomy): Bacteria > Pseudomonadati > Bacteroidota > Flavobacteriia > Flavobacteriales > Flavobacteriaceae > Paenimyroides > Paenimyroides ceti. Next base: position 2,877,669 of record NZ_JAUFQU010000001.1, read on the forward strand.
TAAAAAAATATGCTCCTGAAATTGAAACGGTAACCAACATTTCTGAATTAAATAATAATCAGGGAAAAGTAGATTTAAGAAATAATTAAAATTATTTCTATTTAAATTAAATTATTTATGATTGAAACAGATATACTGATCATTGGTGCTGGACCAACGGGATTATTCGCTGTTTTTGAAGCCGGGCTATTAAAGCTAAAATGCCATCTAATAGATGGATTGCCTCAACCTGGTGGACAACTTACTGAGTTATACCCTAAAAAACCTATTTTTGATATACCAGGCTATCCTTCTGTTGGAGCCGCTGAACTTATAGATAATCTGATGGAGCAAATAAAACAATTTGAACCCGGATTTACCTTAAATGAAGTAGCAGAAACAATTGATCAGCTTGAAGACGGTACCTTTATCGTAACTTCCAACAAAGGAACAAAACACCACGCAAAAGCAATCGCAATTGCAGGTGGTTTAGGCAGCTTTGAACCAAGAAAACCTCTAATTGAAAACATCGCTTTCTATGAAGAAAAAGGTGTGGAATATTTCGTTAAGAATCCGGAGCAATTCCGTGATAAAAATATTGTTATAGCCGGTGGTGGAGATTCTGCATTAGATTGGTCTATCTTCCTGTCTGATGTGGCTTCCAATGTAACTCTTGTACACAGAAGAAATGAATTTAGAGGTGCTTTAGATTCAGTAGAAAAAGTACAGGAATTAAAAAAGCTTGGAAAAATCAATCTGATCACACCAGCTGAAATCACAGCCATACATGGTAATGAAAGAGTAGAGTCCCTGACATTGTCTAATGGTGATGATACTCAAATAATAGAGACCGATTACTTCATTCCACTATTTGGATTAACACCTAAACTCGGACCTATTGCTAACTGGGGATTGGAAATAGAAAAAAATGCCATTAAAGTTAATAATGCATTGGATTACCAAACCAATATAGAAGGTATTTATGCCATTGGTGACATTAATACTTATCCGGGTAAATTAAAACTTATTTTATGCGGATTTCATGAAGCTACGCTAATGTGTCAAAGCATCTATAATCGCCTGAATCCTGGAAAAAAATATGTTTTAAAATATACTACTGTTTCCGGAGTTGACGGATTTGATGGTACCAGAAAAGAAGCGGAAAAAGCCGTAGTAAAATCGATAGATTAATTCGGTTTACAGATAATAAAAAAAAGTCCCTGAGTAAATTGCTCAGGGACTTTTTTTATGATGCTATTCAACAGATAACATCGCTTTTAGAGCTTTTTGTTTTATTCATCTAACAACTCGGTTCAAACAGCAAAAAAACAGCTTAAAAATCATGTTTAAAAAGTCTTATCTTTTGTGTATACCAACACTTCATGATGCAGCTATGATAAAAAATAAAAGATCCTGTCAGCTACTAATTGCAATCACCATAGAGAGGCATTACATATACTTTATACATGCTATTACAACATCCTTATAAGCAGTATATATTCTCTTCTAATGCTACATAATAAAGACAGTCCAAAGCGATGCTTTTCATTTCATCACTTTATAATTATAAATCAGGTCTTATTTATACTTAAGTTTATTCCAAAAAAAAATCCTCAATCAGATTATGATTGAGGATTCAAAAGAAAGGCAGCGACATACTCTCCCACATTAAAATGCAGTACCATCTGCGCTATCGGGCTTAACTACTCTGTTCGGAATGGAAAGAGGTGAGCCCCGATGCAATAACCACCTTAAATCGGTATGACTTGCGTCACTATAAGTTAACATATATGAAATTCAAAACAAAAGACTTTTATATTATAAAGCAACTCCCAGAGCACATAAGCTTACGGGCTATTAGTACTACTCGACTATGACATTACTGCCTTTACATCTGTAGCCTATCAACGTGGTCATCTTCCACGACCCTTTAAAGAAATCTCATCTTGTGGTGGGTTTCGCGCTTATATGCTTTCAGCGCTTATCCCTTCCAAACGTAGCTACTCTGCGATGCTCCTGGCGGAACAACAGATACACCAGCGGTTTGTCCAATTCGGTCCTCTCGTACTAGAATCAGATCCACTCAAATTTCTAACGCCCACAGTAGATAGAGACCGAACTGTCTCACGACGTTCTGAACCCAGCTCGCGTGCCACTTTAATGGGCGAACAGCCCAACCCTTGGGACCTTCTCCAGCCCCAGGATGTGACGAGCCGACATCGAGGTGCCAAACCCCCCCGTCGATATGAGCTCTTGGGGGAGATCAGCCTGTTATCCCCGGCGTACCTTTTATCCTTTGAGCGATGGCCCTTCCATACGGAACCACCGGATCACTATGCTCTACTTTCGTACCTGATCGACCTGTATGTCTCTCAGTCAAGCTCCCTTATACCATTGCACTCTACGCACGGTTACCAAGCGTGCTGAGGGAACCTTTAGAAGCCTCCGTTACTCTTTTGGAGGCGACCACCCCAGTCAAACTACCCACCAAGCAATGTCCTCAACAACGTCGAGTTAGATCTCAAATAAGCAAAGGGTGGTATTTCAACAATGACTCCACAACGCCTGGCGACGCCACTTCATAGTCTCCCACCTATCCTACACATCACTTATCCAAGAACAATACTAAGCTATAGTAAAGGTGCACAGGGTCTTTTCGTCCCACTGCGGGTAATCGGCATCTTCACCGATACTACAATTTCACCGAGCTCATGGCTGAGACAGTGTCCAGATCGTTACACCATTCGTGCAGGTCGGAACTTACCCGACAAGGAATTTCGCTACCTTAGGACCGTTATAGTTACGGCCGCCGTTTACTGGGGCTTCAATTCAATGCTTCTCCGAAGATAACATCTCCTCTTAACCTTCCAGCACCGGGCAGGTGTCAGGCCCTATACTTCATCTTACGATTTGGCAGAGCCCTGTGTTTTTGATAAACAGTCGCCTGGACCTTTTCACTGCGGCCAGCATTGCTGCTGGCGACCTTTCTCCCGAAGTTACAGGTCTATTTTGCCTAGTTCCTTAGCCATGAATCTCTCGAGCACCTGAGGATACTCTCCTCGACTACCTGTGTCGGTTTACGGTACGGGTTCTTATAATCTATGTTTAGAAGGTTTTCTTGGAAGCCCTTAGGTACACTATCTCTTTGCCCGAAGGCTCCGAGTACTATCGCATTTCACCAAGTCTGACGCATTTGACTATCAAACCTATAGTTAGGTGCTTCAACGAACTATTCCGTCAGTTCGCGGTACTTTCATCACTCCGTCGCTCCATCACAATTATAAGAAGTACGGGAATATTAACCCGTTGGCCATCGACGTCCCCCTTCGGGTGTGCCTTAGGTCCCGACTAACCCTCAGCTGATTAGCATAGCTGAGGAAACCTTAGTCTTACGGTGTGCGGGTTTCTCGCCCGCATTATCGTTACTTATGCCTACATTTTCTTTTCTAAACAGTCCAGCAATACTCACATATCACCTTCTACCCAGTTTAGAATGCTCCCCTACCACTGTATATAAATATACAATCCATAGCTTCGGTAGTATGCTTATGCCCGATTATTATCCATGCTCGTCCGCTCGACTAGTGAGCTGTTACGCACTCTTTAAATGAATGGCTGCTTCCAAGCCAACATCCTAGCTGTCTGTGCAGACAAACCGCGTTTTTTCAACTTAGCATACATTTGGGGACCTTAGCTGATGGTCTGGGTTCTTTCCCTCTCGGACATGGACCTTAGCACCCATGCCCTCACTGCTGATAAGCATTTATTAGCATTCGGAGTTTGTCAGGAATTGGTAGGAGGTGAATCCCCCGCATCCAATCAGTAGCTCTACCTCTAATAAACTCTATCAGCGCTGCACCTAAATGCATTTCGGGGAGTACGAGCTATTTCCGAGTTTGATTGGCCTTTCACCCCTACCCACAGGTCATCCGAAGACTTTTCAACGTCAACCGGTTCGGTCCTCCATTTAGTGTTACCCAAACTTCAACCTGCCCATGGGTAGATCACACGGTTTCGCGTCTACCATTACTGACTATAGCGCCCTATTAAGACTCGCTTTCGCTTCGAATCCACACCTGAAGTGCTTATCCTCGCCAGCAACGGTAACTCGTAGGCTCATTATGCAAAAGGCACGCCGTCACCCAACGAATGGGCTCCGACCGCTTGTAAGCGTATGGTTTCAGGATCTATTTCACTCCGTTATTCACGGTTCTTTTCACCTTTCCCTCACGGTACTGGTTCACTATCGGTCTCTCAGGAGTATTTAGCCTTAGCGGATGGTCCCGCCAGATTCAATCAAGGTTTCACGTGCCCCGACCTACTCAGGATACCACTATCTATTACATCGCTTACCTATACAGGACTATCACCTTCTTCGGTCAACCTTTCCAGGTTGTTCTAATTCGCTTTGCATAAAATATCGTGGTCCTACAACCCCAATATTGCCGAAACAACATTGGTTTGGGCTAATCCGCGTTCGCTCGCCACTACTTACGGAATCACTTTTGTTTTCTTCTCCTCCGCCTACTTAGATGTTTCAGTTCAGCGGGTTTGCCCTCCTATCGGAGTAATACATCTTCAATGTATTGGGTTGCCCCATTCGGATATCTGCGGATCAATTCTTGTGTGCAAATCCCCGCAGCTTTTCGCAGCTTATCACGTCCTTCTTCGCCTCTGAGAGCCTAGGCATCCCCCATACGCCCTTATTTTGCTTATTGTGCTCTATATCTAATACCTTTTCTTTCGAAAAAATATTAAATGTGCTTTATTTTTTAAATATTTTCTACTTTTGTTTGTTTTCCAATATGTCAATGAACGGTTTTTCTGAGCTAACAGAAATAGTGGAGAATATCGGAGTCGAACCGATGGCCTCCTGCGTGCAAGGCAGGCGCTCTAGCCAGCTGAGCTAATCCCCCATTATAATTTTGAACTTTTAAATTATGAATGTTGAATTTTGAATGAATGTGTAATTCATACTCATCTTCTAAAATTTCCTTTTTTTAAGTAAAATTGTAGTCCCGGGCAGACTCGAACTGCCGACCCCTACATTATCAGTGTAGTACTCTAACCAGCTGAGCTACGAGACTCTGTAATTTTTACTTCTTTTTTTTTTGAATTAACAGCGAGAGTAATGTTTTAACCATCTCTAGAAAGGAGGTGTTCCAGCCGCACCTTCCGGTACGGCTACCTTGTTACGACTTAGCCCCAGTTACCAGTTTTACCCTAGGCAGCTCCTTGCGGTCACCGACTTCAGGTACCCCCAGCTTCCATGGCTTGACGGGCGGTGTGTACAAGGCCCGGGAACGTATTCACCGGATCATGGCTGATATCCGATTACTAGCGATTCCAGCTTCACGGAGTCGAGTTGCAGACTCCGATCCGAACTGTGACCGGCTTTATAGATTCGCGCCCTATCGCTAGGTGGCTGCTCTCTGTACCGGCCATTGTAGCACGTGTGTGGCCCAGGACGTAAGGGCCGTGATGATTTGACGTCATCCCCACCTTCCTCTCAGTTTACACTGGCAGTCTTGCTAGAGTTCCCGACATTACTCGCTGGCAACTAACAACAGGGGTTGCGCTCGTTATAGGACTTAACCTGACACCTCACGGCACGAGCTGACGACAACCATGCAGCACCTTGTAATCTGTCTTGCGAAAGCTCTGTTTCCAAAGCGGTCAAACTACATTTAAGCCCTGGTAAGGTTCCTCGCGTATCATCGAATTAAACCACATGCTCCACCGCTTGTGCGGGCCCCCGTCAATTCCTTTGAGTTTCAAACTTGCGTTCGTACTCCCCAGGTGGGATACTTATCACTTTCGCTTAGTCACTCAACCTTACGGCCAAACAACTAGTATCCATCGTTTACGGCGTGGACTACCAGGGTATCTAATCCTGTTCGCTACCCACGCTTTCGTCCATCAGCGTCAATTAACTCATAGTAACCTGCCTTCGCAATTGGTATTCCATGTAATATCTAAGCATTTCACCGCTACACTACATATTCTAGTTACTTCCAAGTAATTCAAGTCTAACAGTATCAATGGCAATTTTTTAGTTAAGCTAAAAACTTTCACCACTGACTTATAAGACCGCCTACGGACCCTTTAAACCCAATGATTCCGGATAACGCTTGGATCCTCCGTATTACCGCGGCTGCTGGCACGGAGTTAGCCGATCCTTATTCTTACGGTACCGTCAGTTAGTTACACGTAACTCGTTTTCTTCCCGTATAAAAGCAGTTTACAATCCATAGGACCGTCATCCTGCACGCGGCATGGCTGGTTCAGAGTTGCCTCCATTGACCAATATTCCTCACTGCTGCCTCCCGTAGGAGTCTGGTCCGTGTCTCAGTACCAGTGTGGGGGATCTCCCTCTCAGGACCCCTACCCATCATCGTCTTGGTATGCCGTTACCACACCAACTAACTAATGGGACGCATGCTCATCTTGTACCGTTGGAACTTTAATATCTAAATGATGCCATTCAAATATACTATGAGGTATTAATCCAAATTTCTCTGGGCTATCCCTCTGTACAAGGTAGATTGCATACGCGTTACGCACCCGTGCGCCGGTCTCAAAGTCCGAAGACTTCTACCCCTCGACTTGCATGTGTTAGGCCTGCCGCTAGCGTTCATCCTGAGCCAGGATCAAACTCTTCATCGTATAATTTTTAATATTTTTTGATGTTGCGTTAAAACAATTCTTGCGAATTCCTTACTCTCTTTTTATGCTGTAAATCCAATATGTCTATGAACGTGTCTTCTCTTGTTGCGCTTGTTTTTCTAAGCGAGTGCAAAAATAGAAACTCTTTTTCTTTTCACCAAACTTTTTCTAAAGTTTTTTTTTAAAAAAAAATATTCGGTAACTTTCTAAGAACTTTCTCAATCCCTATCTATTTGATTGGGGTTGCAAAGCTACAACCTTTTTTTATTTCTAACAAAATTTATTTCTGTTATTTTTTTTAAGGCTTACTTATATTTAAAGAACTTCTTGCGGATTGCGAGGGCAAATATACTACCCTTTTTTTATCCTTTCCTAATTTTTTTAAAACCTTTTTTAAACTTTATTTTAATATGCTGGTAACCTTAATTTTACAACATCCTTTTTTTTCTTTCACAATACTCAAACCCTCAAAAAAAACAGCATTCCCTTTTTTAAACCCAACTCTTTTCAAACAAAAAAAGCTTAAAACCACTTTTTGAAATCCAAAAGTTCAATAAATAAATCTGAAGCCATCCGTTTTTTAGCTTAAAAATCCATAATAAAGCAGCTTTTATTTTTTTACCTCTTATTATATATACGTGTCCGCAAAGAATATTATTATACAATATAAACCATACAAACCAAAAACAGCACACTATATAGTATGCTGTTTTTGGTTATTAAAATAAGTCTGTATTATTTTTTGACAATCTTTTCTGTGGTCTCAACCCCATTTTCGAATTTTATCTTAGCTACATACATCCCCGATGCCAATATTGAGATATCTAAAGTATTCGCAGTACTCTGTAAAACCTGTTTTCCAGATAAATCATACAAAACAATCTCACGTAATTTTTCAGAAGCATTCACCGTTATAAAATCTGATGATGGATTTGGATAAAGACTGTAATCAACATATTTTATGTCTTCTATAGAAACTAATGAATTAATAAATTTTAGTCATCAACATCAGATTCATATATACTCAAATAAACGAATAAAGAATATAACAATAGGCTATCCTTATTCCGTAAGAATTCATACAAACAACAACTCATTAATGACCAATCAGTTATAAAAAAATCCGCCGAAATACATCAAAACACTTGTATTTATTAAATAAATGCCATTATATTTGCACCGAATTACGGGTGTAGTTCAAGGGTAGAATAGCGGTCTCCAAAACCGTTGATGGGGGTTCGAATCCCTCCACCCGTGCAAAATAAAAAATCCAGCTAAAAGCTGGATTTTTTATTTCTATTTGATGGAACCTATAATATCATACTTCGTAATGATATGATACTTATTATTTCCTAAGTCAACTAACACCGCTTGATTATCTTTTGTTATCAATTTTGAGACATCTTCGATTAATGCTTCTTTATTAACAATCGGATAAGCAGCCCCCATAACTTCTTTTATAGGTTTTTCTGCAATGTTACTATCTTTAATATATGCCTGAAATAAATCGGATTCATCCACTGATCCTACAAAACCATTGACATCAATTACCGGAATCTGAGAAATTTTGAATTTCTGCATTCTCTCAATCGCATGAGCAACTAATTCTTCTGTTCTCACCGTTACCATTGGTTTATCAATGTGAGACTGAATCAAATCAACTGCTTTGGTAATTTCTTCATCAAGATAGCCTCTTTCACGCATCCAATCATCGTTAAATATTTTTCCTATATAACGAGATCCCGAATCATGAAATAAAACAACGACTACATCATCTGGTTTAAAATGCTCCTTTAACTGTAAAAGACCTTTAAGCGCAGAACCTGACGACATGCCTACAAAAATACCTTCCTGTAACGCTAACTTCCGTGTGTAAACAGCAGCATCTTTATCTGTTACTTTTGTAAAACCATCAATGAGAGAGAAATTCACATTTTTAGGTAAAATATCCTCACCAATACCTTCTGTAACATAGGAATACACTTCATTTTCATCGAATATGCCCGTTTCATGATATTTCTTAAAAACGGATCCGTACGTATCCACTCCCCATATTTTTACATCAGGATTTTTTTCTTTCAAATATTTAGCAACTCCAGAGATGGTTCCACCTGTACCTACACCTACAACAAAATGGGTTATTTTACCATTTGTTTGTTCCCAGATTTCTGGACCTGTCTGTTCGTAATTTGCCTGAGCATTCGACGGATTATCATATTGATTCACATACCATGCATTAGGAGTTTCTTCAGCCAATCGTTTTGAGACTGAATAATAAGAACGTGGATCTGTTGGCTCAACATCAGTAGGACAAACCACCACTTTTGCACCTACCGCTCTTAGAATATCCATTTTTTCTTTAGATTGTTTATCTGTGATCACACAAATCAGTTTATATCCTTTTACAACAGCTGCCAAAGCTAATCCCATTCCCGTATTTCCTGAAGTACCTTCTATAATAGTACCTCCTGGTTTAAGACGCCCATCAGCTTCAGCATCTTCAACCATTTTTAATGCCATCCTATCTTTACAGGAATGACCGGGATTGAAGTATTCAACTTTTGCTAATACTGTAGCTTGTATATCTTCTGTTACTTTATTTAATCTGACCATAGGTGTATTCCCTATTGTCTCTAATATGTTATTTGCGTAATTCATTATTTTTATTTTATGCAAAGATAAAGGTTTTGGTATTGATAGGAAAGTCTAAAGGCTTGTGTAAAATGTTTCGTTTAGTTAAAGAAATCCCAAACAATACCTAATCTCAAACGCATTTCTCTATAAGGTTGATTCGGTGCTGAAAAATAATTTCCACCCGTTAGCGAAGCATTGAAATGTTCTACATTAATATAGATACGAGCTGTTTTGATTTTTCCATTAATAAAAAAATCAAACACCGGATAATTTCCTATTTTTTGTTGATTCTGAACATAGAAATCCCCTACAACAGGATTGTACCCATTAGCATAATATTCTGTAAAATATTTAAAAGTGATTCCTGTCTGCACTAGCAAAGCCTTTTTGAATAAGTAATCCGTAAAATAAAATGTATTTCTGGTTACTATTGTCGGCACATTTAATATTTCTTCGTTTTGTACTACCTGTTGAAACAAAACACTATTATCTAAAGCAAACTTCTTGAATTTAAATTCTTTTTGTGCAGATATGGAAAGATAATGAATCGCTTCACTGAATTGTTTTGGAGCAATGATTTGTTTTAGATTTCTACCTTTAGCGTCAGTAGTTAAATCTGTGTTTGCAAAATATATTTTATCCTTAATAATCTGATAGTTTCCTGTAATGTTCAGCCACGGTGTATTTAAGTTAACATCTAACTGATTGATTTTTTCATTACTGAATTCATTTTTCCAGTTATAGCTTACAAATCCACTTTGAAACATCTGATAATTCAGATCTGGAATTTTATTTAGGTATTGATATTTTATATGTAATAAGTAATTCTGAAAAGGCGTAAACAATATTTCACCTGATATTTCACTCATTAAAGCACCTACTACAGACTGACGAAGTCCGAATTTTGCATCAAACTTTTCTTTATTCAACAAATAAGATCCGCCTATAGTAACAATATCGTCTTCAAGTTTATTTGGAACAAGTAGTGCGCCATTCTCATCATTCAATTGAGAATTGTAATAATAATTATAATTAAAATGATCAGCATTAAAAGCTAATTCTCCTAATTTATCATTGGAATAACTCAGGCTAATCTTATTGTATACAGTTGTATTTCTCAGCTTATCATCAATAGCAGTAGAAAAAGAATCTCCAAAAAATTTATCAATAGCAACTCCATCATTGAAGGAATTAACAGGATTTGCATTTGTCTGAGTGTAAGAGTTTGTCTTGTATTCGTAAACAAATTGATGCTTTAACCAGATCCCATTTGACTTAGAGTCAATAAAATTATACTGATGATCAATATATGTACGAATACCTTTAAATAATGATTTTGCATCCCTAAAATATACATTCAAACGTTCCCTGTTATTAAACGGTGCTTCTCTTGATAAAAACAGATCAGTATCTGTAATTCCACCGTTTTCCTGGTTTGAGATATCCTGTACAGTAAGGTGAGTTTTTAAAAAATAGCGCTTATTCTTAGTATTGTATGAACTCCCCAGTCTAAAATTCCCATTACTTGCCAATTGATTTATATAAGAACCCAAAGAACGAAGTCCTCTGTACCCTATAAAAAAATTAAGTTGCTGAGACGTATTTGTAGTAAGTAAAGCATCTAAATTCTGTCCTTGTTTAACAGCCGATCGAAAAAAGATCTCTGATGTAGGTGTTGGTACGTGATAATAGTTGATATCATCAACATCAAGATATGCAAAATTACGAGCCTTAAAACCTAAACCTGGTGTCGCTGTATTTTTAATCAGGGAATAATTCAGTACATTATAGGCAAGTCCGTCATTCGAAAAAGGAAGTAGACCAAAATCATCTCTTCTGAGATAATTCATCTCATAATATTTTTTGATATTGAGGATGGTATCAAAAGTAGAACGATTGTTGTATCTATCCAGAATTTCATATTGATCAATATGAGCAACGGAATCATTTGCTGTAATATTCTTATTCAATCGTGAAGAATCACTCTGTACCTGATTATTATTAATAATGCTTGTATTCTTTAAATTTTTAGCAGATGCAGGAATATCTCTGACACTCTTTTTCTGAGATGTGGATTTATTTATCTGACTATATGAAGCAACAGATAAAAACAGAGACAACAACAAAATCACTAATCGCATATAAGTTTTTGACAAAGGTAAATTAATTTTCAAGGTAATAAAAAAAAGCATCCGAAATCGGATGCTTTTTAATTTATTAATTGAGGTTATGATTAATAACCAGGGTTTTGTTGACTTGCAATTGCAGGATTAGCCTGAATTTCAACACGTGGAATAGGCAAAGTCAATTTGAAAGAACTTGGTTCTAATGCACAAGCACCATTTGTTTCGCAATCTTTAGCATCACGAACAAATCCTGGAGAACCAGCTAAAACACCCAAACGTTTCATATCTAAGTAACGGTGTCCTTCAAATGCAAACTCTAAACGTCTTTCTTCAAGGATCGCTTTCCATGCAGATTGAACGTTTGTTATTGTTGGCATAGAAGCTGGAGTTCCAGCAAAATTTCTTGCAGAACGTAAATCTTTAATAAGACCTTCTACACCACTCACATTTCCTTGCATTGCAAAAGCTTCTGCTTTTGCTAATAACATATCAGCATAGCGGAACAACATAATATTATTCTGTAAAACAGCCTGAGTACTTCCTGGATATTTACCAATAAATAACAAATCTCTAGTTCTATATACATCTGCAGCTAAACTAGAATAATTTGCCTGAGGAGCACTAGAACCTAAAACAGTTACATTAAATCTAACATCGGCTCTTGCAGCACTCATAGGTTGATTTGTACTTGCTGGATCTAATTTATCCAACTCATTATATAATGAACGTCCAATTTCCATATAAGCAGATCCTCTTTGAGCATCAACTCTACCAGCCCACCATGCAGCAGCAACGGAATAACCTTCAGTTGGCAAACGCAATAAGTAAGAAATAACATCAGAGTTTGTTTCAGGAGTTTCACTATCCTTAGCAAAAAGTGTAACGTAATCAATTGGTCCACCCAAACTAGCAGTAGTAATTGCATCAACATGCTCAATAACACCAGTAGCATTTCCTGTCATAGCATATAGTTTAACTAAGACAGCATGCGCAAATGCTGTAGAAACATATGCCTTAACTTTTGGAAGAGTTGCATCTCCGTCTGAATAAGAAATATCATATGTCAAAGCCTCAGCAATATCACTTTCTATAAAAGAAACAATCTCAGCTACAGTCGCTCTTTTTTCAAAACGAGTATAATCACTTGTTTGTAAGAAATCAAATTTGATTACAGAAAGACCAGTTGGATTTTTATAATCTGGTGTAAAATAAGCAAATAATTTCATATGTGAATACGCTCTTATCGCCAAAATTCTACCTCTATTTTTATTATAATCCGATTCTAAAGCTGGATTAATCACTTTAAGCTCTTCGATTCTATTTAATAATCTGTTACAACGATTAATAATGTTGTAATAAGAAGTCCATGTACTGGCTGCAAATGAATTTCCAGCGTTCATGAAAAATCTGTAGCTTCCATCATTTATCCCTTGTCCGGCATTATCTCTACCAACACCTAATTCGTCTGTAAAATAAGAAACAAAGTTAATTTCAGATTCACCTGGTAAACTAGAGTACAAACCACTCACACCTCTATTGATATCAGCAGGTGTATTATAAACCGCTGATTCCTCAAATTGGTATCCCGGCTGATCTACTTCATATGCATCCTGACATGAAACAAATAGCGCCGCAACAGCAACTAAAGTTAAAAATTTATTTTTCATATTCCTTTAATTCAAATTAAAATTGTACTTCAACACCGAAAGAAACTGTTCTTGGAGTAGGATATTGTCCTAAGTCAACTCCACGATTACTTTCCGCATCCCATCCTTTCCATTTCGTCCAAGTAACTAAGTTTTCAGCTTGAGCAAATACACGTAAACCGCTTAATTTTAAGAAAGATAAATCCTTTTTGTTAAAGTTATACCCCAAAGTTGCATAACGTAAACGGATATAAGAAGCATCTTTAACGTAATAATCACTATCTCCAATATAATCCAAGTTACGAGCTGTTAAGCTTGGAAACTCAGCTCCGGTATTAGTTGGTGTCCAATAATCTCTAACTTCTCCCGACATATTGTTTTGTCCAATAAAGCTTGGCTGAGTAAAGAAGAAATAATCGTTATCAAATCTCCATACATCTTTTGCAAACGTAAAACTAGCTGTAGCAAAGAACCCTTTGTGTTCAAAATCAAAACCAAAAGCACCTTGATAAACAGGTAAAGAAGATTTACCAGTCCATACTCTGTCTTCATCAACAGGTGTTTCTGTAGTATTACCATCTTTATCGTAGAATAAATAATTACCATTAGCAGGATTAATACCGGCATAACGAGTCAAATAAAATTCTCCGATTTTACCACCTTCTCTTAAACCTGTTAAAGAAGTTCCATTCCAAAATTCCCCTCCTTCATTTGGTATATCTACAACTGTATTTTTATTGTATGATCCATTTGCATTTAAGGTCAGACGAGTATTTTTTGTTCTGATAACATCACCTGCAACAATAACTTCAACTCCTTCATTCTTTAAAGATCCAAAATTTGACATCAAATTGGTTGTACCATTGATAGCAGATAAAGGAACTCCTTGGTAAAGATCATCCGTTTGTTTTCTGTAAACGTCCACAGAACCTCTTAATCTATTTTCAAATATACCAAAATCTAAACCGATATTACTTGAAGTAATTGTTTCCCATTGTAATGCACGGTTAGGAAGCTGAGCTAAATCCAATGAAGGGTTTTTATTATATCCTGCAGAACTTGCAAAAACAGTCTCATATAAATAAGCTCCACCAAATAAACCTGTTCCAGCTATATCCTGATTACCTGCAGTACCATAAGATCCTCTAATTTTTAAATCATTAAAAATTGAACCTTCCATGAATTTTTCATTGTTGATATTCCATCTTGCTGAAACAGACCAGAAAGTACCCCATTTATTATCATCCACAAAACGGAACGAAGCATCTCTTCTTCCTGTTAAGCTAACCCCATATTTAGTATCATAATCATAATCAGCTGTTCCAAAATATGAAAACAGACCTGAATTTTGGAAAGACACACTTGCAGTAGGAGCATAATAATCATTAGTTGGCATATCATCAATCCATCCTGTAGCCGCTCCCGGAGTCCAGAAAATAGGATCAAAACCTTCTTTACTTATTGAACTATTTTTATAATGTGCTTTAATGTATTCAACATATCCACCCATTTTTAATTCATGCTTCTCATTGAAAACTTTGTTCCATCTTAAATTAGTTGTAGAAGTTACTACAACGCGTCTCTCATTGATATCACCTATTGAACCATAATAATCCTGATCATCAGCAGCAAAATATCTTGAGTTAAAAGCATCAGTTGAGATATAACTAAATTGATTAATCGTCTGATAATCGGCTCCCAAAGATGTACCTACAGACCAATCATCACTTAATTGGTAATTAATATTACCACTTGCAATTAACTTAAATTCATCTTGTTTCATTGCACTGGTTCTCGCTTTATCCATTAATAAGAATGGCATACCCACTAAACCATATTTTGTATTAATCAAACTTTCAATAGACTCATAAGTTCCTTCATATTCTTCTGGAACTAAATATGGTAAACTTTGGAAAGCTCCTAAGAAAAAGTTTTGATTCACACCATTAGTACCTGTACCAGTCACTAAGTTTGACTTAGAATAATTCGCACTAATATTAGTACCAAATGTTAATCTTCCATCACTATTTTTACCATTTAAATTGTTTCTGAAGTTAAAACGTTTTAAACCAGTATTTTTCAAAATCCCTTCATTATCCGCATAACCTACAGATGTATAGCTTGACAAGTTTTTAGAACCTGCACTAAAAGACAAAGTATGGTTTTGAGCAATTGCATCTCTAAAGAATACATCAACCCAATTACCATCACGAGCAGCATCAATTTGTGCCTGTGTAACATTTCGTCCAATTCTGTAATCTCTGTATGCCTGACGCTCAAAAGCTCTATATTCTTTTGCATTCATCAGATTATAACCATTATCTTGTAAAAAGCTCATCCCTGTAGTACCTACATATTTAACTTCTAAATCAGAAGCAAAACTTGCTCTTTTCGTATTTACAACAATAACTCCGTTTGCCCCTCTATTACCATAGATAGCAGTTGCTCCTGCATCTTTCAATACAGTAATATTATCAATGTCATTCGGGTTCAAACTTCTGAATCTATCAGAACTCATTGGCACACCATCAATAACATATAATGGTTCAACAGCTCCATTAATAGAACCTAAACCACGTAAAATTACTGTTGTATTATTATCACCAGGCTGACCTGAACCTGTTGAAATATTCAAACCAGGAACCTGTCCTTGCAATGTTTGAATAAACGACGCATTAGGACGTCCTTCAATTGTTTTCGAAGTAACCGTTGAAGCTGCAACAGCCGATTTTGGCTTTGAAGTTGTACGATACACATCGATCACTAAATTTTCTAACTCTTCAGCTGCTTCCTCAACAATTGAAATATTCAATGTATTAGAAGAACCTACAGTTACTTTAGCATCTTTAAACCCTGTAAACTTAACAATTAAGCGATCACCAGGTTTTGCTTTTAAAGAATACCTACCTTCCATATCGGTTTCAACACCAAATTTAGTACCCTCAATCATAACAGAAGCTCCAGGAACCGGATCACCATAATCCTTTGCAGTCACCACTCCCGTCACTGTCTTTTCCTGAGCAAAAGACATCTGAACAGTAAACACTAAAAATAGTGTCAAAATCCAAGTAAACTTTGATTTCATATATTAATTAATTTGAATTAGTTACTGACAAATCTACAACTTTTTTTTATCATAACAAATTTTTAACATTAAAAACCCCCTTAATTTACAGTCTATAACAAATAAAAAAAGGGTATTTTTAACAAATACCCTTTTTTTATTTTAAGAATTTTAAACCTTATTTTTTAACAAACTTAAAAGTAGATTCAGCATTTCCACTTTTTGCCTTTAGGATATACATACCTGAAGACAAACCTGAAACATTAATATCTAAAGAAGTCGCATTATATGAAGTATCATTTTTGATAGACTGCACTTTTCTTCCTGCCATATCAAAAATTTCAAAATTAACATCATTTAGAGCTGTATCGCCCAAAGAAACTGTTAACTGGTCTGATACAGGATTAGGATAAAGCACCATTTTTTCCAGAACATTTTCTTCCACTGACAATCTTTCACCCGCTCCAGACATTATTAAACTGTAAAGCTGACTACCACCAGCTAAAGTTCCTTTATGAGAAACCCTTAAACGATAATTACCTGACGGAGCACCTGTAATCTCAATTTTCTCAATATTATCAACATCGTTATCGGCTTTATTAATAATTCCTGCACCACTTGTAGTCCAAGATTTAACCAATGCCCATGGAAGATACTCCAGATTCGTATCTAAATTTATTATTCTCAAATCTAAATCATTAACAAGTGCTTTTACATTGAAATCTGTACCTGTATTTAGAGCTGTTCCCGCAGGATCGTTCCAAGCAATTGTTGCCACTAAAGGCTGTAATGCCTGATATACAAAATCAACTTCATAAACTGTTCCGTTTTCCAAAGTTCTTTCATCAATAGTTGCCAAATCCGCCTGCTTTGCTTCCATTACCAAAGCTCCTGCTTCTGCATTAATAACACCCCAACCAAATTTATAATCTGGCCCCGGAGCTGCTCCAGCTTCACTTGCTGTGTGCGCCATCAATGCCCTAACAGTAGCAGATCTCATAAAAACTCCAAAAGATTCTTTATATTTCTGTTGCCAAAGACCAACAACCCCTGTCACAGCAGGCGCCGCCATAGAAGTACCTTGATTAAATTCTGTATCAGCCAATCCACCAACTCCAAGAGACAAAACACTAACTCCCTTAGCAGAGATGTCCGGCTTAATTCTAAAATCATCTGTCGGACCCCAACTACTAAACCCAGCAATAGTAACACTTGATGCCCCACTATAGTTCTGTATACCATTAATTGCAGCAACAACTATTGTGTTTTTAGAAACACCTCCTTGCGACAACAAATCACGTCCCCCTTTAGTTGGATTAGGAGTACTTCCGCCGTTGTCATTACCAGCAGCAAAAACAATTGTATAATATGGAGCATTATTAGCTAAAACATCATAAGATCGAGCATCAGAGCCATATCTTCCAAAAAACCCAACCCCAACAGAACCAATATTTTCCGCATCAAATCCATAGGAATGATTAGAAAAGATCAACCCTTGAGCGGCTTGTGATGCCATCTCTGATACATCTTGAGAAAAATTATTTGCCCATAGAGTAGCGCTTGGTAAAAACCCTTTAACATTAGGCAAAACATTACTGGCTGCGATAGTACCACCAACATGCGTTGCGTGTGCATAGCCTTGCGGACTTAAATTTGCCCCATTATCTTTTACAACAACTCTACCTGCTAAACTTACATGGTTCTGCATGGGTATACCACCATCCCATATACCAGCAATCATATTCTGACCTAAGATATTAGCATTATGTAAATATTGCGCTTTAGCCGTCGTTAAAGAACTTGCATTCGCAACATTATTAAAAGTACGGTAATATTTAAGCTCTCCATTTTCATGCAATCCCACTAACTCAAAATAAGAACCATCTTTGGTCAAACCAGAAACAGGCATTCCTAATTCTTCTGCTTTCTGCTTAGCAATAACCATGTTCCTTTCGGTAATATCAGCTTGCTCTTTTGAAAACTGCATTAAAAAATCAACATTGGTATCTGCAAGAATCTTTTTACGATCCTGCTCAGTCTGAGCAAATGCATTTATTGTCAATGACGTTGTCAACGCCACGAAAAACATTTTAGTTAGTTTACTATTCATCTTGATTTATTATTATCTTTAGATTTATTTTATGTAAATTCAAATTTATAAATAATTTTGCATTTATCAACAATATATTATATTATTTATTAATTTTTTAGGTTAACACGATAAATAATGCTATTAACAAGCTATTCCAATCAACTTTTTGAAGCAGGGACGGACGAAGCAGGACGCGGATGCCTCGCTGGTCCGGTTACTGCAGCAGCCATTATTCTTACCGATAATTTAATCTTGGAAGAAATAAACGACTCAAAACAATTAAGCATTAAAAAACGTTCTTTACTAAAAAAGTACATCGAAAGTAATTCCAGTTTATTTGCTTTCCACCATTTAGACAATAACGAGATAGACGAAATAAATATTCTGAACGCTTCCATAAAGGCCATGCAGCTATCGATCAGCAAACTTCAGACAGAACCTGACTTTATAATTGTAGACGGAAATAAATTCAAACCTTACAAGGAAATACCTCACCAGTGCATCATCAAAGGAGATTCCAAATATCTGAGTATTGCTGCTGCTTCCATAATTGCTAAAACCTACAGAGATGAGTATATGGATCAGATCCACGAAGAATTCCCAATGTATAACTGGAAAAAAAATAAAGGCTACCCCACAAAAGAACATCGGGCAGCCATTTTAGAATACGGTCCGTGCAAATACCATCGAAAAACTTTTAGATTATTACCCGAACAATTAAAACTTGATTTATAATAATATACTATAATTATACAAGAGAAGCTTCAAACAATTGAGAAAAATGTTTTTTGATCTTTTCCTTTACTTCCACCTCATTCACCTTATCAACACCTAATTCTACATTCAGAGAAGCTACTGCTTTTCCTCTTATCCCACAAGGGATAATATGATCAAAATAACCAAGATCAGAATTTACATTGAGGGCAAATCCATGCATGGTCACCCAACGGGAAGCCCGTACACCCATGGCACATATTTTTCTGGCAAAAGGGGTACCAACATCTAACCAAACTCCTGTTTCCCCTTCACTTCTACCACTTTTAACTCCATATTCTTCCAAAGTAAGAATAACCGACTCCTCAAGCAATCTTAAATATTTATGGATATCTGTAAAGAAATTCTCAAGATCCAGAATAGGATACCCTACAACCTGTCCTGGTCCGTGATAGGTAATATCACCTCCCCGGTTTATTTTATAAAATGAAGCTCCTTTCTCTTTTAACTGTTTTTCATCTATCAGGAGATTAGAGACATCACCACTTTTGCCAAGGGTATACACATGCGGATGTTCTACGAACAATAAATGATTCGGCGTTTCATTAAAAGTATCATGCTTTTTATTTTCCGATTTAATTGAAAGGATTTCCTGAAACAATTGTTCCTGAAAATCCCAGGTTTCCTGATAATCTTTCGAACCCAGGTCTGTAACTTTTATTTTCTTGTTCATCATCAAATACTATTGAACTATAACTACAAATTTACAACATATCAATCTTTCCTACTATTTTTAAACATTTTAGTTTTCATAAATTGACTAACTATCGAATATTTAGTATTTTTGCAACCTAAAAAATAATTTTATATGCAACTTTCAGAACAAGAAATCATCAGAAGAGAAAAATTGAGCAGGTTGAAAGAACTTGGCATCAATCCCTATCCGGCAAATTTGTTTCCAGTAGATCATACTTCAAAGCAAATAAAGGAAACTTTTGAAGAAGGAAAGAAGGTTGTAGTTGCGGGAAGATTGATGTCTGCCCGTATTCAGGGAAAAGCGTCTTTTGCTGAACTACAGGATAGCGAAGGAAGAATACAATTATATATCAACCGTGATGAACTTTGTCCTACAGAAGACAAAACGTTATATAATGAAATTTTCAAGAAGTTAATCGACTTAGGTGATTTTATCGGCATTGAAGGAGAGTTATTTACAACCCAGGTTGGAGAAAAAACCTTACGTGTAAAAAACATAACCCTTTTAAGCAAGGTTTTACGACCATTACCTTTTCCTAAAACAGATGCAGAAGGAAATACTTTTGACGCCTTTACGGATCCTGAATTACGATACCGTATGCGATACGTAGACCTGATCGTAAATCCGTCCAATAAAGATATTTTTATAAAACGCAGTAAATTGTTTACTGCAATGCGGGATTTTTTCAACCAAGCAGGGTATATGGAAGTTGAAACTCCGATTTTACAATCGATACCGGGAGGAGCTGCAGCCAGACCATTCACAACACATCATAATGCACTTGACATACCTCTATATCTGAGAATCGCAAATGAACTGTACCTGAAAAGACTTATCGTTGGTGGTTTTGATGGTGTGTATGAATTTTCTAAAAATTTCCGTAACGAAGGAATGGACAGAACGCACAATCCTGAATTCACTGTAATGGAAATTTATGTTGCTTACAAAGACTATAACTGGATGATGGACTTTACAGAACGTCTGTTAGAACATTGTGCTTTAAAAGTAAACAATACTACAAAAGCCATTTTCGGAAATCACGAGATCAGCTTCAAGGCTCCTTTTAAAAGAGTAACAATGACAGACTCTATTAAGGAATTCACAGGTTTTGACATAACCGGCAAAACGGAAGAAGAAATCAGAGAAGCAGCAAAAAATATGGGTATTGCTGTTGACGACACCATGGGGAAAGGAAAACTTATTGACGAAATCTTTGGCGCAAAATGTGAAGGAAATTACATTCAGCCAACTTTTATTACAGACTACCCCAAAGAAATGTCTCCATTAACAAAACAACATCGTGAAAACCCTGATCTAACAGAACGTTTTGAATTGATGATTTGTGGTAAAGAAGTTGCCAATGCTTATTCAGAATTAAACGACCCTATTGATCAGAGAGAACGCTTTGAAGACCAGTTAAAGCTGTCCGAAAAAGGAGATGATGAAGCAATGTTTATTGATCAGGATTTCTTAAGAGCTTTGGAGTATGGAATGCCTCCAACATCAGGTCTTGGCATTGGTATGGATCGACTCATCATGTTTTTAACCAACACGACATCTATTCAGGAAGTATTATTTTTCCCACAAATGCGTCCTGAAAAAACTGCGCCTTCTTATGAGTTGACTGAAGATGAAAAACTAATCATTTCTTTGTTAGAGAAAAATGAAAATAAATTTGAAATCAACGAATTAAAAATCAAGACATCCTTGAGTGGAAAAAAATGGGACAAAGCAATAAAAGCTTTAGCTTCACATAATCTAACAAAAGTCAGCACAGAAGGTGAATTTAAAATAATTGAATATTTAGCCTAAAATATCTGCTTTATTTTTAATCATCATTTAAAAAAAATATATATATTTGAAAATTAACTCAATCGTCAATTTTTATGAAAAAAATAATAACTGCAGTTTTGTTTCTCTTTTTAGGTTTAAATATGAGTGCACAAGAATTGGTTCCTTTAAAAGATCTCCAATCAAATCCTAATGAAGTAAGAATTTACTCTGATAAAGAAGTAATTTTATTGGATAAACAATTAAAACTTTCAACAGAACAGGCAAAAGAGTTAAAGGAAATTCTTTACAGTAAATATAAAAATCTAAGTCAGGAACTAAACTCCGATCAGATTTTACAAATATCACAAGGAGTAAGGGAAAGAATCAGAATCGTTTTAGGATCTGAAAAATATACTGAGCTTGCTAAAAATGAAGGTTTATTAAACATCATTACAGGAGCAGCCTATTTAAATTAATAAAAAAAAACACTCAATAAAATTGAGTGTTTTTTTTTATTATTACTATGACTGAGTAGCCAACGCAACAGCTTCAATAGTGAAATTTATATCTTCGTAAGTTAAAGCATCTGTCAAAAACCAGGTTTCATAAGATGATGGCGCTATATAAATCCCTCTTTGCAATAGTCCGTGAAAGAAAGATTTAAATTCCGGTGTATCAGCTTTTGCAGCACTATTAAAATCAACCACATTATTCTCACAGAAGAAAACTGAAATCATAGAACCGATCCGGTTAATGACAAATTTTCTATTATTTTTTAATAATACCTCTGTAAGCCCTTTTTCAAGATAAGCACCTTTTTCTTCCAATCTTTCAAAAAGTTTTTCATCTTCATTTATAGCCGTAAGCATCGCCAATCCGGCTGCCATTGCCAAAGGATTTCCAGATAAAGTCCCTGCCTGATATACAGGACCTACAGGCGCTAAATAGTCCATTATCTCAGCTCTTGCAGCAAAAGCTCCAACGGGTAACCCTCCTCCTATTACTTTTCCAAAACATACAATATCCGCTGCAATCCCGAATAATTCCTGAGCACCGCCTTTAGCTAAACGGAAACCTGTCATAACTTCATCAAAAATCAATAAAGCTTTGTTTTCATTACAAACTTTTCGCAAACTTTCCAGAAAACCTTCTATAGGTGGTACACATCCCATATTTCCTGCCACAGGCTCAATAATAACACAGGCAATTTCATCAGGATTTTCAAGAAAAAGATTCTTAACTGATTCAATATTATTATAATCCGCCAATAAGGTATCATGAGCTGTTCCTTTTGTAACACCCGGACTGTTTGGCACTCCAAAAGTACTTAAACCACTGCCAGCCGAAATCAAAAAAGAATCTGAATGACCGTGGTAACAGCCTCTAAATTTTATTATTTTTTCTTTTCCTGTAAAACCTCTTGCAAGCCGAATCGCACTCATACACGCCTCGGTACCGGAATTGACAAAACGTATTTTATCAATATTAGGAACCATAGAAACAGCAAGAGCTGCAATCTCGGTTTCAATTTCTGTGGGCATACCAAAAGAAGTACCTTTTTTTGCTTTTTCAATTACTGCATTTACAACAGGTGGATAAGAATGACCCAATAGCATAGGTCCCCATGAATTGATGTAGTCTATATATTTATTGCCATCCTCGTCAAACAAATAAGCTCCTTTAGCTTCTTTTACATATATGGGAGTACCTCCTACTGATTTAAATGCTCTTACAGGAGAATTTACACCTCCTGGAATAACTTTTTCTGCTTCAATAAACAGCTGACTGCTTCTTTGATATAACATTTATGATTTAACTTTTAAAATTTGTCCGACAGATATCACATTGGAAGATAGTCTGTTCCAGTTTTTCAAATCATCTACACTGATATTAAACTTGCGTGAAATAGCAAATAGTGTATCACCGCTCTCTACTGCATAGAAATTCTGACCGTCTGCCACAGGATTAATCCGTGTAACAGGATGGTATTTTGCTCCCAGTACCTGCTTATCATATTCATACAGATTATATCGCTCAATCAAACCGATAAGTTTATCAGGATATTTTACATCTGTAGCATATCCGGCTTTACGCAAGCCTCTTGCCCAGGAAACATAATCTCCTTTATCCAGTTCGAATAAAAAACTATATCTTGAACGGGATGTTAAGAATAAGGAATGATCCCTATAAGATTCAAACGGATTATCATATTTTCTAAAACACTCATCCGGAGCATCATCTGTATGACTTACAGAAGGTCCTGTCCACACGTTATGACACTTAATACCGAAATGATTATTTGCAAGATTACACAATCTCCCCGAACCAGAACCTGATTCCAAAATACCCTGAGCCAACTTTATACTGGCCGGTATCCCGTAATCACGCATACTCTCCATTGCCGCATCTTTGTAAATATCGATATAATCAAGAATAATGTCTTTAGAAACTCTTACATCGGAAGTAGCGGTCAATTGTTCCGTTTCAACGCTTCTCACAGGAGCAACAACTTTGATCTCCTCTACATATACAGCTTCTTCTATCTTAGGTCTTTCAGATTTTGAAGGTGTATGCGTTTTTTTCTTTTTCTTATTTGCTCCGTACTCTTTATTAATATTATCTCTTACTTTGCTGTTATGTGCAGCACTGCAGGCTACTAAAGAAAAAAGTAAAATTGTATAAACTATATATTTCATAACCTATAAAAGTATGTTTGATTTTAGTCCTTGTAATCCACCTGTGTGAATTACTAAAATTTTTGCTCCTTTTTTTATTCTGTCTTTATCAATTAAATCAAAAATTCCATAAAAAACTTTAGCGGTATATACCGGGTCTAAAGGTATTAAATATTTTAATGTAAATTTATGGATAAAATCTTTTAATTCCGGCGTTATTTTAGCATAACCACCAAAGTGATAATCAGTTACCAAAGACCAATTGTCTTTTTTAGCATACTTTTTGATTTCTGCTTCTAAAAAATCACCTTTTAATACAGGAAAACCCAATATAATTTGTGATTCAGAAGAAGCATTTATAAGACCAGAAATAGTACCTCCGGTTCCAACAGCACAACATATATAATCAAATATAAAATCCTCCTCCGTTAATATTTCTTCACATCCTTTTACAGCAAGATTATTGGTTCCTCCTTCAGGAATCAGATAAAAATCCTTATATTCTTTTTTTAGTTCCTCTATAAAATATTCCTGATCTTTCTGTCTGTATTCAGTTCTGGAAACGAACTTAAAATTCATGCCATTCTCTGCCGCTTTTTTCAAAGTCGGATTTTCTAAAAAAATGTCTTTTAACTCTTCTCCTCTGATCACACCGATAGTAGCAAAGCCATAAGTTTTCCCGGCAGCAGCAACAGCAGCAATATGATTGGAATAAGCACCTCCAAATGTCAAAAGTGTATTATACCCCAATGATTGCGCCTCCATAAGATTATACTTGAGTTTACGAAACTTATTTCCTGAGATCTCTTCATGCAGGCGGTCTTCTCTTTTAACATATACAATAATGTCCTTTTCTTTAAAAAAAACGACTTGTTCGTTAATACTCTTTTGCTGTATTTCAATCATAGAAACTTTATAAATGAAAATATTTTTTTCTTGTTAAGATAGTCAAATTCATTTTCGAAGGTATATGCCTCCTTTTCGAAAGATATAGCACGATAGGCTTTCTTTGCATCAAAAAGCAATATCCAACGAATAAAAAATTCTATAACATACCATAAATAGAAAAACACGAATAGCATTTCTATCTGTTGTCTTATATGAATTTTTTCGTGATTCATAAAAACAGAGTTATGCTCTAAACTTTTATAACGTAAAAGAATAAAAGGAAAAATAGTTATTCCTGCATAACCTTTAGGAACCAGATATTTATTAACAACAACAATCATACTGCAAATTTAAGTATTTATTAAGCTGAATAATTATTAAGTATCTAATTCTAATCCTGCCATAATGTATTTTTATTAAATTTGTTGGATGTACAGTAATTACAACCGCAACAATCTCATTGAAGGAGAAGACTATTACTTCGCAAAAGAAGGTTATAAAATCTTTACTGAAAAATATCTTTTAAAAAGAGGTTATTGCTGCAAAAACGGCTGTAAACACTGTCCTTATGGATTTAATAAAAAAACGGGAAATACAAAGTAAAAAATACTCTGATGACATTTAAAGAAGAAATACAACAAGGGATTCCACAAGAATTGCCAGCTATTCAGGCATACGATATAACTATTAATCATGCTCCGAAAAGAAAAGAAATTCTAAATGAAGAAGAGAAAAAATTAGCCCTGAAAAATGCTCTTCGTTATTTTGATGCTAAACACCATACAACTCTGATTCCAGAATTCAGGGAAGAACTGGAAAAATACGGTCGTATATACATGTACCGTCTTCGTCCAACCTACAAAATGTATGCAAGACCGATTGAAGAATATCCGGGCAAATCTTTGCAAGCGAGATCCATCATGATGATGATTCAGAACAATTTGGACTATGCCGTTGCTCAGCATCCGCATGAGCTTATCACTTATGGAGGAAACGGAGCGGTATTCAGCAACTGGGCACAATACTTACTTACCATGAAATATCTTTCAGAAATGACAGATGAACAAACCTTGGTTATGTATTCCGGACATCCAATGGGATTATTTCCTTCTCATAAAAATGCACCAAGAGTGGTCGTGACCAACGGAATGATGATTCCTAATTACTCCAAACCAGATGATTGGGAAAAATTCAATGCTTTGGGTGTTACGCAATACGGACAAATGACTGCCGGCAGTTATATGTATATTGGTCCTCAGGGAATTGTACATGGCACTACAATCACTGTATTAAATGGGTTTAGAAAAATTAATAAGAATCCCAAAGGAGGCCTTTTTGTTACTTCGGGATTAGGCGGAATGAGTGGAGCACAGCCAAAAGCAGGAACAATTGCCGGATGTATAACGGTTTGTGCAGAAGTAAATCCTAAAATAACAAAAATTCGCCATGAGCAAGGCTGGATTCATGAAGTTATCGAAAACCTGAGTGATCTGGTAGAGCGAGTTAAAACAGCACAAAAAAAGCAAGAAACTATTTCTATTGCTTATCTCGGAAACATTGTGGATGTATGGGAAAAATTTGATGAAGAAAACCTTTATATTGATTTGGGATCAGACCAAACTTCACTTCACAACCCTTGGGCAGGTGGATATTACCCTGTAGGCATTTCTTTTGAAGAAGCCAATGAAATGATGGCAAATAATCCGGAACTCTTCAAAGAAAAAGTTCAGGAAACATTAAGAAGACATGCCTTGGCTATAAATAAACATACCGCTAAAGGAACCTACTTTTTTGATTACGGAAATGCTTTTCTACTGGAAGCATCAAGAGCCGGAGCAGATGTAATGGCTGAAAATGGCATCGATTTCAGGTACCCTTCCTATGTACAGGATATTATGGGACCTATGTGTTTTGATTATGGATTTGGACCTTTCCGCTGGGTTTGTGCATCAGGAAAACCAGAAGATCTTGAAAAAACAGATACCATTGCATGTGCTGTTTTAGAAGAGATGATCAACAATTCTCCAGAAGAGATTCAACAGCAAATGAAAGACAATATCCAATGGATAAAAGGGGCACAGCAAAACAAATTGGTAGTAGGCTCACAGGCACGTATTCTCTACGCTGATGCAGAAGGAAGAACAAAAATAGCACAGGCCTTTAACAATGCTATCCGGGATGGAAAAATTGGCCCGGTAGTATTAGGACGTGATCATCATGATGTATCCGGTACCGATTCTCCTTACAGAGAAACCTCAAATATCTATGATGGATCCCGATTTACAGCCGATATGGCCATTCACAATGTCATAGGAGACAGTTTCAGGGGTGCAACCTGGGTTTCTATTCACAATGGTGGTGGTGTAGGCTGGGGAGAAGTAATCAACGGCGGATTCGGAATGTTGTTAGACGGTACTGAAGAAGCACAAAAACGATTAAAATCAATGTTGTTCTGGGATGTTAATAATGGAATTTCAAGACGCAGCTGGGCAAGAAATGATGGTGCGATTTTTGCAATACAAAGAGCAATGGAAGCAGAACCACTGTTGAAGGTTACCTTACCAAATTTTGTAGATAAAAACCTCTTAAACTAAAATATCATGAAAACAATTCGTCTTATACCCTTATTAGCCTTGCTTATATTGGGATCATGCAGCAGTATTTCTGTTGCTACAGATTATGATAGCACTGTCAACTTTGCTCAGTTTAAAACGTATGCTTTCTTAAAGGAAGGAATTGATGATTTAAAAATATCCGATCTGGATAAAAAACGTATCTTAAATGCTATCGATCAGGAAATGACAGCAAAAGGATATACGAAAAGTGATCATCCGGATTTAGTAATCAACCTCTTTACAGATTCCAAACAAAATGTTCATGTAAACTCCTTTTATGGTGGATGGGGTTACGGTGGCTGGGGATGGAATCCATGGATGTGGGGACCGGGTTATCAAAGTGTATCTACCTGTACCGAAGGAATTCTATATATAGACATTTTAAAAGCTTCAAACAGAGAGCTTATATGGCAAGGTAAAGGTACAGGTTACCTCAACAATAACAGTAAAAAGAGAGAGGAGAGAATTAAAGAATTTACGAAAAAAGTTTTAGCAGATTTCCCTCAGAAAATCTAAAAAATTATTTAATTTGCAATTAATAAAATAAAATTTAATATTATGAAAAGAACAGTTTTGACAATCATTGCTGCAGGTGGATTATTATTTACTTCTTGTAAAAAAGATACCCCTACTGAAAATTTAGACAACAAATTAGATTCAATTGAAAATGCTACAGAAGACACTTTAAACAAAGTAGAAGAGCATGCAGAAGAATCATTGGAAACAATTGAAGCAAGAGTAGCTGAAGCGCAAAAAGCATATGACAATGCAACTACAGAAGAAGCAAAAAAGGCAGCATTAGGTGTATTAAACGCTGCAAAAGCTGATTTAGCAAACATCAAAGGAGAAGCAATCTCAACCGCTGAAGAAGTTAAAAAAGAGGCAACAAGCGCAGCTAATAAAGCAGCTTCTGATGCTAAAAACACTGTAAATAAAGCAGAGAAGAAAGCTACGGAAACTAAAAAGGCTGTTGAAATAAGCACTAAGGAAACAAAAGAAGCTGTCAAAAACGCCACTGAACAAGCTAAAAACGATGTTGATATTAAGAAAGCAAAGGTTGATAAAACACCTGTAAAATTGGAAAACCAAATAAAGAAAAATAATTAAATTTCTTTTTAAAGTAACTAAATTAAAAAAGGAGGTATTCAAATCGAATACCTCCTTTTTTTATAAGGAATTAAACTAATTACTTAGCAAGTTGAACTTTTAAATTTTTGATCTCATTAACTGATTTCAAATTTTTAGGCGCAGCCATTCTATAGTTTACTTTAGATCCTTTAGCAGCAGCATCTAATAATGGTCTAACACTAATTCCTAAAAACTCTCCATTAAATTGGTGAGAAATTAAAGCTGATTCTCCAACACCAAAAACTGATGCATTATTTGTAGTCATTTCAGATTCAGTATAAACAAATGAATTAAATGTTATACCCGCTGCATTAACACCAGTCAAATCTAATGGTTCTAAATCTAACTCAGCATAAATTCCTAAAGGAGTAATATCTTCCACTTCATTTGGAAATAAGATTGTAAAACCTTCACCTGATTGCTCTACTGGCATAGTGAAAGTAAACTGATAATAATGAGGTGCAGTTGCAACATCTTCTGTATTATATGCTACTCCAATCCAATAAGAAACATATTCCGGAGCATCTACAGTTCCCGCATTTACAACTAAAGGTGATCCAGCATCATTTCCGTGTAACAAGAAATATTGATTATCCAATTGATATTCAGAACCATCATATGTAAATTTACCAGAAGCTCCTGGAGTTGGAGTATCAGTTGATGGATTATCAGTTGTTGGTGTGTCTGTTGTTGGTGTATCAGTTGTTGGTTTTACCGGAGAACTATCATCACCACCACAAGAAACCGTTCCTACTGCAACTAAAGCTAAAGCTGCAAAAGATAAAAAAATTTTTTTCATAATAGATTTATATTATTTTATTGTTAAATATGAACGCTAATTTACAACTAAATTTGAAACATCCAAATTTTTAAAAACATTTTTAGTCAATTTAACTTTCAATAACTATAAATAAAAGGTTAAAAATTTACTCATTTCAAAGGTTTTGGCTATTTTTGAATTAAGATTAAAAAATCAATATTATTTTCATGGACACTCATTTTGAAAGCAATCCTTTACTGGAAAAATTACCCAATCATCTCAGACAATTCATCAAAGCACAAGACTATGATGAATATACCCCTATCAATCAGGCGGTATGGAGATATGTGATGCGTAAAAATGTAGATTATCTTTCGCGTGTAGCTCATGAATCTTATTTGGAAGGTCTTAAAAAAACCGGAATATCAGTAGAAAATATTCCAAGCATGTACGGTATGAACCGTATTTTAAAAGAGATTGGCTGGGCAGCTGTTGCGGTGGATGGTTTTATACCTCCGAATGCTTTTATGGAATTTCAGGCATATAATGTACTGGTTATCGCTTCAGATATTCGACAGCTTGAAAATATTGAATATACTCCCGCTCCGGATATTATCCATGAAGGTGCCGGACATGCTCCAATCATCGCCAACCCGGAATATGCAGAATATTTAAGACGCTTTGGCGAAATAGGTTCAAAAGCCATTTCATCTGCAAAGGATTATGAAATGTATGAAGCCATCCGTTTGTTATCTATTTTAAAAGAGGCTGAAGACGCAGACCCGAATGAGATTGACCGTGTAGAAAAATTGGTAGATGACCTTCAAAACAATATGGGAGCGCTATCTGAAATGGCTCAGATACGCAATCTGCATTGGTGGACTGTTGAATACGGACTTATTGGCTCACTTGATAACCCAAAAATTTATGGCGCCGGACTTCTTTCTTCTATCGGAGAAAGTGAATGGTGTATGACAGATCAGGTTAAAAAATTACCTTACAGTATTGAAGCTGTAGACCAGAGTTTTGATATCACTAAACCACAACCGCAATTATATGTAACACCAGACTTTGCACACCTCAATCTTGTATTAGAAGAATTTGCTAATAAAATGGCGCTGCGTACAGGAGGATTAACGGGAATAAAAAAGGTTATTGAATCAAAAGCTCTTGCTACAATAGAGTTGAGTACAGGACTACAGATTTCTGGTGTATTTACCAATGTGATAGAAAATGAAGGAAAACCTGTATATGTTCAGACTACCGGAAAAACGGCTCTTTCATACAGAGAAAAAGAGTTAGTGGGCCACAGTACCGAATATCATGCAGAGGGCTTCGGAAGCCCGATTGGAAGATTGAGAGGCATCAATCTCGCAATTGAAGATATGAGTCCGAGAGATTTAAAAGCCTACAATATTTATGAAGGTGAAGTGGTGACTTTAGACTTTGAAGGTGGCATTACTGTAATGGGAGAAATCATAACAGGTTCCAGAAATCTACAAGGAGAAATTATCCTTATCAGCTTTAAAAACTGTACTGTAACACACGGTGATACCGTTTTATTTCAGCCGGAATGGGGTATTTATGATATGGCCGTTGGCAAAAAAGTGGTCTCCGCTTTTTCAGGACCTGCTGATGTACAGAGTTTTGATATGATTACTCATGTTCCCACTTCAAAAACCATAAAGGCAAAGAAGAATGAAGAAAGAGCTAATTTAGAAAAAATGTATCAACAGGTAAGAGATTATCGTGAAGGAAAAGAGACCTCTACCGATCTTAATGAAATATTAAATACTTTACAGGAACGTTATCCATCTGACTGGTTGCTTACCGTAGAGCTTACAGAAATAGCTGAAAGAGATCAGCTTTCTGATCTTAAAAACAGAGCCATCAACCATCTCGAGGATGTAAAACACAGAAGAACTGAAATAAAACATTTAATTGATTTTGGATTGGATCTGATATTAGACAAAGTAAAGCATTAAAAAAGCAGCCACAGGCTGCTTTTTTAATATTTATAACTGCAAAGGTTGCTCAAAGTCGGTTTGTTGTTTGATATCCATGTCCTGATATTGAAGTGTCCACCCCAACGAATTAGTCACTACTAAAAACTTAGATAATTCGCTTATCAAACGATTTTTGGCATTTGTTGTGATATTCGATTTCAAAACTTTTGTATAAAACTCTGCTTTTACTTTTTCGTTGATTTTATTATAATCCTCCCCTTTAAAAGTATTAAACCTGCTCTGCTCTACATCATATATTTTAATATCCGGATTAATCTTTATTTCTTCTTTCGGAATTGAAATAATCCTTACTACTTTATTCACTTCATCTATCTGATAGTCCAGCTTTGACAAATCATACATTACCTGTACATCAGCATTGACAACGACCACCGCTTTTTTGTCAAATGAAATAAGATTCATAAAATAAGACTGCTGATCTTTGTAAGTAAATACCTGTGATAATTTCGCTTCATTTACCACCAGCTTGCTCACATTTTTTAGCTGCTCCTGTATAATTTCTGTGTCGGGTTTTAAATCAATGGCTTCTTTTGATTTTGAGATGTACCAGCGGTCTAATCCTATACCTACCAAAAGCAATAGAATGATAAAAACCGTTGTTTTTAAAAATTTATTTTTCATCTTATCTAAAATTCATAAATGGATACTTTTCTAATAACTCGTCCAATTTTTGAGCCAAAGTTTCTAAAAACTGCTGGTGTTTTTCCGAATATGGATTAAAGGGACGGTGCGCAAGGCCTTTCTGAACCTCATTAACCTTTTTCATAAGTACAGCACTTTCAGAACTCACACAGCTTTCAATAAACGCATTCCAGATATACTCAACTGACAGTTCGTTTGGATGCAGCATATCAGCACTATAAAACCGATAATCTCTCAATTCATCCATCATCAGTTCATAAGACGGGAAGTAGTATTTTTTGTCTGATGGATTTTCTTCTAAAAATTGATGAAGAGCAGCAATAAGATGCGCTTTACTTCTTTGATTTTCTACAAATCCGTCTTTTATATGGCGTACTGGTGAAATGGTAAATAGTACCGTTATTTGTGGATTGATTTGTTGTAATACAGCAGAAATCTTGTTGAGATTTTCAACTATCTGCTCAACACTTACTATTTCTTTTGCAAAGTGTTTTTGTGGTACTTTATGACAATTTGCTACAACTTGTTGACTTTCGTTATTTCGGTATACCCAGGCGGTTCCTAATGTTAAAATAAGGTGTGTTGCTTCAGTAATATCTTTCCTAAATCCGTTGAGTTTTTTATTCAGGTTTGATACAATTTCTTCCTGACTCAACGCATCCAAATCAGAATGCGCATCATACGAACTCCATATTTCATCGTAAATAAAGACATCTTCTTCCGTAAAATGCTTTTCATCAATCAGAAATTGAAACAGTTTTTCGATCGCTAACGGATGAAACAAAATACCAAACGGATTTACAGAATTGATAAACTGAAAACGTTTAAATTTTTCTGCCATATGCACAGCAAAACACGAACCTACAGATACTATTTTAGAATCATACGTAATGGGATCATGTAATTTTGGAATGGTAAGTGTTGTTTGTAATTTCATCGTCTTATTTTAATCAAAAATACAAAAAGAAAACCTCAAACAATTGTTTGAGGTTTTCTAAACGTTAAATCTTTTATTTTATAAATTCTTTTGCTTTCGCAATGGCTTCATTCATTCCTTCCGGTTTTTTACCTCCTGCTGTAGCAAAAAATGCTTGTCCGCCTCCACCACCTTGGATGTATTTCCCTAACTCCCGAACAACACTTCCTGCATTCATACCCTTTGACGCTGCCAACTCTTTTGATATATAACACGTAAGCATTGGTTTTCCATCTGTAACCGTACCAAATACAATAAATAAATTAGAAGAGGTGTTTCCGATTTCGTAAGCAAGATCTTTTGCACCAGTAGCATCTAAATCGATCTCCTGCGCCAAAAATTGTACACCATCCACTTCTTCAACCAAATTGATCAATTCAGCTTTCAACCCTTTAGCTTTTTCTTTTAAGAGTTGCTCTGCTTGCTTTTTCAATCGGATGTTTTCTTCCTGAAGCGACAAAACAGCTTTTAAAGTATCCTGAGGATTTTTTAAAAGTTCTTTTATTTCATTCAATGTCTTTTCCTGCTTATCAAAGTGATTCTTTACAGCATCACCTGTTATCGCCTCTATACGTCTGATACCAGCCGCAACTGCGCTTTCAGATATGATTTTAAAAGACCATATATCGGCTGTATTCATGACATGAATTCCTCCGCAAAGTTCCATACTATCACCAAATTTTATCGCCCGAACATTATCTCCGTATTTTTCTCCAAACAACGCCATTGCGCCTTCTTCAATTGCCTGCTGAAACGGAATACTTCTACGCTCAACCAATGGTAATTGCTCCTGAATACGTGCATTTACAAAGTCTTCTACTTTCTGTAATTCCTCATCAGTAACTTTTGCGAAATGAGAAAAGTCAAAACGCAAATAATCAGGTGCCACCAAAGATCCTTTTTGTTCCACATGTGTTCCTAAAACACTGCGCAATGCCTGATGCAGTAAGTGAGTAGCCGAGTGATTTCTTGAAGTACTTGTTCTCAAGCTTGTATTTACCTTAGCAATGAAAGTGGTTTCCAAATTTTCAGGCAGTTGTTTGGTAAAGTGGAGAATCAGATTATTTTCCTTTTTTGTATCAATGATATCAATTACTTCATTTGCTGACACCAAAGTTCCTTTATCACCAACCTGCCCCCCTCCTTCCGGATAAAATGGTGTATGATCTAAAACAATCTGGTATAATGTTCCGTCTTTCTTGGATTCTATTTTACGTACTCTCGTTATTTTAACCTCATTTGTAACATGATCATATCCTTCAAATGTTTCTACATTTCCGGGAATCAATATTTTCCAGTCATCTTTTGATATTTCTGATGCAGCACGCGATCTTGCTTTCTGAGCCTGCATTGCAGCCTCAAAACCTGCTTCATCCAAAAGATATCCTTTTTCGCGTAAAATCAATGCTGTTAAGTCAATTGGAAAACCAAAGGTATCATATAATTCAAATGCTTTACCTCCGTCTATCGTGTCAGATGATGTATCAGCAATTACCTGATCCAGCAAGTGCAATCCTTGTTCTAACGTACGTAAAAAAGAGGCTTCTTCTTCTCTGATCACATTCATTACTAATTCTTTCTGCGTTCTGATTTCAGGAAAGAAATCGCCCATCTGAGCCGATAAAATTTCTACCAACTCATAAATGAAAGGCTCTTTTTTATTCAAAAAAGTAAAAGCATAACGGATAGCACGACGTAGGATTCTGCGAATGACATATCCAGCACCGCCATTGGACGGTAATTGACCGTCAGCAATAGCAAAAGCTACCGCACGCACGTGATCCGAAATAACACGTATAGCTATATTTATTTTTTCTTCTTCTTCACTACCCGCTATTTTTGTATAAGTGGCTCCGGTAAGTTGTGCTACTTTGCTAATTAGTGGTGTGAAAACATCTGTATCATAGTTTGACTGTACTCCCTGTAATACCATACAAAGTCTTTCAAAGCCCATACCAGTATCTACGTGCTGAGCAGGTAATTTTTCCAAGGAACCATCTGCTTTACGGTTGAACTCCATAAATACGTTGTTCCAGATCTCCACTACCTGAGGGTGATCCTGATTTACAAGCTCTCGTCCCGATTGTTTTGCTTTTTCATCAGCAGAACGAATATCTACATGTATTTCCGAACACGGACCACATGGTCCCTGATCTCCCATTTCCCAGAAATTATCTTTTTTATTTCCTAAAAGAATACGGTCTTCAGCTATTAGTGATTTCCATATGTCATATGCTTCCTGATCAAAAGGTACATTTTCTTCTTTTGACCCTTCAAAAACAGTTACATAAAGAATATCTTTTGGTATTTTATATACTTCCGTCAGCAATTCCCAAGCCCAGTGGATGGCTTCTTTCTTGAAATAATCTCCAAAAGACCAGTTCCCAAGCATTTCAAACATCGTATGGTGATAAGTATCAATACCTACTTCTTCTAAATCATTATGCTTTCCTGAAACCCGTAAGCATTTTTGAGTATCGGCTATTCTCTTGCTTTTCGGCGTTCCGTTTCCTAAGAAGAACTCTTTGAACTGAGCCATTCCGGAATTATTAAACATTAACGTAGGATCGTCTTTTAAAACAATGGGAGCCGAAGGAACGATAAGATGTCCTTTGCTTTCAAAAAAATCAAGAAATTGTTTTCTGATGTCTTGTGATTTCATTCTCTGTCTTTTGTTACTTAAAATAAAGTGATTTTCAACCTATGTGCTGAAAACAACTCACAAAAATACATATTTTTTAGTTCTCATTTCATATTAAACTCACTGTGTGTAACTTTTTAGAGTTTTCATGACTTATTCTCAAAATTTAGTATATTAGCATAGTGCAAAATATGGTTCGGATGCAAATTGATTTACCTGAAAAAAGATATTATAGTATTGGAGAGCTGGCCAAAGCCTTTTCTGTCAACACCTCACTTATTCGTTTTTGGGAAAAAGAATTTATCATACTGAAACCTAAAAAAAATGCGAAGGGTAACCGGATGTTCACTCCGGAAGATTTAAAAAATCTTAAATTAATTTATCATCTGGTAAAAGAAAAAGGATTTACTCTGGACGGCGCAAAAGAATATTTAAAAAACAATCAGAAAAAATCGCTTGATACCTTTGAAATCATTTCAAAATTAGAAGCTGTAAAACAACAATTATTAAACATTAAAAACGAATTCTAAATTACATTTACTATGAAAAAGGCACTTCCAATTATTATTATTTTAGTTGTGCTTATCGGTGGATATTTTCTCCTTTCGATGAGTTACCAGAACAGCGCATTGGGTTTCAAACAAACCGTTGACAAATCATGGGCTGATGTTGAAGGGGCATACCAAAGACGTAATGACCTTATAGGAAATCTTGTAAACACTGTAAAGGGTGCCGCTGATTTTGAAAAATCTACTTTAGAAGCGGTTGTAAACGCACGTGCAAAAGCTACTCAAACGACTATTGACCCTACGAACATAACTCCTGAGCAACTGGAGCAATTCAATCAGGCACAATCAGGTGTTTCAAGTGCCTTATCAAGATTACTTGTTACAGTAGAAAGATATCCTGATTTAAAAACGAATCAGAATTTTCTAAAACTACAGGATGAATTGGCAAGTACTGAAAATCAGATTTTAACTGCCAGAACCCGATTCAATGCCGCTGTAGAAAGCTATAACGGATATGTATTGAAAATGCCTAACAAATTTTTCCTGAGCGGCTATCCTGAAAGACCTTATTTCAAATCGGAAGCAGGTGCAGAAAAAGCGCCTGAAGTTGAATTTAAATTTTAAGAAATGTCTTTAACAGAAGAATTTTTATCTGCTGCTGAGGAAAAAGAAATTATAGATGCGATTATTAAAGCAGAGAGCAAAACTTCCGGAGAAATACGCGTTCATATAGAAGAACATAGTGATTTAGAAGTTTTGAAACGCGCATCAGAAGTTTTTTTTGAATTGGAAATGAATCTAACAAACGCCCGCAACGGCGTTTTGTTTTATATCGGAGTTTCTGATCACAGTTTTGCCATCATAGGCGATGAAGGAATCAATAACGTTGTTCCTGCTGATTTTTGGGAATGCACCAAAGATACCGTTATCAGCCATTTTAAAAACCGACAGTTCAAGGAAGGTCTTATAGCAGGTATCCTCAGAGCGGGTGAACAATTAAAACAATATTTCCCTTATCTTGAAGGAGATAAGGACGAATTACCAAACGAAATATCACGAGGATAATGAATGTATTAAATAAAATAATTGTACTGTTTTCTCTTTTTATTTCCTTTACTGCATTAGCTCAGTTTGACATTCCTAAAAAACCTGAAAAAGCTTCTGAGCAAACAAGTGTATATGACTATGCTGATTTGCTAAGCTCGCAACAAAAACAGGATTTGGAAAGAAAGCTGATCAATTATGCAGACACCACTTCAACTCAGATTGTGATTGCTATTATTCCCAGTCTCAAAGGAGAATATGAGGGAATGCTTGCTCCGAAATGGGCACAGGAATGGGGTATCGGACAAAAAGGCAAAGACAACGGGGTTTTTATTCTTTTGGCAACAAAAGAAAGAAAAATATGGATTGCTCCGGGCTATGGTTTAGAACATATATTAACTGCAGGAATTAATGGAGAGATTGTCCGAAATAGTATTCTCCCTGAATTCAGAAAAGGAGATTATTATTCGGGATTAGATAAAGGAACCGATCAGCTCATGCAGCTATTTTCAGGCACCTATAAAGGCAAAAGAACGGAAAACAACGAAGAAGGCATTCCGGCTATTTTCATTATAATTGGTGTCCTTGTATTGGTTATCATAATAAGTAAATTTGGGGGTAAAAACGGAAATAATAAAGGCAACCGACGTTTTTCCGGTCCTGACCTTGGAGATATCATCATTTTAAGCAGAATGGGTCGCGGTGGCGGTGGTTTTGGTGGTGGTTTCGGAAGAGGCGGCGGTGGTGGCTTCGGTGGTGGCTTCGGTGGTGGTGGCTTCTCAGGAGGTGGAGCCGGTGGAAGCTGGTAACAATAAAAAAAGCAGGCTAAGCCTGCTTTTTTTATTCTTCTTCTTCTATATCCCATTCATTTTTCTTTTTTCCTCCGAATTTTTCTAATTTATATGTCAGAGAAAACATGACATACTGTTTAAGAATAGTATTTTGTACATCGGCAATGCTTGTAGGCGATACCGTACGCGTTACATTCTGGTTCTGATTTAGAATATCATATACTTTCACCTTAGCAAGGAAACGGTCTTTATAGAAATTATATCCTGCACTAACATTCCATAAAATAAAATCTTTTTTAAAACCATCCGAAATATTAGAATTGTAGGTATAACTGATATCACTTCCAAATACTATATTTTTAGGCCAGTAAGATGTAGCCATAAAACTTAATGTATGGATAAAATTCTTTGCTTTATCAACCGTAAAGTTCGTATAATCAGTAGAGGTATGTGTATATTCATAAGAAGGTTTCAAGATAATCTTTTTATCATAATCCCAAGTAAAAGAGGCTCCCGGATTAAGGGTAGTTCCTTTTGAATCATACAACTCATTGTTCAGCATTCCTTTAGATTTGTTGGCATTTACCCGCCATTGAAAGAGAATAGCTCAGTTTATTTTTACCAATGTTGTACGACTTACTAAAATTTCCTCCAAAGTAGTAGTAGTAAGTATCTTTTACATTAATGTAGGTAGATGTCCCTTTATAATTTTCATCATAAACCGTTGCATTAGCAGCCGTTCTTTCATAATAATAAAGTCCCGAATAAAAATAATAACCTGATCGGGACTGGTAATCATAATTACTGAAATACAACGATGGATTATGAGTGATTTCCGGCAATAAATCTTTGTTTCCTTTTGTTGTAAACAGCGGATTAGAAAGGTCTTCATATTCCAGCAACTGATCCATCTGTGGGGTTCGTCCCCCATAATTATAACTTACATATATGTTGGAAGATTTACCGACAGTAATACTTGAGTTGATATATATTTTAGGCAAAATATCAAAACGATTGTTCAGATAGTTCTGAAAATTATAGGAGGAATTGATATCATAATTTACAAATTCTGTCCCGACATTTGTGTTGATGTAGAACTTTTCTCCTCTATACATATAACCAAAAGTTGGTGTTGTATGCTGAGCTGAAAGGCTATTGGCGAAAGACAATAATGAATTAAACTCTGTATAATCATTCGTTATTTGACTAAAATCTTTTGTCTGACGGTCTCTATATTCGTTATTCCATTTACTGGTAAGAGCAATATTAAAACTCTGTTTGGCAGTTATGGGTTCACGGTAACGCATACTGATTTCATATTCATCTTTATGACTATTTGTTTTTATCGTCTGGTTACGAATATCATTAGGAAGGTTGGTTTGGTAAAAAAATGTGGAAGCATCTTTCAGCTGATTAGTTTCATTTTTAGAATTATTGTTATTTAAGGTAAAACTGATGCTTCTTCCTTTTCGCTTTAACCGTCTCGAATACATGATTTCATTCTCAAAACTATAGGTATCAACATCTAAAATATCTTTGCTATCTGATTTATTGAGCATTTCACCCAACTCATTTACCGTTTCACTTTGTGCGATATTTCTACTGGTAGTAATACCTCTGCTTAATTTCGGGTTGATAATCAAGGTAGAAAGAGAGTCTATCTGCAACTCAAAATCATGAGAAAAAGTATGATTCCCTACTTTTGATTTCGTTTCTGACTGCGATGTTGTAACAAACTTATTATCCGGCAAAAGATTTTCTATACGTGATATATTCTTATTTTCATTGGTTACTTCGTTATACAAGTAACTGGTTTGTGATTTGATTTTTTTACCCCATGAGTCAGAATAATTTAAACCAATCAGATTCGTTTTAAAAATACCCTGTCCTCCACCAAAATTCATTCCATTTACGCTCATTGTTCCATCAGAACTTGATGAAAAATAGGTGTTTCTTCCTCCCGACATATTGTCAAAGATTTCATTTGTAGAAAAGCCCGTAGAGTTAATATTATTAGATGACGCCAACAAACTCACTTTCAGATCTTTATTAAAATAATTAAACAACAAAGAAGATTCATAACGATCATCAGAACCATAGCCAGCAATTGCTTTTCCGAACAATCCTTTATTTTTATCGTCATCAATCGTCAGATTAAGGGTTTTTGAGTCAGAAGTACTCGCTGATCCTGTAATTTTTTCCTCTTTGGTTTTATAATCTGTTACCTGTACCTTTTTTATGATATCAGCAGGGAGGTTTTCCGTGGCAACCTTTCCATCTTCATTAAAAAAGGGTTTTCCGTTAACGAGTACATTATTTACTTCTTTTCCGTTTACTTTTATTTTTCCCTGATCATCAACTTCAACACCCGGAAGTTGCTCTAAAAGCTCTTTTACAGTAGCATCTGGCCTTACTTTAAAAGAAGAAGCATTAAACTCCAGTGTATCCTGCTTAATACGGATAGGTGCTACATCAGCAGTAATTACCATCTCTTCCAACTGATTATCAATGCTTTTTAGTAAGAGTGTTTTTAAGTCGACATTCTCATTGATCGCATCAAATTTTTGAGTATAATCTTCATAACCAATACTTGATACAGAAACAAAAACAGGATAATCTATTTTTTTGACGGGTAGTGAAAATCCTCCTTTAGTATCACTGATAGTATAATCAATTAATGTTGAATCACGTTGTGCTGATAAATAAATAGTAGCAGATTCAATCGGCTTTTTATTTTCATCTGTTAATTTACCCGAAATGGTCAGCTTATTCTGTGCAAAAACATTTCCTACTATTACCAGATAGAAAAAAATAGTAAAAATTTTTCTCATTAGCATTAATATTAGTCTGTTATGCAAATAAAACGAAAATGCCTTGTATTTAGTATAAAATACCAAAAAATATTTATTTTTATAATAAATAATCTGTATCTAAAATTTTCAGTATTTAAAATACTGACATAAAAAAGCATCACATATGTGATGCTTTTTATTTTACATTCTGTTTCTCATACCTCCGGGTGGTCCCATATAGCGTCTTCCCCGATTTCTACTATCATCTTTACCAGTACCAAACTTATCAAATTTGTATGTTATAGAGAACATGACATATCTTTTCAAAACGGTGTTTTCCTGATCTGTAATACTTATGGGACTAATCATACGACTTGTACCTACATTCTGATTTAAAATATCATACACTTTTAC
This sequence comes from Paenimyroides ceti, assembly GCF_030409925.1. Lineage (NCBI taxonomy): Bacteria > Pseudomonadati > Bacteroidota > Flavobacteriia > Flavobacteriales > Flavobacteriaceae > Paenimyroides > Paenimyroides ceti. Next base: position 2,919,022 of record NZ_JAUFQU010000001.1, read on the forward strand.
TTTTGCGGTCAGCGCATCTTTCAAAAAAGAATATGCAAGACTGGTATTCCATAAAAAGAAATCTTTTTTAAATCCATCTGCAATATTGGAGTTATACGTATATCCGAAATCATTACCCCAAGTAACTTTTTCAGGCCAATAAGTAGTGGTTTGCAAATTCAGAGTATGGACTACATAATCTGTTTTATCTATCTGATAGTTTGAATAATTGTTGTTGTTATACGACATATTATAAGAAGGGGCAATTGACAACAAATCCCCGTAATCCCAATTAACATAAAATCTTGGCGTAAGAGTAAATGTTTTAGCCTCATAAAGTTCTGCATTGGTATACCCTTTAGAAAGTCCATAAGAACCAAACATTCCTATCCCATATCGAATGGTATGCTCATTGATTTTATATGATTTATTCCAGTTTCCAAATAAACTGATACTGTAGGCATCAGCAACATTTTCATAGGTTGTTGTCCGTTTTCTGTTTTCGTCAAAAACGGTAGATGAAACAATCTGAGAATCGTAATAGTTTCCTGATAAATTGACACTCCAACCCGTACGTTGTTGAAAATTATAGTTTCTAAAACCTAATGAAATAAAATGAGCTTTCTGCTGATCTAATTCGCTGTTTCCTATATAGGTATTTAAAGGATCATTGAATCTCTCATAAGGAAGTATCTGTATAGCTGATGGGTTAGATACATTATAATTATATCTGACACTAAATATTTTGCCTTTTTCTAAAGTATATCTAAAGCTGGAGCGAATATAAGGTGATACAAATTTTTCTTTTACATTATAGTCATTTCCAAGATACAATGCGTGTGCATTAAAGTTGGCAATATTAAGACCTGAATCAAAATTCAAATATATTTTTTCATTATTCAGATTAATTCCTGCAAAAGGAGTAGATGTAAGTATCTCTGAGTAAGTTTGATTAGACAATAATCCGTTAAAATCTGAATAACCACCCGTTCCTGCATCAAAATTATAAGTACTCAACACATCTGTCTGATTCTCGTAATTAAAGGTATATCCAAAGTCAAAAAGTAAATCTTTTAGAATAGGCTGGGTATATTTCAGAGTTGCATTATATTCATCACTTGTGCTTCTGGTAATGTTTTGTTGGTTTCTGATATCATCCGTATTAGTTCCTTGGTAAAAAACGGTTTCGGACTGAGTTGTTCCGATTCCTTCCGTTTTAGTATTTTCATTGTCCAGAACAAAGCTAAGATTTTTCCCATTTTCACCGAGGATCCTATTGAACTCAATAGCGTTCTTAAAAGTGAAATTATCTACATCTGTATGAGATTTTTCAGAACTTTCGTTAAATAACGTTCCGTCTTCATCCATTGATACAGCGGATGCTTTCGTATCATACCTATTGGAAGACTGCTGAATTGTAGGTCTTACAAAAATCTTGGTTTTCGGATTTAGCTTATACTCGAAACTAAAATTAGCATTATGATTAGTATTATCGTTGATTCGGGATGATTCGGATTCTGTAATAAAGTTTCCATCCGGTAACAGGTTTACCTGACGTGATCTGTTATTGTTTTCATTACGGGTATCATTTAGATAATAGCTTCCATTGACTTCTAAATCTTTAAAAAACTGATCACTATAGTTTACGCCAATCATATTGGTTCTGGTGATTCCTGTATTATTTCCAAATCCGAATCCTCCGCCGGAACGACCTCCGAAACTGAAAAACTGGCTTCTTCCTCCTCCCATATTATCAAAAATTTCGTCCATTGAGAATCCGGTAGAGTTGATGTTGTTCGAAGATGCCAATACACTTATTTTTCGGTTTCCTTTAAAATAATTGAGCAATCCGCTGCTCTCATATCGATCATCAGTCCCATAGCCTCCTGTTATTTTTCCCAATAAGCCCTGATTATTTTTTTCATCAATTGTAAGGTTAATACTGGCATATTCACTGGCTGCTTTTCTTTTTGCAAATTCTTCCGACTTGGTTTTCAAATCTGAAACCTGAATTTTTTTAATGATTTCTGCCGGTAAATTCTGCAAAGCTATGGTACCGTTGGTATCAAAAAAAGGCTTGCCATTTACGAGGATCTGGTTTACTTCTTGTCCATTTACGGTTATCTTTTTATCTGAATCAATTTCTACTCCAGGCAATTCTTTTAACAAAGCTTCTACATTAGCATCAGGTCTGACTTTAAAGGAAGCAGCATTGAATTCCAGTGTATCCTGTTTTACCCTGATTGGAGCATCCGTTACGACAACAAGTTCCGCCAGCTCTTCAGAAGAAGATTCACCCATTATAAGGGTTCCTAAGTCTTTCGATTCTGAAATTGTATCAAACTTTAAGGTTTTATCCTCATAGCCCAACAAAGAAAATGTCATAAATGATTTTTCAGTTGTAGGCTTTATTGTCATGGAAAAAAGTCCCTGTATGTCAGTTGTTGTATATTGCAACAGGGTAGAGTCTTTTGCCTTTGACAGATATACCGTTACAGACTCAACAGGTTTTTTGTTTGAATCGGTCAATTTTCCTTTTAGCTGAACATTTTGAGCAACTGAACACAAGGAAATAAATAACGAAAGGAGTAAAAGTATCTTTTTCATAGAAACAAAAATACGAAAGCGGCTTATGAATCAAAACTCATAAGCCGCAATTATTAACATTTTTACCTATTTTATTATTTCTGACGGAAATAAATATCGATAGGAACGCCTTCAAAATCATAAATCTCCCGCAATTTATTTTCGATAAATCTTTTATACGGATCTTTTACATATTGTGGCAGATTGGCAAAAAAGACAAATTGTGGTGTCTTTGTCGGAAGCTGCATACAATATTTAATCTTAACGTATTTTCCTTTTAATGCTGGTGGTGGATTGCTTTCAATAATCGGCAACATTACTTCATTAAATTTAGACGTTGCAATTCTATTCTTTCTGCTTTCAAATACATGCACAGCCGTTTCTAATGCTTTTAGCAAACGTTGTTTCGTCAGGGCAGACACAAATAAGATAGGCACATCTGTAAACGGAGCGATTTCTTCTCTGATCTTACGTTCGTAATCTACTGATGTCATGGTTCCTTTTTCTACCAGATCCCATTTGTTTACAAGAATGACAATTCCTTTTCTGTTTTTTTCAGCCAACCAAAAGATACTTTGATCCTGACCTTCAAAACCTCTGGTAGCATCAATAACTAAAATGCAGACATCAGCATGCTCAATAGCACGAACCGAACGCATCACAGAGTAGAATTCCAAATCTTCTTTGACTTTAGCTTTTCTGCGAATTCCGGCTGTATCTACAAGATTAAATTCAAAACCAAAACGGTTGTATTTTGTATCAATAGCATCTCGTGTAGTTCCTGCAATATCAGTCACCACAAAACGATCTTCACCAATTAAGGCATTGATAAAACTTGATTTTCCAGCATTTGGGCGTCCCACTACTGCAAAACGAGGCAGTTCTTCTGGATTTTCATTTATCGGAGGTAATTCAGGTAAAACTTCTACCAGCTTATCCAATAAATCTCCTGTTCCACTTCCGCTCATGCCGGATATCGTAAAATATTCTCCAAGACCTAAGTTATAAAACTCCAGCGCATCATTTTCTCTCTTTGCATTGTCTACCTTATTTACCACTAACAGTACCGGTTTGGTCACTTTTCTTAATCGTTTGGCTACTTCATCATCCATCGGGGTGATTCCCTCCTCTACATCGACCACAAATAAAATGGCATCCGATTCATCTATGGCTAACTCTACCTGACGGCGTATTTCGCTTTCAAAAATATCTTCAGAACCTTTAATATATCCTCCGGTATCAATTACAGAAAATTCTTTTCCGTTCCATTCACTTTTTCCGTAATTTCTGTCACGGGTTACCCCGCTTACTGAATCTACAATGGCATCTCTTCTCTGGATCAGACGATTAAAGAACGTCGATTTTCCTACATTCGGCCTTCCAACTATTGCAACTATGTTATTCATATCTTTTTCTAAAAAATTAGAGTTTTATTTTTGATTGTATCCGAAACGACGCAACTGATACGTGTTATTTCTCCAATCTTTATTTACTTTCACGAACATTTCTATATGTACCTGCTTATCAAAGAATTTTTCCAATTCTTCACGCGCCTGTATTCCTATTTTTTTGATAGCGGCACCTTTATGTCCGATGATAATTCCTTTTTGGCTGTCGCGTTCGACCATGATAACTGCCTTTATACGGATGATGGTTTCATCTTCTTTGAATTCTTCCGTTTCAATTTCAACCGAATACGGAATCTCTTTTTCGTAATTCAACAGTATCTTTTCACGGATGATTTCATTTACAAAGAAACGTTCAGGTTTATCTGTCAAGGCATCTTTCGGATAGAAAGGAGGTGATTCAGGCAATAGCTCAATGATTCTGCTGAATACTTCTTTTACATTAAAATTATTCAGTGCCGAAATCGGAAAAATTTCCGCATTCGGAACCTGTGCTTTCCATAAAGCGACCTGTTCTTCCAAAAGTTCCTGATTGGCTTTGTCAATTTTATTTAACAATAGTAATACCGGTACTTTTGCGTTTTGAATTTTAGCAAAAAAAGCTTCATCTTTTAACGCTCTCTCTCCTATTTCAACCATATAAACCAAAACATCCGCATCTTCAAAAGCTGATTTCACAAAATCCATCATGGAAGATTGTAACTCATACGCTGGTTTTATGATACCTGGAGTATCAGACAATATCATTTGAAAATCTTCACCATTAACAATTCCCAGAATCCGGTGTCGGGTAGTTTGTGCTTTTGAAGTAATAATAGACAATCTCTCGCCCACAAAAGCATTCATCAGAGTTGATTTTCCTACATTCGGGTTTCCAATAATGTTTACAAAACCTGCTTTATGCGTCATTTTAATTTATTTTGCTGCAAAGGTAATTATATCAAACGAATACACGAAATAAAAATTTTTATTTCGAAATATGTTGTGTATTCTAAATTCTTGTCATACATTTGCAATCGAAATATCGCGGGATAGAGCAGTAGGTAGCTCGTCGGGCTCATAACCCGAAGGTCACAGGTTCGAGTCCTGTTCCCGCTACTAAGTTGGTCACTTAAAACCTTCAATTAGAGTTAGTAAATTTGTATAATTGAATCGCTAAAATTTACAAGAACCCACATCGCGGGATAGAGCAGTAGGTAGCTCGTCGGGCTCATAACCCGAAGGTCACAGGTTCGAGTCCTGTTCCCGCTACTAAAAACCATTCGTAACAGAATGGTTTTTTTATTTTACTCAAGTTACTTACACACAAACTTTTAGAAGAATTTCTCATCTTTAAAACTTTATTCCTATATTTATACTACCAATCATCTAAAAGTATATTTATGGGAAAATTTATTGTTTCTAAGAGATCGAACGGAGAGTTTCAGTTCAATCTAAAAGCGGGGAACGGACAGGTTATTCTTACCAGCGAAGGATATACATCTAAAGCCAATTGCCATAACGGAGTTGAATCTGTAAAGAAAAATGCTCTCCATGATGAACGATTCGAGAAAAAAGAATCAAAAAACGGCAAACACTTCTTTAATCTCAAAGCTTCCAATGGTCAAATCATCGGAAGCAGTGAAATGTATGAAAGTACTTCATCCCGTGACAACGGTATTGAATCGGTTAAAAAGAATGCACCTGATGCAAGTATTGAAGAAGTTGATTAATTATTCAAAGTCTGTACAGACTTAAAGAGCATCCATGTATTGTAAATAAAAAGCCCTGTCAGTAATGACGGGGCTTTTCAAAATTATGATTTGGTCTCAATTTCTTCCTGAATCATTTCCCATTGTTCCATTGCTGTTTCCAGTTCCTTTTTAAGCTTATTATATTTGCTGAAGAACTTTTCATCATTCATCAATTCATCATATTTCTGGGCCAACTCAATGTCCATTTTTGCAATTTCTTTTTCACATTCCGAAATCAAGGCTTCTGTTTTACTCAATTTATTCTGAAGCGTTTTCATCTTCTTCTGCTCCTCATAAGACAAAGACTTTTCTACCGGCGCAACTGTTTTTACTTTGACCTGATCTACTTTTTCAAACTCACGCATCGTATCTACATTGCGTTGCTCTAAGAAGTAATTTATATCTCCAAGGTATTCTTTTATTTTCTGATCTTTAAATTCATATACTTTATCAGACATACCCTGTAGGAAATCCCTGTCATGCGAAACCAGCAATAGTGTTCCTTCAAACTTTTGTAAAGCCGCTTTTAAAACGTTTTTAGACTTGATGTCTAAGTGATTGGTAGGCTCATCCATCAGCAAAACATTGATAGGCTTCAGCAACATCATACACAATGCCAGACGGTTTCTTTCTCCCCCGGATAAAACTTTTACTTTTTTCTCTACATCATCACCTCTGAAAAGGAAAGCTCCAAGCATATCGCGAACTTTCGCCCTGTTGCCGTCCGTTGCCGCATCAATCATAGTATCCAGCAATGTTTTTTCTCCATCCAGATAATCCGCCTGATTTTGTGCAAAATACCCCAACTGTACATTGTGTCCTATCTTAATGGTTCCATCATAAGCAAACTCTTCCATAATGGCTTTAATTAAGGTAGATTTACCCTGTCCGTTCTGCCCGACGAATGCAATTTTGGAACCTCTTTCAATAAGGAGGTTGATGTCTTTAAAAACCGTCTTTTCCACAAAAGCTTTTGTCAGGTGCTCCAATTCTAAAACTACCTTACCCGGCGTAACAGCTACAGGAAAAGAAATATTCATTACAGAATTATCGTCTTCATCAACTTCAATACGCTCTATCTTATCTAATTTCTTGATTAATGATTGCGCCATTGAAGCTTTTGTCGCTTTTGCACGGAATTTTTCAATAAGCTTTTCTGTCTCTTCAATTTTCTTGGATTGATTTTTTTGAGCAGCGAGCTGTATTTCTCTCAATTCTTCTCGTAAGATTAAATATTGCGAATACGGCTTGTTGAAATCATAAATTTTACCCAGTGATATTTCAATTGTACGATTGGTTACGTTATCTAAAAACATCTTATCATGCGAAACAATTACAACAGCTCCTGAAAATGATTTTAAGAAACTTTCAAGCCAAATGATACTCTCGATATCCAAATGGTTGGTTGGCTCATCCAGAAGCAAAAGATCATTGTTCTGAAGCAATAATTTAGCCAATTCAATTCTCATACGCCAGCCACCTGAAAAGGTCTCTGTGGTTTTATTAAAATCATCGCGTTTAAACCCTAACCCCAATAAGATTTTTTCTGTGTTTCCGACGTAATTATATCCTCCAATGATGTCAAAATGATGGGTCAGATCACTCAACCGTTCTATTAGTTCAGAATAAGAAGCAGATTCATAATCGGTTCTGACTTCCAACTCTTTATTGATTTTATTAATCTCATTTTCTACTTTTTTGATTTCTTCAAAAGCCTGATAGGCTTCATCAAGAACAGTACGTCCCTGCTCAAAATCAATATCCTGACGCAAAAAACCAATTTTTAAGGCTTTCTCAGTAGCTATACTACCTGAATCTCCTTCAATATCTCGGGAAAGAATTTTAAGCATCGTAGATTTACCTGCTCCATTCTTTCCAACCAATCCTACCCTGTCACCGGCTCCTAATCGAAATGTTACATTTTCGAACAGATAATCTCCAGAAAAGGAAACCGACAAATTATGTATGTTTAACATTTTTTACTTTTTTCGCAATTTTCCTAATTGCATTTTTTTATAATATCTTTTTATATCAATGTTTGGATCCAGATCCGTTTTCTGCTCAATCGAATCAAACAGGGATTTCGCTAAAAAAGGTCCCAATAATACACCTCGGGTTCCCAATCCATTCAGCAGGTACATATTTTCATGCTCAAAATGCCTCCCTACAAGCGGCTTACGATCTTTCACCGTGGGCCGGACTCCTGCCAGATGTTCTATTATTTCAAAATCGCTACCTATCAGTTTTTGCAAACCATTTATCAACTCTCTTTTTGCCTCAACAGTAGGCAAATCTGTCTTATCCTTCCAATCGTAAGTAGCTCCAACTTTATAAAGATCATTTCCCAACGGAATAATAAAAACAGATGATTTAACAATATATTTCAACTCTAAATCAGGTATTCTCACAATCAATAATTCTCCTTTCGTACCATCTAATGGAAGGTTATTAAAATAAGGATTCTGAAACATTGAAAAACCTTCTGCAAAAATAAGATGTTTTGCCTTAATATCCTTGTAATGGAATCTTTCTCCGTCAACAATAAGTCTATCATAAGCAAATGAATCCCGAATCAGGATTTTTTTTTCAGCTAAATAGTATTGATAACAGAGTACAAATTTTTTAACATCTAAAAATCCGGTATTAAAAACCTCCCCAAAACCATATTCTGACGTTATAGTATCAGAAATGGATTTCATTAAATTTATATTCAGAAAAGGAGCCAGATCGGGCTGATCACAGGCATAAAACCAGTTATTCTGTTCTTCTACTGAGGCAAACTTCCTATAAAGTTGTGTTTCATATAAAAAACGAACACCGAATTTTATTTCGAGTTCTTTATAGATCGGAATAGCCAGATCTATCTGTTCTCTGGATTTCCAGATAGAGGTGAATCTTTTTAACACAACGGGATTATACATACCACCAGCAACCAAGGAGGAAGACCTCGATGGCTGATCTATAACAATAAATGACTTATCATGCTTTTCGCAATAATAAGCAAAATTTAATCCGGCCAATCCGGATCCGATAATCATATAATCTATATCCATGAACATATAAAAAAACTCTTATCAAAATGATAAGAGTTTTATATTTTTAAATTACAAAATTAGTAATTCCATAAATCATCTTCAAAATCTCTGATATGTTCTTTAATACGCTCAGACTCCAATAACTGGAACATTGCATTTTCGCCAACATATGAACTTATATCTTCGTCTCCATAGATATTATCTGTTTTATAGATGGTAGCTGAAAATTTACGCGCATTGAATAAATAATCAAAGTTTGATTTCATACGGGAATTTTTCTCGTTGTAAGCATAGTTCTTGAAGAATGTTTCGCGTGCAGCCGGGAAAAACACCCAAAATAACTCAATAAAACTCTCCTGCTCTGAACCTTTTGTATTGATATCAACTACAACTGGTGCAATACCTAACAAACGATATTTTAATTCTCCCTGATTACGGTCAAAATACCAAGCTCCTTTTATACGATACTCCACTACATCAGCAGGTGTCAATTCAGTTTCAATGATATATTCGTCTGGTATTTTCTTTTCTCCATAACTCAACAATTCTTTACCAACATCCGTAGTATCGATACGAGAGAATTTCTTTTTTAATTCTTCCGTACTTATTTTACGACTGAAATCATCAAAGTCATAAACTTCTTGAATTTCTTTTTTCATTACTCCTTCTTTAAGAATCGAAAAAAGAGATTTTCTGTCTTGCTGATCTTTTGTAGGAAAATAATAAATCAGATTTGCACGCTCATCCAACGGAATGGTTTCCCAAACTGTTTTTTGAAAAATCACATCTCTATCATTTACATACTCGTAAGGCATAGGGCCTTCAGCTTCTGATATAATGTCCTCTAATGTTTTCTCTCCAATTTCATTTGCAGTTCTTGCATTAAAAAGATTGGTCTGAGCCATTGAAGTAAGACTTACAAAAGAAGTAAGTGCTAAAGCGATTATATTTTTTAGTTTCATATTATTGCTTTTAAATTATTGAACCGTAAAAGTAGCGTCAGCAGCATCTTTAACTACTAAGTCCACACCGCTTAATTTAACTTTGATTTTTGTGAAACGTACCACATCACCAGGTTTTAATCGGTCAGCCATACGTCTTGCCGCATCATTTAATGATGTACCTTTAATTACCTCAGATCCAAGACCAGGGAATATAATTGTATATTCTGTTACCTGAAGATTTACATCAAAATCAAAATCATCAAATTTAGCACCGATTGAAACAGCTTTTAAGTTGCTTGCAGGTCCTTTTGCAGCATATTCTCCACGTACTGTTCCAAAAGGTTTTGGCACTGGTTTGATACGGAATACTTTTTTATCAGATACTACTTTTCCATCAGGTAAAGTACCAGAAGCTGTAATAACTACTTCTCTTGCTGCAGCTGGTCTTAAAATATATTTTCCGTCTCCGGTTTTACGTATTGAACCGCTTGAAGCACTTACACTTACCTTGTCATTTGGAACTCCTGCAAATGAAGCTGAAATCGGGTTATCTAACCCCATATACACAACATTCATTTTATCAGCAGCAATCGTTGCTGAATTTGGACGTGCCACAACAACATAATTTGAATTCTGAATATCTACAGGAACAGCCTGTCCGTCTTCCATAAAGGTAAATTTACCACTAAACTTATGCTCTCCGACAGAACCAGCTGTCATGTTTAAGATTACCTGACCGTCTGAGAAAGCATTTGCGTTTGATAAATTAATTTTACTTCCGTTAACTATAACTTCAGTTGGTACAGTTGACTTATCAAAACGTCCTAAAACTACTTTTCCTTTGATTGGTTCTCCAGAGAAATAAACCGATTTATCAGTGATTACAAATGCCTGGTAATTTTTCATAGAAGCCGCTTGTTTCAAAGAATTTCCTAAAAACAGGTTATAAGCTTCATTTTCAATTTCTTTTACATCATTCTGCAAAGCAGATAATTTAGCCAAAGAAGCGATGGAAGGGAAACCTTTATAGTGATAGTCCAAATAAGGTTTTACAATTCCCTGCGAATCTTTTACATCGTCCGTATTGAATTTCTGATCCAGATTCTGTGTTAAGAATTTGTAGCTTACATCTGTACCTAAAACTTTCTTAACTTCTTCTCTATATTGATTAAATTTAGAGATGATTTCATTTCCTTTATCACTATACTTATCTCCAATAAACCATCCAGAATCAATTACCTCCCCTTTATCCATTTGTTCATAAGGCAATTTGTTATCATCGGTCAATACCAATTTTTCGGTAATCGATGTTTTAAGCGTTCCTAAATAATTATAGAAATCATTTGAAAGCTTACTTATCTGTTGTGCTTTTTGGTAAGGCTCTTTATAACGAGTAGGATCGTCAGAAGCTTTAATCTCTAAACCTTCTAAAAGGCCAGTGTTGACCATAGTCGCAGCTTCATTAGTATTTTCAAACTTTTCGTTCATTAAACCAAAAGCAGAAAGCACTTCCTTAGACATATTCAGAGCCATCATAGCGATGAACACTAAATACATCAGGTTAATCATTTTTTGTCTTGGGGTTTGTTTTCCTCCTGCCATAATTTCTCTAATTAGATTTTAATAGATTAATACTAATTAGCAGTTTTACCCATAGCAGATAACATTCCACCATATACTGCATTCAAAGTTGACAAATTAGAAGTCAACGACTGCATTTGTTCTTTTAATTTAAAGTTATTTTCTGCCACTTCTTTGTTGATATCAGCATTTCTTGTAGCGCTTTCTAACTGTGATTTATACATTGCGTTTAACGACTCTAACTGTGAAGCAGCTGTACTCATTTCTTCTGCATATCTGTTAGATGATGCTACTGCATCTACTGTAGGCGCAATTCCTTTAGCAGCTGCCTCGAAGTTTCGAATGCTGTTGCTCAAGCTTTCCATTAATTGCCCGTCAATTTTAGCATCTTTTAAGATCTTATCTAATTTTTCTGACAATAACGTTCTTTCTTCTGAAGTAGCAATCACTGCTCCACCACCTGAATAACCAGAACCTCCTGAGAAATTTGCATTTCCACTACCTGCAAAACCTGAACCAGAAACGGCTGATCCTGATCCTGTCCCTGTTACTACAGAAGACCCAGAAAACCCACCTGTTGAAACCTGCATTTGTCTTGGCTCACCACCTTTTAATTCAGGATAAACTCTTGACCAATCAAACTCATCATCAACTGGTTCAAAAGCAGATATTGCAAAAATCAATGCCTCTACCAATAATCCAACAGTCAACATATTGTTTCCATTTAACGGCCCCAACTCAATATGTGTAATTTTAAACAAAGCTCCAACAATTACAACTGCCGCACCCATTCCATAGCAGAAGTTCATTACTTTTTTCGGTATTGCCATAATTCTAATCTGTTAATTTTAATAATATAATAAATAGTAATTTAGTTAATTTTTATCTGCCACTTCTTCCGCTTCTTGGAGAAGTCGACTGTAATAAAGGATCCGGTGCTGCAACAACAACTCTAAACCCGATAAAACTTTTTGCGGAATCCGCATTCTCTTTATCACGTGTAGCTACCTGTAAGAAATAAGCCGGATCTCTCCATGAACCTCCTCTAACTACTTTCAAAGGATTTAATGATTCTTTTGACTTTGGCTTAAGTGAAGCATTCATTACATAAGATGCCTGATCGTATGTTGTAGCGGTCCACTCTGCCACATTACCTGCCATATTATACAAATTGTATCCGTTTGGTTTGTAAGATCTTGCTTCAGCAGTATACAATGCTCCGTCATCTGCGAAATTACCTCTGTCCGGCTTGAAGTTAGCCAAGAAACAAGCTTTCTCATCGGTCATATAAGGACCACCCCATGGGTACATTGCGTTTTGGATTCCTCCACGAGCAGCATATTCCCATTCTTCTTCTGTTGGTAAACGGTATTCGTTTAGTGTATGATTGGCTCTGCGCGATTTTAAATAAGTATTTTTATAAAGCGTTCTCCAAGCTGTAAATGCTTTGGCCTGATTCCAGTTAACTCCAACAACAGGATACTCTCCGTATGCTTCATGCCAGAAATATTCATTTAACATCGGCTCATTGTACGAGTAGCTAAAATCTTTTGCCCATCTTGTTGTATCAGGATAAACGTTTACAATTTCGGTTTTAAGATATTTTGCTTTACGATCTCTCGGACTTGTTACATTATCACGAACATTCGCTTCTTTATCAAACCATGAATATTTGAAGTTCAGTTTAGCTACATCAAACGTAGTCAAACCTTTTGTATTATTATCAGCTTTAATATATAATGAATCCATCACTTCAACATAGTACTCATCCGGATATCTTTGTGGATTAGTTATGATTCGGGCTCTTTTATTCAATCTTCTTCCGGCATACTCATCTGTGTCCATCGCCATACTATAGTAATTGTCATACATATAACGATCATACGCAGATTGGTTCTGATTCAAAGAAGGATCTTCTTCCGGTAAAAAAGCAAAAGCTCCTATACCTCCTGCTGCTGCATCCATCCCCATCTCATCAGCCATAATAGCTAATTTTGTTCTAACGATTGAATCTTTTACAAATTCAACAAACTTACGGTACTGATTATTTGTAACCTCTGTCTCATCCATATAAAACGAACCAACGGTCTTTAATGTTGGAGGAGCATCTTCCGCTCCCAATAGGTCTTCATGCGTTTTACCCATTGTAAAGGATCCTCCTGGAACAAAAGCCATTCCCTGAGGTTTTTCGGTAACCCAACGTTTACCTTGAACTCCATTTAGAACTTCACCTCTATCTCCTGAACCACAACTGAACAACAATGAAATAACCGCTGTAAGTGTAATGAACTTCTTCATATATTAATCGGGGTTTATTTATAATTTTTTTCTAAAGCGTAAACCTATTTATTTATTTTGAATTATACAAAGAAAATAAAAAAAAATTTAAATTTTATTTAACACTTGTATTTTTTCTTATCAATCAATCATTTTTTTGATCGCTTTCCACCATCTTTCCGGAATTACCTGATTTGTAGCGGAAATATAATCTTCGTAAGAACATGGAAATAAAACTTTTCTTCCACCCTCTTTATAAATTGCCTGATCAATTTCTATCCACCATCTATCAGAAACATCGCTCTTGTAAAATACAAGTTCCTGATCGTCAAGTAAAACATTATATTTGAAATATGTTTTTTTGCTAATGTAAGGATATTCATTGACTCTGAAGTTGAATCCTTCAACAAAATACCACAAAATTTGTGTAATTAACAAACTTTCAGCAGAAATAGTGTCAATATTGAAAATTCCGAAACTACTAACTTTATCGCTTAGTCCTGAATATCTTGCTAATGCACAAATTTCCCTTCCATCAAATCCGTTCGGATTAAATTTTGAAAAATAACCCATATCAGCAGATTTTACCGCATGGATATCCACACTTACAATATCTGCATCTCTTAATATAGGTTCTGCAAGCGCTATATTAGAAGCAACTTCACCTAATCGGTAAGATTCGAAGTATAATTTATCAATAAGATCTATCTCCTCCTGGGAATTATAATAGGTCTGATAACCTATGTTAGCATAGTTCAACAGGTTATTAGGTTCCTCCATTATTATTTTAGTCAGAAAAGATTCTGAAGGGTTTATGACATCCGAAACAACATCTATTTTACTGTCAACAGCAACAAGATTCACCATTTGCTCCAATCTGTCGTACGCACGATATATCGCATAAGTTAGATCCTGCGAGCCGCCGATAATAACTGGTAAAATGTTTTTATGCAGCAAATCTGCCACTATGCTCTTCACAACAAAATACGTATCATTGAGCGTTTCACCTGCATCTATTGTACCAAGATCTGCCATTATAGCACTCCAGTTTCCGGGAAATAATCCATACCAGTTTTTACGAAAAGCATCGAAGTTAACCTTGTCTCCTTTAGCATTCAATCCCCTTGAATCATTAACAGTAATAAGAGCCAATTGTATCCCTTCCAGATCTGGAAAATGATCCGGGGTATGCAATAGCAGCTTTTCACCTACCGTATTTACCGGAAGATCAGATAGATATACCAGCAAATTTGCAGAAACAGGTTTTAAAAATTCATAATTCATATACTATTTCTTTTTAACGGTCGCTTTTTTGGCAGTTGCTTTTTTGGCAGGACTCTTTTTTGCAGCTGTTTTAGTGGTTGTCTTTTTAGCCGCTGTTTTTTTGGCAGGCTCTTTTGCTTCTATCATTTTCTTAACCGATTCGAGATCCAGTGCCGCCGCATCAACATCTTTACTTAGCTCTATTTTTATCTTTCCTTTAAGCACAACAGATCGTCCCCAACGGGCTTTTTCAACGCGAATTCCTTCCTCTTCCCAGTTATGAATAACTTTATCTTTTTCTTTCTGTATCTTATCTTCAATCAACTCGTTGATATCTGCCTGAGATAAATGATCAAAATTGTATTTTTTATTTACATTGATAAACATATTATTCCATTTGATAAACGGACCAAAACGCCCAACACCTTTTTGCACAGGCAAAGAATTATAAGTTGCGATAGGCGCATCTGCTTTTTCTTTTTCTTTAATAAGCTCAATGGCTCTGTCAAGAGTTACATCAAGCGGCTCTTCTCCTTTTGGCAACGAAATAAACATTTTCCCAAAACGCACATAAGGTCCGAATCTACCATTATTTACCTCAACCTCTTCATCTTTATACAATCCTAAATTTTTGGGAAGCAAAAATAAAGTCAATGCTTCCTCCAGAGAAATATTTCCGATATTCTGATCAGGACGCAGGCTTGCATATTGTTTCTCTTCATCTTCAATATCCCCTATCTGTGCCATAGGACCAAATTTACCCAATCTCACAAGTACTGGTTTTCCTGATTTTGGATCCTTACCTAATATCCGTTCACCGGATTCCCGTTCAGCATTCTTTTCCACATCGAGTACTACAGGATGAAAATGACTGTAAAAATCATTCATCATTTTGGTCCAGTCCTCATTTCCTTCTGCAATCGCATCAAAATCTTCTTCAACTTTAGCTGTAAAATTATAATCGAGAATAGCCGAAAAGTTTTTTACCAAAAAGTCGGTTACAATAATACCGATATCAGTAGGAATCAACTTTCCTTTATCAGCACCTACTTTTTCTGTTTGCACAGATGCTTTTATTACTCCGTCAATCAGCTGCATAACTTCATAATTTCGTTCTATTCCTTCAGCATTTCCTTTTTCAACATAATTACGCGCAATGATTGTAGAAATAGTCGGTGCATAAGTAGAAGGTCTACCGATTCCTAATTCTTCCAGTTTTTTTACCAATGAAGCCTCTGTATACCGTGCTGGAGGTCGGGAAAAACGCTGAGTAGCAATAATAGCATTATTATCAAGTTTTTCATTGACAATCAATGCAGGCAACATTCCTTCCTGTTCTTCATCTTCGTCATCATGTCCTTCAAGATAAACTTTCAAAAATCCTTCAAATAACAACACTTCTCCTGTTGCAGAAAAATGATCATTATGTTTATCTGCTACAATTGTTACATTGGTTCTTTCCAAAGCCGCATCACTCATCTGTGAAGCCAGTGTTCTTTTCCATATCAGATCGTATAAACGAGCCTGATCTCTATCAATACTGACACTGTGTTTAGACATATCAGTAGGTCTTATGGCTTCGTGAGCTTCCTGAGCGCCTTTTGCTTTTGTTGTATAAACCCGTGGTTTACTGAACTCTTTTCCGTAAGAACGGATAATTTCTGCTTCGGCAGCCTGCATAGCTTCCTGAGAAAGATTAACACTATCCGTTCTCATATAAGTAATGAGTCCGCTTTCATATAACCTTTGTGCTAACATCATTGTCTGTCCAACAGAATAATATAATTTACGTGCAGCTTCCTGCTGTAAAGTAGAAGTAGTAAAAGGTGCAGCCGGAGACTTCTTAGTCGGTTTTGTCTCCAGTGCACTAACCTTAAACTGCGCTCCTATATTTTGCTTTAAGAAGGACTCTGCTTCTTGTTGTGTTTTAAAGTTCTTAGGCAGCTTTGCTTTAAAAATCTTGCCTTTTGTTGTCTGAAACTCTGCCGTTATACTAAAAGAGCTTTCTGTTGTAAAGGCATTAATTTCTTTTTCACGCTCTACAATCAAACGAACAGATACTGACTGTACCCTTCCTGCTGACAAACCTGTTCTTACTTTCTTCCATAATATAGGAGAGAGTTCATATCCCACAAGACGGTCTAAGACACGACGTGCCTGCTGTGCATTGACCAGGTTGTAATCTATTTTTCTTGGGTTATCTATAGCTTTGTTAATAGCTGTTTTCGTGATTTCATGAAAAACAATTCTACGTGTATTCTCGTCTTTTAAATTCAGTTCTTCTGCCAAATGCCAGGCAATAGCTTCTCCTTCACGATCCTCATCGGAAGCCAACCAAACCAAATCAGCTTTTTTTGCTAAGTCTTTTAGTTTTTTTACTACTGCTTTTTTATCTGTAGAAACTTCATACTTTGGTTTAAAATTATTTTCCACATCTACCCCTATCTCTTTAGAAGGTAAATCGGCAATATGACCGAAACTGGATTCTACCTGATAATCTTTTCCTAAAAACTTTTCTATTGTCTTTGCCTTTGCCGGCGACTCCACAATCACTAAATTTTTTGCCATTCTTCACGTTTTAGTTTGGCAAAAGTATGGGATTTTTTTTATTTGAAACCATACACCTATATATATATGTGTAGTTTTTTTAAAAATTGCTCCATCCCCATTACTTTAAAACCGCTCTAAATATCCGCAAAAAAATCCAAAACTCACGCTGACATCTTGTCATAAAGAAAAATTATATCGTATCTTTGCAAATTGATTAGCACCCATTTATCTGGTTTATGGAAAAGATTATTGAAGAAAACAAACAGGGAACCACATTGGTTTTAGAGCAAAACTCAAATAACTCAAAAAAGTTATTTATTGAGAGTTACGGATGTCAGATGAATTTTTCTGATAGTGAAATCGTTGCTTCTATATTAGCAAATGAAGGATACAATACAACCCAAAATCTTGAAGAAGCTGATTTAGTATTGGTAAATACCTGTTCTATACGTGACAAAGCCGAACAGACCGTTCGCAAACGTCTTGAAAAATATAATGCTGTAAAAAAAATCAATCCTTCTATGAAAGTGGGAGTATTGGGGTGTATGGCGGAACGTTTGAAAAGTCAGTTTCTTGAAGAAGAAAAGATTGTAGATATGGTAGTAGGACCTGATGCTTATAAAGACCTGCCCAACTTATTAAAAGAGGTAGGAGAAGGACGTGATGCTATAAACGTAATTTTATCCAAAGAGGAAACTTATGGAGACATTGCTCCTGTACGATTAAATTCAAACGGTGTTACTGCTTTTGTATCTATCACACGCGGATGCGACAATATGTGTACGTTCTGCGTTGTTCCTTTTACACGAGGCAGAGAACGCAGTCGCGATCCTCAAAGCATTATGCAGGAAATAAAAGAACTCCATGAAAAAGGATTTAAAGAAGTAACACTTTTAGGGCAGAATGTCGACAGCTATTTATGGTATGGGGGTGGCCTTAAAAAAGATTACGTTAAAGCTACCGATATGCAAAAAGCAACAGCAGTAGACTTTGCTAACCTACTTGATATGTGCGCAACAGCGTATCCTAAAATGCGTTTCAGATTTTCAACATCCAATCCGCAGGATATGCATGAAGAAGTCTTACATATCATTGCCAAACATCATAATATCTGTAAATACATTCACCTGCCGGTTCAGTCAGGAAGCACAAGGATTCTACATGAAATGAACCGCCAGCATACACGTGAAGAGTACATGGCATTAGTAGATAACATCAAAAGAATCATTCCTGATTGTTCACTTTCACAGGACATGATTACAGGTTTTCCGACAGAAACAGAAGAAGACCATAAAGACACCTTATCCTTAATGGAATATGTACGTTATGACTTCGGATATATGTTTGCCTATTCAGAAAGACCCGGAACACTGGCAGCAAGAAAACTGGAAGATGATGTGCCTGAAGCTATAAAAAAACGCCGCTTACAGGAAATTGTGGATCTACAGCAAAGAATTGCTTTGGAACAAACACAACGTTTTGTAGGTCAAACCGTAGAAGTTTTGATTGAAAAAGCGTCCAAACGTTCTGATGAGTACTGGTCAGGAAGAAATTCCCATAATACAGTAGTTGTTTTCCCGAAAGGAACTTATAAAGTCGGTGATTTTGTAAACGTTCAGGTGACAGATTGTACTTCTGCCACTCTCATCGGAGAAGCTATAGGATATTCAGAAATGCAACATTAAACTGTTTAAACAATAAAATGGAATCAATTCAAGCCATCAAACAACGTTTTGAAATCATAGGAAACGACCCGAAGCTGAACCGTGCAATTGAAAAAGCGATTCAGGTAGCTCCGACAGATATTTCGGTACTCGTAACCGGAGAAAGCGGTGTTGGAAAAGAAAATATTCCAAAGATAATTCATTCATTATCTCACCGTAAACACGGAAAATATATTGCAGTAAACTGTGGCGCTATTCCGGAAGGAACTATAGATTCCGAGCTATTCGGACACGAAAAAGGAGCTTTTACGGGTGCTGTAGGAAATCGGGAAGGTTATTTTGAAGTAGCAGACGGAGGTACCATTTTTCTGGATGAAGTTGGTGAACTTCCTTTAACAACACAAGTAAGATTACTTCGTGTACTCGAAAACGGTGAATTTATAAAAGTAGGTTCCTCCAAAGTCCAAAAAACGGATGTGCGTATTATAGCCGCAACCAATGTAAAAATGATGGAGGCTATTGAAAAAGGGAAATTCAGAGAAGACCTCTATTACCGTTTAAGCACCATAGAAATAAATCTGCCGCCCTTACGGGAACGCGGTGAAGACATTCATTTACTATTTCGAAAGTTTTCTGCAGATTTTGCTCATAAATACAAAATGCCTCCTATTAAACTGGATGAACAGGCGGCAGAATATCTTAAGCAATACCGTTGGGATGGTAACATACGTCAGCTCCGAAATATTGCTGAGCAGATATCCGTCATTGAAACCAAGAGAGATATTACGCTCTCCATCATCCAATCTTATTTACCTAACAGAAATAAGCAACTGCCTTCCTTAATTGAAAGCAAAAAGTCTGAAAGTGATTTTAGCAATGAACGTGAAATTCTGTACAAGGTACTCTTTGACATGAAGAGCGATTTAAACGACCTTAAGAAATTGACTTTGGAATTGATGAAAAACGGCAATTCATCAAATGTTCAGGAAACCAATAAAAATCTGATTCAGCGCATATACGGTCAAAAAGAAGACATGCCCGAAACAGCAGACCATACAAACATTGCTTTACCTATAGAAAACAATCATAAAAATCCTAACTTTATCAATCCCGAAACGGAAGAAGAGGATGATGACAGTCATTATCTTATTGCAGAGACAGTAGATGACGAAGAAAACCTTCGTCTGGATGAACGCGAAATTCAACTGATCAAAAGAGCTTTGGAACGCAATAACGGAAAAAGAAAAATTGCAGCAGAAGAGCTGGGTATTTCTGAAAGAACCCTCTATAGAAAAATCAAACAATATGATTTATAAAATATTAAAAAAATATCAGCCACTGGCACTTATCCTTTTTTTCAGCCTTTTGCTCAACAGTTGCTCTGTATACAATTTTACAGGAACAGGTAAAATTGATGCGGTATCTTTCCAGGTCAACAATTTTCTTAACAATGCTACACTGGTAGAACCCGGTATTGAAAGAACCTTTACGGTTGCTCTTCAGGATCTGATTCAGAATCAAACCGTGCTGACACTTACCAATACCAATGCTGATCTGGTTTATGAAGGTGAAATTACAGAATACCGTATCTCACCTATGACCGCTACAGCTGATCAGACAGCAGCTCAAAACAGACTGTACATTTCCATAAGAGTACGTTTTACCAACAAAAACAAACCGGAAGATGATTTTGAACAATCTTTTTCCCACTTTTACGATTATCCGGCAAATGAACAATTGATAGGCGCGCGGTTAAATGGTGCCATTGACGAAATATACGAAAGAATAACACAGGATGTTTTCAATGCTTCCTTAGCAAAATGGTAAGAATATGCAGCTAACAGATTTAATCAATAAACTCAACCATCCTGAGTCGGTAAATGAGAACGACAATCAATACTTCACACAGATTATTGAGCGGTATCCTTATTTACAATCTGTTCGTGCCTTGTATCTAAAAGGATTGCATTCCCAAAGAAATCACTTATATAACAGCGAGCTCAAAAAAACAGCTGCTTATACTACCGATCGTGATGTGTTGTTTGATTTTATTATTTCTGAAAATTTCACGGTGTACAAGCCCCTCAATATCGAAAATGTCGAAGTTATTGATGAAGATTATCTGATTACTAAAAAACCAGAGATCACACTTGAAGAATCGATTGAAAAATCAATTTTATCAACTCTTGCATATATAGAAAACGAAGAAAAAGAGCCTCTCATCTTGTCCAAACTCGAACAGAGAGATGCAAACAAGACACTCATAACAGAAGAAATCACACAGCCTGAAGAAAAAAAGGAGGATATTTTGTCAGAAGATGAAGAGACTGTAGTTACTTCTGTTGAAACACTGGAAGAAAAATTAGAAATCGGTACTCCAATTGAATTTACTTCAGCCGAAAAACATTCTTTCTCTGAGTGGCTGCAACTGACAAAAGCAGAGCCAATAAAAAGAAAAGAAGAGGAAACGGAAGCTATTGAACCACAAAAAGAAGAAAAACTTCAAGAAGAGAAAAGAAAAAAAGAAGAGCTTATCAATCGCTTTATTGAAACAAATCCTAAAATAATCCCTAATAAAAACATGTCTTCAGTGCCTGTATTTATTGAGAAAAACGAGGATGACCAATCTTTTTTAATGACCGAAACCCTTGCAAAAATATACCTGGAACAAAAAAAATATCAAAAAGCAATTCAAGCTTATGAAATATTAATTTTGAAATATCCAGAAAAAAGTAGTTTATTTGCAGACCGAATTTCCAATATTAAAATGTTACAAAACTATAATAGTTAAAAAATGAATACGTTTACAATCTTTTTAGTACTAATAACCATCGTATCCCTTTTATTAATCATTGTTATAATGATTCAAAACCCTAAAGGAGGTGGTCTTGATTCTTCATTAGGAGGTTCAACCAATATTGGAGGTGTACAAAACACAAATAAATTCCTTGACAAAAGTACCTGGACTTTAGCAGCCATATTAATCGGGTTAATTTTGTTATCAAGTTTAAGCTTTACATCCGGTTACAACAACGATTCTAAAATTTTAGATCCGAATGCTGCAACCATACCTGCAGCACCTGTAGCAGCTCCGCAAGGTCAACCTGCACCAGCAGAAACGCCACAGACACCAGCAAACTAAAATCCGTTATTCAAAAAAATAACAATGCCAGCACTGACATGCTGGCATTTTTTTTATCCCATTCTGTCATAAAATTGGAATGGCATACTTTATGAAAATGATAAACACAAAAATAAAAGTCAAATAAATAAACATAAAAATTTTCATTATGGCACTAAACATTAAACCACTTTCAGACCGGGTGATTATTGAACCGGCTGCGGCAGAAACACAAACAGCTTCGGGAATTATTATTCCTGATACAGCGAAAGAAAAGCCACAAAAAGGAACTGTTGTTGCTGTAGGGAACGGAAAAAAAGACGAACCGTTAACCGTTAAAGTTGGCGACACTGTTTTATACGGAAAATATGCAGGAACAGATTTAAAATTTGAGAACAAAGATTATCTGATCATGCGTGAAGATGACATTCTTGCAATTATCTAAATTTTCTAAAAAAAGAATAGTTAAAATTAAAAATTTAAAAAATGGCAAAAGAGATAAAATTCGATATTGAAGCACGTGACGGATTAAAACGCGGTGTAGACGCATTGGCAAATGCAGTAAAAGTAACTTTAGGTCCTAAAGGACGTAACGTTATCATTTCTAAATCTTTCGGAGCTCCTCATGTAACAAAAGATGGAGTTTCAGTAGCAAAAGAGGTAGAATTAGCAGATACTCTTGAAAACATGGGAGCTCAGATGGTAAAAGAGGTAGCTTCTAAAACCAACGATCTGGCAGGAGACGGAACAACAACGGCAACTGTTTTAGCTCAGGCAATTGTAAAAGAAGGGCTTAAAAACGTAGCAGCCGGAGCCAACCCTATGGATTTAAAAAGAGGTATTGACAAAGCGGTTGAGGCTATTGTTGCAGATTTAAAAAATCAATCACAGGAAGTAGGATCTACAACTGACAAAATCAAACAGGTAGCTTCTATTTCTGCTAATAATGACGAAGTTATCGGTGAATTAATCGCAACTGCTTTTGGCAAAGTTGGAAAAGAAGGTGTTATCACTGTTGAAGAAGCAAAAGGAACTGATACTTATGTAGATGTAGTAGAAGGTATGCAGTTTGACAGAGGGTACTTATCTCCATATTTCGTTACAAACCCTGAAAAAATGGAAACGGAATTTGATAACCCGTACATTTTATTATACGATAAAAAAATCTCCTCTTTAAAAGAATTACTTCCTGTATTAGAACCTGTAGCACAATCAGGAAAACCTTTGTTAATCATTGCTGAAGATGTAGACGGAGAAGCTTTATCTACCCTTGTAGTAAACAAACTACGCGGAGCATTGAAAATCGCTGCTGTAAAAGCACCTGGATTCGGAGACAGAAGAAAAGCAATGTTAGAAGACATCGCTATTTTAACCGGCGGAACTGTAATCGCTGAAGAAAGCGGATACAATTTAGAAAATGCCACTCTTGAAATGTTAGGAACAGCTGAAAAAGTTTCTATCGACAAAGACAATACAACCATTGTTAATGGTGCTGGTTCTCCGGATTTAATCAAAAACAGAGTAAACCAGATAAAAGCACAGTTAGAAACTACAACTTCTGATTATGACAAAGAAAAACTTCAGGAACGTCTTGCTAAATTAGCAGGTGGTGTAGCCGTACTTTATGTAGGAGCTGCTTCTGAAGTAGAAATGAAAGAGAAAAAAGACCGAGTAGATGATGCTTTACATGCTACGCGTGCTGCGGTAGAAGAAGGTATCGTTGCAGGTGGTGGTGTTGCGCTATTAAGAGCTAAAAAATCACTGGAAAGCATCCAAGCATTAAACCCGGATGAAAAAACAGGAATTCAGATTGTAGCCCGTGCTATTGAATCACCATTGAGAACCATTGTTGAAAATGCAGGTTTAGAAGGTTCTGTTATCGTGGCAAAAGTTTCTGAAGGAGAAGGTAATTTCGGATATAATGCAAAAACAGATGAATATGTAGATATGTTGTCAGCAGGAATTATTGATCCGAAAAAAGTAACCCGTGTTGCTTTAGAAAATGCTGCATCAGTATCCGGAATGATCTTAACAACTGAGTGTGCATTAGTAGATATTAAGGAAGAAGGCGGTAACCAAATGCCAATGGGCGGAGGTATGCCGGGGATGATGTAATCATATCCTAACTTATTCTTACAGAGAGACCTGATATTTTATCAGGTCTTTTTTTTACAAAAAACTTAACATAGATTAAGTCGTTTTCCTATCAAATATCCTTAAATTGTAAAGAAACCCAATATACTTTATATTATGAATAATAAAACAGTTTACGACAGACCTGAATTCAAGTCTCACTACGACAATTTTATCAACGGAAAATTTGTACCTCCGGTTAAAGGAAAATATTTTGATGTTATCACTCCACTCGATGGTTCTGTAATGACTAAAGCAGCCCATTCAAGCGGAGAGGATTTGGAACTTGCAGTTGACGCTGCAACCGAGGCTTTTAAAACCTGGGGAAAGACGTCTTCTACTCAAAGAAGCATCATTTTAAATAAAATCGCAGACAGGTTAGAAGAAAATTTAGAATATCTGGCAGCAGTAGAAACTACTGATAACGGAAAACCAATACGCGAAACATTAAACGCAGATTTACCACTGGCAATTGACCATTTCAGATATTTTGCAGGCGTTATCCGTGCAGAAGAAGGTTCTTTATCAGAATTAGACAGCAATACTGTATCTCTCATTGTTAATGAACCATTAGGAGTAGTTGCGCAAATCATTCCATGGAACTTCCCGATTTTGATGGCGGTTTGGAAATTGGCACCTGCATTGGCTGCAGGAAACTGCGTAGTTCTGAAACCCGCAGAAAGCACACCTATCTCTATTTTAGTGCTTATGGACCTTATCAAGGACTTACTTCCAGCCGGTGTAGTAAATATCGTTAACGGTTTTGGAGCTGAATTAGGGCAAAAGTTAGTTACGAATCCCAAAGTAGCTAAAGCTGCTTTTACAGGTTCTACTGCTACAGGAAGATTGGTTATGCAGTATGCCACAGAAAACATCATACCGGTTACTTTAGAATTAGGAGGAAAATCTCCTAACGTATTCTTTGAATCTGTAATGGATCATGATGATGAATTTCTTGACAAAGCAATTGAAGGAGCTGTTTTATTTGCTCTTAATCAGGGAGAAATATGTACATGCCCTTCCCGTTTGTTAATTCAGGAATCTATTTACGATAAATTTATTGAAAGAGTTCTTGAAAGAGTAAAAGCAATTAAAGCCGGGAATCCTTTGGATGTAACGACCATGATAGGAGCTCAGGCCTCTAAAGTTCAATATGACAAGATTCTGAATTATATAAAATTAGGAAAAGAAGAAGGTGCAGAAGTTCTTATCGGCGGAGAAGCAAATCATTTGGGAGGTTCCATAGAAAACGGATATTACATAAAACCTACATTGTTAAAAGGACACAATAAAATGCGTGTATTTCAGGAGGAAATTTTCGGACCTGTATTAGCAGTAACTACTTTTAAAGATGAAGCGGAAGCACTGGAAATCGCCAATGACACTATTTATGGATTAGGAGCCGGGGTATGGACAAGAGATGCACATCAACTGTATCAGATTCCGAGAGCTATTCAGGCAGGACGTGTTTGGATAAATCAATACCATAGCTATCCTGCAGGCGCTCCGTTCGGAGGATACAAACAATCGGGTATCGGACGCGAAAATCATAAGATGATGCTCAATCATTATCAGCAAACAAAGAACCTTCTTATTTCTTATGACAAGAAAAAATTAGGTTTCTTTTAATCACAAACTTATGGGATCAGTAAAACGTTTAAAAGCAACGGAAAAAGCACTGGAATTAATAAAAGAACTGGAAGCAGAACATGGACCGCTCATGTTTTATCAGGCGGGCGGATGCTGTGAAGGCACTCAGCCGATGTGCTTTACAAAAGGTGGATACTATCCGCGTTTAAATGACGTATGCATTGGACAGATTTCCGGATTTGATTTCTGGATTGACAGAGACCTCTTTGAATATTGGAAAAATGCTCAGTTTGAACTGGATGTATTAGATGGTTTCGGAACAGGCGGATTTTCACTGGAAATTCCAAAAGGAAAAACGTTTAAAGTAAATTATACCATATTCACTCCCGAAGAACTTGACCAATTAGAAGAAGTCAAAAAATATGAACATTAAAAAAGCCTGGCGAGAGCCAGGCTTTTTCATTCATAAATTTATTTATCTGTCGTATTGACAACAACCGTGAAGCTCGTCATACGTTTTTTGCGGAGCTTTAACATCTCTCGTATCATGTCCCACTTGTGCTACTGCTTTCTGTACCTCTAAAGCAGAGGTTTTTTCTTCATTTAATATCAAATGCAGGGTCTGGTCATCTGAATGCCATTCTGCCGACTTTACACCCTTTACACCAAAGGCAGCTTTCTCAATACGCTTTTTACACATATCACAGTTTCCTTTCACTTCGATATCGTGTTTTGCATTTTTATTTTTCTTTTCCTGAGCTGTTGCTGTTAAACTAAATAAAGCAACTAATACTATCATTACTAAATTTTTCATTTTATTATTTTTTAAATTTTATTTTATTTTAAATCTCAGACCTGCATAATACATTTGTCCGAAAATAGGAGCATACACAATAGTACTATCAAAATTTGAACCAAAGGGATCATCTGCTCCTAATATCACCCTGTTTTGCTGATAGTTACCTATATTCTCCCCTCCTACATACACTTCAAGACGTTCTGAAAAAACTTTTGTAATCTGTGCATTTATTGTAGAAAAAGGATTGGTATAAGATGGCAACTGATTTTCAGCGAGATTATCACCTGTATAAGGCAATCGTTGCTTACCTAACCAATTCCATGTCGCATCAAACTTCCATGAACCGCCTCTTTCCGTCTGATGCGTTTCAAACTCTATATTAGTAAAGAAACGATGTTTTGCCTGCAAAGGACGTTCAAGTGTACCTGATTTATAATCTGTCTGTATATCATAATATTTATAAGCCGAACGGATATTTAAGTGTTTAGCCAGATTATACGTTACATCAAACTGAAAGGAATTCGCAAATGAAGCTCCTTCCAGATTATAAAAGTTAACACTACGTGCAGATTGATCAATATCTACTACGATTTGATTCTGAAAATCTGTTCTGTAGAAATCGAATGCAATCTCTGTGTTTCTTCCGAAAAGTAAAAATCCCTGTGAAAAGCTGATTCCGTAATTCCATGCAATCTCAGGATTCATCCCGTATGCTTTTCCTCCTTCGTCCATTATATTAAACTTTCGGGAACTCGCAAACAGATATTGATTTTCTGCAAAGATGTTTGCAATGCGCTTTCCTCTTCCTGCTGACGCTCTCAAAACGGCTTTATCCCATGGATTATAGCGCATATGTAATCTTGGTGTAGCAAATAAACCTAAACGGTTAGACTGATCGGCACGCAACCCTAATACCAAAGCAAAATTATCTGCATTATCATAGGTATATTCAAAAAAAGCACCTACAGAATTATCCGTTCTGTCGTAATTCACAGATCCGAAATTGACAACATCTTCACTATAATTATCATATACAAAATTAGCCCCGGTAGAGAAAGTATGCATGGTATTGCTGATGATAGAACTATAGATAAAATTAGAATAAATACTTCTTTGCGTAATATCAAACTGATTCAACCCGTAATACGAATTTTGTTTGTGATAACTGAATGAGTTTTGCCAACCAAAACTTTTATAGGGCTGATCCGGAAAAACATAGCCGATTTTTGCATTAGCGTCAAACTTATCAGTATTGATTTCAGAACCCCATAATACAGTTGACAGTTTATCCTTATCTTTGTCAAAAGCAGTTTCACCTGTCTGCTTTTCGTCTTTCATATAGCGAGCCGTTAGAAAAGCGACCCAACCTTTCTCCATATTGATATATTGCCAACGATTCATCACATTGATCTGACTCCCCAACGGATTGTCTAAAAATCCATCGTGATTCATATCGTTCTTTTTTACCCTGCTGTTGCCATGTACAAATAAACTAGAACTCCATTTGTCTGAAATTTTCTCATTAAAATGAGCATTGATTTCGAAGCGGGCATCAGTAGAACCGTAAAGATTCAAATAAAAGGGAATATCATTAGCTGGTTTAATCAATTCAGTATTGATTTGCCCTGAAATACTTTCATACCCATTTACAACACTTCCTGCACCTTTGGTTATCTGAATACTCTCTACCCATGTACCCGGGATAAAAGACAAACCATAGGCCTGAGACGCTCCTCTTACAGTAGGAATATTCTCTTCAGCTATTAATATATACGGACTTGTAAGTCCCAACATTTTTATTTGCTTACTACCAGAAACCGCATCAGAAAAATTGACATCAATAGATGGATTGGTCTCGAAAGACTCCGCAAGATTACAACAGGCAGCCTTGAGCAATTCTCCGCTATTCATGGTTATTGTATTGGTATTGGATGTCAGAGATCTCTGAGTATTTTTCCGACGGGCAGCGATAACCAGTTCATCTAACGTATCCTCAGTCTTCAACTGAATCAACAGATCATCTGCAGATACCACTTTTATTTCCCGGGTAATAAAACCTACATAGGAAACTGAGAGAATACTCTCTTCCACATACGGAATTTCAAATTTTCCTTCTTCATCGGTTTCAACACCAAAAGAAGCATCAGCAAACATCACTGCCACTGAAGAAAGGGGTTGATTTTTCTCATCTACAACCTTACCTTTCAATACATCCTGTGCTTGCAGATTCAAAGAAAGAACCAACAGGCACAGCATCATATAATATTTCATTATAAACATACTTAAAGTTAATCAATAAACTATCTGTGATTGAAAAAACGGTACTTATGCGTATAATAAAAATTGTTGGTAAAGTTTGAAAAGCGGTGGTGCATTTTTATCTATATAAAAAGCAGTAAATGTATTTTGGGGAATAAACTCAGTAGCAGTTACATTAAAAAAGAAAGAAGAATAGCCCGAAGGCACATAAGCATCTACATGAAAGTTTAATACTTTAACGATAACCTGATCACCCACCTTTTTTACAATTTCATCTGAGCAGCAGTTCTTTTTTTTCTGTTCCTTCTGCGGTTTCTCTTTACAGCAGGAATGACTATCTTGCTCATGGTCCTTTGGGGATGAGGCAAAGTGATAACTCAATGTTACCGTTTCAATTTTTCCCTGACAATAATGCATATTTACAGCCAGTCCTACATTGGAGAACAAAAGAAAAGCTGCAAGTAAAAAAGCAATCTGTTTTTTGAAATACACTATTGTAAAATATTTTTTGGTAAATTTAATCTTTTTATCATACTCTTATACCTATTTACAAATAATTTTAACAACCAGCTTATATTATGACCTTTGAAGAATTAAAAATAAAAGCAAACGATATTCTTAACCACAATCTGCTGTTTGAAGAAAAGCTCTTACAGATTTGTCATCTGATACACGATGAGATAGCACATTATGACTGGGTAGGTTTTTATTTCAGAAACGGAAAAAAAGAAGAACTTATATTAGGCCCTTTTGCAGGCGAGCCAACAGATCATACCATCATTCCTTTCGGAAAGGGAATCTGCGGTCAGGTAGCAGTGAGTAATGAAAACTTTATTGTAGATGATGTGACAAATCAAGACAATTATATTTCCTGCAACATAAATGTAAAATCAGAAATCGTCATCCCGCTGTTTGTAAACGGAGAAAACATAGGTCAAATAGACATCGACTCTAATAAAATTAAAGCCTTTACAAGCGCAGATGAAGAATTCCTTGTATGGCTAAACAAAGAAATTGCAAAGCATTACCCTGAAAATCAAGGATAAAAACAAATTAAAAAATGATTGATAATTAAAAAAATTAATGTAAGTTTGCACCGAATTAAATATCAGTTTTAATTCTTACATAAAAATCATTAAATAATATTGGCATGTATTTAACTAAAGAAACAAAAGAAGAAATCTTCGCTAAACACGGAGGAAATGCAAAAAACACAGGATCTGCTGAAGGGCAAATCGCTTTGTTCACTTACAGAATCTCTCACTTAACTGAGCACTTAAAAAAGAATCGTCATGATTATAATACAGAGCGTTCATTAGTTTTGTTAGTAGGTAAAAGAAGAAGTCTTCTTGATTATTTAAAGAAAAAAGAGATCAACAGATATCGTGAGATTATCAAAGAATTGAATATTAGAAAATAATCAACTAAAAAGAGGTGCCTTTGCGCCTCTTTTTTTTTAAGCAAAACAAAAGCTAAAAAGCTTGGTTTTTCATTGGGTTTCAAACAACTACACAACAACACAACAACACAATCAGCCTGCCTGGCAGGCAAAACAAAAACCCTTTGTTTAATTTAAGAACTAAAAGAATTTTATGATTCCTAAAGTAACCCAAGAAATTATCGATCTGGGAGATGGAAGAACCATTGAGATCGAAACCGGCAAATTAGCCAAACAAGCAGACGGCTCTGTTGTTCTGCGCACAGGAGACGCTATGCTATTAGCTACAGTGGTTTCTGCAAGAACTGCTAATCCTGGAGTTGACTTTTTACCATTAACTGTAGATTACAGAGAAAAATTCTCTGCTGCAGGTCGTTTTCCGGGAGGTTTCTTCAAAAGAGAAGCACGTCCGAGCGACAAAGAAATTTTAACCATGCGTTTAGTAGACCGCGTATTACGTCCTCTTTTCCCGGATGATTATCATGCAGAAACTCAGATCATGATTCAGCTATTGTCTCATGATGAGAATGTAATGCCGGATGCAATGGCTGGTTTAGCTGCTTCAGCAGCTTTGGCTGTTTCGGACATTCCTTTTTACAATTACATCTCTGAAGTAAGAGTAGGAAGAATCAACGGACAGTTTATTATCAACCCAAGCAAACAACAATTAGAAGAATCAGACATCGACATGATGATTGGTGCCTCTAAAGATTCTGTTGCTATGGTTGAAGGAGAAATGAAAGAGATTTCTGAGCAGGAGATGGTGGAAGCAATTAAGTTTGCCCATGAAGCGATTATCAAACAGATCGAAGCTCAGGAAAGAATGAGAGCGGCTCTAAACCTTACTTACCGTGAGTATGAGCCTGAAGTTAATGATGAAGCAATCCTTGAAAAAGTACATGCTTTCACGTATCAGAAACTGTACGACATTGCTTCAGAAGCGAGTGCAAAGCACGAAAGAAGTGAGAAATTCTCTTTATTAAAAGAAGAACTACTGGCTACTTTTACTGAAGAAGAAGTTTTGGAACAAAATGAACTTATTTCTAAGTATTTTTCTAAAACACAAAAAGAGGCGGTCCGCAACCTTATCCTGGATCAGGGTATTCGATTAGATGGACGTAAAACAACTGAAATCCGCCCAATCTGGTGCGAAGTAAGTTATTTACCATCTGCACACGGATCTGCTGTATTTACCAGAGGTGAAACTCAGGCACTGGCAACAGTAACATTAGGTACTTCAAGAGAAGCGAACGTAATAGATTTGCCAAGTGAACAAGGAGAAGAGCGTTTTTATTTACAATACAACTTCCCTCCTTTCTCTACCGGAGAAGCAAAACCATTAAGAGGGGTATCTCGTAGAGAAGTTGGTCACGGTAATCTGGCACAACGTGCTTTAAAAATCATGGTTCCTGATGACTGTCCATACACAATCCGCTTAGTATCAGACGTTTTAGAATCTAACGGATCTTCATCTATGGCAACTGTATGTGCAGGAACATTGGCTTTGATGGATGCCGGTGTACAAATAGAAAAACCAGTTTCTGGTATTGCTATGGGATTAATCTCTGATGCGAAGACCGGAAGATGGGCTGTATTATCAGATATTTTAGGAGATGAGGATCATCTTGGTGATATGGATTTCAAAGTTACTGGTACTGCAAACGGAATCACAGCATGTCAGATGGACATCAAAATAGAAGGTCTTGCATACGACATTATGGAACAGGCTTTGAAACAGGCTCGTGACGGACGTCTTCATATCCTTGAAAAATTGACCGATACAATTGCTGAACCAAACAAACAGGTAAAAGCACATGCTCCTAAGATCATCAAGTTTGAAATTCCTAAAGAATACATCGGTGCTGTTATAGGACCAGGTGGAAAAAATATTCAGAATTTACAGGCTGACACTGCAACTACAATTGTTATTAATGAAGAAGGAAACTTCGGAATTATTGAAATTTTAGGAACGTCTCAGGAAGGAATGGACAAAGCGATCCAAACCATACAAAACCAAACATTTGCTCCTGTTGAAGGTGATGTTTACACTGTAAAAGTTACTAAAATATTAGATTTTGGTGCTGTGGTAGAATTTGTACCGGGTAAAGATTCTTTACTCCATGTATCTGAATTAGAATGGAAGCGTGTTGAAAATGTTTCTGATATTCTTAAAGAAGGAGATGTAATTGAAGTAAAATATTTAGGATTAGATCCTAAAACAAAGAAACCAAAAGTTTCCCGTAAAGCTTTATTACCTCGTCCTCCAAGAGAGGATAAAAAACCTGAATCACAAGATTCAGCAAATAATCAGCCTAAAAAAGAAGGAGATAAAAAATAATCCCTTTCGCTATATAAAAAAATCCGCTTATAAAAGCGGATTTTTTATTTTTAATAAACAGGACTATCTTGGACTTACCGAAATTCTTCTGTCTAAAGCTCTCTCTTCTTCACTTGCAGAAGCATCTCTTGTAGCAAATTCTGATCCATATCCTTCTGCTCCGGTTACCTGAGATCCCAATCCGGCATCAGCAATATACTTTTTCACAGTCATAGCACGATCTGTCGATAATTTCAGATTATAAGATTCATTTCCCGTTTTGTCAGTATAGCCTCCTATTTTAATTTTAGCATCCGGAAATGCTTTTAAAATAGCGACAATATTATCCAATTGCACTTTAGAATCTGCTGTAACAACAGCTTTACCGGTTTCAAAATTCAGATTATCAAAATCAAACCAGACATTTTTCAGTTCTTCTTCAGATTTTCCTTTATAATCGGTCTTAAGAAAAGCCACCAATCGATCTTCTATACCTCCTTTATAGGCGTCCAGAGTAACACCTCCAGGTAATTCTACTTTCAGTTTCTCACGTGTTGCAGGTGTCGTATTTTCTGATAATGGCGTGGAAGCTGGTGAGGTAGTTACAGTATCAGTACGGTCAGTTGTGTCGCTTGTACTGATAAAGTGTTCATTACAGGATCTGTATAAAATAAAAATCAATACAATTCCAAGTAATAGCGGAATCAATATTTTTAAAATAGAACTTCCTTCTTTTTTATCTTGTCTTCTGGCTTCTTCATTTGAAGCATAATGATGTGTTTCTACTGGGGTCGGTGGTACGGGAGGAGTTACTGGCGGTGGCGGCACATTGTTTGCCGGATCTACATCAATTTTATGAGTATCCGTCCAACCGGTAATTCCCGGTATAGCCAAACCAGCAGGTAATAAAGAACTTACAGAACTAAAATTAGTACCAATAAACTCTTTAATAGTTCCCAAATCAAAATCAGGAGCAATTCCTTTTAAATAATCAAAAACACCAAGAGCGGATGTATTCAAAACAGTTTCTGCTGAACCATGACCAATACCCGCCGCAGTTGAAATAGAATTTACTACTTCCGATTTATGTCCGTCAAACAATTCTGACAAAACAGAAGGCATACTTGAAATCTTGGTAGCAAAATCTGTATTCTCATCTGTAAAAATACTTTTTACACTGGTAAATAACCCCGATAAAGCATTTTTGTCTTTTTGAAATAAACTTGCGAGAATGGCAGGAATAGCGATATCAAAACCCTTGTTGATATTGGCTTCCGGCTCATTGGTCGTAAACCCTAAATTGTCAATTAACTCAGGAGAAATGTAGGATTTAATCCTTTGAATGATAGAATTTTCCATAGCTTCATTTTTATAATTTTACATTAAATTTAAATAAAAAATAAGAAAAAAACTAAAAAATTAACTTTAAAACATCATTACTTATTTTTCTCTTCTATCCATTTGGACAAATAACGTGAAGCCAGAAACTGTTGTTGCAGTAAAATTTGTCCGATGAAATGTTGCTTACGCCATTTCATAACATCTTCTGTTATGATACTTAACTTATTTTCAAATTGATCATAAAAAGTATCTTTATCAAAATTTTGATAGAGAAACGATACAGATAAATGCTGTTTTTCTTTCCATAGAACTTCTTCCTGAAAAAGGCTTGAGGAGCGTTCTACTAATTCTTCCACTTTATCCGTAATAAAACCTGGCCAGTTTTCTTTAAACAACCCTTCAGCTCCAATAGTTGAAGTTACAGATGGTAAACCAGCATACACAGCATCAACAAATTTTCCTTTGAGCCCTGCTCCAAAGACTATTGGCGCCAGCAATAAGCGATACTGCGACATAGTTGCTATAGCATTTTCAGCCTTTCCTCTGATAAAAAACCGATTTTTAGGCTGATGCAGTTCCATTACTTTTTGTGAAACATAAGAACCGTAGATATGCAGTTCAGCATCGGGAAGCTTTTCTTTCAATGAAGGCCATATATATTCTTTCAGATATCGGACAGTCTGATAATTGGGTTCATGCCAGAAATTTCCAATAAACATGATGTGATTTCTTTCTTCATACGGTACCCATTTTGCAACAGTTTCGGTTGTGAGTGGAGCATGCATAAAAGGTAAATGTAAAAGACTTGTTGCGGGAATTTTAAATTCATTGATCAATAATTCCATTTCTGAAGTTGAAATAATCAATGTCAAATCACAACGCAAGATAGCAGCCAGCTCTCTCTTTGCCTCTTCTGTATAAAAATCGACCTCTATTTTCTTTTTATAGCTTATCTCACGGGCTTTTCTTACAAAATGCAGATCTTCAGTATCAAGAATTGTAAGTGCAGCAGGACACACTTCTCTTACTCTCCAGCCATACTGTTCTTCTATCATAAAACGGTCAAACATGATAACATCAGGTTCTAAAATTTTGATGAACTCATCGAAAGAAGAATGATTTAGCATAATGTCATGCTCAATAATACCATCATCTGTCAAATTATAGGAAGCTGGTGTTTTCTGGGCTGCACATGCAAAATGAACAGCATATCCCTGAACTCTAAAAAAATCCAGAAGCTGTGTCATGCGCCAACCGGCTGCTGAAGATGTTGGTTCTGGCCAGACCAGACCGATGACCAGTACTTTTTGTTTCATAAATGCAAAATAACGAAAACATCTCTCATTACTGTAATAAAACGTATGATAAATATTATTCGTAATTTTAGCGTTTTAAAGTACAAAATATGTTAGGTTTAAAATTATTGACAGATCCACGCTGGGCTAATATTGCCGAAGGGAATTTAGAAGAAATTTTGACAGATCACGCCTGGTGCGAGCAGAAAGCTGCTACCAATGCTATTACCATCATCACATATAACTCTGAAT
Source organism: Paenimyroides ceti (assembly GCF_030409925.1). NCBI lineage: Bacteria > Pseudomonadati > Bacteroidota > Flavobacteriia > Flavobacteriales > Flavobacteriaceae > Paenimyroides > Paenimyroides ceti. The sequence continues at coordinate 2,954,585 of NZ_JAUFQU010000001.1, forward strand.
ACGAAGATTTAGTAACGACTATGCTTGAAATTGCTATAGAAGAGCTGGAACACTTCAGAATGGTTCATGAAATCATTAAAGAAAGGGGTTATTCACTGGGAAGACAACGCAAAGATGATTATGTAAATCAGCTTTTTAAATTCATGAAAAAAGACGGCAGCAGAAATGATGCCTTTATCGATAATTTATTGTTTGCAGCCATGATCGAAGCAAGAAGTTGTGAACGTTTCAGAGTATTATCTGAAAATATCAAAGATAAAAGCCTTGCCGATTTTTACAGAGAACTGATGATTAGTGAAGCCTCTCATTACACTACTTTTATTAAGTTTGCAAAGAAGTACAGTGAAAAGACAGATGTAGATAAGCGATGGAAAGAATGGTTGGATTTTGAAGGTCAGCTTATACAGAACTATGGAAAAAATGAAACTGTACACGGATAAAAAAGACTCTTTACAGAGTCTTTTTTAATACCAGTTTAAATCAAGCGTATAAGCATAACTTACTTTAGACTTTACAGGCACTCCTTTAAAAGTTGCCGGATACCAGTTTTCTTTGGTATCAAAAGCTTTTAAAAAGCGATAATCGAGTTTAGAAATATGGTTATCGAGTGTAATACCGGTTACTTTTCCTTCTTCGGAAATTTCATAATACGCTACAACCGTTAATTGCACTAACTGATGCGTTCTGAGTACCGCCCAGTCTTTATCGTTCAGATTCATTCCCTTACGTATCTTTTTATTCAGGTCTTCATATCCACCTTTAGGAATAGCTGGTTTATAATAAGGACTGCTGTATAAGTTGTTATAAATCTTTACTACCATTGTAACCCGCGACGACACTTTTTTTCCATTTTCATCTTCCGCCGGATTCCAAAGTGGCAATTTTTCAAAAACCTCTGTAAAATAGGCAGTTAAACCAAGTTCATCTTCAACAACCCTCAATTTGGAAACGGAACCGTCAGGACGAACAAAAAAGCTAAGTTTAACATCTAATGTTTCTGAGGTTATTCCCAGAAATTTGTCTTCAGGTATGTTCAGTTTTTGAAGCAGTTCTTTGGAAAACTCCTCCTTGCTCACAACCGGAGTTGCTTTTTTTACAATGGAAGTTATGGGATCCTGTGCAAAAAGTATTTGAGTGATCCCAAAAAATAAGAACACTAATAGTTTCGAATACGGCATTTTAAATATCTCCTTAAATTAATATGAAATAATCTTGACGAGTGTTCCTTGCTCATCAAAGAGAAACCATTTCCCTTTTTTGTCCCAGACAATCATTTTATCATCTGTTCTTTGCTTACTAAGACCAAACTCCGATATATTTCCGTTTTCATAAAAAAGATAATTGATACAATAGTCTTTATGATATACTTCTTTGCGCACACGTTTATGACCATCATAATATAACCAGATACCCTTTTCATTACCCATTTTGTCATACCTTCCTTTTATAAGCGCTCCTTCTGCACGATCTTTTTTAGTCTGATAACGCCATTTGCCTACCCTAACACCATCTTTCTCCTTATTGACAGAACAAGATACTATAACTGGAATTGACAAAAGAAACATCCATACTTTTTTCATATTAGATCGTAATTTAGTTTGTTTTACAGAGTTGTAATCAAAATTAAAATAACAGCAAAACAGAGTGATGAAGTCTCTATACTGATATATTGTTATTTTGCTTTTTGTAAATGTATCGGTAAAGTTACATAAGATCTTACTACTCTGCCGTTTATTTTCCCCGGAATCCAACCTTTTGTCCCTTTTACAGCCTGTAAAACAGAAGCATTGCACGCAGAAAGATCAGATTTTAAAATTTCAGGATTTGAAATTGTACCGTCTCTTTCAACAATAAAACGAAGCAGTATCTCTAAGTTCTTCTTTTTAATTTTCTCTCGTTGACAAATCATGTTGTCCTGAATACTTTCATAGAATTTCCCGTAACCTGCCATATAATAAGCAACTTTATCAACTGTTTCATATATAGGCTCTTCTTCCGAAGTAGGAGATGGTTTTAAAGTCTGAGAAAAAGAGTGCATACAAAAAAGCAGCATTAGGAGTGTAGTTAAATGTTTCATATGATTTTTTGGGCTAATTTAACAACTTTTGTTAATAGTATAGTGAAAAAAAACATTAAAAAACCTCTTTTACTCCTATTATAAGAAGTATTTTTGCTAAAAACGGGAGAGTTTTGAACACATTCATTTACAAAAATACTACCATTTATTATAAGGATTCCGGAAAAGGGAATGCCCTGATCTTTCTCCATGGTTTTCTGGAAGATCATACCATGTGGAAAAACCTTGCCACTTCATTTGAGACAAAATACAGAATAATTTCTGTTGATTTATTAGGTCACGGTCAATCGGGCTGCTTGGGGTATATACATACAATGGAGGATCATGCCGATATGCTTTTTTCTTTGCTTACGGAACTACGCTTGCGAAAAGTAAGCCTCATTGGTCATTCTATGGGAGGTTATATTGCCCTTGCTTTTGCAGAACTCTATCCCGATTATGTACGCAATCTCGTTCTTATCAATTCATCGGCAAGAGCTGATAGTGAAGAACGAAAAAACAATAGAGACAGAGCCATTGAAGTAGTTAAAAGAAACAGTGATGCTTTTATAAAAATGGCTATCAGTAATTTGTTTCTATCTGAATTTCAGGAAACGCTAAAAAAGGAAATTGAGGAAAGTATTGCTACAGGTCTTCGCACTCCGGTACAAGGTATTATTGCTTCTCTTGAAGGTATGAAAATCAGAGAAGACAGAGAGGTACTACTCCACTTCGGCCCCTATCCCAAACTGATGATTAATGGTATACATGATACTGTTATTGCTATAGATGACATAAAAGATCAGACTGTTGGTACAGAAGTAGAAACTCTTTTTCTGAACGGAGGTCATATGTCGGTTTTAGAGCATCCGAATGAAGTACAAAATACGCTGTCCGTCTTTCTGAAAAAGAAATAATTAACCCATATTTTCTTCAAATGCTATTTTTGGGTCTAATATTTCTAAAATCAGTCCGATGAGTTCATTTTTGAAAGCATCAATTATATCTGGGCTGATAACCGTTTGTATGTGTTTATCCTGTTCAAGATTGAACAACAAAAAGCCTCCTTTTCGGTTTTTAAAAGAATAAATACCAACTTCAAGAGGGTATAACTGTTCCTCATTCTGATACATCAATGCATACCCTAAGAGCTGGATAACTTTTTCATATTTCAAATCTGTAGTCAATCCATCAAAAGTTTTGATACGCACCTGATTTTTCTCAACCCTGCCTGTCTTGTAATCAATGATACGCAAGGTATTGTTTCGGATCTCAATCCGGTCTACAATACCCGAAATCTTAACCGGATAAGGCAATCTCTCATCTGTAATTTCATAAGACAGTTCTTTCTCAAGAGCAAGTATCTTTATAGCATCACCATTTATTATGGCTTCTTTTTCAAAATTCAGATAATGTATAATATTTCTTTTAGCAACTTCATAGGCCAGAAGATTTTTACCGAGCTTATCTTTTGCGTTTGAATAAATTAATTCAAACTGACTGTTGATTTCAGCTTCTACCTTCTGTTCAATTTGTTGCATATTTTCCAACGTAAGGTATTGATTCAGATAAGGACGAAACAATTCTTCCAATGAGTTATGAATTATAGTTCCCAAAGTATTTAACGCTACATTTTCTTCCACCTCATCCAATTCACGAATGCGTAAAATACGCTGAAAATAAAATTGAATAGGGTTTCTCAAATAATTGGACAAAGCAGATGGAGAAAATCCTTTTTCAGTCGCTATTTTTTTCAATTCAGACAATAATTCGGAAGATTTGGGAATAGTGACCGGTACATAAGCTTTGTCTGGTATGAAAGAATAATAATCAGAATTAATAAGGTTATGGTTTGGTTGCTTTTCGATCTCAAGTTGTGTAATAAAACGACTTTTTTCAGCACTGTTCATACCTTCCGTTTCTGAATTATAAATCAGATATACATTACCGGCTCTTTTTATCATATGATAAAAATGGTAACTGTAGATCGCATCTTTTTCTTTATAGGTTGGCAAACCCAACTCCTGTTTTACATCGTATGGAATGAAAGAATTATTTGATTTACCTGAAGGAAACTTTCCTTCATTGAGTGATGTTATAATTACAGTATCAAAATCAAGAACACGACTTTCCAAAACCCCCATAATCTGCAAACCTTGCAACGGCTCTCCTTCAAAAGACACTTCTGCCAGATCTGCAATTTGTTTATACATGATATACAACTGCTCAGGTGTAGCAACAGCTTCATACGTATCTACGTAATTTTTGATTTGATTTACTGCCTTATACATACTAAAAAGAAAAGTAAGCGACAGGCGGTCTTCTATCTGTTGAAGGTATTTTTTGATATGAAGTATAATTTCCTGTATTCTTTCAACGATTTCCTTTACTGGAATATCCCATTTGCCGATAACCAGTTCATAAAATGGTATTGTTTTGTCCTGTAGTTCCCGTAAGGTGTCATTAGAGAAAAAAGTAAGATTGTTTCTGTTGATTTTCTTTACTACATTATCTCCGTTTAGAAGATGAAATAACAGAGGATGTGACAATACCTCAACTACTTCTTTATGATAATAGACATAGTTTTTTTGATTTCTTTTTAAAGCGTTGATATGCATTTTGAATACCTTGTTCAAAAAGATTTGAATAGGATTTGAAGCACTTTCATATCCCATAGTAATATTGAACCCCTTGATAGATTTCGGGAGCGCATACAATACTGGCATCAGTAATTTTTCGTCACTTAAAATTACCGCTACTTTGGTGAGATCACTGTTTTGTTTCTGGAGATCTTCAATAATTTTTCCTGCGATTTTAGCCTGTCCAACTGCTTTTGGAGTACTGATGACATGAATATCTTTTTGGTGTCGGAATTCGTCTACTATCCATTCATACGGATGTGTTTTGTAGTATCCCCAATTTTCTTTTATTTTTCTTGCAAAGTATCCTGCATCGTGATAAGGATCATTCAAAAACTGAATATCCTGATCCCAAAATACTCTCGCCTGATTATTTTTCAGCAGATACTGAATTATTTTTTCTTCTGCCTGATTCAAAGCGTTGAAACCGGAAAAATAATATTTTAAATGCGATCTGTTTTTAGAGAAATATTCCAGATTATTTACTGCCTCTCTATAAACCAATCCTTGATATCCGGCTTTTTTAGATAATAAATGGGCATATAATTGATTATAATACAAAGGCAGTGTTTCCCAGAAATTCAGATAATTCTGAATCATAGAAGTTCTGTTTTCAAGATCCAGGGACCAATGTTTAATATCCTCAATATCTTTAAGATAAGAAAAAACATGGATGGGATTCAATAAATAACGATCTATTTCATTAAAATCCTGAATGAGCATTTTTGCCCAATTCGAAAACACCTCAAAAGCTTGTTGATTTTCTTTCGGAGTGATGCTTTTATAGACTTCATAAAATTCAAACAATAAAGCTACAGGATCCAATACATTTACTGAGGCCATTTCTTTAATCAGCTCATCTATACTAATAATCTGAGGAGCAAAGAAAGTAGTATCAGCATACTTTTTCATTCGTTCCAACAGAAAAACTTTTGCTCTTTTATTAGGTAAAACAATAATAGTTTCACTAAAGTCCGAATCAAAATCGGCAAATAGCTGCTGTGTTAACTTATCAAGAAAGGTAATATTTTGCATAGGTTAAATATAAAAAAAACGCCTCATATATGAGGCGTTTCTTTTTATTAAAGTCGTCGTAAATTATTTGATTAATCTAACTTCTGTACGACGGTTATTAGCTTTACCAGCTGCTGTTTTATTTGTATCGATTGGACGTTTAGATCCGAATCCTTCAGCAGTTAAACGATCAGCTTTAATTCCTTTAGAGATCAAATAATCTCTTACTGCATTTGCTCTGTCTAAAGATAGCGGATCATTGATTTTATCGCTTCCTGAACTATCTGTGTGACCTTCGATTGCAAACTTAGCTGTTGGGAATTGTTTCATCACGTTAGCCATGTTATCCAATACTGCGAATGATTTCTCCTGGAAAGTAGATTTATTCGTGTTGAATAAAATTGTTTTACCATAGTCATTCAATTGTTTGATGTGCTCTTCTTTTACTTCAGGACAACCTTTGTTAGAAGCTGGACCAGGAACATCCGGACATTCGTCTAAATGATCAGGCACTCCGTCTCCGTCTCTATCTGGCCAAGGACATCCGTTGTTTTCTTTTGGACCAGGAACTTCAGGGCACTCGTCTTTATGATCAGGGATACCGTCTCCATCTGTATCAGGACATCCGTTGAATTGTGCTAATCCAGGAACTTCAGGACACTCATCATTGATATCAGGAATACCGTCTCCGTCTGTATCAGGACATCCGTTAAATTCTGCAGGACCTGGCTCGAATGGACAGTTGTCTAAATGATCAGGAATACCATCTCCGTCAGAGTCAGGACATCCGTTGAATTCTTTAAGACCGAAAACTTCAGGACACTCATCGTATTTATCTAAAATACCATCTCCGTCTGTATCTTTACCTCCGAAACGGAAAGTAATTCCAGCCATATGCTGTAAATGTGAAGGTACTGAAATATCATTTGCTCTATCAACACCATCATCTTCAAATTGTTTTTTGTAAGTAGATGAAATGCTTAAACCGATATTGTCAGAAAACCAAATATTAAGTCCTAAACCTCCGGCTACGTGTCCTGATGAAGCTTTCCCTAAGAAAGTATATCCTCCACCAAGGTTCACAACAGGATCAAACCATTTAGAACCGATTAAACCACCGATGCTGTATTTAAACATACCATCAACACCGTAATACATTAAATCTGTAGATTGTAAAGTATAATCAACCGGATCTTCAGTTCCAGGCACAAAAACGCCCATTGCTACTTTCTTCACTTTGTTTACAGAACCTGTAACACCAAAAGATAAGTTACCACCTAAGTATCTGTTTACACTTAAAGTAGAAACTGATGGTAAAATACTCCAGTTATCAGTTTGGAAATATTGTCCGAATCGTTGACTTACATCGCCACCCATTGCACTAACTCGTGCTCCGTCGATTGCGTTAACCCCTACAGAAACTGCCCAAGGTTGATCAGCTGTTTGCGCATTAGCCGAAACTCCGGCTAACATGACAGCAGCTGCAAATAATTTGTTTAGATGCTTCATAACTATTATTTATTTTTTTTACTTACTGTAATATAGTGACAAAAATACATTGTTAATCGTAATAAACAAAAAAATATGTTAATTATTTTTAATCCTGATGCACTATATATGTTAATATTACACTACTTTAAGCTCTTTTCCTACTTTTATGAATGCTTTAATTGCTTTATCAAGATGTTCCTGAGTATGAGCTGCAGATAATTGCACACGGATTCTTGCTTTTTCCTTTGGTACTACCGGAAAGAAGAATCCTATTACATAAATCCCCTCTTCAAGTAACTTATCTGCCATGTTCTGAGACAGTTTAGCGTCATAAAGCATAACCGGAACGATTGCTGAGTCCCCGTCAATGATATCAAAACCAGCTTCTTTCATACCTTTTTTAAAATAGTTGGTATTCCATTCAAGCTGATCACGTAATTTAGTATCTTTAGAAAGTAACTCGAAAACTTTTAAAGAAGCTCCGACGATAGCCGGTGAAAGAGAATTAGAAAACAAATAGGGTCTTGAACGCTGACGTAAGATCTCAATAATTTCCTTTTTAGCAGTTGTGTATCCGCCCATAGCACCCCCTAATGCTTTACCAAGTGTTCCTGTGATAATGTCTACTCTTCCTAACACATTCTTAGCTTCCATCGTTCCTTTTCCGGTAGCTCCGATAAATCCTGCCGCATGACATTCATCTACCATTACCATTGCATCATATTTATCTGCCAGATCACAAATCTTATCCAAAGGCGCTACTAAACCGTCCATGGAAAAAACACCATCGGTAACAATAAGCTTAAACCTTCTGCCTTCTTCATTAGCCTGTATCAGTTGTTTTTCAAGGTCCGCCATGTCATTATTCTCATAGCGGTAACGCGCTGCTTTGCAAAGACGAACCCCGTCTATAATAGAGGCGTGATTAAGACTATCCGAGATAATACAGTCTTCTGCACCTAATAAAGGTTCAAAAACACCGCCATTTGCATCAAAAGCTGCCGCATATAAAATAGTATCTTCTGTTCCGTAAAAAGAAGCAATCTCAGCTTCTAACTTTTTATGAATATCCTGAGTTCCACAAATAAAGCGAACAGATGACATACCAAAACCATGCGAATCAAGTGCATCTTTTGCTGCCTGTACCACTTCAGGGTGCGAGGATAATCCCAAATAATTATTGGCACAAAAGTTTAAAACGGTCTGTCCGTTATCAATTTTAATTTCAGCTCCCTGCGGAGAAACAATAATACGTTCTTTCTTAAAAAGTCCATTATCCTTTATTGTGTCAAGTTCCTTTTGCAGGTAATCCTTAATAGCTCCGTACATATTTCGTTACTGTGTTTGATTAATTGTTTACAAATGTATTATTTTTAAATCATCCTGTAAATAAAGTAATACTTTTTTAGACACATCATACCCCATTTCCTCTAAAGCCATAGCATATTCATTGACTTGTTTAATATACTTTTCCTGCTCATTTCCGGTTTTATAATCCAACAGATAGGCTTTTTTACCCAGCACTGTTACCCTGTCGGGCTTTATATTTTTATAATTGTTTTTTAAGATTGTTCTTTCTGAATATACAACAGCTTTTTCATTATAAAAATCCTGCAATTCCGGATGATTTACAATTTTTTCCATCATTTCACGTATGGGAATTTCTTTGTCTTTTGTCAGAAAGCCTAAACTAAGTGCATTCTCAACAACTTCATCAATATCGCTTTTGTAGCGTACAGCAGCCATAAGCTCATGGACTAAATTTCCGAATTCAATCGCTTTTTGTGCCTGAGAATCCCACATAATAGCCTCCCGTTCTGCAATCTTAATCATATCAGTTGTAATACCTTCTTCCACGGCTGTAATCATAACCGGTTTTTTTCTGAATTGGTCATCATCTTTGACAGAAACTCTTGACTGCTCTCCAAATGAAAAGACCGTTTGCTGTTCATCATACATTTCTTCGTCCATCAAAAAACGTATAAATTGTGACGAAAGATTATTCGGCAATCCGCTTTTATTAATGTTTTTATATGAAATCACATATAACTGCTCTTCAGCACGCGTCAGTGCTACATACAATACATTGATATTATCGAGCATCTGTTCCTGTTTTTTTACATCAAACAGCTCCTGTGCCTTAAGTCCGTATTCCCGTACATCATTTTTTAAATCGATCAAAGCTTTAGGAATACCAAGAGTCTCTCCTTCTTCGAAATCAATCCATATCTTATCTTTTGATCTTGAGTAATCTTCTTCTGCAAACGGAAAAATTACTACAGGAAATTCTAATCCTTTTGATTTATGGATGGTCATCAACTGTACCGCATTGATATTTTCAGGAGAAGGGATGCTCAATTTCTGAAAATTAGAATCCCAATATGTCAGAAAATCAGTAATACTGCTCTGATATTTTACCGTACGCTCCAATACAAGGTCCATAAAATACTGGACATACGAAAGTGTTTTTTTCTCTTTAATCAGGCTGTCAACTATATACTCCGTTGCGGCATAAAGAGAATTTTTACGCGCAAATGAAAAGTCTATCTTTATCCCATTTGTGGAAAGCCAATTCTGAAACATAATTTCATTCTCAATAGAAATTCCGGCTGCAATGAAATCATGAACAGGCAGATCCTGTTGCTTATATCTGGCTGCGAAATATAAAAACTGGGCTTTAGCTTCCTTATCCCTGTCGTTTTTGAGATATCGGAGTACATTTAACAGCACTCTTACTTCTGTTGCATTATTAATCAAAAGTGTTTCAGAAGATATAATAGGAATATTCTGCTCTGTCAGAAAATTTGCCAGTAATACCCCTTCGGATCTGCGTCTGGTAAGAATCACGATATCAGCATATTCAAACCCTTGCGCTCTTACTGCATCTATTACCCGTAAGGTTTCATCTAAATACTGTTGCTGTTTGGTCAGCTCAGACAGCTCAGCTTCGTCAGTATTTTTTTCTAAGAGGGTAATCTGAACGTATCCTCCTGATTTGGGATTGATATGCTGGTAACTTCCTGTATCATATAACAGATGGTAATCAGAGTTTGAGAAATTATGCGCCATCTGTTTAAAAAATCGATTGTTAAAGGTAATGACTTCGGAATAACTTCTGTAGTTCGTTTCTAAATTGCGGGTATCTTTTGACGGATTTGAAAACGGATTTTCATCCTTACTCAACGCAATAAACTGCTCTGCTTTTCCACCGCGCCACCTGTAGATCGACTGTTTTGGATCCCCTACAATCATTAGACTGCCTTTCGCTCCGTAATCATCCTGTCCGGACAGGGCATTATCAATTAACGGAATAAGATTCTGCCACTGCATTTCTGATGTATCCTGAAACTCGTCTATAAAAAAATGCCTGTATTTTTCCCCTAAGCGCTCATAGATAAAAGGAGCCGGCTGGTTTTGTATTTCTTTATTGATTATAGCATTAAACTGAGCTATCGAAAGAACATTTTGCTCTTCCTGAATACGGTTCAATTCAAGATTGATCGAATTCAGCAAAGACAGAGGGGTAAGATTTTTCAAGAAGGCTTCATAAAAATAAAATTTACCATACAGAGCATAGATAGCGTTGGTCTTTTCTAAAAAATAAGGAATAAGACTGGTGATTACAGGTCCGTCAATGGCTGTTTTATTTATTTTAATATCTTCGGGATTGATGTATTTTTTAGAAGTAGTAGAGAAACGGTCTTCAAGGATAGACTGAATGTGCTTTGGAAAATACTGTCCGCTAAAAGATTTCAGCTCTATTTGATTTTGCTGAATCAGCGTCATTATTTCCTGTGCGAGATGCAGAATTTCAGCATGTGTTTTTTCTTTTTGTTCCTTTACCTTTTTTCTCAGGGCAATAAAATCAGGCAATGATTTTTCCTGAAAAGATTTTAATTCGTTTCTGTTATTCTCATTCAGCAGTAAACTTCCCACTTCCAACAGTTCTTTGGTTATGTCCCAGCTTTTATCATTATCTGCTTTTTCCAAAGCAAACTCGAGCAATAATTTTGTAAGTTCTTTATCAGAGCCCGCTTTAGCGATAATAGCATCCACAGCTTCCTGCAATAAAGCCTCTGTTTCTAAAGAAACATCAAAAGAGACCGGAAGATTTAAATCATGAGCAAATGAACGGATTACCTTATGTGTAAATTTATCAATTGTAGATATATCAAAAGCAGCGTAATTATGAATGATATTCTTAATAATCCTTTTTGATTTCTCTCTGATTAACGCTACATTTTGCCCTGTTTCCTGAGCGATTTCCTGCATAAGAGAGGCCGTCTTCTGTGTCACTTCCGGCAAGCTGAAAGCATAAAGACTGCTTACTACTCTGCTTTTCATCTCATTAACCGCTTTATTGGTAAAAGTAATGGCCAGAATCTTCTTATATGCATCATCTGTCGGAGCCAGAAATAAAATTTTCAGATATTCCTTTACAAGGGTATACGTTTTTCCGGAACCTGCTGAAGCATTATATATAGAGAAAGATGTTTTATCCAAAATGATGTTTTTTACAATTGTGTTAACTTTATTTACGGCAACATAACTTTTTTAAGTTAACAAATATTACTAAATTTGAATAAAAATAATACTAATCTTATAAATAAAAAATTATGGCATTTGAGTTACCAAAATTACCATACGCATATGACGCTTTAGAGCCGCATATCGATGCTCGTACAATGGAAATCCATCATACAAAACATCACAATGCATATACGACAAATTTAAATGCAGCTATTGAAGGTACTGCTTTGGAAGGAAAATCAATTGAAGATATTTTAACCAATTTAGATTTGAATAACAAACCGGTACGTAACAACGGTGGCGGTTATTACAATCACAACCTATTTTGGGAAATTCTTGCACCTAATGCAGGAGGGGAACCTAAAGGAGCTCTTGCTGAAGCAATCAATGCAGCTTTCGGATCATTTGAAGCATTTAAAGATACGTTTTCAAAAGCAGCAGCTACTCAATTTGGTTCAGGATGGGCATGGTTAGTTGTTAAAGATGGAAAATTAGAAGTAGGTGGTACACCAAATCAGGACAATCCGTTGATGCCGAATGTAGGTATTTCCGGAACTCCGATATTAGGTTTAGATGTATGGGAACATGCTTATTACCTGCACTATCAAAATCGTCGTCCAGACTACATCAACGCATTCTTTAATGTGGTAAACTGGAATAAAGTAGCTGAAAAATTTGAAGCTGCTAAATAATTTAAAGACATTTTGAGTCATTATAAAAAAATCGCTTACTTTTAAGCGATTTTTTTATGCTTGTATGTTAGAAATTATTTATCAGGACGATTATTTAGTAGCCATTAATAAACCGCATGGCCTGTTGGTACATCAATCACCTATTGCCCGTGACGCAGATGAGTTTGCCATTCAGTTACTAAGGGATCAGTTGTTAAAAAAGGTATATCCTGTACACCGGATCGATCGGAAAACATCAGGAGTTTTGCTTTTTGCATTCGATAAAGAAATCAACAAAAGTCTCACAGAACAGCTGACACTTAAAACTGTTGAAAAAATCTATCATGCCATTATCAGAGGGTATACACCCGATGAACTTTTTATTGATTATCCTTTATACAAAGACAATGGTGTACTGCAAGAGGCACAAACCCGAATCAGAACACTCGACAGAGCAGAGATAAATATACCATCGGGAAAACACAGCTCCTCCAGATATTCCTTTATTGAAGCTGCTCCAATAACAGGCAGAATGCATCAGATCCGTAAACATCTGGCACATATCTTCCATCCGATCATTGGAGACCGGCCTCATGGATGCAATAAACAGAATAAAATATGGCTTGAAAAATTTGAAATGAACACCATGCTGTTACATGCGCATAAGATGGTATTTACTCATCCTGTTACAGAAGAAAGAATAACGCTTATTGCAAATCCGCAAACTGAATTCCGGCGCGCTTATGAAATATTGGCTTTCGGTAAGGAAATTCCAGTAATATGTTCTGATAAAAATTAACGGCTACTTAACTAAAATACTCTATTATTAATAGCATATTCACTTACAAAAAGCTACTCCTTTTATGAATACCTTCTATTACATTTTATCCTGTCTCTCTATTTTTGCCAGTCTTATTCCTCTAATACAGAATCAACACTGGACTTTTCGGATTTTTGACTTTGGAAAAGTTCAGATACTCGTCATACAAACCATATTATTCATTACTTCATGGTTTTTAGTTACTCCGTCTAATTTATTTTATATAATACAGGCTGGATTGCTGGGTTGTATGATTTATGAAATTTCATTGCTTTATAAATACACTCCGCTATACAAAATTGAAAAGCTGGAAAAAACAGAGCGTTCTTCGCGAAGCATATCTCTTGTTTCCGCAAATGTATATCAGTTCAACACAGAATATCAGCGCTTTATTGATTTTGTACAAAAAGAAAATCCGGATATTATCTTAACGATGGAATCCGATAAAAAGTGGGAAGATGCCTTACAGGTTTTCAAAAAAGATTATCCTTATTTCCATGAGATTGGATTAGAAAATACGTATGGTATGCATCTGTATTCCCGTATAGAAATTACAGCCTGTAAAGAACACTATTTTATCGCAGACGATATACCCAGTATTGAAGCAACACTGAAAACAAAAGACGGATTCGAATTTGTGTTTTTTGGGGTACATCCACCACCACCGAGTCCAACTGAAGAAGACAATTCTAAAGAACGGGACGGAGAGTTACTGGCTGTAGCCAAAAAGGTAAGAAAACAGCAAAAGACAAGTGTTGTTGTAGGAGACTTTAACAATGTGGCATGGGCAAAATCTTCTATACTCTTCAGAAAAGCATCGCACATGATTGATCCGAGAATCGGTCGGGGACTGATTTCTACCTTTCACGCCCGATATTGGGTGTTACGCTTTCCAATAGACCAAATGTTTCATACAACAGATATCTTTGTAGAAGAGATCGCAGCAAAAGAAAATTTCGGGTCAGACCATTTACCTTTATATTGCAGATTTTTTATTGACAAAAGAAACGATGATCAGGAAGAACAGATAGAACATCTTGAACAGGAAGAAATGGAGGAAGTAGATGAAATGATATCAGAAGGAAAAAAAGAGGAAAGCAACAGAGAAGCAATTGCAACGGAATAGGTCTAATCTTATAATTGTTTTATATTTGTATGGATTTACACTAAATTTATGAAAGCATACATATCTATTGATTACACCGGAAGAAAAAAACTAAACAAAGAAATAATTGCTTTAGGAATGGCTTTGGGAAGCGCAAATGTAGAGCAGCATATTTTTGTTGATAAAAATCCGTTGGAAGAGGGTCAGGAGTCTGAATTGATGCATAAAGCTTTGCAGGAAATCGATACCTGCAATTTTTTAATTTTAGAATGCTCTCATTTAAATGTAACTTCCTGTATTGAAGCCGGGTATGCAAAAGCAAAACGCAAACCTATTGTTTATCTGCAGAATGAAAGTGCTACAATTTCGCCGGTTCTTTCAGGAATCAGTAATTTTCATATTTTTTACAACTCTCCAAAAGACCTATTCGATCAGATGAGTGAATTTCTCAAAAACATACTGCCTCAGAAATAAGAATATTACAGGTTTCTGCGCTCTATACTATGGCTTCATACCGCATATTCCATCCGATAGAAAAGCATCGTTTCCCAAAAGATATCTACCTTTTATCATTATCCGTTTTAACATCTTGTTTTGCGCTATTTTGCTTTATAAATCCTCCTGTAAAAAGCGGATTAAAGCTAATTGTTCTACTGGTATGCACAGCAAGTTGGATGATGCTCTTTTTACAATGGTTTGTCAATGATAAAACTGTTGATTTCAGAAAAGGAGTTTTCAAAGGTTTACTGACTCTTGAAAAAGACCGGATTATATGTGATGACAAAACATATCTTATTAAGGATATAGAAAATATCTCTATCACTAACAGCGATTATAAATATAAACATCAACGCTGTAAGATTTTTGGTCCGAGACTTTCCATTGGAACCAAAAATGTTATAACATTACAGTTAAAAAACAAAACGCTTGTAAAAGCTTTCTTTCAGCAGGAACACGACAACCAAATAGTAGCCTCAGAACAAGAGCTTATCTCCTATTTTCAAGAAGGCATTCTTGGTAAAAAAAACCTCATCAATCTCATCGGCAGTTTCTGATACTGACTTCTTCTCAAATATATTATTATATTTGTTATAAATCCAAAACAGCAAAGCAATGAAAAAACATACGATTGCAGGTGTAGCTATTGTGTTGGCTCTATTGACATCTTGTAATAAAAAAGAAAATATGTCTTCTGAAACAGCTATGATTGACAGCTTGAAACAGGTACAGTTTGAAGGTGATAAATTTGCTGACATTGAAGTTCTCAAATATGACATCCCGGGCTGGGACAAACTTACGCTAAAAGAAAAAAAACTCGTTTATTATTTAGCAGAAGCCGGATATTCTGGTAGAGATATCTACTGGGATCAAAACTATAAGTTCAATCTTAAAATTCGGGCAGCACTTGAAAACATATATACCCATTATACAGGGGATAAAAATGACGAAGACTGGAAAAAATTTGAAATCTACTTAAAAAGAGTATGGTTTTCAAACGGAATTCACCATCATTATTCCAATGACAAAATAAAACCGGGGTTTTCACAATCCTATTTCCAGCAGCTGTTAAAAGACACTAAAACCAATCTTGACGGCAGTATTGTAGAAATTCTTTTCAATGCAGTAGATGACAAAAAAGTAAACCTTGATGAGTCGAAAGGTTTAGTCAAAGGATCTGCAGTTAATTTCTACGGTAAAAACATCCTCGCAAAAGATGTAGAGGATTTTTATAACGCTATGAAAAATCCGGATTCAGAACGTCCTTTATCATTTGGTCTGAACTCTAAACTTGTCAAAACCGAATCGGGTAAACTGGAAGAGAAAATATGGAAAAGCGGCGGTATGTACGGATCTGCTATTGACAAAATTGTTTTTTGGCTGGAAAAAGCGGTTGAAGTAGCAGAAAATGAACCTCAGGCAGATGCGTTGCGCTTACTGATCAAATATTATAAAACAGGTGATTTAAAAACATGGGATGATTATAATATTGCCTGGCTAAAAGCGACAGAAGGAAATATCGACTATATCAACGGATTTATTGAGGTATATAATGATCCGCTTGGACACAAGGCTTCCTATGAAAGTACGGTTCAAATCAAAGATTTTGATATGTCTGCAAAAATGGAAGTCATTTCTAAAAATGCCCAATGGTTTGAAGATAACTCTCCTTTAGTACCGGAGCACAAGAAAAAGAACGTTGTAGGTATTTCTTATAAAACGGTAATTGTAGCAGCAGAATCCGGTGATACTTCTCCGGCTACGCCAATAGGTGTAAACTTACCAAATGCTGACTGGATCAGAGCCGAACACGGATCTAAATCTATTTCATTAGGAAATATTATCGAAGCCTATAACAAAAGTGGTGGAAGTGAAAAGCTAAAAGAGTTCGCTTTTGATGAAGAAGAAGTACAACTGGCAGAACGCTACAGCGAACTTGGAGATAAATTACACACCGCTTTGCATGAAGTTGTAGGCCATGCATCTGGTCAGATCAATAAAGGTATTGGCACTCCTAAAGAAACCTTAAAAAGTTATGCTTCTACATTAGAAGAAGGTAGAGCTGATTTAGTAGCTTTATATTACTTATACAATCCTAAAATTCAGGAACTGGGACTGGTAGATGACTGGAAAAGTCTTGGAAAAGCAGCCTACAATGATTATATCCGCAACGGATTAATGACGCAACTGGTACGAATTGAACCTGGAAAAAATATTGAAGAAGCTCATATGCGAAACCGTCAGTGGGTCAGTGCATGGGTATTTGAAAAAGGAAAAGCTGAAAATGTTATTGAAAAAATTGTACGTGACGGTAAAACCTATTTCAAAATCAACGATTATGAAAAACTACACGTTTTATTCGGAGATCTTTTACGCGAAACACAACGCATCAAATCGGAAGGAGATTATGAGGCCGGTAAAAATCTTGTAGAAAACTATGGTGTAAAAGTAGATCAGCAATTACATAAAGAAGTATTGGAAAGAAACAAAAAATTCAACATCGCTCCTTACAGAGGCTTTGTAAATCCTGTACTTGTTGCTATAAAAGATGCTAAAGGTGAAATAACTGATATTGTAGTTACTTACCCTAAGACTTTTACAGAGCAAATGCTTTATTATTCTAAAAACTATAATTTTCTACCTTTAGAGAATTAAAAAAATCCACTCAAATGAGTGGATTTTTTTATTATCTGAGTAAATTAATGCTTACGGTTGCAAGTTGTGAATCAGGAAATTTTCGGAACAATTTCTCATCAGGTTCCAATCCTGCCTCTTTACATATTTTATGAAACACATCTACTTCCACGATATACTGATCCGAAAACCCATGCGTAGCATCATAAGCAGTAGCTGGTGTCAAACCGAGATTTTGAGAAGTAATATCCGGTGAAATAGTATGAAGTTCTATGACAAGCAATCCGAATTTTTTGATATAAGGTTGCCATTTCTTCATATGCTCCAACAGATTTTCCTCTACTTCATTGTTGGTCAGATAATTTCCTCTGTAAGCAAATGCTCCTGTAGAAGTACTGACGCGATCCGGATTTATATGCGCAGGCTGTTCCCAGATGCGGTTGTGATCCAGAAATGTGCGGATGTTCAGCAAATCATTCAGGTCAATGTTGTAATTCTCTCTCAGATCTGCAGACAACCGTTCAGGATCCCCAATATCACCCCAAATTACTTTTGCCCATATATCATTATTGATTAAGTTGGCTCTTGTTATTTTCAGGGCTGCCTGATTGTAATCTGCACCTACCAGAAACAAAGGATACTCATCGAGGTGTTTCCCTCTCAGGGTACGTCTTTCGATTGTTTCAAAAAGATGCTGTAGAAAAGCCCCATTACCACATCCCATATCTAAAACTCCTTTGGGCTGATTTTCCAAAGGCTGATTAAATATTTCTATGATGAAATCATCTATTACCTTAAAATAAGTAGCATGAGCACCACCGCTGCCCCAAACATTCATAGCACGGTCTACATGTATTTCATCTTCATCAACACCTGTTTCACGAATCTTTTCTGCTGCTCCGAACAACAGATCTTCCATCTTGGCAAACATCGGTAAATAAGAAACTGTTACTCCGTAAGAAGCTGCTCTTCTTGCAAAAAACAATCCCGTTTCCGTAAACTGGTAATTGTCTTTATTCTTTGTAAACCATTGCAAACCGGTTAAGAAATCCAGTATCTTTTCGAAACAAGCAGGTTCTTTATGAAACTCTTCTGCTTTGAATGAAGTTTCCATAAAATATTTATGAAACATGCCGTTCATTCCTAAACGCACAATCGTTGGCCCTACAAGATGTCCTTCAATATGCTTTAATATTTGGGATTGAATATTTCTTTCCTGTTTATTGTCAGAGAATGTAATACCAAAATGATGCTGATGTTTTTCAAACAGTACGGCCAATTTATCAAAGGGTTCTTTTTCAAAATTACGCGGATGAAAATCCATTGTATACCGTAGAAAATCATTTACTTCCCTGTACAGATAAGCGTATTGTAAAAAATAAGCCGTCTTATCATTACACGAAAGCGTTACCTTGTTATTCTTATTATCAACCGAATAATTAATAAATCCCTGTGAAGCCAATACGCGAAAAGCTACATTAAGATAGCCTTTATTCGCGTTAAACTTTTCAGTAGCTTCATCTAATGTAAAAGAAGCTTTTTCCAGAAATTCATTCAGAATGTTTTTGTCGTGCAAAGTCGCCACGACAGGAGCTGTAACCAATCCGTCAAGATGTTGAAAGATGGTACTTCTTAATTGTTTTTTATCCATGGATGGAATTGTTTTAAATCATTTATAATTATGAACAGTACATAATCTCAGTAGCGGTTACTGATACATGATTGTGTTTTACTTTGCAAAGATTATTTTTTTTAATAAATTTAGAGGAAAGACGTGTCTTAAAAATAACTTAAATAAGATGAAAGCCCTATTAATTGTTGACCTTCAGAATGATTTCTTACCTAATGGAAGTCTGGCAGTAGCCGATGGTGATCTGATCATCCCGGTAATAAATGAACTGCAACACTATTTTGATATTATTGTTGCAACACAAGACTGGCATCCGCCCCAACATAAGAGTTTTGCTTCTAACCATGAGCATAAAAAGGCGTTTGATGAAATCGTACTAAACGGACAACAACAAACTCTCTGGCCAGACCACTGCCTGCAAAACTCGCATGGTGCTGCCCTATCTTCCGCTTTACACCAGGAAAAAATATGTGCTGTTTTCAGAAAAGGGATGAACCCTGAAGTTGACAGCTACAGTGGCTTTTATGACAATGATAAAAGAAATACAACAGGACTCAACGGCTATCTGAAAGAAATGGGAATAACCCGTGTTTTCATCTGTGGGCTGGCAGCTGATTTTTGTGTGCATTTCACAGCAAAAGATGCACTCTCCTTAGGCTATACTACTTATTTTGTTGAGGATGCTACAAAAGCTATTAATAAAGATCATTTTATGGTGCAGAAAAAGATGCTGGCAGAAGAAGGTGTTATCTTCACGACAAGTGAAGCTATAAAAAAACCGGCTCTTTAGCCGGTTGTTATATATGTTTGAGAACTTCGTTTTTTAGCGCATCATATTCGCCCTGAAGAATAAGACCGTTATCCAACAGTTTTTTATAACTCTGTAATTTTTCAAAAAGCTCTTCTTTTGTAAAATCTGCCAGTGTTTTCTCCTGTTTTTCTGTGTTTTTGTTTTCTTCTACAATTTCCTGTAACTCTGCAATAACTTCAGCACTTTCAATAGCTGGTTGTATCTCACGCGGTACAATTTCAGCAAAACTGTTTACCTCCTCTGTTTCCACAACTTCTATTGCTTCTATTTCTTCTGCCAGAACTGGTTCTTCAGTGCGTACTTCTTCTGCAATACTTTCAATTGATTTTGCCAGTACGTTTTTGCGGTCATCTAATTGTTCTTTAGCAAAAGTATAGAGTTTTTTAGCCTGATTTTTGGGCAGGTAATCTATTGTTAGCGTCAGATCATTTTTAGTCATAAATGAAAATTCAGCTCCTAAGATATTTTCTTTTACAAAAGGGATTACGATATCGTCCCAATCATAATCGGTTATATCCATAGATAATCCTAAATTCTTCGGTTTAAAAATAATAATCCGCTTATTGGTCATAATAATGCTATCCGGGAAAACCGTTATAGCTGGTTTTTTCTGAACCGCTATATAACCTACCTCTTCATTTCGCATCAGGATATCCTGTAGTTTTTCTGAGATTTTCTCTACGGCTTTAGGATCCTGATCTTCGTTTAATATCTTTTTAAAATTATCTAACATTCTTATTAATTTTCAATTCAAAAATAACAAAAAGAGCAATGCTCAGACTTAATTTATCGTTAAATCTGTTCTCTTACTTTTTTAGGAAGACTTGCAAAAACCAATTCGTAAGAGTTCCGTATCATATCAAGAACTTCTCTATCCGGAACATCCTGATGAAAGAATACAGTGTTCCAGTGTTTTTTGCTCATATGATATCCGGGAGTTACACCCTGATACCTTTCACGTAGCTCTATAGCTTCTTCGGGATCACATTTTACATTTACAGAGGCCTTTTCTTTCTCCCACTCCGACAGGGAAGATAAAACAAACATCTTGCCTCCTACCTTGAAAACAAGTATATCTTCATCAAAGGGAAAATGTTCGGTAACGCCTTTGAGTGCTAAACAGTAATCATAAAAATCAGTTATATTCATTGTTCCTCCTTTCCTATTTTTCCCAAATGGGTAAATTTAAATCCTTGTTCATATTTTAGTCCGTAACCGAATATCCGATCCATAGATGCATGACTGAAGATAATTACTCCCGCCAGCTGCAGATAAGAATTTCCGATATATATTCCAATCATATACAGACTTAAAGCAACAGCCCTGTGGTGAAAAACATTATATGCGGCGGCTCCTGCCCTATTTCCTAAAAGATAGCCCAACATTGAAAAATCCGGTATCAGAAGTAATAACGGAAACCACCACCAGGCAAAAGGCAGCAAAGCAAACAGGTATATTCCAAAGAGGAATAAACCAAGCTCTTCAATCTGAATGATCTTTTTCATTTTTATAAAATTGCGTATAAAACAGGTTTACTCGGCGATGCGTCATTCTCAAAGGAAGCCATCTGTAAATTTAGTAAGTAACTACCGTCCGGAACTGATGTTTTCACAAAAACCATTTCGGTAATAGTCGCATTCAGCCGTGCATCAGCATTTAGTTGTTTCACGTCCTTCACATTCCAGAAGGCTTTGTGTGCTAATAATTTTCCTTGATCCTGCTCCTTATCTACACTGGGCAGATCGATAAGCAAATGTTGAACTCCACATTCTCTGATATAGTGTGCAGCAGACTCAGACAGATACGGAGGATTGGTATGAGAATAATTTTTTGATTTCTTTTCTTCCAGATTCGGTAATGTACGAATGACCAATGCTTCCGGCAATTTATGAGCCAATAGTTTTTGTACTTGTGCTTTGGTAATGATATAATCATTTTCCCACTGTTCCGGTTCAATAGAAATGAGTTCTGCTGAAAAGAAAAACTGTTTTAAGGTCTGATTGACCGAATAAAAATCCTGTGTAATATGCCCCAAACACTCTGTATGAGTACCGTGAGCATGCGGATTAAAAAGAATATTATTAAAATTGGTAGATGACTTGCCCGAAACGACGCTTCCGACAAAATCTCCCATCTGTACCGGTTCTATTTCAGGTTGTGATAAATACCAGGCAATCGGATTATCCGGACTATTCTGCAAAGACAAAGAGATATCTATGGGTTGCGACAAATCGATTTGGTATTCCTGATCCTGATGGTTTATGAGTGCTTTCATATTTTAAACTTACAAAAAATCTCTCAATCAACCATAAACAATTCGCTGGCAATACCATCTCCGAAAAATTTTCCTTCAGCAGTGGTTTTCAGAACATTGTTTTCAATGACCAATTGTAAAGACTGTATATATTTTTGAGCGTTTTTGAGCAGATAAGTCAGATATTTTTCCCCGAAATCATTTTGAACTTTCTGAAGTGAAACTCCCCACATGGTTCGCAGTCCCGTCATTATATATTCATTATACCGATCATTGAGCGATAACAGTTCTTTTTCTGAAGGGAGTATTCCTGACTGTATTTTGTTTAGATAAAGTGTATTATTGGAGATATTCCATGAACGGTTAACACCATCAAAACTATGTGCAGATGGACCGATTCCCATGTACTTCTTTCCCATCCAGTATGCTGTATTATTTTGAGAAAAATAGCCCGGCTTTCCAAAATTAGACAACTCATAATGCACATATCCGTTTTGCTTTAATAGCTGCATTAACTGCAGAAAATGTTCATGTGCTTCTCCATCATCAGGCATCGGAATCGTTCCTTTAGCAATCAAGCTTGCCAAAGCCGTTTTGGGCTCAACTGTCAATGCATAGCTGGAGATATGCGGAACACCCAGAGTTAGGGCTTTCTCTATATTTTGCTGCCACTTATCCATACTCATTCCGGGAATGCCATAAATCAGATCAATGGAAATATTATCAAAATACGTGCGGGCTGTTTCCAATGACTGCCATGCTTCATCTGCATTGTGCGCACGGTTCATAAGTTGTAGGTCTTCTTCAAAAAAAGATTGTACTCCCACACTCAACCGGTTGATTTTGGTTTGAGCCAATGCTATGATGCGCTCTTTTGTCAGATCATCCGGATTGGCTTCAAGGGTAATTTCGGGAGTATTTACTACTGAAAAGTTTTCATATATTGACTGAAGTATGGTTTCGATTTCGCTATTGCTTAAAATACTCGGAGTACCTCCGCCAAAATAGATGGTTTCTACTGGCTCTTCCTGCCAATCGGCTTTTCTAAGCACTATTTCCTGCAAAATGGCATCCAAGATTTCCTCTTTTTTCTTTAATGAAGTAGAAAAATGAAAATCACAATAATGACAAGCCTGTTTACAGAACGGAATATGTATATAAATACCGGACATTTATTTTACCCTTTCTTTATTTTGATTCACAAAAGCAGCCCATCCGGTATATGATTTTCCCTTTTCAGCTTTTCCGGCATTAAAAAAGTGACAGACAGCTGCTGCCAGGCCATCCGTAGAATCAAGGTTTTTCGGCAGTTCCTTCAGTCCTAAAAGTTGTTGAAGCATTTTGGCAACCTGCTCTTTGCTCGCATTTCCATTTCCGGTAATAGCCATCTTAATCTTTTTAGGCTCGTATTCCGTAATGGGAATATCTCTTGACAATCCGGCAGCCATCGCAACTCCCTGAGCACGACCAAGCTTCAACATCGACTGCACGTTTTTACCGAAAAAAGGAGCCTCAATAGCGATTTCATCCGGATGATGGGTATCGATTAATTCAATGGTCCGTTCAAAAATAAGACGAAGGCGTTTGTAATGATCGTCATATTTAGACAATTGTAACTCATTGAGCTGTAAAAATTCCATTTGGTTTTTTACAACTTTAATAAGCCCAAATCCCATTATAGTGGTTCCGGGATCAATGCCTAAAATGATTTTTTCTGTGGCCAATGTTTTACTTTTGATTAACGCGCTGTTATCGAAAAAATCAATTTCTTTGCGTTATGAAATTTATATCTCCCAAAATTAAGCAATTCTTACTACTAATAACAAAATTATTAGTAGTAGGACTGGCATTTTATTTTATCAAAAGTCAGCTTTCTGAAAAAGAATTTAACTGGGATATTATTTCACAGAGCATCGCTCAGAAAAAGGGCTACTGGTATCTGTTTTTTCTGCTCGTGCTCACTTTTCTCAATCGCTTTATAGAAATTTTGAAATGGCAAAACCTGGCACAGACAGTACGCAGCACATCCGTTTGGGAATCTACACAACAGGTCTTAAGCGCCATAACATTAGGCATCTTTACTCCCAATGGAATTGGAGAATATGTAGGAAAAGCGTTGTTCTATAAAAAAGACGAAACAGGAAAAATCATTTTATTGAATATGATCTGTAATGGGATTCAGGTTCTTTATGCCGTATCTTTTGGTCTGGCAGGCGTTTTTTATATCAATAGCCTGCACGGTTTTCTACCCGCATATACGTCCGTAATACTCTTCGGAGTTATCTTATTACTTTTCGTATTATTTTTTGCCCTCAGAAAAGTAACGATTAAAACCTATTCACTGGAGTTACTACTGCAAAACATAAAAAAAATCCCACAGAAAAAGCATTTAAAAAATATTACATTGGCTCTGCTAAGGTATCTTGTACTTCTGCACCAATACGTTTTACTATACCATTTCTTTGGTGTAGAGATTTCCTATTTTACATTAATAGCCGTTGTGGCCGCAGTATATTTACTGGCTTCTTCACTTCCCAACTTTCAGGCACTTGATTTCGCGCTGAAGGGTAGTGTTGCTATTTATTTGTTTGGTTTTTTCGGCGTAGATGAATGGGTCGTTACGATTGTAGCAACTCTGATCTGGATACTCAACTTAGTAATTCCGATAAGCATCGGCAGCATTTTTGTATTGCTGATACAGCCTAAAAAATTATTTCAGGAAAACGGGTAATACAAATTGTGTTTTTACGGGAACGCCTCTTTTTGTAGCCGGATGTATTCCCTTAAACGTACTCTCTTTTGCCTGTAAGATCCGATCAATTTCTGTATTTAGAGGTAATGAATCTTTTTTACTCAAAGAAAACTTTATATGCGCATCCGGATAAACAGTTACCAATATGTTTAAAGTATCAATTTCTTTTATAGGTAAGGTCTGTAGAAGGGAATCATTTTTTAACTGCAGTGTCAGTTCTGTAAAAAGTTTTTCAAAAAAGCACTTTTTATTTTCTTCCGTATCTTTTAGTGAGTCACAGGCTTCAAACGTGGGATAAGAATCTACTTTTGTCCAGTCTATTGTATGCAATTCTTTACGCAATAATTCCTGTGCATCAGGCAGCTCTTTTTTTGCTTTTTGGCAGGAAGTTATCGATAAAAATACAATAAGTAATAAAAAGTAATTCTTCATGAAATAAATAGTATTTTTAATACTCAAAAATACAAAAAAAAACAGATGGAATATATTTTATTGGTAATCAGTTTTGTTTTAATCCTTATGGGGATTATCGGTAGTTTTTTACCGGTTTTGCCTGGACCTCCTATTTCATGGTTCGGGCTTTTTTGCCTGTATTGCACAACGGGTATTGATTTTAATTATTGGATTTTGGGCAGTACGCTAATCGTCACTCTGCTCATGGTAATTCTCGATTATATAATTCCCGCCCAGGGAACCAAACGCTTCGGAGGCAGTAAATATGGCATCTGGGGAACTAACATCGGATTGGTTGTAGGTATTTTCGCTCCTATTCCCGGAGGTTTTATCATAGGTCCTTTTGCAGGGGCACTTATCGGTGAGCTTATTTTTGATTCCAAAAACGTCCAAAGAGCTGTAAAAGCAGCTACAGGTTCATTGATTGGTTTCCTTATTTCAACGTTCAGCAAGTTTATGGTGTGTATGATTTTCCTCGGAATTTTTATCCGTATCGTATGGATGCATCGTGATATATGGTTTTAAGCAATCGTCACATCACTTTGCTTATTATACAATAGAAACATTCTATTGTATTAACTAAAAACAATTGTTTTTGACTATTACTTTTGTAGGTATAAAAATGATACCACAACTTTAAAAAAGATAGATATGTCAAAAAATGCCAACATTACTTCCAATTCGGGAGCTCCGATTGGAAAACAACAGTATGAAAACTCACAGACAGTCGGCAGACGAGGTCCCGTACTATTACAGGATTTCTTTCTCCATGAAAAACTCGCTCAATTTAACCGCGAACGTATTCCCGAACGTGTTGTACATGCGAAAGGAACTGGTGCTTTCGGTAAATTTGTAGTAACACATGACATAACAGCTTATACACGCGCAAAGATATTTTCAGAAATAGGAAAAGAAACCCCGATTTTTATTCGTTTCTCCACTGTTGGCGGAGAGCAGGGATCAGCAGATACCGAGAGAGATCCGCGTGGATTTGCAATAAAGTTTTATACCGAAGATGGCAATTGGGATTTAGTAGGTAATAACACTCCGGTATTTTTTATTAAAGATGCAAAAAAATTTCCTGATTTTATTCATACCCAAAAGAGAGACCCTCGCACACACTGCAAATCTGCTACTATGATGTGGGACTTCTGGTCTTTAAACCCTGAATCACTGCATCAGGTTCTTATACTGATGTCAGACAGAGGAACGCCGGACGGATATCGTCATATGCATGGATTTGGCTCTCATACTTTTTCTATGGTAAATAGTAATAATGAACGCGTATATGTAAAGTTTCACCATAAAAGTAATCAGGGAATTAAAAATTTTGACGGCGTTACAGCAGACAAAATGAGAGGTATCGATCCTGACTATTCTCAAAGGGACCTAGTGGAAGCTATTGATAAGAGTAATTTCCCGAGATGGACTACTTATATACAAACCATGACAGAAGAACAAGCCCGAAACTTTCAATGGAATCCGTTTGATGTTACCAAAGTATGGCCACAAAAAGAATATCCTCTTATCGAAGTAGGCTATTTTGAACTGAATAAAATTCCGGACAATTATTTCAGAGATGTTGAACAGGCCGCTTTTTCTCCTTCAAATGTTGTAGATGGAATTGGTTTTTCACCTGATAAAATGCTTCAGGGACGCATTTTTTCTTATCCGGATGCCCAACGTTACCGAATAGGTTCCAACTATCAGGATTTACCTGTAAATGCGTGTCCGTTTATGACTAATAACTATCACAGAGACGGAGCCATGAAATTTAATGAAAACGGCGGAGCAGCATCTAATTATTTCCCAAATTCTTTTGACGGA
This sequence comes from Paenimyroides ceti, assembly GCF_030409925.1. NCBI lineage: Bacteria > Pseudomonadati > Bacteroidota > Flavobacteriia > Flavobacteriales > Flavobacteriaceae > Paenimyroides > Paenimyroides ceti. The sequence continues at coordinate 2,981,770 of NZ_JAUFQU010000001.1, forward strand.
AATCATGAATCAGTGGCATCAAAAGGAATACCTTATGAACTGGAAGATACAACAGTAGCTTACTTTGACAGAAATGAAAATGATGACGATCATTATACACAACCTGGAATTCTTTTTGAAAAAGTAATGGATGAAGAAGCGAAACAGAATACGATAAATAATATCGTAAATGCTATGAGTGGTATTGAAGGAGACCAAAAAGAACAGATAATCATGCGTCAGCTCTGCCATTGGTTCCGGGTATCTCCAAGATTGGGAATAGGCATTGCAAAAGGACTTCATATTGATATAAGCGAATTTATGTAATAAAAAAAGCGGCTGTATAAACAGCCGCTTTTTTTTATTTAGCAAAGGTATTGAAATCAAAAAGCCCTCCATAAGGAAAGCTTTTCATTGGTCTAACTACTAAACCAGGTACATAAATGTACCTAAACAACACAACTAATTTTTAATTCTCGCGAATCTCGCGGTCTGGACGGGACTCGAACCCGCGACCCCATGCGTGACAGGCATGTATTCTAACCAACTGAACTACCAAACCAACATATTGAACCCCAATTATAAAAGGGCAAAAAAGCCCCTCGTAACCGAAGGGCTATTTTCATCTCTGGCGGTCTGGACGGGACTCGAACCCGCGACCCCATGCGTGACAGGCATGTATTCTAACCAACTGAACTACCAAACCAAAGATTCAAAATGAATATTTCAAAGAAAAAGTTTACACGATGTAAACCCTAATTTAAGCTTTCGCTTTCTGGCGGTCTGGACGGGACTCGAACCCGCGACCCCATGCGTGACAGGCATGTATTCTAACCAACTGAACTACCAAACCAGTGCGTTATAGCGGTGCAAATATACAATGCTTTTTATTATATCCAAACATTTATTTATCCTAAATCGCATTTTTTTTCAATTGATCTAAAAAAACACTCGTTATCAATCGTTTAAATTTAAACTTTTTTTTGCTGTTTTTCCCTTCCTACAACAAAAAAAGCCAAAAACAACAAAATGATGCTTCTGACTTTCCAACTACACAACTGGTTATGTTAACCAAAATTACCTTCTACATATCTTTTTGTCAACTCTTCTTTCGGGTTTTCAAATATCTGCTGCGTGGTGCCGTATTCTACCAGTTCACCCAGATACATAAAGCCGGTATAATCTGCTGTTCTGATTGCCTGCTGCATATTGTGCGTGACAATGATAATGGTATAGTCTTTTTTTAACCGTAAAATTAATTCTTCAATTTTCGCAGTACTGATAGGGTCCAAAGCAGAACATGGTTCGTCCATCAAAATGACTTCAGGATTGATTGCTATTGCACGGGCTATGCAGAGTCTCTGCTGCTGTCCTCCGGACATTTCCAATGCACTGCGCTTGAGATTATCTCCGAGTTCATCCCACAGGTAACAGTCTTCCAATGCACTTTGTACTGCCTGTTTCACATCTACTTTCTTATCTAACTCATTAATTTTTAAACCGTAAGCGATATTGTTATAAATGGATTTGGGAAACGGATTGGGACGTTGAAAAACCATACCCACTTTTCTTCTTATCTCAGTCGGATCCTTTTTGGACTGCAAAATACTCTCTCCGTCCAGCAAAATATCTCCTGTAATTTTCACATCCGGATTCAGATCGTGCATTCTGTTAATAGAACGCAACAGAGTAGATTTCCCACAGCCAGAAGGTCCGATTAGCGCCACTACTGAATTTTTGGGAATCTGCATTGTTACTCCCTTTAAAACCTCTTTGGTTCCAAAGCTGAGCTTTATATCTTTTATTTCTATTTTATTCTCCATACTATTTCACCAATTCTTTTGCATATTTATTTCGAATGATAAATGCGATAATATTTAAAACGACAATAAGAAGTATAAGAACTAAAGCAGTTCCGTAGGCCAGAGGCCTTACCTGCTCTATCGCATGATGCTGGGTTGACAATATATACAGGTGATAAGGCAATGCCATAAATTCACTGTCAAGCGTATCCGGCGGAAATCTCAGGTAAAAAGTTACCCCTGTAAATAATATGGGTGCTGTTTCTCCTGCCGCTCTTGAGACTCCAAGTATAGCACCTGTTGTTATACCTGCTATCGCAGAAGGAAGAATAATTGTTTTGATCGCTTCCCATTTAGTTGCTCCCAACGCTAAAGCTCCTTCTCTGTGAGAATGGGGTACAGATCGCAAAGCTTCTTCTGTAGCAGTGATGATATAAGGCAATGTCATTAAACCTAATGTGAGACCCGATGAAACAACCGAATTCCCCAATCGCAATGCTTCCACAAAAAGTGCCACTCCGAATAAACCATAAATGATGGACGGAACTCCTGCTAAATTACGGATTGATGCCCTCAATATTTTGGTAAACATATTATCCGAAGCATACTCATTGAGATAAACCGCTGTAGCAACTCCAACAGGAATACTAAATTTAGCCGTTATTACAGTAACCATTGTTGTTCCTACTAAAGCCGGGTAAATACCCCCTTCAGTCATTCCTTTGCGCGGTACAGTGAATATAAAGTCCCAACTAAGTGTTCCTGCCCCTTTCCATATAATATCAATAAGAACCAACAATATAAATGCCAGCACCACTATAGTACACAGTCCCAGAAAACGGAGACCAATAAAAGAAGCTATGTTTTTAGAAATCACACTCATTATATTTTATATCTTAGTTTTGAAGCTATCCATTCTGACAGAAAATTAACCCCCAGACTAATAAAGAAAAGGATAATACCCAATACAAAGAGTCCATAGTAATGAGGTGAGTTATAAGGAACTTCTCCGAGCTCTATAGCAATAGCTGCAGTCAATGTTCTTACCGGATCGAAAAAACTATGGGGCATAGCTGTAGCATTTCCGGTAACCATCAACACCGTCATTGTTTCTCCTATTGCACGCCCGAAACCGAGAATACAGGCTGCAACAATTCCCGAACCTGCTGCAGGAATGACAACTTTTATAAGCGTTAACCATTTATTGGCACCCAATGCATAAGAAGCTTCTCTGAAAGACGGAGGAACTGAACGCAAGGCGTCTTCCGAAACACTAATAATTGTTGGAAGAGCCATAAAAGCCAATAATATAGAACCATTAAGCGCATTAAATCCGTTACTCAGATGAAAGACATCGGCAATAAAAGGACCGATGAGTACAATCCCGATGAATCCTATCGTTACAGACGGAATTCCCGCAAGAATTTCAATAAGCGGCCGGATTGCCTTTCTTACTTTTGGAGACGCTATTTCTGATAAATAGGCTGCAACGCCTATTCCAAGAGGAACTGCAATCAACATAGACCCTAATGTTACCAATAATGAGCTCCACAGAAGCTGAAAAACTCCGTACAATGGTTCGCCATGTGCAGAAGGATTCCAGTGCAAATCAAAAAAAGAGGAAAAGGGAATATGGGAAAACGCTTTTATAGCATTTGAAAAAAGCAAATAAAGAATACCTATCAATATTAATATGGTAAAATAGCCTGTCAATGTAAACAAGCGCTTCATAATCCAGTCAGCCAAAACTCTATGATTCATTATTTCTCAGTTTAGCGGTGATTAATCGAGTATCTACCGGATAAAATCCGCTCTCCTGAATAATTGAAGTTCCCACTTCTGAAAACTGATACAGTACAAATTCCAGTAGTTTACCCTGAGGTTTTTTGTTGGTATACTGTATTAAAGGACGTGTAATCGGATAAACTCCTGAAATAATTTTTTCTTTATCTAAAGGCGAATAAGCAACGGAATGGGCATCTTTTTTTATGCTGATAACTTTGAGTCTTTCCATTACCTTTTCATTGATATAGCCTGAACTTACATAGCCAATACCATTTTTATCATCTTTGATAGCATCAACTATCTGAGCAGTACCGCTCATCCCAATCATGGATAAATCATACTCGTTCTTTACGATATTTTCTCTGAAATAGATATAAGTGCCGGAACTGCTTTGTCTGCCGTAGAGTGTAATTTTCTGATCGTTTCCGCCTAACTCTTTCCAGTTTTTCACAGCGCCTCTGTAGATATCGCTTAACTGATTTAATGTAAGACTGTCAACTCCATTATTCTCATTTACCACAATTGCCAAAGCATCCTGTGCAAAAATAATAGCATAAGGTTCTACCCCTCTCTGTCTGGCATAAAACAACTCTTCATCCGTAATTTCTCTTGAAGAATTTGCCAAATCTGTTTTTCCATTGATCAGGGCAGCGATTCCTGCTCCAGAACCCCCACCGGTTACACCAACTGAAACCAAACTATCCTGATCCATAAAACTTTCAGCAATTGCCTGAACGAGGTTTACTTCCGAATCTGAACCGCGTACTTTAATAGCTACATATTTACTTTCATTCGAAAAACAGGAAATCATGATGGTAACAGAAACCAGAATAAGAATTGTAAAATTCCGCAACATGATGCATTATTTAAATTAAAACAAAAATACCCTTCCCGTATTAAGAAATAGTTTCTTTAAAAACATCAAACGGTTAATTCCACAAAAAAAGCAGGCTAAAAAGCCTGCTTTCATGTATTTATTTTTAACAAATATATTATAGCAATGAACTTACTGCATCAACATATGTTTGTTTAGGAGCAACACCTACCTGGCGACCTACTACTTCTCCGTTCTGGAATATTAATACTGTAGGAATGTTACGTACACCGTATTTAGAAGCAAAATCCTGATTTGCATCAACATCTACTTTACCTACAACTACTTTACCAGCAAAGTCACCGCTTAATTCTTCAATAACCGGACCTAACATTTTACATGGACCACACCATTCTGCCCAAAAATCTACGATAACCGGTTTGTCTGATTTCAATACTACATCTTCAAATGTAGCATCTGTTATTTCTAATGCCATATCTTTTAATTTTTATTTTCCTATTATAACAAATGTACTAAATATTTTAAATGTGTCAAGCTCATCGTTATAAGTTTTCTCTATACATACGTTACTAAAAACTATTAATTTAAGCGGAATTGAACCTGAAGGCTCTCCAGTGCTTCTAACAATTCGGCTGAAATCTCAATGCGCGTATTCTTACTCGGCATTTCCAATACGTTCTTTTTCTGATAAACAAATTTGGGCAGCATAGCCTCTTCATTTATCGTATTCTCATCCAGTTCAATCGGATCAATATCCGTTTCTTCAAGAAAACGATTGACCATTTCATTCTCTATTTTCTGCTGAATTTTTTCCAATTCGTATATCTCAAATGTTACCGGCTTTGATCCTTTGTTTTCATCAAGCAGCATTCTTATTTTTTCTACCTGATGCGCTTTGAGCTCCTGAATATCGATCTGAATAATCAGTTTTTTTGCATAAGTAGGAATTACTTCATTCAGAAGTTTCAACTCTACAAACTGAATGCGCGGTTCGGTTTTTTCATTTGAATCTTTTTTAACGAATCCATCTTTAACAAAGAGCTTGAAATACACAAAGGTATTATTCAGTAAAAAGTGTCTGAATTTGAGGTATTCCTCATTAAACATCCTGAATTCCATACTGTCTTCATAGCCTTCAACTGTAAAGCTTGCCCAATCTTTTCCTTTGGCAGAAGTTCTGAATTGTACGTTGGATACCATACCGCCAAACGTAACATTTCTTCCTACAAAAGGCGTCAGGTCTTTTAGCTGGCTCAATTTTACATTACAGAAGTATTTCATTTCAAATTTAAAATCATCCAAAGGATGCCCGGATATATAGATTCCAACCACTTCTTTTTCTTTGGCAAGTTTTTCCATAGTTGTCCATTCATCACAACTCGGTATTACAGGTTCCGGAATCTGCACTTCGCTTGCTTCTCCAAAAAGGCTTACCTGTGATGAATTTTCATTTTCCTGAAATTTAGCACCGTATTTCATGGCTTTTTCCAAAAAGGTTATAGCATCACCTTCCGTAAAAAAATATTGCGCACGGTGCGTTTCTTCAAAACAGTCAAATCCGCCTGCCAAGGCCAAATTTTCAAAAGCTTTTTTATTAGCGGCTCTTAAATCAATTCGTTTTGCCAGATCAAAAATAGATCTGTAAGGTCCTTGTTGCCGGTTTTCTACAATAGTTTGCACAGCACCTTCACCAACCCCTTTTATGGCTCCCATTCCAAAACGGATCGCATAATTTTCGTTTACTGTAAATTTATATACCGATTCATTGACATCAGGTCCTAAAACGGCCAATCCCATTCGTTGACACTCTTCCATAAAGAATGTTACCTGCTTTATATCATTCATATTATTGGACAATACAGCTGCCATGTATTCTGCCGGATAATGCGCCTTTAGATAGGCTGTCTGATACGCAACCCAGGCATAACAGGTGGAGTGCGATTTATTGAAAGCATACGAAGCAAAAGCTTCCCAATCTTTCCAAATTTTTTCAAGAATTTTTGGATCATGTCCTTTTTTAGCCGCCTGTTCCACAAACTGAGGCTTCATCTTATCAAGTACATCTTTCTGTTTTTTACCCATTGCCTTACGCAATACATCGGCTTCACCTTTTGTAAAGTCCGCAAGTTTTTGAGACAGTAGCATTACCTGTTCCTGATAAACCGTAATTCCGTAGGTTTCCTTTAAATACTCTTCACAGGCATCCAAATCGTAAGTAATAGGTTCTTCGCCATTCTTACGCCGTACGAAAGAAGGAATATATTCTAATGGCCCCGGACGATACAGTGCATTCATCGCAATAAGATCACCAAAAACAGTAGGCTTCAGTTCGCGCATGTATTTTTGCATTCCGGGAGATTCGTATTGGAACACCCCCACAGTTTCTCCTCTTTGAAACAATTCGTATGTCTTCTGATCATCAATCGGAAAATTATCCGGATCAAGATCAATTCCCAATCGGTATTTTACAATTTTGCAGGTATCTTTGATCAGCGTTAAGGTTTTCAGACCTAAAAAGTCCATTTTCAATAAGCCGGCACTTTCTGCTACGGAGTTATCAAACTGAGTAACGTACAGGTCAGAATCTTTTGCTGTTGTTACCGGAACAAAGTTGGTAATATCATCAGGTGTAATGATTACTCCACAGGCATGAATACCTGTATTTCGCATCGATCCTTCGAGTACTTTTGCCTGCTGTATGGTTTCACCTGCCAGTGAATCGGTTTTTGCCAACTGTATCAGTTCAGCTACTCTTTCAAATTCATCACTCTTTACCGCTTGTTTTACTGCATTGAGCTCTTCAGAAATAAAGCGTGACAAATTCCATTTACTCGGCATCATTCCCGGAATAAGTTTGGCGATACGATCTGATTCTGCCAAAGGCAAATCTAAAACACGGGCTGTATCTCTGATGGCTGATTTGGTAGCCATTTTTCCATACGTAATGATTTGCGCTACCTGATTAGATCCGTATTTCTCAATCACATATTCCATTACACGTCCTCTTCCCTCGTCATCAAAATCGATATCAATATCGGGCATGGATACACGATCCGGATTTAAAAAACGCTCAAACAGCAGATCATACTCTATCGGATCAAGATTGGTAATCCCAAGGCAGTAAGCTACAGCAGATCCTGCCGCAGACCCCCTTCCGGGTCCCACGGAAACTCCCATAGTTCTTGCTGCTGCTATAAAATCCTGCACAATGAGGAAATATCCCGGGTAGCCGGTTTTTTCTATGGTAACCAACTCAAAATCCAAACGCTCCGTAATCTCGGGTGTTATTTCTTTGTATCTTTTCTTTGCACCTTCATATGTAAGGTATCGCAGATAGCTGTTCTCACCTCTTTTTCCTCCGTCTATCTCATCCTCTGCATGCTGAAATTCTGCAGGAATGTCAAATTTTGGCAGTAATACATCACGATATAAAGAATAAGGCTCTATCTGGTCTACTATCTCACTGATGTTGATAATAGCATCCGGAATATCTCTAAACAGGTTTTTCATTTCAGCTGTAGATTTGAAATAATATTCCTGATTAGGCATTCCGTATCGATATCCGCGTCCACGTCCGATAGGAGTTGCCTGTTTCTCTCCGTCTTTTACACATAAAAGAATATCATGCGCATTGGCATCTTCTTTTCTTGAATAATACGTATTATTGGTCGCTATTAGTTTTACGTTGTGCTTTCTCGCAAGAGCAATGAGTGTTTTGTTAACCCGGTCTTCATCTTCTTGTCCGTGCCGCATCACTTCTATATAGAAATCATTCTGAAATTCTTCTTTCCACCATAATAGTGCATCTTCCGCCTGCTTTTCCCCAATATTCAGAATTTTACCCGGTATTTCTCCCTGTAGTCCTCCTGACAAAACAATAAGATCTTCTTTGTATTTTTTTATTACCTCACGGTCTATACGGGGTACATAGTAAAATCCTTTGGTGTAAGCTATTGAAGCCATCTTGGCTAAATTGTGATATCCTTTTTTATTCTTAGCCAGAATCACCACCTGATAACCGTTGTCCTTTTTTGAACGATCGAGATGATTTTCACAAACATTAAACTCGCAACCGACAATAGGTTTCACAATGGTTTCGGTAGGTAATTCCCCGTTTTCAGTCAGTTCCTTATTTTTTGCCTCTGCTGCTTTGTTATGTGCCATAACAGCGTTCACAAATTGAAAAGCCCCCATCATATTTCCATGATCTGTCATCGCAACAGCCGGCATTTTTTCTTTTACGGCAAGAGTTACAAGATCTTTTATTCCAATAGTAGACTGTAAAACAGAAAATTGAGAGTGGTTGTGCAAATGGGCATAATTTGCAGCTTCAAAGGCGCGCATTATTTCTTCCGAAACAACCTCTATTTCTTCAGAAATTACACCTGCTTTTTCTAATTGGCGCTGAATCTCTTCAGAAGCTTTTTTAAGATTAATATGTTTTAATCCTATTAGCTGAAAAGGCTGCGGGTTTTGAGTTTTAAACTCTTCAAAATAATTTTCCGGCTGTTGCAGTTCTTCTTTTGTAAAAACTTCTTTACGGATGAGCTCCAAAAAACAACGTGTTGTAGCTTCAACATCGGCAGTAGCGTTATGTGCTTCACTAAAAGGTACTCCAAACAAATACGCATGCAGCTCAGTAAGTGTCGGTAGTTTATAACGACCTCCTCTACCTCCGGGCAGTTTCAACAACTCAGCTGTAACCTCGGTACAGGTATCCAGAACCGGCATCTGATCTAACGGTGATGGTGTAGACTTACGGTAAAACTCCGAGCCCATGATATTGACATCAAAACCGATGTTTTGCCCGACAATGAATTTTGACTTTTCCAAAGCTTTATTAAACTCCTCTAAAACAAATTGCAGACTCACACCTTTTTCTGTGGCCAGCAACGTCGATATACCGTGAATTCGTTCTGCATCAAAAGGAATGTCATATCCTTCCGGTTTTACCAGATAATCCTGATGTTCCACCAGATTCCCCATTTCATCATGCAATTGCCAGGCAATCTGCACACATCTCGGCCAGTTGTCCACATCCGTTATCGGAGCATTCCAACTCTTTGGTAATCCGGTAGTTTCTGTATCAAATATTAAGTACATAGGTAAATCAGAAAGTTTAAATTTATGATCGAAGTAAGATTCAAATTTACGACAAAAAAAAGAGCTGTTCAATACGAACAGCTCTTTTAAGATTTTTTATAAGAAATGCTTATTCCAAAACCGGAATTTCTGACGGCATTCCATTTGTAATTTCACTCATTTTTATACGAAAGAAAACCCCTTCATGTAAATAAACGCTTTTCATGGTATCGTTTGCGATATTTGTATTAGGAGCATCTACAACAAATCTACCGGATACAGTCCCCGGAACCTGTTTTGAAGCTTCATCAAATACCACATATCCTCCACCTAAATTGATTCCTGTTTTGAACCGTATAGTATCTTTTTCTATTACTCGTCTGAAAACGGCTACATTTTTATCATCAATCCCTAAATCATATCTTTTTCCGAAACCGTAATTCGGTATTCTAAGCAATAAAGATTCTGCACCGTTTGTTCCGTAAACTCTCAGAGTACCGTCTTTAACTTCAGCCACACTTGCATCTGCTCTCCAGAAATCATAGTTACTCAATGCCTGAAATGCGGGATCATTAAATTTCACATCATCTTCACAAGCTGCGAATGTTAGCGCAAGTGTTAAAAAAACTATTATTTTTTTCATATACGAATAAATCTTTATCTAAAACTCAAAAAACAAAAATAGACTTTTTTATCAATTCAACATTATTTTTTTTAATAAAATTTTAACTTTAACAACCCATCTTATTTACAGGCAGTTAGAAAGCAAAAAAAAGGCATAAAAATTTCGTAATTCCAAAAATATACGTAATTTTGCACACTTATTTAATAACAAAAAGGAGGTCGGGTACCTCCATTAAATCAATTGAGATTATGTCTGTAAAAATTAGATTACAAAGACACGGTAAAAAGGGGAAACCTTTTTATTGGGTTGTTGCTGCTGATGCACGTGCAAAAAGAGATGGTAAATTCTTAGAAAAAATCGGAACTTACAATCCAAACACTAACCCTGCAACAATCGATTTAAATATCGATGCTGCTACAAAATGGTTATCTAACGGAGCACAACCAACTGATACTGCAAAAGCAATTCTTTCTTACAAAGGTGCTTTATTGAAACACCACTTAAACGGAGGTGTTCGTAAAGGAGCTTTAACTCAGGAACAAGCTGATGAGAAATTTGCTAAGTGGGTTGAAGAAAAAGAAAACAAAGTATCTGCTAAAGCTACAGGATTAGCTGACAACAAAGCGGCTGCTAAAGCAAAAGCTTTGGAAGCTGAGAAAGAAGTGAACGCAAAAAGAGCTCAAGCTGCATTAGAAGCTAAAGCTGCTGCTGAAGCTCCTGCTGTTGAAGAAGAAGCTCCTGCTGCTGAAGAAAACACAGAAGAAACTGAAGCTTAATTTTTTCAGCGATTATAATGCATAAAAAAGATTGTTTCTATTTAGGTAAAGTCGCTAAAAAATTTAGTTTTAAAGGCGAAGTCCTCGTATATTTAGATACGGACGAGCCTGAAATTTATCAAAATCTGGAATCAGTGTTCGTTGAATTCAACGGACATCTGGTTCCATTTTTTATTCTCTCTGCCTCTATTCACAAAAACAACTTCCTCAGAGTTCAGTTTGAAGATATGTTTTCGGAAGAAGCAGCAGACCGCATCATCGGATGTGACGTATATCTTCCTTTACAGATGTTGCCAAAACTGGAAGGCGACAAATTTTACTTTCACGAAATTGTAGATTTCGAAGTTCAGGACAAACGGCTTGGCTATATCGGAAAAGTTGTAAGAGTCAACGATTCAAATGCTCAGGCACTTTTTGAAATTGACTTTAACGGCAAGGAAATCCTTGTCCCTATGATTGATGATTTCATTATCAAAGTTGATCGTAAAAACAAAACCCTACACTTAGATACTCCTAACGGATTAGTTGATTTATATATCAATTAAATAATTTTGTTAAAGCCAATATTAATATGGAAATTTGAAGTTCAAATCTTCAAATATGTTTTCATTTAAAAACTTCAGCATTCAACAGGATCGCTGTGCTATGAAAGTAGGCACTGACGGCGTTTTACTGGGTGCATGGACACCTCTGATCAATAACCCTTACACCATTTTAGATATTGGTTCCGGTACCGGCTTACTGGCACTCATGCTGGCACAACGCAGTCAGGCTGAACAAATTGATGCCCTGGAGATCGATGAAAATGCTTTTGAGCAGGGCGTAGAAAATTTTGAAAACAGTCCGTGGAATGACCGCCTGTTTGGTTATCATGCGGCTCTGGATGAATTTACAGAAGAAGTATTTGAAGAAGAATCTTATGATCTTATTGTTTCTAATCCGCCTTTTTATACTGAAAACTATTCGTCGGGAGATCAACAACGTGATTTAGCCCGGTTTGAACAAGCACTTCCCTTTGAAGAACTGGTGGAATGTACTGAAGCATTACTTTCTGAACATGGTATATTTTCTGTTATCATCCCCTTTAAGGAAGAAAAACGCCTTATTGCCATCTGTAAAGAATTTGAATTATATCCTTTAAAAATCACTCGCGTAAAAGGACATCCTGAAGCAGAAATTAAACGTTCACTGCTTGCCTTTACCCGTATGGAGCAGGAACCGGTTATTACTGAACTTACAATTGAAATAGAAAGACACCGATACACTCCTGAATATATTGAACTTACCAAAGATTTTTATACCAAAATGTAATGGGTTCTTTTTTTATTGAAACGCCCACAAGTTTCCGATACACTCACTACCCGAACTGATGATAAACAATTCGGGTATTTTTATTATACTCAGCAAAGAATGTTTTATTCAAAATCATTCAATAAGTTCCCGATACACTGAATATTAGGAACTGAAGATTGAAATTTTATACTTTTTTAAAAACGCTCTCCTACCTCATCATTTTTTTATTCTGTTGTTATGATCAGTTTCCATTTATATATCATAGCAACCCAAGATCTTTCCCTATTTTAATCTAAAAAACAACAATAAACAGAATATTTTTCTTTTTAAAGATGTTATAAAAACATTATTCAGAAAATATTTCTAAATAATATTTGATTATAGCTTTTATTTTTATAATCTTTGCATCTGTAATAAACAATCATCAAAATGAAAAATACCATAGAAATAATGAACAAAATGATGCAACTGAGGCTGCAGAGTATTTCTATGTAATTTTTTGAATCTGAAATTTTAGAAGTCTCTGCAAAAGCAGGGACTTTTTTGTTGGTAATACTGAAGAAAAATGAATGTAAAAAAAATCGATATCTCACCAGCCGAAATTAATCTTAGTTATGAAAAAACGTTTTCACTGACCTATCAGGTTTTTGGAAAAGAAATTGCTGCGGCACCTGTTATTCTGGTCAATCACGCATTGACAGGCAACAGTCTGGTAGCCGGAGTCAAAGGCTGGTGGAATCGGTTAATAGGAGAAGAAATCACTATTGATGTAAAGAAATATACCATCATTGCTTTTGATATCCCGGGAAATGGTTTTGCTGAAAATGAAGCTTCAATCATTTCTGATTACAAAATAATAAGCACTCAGATAGTTGCACAACTTTTCTGGAAAGCCCTTGAAAAACTGGATATACACAGATTACACGCAGTCATCGGAGGGAGCATCGGAGGTGCCATTGCCTGGGAAATGGCTTTTATCAAACCACGGGCTATTGATCAGCTGCTTCCCATAGCGTGCAGCCATAAAGCTTCTGACTGGCTTATCGGCAATGTTCTGGTTCAGGATAACATTCTCAACCATTCTTCACATCCTGTTGAAGATGCCAGAAAACACGCTATGTTGCTGTACAGAACTCCGGAATCACTACGGGAAAAATTTCATTGTAATTTTCAGAAAGAAACCAATCTTTTTGAGATTGAAAGCTGGCTCAACTATCATGGAAACCAATTAAACAAACGCTTTTCCCTGGCTTCCTATAAACTGATGAATCATCTGCTAAAAACAATAGGCAATCATCATACAGAAGAGACTATTGACCATTTTATTGCAACCACAAACATGAAAATTCATATCATATCAATTGATTCTGATTATATGTTTCCAGCGGCTGAACAGTTTGAATTTTACCGGAATCTAAAAAAAAGATATAAAAACATCTGTTACAGCACGATAATGTCCATTCACGGACACGATGCTTTTCTTATAGAATACCAACAGTTACATACCTTACTAAACCAACATTTTAAAGAAGATGAAAATATTAAAATTCGGGGGTAAATCACTATCCTTTACCGGTGCTTTTGACCATGTCATTAGCATTATTAAAAACAGAGCTCAAAAAGAATCCATTGCTGTAGTTGTCTCTGCTTTCGGAGATACTACTGATGTTCTTGAAAAGATATTAGAGCAGGCAGCAAAGCAGGAAAATTTCACGCTCCTATTCGAAACTTTTAAAAAGCAACCTCAACATAAAGGGATTGACCTAACCCATGAGTTTGATTTTTTGCAAAAAATTTTTGAGGGTGTACACCTTTTAGGAGATTATAGCCTTAAAATCAAAGACAGTGTTCTCGCTCAGGGAGAACTGATTTCAGGAAAAATAGTTACCAAAAAACTTCAGGAGCAAGCGATCAATGCTGTTTTTACAGATAGCAGGTCACTGATTATAACAGATAATACTTTTGGAAATGCACAGCCTATTGCATCCGTTTCAAGACAAAAAACCATAGCGCATTTCAGCAGCTTAGACAAAGGAACAACTGCTGTGGTTACAGGTTTTATCGGAGCAACCCTTCATAATGAAACCACTACTCTGGGCAGAAATGGCAGCAACTATTCCGCGGCTTTACTGGCGAATTATCTTGAGGCTGAAGAATTACAGAATTATACGCATGTTGACGGCATTTTTACAGCCAATCCGGATTGGGTAAGTGATGCTCAGAAAATAGAACGTCTGCATTTTAACGAAGCCAACGAACTTGCCAATTTCGGAGCTTCCATATTGCACGCCAAAACAATTGTACCGCTTATCGAAAAAAACATTCCGTTGCGCATTCTCAATACTTTTAAACCAGAGGAAAACGGAACTCTTATTTCTTCTGAGCCTACTCTTTCGGGCATTAAATCATTGTCTGTACTCGCAGATGTAGCGCTTATCAACTTTGAAGGCAGAGGTCTTTTGGGTAAAGCCGGTGTAGATGCACGAATATTTACCGCCCTTTCAGAAAAAAACATCAGTGTCAGCGTGATTTCACAAGGTTCTTCAGAAAGAGGACTTGGATTTATTGTAGAAAAAGGACGGGCTACCGAAGCCGTTCTCGCTTTAGAAAAGGAATTCGAAACGGATTTTTATACGCGTGATGTCAACCATATCTCTATTGATGATGAAGTAGCCGTTATCTCTATTATCGGACAGGATCTCAGTACTTTTCACAAGCCCTATAATGCTTTGATTCAAAATAAGATCATTCCGATTTTGTTTAATAATACGGTTACCGGAAGAAATGTAAGTATTGTTGTAAAAAAAGAAGCAACCAAAAAAGCATTGAATGTGATTCACGGGCAAATTTTTGGTGTTTCAAAAAAAATAAATCTCGCCATCTTCGGCCATGGTTCCGTTGGGGGCACACTGATTGATCAGATACTTCAAAACACTGAAAACATTGAAACCAAGAAACAGTTGAAACTCGTTGTTTTTGCCATTGCCAATTCCCGAAACCTCCTGTTAAACGAGAAAGGCATCGGACAAGAATGGGAAAATGAATTGTCTGACAACGGAAAACCGTATGAATTACAGGATGTAATCCGTTTTGCCAAAGAGCATCATTTAGAAAACCTTATTGCCATAGACAATACCTCATCAGCTGTTTTTATTCACAACTATTTTCCTCTCATCGAAAATGGCTTTGACCTGATTTCTTCTAACAAGGCTGCCAACACCAACACCTTTGATTTTTACCGGCAATTGAGAAAATCCCTTAAAAAAAATCAGCGCAGGTATCTGTATGAAACCACGGTAGGAGCCGGACTTCCGCTTATTGATACGACCAGACTGCTTCACTTATCCGGTGAAAACATTACGCGTATAAAAGGTGTTTTTTCCGGTACGCTGAGTTATCTATTCAACCATTTCTCCACAGAGGATAAAAGCTTCAGTACGGTATTAAAGGAAGCTATTGAAAAAGGATTTACTGAACCGGACCCGCGTGAGGATTTATCGGGTAACGATGTCGGAAGAAAACTACTGATACTGGCGCGTGAACTGGAACTCGAAAACGAATGGGAGGAGGTACAGATTGAAAATCTCATCCCTCAAGCATTTCAGTCTATAGAAACCAGCGATTTCCTTCGGAATTTAGATGTATTAGACGCACATTATGCTGCTGTTAAGGAAACACTGCAACCCCACGAGGTATTGCGTTATATAGGTGAGCTGTCAGGTGATCTGCAAAAAAGCAAGGGAATACTGGAAACAAAACTCGCGGTTGTTTCCGCAGATTCTGCTCTGGGACAGCTCAAAGGTTCTGACTCTCTTTTTGAGATTTACACGGAATCCTACGGTGACCACCCTATCACCATTCAGGGAGCCGGAGCCGGAGCCAAAGTTACGGCTCGCGGAGTGTTTGGAGATGTATTACGATTATCCGAAAAACAATAAATCATGAACACAAAACAATTTTCATCAGGGGAAGAAACTTTAGCGATAAGAACAGAAACGCAAAGAAGCATCTATGCAGAACACAGCACCCCGCTCTATCTTACATCGAGCTTTATTTTTGAAGATTCCGAAGAAATGAGAGCTTCTTTTGCAGAAGAAAATGACCGCAATATCTATTCCCGGTTCAGCAATCCGAATACGACAGAGTTTATCCATAAAATGATCCAATTGGAACAGGCAGAAGACGGGGTTGCTTTCTCAACAGGAATGGCGGCGATCTATACCACGTTTGCAGCACTTTTATCAACGGGAGATCACATTGTTTCTGCCAGCAGTATTTTTGGTTCGAGCCATACGCTCTTTACTAAATATTTTCCAAAATGGGGAATTGAGACGACCTATTTCAATATGAATGAGCCGGAAACAATTGAAGATAAAATCCGTGCTTCTACCAAAATATTATTTGTAGAAACACCTTCAAATCCAGGAGTTGACATCATAGACTTAGAGTTGTTGTCAGGCATTGCTCAAAAACACGGACTGTTGCTGATCGTAGATAATTCATTTGCAACACCTGTTGTTCAGAAACCCATTCTTTTCGGAGCTGATCTTGTTTTACATTCAGCGACCAAGCTCATTGACGGACAAGGACGCGTATTGGGCGGTGTCACTGTCGGCCGTAAAAACCTGATCCGGGAAATTTATCTGTTTGCCAGAAATACCGGTTCCTCATTATCGCCTTTTAACGCATGGATATTATCCAAAAGTCTTGAAACGCTTTCTTTACGCGTAGAAAAACATGCACAAAATGCGCTTGAGATCGCTTTATTTCTGGAAAAACACCCTGAAGTAGCAGCTGTAAAATATCCTTTTCTGCATTCGCATCCGCAGTATAAAACCGCAAAAAAGCAAATGCGATGGGGCGGTAATATCATCGCACTTGAAATAAAAGGAGGTAAAGATGCCGGAAAACAATTTATTGACCGTATCAGATTATGTTCCTTATCTGCCAATCTGGGCGATACGAGAACCATTGTGACACATCCGGCTTCTTCTACCCACAGCAAACTCAATTCAGCAGAACTGCAAGCAGCCAATCTTACTGAAGGCCTCATCCGTATATCTGTAGGTCTGGAAACTGTAAAGGATATTATTCATGATCTGGATCAGGCATTGACAGTACACATTTAATCATCAGTATGGAAACAGACATTCTCCCCCTATCTCAAAAAATAACGGACCTGATACAACACCGGACTCTGGTACTGGACGGTGCCATGGGTACTATGCTTCAGGCGTATCAGTTTACAGAAGAAGATTTCAGAGGCAGCTTATTTAAAGACTTTCCTTACCCGCTTAAAGGAAACAATGATGTATTATCAATCACTCAACCTGAAGCAGTAAAAGAAGTACACCGAAAATACCTTGAAGCCGGAGCTGATATCATTGAAACCAATACGTTTTCAGGCACCACAATTGGTATGGCCGATTATCATCTGGAAGATTATGTTTATCAACTCAACTATGAGTCGGCTAAAATTGCGCGTGAAACAGCGGATGAATTTTTAGTACTGACTCCTGATAAACCAAGATTTGTAGCCGGATCTATAGGTCCGACCAACAGAACAGCCTCTATGTCACCCGATGTCAATAATCCGGGATTTCGCTCGATAACATTTGACGCATTAAAAACGGCCTATAAACAGCAAACAGAAGCACTCATTGACGGAGGCTGTGACCTGCTGCTTGTAGAGACGATATTTGACACGCTGAATGCAAAAGCCGCGCTGTTTGCTATTGATGAAGTACGAGAAGCCAGAAACATTGATATTCCTATTATGATTTCAGGCACCATTACCGATGCTTCCGGCAGAACACTGTCCGGACAGACGGTCGATGCTTTCCTGATCTCCATTTCACATATTCCGCTGTTGAGTATCGGATTTAACTGTGCTCTGGGTGCCGATCAGTTGAAACCTTATATCAGGCAGCTTGCCCAGCATACATCCGTGAGTATATCTGCACACCCAAATGCAGGTCTTCCCAATGCATTTGGAGAATACGACCAGACTCCGGAAGAGATGCAGCAACTCATTGCAGAATACCTCAGAGAAGATCTGGTACAAATCATTGGCGGATGCTGTGGAACCACCCCTGATCACATTCGCCTGATCGCTGATGCCGTTGAAAAAAACGCCGCTTTCCGAAAGAAAAAAGCAGTACAACCAACACCTCCTTTTCTGGTGTTATCGGGATTAGAACCTTTATTTGTAACGCTCGAATCTAATTTTATTAATATCGGAGAACGTACCAATGTAACAGGTTCCCGGAAATTTCTAAGGCTGATTAAAAACGAACAATTCGAAGAAGCCCTAAGCATTGCCCGCGCACAGGTAGAAGGAGGTGCTTTGATCATCGATGTCAATATGGATGAAGGCATGCTGGACGGCGTACAGGCAATGACCCATTTTCTGAACCTCATCGCATCTGAACCCGATATTGCCCGTGTTCCGGTTATGATTGACAGCTCTAAATGGGAAATTATTGAAGCCGGTCTCAAAGTTACTCAGGGAAAAAGCATTGTCAACTCCATCAGTCTCAAAGAAGGCAAAGATGTTTTTATTGCCCATGCAAAATGCATCAAACGCTATGGTGCTGCAGTAGTGGTAATGGCTTTTGACGAAGAGGGACAAGCCGATACCTTTGAACGCAGAATCGATATCTGCCAGCGTTCCTATGCTATTCTGGTAGATGAGGTTTCCTTTCCTCCTCAGGATATTATTTTCGATCCGAATATTTTTCCGGTAGCCACAGGTATGGATGAGCATAACAATAATGCCGTAGATTTTTTCCGTGCTACACGTTGGATTCGTAAAAACCTTCCGTATGCTAATGTTTCCGGAGGCGTAAGTAATGTTTCTTTTTCTTTCAGAGGTAATGACAAAGTACGTGAAGCCATGCATGCT
Organism: Paenimyroides ceti; assembly: GCF_030409925.1. Classification (NCBI taxonomy): domain Bacteria; kingdom Pseudomonadati; phylum Bacteroidota; class Flavobacteriia; order Flavobacteriales; family Flavobacteriaceae; genus Paenimyroides; species Paenimyroides ceti. The sequence continues at coordinate 3,000,851 of NZ_JAUFQU010000001.1, forward strand.
GCTTTTTTGTACCATGCCATACAGCACGGAATGAACATGGGCATTGTAAACCCTGAAATGATTGAAGTATATGATACCATAGACAAAGAACTGCTGCAATATGTAGAAGATGTACTGCTCAACCGTCGTGAAGATGCTACAGAACGCCTGCTGGATTTTGCAGAGCATCTCAAAGGCAGTACGAAGAATACCGAGACAAAGGTACTCGAATGGCGCAGCCTGCCTTTACAGGAACGCCTTACGCACGCTCTTGTCAAAGGCATAGAAACCTTTGTACATGAAGATGTTGAAGAAGCCCGAAATTCTGTAAAACGCCCTATCGAAGTAATCGAAAACCATCTGATGAACGGCATGAATATCGTAGGAGATTTATTTGGTTCCGGAAAAATGTTTTTACCACAAGTTGTAAAATCGGCACGGGTGATGAAAAAAGCAGTTGCCTACCTGCTTCCTTTTATTGAAGAAGAAAAAGTAAGAAGCGGTATTACCCAATCCAGCACAGCAGGAAAAGTTCTTATGGCAACCGTTCGCGGTGATGTACATGACATCGGAAAAAACATTGTCGCCGTTGTGCTCGCCTGTAATAATTTTGAAATTATTGATCTGGGTGTGATGGTAGCTCCGGAAAAAATCATTGAAACCGCCATTCGGGAGCATGTAGATGTTATCGGGCTTAGCGGGCTCATTACTCCTTCTCTGGATGAAATGGTTTATCTGGCGAAAGAGCTTGAAAAAACCGGAAGTAAAATTCCGGTTATGATAGGAGGTGCCACTACTTCAAGAGCCCATACTGCTGTAAAAATCGCACCGGAATATACCGAAACTGTTGTTCATGTAAACGATGCCTCAAGAGCCGTAACGGTTATCAATAACCTCTTACAACCCGATAAAAAGCAGGATTATAAAAAAACGCTTCGGGCTGAATACGATAAGCTGCGTTATGATTTTTTAACGAGAGCCCGGGATAAAAACTTTCTGACTCTGGAAGCAGCCCGAAAAAACAAGCTGCTGATCGACTGGAAAAAGGAAACGATACGAAAACCGAATTTCATCGGAATCCGAACCATGGAAGTTCCCTTGGAGGAATTGGTACCTTATATTGACTGGACTCCTTTTTTCCGTTCGTGGCAATTATTTGGCAAATATCCGGCTATTTTATCGGATGAGGTAGTGGGAGAACAAGCTTCCATTTTATTTGAGGAAGCGCAAATTATGCTGCAACAGATTGTACAAGAAAAGTGGTTTACCGCAAAAGGTGTACTGGGTATTTTTCCTGCTTCTCAGATCGGAGATGATGATATTGAGGTTTGTGATGCCTCTTTAAAACCGCTACATCGTTTGCTTACGCTACGCCAACAGTCTCAGAAAACCGCTGCTGCTCCTAACCTTGCCCTTGCCGATTTTATTGCTCCGAAATCTTCCGGCATTCAGGATTATATTGGTTTGTTCTGTGTCAGCACCGGCTTTGGTGTGGAAGAAAAAGCCAAAGCGTATGAAGAAGCTCAGGATGATTATAATGCTATTCTGGTCAAATCACTCGGAGATCGTCTTGCTGAGGCTTTTGCAGAATACCTGCATGAAAAAGTACGCAGAGAAATCTGGGGGTATGCTTCTGATGAGATACTCAGCAAAGAGGAATTGATCCGGGAAACCTATAAAGGCATCCGCCCGGCTCCGGGCTATCCTGCGTGTCCCGATCATCTTGAAAAAAATACAATCTGGAAAATATTGCAGGTAGAAGAACGCATTGGGGTAACATTGACAGAAAGCCTTGCGATGTGGCCTGCCTCTTCCGTATCCGGTTACTATTTTGCCCATCCCGAAAGCCGGTATTTCGGATTGGGGCGCATCAAAGAAGATCAGGTAGCCGACTACGCCCTCCGAAGAGATATTTCGATTGAAGAAGCCACACGCTGGCTTAGTCCCAATATCAGTGAGTAAAATCATAGACAATAATAAAATTCATTCCATTTGGAACAGACCGGTTGCAAATGGATTTAAAATAACACACAATGAAAGTAACCGAACATATTAAAAAAGCCGATGGAAAAGCGCTTTTTTCTTTTGAGATATTACCTCCGCTCAAGGGACAGAATATTCAGAGTATTTTTGATGCCATAGCACCTTTAGCTGACTTTAAGCCTCCGTTTATTGATGTCACGTATCACCGGGAGGAATATGAATATAAGGATGCCGGAAACGGCTTGCTCGAAAAAAAAATTGTAAAAAAACGTCCGGGTACCGTAGGCATTTGTTCTGCCATACAGAATAAGTTTAAAATAGATGCCGTGCCCCATATTCTGTGCGGAGGCTTTACAAAAGAAGATACCGAGAATTTTCTTATCGACCTGGATTTTCTGGGGATTGAAAATGTCGTAGCTCTTAGAGGAGATGCCGTAAAAAATGAAATCTATTTTAAACCCGAAAAAAATGGCCATAAATATGCTTCGGAGCTTGTAACCCAGATACAGCAGCTTAATAGGGGGATTTATCTGGATGAAGATCTGCAAAATTCTACGCAGACCGATTTTTGCATCGGTGTTGCCGGTTATCCTGAAAAACACATAGAGGCACCTAATTTTGATTCTGATATTCAGTTTCTAAAGCAAAAGATCGCTCAGGGTGCCGACTATATAATTACACAGATGTTTTTTGATAATGAAAAATTCTTTGAGTTTGTCAGAAAATGCCGTAATGAAGGTATTACCGTTCCTATTATCCCCGGATTAAAACCTCTGACGGCTAAAAGCCAGCTCAATATGATTCCGCACCGGTTTAAAGTAGATCTTCCGGATGCCCTTGTGATAGAAACATTAAAAGCATCCAATGCAGATGCCGTAAAAGCAATCGGTACAGAGTGGTGTATCGCCCAAAGCAAAGAACTCCTCCAAAAAGGATTTCCCATTGTGCATTACTATTCTATGGGAAAATCAGATAATATTGTACAAATTGCCAAAGAGGTGTTTTAAAGGAAACGCATAAAGCGTTTCCTTTTTTTATCTTTTTATCACCTGCCGAGTGATTACCGTTCCCTGATCGGTATGCAGTTTGATAATATACGTTCCTGCACTCAGGTTTTCCATAGAAAGCGACGGATCACTGCCCCATAGCCTGCCCTTTTGCACAAGCTGTCCCCATAGTCCGTAAATCTCATAAGCCGTCAGTATTTTATCCGTCTGAAACGATACTATACCTGTAGTCGGATTCGGATACACTACCATATCTGCTGTATCAAACTCCTCTACCGATACTGTCTCACAGACACTTTTTGCCAAACGGGCGATAAAAAAGTCCGTACCGATAGACAGGTTGGGTTTGCTCAACAACCCTACCACCGGATGGGCATTGGGACCATTGGCAAACAAATACGCCCGCATATAACCGCCCACCACATAGTTACCGTTGTTATCGGTGGTAATCGCCGTTAAACCTTCCCGATAGCCCGCAGGACCCAAAATAAGATGTAATCCCAGACAAGTACCTGTTTCGGCATCAAAACGAGCCACTACCGGATCTGTATGATAGTTTGCGGGATGATCCGTAATCTCATAATTTCCCCAGGTATTGTTGACCATACCCGTAGCAATGGCAACCTCATTTCCGTTTAAGGCTATGTCCAAAGCACTTTCATCACCACCTAAGGTAGGATTGGTTCCCCATAAAAGAGTACCCTCACTGTCCAGTTTCATTAAAAAGGCAGCACTCATATTTCCTATCCCCATTTGTTGAGTAAATACATAGTCACCGAATTTGCTTAGCAGAAGAGGATCAGATGGAGCAAGCGAAGCTTGACCAAGACCCGTTATATAAAGATTGGAATTTCCATCTGTCTTTATAGCTCCAATTCGAACTGACCATATATAATTCCCTTCTTTGATCCATTGTACTTCTCCCTCTGTATTAAAACATAGAACATATCCGTTTGAGCGTTCGATTCCGTCTATTATACTTGCTGAATCGCTCTGTTGTAATCTCCAATTAGCAAAGTAATAGCGATTATTGTTAGGATCGTATGTAAAACAGGTCTTTTTATTACTGATATATTGTACTTCAAAAGGAGCTGGTACAGAGCCCAGATAGTTGCCTTCTGTATCATATTTTACCACATAATAGCGATAAGCCGGGGCTCCTTCCGGAACCATAAGTTGACCATCAAAATGACTTCCCGCCAGAAGCCCTACCATCCAGTGGATGGTACCATCTGCTTCTACATAGATGCCTAAATCCATGGAACCCCGATATTGATTAAGCTTTTGCGGATTTTGCTGTGGCATGCGCAGCCACTGAAAGACACCGTTGCTGTTGTATTTGATCAATGCCAGGGTTTTATTTTCTGCAGAGGTATCATTGGAATCGTCTTCTGTAGGGGTTCCCATCACATAATCATCGCTAAAATGCGGAGGTTCTACCCAGGCATATTCAGGAGTACCCGGCTGACTGCCGTTATTCCACACGGTCATCCCTGCATACACATTGTTTTCCGCATCAATACCAATAGAGCGCGAAATATCTCCAACACTGCCACCACCGCCAAAAACTTTGTGCCATAACAGACTGCCCTGACAATCCATTTTGCCAATCAGAATGTTTTGACGGTTGCTGTTACCAAAATTATTACTGTTAAACGTTGTGATCTCTGTTCCGTCAAAAGCCGTGTTGCCAAAGGCAATATGCGTTAAAAAAAACGTATTGTTTTCAGTGTCCGTTTTTAAACCTACGATTTCTTCGCAATAGTTATAATCATCATAATAACTGCCTTCTCCTACAAGCCGGTTGTCTCCGCCGCCTGCTTTTGCCCATTGCCAGTCATACGGCTGTGCCCATAAAAAGCCACTCAGCAGTAAAGCCATCACCGTCCAGCGGAATTGAGGTATTGTTATTTTCATTTTATCTTTTTATGACCTGCCGAGTGATTACCGTTCCCTGATCGGTATGCAGTTTAATAAAATACGTTCCTGCACTCAGGTTTTCCATAGAAAGCGATGGGTCACTGCCCCATAGCCTGCCCTTTTGCACAAGTTGCCCCCACAATCCGTAAATCTCATAAGCCGTCAGCATTTTATCTGTTTGAAACGATACTATGCCTGTAGTCGGATTCGGATACACCACCGTATTTGCTGTATCAAACTCCTCTACCGATACTGTCTCACAGGCACTTTTTGCCAAACGGGCGATAAAAAAGTCCGTACCGATAGACAGGTTGGGTTTGCTCAACAACCCTACCACCGGATGGGCATTGGGACCATTGGCAAACAAATACGCCCGCATATAACCGCCCACTACATAGTTACCGTTGTTATCCGTAGTAATTGCCGTTAAACCTTCCCGATAGCCCGCAGGACCCAAAATAAGATGCAATCCCAAACAGGTACCCGTTTCGGCATCAAAACGAGCTACAACCGGATCTGTATGATAGTTTGCAGGATGATCCGTAATCTCATAATTTCCCCAGGTATTGTTGACCATACCCGTAGCAATGGCAACCTCATTTCCGTTTAAGGCTATGTCCAAAGCACTTTCATCACCACCTAAGGTAGGATTGGTTCCCCATAAAAGAGTTCCCTCACTGTCCAGCTTTATTAAAAAAGCTCCTCTGGTAGTACCTATTCCCATTGCATGGGTAAATTCATAGTCTCCGAATTTACCATAAGGCATATTTAAAGTACTCTGACCTTGCCCGGATATATACACATTGGAATTTTCATCTGTTTTAATAGCTCCGATAGAAACTATTCCAAATTTATTACCTTCTTTGATCCATTGTATTTCGCCTTGTGTATTAAAACACATTACAAAACCATTAGGCCGTTCGATTCCATTGATAGTAGTAGAAGGCTCACTCTGCTGCATTCGCCAATTGGAAAAATAGTAGTGATCGGTTTGAGGATCATAGGTAAAACAGACCATTTTGTTTCTGACATACGGAACTTCAAAAGGAGCCACTATAGAGCCCAGATAATTGCCTTCTGCGTCATACTTTACCACATAATACTGATATACCAACTCTTCACTGGAAACAACGATATCACCATCAAAATGACTTCCCGATAAAAGCCCTACCATCCAATGAATGGTACCGTCTGATTCTACATAAATACCTAAATCGATAGAACTTCTGCTATCATTCAATCTTCGCGGATCTTGCTGTGGCATACGCAGCCACTGAAATACACCCTCACTGTTGTATTTGATCAATGCCAGGGTTTTATTGTCTGCAGAGGTATCATTGGAATCGTCTTCTGTAGGGGTTCCCATCACATAATCATCACTAAAATGCGGAGGTTCTACCCAGGCATATTCCGGAGTACCCGGCTGACTGCCATCATTCCATACGGTCATCCCTGCATACACATTGTTTTCCGCATCAATACCGATAGAGCGCGAAATATCTCCTATACTGCCACCACCGCCAAAAACTTTGTGCCATAACAGACTGCCCTGACAATCCATTTTGCCAATCAGGATGTTTTGGCGGTTGCTGTTGCCAAAATTATTGCTGTTAAAGGTTGTGATCTCTGTTCCGTCAAAAGCCGTGTTGCCATAGGCAATATGCGTTAAAAAAAACGTATTGTTTTCAGTGTCCGTTTTTAAACCTACGATTTCTTCGCAATAGTTATAATCATCATAATAACTGACTTCCCCTACAAGCCTATTGTCTCCTCCGCCTGCTTTTGCCCATTGCCAGTCATACGGCTGTGCCCATAAAAAGCCGGTCAGCAATAAAGCCATCACCGTCCAGTGGAATTGAGGTATAGTTGTTTTCATTTTTTTGGTTTTTTATAAAAATAAGAAAAAAACCTGCTAAAGCCATGGCTTTAGCAGGTGATTATCATCAGGTATTTATTTTTTTACTAAAATCTGCTGGGTTACGGTTTGTCCGTTTACCGCAATCACAACAATATAATTACCCGGTACCCATCCCGATACATCGAGTAAAAAGTCTCCTTTGAGCGGGGCTCTTTTTGTGGTCCATCTCATAATGCCTTTTATATCATATACAAAAATTGCCACTGCTTCTTTGGTATCATAACCATTTACCTCATACTGTATCAATGTGGTTTCTGAAGCAGGATTTGGTATCAGCGCCAGCTTGGCTGTTCCTGATTCTTTAGCAGGTTCCATATTCGGAAAACGCATGGCTTTTTCTGATTTGCACATAAATCGGCGCATCGGATTGCTCATGGCAATCCCCACCTGCAGGTCACCCGGTGCAAACTGTGCATTTGGAATAAACTTCAGCGGATTCAGTATTTTGCTGGTGCCCGGTGATATTACAAACGAACTCGACTGAAAAACACCCTGATGCTGTAAACTGCTTAAGGTTACCGATACCTCAAACGGATATGGATTGGTCATTTCCATATAAATATCATAGGAAACATACGGTTCTGTGATGCGTTTGATGATTTCGTATTTCCAGATCACTTCACAGCCTTTGCATTCATACGTACTTACATTCAGCGGTTTGCTTACCGCTTCACACGGCCCGTTGCTCAACTGAAGTTTATAATCGCCTGATAATACCGCTGTATAATCCGGTACAAAACTGTTATTGCCCGTTGCTACCGGAGCTCCATTGCGCACCCACGCATAATTGCCAAACCATGCATTGGGAGACGGCCCTAAAATGGTATTGTCTTCGCGTACACAAAACGACATACAGCCCGACGGAAAAATCCATAAAAAGCCTTCCGGATTTTTAGGCACTGCGATCTCCTGATACGAAAAACACGTAGCTCCCTCGCTATACATTACCTTATACGGACCGCCTTCGCTTACTACTATGCTTTGTCCCTGTTCTCCATTACTCCAGTTATAAACGCCTGCAGACGGACCGTTTGCCACAAGCTCCACGCGGTACGGATGACAGCTCAGAATGGTATAGCTCAGCGTCGGTGTTGCCGGCGGATTCACCACCGTCACGGTATGGGTTGCTATGGAAATACAGTTTGGATCTGCCGGATTGCGTACTTCAAGTGTATAGACATAGGTACCCGGGGTGTTTTCTGTAAACGTGCGTTCCAGAGCAGCTGTGGTATTCCATGCATTTAATGCGGTTCCGTTGCGCAGCCAGCGGCGCTGGTACTGGGTGTTTTCAATCGTAGCTTTTAACACAAACGGTGTATAGATGCATTCGCGCTGGAGGCCGTCAATCCTTGCATACGGCGGTTTGGTAAACACCATACTGACCGCAGGTGTTTCATAATTGGCACAGCCGTTTGCATCATAGAGCACTACCCAGTAACTGCCCGAAATAACCGGCTGAAAATTCTGAGCCGTAGCCCCCGGAATCACTTCATTTTCCCGCATCCACTGATAACCAGAGGGCAACCCACCAACATTCGGTTGATACGATAAACTTACTGTCGTTCCTTCACATGCGGTACGCGCACCAAAAACAGTACCCGAATACAATGCTTTATTTACACGGATATCTTCCTGAGAATAGCTAAATACACAACCCGTTGGTGTGGTAATCGTTAACGATACTTCATTAGTGTTTACAGGTAAATTAACCTCGGGGCTTATCATCGTATTCGCTGTATTTCCAAAACTCCATCGGTACTGATACTCCGGGTTGTTGACCGGCGGTATGAGTTTTACCGTATTTTCGGCACATACCTCAACAGGCACAACCTCTATATTGCCCATAGGAAAATTTTCCAATACCAGTGGAATGGTTTTGACACACGCCATCCCCGGATAATCAGCCCTCGACAACACTACTGACAGGTCATAAGTACCCGGCTGCAGCTCCAGAGTGTACGGCGACTGATTCAGAGGGGCTGTATTTCCGCCAACCGATAGCTGTCTGTCAGGCTCGGCACCGATATACGTAGAATTGTTCCATACCGTAACGGTGTAGGTATTGTTATTGGCATTACAGATGACTTTGTACCGCAGATCCGGCAGATAAGGAACTTCTATCAACGCTGCTCCCGAAGCGGCACAAATGTTGCCTGCGTTTCCGTATTTAGCGGTATAGGCTATCTGCAGCTTTCCTGCAATTTTTGCCGTAAACGTTGCTGTTACCGTATTGCCATTGACAACGGAGCTATTCAGCACCAGATGTTTGTTATTGAACAGCCAGCTGCCCGACAACGGATTTCCTGTAAAAACCGCCTGTACTTCAATCGTATTACAGCTGGTCAGGGTTGTCTGAGTGATGGTCACTTCTTCACTATAGTCTCCGCAATTGGTGCCTCCATTACCACAATCTGCCTGCAAAAATTCGGCATCATCTCTGTTGGTACAACCGTTAGCAGCTGTTGCCAACACATAATAGGTTCCGAATCCATGGGCCTGTGTGATGGTGATCTGCTGGTTGTCGGTTCCTGCATTGGCTGTAAGCAGCTGATCGTTACCTCCGGGTATTTCTTTATACCACTGCAAGGTTGTATTGCTAAGGTCGCTTTGCAGATTGGCTGTGAGTGTTTCACTAAACACCGCATCGCAAAACGCAAAGCTTTTCTGTGAAGTAATATGTACTACCGGCGATGGTTTGATCAGTATATCGTGCAACAGCATGGCCGTTGTATTACATCCGTTTGGCTGGGTCAGTATCACCTGAACCGTACCGCCGATATTATCACTTACATTAGCAAACATCAATTCATCGGGTATGGTAAAGGTATTTCCGCTTACTCCGGTCTGTGTCAGCGTACCTCCGTCGCTCAGTATCCATTTCAGGGTACCGTTGTTTAAATATACCGATGACTGAAAACTCAGTCCGATCGGGTTCTGAGCACAGATTTCCGCTGGCATGTTTAACGGTAATAATACCGGAGTCGGCTGTATGTTGATGAGGTATTTTACCTTGGTGGTTGTGCCGCATTTTTTAAGACTCAATACCAGATATACAGGCGCATTACCCGATGATTCATTAAAACTCACCGTTGGGTTGAGCGTGTATTTACCACTTAGAATATTGCCTGCTCCTTCTTCTTCAAAACTCCATTCGAGATGGTCTACACCCGATGTGGTCAAGGTTGCCGTAAACGAGGTTTTTGAAGATGAACAGAAGCTTGTCAATCCGTCATCATTGGTAATCACTGCCGATACATTGGCTCTTTTTACCGGTAGGATTATAGGATCTGACTCGCAATACGGACTGGTTTTAAGGCGTTTTTTAAGGCGCACATAATGACTTGCTGTGTTGTTAAAAATAACGGTGATTTCACTGCCCATTTTACTACCCTGAATAGTAGCAGCCGGGCTTACTTCCCAGATTAAATCGGTTTCAGGATCTTCATTTTCATAGCTGTAGGTATAGGGTACGCCCACACATATTTCTCCGGGACCTTTGATTTTGCCCGAAGGGGCAGCAGGTCTTGGATATACTACAATCGTTTTAGGAACCGTACACCCTCCTAACGGTCTGTATTCTAACTGATATACACCGGGTTGATCAAACGTTACCGAAATGGTCTGCCCTCCGTTGCCCAGCCAGTTGTTCACCGGAGGCCACAGAGATTGTCCGTCTAAGGTCAGAATCCAGTTGTGCGGACCTCCTTTATTGGACGCTGAAAACTGGTGGGTTTCTCCCATACAGACAAGTTCGGGACCGCCAATATCAAATTTTTCATTAACATAAATGAAGGTTCCTCCGGATGCGCTACATCCCAACAGCGAATTTGTGGCAGTGTATTGCATATAGTAGGTTCCTACCTCCAACCCTTTAACAATAATTTCGTTGCGCTGATCTGTTTCTACGATTTCAACTCCGGTTGTCGGATTGCCCTCATACAAAATTTGCCATTGGTAATCGGTAGAAGGCCATTCTGGCAGTGAAATACGGCTTTGATTGCCAACTCCGCAGATCATTATATCACCATTAAAAATACCACTTCCAACGACCGGGACTTTTACGGTGGTCCAGACCGGACAAGTACAGTTTGAGCGGTAACTCACATACCCTACTCCGTTCCAATAATCCATACTATCCATATTATCCCATATCACGGTAATGTAATTGCCGCCATTGTTTATGATGGTACCACCGTCTACTTTCCATTCACCGGAACAATTTTTATCATTGACGGTATAGGTTGCCAGACTGTTATAACAAACAACGGTAGGACATGATATTTCTATATTAGGGCGATTCAGCACCTGAATGGTTTTACGAATGACAGACGAACAGTTGCACTCGTTCCACACCCGCAACTCTACCTCATAGTTCCCCGGGCTTGTATAGGTATGAGTCGGAGAAGCAGCATTGGAAGTGTTTCCATCTCCGAAATCCCATTGATACGCAACAATATCTGTTCCTTGGTTTCTCACAGAGAGGTCCTGAAAGTATAATTCTGTATTTAAACAGGCTCTAATCTGTTGTTCTGCATTACCCACAGAGAAATTAGCGGTAGGTGATTTTAAAATTTCAACACAGTAGTTGCGCTGCTGAACACTGCCGTCCTGAAGCACAACGGTAAGGCTTATGTTGCCCGACTGCTGAGATCCCCAGTTTACCGTTGCCACCAGATCGTTATCAGACAATATATAAGTACCGCCGCCTATGGCCCAGGTTACTGTTGCTATATTATCTCCACTGAGGGTGTAAACCGTTTCGCTGCCGCCGCATACGCGCAGACATTCGTTTTCATCAACACCTTCAGCCAGACCTTTTTTAGGATCAGCCTTATAGGTGCGACACCCTACTTCACCATTCCAGTGAAGTTTTACAGGATTTTGTGCCATGGCGGTCAGCTGAAAAGCGATCAGCCAAAAGAGGGTAAGTAACCCTTTGACAAAGAAATAATACGTAGTTTTTTTACTCATGGTTTATCATAATTAGTGAATATTACCGGTTACTCCGGTTGTTTTTTTGTTGACCGGGTTTCTGTCAACAGAACCTGTCTCCTCTTTCAATCACTTATCGGTTCGTCTTACCACTTTCGAAATTATTGCCTCCTGCATTGAGGTGTGACGATGCGTAATGATTACGCTTCTTTTAAGGTTTTTGTAAAAATTTGCATCAGCTCTTTCTGTGATAGGAAAGAAGCCTTTTGGCTCACAGCTACAGGATATGTAAAATCATCTGTTGATGGGTTTGCTGCTTTATTAACCTTAGTTAAAGAATGTTTATTTTTTGTAAAGAAAGCAATTATTTTATATTTAAAAAAAATAATATTCATTATTTTATTGATTTAAACACAAAATACCCTATTATTTTTTACAATTTCGTAACAGCTTATTTTTTAAAAAATCCAACTCCCGTAAAGGGGTTTACTGTTTTTTTACAATGAAAACAGAGGCAAAAAAATATTTTATTTTTTTTCATTCATTTTACCCAATCTGTCCGAATTCATTAATTTTCGTTCAAAAAATTTAATCCTCGTTAATAGTATTGCAAATCCATGAATATTAATTATTTTTGCGTACAACTAAACATTAGGAATATATGAAACCAGACTTATTTCAGGCACCTGATTATTATCTGTTAGATGATTTATTATCAGACGAACATAAATTAGTTCGTGATGCTGCCAGAGCTTGGGTAAAAAAAGAAGTTTCCCCAATTATAGAAGAATATGCACAAAGAGCTGAATTTCCAAAGCAGTTGGTAAAAGGATTAGGCGAAATCGGTGGCTTCGGACCTTATATTCCGGAGGAATACGGAGGTGCGGGACTGGATCAGATTTCTTATGGTCTGATTATGCAGGAAATTGAAAGAGGAGATTCAGGAGTACGCTCAACTTCTTCTGTACAGTCTTCTTTGGTGATGTATCCTATCTGGAAATACGGTAACGAAGAACAACGCCAAAAATATTTACCAAAACTTGCTACCGGAGAAATGATCGGTTGTTTTGGTCTTACAGAACCGGACTATGGTTCTAACCCGGGCGGAATGGTGACTAATTTTAAAGATAAAGGCGATCATTATCTATTGAACGGGGCTAAGATGTGGATTTCAAACGCACCTTTTGCAGATATTGCCGTAGTATGGGCAAAAGATGAATCAGGACGTATCCACGGACTTATTGTAGAAAGAGGAATGGAAGGTTTTACTACACCGGAAACCCACAATAAATGGTCTTTGCGCGCTTCTGCTACCGGAGAATTGATCTTTGACAATGTCAAAGTACCGAAAGAGAATTTATTACCAAACAAATCAGGATTGGGAGCACCGCTTGGATGTCTTGATTCTGCACGTTACGGTATTGCATGGGGTGCTATCGGAGCTGCAATGGATTGTTATGACACTGCTTTGCGTTATTCTAAAGAGCGCGTTCAGTTTGACAAGCCTATCGGAGCAACTCAGTTACAGCAAAAGAAACTGGCAGAGATGATTACTGAAATTACAAAAGCACAATTGCTTACCTGGCGTCTGGGCGTTTTACGCAATGAAGGAAAAGCGACAACCGCTCAGATTTCTATGGCAAAACGCAATAACGTTGCTATGGCATTAGACATTGCGAGAGAGGCAAGACAAATGCTTGGCGGAATGGGTATCACCGGTGAATACTCTATCATGCGCCATATGATGAATTTAGAATCAGTAGTTACTTACGAAGGTACTCATGATATTCATTTACTTATTACAGGAATGGATGTAACAGGATTCCCTGCGTTTAAATAATTATGACACACAGCATACCAATAGCTTTCGGAAACGGAAGCTATTTTTTTATGTGTTTGTCTGAGAATTTATTATTTTACTTCCCAACCCTTCTGTCCGCTTCGCATACAAAGTATTCCCTGATTAAGCGCTGAGATGAAAGCGTATTGAGAAAATGACTTATAGATCGTATTCTTTTTGTCGTTGTAAGATTAATCCGGAATGGTGTTGAGAAATAAACGAAGTATTTACAGCCTAAAAAAGAGCAGCTATGTATTAACTGTGAGGTATTCATATTGATTTTCCATAAAAAAAAACGAAGTGTACATTATATACACTTCGTTCTTCAATACTAAAATAAAATAAATCCAATTAAAATATCTTTTATGAAGTAAAATCTACTAAAATATTTTCATAAATATAATAAATATATCAATTAGATCTACAATAAATCTATTTTATTTTTTATTCCGGTGCCAATTCTAAAACCAATCCTTCAATTTCAGGTGTTATGGCAATCTGACATCCGAGACGACTGTTGTCTTTTACATTAAATGCTTCCCACAGCATGGCTTCTTCATCAGGGGTTTTCTCCTGCAAGGGTACCTCATTAAGTATATAACATTGACACGAAGCACACATCGCCATTCCTCCGCAGATTCCTATTGTTCCTTCAGGCGCCAGTTCGTATGCACGTACCAGTTCCATTATATTCATGTTCATATCGGTAGGAGCATCTACTTCATGGCGTACACCCTCTCTATCGATAATTGTAATTTTTATATCGCTCATGGTTTACATAATATTCCTTCAAATTTACGGAAATATTACGACTTTAATAGGCTCTCAGAACACATAAAGATATTGCTCTTAAGACAGACAACTATTTTTATTACTTTTAAAAAAACATAAAAACGCTAAACTTTTTACAAACGGATCATACACAGCCATGCTTTTTTATTGATTTGCAGGAAAAACAGGAAACCTCTTTTTTTATTTCTGTTGGTGCCCCATTTTCTGCTCTGTTCAATCCGTTAACAGACAGCTTTTAAACAAAGAAATTTCTGCTGGGATAAGCTATTTTTATTAGGTTAATGTTACCCGGTGAGTAACAGATAAGAAAATATTTTATTTTTATTTGTAACTTTTTGTATCGCGTTTACGTATAAGTAATAGAGTGCAATCTTTTTTGCCTCTGTAAACAGCAAATAATCATAGAGAATGAGACAACTTAAAATTACCAAACAGGTAACAAATCGTGAGACAGCGTCTTTAGATAAATATTTACAGGAGATTGGTAAAGTAGACTTAATAACGGCAGATGAAGAGGTTGAATTAGCGCAGCGGATTAAGGCAGGAGACCAGAGAGCGTTAGAAAAACTTACCAAAGCGAATCTTCGTTTTGTGGTATCTGTAGCAAAACAATATCAAAATCAAGGTCTTACCCTACCCGATTTGATCAACGAAGGAAATCTTGGATTGATTAAGGCGGCACAGCGTTTTGATGAAACCCGTGGTTTTAAATTCATTTCGTATGCGGTATGGTGGATTCGCCAGTCTATTTTATCTGCTTTGGCAGAACAATCGCGTATTGTACGTTTACCTTTAAATAAAATCGGTTCTATCAACAAAATCAATAAAATGTATGCGTTGCTGGAACAGTCTAATGAACGCCCGCCTTCTGCAGAAGAAATCGCAAAAGAATTAGACATGACGGTGAATGATGTAAAAGAGTCTATGAAAAACTCAGGTCGTCATTTATCTATGGATGCTCCGCTTGTTGAAGGAGAAGATTCTAATCTGTACGATGTATTGCGTTCAGGTGAATCTCCAAACCCGGATAAAGAACTGATTTTAGAGTCTTTGCGTACGGAAATCGAACGTGCTTTGGAAACGCTTACTCCGCGTGAAGCAGATGTTGTTCGTCTGTATTTCGGTTTGGGAGACCAGCACCCGATGACACTCGAAGAAATTGGAGAAACTTTTGACCTTACCCGCGAACGTGTTCGTCAGATTAAGGAGAAAGCCATCAGAAGACTGAAACATACGTCACGCAGTAAAATATTAAAAACCTATTTAGGCTAATCCTAAACATCTTTTTTGAGTCCGCTTTTTATAAGCGGATTTTTTTATGCCTGTACTAAACGACCTTCTAAATCTGAGGTAGAAAAAATAATACCCGAACCGACGTTTGTTTCCATTGTCTGTTCGGGTAATAAATGTATTATGCTTTAAAATAAGTAATGGATAGCGGATTTATATTGCTTCACCTTAACCAATCAGCTTATGAGCCACCAGATGTTCTGCAATCTGTAAAGCGTTTGTGGCAGCTCCTTTTCTAAGGTTATCTGAAACAATCCACATATTCAGTGTGTTTGGCTGTGTTTCGTCTCTGCGGATACGGCCTACAAAAACCTCATCTTTTCCTTCTGCATATAACGGCATCGGGTACGTATGCGTATCTACATTGTCCTGAACCGTAACACCCGGCGTATTTTGTAATAATGCTCTTACTTCTCTGAGGTCAAAATCATTTTCAAATTCAATATTTACGGATTCACTGTGCCCTCCTACTACAGGAATTCTTACCGCAGTAGCCGTTACAAGAATTTGATCATCACCCATGATTTTTTTGGTTTCATTGGCCAGTTTCATTTCTTCTTTGGTATATCCGTTGTCTAAAAAGGAATCACAATGCGGAATAGCATTTCGGTGTATCTGATAATGGTACGCCATTTCTCCTTTTTCTCCAGCATATTCATTGTTTAGCTGATTTACCGCTTTCAGACCAGTACCGGTAATTGACTGATAGGTCGAAACTACCACTCTTTTTATTTTGTAAGCTTTGTGCAGAGGTGCCAGTGCCATAACCAACTGAATGGTTGAGCAATTAGGGTTTGCAATGATTTTATCTTCGGGAGTGAGCAAACCGGCATTGATTTCCGGGACTACCAGTTTTTTGGATGTATCCATTCTCCATGCCGATGAATTATCGACTACAGTAGTTCCTGCAGCAGCAAATTTTGGTGCCCATTCCAAAGAAGTATCTCCTCCGGCTGAAAATAACGCCAGATCAGGCTTCATTTCTACCGCAGTCTGCAAGCCAACTACCTTATATTTCTTATTCTTAAAAGTAATTTCTTTTCCGACGGATTTCTCTGAAGCTACCGGAATTAATTCTGTTACGGGAAAATTACGCTCTGCCAATACTTTCAGCATTACTTCACCAACCATACCGGTGGCGCCTACAACTGCTACTTTCATAGTTAATAATATATAAGGTTTATTTGAAATGTAGTTCAAAAATACACAATAAACAGATTTGTTGACTTAGAATTTTTGTAAATCAATCCATCATCTGAAAATCTTTTACCTGTAACTGAAGGGTAACTTTGTCTTTCCATTCATTCTCAGAGATGGAATAGGCAAGATTCATCAGTTGCAGATTGCGTGTTTGAGGGCACAGAGCACCCTTTCCGAAGGCAATTGCTGGAAAAGGCTTTGATCCGTTTTGTTTGACAAATAATCTCAAATGCTCTCCGTTTTTTCCTATTGTCTGAGCATTTCCGGTATCGAATACGTTTCTGGTCACAAAAACAGGTGTCATATTTTCGGGACCATGAGGCTCAAACTGTTTGAGCAATCGCAATGTTTTATCATCGAGTTCTTCAAAATCGATTATCGCATCAATTTCCAGTTCCGGTTTTTTTAACTCATCCGGCAGGGTTTCACGGACAATTTTTTCAAAGGCTGTTTTAAAGTCAGCGTACTTTTGTTCTTCCATTGTCAGCCCGGCAGCATACATATGCCCACCGAACTGTTGCAAATGCTGCTCACAGGATTCCAACGCCCTGTACACATCAAATCCTTTTACGGACCGCGCTGAAGCCGCCAGATAGTTGCCGCTTTTTGTAAAAACCAGTGTAGGCCGGTAATGGGTTTCTATAAGACGTGAAGCTACAATACCGATTACCCCTTTGTGCCAGTTTTCGTGATAGACTACGGTTGTAGCATTATCAAGTTCTTGCATGGTTTCAATCTGTAACAGTGCTTCTTTGGTAATCTCTCCGTCAAGCTGTTTCCGATTTTCGTTAAAAGCTTCTATCTCCTTTGCAAAATCAAGTGCTTCTTCATAATCAATTTCAGTAAGTAACCGTACAGCATAATTACCGTGTTTGATGCGCCCTGCTGCATTGATACGCGGAGCAATTTTAAAAACGACATCGGTTATGGTAAACGTACTGAGGTTAAAAGCCGACATCATAGCACGGATTCCCGCCCGTGGATTTTTATTTAAAACCTCAAGACCAAACTTAGCCAGTACTCTGTTTTCTCCGGTAATAGGAACTATATCTGCCGCTATGGCTGTCGCCACCAGATCCAGATACGGAATGAATGCTTCTATCGGCTGGTTTCTGCGCATGCCCAATGCGTGTATCAATTTGAAACCTACTCCGCATCCGCAAAGTTCCTTATACGGGTATGGACAGTCTTTTTGTTTGGCGTCCAATACAGCTACGGCATCCGGTATTGTATCTCCGGGTAAGTGGTGGTCACAAATGATAAAATCGATACCTTTTTGTTTCGCATATTCTACTTTATCAATGGATTTTATACCGCAGTCGAGCGCAATGATGAGCGTGACACCATTATCATCTGCATAATCAATTCCTTTATTGGAAATTCCGTATCCTTCGCCATAACGGTCCGGTATATAGGTATCTATTTCTGAATGCAGGGTTTTTAAATAAGCCGAGACAAGAGCAACGGAAGTAGTACCGTCTACATCATAATCTCCGAATACCAGAATACGTTCATTTGCAGCCAGCGCCTCTTCAATTCTTTGTACGGCTTTGTCCATATCTTTCATCAGGTACGGATTGTGCAGATCGTCTAACTTCGGGCGAAAAAATTCGCGTGCCTGTTCGTAGGTTTCAATGCCACGCTGTACCAAAAGGGTAGCAATAAGTGGCGAAACCCTTAGTTGATGCTGTAAATACGTTACCGCATTTTTATTTGTTATATTTTTATAAGACCAGCGCATGTTCTGTTTATAAAGCAAAAAAAGTACTTGTAATAAAGTACTTTAATATAATCATTTTTTTTTATTCTCAGGAGTGATAAATTATTTTTGTTTCCACTTCGGCAAATTTCCGAAACATCACCATGACGCCACAATACTTTTCTACAGAGAGTTCTACCGCTCTTTTAAGCTTTTCTTCTGAAAGCTCTTTACCAAAAAAGTGATATTCAACAATGACTTTATAGTATACAGCAGGTTCGTCATCTGTGAGAAAACCTTCTACATCAATATGAAAATCCTCAACATCTAAACGCATTTTTTTGATGAGGTGCGCGATATCAAGTCCTGAACACCCCGCAAGAGAGGAAAGCATCAATGCTTTCGGGCGCAGCCCTTGTCCATCTCCGCCGCTTTCAGGTGCTGCATCCATCACAAAAGTACCTTCTCCGGGATTGGTGGATTCAAACTTCATATTTCCTTTCCAGGATGCCGTGATTTTATGACTCATTTTTTTCTTTTTTTATTTTTATCTTCCCTCCGACAATCACTACAATTTCTCCCTTAGCAGGTTTGTTTTCAAAATGTTTCAACACCTCTTCTGCAGTACCTCTTACTGTTTCTTCATGTAATTTAGACAATTCACGTGATACGGATACCGGACGATCTGAGCCAAAATACGACACAAAGTCTACCAGTGTTTTTAATAATTTGTGAGGAGAAACATAAAATATCATGGTTCTGTTTTCTTCCTGCAATGCCAGAAACCGTGTTTGCCTTCCTTTCTTATCAGGTAAAAATCCTTCGAAAACAAATTTATCATTCGGTAGTCCGCTATTTACCAGAGCCGGTACAAAAGCTGTAGCTCCTGGCAGGCATTCTACCGCTATGTTTTTATCTACACAGGCTCTTGTAAGCAGAAAACCCGGATCCGAAATGGCTGGTGTTCCTGCATCTGATATTAAGGCAATATTTTGTCCCTGTTCCAGTTTTTGAAGAATATGCTCTATGGTCTGATGCTCATTGTGCATATGGTGGCTGTGCATTTGAGTACCGATTTCAAAATGTTTGAGCAGTTTTGCACTTGTTCTGGTATCTTCCGCTAAAATAAGATCGACCTCTTTCAGTACTTTGATGGCTCTGAAGGTCATATCTTCCAAATTTCCGATAGGTGTAGGCACCAAATATAATTTCCCCATTTATTACAAGAATCTTTTTTCGATGAGCTGCATGAATCGACTTTCATATTCTTCTTTTCCGTTCCAGTTATTGAAATCAGGTTTTACAAGATCTTCAATAAAATCCTGCGCTTCCTGATACGTTTCAATGGTGTTTAACTGTGATAATACACGGTTGAGATCTTCTGAACTACCGTTGAACAGCTGTTTCTCAAAAGCAATACGGTCGTTGAGACCAATGGTTACTATTTTTGAAAAAGCATCGTTTATGGTTTTATTGACAGGTACCTGGTGAAAAGGGGTATCGTCTTTAACCTCATTTGCTGACGTATTGGTCATTAAATGCTGGTTTTCGTATGCCGGTTTTTCTTTTTGTTCCGGTTCATACGTTTCCTCTATGTCGGCTTTGTTTTCAAATTCAATCTGATCAAACGAGATATTGAAGACAGCGTCCATTTCAATTTCCATCGGTTGTACTTCTGAAGGTTCAGCAGCCACAACAGCATTAAACGGTTCTTCTACTGTTTTAATCACAGGTTCTTCAACCTCATTTTCAAAATCCGTTGCTATTTTTTGTGCATTTGCTGCTTCAAAAGGCATTTCATCAGCATGTACCACCGGTTCCTCTATCTCTTCTTCAAAGGATGCTTCATTATCGGAGTTGGCATCATCCAGCAATGCATTGATAATATCATTACTCATGTACTGGCTATCTTCATGAGCCTGTTTCTGTGGTTGTTTACTTACAGGGTTTTCTGCAACGAAAACAGACTCTTCCTCTTTTCTGCTCAACAGATTTTCAAGTCTTTCTTCGGTCAGAGAAGGATCCAGTCTGAATTTATTATCTTCATAAAACTTTAAAACAGAGAGTTTTTCATATAATTTCTGTGTTTCATTATACAAAACAGTAACATCTGACTTCCCGTTTAATTTCAAAATACGGTGGGCAATACTGATCAGCTCCGATTCAATGATTTTTTTCATAACTTTTTTGATGTTTGAAAGTTTACCAATCTTTTTGGTAAATTTGCGTATTACAAAGTAACACAAAAAACTATTGTTTTCAACCTGAAATTTACAAAATGTTTCTCGAAAATACTGTTAATCATAAAGAACAATTTGGATGGATCGAAGTGATCTGCGGCTCCATGTTTTCGGGCAAAACCGAAGAATTGATCCGCCGCTTGAAAAGAGCTCAATTCGCCAAACAAAAGGTTGAAATTTTCAAACCTGCGATAGATACCCGTTATGATACGGATCACGTGGTTTCGCATGAAGGAAATGAGATCCGGTCTACACCTGTTCCTGCTGCTGCAAACATCAGAATTCTGGCTGATGGCTGTGAAGTAGTCGGTATTGATGAAGCACAATTTTTTGATGATGAAATTGTTGCCGTGTGCAATGATCTTGCCAACTCAGGTGTACGCGTCATTGTTGCGGGTCTTGACATGGATTTTAAAGGAAATCCTTTTGGCCCGATGCCTGCCCTGATGGCTACCGCAGAATACGTAACTAAAGTACATGCTGTGTGTACCCGTACCGGAAATCTGGCTCATTACAGCTTTCGTAAATCTCCTAATGATAATCTGGTTATGCTGGGTGAAACTGAAGAATATGAGCCGCTTAGCAGAGCTGCATATTACAAAGCAATGCGCGAACAAATGAAATAAAGAGTTTTTATAAAATTCGTATCTTTGTACAAACAACACACCCCATGAAAAATACACTGATTGCACCGTCTGTTTTGGCGGCTGATTTTGCTAATTTGCAACGCGATATTGAAATGATTAATACGAGTGAAGCAGATTGGTTTCATATTGATATAATGGATGGCGTTTTTGTTCCTAATATTTCTTTTGGAATGCCGGTTTTACAAGCCATTAACAAACACGCAAAAAAGACGATTGACGTTCATTTGATGATTGTGGATCCCGACCGTTATATCAAAACGTTTAAAGAGCTCGGAGCCGATATTCTTACTGTTCATTATGAAGCTTCAACACATCTGCACCGCTCTCTTCAGGCTATTAAGAATGAAGGGATGAAAGCTGGTGTTGCCATCAATCCGCATACTCCGGTAGCTTTACTGGAAGATGTGATTCAGGATATTGATCTGGTTTGTATGATGAGCGTAAACCCTGGGTTTGGCGGTCAGTCTTTTATTGAAAATACGTATAAAAAAATCAAACAACTGAAAGAAATCATCGTTCGAAACAATGCTTCAACTTTGATTGAGATTGACGGAGGAGTGACCGACAAGAATGCTGCCCAGCTGGTTGAAGCCGGAGCAGATGTTTTGGTCGCAGGAAGTTTTGTTTTTACTTCTGATGACCCGATACAGACAATTGCACAGTTAAAGAAAATAACCTCTCTATAAAAAAATGCTTTCCTAAGGAAAGCATTTTTTATGCTATCAGCATTCGCTATAATGATTGAGAAAGTAACGAATGATATCGGTTGTGGTTACAATACCTACCAATTTGCCTTCATACACTACTGGTAAAGCACGGAATTCGTTTTCGGAAAATATTTTTGTTACTTCTTTGATGGTGGTAAAAGACGTTACGCAGACTACATTTTTTGTCATTACCTGTTCGATGGTAAACATATTGTACACAGTAGAAGTCAACTTTTCATTTTCTTCATCAAAATCAGGAATTCCGATTTTCATGAGATCAGTCTGACTAAGCATTCCTACTATTTCATTTTTGGACACAACCGGAATGTGTCTTATCTGGTGTACTTTAAATAAATTCTCTGCTTTAGACAGTGAGTCCGTGATGTTTAGTTTCACAACACTTTTGGTCATAATGGTAGCTACAGGGACATTTTCTTTCATGATATGGGATGTTTATATCCAAATATAGCACTAATATACAGATTAGAATATGACATCTGTCATTCGGGTTTCTGGGAGAGCATCATCGCTACCAGACGGTATATCTGAGGAAAAGAGGTTTTCAGTGCCGTTTGTTTTTCAAAATACAATTCTACCAAAACCGCTATAAGTTCAAATGAATCGGTAAAAGCATATTCGCGGATAAGCCCTGAGTTTCGCAACCGATTTTGCATCAGAGGTTCACGGGTTATTCTAATAATCTCTTTATAGTTTTCACTAAAGATCGTGGCCGAATTGGTGTTGTTTTTTCTTGGAGACGCAAAGTAAAACATCAATGCATGGGTAAATTCATGCAGTGCCAGATTACGTCCGTCCGCTGTGTTCTGATATCCTTCCAGAAAGTCTTTCCACGAAAAGACGAGTGCCTTTTGTGATGGATTGAACTGGCCTATATGATACTGGTTATCGGGTTTGTACAGAAAGGCATCCGGGTATATTACAATTTTATTAAAGGAACCTATCAAATAGTTTTTATAGCCAAATGTGAGTTTTGTATACGAAGCAGCAATAAGGATCTTATCTTCGGGCTTTAAATTCAGATTTCCTTTGGAAATGATATCATATCTGTTTAAGAAATTGACCATACGGTTCTGAAAACGCAGTTTATCCGTTTCGGATAATCTCTGATATCCCGGATAAATCCGGATAACAAGCGCAATATATGGTCTGGCAATAGTTTTTAATGCAAATTTTCGTTTGAAGAAAATCTCTCTCTTACTTTTTTTGGATTTAAAATAAAACACCATATCCATAAACAAATAACCTGTCACAGGAATGACTGCGACACCAATATACAGTAGTCCTTTTAATGTTTCTCCCATGGTATTATAAGTAATATTTCCTTATCAGGTTGTATGCAATCATAAAAAAGCCGTTAAAGATGTCATCTGCTTACATTACTAAAAACAAAAAAGCTTTGTATCGTATACAAAGCTTTTTGTGACCCCGACAGGATTCAAACCTGTAACCCTCAGAGCCGAAATCTGATATTCTATTCAGTTGAACTACGGGGCCGATACTATTTTTTGACTATGCTGTCAGAATTTTTTTAACGATTGAAGATACTGTTTTTCCATCTGCTGCTCCTGCAATTTTAGCATTTGCCAAAGCCATAACCTGACCCATTGCCTGCATTCCTGAAAAACCACCTTCTGATACTATTGAAGCAACGATTTTTTCTACTTCTTCTACTGATAACTGAGCCGGTAAAAACTGCTCAATAACAGCTGCCTGTGCCAATTCCGGTTCTGCAAGATCTTGTCTTCCCTGCTCTATAAAAATAGCAGCACTGTCTTTTCTTTGTTTTACCAGTTTTTGCAATAGTTTGATTTCGTCTTCTGCTGATAATTCAGCTCCGCTTCCTGAAGTTTGTGCTAATAATATTTCTGATTTTACAGCTCTCAATGATTCCAATGCTACCTGATCTTTCGATTTCATAGCATTTTTCATAGCGTCCATAATCTGTACTTGTAAGCTCATAACTTTTGTTTTTAAAAGTGGTAGTGCAAATATACAAAAAACCCAAAAACAGCAAAGCTATTTTTGGGTTTAAAGGTAAATATAAATACAATTAGTCTACATTGTCATGTAAATAAGAATTGTTTGATCTCAGTTGCAGGTCATTATTGTTATCTACACCTAAAGAGGTACGCGATACATTGTTTTGTGCTATTTCATCCAGATCAACTCCCATTCTTTTGTAAGCAGGTTCTCTTTCCAGATCATTCAACTGTGTATTGGCACTGTTGAATTTATAGTTAAAATCTTTCATCTTGCGTTTACGCTCTTCAGCGCGTTCTTTCAATATTTCATTGATAGACAGATCAATTGGTGATGTCTCTTCCGCTATCGGTGCCGACATGGTCGGTATTGCCTCTTCTGTACGCACCGTAAAACGGAATTCTTCAGGCTCTTCAACCACAGGTTGCTTCGGTTCTGATTTCATCAATTGCTCTTCTACCTCCATATAATCTTCGAGAGAGTAGCGAACAATCTCATTCGGATTCGCTTTTTCTTCCTCTACCACAGGTTGTTGTACAGCCATTTCAGGTTCAGAGACGAACATTTCGTTTTGCAATCCGAAATTTACTTCCTGTTGTGCCGAAAGCTGTCTGGTGTTGAATTCCTGCTCCTGTTCTTCCAGATTGAATGTAAACTGCATTGCCGGAGTCTCTTCTACAACCGGATTTTGTTTCACAATAATAAACTGTGGTTCAACTACTTCGATATTTCTGATATCATGTGTTTTCACCGTTTTTGGTTCCATTGTAGCTTCTGCATCTGACCCCTGAGCTGCAACTTTTTCAATTGAAGGCGTTGCAACCGCATGAGCAACTGCTTCAGTTTGAATTATTGTTTTTTTTTCAAGGTCCGGATTTTGCTGAGTTGACATTTTGAACTCATCGTCTAATCCGTATACAATGCGCGTTGGCTGCTGTGCAAACGAACCATGTGTATTCTGTAATGGCTGATCAGGTGACGGTGCCGTAAAAGACGGTGCATTTGATTTGGTTAAATCAGCTGTCGCTTTTTGCTCATCTCCTAATACGTGGATGATTTTATTCGGTTCTGATGAGCTTACAATTTCTTTTTGCTGCTCTACATTAAAACCCGTAGCAATAATGGTTACCGCAATAGAATCACCTAAAGCTTCATCTTCACCAACTCCCATGATGATGTTGGCATTATGACCTGCTTCCATTTGGATATGGTCATTGATTTCTCCGATTTCATCAATTGTGATTTCATTTTCACCTGAAACGATTAATAACAATACATTTCTGGCACCTGAAATTTTATTATCATTCAATAACGGCGAATCTAAAGCACTCACAATAGCTTCTTTAGCACGGTTTTCACCCGCTGCCACAGAAGATCCCATGATGGCTGTTCCACTATCACTCAATACTGTTTTTGCATCTTTTAAATCGATGTTTTGTGTATAGTGATGCGTAATTACTTCTGCAATTCCGCGTGAAGCAGTTGCCAACACTTCATCTGCTTTAGAGAAACCGGCTTTGAAACCAAGGTTTCCGTAAACTTCTCTTAGTTTATTATTGTTGATTACAATAAGCGAATCTACTACTTTACGTAGCTTTTCTACTCCGCGTAATGCTTGTTCCTGTCTTACTTTTCCTTCAAACTGAAATGGAATCGTTACGATACCTACTGTCAGTATATCTCTTTCTTTTGCCAATTGAGCAATTACCGGTGCAGCACCTGTACCTGTACCACCACCCATTCCGGCAGTGATGAATACCATTTTGGTATTGGTATCTAATAATTTCTCAATTTCATCAATGCTTTCCAGAGCAGACTGTTGTCCTACTTCCGGATTAGCTCCGGCTCCCAAACCTTCTGTCAGGTTTAGTCCCAATTGAATTTTAGTAGGAACAGGACTGTTCTGCAATGCCTGAGCATCGGTATTACAGACGATAAAGTCTACGCCTTTAATTCCCTGGCTAAACATGTGATTGATGGCATTACTACCGCCTCCACCTACTCCAATTACTTTAATTACATTCGATTGATTCTTTGGCAGATCGAATGCGATGTTGTCAAATGTATTATCCATATTATGCGGTTGTTTATTATTCTGATTTGTCTATAAACTCTTTAAATTTTGCTAAAAAACCTCCAAAAAAGCGTTCTTTAAAGCTGTCGGCAGTTGATTTTTTAACTTCTCTGTCTTCTTCTACCACTGCTGTATCGGCAATGTTTGGCTCATCATGTTCTCCGGCTGCCGTATCTTCTGTTTTTCTGTCAGATGCCGGCTGTGCTTTTGTTTTGTGATGATGTGTCGGTAACGGCTGATCTCCTTCATCGTTCCTATGCTCTTTTACGTAGATAGTACTTCTTGAATTATTCAGTTCACTCTCCATGGTTAACCCGACTGCGGTTGCATATAACGGCCTGGAAACCATTTTTGCAGAGTCTCCTGCAATATGCTCATTCGGGTAGCCGATCCGGGTGTCTATACCCGTGATATATTCTACCAGTTGTTTAATGTGTTTTAATTCTGAACCTCCTCCGGTTAATACAATACCGGCAATGAGTTTTTTACGCGGATTATCATATCCGTATGCTTTGATTTCTGAGAAAATCATTTCAATGATCTCTACCACTCTGGCATGGATGATCTTAGAAAGATTTTTCAGGGAGATTTCTTTTGGTTCCTGTCCTCTTAATCCAGGGATTGAAACAATTTCGTTATCTCTGTTTTCTCCTGGCCAAGCAGACCCGAATTTTATTTTTAACAGTTCTGCCTGTTTTTCTATGATAGAGCAGCCTTCTTTTATGTCTTCCGTAATAACATTTCCTCCAAACGGAACTACTGCCGTATGGCGAATAATGCCGTCTTTGAAAATAGCCAGATCCGTTGTACCGCCACCGATATCGATGAGCGCAACCCCTGCTTCTTTTTCTTCCTGACTTAGTACCGCATCTGCTGATGCAAGAGGTTCTAAAGTCAATCCGGATAATTCCAGTCCTGCATCTTTTACACAGCGCCCCGCGTTTCTGATGGATGATGACTGACCAACTACCACATGGAAGTTGGCTTCGAGACGACGACCATACATACCGATAGGTTCTTTTATACCTGCTTCATCATCTACTTTGAATTCCTGCGGTAATACATGTATGATTTCTTCACCCGGCAACATGGTCAGTTTTTGCACCTGATTGATCAGCATTTCAATATCTACTTCCGAAATAACATTATCCGGATTTTCTCTACTGATGTATTCATGATGCTGAATACTGCGTATATGCTGTCCGGCTATACCCACAACCACATCTTTTACTTTACATCCGCATTCTGCCTCTGCAAGGGAAACTGCGTTCTGAATGGATTGGATGGTTTGAGTGATATTGTTTACCACACCTCTTTTAACACCTAAACTTTTGGCATTACCTACTCCTAAGATTTCAAGCTTTCCATACTCGTTTCTCTTACCCACCATTGCAACAATTTTTGTTGTTCCAATGTCTAATCCTACAGCGATATTGTCTTTTTTCATAACTTTTTATTTGGTGCAAACAACTTGTTGAGTAAATCTTAAATTAACGTTTTTGTACGTGTTGATCAAGGTGTCGTTCTGGGAATAATGAACAAAAGCTTTATAGTTATCGAACTTTTTGTCTACTTCTGTCATTTTACCGAACTCAACCGAATATTCATATCCGCGAACGCTTAACTGCAAGCTCTGATCAGGATTGACAAGCACTCCTGTAACGCTTTCTTTTAAGAATTCGTCCTGATATATTTTATTCATAATTTCCGCAAATCTGGCTTCATTTCCCGGTAATATATTGCCATAAACTACGGGTACATGGGCACTGAAATTTTCGGACAAGGGCATTTTATGACCCTCGCTGTCAATATAATACGAATCATCGTTTGTAAGAACTCTGGCTATGGCCGTTTTCTGAACTACATGGGCGTTTAATACACCATTTGCATCGAAATATACCTGTGATGAGGCAATCATTTCATTTTTACGCAGTTCTCTCTCCAATCTATTCAAATCTAAATCATCTTTGAATACTTTGGAAGCTCTCGGAAAATTTTGTATCAACAAGTTATTAACCATTTCTTGTGTAAGAAAATGGTTGTTATTGCTCAAAAATTTTACTTCAATATGATCAACCGTACGCAATTTATTCCGTTGTTTCGCAAACAGGAAAACAGCGATCAGTGCGGTTGTAACCAGCACCAGATAAACGTCGAACCAATTGATTTTTTTTATCATTTTTATTTTTTTCTTTCTGCTAATACAGCATGTATATCGTCTATCATTTCTCCTATATCTCCTGCTCCGATCGTAACCAAAACATCGGTATTGAGGGTTTTCAGATTTTGGAGTAATTGCTGTTTCGTATACAGCTTTTTGTTTTCATTTTGCACTTTCTCTAACAAAGCTGCAGAGGTAACCCCTTCTATCGGCAATTCTCTTGCTGGGTATATATCCAACAATATCAAGGCATCAAAGCCTGACAAACTCGCTGCAAAGTCTTCCATAAAGTCACGGGTGCGACTGAACAGATGCGGCTGAAAAACACCTGTTATTTTTTTATCAGGATATAATTCTCTTACGGCCTGATATACCGCTTTGATTTCAGTAGGATGATGAGCATAATCATCTATGAATACAAAATCGTTGTTTCTTATTTTAAAAGAAAACCTTCTGCGAACACCTTTAAAATCAGCTAATGCTTTTTTAATATCGGCTGTTTTCAGTCCGAATGCTCTTGCCATAGAAAAGGCTAATGTTGCATTAAGGACATTATGATGTCCCGGCATCAGCAATTGAATGCCATGTACCTGCTCATCTCCGAAATCAATATCAAATAAACGGTAGCCGTTTTCAATTCTCAGGTTTTTCGCAACAATATCGTTTGAGGAATCAAATCCGACTTTTACACCTTCAATAGCTACGCTTTCCGCTACAAAAAGTGCTTTTTTATCTTCTACTTTTTCAGCAAATTCTTCAAAAGATTTTTTTATTTCATCATTGGTCCCATAGATGTCCAGATGATCTGCATCATTGGATATTACACACGCAATGTTCGGATGCAGGTGTAAAAAAGAACGATCAAATTCATCTGCTTCCACAACCGTAACTTTGGTACCCTCTCCAACGAGGTTGGTATCATAGTTTTCCAATACTCCTCCTAAAAAGGATGTTACATCTGCTCCGCATTGGTACAGGATATGTGCCAACATGCTTGATGTCGTTGTTTTACCATGTGTACCTGCTAAAGCAAGAGAATAGGTATTGCGGGTGATGATTCCCAATACTTCTGCTCTTTTTTTAATTTCGAAACCATTGTTTTTAAAATAGTTCCACTCGGTATGGTCTTTAGGTATAGCCGGTGTGATGACTACTAAAGTATTTTCTTTGTTTTTATAGTTTTCTGCAATCAGGCTGATATCGTCTGAGAAGTGAATAGCAATTCCTTCCTGAACCAATTCATCCGTCAGGTGGGTAGCGGTTTTATCATATCCCGAAACGTTTTTACCCAATCTGTGAAAATAGCGGGCTATGGCGCTCATTCCAATGCCACCAATGCCAATAAAATAGATATTTTGTATGCCTGCCAGATTCATTATTTTACCCACTTAAAAATTTCTTTTACTATTTCTTTTGTTGCATTGGGCAATGCCAATGCTTTTATATTTTTTGACAACTCGTTTCTCATTTGTTCATTGGAGAGCAGGTCTGAAAACTGTTGTTCAAATTGTGTTTCTAACTCTTGTTCTCTTATCAGCAGCGCTCCGTTTTTATTGCTTATGCTTTGTGCGTTCTTTGTCTGATGGTCTTCCGCAACATTGGGAGACGGGATGAATATAACCGGTTTCCCTACTATTGCCAGTTCAGAAACAGAAGATGCACCCGCTCTGGAAATGATGATATCTGCTGCTGCAAACACCAGATCCATACGTTCTATAAAAGCGACTACCTGTACATTTTCTTCACTGTTGTATTTTTTGTATTCTTCGTAGTAATAACTTCCGCACTGCCAGATGATCTGCATTTCTTTTTGTTTAAAGAACGGGAGTTGTTTTTCGATAAGTTGATTGATACGGCGTGCTCCTAAACTTCCTCCTAATACCACCAATGTTTTTTTGGCTGTATCAAGATTGAAATAGTGTTGTGCTTCTGCTTTTTTATCTGACAGTTCCAACAGATCTAAACGCACCGGATTTCCCGTCTTTACTATTTTATCTTTTGGAAAAAAACGCTCGAGTTCGTCATACGCCACACAAATGGCTTTTGCCTTTTTAGCCAGCATTTTGTTGGTGATTCCCGGATAGGAATTTTGTTCCTGAACAATGGTTGGAATTCCCATAGAGGCTGCGGTTTTTACCACCGCTCCGCTCGCAAACCCTCCTGTACCTATTACTACATCAGGTTTAAATTTTTTAATGATTGCCCGCGATTTCCATAAACTCGAAATGAATTTTAACGGAAACATGGCATTCTGAAGCGTTAGCTTTCGCTGTATTCCCGAAATCCACAATCCAATAATAGGATATCCCGCTGCAGGTACTTTTTGCATTTCCATTTTATCTTTAGCACCGACAAATAAGATCTCAGCCGCAGGATATTGCGCCTTGATTTCATTTGCAATGGCCAGAGCCGGATATATATGTCCGCCTGTACCACCTCCGCTAATTATAAATTTTGGATTTGCTTTCATTTTATTTATTTATTACGGCACTCATCGGATTGGATTCGTCTATTTGTGCCTGTTGTAATTCCTGTTCTTCTAAAATTCGTCTGAATTCTTCCTCTTTTTCTTGATTTTCTTTTAATTGTTGACGTACTTCTTCTTCTCTTCTTGATACGCTGAGAATGATTCCTAACGACACACAAGTCATCCAGATAGAGGTACCCCCACTACTTATCAGTGGCAACGGCTGTCCTGTAGTCGGAAATATTTCTACCGCCACACCCATGTTGATAAAGGACTGGAAGACGATGGAAAATCCGAGCCCGACGACCAGATATTTACCAAACAGATTGGATGCCTTGCTGCTTACTACTAAAAAACGCCATAACAACAATACATAGACAATCAGAACGACTATACCTCCTAAAAATCCGAATTCTTCTACAATGATGGCATAGATAAAATCTGAAGAAGATTGTGGCAAAAAGTTTTTCTGAATGCTTTTTCCCGGTCCTACTCCAAACATTCTGCCCTGCGCAATAGCAATTTTAGCATTGTCTATCTGATATCTGTCCACATCTTTCTCATCAGACCCAAATCGGTCTACTCTGGCTACCCAAGTATTGAAACGGGAGGGCATGATATCCGGAAATGCTTTTACAGCAAAAAACATTATTATTCCGAATATAGCACCGGCACCTATTACTTTCGTTAAATATTTAACCGGATATTTCCCCATAAACAGTAACACACATGCCATAAAAAATATGATGGCTGCCGTTGACAGGTTGGAAGGAAAAATAGGTAAGACGATAAGTCCGATCGGTAGCCATACCCAAAGGAGTGACCATTTGAAGGTGTATTTTTCGTCTGCAAAACGCCACAAAAACCAGGCTAAATAAGCCATTAAAGCAATCCAACCTATTGAGGATGGCTGAAACGATATATTAACTCCCGGAACTTTCAGCCAGCGGCTGGCATTTGCTCCGCCGATAACCATTCCCTGTAAGGCCGTAAAAACCAATAACAGGAAAACCGGGAACCAGGCAACCGGAGCAATGAATTTTAATTTATCAAAAGGTATTCTGTGTACCACATAGATGATGACAATACCGATGAAGATATGAAAGAAGTGCTTGAGCAATAACCCAATAATGGTACCGGTACCTACCACATGCACCAAATTGGTACTTGCGCTAAATACAGGCATAAAAGAGAACAGGGCTAACAGTATTACGTAGGCCCAAATAGCTTTATCTCCTTGAAAACGGGATAATAACTTTCTCATATTGGTTGTTTATATATTATTTACAGCTTCTTTAAATTGATGTCCTCTGTCTTCATAGCTGGTAAACAGGTCAAAACTGGCACATGCCGGCGACAATAGTACCGCTTCTCCTTCTTCCGCTATTTTGCTTGCTATTTTTACTGCTTCATTCATAGAAGTGGTTTCAATCATAATATCCACCACGTTTGAAAAAGCTTTTTTTATTTTTTCATTATCAATTCCCAAACAAATAATTGCTTTTACTTTTTCATGTACAAAAGCCATCAGTTCGTCGTAATCATTCCCTTTATCAACACCTCCTACAATCCATACCGTTGGTACATTCATACTCTCTAAGGCAAAATAAGTAGCATTTACATTTGTCGCTTTTGAATCGTTGATGTACTGTACTTTATTGATTTTCGCTACTTTTTCCAAACGATGTTCCGCTCCCTGAAAATTAGACAGACTCTCTCTTATGGTCTGTTTGCGTACTTTCATCATTTGTGCTACTAATGTTGCTGCCATAGCGTTTTTTACATTATGTTTACCTTCTATAGCAATCTCTTTGATTGGTATAATTACTTTTTCGTCGTTTATCATTGATCGTATGTTGTTATCTTCTAAATAAGCTCCCTGATTCAGTTTTTTTGTTAATGAAAAAGGAACCAGCTGTGCTTTTACTTTATGTGTGCTTAACCATTTTTTTATCTCCTCATCGTCATCATCATATATAAGAAAATCTTCTTCTGTCTGATTTTTGGTGATTCTGAATTTTGCTTCTATATAGTTTTCATATTTATAATCATACCGGTCTAAATGATCCGGACTCAGATTTGTAATGACGGCTATATGCGGTTTGTAGGTTTCGATGCCATCTAATTGAAAACTGCTCAATTCCAACACATATATTTTATCCGGAGCCACTGCAATCTGTTCTGCAAAACTATCTCCTATATTACCCGCCACTCCTATATTTAATCCCGCTTCTTTTAATACATGATGCGTTAAAAGAGTGGTGGTGGTTTTACCGTTGCTCCCTGTAATGCCAATAGAAATGTTCTGAGCATACGCATAGGCAAATTCTATTTCAGATACTACCGGAATTCCTTTTTCTTTTATTGCCTTTACAATCGTCACTTTATCCGGAATACCCGGGCTTTTCATGACTATATCCGCTGCTAAAATACGCTCTTCCGTATGAGTTCCTTCTTCCCATTCTACAGCATTTTCTTCCAGCACTTTTTTATATTTTTCCTTGATCAGACCGAAATCAGACAAGAACACTTCATATCCTTTTTGCTTGGCAAGCAGGGCTGTACCTACTCCGCTTTCTCCTCCTCCAAGAATTGCTATTTTCATCTTATCTCAGTTTTAAGGATACTACGCAAAAAATGGCCAAAAAGATTCCGATGATCCAGAAACGGGTTACGATTTTGCTTTCATGGTATCCTTTTTTCTGGAAATGGTGGTGTAGCGGTGCCATCAGAAAAATACGACGCCCTTCTCCATATCTCTTTTTGGTGAATTTGAAATAGGCAACCTGAAGTACTACAGACATATTTTCGGCTAAAAATATTCCACACAATACAGGTATCAATAATTCTTTTCTTACAGCAATAGCCAAAACCGCTATGATTCCTCCAATGGTTAAGCTTCCTGTATCTCCCATAAATACCTGAGCCGGATAGGCATTGTACCAGAGAAATCCTATGAGTCCTCCTATAAAGGCGGATATAAATATGGTCATCTCTCCCGAATTGGGTATGTACATGATGTTCAGATAATTTGAAAAAATCACGTTTCCTGATATAAAGGCAAAAATACCCAATGCCAGTACTGCAATAGCCGAAGTACCCGCGGCGAGACCGTCAATTCCGTCTGTAAGATTGGCACCGTTTGAAACCGCAGTGACAATAAAAATTACAATCGGGATGAATATTAGCCAGATGTATTCCTGATACCCTTCACCCATCCACGAAATAAGTTGTCCGTAATCAAACTCATTATCTTTAAAGAACGGAATGGTTGTAATCGTAGATTTAACATCGAATTTGCTGGTAACCCCCGACTCGATAAGAATGCTCGGTGTGTCTCTTACTGTGACATCCGGGTGATAGTATAGTATCGCTCCTACAATCAGTCCAAGTCCCACCTGTCCTACAACTTTAAAGCGCCCTTTGAGCCCTTCTTTATCTTTTTTAAATATCTTGATATAATCATCGAGAAAACCGATGGTCCCCATCCAAATAGTAGTCAGTATCAATAGCAATACGTAAATATTATCCAGCTTTGCGATGAGCAATACCGGAATAAGCGTAGAGATGATGATGATGATACCTCCCATGGTAGGAGTTCCGGCTTTTTCATTCTGTCCTTCCAGTCCTAACTCTCTTACCGTTTCTCCGATTTGTTTTTTACGCAGATAGTTGATGATTCTTTTTCCGAAAATGGTAGAAATCAATAAGGCCAAAATAATTGCCACACCTGAACGAAAAGTGATATACTGATACAATCCCGTTCCCGGAATATCAAAATATCGATCTAAGTATTGAAGTAAATAGTACAGCATTTTATTTATTTAAAGCGTTTAAAATTTCTCTTATTTCTTCCAAATCATTGAAGTGGTGTTTTACCCCTTTTATCTCCTGATAGGTTTCATGTCCTTTTCCGGCAATGAGTATGATATCTCCTTGTTTTGCAATTGTAGCTGCCGTTTTGATTGCCTGACGGCGATCTTCTATGGTCAGTATTTTTTTGCTGTTCTGAGGTTCTACCCCTGCTTCTATTTCTTTTAAGATTTCATAAGGGTCTTCATTTCTGGGATTGTCAGAGGTAAATATTACCTGATCGCTTTTCTCAGCAGCAATTTTCCCCATTTCCGGTCGCTTTGTTTTATCGCGGTTTCCGCCACACCCAACAATGGTGATTAACTGTTCATTACGTGTTCTTATTTCTTCTATTGTTTTCAGAACATTTTCAAGCGCATCCGGTGTATGTGCATAATCTACAATTGCCGTGATTTTAGTTTCTGAGATGATGAACTGGAATCTGCCAGAAACACTTTTCAATGTACTGAGGTGAACCAGTACTTCGTCTTTCTCCAAACCAAGCTGAAGCGCCGTACTGTAAACCGCCAATATATTGGAAGCATTGAAATGACCTATTAACTGCACCCATACTTCAGTTTCCTGAATGCGCATAAGCATTCCCGAAAACTGACTTTCCAATATCTGAGCATGGTAGTCGGCTATGTTTTTCAGGGCATACGTAAACTTTGATGCAGCTGTATTTTGCAACATCACCATTCCGTTTTTATCATCTGTATTGGTAATGGCAAAAGCATTTTTAGGTAAATGATCAAAAAAACTTTTTTTCACATCGCGGTATTCTGCAAAGTTTTTATGATAATCTAAATGATCGTGTGATAAGTTGGTAAATACGCCTCCTGCAAAATGAAGCGCTGCCGTACGTTTTTGAGCAATACCATGAGAACTGACTTCCATAAAGCAATATTCACATCCTGCTTCTGCCATCATTGCCAGATAATGGTTGATGGTAATGGAATCAGGTGTTGTATGCGTAGCTTCATATTCCTGCTCACCGATAAGTATTTTTACGGTTGATAAAAGACCTGTTTTGTATCCGGCTTTAGTGAATAACTGATATAATAAGGTGGCAACGGTTGTTTTTCCGTTGGTTCCTGTAATTCCGGTCAGTTTTAGTTTTTCAGAAGGTTTATCGTAAAAATTGGACGCTATGATTGCCAATGCTTCATTGGAGTCTGTTACAGAAATGTATGTAACACTTTCCTGAAAGTTTTGCGGCAGTTTTTCGCAAACAATTGCAGTTGCTCCGTTGGCAATTGCTTTTTCAATATAATCATGTCCGTCTGAAACGGTTCCTCTGACAGCAATAAACAGGCTGCCCGGTCCGGCCTGACGAGAATCGAATGTAAGCAGATTTACTTCAGTATCTGTATTGCCTCGCACAGATTCTAAAGAAACTTTATATAATATGTCTTTTAGCTTTTTCAACTTAACTCCAATGTTATGATCTGATTCTTCTGTATGGTATTTCCTACTACTACAGATTGGTTTTTAACTTTTCCAAAACCAACTGTTTTTACTTTTAATCC
The DNA here is from genome assembly GCF_030409925.1 of Paenimyroides ceti. Classification (NCBI taxonomy): domain Bacteria; kingdom Pseudomonadati; phylum Bacteroidota; class Flavobacteriia; order Flavobacteriales; family Flavobacteriaceae; genus Paenimyroides; species Paenimyroides ceti. Next base: position 3,037,089 of record NZ_JAUFQU010000001.1, read on the forward strand.
CAGATTTTCAAGGATGGCTATTGCATCCATTGCCGGCAAACCTTTGACATCCGGCATCTGACTACCGCTTTGTTTTACAGATGCATAATATTTATTATACTCTGCTTCTATATTTTTAAGCGGTTTGTTTATATTTTTTATTTCTCTTAAAGAGGGTACATCAGTAAATATTTTCTGTGCAATGCGTTTGAAAACCGGACCTGCCACATCACCTCCATAATAGCTTTTTGCCCGATTAGGTCTGTGTACTACTACGATACAGGAATATTTAGGATTTTCAGCGGGAAAATAACCTGCAAAGGAAGATGCGTAATACATACCGCCCTCTCCATGTGTTTTTCCGCCTCCGTAGTTCATCTGGGCTGTTCCTGTTTTTCCTGCCATAGAAAAATCCGGGGAATACAATTTCTTTCCGGTTCCTTTAACTACTACATTTTTTAATACGGCCTGTATCTTTTTCAGAGCATCTGTACTTACTATCTGAGGATTCATTACTTCAGTTTCAAAAACTTTGACGGTATGGTTTACATCTCTTATTTCTCTTACAAACTGCGGTTTTACCATTTTTCCATTGTTGGCTACTGCATTATATAACGTCAATGTCTGTAAAGGGGTGACAGATACTCCATATCCGAATGCCATCCACGGCAGGGCAATTTTGCTCCAGCCTTTTTGTCCCGGTAACGGAATATAAGAACGTCCTTCTCCTTTGAGATCAATTCCCAAAGGTTTATTAAATCCGAAACTCATCAGTTTATCCGTAAACTGTTTCGGATTGTCTTTGTAGGCTTCATTAACCGCTTGTGTAATCACCGTATTGGATGATAGCTCAAATCCGCGTGCCAGTGAAACTTTTCCATAACCTCGTCTGTTGGAGTCCACTACTCTTTTTCCCGAAAAGAGCACTACTCCCTGTTTGGTATCATATATAGTAGCTGTGTCGGCTTTTTTATCGTCAAGCAATGCCAGCATAGATGCCAGCTTGAAGGTAGAACCAGGCTCATGAGATTCTGTAACCGCATAGTTTACTGTTTCGGTATATTTACCATCTGTACCTCTGCCCAGGTTTGAAATTGCCTTTATCTGCCCTGTTTCCGTTTCCATAACGATAACTGTTCCATGGTCTGCTTCATAATACTCCAAAGAGTTTAATAAAGCGTGATGTGCAATATCCTGTATATATACATCGATAGTGGTTATGATATCATACCCGTCTACAGGATCTATTTCATTACCATCACCAATTGCTTTCCATAGATTTTTAGACATTTTTTGAACCGTCCGTCTTCCGTCTTTTCCGGTTAACTTTTCCGTAAAAGCAGCTTCTATTCCTTTTCTGGTAAAGGTTCCGTCATCATTTTTTCTTTCATATCCGATGGTTCTGTTGGCAATCATTCCCATTGGATATTCGCGTACGTTTACCTGATCGATGATCATACCCCCTTTGTATTTTCCCAAATTAAACATCGGAAAAGAACGCATTCTCATATAATCAGTATAGCTCAACTTTGTAGCGATGTGCATGTATCTTTTTTTATGAGCACGGGCTTTTCTGAATGAAGCCTCATATTCGCCTGATGATTTGTTTTTAAGGAATCGCGACAGAGAATCTGAAAGTCCTTTTACATTGGCTTCAAAATGCTCATCTGACGGTGAAAAAGGATCGAAATAAATGGTGTATTTAGGGATAGAAGTAGCCAGCAAACTACCGTCAGAAGAATAGATATTCCCTCTGTTTGCAGCGATTTTCTCGTCTTTAACCGTGAGACTATCTGCTTTTTCACGCCATTTATCACCATCCTTGAACTGTACCAGACTCAATTTGATAAAAATAGCAAAGCAAACAGCTACAAGGCCTAAAAAAACGATGTAGATCTTTACGTCTTCATTTTTACTCGTTAATCCCATAACCTCTCAAGCCATCCTTTTTTTTCTTCCTCCACGATTACCTTAATTTTTTTAGGCGGAACGGAAGAAGGTTTGATTTCCTTTAATTCCATTTGCTTCGAAATTGTAGATTCCATTCGCAGTTTCATTAATTCTGAACGGCGGTCTACAAATTCTGATCTCAATTCTTTTACCTCTTCGGTTAAATCACGGATACTTATGGTTTTCTGCTCATAAATATGCGTGTTTGCAATCAATATCAACGCCCAAAAGATTACATATATGATAAAGAACCAGTTTTTTAAGGACTGTCCTTCTACCAGATATTTTGCCTTTATGATGTTGTAGATATTCATTTATTTTTTTTCTGCTATTCTTAATTTTGCGCTTCTTGCTCTGTTGTTTACCGCAATTTCTTCTTCTGACGGGATGATCATTTTTCCGATGAGTTGAAATGGCACTTCAAATCTTCCGAAAAAATCACGCTCCGGCTCCCCTTCAAACATTCCGTTTTTCATAAATCTTTTTACCAAACGGTCTTCCAGAGAGTGATAGGAAATAATACTGAGTCTTCCTCCCGGTTTTAATATTTCTAATGACTGCTCTAAAAATTCTTTAAGCACTTCCATTTCCTGGTTTACCTCGATACGGATCGCCTGATAAATCTGCGCCAGAATTTTGTTGCTTTTATGAGCCGGTAAAAAACGTCCTAAGACTTTTTTGAGCTGTTCTGTATTTTTTATTTCTTCTTCTTTTCTCGCCTGAACAATTGCACTTGCAAGTCCTCTTGAATTTTTGAGCTCCCCGTAATCAAAAAACAAACGTGCCAGATCTGCCTCTGTATATTCATTGATTACGTTATAAGCAGACAAAGCTCCTTTCTGATTCATTCGCATATCGAGCTCCGCATCAAACCTTGTAGAAAATCCTCTTTCCGCCACATCAAATTGATGAGAAGACACGCCAAGATCAGCCAAAATACCATCGACCTGTTTAATGCCGTAAAAGCGCAGATAACGTTTCAGAAATCTGAAATTTTCGTTGATCAACTGAAATCGTTCATCCTCAATAGTATTTGCCAGAGCATCTTCATCCTGATCAAAAGCAAACAGTTTTCCTTTCTCTCCGAGATGACGCATAATTTCACGGGAATGTCCACCGCCGCCAAATGTAACATCTACATAAACCCCATCAGGAGTTATGTTCAAGCCTGCTACCGTTTCTTTTAACAGTACCGGATTATGGTATTCTGTGTTATTGCTCATCTGTCTCAATATTACCCATTACTTCTTCTGCCAAATCTGCAAAATCGATATCTTCTTCCAGAGTCTGCTCGTATAAATCTTTATCCCAGATTTCTACAACATTCAATTTGGAAGAAAAAACAATTTCTTTATTTATTTTCGCAAACTCAATCAGATCTTTTGACAAAAGCAAACGCCCTGCATCATCTATTTCCACATTTTTAACTCCTGCCATAAATTTTCTGACAAACAAATCATTTTTTCTATTGAAACGATTGAGCTTGTTAATCTTTTCCATCATCTTATTCCATTCCTGCATAGGCCATAGCTCCAGACACGACTCAAAAACAGAACGCTTTAGCACAAAACCATCAGCAATAGCTGGCAGCTGCTTTTTTAAAGCAACCGGTACCAGTGCCCGTCCTTTGGCATCTATTTTACACTCATATGTCCCTACAATTGCGTTCAATCTGTATGAATTAGATTAATTTTATAGCAAATGTACTTTTTTTTTACCACTTTCTACCACTTTTTACCACTTTGTTGATAAGTTTTTTGAAATCTGTGTTCACACATAAATCACAGTAAACAACTGATTAGCAATCCATAATGCAGACTTAACGTTTACAGAACCTTTCCGAAATACCAAAAAACAAAAGACTTTATCCGGGGTTTATATTTTTTTCTTTCTCATTCAAAAACAATACTTTTCAATGCTGATTCAGGAACCAATATTACCATAAGGCTATATTTACAGAGGTTTTATATGTATCACGGAAATTTATTTCCATAAAATTGTATATTTGTACGAATATAACATCCACAATAAATGGACGAAAAAATAAAGGAAGAAGGAAAATTTAGATATGTTGAATATGGCGAAGGCACCCCTATAGTTATTTTACACGGACTTATGGGTGGATTAAGTAATTTTGATGGAGTTATCGATTATTTTCCAAGCAAAGGTTATCGTATCTTACTACCCGAATTACCGCTTTATTCCAATAGTTTATTAAAAACAAATATCAAAAGCTTTGCGAAATTTTTAGACAACTTTTTAAAGCACAAAGGAATAAGCAATGCAATTTTATTAGGAAATTCATTAGGTGGCCATATTGCTCTTTTGCACACAAAATTATATCCTCAGAATGTTAAAGCAATGATTTTGACAGGTAGTTCGGGACTTTATGAAAGTGCTATGGGTGATTCCTATCCAAGACGAGGCGATTATGAGTTCATCCGAAAAAAAGCTCAGGATGTATTTTATGATCCGGAAGTTGCGACTAAAGAGATTGTTGATGATGTGTTTGCTACCGTAAATGACCGTATAAAACTTATAAAAACCTTAACGATTGCCAAAAGTGCTATCCGTCACAACATGGCAAAAGATTTACCAAAAATGCCTACTCCTACATGTTTGATATGGGGAAGAAATGATATAGTCACTCCACCGGAAGTAGCTGAGGAGTTTAACGAATTGTTGCCGGATTCCGATTTATTTTGGATTGACAAATGCGGACATGCTGCTATGATGGAGCATCCGTCAGAGTTCAACGAAATATTATATGACTGGCTTCAAAAAAGAAATTTATAAGTTATGAAAATCAATACGGCCGAATTTATAATCAGTAATTCAGACGTTGCCAAATGTCCGAATGAACCGTTACCGGAGTATGCTTTTATCGGGCGTTCAAATGTTGGAAAGTCTTCATTGATTAATATGCTTACCAACAATAAAAATCTGGCTAAGACTTCGAGTAAGCCTGGAAAAACGCAGTTAATCAACCACTTCAAAATCAACAGCAATTGGTTTTTAGTTGATTTACCAGGTTACGGATATGCAAAGGTTTCCAAAAAAACCAAAGCTGTTTTTCAAAAGTTTATTACCGATTATTTTGAGAAAAGAGAACAGTTGGTAGCCGCTTTTGTTTTGGTGGATATCCGCCATGAAGCTCAAAAAATTGATTTGGAATTCATCACTTATCTTGGAGAACTCGGAGTTCCTTTAAGTATTATTTTTACAAAAGCAGATAAGATCAGTAAAGGAAAGATACAGCAGCACGTAGCTGCTTACCGAAAAGCGCTGCTTGCCAATAACTGGGAAGAAACACCTCCTTTTTTTGTAACTTCTTCGTCAGAAGAAATCGGACGGGATGAAGTTCTTACTTATATAGATGAAATAAATCAGGATATTTTTAAAAACGACAGTTTTGTATAAATAAAAAAAGAGGTTCAATGATGAACCTCTTTTTTATTTGTGTAATTCAAGCTTTTCAGCGAAGTATGCACAGAAATCACGCATTGTATCCGCCATTTTTTTCTCATCTGTAGCTCTTTCAAATGTGTCTGCCATAGCTACCAATGTCTGATGAAAAAAAACTTTCATTTCATCTACAGGCATATCTTTTGTCCATAAATCAATACGCAGTGTTTCCTGACTTCTGCTGTCCCATACAGATAAGAGCATTGCTTTTGCTATTTCGTTTGCAATACCTCCATCCTGCGCCGTCCATCTGAGTATTTCAGGAACTTTGTTTTCATCGAGTTCAACCTGTATCTTAATTTCTGATTTGTGTGTTTTTGCCATTACTTTTTGGGTTTGTATTTAGAGTTGTCAAAAATATCTTTTGCGTCTTTTTTAAATAATTCCTGCAAAGTTACATTATTATTTTTCATATAAGACCGTACAATCTGCCAACCTACCCAAACACCTACACGTCCCGGAGATTCTGCATCCAGATCGAGGTAGAACTTGGAAAACGGAGCTGTTTTAATAAACCGGCTAATCAGTTTGGTGTCTGTATCAAAAAATACTTTCTTCTCCACGAAATACTTCCACATCTGTGACTCGTTGGCTTCGCACCATTGAATCTGTTCCGGTGTATATCCGATTTTAAGAGCATCTGAAGTATCCGGTAACAGCAGATCTTTCGCATACATTAATTTTCCGTAATAGATCATTTGAGAAAGAAACATACGGTCCTGAGGAAAAGGAATTGTACGTAATAAGAAACTTTCTGCCAAATCCGAAGGAATTCTTTCCGGATTGAATTCTTCTAATAAATAAGTATCAAATCCCTGGTAAAACCGATGGTCTTTTCCTAAATAGGTATCCAAAGAAATTATAGATAACGAGTCTGTATAGATCGCTTTTGCATCGATATCGACTTCAGAAATAACGGTTATCACTTTTGACGGATGCTGATCCGGGAAATAGTATCTGATATGCTGAAAAAGGGATTTCAGATTATTTTCCAATTCTTTTGTATCCGGATATTTTTTCTGAACTTCATTATACAATTCTAAAAACAGAGTATCTTTTTTCTTCGCTATCCAAACCTCATTGCTAAGATTTTCCGGAAAAAGATACGGGTATTTGGCTTTAAGAACCGGAAGATTTTCATCAGGCGTTTCTACAAATTCTTTATCAAATCTTTTCAAGTTTATTTCTACGGGAATATCAGATACCTCAGCGCTTATTTTTTCCTTTTTTGTACAGGCCGCAAGCAATAATCCGCTTACCAGTAGGACAATATATTTTCTCATAAATCGGCTTATTAATATAATAATTGCTATTTTTAAATTTTAGAATACAAATATAGTATACAGCTTACAAAAACCCTCACTTTGTTATGGAATCACTCAACATAAATAATGAAAAAATTGCTCAGCATATTGTTCAATGGTTAAAAAAATATGCAGAAAATGCCCATGTAAAAGGATTTGTGATTGGTATATCAGGCGGTATTGATTCCGCATTGACTTCTACTTTATGCGCCATGACCGGATTGCCGACACTGTGTGTGGAAATGCCTATTCATCAGGCAGAGAGTCATGTATCAAGAGCACAGGAACACATTGCTTTTTTGCGTTCAAAATTTGATAATGTATCCAGCGATAAAGCAGATCTGACATCGACATTTGACCTTTTAGCTACAACACTACCTGACATTGATGATAAGGTGAAACTTAATCTTACTCTTGCCAATACCCGTGCCCGTTTGAGAATGACTACACTGTATTATTTTGCAGGTAATCATCAGTTGCTCGTGGCAGGAACCGGAAATAAAGTTGAAGATTTCGGAGTTGGTTTTTTTACTAAATATGGTGACGGTGGCGTAGACATCAGCCCTATTGCAGATCTGATGAAGTCAGAAGTGCGCAGTCTTGCAAATCACCTTGGTATTACTCAAAATATTATTAAAGCAAAACCAACTGATGGTCTTTTTGGTGACGACCGATCAGATGAAGACCAGCTTGGAGCTAACTACGATGAGCTTGAAGCAGCTATGATGGCTTATGATAGCGGAAAAACAGCTGCTGATTTCGAAGGCCGTGAGCTGGATGTGTTTAACATCTATAGCCGACTCCATGCGGTTAACCAACATAAAATGCAGCCAATTCCGGTTTGTGAAATTCCCAAAGAATATAAATAGATTATTTCGAAAAACGTGACATCACTCTCCCTAACTGTGTGGAAAATGTATGGGAGAGTTTGGTGTAATCCATTACTTCAGACAACAATTCGCTATTATTATCGGATTGATTTTGCAGAAGGCTGTTTCTTAGATCACTAACGATCTGATCTACGAGATACCAGCGAAGGGTCATAATCGTTTCAGATACGTATTGTGAGATACCCTGTTCTTTTGTTTTGACGAAGATATTCTGTACTTCCCAGTTATGAAGCGTTTCCCTTTCATTCTCCATAATGATTGAGGTGATCTCCTGTGATAATTCAGGTCTAAGCCGTGCAAGATAATCTTCAAGATTCCAGCTATTGTAGGTGTGATAATATGCAATGATATCCTGATAAATAGCTTTGAACAGCGGATTGGTAAATTCTACCTCATCTTCATGAAGGCTCAGATAAACCTGATCAAAGACTTTACGGGTGATAAAAATCTGTACCATTTCTACCTCTTCATGTTCATTGCTCTGGTATATATATTCTTCAAACCGCTCTTCATAGTTACCATACAGCAATAGTATTTCTATAAGTTTCCGCTCCAGAAGGTACATAATATCAACTGCTGTTTTTTCTTCGGACTCAATATTTTTGACAACCTCCAGTTTTTTTTCCTGATGGAATTTTTTATTTGCCTCTGCCAGTTCCTTTTTTCCTATCTGTGCCAGCGTATTGAAAAGCACCTCTTCTGAAATATCCATTATACGGGAGCATTCCTGAATATACACTTCTCGTTGAATGTTATCCGGTACTTTAGAAATACTCACAACGATATCGCGGATAAGATCCGCTTTTTTAATAGGATCTCCTTTTGCTTCATCCATTAACAATGAAGCCTTGAAGCGGATAAAATCCGTAGCATTTTCTGAGAGGTATTTTACCAGTTCATCATGTGGTGTTTTCTTTGCAAAACTGTCAGGATCTTCGCCATCCGGAAATGTACACACCCGAACATTCATACCGGCTTCAAGTATCAGATCAATACCGCGTATTGACGCCCGCAATCCGGCGGCATCGCCATCAAACAGAACGGTAATATTTTTTGTAAGCCTGTGAATGAGTCGTATCTGATCCGGTGTAAGAGCTGTTCCTGAAGAAGCCACTACATTCTCTATTCCGGACTGATGCATTTGGATGACATCCGTATATCCTTCTACAAGGAAACAATTGTCCTGTTTGGCAATCGCCTGTTTCGCATGATAGATACCATAAAGGACTTTACTCTTGTGGTAAATTTCACTTTCCGGAGAATTGAGATATTTAGCCGCTTTTTTATCATTGGTAAGAATACGCCCTCCAAATCCCAACACCCTGCCTGAGAGGCTCTGTATCGGAAACATAACACGCCCCTTAAAGCGGTCAAACGTTTTGTCTTCTTTTACAATAGTTAATCCCGTTTTATCCAGATATTGTAACTGATACCCTTTGCCCAAAGCTTCTTTTGTAAAAGCATCCCATGCATCAGATGAATACCCAAGTCCGAATTTCTTAATAGTATCTGCGGTAAACCCCCTCTGTTTAAAGTAGGAACCTCCGACCGATTTTCCTTCATCAGTAGTATGAAGAATCATTTCAAAGTATTTTTTAGCAAATTCAGAAACAAGAAACATACTTTCCTTTTCATTGGTTTCTTCTTTTTCCTGATCGGTCTGTTCGGTCTCTTCAATTTCTATATTGTACTTTTTTGCTAAATACCGTATGGCTTCCGGATAAGTAAAATGTTCATGTTCCATTAAAAAAGTGATGGCACTACCCCCTTTTCCGGAACTAAAATCTTTCCAGATTTGTTTGGCCGGTGATACCATAAATGAAGGTGTTTTTTCATTCACAAAAGGACTTAAGCCTTTATAGTTACTTCCCGATTTTTTTAATGTAACAAAATCACCTATTACCTCTTCTACCCGAACAGTATCAAAAACAGCATCAACAGTACTTTTGGAAATCATCAGTTCTTTATATTAAGATTATAGAGATGTATAGAAACACACAAAGGTAATAAAATAAAAAAAGCCTCTGTAAACAGAGGCCATTTTATAAATACGTCATTAGAATTATCTCAAATCTAACTGTAGTCCAAGACTCCAGTAACGCATATCATTGTCGTTGTTTTTAAATACAGGTGCCAAATCGTATTTAGCATATATCTTAGTATTTCTTGAGCCTATGTATGCCATAACTCCATAATTAAAATCTTCTACATTCCATTTTCCTTTTACCTTTTCAGACACTTTATTGCCTACATCATCACGATACGAAAGGAATTGTTTGGAGTTGATATTGTACCCTACATAACCTCCGAGACCAAAGTTAAGTTTGTTGTTTTTCACAAACTTTCTATTAGCATGATTGTATGTTTTGGTTGAAAAATCAAAATCAAGTGCAATAGGAATTTCAACATAAGAATTTCTAAAGAAAGTACGCCCTTTTCTCAATTCTCTGCCAGCTGGATCTAAAACGGTTTTATTACCATCAACAACAAAAATGCGATTGTCTGTAGGTGCTACTGAATTATAAGAAAACGATACTCCGTAACGCAATCCCAAAAGATTTTTTTCTTTACTGAATGGCTGACGTACATCAAATCCCCATTGAAAGGAAGTAGATCTCATATAGCCGAAATCAGAATGAGCAAACTGATGGTCTTTTGATAAGTTTCCAAAACCTGCTCTTACGAAAGGAAAAATCTCTCTGCGGTATTTTACAATAGTATCCATCTCAGCTGTTGCATAAAAGTCATATCCTAACTGATCCAGTAAATTGCCATTCGCATCTGTTACTGCATCTGCTTCAGCATCATATACCTGCACTGCTTCAACAGGAACTGCTTCAACTTGATAATCTACTTCTGCTTCGTAATAAACCGGTGCCTGGACTGCAATTGAGTCCTGCACTTGTGCCTGAGCTGATGCTGCATACACACACAAACTTAAAATGGTAAATGTTTTTTTCATAAATAATTAATTTTTTCTCTCCAGTCCTAACTTGTAGATTGTCTCGTGCACGAGGCTAACTACTAATTATTGGACGTTTCTGTTATATGTGCTCCAAAAATACAATTTCCGTTCCAGAATTTTTATAAATCGCGATTAATTACTTTTTTGATCCATTTTTTTTCTCATACAAAATATGTATTAAACCTGGCAGAGGTTGCTGTTCCAGAAAAAAGATTTAATTTTTTATCGGTAGATGCTGTGCTACTTTCTTATCTCATCGGAAACAGATGCTATTCTGTATTTCATTGTATTTCAAAAAAGTATAACCTATTTTCAGAATAACATCATCTTCCTGAAAGCACGTTTGATCCGGAATTGAACACAGCGTCAAACCGATTATTTTATAACTGAACTAATCGTTTATTTTTTAATAATTTTTTTCGTTGTATTTCCTATTTTAATAAAATACGCTCCTGAATTTAGTGCTCCTAAATCTAAGGTATTCTCTAAAGCATTCAGACTACCCTTTCTGATCGTTTTTCCGTTTGCATCAAGAATACTGTATTCTTCCGGTGTGATTTTTTCCAAAGAAACATGTACTACATCAGTTACCGGATTTGGATATAGGTTAAATTTTGTTTTGTTAAAGTCATCTGTACTGACAGTTGTCGTCGGAGTAAATCGATATACTGTCCCATTTACCGGATAGGATGTGTTTCTATACTGATCTTCACTACCCTCATTAGCATTCACAAGCTCAGCAAAAGAAGGTGGTGTTTCATTTCCGTAAACAAAAAAGCCATAATTCAACTCCTCGTCACCCATTCCTATCAAAAGAGAGTTCTTTTCTTCCAACATAGTCATATCATTTGCAGTAATGTTTGAATCTCCGTATCGATATTCAATCACATTCGTTACTTCATAAATCCATATCTGAAAATTCAGAAAAAGGTTATTCGTTTGTTTTACCTCAACCTCGGTTTCTGAACCTGCATTTTTGACCTCTATTTTCAGAATTCTGTTTCCTGAAGTACCCTCTACCTTGTAGCTAATCGGCGATTGGGAAACTCCTTGTGCATAATTCTTATCCTGAATATCAATACCTGAAACTGTCATAAGATACATATCGAATGTATCTGTCATAAAGAAAAAATTATCATCAATAAAAAAGAATTGTGCAATATTATTCCCTGCTATTTCAAAGCTAAATGGCACCTGAAAAGATCCGAAACCATTCGATTTCCATACCTGACCGTTATTAACAGAGATTGGAGATACTAAATCGGTATAATCTTGCTGAAAAGCACTGAAAGTGTATAATTGCTGTTGCGCATTTGATTGTGTTATTAACAGACACAATGCAAATAAAATAATAATTTTTTTCATGTTTTTATATAAATAGTTAGTATTATTTGACTTTAAAAACAATTATTTGATGATCAGTTTTTTAGAGAGTGATTTTCCATTAACATTGAACTTCAAAATGTATATACCCGTCTGTATTTCTGATACATTGATTGTATTTTCTCCTTCTTGAAGTACAGTTGCATTTCGTACTTTTTTTCCTAATACATCATAGATTTCAAAAGAAGTAGTTTCTGTAAATCCGACACTAATGGTAAAGCTTTTATCTGTTACCGGATTCGGATACGCAGAGATCTTATTATTAATGTCATTTTCATCTATACCGGCACTTCTGTCACCGACACCTACAGCCCACCAGGCTTCCACTACTTGCAGTAATTCGTTTGAATTGGCTCCATACAGATCCGTTGCAGCAATCTTTGAAGCATTGAAAGCATCAATATATTGAGCATTTGGAGTCAACAGATTGAGCGTTCTGTATGCAATCTTTTCTGCTTTTTGTATTGTAATACCAGTTACATTATATTGATTATTGATATCATTAGTTCCTGAACCGCCTACACTTAATAAATAAAACCAGTGGTTACCAACTCCACTATTGATATGCACATACCCATTTGGCAACCAGTAAGTTCCCATATACGTGTCTGGTTGCTGTAGGCCATCGGCAGCACTTGCTGATTTCGGATCAGACATACTTCTTAAATACCCTGGAGTCGATATAAACACTCCTTCTCCTATGGTCCAGTTTGGAGACAGATTAGTATAAAACTCAACAGAAGTAGCGAATATATCAGCAAAACTTTCATTTAAAGCCCCTGATTCTCCCTGATATATCAAATCACCATTATCGCTTCTTGAGACTACCAAATGAGAAAACTCATGTCCTGCAATATCTAATCCTACAACCGGATTCATCAAACCAGCCTCTCCTCTCCCATAAAATATGCCTACTACCTCTCCGGGTATATCCAATGCACCAGCATTTGCATGGTCCCCCATAAAATCACCTGCATCATAATAATTTTTTAGAATTGAGTTATTATTATCAAACCCGTTTCTATTATGTATGTTTTTATAATAGTCATACGTTTTTCCGATACCCCAATGTACATCTATCGCAGGTTTTATTTGTACAGCATTAAAAGTCGTTGTAGAGCTTGTATATTCCGTAGCACCAATAATATTGCCATCATCATCTATATCACTAACATTGCTTCCGTTTAAGGTATGTATGTTCCGCGCATTATCTTTTAATCGGTATTGACCATTATAGCTATCAACTGTAATGGACTGTGTATTCCTGTAATAAGTGGTTCCGCTACCCTGTACATCTGCATGTTTAATGTTGCTATATTCATTTATAACAGCACCGGACTGAGCATCTATATACAGTGTTATTCCTTTTAGAGGAACAGCAGAGAAAAGGCTTACTTTTTTTGCAAAGGTTAATTGTGCCTTTCCTTCTACAGGTACTTTTGCAATCACCGTTTCAACGGAACTGATTTTCGCATTCTCAACTCCAAAATGCCTTATTGAGGAAGCAACGGCATTTTCATCACTAATTGTTGCAATGGTATTGAGTTCACTAAACTGGCTGATTTGTCCGTTTACCACCTGCACCAGATTATTTTTTGAATGTACCAAAATCAGTTCTCCTTCTATTGTATATCCTTCAAAAAGATGCTGATAACTTTGGTGTGTAATGCCCAATGCATCCGTATACTCTTTGACGAGCGTGAAGGTATGTCTGCTGTCTAATGCAAACCATTCATTAAACCCCTCTCTTAATTCTGTTGTAGAGATGGCATAGTTTTCTAATTCTGCTATAAAAGAGCCATATGTATTCAATACTACTACTTTGGGAAGTTTGCTTTGTACTGTCAGTTGTCTGACATTACTGCTGTAAATTCCGGATAATGCGTTTGCATGTAGATCATTAGAGAATATAAAAATAGATGAAGTACTTAATAAAAGTGCCAGCACTTTTCTACCAAATAAAATGTTGTTTTTTTTCATTTTTTCATTTTTTCTTTTTTTTAGTGAATTATTTAAACTTTTTAATCCTATTTTTTAGGCTATGATGTGGTAGAATAAAATCATATTGCCCATAATAGTTTTGAGAAACTATTTCAAGTTCATGCAATAGAACATAAGAAAATACCTGATAATCTATGAGCGCTACATAGATTCCTTTTAAGGGATGACAATATTTTGGAAGATGAGTGATTCTTCCACTACTATTACTTATGTTTATTAAATTGGCAACTAAGGTCTACTCTCTGAAAGATAGTGTTAAACCTTTTTGTATCAGTTATTTAAACTCTTTAAGGGAAGTGTAATCCTTAAAAACTTATTAAAAACAAATAGCATGCCAAATATGTGAAATAATCTCTGTCAGATAAAAAAAGTTATCCTAATATATCTGTATCACAATGTTTTCCTATCATAGTCTATTAATATATCTATTTTTAATGATTCAAAAGAGCAAATAATAACTGCGGTTACGATAGGATATGATGATTAAATTGATGAGAAAAAGCATTGGTATTTTTTAGTATGACCTTTCGATAATCTTTAATTTATCAATACATTAAACCAAGATATCTTTAATCCAATTGTGTATATATGTTGGCTATCCGGATTAGATTTAAACAAAGGGCTTAACTGATAATCAAAATACAAACTGACATATTTATATCCAATCTGTGCCTGTACTCCATATAGGAACGTATTTATGTTTCTGTTTCCGGTATGACGGTCAACATATTCTTTACCTCCTTCTTCATAACGAACCACCTGTGTGATGCTTTTATGCCCGGTAAAACCTATATAGCCCCCGACACCCATAAAGAAGCTTTGTCTTGAATTAAGTATCGGAACCTGAGGATGTACTTTTTTAACGGCAGAAGAAGAAGCAAAATCATACTCAAACAGAAACGGCAGTCGAAATGTACCAATATCAATTCTCGATTGTTTTAATGATCTGCCGCTATCCACTAAAATCGATTGATTGCCATCTTCTATGAGTACATAATTGTTTTTGGGTTTCAAATAATTTCCTGTAAATCCAATTCCATAGTTAATAAAATAATGCGGATTGTTTTTCCATATTTTTGTACGTCCCAATATTTCGAGTGCCCCCGTACCTGCGAGTTCAAATTCTCCTTTTTTATCATTGACCCCATTAATGCCTATATTATAACTCACATCCAACATGGTCCGCTTTTCGGCCAGATCTGCTTCCATACTTTGCAATAAGCCTGCATCTGGCTTTAAATTACCGTCAATTTTTTGCTGCAGTATGTCTTTAATCTCATTTTCCTTATCTGTGATTGCTTTTTCTATTTCAACAGCATAAAATTCTGACTTTGACATTTTCATAGCCTCATACTCTTCCAGGGTTATTTCTCCGGAAGCTCTGCTTTTTTCAATAGTTTCAATTTCTTTTTTCAAAAGATCTTTATTATGACTCACAATAGAGTCGATCTGAACCGAAACCTGATGGATTCGCTGAGAAAACACATCTTGTTCCTGAGCAATACCTTTATTAGATAAAATAAGAAACAATAAAGACATAATGATTGTATACAGTTTATTCTTTTGCATCGGAATTCTTTTTTTCAATATTAATATTCACCATTTTTACTCTTAATTCTCTGAATATCTGCTGCATGGATTTAGAGTTGGCTGCCAAATACTCTATTTGCTTTTCATATTCAATAACATTCAGCAACTTTTGCGGACTAACTTTAATACGTTGCGATATAATTTCTTCTTGTTGACTGTGAAATACAGCTTCCTGTGTAGTAATTTCCTGTACAGATTGCACCAGTTGCGGAATTTCTTCCTGTTCAGTTGGTTCTTTTTCTATGATTTCAGAAACAGTAGCAGGAGTAGTTTTTATAAAAGATTTTTTATTATTCTTATGTGAACTTTCCTGACTTTTTTCTGCTACTAAATTTTTCTTTTCTTCAACTTTGGTATCTGAATGTTTGACTAACTGTTGCTCCGTTTTATTAGGTTCTGCCATTTGATCTTTCACAACAGTACTGAACCAATACATTAACAAACCTCCCAAAAGAAACACAGAAGCTACGGCCATGACTATTTTTTTACTGTTCGCAAATCGATGTTTCTTATCGGTGTTGTCCAACAGCATTTCAAATCTGCTCCTTGTTTTTTCAGATGGGGCAATTTCTCTTTTCAGAAATTTTTCTTTCAAATCTTTTTCAAAATGCTCCATTATAAAATTCTTTTTTTTTCAGTTGATTCTGTAATAGCTTTCTTGCATTTGCCAGCTGTGATTTGGAGGTACCTTCCGAAATCATAAGCATCTCTGCAATCTCCTGATGTTTATAACCCTCAATAACATATAGAATGAAAACCGTTTTACAGCCAGCTGGCAACGTATCTATCATATGCTGTAATGCTTCGGTTTCATAGAAACTTAAATGATCTTCGGTAAGTGTTTCTTTATAACTGACTTCTTCTGTAAACAGCATTTCCTTACGACTTCGCAAAAAAGAAATACTCTCAAAAACCATAATTTTCCGTATCCATCCTTCAAAACTTCCTTTGTGTTCAAATTGATGGATGTTTTGAAAAACCTTCATAAAACCACATAGCATGACATCTTCAGCATCGTGAATATTTTTGACATACTGTCTGCAAACGCCTAACATTTTGGGTGCAAACTGATCAAACATCTTCTTTTGGGAAGCACGATCCTGTTTTTTTACCAAAGCAATTAGTTGTTCTTCTTTTTTATGTAAAGAAATTATTTTCAATAGATACTTGTTTCTATTTATATAGACGTAAAATAATCCGAAAAGGTTGTAAGGGAAGTAAAAAAATTATTTTTTTCTTTCAATGACGTAATTCACCATTAATATTAAGGCGTCTTTATAAGTGCTTTCAGGAAAATCTTGGAGCAGTAACAAAGCTTCTTTTTGAAAAGCCATCATTTTATCTTCTGCATACTGAAGACCTCCTTTTTCTTTAACGAACTCAATGACTTCTTTGACGCGCTTTTTGTCCTTATTATGGTTTTTTACAGCATTAATGACCCATGCTTTTTCTTTACCTGTACAGTTATTTAAAGCATATATAAGAGGTAAGGTCATTTTTTGTTCTTTGATATCTATTCCGGTAGGTTTTCCTATTGGTCCGTCAGTATAATCAAACAAATCGTCTTTAATCTGAAAGGCCATACCAATCAGTTCTCCGAATTTACGCATGCGTTCGACTACATCCTTATCATCCGGCTGTACAGCACAGGCTCCGAGAGAACAACAGGCTGCAATAAGTGTGGCAGTCTTTTGTCTGATGATTTCATAATAAACATCTTCTGTAATGTCTAAACGGCGTGCTTTTTCTATTTGAAGCAATTCTCCTTCACTCATTTCACGAACCGCTACAGAAATAATTTTAAGTAAATCAAAATCGTTATTGTCAATGGAAAGCAAAAGACCTTTTGAAAGTAAAAAGTCACCTACCAATACGGCAATCTTATTTTTCCAGAGAGCATTTATAGAAAAAAAGCCTCTGCGTTTGTTGGAATCATCAACCACATCATCATGAACTAAAGTCGCCGTATGAATGAGTTCAATAACAGCAGCACCTCTGTACGTTCGTTCGTTGACAGTACCGTTGCTGATCATTTTTGCCGTTAGAAAAACAAACATAGGACGCATTTGCTTTCCTTTCCGGTTTACCAGATAATGGGTAATTCTGTTAAGTAGCGCAACCTGAGAGTTCATTGAATTACGGAACTTCTCTTCAAAAAGTTTCATCTCCGTATTAATGGGCTCTTTTATTTGCTCTACTATTTTCATATTCTCAAAAATACGCTTTTTGATGAAACTTGGACTTATGATAGGTTAACTTTTTATCTTTTAAATAAAAGTCAGGAATTTTGCTTTTAGATGCGTTTCTCTTCTTTTAATTTCCAGTAACGCAACAGACCATTTACTGACATCCAGCTCGGGTTTGCATATTCATATACACGTATTTCATGTTCTGTAAGCCCTCTTTTTCGGAAAGCATCCGAAGTATATTTCATAAACAAAGGAACAATCTGGTCTGACGGCGTTTGATTTTCATAAAAAGGCTTGATAAAATCTGCCCAGTCATCCAATACCATTTCAAGTTCCCCCAATAAGGTTATAGGATCAGCCTGTCTGCCAAAGTGGGTTAGATAAAAATAGTTTGCGTTAAGAGACTTAAGTTTTTGTATAGACTCTTTCCACAATCCGATATTGATGTCTGGCGGCGGACATGGAGGGACTACAGGTCCATCTCCAATTTTTATTCCGGCAGCATCACCTGTAAAGACAACCTTATCAATCCAATAAGCATTATGATGGATTGCATGTCCCGGTGTGTAAACCACTTTTACCTGAACGTCACCAAAGTCAATCAGATCGGTATCATGGGCAGGAATAAGCAATTCTGCTGATATCGGTTCCATTTTCCCCCATAAACGATCCATATCATCTCCATAAATTCTAGCTGCAGAGTTCCATAATTTTTCGGGGTTTTGCAAATGGGGTAACCCAGCAGGATGAACATAAATTTTCGCACCTGCCTGAGCAAATTTCCATGCTGCTCCGGCATGATCAAAATGTATATGCGTCAGTAATACAGCATGAATATCTCCTATTCTGTAACCTAAAGCTTCTATTCCTTTCTGCAAATACGGATACGTTGATTCAGGTCCGCTTTCTATAAGCACAGGTCCTTTGGTAGTTTCAATAAGAAAGGATCCTATGGATTTCTTTTCATGCTGAAAATTTAAATCAATTATCCTGATATCTTTCATGGTAGAGTTATTATCGTTTTTCTAATAAAGCTATTAAAAACAAAAAGACTTTCAAAGTTTTTGAAAGTCTTTTGTTTTATGTTATTGTTCCCATGTTATGATTTGTTTGCCAACTGTCCGCAGGCAGCATCGATATCTTTTCCTCTGGATCTGCGCACTTTGGCTACAATACCTGCATTTTCAAGTGCTTTGATATACGCATCCGTTACCTTACTGTCTGCCTGTTGAAATTCTCCGTCATCTATAGGATTGTATTCAATCAGATTTACTTTACAGGGTACATATTTACAAAACTTTACCAAAGCTTCTATGGCTTTCTGATCATCATTGATTCCTTTCCACACCACATATTCATACGTTACTTTACTCTTTGTTTTACGATACCAATATTCCAATGCTTCTCTGAGTTCAGGAAGCGGAAAACTTTTGGTAAATGGCATAATACGATTTCGGGTTTCTTCAATAGCGGAATGCAGAGAAACGGCCAATTTGAATTTCACCTCGTCATCTGCCATCTTTTTAATCATTTTAGAAACTCCGGAAGTAGAAACTGTAATCCTTTTAGGAGACATTCCTAAACCTTCATCAGACGTAATTTTTTCTATGGCTTTCATTACATTCGGGTAGTTCATCAAAGGCTCTCCCATTCCCATAAAAACGATATTGGATAAAGGTCTGTTATGATATAATCTACTTTCCTGATCAATTGCCACCACCTGATCATAAATTTCATCAGGTGCCAGATTTCTCATACGCTTCAAACGGGCAGTAGCACAAAAATTGCAATCAAGACTACAGCCAACCTGACTTGATACACAAGCGGTTGTACGTGTATTTGTTGGTATTAATACAGACTCAACAATTAAACCATCATGCAGACGAACGGCATTTTTTATCGTTCCGTCTTCACTATGCTGCATGGTATCAACCTTAATATGATTGATGACAAAATGGGTTTCGAGCAGCAAACGCGTTTCTTTTGAGAGATTGGTCATGTCTTCAAAATGATGAGCTCCTTTTGCCCACAGCCATTCATATACCTGATTTCCCCGAAAAGCTTTATCACCCTGAGAGATAAAAAATGCTCTGAGATCTTCTTTGCTTAATGTTCGAATATCTTTTTTTGTTGTTTGCATTGTGCAAAGTTAGTACAAAAAAGTGCTAAAATAAATCTAAAAAAAAACGCTCCTGATATGAGGAACGTTTTTGAGACTGTTTTTCAACTTCTTTTATTTAGCCAGATAACCTCCGTCAACAGGATAATATCCTCCCGTTGCAAAAGAAGATTTATCTGAAGCCAGCCATAAGGCAAGTTCTGCAACTTCTTCAGATTTACCCAATCTGTTCATAGCGTGTTGAGATTCTAAAAATTTCAAAGCATCGGCAGACATGGCTTTATCTACTAAAGGAGTAGAGATAAATCCCGGTCCGATGGCATTAATGCGAACCCCTTTTGTACCGTATTCCCATGCAGCCGATTTCGTAAGACCTACAACTCCGTGTTTAGCCGCCACATACGCAGAAGAGTTTGCAAATCCTACGCTTCCTAATATAGAAGCCATATTAATGATAGAACCCCCTGCTTTTTCAATTTCAGGCAATTGGTAATGCATTCCATAAAAAACCCCATTAAGGTTGACATCAATTACTTTTTTCCATTCTTCTAATGAATACTCTCCAACAGGAGCAGCTGCTCCACCGATTCCTGCGTTATTAACCGCAATATGCAAAGCTCCGAATTTTTTCACTGCTTCTTCAACAACTCTTTTATTGTCTTCAGCTATTGCAGCGTTAGCTTTAATAAACAAACAGCTATTCCCTAATTCCTTAGCGATGTCTGATCCCAATTCTTCATTCAAATCAGTAATAACTACTTTTGCTCCTTCTTTAATAAACAATTCTGCAATTGCCTTACCTATTCCCGATGCTCCTCCGGTAACGAGAGCTACTTTATTCTCTAGTTGTTTCATGTCTTTATCTATTAATTGATTGTATTACCTTAAAGTTACAAATTGATTCACAGCCTAAAAATAACATACATTATGTTTTTTAAAGTTTTATGAAATGTTTATGATTTCATAATTTAGCGTCCTTTACTTTTGTTTAAAATATTGATCATGCACTTTATATCGGAAGAATTAGAAAACTATGTAGCGGCTCATTCAGAAAATGAACCTGATTTACTGTATCGCCTCAATAAAGAAACCCATCAGAAAATATTACAGCCCCGTATGCTGAGTGGACATTTCCAGGGAAGAGTTCTGAGTATGCTGTCGAAGATAATAGCCCCTAAGCACATTCTGGAAATAGGAACTTACACAGGATATGCTACTTTATGTATGGCAGAAGGTTTGCAAAAAGACGGATCTATTGATACTATCGATATTAATGAAGAACTCGAAGAAATACAACACAAGTATTTTGAAATGTCACCTTACAGTCATCAGATCTTTCAGCATATCGGCAATGCTATGGATATCATACCTGCATTAGATAAAAAATTTGATCTGGTATTCATTGATGCTGACAAACCTAATTATATTAATTATTTTCATCTGATAGTACCGTTGATGAACAAAGGAGGAATTATTCTTTCCGATAATGTACTCTGGTCTGGAAAAGTGCTGGATGAAGTACATAATAAAGACGTATCTACAAAAGTTTTGCTTGAATATAACCGGTTACTCAAAGAAGATCCGAGGGTAGAAACGGTATTACTGCCTATCCGGGATGGGCTGACAGTAAGTAGGGTTTTATAAAAAAAAAGAACGTTTTCTATCCGAAAACGTTCTTTTTTTGTTTGTCAACTAAATGATATCGTTTGTTTGCATATACAAATATTTTGTAAAATAAGTATCCTGACATACAGCCGAAGATATAACCGCAGATGATATCTCCCGGGAAATGTAAAGCAAGGTATATTCTTGAATAGGCAAAGATCAAAGGAAACAGGAATAGCCAAAAAGTATGTTTGTAATATTTACGCAGTACCATAAAAATAAATACTATGGCTCCGGATGAGTTGGATGCATGACCTGAAAAGAAACTCCAGCTTTTACGCGTGATGTTAATGCGCAACAACTCATTAATTTCAGGATCATTAACCGGTCGCAGACGTTGCACCGTATTTTTTACCAGATTGGTCATCTGATCTGTAAAAACAAAAAATAAAGCTAGTACTATAACCAATAAAAGGAGTTGTTTCAGAGATATTTTTTTATAAAGCGCATAAAAAACAACTAAGAATAATGGCCACCAATTGAGTTGTTTTGTTATATACAACCAAAACGGATCCCAGAATGACATCCCCAGATTGTTGAGATATACCAATAACTCTTTATCGAGTTGTACAAGGGTATCGAGCATTATCGTTGTCTTTTAACAGGTCCGGAAATACTTTCGATATCTTCTTTTGCTTTATCAATCTCATTCTGTACATCATTCAACGGATTGAATCGATCGATATTCATAGATTCTTTTAACTCATCATATCCTACCGACTTTTTAATTTCATCTACATTTACCGTTTCCTGAATATCTTTAATTACTCCTGACTCTTCAACACTTTTAGTAATTTCATGTTTTATATCATTGGTAGCATTTTTTATCTGTGCAAGACCTTTTGCCAATCCCCTTGCTATATCAGGGATTTTATCAGAACCAAACAACATTAAAACCACCACCATGATGAAAACGAATTCACCCATTCCTATACCAAACATATCTTTTTTCTTTTGTACAAAGTTAGTTATTTTCTATTGCAAAACTTTTATCAGCTCTAAAAACTCTATCGCTTTTTCAGAAAACAGCAGTCTAAGCTGCTCTTTATTAGAGGTCTTAATTACCCGTAACACCTCATCATCTTCTGCAAGATAATATCCAAAGGCAGTAATATACGGCTGAGGTATGTGCAGCTTTTCTGTATAATACCGTTCTTCAAAATTGCTGACAATATCGTTTGCTTGTTTTTCTGCTCTTTCAAATTCCAATGCCCTCTTCAGCATTCTTGTTCTGCCAGTAATAGCATTGATGATTACATCAACCGGTATAATTCCGCCTCCAGAAGATGTGGCTGTATGCAATCTTCTTTCTGCCGGTGTCATTCTTCTCTTAGCTTCAATTCCGAGTGATTTAGACGTTACGGTTCTGTCTATAATTAATTCATCCAATAAAAAATCCTGTGTCTCCATCGGTATAAAGACCAACTTTTTATTCATTTCGGCATACGTAATGATTTTTCGTTTGCCTTTTAAATTTATTCCTGTAATTAATAAGGTATCATTGGGCTGAGTCAATATATTAAAGTAGCCTCCTCTTTCGGTAACGGCACTTTCACCAGAAGTCTTATTTTTTATATAAACACCTTCCAGATCTCGGGATTTTGAAACAATTTTACCAACCATCCGGCTGCGCTCTTTCTGCGAATAAGCGGAAAAAACACACACAAAAAATAAGGTGAACAGGGATATGTTTTTCATTCTATTTTTTAAAAAAGTAAAAATATTTAATATTTAGCAAGGACTTCAACAATTCCCTCTAAAGTTCTGTTAAATTAGGTAAAACTGCCTTTTCATGGCATTTCCCGCGTCAATTTCAATTCCAATAAAAAACGCTCTATAGTCATTCCGTACAGAATAAAAGATATACTATAAGGGAATGACTAAAAAAAACCACAAACAAAACTGCTGATTTACATACAAAAACTCAACAAAAACAAAAATATAACATCAATTTACAATAAATTAAAAAAATATGAATAAAAATATGTTAAAACAACTTAATATAAAACCTCACATTATTCTATGAAGTATTTATTATTTTTGTGCTGTTAAATAAAGTAAAATGAAAAAGCTAATTATTGCCAGTACCTCAACACTGTATAACGGTTCTTATCTGGAATACCTGATGCCGGAACTGCAGCAGTTCTTTAACGGAATAAAAAAAATCCTTTTTATTCCTTATGCGCGTCCCGGCGGCATTTCACATGATGACTATACAGCAAAAGTTCAGAACGCTTTTAGCAACATTGGCATAGAAGTTACAGGACTTCATAGTTTTGAAGACAAGCATAAAGCAATAGCAGAAGCTCAGGCCATCTTTACAGGAGGAGGCAATACATTCTTACTCGTACAACAATTATACAGATTTGACCTTATTGGCTCCATAAAGAAAGCTGTTGAACAGGGAACGCTCTATCTCGGAACATCTGCAGGCAGTAATATTACAGGTCTGACTATGGAAACAACAAATGATATGCCTATTGTATATCCTCCAAGTTTCAAAACATTGGGCTTTGTACCCTTTAACATCAATCCTCATTACTTAGATCCCGATCCCGGCTCTCAACACATGGGCGAAACCCGTGAAACCAGAATCAATGAATTTCATCAGTTCAATTCGCAACCTGTCATAGGATTAAGAGAAGGCAGCTGGCTTGAAGTCACAGGAGACACCATCATCTTAAAAGGCATGCTGAATGCACGTGTTTTTAAAGCAGGGAAAAATCCTGAAGAAATAGTACCTCTCACAGACTTATCCGATTTAAAATAATATGCCCTTTATAGGGCATTTTTTTAAACTTTTTTCAGGATAAAACCGTATCTTAAAAGCTTAAAAAAAAGTTATGTTTAAAAAGATAAAAAATACCCTCCGATTATTAAAATCCATCGATCTGGATCAGATTGCAAAACTCAATGAAAAAATAAATCTATCAGAAGTGATGGACACGGTATCCAAACTTGATGAAAAGCAACTAAACGGCTTGATGAAGATGCTAAAGAGCAGCAATACTAAAAAAGAATTACCACCGATTAACGCTGATTTTTATAATGTAGATGAAAAGCTTTCTCCCGAAGACCGTGCTTTGCAATTAAAAGTTAGAAATTTCATGGAAAAAGAGATACAACCAATTGTAAACGAGTATTGGCTTCACGACGAATTTCCATTTGAAATAATTCCGAAAATAGCAGAACTAAACATCTGCGGACTTACCTACGAAGGCTATGGCTGTGCCGGAAGATCTTCTCTGATGGAAGGCATCATTGCCAGTGAACTTGCGAGAATTGATGCGTCTGTAGCCACTTTTTTCGGAGTACAAAGCGGACTCGCAATGGGCTCTATCTACCTTTGCGGCTCTGAAGCTCAAAAAGAAGAATGGCTGCCGAAAATGCAACAGATGAAAGTCATTGGTGCTTTCGGGCTTACAGAACCCGAAGTAGGCTCCGGTGCCGCAGGAGGTTTAACCACTACTTGCCGTAAAACAGAAAATGGCTGGATACTAAACGGCCAGAAAAAATGGATCGGAAATGCTACTTTTTCTGATATCACCATCATCTGGGCAAGAGATGTGGATGATGATCAGGTAAAAGGATTTATTGTAAAAAAGGATACTCCGGGATTCTCTGTTGAAAAAATAAAAGATAAAATGGCACTCCGGATTGTTCAGAACGGGCTGATTACTCTTAACGAATGTATCATTGACGAAAAAGACCGCTTACAGGAAGCCAATACATTTAAGGATACAGCACGTGTTTTGCAAATGACGAGAGCTGGCGTTGCCTGGATGGCGGTCGGATGTGCAAGAGGTGCCTATGAAAATGCGCTGGATTATACCCGTAAACGAAAACAGTTCGGAAAACCGATTGCCTCTTTTCAGTTAATCCAAAACCATCTGGTAGAAATGCTTTCTAACCTTACCGCTATGCAGACACTTGTTTTCAGGCTCAGCGAACTACAGGATTCGGGACAATTAAAAGATGAGCACGCCTCTCTTGCAAAGGTATTTTGCAGTCTGCGCACCAGAGATATTGTCTCGAAAGCCAGAGAAGTAATGGGAGGAAACGGTATTTTACTGGAATATAATGTGGCACGTTTTCTTGCAGATGCAGAAGCTATTTATTCTTATGAAGGAACTAAAGAAATTAATTCGCTCATCGTAGGAAGAAGCATTACAGGCTTCAGTGCTTTTGTATAAAAAATAAAAAGGGATGTTTACGATTGTAAACATCCCTTTTAAGTGTTTATAAACGAGTTTAGATTTTAAAGGTCAATAATGATCTTGAAGAATGATTTACCAGATCTTCACTGATACTTCCATTTAAAAATTTAGAGATTCCTTTTCTGCCGTGAGTTCCCATTGCAATAAGATCTGCATTTACACGCTCAGAAAAATTAAGAATTCCCTTTTCAATGTCCAAATCATTATAGATCGAGAATTCATATTCGGTCATATCAAATTCTTTAAGTAAATCTGCAACAAACTTTTCTGCAACATGAGTAGGCTTGAAATTATTTGGCGTATTCACCATAAGGAAATGAGGTTTCACATTACTTGTTCTGAAGAAATTCAATGCATTTACAAATGACGCCTTATTTTCAACGATAAAATCGCTCGCAAATACCACGCGTTCCATTTTTATTTCCGTTTCTTCATTTTTGATAACAAGCACCGGTACGTCAGAATGCCTTACTACTTTTTCCGTATTTGATCCTACAAATAATTCTTTAAACCCGCTTGCACCATGTGATCCCATAACAATAAGATCCACATTATTATCAGCTGCCGCTTCAGCGACTTTATTTACAGTACGCCCTAACAATAAGATTTGCGATACGTTAAGACCATTTAATTCGGGAGATAAAGAGGTTTCAGACAGTCTTTTTTCAGCCCATTGTTTGAAAAACATAATCTCAGGAATATCATGGCCTGGTTTTATGGCATCCATTGCTTCCTGAGGCAACTCAATAATATGTAACAATAACAATTCTGCATTCGTTTTACGGGCAATTGATGCTGCGGCTTTTACGGCATTGAACGCATGGTCAGAAAAATCTGTTGGAACTAAAATTTTTTTCATCTGATAGGTCTTTCTATATATTTATCACTTGATTAACTGGTCTATAAATATAAGAATATAATCTTTAAAACACCAAAAAACGTCTTTTTTTAAATATTTTTTATATCTTTGCAATGTTATTTGTTACAAAACTAAATAATGAGGGGACAGCTGTCCCCTCTTTTTATACAAAATATGGTATTTAAAGACAAAGTAAAAGCATTGTTAGAAGAAGGACTGAAGGAACATCCCTCTTTGTTTTTGATTGATTTTTCAATCTCTCCTGATTACAAAATCAGTGTGGTTATTGATGGTGATAACGGAGTAACTCTTCAGGATTGTATTGATGTTAGTCGGTCTATAGAACACAATCTTGATCGGGAAGAACAGGATTTTTCTCTTGAGGTTGCCTCAGCAGGTGCTTCCTCTCCACTTCAACAGCCAAGACAATACAAAAAAAATATTGGCCGAAAGATAGAAGTAACAACAGAAAATGAAAAAATTGAAGCGACTTTGATCGATGCGAATGAAGAAGCAATTTCTGTTGAATGGAAAACAAGAGAGCCTAAAAAAATCGGAAAAGGCAAAGAAACCGTTGTCAAAGTAGCTGAAATACCGTACCTTAGTATAAAAAAAGCAGTAGTAGTCATTTCATTTTAAACAAAATATTGCATGGAAAATATTGCATTAATTGAATCATTTTCAGAATTTAAAGATAGTAAACATATTGACAGAGTAACCTTAATGGCTATTTTAGAAGATGTTTTTAGAAATGCATTAAAAAAGAAATTCGGTTCTGACGACAACTTTGACATCATTATCAATCCTGATAAAGGAGATATGGAGATCTGGAGAAACAGAATCGTGGTTGCAGATGGTGAGGTTGAAGATTCAAATTCAGAAATTTCTCTTTCAGAAGCTCAAAAAATCGAGCCTGATTTTGAAGTTGGAGAAGAAGTTTCTGAAGAAGTAAAATTATTTCAATTAGGAAGAAGAGCGATTTTAGCCCTTCGTCAAAACTTAATTACAAAAATACACGAACACGACAGTACTAATCTTTACAAACAATTTAAAGATTTGGTAAACGAAGTTTATTCTGCAGAAGTACATCATGTTCGCCCAAAAGCTGTAATTTTGATTGATGATGAAGGAAATGAAATTATTTTACCGAAAGAAAAACAGATTCCTTCAGACTATTTCAAAAAAGGAGAACAAGTAAAAGGGATTATTGAGTCGGTAGAATTAAAAGGAAACAAACCTCAGATAATTATGAGCAGAACATCGGAATTGTTTCTGGAAAAATTATTTGAACAGGAAATTCCTGAAATTCCGGACGGTTTGATTACTATTAAAAAAGTAGTTCGTATTCCGGGAGAGAAAGCAAAAGTAGCAGTAGACAGTTACAGTGACAACATTGATCCGGTAGGAGCCTGTGTGGGTATGAAAGGTTCACGTATTCATGGAATTGTACGTGAATTAGGAAATGAAAACATTGATGTCATCAATTACACTACGAACAAACAGTTATTGATTACACGTGCGCTGAGTCCTGCTAAAGTAAATGATGTAAAAATCAATGAAGAAACCCAAACTGCCAATGTATATCTTGATGTTCAGGAAGTATCGAAAGCAATTGGTAGAGGAGGTCAAAATATAAAATTGGCCAGTTTATTAACCGGTTTTGAAATAGATGTCATCAGAGATGGTCTTCAAACGCTTGAAGAAGATGATGTAGAATTAAAAGAATTCACCGATGAGATCGACGAATGGGTAATTGCGGAATTCTCTAAAATAGGTTTAGATACAGCAAAAAGTGTATTAAAACATTCTGTTGAAGAGCTTGTTAGAAGAACGGACTTAGAAGAAGAAACTGTAATTGAAGTTGTTAATATCTTAAAAGCAGAATTCGAAGAATAAGTAACTAATTTATAACCAAACAACGCAACACACAAAATATATACTAAAAGGATAATATGTCTGATAATAGAGTAATAAGAATAAACAAAGTTTTAAGAGAATTAAATATTTCTCTGGATAGAGCTGTGGAGTTTTTGAAAACAAAAGGTTTTGAAATAGAATCTTCTCCTAATGCTAAAATATCTCAGGAGGAATATCATGTTTTAGATAAACAGTTCTCTGCAGATAAAGGAAAAAAAGAAGCTTCTATTGAAGTAAGTGAAGAAAAACGTAAAGAAAAAGAGGCGTTACGTGTTGAAAGAGAGAAAGAGTTAGAGGAAAAACGTAAAAAAGACGAAGAATTACAACGTGAAAACGAAGTAATCAAAGCCAAAGCAGCAAAAGTTGCTTCTATCAAACCCGTTGGAAAAATAGATTTATCTCCAAAAAAACCTGTTAGTTCTGAAAAAGCTCCTTCATCAGATGAGCAAACGCCTAAAGTAGAAGGTGAAGTTGTTGCCAATGAAACCAAAGCGACTCCGGTAACGCCTGCTCCTTCAGAAAATAAACCTGAAAAAGCGGAAAAAGTTACAGAAGCTGCTACTGAGAAAAAAACAGAAAAAGAGGCAGAACCTAAAAAAGAGACGCCTGAAGCTGTTGAAAAAACTCAACCAGAGCCTGTAAAAGAAAATCAAATGGAGCAAAAGAAAGAAGAGGCAGTAGCAAAAACCTCTGATAAGGAAGAAACAGCTGCTTCTTCAGAAGATGCTAATTCAGAAAATGAAATTATAAAAACGCAGTACCAGAAATTATCAGGTACAACTTTTACAGGACAAACAATTGATCTTTCTCAGTTCAACAAACCGAAGAAGAAAAAAGAAGAACCTAAAAAAGATGCTGGAAAACCAGGAAAACCAGGAGCAACTACTCCGGGGCAAGCTGGCGCTAATAATAACAAAAACCGTCGTAAACGTATCATCAAAACCGATGGTACCGGTACAGACAACAAAACTCCGGGTCAAACCCCAGCTACTGGTGGTAACAACCAAAACCGCAACAATGCAAACAGAGGCGGAGTAAATGCAAACAACAATAACAACAGAAATAAAAATTTCAAAGGAAGAACAGCTCCTGTTGTTAAGGTAGAGCCTACAGAAGAAGAGGTTAAAAACCAAATCAAAGAAACGCTCGAACGTTTACAAGGAAAACAAAACAAGTCTAAAGCGGCTAAATACCGTAAAGATAAACGTGATTTACACCGTAAAAAAGATGAGGAACAACGTGCTCTTGAAGAAGGAAGCAAAGTACTGAAAGTAACAGAGTTTGTTACGGTAGGAGAAGTTGCTTCTATGATGGATGTGCCGATCACACAGGTTATCGGTACTTGTATGTCTCTCGGGATTATGGTAACGATGAACCAACGATTAGACGCTGAAACATTGACTATCGTTGCTGATGAG
The DNA here is from genome assembly GCF_030409925.1 of Paenimyroides ceti. Lineage (NCBI taxonomy): Bacteria > Pseudomonadati > Bacteroidota > Flavobacteriia > Flavobacteriales > Flavobacteriaceae > Paenimyroides > Paenimyroides ceti. Next base: position 3,067,000 of record NZ_JAUFQU010000001.1, read on the forward strand.
TTTGGATATGAAGTTGAATTTACAACAGCAGACATTGAAGAAGCAATTGTTGAAGTCGTTGATAAAGAAGAAGACCTGGTAACTCGTGCTCCGATTGTAACGGTAATGGGACACGTAGATCACGGTAAAACCTCTTTACTGGATTATATCCGTAAAGCCAATGTTATTGCAGGTGAGTCCGGAGGAATCACACAGCACATCGGTGCGTATGGGGTAACTCTTGACAGCGGACAAAAAATAACGTTCCTGGATACTCCGGGTCACGAGGCGTTTACAGCAATGCGTGCACGTGGTACTCAGGTTACCGATATCGCTATTATTGTTGTGGCTGCTGATGATGATATCATGCCACAAACAAAAGAAGCAATCTCTCATGCTCAGGCAGCAGGAGTTCCGATTATATTCGCAATTAATAAAGTAGATAAGCCTACCGCTAATCCGGAAAAAATTAAAGAAAAACTGGCAGGTATGAATTTCCTTGTTGAAGAATGGGGAGGTGCTTACCAGTCTCAGGATATCTCAGCAAAATTTGGACAGGGAGTTAAAGAATTACTTGAAAAAGTATTGCTGGAAGCAGAAATGCTTGAATTAAAAGCTAATCCTAACAAACCGGCACAAGGTACCGTTGTTGAGGCGTTCCTTGACAAAGGTAGAGGTTATATATCTACCGTTTTGGTTCAGTCGGGTACTTTGAGAATCGGAGATTATGTTCTCGCAGGTAAAAATCACGGGAAAGTGCGCGCTATGCATGACGAACGTGGAAAATCAGTAAAAGAAGCAGGTCCTTCACGTCCTATATCCGTTTTAGGATTAGACGGAGCACCTACAGCAGGTGATAAGTTCAACGTATTTGAAGATGAAAGAGAAGCAAAACAAATTGCTGCAAAACGTACTCAATTAATCCGTGAACAATCTGCACGTTCTAAAAAACATACCACTCTTGCTGAATTAGGAAGACGTATTGCCTTAGGCGACTTTAAAGAATTAAACATAATCATCAAAGGAGATGTTGACGGTTCTGTAGAAGCATTGGCGGATTCATTCTCAAAACTTTCAACGGAAGAAATACAGATCAACATCATCCATAAAGGGGTTGGTGCCATCACAGAAAGTGATGTAATGCTGGCATCTGCATCTGATGCAATCATTATCGGATTTAATGTACGTCCGATGGGGAATGCTAAACTTATTGCAGAAAAAGAAGAAATCGATATCAGAAACTATTCTATCATCTATGATGCTATTGATGATGTAAAAGATGCAATGGAAGGTATGCTATCTCCGGTAATGAAAGAAGAAATCACCGGAACAGCAGAAATCAGAGAAATATTCAAGATCTCTAAAGTGGGTACTATTGCAGGTTGTATGGTTACAGATGGTAAAATATTCCGTAACTCCAAAATACGCCTGATCCGTGAAGGAGTTGTTATATACACTGGTGAACTTGCTGCTCTTAAACGTTTCAAAGACGACGTAAAAGAAGTATCTAAAGGATATGATTGTGGTATGCAGATTAAAAACTACAACGATATAAGAGAATACGATGTTATCGAAGCTTTCCAGGAAGTAGAAGTAAAAAAGAAACTATAAAAGTTTAATCATCACAAAAAAGGGGCTATTTTCATAGCCTCTTTTTTTATGCCATTTTGACAAAAAACCTATATTTTGTATTTTGGCGTAACATTTGTACAAAATAAACAAACAATAAATTTAAAAACAGATACTATGGGATTTCTATTAATGGGAATTATCATGTTGGCCAGCTGGTTAGTTGGGCAGCAATTACAAAGAAAATTCGAAACTTATTCAAAGATACATTTACGCAATGGTATGAGTGGTGCAGAAATAGCACAAAAGATGCTGAACGACCATGGAATATATGATGTAAAAGTGATTTCTACACCAGGTAGATTAACGGACCATTACAACCCGGCAGATAAAACAGTGAACCTTAGCGAAGCGGTATATAATCAGCGCAATGCAGCAGCAGCAGCAGTAGCTGCCCACGAGGTTGGCCATGCTGTGCAGCATGCCACAGCTTACAGCTGGTTACAGATGCGTTCAAAAATGGTCCCGGTAGTAAGCATTGCTTCGAATCTCGTACAATGGGTATTACTGGCCGGTGTAATAATGATCGCTTCCTTTAACAATTCAATTGTTTTATTGATCGGTATCGTTTTATTTGCGATTACTACAGTATTTTCTATTGTTACTCTACCTGTTGAATATGATGCAAGCAACAGAGCTCTTAAATGGCTCCAAACAAAAAACATGGTTTCTCAGGAAGAATTTGCAGGAGCAAAAGACTCCTTAAAGTGGGCTGCCCGAACTTATGTAGTGGCTGCTTTGGCATCCATTGGAACCCTTCTTTATTATGTGATGCTATATATGGGAAGAAGAGAATAAGAAAAGGGCTTATAGCCCTTTTTTCTTTTTGAAAGTACTATACAATTTTAAACGGACACAGTCTTTAAAAAAGTGTTCTACTATCATCAAAGCAATTAATAGCTATTTTTATATTTATAACTTGTCCGAAAATGGGGAAAGTTACCGTATCCTTAAATTTGATAATCTTAAATAACTCTATAAAACTATACAGAACAAAAGTTATTAATTTAAAAATTTAATAATATTTATTCTATACTCATATTTTTTGCCCAAAACTCAAATTTCTGACCTTCATAGAACTCTAAATAGAAATATGCCTCTCCATCTATAGAAACATCAATCAACTCTCCATTAAGCTCAAATCTTCCCCTATAAAGATTATCCAAACTTAGATTTTCTACCTCTTTAACATTAAATACATTCAAATAAACTAGCTTAGTGTCCATAAATTTAATAAACAATAAGTTATCATTAATTATTGATTTAAATTGAATTAATAATATTCCATCAGAAAAAGTTAATTTTTCACAATTGTAGTCATTGTGTAAATCATAATACAAATTATTATAATCAAATTGAGCTAAGTTTTTAAAAAATTTTATAGAAGTTACATTTATCATATTAATTCCCTAGTTTATCAATATATTTTCTAATCATTCTTATTTCTTGTTGAGTCATCGGAATTGCGTCTTTTGAAGCACGACTTACACTTTTTTGAACACCATCCACAAAATTTTTATTATAAACTTGCATATGAGGCGTAGGAACATTTCCATGTGCTTTTCCAACTAAGTCAAATCGTATCTGTTTTGTTGATGTACTTAAAGTAATCGAATTTTTTCCTAATTTTTTACTTATAGCTGCACTTTGTTCTGTAAGTGTCATGGTGTTTTTAGCTGTTTTCAATGTACCAGCACCATTAACAAACCCCAAAACCCCCAATCCTCCAAGAGGTCTTATTCCTTTAATTGTCCCATCAGCATTAACTTGATATGTAAGGTTTGTTTCTACGTCTGTCCATTCTCTTGGTTCTAATGTAAACCACAATTTCCCTAAAAAACTATTCTTACTTTCCATAACCTTTTTACCAGGTTCTTGAAATAAGGATACTAAAGTACCATTTTCATTCCCATTACTCCCTCCACCTCTTTTACTCGTTGTTTCAATGACCATATTTCCCATTACCTCACTAAAATCATAAAACTGAGTACCATCAAATTCTCCTCCTTGAACAGTTACCACATAACCGTTAAAATCCTGATTATAAGTGATACTTCCGTTTAATCCGTTATCCGATAAAAACTTTGCCGCCTGTTTTTCCGTTTCAAACAAGCCTGAAGGATCTTTCCAAAACACCGGATTATTAAATCCATAACGATACGGTGTCTGGTCATACGCCATTTCACTTAACGCATCCATCACGTTAAATCGTCCTAACGCCTGATCATATTGTCTGAAATCCATAGCGGTCATATTCAGCCCCCAATCGTCCTGAAACTCCTGACCTACATACGTGTATTTATAGAACGGATGCGGACTCGACAGATCATTATACCCTTCTTGTTTTAATCCAAACGGGTAATAGTTGTTTTCTTCGAGGATTTCGGTAGGCTGGATGCTGCCGTCGCCGTTGATGTCCTGATAGCTTAACCGTATATTGCCCAGATGGTCTTTGTACTGATACACGTAAAGATACTCTTTTTTGTCTTTAGGATAAACATAGCCTTCTTCTGTTGGAAAAAACTGCAGTTCGTTTTCATAGTACTGAAAGCCTCCAAGGTAGTCCGTGGTTTTCTCTCCCTCATCTGTTTTTACGATTTTGGCTACTTTGGTACCGTTTGCATCGTAGAGATAACGGATGCCGTGGTCTTTGATGTTGATCTCCAAAGGCAGGTTCAGATGGTTGTAACGGATATTGAGGATGTCTTTGTTACGGTCAATGATCATATTGCCCAGTTTATCGTATTCATAGTCTCTGCCATCGGTATGTCCGTCATGGAATCCGTCAGGGTTGTTGGTCTGATCGGTGACTTCTGTAAGCTGATTGCCGTGGTAACGGTAAATAAGATCATCCAGATCAAGCGTCTGTCCGTTGACTTCCTGACCTGTGCGCAGCAGTCGCTGGATGTTGCCGTTTTTATCGTAAGAGAGGCGTTCCCCATACGCATCTATAGGCTCAAAATAACCCGCACGCGGACTTTCATTGTAGTTGTAGCGCAGCATGGTCGATTCACCCAGGCGGTTGAGTTTGTCGTAACGGAATTCCGTTCCCCGCGTCTGGTTGTCGGTGGCCGTGCGCCAGCGTACGCTGTTGATATTCCCGTTGTACTGATACGGTGCACCTATCATATACTCCGAGGTGTTGTAGTTGAGCTCATAGCCAAAAAGGGTGTTGCTTCCTTCATCGGCAAAGTGCAGATACGACGGGTTGATTTGTTTGAGCCAGCCCCGGATGTTGTAGGTATGGCTTACGCGTTGCAGCGGTTCGGATGCCGAGAGCAGTCCGCCTACTTTTTTCAGTGACAAAGCGCCGAGTTCGTCATAGCTGTTTTCTGCGATACGCTGTGCAGCCGCTCCGTTGACCGACTGGCTATGGCTGAGCAGACGGTCTCTGTTGTCATAGGTATAGGTATCTGCTATGGTGAGCGGTGCTGCTGATGCTGTGCGTTGATGGGTGGTGATGGTGCTCAGTACCTGACCTGTAAAGCTGTAGGTATGGTCGTTTTGGGTAAAGCCTCCCAAATAGTTTTGCGTAAATACACGCAATGGACGGTAGCGTACATCATAGAGGGTGTAGCTGCGGTCGGCAGCATAGTCGTTCGAACTTTGCAGGATGCGCGTCCAGCTGCCTGTTGCCAGTCCTTTTACTGCCGTTTGTGTTGGCGTGCCCTGAACTACAGGAAATTGTGTCGGAGCATCCGGAAACGCATAGTCGTCATAGTAGTTGAACGTAAGCAGTCTCAGATCATTTGGATACAGGTCGTTGCTGTACCATACCGTCTGGTTGTCGATACTGCCCGAGGTGGTTTTATGTTCGTTGATCGGATCCTGACTGTTGATGATGTCCTGAAGGTCTTTACGGCTTTCAAAAGAAATTTTGGCTATGTGAAATCCGGTATAGACCACACGGTTAAATATGTCGTATTTGCTGACCAGCCAGCCCGATTCTTCTTCTCCGAACGGGTTGTGTACCGGTCCGGTCATTACAATGCGGTCTGCCTTGTCATACACAATGTATTCCCACTCTTTTCCGGGTAGTTTTTTTGCGGCCAGACGGTTTTTATGGTCGTACAGGTACTGGTAGCCCAACAGATCAATTTTTTCCTGATTCAGCAGACTTTCTCCCTCAGGGGACAAGACATACACCAGATTGCCAAAGCGGTCATACAGATAGTAGGTATCGTGCGGATCTTGTCTGTTGTAGATGCGTTTGAGCACGACTTTACCATCCACGCGTTTGAATTCTTCGGTGGTGTTGTCCAGACCGTCTTCGGGTTTCCAGTTTTCGTTTTTGATAATGGTTTTGTGCAGGCTGTTGTGTGCATACGTATCACGAATTCCTATTTTATTGCGGTATAAGCCATAATCCTCATCCCAATAGGTATCCATCTCGAGTTTATATACCGCTTCTTTGTCTCTGTGGTTAAAGTCATAGCTGTATTTGATGGTGTGCTCTCCGAGTTCCATATGCCAGTCTCGTCCCGGAGCGGAGCTTTCTAATACCCGCTGTGCAGGGGCGCGTTCCAGACGGTTTTCACTGTACGGATTGGGAGTGTATTCGTATTTCTGACTGCTGTAGAACGTATGTGTTTTTTGTTTCGCATTTTCTACGTAGTCGGAGTTATATAAGGTAAACGGAAGTTCAACAGTACCTATTTCGATTTTACCTGTTTCAGTAAACGGCAGGTATTGGCGCGTTTGTCCGATGTTTTTTTCATATTCGATATGCGTGACAATCTTTTTGCTTTCATCCGGTGACATCCCTTCCTGTATCCGTTGTATCGGACGTCCCAGACCATCGGTATAGGTGGTGGTGATATAATGCTGATTACTATTAAGAACATATATACCATTGATATCGGCTGGTCTTCGGTAGATGGTTTCTTTGACGTAGTTCTGATTTTCGCTTTGCGCATATAGGGTGCCAAGGCTGCTCAGCAGCAGCATACAGTAAAAATACTTTTTCATGGTATCAGGTAAGGGAAGGCAGATAGGTAGAAAAATGTACTGACCTCGTGTTAACATTTTGCAAAAATGATGAATATATTTTAAAAAAACAAAACAAAAGGTAAAATATTTTTAATATGTTACGAAAAAGTAACAGAAATTACAACAAAAAAACGATTAACCACAAGGGCTTGTAAATAAAAAAAACCGTTACAGTTGTAACGGTTTTTTATCCTAATTTATTTTCAATTATTTTCTCACAATCTTTTTGACTACGCTGTGATTACCATCATTAATTTTCAATAGATACATACCGCTCGAAAATTGATTCATTGGCAAGCTATAGGCTACATTGTTTGAATTATTTAAAACATCTTTATATACCAATCTGCCGTTTAAATCATACAGCTCAAATACTATGTTGGTCATAGTACTTAAATCAAAATGAATGTTAACGACATCACTCGAAGGATTAGGATACAAGCGGAAGTTATCAAATTCAAATTGATCATTTGAACTTACTCCATCTCCGATAATGGTCATCTTTTTAGAAAGCGTATAGTAAATATTTCCTACAGGCTCAATTTTTACATAAGCATTATTGGATGTAAATTCTACAGGAGGCAATGTAACAGTCTGACTACCATCATTAGGGGTATTCTCAACCAATGGAATAAAGGTCTGCCCGTTGTCCAAAGAGAACGAAATATTTACATTTGAGGTATTGATTCCATTCCCTGTAGTACCGGCAACATTCCATGTAACTGTATAGGTTTGGTTTTGCTGCCATTCTTCTGTCGGAGTGTTTGTTAAATTATTCGGATAAGTGATCAGGAAAGGACCGGTATTTGCAAAGGTAACCTTCATATTATCCTGAGAAACCTGTCCTCCGTTAATTGTATTATTATCTCTCAAAGAAACACCAAAATTCATTGTTCTTGGAACCATTGGCAGCCGCTCCCATTGTGTAGACACAACACCATTGGCAGAAGAAGATCCGGCAAGAACTGTTGCGTAAGCCGGGAAATAACGTACCGGACTACTTGTTGGAGTAAATGATCTAAAATTAGGCCCTGTAGTATTATTAGCAGTTGGTGGCTGTGTTGACCATTGCGTATCTGTCTGTTCCCATCCGTAGGTTAAACTATTCGGATTGTTACTATCTGTACCCGTCGCTGTAAGCTTAAAAGGAGTTCCGTAAGGTATGGTATAATTATTTCCTGCATCAACTACTGGTGTCGGATTAGAAGAACTGATAATTGCAGCACAGGATGTAGCTTTTACACGTGCCGTCATTTCTGAAATGCTGTAATAATGAAAGTAAGCATCTGAATTGTTCTGCAAATTATGATCTCCGCACAAACCGGCATACGCCATGATAGTACTTCCACTACCCGGCTCTGCAGATGCAGTGAAACTTCTGTTTCCGTTGCATGAACCTGTATTACTGTTAAAAGTATGCTCAGCCCCAAACTGGTGTCCTACTTCGTGCGCTACATAATCAATATCAAACGGATCACCTACAGGATTACTCTGCCCGGTAACACCCTGTGCTTTTGATCCAGTAATACAGATAACACCTAAACCAGCCAAACCGCCTGCTCCGGTACTTACTGTATGACCTATATCATAATTGCTATTGGTAATTGCAGCATCGATTACCTGCTGACTCTGATCAATTAAGATATTCGGATTATTATTGTTGAAATTATCTGATGAAACAAAAATAATAGCATCATTATTGGCTACAAGCGTCAAACGTACCGACATATCTCTTTCATATATAGAATTCAATCGGTTTACTGTTACAATCATAGCACTTAATACAGCCTGTTTTTTTTGTGTATCCGTACCATTAGTTTGTCCCGCAGCAGCAATATGAAAACCTGCAAACTCAACAGTACATGCCATAGCCAATCTGTAGGAACGAAACTTATTATCGTTGCTCTGAGTATCCATCACACTATTGGTTTCATACTGCGGAGCGGTATTTTCGCTTACAAGACATGAAAATTCTGAAAGATCAGCACCAATGTCTTTTCTTTTATACTGGATGTAATTTTGAAAATCTTTTGTATATGTATCTACATAAAACGTAGTGCCTTTAACATCTGACCCCATAATATGCATTCCAAAATCCGGTGTTACAGAAATTCGCACAGTTGCCTGAGCCGTTTTGGCTTCAATTGCTTTATACGTTTTTATTTCAGGATATTTATCCTGAAGTTCCTTTTCCATTACAGGAGAACTGTAGACTTTATAATCTACCAAATCACCTTCTGCATTGGGTAATTTAATAATTACATCCGATGCGTTTTGAGTAAATTCATCCGGCGCAGTAAGTAATTTTTCTTTAAGTGCCGTGTAGTTAACTGCATACAATTGAAACTGATCAGGAAAATGAGTTCTATCCATTAAAGGAATATCCCTGTCTTTTAATTTATCGGTTTTTGTCCAAAAATTGTTTTGCGCTGTGGAAATAAACACATTAAACAATAAAAGAACCAATCCAAAGAGCATTTTAAAGTTCATTTTTTTATTTTTTAAGAAAGTAAAGTTATTATTTTTTTCATATCCTGAATTTGATACACTGTTAAATATCATCTGCTATAGATAAGTACGATTTATAATACATCTGAGATTGCTTAATGATGATTTAAATTTAATTTTCCATAATAAAGATTCTAAAAAGACATAGAATATAGAATAGAAACAAACAGCAGTGAAATCTGTTACAACTATTATTTTACTTTGAGTCCGCTATACGCATTTGCAATTGAAGTAAAAATACGCATTAATATATTAAATATATAATTAAATTTGTAAATAAAAAACAGTTGAAAGTATTTAACGCCATATCAGAATTTTATTCTGACAAAAAAACAATTGTTACCTTAGGCACCTTTGACGGAGTGCATCTCGGACATCAATCCATACTGAAAAAACTTACGCGGCAAAGTCATGAAACCGGAGCAGAAAGCTTGGTGCTGACTTTTTTTCCTCATCCAAGAATGGTATTAGATACTTCTGCATCCATACAATTACTAAATACCATACACGAAAAAACAGTTTTATTAGAACATTTTGGTGTTGATCATCTCGTGATTCATCCTTTTAGCAAAGAATTTGCTTCTTTGTCAGCGGAAGAATTCGTAAAAAAGATATTGGTTGAGCAGTTCAATATTCAGAAAATAATCATCGGATATGACCACCGCTTTGGAAAAAACCGTTCGGCAGATATTAACGATCTTATTAAATTCGGACAAAAATATGGTTTTGAGGTAGAACAGATTTTAGCTAAAGAAATCGATCATATATCGGTCAGCTCTACCAAAATCAGAAAAGCTCTTGAAGAAGGTAACATTGCTCTCGCCAATGAATACCTTGGCTATGCTTATAGCCTTGAAGGTACTGTTGTGGAAGGTAAGAAAATAGGCAGAACAATCGGTTTTCCTACAGCAAATATTGTATTAGAAGAAGATTATAAACTGGTACCACATAATGGTGTATATATTGTTTCGTCCATCATAAACGGCGAAATAGTAAAGGGAATGATGAATATAGGAACAAACCCCACCATAGGCACCAATCCACGTACAATTGAGGTTAATTTCCTGAATTTCGAAGGGAATTTATACGGAAAAAAACTTAAAATTAGTATCTTAGACAAGATAAGAGACGAAATGAAATTTTCATCTCTTGAAGAACTAAAAGAGAATATTGAAAAAGACCGCCTAAAAACTATCCACTACTTTGAAAAACTTCGTTCATAAACTTTTCAGACCAATTGACAATGCCCCGTTAATTGTTTTCCGGCTGATTTTTGGTTTTATCTTTCTGTATGAACTTTATTACCTGCTAAAGTCAGGTTGGGTAAAACGGACATTGATAAAGCCTTCTTATAACTTTACTTTTTTTGGATTTGAATGGCTTAATCACTTGATGGGTACTTATTCTTATGTGCTCTTTGGTATCATGATGGTATTGGCCTTTTTTGTTTTTATAGGATTTAAATACCGGCTCAATATCATTCTTTTAACCTTAGGTTGGGCCTGTATCTATCTGATTCAAAAAACGGATTATAACAATTACCACTATCTCCTGTGGCTGATTTCTATTATTATGTGTTTTCTGCCAGCTCATACTTATGCATCTGTAGATGCCAGATTGCGACCTGAAATAAAAGCCTATGCCATGCCTCAATGGATTTCATGGCTGCTGATTTTTCAGATTTCATGTGTTTACTTTTATGCTACCATAGCCAAGTTTTATCCGGATTGGCTGGACGGAACCATTACTAAAGCCATTTATAATGGCAGAGAACCTTTTCCTTTTTTAAAGGAGGCATTCTCTTCTCAAAAACTATTTCTTTTTACAGCCTATGCAGGAATCATCTTTGACGGACTGGTCATCCCTGCTTTGTTATGGCGTAAGACTCGCTGGATTGCCATTATTGCCTCACTTATATTCCATCTCTCCAACTCATATTTACACGGTTTGGGAACTTTTCCCTATTTCAGTTTATCGTTCAGTATTTTCTTTTTTAAACCGGAAGACATCCGTAAGTTTTTTCTAAGAAACAAACCGGTTCTGACAGACGAACTTGCCCAAATCAATTATAAAGAATACCGAACTCTTTTCTGGTCTTTCTTTGCCCCATATATTGTAGTTCAGACCTTACTCCCTGTAAGACACTACGCTATCAAGGGAGATGTTTTATGGACTGAGGAAGGACATCGTCTTAGCTGGAGGCTGATGCTGAGATACCGCTCCGGAAATGTACGTTATAAAGTAGTCGATAAAAAAACGAATGAAGTTCTTCATTTCAGGAACAATGAACTTATTACAGATTTTCAGAACAAAAAATTAGCCCATCCGGATATTGCTTTCCAGATGGCACATCATATTAGAGATCACTTTGCAAAACAGGGTAAAGATGTCGCTGTTTATGCCATAAGAAGCAGTGTATCCGTTAATGGAAAGAATACCCAGCAGATGATAGATCCTTCCGTTGATTTAGCAGCAACCAAATGGAATTATTTCGGACATAATGAATGGATAAGGGATAGAAAGCATATTGATGAAAAACCGCCGACAGTAGTTCCGATGAAAATTCAGAAATTGCATTATCCGTTACCAGAAAAAAAATAAAGCATGCTCAAAAGTTTATTTAAAGCCGTAGACAACGCTCCTCTGATTGTTTTCCGAATCTTTTTTGGTCTGATCGTTTTTATTGAATGCATACGTACCTTTAATGAAAACAGAATCAATGCTTATTTATTAAAGCCTAAAGTCAACTTTACTTTCATCGGATTTGAATGGCTTAATTTTTTAAAGAATGACTACCTGTACGTTCATTACGTTTTAATGATGATAGCCGCTCTTTTTGTTGCCATTGGTTTTAAATACCGATGGAGCACTGTGTTATTAACCATTGGCTGGAGCTGTATTTATTTTATGCAGAAAACCGATTATCGTCACCACTACTATCTGATATGGCTCATTTGTATTATCATGTGTTTTATGCCGGCTGACAAATATGCCTCTGCAGATGCAAAAATAAATCCGGAAATAAAGACCTATGCTATGCCACAATGGATTTCCTTTTTATTTATCTTACAGATCGCATGCGTTTATATTTTTGCCAGCTTCTGCAAATTCAATCCCGAATGGCTCGACGGAAGTTTTATCGATCAGCTTTTTTCAGGAAGAAGAGTATACAACAAATTGAGTCCGAAGCTCAACACGCCATGGTTTCATCAATTGATGTCTTATCTGGGCATTCTGTTTGATACACTTATCATACCTGCTATGTTATGGAGAAGAACGCGATGGCTGGCTGTATTTGCAGCGGTATTCTTTCATATGTTTAATGCCTATTTTCTCGGGATTGGAATTTTTCCTTTTCTTTCTCTGGCTTTTACCGTATTCTTTTTTAAGCCGGAAGAAATCCGGAAATTCTTTTTAAGAAAGAAGCCCGTCTTAACAGAAGAACTCAAAAAATATCATTTCAAAGACTATCACATTCTATTTTATGTTGTAATTGTTCCTTATGTGCTGTTACAACTACTGCTTCCGGTGAGACATTTGGCAATAGAAGGTCCTGTCATGTGGACCACTGAAGGAGATCGGCTGAGCTGGCGTGTAATGCTGAATTACCGCTTAGGAACTACACGATACAAAGTAGTTGATAAAGCAACAGGACAACAAATTTCGTTCAACAATAAAGAATTGCTTACTGATTATCAGATACTCAAGCTCAACACACCGGATGTTATTTGGCAAATGGCTCAGTTTATAAAGGAATATTATAAAAAACAAGGAATAGACGTATCTGTTTATGCAGCCAGAAGCAATGTAACCATCAACAGAAGACCTGCAAAACGACTTATTGATCCCACAGTGGATTTAACAGCCGTACCGTGGAGTCATTTTCGCCATCACGATTGGATCCTAAGTGAAAATGATCCTAAGTGGAATCAGGATGCTCCTAAACAAAACTATAAAATACAGAAATTAACCCCTATAAAAAAACTTGACCTGTGATTCAGAAATTATTCAAACCTATTGATAATTCCGTATTAATCATCTTCCGTATTTTTTTTGGAATTGTATTTTTATTTGAAAGCATCGGTGCCTTACTGACAGGATGGGTTACCAGTAATCTTGTATCACCTCAGCTTAACTTTACATTTATTGGATTTGAATGGTTATTACCGCTCATGGGTAATTATATGTATGTACATTTTGTATTGATGGCAATAGCCGCTCTGGGTGTTACACTTGGCTATAAATACCGTTGGAGCATTGTTGCACTTACTTTAATATGGGGCAGCGTATATTTCATGCAAAAAACTTCTTATAACAATCATTACTATCTTATGTGGCTGATCTGTGTGATCATGTGTTTTTTACCCGCCAACCGGTATGCCTCTCTGGATGTAAAAAAGCATCCGGAAATAAAGGCTTATGCAATGCCACAATGGATTTCATTGATGTTTATTTTTCAGATTTCCTGTGTCTATATTTTTGCTACTATTGCTAAATTTTACCCGGATTGGCTGAATGCTACTGTTACTGAGAACATGTTTATAGCCATGAAGTCTCCTGATTTCATAAAACCTCTTTTTCATTCCCAAAAGTTTCATTATTTCATTGCCTATTCGGGTATCGCTTTCGACGGGCTTATTATTCCTGCTCTACTTTGGCGCAGAACAAGATGGTTTGCGATCATCGCTTCTTTTTGTTTCCATCTGTTTAATTCCATCACACTGGGTATTGGTGTATTTCCTTATTTTGCCTTGTGTTTTAGTATCTTTTTTTTCAAACCTGAAGACATTAAACGCTATCTGTTAAGAAAAAAACCGGTATTAACCCCGGAATTGGCAACTGTAAACTATAACGAATACAGAGGAATATTTTTTGGCTTTTTTGTACCTTATCTGGCTTTACAAACCTTACTGCCTTTCAGACACTGGCTTATTAAAGGTGATGTATTATGGACTGAAGAAGGACACCGTCTGAGCTGGAGAATGATGCTGAGATCCCGTACAGGAGTTGCTCATTTCAGAGTTTTTGATAAAAAGACAAAAGAACGGCTGGCGTTTGACAATATGGAATTATTGTCTGAAAAGCAGAACATGCGTCTTAATACACCCGATATGATCTGGCAGATGGCACAATTCATACAACAACATTTTGCGAAAGAAGGCAGAGATGTGGCTGTATATGTAGGAAGCAGTAATGTTTCTATCAATAATCGTACGGGAAAAAGACTGATTGATCCGGAGGTAGATTTAACAGAAGTAAAATGGGATCACTTTAAGCACCATGACTGGATTTTGGATGAAAACGATCCGAAATGGAATGTTCCGAATAAACAAATAAGTCCAATTCTTCTCCTTCCAATACACCAAAAGTAAAATAAGAAATCCAGTCTCCTAAATTTACGTAATGGGCATTTTCTCCTATAGCTAATTTCATAGGCAGATGGCGATGTCCGAAAATATAGTAATCACAAGGTGTTTCCTGAAGTTTTTTCTTGGCATATAAGATTAGCCATTCTTTATCTTCTCCCAAAAAACGTGCATCTTCATCTCCGGAGATTAATTTGTTTTTGACTGAAAGATATTGGGCTAACTTCACACCAAAATCAGGGTGCAGCCAACGAAAAAGCCATTTAGAAAAAGGATTCGTAAACACTTTTTTCATGCGTTTATAGCCTTTATCTCCGGGACCCAATCCATCACCATGGGCAATGAATAATTTCACCCTGCCGTTAATTTCAAAAATCTGGGGTTTATAAAAAACCGGAATTCCCAATTCCTTTTCAAAGTAATCGCTCATCCACAGATCATGGTTGCCTACAAAAAAGTAAATAGGCAATCCGTTGTCGCGCATCTGTGCCAGTTTTCCCAAAATTCTCACAAACCCTTTTGGTACTACTGTTTTGTATTCAAACCAGAAATCAAACAGATCTCCGAGCAATATCAAGGCTCCGGCTTCTGATTCAATCTGATGCAACCACTGTAAGAACTTCTTTTCTCTGGGCATACTCAATGCCGCAGTAGGTGCTCCCAAATGCTGATCTGAGGCAAAGAAAACTTTTTGATGAGAAGGGATGGAAAGTTTTATCATTTAGTTGTTGTCTGACTGATACCACTCTGCATAGGAACTTTCTGTTTCCTGCAGACGCAACGAATATAAAGAGATGTTTTCCGGTAATCTGTTTTTGATTTTTTCAGCAAAATCAATGACCATATTTTCGCTTGTTGGCTGGTAATCAACTAAAATCACATGATGTCCTCGTTCTTCAAGCTCTTTTGCCAATTCTACATGAGGCGTATTTTTATTGAATACCGTTGCATGATCAAATACATTCACAATTTCTTCTACCACAATTTTCTTTAAATCAGAAAAATCAATGACCATTCCGTATTTAACATTCGATGTGTCTGTAATCGGTTTACCAATAACAGTTACTGATAATTTATAACTATGTCCGTGTACATTTCTACATTTTCCGTCATAACCGTATAGTGCATGTCCTGTTTCAAATGTAAACTGCTTGGTAATTCTGATATAACTCATGGTATTAAAAATTTTAGCAAAATTACTAATTTTATTACAAGAGGGTGTTTTAAAATAAAAAAATCGCTTTTAAAGCGATTTCATTTTTATTTATTTTTAAACTGTTTCAAAGCATTTACCGTAAATTCAGATAAAACCAACCTACCGGATATTTTTGCTCTTTCCGGCAAAAGTGTTTCCCAGTGATCTGTATCCTGCCACAATACTTTTTTCATTTCATACAAAGCTTCAGGATTGTAAGAAGCAAGGCGCTGTATCCATTGGTCTAATGCTTCATCCATCTCTACTACTGAGCCAAAGACTTCATTATATAATTTGTTTTCTTTTGCCCATGCTGCAGTTTTCCATTCTGTTGCGTTTAAGGTCATTTCGCTAGTTGCCGGAATTCCTATTTTTCTCGAAACAGCAGGTTCTATTACAAAAGGACCAATACCGATAGCCAGTTCAGATAATTTTACTGAGGCTTCTTCAGTTGCAAAAACATAATCACAAGCGGCTGCTAAACCTACACCACCGCCAACTGCTTTGCCCTGAATACGTCCAATTATGATTTTATCAGACGTCCGCATAGCATTGATAACATTTGCAAATCCGTTAAAAAAAACAGCACCTTTTTCAAGATTGTCAACAGCCAGTAATTCATCAAAAGACGCTCCTGCACAAAACGTTTTGTTTCCTTCACTTTTCAAAACAATGAGTGTTACCTCACGATTCTTATTCAGGCTGGTAATGGTATCTGCAAGATCTTTTAATAAAATACCAGGAAACGAGTTACCTGCCGGATGATAAAAAGTTATATAAGCAATCGATTCTTTTACCAAAACGGTAATTGTACCTTGTTCTTTATTCATTTTATTTTAAGATTTTAAAGTAAAAATACCTTATAAAATATTAATTGCAAATTAATTACGCTTTTATTTACCTTTGTAGCTTAAACGTAATAAAGAAACTATGCTTAAGAGATTATTAATTGTTTTATTTTTTAGCGGCTTTTTTGCTGAAGCTCAGACTAATGAACAATTTTACAAGGTCCATGCATTACAGATTACTTCTGCCGATAAGTTATTTGCAGGCAAAGAGGTGGATTTCGGATATAACTTTACTGAGTCTGTAACTAATGACTTTATTCATAATGGCTATTATCTGTGGATTGAAGATCAATGGTTTTATATTATGAATGCCAAAAACATTTTTAACTCTGATACTGCATCCCCCCTATTATTTAATATTAAGGCTGCCCGATCAGAATTGAAAATTCAGGATATTTTCGGCACTGTATACACCTACCCTATTGAGGCAATAAAACCTTATGAAATAAACAAAAAAGATTATCTGAACTGGAAACAAAAACCGGAATCGCTAATCTATAGCACCAAAATGATCGACAGCCCTTTGGCTCCTACTCTACAATATGAAGAAAAAGTAAAAACAGAAGCACCGAAAGCTGAAGAACCAAAAACACAAAAAGAGGAAGCAGCAGTTGCTTCAGAAGAAGCCAGCCCATTGCTGGATGTTCTGGACATTGTGGAAACCACAGTAAAAACAACTGTAGCTCCTGACGAGGCAATTGCTATTCAGAATACAGTTATTGCTAACGATACTGTCACTGACCTCAAAAAACAAGTAAAGGAAGTTTCGCAAAAGGAAAACAAGGCTCCGTTAAACGCGTATGAAGAAGCTGTAGAAAAAGGTTTTGAGGGCAGTGTAACGGAATGGATTGAAGAGGTAAACAGCAAGGGAGGAAAAACAGCTTACGAAATGGCTGTAGAAAAAGGTTTTAAAGGTGATGAGAAAGAATGGTTACGTTCTTTATGGGGCTCCAACGTTGATCCTGATATCGAAAAACAGGAAAAAACAACTACCCTGGTTATGAACTGGATGCAGGAACTAAATTCAGATGCAGGCTATTCTCCTTATGAATTGGCGTTGAAAAACGGATTTTATGGTACTTTTTCAGAATGGGTAGAATTTGTAATAGGTAAAGACGGTGAAGAAGTATATAAGGAAGAAATTAAAAAAGGCTACAAAGGTACCTATAAAGAGTGGATTGAAACCAAGCTTAAGGCATCTAATGATGATATGCTTAGAAAAGAAAAGCTTCGCAAAAATAATTTTGTAATTGTACCTAATGTACGATTGGAAGTTCCGGACAATGATGAAATACAGACATTTGATTTATATAAATACTACAATCAATATTACGGAAGCTCAGTAATCAGTAGTTCAGGCAGAGCCAACTCTATAGAATTGAGAAAGTCTGATCTAGAATATCAACTTACGTGGTATGATAAAAGTGAAATTGAGATTTTGGAAATCAGTAAAGACGGATTAATCAAATACAAGAAAACAGCAGATTCTGAAAACAAATACACCTCCATTAATGTGAGATATGTACTGAGTAATTAAAAATAAAAAATGACATCTGTAAGATGTCATTTTTTATTTTAAAAGGTTCCGATTATCGTAAAACCGTTATAACCCGGAAGCAGATTCCATTTAATCTGTTTATCTTTTTTATAGAGTCTGGCGTGTTTGGTTTCTTCCATTCTCTTTATGATGGTATCTGTACAAAACCATATAATCGCACCGCCTAAAGCCACATCTGTAAACCAATGGGCATTATTATACATTCTGCTTACCATAGTCACACCCGCAGCCGAATAAAACAATGTTTTGAGGATGGGATTTTCTACGCGCCTTGCCAATACCATAGAAGTAACGAGTGCAATCTGTGTATGCCCTGAAGGAAAAGAACTAAAAGAGGCATTACCATCAAAAGGTCTGAAATGGTACGGATCAAGTCCGGTATTAGGTCTTGCTCTGCCCACAGCTGCCTTTAGAAAAGCCTGAATAACACCGCTGGATATATAGGAAGACGCCAACACATAAGAGGTTTCTCTTGCCCATTCATTCTTGAATAGTACTCCTGAAAGATAGAAACCGCTTACTGCAATTGCAGCGGTATAGGGTTTGCCGTAATGATATCCAAAATCACTTATGCTATTAGAGAATTTTGTTTGATTTTTATTAAAGAAGTTTTTAACCGGTTTGTCCAACAAGGATAAAGCTACCCCTCCGGCGACAACTCCTCCGGCTTTCAGCCAATCCTTTTTATCCCATCTCGTTACAGGACCGGAAATTGAATAAAGTGAAGCATCAAGAATTCTCAATGAATTAGGTGTTTTTTTAAAATAGAATGTCGTATCGTTTTGTAAGTGATGTTGAACAATTGTATCTGAAACGACTTCATTAAACGGTTCTTCTCTGAATACGTAAACAGAATCAATATCCGGATTCAGCGTATGCTGACTGTAAGCTGTGTAATGATAGATACAGATTAGGCAACAGGTAATTTTCAAAAAATAAGACATTTGTTTTTTCACTGTAATAAAAGATATTAATCGAAACGCTTTTTTTTGCTTTTAATTGTTTGTTGAAGAACTTCTTTTTCTAAAAACCATAGCATGATATGTCATCAGCTTCCAAAACGCTTTATGTTCATCTTTCTTTCTTTAACTCCTATTACAAAAGCAGGCACTGTTGTTATCTTTCCGGCTTCAACTGTTATATTATGCGTTGTCTTATCACAGTATGTATTTGGCAATAAAGAGTTTTCACTCAGAATTACTTCATAAGTACCCGTTTGTAAAAAGGTTGTAAAATTTCCAAAATCATCTGTTGCTGCTTTTTGAACAAACACTCCGTTTTGGAAAATATTTATAACTATCCCTCCCGTTTTAGGATCAAAATCAAGCACCTTTTTAGGATCATAATCATACTTTATTTTTCCTGAAACGGTACCGCTTTGATGTAATGGTATTTCAAAATTGGTATGGTAAGTATCTACCTGATATTTTCTCTCTGTAGTAAACCAGCCTCCCTGTGTCGTCGGCTTTATTTTATAAATTCCGAAAGGTACTGAAGAATATACAAATTCTCCATTCTTATCCGTTTTAAATGAAGTATTGTTCATCGTGATAAAATAATCGGAAGCTACCTCATCGCCTTCATCATATATATTATTGGTGTTTTTATCATAATACACCAAAGCCTGTATACGACTCTTTTTACCTTTAGAAACCTGTTTGGTCTGGAAGTTGACTGTTATTCCGGCTTCAATTGTAAAAATATCATTTGCATTGATTGCAGAAGAAATTCCTGTCATTTTATAACGGTACCAGGATGAATTAACATAAAGGAAATATTTTTGTGACGGACTGTATTTAAGGTTTAAAAAACCTGAAGGTGTTTCACCGGATAAAAAGTCATTTATATATCCGAGCCCTGAATTAACAAAAAGCTTGTTCTGTAAAAAATTTCTATTCACCGCAGCTGAGACCATCAAACGCTCAAATGTTTTTGCCTGCTGTATGGCTGATACATATTCTGACAAAAAGTAGCTACCTGACTGATAAGTCGCATTCAGATTAAGCCACTGATACGTATAAGTTGCATTGGCTTTCAACTGTAATTCAAATTTATTGCTGTAAGGATATTTTACCAATCCATTTTCCAATCCTATAAATACAGAATGTTTCTGATTACCACTAATCCAGCTCAGATTTTCAATCAATCGGTGTGCGTTCATGGACAAATTGTTTTCTGACCCTGAATCCTGAATAAAATTGGTATAACTGTTAGACGTTTCATACTGGTTTTGATATCCAATAGAAATTCCGGTATTTTTATACCTTGCTAAGGTCATCCCCGCATCAATACGGATGTTTTTTGACTCAAGCTGCATTTTATATGCATAGGATCTTGGAGAAAAATTTGCGAGAGAAATATTGGTATATACTGTCGATCCGTTAGTGAGCTTTTGCTGAATATTCTGCTGTATCTGCAACATTCCTCTCCTGTTACCAGGAAAATAGTCGGTACTGAAATAATAATTTCCGGTAAGCTTCATCTCTTTCAGGCTTCCGTAATATTGTGCTTCTGTGGCAAAAGAAGGTTTTGTGATGTTTGCCTGATAATAATCGCTTAACGCTCCATGAAGTCTCAGGTTTATATTCCATCCCTTATTCAGGGATCGCTGTACTTCTGTACTGAAAATATTATGTTTTACTCTTTCAAAAGTATCGTCTTTAAAAATATAGGTTCCCATCGTATTTTTTCTACTATTGGACTCTCCTATCATTCCTCTGGCATAAATACCATAGCCGTTTTGTGTAATAGCTTCTTTACCAAATAGGTTATAATTCTGATCGACAAAACCAATCTGCAGGCTTTTATTCTCATCTTCATCACTAATCATTACCTGAGCTCCTCTTCCGAACAGCGATAACTCAAGCGGCTCACTGATATTTCCTATTTTCACCTCAGCGTTATCCAATTTATACGCTACATACGTATTTGTTACAATAGGTTCCGGCTGATTATTACTTTTATAAATATTACCTTTTACAGATAAATAACCTGCCGGCAAATCAATATCTCCAGATCCGATGAGCTGATAGGCATCTGTATTTTTCCCTATTTTGCGGTAGCTGGTTGAGAGACTGTTTTTTTGATAATAATAGTTCAGGGTATTGGACTGAATATTATTGTAACGCTGTGTAGAAGATACATTTTGTACATTCACAGAAAAATTACCAAACAATTCTTTTCCTACACCTCTCATTGCTGATACATTTACTGTAAACTGTGTTTGTTGTAAAAGTGAAGGTGGCGGAATAAAACTAAAGGTAAAAACGGTATCTTTTTGAATTTCTACAAATCCTTTTTGTTCAAAAAAATTATTTTCACCTACAAGCCCAGGTATATTAAAAACCACTGTTACCTCCTGTCTTTTGTTTCCGAGATTGCTCACCACAGCGCGTAAAACCAATGAATCATTAGGATTATTTATATACACTATGGGCGCCTCGGAAGCCAATCTCAGATTATTATTTTCCGCAACTTTATGTTCTAATTTTTTTGTTAGTACAACCGATTTATTTTGATCAAGTAATCGGAATTCAATATCTGACTCACCTGCCAGAGCAATACCCTGCTGTAGTATTTTTACAGGAGTAAAAAAACGGTCTCCCGACAGAATTTCAACATCTATCATACTTCCGGAAATATTTTTAAAGCCTTCCGGTGTTACTATCTGTAAATATCCTGTAAAGTTTTCTTTTGTATCATTAGAAAAAGCGACTACGGCATTTATCAGATTCTTCTTATCTTCATTTAGTTCGCTGTCTATCTGCATATCAATCCCATGAATACCTTGTGAAAAGGCACCGAAAGTAATGAATAGCATCCAAAAAATAAAAACTATTTTTTGGTTTAGAAAATGACGCATATCTTTGAGGTAGAAGATGTTATTGAGGGGTTATTTCGTATTGTAATGTAGTGCTGTATTCTTCCATTTTTGATTCAATGAGTGTCACATCATTGGGTTTGGTAGCATATCTGATATCATAATATACCGGACTTCCTTTGCTCTGCAAGCCTGTAGCAATTTTTTGAGAACCGGCACTCAGCCATACAGGGAAAACATTTGCATTATTGCCTGAAGCAGGAATAAGATCCAGTCTTACTGTATTTAATGGCAGTGTATTGCCTGTATTGGAAATAAAATTGGTCTGTATCGATTTTACATGCAACTGATAATCTGCATCTGCAATAATTGATAAGCCCTGAGGATAGATCACACTTACACCATTCACGTAATCAGAAAGTGTTTTTACATCCAGTAAAGCGTTTGAACCGCTTCTTATCTGAATAGAAAGTTTGTTTTCTACAGGTACATTATTGAGTTTAAATACATCTATGGTATAATTTCGCTGTTCAACTCCCAACACTTCATTGTTGGTACCATAAGCTTTAAATTCAAGAGAAACGATATAGGTTTTTTGTGTGTAACCTCCCTGCAGTGCAGTAAGATAATTACCCCCCTCAATGATCAGATTATAATTCATCTGAAAATCATAATACGAATTGTACGGAGTAGTATTTTTTAAAGCAGCATTTGACTGCGGAACCAAAAATGTTTCCTGTCCCTGTTGTAACGATACACTTAAGGGTGCTCCTATTTGTGAAACAGTCGGTATTGTATTGGGAGCCTGTGCCTGCCCGGTAGTATTCGTAATCTGAAAAGCCAGTTTATTCGCCGGAAATTGTTTTGTACCATCGGTAGATATGATGGGTTGTAACAAACGTACAGATGTTTTCCAGTAAGGAATGTTCAGGTTAGTCCCTGAATACTGAAAACGAAGAACATAGGCATTAGTTGAGGTCACTCCATTGTAAGAGTATACCCCAACATAATTATTACTGCTCATGATTCCGAAGTTTAGCTGAGAAAATCCTTTGACAGAAAAACCAAGAATCAATACAATATATACAAGTAGCTTATTCATAATCAAAAGATAATTCTGCAACTTCAATGCTGTTTTCATCCCCATGATCAATCAATACAGTTCCTACATACTTACCCGTTTGTAAATCATCCGGTAAGTCTATGATCACCTCTCGTTTATTACCCGGCATGCTATAAAAAACCATATGGTTTAAGCTTTGCTTTTTTCCCGTTTTCGTATTGAGCAAATCCAGATAGATCGTGCCGTCCGTCCAGACATTCCCGTTATTTTCAAAATAAAGTTCTATTTTCTTAGACTGCTTATTGAAGACCATATTCTGAATCTCAATTTTTTTAATGCGCGGATCTGTAGTCCGGTGAAACAATTTGATTCCGGAACGCACACTTACTTTCATATTGGCTCCTTTACTGTCTACATCATCAATAGGATTCATCTGAGTTACATACAACATAGAGGTATGTACCGGAACTGTTGATTTCAATAGATTAGGTGTTGTAACCGTTACTTCTATTTCTTTTTTTTCTCCTGGTTTTAAAGAAAAATAACTATCCTCTTTTTTCACGTTTACCCAACTGGCACATGAGGTATCAAGTGTTTCTGCAGGATACATCATATTTTCTCCCATTTGGTTGTATTCCCAGTCTCCCAAACTTACAGCAAGATCCAATGTATTGGATTGGCTCACATTTGTTATTACCAACTTATCAGTACCGCTCTGTCCCGGATTCAATTCAAAATATAACCTTGGAGGTGATACTGAAATACCTGTTTGTGCCTGAAGGGATGACCAACAGGCAAAAAGTACAAAAAAGAAAAAAAACTGATTTTTCATTCCGTTGTCAATTATTTACACAAAATAAAAAGTGCTGCATAGCATGCAGCACTTTCGCTTGTATATGCTATTATTTATTGTGCAACAATTGTATAAGTTACCTGAGTAGTATATACCGTTGGATTTTGACCTGCAACGTAGTAGTTTAAATAAGTTTCTGCTCCTGCTCCTTTGTACTGGATATTGAATGTTTTATCAACACCACCCGTTGTACTTGAAACGATTGTTTTTTGTTCATTTGCCAAAGACTGACTTGTGTACTGAGCACCATTGATAGCACTTGATCCGGCAGAAGGTACAATCTGAATTGTATTTGCCTGAATGTGCCCATTAGCACCTGCTCCGTTTTGGTTTTCTAAGGCAGAACCAGCACTATTTACTTTAACCTGAAAACCACCTGTACTATATACTGTTAAGTGATTTTCTCTCGCCTGACTCACACCGTTAGCATAATCCGCTTCTGTAATATAATCAAGATTTACTGTCTTATGCTCAGCTGATGGATTAACTACTAATGTTTGGATAGGATTTAAACGAACATTAAGCGTTACATTACTAGAGTTAGTTTGTGCTTGAGCAGCCAGCGTTAACAACATCCCTAAAGATGTAAAAATTGTTGTTTTCATTGTTAATTATAAAAGTGTTATAAATGTTGTTGTTTTTACGGGACAAAATTAGAAGCTGTTGTTACTTCTTTTCTTGTAAAAAAATGTTTTTAATTTGTCATTTTTTATTTAATTTTTGTACCAATAAATCCTTTTTTGTTTCTTGAAAGGATGGCAAATTTACAGCGCTTTATTCGTTATTATTTGTGAAAATAAGCGTAAAATTTGTTGTTTTTGCAAAAATCACAAAATGTCCGAATATTACCCTTAAAAAACAAAATAAACATCTAAAAAACAAATAATTAAAGAAAGACAAAAAAAACAATTAAGCGAATATAAAGTCATTCTATCTTATAAAAATCAAACTCTTTTAAACGTTATCAACCCAATTATAGAGGATATAACAGCTAATAAAAACCTATTGTACCAACTTGTGCGTTTTAAAGCAATGTAAAGATGTAAAAAACGGAAGGGAAAAAAGAGAGAAAAAAGTATGTTTTGATAACTTTTTATAATATGCGACCCAATCGTAGCAGCGTTTTTTTAAAAAGAAAAAAGAAGAAATAAAAAAAGTGCCTATTTTTACTTTTAAGCACTTACTTTTTTAGTCATTGAACCCAGAAAAGAAATAAGATATTTTGGTTATTGCGCAATTATGGTATAAAGAACCTCTGTAGTGTATACAGAAGTATTTTCAGAGCTGTTATAATAGTTGATATAAGCATCACCACCCGCCCCACTGTAATCAATTGTAAAATTTCTATCGGTTCCGCCTGTAGTACTTAAAATAATAGATTGTTCTTCAGAAGATAGCTTCCTGCTGATATAATTAGCATTTGGCAATGGCTTTGATCCTGCTGATGGAGTAACTGAAATCGTATTGGATGCTATATTTTGCTGAGTACCGCTAAGCTGAACATTACTTTTAACTTTTACCTGAAAACCGCTTGTACTGTATATGGTAAGATGGTCTGTCTGCTTACTTGTAACACCACCTGCATAATCTTCTTTTGTAACGTAGTTCAGATTCACTTCATTTTGTGATTTATTGACTACCAGTGTCTGTATAGGGTGTAATTTTACATTTAAAACAACGCCTCCTTTGCTTTGTGCATTTACTGCCATACAAAATCCTGCCAAAGCTCCTATTGTAAAGAATTTCCTTATCATACTGTATTTTTTTTAGTAGTTTTCAACTGTTTTTAATAGTTGTGAACTATAGTAAATGTAGGATATTTTCCTTAACAAGCGTTAGGTTTTTTTAGTTTTTTTTAAGATAAAAAACAGAGTCGTTTATGGTTATAAAACAGCCAGATAGGCCAGAAAAAATTATTTCTGACACATTTATTTTCTAAAAGAGGGCTTCGTCAGGATAAAAATCTTCTTAGAAATGGTTTTTTAAGGATTTTTCTTTTTTCATTTCTTCGGAATGCTCCAACCTTATTTCTTTGGGTTTTTTACCCGTATGTTTTTTTATAAAGGAACTGAAATTACCTTCATCTGTAAAGCCCAACTCATAGGTTATTTCTGCAATGGTAAGATGTGTATAGCGCAAAATGCGAATACTCTCATTGATTACCTTTTCACTGATCATCTGTTTGGCAGACTTCCCCAATAATTCCTCCGCCATGAGGCTCAGCCTTCTGGGCGGCACATTTAATTGTTTTGCATAGAAACCAACCGTTCGTTCCGTCTTATAGTGTTGTTGCAGTAACACGCGAAACCTATTGACTATTTCAATATAAGTGTACTTATTGGTCTCTATTCTGTGTGTAGATTCGAGAATAAGCAAACCGTCTAAAATGATACTCTCTATAGAATTATGTGCCACAGATATATACAATCCGTGATCTTTCTCTTTATAGAATGTTAAACGTTCTACAATAAACTGTTTTATCTGTTCTCGGGACCTTATAGATTGAAGAATAAAAACATTGGAATCTGAAGTAAAAAATAATTCTGAATTAAGAAAAAAACTGTCATTGGCTGATTTTTCATAAAAAGTGGAAGAAAATGTAAATCCGACCGTTTTTTCTTTATGTGCAAATTTTCCAAAACAAATATTTTTTCCGGGACCGATAAATACAAAGCTATTGGCTTCAATCGAATATTCAATACCTTCTACAACAAATACAGAAGAATTTGGAAACCAAAAGATATTAAAATAATCAAGTGTATTAAAATAGGTATTACCCTGATTTCTCGTAATTAAGTTTTTTATATAGTTTATACTGAAGCCATCTTCTTTTAATTGCTCGGTAATCTGATAAATAGTGTCCATGTGTAATTGATTTATAAAATAAATTTTCCTCATCAATCTTTTTCATCTTATCCATAAAGCAAAAGGCCTTTTACTTTTATTTACTTTTCTTTTTATAACTTCTAATAAGTCTTTCCCTGCTTCTGATGATTTCTATCAATGCTTCCATAGCTATCTTATCATTTCTACGGATTCTCATCTTAGCTGAGTCTGCAGTTGTATTTAGCATTTCTGAAAGCGTGATGTAATCACCATATCGAATTTTGTTCTTTATTTGTTCTAATTTCATAACAAACTTATGTGATTTATTATACCTTTGTTTCACGTGATATAACAAATATCGAAACATAATTCGAAAAAACAAATTTAATTCGAATGATTTTTCGAAAAACAGAATAAATAATTTATTTATGAATTACATAAATCAGAAAATCAATGCTATTGCCTTAAAAGAATTTAAAGGAAATAATTCGAAATTCGCTGAGTTTATGGACACGAGTGAAGCTAACATCCGAAATTACAGAAGCAAAACACTTCCTAAACTTGACTTTATTGTAAAGCTTCACACGAAACTCGAAATAAGTTACGATTGGCTGTTTTCAGGTTTATATGAGAACGATGATAAAACATATCTTCTTACAGATGATATTCCTATAGAATATAAAAAGAGTCCTCTTGTTCCTCTTTATGATACTATTCATAAGACCGGAGAAAGTAAAAAAGTCACCTCACAAGATGAGCATTTTAAAAATATTTCTCCTGTAGCCTTTATTAATACAGGAGACTGGTTTCCTGCTGCGACCGCTACATTCAAATATTATGGCAATCACATGAAAGAATATCCCAACGGATGTGTACTTGCCCTAAAAGAAATTGATGACTCCAAAGCGATAGTGTGGGGTCACAACTACGCTGTTCTCACGGTTGATGGTTTCTTCATCAAACGCATACAAAAAGCTGATGAAGCTAATACAATAGTTGCTTATAGTTCAAATGAAGACCGTTCAGCAGATGGTAATCTGATTTATGAACCTATAAAAATTCCAACAGACAGGATTCTGCGCTATTATGAAGTTTTAGGATATGTAGTAAAGTAACTGGAGATTTGTTATAATTTAAAAAGCGGAAGAAAACATGAAAAATTTTCTTCCGCTTTTTAATTGAGTTCTGGTTCCATAAGCCTGAGTTCTTTCGGATTGCTGCCGGTATGTGTTTTGAAAAAGGCACTAAAATTTCCCTCATCCTTAAAACCCAACTCATACATGACTTCAGTAATGGTAAGGGGGGTATGTTTCAGCATGAGTAATCCTTCTTTTAAAACCTTATCAATGATCACCTGTTTGGCACTCATACCCAGTATTTCTTCTGACATCTCAGACAATCTCCTGGGAGTAATATGGAGTAAATCAGCATAAAAGGAAACTCTGCGGTCTATCTTATAATTTTTCTGAAGCAATACTTTAAATTGGTTGACTATCTTAAGACTGGAATAATCTCTGCGTCCTATTCCGTTTTTCGTCTGAAGATCAAGAAGACCATCTAAAAGAAGTGACTCAATACAGTTATGAGCAACAGCCAGATAAAGGTCATTCGCTTTAATTTTATACATAGCAAGCCTTTCTACGATGAGACTTTTAAAATCTTCTGCGCTGCCAATAGCTTTTGTTACGTATATTTCATCTTCATACCCAAAGAACAATTCTGAATTGAGAATAAAAGTATCCTTTGCAGATTTCTCATAAAAGGATGCTGAAAAGGTAACCACATACATATCACTTTTCTCAACATTTACGAGTTCAACTCTTTTTCCGGGACCGATATACACCAAATCGTTTTTTTCTACGCTTAAAGCCTCTTTTTCAAGTATAAGCGTAGTATCATTAATTATCCATAAAATCACAAAATAGTCTAATGAAGTAGGTGGTAATTTACCCTGATGTATGTCTACCAGTTTTTTTAGAGAATTAATGCTAAATCCATGATTTTTGAGGTCATCAGAGATCATATTCGTTTATTATGAATTACTCTCTGAATTTACCAAAAAACGATGAGAAAAACAAGATATATCACTTAAAAATGAGACCTTTAGACGTAATATGAATTCAGCAATAAGTATGCTTAACTTTATACGATAATTATAAAGCAAATAACATTCTTCTCTTTTACTTACATATTCAATAATTTTTTGTCAAGCAAAAAAGCAGATTTATTTTTCTGAATAATAATGTTTACTCCCTGGTTCTTTAAATAGCATTAATAAGAAACTACTTTGTCTTTTGAAGACTTAATCTGATAGCCAAAACGTACCTTTTTAGTTTCATTTGGTTTTACATTCAATTTCCATGTCAGCAATCCTTTTTCAGCATCAACAGTAGCGCCGTCTTTTTCTGTCAACTCAATTTCTATATCTTTATTAGAGCTTATCGGATACAAATCCTCAAGCTTTATTTCAACTGATTCTTTTTTATTATTACGAACACTTATTTCATAAACAAAATTCTGTATTTTACGGGATGATAATGTTTTTGTACCCGACTTGTCCGTTATCAGCGTGCGGGTAATAGCAATTTTACCATCTTTGCCCATAATCAGTTTCATTTCTTCTTCCGTGTTATTCGGACGGATTACTGTCTTACCAACGTACAATCCTTCAAAAATAACATTCGCTTCTCCTTCCAATAAATTGTAATTTCCGTAATCCCGGATAGAAGTCATTAAGTAAGTATTAAGATCAGAAACCGGTGCCGAGTAATAGTTATAAGTTGCAGGAATTTCAAAATCTTTTAAGGCTACACTGTGCTTTTTGCCATTGGCCAATACGGTATAAGGAAGATCAATATCAAAAGAAATATTGAGCTGACTTTCATTTAATGCCGTAAAATTATCCATTGTACTGTTTTCTATTGCCATACCAGATGCAGGTGCCTGTATGGATTGTATAAAACTCGCATTAGGTCTGCCAGATACCCTTTTGGAAGCCGATTCATAAACAACTGCCTCGCTTACATCAGCAGCTACCGCATAATTTTCATAATAGTCTAAAAACCATGGCGACAATACCGGAGCCTGATTATTTTGATTTGCATTTCCACTGGTCAATGACAATTTTACATTGCGCCAATCTACTCCAGTGTTTTGAGCTACCTCAGCTTTATACATCATTTTTATTGGACTGTTCACCTTTTCTACCCGAAGATCATAAAAGGGTGCCCATCGTGCATTATCCGTCAGGTAGGTAATCTGCAGAGGAATATTTCCCGCAGCATCATTCATGATCTGTAAAATAAGTTTTCCCTGACTTTGTCTTTCTTCCTTGTCCTGATTGATTGTAAGCCTGCTGTTAAGACGCTGCAGTTTATTTTTTAGAACAATTTCCTTTTCACTGAGCTTGTCAATATTATTACTGGTTTCAGTTCGTTTTACTTTATAGTACTCCACCAATTTAGATAATTCTGCAACTGTAAATCCATTAGTCCCTCCTACAGCTTGGTTTTTATCAAGCAGCTGTAAGGTCATCTGTTCGGTTGCTTTAGTGTTTACAAGTTGTTGAAGTTCTTTTTCCAATAATTTGATACTGTCTCTCACGGGTTTTAAAAGAGTCGTATTTTCAGCTGTATCATATTCCTGAATGTAAGCATTGGTAAATTGTACTGACATTATCGTCACTTTTGCAGGAGCTCCTACCTGTATGGAATTTTCATTCAGAAAATTAGCTACATTCGTTACCACTACTTCAGACATACCTTTAGGTAAATTTAAAGATGTAGTTTGCACAAGTTCAGCCCCATTATAGTATACGCGGACTGATTCTATGGAGGCTTTTGTAAATAAAGGTTTCTGAGCAAATGACACTATGGTCATTAATAAAGCGGTAATGGTAATCATTAATTTATTCATAGCATTTCAATTAAATTAACAGTAAATTTATCCAACAAGATAAGCGGCAATGTCCTCTATTTTGGAAACCAGCGCCACTTTTATAGCCTTTGATTTATAGGTTATTTTATTATATTTAGAAACGAAAATAGTGGCAAAGCCCAATTTCTCCGCTTCCTGAATGCGTTGATCAACCCGGTTTACAGGTCGTATTTCTCCTGAAAGCCCAACTTCTCCCGCAAAACAAAAATCCTTCGGAACAGGGATATCTTCATTAGAGGAAAGTATCGACGCTACAACTGCCAAATCTATAGCAGGATCATCTACCGATATCCCTCCTGTAATATTTAAGAAAACATCTTTAGCTCCAAGTCTGAATCCTGCCCTTTTTTCAAGTACAGCCAAAATCATATTGAGGCGTTTGAGATTATATCCCGTAGCGCTTCTTTGCGGAGTTCCATAAACAGCCGTGCTTACCAGCGCCTGAACTTCTATCATTAACGGACGCATACCCTCAAGCGTAGAAGCTATGGCTGTACCAGACAATTCTTCTTCACGATGAGACAATAAAATTTCTGAAGGATTGGCGACTTCCCGTAAACCATTGCCCAGCATCTCATAAATACCCAGTTCTGCAGTAGATCCGAACCTGTTTTTTAAGGCTCTTAAAATGCGGTATACATGGTTTCGATCTCCTTCAAATTGCAATACCGTATCTACCATGTGTTCCAGAATCTTTGGTCCGGCAATATTACCATCTTTAGTAATATGACCTATGAGAATTACCGGTGTATTGGTTTCCTTGGCAAATTTAATCAGCTCTGCGGTAGTTTCTTTAATTTGTGAAACACTCCCGGCAGATGCCTCAATATAATCTGTATGCAGGGTTTGTATAGAGTCTATAATAAGTACTTCCGGATCAATCTCTTCAATTTGTCTGAAAATATTCTGAGTATTGGTTTCGGTAAGTATATAGCACGTAGTATTATTAGGATTGACTCTTTCGGCACGCATTTTTATCTGTTTCTGACTTTCTTCTCCGGAAACATATAATACTTTGTACGGAAGTTTTAAGGATAATTGCAGCAATAAGGTACTTTTACCAATTCCCGGTTCTCCTCCTAAAAGAATCATCGATCCCGGAACAAGTCCGCCCCCTAAAACACGATTTAGCTCTCCATCCAGCGTATTGAGTCGAATTTCCCGTGTACTGTCAATTTCGTTAATCAACAAAGGTTTGGATACTTTGCGTACTCCCGTAGAAGATTTTGTCTGCCACGAAACTTTTTCTTCTTTCTGAATGACTTCTTCTACAATAGTATTCCACTGTTTACAAGCTGAGCACTGTCCCTGCCATTTGGAGAATTGTGTACCACAAGACGAACAAAAAAAAGCTGTTTTTACTTTTGCCATACTAACTAAGTTATAGTCAAAAATACAACATTTTTAAGCAATACTCTATACGGTTATTTATTTGAGAAGGTTATTTATTTTTATTCAAAACGGGCAATAAAAGAAAAGAAATTGCCCCTGTGATAATCGTAAATACGGTTTGTAAAATCCACAGAATCCAACCGAAAGAAGTACCCACCGTTGCCGATATTCCATATAAAACCATGATCTGGGAAATCATAAGAGGAAAAGCTCCGAATCCGCCACTCGTAAAAGTCATGGCAACGCTACCCACAACAAAAGTGACCATGACAACTCCAAAAGAAATGCCTACGGTTTCCTGCAGAATAAAAGTACCATAATAAAAGGTCAGGATATAAGAAATCCAAATGATAAACGTATGCAATAAAAATGGTAAGCGATGCGGCATCTTGAAAATACTCAGCACTCCTTCTATCAAACCCTGAATCTTTTGTCTGATAAATTTAAAAAAAGACCAGTCAGAATAAAATACAAGATAAATTCCTGCCATCATTAAGACTAAAAGAACAAACCCAGACAACACAAGATTTTGTAAAGGAATTTTCTCTGACAAAAAATCTTTTAATTGATGGTATTGCAGAGAAACAGCTATAAGAACAAACACTAATAAAAAAATCAGATCAATGACGCGCTCCGCTATAATCGTTCCGAAACCTTTGTCAAAAGGAATTTTTTCGTATTTCTGCAACACCACTGCTCTTGATAATTCACCTGATCTTGGTATGGTAAGATTCATCAGATAACCCACACAAACCGCCATCATGTTATTGTTGAATGAGGACTCATACCCCAAATAATTAAGAGCATATTTCCATCGGTATGCACGCGAAACCAATCCTATTACAGAAAAAAAAGTAGCAAGAACAATGTACTGATAATTGACATGAGAAAAGTAACTTTTCATTTCTGTAAGCTGCTCCGGAGTAAATTGTATGTATGCATAGTAAACGAAAAAAACTCCCAACAAAAGTGGGAGTAGGATGTTTACTATTTTTTTAATTTTCGTTTTCAAGTGTTAAGTAAGCGAATTGTCTTTTTCATTTGGAAAGATAATCCACGGTTTAAATGTTTTTGCTTCTTCAAAATCCATCAAAGCATAGGTAATCACAATGATGATATCGTCTTTATGCACTCTTCTTGCCGCCGGTCCGTTCAGCGTAATTTCACCGCTTTTTCTTGGTCCCGGAATAGCATACGTATCAAAACGTTCTCCATTATTGATGTTTACAATCGAAACCTTTTCTCCTTCAATAATATTGGAAGCTTCCATCAATTCAACATCAATTGTAATACTTCCTATATAATTTAAATCAGCCCCGGTAACTTTTACACGGTGGATTTTTGATTTTAAAACTTCTATTTGCATAAGGCAAAGGTAATTAATTTAATAAAATGTTGTCTATTAATCTTACGTTATCTATATGAGCCACCACAAAGCCACGGTATTTTTTCCCGGCTTTTTTTTCTATTGCATGAACCAATGTTTCTTCATCTGCAATTTCAAAATACTCCAATGCAAAGTTAGGGTGTTTTTTAAATTCTTCTGTCACAAATTCACGGACATTTTCGAGTGATGATTCAGGAAACATTTCCCGAGCCTGCTTTAATATTTTATAGATAAGTGTGGCTTCCTGCTTTGCTTCAGCAGACAGTAATTCATTTCTCGAACTTCGTGCCAAACCATCTTCCTGTCTAAAAATAGGACAACCTACAATCTGCACAGGCAGTCGAAATTTCTGAACCATTTTTCGAATGATCTGAAGTTGCTGAAAATCTTTTTCTCCAAAATATGCCCTAGTTGGCCAAATTATTTCAAACAACTTTTTTACAATGGTACCGACTCCGTTAAAATGCCCGGGACGATTGACACCTTCCATCTGGTTTTCGAGTCCGTCATATTCAAACTCCTGAGCAATGGTTTCTCCTTCATAAATATCATCTACCGAAGGTGCAAAAATGATTATTTTATCGGAAAGCGTTTCTATAAAAGCGATGTCTTTTTCTAAAGTTCTCGGATATTTTTTCAGATCATCTGCATTGTTGAATTGGGTAGGATTGACAAAAATACTTACCACAACCGTGTCATTTTCTTCCAATGCCTGCTGCATCAACGATAAGTGTCCCTGATGAATAGCTCCCATAGTTGGCACTAATCCAATTGTTTGACGACTGTCAATCAAAGGCTCTAAGTGCTTTTTCAAATCATTCTGTTTTGTGTAAACCAACATTTTGTTTCATTTCAAAGAGTGCAAAATTAGTGTTTTAGATAAATAAGTCGTTATTTTTTTGTAATTTTGCTTGTTTTTAGAAACATTTTAATTAAAAAAATAGAATTCAATGATGAAAGACAAGAGGATATTATTCGTATCATCAGAAGTAGTACCCTATTTACCCGAAAATGAAGTATCTCAGGCATCATTTGATGCTCCAAAAATGATTAATGATATAGGCGGACAGATTCGTATCTTCATGCCTCGCTACGGAAGCATTAATGAAAGGAGGCACCAACTCCATGAGGTAATTCGCTTATCAGGTATGAACTTAGTGGTCAATGATATGGATATGCCTTTAATTATTAAGGTTGCCTCTATACCAAAGGAACGAATTCAGGTCTATTTTATCGATAACGACGAGTATTTTAAAAGAAAATGCACCTTTGTCGATGAGGATGCTAAATTATTTGAAGATAATGACGAACGTGCCATCTTCTTCACTAAAGGCGTAATTGAAACAGTAAAAAAACTCAATTGGGTACCCGACATCATCCATGTTCACGGATGGCTTGCTTCTCTTCTGCCTTTATATATGAAACAATATTACAAAGACGACAGCATATTTGCAGATACAAAAATTGTCACTTCAATATTTAAAAGCAGTTTTGACGGTGTTTTATCGGATAATATGTTTGAAAAAGTAGCTTTTGACGGTTTTGATGAACAATCAATTGAAATGTTGAAAGATGCTACATTCGAAAACATTATGATCAATGCCATCAACAACTCTGATGGTGTAATCATATCTTCAGAAGAAGCTTCTCCACTTTTAACAAATTATATAGAAAGTTCGAAAAAACCTTTCTTACCTTTCACCGCTAAAGAAAAAATGTCTGAAGTTTATTTGGACTTTTATAAAAATAAAGTTTTATAAGTCAACGCATATTTATGAAGAAAGGATTTTATGCAGCACTCCTGTTAACTGTATCAACATTGACGTTCACTTCTTGTGATAAAGATTTTACTGAAGTCGGTTCCGAAATTTTCGGAGAAGATGAGTTTGGTTTTGACAAATATGAGGTTGCCAATGTGGAATCAAAAATGGTAAAAACCGGCGTTTTTAATTCCCGTAACTTACCTTATAATACCTTTGGTGTTTTCCAGAACGGTGTTTTCGGTAAAACAACAGCTCATTTTGTGACACAAATAGAAATGATAAAGGGTACAGAACTTTCTGAAATCGGAAACAATCCTGTATTAGATTCTGTATATGTATATATCCCTTATACAAGTACTGTTGCTGAAACCGATTCTGACGGAAACGCCACTTATAATCTCACCAATGTATACGGAACCGGTAAGTTTTCATTAAATGTATATGAAAACGGTTATTTTCTGAGAGATGTCAATCCCGGAGAAGGTTTAGAAGCACAACAATACTTTTCTGATCAGAAAAACACTTTTGACAGCAATAAAAAGGGATTGAACGGGACGAATATAATTAACAATTCAACCAATACGGCTCAGAACTCTGATTTTGTAATTGATAAATCAGAAATCAGATTATACAAATACAACAGTCAGGGAGAAATTATTAAAGATGCCAACGGAAACCCTGTCATCAAGGAGCGAAAAAAACCGGGTATGTGGCTCGATTTGGACAAAACCTATTTCCAAAATCGCTTTTTTGCGAATAATACCTATAAAGGAATTCTGAATAATAATGTACTAAAAGAATTCTTCAGAGGCTTGTACTTCAATGTAGAGGATCTTTATAACCAAAGTGCATTAGCCCAACTCGCAGTTTCTGAAGGAACTCTTGTATTTATTTATAAGCAGGACAAAACCAATAACGACGGAGAAACTACGCGCGAGAGAAAAACTCTTACATTTAATTTAGGACACTCAGCTTCAAGTGGAAACACAAGAAATGCCACTACAGTCAATCTTTTTGAAACAGTAAACAGTCAGACTTATCAAAATCAACTGACCAATAATAACGATCAGAAACTATGGATCAGAGGTACTGAAGGCTCTATTGCAGAAATCAATCTGTTTGGTGAAGATGCCAACAATAACAACATTGCCGATGAGCTGGAATATATCAAATCAAAAAACTGGCTGATCAATCAGGCTGTACTAACTGTGTATGTTGACAACGCTACAATGGCGAACGCAGCAGGAACAGATCCGTACCGTTTGTTTTTATACGATCTTACCAATAACAAAGCATTGATAGATTACACAGCTGATACTTCTACCAATCCGGCTAAAAAAGTTTATAACGGAATATTAGACAAAAACACAACTGACAACGTTACCAAATACCGTTTCAGAATCACATCGCACATCAACAATCTCATCAGAAAAGATTCAACTAACGTGAAACTTGGTCTGGCAGTTGTTGATGATATTACACAAGGTAATTTTACACTTTTAAAAGATAAAAACACATTTCCGAAAAAAATCCCGACCCTTTCGGCAGCATTTCCTTTCGGTAGTGTTTTGTATGGTGCAAATCACCCTGACACAGCTAAGAGAATCAAGTTAGAAATTTATTACACCAAAGAAAACAATTAATAATATATGTGTGGAATTGTAGGATATATCGGACATAGAGAAGCGTATCCAATTATAATCAAAGGATTAAAGCGTTTAGAGTACAGAGGTTATGACAGTGCCGGAATCGTACTATACAATGATGATGAATTTAAATTATCAAAAACTAAAGGAAAAGTTTCTGATTTAGAAGAAAAAGCATCGAAGGAGATAGATAATAAAGGCACGATGGGAATGGGACACACACGTTGGGCAACCCACGGTGTACCTAATGACGTC
Organism: Paenimyroides ceti; assembly: GCF_030409925.1. NCBI lineage: Bacteria > Pseudomonadati > Bacteroidota > Flavobacteriia > Flavobacteriales > Flavobacteriaceae > Paenimyroides > Paenimyroides ceti. The sequence goes on from NZ_JAUFQU010000001.1 coordinate 3,104,013, forward strand.
AATTCACACCCTCACTATTCCAATTCAGGAGAGTTGGTAATCATACACAACGGTATCATTGAAAACTACGAGCCTCTGAAAATTGAATTAATCAACAGAGGATATACGTTCAAATCTGACACCGATACTGAAGTTTTAGTGAATTTAATTGAAGAAATTCAGAAAAGCAAAAACTTAAAATTAGGAAAAGCCGTTCAGGTAGCCTTAAATCAGGTAGTGGGTGCTTATGCTATCTGTGTGATGGATTTGAAAAAACCAAACGAGATTGTGGCTGCCCGTTTAGGAAGTCCACTTGCAATCGGTTTGGGTGAAAATGAATTTTTCATCGCTTCAGATGCATCTCCATTTATCGAATATACCAATAATGCCATTTATCTGGAAGACGAAGAAATGGCCATCATACGGTTAAACAAACCCGTTAAAATCCGAAAAATAAAAGATGATCAACTTGTAAGTCCTTATATTCAGGAACTTCAGTTAAATCTTGAGCAGATTGAAAAAGGCGGATTCGAGCATTTCATGTTAAAAGAAATACACGAACAGCCTGATGTTATCAAAGACACTTTCAGAGGAAGATTACTTTCAGACAAAGGAATCATCCGAATGGCAGGTGTTGAGGATAATCTTGAAAAGTTCACAAGAGCAAAACGTATTGTTATTGTTGCCTGTGGTACTTCATGGCATGCTGGTCTCGTAGCAGAATATATGATTGAAGAGTTTGCCCGTATCCCTGTAGAGGTTGAATATGCTTCTGAATTCAGATACCGTAACCCAATCATCAATGAAGATGATGTGATCATCGCTATTTCTCAATCCGGAGAGACAGCAGATACCTTAGCAGCTATCAAATTAGCCAAAGAAAAAGGCGCTTTTGTTTTCGGAGTATGTAATGTGGTAGGCTCTTCTATCGCCAGAGAAACTCATGCAGGTGCTTATACCCATGCAGGACCTGAAATCGGAGTTGCTTCTACCAAAGCATTTACCACACAGATTACAGTATTGGCATTAATTGCTTTGCGTTTAGCAAAAGAAAAAGGAACCCTTTCGCATTCTGAATATTTGAGAAATCTTGTAGAATTAGAACTTATACCGGAAAAAGTAAAAGAAGCTTTATTAGCAGACAGTGAAATTATTAAAATCGCTGAGGTATATAAAGATTCAAACAACTGCTTGTACCTTGGACGTGGTTTTAATTATCCGGTTGCTTTGGAAGGCGCTCTGAAATTAAAAGAAATTTCTTATATACATGCTGAAGGTTACCCTGCTGCAGAAATGAAACACGGACCAATTGCACTTATTGATGAGCAAATGCCGGTCATTGTTATTGCTCCGAATCAAAATCACTATGACAAAGTAGTGAGTAATATACAGGAAATTAAAGCACGCAGCGGAAAAATCATTGCCCTGGTATCCAAAGGAGATGTGCAGGTAAGAAAATTAGCAGATCATGTAATTGAAATGCCACAATCTACTGAAGCCTTAACCTCTATTATTGCAACAATTCCTTTACAATTATTATCATATCATATAGCTGTAATGAGAGAGTGTAACGTAGATCAGCCAAGAAATTTAGCCAAATCGGTTACTGTAGAATAAATCAAAAAGCGAATTTTTAAAAATTCGCTTTTTTTGTATAAAAATAAAAAACAAAAGGCTTTAATTTCTATCAAAAAAAATTATCTTTGCACTCTGAAAAGGGTCTCCTTTTTATTAGCTATAAATATCTGTTAAATAAATACATAGAGCAATGTCTAAAGTTACAGGAAAAGTTGCACAAGTTATCGGGCCAGTAGTAGACGTAGTTTTCAACACTACAAATGCCGAACTTCCGAAAATTTATGATTCATTAGAAATCACTAAAAAAGATGGTTCAAAATTAGTATTAGAAGTACAATCACATGTTGGTCAGGACACTGTACGTACCATTTCGATGGACTCTACAGACGGATTGAGCCGCGGACATGAGGTAGTTGCTTTGGGTACTCCAATTCAAATGCCAATCGGAAAAGATGTATTCGGACGTTTATTTAATGTAATCGGAGATGCAATTGATGGTTTAGGTGATTTACCAAAAACAGGAGAAAACGGATTACCAATTCACCGTCAGGCTCCAAAATTTGAAGACCTTTCTACTTCATCTGAAGTATTATTCACCGGAATCAAAGTAATTGACTTGATCGAGCCTTATGCAAAAGGAGGAAAAATCGGTTTATTTGGTGGTGCCGGAGTAGGTAAAACAGTATTGATTCAGGAATTAATTAACAATATCGCCAAAGGTCACGGTGGTTTATCAGTTTTCGCAGGAGTTGGAGAAAGAACCCGTGAAGGAAACGATTTATTACGTGAAATGTTGGAATCAGGAATTATTAAATATGGTGATGATTTCATGCACTCTATGGAAAATGGAGGTTGGGATTTAGCTAAAGTTGATAAACCTGGAATGAGAGAATCGAAAGCAACATTCGTATTCGGACAAATGAATGAGCCACCTGGTGCTCGTGCTCGTGTAGCTTTATCAGGATTAACGATTGCGGAATACTTCCGTGACGGAGCTGGAGACGGACAAGGAAAAGACGTATTATTCTTCGTTGATAACATCTTCCGTTTTACACAAGCTGGTTCTGAAGTATCTGCGTTATTAGGTCGTATGCCATCTGCGGTAGGATACCAACCAACATTAGCTACAGAGATGGGAGCAATGCAGGAACGTATTACTTCGACAAAAACAGGTTCTATTACTTCTGTACAGGCAGTATATGTACCTGCGGATGACTTAACAGATCCGGCACCTGCTACAACATTTGCCCATTTAGATGCTACAACCGTATTGTCACGTAAAATTGCTGAGCTTGGTATCTATCCTGCGGTAGATCCATTAGATTCAACATCACGTATCTTAACACCTGAAATTTTAGGAAAAGAACATTACGCATGTGCCCAAAGAGTAAAAGAAATTTTACAGAAATATAAAGAGTTACAGGACATCATTGCGATCTTAGGTATGGAAGAGTTATCAGAAAGTGATAAACTGGCTGTATCAAGAGCACGTCGTGTACAACGTTTCTTATCACAACCATTCCACGTTGCTGAGCAGTTTACAGGTATACCAGGTGTATTGGTAGATATCAAAGATACCATCAAAGGATTCAACATGATTATTGATGGTGAACTGGATCACTTACCGGAAGCAGCATTCAACTTAAAAGGAACCATTGAAGAGGCAATCGAAGCTGGACAGAAAATGTTAGCGGAAGTTTAATCCAAAAAACAAACACATGATTTTAGAAATCGTTTCACCAGAGGCTGTCCTATTCAAAGGAACTGTAACTTCAGTTTCTGTTCCCGGAGTTGACGGAGAGTTTCAAATGTTGAATAACCATGCCCCGATTGTTTCTCTATTAGTAGAAGGTAGAGTAAAAATTGTAGGCAGCAACATACATATAGAACCACAATTCGAAAACAAATTTGAAAAAATTGACAATAATTCTTATTATCTGCCAATCAGTTCAGGAACGCTCGAATTAAAGGATAACAAGATTAACATCTTGGCAAACTAAAAAAAAAACCACTCTTACTCAGAGTGGTTTTTTGCTTTAAGGCATTATACTATTTACTTCAAAAAACAACACGGTACAAACAAACAAAAACAACACATCTTTAAATTTCGTAGCTTTGCCGTCATAAAGAAATAGATATGAGTGCCAGTAAAAAAACGGCTGCTGTTGGTTTTATATTCATAACCATCTTATTAGACATTATTGGTATCGGAATTATCATTCCGGTAATTCCTAAACTGCTAAAAGAATTAATTCATGCAGACATTACAGAAGCCGCCCGTATTGGCGGATGGCTGGCATTTGCGTATGCCTTTACCCAATTTATTTTTGCCCCTATGGTAGGCAACTTAAGCGATAAATACGGAAGAAGACCAATTCTTCTGCTATCGCTGCTCGCATTTGCATTTGATTACATCTTACTCGCCATAGCACCAACCATATTCCTGATATTTGTAGGACGTATTGTTGCAGGCATCACCGGAGCCAGCATCTCAACCGCTGCAGCCTATATAGCTGATGTAAGCAATTCAGAGAACAGAGCTAAAAATTTCGGCCTTATTGGCGCTGCTTTTGGTATCGGTTTTATTATTGGTCCGCTTATAGGTGGTCTTTTAGGGCATTATGGCGCACGGGTGCCATTCTATGCCGCTGCCATACTTTGCTTTATTAATTTTCTATACGGCTATTTTTTACTGCCGGAATCCCTACCAAAAGAAAAAAGACGCGGATTTGACTGGAAATCAGCAAACCCCGTCGGAGCAATTATGCGCCTGAAAAGATATCCTCAAATCATCGGTCTTATCGTAGCAATATTCTGTATGTATACGGCAAGTCATGCAGTAAACGGAAACTGGAGTTTTTATACCATGTATCGTTTTGACTGGGATGAAAAAATGGTTGGTATCTCTTTAGGTGTTGTGGGTCTCCTCTTCGGATTAGTACAAGGAGTACTTATCCGCTGGCTGAATCCTAAAATAGGAAATGCCAAAAGCATCCTCATAGGTATTGTAATGTATGGAACCGGTTTTTTCCTGTTTGCCTTTGCAAAAGAAGGATGGATGATGTTTGTATTCCTGATACCATATTGTCTCGGTGGCATTGCAGGCCCGGCATTGCAATCAGAAATTACCGAACATATTCCGGCTACTGAGCAAGGTCAGATTCAGGGCACACTCGCAAGTCTAAATAGCGCCACCGCTATTTTCGGTCCGTTGATGATGACCAATCTGTTCTACTATTTTACACATGATGGAGCTCCCTTTTTATTTCCCGGAGCACCCTTTTTACTGGCATTTATATTTATGGTTTGTGCCTTTATTATGTCTAACGCAGGTCTTAAAAAATACAGTAATTCCTATCTCAAAAAAGAAAAATAAATGAGCTCTTTTTATTATATCGACCGATCAGATATACGTTTAGAAGATGTTGTATTCAACAGAAATGCAGCGGATCAGATACAAGCCTTTTTACAGGAGCAGCAATTTAAAGACAAATTACTTCATTATCAATTACCTGTTGCCAATAAACTATTACTATATGGCGCTACCGGCTGTGGTAAGACGATGACAGCAAAAGCTCTTGCAAAACAGTTAAACAAAAAACTGGTTGTAGTAAATCTGGCTACTATTGTTTCTTCTAAACTCGGAGAAACAGCCAAAAACATAGAAAGTCTTTTTAAAGAATCTCAATACGAAGGTATTATTTTATTTTTTGATGAATTTGATTCTTTAGGACAAATACGCGATTATGATAATAAAGACAATTCTGAAATGAAACGGGTTGTAAATGCTATTCTGCAACTAATCGATAACTTTCCTCAAAAATCGGTACTCATAGCCGCAACCAATCAAATCCAAATGATTGACGAAGCATTGAAACGCAGATTTGAGATGCATCTGGAATTTACAGCACCTGACACAGAGGTGATCGATGCCTATTATGATCAGATGCTATCAAAATACCCTTTAAAATACAGAACTCTGGAAAGAAAATACTTCCCGTCATTTGCAGAAGTAAAGAATCATATTTTTGCCTCTGTAAAACAAAATATAATTCGTGAAGCATTAAAAGAAACACCCATTCAATAATACTACAGAACACAGATATATGAACTGGATTCAGCTTTTATCTCTAAAAAAACAGGGAGATACAAAATCAAGAATAAGAAAAGAAGAAAAAGAATCGAGAGTCGGTTTTGAGGTCGATTATGATCGTATTATATTTTCCAATGCTTTTAGAAGCCTGCAGGACAAGACACAGGTAATTCCGCTTTCAAAAACAGATTTCGTACACACAAGGCTTACCCATAGTCTGGAAGTTTCTGTGGTTGGCCGTTCCTTAGGAAGGCTTGTAGGTGAACAGGTATTGGCAAAATATCCTTCTCTTACAGAATTGGGGTATACCATAAATGATTTTGGTGCTATTGTTGCTGCCGCTTGTCTATCTCATGACATTGGCAACCCTCCTTTCGGACATTCCGGAGAAAAAGCAATTGGTGATTATTTTAAACATGGAAACGGCGAACGGTACCGTCTGGATCTGCAACCAAAAGAATGGCAGGACCTGATTGATTTTGAAGGAAATGCTAACGGATTTAATGTACTGACAGCGTCAAGACCGGGATCCGAAGGCGGATTACGTATTTCATATGCCACATTAGGTGCTTTTATGAAATACCCTAAAGAAAGTCTTCCTAAAAAACCAACTCTTGAGATCAGCGATAAAAAGTTTGGCTTTTTCCAAAGAGACAAGGAAGCTTTTTTAGATGTAGTAACAGAATTAGGTCTTATAAAAAAGGAAGGTGATGACATTCGTTATCACAGGCACCCGTTGGCCTATATAGTAGAGGCAGCAGACGACATTTGTTATACCATTATAGACTTTGAAGACGGTATCAATCTGGGATGGATTCCGGAAGAACACGCATTGGAATTCCTTATAAAGATTGTACAGAACAACATCAATTCTGCAAAATATGCGCAGCTCAAAACCAAAGCAGAAAGAGTGAGCTATCTCAGAGCATTGGCTATTGGCAGTCTTATAAGCGATGTAGTCACTGTTTTCATGGAAAATGAAGAAAGTATTCTCGAAGGCACTTTTGGGCATTCTCTAACAGACAAATGCAGTTATGTGGCTCAAATGAAAGATATCATAAACATCAGTATTTCAAACGTATATGAAAGTAAAGAAGTGATTCAGAAAGAACTGGTCGGATATCAGGTATTGCACACCTTATTGGATAAGTTTTCTACTGCAGTGAACAACGAACACGATGGCACTCTGACGCATTATGACAGTCTCATTTTAAAGATGTTGCCCGAACAGTATCATATTGAGTCTGAAAACCTCTACGAACGACTGATGAATATCTGTAAATTTGTATCAATGCTTACAGATGGAAAAGCCCTTGATCTTTATCAGGCAATCAAAGTAAAGTAAACCATCACTTGATTAACGGGTATAAAAAAAAGCGATTGAAAATTCAATCGCTTTTTTAATTTTTTCAGTAAGTTCTGATTAAGCCTCGAACGGAACAACAGAAACGAAAGATTTGTTATCTTTCTTTTTTGCGAACTGAACAATTCCATCAACTTTTGCATGTAAAGTATGATCTTTACCCATGTAAACGTTTTCACCTGGATTATGCTTAGAACCTCTTTGTCTTACAATGATATTACCAGCAATAGCAGCTTGTCCACCATAAATCTTAACGCCTAAACGTTTCGATTCTGATTCTCTACCATTCTTCGAACTACCGACACCTTTCTTGTGAGCCATGATGTTTTGGTTTTAAATTGTTAATACTTTTTACTACAGATTAGATAGTGATTCCCTCAATTACGATTTGAGTTAAAGACTGTCTGTGACCGTTTTTCTTTTTGTAACCTTTTCTTCTTTTTTTCTTGAAAACGATTACTTTGTCACCTTTAAGGTGTTTTAAAACTTTCGCTCCTACTGAAGCTCCTGTTATAGCTGGGGCGCCTAAAGTAATTGCTCCTTCGTTGTCTACTAAGAATACTTTGTCAAATGTAACATTTGAACCTTCTTCTGCAGCCAATCTGTGAACATACACTTTTTGGTCTTTGCTAACTTTGAATTGTTGCCCTGCTATCTCTACGATTGCGTACATAACAATAAAATTAATAAGATTATTTTTAAGGATGCAAATATAGAATTATTTTTTGATATTTACACGCAAATACGTTATTTTTTGATTTCCAACTGATTGATTTATATATCAATAAAAAATATCTGGGAAAACTGTAACAAAATGACGAAATTGCGACTTATTTAAAAATCATATAAATATAGTTTAAAATTATGAAAAAATCTTTAACAGCTTTAGCAATAGCATTATTCTTAGGAAATGCTGTATCTGCACAAAAAGTTGAGTTTGAAGAGTACACACTAGACAATGGCTTGCATGTTGTTTTACATCAAGACAAATCTGCTCCGGTAGTGGTTACTTCAGTAATGTACCACGTTGGTGCAAAAGATGAAAACCCGGAACGTACAGGTTTTGCTCACTTTTTCGAACACTTATTATTTGAAGGAACTGAAAACATTCAAAGAGGTGAATGGTTCAAGATAGTAACCGCAAACGGCGGACAAAATAACGCAAACACTTCTGACGACAGAACATATTATTACGAAGTTTTCCCTTCAAACAACTTGGAATTAGCGATTTGGATGGAATCTGACCGTCTATTGCAGCCAGTTATTAATCAGATCGGTGTTGATACACAGAACGAAGTTGTTAAAGAAGAAAAACGTTTACGTGTAGACAATCAGCCTTATGGAAATATGTTTACAGAGGTAAAACGTAACTTATTTAAAAAACACCCTTACCGTTGGGCACCAATCGGATCTATGGAGCACTTAGATGCTGCTACTTTAGAGGAATTTAAAGCTTTCAATAAAAAATTCTATGTTCCAAACAATGCTGTTTTAGTTATTGCAGGGGATATTGACTACAAACAAACGAAAGATCTTGTTCAGAAATATTTTGGCAACATCAAAAAAGGTGCTAAAGTGGAACGTGTAAATATTCAGGAAGATCCGATTACAAAACCAATCGTTGCTGAATATCAGGATCCGAACATCCAATTACCAATGTACATCACAGCATACAGAACCCCATCTAACAAAACAAGAGATGCCCGCGTATTGGATATGATTTCATCTATTTTGTCAGGAGGAAAATCTTCCCGTTTACACAAAAAAATTGTTGATGACAAGAAAATGGCGCTACAGGTTGCAGCATTCAGCCAGGGTCAGGAAGACTACGGTATGTATATAATACTTGGTATTCCAATGCAAGGTTTCACACGTGATCAGATTCAGGCTGAGATTGATGCTGAAATCAAAGATTTACAAACCAATTTAATTTCTGAAAGAGATTACCAAAAATTACAAAATGAGTTTGAAAACAGCTATGTAAACAGTAACTCAGATTTAGAAAGTTTGGCTGAAAACTTAGCAACATACTATTTATTGTATGGTGATATCAACCTGATCAATGAAGAAATCAATATCTATCGTTCTATTACAAGAGAAGAAATCAGAGAAGTAGCGAAAAAGTATTTACAACCAAACTCACGTTTACTTTTAGATTATGTTCCTGTTAAAGAAGAGGCTGCAAACTAAGACTATTTAAGACAATGAAAAAAATATTTATTATAGCAACAGCTTTAATGCTTTCATTAAGCTCGGAAGCTCAGATTAAAAGATCACAACCACAACCAGGACCGGCTCCAACAGTTCATGTATCTAAACCACAGGAATTTACTTTAAAGAACGGCTTAAAAGTATTGGTAGTAGAAGACCATAAATTACCTCGTGTAAGCTATATGTTAACTATTGACACACCACCTTATGTAGAAGGAAAAAAAGCAGGTGTTTCATCTTTAACAAGTGCTGTTGTTGGTAACGGAACAAAAAAGATTTCTAAAGAAGCATTCAATGAAGAAATTGACTTTTTAGGAGCCAATATTAACTTCTGGAATACCGGTGCTTCAGGAAGCGGATTGTCTAAATATGCTGATCGTATTCTTGAAATTATGGCTGATGGTGCCTTAAATCCTTTATTCTCTCAAGAAGAATTTGACAAAGCAAAAGCACAATCTATTGAAGGATTAAAATCAAGTGAGAAAAGTGTTTCTGCTGTCGCTTCAAGAGTAGAAAATGCTTTATTATTTGGCATCAATCATCCAAACGGAGAATACGTTACAGAACAAACACTAAACAATGTTACATTACAGGATGTAAAAGACAACTATTCATCTTATTTCGTTCCGGAACAAGCATATTTAGTAGTTATTGGTGATGTTGACTTCAAAAAAGTAAAAAAATCAGTTGAGAAGTTATTTGGAAACTGGAAAAAAGCATCTGCTCCAAAACAACAATATCCGGTTACTAAAAATGTTGGAAAAACACAGATTGATTTCGTTGACATGCCAAACGCAGTACAGTCAGAAATCGCTTTAGTAAACGCTGTAGAATTAAGAATGACAGACAAAGATTATTTTGCTGCATTAATGGCTAACCAGATTCTTGGTGGCGGTGGTGAAGGACGTTTGTTCTTAAATCTGCGTGAAGCTCATGGCTGGACGTATGGTGCTTATTCTTCTGTTGGTTCAGGAAAGTATACTTCTAAATTCAGATCTTCTGCTTCGGTAAGAAATGCGGTAACTGACAGTGCGGTAGTTGAATTCATGAAAGAGATTCACAAAATCAGAACAGAGCCTGTGAATGAAGATGAATTAAAATTAGCAAAAGCAAAATACATCGGTAGTTTCGTAATGGAAACACAAAAACCAGGTACTATTGCTTCATTTGCATTAAGAACAAAAACACAGAATTTACCTGCAGATTTCTACGAAAACTACATTAAAAACATCAATGCAGTAACGGTACAGGATATCAAAAATGCAGCTAACAAATATTTCCTTGCTGAAAATCTTAGAATCTTAGTTGTTGGTAAAGCAAGTGACGTATTACCAGGTCTTGAAAAATTACCTTACAAAGTAAACTATTACGACAAATTCGGTAACCCTGTTGCAAAGCCGGAAGTAAACAAACCAATTCCAGCTGGTGTTACAGCAAAGTCTGTTTTAGACAATTATATTAAAGCAATTGGAGGAGAAGCAAAAGTGAAAACTGTAAAAACTCTTTTCACAACTGCAAATGCTACAGTTCAGGGAATGGAATTAACATCAGTTACCAAACAAACTAATAAAGGTCAGTTATTATCTGTAACAACTGTTATGGGACAAGTAATGTCTAAACAACTTATTACACCTACAACTGGTTTTGTTGAACAACAAGGACAAAAAATACCTTTAGAAGGAGAAGAACTTAAACAAGCTCAGGAAGCAGCTGTTTTATTCGGAGAATTGACTTCTGCCGGTAAAGCAGGCGTTACCCTAACAGGTATTGAGAACATCAACGGAACAGACGCTTATGCTGTAAAAGAGAACAAAACGACTTCTTATTATGATGTTGCCACAGGTTTAAAAATCGCAACTTCAACAGAAATGGATGTACAGGGTCAGACAATGAATCAGGTAATCTATTATTCTGACTATAAAGATGTAAAAGGAATCAAAATTCCTTATAAAATGTCAATGAATGTTGGTATCGATATTGAAATGATTACAAAAGATGTAAAAGTAAACGAAGGCGTTTCTGATGCAGATTTTAAATAATCAATAACATATTATTCTTTACGAAAGCCCGATAAATCTATCGGGCTTTTTTATGAAATCATTCTATAAAACCTCATGCATACATACTAATAAAACAATAAGACCACTGCTTCAGTGGTCTTATTGTAATGTATTAATGTGTAAAACAAAGGATATTTTACTCTGTAAAATATTGCCTATTATTTATTCAATACTTTTTTCAACATAGGATCTTCTTTTAAGATCCACATATAATAGTCATCGTCTGTTTTTAACTGATTAATATATTCTGCTACCAGATAGAAGATGATATTGTTTTTATGTCTGTCCAGATTAAAAGAAAGTCCGTTTGCAATGAGGTGTTTCTTTAAATCATTAAAATATTTCGGTTGTGTCGAAACTCTTTGAGACAATGTATTCACATCAAGCGCTTCTAAAACGTTTCGTTCTTTATCTATTTCTTCAAATACATAATAGCTTACAAGCCCGGTACGCATTAAGAGCTGAATAGCGTCCTCTCCATGTTTACTTTTCAACGGTACAAATACATCCGGAACGATACCGCCGCCGCCATATACGATTCTTCCTGCTTTGGTTTTGAATTGTAAAGAATCAGATAAGTAAATACTGTCTTTTTCGTACAACTCCCCGCTTTCGAAACGATGTGAGAGTTCATTATTATAATCTTCATAACCGCTGGTGTACGGTTTTTGAATAGAACGTCCGGATGGAGTATAGTACCTTGCGGTAGTCAATCTTACCGCTGATCCGTCACCGAGATACATTTCTCTCTGAACCAATCCTTTTCCATACGTTCTGCGTCCTATTATTATACCTCTGTCATTGTCCTGTATTGCACCCGCAATGATCTCACTTGCAGAAGCTGAATTCTCATTAACCCACAAAAACAGGCTTCCTTTTTCAAAGCTCCCTTTTTCGGTTGCTTTATTAAGAGTGACACTTCCTTTTTTATTTATTGTCTTGACAACAATTTCATCTTTTCGAAGAAACTCATCGGCAATCTGAATTGCAGGCTCCATATATCCACCACCATTATCCCGTAAATCCAGCACAAGTGATTTCATTCCCTTAGCCTGTAATTTATCCAATCCTGCTTTAAACTCCTTATACGTTGTCTCTGAAAAACGATTGATTTTAATATACCCGAGTGTATCGTTTATCTTAATGGCAACATCAACACTTTTCAGTGGAATCTCTCCTCTCTTTACATCAACGTTGAGAAACTTACCATCTTTTTTTCTATATACTTTTAACTTGACAGTGGAATCCATTTTTCCTTTGAGGATATTGACCAGAGAGTCATTCGTAAGATTGTTACCAAAAATCTTATGGTTATCCGCAAACAGAATTCTGTCTCCTGCCCGCAATCCGGCTTTATAGGAAGGACCGCCCGGAATGGCTTTGATAATAGCCAGCGTATCGTTAAAAAGATTGTAATTAATACCAATTCCGACAAATGAACCTTTCATTGATTTCTGTACCTCTTCCATTTCACTCTGTGCAATATAAACAGAATGCGGATCAAGATGTTCCAAAAGATTATTCATCGTCAAATCTATGATAGAATCAGTATCTACGTTATCAACATATTCCTGTTCTATCAGATCAATAAGCTTATTAAGCTTGATTCTTGCTTTATCGTCATAGGAAGTACGGGGAGAAGTAGTACGTTCAATAAAACCTCCTAAAAAAACTCCTGCCGCCAGTGCACCAGTCACAACAACAGGCCACAAATAAGTACGTTTATTCATTTATTGATGCTTCCAAATTTGAAATCTGCATTACTTCTACTCCTGCCCTCTTTAGAAAATCAATTCCCGATTGGTCTTTATAACCTTGTTCGTAAACTACCCGTGTAATTCCTGATTGGTGAATCAGTTTACTACAGTCTTTACAAGGAGACATTGTTATATACAATGTTCCGTTTTCGCAGCTTTGGGTAGATTTTGCTACTTTTGAAATAGCATTTGCCTCAGCATGCAATACATACCATTTAGTAATTCCTTCTTCATCTTCACAACAATTTTCAAAGCCTGAAGGCGTTCCGTTATAGCCGTCAGAAATGATCATTTTGTTTTTTACAATAATGGCACCTACTTTTCTGCGATGACAATATGATAACTGCCCCCATTCTTTTGCAATTCTAAGATAGGCTTTATCATATTTTTCACGCTTACTTTCTATATGATTTTCCATATAACAAATCTGAAATCCAGCATTCTAAGACTCCAAAACAACACTTTGTCTCTTGCCGGATTCGCACAACAAAAATAAAGATAAGTTTGTGTTATAAAAATTTTTTAGGACTAAATATTCAAAGATTCTAAAAAGGTATAAAATGTAAATATTTCTTAATTTTATTGCGTACCTCGTTTTTATTTCTATTTTTGTTTATGAATAAAAACCTCGATTATGTTAAGTTACGACATCTATGACTCAGGTTTCAAAGAAAGAAACAAAGGTCATTTCGCATCTATTGTGAGAGTAGCACTTTCAAATGGCGATTTCAGTGAGGAGGAAATGCATTTTATCAATGAATTAGCTAAAAAATTAGACATTTCAGAAGAAGACTATACGAAAATTTTAGCAAATCCAAATAATTACCCTGTAAATCCTCCCTATTTGCAGACACAACGCATTGAGCGCTTGTATGATCTCGCACGCATGGTATATGTAAATCATGTGCTGGGTCCTAAACAAAAGGAGATCCTGAGAAAGTTTACCTCCGCATTGGGTTTTGCCGGCGACATCAATGGCATCACCGACAAAGCACTCTCGTTATTGGTACTTGAAGTATCCATGGATGAATTCATGGATGAAATAAGCCAATATATTAAAAAACATAAAGTTTAACCCCAAAAGAAAAGCGACTTCAAAGTCGCTTTTTTATTACATTTTCATTAACCAGTTTCTCATAGAAACTTCTTCTTCGATAATTCTTCTCAATTCAGAAATAGCTACCCTGTCCTGAAGCATGGTATCGCGGTGACGAATCGTTACCGTATTATCTTCAATAGTCTGGTGATCTACTGTAATACAAAACGGTGTACCCAAAGCATCCTGACGGCGATAACGACGCCCTACAGCATCTTTCTCATCATAAGCCACATTAAAGTCCCATTTCAGTTCATCAATAATCGTACGCGCCAATTCAGGAAGTCCGTCTTTTTTAACCAACGGCAAGATAGCAGCTTTTGTCGGAGCTAATACAGATGGCAATTGCAAAACTGTTCGCGTAGAACCGTCTTCTAAAACTTCTTCTTTCAGGGATTTCGAGAACACCGATAAAAACATACGGTCAAGCCCGACAGATGTTTCTACCACGTATGGTACATAAGAACTATTGGTTTCGTTATCAAAAAACTGTAGTTTCTTTCCGGAATGTTGCTCATGTGCTTTTAGATCGAAATCTGTACGGGAGTGAATCCCCTCCAATTCTTTAAATCCGAACGGAAAATTGAATTCAATATCCGCTGCTGCGTTGGCATAATGCGCTAATTTTTCATGATCGTGAAAACGATAATTTTCTTTTCCTAATCCTAAAGACAAATGCCACTTGAGACGGGTTTCTTTCCAGTACTCATACCATTTCATTTCCTCTCCGGGTTTTACGAAAAACTGCATTTCCATCTGTTCAAATTCACGCATACGGAAAATAAACTGACGTGCAACAATTTCGTTACGGAATGCTTTTCCGGTCTGAGCAATTCCGAAAGGGATTTTCATGCGCCCTGTTTTCTGAACGTTTAGAAAATTTACAAAGATACCCTGTGCCGTTTCCGGGCGCAGATACAAATCCATAGCTGTATCTGCTGAAGCTCCAAGTTTGGTTCCGAACATAAGATTGAACTGGCGTACCTCTGTCCAGTTTTTAGAACCGGTCTCAGGATCTGAAATGCCCAACTCTTCAATAAGTGCTTTTACATCAGCTAAATCACCCGAATCAAGCCCGTGTGCCATTCTTTCCAGAATTTCTTTTTTCTTTGACAGATATTCTATTACTCTTGGATTAGTTGCCACAAATTGTTCTTCGTCAAATGAGTCACCAAAGCGCCCTCTTGCTTTTTCAATCTCTTTTTGCGCTTTCTGATACAATTTTTCACAGTAATCTTCAATAAGCACATCTGCTCTATATCTTTTTTTGGAATCTTTATTATCAATTAACGGATCGTTAAAGGCATCAACATGTCCTGATGCTTTCCAGGTAGTAGGATGCATAAAAATAGAAGCATCTATCCCTACAATATTTTCATGCATCTGAACCATTGACTTCCACCAATATTCACGGATGTTTTTCTTTAATTCTACTCCGTTTTGAGCATAATCATATACAGCGCTCAATCCATCGTAAATTTCGCTTGACGGAAATATATATCCGTATTCTTTTGCATGCGAAATTACATTCTTAAAAATATCTTCTTGTTTTGCCATGGTGCAAAAATACTAAAAATGCCTAAATTCTAAAGGTTTATCTCTACTATTAAATAAGATTTTTTTGCTCTTGCTAAATTTTTTCCATAAATTGAGAAAATATAAATATAACAGTTATGCGCCAGGGTTTTTTCAATCTTATATTCCCTCCATTGTGCTATGGTTGCAATGAGATCTTAATGCATCGGGAAATTTATATTTGTACCTATTGTCTGCATCATTTAGAAAGAGTTCCAATCAGTGAAAACGCTTTTCCGGAGCTCCTTCGCAGGTTTTATGGTAAGCTGAAAATAAAAAACGCTTCAGCCTTATTATTCTATGAAGACGGAAGTATCGCTAAACAGTTGATTCACCACTTAAAATACAAGAATCAACAGGAAATCGGGATCTTTTTGGCAGAGATGGTCTATGAGCGTTCCACTAACCATAGACTGTTTAATACGGTTGATGAAATTGTTTCCATTCCGCTACATCCAAAAAAACAGAAGGAGCGAGGCTACAATCAGCTCGATTTTTTTTGTCAGAAACTTTCAGAACTATTCAACATTCCCTATAACGGAGAAAGACTTAAAAAGAATTTTTACAGTAAATCACAAACTAAAAAATCGCTTTTTAGCCGTAGTGAGATTCATCAGGATATGTTTACAGTGAATTTTGACAATACAGATTCAGGCAAACATTTTTTACTGATTGATGATGTCGTTACAACAGGATCCACAATTGAAAAAGCAGGAAATGAACTTTTGAAAATAGAAAATGTACAATTAAGCATATTTACAATAGCCTGTGCCAGATAATTGTAACCAAAACGTTTTCGATAAAATAAAAAATCGCTTACTTTGTACGAAATTATATTCTATGAAGTTTTTAAGAGTTCTGCTATTTTTTGCTTTTATCAGTTTGATTCTTTTTTCTGGTTGTGCCAAAAGGGGAATGATTACCGGAGGTCCCATGGATACTTTAGCGCCTGTAATAATAAGTAGTTCTCCTGAAAATTATTCCGTTCATTTTGATAAAAAGGATATAAAAATCGTGTTTGATGAGTATATAAAGATCGATAAGCTGAATCAAAACCTTATCATATCTCCTCCGATGAATACTATACCTGAAGTAACTCCTATGGGATTTGCAAGTAAATCGATTACCATTAAAATACTGGACACCCTTAAAAGCAATACAACCTACAGCTTTAACTTTGGACGAAGCATAGTAGATAATAACGAAGGAAATCCTTTTACCGCTTTTAAATATGTTTTTTCTACAGGTGATTACATTGATTCCTTAAAAGTAAGCGGTAATATCAAGGATGCATACAGTAAAAAAACGGATAATTTTGTAAATGTTGTTTTATATGATGCGACTCAATTCAATGATTCAACTATTTATAAAGAAAAACCTATCTATATCACCAATACCCTTGATAGCCTTACCTCTTTTTCTATTGAAAACATCAAAGAAGGAAGTTATTATTTATTTGCTTTAAAAGACCAGAACAACAATTACAAGTTTGACCCACAGTCTGATAAAATTGCTTTTTACGAAAAACCCATAACATTGCCTACAGAGGAAACATTTGACCTGACCCTGTTTAAAGAAGTAAAAAAAGAAAGTGCCGGCAGACCCTCAATGACGAGTAAAAATAAATGGCTGGTGCCTTATGAAGGTGATTATAAAAATTTGAAAATGGAACTCTTGGGCAATAATAAACCTATTGATTTTGCTTTTTCAAAAGTTCCTCAAAAAGATTCTCTACATGTCTTTACTCCATTAGCTCCAATGGATTCTGTAACTTTCCGTTTCAAAAATAAAGACTATGAAAAAGAATATACAATTAAAACACGGCAGGTAAAGATGCAGGATTCTTTGAAAGTAAGTCTGAACAAATCAGGGTCGCTTGATTTCAGAGACAGTCTTCAGATAAGTACTACAACCCCTGTTCGGAAATTAGCAGCTGATAAAATACAATTGATCGGTAAAGATTCTGCAAATGTTCCTTTTACTCTTTTTGCCGATTCCCTTAATCTGGCAACAACGATCCATTTTGAGAAAAAGGAAAAAGAAAAGTATACATTGACTTTATTACCAGGAGCCATTACCGACTTTTATGGCAAACAAAATGATAGCATTGTGAGTCAGCTCACCACGAAGGCGTATACTGATTACGGCAACCTAACAATAACACTTGAAAACACAAAAAATTTCCCTCTGATTGTACAGATTCTGAATGATAAAGAAGTATTGACAGCTTTTGAGATTCTTACAGAAAACAAACCTGTGGTATTTAATCACCTTACGCCTAACAAATACTTTATCCGCGTTATTTATGATGAAAATAATAATGGAAAATGGGATACAGGTAAATATCTGGATCGCCGGCAACCCGAAGAAGTATATTATTTTGCCAAAGAGATTGATGTCCGACCAAATTGGGAAATGAAAGAAACACTCATACTTCCTGTTCCCAGGGAATAATAACACATAAAAAACGCCGCTTGTATATGCCGCGTTTTATTATTTATTTGTCAATAAAGTTCAAAATGATCGGCATCGTTTAGAAAAGCAAGCTTCTCTCTGGCTTTTTTGAGTCCTTCTTTTGACAGTTCTATTATCTCAATTTTATCTCCTATTACAGGCTGCTGAAGATATTGCCCCATATAATCAAGCATTTGAGAATGTCCTGAATATTTATTTTCTGCGGGATCGGTACCACTACGATTAACAGCAGCTACAAAACACATATTTTCTATCGCGCGGGCCTTTAATAACGCATCCCAGGCGTAAATTCGCTGATCAGGCCAAGAAGCAACATAAATCAAAAGCTCATAGTCTTCTTCAACAACTCTTGAATAAACCGGAAATCGGAGATCATAGCATATCAAGGGTCTTATTTTCCAATCTTTGTAAATTACAGTTAATTTATTTATTCCTGCATCATAAACCTTGTCTTCGCCGGCGAGTGTAAAAAGATGTCTTTTATCATAGGTATAATAATCACCATTGGGCAATACAAAATATAATCTGTTGAAATAGCGATTATCTTCCTTAATCACAACACTTCCTGTGATGGCAAACTGATGCTTCTCTGCCATTTTTTGCATCCATGACAAGGTAATTCCATCCTGAGTATCGTATACTTCTTGAGGCGACATTGTAAACCCCGTCGTAAACATCTCAGGCAATATTACCAAATCTACTGTCTGATCTATATTTTCCAACCTCTGTGTCAGAAGGTCAAGATTCTTTTGTTTATCCTGCCATACAGGAGAGAATTGTACAAGAGCTATTTTCATTGGCTAAATATTTGAAATAAATGATACAGGAAATAATTTTCACATTGTTTCATATCTATAAAGTTACAACAACAGTCACACAAATGTGTTATTCCATCCTAAAATCTGATTAACAATAAAGCGGAATTAAATAACTGGATTTTAAAATGTTCGTACTGATCTTTTTATATATAAGATAAAAATCAGCCAATACTCTATATCATATCACCACAAAACTCTTTGTATTTTTCATTTATTTCTTCATAAAAGCGCAACTGGACTTCCAATTCTACATCTGATACCGATTTATATTTCTCTTTGTCAGCTGCTTCATTTTCTTTATTATTCTCTCGTAATACGGTTCGAATTTCTTTTTGAATTTTACCTACATAATTAAGCTTGAACCAACCGATATTTGTATAATGTTCATCTAAATAGGCTTTTGCTTCCGGACAGCTTTTCAACAGCTGACTAATAGCTTTAAAATTTGGAACGGTGTTAATCCATCGGATCCCTTTAGTTGCTACACCAAAATTACTTCCAGGCATTTTTATAACACTGATGAAACTACCCGTTGTTACTTTCATATTACCTTCATACAGTGTTAAAAGATATCCATAAACCTCCATTGGACCATCAATGTATTTATTCAGAAACATTACATCTTCTCTACGTCTATATTCTCCTGTTTTATCATTTATATTCTTAACTACCACTTTATAAAGCAAGAACTTTGTATTGTCTCTCTCTTCTATTTCTATGGTATATATATTTCTGGTTGGTATTTTTTCAGCTTTTTTGGATCCTTCAGCTTTAAAATTTATATGCTCTTTAGAACTAGATGAAACGAAAAAAGTTTCATAAACATTTTTTTTAATGTTTATATAACCTGTTTCGTGACTACCATCTTCATAGGTAAGAATAGCTTTACGATAACCTACACCAGCCAGATGCTGTGCTGTTATACATTGTACAATTAAACTAAGCAGGATTGTAATATATATTCTCATAAAAGTATGTTTTAACGACAAATATAACAATAGTCACAATAAAAAGAAAAAAAATAAAAACCTGCTTATTATCAAAAATAAAAAAGCCCAACGTTTCCGTTGGGCTTTTGATATCAATTAAGCACTTATTATTTTACAGAAGCACTTAAATATTCTCTATTCATACGGGCAATGTTTTCTAATGAAATTCCTTTCGGACATTCCACTTCACATGCTCCCGTATTGGTACAGTTACCAAAACCTTCATTATCCATTGCTTCTACCATGTTTAATACACGTTCCGTAGCTTCAACTCTACCTTGTGGCAACAGAGCAAACTGAGAAACTTTTGCAGAAACGAAAAGCATTGCTGATGAGTTTTTACAAGAAGCTACACAAGCTCCACAACCAATACAAGTAGCTGCATCAAAAGCTCTGTCTGCATCGTGCTTTTTAATCGGAATATTGTTTGCATCCTGTGTATTACCTGAAGTATTTACAGAAATAAAACCTCCGGCATGTTGTACGCGGTCAAAAGAAGAACGGTCTACAACCAAATCTTTGATTACCGGAAATGCTTTTGCTCGAAAAGGTTCAATATAAATAGTATCCCCTTCTTTGAATTTACGCATATGCAACTGACAAGTAGTAATACCACGATCCGGTCCGTGTGCTTCTCCATTGATAAATAATGAACACATACCGCAGATACCTTCACGACAATCGTGATCGAATGCCACAGGTTCGTCACCTTTCTCAACAAGCTCGTTGTTTAATACATCAAGCATTTCTAAGAAAGACATATCTGGTTCAATACCGCCGATTTTATAATCGACCATACTACCTTTATCTTGTGCGTTTTTTTGACGCCATATTTTTAATGTAAGATTCATTTGTACAGAATTTTTACAGTGAGTTTAGAAATATAAAAAGTCTAAGCTCAAATATTATTTATAACTACGAGTTACCAATTTAATGTTTTCATATACCAGGTCTTCTTTATGAAGAACAGCATCACTTGGTTTTCCTTTATATTCCCAAGCCGCTACATACGCAAAGTTTTCATCATCACGTTTTGCTTCTCCATCTTCTGTCTGGTGTTCTTCTCTGAAGTGTCCTCCACAAGATTCTTCACGGTGTAAAGCATCTTTGGCAAACAATTCTCCTAATTCCAAGAAATCGGCCACACGTAATGCTTTTTCAAGTTCCTGATTAAAGGATTCAGCAGTTCCTGATACTTTTACATTTTTGTAGAAGTCTTCTCTCAGTTCAGCAATTTCTACCATTGCTTCTTTTAATCCTTTTTCATTACGCGCCATACCAACTTTGTTCCACATAATTTTTCCTAATTTCTTATGGAAGTAGTCAACCGTATGAGCTCCCTTATTGTTCATCAAGTGATCAATCATGGATCTTACATTGCGCTCAGCTTCTTCAAATTCAGGAGTATCAGTAGGAATTTTACCGGTTCTGATATCGTCAGATAAATAGTTACCAATTGTGTAAGGCAGTACAAAATATCCGTCTGCTAATCCCTGCATTAATGCAGAAGCTCCTAAACGGTTTGCTCCGTGATCAGAGAAGTTTGCTTCTCCGATACAGTAACATCCTTCAATGGTTGTCATCAGATTGTAATCAACCCATATACCACCCATTGTATAGTGAACCGCAGGATAAATCATCATCGGTGTAGTATACGGATCTTCGTCTACAATTTTGTAGTACATCTGAAATAAGTTTCCGTATTTATTTTCTACAACGTCTTTTCCTAATTTATAAACAAGTTTAGCATCATTTACATCTAAGTGATGAATAAGTGCCTGTTCTTTTCCGTAACGCTCAATTGCCGATGCAAAATCAAGATAAACCGCTTCTCCGGTTGCGTTAACACCAAAACCGGCATCACAACGTTCTTTTGCAGCACGCGAAGCAACATCACGAGGTACTAAGTTACCAAAAGAAGGGTATCTTCTTTCCAAATAGTAATCTCTGTCTTCTTCCGCAATCTGAGCAGGTTTTAATTTCCCCTCACGAATTGCCTGTGCATCTTCTAATTTTTTTGGCACCCATATACGACCGTCATTACGCAACGATTCTGACATCAATGTCAATTTTGACTGATGGTCTCCCGTTACCGGAATACAAGTCGGGTGAATTTGTGTATAACAAGGGTTTGCAAAGTAGGCTCCACGTTTGTGTGCTTTCCATGCAGCCGTTACGTTAGATCCCATTGCATTTGTTGACAAAAAGAATACGTTTCCATAACCTCCGGTACCAATCACAACTGCGTGAGCTGAGTGTCTTTCGATTTCACCTGTAACCAGGTTACGTGCGATAATACCTCTTGCTTTACCATTCACGATTACCAAATCAAGCATTTCGTGACGGTTATACATTTTTATTTTTCCACGACCAATCTGACGGTTCATTGCTGAATACGCCCCTAATAATAATTGTTGTCCAGTCTGTCCTTTTGCATAAAAAGTACGTGAAACCTGAGTTCCCCCAAACGAACGGTTATCTAACAAACCTCCGTATTCACGTGCCAACGGAACTCCCTGAGCAACACACTGGTCGATGATGTTTACTGAAACTTCTGCCAAACGGTGTACGTTAGCTTCACGCGCACGATAGTCACCTCCTTTTACAGTATCATAAAATAATCTGTAAACAGAGTCACCGTCTCCCTGATAGTTTTTAGCAGCATTGATACCTCCTTGAGCAGCAATTGAGTGTGCTCTACGAGGCGAATCTTGATAACAGAATGCTTTTACATTATAACCTAATTCTGCTAATGTTGCAGCAGCAGAACCACCTGCTAACCCTGTACCCACAACGATAACATCAATATTACGCTTGTTTGAAGGGTTTACCAGGTTAATATGATCTTTATAATCTGTCCATTTCTTATCTATGGAACCTTGAGGAATCTTGTTGTTTAAGCTCATCATCAAATTCTTTAATGATTATTTAATAAAGTGAATGTAAATAGGAATAATCGCAAATAACAGAGGAACGATGATTGCAAAACCAGTACCTACACAACGTATTAAACCATTTACTTTTGGATTATTGACACCCAACGATTGGAAAGCACTTTTGAATCCATGCAATAAATGGAATGCTAAAACTGCCATAGAGAACACATAAAATAGTGTAAACCATAATCCGTACGCAGGATCTTTAAAGAAATCAATCGTGATTTTATACAAGTCTTTATATCCTTGTTTAACTTTCAACTCTCCTATGTAAAAATCTTTTCCATCTTTCAATTCTACCTGACCAGCAGATACATCAGCATATACTGTCTTTCCTTCAGGATCTTTCTGAATCACAATAAAAGAACCGTCTGTTGTATTATGCACATCTATTTCCTGTGGTCCTGCCGGAGTTTCAATGATCACTCTCTGAGATTGCAACGGCATATCTGAAAAGTGCATTTTTGCCCAGAAGTTCATCATGTGAGTAGCAATAAAAATCAGAATCAGAGTTCCCAAAACAGCCATATTACGAGACTGCCAAGTACTGTTTGCTGACGCATTGTTTTTCACATACCCGATTGGTCTCGCTTTTTTATTCTGAATAGTCAAAACAATTCCATCGATCGCATGAAATAAAATAGATAAATACGTTAAATAAGATAGAATTTTTACTGCCGGATTAGTGGTCATAAACAAAGCATATTGATTGAACTGTAAATCAGTTCCGAAAATCAACTGTAAGTTTCCTGCTAAGTGACCCACTAAAAACAAGCATAAAAATAAACCCGTAAGTGCCATCCAGTATTTTTTACCGATTGACGACTTTAAAAGTGCAGATTTTGCCATAATGAAATTATAATAGTTTTTTTCCTTAAAAAAATCAGACAAAAATACGGCTATTTACAAAAACAATCAAACCTGCCTGTGTTATTTATACTGAATTTAAACAGCATCGCAAGTCGTCTCACAAGTATTTAATTCTCAACGGCTTCATCAGAAGGTTTTTGTCATATCTTCATCAATGACAATTATAAAATCAGCAAGGTTTTTATTTTCCGGATCCATTTTTTTAACCTCTGCCTGAGAAACAGTAGCAATAGTAGCAACTTTTAACGCTTGATTATACGTATTGAGGTACCAGTAAATACCTTCGTAATTGTTGCTGTGATAAGAACCGTTAAAATGCACAAACAGTTTTCCAGCCTCTATGTTTTTTGAGATAAAATAAGCCATTGTTGCATCTTTTATGGCCTGTGATTTTGGAAAATTCGGATTTGCATGATTACTGTCTTTAAACATTTCCATCATTTTCACGTAACCCGGTAGATTTTCATCATACGGAAAAGGAAGCGGTGCTATCCAGGATTTCTCCTCAGCACTTAAAAGCTCCAGACTTTCCACACCTTCTTTATACACTTTACTCGCATATCTTCGCGGTACATTAGTCGCTATAAAACGTATTTTGCTCTTTTTTGCAAAATCGACTAACGGTTTGTAATCTGTTTTATGATTATTCCATAAACGCGCAATAGTATCAAATGCTTTCTGATCAATTTTGCCAGCCAGATAATCGTTTAGCTGCGACTGGTTGTCTGCCTCAATCATTTCTGCACCCAATGTCAATCCTCTTTTCTGAGCCAGGCTTTTAGTCAGCTCTAACTGCAACCAGTGAGCCAGAGAATTATCATGAAATTCACCAAACAAAACTACATCTTTATCCTGTAGCTGTTTTACCATTTTATCATACGTCACTTTCTTTCCTTTTGCATTGTAAATCTGATACGCCTGACCATTTTGAGAAAAAACAGGCGCAGAAACAAACAACAGCAGGTATAAAATATTTTTCATATACTTTTAGTAATATTTAAGATGATGGATACAATTGTCCTTATTTTATTTATGTAAATTTGAAGATCTTTTCAAAGAATTATAAACATCAAATCTATGAAATACCACAAGATAGACCAAAATTTATTCATTAAAAACCGTAAAAAGTTTACGGCGCAAATGAAACCAAACAGTATTGCCATTTTCAACTCTAATGATATATATCCTGTAAGTGCAGATTCTACTTTACCATTTGCACAACACCGAGATATTTTTTATTTATCAGGTGTAGATCAGGAAGAAAGCATATTGGTTTTGTTCCCTGATGCTCCGTTTGAGAAGTACAAAGAAATTCTGTTTTTAAGAGAAACAAATGAACATATTGCTATATGGGAAGGTGAGAAACTGACCAAAGAAGTTGCTTATACTACTTCCGGTATCAAATCTGTTTACTGGTTACAGGATTTTCATAAAGTTTTGAAGGAGTTGATGAGCTATGCAGACACCATGTACATCAATACCAATGAACACTACCGTGCAAATGTTGAAACACAAACCCGTGAAGACCGTTTTATCAAATGGTGGAAAGAGACGTATCCTGCTCATAAAGTAGAACGTTCTAACCCTATTTTACAGCGACTGCGTTCGATAAAAGAACCGGAAGAAATTCTTTTGATTCAACAAGCCTGTGATATTACAGAAAAAGGGTTCAGAAGAATTTTAGGTTTTGTTAAGCCCGGAGTATGGGAATATGAAATTGAAGCGGAATTTGCCCATGAATTTTTAAGAAACCGCTCAAAAGGTTTCGCGTATACGCCAATTATTGCTTCCGGAAATAATGCGAATGTACTGCACTATATCGAAAACAATAAAGAATGTAAAGATGGTGACCTCATTTTATTTGATGTAGCGGCTGAATACGCCAACTATGCCTCAGACTTATCACGTACTATTCCGGTGAATGGAAGATATACCACACGTCAGAGAGAGATCTATGATGCGGTTCTGAGATGTAAAAAAGAAGCAGAAAAACTTCTGGTCAGCGGAAACAACTGGCATGATTATCACAAAGAAATGGGTAAAATATACACCTCTGAACTTTTGGGTCTGGGATTATTGAGCAAGGCCGATGTACAGAATGAAAATGCAGACTGGCCGGCTTATAAGAAATACATGATGCACGGAACGTCTCACCACATGGGATTAGACACTCATGATTACGGTATTCTGACCGATACTTTTACGGAAGGAATGGTGTTTACCAATGAACCTGGTTTTTATATTCCTGCAGAAGGTTTCGGTATTCGATTAGAAGATGACTATGTAATTCAAAAAACCGGATTACCATTTAACCTGATGCGCAATATTCCACTGGAAGCAGAAGAAATTGAAAGTCTGATGAACCAATAAAATCAAAAACCCCAAAATCAAAAATTGATTTTGGGGTTTTCTTTTTATATATAATTAATCAGACTCTTCCATAGCCTTTGCTCACATACTGATACGCATAATACTGATTCCATTTTTTATACTGTTTGGCATTTAACAGTTTTACCAGTTTCCGGTCAAAATCACGTTCTATGCGTAAGATTGTATTTTGTGGATTTCGGTATTTTCGCTGAGCAAATTGTATATCATTATGCATTACTGCAATCATATTTCTCAACTCTCTTTCCTGATAAAGAGAAAGATCTAACCTATGAATATCTTTATAAAACCGGTCTGAGTAGAAATAAAATGAATTGTTATAAGATGTATTATTTCTGTCAGCCGAATATACATAACGGCTGTTTGTTTGGTTTGCATTACGGTTATTACCGTGAGGTCTGTTTTGCGCAACTGCACTAAGTGATAATGCTAACATTGCTATGAGTACTAATCTTTTCATGATTTCTTCTATTTATGTATTCGTTACTCTGTACAAACCAACTCCTGTGCCAAAAATAAAAAAACTGCTTAAAAGCAAGGCAAACCCGGCAATAATAGCGGTAAATAAAAAAGCACCGAATATAATCCGATGCTCCCTAACAATTAAAATAATATAAAATCCGCTTTAATATGCTCTCGCATCTTTACCTTCATAGAAATTCATAAAGGCTCTGCTGACCACTCGATTACCGCCTTTAGTAGGATAATCTCCGGTAAAATACCAGTCCCCTAAATGATCCGGACAGGCTTTATGTAAATTCTCTACTGTCTGAAACATTATTTTTACATCTGCTTTTACATCTTCCGGGTGCAGCATTTCTGATATTTTATCCGCTATTTCCTGATCGGTAAACGGAGCATATAATTCTTTTACATAATTCACCACTTGAGCATCAGGAAGATGTTCCTGTGCTTTTGATTTCTGATACACATCTTCAACAATATGGTACAGGTTACGCTCCTTTAATAATTCTAAAGTAGCATTAAAGGCAATAAGCGATTCCATTTTAGCCATATCGATCCCATAACAATCAGGATAACGAATCTGCGGAGCAGAAGATATTACGATGATTTTTTTTGGATTTAACCGATCCAGCATTTTGATAATGGATTTCTTTAAAGTAGTACCTCTTACAATACTATCATCAATTACAATAAGCGTATCAGTTGGCTTCACAACACCATATGTAACATCATATACATGCGCCACCATATCATCCCTGTTGCTGTCATCCGTAATAAAAGTACGCAATTTGGCATCTTTTATGGTGATTTTCTCTGTACGGATGGTTGTAGAAAGTATTTCGTCCAGTTTTTCTGTCGACAAATGACCTTCTTCTGCCAGTATTTTTGCAGTTTTCTTTTTATTTAAAAACTCCTGAGCTCCTTCCAACATTCCGAAAAAGGAAGTTTCTGCCGTATTGGGAATATAGGAAAAAACAGCGTTTTCCGTATCTTCATTAATTTCTTTTAATATGACCGGCATCATCAGTCGTCCAAGATTTTTTCGTTCCTGATAAATAGAAGCATCATTCCCTCTTGAAAAATAAATTCTTTCAAAAGAACATGCTTTTTTCTCAAGTGGCTCCAAAATACGCTCAAAGGATACTCTACCGTCTTTTTTGATGATGATAGCTTCTCCCGGATTCAACTCTTTAATCTGCTCCAAAGGTACATTAAATGCCGTCTGAATAACAGGTCGTTCTGATGCCACGACCACAATTTCATCATCTTCGTAATGAAAAGCCGGACGAATACCCGCCGGATCGCGAAGCACAAATGCATCTCCATGACCTAACATACCTGCCATGGCAAATCCACCGTCCCAGTTTTTGGAAGCTCTTCTCAGAATACGCGCCACATCTAATCGTTCTCCGATGATAGGCGATGCTTCTCTTTTTGAAAGACCTTCCTTGTTTTTTAAATCAAAATATAAATCCGTTACTTCATCATCTAAGAAATGACCTATCTTTTCCATTACGGTAACGGTATCTGCCATTTCCTTTGGATGTTGTCCTAAGCGAACCAAGTCATCAAAAAGCTCTTTTACATTGGTAAGATTAAAATTTCCCGCAACAATCAGATTACGGTGCATCCAGTTATTCTGACGTAGAAAAGGGTGTACGCTTTCAATATTGTTCTTTCCGAAAGTACCATATCTGACATGTCCTAAATATACTTCTCCTATATAAGGCAATAATTTTTTCTGAGCTTCTACATCATTAATCAGTTCAGGATTTTCTTCTAACCCTTCGTTGATTCTTCCGTTAATCTGAGAAAAAATATCCTGTATCGGTTGCGGGTTATTGGAACGTACTCTGCTGATATAGCGCTCACCCGGGTCCATATCAAGTTTAATATTGGCCAGACCAGCCCCGTCCTGCCCACGGTTGTGCTGCTTCTCCATCAACAGATACATCTTTTGAATGGCATAAAAAGAAGTTCCGTATTTTTCTTTGTAATAAGACAAAGGTTTTTTTAGTCTTAAAAGTGCTATACCGCATTCGTGTTTGATCGCGTCGCTCATATTATTTGTTGTGTTGTTGTTGTATAGTTATCAAAAAAAGCCCCACAATGAGGCTTTCTATTTTTTATTCTGCTAATTCGATGTCGAATTGTGTCAACATTTTAAATTGCTGTAAGCGTGCTTCGACATTCTCTTTGGATAAATTTTCCATGCGCTCAGTTCCAAATTTTTCAACACAAAAGGAAGCTAAATTAGAACCATAAATGATCGCATTTTTCATATTTCCGAAAGAAATATTTTCTGATTGTGCGAGATATCCTGAAAAACCACCTGCAAAAGTATCTCCGGCTCCGGTAGGATCAAAGACATCTTTTAACGGTAAAGCAGGAGCAAAAAACACATTACTATCATGAAATAACAAGGCACCATGCTCTCCTTTTTTAATGACCACATATTTAGGTCCCATTTCATGAATCACTTCGGCTGCTTTTACCAATGAATATTCTCCCGACAATTGTCTGGCTTCTTCATCATTTATCGTAATCACATCTATCCGCTTCATTACTTCTTTTAATTCAGCAAGCGCACAATCCATCCAGAAGTTCATGGTATCCAAAACAACAAGCTTTGGCTTTCTTGTCAGCTGATCTAAAACACTGATCTGAATATTCGGATGCAGGTTGCCCAGCATAACCACATCTGCATCTTTAAAATCTGCAGGAACAACCGGATTAAAATCTGCTAAGACATTTAACTGAGTATCCAGAGTTTCTCTTGAATTCAAATCATTGTGATAACGACCGCTCCAAAAGAAAGTCTTTCCTTCTTTTACGATTTCAATACCGGAAATATCAATGGATTTATCTTTTAATAATTGTAAATATTCTTGAGGAAAGTCGTCTCCTACAACAGAGACAATTGCCGATTTCACATCGAAATGAGAAGCCGCCAAACCAATATAAGTAGCTGCACCTCCCAATATTTTCTCTGTTTTACCAAAAGGGGTTTCAATAGCATCGAAAGCAACAGTTCCTACAATCAATAATTTGTTCATGCGTTCTTTATAAATGAAGATGCAAATATAATGCTATTTTAAAAAAATCGCAAAAGTAATAAGTAAGTTTGTAGGTTTATTAACCTAATGTATTTTCATAGTACTGATCGGCTATCAAATCTTTACCCAATGCGGCATTTACTGCCAAAACATCACAGCGTTCGTTCATCGGATGATTATTATGACCTTTAATCCACTGAAATCGCACCTGATGTTGTCTGTAAATGTTCAAAAAACGCATCCACAAATCCGGGTTTTTTTTGTCTTTGAAGTTCTTTTTCTCCCAGCCTATTACCCACTTTTTTTCAACGGCATCAACCACATATTTAGAATCAGAAACGACTAATACAGAAAGTCCCGGTTTTTTTAGTTTTTCCAACCCTACTATAACCGCCATTAATTCCATACGGTTATTAGTTGTAAGCCGATAACCCTGTGAAAATTCTTTAAAAACATTTTTACCAGCCCACTCCAGAATAAGACCATAACCTCCCGGCCCTGGATTTCCTCTTGAAGCCCCGTCTGTATAAAGAATAACGTCTGGTTTCTGATGCATAACTTTTTTTTGCAAATATAGGTCAAAACGCTGCTACATCACAACCTTGGTACGCGTTTTGATTGCAACACGAAAAAGTATATTATATATGAAAAAACTATACATGCTGCTTTTATTATTACTGGCAGGATACAATGCCTCTTCTCAATATTTAGGCACTGATACTTTCGAATTCGACATAAATGAAGAAGGGTATGCGAGATTATGGTCTCATGATTACAACCATACAGTAATGGATCTTAGCAATGATATTATTGATAATGAATATTATGTTTTTGTAGATGGCAACATCTATGAAGTAGATGAAGATTATGAGAATCTTATAGGTACCTATACAAGCAAATCAATCACTATATATGGAGAAACCTACACCCTTCAAAAGCCTCTTCTCGGAAAACTTTCACTGAAAAATGAAGCAACCGGAGAATTGGTCAAAATCAAAACGACCAACCGACAAATCATCTTTGAACCTACCGTTTGGGAAATTCCGGATGTTCTTAAACTATGGGCATGCCAGAAAGGAATACGCAGAATATTAAATAAAGAGGAAACTACAGTGGTAGTAGAAGGGTTTTTTAACAGTTTTTAATCCTTCAATAATTTTTCTATTATTTCAGGAAAATGGATAAATTCCAGCTGATGCACTTTATCAGCTATCTGTTCTACCGTATCATTGTTACTTAGAGCAACTTTTGCCTGAAACAAAGGTGCCCCATCATCATAATGTTCATTTACATAGTGAATGGTTATCCCTGTTTCTTTTTCCTTATTAAGGAGTACAGCCTCGTGAACAAACTTCCCATACATTCCCTTTCCTCCGTATTTTGGAAGTAGCGCCGGATGTATGTTAATGATTTTATTCGGGTATTCCGCAATTATTGCCGACGGAAACTTCCATAGGAAGCCGGCCAGAACAATCAGATCAGGGTTTATTTCTTTTACTTTTTCACCAACCTTTCCTTCATTCATTTCTTCACGTGAAAAGATCACAGCAGGTACCTGAAGTTTTCGGGCTCTTTCCAAAACAAAAGCTTTTTCATTATTTGTAAAAACATAAAAACTGATTTTTTGTTGCTTTTCTTTGAAATACCCGATAATATTTTCTACATTAGAACCTGAGCCAGAAGCGAATAAAATAACTTTTTTCATTTAGTTAGTCAAAATACGTATATTATTTTACAATGAAATAAAGTGCAAAAAAAAGAATTATTTATGACAAAACCGTAAAAAAAACCACCAGTACAAATTATTTTTATAAATTCGCAGTTACAAATTAAATTTTTTATCGTGGACATATAATAAAGTTTTTTATTTTTGCCACATACAAATTAAACTTAAAAAAAGAAAAAGATTATGTCAGACATTGCATCAAGAGTAAAAGCGATTATCGTTGACAAATTAGGAGTTGACGAGAATGAAGTTGTAGCTGAAGCAAGCTTCACAAATGATTTGGGAGCTGATTCATTAGACACTGTTGAGCTTATCATGGAGTTCGAAAAAGAATTCGACATTCAGATTCCAGATGATCAAGCTGAAAACATTGCTACAGTAGGTCAAGCTATCTCTTACATCGAAGAGGCTAAGAAATAATAACATAATCTCCCACGCGAAGCTTCGCGTGGGTGTTATTATTCCTCTAAAGCATAATAGGCTTTAAAAAAGAAAAACGATTGGAAACAATCTCAGTAAATAAATAGCACCCAATGTTTTCTCTTAATTTAATTGAAACGCTGGGTTTTGTTTTTTAAATTAAACTATAATACACATTATATGAAATTAAAGCGAGTTGTAGTTACTGGTTTAGGTGCATTAACACCTATTGGAAATACCATTCAGGAATATTGGAACGGATTAATAAATGGTGTGAGTGGAGCAGCCCCAATTACTTATTTTGACGCTACAAACTTCAAAACACAATTTGCATGTGAGTTGAAAGGATTTAACGCAGAAGATTTCATCGACAGAAAAGAAGCACGTAAAATGGATCGTTTTACACAATATGCCATGGTAACTGCTACTGAAGCGATGGAAGACGCTAATTTCAATTTTGACAAGCTTGACAAAGATCGTGCTGGAGTTATCTGGGGATCAGGTATTGGCGGTTTGCAAACTTTCCAGGACGAAGTAACCAATTTCGCTACAGGAAACGGAACTCCAAAATTCAACCCTTTCTTTATTCCAAAAATGATTGCGGATATTGCAGGAGGTTTGATTTCTATAAAATACGGTTTACGCGGTCCGAATTTTACGACCGTTTCGGCTTGTGCGTCATCTACTAATGCCATGATTGATGCGTTTAACTATATTCGCTTAGGTCATGCTGATGTAATCTTAACAGGTGGTTCAGAAGCTGCTGTAACCATTGCCGGTATTGGAGGATTTAATGCCATGCACGCTCTATCTACAAGAAATAATGATCCGAAATCGGCTTCACGTCCAATGGATAAAGACAGAGATGGCTTTGTGTTAGGTGAAGGTTCCGGAGCTTTGGTATTGGAAGAATATGAACATGCAGTTGCCAGAGGAGCAAAAATTTATTGCGAAATCGGTGGTGGCGGTATGTCTGCAGATGCCCATCACATTACAGCACCACACCCGGAAGGTTTGGGAGCAAAAAATGTTATGATTAATTGTTTACGAGATGCAGGATTACAGGTAAGTGATGTAGATGGTGTGAATATGCATGGAACATCAACTCCTTTAGGTGATATTGCAGAATCTAAAGCAATTGAACAGGTATTTGGAGAGCATGCTTACAAATTGAACATCAACTCAACCAAATCAATGACCGGTCACTTGTTGGGAGCTGCCGGAGCTATTGAAACCATTTCCTGTATTTTATCTATCAAACACGGAATTGTTCCACCAACCATCAACCATTTTACTGATGATGAAAGCATCAATAATAAATTGAACTTTACCTTTAATCAGGCTCAAAAAAGAGAAATGAATGTAGTGATGAGTAATACATTTGGTTTTGGAGGTCACAATGCCTGTGTATTGGTAAAAAAAGTTGATTTATAAAAAGATGAAATCTTTTTTAAGCATATTTTACAGAAAATCCCGCTCAGATAACGACGGGATTTTTTGCGATAAATTAGCACAACTCACTGGGTTTAATACCAAGAACGCTCCCCTTTTTAAACAAGCATTTACGCATAGCTCTACGAATAAATCCGATAAAAACGGAAATCCCCTGAATTATGAACGTCTTGAGTTTTTAGGTGATGCCATTCTGGGAACAGTTGTTGCTTCTTATCTTTATCAGTCCGTACCTCAGGGAAATGAAGGATATCTGACTAAAATGCGGTCAAAAATTGTAAGCCGGGAGAATCTGAATAAGATCGGAAAAAAGTTATGCCTTACAGAATTGGTTGAAAGTAAGATTTACAAAAACCAGTTTGGAGATAATATTTTCGGAGACTTATTTGAAGCTTTTATAGGAGCCATCTATATTGACAAAGGATTTGACTATTGTGAAAGCTATATCAAAACACATATTCTCTCTCAAATCGAAGATATTAATACACTCGAAGGAAAAATCACCAGTCACAAAAGCCTTTTTATCGAATTTTGTCAAAAAGAAAAAATTTCTTTCCGATTCGAATCTTCAGAAGACCACACTAACGAACACGTTCGATATTTCAGTTCTAAACTTTACTACAACGAGCGCATAATCGCCAAAGGAAGAGCCACCAGCAAGAAGAAAGCTGAAGAAAAAGCAGCTCAAAGGGCTTACTTTGCCCTTCAAAACAAAATCAACGTGAATATTAAATAATTGTTTTTAGTGCGGTTATCTCCATCAAATGTTATTTATTAATAGTATTTTTGTACCGATGAAGATAATATGGCAGCTCCTAAGAATAAAAATATTGTAAAATTTGCTTTAGATTGCTTCGACTTCAATGATTTTGAGTTGATAGCCATCCAATCCGGGCTTGAAGATTACAGGCTGGCTTTTCATCTTAATAAAATTTTGCACCTTTATCTGGTTCGCGAAAAAAAAGACATTCATCTGACCAATGATAAGGGAGACAGCTTTTTTTCATATTATGTATATGAAGATCTGAAACAGGATTTGATCTGGCGGCTGATTGAAAATAAGACTAATATCTTATCTAAAGAAATGAAACAGGGTTCTTTATTCAATGAATTGTCACATCCGTTCGAAACTTCCACTTACCTGATTCCTGAGCTAAAAAATTTCGATTATTTATTACAAATCGAAAATGTGGACGTTTTTTACAGCAGCGATGAAATCATTCATCAAATCAGTGATATCAGAAATGTATCAACTGTGTATGCTGCAAATACCGAAAACATAAAATCAATCAACAATTTAATATTTTAAATATGTTACAACGAAAAAAAACAAAAATAGTCGCTACGCTTGGACCCGCATGTGGTACCAAAGAAATCATTAAAGAAATGATAGAAGCGGGTGTGAATGTTTTTAGAATAAACTTTTCTCACGCCGATTATTTTGATATTGAAGAAAAAGTAAAAATAATCCGTGAGCTTAATGAAGAATTTAGTTACAACACCAGTATTTTAGCTGATTTACAAGGTCCTAAACTACGTGTTGGTGTTATGAAAGATGAAGTCGTTTTAAAACAGGGAGACCTGATTACTTTTTCGACTGAAAATGAATTTTTAGGAACTGCGAGCCGCGTCTATATGAATTACAAAAGTTTTCCAAGAGATGTAAATCCCGGAGAATCCATTTTACTGGATGACGGAAAACTCATTTTTAATGTTCTTGAAACCGACCGCAAACATGAAGTTAAAGCAGTAGTTGTTCAAGGAGGTCCTTTAAAATCTAAAAAAGGGGTTAACCTTCCTAACACCAAAGTTTCTTTACCCGCCCTTACTGAGAAGGACATCAAAGATGCTATTTTTGCTATAAAGCTGGAGGTAGACTGGTTTGCCTTATCTTTTGTAAGAACTGCTGAAGATATTGAAGACCTTCAAATGCTTATTAAAGAACATTCCGATCATAAAATTCCTATTATTGCCAAGATAGAGAAACCCGAAGCCGTAGAGAACATCAATAAAATTGTTTCTCATTGTGACGGTCTTATGGTTGCACGTGGAGATCTTGGAGTAGAAATTCCTGCACAGGAAGTACCGCTTATACAAAAGCAGCTGGTTCACAAAGCCAAAGCAGCACGTATCCCGGTGATTATTGCTACTCAGATGATGGAAACAATGATTACGAGCCTTACGCCTACAAGAGCCGAAGTAAATGACGTAGCCAACTCTGTTATGGATGGTGCTGATGCGGTAATGCTTTCCGGAGAAACCTCTGTTGGTAATTATCCGGTTCAGGTAATTGAAAAAATGAGTCAGATTATTTTAAGTGTTGAGGATTCAGACCTTATCAAACTTTCAGTAAACGATGCAAAAATCAAAACAAAACGATATGTGACTAAAGCAGTATGTTACCACGCTGCCATCATGGCCAATGATATCGAAGCTAAAGTAATCAATACGCTTACCAATTCAGGGTACACTGCCTTTCAGATATCGGCATGGCGTCCGAAATCGCATATTCTTGCCTTTACATCAAACCGCCGTATGCTTACACAACTAAGCCTTCTTTGGGGTGTTAAAGCATTTTATTATGATAAATACGATAGTACCGATATCACTATTGAAGACATCAATAATATTGGAAAAGAACACGGATATGTAGATAAGGGAGATTTCACAATTAACCTGGCTTCTATGCCTCTTGTGGAAAAAGGAATGGTAAACACTGTAAGAGTTTCCATTATTGAATAAAACAAAAAAGCTCCGGAAATCCGGAGCTTTTTTTATAGCTGTAAAGAAAATTATTTTTTCTTTCCTTTTGCTGTTTTGTCTGCTTTTGCAGCTTCCTGAGCAGCTTTCATTGCAGCACGAGAAATTCTCACCTGAGCAACAACTGTGTTATCCGGATGTAACAATTTGAAGTTGTTTGTAGGGATTTTAGTAACATATAATTTGTTACCCATTTCTAATTCTGTGATATCAGCTTCTACGAAATCCGGTAAGTTTGCTGGTAAAGATCTTACTTTTAATTTACGTTGGTTTAAACGTAAAACACCTCCAGCCATAACTCCTTTTGAGTTACCAACAACTTTTACAGGAACTTCCATAGTGATTTCTTTATCAGCATGTAACTGGTAAAAATCAATGTGTAAAATTTTGTCAGAAACCGGATCAAATTGAATGTCCTGTAGAACACAATCAATTGTTTTTCCTCCTAAATCAACACCAACAGTGTGTACTTCTGGAGTGTATACTAAGCTTTTAAAAGCTTTTTCTTCAGCTGTAAAATGCACTGGTTGTTCTCCTCCGTAAATCACGCAAGGAACTAATCCAGCATTACGTGCGGCTTTCGTAGCTACTTTACCCACGCTTTCTCTTTCTTGTCCTTTAATTGAAATTGATTTCATTTTTTAAATATATAAATTAATAAATTACATTATAAATTTGTTGCTTATTGAATTATTGTTTTGCACCATGTGCATTACATCTGCAAATAATTCAGCACAACTCAATACTCTTATTTTTTCACTTTTTTGTTTGAGCGGTATCGAATCCGTGACGATCAATTCCGTCAGTTTGGATTTTTCAATCTTTTCATAAGCGCCACCTGATAAAATGGCATGTGTACAAATTGCACGAACGCTCAGAGCTCCTTTTTCAATCATAACATCTGCTGCCTTTGCAAGTGTTCCTCCGGTATCGATCATATCATCTACCAGAATTACATGTCTGCCTGCTACTTCACCTATCAACTCCATTGTATCAATTACATTGGCTTTTTTTCGCTGTTTGTAACAAACAACTACTTCTGAACCTAAGTATTTCGAATACGCATAGGCTCTTTTCGATCCACCCATATCCGGAGAAGCTATAGTAAGGTTTTCAAGCTCTAATGACTGTACATAAGGCAGGAAAATGGTTGATGCAAATAAATGATCTACCGGTTTTTCAAAGAACCCCTGTATCTGGTCTGCATGCAAATCCATTGTCATCACACGTGTTGCACCTGCAGTTTCCAACATTTTTGCTACCAATTTTGCCCCTATCGGCACACGTGGCTTATCTTTCCGATCTTGTCTTGCCCATCCAAAATATGGAATCACCGCGGTGATGTGTCTTGCTGAAGCGCGTTTTGCAGCGTCAATCATCAGCAATAATTCCATTAAATTATCTGCACTTGGAAAGGTAGAACAGACTAAAAACACACGGATTCCACGAATCGATTCTTCAAATGAAGGCTGAAATTCTCCATCACTATAATGTGAAAAGGTAACTTTACCTAATTCTACACCATAGTTTTTTGCAATTTTTTCAGCTAATTCTAAACTTTGAGAACAAGCAAATATTTTTGCTTCCGGTTCAAAATACGCCATTAGTTATTTATTATTTTAGTAGTTAGCTTTGTGTTGTGTTTGCCTTATGTTGTCTAAAGCGTTGCAAATTTAGAAATTATATTTTTACATTGTACATTTTTTCATTTTTTTATTTGTTATTTATTTTTTTTACCTACATTTGCAATCTCAAAGTCGTAAAGATTATGCCTGAGTGGCGGAATTGGTAGACGCGCACGACTCAAACTCGTGTTCTTCGGAGTGTGGGTTCGATTCCCACCTCAGGTACTAAAAAAGAGCTTATCATCATTTAGATGTTAAGCTCTTTTTATTTTTTAGGATTATTCACCCCCCATTATCTTTCTTCAAAATCTCCCGGATTTTTTTTAATGCCTTATATATTGTATCTTAGTCAAAATTATTAGGTATAATGACTATTTCAAACTTTTATTTAACGGATAATCGGTTGATACGGCTTGTGGGCTCGTTATTATATCTGCATGATGATACTTTCTTAAAAAACTCCAAAGAGTTTATTCAGTAAGCCCTGTCACGACTCCGGACAGGGAACCACTTTATTCTATTTTTAAATGCAATTGCTTCTTCAGATGCCCGATAGGTCTATACAGTCGCTATTGATCCTCTACAGCTCAGACATTTAAAGCGAGTCACTCTTTGATTAATTAAATTGAAAGCGAATATCATGTCACAAAAAATAATATTAACCACCGGATTGTATGACTTAATAAAAGATCATGTACGAAGAAAAAAAGTTACCATAGCCGAAGAAGAACTTTTACTTAGTGAATTAAAAAATGCCTCACAAGTGCTGAGAAGAAATCTCCCAGACGAGATTGTTACTGTAAATCGTATGGTGACTTATAAAGACCATCATACCAACGAAAATAAAACAGTTACTCTTGTAGGTCCTCAAAAAGCAAAACCAAGCAAGAATAAAATTTCTGTTCTATCTGATGAAGGAATAGCCATAATTGGACGCAAAATCGGAGATATCATTGAATGGCCTGCGAAAAAAGGTAATTTAAAACTGGAAGTTATTCGTATTGAAGATTAGAGAATTGCTATAATAACAATAGCCCGTCTTTCTATAAAAAAGGTTGTCCATAAGGACAACCTTTTTAGTTTTATGGTTCTTTTTAGTCTTTTTTTTCTATTTTCGTAAAAAAATAATACATTTTACGTGGAAAACACTCAACAACAAACCCCTGCTACAGAATTAAAAAGAGGTCTTTCTAACAGGCACATTCAGCTGATTGCATTAGGTGGCGCTATAGGAACCGGGCTTTTTCTCGGTATAGGACCCGCTGCTGTATTGGCAGGACCTTCTGTGATTTTAGGATATGCTTTTGCAGGAATTATTGCTTTTTTTATCATGCGTCAATTAGGAGAAATGGTTGTAGAAGAACCTGTTTCAGGAAGTTTCTCTCATTTTGCCTATAAATATTGGGGGTCGTTTGCAGGATTTGCTTCCGGATGGAATTATTGGATTTTATATATACTGGTAAGTATGTCTGAGCTTACCGCTATTGGTATTTACATCAACTACTGGTGGCCTGAAATTCCTTTATGGGCTTCAAGTCTGTTTTTCTTTTTAGCTATTAACGCGTTAAATTTAGGCTCTGTAAAGCTTTTTGGAGAAGCAGAGTTCTGGTTTTCTATTATTAAAGTGGTTGCTATTATTGCCATGATTCTTTTCGGAGGATATCTTTTGCTTTCCGGAACCGGAGGAGAACAGGCATCAGTAGAGAATCTATGGAATAACGGCGGCTTTTTTCCAAAAGGCTGGCTGGAAAAATCCGGAGAAGGTTTTCAGGGTCTCTTGTCTGCGATGGCTCTTATCATGTTTTCATTTGGAGGATTAGAACTCATTGGAATTACAGCTGCTGAAGCAGAAAACCCTGAGAAAAACATTCCCAAAGCAACTAATCAGGTAATTTACCGCATTCTGATTTTTTATGTAGGTGCTTTGATCATTCTTTTTTCTTTATCACCATGGGAGATGATTGATGTAAAAACAAGCCCATTTGTAACCGTTTTTGATAATCTGAAAGGCTATGAGGTACATTTGTTCGGAACAACTGTTTCTTTTACAAACCTTATCGCAAATGCGCTTAATCTGATTGTGCTTACCGCTGCTTTGTCAGTATATAACAGTAGTGTTTACAGTAATTCCCGTATGCTTTTTGGTTTGGCAGAACAAGGAAATGCCCCTGCTTTTCTAAAAAGATTAAACAAGCATTCGGTGCCAGTAATGGCTATTGTAGTATCTTCCTGTTTTGCTGCTATCTGTATTGTGATTAATAAAATTGTACCCGAAGAAGCCTTCAGCATTTTAATGTCGCTGGTGGTATCCTCTCTTATTATTAATTGGGTCATGATTGCTATTACCCATTTAAAATTCAGAAAGCAAAAAGATCAGGAGCTTGTCAAGACAAAATTTCCTTCTTTTATCTACCCGCTATCCAATTATATCTGTCTGGTGTTTTTAGTGGGTATTCTGAGTATTATGTGGATCACAGGAATGAAAATTTCTGTAGAGCTTATCCCTATCTGGATGTTACTGTTATACATTAGTTACCGACTGGTACAGCACAATAAAAGAACAAAAAATAATAAGACATAAAAAAAGACCGCTCTTTCGAGCGGTCTTTTTTATGATTATAGAGAGAACGTAACTATCCTATTGTAGCTCCGTTTTTCACACCTGTTGTGTCCGGATTAACAAATACAAGTTTTCCTTCTGCATTTTCTGTCAGTAATAACATTCCTTCACTTTCTACTCCTCTTAATTTTCTTGGAGCAAGATTCAATAAAACGGTAACTTGCTTTCCAATAAGTTCTTCAGGAGAAAAGTGTTCTGCAATACCTGAAACTATTGTGCGGACATCTAATCCTGTATCTACTTTTAATACCAGTAATTTATTGGCTTTTGGCATTTTCTCTGCTTCAACAATGGTTCCGACACGCAAATCTATTTTAGCAAAATCTTCAAATTGCGCTGTTTCTTTTTGCGGTTCAATGGTTTTTGCTTCTGCAGCATTGGCCGTTTTTGTAGCTTCCAGTTTTTCTATCTGTTTCTGTATGTCTTCGTCTTCAATTTTTCCAAACAACAATTCCGCTTCTCCGATTGTATGACCTGCCGAAAGAAGGTCTGTTGTTTGTGAAAGTTTTTGCCAGTCAATTGGTGTTTCCAATTTCAGAATCACACTTAATTTAGCTGCTGTAAAAGGCAGGAAAGGTTCTGCCAGCGTGGTTAATGCCGCAGCAATCTGTAAAGCGATATACATTTGGGTTTTTACCCGCTCCGGATTCTCTTTGATTAATTTCCATGGCTCTTCATCTGCCAGGTATTTATTCCCTAAGCGCGCTACATTCATCATTTCTCCCAAAGCTTCACGGAAACGATATCTTTCAACAGAACTTGCAATTACTGAAGGATAGGCTTTAAGTTCTGCCAAAGTAGCCTGATCTACTTCTGAGAATTCATTTGGAGCAGGAATCTCTCCGTTGTAGTATTTGTTTGTTAATACCACTACACGATTGATGAAATTACCGAAAATGGCTACCAATTCATTGTTATTTCTTGCCTGAAAATCTTTCCATGTAAAGTCATTGTCTTTGGTTTCCGGTGCATTGGAGGTCAGTACGTATCGTAACACATCTTGCTTTTCCGGAAAATCTACTAAATATTCATTGAGCCAAACGGCCCAGTTTTTAGAAGTAGAAAGTTTGTTTCCTTCTAAATTAAGGAATTCGTTCGCAGGAACATTGTCCGGCAATATATACGTTCCTTCTGCTTTAAGCATTGAAGGAAATATGACACAGTGAAAAACAATATTATCTTTTCCGATAAAATGAACCAGTTTGGTATCTTTATCTTTCCAGTAAGGCTCCCAGTCCTTTCCTTCTTTTTTTGCCCATTCTTTAGTAGATGAAATATATCCGATTGGAGCATCAAACCATACATATAGTTTTTTTCCTTCCGCTCCTTCAACCGGAACATCTATCCCCCAATCTAAGTCACGGGTTACCGCACGTGGCTTCAAACCATCATCCAACCATGACTTTACCTGTCCGTAAACATTGGGCTTCCAGTCATTTTTATGCCCTTCTAAAATCCATTCTCTCAAAAAAGTATCGTACTGATCTAAAGGCAAAAACCAATGTTTCGTTTCTTTAAGAACCGGTGTTGAGCCTGTTATGGTTGACTTTGGGTTGATCAGATCCGTTGCGTTTAAAGAGGTTCCGCATTTCTCACACTGATCTCCATAGGCTTCTTCATTACCGCATTTAGGGCAAGTACCTTTTACGAAGCGATCTGCCAAAAACTGATCTGCTTCTGCATCGTATAATTGAGCCGTTATTTCTTCAATAAATTTTCCGTTGTCATATAATTTTCTGAAAAATTCTGAAGCAGTCTCATGATGTATTGGTGCAGAGGTTCGTGAATAATTGTTAAACGAAATACCAAAATCACGAAAAGAATCTTTTATTATGGTATGATACTTATCAATTACCTGCTGTGGCGTAATGCCCTCTTTTTTGGCTTTCATTGAAATAGCTACTCCGTGCTCGTCGCTTCCACAAATAAACGCAACATCCTGATGTTGCTGGCGCAGAAAACGCACATAAATGTCAGCAGGTACATATACACCGGCCAGATGCCCGATATGTATAGGTCCGTTTGTATAAGGCAAAGCCGCAGTAACCGTATATCTTTTAGGATTTTGTATCATGTAATTCAAAACTTTAATAAAGCAACAAAAATAAGGAAGAATTTTATACTATCTCTCATTTATCTGACACTCTTTTTTATGGATTATACGAATTGTAGCCGATATAAAACTCCTATCTGTAAAAGCATACATCTTATTTATTGTTTAAAAATGAATTCCTTAACAATAAAAAAACCACTCCGAAGAGTGGTTGTATACTATTTTATGGTAACGTCTGGCCTACCTGAATATCGCAACGGTGACCCGGTTGTCCGTGTGCAGGATTTGGTTTTCCTGAAAAACCAGGAGCTGTTTTTTGCGCCGTTTGTTGCTGTGGTACCTGTTGTGGCTGTCCTTGCTGTGCGGCATTGTTTCCTGAACTCAAAAATCCTTTTCCTCCGTTTGCAGGTTGTGCAGGTGTTTGGTTCTGCTGTGTAGGAACTGCAGTTGAAGGCTGACTGTCTAAAGGTGCCCCAACCGGAATCTCACAACGATGGCCTGGTTCTCCATGAGGTGGATTTAATTTCACACCTGATTCTGCTGTTTTTTGCCCGCTATTCGTTGATGATGGCGTTGCTGGCGTTTCAGCAACAGGAGTTGTTGCAGTGTTTTCTGTTTCCTTTGCAGGTTCAGAAGCAGTT
The DNA here is from genome assembly GCF_030409925.1 of Paenimyroides ceti. NCBI lineage: Bacteria > Pseudomonadati > Bacteroidota > Flavobacteriia > Flavobacteriales > Flavobacteriaceae > Paenimyroides > Paenimyroides ceti. The sequence continues at coordinate 3,147,019 of NZ_JAUFQU010000001.1, forward strand.
TTATTGCACGATGCTAATGACAAAACACCAGCAATTGCTAAAAAGGGAATTATTCTCATACTTTATATACTTTTCTAACAAATATAAAACTTTTCTTTAAAAGAAAGCTCTCAATTGGATACTTCCCGTATGGATTGCTTTTGAGGTTTCAGAAGTTCTTCCCTGATAGCTGATATTGGCATCAAGATATTTAGTTATATTGTGCTGAAGTAAAAAACGCCATGTCATGTTTCTACCCGGCTGCAACCCTTCCAGCATTTGAAAAGCAACTGCAGATAAAGCATTTCCTGTGAATTTATTTTCATAAAACGAAAACTCCCCGTTCATAGAGAATTTTTTATTGGTATTGTAAGTAAAAGAAGTTCCCAACCGATGCTGTACCAATACTTCAAAAGATTCCTGCTGGTTTCGTTTATCTTTAAATTCATAAAAGAAATCAAGACTTGCGTTGGTCGAAAACAGATAAGAGACTTTAGGATTCAATGTATAATTCATCAACCTGTAGTTTTTAGATTCATAATTTTCTGACAAGGTGATCACCTGATCCGTTTTTGCTGTTAGCTGATACAGCCATGTTTTTTGTACCAGATGATTGAACACGAGTTGATGGGTTTTTATACGGGTTTCAAGGCTACCGAAATTTAATAAATTTTTGGTTCTGTTTTCGATATAGGAATAGGTGGTGGAATACCGCTGTTTTCCTCTGTTGAAATAAAAGTTGTTTCTGAAATTGGAGTTGATCGCTACAAGATCTTCTGTACTGTTGTCAAACGGGTTTAAAGGAATGCTGTTGCCCTCCCTAAGGATATTCCGGTCAATTAAATAAGTAGTCTGATTGTGAAACTGACTCATAAATTTTCGAATCCCTGTAGTATTCTGCCAACTACTGAAGTTAAAATTGACCATTTGGGTAAATTTATTCTGATGTGTTTTGACATATATCTGATTCGGTAAAAACATGCGCACATATTTTGCCTGATCTGGATACAGTGCAATTTCAAATTCTTCCAGTTCCTGTATGCCATTATTGTTGTAATCAATCCACATATGCGTTCCCAGTCCCGGTTCTACTTCTATATAGGTAAATTCCTGCTGGGCAATAGCCCCTGAAGTTGTTTCATATAATGTAGAGAGTTGCAGAAAATCTTTAAAATAACGGTCGTTATAGGCAATACGAGAGTTTAATGTATTTTCTGTAGGTGTATCTCCATATTTATAATCCAGAATTCTGTAATTGGCATATACATTTAAATCTGATTTCTGAGTTTTAAACAATTGTGACTTTACATAAAACGAATTTGCCTGAGTAGTTCGCTGCAAACGCTCGTTCTGAAGACTGTCATTGGTTCGGAACTGATAGCCTATTTCTACATACATAGAAGCACTGTCTCCTTTTCCGACAAATACATCTGTCTGAAAATATTTTTGGCTTAGTCCCTGAAATAAATTGGTTTCATTATTTTTGATCTGATAGTCTTCAAGATCAATCACAGCACCTACCCAACGTTTGTCTTTTTTATAAACAGCTCTTGTATTACTGCGTACAAATTGTGTGGTATTGATATTTGATTTCGCCCTGAGAATACTGGAATTGGTGGTCAATGTAAAATTATTTTTTACAAAGTTTCCTGTCAATACATTTTTAAGTCCGTGATAGGACTGACTGTATTCCAATTTATCAAGCTGATATGTAAAAGTACTGTTTTCATTCGGTTTCGCGATCAGACCTAATGTCAACAGGCTCTGATTTCCCAACTGTTCATCTAAACTCCAGTCCCGATCAAATTCAATACTATACAGGCGCTCCAGTGTTCTGAAATTCTGATGTACAAATTGCAAATTGGTAAAAGCATCTACTTTCCATTTAGTAGAAAGAATTCTTTTTCTGGCATTCAACCTTCCTGCCCATCCTTTATTGTTCTGATCATCATAAGGGGAAAAGAGATTCTGATCATTGTTGCTGAATCCAATTTCAGTATCGATAAGCGTTTTTTCATCCGGATTATATTTAGCCATTACCGTAGCCATAGTTGTTTTTGTAGGAGCGATAAGACGGATAACCGGCTCATAATTCCCCTGAGGTATTCCACCAACAGGTTCTACAAATTCGAATATTTTACCGATACCTGCTGATGAAGCCAGTACATAGTTACCCTGATTGTTTCCAACTACCGAGAAGTTGACCATATATAAGGTGTCCTGTGGATTATTGGAATACTCAAAATATTCAAAACCATTATTTGTTACTTTTTTATACAGCACTTTATTTTCAGAAAACGTGTCTTCATAGGCTGATGGTGCCATCATTTTTGACGGATCATTTCCGGCTTCCTTAAGAATATTGACCTGTTCTTTGCTAAGATTCTGTTGTAAGGGTTGGTTTTTTATATCCGTTTCTGTGTATACATATCCTCCAAAATTCCACTTTTTTGTCTGATGAGTGATTCCTCCATATCCTAAAAAGCGGGTATAGTTACGGTCTGTGTACTGGTATTCAATGGCAATACGCATATCAGCAGTAATCGGAAATAAAGATGTAAATCTGATTTCCCCAGAATTATAATCGATTACATAATCGTTATTTTCGCCACGTGTCAGCAAACGTCCGTTTACATACACATTTTCTGAGCCTGAGATAATGAGTATGTATAATTCTTCATTAGAACCCTTTAGTTTATATGGTCCCTGATTCCCTTCCTGCCCTGTGAACTCGCTTTTGGCATATTGGCCTCTTACCAACGCCGCTGCTGCTTCAATTTCTGTTTTGGAATCTTTTCCATTCAGTATAAATTTTGTAGAGATACCCTGTACTTTTTTATTGAAGTTTAAAAAACTGGATTTTCTGTTTTCAATAAATAAATCTCCTGCTTTTATAGACCAGTTTTTTGAAAACAGTTCTATGAATATCTGATCAAATTCATCCATTTTCTGTGAATAGCCCCCATTTTGCAAAGGCACATTACTGTCTTGAATAGAAGCTCTAATACTCACATCATCTGAGAGTTTACCCGTTATCTGTAAATCGAGATTGGAATTGGTCACAAGGTTTTGATTGTTTCCAACAGTAATTCCTCTGGTTATACTTCCATCTGTTACCAATCCGTCAAAAGGTACAAATGTGCTCTGCTTTTTTTCCGGTATTACAAACAGATGCTGCCCCGCTTCATTAGACACCACACGGTTGGTATTGTACAGCGAATAGGTTTGGGTTAAAAAATCAGGATATACCAGATAATCGAGCTTTAAAGAATCATTTACTGGCTGTAAAAGGGTTAGAATCCCTTTAGAAAAATCTATTGTATATAAGGTACTGTCAATTTTGTTCCCGTAAAAATCAGTAAGGTTAAAATATCCTGAGTTGAGCGCCACACTATCAATGATGATATTGGTTTCCTGCGCAGGTATTGTTTTACTACGATACAAAGATTTCGTTTCCTGTGCTAACATACAGGAAAAAGAAAAGAATACGATACCAAACAACAGCCAACGAAACATAGTTTAATAACTCCAAAAGATCAAAAGTAGTGTATTTTACATATAAAATAGTTGCGAATTAATGTTATGCTACAGAATTTTATAAATAACTGGATGTTGGTTATTTCATAATAAATAATTGGCTATATATAACTCAGCCATAAAAAAACGGTTCCTAAAGAACCGTTTTTGCATTTTTAAAAACTTTATTGTCTTTGATAAACGTATCGTTTTACTTTTGTTACTCCAAATGTAGTAGTAGTTTCTTCATAATAAAATTTATGACTGGCATTTGTAAAGCGGATGGTACGATTTTCTGTTGTACCATTAATTTTAAGTGTATAGTTATTTTCCTGTGCTGACCAAGAACCTACACCCTGCCAATCTTTTTCACACTTTATTACGTTATTATTATCCTGTGAAAGATTTTCAACAACAGCATTGGAATTATCATGCTCAAACAAAGCTTTAGGCCTTTGAGAAACAGCATAAATTTCATGTACAAATTGCTCTGCGCTGAATATATAAGTTTCTTCTAAAGAGCAATCGCTAAGCCGTAAAGCAATTCCATTTTCATGTTCTTCTACCAATTTCCAGATACCAATAATAGGATTTACATTTTTAGTCGGAGTGGCAACACTGGAATCATCCTTATTACAGTTAACAAGAAAAAGAGCAGAGATAATTAATACTGATAGTGTTTTCTTTTTTTTCATTTTTTATGTTTTAAGATTATTTATACTTATTTATTTCTTATCCGATTCTAATCGTATTAAAAATGGTTGTCATTCTGTAGTGAATAGGCTATGCAATGAGATAGAATTAAGTCTCTGGATATTTGTATTAAATCCATCAACGAATTGATTAAATGGAGAAATCATAGTGGTTAGTGAAGATTTCTCAACGAAAATATTATAAGACTAATACTTTAATCGTATTCTCTTTTAAATCATACCCATAAAAAATAATACTATTTAATGTAGCTTGAGATAATCATAACAGTCATTATATCCTAAGTAATAAAATAGCTTATCTTAATATCCGTCTTTTATTGTTCTATACAGAACTGTTGAAAGTCATATCAATCTGTTTATAATAGTTGCTGAAACATCCTGCAACTTCTTAAGATTTCTTTTATAAACAGGCAACTGTTTCCTATTGCTATGACAAATATATAAACTTTTAATACAAAACAAAAAAATATTTCTTTATCTGTTCATCTACAGAAAACTACTTTCTGAGCTGCCATCATAACTACAGGTTATATATCACAACATTACTCTAAATAAAAAGTTAAAAAATAAATTATTTTTATTTAGACTGTATTTAAATAAATTATATATTTGCCGAAAATTCGTCCTTTACAATGAAAAAAGTATTCCTCTTTTTCACGCTATTTTCATCTGTATCATTGCTTGCTCAAAAAGTAGATTCTTTAGATATACAGAAAATAAAAGCAGAAATTAAACAAGAGCTTCGTGAAGAATTAAAGACAGAAATAAAAAACGATTTTTCTAAAGAAAATAAGTCGCTTTTTAGCTGGAGTAATTTTACCCTAAGCGGTTATGGAGTAGTAAATTATTACAACTACACCAAATACGATACTGATTTAAACATCAAAGATAAATTTGATCCTGAGCGACTCAATTTGTATCTAAATTATGAATTTAACAGCTGGATTAAACTGAAAACGGAAATCGAGTTTGAACATGGCGGAACAGGTGCCACAATAGAGCTTGATACTCAGGAAGAATTTGGTGAATACGAACAGGAAATTGAGTCGGGAGGAGAAGTGAAACTCGAGCAGCTCTATCTCGATTTCTCTATACATCCCGCATTTAACGTGCGTGCAGGACGCATGAAAATCCACTTCGGACTTGCACAGAACTTGGACCGTCCTACCAGCTATTTTACCACACATCGGCAAGAGATGGAAAATGAAATACTTCCGCTGGGCTGGTATGAAAACGGTTTACAGTTTTATGGAAAATTCTGGAAAAACCGCTTATTATACGAAGTATCGATTACAAGTGGGTTAGATGCCAGCGGTTTTAGTTCAAGAGGCTGGATTAAAGACGGATATCAACAGCGTTTTGAGATGTCTGTAGGAGAATCTTTAGCTTATACTCTGCGACTGGATTATAAGTTCGGCACCCATAAAAACACTTATGCCGGTATGGCCTTTTACGTGAATGATGCCGCTGCCAACCGACCAAAAAATGATATGGATAAATCAGCCTACGTAAAAATCGTAGAAGCCCATATCACATATAACGAAAAACACATTAGATTTAATGCCATAGGCTTATATGGTGACATTGAAAACTCAGACCTCGTAACCCGCAAGAATGCTTCTCTATCTAACAATTTAGGAGTAAAAAGAACCCCTGTTGGTAAAAAAGCAGTAGGTGTTTCAGCAGAAATAGGCTATGAAGTTCTGCATTTTATTAAAGCAGATGCCCAACAACAGGTATATCCGTTTGTACGCTATGATTATTATGATACTATGTATGAAACAGAAGGTGCTGTTGTAAAAAAACCCAGATGGGAAAGGAACGCAGCAACAGCTGGAATCAACTGGCTGATAACACCAAACATTGTGGCTAAAGCCCATTATCAAAATAGAACTCTGGGATCAGAACACTTTGATCCTATCACCTCTTTAGGTACAGGTAAAAAACAAAAAGAAAACACATTTTCTGCCGGTATCGCATTTTCATTCTAAAAAACAACTTAAATATATAACTAATGAAAAATAATTTCTTTAAAATGGCATGTGTCGGATTTGCAACATTAAGTTTTGTTGCATGTAGTGATAACGATGACAGCACAGGAACAGATCCTCAAAACGCTACTTTACAGGAAGTAGTGAGCAATACTTCAAACAATGTGATTATTGCTACTTACAATGATTTAAATCAAAAAGCTATTGCATTGACTTCTGTAATCAATCAGTTGGCAACAACGCCTAACGCAGCTAATTTACAGGCAGCAAAAGAGGCATGGGTAGCTGCCAGAGCACCATGGGAGCAGACAGAAGGCTTTTTATACGGACCTGTTGACAGCGAAGGTATTGATCCTGCTATGGACACATGGCCGGTAGATGTAGAAGCGATGAACAACATCCTTAACAGCAGCAATGCCATTACTGTACAAACAATAGAAAACAATAATGAGGCACGTGGATTCCATTTAATTGAGTTTTTACTATGGGGAGAAGCAGGTAATAAAACTGCGCAGCAACTTACCGTACGCCAATTAGAGTTATTAAAAGCAGCAGCTACTGATTTGCAAAACAATACCCAAAAATTATACAACGGATGGATTGCATCAGGAGGTAATTTTGTAAACAACTTCCTTAACCCTTCTCCAGAAGTATATCCTTCTTACACAGCTGTACTTGAAGAAATTACTGAAGGTTTGATTATCATTGCTGATGAAGTAGCTAACGGAAAAATAGAAGATCCGTTAAATCCGGAATCATCAACTCCAAAACCGGAGTTGGAAGAATCGCGTTTCAGCAACAACTCTAAACTGGATTTTGCAGATAATATGAGAAGTATTCAAAATATCTATTTAGGAAAATATGGAACAAACGGAAATGGAAAAGGGCTAACCACACTTATTGCAGCTAAAAATCCTGCATTGGATACCAAAATAAAAAATGCTGTTACAGCTGCAATCAATGCAATTAATGCAATTCCAGGTACTTTTACCGAAGCAATTTACAGTAATAAAAATGCCGTAAAAGATGCACAGCAAAAAGTGAGAGATCTACAAACTATACTACAGGCAGAATTAAAACCATTTGTGGTTAATAATCTGCAGTAAACACTACTAATTATTCACCAAAAGCCCTTACATATTATTATGTGGGGGCTCTTGCATAAAAATTAACGAATGAAAATCAGTAAAGTCATTTTACTGTTATCGTTGCTCTTGTTTCTGGTCAGCTGTTCCTCAAACGATGATTATACATCAATTGAAGAAAGTAACTACCCTGATCTCTCACTGAGAAAAATGGCCGGAGGCGATAATACCATTTTTACCAATACAAGCAACTCTTACAGTACACCTTCACCCGCTCTGACAGTAGATGAATTATCAACCCATCTCAAAGGAGATTTAGATTTTGAATCCATTTTTGTAACGGCTCCAAACGATGTCAATTCAGGATTAGGCCCGATTTTCAACAATTCATCATGTATCTCATGTCATCCCAGAGATGGCAGAGCTGCTCATCCGGTAAACATGACATCAAGAAGCGGTCTATTGTTACGCACAAGCCTTCCCGGAACCAGTATTAACGGAGGTCCTGTAGCTGTTAGCGGCTTTGGACTACAAATACAAAATCAGGCATTATACAATTTTCTGCCTGAAGCTGAATATACAGTGCAATACGAAGAAATTACGGAAACACTCGCGGACGGAACTATTGTATCGTTGAGAAAGCCTGTTTTTGGGGTTATCAATACCTACATCCCTTTTCCTCAGGATGCATTGCTCTCCCCCAGAATTGCACCACCCGTATTCGGTCTTGGACTCTTAGAAGCGATACCCGAACAAGCTATTCTGGCAGCGCAGGATCTTAACGATCATAATCAGGATGGTATATATGGAAAAGCGAATTATGTATGGAATCCGCTGACTCAAAGATCAGAATTAGGAAGATTTGGCTGGAAAGCCAACGTTTCTAATCTTCTGATACAGTGTGCAGCTGCATATGTTGAAGATATGGGTATTACCAATTATATCTTTCCCTTTGAAACCGGATATGGACAATCTAACGGTTCCGATGGATTTGATGATGATCCTGAATTACCAGATGAAAATCTGGCAAATATTACATTTTATACACAAACGCTCGCAGTACCGGCACCAAGAAACACTGATAATATCACCGTTCGCAAAGGAGCCAGAATTTTTGAGAATCTACTATGCGCTACTTGCCATACCCCAAAACAGCAGACGGGCTACAGTTCTATAAGGGCTTTATCATATCAGACGTTCTATCCTTATACAGATATGCTGCTGCATGATATGGGTGACGGACTGGCTGATAACCGACCTGACTTTCTTGCAAACGGCAGAGAATGGAAAACGCGCCCGCTTTGGGGAATTGGTCTGAGTTTCGTAGTAAACAACCACACAAATTTCTTACACGACGGCAGAGCGAGAAATCTCACAGAGGCTATTTTATGGCATGGAGGTGAAGCAGAAAACGCTAAGCAAAAATTCAAGCAGTTATCTAAAGAAGACAGAGAAGCACTATTACAGTTTATTCAATCATTATAACCGACACAGTACAAAAAAAATGAAAAGAGAAACCTTCCTCAGGTTTCTCTTTTCTTATTTAAACTAATTTTAAATTAGTCTCAAAGCTTCAATAAAACCGGATACTTAATCTTAAACCATTTTTAAACTGCCATTATAGTTTTATATTTGTGAATTATATCAAAAATTTTTACAAATATGACTTCTAATCAGTTTGATTTTGTACCGATATTAATGCAATTAGGCTTCGCTGCAGGGTTTGTAATATTGACTATTTACATATCAAGTCTGCTTGGGCCTAAAAGGGCATCTAAGAATAAAGACATCAACTTTGAGTGTGGAATTGAATCTATCGGAAACGCCAGAATACCTTTCAATGTAAAGTATTTCCTCGTAGCCATTCTTTTTGTTCTGTTCGATGTTGAGGTTATATTTATGTATCCCTGGGCAGTAAATTTTAAAGAGTTTGGATGGGATGGATTATGGAAAATGGGCATCTTTATGTTCCTGCTGGTGATCGGTTTGTTATACGAATTCAAGAAAAAAGGATTAGAATGGGATTAATTCAGAAAGTATGAGCACTGATTCAAAAATAAATAAAGTAGATCCTCCGAAAGGATATGCCGGAGAAGGTTTTTTTGCAACAAAACTAAGTGAAGTTGTAGGTTTAGCAAGAGCTAACTCACTATGGCCTTTGCCTTTTGCTACTTCTTGCTGCGGTATTGAATACATGGCAACGATGGCAGCAACATACGATATCGGAAGATTCGGATCGGAACGAATGAGTTTTTCTCCGAGACAGGCCGATATGCTATTGGTAATGGGTACTATTGCTAAAAAAATGGCTCCTATTTTACGTCAGGTATACGAACAGATGGCAGAACCTAAATGGGTAGTTGCTGTTGGAGCCTGCGCCAGTTCAGGAGGTGTATTTGATACGTATTCCGTTTTACAGGGTATTGATAAAGTAATACCGGTAGACGTATATGTACCGGGATGTCCTCCAAGACCGGAACAAATTCTCGACGGTATTTTACAGCTTCAGGAAATTGTAAAAAATGAATCGGTACGAAGAAGAAGTTCGGAAGAATATAAACACTTATTAAACTCATACAATATCGAATAACTATGAGCTTAACAAACGAAAACATACAAAAGGCACTGATCGGAAATTTTGGTATGAAAGTATCAGAATTTCACCAGTCACATGATATTCTTACTTTAGAGGTTCAGGCAGATGCGCTTTATGAAGTCATTCGCTTCCTCAAAGAAGATACCGCAATGAACTTTAACTTTCTTACTGATGTGTGTGGTGTACACTATCCTGACTATGAAGAAAGTCGTCAGTTCGCAGTTGTTTACCATCTGCACAACTGGTTCGAAAATGTTCGTATCCGTATCAAAACCTATTTAAAAGCATCACAACCAGAAGTTGATTCTATTGTAACCTTATACCCTGGAGCCAATTGGCAGGAAAGAGAAACCTACGATTTTTACGGAATACAATTTAAGGGGCATCCGCAATTAAAGCGGATTCTCAATATGGATGAGATGCAATCCTTCCCTTTGCGAAAAGAATTTCCTCTTGAAGATCAGGGAAGAACTGACAAAGATGACCGTTTCTTCGGAAGAACCGGCCCTAACTGTTAATATAAAAATATATGTCTGATTTATTATTAACTCCAGAAAATAGATTTCAAAAACAAATCGAGGCTCGTTTAAAAGAAGACGGTGTTGAACTTTCTATTTTAAATTTGGGACCTACTCACCCTGCTACGCACGGTATTTTTCAAAACATCCTGCTTATGGATGGTGAAAAAATATTAGACGGAGAAGGAACTGTAGGATACATTCACCGTGCCTTTGAAAAAATAGCTGAAAACCGTCCTTTTTATCAAATAAACGTCCTTACCGACCGTCTGAACTACTGTTCATCACCTATTAACAATACGGGTTGGTGGATGACTGTAGAAAAAGCATTGGGTATTGAAATACCAAAAAGAGTACAATATCTGCGTGTTATCATCATGGAGTTGGCTCGAATAGCCGATCATATCATCTGCAGTTCAGTAATGGGAGTAGATACCGGAGCACTTACAGGTTTCTTATATGTAATGCAGTACCGCGAAAAAATCTATGAAATTTATGAAGAAATCTGTGGCGCAAGACTGACAACCAATATGGGAAGAATCGGTGGATTTGAAAGAGAATGGTCGCCAAAAGCTTTCCAAAAGATAGATGAATTCTTAAACGAATTCCCGGCAGTATGGACTGAATTTGAAAATATGCTTACACGAAACCGTATTTTCATGGACAGAACCATTGGTGCAGGAGCAGTTTCAGCAGAAATGGCCATGAGCTATGGCTTTACAGGTCCAAACCTGAGAGCAGCCGGTATAGATTATGATGTTCGTGTGGCACAGCCATACTGCTCATATGAAGATTTTGAATTTGACATTCCTGTAGGACAAAATGGTGATTGTTATGATCGTTTTGTAGTGAGAAACGCTGAAGTATGGGAAAGTATCAAAATCATCCGTCAGGCATTGGAAAAAATGCCGGAAGGACCCTACCATGCTGATGTTCCGGATTACTATCTTCCACCTAAAGAAGATGTATATGAAAACATGGAAGCCCTTATCTATCACTTTAAAATAGTGATGGGTGAAATCCCGGTTCCCAACACTGAAGTATACAACGCAGTGGAAGGCGGAAACGGAGAACTTGGCTTTTATTTAATCACTAATGGCAGCAGAACCCCTTATCGACTGCATTTCAGAAGACCTTGTTTTATCTATTATCAGGCCTACAATGAGATCGTAAAAGGGCAAAGTCTATCAGACGCTATTATCACCTTATCAAGTATGAATGTTATTGCTGGAGAATTAGATTGTTAATCATCATGGAGAAAACGAATCATAAACAAGAGATCAACATAACGCCTCAGTTAATGGAGCGTATCAACGAACTCATCAGCCATTATCCGGAAGGAAAACAAAAATCGGCTTTGCTGCCAGTTCTTCATGAGGTACAGGATGCTCACGATAACTGGCTTAGTGTAGAACTACAGAATAAAGTTGCTGAATTATTACAGATACAACCTATTGAAGTATATGAAGTAGTTACCTTCTATACCATGTTTAATCAAAAACCGATAGGAAAATACATGTTCGAATTCTGTACAACTTCATGTTGTGCCATCAACAAAGCAGAAGACATGATGGAATACACCTGCAATAAGCTTGGTGTACAGCCGGGACAGGTTACTGAAGACGGTATGTTTTCCGTTGTCGGTGTACAATGCCTCGGAGCGTGTGGATATGCACCGATGATGCAGGTAGGAGATTTCTACCACGAACATCTTACAAAAGAAAAAATCGATGCCATCATTGAAGACTGCAGAGTTGGCAAAGTTGTTTTACACGATAAATAATATACCATGGGAAAAAAGATATTATTAGACAAGATTAATATTCCGGGTATCAAAACCTATGAAGTATACCGCCAGCACGGAGGTTATGCTTCTGTGGAAAAAGCATTAAAAAACATGACTCCTGATGAAGTTACCGAAGAAGTAAAAACATCAGGGCTTAGAGGACGTGGAGGTGCCGGATTCCCAGTAGGACTGAAATGGAGTTTTATTGACAAAAAATCAGGAAATCCAAGACACCTTGTGTGCAATGCAGATGAATCAGAACCGGGCACTTTTAAAGACCGTTATCTGATGGAATACATCCCTCACTTATTGATAGAGGGAATGATAACTTCTTCTTTTGCTTTGGGAGCCAACCTTTCTTATATCTATATCCGCGGAGAATATATGTGGGTATTCAAAACGTTGGAAAGAGCGATTAAAGAAGCCTATGCAGCCGGATGGCTCGGAAAAAACATTCTGGGCAGCGGTTTTGACCTTGATTTGCACGTTCACTGTGGTGGCGGAGCTTACATCTGTGGAGAAGAAACAGCACTAATAGAGTCCCTTGAAGGAAAAAGAGGAAATCCGCGTATCAAACCGCCGTTTCCTGCAGTAAAAGGTCTATGGCAAAACCCTACTGTGGTTAATAATGTTGAGTCTATTGCAACTGTGCCATGGATCGTATTAAACTCAGGAGAAGAATATGCAAAAATAGGAATAGGACGTTCTACAGGAACCAAATTATTCTCTGCATCCGGACATGTAAAAAAGCCTGGAGTATATGAAATTGAAATGGGTATGACTGTAGAAGAATTTATTAATTCTGATGAATACCTTGGCGGAATGGTTGATGACCGCCCGCTAAAAGCCCTGATTCCGGGTGGTTCATCAGTACCGATTCTTCCTAAAGACCTCATTTACAAAACAGCCAACGGAGAAGATCGCCTTATGACCTATGAATCATTGGCTGATGGTGGTTTTGCAACCGGTTCATCATTGGGTTCAGGAGGTTTCATTGTGTATAATGATACCAGTTGTATCGTTAGAAATACATGGAATTTTGCCCGCTTTTACCATCACGAAAGTTGTGGACAGTGTTCGCCATGTCGTGAAGGAACAGGATGGATGGAAAAAGTTTTGTGGAGAATAGAAAACGGACAAGGCCGTATGGAAGACATCGATCTGCTATGGGATATCCAGAGCAAAATCGAAGGAAACACGATTTGTCCATTAGGAGATGCTGCGGCATGGCCGGTAGCGGCAGCGATACGCCATTTCAGAGATGAATTTGAATTTCATATCAGATTCCCTGAAAAAATCAAAAACAGAGACCACTTTACGGCCGAACCTTTTGAGAAAGTAAAACACTTTTTACAGGGACAAACCGTATAACATAACAAAAACAACAAAAAAGTCAAGCCTAAAAGCCAGCTTGTAATAACTAAAGAGTATGAAAGTTACAATAGATGGACACGAAATAGAAGTAGAACCGGGGACAACGATCCTCCAGGCTGCTCGTATGATCGGTGGAGAAGTAGTTCCGCCGGCAATGTGTTATTACTCTAAACTAAAAGGCAGCGGAGGAAAATGTCGTTGCTGTCTTGTAGAAGTATCAAAAGGAAGTGAAGCTGATCCGCGTCCGATGCCAAAACTAATGGCATCATGCGTAACCGGAGTGATGGATGGCATGGAAGTGAAAAGTACATCCTCTCCACGTGTAACGGAAGCAAGAAAATCCGTAACCGAATTTTTGCTGATCAACCACCCTTTGGATTGTCCGGTATGTGATCAGGCAGGAGAGTGTGATTTACAGAACCTGAGCTACAACAACGGAAAAGAAGCAACACGCTTTCATGAAGAGAAACGTACATTCGAACCTGAAAACATAGGAGAAAACATCCAACTGCACATGAACCGCTGTATTTTGTGCTACCGTTGTGTGTATACGGCAGACCAGCTTACAGACTGCCGTTCTCACGGAGTTATCGGACGTGGTGACCATGCACAGATATCTACTTATATTTCCAAAGCAATAGATAATGAGTTTTCAGGAAACATGATCGATGTATGCCCTGTAGGAGCATTAACGGATAAAACGTTCCGTTTCAAATCGAGAGTGTGGTTCAATAAACCTTTCAATGCTCATAGAGATTGTGATAAATGTTGTGGAAAAACAACGCTTTGGATGTTTGGAAATGAAATACAACGTGTAACAGCGAGAAAGGATGAATACCATGAAGTTGAAGAATTCATCTGCAACGAATGCCGTTTCGATCACAAAGAAGTAAATGACTGGGTAATAGAAGGTCCTCGTAAATTCGAAAAATTCTCTGTAATCAATCAGAACAATTACACCCGAAAAATGGATACAGTAAAAATCGCAACGGAAAAGCAGATTTTAATGGGACGTGATCTGGATCGTAAAAAAATCAGTATGAAAGACGTTCCGTTGAACGAAGGTAATACGCTAAAACAATAAGTATGGAGCAAGCAATCATTATAGAAAAAGGCGTCATCATATTGGTAGTTTTTGCCATTACTATGCTATTTGCTATGTACTGTACACTGGCAGAGCGAAAAATTGCTGCCTGGATACAGGATCGTAGAGGTCCCAACAGAGCAGGTAAAGGAGGTATTCTTCAACCACTTGCAGATGGACTAAAACTTTTTTCAAAAGAAGAATTTATGCCAAATACTCCTAATACATTCCTATTTGTATTAGGACCAACGATTTCCATGACGATGGCATTGATGACCAGTGCTGTAATTCCGTGGGGAGACAAACTCATCATCGGCGGACGCGAGGTGATCTTGCAGGCAACTGACATCAATGTAGCAATGCTGTATGTATTTGCCGTATTATCCGTTAGCGTTTACGGAATCATGATTGGCGGATGGGCATCTAACAACAAATACTCTCTGATGAGTGCCATGCGTGTTGCTTCACAAATGATCTCTTATGAAATAGCGATGGGGTTATCTATCGTAGCGCTGCTTATGATGCATAGTTCTATGAGTTTGAGAGAAATTGCAGCCAACCAGAACGAATGGCATTGGAACGTCTTTTACCAACCGCTTGGATTTTTAATATTTCTCATCTGTTCATTTGCAGAAACCAACAGAACGCCATTTGATTTGGCAGAATGTGAACAAGAGCTTATCGGAGGGTATCATACTGAATATTCGTCCATGCGTATGGGATTCTTCCTGTTTGCAGAATATGCAGCTATGTTTATATCTTCAACGCTGTTGGCCGTTTTATATTTCGGAGCTTACAACTATCCGGGTATGACATGGGCAGCAGAAAACTGGGGTATTAATGTGGCAAACGGAATCGGAATTGCTGTTTTATTTGCAAAAATATGTTTCTTCCTTTTCGTTTATATGTGGGTTCGCTGGACAATTCCGCGTTTCCGATACGATCAGTTAATGAACTTAGGATGGAAATCGCTTATTCCATTAGCGATAATCAATATTATTATAACCGCTGTGGTTATTTTATTAAATCAATAAACTACTGAAAATGTCTATACAAACCATATCATTATCAGGAAGAAAAAAACAGGTTGCCAATAAAAAAATGAGTTTTATTGAGCGTCTGTACCTTGTAGCCATCTTTAAGGGACTCGCTACAACATTAAAACACTTATTTAAAAAGAAAGTGACCATAAGCTATCCCGAAGAAAAACGTCCGTTTAGTGATGTATACAGAGGCCAGCATACACTTATGCGTGATGAAGAAGGTCGTGAGCGCTGTACAGCCTGCGGATTGTGCGCTTTATCTTGCCCTGCAGAAGCTATCACCATGAAAGCAGCAGAACGCAAACCGGAAGAAAAGCACCTGTACAGAGAAGAAAAATATGCTGAGATATATGAGATAAATATGTTGCGTTGTATCTTTTGCGGGTTGTGTGAAGAAGCATGTCCGAAACAGGCCATCTATCTTACAAAATCTAAAAAGATTGTGCATGCAGATTACTCCAGAGAACATTTTATCTTTGGAAAAGAACAATTGGTAATGCCATTGGATGCAGCCATTCAGAATACTCAAAAATTAGCATAGTATGATAGAGATATTATTTTACATTCTTTCAGCGCTGACGCTCGGAAGTGCAATGATTACAATTTTAAGTAAAAATCCTATCCACAGCGCCATCTGGCTCGTAGTCAGTTTTTTTAGTATTGCAGGTCATTATGCTTTATTGAATTCACAATTCTTAGCTATGGTTCACATTATTGTGTATTCTGGAGCCATCATGATTCTAATGCTGTTTACCATCATGCTTATGAACCTAAACATCAGCAATGAAATATCAAAACCGATTGTTACAAAAATAACAGCAGTGGTTGCTTTCTGTCTGGTAGGATTATTATTAGTTTCTGTATTGGCACAGCATGCAACAGCCATAGACGGCTATGTAAATTCAGGACAGGATTATCAGTCTATTGAAGTGCTTGGAAAAATACTATTGGATGAATTTATCGTTCCGTTTGAAATGGCAGCCGTATTATTACTGATGGCCATGATTGGAGCTGTACTCATCTCTAAAAAAGATAAAAAAACGGTATAACTATGGAAAATATATTACAAATCATAGGAATCGAAAACTATATCTATCTGGCAGTACTGCTATTTAGTATAGGTGTATTTGGTATTTTGTACCGAAGAAATGCCATTGTTATGTTCATGTCTATTGAAATAATGCTCAATGCTGCCAATTTGCTGTTAGTTGCTTTTTCAAACTATCATCAGGATGGGAGCGGACAGGTATTCGTATTTTTTACCATGGCGGTAGCAGCCGCTGAAGTTGCTATAGGACTGGCTATACTGGTCGCTATTTTCAGAAACGTCGGTTCAATAGATATCGATAAATTAAAAAATTTAAAAGGTTAATTATAGATGGATACAAATATTTTGCTGCTTTTATTGATTGTACCTTTTATCGGATTTTTAATCAATATCTTTTTTGGAAAAACCATAGGAAAGAATCTATCGGGAATCATCGGAACACTGACTATCGTTATTTCTTTTGTGATCTCAGTTATTCTTTTCTTACAGATCAAAGAAACACAGGAGCCGGTAAGACTTCATCTGTTTGACTGGATCACCTTAGAAAAATTTAAAATTGATTTTGCTTTTTATTTTGATCAATTATCGGTTTTATGGTTATTATTTGTAACGGGAATCGGATCATTGATACACCTCTACTCTACGAGTTATATGAAAGAAGACGAAAACTTTCATAAGTTTTTTGCTTACCTGAATTTGTTCGTGTTTTTCATGCTGGTATTGGTTACCGGAAGCAACCTTCTGATCATGTTCATCGGTTGGGAAGGAGTTGGTTTATGCTCCTACCTGCTCATCGGGTTCTGGTATCAGAATCAGGAATACAACAATGCTGCTAAAAAAGCATTTATCATGAACCGTGTCGGAGATTTAGGATTTCTGATCGGAACTTTTATCATTGCATATTCATTCGGAACCGTAGATTTCATGGAACTTCGTGAAAGCTTATCCGGTGGTATTGCTACTTCAACACTTGCTTTGCTGGGCTGTGCAAACCTGGCGCTTTTCATCGCTGCTACAGGAAAAAGTGCGCAATTACCACTTTATACATGGCTGCCGGATGCAATGGCAGGACCAACACCTGTTTCTGCTCTTATTCACGCAGCAACAATGGTAACTGCCGGAATTTTTATGATCACACGGCTAAATTTCTTATTTGATCTTACACCGAATGTCCAACATCTTATCGCTGTGGTCGGAGGTCTTACTGCTTTGGTAGCTGCCTCTATCGGTCTTGTTCAGAATGACATCAAAAAAGTATTGGCCTACTCTACTGTTTCTCAATTGGGACTTATGTTTATGGCACTCGGATTCGGAGCTTATGAGATCGCCGTTTTCCATGTCATCACACATGCCTTTTTCAAAGCATGCCTTTTCCTTGGTTCAGGTTCAGTGATACACGCCATACACGGTGAGCAGGATATGCGCCATATGGGAGGATTAAAAAATGTGATGAAAATAACGTATGTTACCTTTTTAATCTCCTCGTTAGCCATTTCAGGTATTCCTCCATTTTCCGGATTCTTCTCCAAAGATGAAATTCTTATGGTGGCTTTCCACGAAAACATCACTTTATGGGTGATCGGTTCTTTAGCTTCTATCATGACTGCTTTTTATATGTTCCGATTACTATACCTGACGTTCTTCAACAAATTCAGAGGTACGGAAGAGCAAAAACATCATTTACACGAAAGCCCTGCAGCAATGACAATGCCGTTGATCATCCTTGCAGTATTAGCAATCATAGGCGGAGCCATCAGTTTACCGGGCAGCAGTTGGTTAAACACGTATCTTGCTCCTGTAATCCTTAACAATGCAGCTGCACATCCGCATCATTTGGGAACTACAGAATACATTCTTATGGGAGTAGCTGTAATAGGAGCCTTAATAGGTATCGGAATTGCATACAGCAAGTACATCAAAAAACAGGAACTGCCATTGAATGACAACCAGTCAAACGGTATTCATAAAGTATTGGTAAACAGTTACTATATAGACAACATCTATAATTTCTTGATTATTATGCCGCTTAACATTTTAGGGAATTTCTTTAAAAAAGTAACGGAAGTAATAATCTCCGGAGTTGTTTTCGGGTTTGCAAAATTTGCAGACGAATTGTCTTATCAAGGAAAAAAAGCACAAAACGGAAATATCGGATTGTATTTATTTGCATTCGTCATCGGTGTCTGTGTGATTATTTATTATTTATTCATAGCAAGATAATTTATATAAAATGAACGTAACATTTATCTTACTTACTCTACTAATCGGCGCTTTGCTTACTTTAGCTTCCGGCAAAAAGTTGGCACATACAACAGCCCTTTTATTCAGTATTCTCGGTTTTGGTTTTTCGCTGTTTTTATTAAATCAGTTCAATAATGGTACAGATATCTCTTATCAGGTACAGTGGATTTCAAAACCAAACATCTCTTTTGCTTTAAAAGCAGACGGACTAAGCATGTTGATGGTTTTGTTGAATACTTTTCTAACACCAGTCATCCTGCTTACCACCATTAAAAAAGATTATAAAAACCCTCATATTCTCTACGCTCTGGTATTATTCATGTCATTTGCTATGACAGGTACTTTCCTTGCTACAGACGGGTTTCTTTACTATATTTTCTGGGAATTGGCTCTGATACCAATTTTCTTTATTGCCCTATTGTGGGGTAGTGATACATGGGAAGTGCGTAAAAAAGCAATTCTTAAATTCTTTATCTACACCTTTGCAGGATCGCTCTTCATGCTTGTAGCTTTCATCTATCTGTACCAGAAAACAGGAAGTTTTTTATTAGCAGATTTAGTAAACACTGCTTTGAGTTCAACAGAACAAACATGGATATTCTTAGGCTTTTTCCTTGCATACGCTATTAAAATCCCTATTTTTCCTTTCCATACCTGGCAGGCTGATACCTATGAAAAAGCTCCGGCTATAGGAACGATGCTTTTATCTGGAATCATGCTGAAAATGGGAATTTACTCTATCTTACGCTGGCAGTTACCTTTGACACCAAATATGAATGAAGGCATATTAAATACCGTAATCATCCTTTGTCTTATCGGTGTTATATATGCTTCTTTAATTGCTTTAAGGCAATCCAATCTCAAAAGATTATTGGCATATTCCTCTATGGCGCACGTAGGCCTTATTGCTGCGGGAGCATATACTTACACAACAGACGGATATCATGGTGTAGTATTACAGATGATCGCACACGGACTGGTGATCGTAGGTCTCTTCTTTCTTACAGAAATTATTTATGCAAGATATCAGACTTATACCATCAGAGAAATGGGTGGTATCCGATCTCAGGCAATAAAGTTTACCTCTTTTTTCATGATATTCATGTTCGCTTCTATCGGTTTACCGGGAACTTTCAGTTTTATCGGAGAATTTACCATACTATACAGTTTATCTCAGATAAACCTTATGTATGCACTTTTGGGAGGAACCACCATCATACTTGGTGCTTATTATATGATGAAAATGTTTCAGAAAGCCGTTTTGGGTCCGCAAAACAAAAATACGTTTGCTGATTTAAATACAAACGAATGTCTGATATTAGCTGTATTAGCTGCTGCAGTTATCTTTTTCGGACTGTACCCAAAACCACTTACAGACCTCTTATTCACATCGATTGTATAACAAATAAAGATCAAAAATGACCCGAAATACGGTTTCATTTTAATAAAATAGACATATGAATACATTAATTGCTTTAGCAGGATTAGCCGTTTTAATATTGGTTTTAGAAATAATAAACCTGCGTAAAATTATTGTACCGCTTACTATTATCGGTTTGTTGGCTGCGTTGGGAATATCAATCTGTGATATGGCTAACGAAGCAGGCTACTACCACAATATGATTGTTGTAAACAAATCAAATATGCTGTATACAAGCCTGTTTATTGTATTGACGGTTTTTATAGTAATGCTTAGTGAAGACTTTTACAAGCCGCATTATGATAAGATTTCGGATTATGTATCCTTAAAAATATTTTTGTTGATAGGGGCTGTTTCCATGGTAACCTTCGGAAATCTGACCATGTTTTTTATCGGTTTGGAAATTTTATCCATCACCCTTTATATTTTGGCAGGTAGCGACAGAACAGATGTCAAAAGTAATGAGTCCGGAATGAAATATTTCTTAATGGGTTCCTTTGCTTCCGGTTTTGTGTTATTCGGAATCGCTTTGGTATATGGTGCTACGGCTTCATTTGATATGAATACCATCTCTAATAGCCTTACAGCAGTTACCGCTCCAACCTGGCTGTATCTTGGTATTGTACTTATTTGTATCGGAATGTTATTTAAAATTGCAGCCTTCCCTTTCCATTTCTGGGCACCTGATGTTTACCAGGGAGCTCCAATGCTCACTACAACAATTATGAGTACTTTGGCAAAAGTAGTTGCTGTAGCAACCTTCTATAAATTATTAACGGCATTTCAGCCCATTTTACCGGAAAACTTCCATTATCTTCTGGTCTTCTTAGCGATTGCAACCATGTGTGTCGGAAATGTTATGGCACTGCGTCAGGAAAACATAAAAAGAATGCTGGCTTATTCAGGAATCTCTCATGCAGGTTTTATGATGATTGCCCTTTTGGTAATAGAAAATGCCAATGCCAACCTGTTTTACTATGCTTCAGCTTATGCCCTTTCAGGAATTGCAGCTTTTGCAGTAATCATGTCGGTATGCAGCAAAAAAGAAGATGAATTAATAAAGCATTTTAAAGGCTTAGGAAAGAAAAAACCTGTTTTGGCAGCAGTGCTTACCATGGCGTTATTATCTATGGCAGGTATTCCGGTTTTTGCAGGGTTCTTCGGAAAATTCTTTCTATTAAACAATGCCTTGGAAAATGGTTATATAACCTTAGTCATATTCGGAGTAGTCAACTCTATCATCAGTATATACTATTATTTTAAAGTAATTTCTGCTATGTACAGCCAAAGTGCAGAAACAGAAGAACCGGAAGTTACCAATAGTGCTATTTATCAATTTGTAGCAGTTCTGGCCATCACTTTAAATATCATCATCGGTATTTATCCGGCCTTACTATTGGATCTTTTTTAATTTAATCCTTAGATTTATATTTCTTGAAAAGCCGGACTTCGTGAAGTCCGGCTTTTTTTGTGTAATTTTATGGAAAGAAAAAAATATGGACCTACCATCGCGTCATATTCCTAAAAATTCAAATGCTTTTTCCAGTTATTGGAATACAGAGAAACCAAATTATTTAGCACATCATCTGTCACCGCAAATAAAACTTGAAGCGGCACAGCAAATGGTACCTTACTATTATGAAGCAGACGCTATCGGCGATGCAGTAGCTTTAGAATTTCTTATAAAAAAAGGATTTCAGCAAGGCATGAAAGAGCTGCATCAGATGCTGGCCACCTATCCTCTGAATAAAGAAACCTATTCTTCAGAAACCCAACTTTTCTTAGAGCAAATTTTCTCTCTTCCCCAATGGCTGGATACAGATTTGCTCCAAAAAGGCAGCAATTTTTGTAACAGAACAGGTACATCCGGACTTGCAACGCTCCGCAATTATTGTCTGATGGGCGGTTACGAATCATCAGCCATCAACAAGCCGTTGATTTTTACAGGAGCCTTAAAAAAAGGAGCGGTAAAAAGATTGTCTGACACAGTCGTTTTCTGGATAAATGTTACTGCACAAGACGGTATGAAAATAAAAGAAAAAGGCTTTTTCAGCGCAGTTACTACCCGTCTTATTCATTCGTATTCGCGAATCATGATTGAAAGACAACCGGACTGGAAAACACAAGATTGGGGCAGACCTCTGAATACATGGGACATGCTGGCTACTAATTTAGGTTTTTCCATAGTATTTCTTGACGGTCTTCAAAAATTGGGATTGAAGCCAACAAAAGAAGAGATTGCCGGAGTACTGCATCTGTGGAAATATATTGGGTATCTTATAGGAATTCCTGAACATTTACTTGCAGATACGGAAACTCAGGCAGCTGATGCCCTATTTCTTTGGAGTAAAACACAGAAAGGTGCTGATGAAGATTCCATTTCACTTGCCTATTCCCTATACGAAGAACCTCAACGGGTCACCTTTACAAAATCTCAATATCTTAAAAATTTTGTACAGTACACCAATCTGGGCTATAATAATTTCTTGTTGGGAAAGGAGAGTTGTAAAAAGTTAGGATTACCTTATACAAAGGCTATCCGATGGGTAAAATTTATCACAATGATGAATTCATTACAACAAAAAGCTGCTTCCCTGCACCCAACGCTGTACCGATATATGATAAGAAAGGGAAACAAAGAACAGCTCAACGTTTTGAAGCTGTATAAAAAACAAGAGTATCACCAAAAAACGGTTTAAAAAGGGGGCTTCAAGGAAAATAATCTATATTAAGAGTTTTTCGGGATATTTAAAATAACTTTGATAAAAACATCAGTATGGAATTGGGTATCTCTATGTTTGGTGACTTGGCCTACAATTCACAAACACAAAAAAGAAAAACAGCACAGCAACGTTTAAAAGAAATGCTGGAAGAAATAAAACTGGCAGACGAAGTTGGTCTGGATGTATTCGGACTGGGAGAACACCATCGCCCGGATTATAGCGTTTCATCACCACAAACCGTACTCGCAGCAGCTGCAACGATTACCAAAAACATCAAATTGGGAAGCGCCGTTTCTGTTTTAAGTTCCGACGACCCCATTCGGTTATACCAGCAATTTGCAACGATTGATCTGATATCAGACGGCCGTGCAGAAATCATGGTAGGCAGAGGCAGTTTTATTGAGTCGTTCCCTCTTTTCGGTTATGACCTTAAGGATTATGACCGTTTATTCGAAGAAAAATTGCAATTATTACTAACCCTGAATAATAATGAAATCATCAATTGGGAAGGTCATTTCCGAGCCCCTATAAAGCATCAGGAAATATTTCCAAAACCGCTGCACCAAAAATTGCCGGTATGGATCGCTGTAGGTGGTACACCCGAATCTGTATTGCGTGCTGCAAAATTAGGACTGCCGCTGACAATTGCAATTATAGGAGGCTATCCGGTACAGTTTGAACCTTTACTGAGAATGTATAAAGAACAGTATTTTGCAAACGGGCATTCAAAAGAAAACTATCAGCTTGGCGTCAATTCCCATTTGTTTGTAGGGAATGATGCTTCTGTAAGAGATGTTTATTTTCCATATTATGCGGCTCAAATGAACCATATTGGTAAAGAGAGAGGCTGGGCACCTTTTTCAAGAGCGCAATTTGAAGCAACAGCAGCACCGGACGGAGCTTACTTTATGGGCGGTCCGGAAGAAATCACTGACAAAATACTACAGCAGCACGAAATATTTAATCATACGCGTTTTGTAGGACAGATTGATGTAGGCGGACCTGATCATTCGCTTATTATGAAATCAATTGAACTATTCGGTACAAGAGTAGCTCCTGAAGTACGAAAACATCTTTCAAAGTAAAAATAAAAAAGTAAAAACCATGGTCTATAGCCATGGTTTTTATTGAATATAATAATTGACAGCACAGTTATTCTTTCTGATACCGGATAAATAACTTATCTGCTCAAAAGACAACAGTTAAAAATCCTGTTTAGGTGTTAATCATATTCAATGCTTCTTCAACACTGTTCTTGCTACTACCGACAAACATTTTATCCTTGTAAAAGATTACCGGACGGTTTAAAAAAGTATAATGCTCAAGAATATAATTTTTATAGTCATTCTCTGACAGAACCTCATCTTTTAAGCCTCTTTCCTTATAAAGTTTTGCCCGTTTGCTGAACAGTTTTTCATAACTGTTGGTATGAGCATACATTTCCTCTAACTGTTTTACCGTAATGCTCTTTTCTTTGATATCCTGCAACTCAAACTGCTCCAGATTATCAATCTGATTAAGTATTCTCTTACAGGTATCACAAGTCTTTAAATAATAAATTTTTTTCATAAGCTTAAAAATAAAAAAAGCAAATACTGCTATTTGCTTTTTGTGATTTATATTTTTTCTGTTACAAACAACTGATCAGAAAGTCTGATTCTGAAAGGCACTTCAAATGTTACTTTATCTCCCTCAACAGCTTTGGTTGCTTCTTTACCGTTTACTTTCATAGAATGCAGCACCATGCGTTCTTCTCCGGTTGTAGGCCCCTGAATAATGATTTCGTCACCCATATTGAGTTGCTTTTGTTCAATTAAAAATTGAGCTACAGAAGCTTTGGTAAAATAATGTTGTCCTTTACCAACCAATATTTTTCTTTCCGTTTGTTTCTTCTTCCGAATCTCAGTTACTTTGGCTACGCGTACCGGTTTGACTTCTTCAAAGATATTGCGTTCCTTTTTGAACGTAAGCGCAGATGATTTTCCTTTCTTGAAAATCAAATTGCCTTTTTGAACACCTTGTCTGAGTTTCTTTTGCTCTTCTACCGGCAGCTGGATAATTTCCATACATCGATCCGAACAACATCCGTGCATTTTTTCTGCACATTCATCGCACTGAATAAATAACAGATGGCATCCTTCATTAGCGCAGTTGATATGGGTGTCACATGGTTTACCGCACTGGTGGCAGTTTGCGATAATATCATCTGTAATTCGCTCTCCTAAACGATGGTCAAAAACAAAATTTTTCCCAATAAACTTGCTCTCCAGATTTTCTGCTTTTACCTGTCGGGTATATTCAATAATACCACCCTCTAACTGAAATACATTTTTGAATCCTTTGTGTTTAAAGAACGCAGAGGCTTTTTCGCAACGGATTCCACCGGTACAATACATGAGCAGTTTTTTATCCTCTTTATGAGCGGCAAGCTGTTGTTCAATAATAGGTAACGATTCTCTGAAAGTATCCACATCGGGTGTAATGGCATTTTTAAAACGTCCTATTTCACTCTCGTAATGGTTTCTGAAATCAACAACAATCGTATCCGGATCCTCTAAAAGTTCATTAAATTCCTGTGCCTTTAAATGAATTCCTTTATTGGTTACATCAAAAGTAGCATCATCCAGACCATCAGCAACAATTTTCTTACGTACTTTAACCGTCAGTTTCAAAAAAGACAAGTCATCCTGTTCTACAGCTACATTCAGGCGAATGCCTTTCATAAAGTCATACACTTCCAACGTTTCTCTGAAAGCTTCAAAATTTTCTGCAGGCACACTCATCTGTGCATTGATTCCTTCGTGGGCAACATACGTTCTTCCTAAGGCATCTAATCGGTTCCATTCAATAAATAGGTCGTCTCTGAATTTTTGGGGATCCTGGATGTTTGCATAAGCATAAAAAGAAAGGGTTAATCTTTTTTGTCCTGCCTGCTCAATTAATTGTGCGCGTTCATCAGCGCTTAAAGTGTTGTACAGTTGCATGCTATAAACTTTTAAGTGTAAGTAATTTATTTCTGTGAACTCTAAATGGAAGAATTCTCTGCAAAATTACATGTTTTTTTATAAAATAAAAAAAGACCTTTGGAATAAAGGTCTTTGAATTATATAATTACAGACTGTCTTTGGATATTTTAGCCGTTTCTGCCTGTTTATCTGATTTCTGAAGCTGCTTTTCTTCATTATACAGCTCCCTTATCTTTTGCTGTTTCCTTATTTCCGGAAGATGCTTACTGATCACTTCATTCATTTGCGAAACTGAGATTGTGGTTGCTTGCGGATCTTTTACAAGGTCATTCCATATTCCCTTTTTACCAAAAGCGTAATCTCCATAAACTATAACCGGAGTACCTTTTACCTTTACGGTGTTTTTGTTTTCGAGTACCCATTGGTCAGCCCAGTTATACATCCATTGTGCATCAGCATCCAGTAAACGCAAACAAGAATGAGACGCAGGATATCCCGGTAAAGCATACTGATGCCAGCCTACGCCTCCGGAATTGCTGATGTTAAAATTCCAGTTGAGAATCCACTCATCATTTGCAGTACTCTTTATTTTTCTGCCTTTCCAGTTCGTAAAGAACAGTCCTCTGGGTGTTTGGGCTGTCTTTTTCCCCATATTGGTAGGTCCCCATTTCACCAATACCCCTTTTTCATACAACGCATACGCTTGAATCGGATAAGAAAATACAGCAATTTTAGGAATACTGTCCAATATAGTAAGCTCATGCGGAAAGGGAGAGTAGCTCATAATATCAGTTCGCACCTCTTTAGGTACAATAATCGTATCTCTTCTGTTGATATTATCCGTATCAATACGATTTAGTGCAGCAATGATATATATCTCTTCTTTACTGTATTTTTTGTAAAAGGCTTTGCGTAAAGAATCACTTACCTTGATGGGCCAGGACATGTATTCTTGTCCATTATATATGGCATATTTATCAGCTCTTTTCTTTTTAACAAGCTGAAGACTGTCTTCTCTGGCAATACTGTCTTGTGCTTTGATTGTCAATGAATCTATTTTTTCTGCCGGATGCGAACGAATTGTATCATGATCAGGAATTATTTCGTCTTTTTGTTCTTTTTTACAGCTGCCCAACATCAAAAATAACAGGCTGATTGTAGTAAATATAAGTGTTTTTCTCATCTCCAATTTTTAAATGAAAATACACATTTTTTTTATATCCTATATCAGAAACATTCAAAATGGCTATTAATAGGGAGATGGTGAAAGTAGCTTTACTTTCTGCTCCTCTAATAATGTATTGTTTAAAAAAAACCGGTGAAAAATATTTTCACCGGTTTTTTTATTTTTTTGTTTCGGCCACCGTGCCACAGGTCAGCATAGAGGAACCATAATAGGGATTTTTGATGTCCTTTTCTTCGCTTAACCAATATGCTTTTTTCATTGGGCAGTATTGATAATAAACAGGCTGAGTTACTTTATCAGAACCTTTTACAACTTGCCATAAAGTAGTAGAAACATCATTAAAGGCAGTTCGCTGCTTCTCAAGATTTGTTGACTTGCTCATTTTTTCAGTAGCTTTTAGCAAAGCATCTTTCAAAACAAAATTAGTTTCTCCTTTAATACTTTTATAGAACACTTCAATTGCCTGATTGGCAGACTTACCATCACCTTTTACCAAAGCATTTTTCACGTTGATATAATTATTAAACAACGTTTTCGTATTTTGTGCCAGTGCTGAATATCCTAACAACAGACCAGCAAATAAAAACAGACTCTTTCTCATCACTATTGTTTATTAAATTATCATTTATATTTTTTAACTGTTGCAGGATATCAAAGGCTCAATCTTAAATCCTGCTTTCTGTACGCTTTCGATGATTTCTTTCTCATTGGCACCATCAGATCTTAACGTCAGTATTTTTTCTCTGTTTTTTGTGTCCACTTCCCAGTGAGAGATACTTTTAACAGCATCCAGAAAAGGAGTAACTTTTGCTACACAACTACTACAGTTTATATTTGTCTTGAACTTAATATCTTTCTGTTCCATTTTATTTACGTATTATTTATTAATAGTACAAAGTTGAAAAAAACCAAGGGTATTAGTTTTACGTTATTATCGAATTAATTTGTAAAATTTCTGCTATTACAGAAATGTTGAAAGAGTAGAATATACGAACTCTCTATAATGAAGTGGTCAGTTTTGTTTCAACTGTTTATAATAAGAAGAGGTAAAACCTGTATATTTCTTTAATTGATTAGAAAGATGTGCAGGGCTGCTATATCCTAAAGTATAAGCAATTTCAGATAAAGACTGATCTGTATGCATGAGCAATTCTTTCACTTTGTCAAGTTTTTCAGAGATGATGTATTTTTCAAGAGTAGACCCATGTACTAATGAAAATAGAGCACTCAATGAATCATAGTCTTTATGTAATTCACGACTGATAAGAAGAGAAAATTTAATATTCTCTCCCGTACTCATCTGCTCTGAAATTGCCCTTGCAACAATTATTTTTATCTTTTCTACCAATTGCTGTTTCTTATTATAGAGAATATCAAAACCTATCTCCTGTAGTACATTTCTGATCATTTGTTCATCAATAGCAGCTTTTTCTTTAAGAACAACTTCTCCAAGTCGTATTTCAGAAATAAGTAATCCTAATTTTGACAATTCATCGGTAAGTACATAAATACATCTGTTACACACCATACCTTTGATTAACAATTTTGAAGTGTTTTTCATGAATTCCAGTATTTTATTTTTAAAGAAGAATCAGGTAAGATCTAAACTCCTGTTTTTGCAGTAAGAAAGATAGTACCGACAGCTCATAAAAAACCGTCGGCACTACTTTAAAAAAAAATTCCTATATTTTCCTGTAAGTCGTTACAACGTCCCATTGCAGACCTATCAGGAAATGCCTTAATCCTAAGTTGTCACAGTATAACCTGCTTTTTGAATAGTATTTATCAGTTCTTTTTCGAGCTGATCTCTCTCAACTATAACAGATACTTTACCTGGTTCAACAAATTGAATCTGAACACCTTCAATATTCTTGATGGCATTTCGTACGGTTGTCTGGCAATGCGGAGTTTGCATATCAGACACATTTAATGTTAGTTTTTTCATTTTTTCTTATTTTTTTAATTCGTTAGAAAAAACGGAGTATTTACATAAAATAAATTGAGTAAACATCTAAAAACGTACTCCGTTTTTTCTGTATTATATTGTTATTTTATCCGAGGAGTTACCGTATAACCTGCTTGTTGTATGGTTTTTATTACCTCATTTTCCAGTTGGTCTGTTTCGATAAAAACAGACACTTTACCTGCTTCCAAATATTGAATTTGTACACCTGCAATTTTTGTAATTGCGTTGCTTACGGTTGTCTGGCAATGCGGAGTTTGCATATCAGACACATTTATTGTTATATTCTTCATTTTTAATCTTTTGTTAGTGTTAAACATTCTTAAGTAATTATCATGACAGAAATATTTTATGCTATCAGATAATGTATTTATTTTTTCCATTTTAATCGTAAACTATTGCTCACAACGCTGACGCTACTTAATGCCATTGCAGCTCCGGCAATCATTGGGTTTAGCAAAAATCCATTAATCGGATAAAGGATACCCGCAGCAACAGGAATACCTATAAGGTTATAGATAAATGCCCAGAAAAGATTTTGTTTTATGGTTGCAACAGTTTGTTTAGATAAACGAATCGCCTGTGGAATTTTAGTCAGATCAGATGAAATTATGGTCATTTTGGCAACATCCATTGCAATATCACTTCCTTTGCCCATAGCAATACTTACATCTGCTGTTGCCAGTGCAGTACTGTCGTTAATACCGTCTCCAACCATGGCGACTACTTTGCCGTCTTGTTGCAATTTTTTCACAAATTCTGCTTTATGTTGCGGCAAAACCTCAGCTTTATAGTGCTGAATCCCTGTCTGGTCAGCAATTGCTTTTGCTGTAGCTTCATTGTCTCCCGTAAGCATATAAAGAACAATCCCCATTTCCTGCATCTGTTTGATGGCCTCAACTGACGTTTCTTTAATTTTATCAGAGATTGCGATCACACTTAATGCTTTTTTGCTATCAGAAAACCAGATAACGGTTTTAGACTCTATACTCCATTGTTCTGCCTGTTCCAGTAATTCGTTGGAAATCGTAATATTATTTTCTGCGAGTAGTTTTTTGTTTCCTACAAAATAATATTCATCATTATGAAGTGCTTTGGCTCCTTTTCCCGTGATACTTTCGAATCCTGATAGTGAGGTTACTGATACGTTTTCCATATATTTCACTACTGCTTCCGCCAGTGGATGCTCGGATTGTTTTTCAATGCTTAACAATACATTTTGAAAAGTAATGTCATTATTCAGCCATCTGACTCCGGTTACCTGTGGTCTTCCTTCCGTAATGGTTCCTGTTTTATCTAAAACGATAACATCGACTTTTTTTGCAAGCTCCAGACTTTCCGCATCTTTAATCAGGATTCCCTGCTCGGCACCTTTACCTACACCTACCATAATAGCAGTGGGTGTAGCTAAACCCAATGCACATGGACAAGCAATAACCAATACTGTAACAGCAGCCAATAATCCTTGAACTACACCGTTATCACCTCCTAAGATCAGCCATAAAACAAAAGTTATTAAAGCAATCCCAATTACGATAGGAACAAATATTCCGGCTATTTTATCGACCAGTTTCTGAACCGGTGCTTTACTTCCCTGAGCATCTTGTACCATTCTGATGATTTGGGCAAGCATGGTCTCTTTTCCGACTTTTACAGCTTCAAACCGAAAACTTCCTTTTTGATTGATGGTCCCTGCAAATAC
This sequence comes from Paenimyroides ceti, assembly GCF_030409925.1. Classification (NCBI taxonomy): domain Bacteria; kingdom Pseudomonadati; phylum Bacteroidota; class Flavobacteriia; order Flavobacteriales; family Flavobacteriaceae; genus Paenimyroides; species Paenimyroides ceti. The sequence goes on from NZ_JAUFQU010000001.1 coordinate 3,177,953, forward strand.
CTTTTCATTTTCACTTTTGAATACTGGTACAGGTTCTCCACTCAGCATACTTTCGTCAACATACGAACTTCCAGAGGTTACCATACCATCAACGGCTATTTTTTCTCCCGGCTTTACCAAAATAATATCCCCTACATTGACTTCTTCAATAACAGTCTGCTTTTCTTCTCCTTCCGGTGTTATGACTATTACCGTTTTAGGTTGTAAACCGATAAGTTTTTTTATAGCGGAAGAAGTATTTCCTTTTGCCTTTTCTTCCAGTAATTTGCCTAAGAGAATAAAAGCAATAATCACTGCCGCTGCTTCAAAATACACATGGGCATGCAACCCTCTCTGATGCCAGAAGTCCATAAACACCATATTAAAAACACTAAACAGATATGCAATACCTGTACTTAAAGCTACCAGAGTATCCATATTTGCCGAGCGATGCTTTGCCTGTTTCCATGCGTTGATATAGAAATCCTTACCCAGCCACAATACTACCGGTGTTGAAAATAACCACATGATTTCATTGCCATAAGGCATGTTCATAAAAAACATTCCTATAACCACAACAGGAAGCGATAACAGAACAGCCCAAATGGTTTTGTTTTTTAATACCAGGTATTTCTTTTCGTGAATTGCCTCAAGTGTTTCCTGCTGTTTGTTGTCATCTTCAATAAGCAAATCATACCCTATAGACTGAACTGCTTTTTGGAGTTTTAGGGCATCTGTTACATTTGGAAGATACTCTACGGTTAGATTTCCTGTAGCAAAATTTACGGAAGCATTTATTACACCAGGTTCGTATGTTACGATACTTTCTGCACTGCCGGCACAAGATGCACATGTCATTCCCAATACAGGAAATGTATTTTTAACTGTTGTAACACCATATCCGAGATCTTCAATCGCTTTTACAGCTTCTGTCACAACCTTTGCGTTTGTTACTGTGATGGCGGCTCTGCGGTTGTTGAGTTCTACAGAGTGGCTTTCAATGCCTTTTACCTGTGCCAATCCTTTATCTACGATTAATGCACAATGCTCACTGTCGACATTTTCCAAAGGCAGGAAAATGGTTTGGTTGTCATTCGTTGCCATAATATAATATTGTATGCTATATTTACATGACAAAGTTGGCAACAAACAAGCAGTTTATTATTACATTATTTTAGGAAAGATTTGTAAAATTTACTTTAAGAATAAACATATAGTTAGCAGATTAAAACCTTTTTTGAAAAAATTGCCTTTACATTTTATTAAAGATTGTCTAATGGTTTTCTTTTTTCTTCTTTTAGATTTTTAAAATGATTGGGCGTAAGCCCGGTAACTTTTTTAAACTGGTTGCTCAGATAGGCAACACTGGAGTAATTTAAACGCTGCGCAATTTCACTTAGTGAAAGTTCATCATAAGCGAGAAGTTCTTTTACCTTTTCTATTTTTTGAGCAATAAAGTATTTTTCAATGGTTGTGTTTTCTTCTTCAGAAAATAAATTGGACAGATAATTATAATCAAATTGTAACTCTTTGCTCAGAAGTTCTGAGAGATTGTGTTTCAGGCTTGTATCCTGATAATGGACCAGATCAATTATAAGATTCTTTATTTGTTCAATAACCTGTTTTTTTTTGCTGTCAATCAGCCGAAAGCCAATTGCCGTAAGATTTTGCTCTAAAACCTCTTTTTCTTTTATCGAAAGGTCATTCTCAAGAGTTACTTCTCCAAGCTTAATGCTAACAAAAGAGATTCCGAGTTTTTCAAGTTCATTCTGAACGACCATGACACAACGGTTGCATACCATGTTTTTTATAAAAAGTGTTACCATATTTTGATTATTCGGTTTTTGAAACCATGCTTTTTATGATTGAAATTAAGATCGTCTGAACAAATTCTGCTTTATCGAAGCATCATCTCTGAATAAGTACTATTACTATTTTAGCGGCCTTTTTAATACGGATGTGAGCCTTTTTGAGTTCTTCTCTAACAAATAAACTAAATTTCAATATATAAACAAAATCTTACCCAAAAAACGTTTAAACGATGAGGCTTGTGTACTTTGATAATTATCAGAGCCAGATACAAAAAACATGTATCTGGCTCTGATACTATAAATTATAAAAACAGAAAAAGAACTTCCAAGGTTCATTGTCTGACTCTATAATTCAAAAAATTACGATTTTGTCTCTTTCTGCTTTTGAGGCTTATTTGCTACAACTTTGGCTCTGTTTTCCTGTTCTTTCAAAATCTCTTGTTCATATTTTTTTATCAGACCATCCAATGTTTCTGTAGCAATATCATTAGCTTTGTTATTTGCCGCAAGTTGCAACCATGGTTTCTCTCCATCAAAATTATACGCTCCGTAAACAATAACAGGAGTACCTTTCGCTTCAACATTTTCTTTATCCGCCAATATCCACTCATCTGCCCAGTCATAAAGCCATTTTGCATCACTTTCTAACAAGCGTAAACAAGAGTGAGAGGCAGGATATCCCGGGAGACTGTACTGATGCCATCCGATTCCTTCTTCATTCTGTACATTAAAATTCCATCTAAGAATCCATTCATCATCAAAAGTACTCTGTACTTCTTCTCCTTTCCAATTCGTAAAATATAATCCCTCCGGTGTCTTATGTTGTTTGGAACCCATACTGGTAGGTCCCCATTTCACAAGTTCACCGTTTTCATAAACCCCATACGCCTGTATCGGATAAGAAAAGACAACCAGTTTATTGATTTTATCTGCGCTTTTTACCGTGAACGGAAAAGGTGAATAGGCCATAAAATCATCATCAAATTTGTCCGGAATTGTAAGAACATCAACAGTATGGAACGTGTTTTTATCAACCCGGTTTAAAGCGACTATGGTTGCAAGCTCCTGTGCTGTAAATTTTTGCTTAAATGTTTTCTTAACCGAATCATTGTCTTTCAGATTCCAGTTGGTGTACGTAAAGTCTTGCGCCTTATCGTATTTTCTCTTTGGTTTGTCATGATTTTCAACAACCGTACCGTTACCGTCTTCCTTTTTATTGGAATCATTACACGAAACAAGTCCGGCCAAACACATCAATGGGATACTTAATAAAATTTTCTTATTCATAATTTTTTCATTTTTATTCAAGATAATAATTTTTATTGAAATCTCTAATCTCATAACGGCTTTTTCACATACTTTTTAGAAGTTCACAAAAAGTTTCCACAGGTTGTTTTTAATGAAATAAAGAAATAAAAACTGTTTTTATAAAGCAGGTAAACTTCTTTTTTTGTAACCGAAAAAAGCGTATTTTTACCTTTAATAATTATATAAAAGAATGAGCGCAGACAAAGAAGCAAAATTGAAAGCATTACAGCTTACTTTAGATAAACTGGATAAAACATACGGTAAAGGGACTGTAATGAAGTTGGGTGACAGTGCAGTCGAAGAAGTGGAAGCGATCCCGTCCGGATCCTTAGGCTTAGATTTAGCTTTGGGAGTAATGGGATACCCAAGAGGTAGAATCATAGAAATTTACGGACCTGAATCTTCAGGTAAAACCACGTTAACATTACATGCAATTGCAGAAGCACAAAAAGCAGGCGGTATTGCTGCATTCATTGATGCAGAACATGCCTTTGATCGTTTTTATGCTCAAAAATTAGGAGTAGATGTAGAGAACCTCATCATTTCTCAACCTGATAATGGAGAACAGGCGTTGGAAATTGCAGAAAACCTGATCCGATCGGGTGCTATTGATCTTGTTGTTATTGACTCTGTAGCGGCATTAACTCCTAAAAGTGAAATTGAAGGAGAAATGGGAGATTCCAAAATGGGACTTCATGCCCGTTTAATGTCACAGGCATTGAGAAAATTAACGGCTACAATCAGCAAAACCAACTGTACGGTGTTTTTCATCAACCAGCTGCGTGAGAAAATAGGCGTTATGTTCGGTAATCCGGAAACGACTACAGGTGGAAATGCTCTGAAATTCTATGCTTCTGTACGTTTAGACATCCGTAAATCTACACAGATTAAAGACGGAGACAACGTGTTGGGTAACCGAACTAAAGTAAAAGTGATCAAAAATAAAGTGGCTCCTCCTTTCCGTACGGCAGAATTTGATATTATGTATGGAGAAGGTATTTCTAAAGTAGGAGAAATTCTTGATTTGGCTGTTGATTTTGAAATCATCAAAAAAAGCGGTTCATGGTTTAGCTATGGAGATACCAAATTAGGTCAGGGTAGAGATGCTGTAAAAAGTTTGATAAAAGATAATCCTGAATTACAGGAAGAACTGGAAGACAAAATCAAAGAAGCGATTAAGAATAAAGATCAATAAGCATATAAACGCTGCCTTCCGGCAGCGTTTTTTTGTATATTTGTTGATATGATGAAAAACGGCACATATCTTTTTTTCAAAAAGTCAATCGTATGGTTGAGTGTCTTTCTTTTCTTTATAGCCTCTTGTCAGACAAAAAAATCCATAGAATCTCTGCTGGATATCACGCTGAGCAAAAACATTGCAGCAAGTAAAACGACCTCTTCCTTTCATTGTTCTGTTTACAAAGCACAAGAAAGGACCAGCAGCCGAATCCAAAAAACGACAACGTCAGCCTCCGTTCCCTCAAATGGTACGCTATCATCTGATTATGGTGCTCAGAAAACTGTTTTCAGAATTTCCGAAACGTATTATCCCCTAAAAATCCCATTGTACTTACTCTTCAAAAACATAAAAATTGCCTTGTAGTTTGTTGATCCAATAAAAGATTTTACACAAACTATATAACACTTTTTATGATAAAGAATATAAAAGAAACTGCTTTTGAAGCAGGAACCCTCACATTGGTTCTCCGATGGGTTATCGGCTGGACTTATTTTTCCGCTTTTTGGAGAAGAATCGTATTAGAAAATAAATTAAATCCGGAAGAAGCCGGATATATCGGAGAAAAATTCAATCATTTTTTACCGAATGCATTAGGGATAAAACCCATTATTGAATATCTGGTTACCCATCCGGAAACTCTTTGGTATGCCATGGTTATTTTTACAATCATCGAAGCCCTTGTAGGTCTGATGATTATTTTGGGGCTTTTCACCCGTTTGATGGCTTTTGGTGTCTTTAACCTTGCTCTTGGTATTTTATTAGGATCGGGATGGCTGGGCACCACCTGTCTTGATGAATGGCAGATCGGTGTACTGGGTGTTGCCTCTGGTTTTGTACTGATGCTTACAGGCAGCGGAAAATATTCAGTGGATTATTATCTGCTGAAAAAACAGCACCCTCTTACTCAAAAAAAGAGTTTTGCTTATGTCGGTTCCGGAATATTGTCCTGGACTGCAAAAACAAAAAACAAGATAATTCTCACGGGCAGTATCTGTATAACGGTGCTTACTCTTTTTACGAATCAGTATTTTCACGGAGGCGTTTTCGGAACACTACATAATAAATCAGTGAAACCAAAACTTGAAATCAGCAATGTGTATACCCGTGAAGGCTATCTGAATTTTACGGTAATGCGTGTTGAAGGGGCTGATGTATACGGTTCCTTTCTTATTGAAATTGCTGCTTACAACGAAAATAATGAAAAAATCGAAGAATGGTCTATGCAGGAACTGCGCACCTTGAAACCCCATCAGATTCAAAATTTTTATGTTGCAAAAATTGTCCCTCACAAAAACAGTTTATTATTACCCCTGGGTGCAAAAGCATCTATAAGCTTACCGATTACCACACAAGAAAATATTGCCCGGATACAACTTACAGATATCAGCGGTCTCGAATGGTCTTCATTGATTGAATAAAAAAAGAGCCGTTATACAACGGCTCTTTTTTCTATATGTTTTGAAGCTTCCAAAGGCATCAACACTACATTGCGCACTTTCTCTTTTAAAAATGGCTTATCTGTCTGAACCAATCCCTCAGTTTCAATAAAATCATGGATATACACTTTTGTTTTTCCAGGTCTTCCGGCAAAAAAACGAAAAGGAAAAAGTTTTTTAAGGTCGGTAAAAGTCATCGGTACTATCGGTATCTGAAATTCTATGGCCAGCCGAAAAGCTCCGTCTTTAAAACTATCAAGAACAATGGTTTCATCATCCGGAACGCCTCCTTCAGGAAAAATACAGATACTCAGTCCTGCAGCCAGTTTTTCTTTTGCCCTTACAATAGTATCATGTCTGCTTTTAGGACTGCTTCTATCAACCAGAATACAGGCTTTTTTATAGAAGAACCCAAAAATAGGAATTTTTGCCAATTCTTTTTTTCCAACAAATACAAACGGATTGTCTTTTACCAGAATCAGCATCAGCATAATATCCATCATTGAAGTATGGTTGGCTACCAGCATATAGCTCTGATTTGGATTGAATGTTTGATTTTTGATGATTTCCATCCGAAATCCCATTCCATAAAAAATAGCTTTGGCCCATATACGCGCCAAAACAAAAAAATATTTATACGTTTTATCTGATGATAAGGTGATTATTAAGAAAGGCGACAGTACAACGATGACAATAAGCATCAGTACGTAAAACCATATTTTCCAAAGAATCCAAAACAGATTTTTAAAAAAAAGCATACGGGTGTTTTTATGCACGAATTTATAAAATATAAATAGTATTTCTCGTGTTTGGCGCTTTAAGTTTATTTTAAAAAGGCTAAATTTGCTTTTCAATTTAGTTTTTAATCACAAAATGGCAAAAGTTTTAACCGGTGTTCAAAGTACAGGAACCCCACATTTAGGAAATCTTTTAGGTGCGATTTTACCAGCTATTGAACTGGCAAACAATCCTGAAAACGAATCTTTCATCTTTATTGCGAATCTGCATTCGGCGACTCAGATAAAAGACGCGAAAATTTTAAGAGAAAATACCTATAGTGTGGCAGCAACCTGGCTTGCATGTGGTTTGAATGTAGAGAAAACGACCTTTTACCGACAATCAGATGTGGTTCAGACAACAGAATTAACCTGGTACCTGAGTTGTTTCTTTCCGTTTCAGCGTCTGACACTGGCACATTCCTTTAAAGATAAACAGGATTATCTTGCCGATGTAAATGCCGGATTATTTACTTATCCGATGCTGATGGCTGCCGATATATTATTGTACGATGCTAATTTTGTACCTGTAGGTAAAGATCAATTACAACATATAGAGATTACCAGAGATGTTGCTTCAAGATTCAACCACCAAATGGGAGAAACATTTGTGCTGCCTGAAGCAAAAATTGAGGAGAATGTAATGATTATTCCGGGAACAGACGGACATAAGATGAGTAAATCCCGCAATAATTATATCAATATCTTTTTAGATGATAAAGCTTTAAAAAAGCAGGTTATGGCAATTGTTACGGATGCGACTCCTTTAGAAGATCCAAAAAACCCGGATACGTGTAATGTATTTGCTTTGTACCGCCTTTTGGCAACCGAAAAGCAGACAGCTGTCATGAGAGCTAACTATTTAGCTGGTAATTACGGATATGGTCACGCCAAAACCGCCTTATATGATTTGATTACAGAGCGTTTTAAAACTGCTCGTGAAAAATATACGTATTATATGAATAATCTGGACGAACTGGACAGACTGTTACTCATTGGAGCAGAAAAAGCCGGTAAGGTTGCTACTGCCACACTCAACAGGGTTCGTGAAAAATTAGGATATTAAAAAAATAGCAAGTGTATACTTGCTATTTTTATTAGAAACGGAATCCTAAATTGATACCCGCATTGAACTCGATGCCCGAAAATTCATCTGTTACTTCCTGACTGAAGTTTCGACCTATATTGACAAATGGTGCTATCACAAAAGCATCATTTTTTACTATTTTATATCCCATCCCTACTCCTATGATAAAAGAGTTCATATCAACTTCAAGACGATTTGCACCTCCGTTGATATCTTTCTCATAATCTCCGAAACGGTATTTCAAAAATGGTGACACATACATACCGGAAGCATGTTCCCCACTTCTTCCTCCAAAATGGAAGTTATAGTTTACAGCAATACTGTTGGTATTAAATTTTTTGAGTTTACCACTTTTACCGCTTTCTGACCAGTAAGAAAAACGATCGTTAATCATCAGATCAACTCCTACCGATTGGTCACGATCGATAAAGTGTTCATATCCCACTTCTACCGACTGGTTGACAATCGTATTAAAAATATTTAATTTAACCTCATTCAGCGCCTGAGCATTCATGCTGAATATACTGCCAAAAAAGGCGATGGATAAAACAATTTTTTTCATGTTCTTTTTTACAAATATATTAATTTCTACCCCTTTCTTCAGGATAGAGTTCTTGTACAATATCACTCTGCCAGTAAGCTTTGGTATCTACATTCATGACTGTCACTTTTCCATTGAACGCCGCTCCGGTATCCATATTCCATACATTGGCACAATGCATCGGTGTGTTTTGACCAAAACGCGTAACCGGAGTGTGTCCGATAAAAATTTCTTTATAAAGCTTAAATCTTGACGGATAGCGTATGTCATCTTTTGGTAGTCGTTCATCAAGTGCCATCGCAGTTTCCCATAAGGTACGATCCCACCAGAACAACGGTCTGAAAAACTCAAATTCTACTCCTTTCGGATTGGTAAACCCCGCATGGACAAACAAACGGTTTTGATCGTCTAAATAATATTCCCTGAGTGAGTTAAAAAAGGTAATATGGCGGTCTTTTACTTCTCTTGTAAGCAATTTGTATACATCAACGGTAGATTGTCCTCCGTGAAATCGCCACAATTCATTATCTTCTTCATACCTGAGCCATTTCAACACCATTTCTTCATGATTTCCCTGCATAAAAACGCAGTCATACTGAGTGTTCAGTTCCATCAGATAATCAATCAAACGAGCTGAATCATTCCAGCCATCAACATAATCGCCTAAGAAAATCAGTTGATCGTTTTTTTTAATTTCCGCACGTTCTAAAGCTTGTTTCAAAGCGATCAACCCGCCATGAATATCGCCTATAACAAATGTATTACTCATTAATAGTTTCGTATTTCAACTTGCGTAAGATACGCATTACTTCTTTAAAGGAAATGTAAATATCCTTATTTTCATGGTTTTTGAGTTCATGTTTGTACTCAATTAACAAACGTTTAGCATCTTTAAAACCGTTTAGATAACAGATCATCATTGCATGACACAGATTGTTCATATCTTTCTCTTCTGATTCGGATAGCCTCTGCCCGATATGGAGTTTATTCAGCAATGCCAGATTGGAATTATAGATATGATGCAGCATACGCTGATTGTATTTTGGCGGACTGAAAATTAATTCGGACTGGATTTTATAAGTAATATTTTCATTAAAAGTGATGGTTTGCCGGCTAAAAGGATAGTGAGACGTAGAATCTTTTAAACCGAGTTTTACAAATTCAGTGATGATAAATTCATCTTCATTATATTCTATAGTTACTTCATCCAGAGCTGAATAGAAGAGTTTGAGCTGTTCGTTTATCAGAGCAATATCTACTCTTGATAAAAAGCGCTGTCCTCTTTTGTAGGTCGCTTTTCCTGCCCAGCAAACGATAAAATATTCTTTAAACACATGATATTTAGGCCGCATGTCCTGATGTGTACTGGTAAGAAAAGTGACCACGTGATCAATCATTTCCTTCATGCTGTTTCGCGAATTCTTTTCAATACTCTCAACAATCTCCTTATTGTCAAATACCTGTTCTATATATTCAGGAACAGTAGTGCTTCCAATGCGTGAAAAAACAGTACCCTCTCTTATATTCAATGCTTTTTTCTTAAAAAAACTGATCCCTCTTTTTGGAAAAATAGTAATCAACCCCACTACCTTATCATTGGAAAGATGTGGGAAAACAATATTTTCATATTGGATCTTTGGTGGATGCTCCAAAAAAGCATTTACCAGATTTTGAATGTGGCTATCATCATAAAAATCAGTTCCTATAATCTCATTCGTTTCGTCTTCAAAACCAACCAGCAGATAAGAATTGTTGTGTGGATTGGAATTGGAAAGGGCACAAATGTGTTTTACAAATTTGGCTTTACCGTCTTTTATGTGAAGATTAAGTTGTCTCTTCTTATCAAAAAAGCTATTTTCGTCCTGATGAGCCAGCAAGTTTTTAATAAGTAATCGCTTATTTAACACGGGGTTATCTTATTTTTCTTAAAATTATAAAAACAAATTCATAAATCATACTTAAAGGTAATAAGGCTATGGCTATTTTAACCATTTATTAACAACTTTAATTCAAATAAATTTATCAATTTGTAAGCACAAAAAATACTAATTACTTAAAATGGAAGCAGCTACTATAACCACTGATGTTAGAGCGATTAATGAAAAAATAGAAAGAGAAAGTGCTTTTATTGATTTATTGGTTGCAGAGATGAATAAAACGATTGTCGGGCAAAAGCACATGATTGATCGTTTGCTTATTGGCTTACTGGGTCAGGGGCATATTTTACTGGAAGGAGTTCCGGGTTTGGCAAAAACCTTAGCAATCAATACGCTGTCAAAAGCTGTTCACGGATCGTTTAGCAGAATTCAGTTTACACCTGATTTATTACCTGCTGATGTAGTAGGTACAATGATTTATAATGTAAAGGAAAACGATTTTTCTATCAAGAAAGGTCCTATTTTTGCTAACTTTATTCTGGCTGATGAGATCAACAGAGCTCCTGCAAAGGTACAGTCTGCACTATTGGAGGCGATGCAGGAAAAGCAGGTGACTATTGGTGAACACACCCATACTTTACAAAAACCTTTTTTGGTAATGGCTACTCAAAACCCTGTAGAACAGGAAGGAACTTATCCGTTACCGGAAGCTCAAATGGACCGTTTTATGCTGAAAACGGTTATTGAATATCCTAAATTAGAAGATGAACGCCTCATCATCAGACAAAACTTAAGCGGAACATCTCCGGTAATTAATCCGGTTGTTTCACTGGATCAGATACTTCGTGCTCAGGCAACTGTAAAAGAAGTTTATATGGATGAGAAGATAGAAAAATATATACTAGACATTATTTTTGCTACGCGTTATCCGGAACAATTCAAGCTTGAAAGCCTGAAACCACTTATTACATACGGAGCTTCTCCACGAGGAAGTATCAATTTAGCTACAGCAGCTAAATGCTATGCCTTTATAAAAAGAAGAGGCTATGTGATTCCTGAAGATGTACGTGCTGTAGTAACTGACGTATTGCGCCATAGAATAGGTATTTCTTATGAAGCAGAAGCAGAAAATGTAACGACAGTTGACATCATCAACAAAATAGTTAACGAGATAGAAGTGCCATAAATTTTCATTGGCTTAAAATTATAACCTATTTTATTTCTTGTATTCGGGGTAAAATAGGTTTCACATTTTTAAGAATTTTTCTTCAATTAAATTATGGACACTAAAGAAATTTTACAGAAAGTTCGAAAAATTGAGATCAAGACACGACGTCTCAGCGATCACATTTTTTCCGGAGAATACCACACTTCCTTTAAAGGAAGAGGTATGTCTTTTGCCGAAGTAAGACAGTATCAGTATGGAGATGATATCCGGGCGATTGACTGGAATGTTACGGCGCGGTATAATGAACCTTACGTAAAGGTTTTTGAAGAAGAAAGAGAGCTTACAATGATGCTGGTTGTTGATATCAGCGGATCAGCGGATTTCGGTTCTTCTGAAAATTTCAAAAAAGATATTATTACAGAAATAGCAGCAACCCTTGCTTTTTCTGCTACCACCAATAACGATAAAATAGGTCTGATTTTATTTTCTGATACCATAGAATTATTCGTTCCGCCTAAAAAAGGAAAATCACATGTACTCCGTATCATCCGGGATTTAATACAGACAGAGCCAAAAAGCAGAAAAACAAATGTGGCACTGGCACTGGAATATCTTTCTCAGGTAATGAAAAAGAAAGCCATTGTTTTTGTAATTTCTGATTTTGTAGCAAAGGATTATGAGAGGACGCTAAAGATTGCTGCCCGAAAACATGATATTACAGGCATACGGATTTATGACAAAAGGGAACAGGAAATGCCCGATGTAGGTTTTGTACTTATGAAAGATGCTGAAACTGATGAAGAAATGTATGTAAACACCAGCGACAAAAATGTTCGCCTGGCTTATGCAAAACATTTTGATGAGATGGCTGATGTGTTCAAAAACTCTTTTACAAAATCTGGTGCAGGCATCATCAATAACCGGGTAGATGAAAGTTATGTAAAAAAACTTTTAGCCTATTTTAAAGCACGATAAAATGAAAAGCAACTTTTTATATGTAGTATTATTTTTAGGGTTTACTTTAAGCTTATCGGCACAAAATCCGGTAACTTCATCGGTGGATTCTACTAAGATAAAAATTGGTTCTGCTTTTGATTTAACTATAAAAACACAGACCAGTGAAGGGGATAAGGTCGTTTTCCCCGATGTAAAAAATATAGGCCCTTTTGAAGTAATAGAATCTTCAGCAATTGATACCGTTTTAGAAAACCGGAAAATGGAACTGATTAAGAAATATACTCTGACACAGTTTGACTCCGGGAAATACACCGTACCAAGACTTAGTATTCTTGTAAACGGCAAAAATTATCAGACCAACTTATTTGATGTTGAGGTTACCAATGTAAAAGTAGATACCCTTAAACAAAAGATGTATGACATTAAATCCAATATGGGATCTACTACTGATACCTCATCACTGATTTATTACATCATTGTTTTGATTTTGTGTATTGTGGTTGGATTTGCCGTTTACTGGTTCATTAAAAAACAGCAGAGTAAAAACCTTACAGAAGATGATCTGTTTAAAACACCTTTAGAAAGAGTTTCTAAAAAGCTACAGCTTTTAGATGGAAAACGCCTTATTATGAATGGGGACATTAAAAGCTATTACTCTGAAATAACAGATATTACAAGAGAATATATTGAAGAAGTTTTTGAAATTCCGGCAAAGGAATCGACAACTTCAGATCTTATAAAACTCTTATTACAAGCTGTAAAAACCAAAAAAATCAAATTGAGTAAGGAAATCATCCATGATTTAAAAAGGGTTTTAGAAACAGCCGATTTGGTAAAGTTTGCCAAATCAGAGCCATCCTATAATGAGATTGAGAATGACCGGAAAAAAACCGAAACTATTTCAATCTCAATAGATAAAGCTTTGCCCAAATTTGCAGAGGAACAATCTGAAAGAGTCCGTTTAAGAGAACGCAGATACCGCAAGAGAAAACAGATGAGAACATGGATACCAATTGGTGTTTCAGCTCTGCTTCTGTTGATTACAGGTGGCGTTTACTTATTCAACTCGGTAAAAGATGGACTGGAAATAGATTTTTTTCAGTCAAACAAGCGTCTTCTTAAAGGAGAATGGGTCAGCAGTGAATACGGATTTCCAGGTATTGTCATAGAAACTCCCGAAGTACTCAACCGACTTGAATTACCCAATACAACCAAAAAAAATAAAGAAGAAAATACTGCACAGTTTGTGTATGCTAATGCAAAAACAAATCTGAGTATTACTGTACATACAACGGCAACACAAACGGATGAAAACACAAATGCTGAAGACCTTATGAATCAAAAGCTGAAAATGACTGAGCAGATCCTTAATGCAAAGGATTTCAAATCAGATTCAGAAAAATTCACTTTAGAAGGTATCAACGGTGTTCGCAGCTCAGGAACATTTGAAGCCGTAAATCCGTTAAGTGGCAAAAATGAGCTTATGCAGTTTGAGATGTATCTTTTTATACAAAAAAACGGAATTCAGGAAGTGGCTATTATGTATAATCAGGGAGATGAATACGGGGCAAAAATTGCACAGCGTATTGTAGAATCTATTCAATTAAGCGTACAGACAAATGAATAATATAACATTTTTACATCCGTTTTTTTTCTGGTTGTTGCTTTTGTTGCCTATTGTAGCATTTGTTTGGTTTAAGAATAAGCGAAAACAAAAAGTTGCCTTAAAAATCAGCTCTATTGAAGGCTTTAAAAACAAACCGACATTATTAGCCAGACTACAGCCTGTTTTTCTGGTTTTGCGCCTGCTTACATTGGCTGCATTAATTGTTGCTTTGGCAAGACCTCAAACTGTCGATACCAGCAGTAAAACTAAATCTACTAATGGAGTAGATATTGTATTGGCAATGGATGTTTCAGGATCCATGCTGGCAAAAGATCTGAAGCCCAACCGTATGGAAGCCTTGAAAGTCGTGGCTTCAGATTTTGTGAAAGAGCGGATAAACGATCGTATGGGATTAGTCGTATATGCGGCAGAAGCTTATACTAAATCTCCGGTTACCAGTGACAAGAATGTTTTACTGAATGCTTTAATTGATATTAAATATGACCGCATTATTCAGGATGGAACGGCCATTGGAGTAGGTCTTGCAACAGCCGTGAACCGTTTAAAAGACAGTCCTGTAAAAAGTAAGGTCATTATACTGATGACGGATGGGGTAAACAACGCAGGATTGGTAGATCCTGAATTGGCTGCTGATATTGCAAAAGAATATAAAATTAAGGTATATACGATTGGAATAGGTACTAATGGTATGGCAGATTTTCCTTATCAGTTTACTCCATCCGGTGAACTGCTCTATAAAAAGATGAAAGTAGAAATAGATGAAGCACTGATGAAAGAAATTGCCCAAAAAACCGGAGGAAAGTATTTCAGAGCAACCGATACAAAAAAATTAGAGAATATATATGATGAAATCAACCAGTTGGAAAAAACCAAAATAGACGAGCAAAAATTTGTTCAGCGAAATGAATTGTTCCGTCCTTTTGCGCTGCTGGCTTTTATTTTACTGGCATTCGAATTCATATTAAAACGTACCCTTTTCAAAGGATTTATATAAGATTATGTGGGAATTAGATAACACTTATTATTTTTACTTATTGCTCCTTCTTCCGCTTTTAGCAGGTCTTTTTATATGGAATTCCTTGTGGAAGAAGCGAAAAATAAAAGATTTTGGTAGCGGTTCATTTTTAAAGAAACTGGCTCCGGAAGCATCGCCCTCAAAACCGGTTTTAAAAGCAATAATTGCTTTATTTAGTCTTTTTATTCTTATTATCGGGCTTGTAAACCCCAAAATAGGTACACGTATAGAAACGGTAAAACGCCAGGGTATTGATATTGTCTTTGCCATTGATGTTTCCAAAAGTATGCTTGCAGAAGACATTGCTCCTAACCGCCTTGGAAAAACAAAACAACTGGCTTCACAAATTATTAATAACCTGCAATCAGACAGAATCGGAATTGTAGGTTATGCTGGCAGTGCTTTTCCTATGTTACCGATCACGACTGATTATAACATGGCAAAGATGTATCTACAGGATATGAATACCGATATGGTTTCTTCTATGGGTACTGCTCTTAGTGAAGCAATTGAAGTAGGTAGCGAATATTTTGATGATCCTGAAACAGGAAAGTTAATGATCCTGATTTCTGACGGAGAAGATCACAATGAAGGGATTGACAATGCTATCGCTATTGCTAAGGAAAAAGGCATCAAAATCATTACGATTGGTGTGGGTACAGAACAGGGAGGAAATATACCACTGAAGGAAAACGGGCGAATTGTTGGTTATAAACAGGATACTGACGGATCTACCGTGATAACCAAAATGAATAAAGCGACACTTGAACAGATTGCCAAAGCTACTGGCGGACAGTTTATGTATGGCAACAATACAGCAGAAGTAGTAGATCTGGTAAATAAAACTTTACAAAATATTGAAAAAACGGACTTTGAATCGCAACAGATCGCTGATTTCCAATCGCAGTTTCAATGGTTTATCGGTCTTGCCTTTTTACTATTAATAGCCGATTTATTTATTTTCGAAAGAAAGACATCCTGGATGAGTAAGTGGAATCTTTTTAATGAAAAACGATAAGAGATGAGAAAGTATTTATTAATCATAATTGGTTTTTGTACCTTACAGCTTTCAGCACAATCGGCTGAAAAAGCGCTTACAACAGGTAATAAGGAATACAATAACAGAAAATATTCACAGGCAGAATCCAGATATCGTATAGCTGCTTCAAAAGAAGCTAAGAGCAGTTTACCCGCTTATAATAAAGCCAACGCCATCTATCGCCAGTACCAGAGTAGCGAATCTGTTACGGCCTATCAGCAGGCATTAAAAAATGCAAAAACGAAGGAAGAGAAGCATAAAATCTCTCATAATCTTGGTAATGCTCTTATGAACAAAAAAGATTATGCAGGAGCTGTTGAAGCCTATAAAAATGCTTTGAGGAACAATCCTAATGATGAGGAAACCCGTTATAACTTTGCTCTGGCCAAACAAATGCAGAAAGATAATCCGAATCAAAATAAGGATAATAAAGATAATAAGGACAACAAAGATAACAAAGACCAAAAAGATAAGGATAAGCAGGATCAGAAAGACCAACAGGATCAGAAAGATAAACAGAACAATAAAGACCAAAAAGATCAGGAAAAAGGTGACGATCCTAAAGATAAGAAGGACGATCCTAAAAAAGATCAGGCACCAAAAGATCCGCAACAACAAAAACAAGAACAAAGCAAACAGCAGATGGAAAATATGCTAAATGCTCTTGACAATAAAGAAAAACAAGTCCGTGAACGACTACAGAACAGAGATAAAGAAGGTAAACCCGTAAAATCATCCGGTACAAAAGATTGGTAAAAATGAAGTGGACAGCACAGTTATTTAGTGTTTTATTCCTGTTGGTTTCGAATGTATTATTCGCACAGGTTTCTTTTACTGCTCAGGTGAGCCGAAATAGTATTGGCATCAATCAAAGAGTTGAAGTCAGCTTTACCATCAATGAAGACGGTGACAATTTTTCGCCTCCTGATTTTAAAGATTTCAGTGTTGTCAGCGGTCCTATGCATTCTGTAAGCCAATCATGGGTTAACGGAAAAACTTCATTCAGAAAAAGTTATTCTTATTTTTTAGCGCCTTCCAAAAAAGGGACTCTGACAGTCGGAGCTGCTTCTATAGAATATAAAGGTACTATTTACCGCACCAAACCAATTACTATTACCGTTGGTGATGCTGTAAAAGAAGAACCAAGACAGTCTCAGGGATATGGAGGCTATGGACGACAGCCTCAACAGGAAAGAATTAATCCGGAAAATATCGGGCAGGGAATCCATTTGGTTGCAGAAGTTTCCAAAACCAATCCGTATCTGAACGAGCCTGTATCGGTTGTCTATAAACTTTATGTAAGCCATCAGGCTGGTTTTAAAAGTCTTAATGTAGTAGCTTCTCCAAAATATACTAATTTCTGGAATCATACGGTTCAGGTTAAAGATATGGAAGTTAAGCTCGGGAAATTTCAGGGAAAAGAATACCGATATGTAGTCTTACAAAACACCGTTTTATTACCACAAAAAGAAGGCAAACTTACAATTGACCCTTTAGAACTGGAATTGCTGGTAGAAACGCCTACAGGCCGTTATGATTTCTTCGGATATCCTGAAATGACCGTATCTAAAAAGATCTATTCTACCGGTACTAAAGTAGTGAATGTAAAACCTTTACCACTTGAAAACCAACCGGATAATTTCACAGGTGCAGTCGGAAACTACACCTTTGACGTCAAAGCGAATAAAACTACTGTCAAAGCAAATGAAACCATTGAACTTACGGTAACAGCTAACGGAAAAGGAAATCTGCAGTTGTTTACTTTACCAAAACCATTGGCACCGGCAGCGTTGGAACTATATGATCCGGAACTCAGTGAAAAAGTCAGTAATAACATCGCTTCAGGTATGGAGGGAAGTAAAAGCGAAAAATATGTTATTGTACCTCAGTATAAAGGACAATATACGATAAAACCAATGTCGTTCTCATATTTTGATACCGCCTCAAAAACCTACAAAACCATCACTTCACAGGAGATTGTGATTGATGTAACAGAAGGTCCTGAACTGCCTCAAAACACGCCTAAAAAAGAAGATTTATCCAATGCAGATGTATTTCAGGAAATTGTAACAACAACTACTTTTGAACAGAAAAAGGCAGACGATTTCTTTGATTCAAAAATGTTTTATGCACTGTTAATAGCTCCTCTTGCCCTTATTCCGTTTTTGATATTGGGATACAGAAGACAAGCCAGCAAGCGTAATGATCTTACAGGCAACCGCATCAGAAACAACAATAAACTCGCGAAAAAATATTTAGGTGAAGCGAAGCGAAAATTAGGTGATAAAAACGGTTTCTATGAAGCTTTGGAAAGATGTTTACACAACTTCTTAAAAGCCAAACTGAGTATTGAAACATCTGAAATGAGTAATGAAAATATCCGGGAGTTGTTGCAGCAAAGAAAAATACAGGAAGAAAATATTCAGCAGTTTATCGATATAAAATCGACCTGTGAAATGGCAAGATATTCTCAATTTGATATTACGTCTATGCAAAATGATTTTGCAAAAGCCCTTGATGTTATTACCAATCTGGAAAAACAGTTTAAATCTTAATTCAGATGAAAAAAGTATTGTTATATATAATGCTGCTGTTATGTGTGAATTATACATTCGCAGTAAATCAGCAGGCTCTAAAAGATTTTGACTCGGCAAATAAGTTGTATGCAGACCAGCAATTTGCCGCTGCTGCAGAAAAGTATGAACAACTATTAACAGACGATTATATTTCAGAAGCTGTTTATTATAATCTTGGAAATTGTTATTATAAATTGAGAAATGTAGGTTTATCTATTTATAATTATGAAAAAGCTTTGCAACTGAATCCGAATAATGAAAAAGTACGAACCAATCTGAAATTTGCAGAGAAGATGAGGCTGGATACGTTCGAACCAAAGACAAAATTGTCTACCCAGCATATTATTCACAATGCTATCGGATTTTTCACCTATAATCAATGGGCTGTAAGCGCTGTTGTAGGATCATTTATGATTCTTCTCAGCTTTGTTGCCTTCTACTTTATCAGTAACAGTACTTTAAAAAGAATTTTCTTTTTGGGAATTTTATTTTTCGTGGTCGTAACTGTCCTGAGTCTGATAGCAGCTTTTACAGAAAAAAAGTACCATGAAAATGAACGGTATGGTATTATCGTTCATGAAACAGTAGCGGTAAAAAAAGAACCGAGAATCACTTCAAAAAATGAAAAAATAGTTCATGAGGGTACCAAAGTTTTTGTGCTTGAGACTACAGCAAAATGGCATAAGGTTACCCTTCCTGATTTGACCGAAGGATATATTGAGAAACAAAGTATGAAAGAGTTGTAAGTTTTACGGCTCTTTTTTGTATTTTTAATAGAAAACGAAATAATATGTCTACAATACCTGTTGAAGAAGCTTTTCAAACCCTTGAAGTGATGGAGGGTTCTTTCTTGAAATGGAAAATATTTTCCATAAAAGAACGGATTGAAGTACTCAAAGACGTTAAAGAAAAACTTTTAAGCGATACAAAAAAATACGCTGAGGCCATTACCGCAGATATGAATAAGCCTATTACGCAGTCTATAGCTGAAGTAAAAAAGTGTGCCTATTTATGTGATTATTATATTGAGAATGCCGAAGCTTTTTTAGAACCACAAACCGTAAAAACCAAATGGAAGGAAAGTTTTGTAACTTTTGAACCTTTAGGTGTACTGCTGGGCGTAATGCCCTGGAACTTTCCTTTCTGGCAGGTATTCCGATTTGTAGTACCCAATTTACTTTCAGGAAATACGTTTGTTGTAAAGCATGCCTCAAATGTTCCAAAATCAGCATTACTTCTTGAAGAAATTTTTGATTCTAAAAAAATAGATTTCCCGGTATATAAGAATTTATTTTTAAAAAGTGATCTTATCAAAGAGGTCATTGCACATCCTGTGATAAAAGCCGTTTCTCTGACAGGCAGTGAAAATACAGGACGTTCAGTAGCTGAAGCTGCAGGTAAACATTTGAAAAAATGTGTTTTGGAATTGGGTGGCAGTAACGGGTATATTGTTTGTAAAGATGCCAATCTGGATCTGGCTGTTACTACAGCTGTAAATGCCCGGATGCAGAATGCAGGTCAAAGCTGTATTGCCGCAAAAAGATTTATCATTCACACCTCAGTTGCGGAATCTTTTATAGCTAAATATAAAGAAAAAATTGAAGCATTAAAAACAGGAGATAAATTCGATTCTTCTACTGAAATAGGAGAGATGGCCAGAGAAGACCTTGCAAAAGAGCTTGAGATACAAGTACAAAAAAGTATAGAAGCCGGAGCAAAACTCATTTGCGGAGGCAAAAGAAACGGAGCTTTTTACGCGCCTACCATTCTGAGTGATGTAACAGAAGATATGCCTGTTTTTAAAGAGGAAACTTTTGGTCCTGTTGCGTCTATTATTACTTTTGATGACTTTGATGAAGCAATTGCCATAAGCAACCGCTCTTCTTTTGGATTGGGAGTTTCTGTTTTCTCTACGAATACGGAATTGATTAAATCTAAAGTTCCTTTTTTTGAAGAAGGAGCCGTATTTATCAATGAAATGGTAATCAGCGATCCTAATATGCCGTTTGGAGGCATTAAAAATTCAGGATATGGCCGTGAACTGTCTCATTTTGCGTTATATGAGTTTACTAATATTAAATCGGTAGTTATTCAATAGGGTGTATAAACACCCTATTTTTATTTGGAAAGATCTTTGATTTTTTCCACTACTGCATCTGTACTGATAGTGCGCATTACCTCTTCATACCCCTCTACCTGCTTATTGCCATAAACAGACGTTGGTATTTTCGGATAGCGGGTGCGATCAGCTGTAAGGGTATTGTCAAAAGATTGGTTAAACGGCAGAAATCCCGCATACGGATGAGTATGCCCCCACAAAGTAAGAACTTTTACTCCCAGCATGGCTGCAATATGGGCATTACCGGAATCCATCGAAAGCATCAGATCAAAGTTGGAAATCAATGCCATTTCTTCTTCTAAAGTAAGCTTACCGGCTACTACTATCACATTATCCAGTTTTTGCTGCATCTGATTAAGAAGCTCCGTTTCTTCTGTACCACCTCCTAATAAAAACAGTTGATAGTGGTCATCAAGAGCCAGTTTACGGATGACTTCCCGCATTAGATCCTCCGGATATACTTTGGTTTTATATTGTGCAAAAGGGGCAATTCCTATCCATTTCTTTATTTTAACCCCAGTGATATTCTGTATTTTAGCACTTAACACTTTGGGCTGCGGAAGTATGATATTGTTTAACTGCACTTGAAACCCAAATGCAGACAAAGTATCACAATGTCTTTGTACCATTGTTTTCAATGGTTTAAATACTTTGTTTTCTGCCCGGGTCAATGCCTTTTTCTCCGCTCTTCCTTTATCTGTATAAGCGGTTCTGATACCTGACAGGCAGAAAAAAATACGCACTATTTTGGAACGCAATACATTATGAAAATCGGCAAAACCATCGGGCTTTAGCTTACTGAGTTCTCTGTAAAGCCGCCACAAACCTAAAAATCCTTTGTGTCTTCCCTGCACATCAACCGCAAAAAAATGTACTCTTGGCAAATGTTCAAAAAAGGGACGAAAGAAAGGACGGCTTACAACTGTCACTTCCACATCTTCAAATTGCTGTACCAAAGCGGTGATCACCGGAACGGTCATAGCTACATCTCCCATAGCCGATAATCTGAAAACAATTATATGCTTCATTTTAGTGGGTAAAATAGTTCAGCATATCTATTGATAAGGTTACAAACCTATCATAAGAGTAGCTTACAGATATTAAAGGAATAACAATAAGAAAGATCATTATATATTCAAAATAACGGCTGTTGGAATTTACCAGCTTACAAAATCCGAAGAGAAACGCGTAATAAATACTAAGGATACCCAGAGGAATCAAAAGTACCTGAGCATATGGATTGAAAAATGACCAGATAAATACACCGATGATGACAATAAGAATTGTAAAAATCAGTATAGACAAGATTTTTATAAGTTTTTGCATAGTCTTGAATAAAAAAAAGACTTTCTGTAAGAAAGCCTTTCAAAGTTACTATTTTTTATTTTGATATAACACAGGATTTAAATCATCATCGTTATACATTTTCATCTGCTTGTATACTTTCATATACTTATCACCACTTTGGATATCATCAAGCAAATCATCGATGGCTGTTGTCAGATCCTGACGTTGTTCCAATAATATATTCAGTTTTTCCTGACATTTTACTTTATGTTCCGGAGTTGCATCAATTCTGTTTACCTCCTCGTTCATGTGGTAAATTTTTAAAGCAAGAATAGACAGGCGGTCGATAGCCCAGGCCGGACTTTCGGAATTTATCTTTGCATGAGGTTTCGCATGTACTTCTTTATATTTTTGTAAGAAATAACTGTCTATATATTCTACCATATCTGTTCGTTCCTGATTAGACGCATCGATACGTCTTTTCAATGCCAAAGCATCTACAGGATTGATCTGAGGGTCACGGATGATATCCTCTAAATGCCATTGAACGGTATCTATCCAGTTTTTCAAATAGAGTAAATGTTCTATTTGATCTTTTGGATACGGATTGTTAATCGGTTGATCTACATTATCAAATTTGTGATAATCGCGGATACTTTCTTCAAAAATCGGAAAGGCTATCGATGAAAACATACTTATAAATTTTATTTACAAATATAGTTTTAATAATTTTATCCCGCTAATAACATTCAGAAACAATGACCGTACACTATATATCAGAACAAAACAGTATTTTGAATCACTTTCTTGCCCAGCTACGAGATGTAAACGTCCAGAAAGACAGTATGCGTTTTCGAAAAAACATTGAAAGGATTGGTGAAATAATGGCGTATGAACTGAGTAAGACATTGCCTTATAGTGAAGTGAACGTTCAGACTCCACTGGGAATAAAAAATACTGCTGTCATTGAAGACAATGTAGTATTATGTTCTATACTCAGAGCAGGACTCGCCTTACATACCGGATTTATGAATTTTTTTGATGATGCAGAAAACGGTTTTGTTTCCGCTTCCCGGATACATGGCAGTATGGACATTAAAGTTGAATATCAGGCCGCTCCTTCTTTTGAAGGAAAACATTTGCTTCTTTTAGATCCGATGCTTGCGACAGGACACTCCCTTGTTGCTGTATTCAACAAACTTATCACTGAAGAAACGCCTAAAGAAATTCACATCTGTGTTGTTATCGCTACTCCTCAGGGCATTTCATTTCTTGAAAAAAACCTTCCGGATCATTGTCACCTTTGGGTAGCAACTCTTGATGAAGGGTTAAACGGAGATAATTATATCGTACCTGGTCTGGGAGATGCAGGTGATCTTGCCTATGGAGAGAAATTATAACCCTGCCATACTCAGGAAAAAACTTATAACAAAAATAGCTATGAGTACCGTTTCTTTCATCCATTTTCGAGGAAGACTCTGTACATAATTGGCTCCAAAAATAGAAAGAGGAAAAAAGGTAAACACCAATAAGCTGTTGCTTTTATCAGCTGAAATAACGTAAATAGCAGCTCCAACTATAAAACAGATCAGAATTTTTTTATAAGTAGTATAATCACTTATAGGTAATGAACGCAGTTTGAATATCTGAGAGGTTACAAATAAGAAAACAATAGAAGAAAAAATGGCCAGAGCAATGTTCTGATAAACATTTTCAAAATAAGAAAAATTAAAATCTACAAAGAAATGATGTCTGAAAAAGTCAGTAAAGGATTGCTCAGTATACAGACAATAGGTATAGAATAAAACGCTAATACAAAAAACTGCTACTAAAGGTATAAACCAGTTTCTATAATCTTCTGACAGATACCACAATATTGCAAAATACAAAGGCAACATAAATAAAACCGTCCACGGCTCAAAAAGCATGGCTACAAGGATCCACAAAGCGGCATCAAATATCTTTAATTTAGAAGCCTTAAGTGTATGCAGTGAAAAAGATCTCCTTAAAGCAAGCAATATAAAAAAATTAGAGATGATGATATCTGAGTTGTCAAAATAGGATGAAAACAGTATCAAAAAACAGGCATATAGATATAAGGAATACAGGTTCTGATCTGATAATTGATTTTTAAAGGTAATAAATTGTACTAAAAAAACAGACAGCACAATCAATACAAACAATATAGATTTCTTTACAACTCCATAAAAATCGACAGTCCACGATAAGTCATTCATCACATTGAGTACATAAACGATCAGTAACATCACAGATATTACCATATATCCTATCGGACGACTTTTGCTAAATAACGTTGTAATCATTTATTGAATAATATTTTTATGTGTTGTAAATAACTTGTTGATAAATTTTATTACTTTTGTAGCAAAGTTACTATTTAAGTATAATTTATTCGAATTAATTTAACAACAATATATTATGTGGACTTCATTTTTCAATGCAATTCAATATTTGACAGTAGACGTTCTAATGGTTCCTATGGATTGGTTGGCAAAATTAGAGTTGACAAATTGGTGGGCTGCCAATACGCTCAACTGGATTTTTATCATCATCTGTAGTATTGCTTTCGTTTATTGGTTAAAACAACTAAAAATATTCAAAGCAAATAACGAAGACGAACAAGATACAACAGCACATTCTTTCTTGAAATAAAAAGAATAAAAATAAAAAAGCAGGTTTTAATAAACCTGCTTTTTTTTATAAATCAAATCCTAAATCCTTTCGATAGTATTTACCGTCATAATCTATCTTCGCTACATTTTTATAAGAAGTCTCTAAAGCTTCCTTAAAATCGTTTCCATAAGAAGTAACAGCAATAACTCTACCTCCATTAGTAACAATCTCTTCATTTTTCAAAGCAGTTCCTGCATGAAAAACCAATGAATCTTCTATTGTATCGATTCCTGTGATTGTTTTACCTTTTTCATAATCTTCGGGATATCCACCAGAAACCATCATTACCGTGGTAGCTGTTCTATGATCAATTTCAAGAGTTGCCTGATCTAATTTCTCAGCTGCAACGGCCTCAAAAAGCGCTACTAAATCAGATTGTATTCTCGGAAGTACTACTTCCGTTTCCGGATCTCCGAGACGCACATTATATTCAATTACAAACGGATCATTGCCTACTCTGATTAATCCGATAAACACAAACCCTTTATAATCGAGCTGGTCTTTTTGTAATCCATCAATAGTTGGTTTTACAATGCGTTCTTCGATTTTGCGCATCAGTTCTGCATCTGCAAACGGCACTGGCGATACGGCTCCCATACCTCCAGTATTCAAACCTGTATCTCCTTCTCCGATTCGTTTATAATCTTTAGCTGTTGGTAACAGTTTATACGATTTACCATCTGTGAGAACAAAACAACTTAACTCTATTCCGTCAAGAAATTCTTCGATCACTACTTTTGAAGAGGCATCTCCAAACTTAGCATCTACAAGCATATTTTCTAACTCCTGCTGCGCTTCATTCAGTTCATTTAAAATCAAAACTCCTTTTCCTGCAGCCAAACCATCCGCTTTCAATACATAAGGTGGAGTAAGGGTTTTCAAAAATTCTTTTCCTGCTTCTACGGTATCTTTCGTAAAACTTTCATAACGGGCCGTTGGAATATTGTGCTTTACTAAAAACTCTTTGGCAAACTCTTTACTACCTTCCAGCTGAGCTCCTCTTTTTGAAGGCCCAATGACAGGTATATGTTGCAACTCCGGATCATTTTTAAAAAAATCATAAATTCCTTTTACCAGAGGATCTTCAGGACCCACTACTACCATTTGTATCTCAAAAGAAAGAACGGTTTCTTTTACTGCCTGAAAGTCATTCGGATTTATGTTTACATTTTGTGCAATGCTACCGGTTCCTGCATTTCCTGGTGCTACAAAGAGTTTGGAAAGCTTTTCGCTTTGGAGCATTTTCCATGCCAATGCATGTTCCCGGCCGCCTGAACCTAAAAGAAGAATATTCATATTTGTTGTGTGTTTGTTATATTCATTTTTAATATGCTTTGTTATCTCCCATTACAGCATTTTTTACTGTAAGGTAGATGATTTTGAGATCGAGTAACAGTGACCAGCTTTCAATATAGAAAACATCATATTTTACACGGTTAATGATATCGCGCTGACTTTCTATCTCTCCTCTATACCCATGTGTCTGCGCCATTCCGGTAATTCCCGGTTTTATAAAATGTCTCAGCTTAAACCGTTCTACTTCTTCTACATATTTATTGGTCAGGTTCACCATATGAGGCCTCGGCCCGCATACCGACATATTGCCAATAAGTACATTAAAAAATTGAGGCATTTCATCTATACTCGATTTTCTGAGAAAAGCCCCCAGTTTCGTTATGCGTTTGTCATTCTTTATTACCTGATGTGTATCTGCTTCAACATTGACAATCATAGACCGGAATTTATAACAGTAAAATTCCTCAAAATAAATACCGTTTCGCTTTTGTTTAAACAATACCGGTCCTTTGGATTCCAGTTTTATCAGAATGGCGATAATGGGAAACAACCAGGACATGACAAATACAATTACAAAAATAGAAAATATGATATCAAATGTGCGTTTTATCAGACGATTATAATAGATTTCCAAAGGTGTTTTACGCTCCGGAATTACAGGAATAAATCCGTAATACTGAATTTTAGCAGAGTTCGATAATATTTCTTTTCTTGAAGGAATATACTTGAGGTTCATAAAAAAGTTATCTGTAAATAAGATGACTCTTTTTATTTGTTTGCTTTCTATTTTATTAAGGGAAAGATAAATTTCATCTACTCCCTCTCTACAGTATTGGAGTGCTTCTTCAAGTTCTGTTATTGGAAATTGCCTTAAACAATCATACCCGTAATCTTTTTCTTCATGAAAAAAAGTTGCCAGTTGATTGGATATCGGATCCTGACCAATGATGACCACTTTTCTCTGGTTGCCTCTAAAATGTCTTCTGAAATATTTGAGCCCCGAGAAAATGGCATATTTAAGAAATGTAATACAGACAAAGGTAATGGCTATATAGGACAATAGAGAAAGTGGAGCTATATAGCCGGATATGAATCCAATATACGCAAAACAGAAAATAGTAAATAATGCAAACTGTTTCAATACTTTACTCGCAATCTGTATAAGCTTGGTAAAACGATAAATATCGTAATATTTAGTAATCCAGCTCAATACGATCCAAACGACAGAAACAAATACATGAAACGGTGGAGAAATGTATCCGAAAGGCAAGATGATACCCGCTATCAGGTTGAGTAGCACAAGGTCTAATAACACCGTAAAAGGCCTGAGGTATTTTGAATATCTGCCGACTTGTTTTATCACTTAGTTGATATATTTAGTAAAATCTTTGTGTTCTTCTTTTAATAACTCCTGATCAGATAAGGACTGGAAATAATTATATGTAAGTCTCATCCCTTCTTCTCTTTTTATTTTTGGTTCCCAACCTAAAAGCTCTTTGGCTTTCGAAATATCCGGTTGACGCTGCAACGGATCATTTTCAGGTAATGGTTTGTATACTATTTTCTGATCCGTTCCGGTAAGTTTGAGTATTTCCTGTGCAAATTCATTGATGGTAATTTCGTCCGGATTTCCAATATTGACAGGTAAGGCATAATCACTCATAAGCAATCGGTAAATTCCTTCTATCTGATCGTCTACATAACAAAAAGATCGTGTCTGGTTACCATCTCCAAAAACAGTTAAATCTTCCCCTCTCAACGCCTGTCCCATAAAAGCCGGAATTACTCTTCCATCGTTTAGCCGCATTCGCGGACCGTAGGTGTTAAAGATACGAACAATTCTTGTTTCCAAACCGTGAAAAGAATGATAGGCCATAGTTAAGGATTCCTGAAAACGTTTTGCTTCATCATAGACCCCTCTGGGACCTATGGTATTTACATTTCCAAAATAGGCTTCTGTCTGTGGATGTACCAACGGATCTCCATATACCTCTGAAGTTGAAGCGATGAGTATACGTGCCTTTTTTACTCTTGCCAAACCGAGCAGATTATGTGTTCCCAAAGAACCGACTTTCAATGTTTGTATCGGAATTTTTAAATAGTCAATCGGGCTGGCCGGGGAGGCAAAATGCAATATATAATCGAGTTTACCGGGTATGTGTACAAATTTGGTAACATCATGATGGTAGAATTCAAAATGCTCGGAAGGGAAAAGATGGGCAATATTTTTTAAATCTCCCGTAATAAGGTTATCCATTGCTATTACATGAAATCCTTCATTGATAAACCGATCGCAAAGATGGGATCCTAAAAACCCTGCTGCCCCTGTAATAAGTATTTTTTTCATCATACTGTTTCGAACTTTGTAAAATTACATAATAATTAACGGCTTTTAAAGCTATTTTTTCATTACTTCAGAAATATATTGTTGCATTTTATCGTGAAACTGTGCTTCCGAGAATTGTTGTGCGTGCTGGTGTATCAGAGCATAATCAAATGTATAGTTTTCAAATTTTTCTATACATTGATTGAGCATTTCCGGCGTCCGCTCTTTAAAGAAAAGTCCCGTTTTTTCTGAAATAATGGTTTCTAACATTCCGCCTTCTTCAAATGTAATCACAGGAGTACCGCATGATTGAGCTTCAACGGCAGCAATGCCAAAATCTTCTATACCTGCATGTATAAAGGCTTTTGCCTTGCTGATGTATTCATAAACTTTGTGCTCAGATACAAATCCTGTAAAGATAATATTATCGGTTGCCATAAATTTCAAAGCCTTCATTTGTGCACCATCACCTACTAAAACAAGTTTTTTACCAGATTGTACAAACGCTTTTACGATGACATCAAAATGTTTATAAGCAACCAAACGTCCAACTGCTACATAATAATCTTCTTTCTGTACTTCTAATGGAAACGCCTGTAAATTTACTGGTGGATATATAACTTTTGCAATTCTTTTATACCTATCTTCCACCCATTTTTTTACATAATTAGAATTTACAATGATATAATCGGGGGCTTGTGCCTGTTTGACATCTTTTCTTTGAAGAAAGCGAATCAATGGTTGTAATAAAATAGTAGCACGACCAAAATATAAAAACTGATCATCCCAGATATATTTAAAATTGCGCGCCTGAAAATAGCTGATATGTACCTGATGTTTTGCTGATTTTTTAACCCCTTTAGCTACAGCATGTGATGATGAAACAATGAGGTCAACCTCTTCTGGAACTTTTATAGTTTCAACAGCATGATGCATCAAAAAAAACATTGTCCTGAAAGCTGTTCCAAAACGGTTTAAATAAGTAGTGGTTACTTTTAGTGGTGTGGGACTTATTTTTTTCAAATCATCCGGTTGCATCACATTTACGAGTGCATAGAGATGATCAAAATTTGCCGCTTTTTGTAAGGCGGTAATGACACGCTCAGCTCCACCATATTTGTCTAACCAATCAACTACTAAAACTTTTTTCAAATCGCTGTTTCTTAACTACTACAAAAATAGCATTAAATAATGTAAATAAAACCACTCCTAATTGGCGGTCAAATAAATTTTCTGTCAACAAATTAATCGCAAATAATAAAATAAATAATTTGTGGTAATAAGAACCTTTGATAATAAAGAAACCTATAAATCCCACAAAAGACAAGAGTCCAATTATACCATATTTCATCCAATAATCAAAATACTGGTTATGCGAATTGTAGGTTTGTGTTTGAAAATCATCATAGCCAACATAATCAAAACTTTTGTAGCAATCGTTTAAACTTTTTTGTACGTTATCCGGACCTACGCCCATAAGCCAATGTTGGTTTAAAACATGCTGTGTGCAATGCAGAATTGCGTATCGATAATTGACTTCATGTGGCTGCATATCTTTGTTGGGAAGTTGTGCTTTCCACTCAACCAAATTGTGATAACGCTCTTTCATCGGTGTATACAAAAAAGCTACTCCAATAAGTAATATCATACTCCCAAACACCGTTACTTTAGCCATAAAAGATTTAAGCTCCCGTATTACTATACCTAAAAATCCTATAAAAAAACAAATCAATGCCATACGTGCAGAGAATAAATAAACACTGAATAGTAAGAATATAATGGTAATTATTGAGATATAATTTATTCTGCGAACATTGAAACATTGGTACACAAGTATCAGAGAAGCAAAAACACAAATAAGTCCTAAATACGGCAAATGAATATGAGTAGTATTCTGAAAAATATTTCTGAACGTGGGATTATAAAAGGAATTTTCACGCCATAATGTTCCGAATCCTTCAGAAAAAATACTGTTCCAAGACTTTAGCACTACCATCACAGTAGCTACAATCATAACGGCCAGAGTTCTTCTTAGCATTTGTTTAGAAAAGAAACTATAATTCAGTAGAAAAAAGAAACTAAATAACAAAAATGGCAGACTTCGGTTTAGTAAATTTCCCATTGTCTTATAATCGATCGCCAATGGCAGATAGATTATTAAAGCAACAAAAGGGAAACTCATGATACCTATTAATCCATAATCCTTTTTACTGATGCTTTTATAGGTTTTATTCTTTATCGTGATATATAGTGAAATCAACACCCATATCATCATTAACAGGCTGTAATGGTTAAGTTTTACAATCGGAAATAAGCCTAAACTTAACGTACTAAAGGTATATAGTTTACTCCATTTCATTTAATTGCTTTGCTAAAATAGTGAGATAACGGGTTTCTTTCAGATGCTCTTGTGCCTTATTAACACGCACAATACGTTGAGTATTACCAAATAGTTCTTCTATCTGACTTAGAAAAGTTTCAGCATCGTTGGCAATCCAGAACATATCACTCGTCAGTCCGATACCTTCAGAACCAATATCAGTACTTACTAATGGTAATCCGTTTACCAAAGCATTGATAGATTTCACCTTTACACCACTTCCATGAAACATAGGATTAATAAAAGCAACAGCTCCATCATAAAAAGGCTTTAAATCTGTTTGATTAAAATACAGTTCTAATCGTTCGTGATCTTTATATTTTCTCCGAAGTTCTGTATCATTACCTTTGGTAGAACCAACTACTACGAGTTTATAATCCGGATATTTTAATAAATGAAAATGTACCTTTTTCAGATACCAATCTAACCCATACAAATTATTCTGCATGAACAAAGATCCCATGAATAATATTGTTTTGGTTTCTTTTATACAAGCAGGTACCATTTCTTCATTAATAGGAAAAGGCATAAAAACACCCTTTTTTTTATATGCTGATTCTTTTAAATCGTCCTGAGAAATAAACCATAACTGATCTGCTTTGTTAAAAGCACAATCCGTAAATTTTTTAATGCGCCCAGCCTCAATACTATAATACAATTTTTCTTTGATAGAAATACTACTTTTTCCCAATGCTTTATAATAAGCCGATTCATTATTGTGTACTCTGATCACCAAATGTTTGTAGTGAATACTTTTGTTTTTGATAATGGGTAAGCAAAACTCGCCTTCCAGCAACACCACATCAAAGCTGTCATTTATTAATACCTTTTCTAATTTTTCTCTGCTGCGTACTTGTAATGGTAAAGTACCAAGCATGTCTATGGCTCTGTTTTTTCTTTCAACATAATAAAAGTTTGATACCCTTTTTTCTATCACAGATAATGCTGCTGCTTTTGGAGCCGCTTTATCTGTAACCAGTAAACTCACTTGCCATCCCAATTGGTGCAATCCTTTAATGCGCTCCCAAACGTCTATAGCTCCGCCAAAATTGGCCGGATATGGCGTAAAACCTGAAACTATTAATATTTTTTTATGCTGCATCAGGTTCTTTTGTTTTAAGTCTTTGTTGGAAAACATCAAGCATGGCTAAGAAAAACCATAATTCATATTTTACATGAAAAGTAATGTAAACAATTCCTGCCATAATCATAAAAGCCAATGGGATTCTTAAAAAATAAACATCCAAATTTTGTTTTTTTGACAATTGCAGATACCGCTTGATAAAAAACTGATAAAAGAAATACAAATAAAAAACACCTCCATACATCAGTTGGTCAAAAAATTCGCTTTTTGTAGATAACGCCTTGGTTGTGGAAAGATAGGATCGTATTTCCTGTAAATTAAACTGGTCAAAATAACCATGCTCCAAAATGTATTCTAATACTTGCGGATAATAATTTACAAAACCGCTCCATCCAACTCCTATAATACTCATCCCAAAAACAACAACAGATGTAAAAACAGAAGATAAGCGGGTACCAAAAGTACCACTCGTTGTTAATTGATCAAGGATAATTTCTTTTAAGGTAATACCTACAAATATACCTACTATCACAAAAATGATTATCAAACCGTATAATAACCCTCTCAGATATTTATTTTTCTTAATGTATGCAAACGTCAAGGGTAATATAGACAACAATGCCAGTAAAAGAAATCCTTTAGACTCGCTTACCAATACATACGAAAAGAATAAGTACATACTCATTATATAAGTAGTCGTCTTAAAGAATTTGGTTGCTTTAACATAATTGACCAGGAAAACCGGCATAAAAATAAATAAGATAAGTATGGTACCTGTCCAGCTTTCTTCAGGAGTTAACAAACGAACCCGCCAGTATTTATGAGGTAAACTATGTAAAAAAGGTAGAAAAATAGTGGCCTTTTTCAAAAAGTAAATTTCTAATGTGATATATCCAGTCAAAAACAACTGTATCAGATAAGTAGCTGTAAATAGGTTTGTAATATTATTAAAATTATTATTGATGTATGAATACACAAATTGGTATAAGATTAAAATGATTATTGGGTAAATACTCATTTTAATCGTTTTTACAATTATATTTTCATCCAATACCTCAAAAGAATCATTATGTATATAAGATATAACCAGAAAAATGAGGGAAATCAGAAACAAATACAACAAATATTTAATATAGTGCTGGGCATAAATACTGATTCCGATCCGCTTATTTGAAAAGATGTACACCAACATCAACGGTGCCATTAAAAAAATAGGTGATCGTCCTATCTCTCCGATGAGATTATACAGCGGAAAATCCTGATATATAGCGGCAAACAAAACCACAAAATAAATGAGAACTTGCTTGTTAATTGCCATGTATGGTGTTTTTAAATATCGTCATCACAAGCTTTAATTGTCCTTTACGCAAGCGATTTATTAATAAGAGTAACGTAGCAAAGTAAAACATAGTATTTAAACCAAAATGCTTTTTTACAAATTTCTGTCTGCTATTAAATAAAGCTACTTCAGAAAAATAAGACTTCTTCTTTTTGTATGAAGAACCAATACTGGCTCCTTCTTTGTGATATACCACACTATCTTCACACCAGTCAACAATATACCCTTTTTCTTTTGCTCGGTACACCCAATCTAATTCTTCATAATACAAAAAGAAATTCTCATCCAATAAACCAACCGTTTCAACAAAGTCTCTCGAAACAAAAATAGAAGCTCCGACAGGATAATCAATTTTTGGCAATTCCGATTTAGGAGTTTCAGCCGATAATCCTTCTCCAATATGTTCAGAAATATAATACCTTTTATTAAATACGCCTCCAACAGCCTGAATAATCTTGGGGTCATGGAAATAGAGCAATTTTGAACCTAATATTGTTTTAGGCTGCTGTTGCTGTTGTTTTATCAATGCTGTGAGGGTATTTTGCAACACTATGGTATCATTGTTTAATATCCATAAATGGGATGCTGCTTTTTGTTGCAACGCAAAAGAAATACCGATATTATTTCCCGCGGAAAATCCTCTGTTTTTTTGTGCTTTAATGAACACTATTTTTTCATTCGAAAATTTAGATGTGATTCCTTCTTCAAATGAAAGAAAAGGTACTTCAACAAATTTTGCATACGCTTTTAGCGTTTCCCATTCTTCTAAACCATTGGAATTATCTACCACTACAATCGTTAAAGCATTGGTCAGAGTTAAAAGCGAATCTATACAAGCTTTAGTATCCTCACTTCCGTGGTAGTTTAATAATATAACAAATGTATGCACCATTTACTTTGCATTTAATAATGGTTTTCCCTTTGTAAACATAGCCAATGTAATAAACATTTCAACGATATAAATGCTAACAATTGTACCTTCTAAGTGAAACTTCCATGTTAGTAATGTTCCTAACACGAACATTGCCATAGCACCAAATAAAGAAAAGTTTACCAATGTTTTTGTCTTATGAAAATACAATAAGGTCTGATAATATGGAATATTTAATGCAATAATGATCGGTAAAAAACATAAATATTTAGATAAAGAAAGTCCTTCTTTTAAAGATGTTTCTATATTAAAATAATCGATTCCAACTATATATAGCAAAAACAATAACGTTGTGACAAAGCCTAAAAATAATATATTGAAACCCGTTATTTTTCTAATATATCGTATGCCTTCACTCCATTTCTCTTGTAGTAAATAACAATATCTCGGATAGCTTACGTTAAAAAACACGCCTAAATAGCTTCTAAAAACGGTAATGATCATATCCGATATTTTATAGATTCCTGTATAAAAATCTCCTAAAAAAATACTGATTATAAATACGGGTGCATTAGAATAAAAAGTAATCGCAAAATTAGAAATGACTATTGCCTGATTTTTTTTCACAAATGATAACAACCGCTTTTGTGAAGTACTGAATACTTTGGGAATTTTACTATAATAATAAGCATACACCAATGTATTTGCGAAACCTAAGATACCGACTACATATACATAGTCTTCTGTTTTTCTTACTAATATAAAAACGAGTACTACATACAGAACTTTAGAGATGATAATGATTTTATTAATGGTTTTAAAATCTTCTAACCCTTGAAAAAACCATATCGGATTAAAAAGCTGGGCAACTAAACTCAACAATCCAAAATAAAAAACCGCCTCAACGTTTAGTATTAAGAAAGTAAAAATACAAATTCCCAATAAAATGATGGTACTAAACATTCTATATTCATATAAAGTACCTATATATTTTTTCAGATAATTTGTTGCACTCCTATAGGCACTTACCTCTTTTACACCTATTAAATTAGAACCAAACTCAATCAATAAACAAAGAACAATAAATAAAGAAGTAGCTACACCTATTTTACCCCAATTTTCGACACCACAAACCTTAATAATATAAGGCATGACTATAAATGGTGCTAACAGGTTTACAATTTGTCCGGCGCCATGTACTATAAAATTAATAAGGGAGTGTTTTGTCTGACTCACTATACCATAATTAGAAGCTTGTCTTTAATCGATTAAATTTACTTTTTAGATAACCATATATAAGAAATAAAACAAGAAACAAGAAAGGAAAGAGTATAATATTAGGAATTAAAGACGTAACCTTAATGTTCATAATTCGCGAGGCATCATATATAATTTTATCCTGCTCTATCAATTGCACATCAGTAGCATTTACCTGACGAATTAGGTCCTCTTTAATTTCTAAAACATCTCCAACCTGATTGTAAGAATTTAAAGACAAGTCACTGGTTTTCTGTTCTTCTCCTAAACGTTGAAACATACCATTGATTAAATCAATTGACTTTGCCAGTTCATTACGTTTGTTCAACGTATTTACTTTTTCAATTTCTTTGCGTTTGTTAAAATAGCTATCATTGTTCATCTTCTCTAATATTCTATCAACCAAAGCAGTCGTGTTACCATTGCCTTTTGTATAAATTTTCAGAAGATGAAATTTATAATTCTTAGACGCTAATTTACTTTTTGAATATTTCTCTAAATCTATAGAACGATCACTCAATATTTCAAAAGCCTTTAAATGTGTACGATCACTAATAATAAAATTATAGGCGTCATAAACCGGTTCTATCTTAATGTTGTATAGCACTTCATTATTATCAGATGCTTTCAACTCATTATTAAAACCAATTATATCAAACGTTTCTACCGTATTATACAAATACTCAACACTATTAAAATTGGGTACTACCAATATTTCGTTCAAAGATCGGTCATCATTTGACTGATCGCTAAAAAAGCCAAGAATTCCTCCAATAAGTAAAAGAATCAATACAACAAATTTATTTCTCTTCAAAAATCGAAATAAGCGATAGATATTATAAATAAAGCGGTCATAAAAACCGTTTATCCTATTAGAAAAATGTTGAAGGTCAACTTCTGATTCTTGAGGGATAGTGTTCTTAACATCAAATGGTTCGCTCATATTTTTAGAGAGTATTAAAAATTTGTTCCAATATTTTTATAGTAATCAAATACGTTGGTTTTACACCTGTTGATCCCAATCCGCCCGATGCCAGCGTACTTCCGGTTTCCAAAGGATTATCCGATGCATAATAGGCATAACGTACTTTTACATCCGGATTGATGCTCTTTCTGATCTTGGAAGCAGATTGAATTGCTTTCTGATAATGAGCTCCCTCCATTTCCAGACCTATCACCCTCCATGTAGAATCATGGAAAAACTTCAACAGATCTTTATTTTGCAATGAAGTTCCTAAAACAGTAATCATTGTTCCTCCACAAACAGGAATACCATGTCCTTCAAACATTTCCGGTTTCAACTCATTCTCAAAAGGATAATTATCCCCTGTCCCTTCATTGATATGTGCAAACGGAATCATAATATCTCCTTTGTCTCCAACCAGAATTCCGGCTTTACCCATAATAGATACAGATTCAACGTTCAAATATACATCTTTTTTAAACGGTTTAAGCAGCTCGTCAATCGTTTCATAAGCCTGCTCTCCGAAGGCATAATCCATAACAATAATAACAGGTTTTTCTTCGTCAGGTTTTCCTTTTAAAGCGTGCACGAGAGTGGAAGTCTCCGGATCGATCTTCGCTGTATCAAATAACTGCACATCGATGTTGGTACCTGACGTATCCGGTAAAAACAACATTCCTTCCCGGTCTGCGCGCTCTTTGACTACTTTTCTCAATACATCATTCTCAGACTTGCTCAGTTCTTCATAAATCTCAATATCAATCTTATCTTTCAGTCTGGATTTCAGTACCGGAACGGCAAAGATAGAATTCATCACACTGTGCATATTCGCACTGATAATATGAATCGGGCGTTGTAAAAGATTCAGTTCTTTCAGAGCATTTTTAATATTATCTGCCCAGATTTCACCATAAATATGATGTCCGAGACGCTCTCTCAAAATAGGACTGAAAGTAATTGTTCTTTTATTATTATACACCACTTCATCAATCGCAAGCTTCCCTAACCAATAAATAATATGTAAAAAACGGTCCGGATTTTCTAAAACGGCAAACTGATCATATATAGAGTTTATTTCAGAAAATGTTCTTCCCAGAATATTAGAAACATGCGAAATAGCGACTTCTTTTTCATTCTGCTCAAGCATGTCCTCTTTTAAAACCGCCTGTTCAAGCTTTTGCCAGTCTCTGGAGAATTTCTCTTCATCTTCAATAAAAATACGATTCTTGATTTTGTGCGACTCTATAAAAATAAAGGTAAGATGCGTGAGTACATCATAGATATCTGATCGCCCTCTCGTAATTTCTATATTCATTTGTTCATCGTCAATACGATAACAATTTCTGCGTCTTTTTGGCGGCACGATTGCTTTGAAATGCGATTCTGAATACCCTTCATCTGAAGTCAGGTTTATAAAACGGCATTCCTCTATCCCAATCGGCAAACGCTCTATTACATATAACAGACCATTTAGCTCTACTTTTTCATCAGCAATAGATCCGTAAATTTCAGGTCGCAGTTGCAACAATGCTTCTCTTAATGTTTCTCCGGAAACACCCATTGGCTTATAAAACCCTCTGTTAAACAGATGGCGCATGGTAATATAAATTCTTTCAATCGCAGCAGATGATTCCTGTGATCGTGTTCTTGATATATTTTTTAATTCTTTCATTCTATTTAATTTGATAAAATCAATCCGATAGCCGGATCAATATATGTTTTTATTTCTTTTAATGGTTCTTTTTGTTGTATAAATTGTTCGTTGCTGAACCAGTCTCCGAACATATACCTAAAGGCAGAAGATTTTTCTACCGTATTACTGATGAGATCAGGGGCATAGCGATAATCTTCAAAGAGTTCCTGTCCTTTCACATACGTCATGGTCTTCAACCTGTTATTATCAGTCATGAGCCACTCAACTCCAATAAAAACTCCTTTTTCAGGCATCTTTACATTATAGGACAAAAGGTCAACAATATTTTTCTTGTTGCCTCTTTTTACATGAACAATAATAGGCTCAACAATGAGGTCTTCTCCGGGACAGCCATCGGCATCAGGTTTCAGTATCCGGAGTTTAAAAGTCGCATCATTGACAATACTTTTGGTATAAACAATAGCTTTACTCAGGTATTGCACATGTCTGATTTCTGACGTGTTTTCAAAAAACTTCGCATAAATCCATGGTATATTACCCGGATTAAAATACAAATTTTCATAGTGTGCATCTCCGATCGTATGGTGTAATGTTTTTTCCGGATACACAATCAGATCATCTTTCATCACATGATTTTTTACCAAACGGATAGTATCACCTTCTAATGCTTTTGTCAAAAGAGTTTCGTATCCGGATGCGTTTACAATAAACACATCATTTTCAACTGCTTTTTTTACCTCAAAGGTACCTTCCACATTAGTTGTAGCGCCTGCTGATGCATCATTATTCCAGACATTCGCATAATGTATCGGCTCATTTGTTTCACCATCGACCACTGTACCGCCAACCTGTGCATAGGCAGGAAAAGCAAATAACAGAAATACACGGCAAATCTTCAGCATTATTTTTTTGTTTTTAGTTGGTCTACAATCTTTCTGTCATTAGACAATCGGGGCAGTTTATTCTGTCCTCCCAGTTTTCCAATCGATTTCATATACTCCTGAAACCCATTGACGGGCACCTTTTTTATTTTAAGCACCTGTAAAACATTTCCTTTTATCAGATCATCATAATAAACGTTTTGTTGACGCAATTCATTGTCAATTGCCAAAGAAAAGTATTCCATGTTTTCAGGCTCTTTTTCAAATTCAATAAACCATTCATGATAAGGCAATCCTGTTTCAGGGTTTACCTGTGGTGCTACAGTAAACTCATTTACAATTACGCCTGTATTTTCCAATGCCTTCTGCAATGCCAGTTCTACTTCTTTTCCGATTACATGTTCTCCAAATGCAGAAATATAATGTTTGATACGGCCTGTAACTACAATTCTATACGGATCAAGACTCGTAAACATTACGGTATCTCCGATATTATACGCCCAAAGACCCGCATTGGTTGAAATAATCAGAACATAATTTACCTGCAGTTCTACTTCACCTATGGTATATCTACGGGCATTTTCATTAAAAAACTCCTCTGCTTTTACAAATTCATAAAAGATTCCCGCATCCAATAGCAACAGCATTCCTTTTTCTTTTTGAGAATCCTGAAAAGCAAAAAATCCTTCAGAAGCCGGAAACAACTCTATAGAATCTACTTTTCTTCCGATAAGTTTTTCAAACTTTGTACGGTAAGGTTCATAATTAACTCCACCGTAAACAAACAGATCAAAGTTGGCAAACAATTCTCCGACTGGTTTTCCCGATACCTGAACCAATTTTTCAAAGTACATCTGTACCCAGGAGGGAATTCCCGAAATTAGCCTCATGTCTTCTTTCTGGGTTTCTCTTACAATTGCATCTACTTTGGTTTCCCAATCTTCAATACAATTGGTTTCCCATTTTGGCAGTCGGTTTTTTTGAAGATAAGATGGCACATAATGAGCCGCTATTCCCGATAGTCTTCCAAACTTTATTCCGTGCTTTTCTTCTAAAACCGGACTTCCCTGTAAAAAAATCATTTTTCCGTTGACAAAATCCGTTTTTCCGGTTTCGTGGATATAAAATAACAAAGCGTTTTTTGCTCCATCAATATGATTAGGAATTGAGTCTTTTGTAATGGGTATGTATTTTGCTCCGGAAGTTGTTCCGGAAGTCTTGGCAAAGTAAATCGGTTTTCCTTCCCATAAGATATTCTCTTCTCCTTTTACAACTCTTTCTATATAAGGCTTTAAACCTTCATAATCTGTAATGTTGACGCTGTTGCAAAAATCAGCATGATCATTGATCTCCGAAAATAAATGATCTTTTCCAAACACCGTTGAAGCACCTTCACTTATAAGTTTCTGAAAAACCTTCTCCTGTGTTTCGACCGGATTTTGCATCCATTTTGTTGCTTTCTTGTAGACGGATCTTGCATAAATTTTCGCAAAAAAAGATTTAATTGACATACTGTTTTCTGTTGATAAAAAAAGAACAACCGTTGGTAATTACGTACTTTTTCCAAATAAAAACAAAGATATGAAATATCCATTTTGTTTCATCA
This sequence comes from Paenimyroides ceti, assembly GCF_030409925.1. Taxonomy (NCBI): domain Bacteria; kingdom Pseudomonadati; phylum Bacteroidota; class Flavobacteriia; order Flavobacteriales; family Flavobacteriaceae; genus Paenimyroides; species Paenimyroides ceti. The sequence goes on from NZ_JAUFQU010000001.1 coordinate 3,218,148, forward strand.
AAAAACGCGTCAACTTATATTTATGATAAGGTTGTGTTAAAATTATAGAATCTTAACTCTGTTGCGAATCCTTTTTGTTTTATCTTTGTACAATTATAATATAAATATGTTTAGTATGAATTCATTAGCGGTATTTTTAGGGATGCTTAGTCCATGGAATATAGTATTAATCATCGCAGTAATATTGCTATTGTTCGGTGGTAAGAAAATCCCTGAACTAATGCGAGGATTAGGAAGTGGAATTAAAGAATTCAAAGACGCTACAAAAGAAGAGGATCAAAACCCTGCTTCAAAAAAAGATACTGAAAACAAACAATAACTTTAATAAAATCAATCAATAATGGGTAGAATAGGATTTACAGAATTAATTCCTATAATAGTAGTGGTTTTGCTACTTTTTGGAGGAAAAAAGATTCCTGAATTAATGAAAGGATTAGGGAACGGGATAAAGGAGTTTAAAAATGCTACAAAAGAAGAGAATTCTAAGGCACAACAGACTACAAACCCAGCAAACAAATCAACAGAAGAATAATTTCTGAGTTAATGGAAAAAAAACACCCATCTATTTCTAGATGGGCATTTCCCTTATAAAACATAATAAAAACACTACTTTCTTTCCTTTTCAAATATTTTCATAAATGGTTTTTATACCATTTTGTTTTTCTTAGCTATTATCAATAGTGCAATTCAAATGCCAAATAAAGCAAAAAAACACAAATAACTGAATTACAATAAGTTATATTAATTTCGCTTTTTTCAGATTTTTAAAAACTGTTCCTGTTTTACTCACCTGAATTAAATTGTTGTGGAAAAAGACCTCAACTTACTTTTTAGCTCCTTGAACTTTTGGTTCTTTTGGTTGCTCTTTAGGTACAGGCGCAGGGGCTATCACCTTTTGTGGCTCTTGCTGTGGCTTTGAAGCCTCCTGAATTCTTTGAGGATGATGCTCTGCTTTTGGAGGAGCGGGTGCTTCTACAGTAGTTTCCGTAGCAGTCTCCTTATTTTGAGAAGTTGTTTTCATCTCTTTCTTTTCCTGAGCCTGTGCAAAAGTAGTTGCTCCTGCAAAAACCAATGTTGCTAAAAATACCTTTTTCATGATTATATAATTTTTATGGATTAATTTCATCCTTTTAAAATTCAAGAATAAGGCCTCATTATCAAACCTTTTTATTTTAACATCCTTTTTATATTAAAACCCCAGCAAAACAAGAAATAAAAAACTGTAAACCAACAAATTAACAACCGCTTAACGTTTGTGGAATTCTACAAAAAAATGAGGAATCTTATTTAAAAATTCCTCATCCTGTTTCTTTTATTTACAATATCATGCTCAACTGTATGCGTTTATTTCCCAAATCAACATCGGTTACCTTTACCATAATTTGTTCATGTAGTTTTACTACTTCATTTACATCACTTACAAAACCAGCTTTGAGTTTAGAGATATGAACCAATCCGCTTTCTTTAATACCAATATCCACAAAACATCCGAAATTAGTAATATTATTGACGATTCCGGGCAAAACTTGTCCGATTTTAAGATCATTAATCGTTTTTACAGTAGCATCAAACTCAAATATTTTAGCAGATTTTCTCGGATCCAATCCCGGTTTTTCCAATTCATTGAGAATATCCTCTATCGCAAGTAATCCGATATCATCCGTATAATACCGTTGTTTATCAATCTTTTCGATATATTGTTTGTTTCCAATCAATTCTTTTAAAGAAACATTTAGGTCTTTCGCCATTCTCTCAACAACTTTATAGGCTTCCGGATGTACTGCAGAATTGTCTAAAGGGTTCGTTCCGTTTTTAATTCTTACAAAAGCAGCTGCCTGTTGAAAAGCTTTTTCTCCAAGCCGGTTTACTTTCTTTAATTCATTTCTATTAGAAAAAGTACCATGTTCTTTGCGATACGCAACAATATTTTCTGCCATTTTTTCTCCGATACCCGATACATAGCTCAGTAAGGATTTACTTGCGGTATTGAGATTGATACCCACTGCATTTACAGAACGCCCTACTACCTGATCCAATTCTTCTTTGAGTAACATTTGATCTACATCATGCTGATACTGCCCTACTCCGATAGCTTTAGGTTCTATTTTCAGCAATTCAGCCAAAGGGTCCTGTAATCTTCTGCCGATAGAAACAGCTCCACGTACTGTAACATCATAGTTGGGAAACTCATCTCTGGCGACTTTGGAAGCAGAATATACCGATGCCCCTGCTTCACTCACTACAAAAACCTGTAGGGGTTTGTCAAAGGCAATCTTTTTTATAAAAAATTCTGTTTCCCGGGACGCTGTACCATTACCGATAGCAATGGCCTCAATTTTATAGGAATTAACCATTGAACGGATTTTTTTCATCGCCATCGCTGTATCTTTCTGCGGTGCATGTGGAAAAATAGTCTCATTATACAATAACCCGCCCGTTTCGTCTAAACAAACGATTTTACAGCCTGTTTTAAAACCCGGATCTATTGCCAGAACTCTTTTTTCACCGAGAGGAGCACCTAAAAGAAGTTGAGATAAGTTATCGGCAAAAACACCGATTGAGTTTTTGTCTGCTTTGAGTTTAGCCTCCTGCAAAACCTCATTAGACAAGCTGGGTGCCAGGAGTCTTTTATACGCATCAGCTACAGCCATACGCAATTGAGCAGCCGTTTCATTCTCTGTTTTGATCACCGTTTCCTCCATAAAGGTAATCGCATCAACGGGCTCAATGGCTACATTTATCTTTACAAATCCCTCATTTTCCGCCCGTAGCATAGCCAGAAGCCGGTGAGAAGCGGTTTTATAAAGAGGTTCAGACCAGTCAAAATAATGACTAAATTTCTGTGCACTTTCCTCTTCTTTTTTAGTTTTTACTACTTTCGAAGTAATAACCGATTCTCTTTGGAATTTTCTTCTTATTACTTTTCTCAGATAACCGTTTTCATTGATCCACTCCGCAATAATGTCTCTTGCTCCCTGTAAGGCATCTTCTTCAGAGTTTATTTTTTCATTTCTATATTTAGAGGCCACTGTATATACATCCTCTATTTTTTGTGACATGATCATTTTTGCCAAAGGTTCCAATCCGTTTTCACGTGCCGTATCAGCTTTTGTCTTTCTCTTCTTTTTAAAAGGCAAATAAAGATCTTCGAGTTCATTCAGATCAAAACTGTTTTTTATCTTTTGTTCCAACACATCAGTAAGCATTCCCTGCTCTTCAATCGAAGCCAGAATTGATTCTTTTCTTTTTACAATAGTATCAAATTGCTGTTTTTGTTTGGCAATCTGTTCGATAGCTACCTCATCAAGATTGCCTGTCCGGTCTTTACGATAGCGGGCAATAAAAGGAATCGTACAATCTTCTGCTAATAACTGTAATGTCTGCTCAATATTTTTCGGACTTGTAACAACAGTTTGCTGAATATAGGAAGTTAAATTCATCATCAATTTTAAATAAAATGCTAAAATACTACCTTTGTCATCATTTTTAAAACACATGAAATACTTCTTTCTTTATATAATCATCATTAATTATATTGCATATAGCCTTTTTCATATCGACAAAGACCGGGCGATAAAGGGAAGAAAGCGTATTTCAGAAAAAAATCTTCTGATAGCAAGTGCTTTGGGAGGAAGCTTTGGTTCATGGCTTGGCATGCAGCATTTCAGGCATAAAACAAAAAAAACTTCTTTTAAAATCAGTTTTTATATTATCATTGCCTTTCAATTATTTCTTTTACTTTTTGTATTCAGAAGGTGATATCGGAATCGGATATAGTGAAGTAAGCATCTGACAGATGTGATATAATATCTGTAGCCGTCATACTCTGTGCCCCATACTGCTTTTTGGCATGGTCTCCTGCCAGTCCGTGTAAAAACACACCGAATACAGCTGCTTTTTCAGCAGCATATCCCTGAGCCAGTAAAGAAGTAAGGATTCCGGTCAGTACATCTCCGCTACCAGCAGTGGCCATCCCTTCATTTCCGGTCGAATTGAAATACATTTTACCCGATGGCAATAAGGTCAAGGTATGAGCGCCTTTGATAAGTAAAATACAATGGTATTTAGCGCAGAAGCCTTTAGCTTTTTCTATCTTATCCAAATCATTTGTCCATGTTCCTATCAGACGTTCTAATTCTTTTGGATGAGGCGTAAGTATGGTATTTGTAGGCAAAAGATCAAACAATTCAGGATTTTCTGAAAGTATGTTTATAGCATCTGCATCCAGAATCAGTCTTGTATCTTTCTTTTTTTTCAGAAACAAAACAAAAGCGGCAACGGTTTCTTCTACTTTTCCCATTCCTACACCAATGCCTGTTGCACTGTATAAATTCACAGAAGGAAAAGAAGTAATATGGTCATCGTAAGCATCCGTCAACACCATAGCTTCCGGAAAATAACTCTGAAAAGCCGTATATCCACATTTTGGTATATAAGCAGTGACCATACCACAACCCGTTTTTAAAGCGGATTTTGTACTCATCATTGCGGCACCAATCTTTCCAAAACTGCCGCCAACTATCAAAGCATGACCGTACGTACCTTTATGATCAAACTTTCTTCTCTTTTTGAGATCCTTTTTAGCATCAGAAAGCGTATAATAATAAACATCCGTTTCCACTTCTTGTACCGCTTCTTCATCAAGCCCGATATCCAGCACCTGAAATTGTTCCATACTATCTGCCGATTGCGGAAGTAATAAAGCTACTTTTGGAACTTGAAAAGTATACACCATCTGTGCCCGTACAACAGGATTTCTTTTTTCTGTTTTGCCATCCGCTCTGAGTCCGGACGGAAGATCAACGGAAATTACGTTTTTACATGTATTGATCTGTTCCGTGATGCCGCGCCACTCTTCAGATAAAGCATGTGTAAGTCCGAATCCGAATAAAGCGTCTACAAGAACCGAATTCCTGTCAAAGGATAATTGATCAGACAGATCAAAATATTCCATCTTAATACCAAGTTCCGCTAACTTTTGCTGATTATACAAATTATCAGCACTGTAGGTTTCTTTCTTATATAAATAAACCTGTACTGTAATCCCCGAGAGAAATAGCATTCTTGCCAAAGCCAGACCATCCCCACCATTATTGCCGGAGCCTGCGATAACTGTAAAAGAAGTAGCCGGTGCTTTAGAGAGAATATCTTCCCTAATCGCTTCAAATACAGCCCGGGCAGCTCTTTCCATAAGGTCGAATGAAGCAATTCCCTGTTTGAGAATAGTCTGTTTATCGATGCTTTTTAATTGCTGGGCAGACGGAATCTTCATATTCTTTTTTTATTAAAATGTAGTCAAAAAAAAACACTTATACAAATTGCATAAGTGTTCCTTTTTATGATTTCTTGTCTGCACTACATACAGGCAATCTTATTGACTCTGTTTGCGTGTCTTCCGCCTTCGAATGCTGTCTTTAGAAATGTCTCAACCATCTCTACCGCCTGTACTACAGCTGTATAACGAGCTGGTATAGCAATGATGTTGGCATCATTATGCTGGCGGGCCAAAGAAGCAATTTCTGTTGTCCAACACAATGCACAACGTACTCCCTGATGTTTATTCGCTGTCATGGCAATCCCGTTACCGCTTCCGCAGATAACAATTCCAAAATCTACTTTTTTATCTTCAACATCCTGTGCTACCTGATGTCCAAAATCAGGATAATCTACAGAATCGAATGAATCAGTCCCATAATTGACCACTTCATATCCTTTCTTTTGCAACATTTCAACAATTGCTTTTTTATATTCCGGACCTGCATGGTCATTTCCAATAGCTATTTTCATAAAAAAATGATTTTATATCTCTACAAAAATAAAATTATTTATTCGATATACATGCTATAGAGTACCTTATCTTTCATTTAGTTTTTTACACAATATCTTTTCTATTAAAGTTTCAAAAAGCTGTTTTAAAAAAAGATTCTTTGTGCCAATTATAGATGTATCAAGAGCTTCATTATTCGCTTATAAAATCTCTTAAATTTTGCTTAACATTATTTAATGAGAATATTTTGTACTTTTAAATAAAATTAATTCGGCTAATTGTCGATAATAAACACAGAATGAATAAAAAAATAAAACAGCCTGGAAAAAAGGGAAAAGATTTTTCCGGAAAAATATTAAAACTCTTAGCACAAAACTCCACAAAATCATATAATTACAAACAAATTGCAGCTGCTTTTGAAGTAGATGATACTAAAAGCAGAAATGAAATCATCAAAGAGCTGAAATATCTCGCTTCTAAAGAAAAGATTCAGGAAGTTGACCGGGGTAAGTTCCAGATCGTTGAGAAAACGGATTATGTTGAAGGCACATTGGATATGACTTCCCGTAAAACAGCTTATTTTATTTCTGAAATGCTGGAAGATGATGTATTTATTCCAACCAACAACCTTAACAAAGCGCTCCATGGAGACAAAGTAAAGGTCTATATCTATAACCGCAGAAGAGGTAAAAAGCCTGAAGGGGAGGTAATTGAAGTATTAGAGCGTAAAAAAGATGAATTTGTCGGGGTTATTCAAATGCATGAAAAGTTTGCGTTTGTGATCTCTGCCAATCCTAAAATGTATGTCGATCTTTTTATTCCAAAAGAAAAATTAGGTGATGCAGAAGATGGTGATGTTGTTCTGGTAAAAATGACCGATTGGCCGGCAAAAGCAAATAATCCGTATGGAAAGGTTATTAAAGTGCTTGGAAAACCTGGAGAGCACAACACTGAAATTCATGCCATCCTGGCTGAATACGGATTACCGACTGATTTCCCTATTGAAGTAGAAACATTTGCACAACGACTGGACACTTCTATCAGTGAGGAAGAAATCAAACGCAGAAGAGATATGCGTGAGGTACTCACCTTTACGATTGATCCACGCGATGCGAAAGATTTCGATGATGCCTTGTCCTTTCAGGTGTTGGAAAACGGAAATTATGAAATCGGAATTCATATTGCGGATGTTGCCCATTATTTACAGGAAGGTACCATATTAGACGATGAAGCCTATCAACGTGCTACCTCTGTTTATCTGGTTGACCGTGTAGTACCAATGCTACCGGAAGTACTTTCCAACTTTGCCTGTTCCCTCAGACCTCATGAAGAAAAATATACTTTCTCTGCTGTATTTGAGTTGAATAATAAAGCCGAAATCGTGAATAAATGGTTTGGAAGAACAGTAATATACTCGGACAAACGTTTTGCTTATGAAGAGGCACAAGTGATTATTGAAACAAAAAGCAATACCATTCCTGCAGAAATTTCTCTTACCGGCGAAGAACAGAAAATTGAACAGCCTGTAGTGGATGCTATTCTGAAAATGGATGAACTTGCCAAAATACTGCGTTCAAAACGTATGGCAAACGGAGCAATTTCTTTCGATAAAGTGGAAGTTAAATTTCATCTCAACGAAAATGATGAGCCTACCGGAGTTTATTTTAAGATTTCTAAAGACGCTAATCACCTTATCGAAGAATTTATGTTATTGGCTAACAGAAAAGTATCTGAATTTATTGGCAAACAAAAGAAAACATTTATTTATCGCATTCACGATGAACCGGATCAGGACAAATTATTTAACCTGCAATCGGTCATCAATAAATTTGGTTACAGTATTAATTTTAAATCAAAAGATACCATCTCCAAATCGCTGAATGAACTGCTTACTAATGTTTCCGGCAAAAAGGAACAAAACATGGTAGATACCCTTACCATTCGAAGCATGAGCAAAGCAGCCTATTCTACTGAAAACATTGGCCATTACGGATTGGCATTCGATTATTATTCGCATTTTACCTCACCGATCAGACGTTATCCGGATGTTATTGCCCATCGTCTGCTGCAACATTATCTTGACGGAGGTGCTACCATAAGTCAGGAAGAACTGGAAGAAAAAGCAGTTCATTGTTCACAAATGGAAAATCTGGCAGCAAATGCAGAAAGGGACAGTATCAAATACATGCAGGTAAAATTCATGCAAGATCACAAAGATGAAGAATTTTTAGGGGTTATTTCGGGAGTTACCGAATGGGGAATATATGTGGAAATTGTTGAAAATAAATGTGAAGGAATGGTGCGTATTCGCGATATCAAAGATGATTATTATACGTTTGATGATACACAATATGCTCTTGTAGGAGAAGTAAGTAAAAACATTCTGCAACTGGGAGATGAGGTAATTGTAAAAGTTAAAAATGCCGATCTGGTAAAAAAACAATTAGATTTCACTTTAATAAAACAGGTAAAAGAATAACACATGAAGAAATTTTATATAGCGGTATTATTGATGTGCATTAGCTTTTGTAATGCACAAGTGGTAAAAAATGTAGGTGATTTTACAGAAATAAAATCAGCGAAAGGAATCAAAATAACCCTGATTCCTTCTGATGAAGCAAAAGTAGAAATCCGAGAAGTAGATGAAAAGAGCATTAGCCTTGTCAATAAAAAAGGACGCTTGGTTGTAAAGAACACTATTAAAGAACTCATTGACGGCAATACAGATATCTATGTAAAGGTATTCTACAAAAATTTAGAAAAGATAGATGCTGAAAGCGGCTCTCTTATTGAAAATGAAAAAGTTTTTAAAACAGAATCCATAAAAATTTCAGCAAAACTGGGCGGACATATCAGATTAAAACAGATGAATGCACAGGAAATCATTGCCAGTCTGCATACAGGAGGACAGATAACGTTATCCGGGACAACTGAAAAATTAGATGTGGTCAACAATTCAGGTTCTATCTTTGAAAGTCGTGATCTCAACGCTCAAAAGGTCGAAGCTACTATTAACGCCGGAGGAACTATTGATGTAAAAGCAATCAAAAGTATTATAGCCACTACAAGAGCCGGCGGAGTTATTACTATTTATGGAAATCCGGAAATTGTTAAGGAAAAAACAACAGCCGGAGGTGTCATCAAAAAGAAATAACGGATAGGAGAAACTGCGTATGACTATTTTATCATTTACAATCATTTTATTTCTGGGTGCAGTTACGGCTGGTATCATAGGTTCACTATCGGGTTTAGGCGGTGGCATTGTTGTTATTCCACTTCTGACAATATTACTCGGGGTAGATTTACATTACGCCATTGGAGCGGCATTGGTTTCGGTAATCGCTACTTCTTCCGGTTCAGCCGCAGCCTATGTAAGAGAAGGGATAACCAATATGCGGCTTGGTATGTTTTTAGAAATTGCCACCACAGCAGGAGCTGTTGCGGGAGCTTTGATTGCAACTGTAGCTCCAAGCTCTTATATTGCTGTAATTTTTGGTGGTGCCCTGATTTTTTCAGCTGTAAATTCTTTGCGAAAAAAAGAAGAACATGTGGTAAAAGAATCCAGCTCACTTGCCGTAAAATTAAAACTGCCCTCCACTTATCCTGTAAAAAAAGGTGAAGAAGTTGCCTACGGAACAAAAAATGTCATCGGCGGATTCAGCATGATGGGATTGGCAGGTATGATGTCAGGCCTTTTGGGTATCGGCTCCGGAGCTTTTAAAGTAATTGCGATGGATACCATCATGAGAATTCCTTTTAAGGTATCTACCACTACCAGTAATTTTATGATGGGAGTGACCGCTTTGGCAAGCTCGGTAATTTACATACAAAAAGGATATATAGAGCCCGGTATTTGCTTACCGGTAATGATCGGGGTACTTATCGGTGCCATGATTGGCTCTAAAATATTAATGGTTGCAGACCCGAAAAAACTCAGGGTCTTTTTTGCGTTTATCATTTTGTTCCTTGCGATAAACATGATTTATAACGGGATTAAAGGAAATATTTAAATGACATTTACAGACAAAGATTTACAAAAAATAATAGGTGCCGTATTAAAATATGGTGTATGGCTGGTTTTAATTATAGCCCTCACCGGCGGAGCCTTGTACCTTATCAATCACGGACATGAAACCGTTCATTACGAACATTTTGTCGAAAATGACCAGAGCATTTTTGCCGTACTTTCAGAAACGGTATCCGGAGCAAAAAATCTTCAGGGAGAAGCGATCATTTTTTCAGGTATCTTTTTGCTTTTTCTGACACCTTTCATACGACTGATTTTATCACTCATCTCTTTTATTCTGGAAAAAGATCTTCTATACATCTTTATTACAGTTGTTGTAATTGGCATCATCTGCACGAGTGTATATTTCGGATTCGCCCATTGATGCGGTATTAGAATTCCGGGTTTTTATTTACCATTAAAAATTGTAACTTGCACGTATAAAAATACGTACAAGCTATCCGATAGCTTTTATTTTTAAAAAACATTTATGGACGATTTTTTTACCGGCATATCTTTAGGTTTTTTTCTTAGTTTTATGATAGGTCCGGTTTTTTTCATACTTATTGAAACCAGTCTTACAAAAGGATTTAAAGCAGCATTAACATTTGATCTGGGTGTCATTTTAGCTGATATCTGTTTTATTGCCATTGCTTATTTCAGTAGTTTCAAACTGATCAGTAAAATAAAAGACGAGCCGGGTCTGTTTCTTTTCGGAGGGGCAATTATGGTTACTTATGGAATTATATCTTTTGTAAAACTTCAAAAACTGAATAAAACGGAGATACACATAGAATCACCCGATTATAAGCAAAACTATTTCAGTTTATTTCTCAAAGGATTTTTATTGAATTTCATCAATGTAGGAGTTTTGGGATTCTGGCTGGCTATTATCATTACCATTGGTCCTCAAATGGAAATGCATACCAACAGACTGATACAGTTTTTTATATTTGTAATAAGCGCTTACCTCGTTACAGATATCATTAAAATTATTCTGGCAAAACAACTGCGTAAAAAACTGACTCCAAAAAACATTCTCAAAGTAAAAAAGATAAGCAGCGTATTGCTGGTATTATTCGGCTTTATTATAATGTCAAAAGCCTTTATCACAGAAGAGCCTAAGTTTATCAAAGACAAAATACATTTACCTTCTCCAATAAAGCAATTAGACGAAAAATAAGTTTTGTTTTTCTTAAATAAATATGTTTTTTTGTCCATTAAACAATTATATACTATAAAATGAAAAAAATCTTTTATGCACTTGCTGTAGTAGCACTTACATATAGTGCTGTTTCTTGTACAAGCGATGATAATACTCCAACAACTGTTATTCCTGAAACACCTACAGAAAAACAACTTCTCACCGGAAAATGGAAAATGATCAAAGGAGAAATTTATTTAAATGGGGAGTTGTTTCAAACCGAAGATCTGAAATCCGAAAACTGTGATTACGATTTCTATGAATTGTTTGAAAATGGAGTAAAAAATGAAGTTTATCATGATAGTGAAGCAGATTGTGCTCAGGATGCAACCCCTGGAACATGGTCATATAATGCCTCATTAAAACAAGTTACTTTAATTGATGACGAAGATGGTTATGAACTGCTTGCCGAAGTCATAGAAATAAATACTACTTCTTTAAAAATAAAATTGATTTCCGATGGAGGAGATGCTTTTCCGGAAGGTTTCGAAGTATTTATGTTTTTAAATAAATAATAATAAACCAATGTATACCTAAGCCCAAAAAGAATATCTTTTTGGGCTTTTTTTATAAATAATGCGTTAAAGATAAATTACTATGCAAATATTATTTATTTTTATAAATCCATTCCATATTATAGTACATAATAAAAACTATTCATCTATAAACCAAATTCTTATATGAAAAAACTTCTACTCTTTTTATTGGTAACCTTATTTATCAGTTGTGATAAAGACGTTTTTCCTTTTGATGAACAATCGCATAATTCAATTATAATAAAGCAAAAAGAAGGTTTAGAATTTATTGTTGACAGAATAGAAACTCATAGTATCATACGCAATGAAAAAGTCACCGGAAAAAGGGTCACAGGCTATTATTTTTCAGAAGAAATGGAAAATACTTTAATTATGGATTTTAGTATTGAAAAAAACATCTACAAACTGGAACAGATAGAATGGTACTATACAGAAAATGGTGTACTGAAAAAAGCGTCTAATCCGGTTTCCTTGAATCTCAACCCTCTCCTTTTTGATCATGCAATGCAGAGTTATAAAAATGTAATCAAGGGCTATTATAACGGTGAACTCACCAAAGACACTAATAAAAAAACCGATGTAGAAATAGCTTTCTACATCGATTTCAGAAAATAATTTTGTGGTTTATTTTGCTACATACCACCCGCTATCTTCTTTATATTTTAAAGTAAAATCCCTGTTTATAAAAGCGGTATTCGGATTTTTATCTTTTCCGATAACTGCAAAAGGAGTTGGTTTTTTGATCAATTTCGCCGTTGCTGTTGCTTTTCTTTTTCCGCTTAGCTTCAACGAAACATCTGCATCTGATTGGAGTTCGAATACATAAGACATAACCTCTGCTCTATTCTTTTTCTGGTTAATAACATAAGGTGCTGCTGCTGCATTGAGCCGTATATTGACCACCATAACTGAATCTTTTGAAAGAAATTTCTTATACTTTTCCGAATTATCCATAGATACAAGACCTTCACTTTCCAAAGATTTTAATGCTGTGATTTCAGCTTCATCCTTTTTTATGCGTAATTTTCGCTCTCCCAGATCAATCGTAGTACTCTCAAAAACCTGATTCTTTTCTGTGTAGGTGTCGATCAAACCTTTTGCATCTCTTACTGATAATGATTCCGAGCTGCAAGCCATTAAGATCAAAACTGGCAATAATAAATATAACTTTTTCATACTTTATCTTTTTATAGATAAAGATATTAAAATTGAATTTTAATTTATTGGAATACTTCAAGAAAATAAAGCACAAAAAAAACCTTCAGGTACCTGAAGGTTTTTTTTAGAGGCATCTAGCGGATTCGAACCGCTGTAGACGGTTTTGCAGACCGCTTCCTAGCCACTCGGACAAGATGCCTTGTCTTTGGTTTGCAAATCTACTACATTTATTTAAATTTCAAAATCAAATCTAAAAAATTATCTGCGTTTCTCTTCTAAAACAACAGTGACCTGTTCTACATCTCCCCCAATTGGCGGGTTAATTTTCGAAACACCTACGATAATGCGCTCAACAATAGCAATTTCTCTAAAAACGCGATTTAGAATACGTTTTGAAACATGTTCCAGTAATTTGGAACGGATAGCCATCTCTTCACATACAATTTTATTTAAATGAACATAATCTACAGTGTCCATCAGCTCATCTGTTTCTGAAGATTTAGAAAAATCTGCTTCAATTTCAAGGTCCACAACATATTCGGATCCAATCTTGCTTTCCTCAACCAAACATCCGTGATAGGAAAATGTACGAATGTTTTTTAATCGGATAATTCCCATTTTCTATTATTTTACAGCAGCTAAATTAACCATAATTCAAAAGAAACAACTATAAAATGTTTGCTTAAAAATGATTAAATTTGTCTTCTTATATTTGAGTTTATGTCAACAAAAGAAAAATCATTGAATTTTATAGAGCAAATCATTGAAGAAGATTTAAAAAATGGATTGCCACAAGATAAATTGCGTTTTCGTTTTCCGCCGGAACCGAATGGTTACCTGCATATTGGCCATGCCTCTTCTATCTGCCTTAATTTCGGATTGGGACTTGATTACAATTCCCCTGTAAATTTAAGGTTTGACGATACAAATCCTGCAAAAGAGGAACAGGAATTTGTTGATGCCATCAAAAATGATGTGGAATGGCTGGGTTATAAATGGGACAAAGAAGTATACGCTTCTGATTATTTCCAACAATTGTATGACTGGACTGTTGAACTGATAAAAAAAGGTAAAGCTTATGTAGACAGTCAGTCCTCAGAAGAAATAGCACAGCAGAAAGGAACACCTACACAGGCAGGAACGGCTTCTACTTACAGAGATCGTTCTGTAGAAGAGAATCTGGATTTGTTTGAGCGTATGAAAAACGGTGAATTTGAGGAAGGAACTCATATTCTTAGAGCGAAAATTGATATGGCTTCTCCCAATATGCTGATGCGTGATCCGATCATGTACCGCATTATTAAAGCTTCACATCACCGTACAGGAGACAAATGGTGTATTTATCCTATGTATGACTGGGCTCATGGAGAAAGTGATTATATTGAACAGATATCGCACTCTTTCTGTACTCTGGAGTTTTTACCACACCGTGAATTATACGACTGGTTTTTGGATCAGATTTATGATGAAAATAAAGTACGCCCGAAGCAACGTGAATTTGCAAGAAGAAATCTTTCCCATACTGTAGTTTCTAAAAGAAAGCTAATGCAATTGGTCAAAGAGGGTCATGTGACGGGTTGGGACGATCCCCGCATGTCTACTATCTCAGGTATGAGACGACGCGGATATACTCCTGCTGCTATCCGTAATTTTGCAGATACGATAGGAATTGCCAAACGAACCAACCTTATCGATGTGTCGTTGCTGGAATTTTGTGTACGGGAAGATCTTAACAAAATCACTCCGCGTGTAATGGCTGTATTAGACCCTGTTAAGCTCATCATTACCAATTATCCGGAAGGAAAGGAAGAATGGTTAGAAGCAGAAAATAATCCGGAAGAGGAAATTATGACCTATCGTCAGATTCCTTTTTCTAAAGAATTATACATCGAAAGAGAAGACTTTTTAGAAGAAGCCAACAGTAAATTCTTTCGTCTTACTTTAGGTAAAGAGGTACGTTTAAAGAATGCGTATATCATCAAAGGAGAGGGTGTTGTGAAAGACGAAAACGGTCGTATTACAGAAATTCATGCCACCTATGATGCAGATTCTAAATCCGGAAGCGGCTCTGAAGCAAGTAAAAGAAAGGTAAAAGGAACGATACACTGGGTTTCTATACCGCATGCTATAAAAGCAGAAGTACGCATTTACGATCGCTTGTTTACACATGAAAACCCTGATGGTAATAAAGAAATCGATTTTAAAGAATACATCAATCCTGATTCGCTAAACATCATAACTGGTTATGTAGAACCAAGTTTAGCGCATGCAAAAGCAGGAGATAAGTTTCAGTTTCAACGTTTGGGGTATTTTGCTGTAGATAAAGACGCGACTGATGAACAGCTTGTTTTCAACAAGACCGTTGGCTTAAGAGATACCTGGGCAAAAGTAGAAAGTAAAGAATAATCTTCTTCACATATAAAATAAAAAAGGCTTCTATATAGAAGCCTTTTTTATGTATTCTTTATTCCCGATAGGGAGCTTCCTCATCAAACTCACCTTCCCATTTTGCAATCACTACTGTTGCCAAACAATTTCCGATTACATTTACAGATGTTCTCGCCATATCCATCAATTCATCGATTCCCAGAATTGCTGCAATGATAAAAACAGGTAAACCAAACTGATCTGCCGTTGCAATCAGGATGATAAGCGAAGCTCTCGGAACTGCAGCTACTCCTTTTGAAGTAATCATCAGTGTAAAAGCAATCATTAACTGCTCGCCCAGAGACAGATGAATTCCTGCTGCCTGTGCCACAAATATGGATGCCAGGGATAAGTATAGAGAGGTGCCGTCTAAATTGAAGCTATATCCCGTAGGAATTACAAACGAAACAATTTTTCTGGGTACACCGAATTTTTCCATAGCGCTCATCGCTTTTGGAAGAGCAGCATCGGAACTCGTTGTCGCAAATGCAATGGATACGGGTTCTTTTATTGCATTTATGAATTTTTTAACCGGTATCTTAAGATACAGTGCTACCGGAAATAAAACGAGCACTAAAAATCCGATCAATGCAAGATACAGCGTTCCTAAAAGCATAAAAAGGTTTTTAAGAATATCTACTCCCAAATGTCCTACTGTATAAGCCATAGCCGCCCCGACTCCTATAGGAGCAAATAACATAATAAGATTGGTAAATTTGAACATTGCTTCTGACAGGCTTTCGGTAAAGTCTACAAGAGGTTTTCGCTTCTTTTCTTCTACCATTGCCAAACCTATTCCGAAGATTACAGAAAAAACAACAATCTGTAATACCTGATTTTCATAAATTGCTTTTACAATATTTTCAGGAAAAAGATCCTTGATAAAAGATGTAAATTTATAAACGCCATGTACATGCTCCGGCAAAATCTCCATAGCTTTATCTACTTTTGGACCTACAGACGGAAGTTCTTCATGTGGCATATTTTCAATATCAACACCAACTCCTGCTTTCGTAAGATTGATAGCTGCCAAACCAATAAATATGGCACAACTGGTGGCACAAAAGAAATACAACATGGATTTCCATGCCATACGCCCTACCTGTTTCAGATCAGAATGACCTGCAATACCAAATACCAGAGTAGCAAATAAAATAGGTCCTACAATGGTTTTGACAAGCTTTATAAAACCGCTGCTTAAAGGTTGAAGCGCTGCAGCGAAGTTAGGAAAATCAACCCCTATGAAAATTCCTAACACCATACAGGTAAGAATCCATGTAGTAAGGTTTTTCTTTAGTACAGCATTTATGGTAAGGAGGATTCCGAGAATCCAACGTGTTGCCATGAGAAATTCATGAGAAAACTCAACGACAGAGAATTCATATAATAAAGTAATGATAAGAGCGATAGCTATAGCTACTAATGTAACTATACCCATTTTTGATTTAAACATAAACAAGTACGTTTTATAAATAGTTAGAAAGCAAAAATATAAAAATGAGCCAGTTAATCAAACTAATCTCCAAAAATCCTCATGATTTATACGATATTGTAAATGAAAGTGCTAATTACTTTATTATTCCATACCTCTTTTTGTTATTATTTCCGCTCTTAAAAAAATCTCTCCTTCAAGAAGAAAGTGAAAAAATGCTGTTTAATACTTTTTTCTTAAAAAATGCACCATAACATTCAAGATTTTTGACATTATTTGGCTTCCACTAATTATTTAATTTTTATCCATCAAAAAACCAGTGAATTGGATTTTTAGCACATATTTTTTAACCCTTATTTAACGGATTCGCTCATTTTTTTTATTAACTTTATTTAAAATTATTAATCTAAAATAAAATGTTATGGGAAAAACAGGTAATACATTAGTAGCAATTTTAGCAGGTGCAGCCGTTGGCGCAGTAGCAGGTGTTTTATTAGCTCCGGATCAGGGAGAAAAAACCCGTAAGAGAATCGGAAAAGGATTTAAATCTGGCGCAGACGACTTAGGTTCTAAATTTGATGATTTAAAAAATCAGGTTAAAGGATTATTAGCATCTAAAAAAGTGGATATTGAATCAACCATTAATGGATTGGTTGACAAAGCAGAAAATAAATCAGAAGATGTGATTGCTGCTTTAGAAAAGAAATTAGATGAATTAAAAAGAGGGGCACATAAGGCAGCTGACGCAGCGAAAGCTCAAGTAAAATAATTTCTATGGCTTTAAACGAAGAGATAAAACAGAGTTTTGAAGAAATTAAGCAAGAAACAAAGGCTTTCTTAGATTCCAATATTGATTATTATCAGCTTTGGGCATTTAAAATCACAACGAAAGCAACCGGTTTAGTTCTTAAAATTTTTGTTTTAAGCCTTTTATTACTGCTTGCTTTATTATTTCTGTCTTTTGCAGCAGCCTTTGCAATAGGATCTGCATTAGATAGTACAACCTTAGGTTTTTTAATCATAGGAGGTACGTATTTACTCGTGTGTCTGTTTATTTATTCATTTAGAAGAAAATTGATTGATCATTCAATGATTAGGAAGTTCTCCGATATTTTCTTTAATTAAAACCATATTTTATGAAAACAAAATATAGTTCATATCAGGAAATAGACAGGGAATTAGAAATCTTACGCGTTGAACGGGAATTACATCTTCAACGGTTTTTAAGATCTACACAAGGGATTAAAAATGCTCTTTCTCCAGCCAATCTTTTAAAATCAGGGTTTTCAAGCTTTGGAAGTTCGATAGGAAAGTCAACAGGGCTGAAGACAATGCTGATATCAGCAGCCATTAAATTTCTAATTAACAGATTTATAAAAAAGAGACGCTAATGCGTCTCTTTTCTTTATAAAAAATAAACCGCTTTGATAGCGGTTTTTATTTTTTGTTTACTATTACAACAGATCCTGTTCTTCGTCAGAACGATATGGATTCTGCGGATTGTTACGATCCTCAGACGGATCTTCATAATTTCTGCTCTGTTTTCTATTTCCTTTTGAACCTTTTGCGTGCTTCATTGCTTCACCAACCTGATTGCTGGCTGTGAAAGAAGCTACCATATTGTTTAGCATATCACTTCCTGCCTGAGGTGAGTTTGGCAATAGGATAAGGTTAGAATTATTTTCTGTTCCAATAGAAGTCAATGTATCATAATGCTGCGTCACAACAATCAATGCAGAAGCTTCCTGTGAGTTGATACCCACTTTATTGAGTACATCAACACTTTCTACTAATCCTCTCGCGATCTCTCTGCGCTGATCAGCGATACCCTGTCCCTGAAGACGTTTAGATTCTGCTTCAGCTTTTGCTTTTGCCACAATACGGATTCTGCTTGCTTCTGCCTCATATTCAGCTGCTGTTTTTTCACGATCTGCAGCATTAATACGGTTCATAGCATTCTTTACCTGTATATCCGGATCAATGTCAGTAATCAATGTGTTAATGATGTCATAACCGTATGTTTTCATTGCGTCGTTTAATTCTCTTTTTACGGCAACAGCTACATCGTCTTTTCTTTCGAAAACGTCATCCAGTTTCAATTTAGGAACTTCTGCACGCACTACATCAAAAACATAAGAAGTAATCTGATCATGCGGATATTCTAATTTATAAAATGCCTCATATACCGTTTCCTGAACTACTTTAAACTGTACGGAAACTTTTAATTTTACAAATACATTGTCTTTTGTTTTTGTTTCAATGATTACATCCAATTGTTGGATACGAAGGTTTACACGACCGGCGATTCTGTCAACAATAGGTATTTTTAAATGTAATCCTGACTGGCGGATAGAGTTGTATTTTCCAAAACGTTCCACAATAACGGCAGATTGCTGCTTCACGGTAAAGAATGAACTTAAGAGTAAGATAACTCCTAAAAAAATTAATACATAGATTAAAATCATGTGCTTATAATTAAAATTGAATAAATAAATTAATTTTTATTGAGTGTTAACCTGATCTTTGCAGTAGACAGTAGCGCCGCCGGTATTTCAGGAGCAATCTGCGCTATGATGTCTGCATATTCTGAGGCACTGCTTTCTAACACTAATATATTATTGGTTTCTGTTTTGATCTCTCCTGTTATCTGCTGACCCAATACATTCAATGTCAACATATTTCCGCTTCTTGACCACGGATGTTCAGAAGTTGTTTCTGCACAGGCTGTACCTTCAAACCGATGGAGATTGGAAATGTTATTTTCTGATAATTGTATATAATCCTTTGTACATCCGGCAGTGTGAGGATATTGATACGTATAATCCGGTATTTCCTGCCCAAAAACTACTGCGCTTGCTTTTTCAGGAACCCACTTACCTATGAGTGCGTTTGGCTGTCCCTCATTTCCGGAATTATCATCTGAAGAACAGGATGTAAATCCGACTACAGACAGCAGACTTACTATTAAAAAGTACTTTTTCATAAAACGTATTTTAAATCAATCAAATATACTTTAAAAAAAGCAAAAATATCCCTTAAAAAGGGATATTTCTATATGAATCTTAAAAGATTAACGATTAGTGTCAACTGCTTTCCCGATGCGTTTTATGGTTTCTTCTTTTCCTAAAAGAGCCGCAATTTCAAATACATCAGGTCCTTTCATTTCGCCAACTAATGAAATTCTGAATGGCTGCATTATTTTCCCTACAGGGAGTTCCTTTTCTGTAATCCAGTCTTTTACGATTTTTTCTACGTTTTTTGCAGAGAAATCCTCTATCGCATTTAATACCTCGCTTAAACGTATGAGGTTGTCTGCTGTATCTTCTTTCCAGTTTTTGAGTGCTTTAGCATCATAGGCAGTCGGCGCTGTGAAAAAGAAATCGGCCAGATCATATAAATCTGTTATAAAATTCGCTCTTTCTTTTACCAAAGCGATTACTTTTTCTGCATATTCAGCTGTTACCTCAATTCCTTTTTCCTGAAGAACCGGTATAAATAAAGCGGCCAATTCTTTGTCTTCTTTGTGGATCAGAAACTGGTGGTTGAACCATTTATTTTTCTCAGGGTCAAACTTCGCTCCAGATTTGTTTACTCTTGACAAATCAAAAGATTCGATAAGTTCTTCAAGAGAATAAATTTCTTTATCAGTACCATCATTCCACCCCAATAAAGCTAAAAAGTTGACTACAGCCTCAGGAAAATATCCTTTTTCACGATAGCCCGATGCTGTTTCTCCTGTTTCCGATTTCCATTCCAAAGGAAAAACAGGAAAGCCTAATTTATCTCCGTCTCTTTTTGATAATTTTCCGTTACCTACAGGCTTTAAAATTAAAGGAAGATGGGCAAATTCAGGTGCTGTCCATCCAAAAGCTCTGTAGAGCATATAGTGTAACGGCAGTGAAGGAAGCCATTCTTCTCCTCTAATAACATGCGATGTTTCCTGTAAATGATCGTCTACAATATTTGCCAGATGATAAGTAGGCATACCATCTGATTTAAACAATACTTTATCATCCAGCAGAGAGGTGTTGAATTTTACTTCGCCTCTGATGATATCATTTACAATCAGGGTTTCATCTACCGGGGTTTTGAAACGAATCACATACGGATCTTCATTAAACAAACGCGCTTCTAACTCATCATGCTCCATATTCAGGGATGTTTTGAGTGTTTCGCGAATACTGTGATTATAAATAAAGGTAGTTCCGTTGGCTTCTGCTTCTTTTCTCAAAGCCTCAAGGTCATCCGGAGTGTCAAAAGCATAATAGGCTTTTCCCTCATGTATAAGTTGCAAAGCATATTCTTTGTACAGATGCTTGCGGTCACTCTGACGGTAAGGTCCGAATTTTTCGTTTTTACCAATGGTTTCATCAGGTTCTATTCCTAACCATTTAAGTGCTTCAAAAATATATGATTCTGCACCAGGTACAAATCGGGTCTGATCTGTATCTTCTATACGAACATAAAAAATACCATTATTTTTTTTAGCAAATAAATAATTAAACAGAGCAGTGCGAACCCCTCCTATGTGTAACGGGCCAGTGGGACTTGGCGCGAAACGAACGCGTACTTTTTGAGCCATAAGTTATATTTTGGTACAAAGATATAATTTTGGCGATGTCTTTTATGCTCTTTTGTCTATAAATGTTATCGGTTTTCGGCTGACCGGATTAAAAATAATCTTTTGTAAATCTTCTGCTAATTCAAATTGAATCTGAGGTGTGACTCTGAGTTTGGCGCGAAAAGCATCTTTTAATTTCTGTAAAAATGCTACAGAAGCATCTGCTGTATGAATGCGAATCAGAATCTCATCTGTTCCGATGCTATTGGTAGAAATTTCAATCAGGTGCAAACTGATTTCTTCAAATGAGGCAATGAGATCGTGCATTGCCGGCGGATATACTGTAGTTCCTTTATATTTTATCATGTGTTCTTTGCGTCCTTCAACAGGTCCTACACGCGGTGTATTTCTTCCACAGCTGCAGGCTGCCGTATGCAACCGAACCATATCACCTGTTTTAAAACGAATCAAGGGTAATGCTTCTATACCAATACTCGTAATGGTCAGCTCTCCAACCTCACCTTTCTGAACCGGACGGTCATTGTCATCAAGTATTTCAATGATGATAAGTTCCGGATGGTGATGACCTCCGTGAAACTGATTACATTCCGTAAAAGCTGCGCTCATTTCTGTAGAAGCATAAGTAGAATACAATTCAATCTTCCATTTTTCCTGTATTCTTTGTGCCAATATACTCGGTTTCAGATCAGGAGTCCGCAATGCTTCTCCGATACAGATGACTCCTTTTATTCCCGAGGCATTATAATCTATAGCATGCTGCTCGGCATATTCTATTAGCTTTAGTAGAAACGAAGGAACTCCGATAAGGTATTTAGGTTTGTATTTCAAAATAGAGTCCCATTGAAGCTGCGGAATTCCGGCTCCCACTCTGATAACACCCGCTCCAAGCTTGCGCAAGCCTAAGAAATAAGCCAAACCTGCCATAAATCTTCTATCCATAGTGGTCATGAGCTGAACAGTATCTCCTTTTCGGATACCGGCACACTCAAAAGAAATCATTTCGTTATAAGCGAGCCGATCTAAGTCTGCATCCGATAAACCAAAGGTTACAGGCTCTCCTAAAGTACCTGATGTAGTAGAGAAATCAACAATTTTATTGAGAGGTACACACAGGAAATCGTTGTTGAATTTTTGTAGATCCGTTTTGGTTGTTACAGAAATCTGTTGCAAATCTTCCAGTGTTTTGATGCGCTGTATGTCTATATTTTCTGCCTTGAATTTTTTCTGATAGAAAGTAGAATGTTGATTGACATAGTGCAGCATTCCGGCTAATTTTTCTTCCTGAAATTTCTTAATTTCTTCTGCAGACTGCATTTCAATTTCCGGTATCATTTTTTTCTGATTTTTTTTAGATACTTGTGTATGTTTTGTACATCGTATTGGGTAGTGACTTCTTTACTCAAAGCAGCTTCAAACATCTCTTTTGCCAAATCATACTGTTTATGAATATAATAATATTTTGCTGCTTTATAATACACAAGCCAATAATCTGGATTTAGCCGGATAAAATTACTAATAAATGAATTATCAACTGTTTGTTTTGCAGAAATAACCTCATCCATTTTTTTATCGTACTGTTTAAACATTTGATAATCGGCATATTCATTTGTGTATTGAAAATCATCAGGTGGAATTTCAAACCTTTTTTCCGCAATATCCTTTGTAAAATCAAGGCTGTCACTAAAGATGGTATTCAGATCATAGGCTTTAAAAGTGCCCAACTGATAGGGTGCTGATGCAACCCACATAAGCTTGTCTTCCGGTTTGAATATTACGGCATGATGCGCCAACAGCTGATTGAGTGCTTTCTCATTTCCGTTGCCAATAGGTTTATGCTGCCATCCTGATCTGTCCCGTAAAATCTCTGCTACCTCTTTTTCCGATACCTCAGTCTCTTCGTTTAACCGTTGAGCAATTTTCTGATAGCGATAGAGTGAATGGCTGTTTTTTATATGGTCCTGATTTCTTCTGTCCTTTTTGTAGGATTCGCTTTGAAAATGATTGGTTGTAATGAGCTGATCTTTTTCCTCGGGTTCATAAACAGTTATCTTCTTAGGTGACATTTCCAGAACAATGGCGCGACGGTCTTTTGCACTTCCAATGAGTAACGCTTCTGAAACAAATACTTTCTGCTGAGAGGCAATCTGTACTGCTTCTTCCAGGTTGGAGGCGTATTGCAGAATTTCTCTTGCCACGAGCGAAACCGGTGTTTTGGCTTTAAGCGGTATAGATGATTTACCGGCATTCATTGTTACCGTAAGACCTTCCATATTCATGCCTGAAACAACCCCAATCATTCCCGGCCATGAAACAGAAGCAAACGGAATGCCTTTATCCGGTTTTACAAATTGTATCAGTTTGTTTTCAGCAAAAGCATCTCCCACATAAAAATCAAAGTTTCTACCAATATAAAGCGTGCTATCTTTTGTTTTATTGTCCCATACGGCAAAAGAAGAACAGCCCACAAGCATGAGATTCTGCATGGCATGTCCTATATCATGCGCGCCGTGTAACAGTAAAGCTCTCTGATAGGCATTTTCCATTAAGTCGTTTGTATAGGATGACTGGCGCGAGAGGGCAAAAATTTCAGACCTATATTCTTTGCGAATGTAGTCTGTGATATCTCTGTGGTACCATTTTACAAATCTGAGCAACCATTTCTGTCTGTTTTTCTGCGGAATTAGACTATCGATCTGGCTAAAGAAAACGGCTTCCTGATGGGCATACAAATCCTGTGTAAGCAATCCTTGTTTGGCTCCCAACTGTTCCGGTGTTCCCGAAATAAAAAGTTCCCAGTTTCCCACTTCATTTTTTTTCAAAAAGTCACGACCAATCACACATACTGTTTCTTTTTTCTGAACCGTATAGGCTTGCGTCTGTTCTTTGGAAAACAATTCATAATCTTTATGAACTCCTTTACTTACAGAGCATGATGATAGTAATCCTATCCATAGAAATAAGGTAATTACTTTATACATGTGCTGTTTTTTGTTGAACTTTTGACAGGAAGTATTCTCGACCAAGGATTTCTGCACAGGTAAAAAATGCACTTATGGTAACCCCCAGGATTCCATGCATGCGTACATGCTGACCGGTAAAGAATAAATTATCCATTTTTGTTTTTGATGCGATTACTGTGCGGTGGTAATTTTCAGAGTCTTTTACAAACCCATACATATTTCCCTTTTCATTCCCAATATAATCTCTGTAAGAGAGCGGAGTAGAAACATAAATTTCCAATATCTGCTCTCTTATTTCAGGAAATCTTTTTTCGAGTGCATCCATGATTTTGTGCGTATATTTTTGTTTAAAATCCTCATAATCATTTCCTCTTTTATTGCTGTCCGTTACCGTATTATGGGTATGTTCCCATTGTTTTACCGCATCAAAATCCATATAGGTCATTACAGTAAGGCTGTCTGCAAAAGGCTGATCGTGTTTTACAGGATTTGTGGTAAGTACATACATTTTAGGCCACTGTTCATTCAGAGGATTTTGCCAGTTCCAAACTTCATTTTCAGAATTAAAATGGTAAATATTGTAATTGAAATAGGGAATGGTCTCGGGTTTTAAGACAATGTGAACAGAAAAAACGGAAGGTGTTACTTCTAATTTCTTTATCCGTTTTACAAAAGGTAGTTTGAATTTTTCGGCACCAACCATATCAATAGTCTGCTTGATATCGATATTGGAGATGAACAAATTTCCGTAAAAAGTATGCTTATCCGTTGTACAGCTTATGATACGGTTTGCTTCTGATTCAAAACCGGTTACTCTCTGGTGTTTGTATAAGTCAGCTCCATATTTTCTCAATTGCTTTACTAATGCCTTAGAAATTTGGCTTCCTCCTTTTATACAGCGCCAGGCACTTGAAATATAGGAATTTACAATGAGGGCATGTACATATAGCGGCGTGGTTTCGGCAGTCCCTGCATATAAAAAACCGGAGCCTGATAAAACTGCTTTGAGGGTTTCGTTGTGCGTAATTTCGTCTAAAAATGCTTTGGCATTGATGCTCATCTTATTTTCATCATAACCCGTACCCTCTGCCAGATTATATAAAGGAAAACTATTGCAGATTTCACGTATTGTTTTCACATACTGCTCCAAAGCTGTCTTCTCTTCAGGAAAATAAACCAACAGCTGTTTTACGAAGTTTTCATACCCTTGGGCATGCGGATATTGAATTTTCTGATTTCCAAAAGAGATATAATCGTATCCGTCTGCATCCATTTGTTCCAGCGATAACTGATCAATGATATTCAGATAGGAAAAATAACGATAGAGATTCTGACCGGGCGCAAGCCCTCCGATATAGTGTACGCCAGTATCAAAGATGGTTTTATTTCTTACAAACGTCTGTAAATTACCACCATACTGATTGTTTTTTTCAAGAACCAGCACTTTTTTACCTTCCATTGCCAGTATCAGAGCAGATATTAATCCGCCCAATCCGCTGCCAATCACAATAACATCATATCTCTTCTTCTCTTCCATTGCGTTCTAAAACAATAATTTTTTCCGTTTTTTGTGCCTGTCTGAAACCCGGTATATATTGGTCGTAACCCGATAGTAGAAGAACAATTTTCTGAATATGATCCGGTATGTTTATATTTTCTATTTTGGTTGAAAATAACCATACCGTATATTTTTCATTACTGTTTTGGTAGGCATCCAGATAAACTAAATTACGAATTTTTGTTATGTAGTTGGTCGAAGCCACTGCTCTCTTTTCTATATCCGCCATATAGGTCTGAATACTTCTTCCGGCTTGCTGCATAAGCAGAAGGAAATCAAGCTGTCCGTAATCATCCGCAAAATGTACGATCTTTTCTTTTTTACCAAGATAGCTGTTAAGTTCGTGATATACGGATTTGTGCTGGTGGAAATCTTTTCGTACAGCTCTGTTTATTTCGGTTTCTTTATACAGAAAGCTTAAAAACAATTTCTTTTTGAAATAGTTTTCATCTTCCAACTGATGACGCACTTTTTCAAACGTTTCTCTGAAGTGCTGGCTGATTTTTTTTGTCCGCTCTGTATAATTCGTTCCGAATCGCTCATCTGCTATGGAAATCCGCTCTCCGATATAATCTATGATTTGACCATCATAAATAATAAAATCTCCTTTGGGAATTACTTCTGAATTTCCATGAATATAAACCGGTAGAATGTCTAACTGCAGTTTTTCTGCCAGGTAGAAAGCTCCTTTATGAAATCGCTGTATTTCGTTGGTGTATGATCGTGTTCCTTCCGGGAAAATCATCAGCGAAAAAGTATTTCCCATGCGTTGCCGTAAGTGTTCTACACTTCCGTCTATTCCCTGAGAAACGGGATAGAAACCTGCCAAACGTACTGCACGTCCGAAAATAGGTGATTTCCATACCCAGTCGTTTACCAGAAATACAATATTGGGATTGTACATACCGATAGCCAGCGTGTCCAGAAATGAAGTATGATTGGCAATAATAATAGCGGGCTTTTTAAAATCATCTTTTGGTATATTGATGAGTTTTTTTGTAACGGTAGGTTTTAAGTGTAATACTGATTTCATAAAAAGCGACATCGCCTTACCAAACCATTTGTATTTTTTTTCTTTGGAAGCCGGTATGATCCACAGGAAAAAACGCAGCATCAAAGACAAGAATACTCCCATGATGCTGTAATAGATAAAGAAAACAACCGTTTGTAGAAATAATAGCAGCGATACAGGCGATTTTCCTTTTTCGGGACGGCTTGAAATCACGATCCGGAATAATATCGGATAAAAAACAAAAGTGATGATTAGAGCAGCAAACACTCCTATAAGAGAGACCAGAGAAATGGATTTCAATGCCGGGTGCTCTGCAAATATCAAGGCTCCGATAGCGAGAATCGTAGTCAGCACAGCCAAAAGTATGGATGTTCTGTAGGTTTGTAATTCGTTTTTACCCGTACTGTATTGTTTTTGTAAGGCACTGGTCATAAAAATACTGAAATCTACTCCATGCCCAAAAACCAATGTACAGACAATGGAACTGAAGATATTGAAGGGTATATCAAAAATTCCCATCAGACCCGCGGTAACCAAGCCTGTTATTGCGATCGGAATTGCACTTATGATCACGAGTTCAATACGTCTGAAAAAGAGCCAAAGAATGAGGAGGACTGCGATAAAGGAATAGTTGATCAATGCGTTGAAGTCATGAACCAGCTCTCCCAGAAAATTTTCACTCATCTGCTGGCGGTCAATAACCATTATATGAGGTGTTT
The DNA here is from genome assembly GCF_030409925.1 of Paenimyroides ceti. Classification (NCBI taxonomy): domain Bacteria; kingdom Pseudomonadati; phylum Bacteroidota; class Flavobacteriia; order Flavobacteriales; family Flavobacteriaceae; genus Paenimyroides; species Paenimyroides ceti. The sequence continues at coordinate 3,245,509 of NZ_JAUFQU010000001.1, forward strand.
CTGAAAATTGATTTACGAATTCATCTCTCTTTTCAAAAGGTACTTTTACGACAGTAGATACCGTATAAAAACCCTCTTTATCGGTTATAAACTCATCAAAAAGCAAAGAATTGAACTTTCTGAAATCTGAAATGGTAAGAGGTATAAAATGATGTTGCAGCAGTTGATAAAAAGGAGCATGTGTTTCAGGTTTGAAACCATATTCCTGTCCGTACCCAACAAGTTGTCTTTCGAGAGCAGTTCTGTCGTGGTGTTTCCAGAAAGCATTCCAACGCTCGATTTTCTCTTTTTGCAGGCTTTGTGACAGGATGATATCGGAAACGGAACTGAGGTTGGCTACCACACTATTTTTCTCTTTTAGTTGCTCATTCAGCTGATGATTAGTTGTGAGCACTTTTTCAATATCATTCCCATAACTTGTAACATATAAAGCCTTAAGGTTTTTATCTTCTGTATCTGTCAGTTTTTGTTCTGCTTTTTGAAGAGATTCAGGGATGAAATTAAGTTTAGACAAATCCGAGTCAAAATGTACTTTACTGTATGTAAAGCAACTTATGATGATCAGCACTATGCTAATTCCCAACAATCCCTTATGGGAATGAAAAGAGAATTTTGCCATTTTGTCAATGAGGTTATTTCCTGAACTTTCTGTTGAAGCCGGTTTGTATAAGTGAGGTATGATGAGCAGCGAGAACAAAGCTGAGATGATTACAGCCAAAGAAGCGAATATTCCAAGATCAATCAAGGCTTCGGATTTGACAAACAGCAGACAGATGAAGGTCACGGCTGTTGTAGTACCGCTCATGATAAGCGGTTTTGTAATTTCTTTATATAGTGCTTTTATATCGCTGTTAGATTTATAATGTGTAAGTATATGAAGGGAATAATCTATGGTAATTCCGAGCAATATAGCTCCAATACTCACTGAAATTGCGGAAATAGAATCTTTTACAAAATACAGTACAGTGAGAGCTGTCAATGCACCGAATACAGAAGGAATAAATATAAGAATGGGTATGAGTATTCTCTTATAAAAAAGCATAAGAATGAGCATCAAAGCTCCCATCGAAATCAATACTGTGGTAAAGATGTCCGTTTTTATCTGCTTGGCATTGGCAACAGCAATTAACGAGGATCCGAAATAATCTATCGAGGCTTTGCCGGAATAATGTTGATTCAACGTGTTCTGAATTCCGTAAAGCTGTGCTGCAAATGAGGTATTTTGTTCGGTTTCGCTTCCTTTGAGAACAGGGTTAATAAACAGCAGTATCTTTGATTTGTCTTTGGTAAAGAGAAAGCCGTTTTCTAAAACCATATCTGCGCCCATATTCATCTGCTGCCAGCGTTTTAAGGCGATAAATGTAAGCCCTAAAGGATCTTTTACAATAAAATCTTTGGCAACAATGCCTGAGGGGGATGATATGATTTCGAAATTGTCAGCTACTCTGTCTTTCAGGCTGTCTGTCCGGATTTTATTTTCCAGCGTTTTATAATCTGCTTCTTCCAGAAATAAAGGCAGGTTTTGATAGGCAAAATCGAAAGACTCCTGAATAAAACTCTCATCTACTGCTCCCTGAATGCTTTTGATATAGGAAGACACAACAGGAATTGTATCCAGAAATTGCTGCGCCAGTTGTATCATATCTTCTTCAGTTCCCTCAGCATCCTTTTCAATAATAACGGCTATCTTATCCGTAAAATTGAGCTGTTGCAGCACTTTTGCCGTTTCAGTGGTTTTTTCATTTTTAGGAATAATGCGTGTAATGTCTTCCTCAAACTTTATTTTAGAGGTAAAAAATCCCGTAAGGAGTAAAAATGCAACTGCAATACAACAGGACAGAAGTTTGTTTTTTTCCACAAACCTATGTATGGCATAAAATATCTTATCCATCTTTAAGGCTTTTTTTTGAATAAAGGGTTAAAAGACAGTAACTCATAACTCCAAATATCAGAGCTGTTACTGAAGCAAGAACAATGCTTCCTACGAGATATTGTGCAATATGATCGGCAACTGATTCCAGTGTGATGGTATCGAGGTCAAAAGCTAACCCTTTTTCTGATGCTATGAATAAGCTCCCCGTCTTTAACGACAAATAGATAATGATCGGAATCATAGGCGGTATACTTATGTTGGAAAAAACAAAGGAAAGAACTTTGTTTAAACGAAAAATACTGGGTAAAAAGATGGCCAGAAAAGTTTGAAGTCCCCATAGTGGAGCAATTCCGATAAATGTTCCCAACGCAATTGATAAAGCTTTTACTTCTTTGGTATCATTGCTTTGCAGAATATCTTCTTTTATAAATTGTTTAAAACTTTTTTTTTTGAGTTTTTTTACAAAATCTCTTGGTTTGATATAGATGAGTGTAATAAGTACCAGAATAGTATTGAGAATACTTATGCGTGTAAAATCAGTAAATGGTCTGAAATGAGATACGCGCTCATCCGGATCATATAAAACGGATATGGGTATATTTTTCACTGGAATCCCTTTCCATGCAGAGCGCACAATGACTTCAATTTCAAATTCAAACTTTGTAGTGAAATACTTTTTAGGCATGTACTTTAAAGGATATAACCGATAACCCGATTGTGTATCCTGCAGCTTGATTCCGGTTTCAAACCAAAACCAAAAATTGGAGAATCTGTTTCCGAAATTGCTTTTTACGGGTACTCCGTTCTGCTTTAAATTCCGGCTACCAATAAGCAATACCGGCTCTTCTGTTGCTTTAAGCGTATTTACAAATACAGGAAGATCTGACGGATAATGCTGTCCGTCTGAGTCAATGGTGATGACATTGTCATAGCCTGTAAGATATGCTTTTTTAAAACCCTGTCTTAAGGCATATCCTTTACCTCTGTTTTTTGGCAAAGTAATCACTTCGAGAGAAGGATAGTCTGCCAAAACAGATGACGTATGGTCTGTGCTTCCATCATTTACCACAATGATATGGGAAGTATACTCCAAAACACCCTGTATAACTCTGCGAAGTGTTTTCGCATTATTATAGGTCGGTATGAGTATACATATTTTTAATTGTTGAATGGAGTCACTGAGATTTTCTTGTAATTGCACGTTATAATAATTGCTTTTTCTCTTCTGCTGTAAACGACTCTGATGTTTTTACAAAATCTTTCAGTAAGGCTTGTATGTCTTTTTCCTGTTTTGAAAATTCTTTCAGGATTTTTTCTTTATCTTCATTAATTTCTCCCTTATATCCCATGATTCTCGGCGTATTTTCCTGAATACTAAGACGTATAAACCGGATTTCAATATTGTTGGGGTCTTTTTTTATCGCCTCTTCGATCATGGTAGCTCCTTTTACAAAAAGGTCTTTTTTTAGGATCAGTTTTTTTTCAAACTTAGCCTTTAAGGTATAGGCTGCCCCCTGATAAGCTTTCAGGGTTTGATTGTTTCCGTTATAATTTTCTAATTGTCCTAAAAAAGCCTGAGCCGCTTCTTTTGAAGCCGGAGCCGTTTTATAGGCTTTTCTCACAGATCCCAAATCAGTCATCAAAAAACTGATCATCGATACGAATAATACGATAACTGTCTTCATTACGCTACAATTTTAAAATTACAAACCAATTTTAGTGCCACCGTTTCATCAAATACGGTTTCTGATTTTATTTTTATTTCTTCTTCACCAATTGATTGAAGATCAATTTTTATCATTAGATCAGCATTGGTTTCGGGATTGATCAATGCCATGAATTTTACATTTGAGCATTGGTTCATAAAAAGTTTTTTTGCCGTTCTTTTTTCTACCAGCTCTTTTATAATCTGCATCATGCATACGCCCGGTGTTACAGGATTTCCCGGGAAATGTCCTTTAAAAATCTCATGAGACGCATTTAAAACAATATGAGCGAGTATTCTGTTTTCTTCCTCGTGAAAATCTGAAAGAGTGTAGAAATCGTTTATCAGCATAAAACCTTCTTTTTAAGAACAAATATACATTGTTTGCAAAAAACTTTTGATGAAATAAAAAAGAACTTATTAGTATAAGTTCTTTTTGGTGTGTTTAAAATTTGAAAATACCGCCTATCTGAAAGGTTCTTCCGCGATTATTGTTATAGATGTAATAATTTGAATTCTCATAGGAGTTGTAGTAATCATCTATAAGACCAATCATTCCCATTTTGAAGCGGGCCTCAATGGTAAAGTTTTTGGTGATGTCTATTCCCAAACCAATATTGGTGGCTATATCTATATCATTTGCGATATATTTTGAAGAAGATACCAATACATCTATACTTGGTCCTACCTGAAGAAACAGTTGTTGAAAGTTAAATTTGTTCATCAGAGTGATCGATACATAATCAAGGTTGATATCTTTTTTCTCTATGTATCCATTATAGGAATCATCATAGTTATATAATGATATATCTTTTGCTCCCTGACTGGAATAGCTTATTTCCGGCTGCAAAGTGTAAAACTTTGCCAGTTTCAGAGATCCTACAGCTCCAATATAAAATCCTGTTTTAGAAGATCCGTCTGTATTGGAAATTGTGCTGATATTAGCACCAGCTCTGATTCCCGGAGTAAAAGTCACCTGTGCCTGTGAAGTAAAAGTACATGCCAGTACTGCGATAAATAAAAGTCTTTTTTTCATGTTTAATCTATTTTATAGGTTAGTCCTACCTGAAAAACCATATTGTTATAGTTTGAGGTATCCGGAATATAACCGGGCGTGAAGGCATTGTCTGATACGCCAACTTTCATTCGTGATTCTATGCTCAAGTCGCTGTTGATATCATAGGCTGCACCGAAAACAGCGGCTAAGGTTACTCTGTTTTCTCCATTGCCGTATTTGGAAACCAATAAACCAAGACTCGGTCCGATCTGAAGATTGAAATTTGGGATCAGATAGAATTTGTTCATGACCTCAGCAGTGAAATAATCTAAATGTACTGTTTTTACACGCAATACATTTTCGCCTCTTTCATCAAAATAAGCTCTTACATTTTTCTCTCCCTCTCTTGAAAATCCAAATTCATATTGCAGTGTGTATAGTTTTGATTTCTGACTTTTACGAGCCAAGCCTACATAAAAACCTGTTTTTACATCGCCTTGAACGTTTTTTATATTGGAGCGGTTAACTCCTATACGGAGGTTCATGCTTTTATCATTCTGAGCAGTAGCACTGATCGCTGAAAAAAGGACTATTGCGTATATAAGCTGCTTTATCATTGTTTGAATGTATACGTGAGTCCTATTTGAAAAACACTGTTGGTATTACTTCTGGAGTTGTTCATTGAGTAGTAATAATCTGAATCAATGGTGTCCAGCAACCCTTTTTTGTAGCGCCCTTCTATCCCGATCTGATCGGTAATTTGATAACCTACTCCAAAAGTAAAGCCCAGATCAACCCCTGTGTTTATATAATCTTCTGAAGAGATGAGTACATCAAAGGTAGGACCTATATGAAAGTTGATACGGTTGTAGTTGAATTTATTAAGAATATCAACTGCAAAATAATTGAGATGTATCTGATCTTCCATTATTCCCTGGACACCATCTATGTTATAGGGTTTTGCTTTTGCATTCATTCCTTGTCTGGAAAAGGAGAACTCAGGTTGTAGAGCGTACGTGTCCGTAATTTTCAATTCTCCGTAAAATCCGGCATAAAATCCGGTTGAAGAAGAACCTTCCATGTTGGTAAATGTTGAAGAATTAATTCCGGCACGCACTCCGGTTTCCATTTTATTCTGAGCATGACTCAGAAAACCGGCTGTAAGCAATACGAGTAAAAAATGGTGTTTTTTCATAGAACTGTATCTTAAAAAGAACTTTTTTTAGAATTTAAAAATTCCTCCTATCTGAAAAGTAGATCCGTAATTAAGGTCATCAAACGGAAAAAAATTATAATTATTCTGTTCGTATAAATCAGCTACCCCCACTTTATACCGTGCTTCAATCGTAAATTTTGAAGTTACATCCATCCCCAAACCGAAATTAGCAGATAGATCTATGTTATTGGAACTGTATTTGGATTCTTTGGTCAAGATATCAAAACTTGGGCCTACCTGTAAAAAGAACTTTTTGAGATTGAACTTGTTCATAACGGTAATGCTGATGTAATTGAGATTGATATCAGAATATTCGGCCACGGAATTGGAAGCATCGCCTATTCTGCCTAGCGGCACATTATTCATCCCTTGTCTTGAATAGTTCAACTCGGGCTGTAACGTGTAGAATCTGGTGAATTTGATGGCACCGACAGCTCCGATGTAAAAATCGGCTTTTGTTTCCCCGCCAACATTATAAATACTGCTTAGATTAACTCCGGCTCTTATACCTTTTGTAAATTTGTCCTGAGCCGTAGCGGACAGTGCCGTAATAATAAATAAGATAGTTAGAGTAGTTTTTTTCATAATTTAATTTTATACATTTTTATCGTTAATAGTATTGTTTTATAGTAGATAAAAAATCTATTCAGCAAGGTTATTCACATTTTTTTTAAATTTCGAATATAATCTTTTCTTTTGAATTTTATACTAAATTCTTTTTTTTCAATTACTGCCCGGTATGTGAATAGAAGTAAAAAGTTATTCTCTATATTGTAGATGGCTTTTTGGTCGTTTATTTATCGCTGTTCAGATTGCTGAACGGTTTGTAACCAAATCATTTGTAAGTACTGTGAGCATCTGTTCGGGTATCCCAGTATATAATAGACATCTGTTTACTGATGTACTATATTGTCAGTCAAGGCATTGCAAAACATGATAAAGAATAACGAGACCATATACTCGTTCTCCAATTTTTTAACCAGAATTTTATCTGAAAATTCTTTATTGAAATTCTGATATCAGTGTGATACAGATATTTATAAATGATATCTGAAAAATAAAAGTTATTTATTTCAGAGGTTTTTAAGGAAAAAAGTATTTATTCCTGTTATCTTGTATGAACCAAATATACTAAAAATTAAATATTAAATCGTTAACCTCCACATTTACCTTTTTATTTTTAAAGATGATCAGGGTATAATCACTGGAAGATTCCATCATTTTCACTTCCGAAACCGTTGTTTCGTTATTGTTAAAATACAGCTCTATGGCTTTGATGTATTTGGTAATTGCTTTTTCTTTTGGAGTGAGTTTAGCGATTTTAGTGGTTCCTTTTTTAGAATACACTATATCAAAAGCCTTATCATTTAGCAAATTGCCATTATAGGAACCTACAATGAGGTCGTTGAGCTGTTTGAATTTTTTATTTTTTGCAAGATCAGTTGTCGTCACCTTTCCATTGCTCTTTACATGCATTTTACCCTCTTTAAAAACAATCTTCATTTTTTGCGGGGTTTGATATTCCAACAGTAATTTATTGGGTGATTTTAAGTAGAAAACACCTTTAGATTCAATCACTTTTGATACTATATCCATGTGTTTCTGCTGAACAAAATCAGCTGTCAGAGAGGTCATTTTTGCCGCCTCTTTTTCTATAGAAGCCTTGAATGTTTTAATTTCTGCATCGGTCATCTTTTGCTGTGCAAACAGAGCAACAGATAAAAAGAAGGAGATGATTATATACGTTATTTTAGCTTTCATAAGGCTGTAGGTTTAAGAGTTGATCTACTGTTACGCACTGGTATTCTTTAGTTTTCATATAAGGCAATAATTGTTCCAATACGTGCAGCGTACGTTCTGAAGTGTCGTGAAATAAGATGATCGCTCCGGGTTTTATTCGGGGTAATACCCTGCCCAGTATATCGTGTTCTTTTGACAGTACAGTATCAAGAGAGCGTACATTCCAACCGATCACTTTCATTTTGAGGTCTTCTGTTGCAATCGCAATATTAGGATTGGTAACTCCGAACGGAGGGCGAAATAATTGTGGTTTCTGATGAATTTTTTCCGCAATTAGCTTATTTGTAATTCTTATTTCCTGGTTAATTTTTCTGGCAGATAAGAAACCCATTTTAGTAGAATGTGTATAGGTGTGGTTTCCAACTGTATGCCCTTCCTGATGTATTCTTTTTAGTATTTCCGGATATTTCTCTATTTCTTTACCGATACAGAAGAAAGTTGCTTTCATTTCATATTTCCGCAACAGATCTAATATCTGATGCGTGATCGGATGTGGGCCGTCATCAAACGTTAGGGCTATTTTTTTTTCTGCCAGTTGTTTGTTTCTATACCAGACTTTAGTAAAATAATTGGACCGTATATCAAATGAGCCCCAGGCTGTTATGCCCACACAGATGATAAGAACATATAGGATCCAATGCAGTTGTGCCTGATTATAATGGTGTGCTGCCAATATAAAAAGACATGCCAAAACGGCAACGAACCATATGTACTTATGTTTTATCATTGCGACAATAAGACAAAACTAAAATCCGTTGCCCTGTATTGATTGAATAATAATACTTTCTTTATTTCTACAGGCTGTATTGGGTTTAATTGTAGCATCACAGGGATAGTTTGTTTTTTAATAAGATGGCTGGCTGCTAAGAACCCGATTGCAGAAGCTGTGTTGTACTCTCCTGATAAGTGTTTGTAATAAATCTGTGGAGTTTTATGGAACATCTCAGCAACTTCTTTGTAAACAGCATCAAATGCCATATCTCCATTTTTACCCAATATTATGGCATCAATATCTTCCAACTCAAGTTGGTTTTGATGTAGGAAATCATTTATCTCAGTCTTTATATCCTGCTTATTCGGGGTATTGAAAACAGAAACATCCTTTATTTCTGCATAGGTTTCTGCTGTTTTTTCATCGGATAAAACAAAAAATGCAGCACCTTCCCCAAAAGGCACTCCATTGGTTTGAGGATTTTTGAAATCAATGCTTTCTCCTTCTTTTTTTATATGCTGTATTTTTTCTAACAGGCTTAATGTATAATCTGATATTTCATCAATACCACCAAGCAAAACATTTTGTGTTTCGCTGTTTTGTATCTGAAGTTTAGCATCCAAAAGAGCATTTTCAAAAGAATTGGCACCATTTACATACGTAAAATTATATCCTTTGCACTGAAGCCGCAGAGCAATCTGCGCTCCTACTGTATTATGGGTAGATTGTATAAAAGAGGTAGGTGTCAGAAATTGTTCCTGATTTTCTATAAGACTTCTGAGAAATTTCTCGGAGTCCTGGAGGCACCCCATTCCGGTTCCTGTAATAATGGTTTCAGGAGTAGTAAGTTGTGCATCATCTAAAGCAGTCTGTGACGCATAAATACCCATTTTTACTGCCGTGGACATTCTTCTTATCATAGCCGGAGTAATCCAGTTTTTATAAGAAGGATGCTGTGCATAATTTACATTATTTAGAGGTACTGTTTCTTTTCCGAAGAAGTTTTCATCATAAACTCCCTGAACAGTGACGGCTCCTACTCCATTGATATAAACGTTTTTCATCAGGCTTTAGAAAATATTATAGAAGAACAGTTGCCTCCAAATCCAAAAGAATTTGAAAGTACATGTTGTATCTGCTTTTGTTTTAGTTCGGTGTTGGGTATCAGGGGTATTTCTTTCATCGGCGTTTTGAAATGCAGATTCGGATATACCACACCGTGTTGTAATGCCAGCACACTGTATACCGCCTCAATTGCCGCTGCCGCTGCAAGTGTATGACCTGTATAGGCTTTTGTAGAACTGAAATCAGGCACTTTTTCTTTAAAGAGGCGTACCAATGCTCTGCCTTCAGATAAATCGTTGTTGGGCGTTGCTGTTCCGTGTACATTGACATAGTCAACAGCTTCTTTGTTTAGTTGTGCTACTTTTAGTGCTTTTTCCATTGCGAGATACGCTCCCTCTCCGTTTTCTGATGAAGCGGTCTGATGAAACGCATCATTGGTATTGGCAAAGCCACTCACATAGGCTAATACTTTTTTTTGCGATTGGCGTAGGCTCTCTTCCGATTCCAATACAAGATAGGCTGCTGCCTCACCCAGATTAAGACCGTTACGCCCGTCATCAAAAGGTTTGTTGTAATCGTCAGACAGGATCATAAGGCTATTGAATCCGTTGATGGTGAATTTAGATAATGCATCTGTCCCTCCTACAATCACTCTATCCAGTTTTCCGGCATTGATGAGTCTTGCCCCCAACATGATGGCATTTGCAGCAGATGAACACGCTGTACTGATGGTGGAAACATATCCTTTGATACCCAGATACGCTGCTATTTTATTAGAAGTATCACCAGCGTCATGGCTTGTGATGTATTTATCTAAACTGCTGTCTTTAAAATACTCAAAAAAATGTTTTTCCGTAAAGTCCATTCCGCCAACACTTGTCGAAGAAATGAGTCCTGTGGTGTATTCATTGATATCTTCAATACCCGCATTTTGCACAGCTTGTTTTGCAGCATAGACTCCAAGTAAGGCTGTGCGCGTATAGGAATTATCTTCTGGCAGCCTTAGTTCTGCTATCAGGTCGGAATTTGTTTTCTTTACTTCTCCTGCTTTAAGTTTATGGGTAAAAACAGACGCTACATTTTGTAAGGGAGCAATACCCGTTTTTTTCTGAATTAAAGCATTAAAATTTTCTTCGCTATCGTTTCCGATGGCGGAGATGATTCCCATACCTGTTATAGCAACTTTTTTCACGTTATTATTTTGTTCTGTTTTCTGATATATACTGCGCCATTGTTTCTATCGATTGAAAAATCGATTTCCCCTCTTTAGGATCGCTAAGTTTAATACCATATTCTTTGTCCATCAAAACGATTAATTCCAACGCATCGATTGAATCCAATCCTAATCCGTCACCGAACAGCGGGTCATTGTCCTGAATATCATCAACTGCAATGTCTTCCAAATTTAATACCTCAATAATTCTTTCTTTTAATTCTCTTTTTAAAGCTTCCATTCTAATTAAATATTTTGTTTATTTCTTCTTTTGTGTGTATTCTTTCGCCCTGTTTATCTACCAGATACATCACTATTTCATAGGCATCATGTAACTGGTTGATCCATCCGCAAAGTACCTGATCTGCCTTACCTTGCTGTATAAGATAATTTGTATAATCAAACATGGTACCCGTATCGTATTTTTCTGAAACAAAAAAGGCACTTTCTGATTTTAGCTGATGTCTGATGCTAACTTCTCCGATGCAAATGTTAGGCAGGGTATAAACAAATACCGCCGGACTCGGATAATAGGCTTCTTTATCAGCGATTGTCTGCTGGTGTTTCAGATCAAAATCCAGGCTTGAAACAGCATTGGAAAACAATAATGCCGTATTGGTTTGCTGTTTTCCCTGCAGTATTTTTTCAGCGGCTAAAATAGCTAACTTGCTTAAATTATCCATTTTAAAAAATTTCGGATATTCTATGCCCAGCATTTTATAGCATTCTTTAATAAATCCTGTCATATCAGACGCTGAAGAATGCAATAGTTCCTTTCCGTTGTGAATATATGTTCCGTTTTTTATGACAACGGTTTGAGATATGTATAGAGGCTGTTCCATCCTACTCTGTTTTTTTAAATATCACAGCCGAATTACACCCACCAAATCCGGAAGCTGTTTTTAACGCTACTTTCATTTCTTTTTCTGTATGCTGCTGTATTATATTTAGGGGTTGCGAAACACCTGGATTTTCAAATCCTTTGGAAGAAATCAACAGGTTCCTGCACAGCGATTCTATAGTGATGACCGTTTCAAGTAACCCGGATGCTCCTAATGTATGCCCGTAATAACCTTTAAGGCTGTTTATCGGTACTTTATTCAACTCTGCCCTGTTGAAGGCAACAGCTTCCATTTCATCATTGTACAAGGTAGCTGTTCCATGTGCAGATATGAAATCAATAGCGTGTTGTGAAATACCCGCTTCTTTTATCGCAGCCTGTATGCTTAAAAACAACCCTTCTCCTGTTCTTGAAGGTCCTGAAATATGATTGGCATCGTTAATATTGGCATCTCCTATGATTTCAGCTTTCGCATCGTCCGGTTGCACCGTAACATATACTGCTGCTGCTGCTTCACCCAATGTCACTCCATTTCTCTTTTCATCATAAGGTCTGCAAGGCTGAGGGCTTAATGCCTGAAAAGACTGAAATCCGGAAAGTACAAATTCTGTTACCTCATCTACCGCTATGACATAGGCATCAGAAGCTGTGTTCATCTGTAACATTCTCTTGGCAACAGATAATGCCATTACCCCTGATACACATGCATTGGAAATAACGATCGGTCTGGTTTGAAAATGAAAATAACGAGCGATTTTTTCTGCCAGTTCGTTAAGATACGCCTGAGCTGTCTCTCCACTTTCCAAGTAAAAAATGTTTCCTTTTGTCGTTGAGAGTATCAATAGCGTATCTTCTTTTACACCCTGTTTTTCTATAAGCGGCTCCAATGCCAGAATGAGCATTTTTTCTACTCTTGTAAAAGGAGCACTGGTGGTTACTACTGCATCAAATGCTTTGTTTAATGCGGCTGTATTGATGCAGGAAGCATATACAGAAGGTATATTTTCCCACTGATTCTGTATTTCAATACCGGACTGATCTTTTACTAAAGCCGTCCAGTTACTTGAAACATCAAATCCTAATGGGGTAATGATGTTGGTCTCTTTTATGAATACTTTTTTCATTTGAGTAATCCTACTTTTTGTTTCCACACCGCAAAAAATTCAGGCAGGTTTAAAACCAGTTCCCCGTTTTTATCCAGAAAAACCTGTGTAGATTCTCCTGTACAAACCAATTGTCCGTGCTGGTTATATATGTTGAATTTAAAGATCATTTTTGCTGCAGGAGTATCGATAAACACCGTTTCTATATATCCTGTATCTCCGTATTTTAAAGAGATTTTATGTTCGCATACTGTTTTAACGATGGGCGTTGTAAAGCCATGGTGCTGCACATCTAAATAAGAAATTCCGTGTTTCCGACCAAAAGCTTCTCTCCCATCTTCAAAATAGGTTATATAGTTTCCGTGCCAGACAATACCCAAAGCATCTGTTTCATTGAAACGTACCTGAAAGGGCTGTCTGACCGTAAGTTCGGCTATCTCTTTAAACAAATCTTTTCTTTTTATCATAGATGAGGGCTAAAAAGGCTAAAACAATGAAAAACAAAAATAACAATAACATTTCTGGAAGTATGTCTTTTAAGGTTCCATTTCTCAAAAGAATATCATAATATCCGTTCAATGCCCAGTTCATTGGTGATATTTTTGACACAATCTGCATATAGTAAGGCATTGCAAAAACCGGTATCCATACTCCTCCTAATGCTGCCAGAATTACGACAAATGTGGAGCCGAAAGGGGCTGACTGTTCCTGAGTTTTGGCTATGGTTCCCAATAGAATGCCGCATCCTATGGCTGCAAGGCCTGCAAACAGAGTCATGACAGACATTTCCAGTAATTTTCCATGTAAATGCAATTCCGGTAATCCGAAATACGGAAAAAGATATAAGGCAACCGCCAGAATGATATAAAACTGCAGAAGACAAATGATAAGATATGTAATGGTTTTACCCATCATCAATACAGCATATGGTGTGGGATTGGTAATCAAACGCACTTTTGTACCCTGGTTTTTTTCTTTGACAATGTTAATTGCAAACGGAACAATAATAAAGAAAATCGCAAATAAGGTCCAGGCAGGTACATTGTGCTGTACTGAATTGGGCACTACTTCTTTCTGTCTGGTTTGCGGTACCATTTCTTTAAACGAGATAAAACTGGCATCTGCCTTAAAACTTTTCGTGTCTCCCAGCTGTTCTTCAAAAGACTGGTAAATAAGTCTGTTTTCTATCTGTGAGACCATTTTATCGATGTTGGTCATTACACCGTTTTTAAAAGCAATCTGTGCTGCCGGGTCAAAATAAAGCCTTATTTCTTTGGTTGGTATTTCTTCTTCAGATACAACACCGGCCTCCTCTACTCCAAAATCAGAAAGGATGCTGTTGACATTCTGTTCTACCTTTAAATTCAAATCACGCGACAGGTGTTGCGGAATGATGATGGCCAATTGATAATTGCCTTTATATACCTGATCTCTTACGAGTTCTTCCGTAAGTTTTTTGCCATCGATATCCGTGACTACTTCAAATATATCAGAGGCGTTGAGTTGCTCTTTGATATCAGCCGAAACATTTCCCTGATCATTGTCTAACAATAATAGCGGCATTTTGTGTTCTGAAACTACCTGATAGGCACTATCCTGGATTAGGGTAACTGTAATTACCAAAACTACAGGCATTACAAAAAGGGTAATAAGCCCGCCGATATCTCTTTTGAGTAAAAGAAATTCTTTAAAAACGGATTGCCAGATTTTATAAAGCATCTCTTAGTTTTTTTCCGGTTAGTGTTAAAAAGACCTCTTCAAGATTTGTTGCTCCGGCCACAGACTGAATGAGAAATTCAGGAGTACCTTCAATAAAAATCCGTCCTTCATCTATGATGGCAATACGGGTACAGAAATCTTCTGCTTCTGCCAGATGATGAGAGGTATAAATAATGGTAGTTCCTTTGCGGTTGAGTTCATTGAGAAAATCAATGATGACATTTTTTGACTGAACATCTACACCGACTGTAGGTTCATCTAAAAACAAAATTTCAGGATCATGCAATATGCCTGCTATCAGATTGATGCGTCTTTTCATACCTCCTGAAAAGGTTTCGATGCGCTTATCGGCAAAATGAATCAAACCTAAAATGGTGAGATATTCGTTTATTTTATTTTTTAAGTTTTTTCCTTTCAATCCGTACAGACTTCCGAAATAGGTCAGGTTTTCCCTTGCCGTAAGAGTAGGATAGAGGGCATATTCCTGTGGTACTATTCCTATCAGATTTTTAATCTGTAAAGCATGATCTGTATAGGTAAGTCCTTTTATGGTAAATGTTCCTGAAGTAGGGTGGATTAACCCGCACAATATAGAAATCAGAGTGGTCTTTCCTGCACCGTTAGGGCCTATGAGTCCGACTATTTCCTGTTGTTGAATAGCAAGTGAGAGCTCTTTTACTGAAAAGAAATCAGCCCCTTTATATTTTTTAAAAAGCTCATGGATCTGGATGACGGTATTCATTTAAATCGCTTTTTTTAGTTCTTTAAAAAATTTTTCTTCTAAATCAGCAATATGCATGAGTTCTTTTGATAAGGACTCATAGACATTTTCCTGATGGCTGCGTTTTTTGTATACACGAGATGCATTTACAGCAAAATCTCTCCACAGATCACCGATTTTTGTCATGTCTGCAGACAGTTCTTTTAGTCTTTCGTTTTTAAGTATTACAGCCGCTTCCTGTAAGAAAGCAGCATAAATAAATCGGAATCCGCCGCCTCCGGTACCAATTTCTTCCTGCATCCGTACCATTTGTGCCAGATAATGGTTGGCTTTACGGACACCATGCTTTTTAGGCCATTTGAGGATGTGACGTGCAACCATCCGTATTCCTCTTACTCCGATTATGGGTACGGGAGCCAGCATATCCGTGCAGGTTTTTCGAATTCCTTTTCTGATGGCTTGTTCCAACGGCAGATTTTCTGGTATATACACCGGATAATAAATGTGCCCTTTCGGTGATAATGCTCCTTTGGAAAAGCGTACTTTTTCCAGTTCATCTGTCGTAAGTGTGGTAACATGCTCCATAACAGGGTCACTGATGAGAAAATTGTTTTCTTCTTTTCCGTAAACAACCAGATTATGAGCATTGAAATGAAAACGATATTCGTCGGGAAAATAGGAAAGGTGGTAGACACCTACCTGTAAACCTGATGGAATATTGTGTGCCAGATTGTATTCCAGTACTTCTTGTGCTTTTTCTGTGCTGGAAAATTTCTGACGCTTTATTTTTATACCTAATTTCTTTGCCAGACGGTTGAATATCAACCCGGGCATAGGCCTGTATGATATGGCCGGAGCATGATTTACTTTTATAAAAGGCAAATAAACAAAAAATAAGCCTGAACCGATTCCAAATACCATCGGTTCGCTCAAATTGATTCCTTTATTTCTGAGCAAGTTAGAGGCAACTCCGTTTTCACAATGAGCCGATTGATGATGTTTGAAATCCAATGTCATTTATTCTCCTTTAAATGCTTTTAATTCTGATGCTGTAATACCAAAGGTATCCGCATATTTCTGTATGGTTTTGTCGCTCAGTTTTTTAAATACTTTGGGTTGAGCATGTCTTTTGATTCTCCATTTCCACATTTCCATATAGTCCGATAAAATGGCCCAATCCATTTTATTTACTTCCATAAAGTACACAACAGGGCTGCAAATCCCTTTTTTTACGTTTTGTCTGGCTTCTTCAATTCTTTCGTTGATAAGCTCAAAAGTTTTTTCCTGAACAATTGTTTTCGGCTCCCATCCTGAGCTTAGCTCTGTAGTATATTTGCCGTCTTCATCGACTGCATAGTAGAGCTCTTTTACATTTTTATTGTTAAGGCTGCTTTTATCCTGAGGTACTTCAGATTTTTTCATCCGTCGTTTTTTGTAAAAACAAATTCATTATTCCTCTCAAAGTTAACTCGTTATCATTAAATATTTCTATCTGCAACGTACAAATCTGATAATCGTCAGACATGAATTTTGAATCCAATTTGGCTTTTGTCTTTATTACCGTATGTACTTTAGGCAATGAAAATATTTCTATTTTTTTGATCGCACTGATAAATCCTACGACTTTTACATTTTCAATTTCCTGTTTATTGTCATCAAAAAAATAATGTTGTCCTACAATTGCTGAACAGGTTTGTGCTGCATTTTCAATAAGTCCCGCTTCTGTAAAAAAATCGTTTTCTACAAATAGGGTAGAGGGTTTTATTTCAAAACTGGTATCTACATTTTCATCGTCAATATAATCAATGATATCTACCATCAGCATGGGCTGACAATGGGGCAGGTATCTGGCGATCCGGGTTATGTCCTGGTTTTGAAATACGTTCATCTATTTTGCAATTACGGTTTTCATCTGTCCCTGAGCAATGCAACGGTTATTACACAGCGTACGGATGTCTACCAATGTTACTCCTAAAAATTCCTGTAGGATGCTTACTTCTGTCGTTAGCTCATCGCTTAGCTTCGGCAATTCATAAATTTCTATTTTGTTGATTGAACCAATGTAACCTGTTGGTGCTTTTTGGTTTTTCAGATGATACTGATATCCGGTATGCAAGGCCACTGATTGTGCCATGTGTTCAATGATTCCGGGCTCCAGAAACCTATTTTCTTTGAAAAATATATTCTCACTATTGACACTGTAGCCCGCTTTTAAATGCGTTTCTGAATATTCCAGCAAACTGCTTACCATGATAAAAGGGGCTCTTTGCGGAATAAGAGATTGAATAAATGTGATATCTGTGTTGGGTATTTTCATATTAACACACTGTTAGATAAGCATACGCATATGAAAACCGTCCGCTTTCGGGTACAGAGAGCAATATTCTGTCTCCTTTTCTTAAGTTTCCGGAATGCATGAGTTCATCCAGCATTAAATAAATGGACGCCGCTCCGACATTTCCTACTTTATGAAGGTTCATGAACCATTTTTCTCTTGTAATTTCCAATCCCGCTTCAGCAAATTTCTGATACAGTCCGTCTACAAAGAAATGTGAGGATACATGGGGTAAAAAATAATCAATGTCATCCGGTGTAATGCTGTGTTTCAACATCGCTTCCCGCATGCTTTCCACTCCTTTTTCTAAGATATTTTTATCGAGAATTTTCACATCCTGTTTTAAAGAAAAAACGGATTCTGAAAGCCATTCCTCTGTTTTATAATCGCTCCAGGGTTTCAGGCTTCCGTCTTCAAGCTTATCTCCGCCTGCATACATACAGGCTTCAAGCTCATATGCATACGAATAGGCTTCCATCCATTCTATTTTTAACGGATGTGCTCCTTTAGGACTATCTTCCAGTAAAAAAGCAGCAGCACCGTCTGAAAGCATCCATCTTAAAAAGTCTTTTTTGAAAGCGATAATCGGCTGCTCTTCGAGACTGTCAAGGTTTTCAATTTCTTTTTGAAATTTATCTGCCATCATCCAGGTTGATACTCTTTCTGAACCTGTACAAACAGCATTTTTTGAATTGCCGGATTTTACAGACAGATAGCCGAATTTAAGTGCATTCATTCCCGAACAGCAAACACCTGACGATGAATTTAATTCTACCGATTTGTTTTGTAAAAGTCCGTGAACCATCGCTGCATGAGAGGGAAGTAAGTGATCAGGAGTTGAAGTACCACATGATAGTAATTCCATATCTGCTGCAGAAAAATCAGTATCAAACAAGCGTTTTACAGCTTCAACCGTTAGTTGCGCATTGTTATGTGTTATGGTAAGCTGTTTATCAATCGCATAGTAACGTGATAAGATACCATTGTTTCTTAAAACAATTCTTCGGGCTTTTGAAGGCTTATCATTTATTTGTCCTAAAATCTGTTCCATTTCTTCGTTTGAAATGGCATCATTAGGTAAAAAATGAGAGGTTTTATTTATGTAAACTTCTTTCATCGTTGACTTATTCCTTGATAATATTTCTTTTCTTTCCTGATTTTAAAATACAAAAGAGGATACAAAAGGGTTTCTATTAAATGTACGATCGGTGATAACAACCAGATGGCTATAAATAAATAATAATTAAAAAGCCGGATTAGCATTTTTCTTTTCGAGGGATTTTTTAAGATCAGACGGGACCATATACGGAACATTTTGTTAGCTTTTTTATCCATAGAGACCAAAAAATGCCTTATTTCAACCGCATTATTACGCACCAGTTCTTTTTGCAATCCTTCGTAATAGTTTGCCATCAGATATGGTTTGATGAGATGACCGAATTTTTCGGCTGCTGTGATTTCTTGTTGGGAAACACCGGGTAAAGGAAGAAAACCGTATGTTTTTCTTTTGATTCCGGAAAACATCCAGTCCACTACCGTAATAACACTGACCAGGTTGATGTTTCGGTCTGTCAATGCAATATTGCCTACTAATACAGCCTTATGAGCTGCCAGTAGCTTTTTTATTTTTTCTTGTGCAAATACCCACATATTTCTGCTGCCGCTTACGGTGATTACCGGAGTATCTTTAAGCAACTGAGCAGCATAATTGCTTTTCAGAAACGAAATGACGGGTAGAGAAGGGGTAAGGTACCAAACCTGATAATAAAACAGGATAAGATCGTATTTTTTGGATGTTATTTCCGGTTCCGGAGGTATGATTTGCTGAGGAATCTGCTGAAATGTTTCCGGAAAAACATTAAAAAAAGCCTCTGAATTCCACGGAAAAGGAAATTCCTGCTGCATTTTAATCTGATAGTATGTTACTTCTATTTCGTTGTCATTCAGAAAAGGCTTACAGATGGAATCTGCAATTTCTTTTAGCTGGCCTGATTGTGAATAATATAGTATCAATACGTTTTTCATCTTCCTCTTTTGCGAGTTGTAAAAGTATTACAATTTATTAAATTAGACCGGTATCTTTTTTTGGATTCGCTTATTTTATCTCTTAAAAACCGGGGAAATATTTCCCATTTCTGTTATAGGATGAAAAACAAAACAGCTCCGTTAAACGTTTTTCCAAAAATCAAAATAGTTAAACCACTGTAACGGATATTTTTTTACCATCTGTTCCACACTTTGTACATATGAATATAGTAATCCTTTCGCATCTCTGTGTTTAATCGTCTCTGACCTGCGGGCATATAAATGATAATGCAGATTTTTTTCTTTCATTACATATACATAGGCAACCGGAACTTTAAGGCGGGAAGCAATTAAAAACGGTCCTGCAGGAAAAGTAGCTTCTCTTCCTAAAAATTTTTCAGACATGGTTTTAGATCCTTCAAAATAGCGGTCTCCGGTAAAGCAAATCAGTCCGTTGGCAGCCAATGCATTGTTGATTTCAAAAATATGGGACATATCTTCTTTTACAAAAATGAATTTCATCTTGGGTTTTCCG
The DNA here is from genome assembly GCF_030409925.1 of Paenimyroides ceti. Classification (NCBI taxonomy): domain Bacteria; kingdom Pseudomonadati; phylum Bacteroidota; class Flavobacteriia; order Flavobacteriales; family Flavobacteriaceae; genus Paenimyroides; species Paenimyroides ceti. Next base: position 3,265,369 of record NZ_JAUFQU010000001.1, read on the forward strand.
GAAATACCTTCCATATATTTTTTTATAACCGAATGTTCCTGATCAGTCGTAACCAAATGGATTTGAAAATCCATATCGATATCCGCAAAGAATTTTTCCGCTACTTCAAAATTACCTACATGAGCACTGATGAGAATACCTCCCTTTTTTTCGTGTAATAATTCTTTAAGTGTTTCTATACCGTCAAACTCATAGGTAAATTTTTCGCGCATTCCTGCAGAAATTGCCGTTTTATCGATTAATACCTTTCCAAACGTAAAGTAACTCCCATAGACCATAAAAATGGATTTTACATAGGAAAACCCCTGTCTTTTGTGCAGGTAATAAAAGATATCGCGGAAACTCTTGGGATAGAATATAAAATAATAAAAAGCTACAAAAATCAGCAGTCCGTAAGCTGCTCTGATTCCGAGCTTTTTTATACTAAAAACAAATATTTTATATCCTAAAAGGGTTCCTTTAGACTTACCGTCCCACTGACTCATGTTACGATGCTTTTACCGTAATTTTATCCTCAATTACGTTATAGAAGTCTTGGAATGTATTAATTCCGACAAAGTCTGCTTCTCCTAATTTTACCCCAAAATTAGATTCAATAATTACTACCAGATCTACATAGTCAAGGCTATCCAGATCCAATGTTTCTTTTAAATTTTTTTCGTCGGAAATAAGTTCTGCATCGATTTCAAACTCTTCAACTAAAATATCATTTACCTTTTCAATGATTGCTTCCATCTTCATTTATGCTTTTATTTTATCTTTTTTACGATTATAGCAGAATTCGTGCCACCAAACCCAAAAGAGTTGGACAAATATATGTCAAATTCTTTATTTATTGTTTTAGTTGCAATATTTAACAATTTTGCATCTTCATCAGGCTGTTCTAAATTGATGTTGGGCGCTATAAAAGAATGCTGCATCATCAACGTTGAATAAATAATTTCGCTGGCACCTGCCATCCAACATTCATGGCCAGTCATTGATTTGGTCGAACTCACGTACGGTCTTGATGCTCCGAATACTTCATGAATAGCTTTCGCTTCATTGGCATCTCCAACAGGAGTAGAGGTAGCATGAGCATTGATGTAGGCTATCTCTTCTGGTTTTAGTCCGGCCTGTTTCAATGCTTTTTTCATAGCCGTTGCGGGACCTTCTACGTTGGGTGTGGAGATATGACCACCATTAGACGAAAATCCATACCCGACAATTTCTGCAATAATAGGAGCCCCTCTCTTTACAGCCGATTCATAACTCTCGAGAATGATGGTTGCTCCGCCTCCGCTGGGAACTAATCCATCCCGTGAGACATCAAAAGGCCGTGAAGCTTTTGCCGGCTCTTTTTCCTGAGGAGAAAAAACGCCTAATCCGTCAAAGCTCGCCATGGCATATTTATTAATTTCCTGAGCTCCACCACAAATCACAGTATCCTGTAAACCGTTTTTGATCATCATATAGCCCAAACCAATAGCATGAGAACCACTTGCGCAAGCAGCACTGATGGTCATATTGATACCCGTAATATTGAGAATAGTGGAGAGGTTCATGGTGATCGTGGAATTCATTGATTTGAAAATAGCCCCCGAACCAATCAAAGCCGTATCCTTTTTTTCACGCACAATATCGGTTGCATCAATGACAGCTTTTGAGACACTGTCATTTCCGTATATAAGTCCTATTTCATTTTTGTTAAAAAAGGCTTCATCTATACCTGCATTTTTAAGTGCCTCCATTGTAGCCAGATATGCATATTCCGTTTCTTCACCAATGGTAATACGCTGACGGCGGTGCAGTACTTTTTTCAGATCGGGTACCGGAACCTTTCCGGTTAAAGCAGACTGAAATCCGTATGGTTTTCTTTCAGGATCAAAAACAATTCCTGATTTTCCTTCGTATAATGATTGTTTTACTTCTTCAAGAGAAGTTCCAATACAGGAATAAATTCCCATTCCGGTAATAACTACTCTGTTGTCCATACCTTAAGAATAAATACCTCCGTTTATATTTATGGTTTCGCCCGTAATATAGCCTGCTTTATCCGACGCCAGAAAAGCAACGAGATTCGCTACTTCTTCCGCTTCTCCAAATCGGTTGGCAGGTATCATTTTTATGAGTTCTTTTTCATCGAGATCCGCTGTCATATCGGTTCTTATAAAACCCGGAGCTACAGCATTCACGGTTATTTTTCGTTTGGCAACTTCCTGAGCAAGGGCTTTTGTAGCCGCAACAAGTGCTCCTTTGGCTGCTGAATAGTTGGTCTGGCCCGGAGTTCCTTTTACTCCGGAAACGGAAACCATGTTTATGATTCTGCCGTACTTGCTGCGCAGCATTTCCTGAATAAAGAAATTGGTCACGTTATAAAAACCATTTAATGTGATATCTATAACTGATTTCCAGTCCTCAGGCTGCATCCACATAAATAATCCGTCACGTGTGATTCCGGCATTGTTAACAATGACTTCCACAACCGCCTGCGGATTGTTTTCTTTCCAGGTATGCAATACCTTATTGACTGCTTCATGATCTGCTACATCAAATTTAAGTATTTCTGCAGTAGCTCCTAAAGCCTCTATTTCTGCCAATGTCTGCAACGCAGCTTCTTTATTGGACTGATAATTTATGAGTATATGGTAGGCATTCTCCGATGCCAGTTTTAAACAAATTGCTTTTCCTATTCCTCTTGAACCTCCGGTAACTAAAGCACACTTCATTGATTGTCATTTATTTATAGTATAAACACGAATTTAAATTAAATTATGTTTATTAATTTATGGCTTGCATTAAATATTCTTTTACTTTTTGTACATAAGGATACATGATCTGATCTTCACTGAAGGTTGCCACGATACGGCGTATGTTGTCGTATTCTTTTTTAGAAGATTGTGACAGTTTAGCCGTTATCTCCAGTGCATCTATTGCCTGTGCAATGGTTATGTATTCTATGGCCAATACTTCAAAAGCATTTTCTATTACTTTACTGCACATAAGGGCTGCATTGGTACCCATGCTTACAATATCCTGATTGTCGTTGTTATTCGGTATGCTGTGTACATACATGGAAGTGGATAATGCCTGATTTTCTGCTGTAGTAGAAGTAGCAGTAAACTGTACTCCCTGCATTCCAAAATTAAATCCGAGTTTTCCTAAATTAACAAACGGAGGTAATAGTTCATTTATTTTGGCATTGAGCAAATAATTGAGCTGACGCTCTGCCAGCATGCTCAGTTTTGTAATCACCAGTTTCAGTTTATCCATTTCCAGTGCAACATAATCTCCGTGAAAATTACCACCATGGTATACCTGCTGTGTTGCAACATCAATGATTGGGTTGTCATTGGCAGAGTTGATTTCATTTTCAAGAATGGTACCAACATTTTCTATGGTATCGGAAATAGGTCCCAATATCTGAGGAATACAGCGAATGGAATAATATTCCTGTACTTTTTCTTTAAATACCTCTTCTTTATTGGTACCGCTGTATAAGTGATCGGCTCTTTTGCGCACCAGTTGACTATCTGCCAGATGGGCTCTCATTTCCGCAGCGATTTTTTGCTGTCCTTTATGAAGCTTTGTATGGTTCAGGGTTTCTGACAAATGGTCGTCATACGCCTGTACCAGTTCATTAATCATACAAGAAGCTTTTACAGCATAATCCAATAAGGTTTCTGCCTGGCGCACATTTACAATACCAATCCCCGTCATCACCGATGTACCGTTCATAAGTCCGATGCCTTCTCTTATTTTTACTTCAATCGGCTTTAGATTTTCAATAGCAAATACTTCCTGTGTGCTTTTGCGTTCCCCTTTATAAAACACTTCACCTTCACCGATCAATACCAGAGCAAGATGAGCCAATTGTACCAGATCACCACTTGCACCAACGCCTCCATGAGAAAAAATCAACGGTGTGATGTCTCTGTTGATCAATTCTTTCATCAGTTCTATCACGGATATATGAATGCCGGAATTACCTCTGGATAAAGTGTTTAAACGAGCCAGAATTGCCGCTTTTGTATGCAATGCTGACAAAGGCTGTCCCGTACCTGAAGAATGGCTTCTGATCAGGTTGAACTGTAATTGCAGGCAATCTTCTTCTTTTATGCGATATTGAGCCATTGGTCCGAAACCTGTATTGACACCATAAATGACTTTATTGGATGAAAAGTCTCTTAAAAACTCAAAACTTTCAATCACGCGTCTGGTTACTTCAGGATGGACTTCAATCTGCTTATTTTCAAAAATGATTTTTGAAAATTCACTCAGCGTTAAATATTCATTGATAATGTTCATTATCGGCTAAAAGATAAATTAATAAATAGAAAAATATGGCAAATAGTTAATAACTTTGACCCTATAATTTTCAGCAAATTTAATCTTTTTAAAATTATATGATATGATGACCACAGAAAATGTTGATGTGTTGATAATCGGTGCCGGCCCGTCCGGAAGTGTGGCTGCAGGATACCTGCATAAAAAGAATATAAATATAAAGATTGTTGAAAAAACGAAATTTCCGCGTATCGTGGTAGGCGAAAGTTTGATTCCACGGGTGATGGATCATTTCGATGAAGCCGGTTTATTTGAAAAACTGGATACCTACCGATTTGAAAAAAAATTAGGTGCTCGGTTTATCCGAGGAGAAGAAATATGCATTTTTGATTTCAGTAAGAAATTCGGAAAAGGATGGGACTGGACCTGGCAGGTACCCCGTGCCGATTTTGATAAAGCCATTACAGATGAACTACAAAATAAAGGTGTTGACATCGAATTTGAAAGTGAAGTAATCGAAGTAGTATTTGAAGGTACGCGTTCAAAAACTACGATCCGTACAAAAGAAGGTGCTCTAAAAATCATTGAAGCTGAGTTTCTAATTGACGCCAGCGGTTACGGAAGGGTTTTACCCCGATTAATGGATTTGGATGAACCTTCGAAACTCAATCCTCATTCGGCTATTTTTACGCATATAAAAGATGTTAACCGACCGGCAGGTGAGGAGGGAACCCTTATTTCTTTTGATATTCTGGAAACAGAAGTGTGGTTATGGGTCATCCCTTTTTCAAATGGCAATACCAGTGTAGGTATTGTCGGTCCTACGGATTTTATCAATGCTCTTTCAACAGATGAAAATACTACAGAAGCACTTCAAAATGCAATTTCAAAATCAGATTATTATATCAAACGTTTTGGAAGCCTTCCGTTTCTTTTTGAACCTAAAAAATTGACCAATTATTCCGTTGCTGTGAAACAAATGTATGGTGAAGGTTTTGTAATGACCGGAAACAGTACGGAATTTTTAGATCCTGTATTTTCTTCAGGTGTCTGTTTTGCTACCGAATCGGGCATACTGGCTGCTAAACTGGCATTCCGACAACTGCATGGAGAAATGGTGAACTGGGAAACGGAATATGCCGATTATATGAAAGAAGGCATTAGTGTTTTTACAACGTATGTAAAAGAATGGTATACAGGAAATTTGCAGGAACTTTTCTACCATCAGCCTGAAAACCCTGATGTAAAAGAAAAAATATGCGCCGTACTTGCCGGTTATGTGTGGAATAAAGAAAATCCTTTTGTTCTAAAACACGATAAAGTGATAAAGAATATGGCACATCTGATACAACTGGAAAAAGAAAATAAAACCGATTGAGTACCATCGGTTTTTATTTTTACTTTAGTAAAATTAAAAAATGTATTTTTGGCTGTACCTATAATTACAGTCATTTATGAAACAGATCTGTATAATTGTTCCTGTTTATAACGAAGAATTAAGTATTGATACCTTTTTTAATACGTTTTTGAAATTTAACGAAGCTTTAGTGAATAAAGGATACTCTGCAAGCGTTTTATTTGTCGATGATGGAAGTAAAGATAAAACACCAACCATTCTAAACCACTTGATTACTGAGCATACAAATTGTAAAGCATTAATTTTTTCGAGAAATTTTGGGAAAGAAGCAGCTTTATTTGCCGGGTTGGAACATGCCGAAGGTGATTTAATGATTCCTATGGATGTTGATTTGCAGGATCCTTTTGAATTGATTTTTGAAATGCTTACCGCTTACGAAAAAGGGGCAGATGTAGTTTTGGCAAGGAGAGCCAACAGAGAAACCGATACCGTTGTAAAAAGATTTTCGGCACAATGGTTTTACAGGTTGAACAATAAAATGTCGACCTTAAAACTGGAAGAAAATGTAGGCGATTTCAGATTAATGACCCGCAAGGTTGTAAATGAAATTGTGAGTTTACAGGAAAACCAGCTTTTTATGAAAGGATTAATGAGCTGGGTTGGTTTTGAAACCACTGTAGTAAATTACAGCAGACCAGGCCGTACAGAAGGTAAAACCAAGTTCAACTACATTAAATTATGGAATTTGGCTGTACAGGGAATCACGTCTTTTTCAACCCTGCCTTTAAAAGTCTGGACGTATTTTGGAAGTTTTATTGCCTTTATATCATTCTTATACGGACTAAAAATTATTATTGAAAAACTCTTTTTCGGAATAAACGCGTCGGGTTATGCATCGTTAATGGTTGCCATACTCTTTTTTGGAGGTGTTCAACTAATTGGTATCGGAGTTTTAGGCGAATATTTAGGAAGAACATACTTAGAAAGCAAACGCAGACCACGTTATATTATAAAACATAAAATCGATAAAAAACATGAATGATTATTTATCTAAACCGTTTTCAGAATCCATTCAAATTCTTAAAAATAATAAAACCTATATACTATCAATAGTAGCACTTGCCATTTTATATGTTTTACCAATTGTTTTAGCTAATACGCATTATATAGACGATTTAAACAGAACGGTTGCAGGATATAACTGGGATCATGACGGACGGTTTGTAAGTTCAAAAATAATGCATTTATTATCTTTCCAAAAGGAAGTTGTGTACAGTTTGTATCCGTTTTCAAACATGATTAGCGCGGTTATTTTGGCGTTGTCGGGCTTTATAATTTCGTATTCTGTAGGTGTTCGCAATAAATTAATGCTTTTTATTGGTAGTTTTCTGCTGTTGACCTGTCCGTTTTTATTGGAAATACTATTATATAGGTTCGATTGCATCCCGATCAGCTTATCTATATTGAGCATTGCCGTTCCGTTTTTATTTTATAATAATAAAAAGATCTTTTTTGCGGTATCAGTTATAAGTGTGTTTTTATGTTTAGGGTTGTATCAAACCTCAGCATTGTCATATTGCATCATATTGTGTTTTCTTTTGCTGAAAGAGGTTTGGAACAATCAATTTAAAACGGCAATAATGAGCTTACTTATTGCCTCCAGCGCATTCATAATCGGTTTTTTTAGTTATAAAATAGTTTTAAAATGGTTAGATTTAAACTTGCTGCAAGATAGAAGAGCTGATTTTATCTTTACTGATGATAATTTTAAAATGCTATTGGAAGAACGTTTTTACAGCATGCTTGATTTGGTAAAACTTTTAATGTTGTCTTCCTACCGATTTGTTTTTTATATCCTGCTTTTTTTTAGTGTTTTAAGTATCGTTATTTACTTTAAAAATAATTTTAAAGCGCTGTTTAATAAATCTTTACTCATAAAAGTAAGTATTACTCTTGTTTTAATTTTTTGTATTTTAATATTTATGGCAGGTGTAAATATGTTTGTATATGAGCCACGCTGGGTTCCACGTGCAATGATTGGTTGGGCAGTAGGTATTTACGGACTCTATTTTGCAATTTCATTAAATAGTAATTATAAAAATATTATGGCTGTAATTTCATTTATACCGTTTATTTATTATTCTTTTTTAATGTCGTCACAATTGGCTATTTACTTAAAAAATCAAGATGATTTTTCCGATTACATCATCAATCTTCTATCTCCTAAATTGTTTGAGCATGGTAAGCCAAAAGTAATTATAAACGGAGTAAACAAAACAGCACACCGAAACATCACGATTAATTTCAGCACCATGCCGCTTATTTACCAACTGGCACCGATATATGAAAATAATGGTTGGGGTTGGGGAATTATCAGACTGAATAAATTTGATAATATATCAAGTGAATATATTGGAGGGCAGGAACGTTTAGATGTTCTTGCTAAGATGAAAGAATTTCCTATTATAGATCAAAACGTCTATTATACACTAAGAATTAAAGACGGTATCGCTATTGTTGATTTTGATAAAAATGAGTAAATACATATCAAATGAATTTATGTATAAGTTGGTTGTGTAAAATTTTTATGACAAAAACGCAAGGTTTAAAATACTTGAAGTCCAAAAAAAACCGTTACTGAGTAACGGTTTTTTTTATTATTTATTCGCTTTTTTAAGATCTGCTGCGAGTATTTTAGCAAGTTTAGCATAACCTTCAGATATACGGTATCCACTGTTATAATCAGTACCCATAGTACCGTTACCTTCTACTTTTTGAATACTCGCTTTGTAAAGAATGTCAGCAGGGTTATTTTTATCATACACTGTAATTGTTGCATTGATTTTTGCAGGTTGTCTCATAACGCCCACATTATATCCGGGATAGATCCAGGTAGTTGTAATCAGCATTTCATGAGTGGCAGAGGATAAATTTTTATCTGCCTTAATAGAGCCATTGTCAAAACGCTTGTTAAACGATTCAATAAATTTAGGTTCATATCTATTGTTACGATCCGCAAACCAGGATTGTTTAAATTCTTCATGCGTTCCGTTTTCTTCTCTTTTTGCCATTTTATCTTTCAAAAATGCTTCTTCTGTTTCAAACTTATCCACTTTCAGATTCGAGTAATCAAATACCAGATTATAAGACTTAATACCTTTTAGATTGTTTATAGAACCCTGTTCGGTCTTTAGTTTCTGTGAAAATACGTTCACTGTAAAAGAAACCAACACTAATAATAATACATTTGTTTTCATATATAGTTTTTTAAAGACCTCAAAATTAACCAACAAAATGAATTATTACCTTTAAATTTTAACATTGTTCATTATTATCGTTATGTTACTTGTATTCAATACATTAAGAAATTAATTTAATTGTTGAAAACTTTAAATAAATAAAAACAACTTTTTTTTGAAATACAGATAATAATTACAATACAAGAATTGGAAAGACAAAAGCAAGAGAAGTTTTAAAAATCCGTCAGAATATTATCAAACAATTTTAAGTACTTATCAACATCACTTGGTCCCTAAACTTTTCAGTTCATAACATTAACTTAACCTTAACGCAATGTTGATATAATATAAAAGGTATTTAATTTTCAATCAGTTATAATTTGATATAGTGTTGATAAGTATTCATAAGTCAATAAACAAAGCGTATTCAAAAAACTTATGCTAACAATTAACAAGCAATATAAAGAAGAAATCTTTTTTTAAATTTTTAAAAATCTTTTTTCTTTTATTATAAAGATGTTGATAACAACTTATGTTTGATTTAGGGCATAAAATGGGTATCATATACTATTGTATTGATTTTCAAATAATTAGTTTAAAATTTTATTTATTTTTTAGTATTTCCTTTTTATTTTTCTGTTTACCTTTGTAGATATTTTTTTATAATGGTACTATTTAATTACGAAACTGAATTTCAGTTAGCGTCTGAATCCAAATATGAAAACTGGATTGATGCTGTTGTGGAGTCAGAAAACAAAATATCTGGTGAGATCAATTATATCTTTTGCGATGACGCCTATCTTCATAAAATTAATGTAGAATATCTGAATCATGATGATTATACTGATATCATCAGTTTTGATTATACAATAGGAAATCTTATATCAGGTGATATTTTTATCTCATTAGAAAGAGTACAAGAGAATGCAAAAGAATTCGAGGTATCATTTGAAGAAGAATTATTACGAGTTATGGCTCATGGTGTATTGCACTATTGCGGATACAAAGATAAATCTGTAGAAGAAGCAGCCTTAATGCGCTCAAAAGAAGAAGAGAAAATGCAGATGTTTCACGTGGAACAATAGCATACTTTCTTGAAAAATTAATTTAATGTTTCACGTGGAACAATGAGTATGTTTGATGTATATGATGTTATAGTTGTTGGTGCTGGTCATGCCGGATCTGAGGCAGCCGCAGCCGCAGCTAATATGGGAATGAAAACTCTTTTGGTTACAATGAGTTTACAAAATATTGCCCAAATGTCTTGCAATCCTGCAATGGGTGGAATTGCTAAAGGACAGATAGTAAGAGAAATTGATGCTTTGGGAGGATACTCCGGAATTGTTTCTGATAATACTGCCATTCAGTTTAAGATGCTGAACAAATCTAAAGGACCTGCTATGTGGTCACCAAGAGTTCAGAGTGATCGAATGCGCTTTGCTGAAACATGGAGAATCATGTTGGAAAATACTCCAAATCTCGATTTTTATCAGGAAATGATTTCAAGCGTTTTGGTAGAAAACCATAAAGTAGTTGGTGTAAAAACCAATCTGGGGATAGAGATAAAAGCAAAGACAATTGTACTGACCAATGGAACTTTTCTAAATGGTTTGATTCATATTGGAGAAAAACAATTTGGTGGTGGCCGAGCAGGTGAGGGGGCTTCATTTGGTATTACTGAAGATCTGTTGAAAATAGGTTTTGAAGCTGGTCGTATGAAGACAGGAACTCCGCCGCGTGTAGATGGGAGAAGCCTTGATTATTCAAAAATGGAAGAACAGCCCGGTGATGAAAATCCGGCTAAATTTTCTTATTTAGACGTAACAAAACCTTTACAGGTACAACGTTCCTGTTATATGACCTACACTTCAAATGAGGTACATGATGTGTTAAGAGAAGGTTTTGATCGTTCGCCAATGTTCAACGGAAGAATCAAAAGTTTAGGACCGAGATATTGTCCTTCGATTGAAGATAAAATCAACCGTTTTGCAGATAAAGAACGCCATCAGTTATTTGTAGAACCTGAAGGATGGGATACTGTAGAAGTATATGTAAATGGTTTTTCTACATCCTTACCCGAAGATGTACAATTCAAAGCGCTGCGTTCTGTTGCTGGTTTTGAAAATGTAAAATTCTTCAGACCCGGTTATGCTATCGAATATGATTATTTTCCACCAACGCAATTAAAGCATTCACTCGAAACCAAATTGGTTGAAGGATTGTTTTTTGCAGGTCAGATAAACGGAACTACCGGATATGAAGAAGCAGCTGCTCAGGGTCTGATGGCAGGTATTAATGCTGCTTTGAAAGTGCAAGGAAAGGAACCGTTAATTTTGAAAAGAAATGAGGCTTATATCGGAGTTTTGATTGATGATCTGATTACAAAAGGGACTGAAGAACCGTACAGAATGTTTACATCCCGGGCAGAATACAGAACCTTACTCAGACAGGATAATGCAGATTTCAGATTAACTCCAAAGTCTTTTGAAATAGGTTTGGCTAAAGAAGATCGTTTAAAAAGAATGGAATATAAAAAAGAGGCTTCTGATAATTTTGTTCAGTTTTTTAGAGAGACTTCTTTAAAAACAAAAGAAGCAAATCCGATACTCGAAGCAAAAGGTTCCGCTCTGATGTCGCAGCCTGATAAAATGTTTAAGGTGTTTTCAAGACCACAGATTGAACTGGAAGACATGCTGCAGTTTGATAAAGTAAAAGCATATATAGCAGAACATGATTTAGATGAAGAGGTGATTGAGCAGGCAACGATTCAGGTAAAATATGCGGGTTATATTGAAAAAGAAAAGAACAACGCAGACAAACTGAACCGTTTGGAAGATGTAAAAATTCCGGACAATTTTGATTTTGATAAAATAAAATCAATGTCTTTTGAAGCTCGCGAGAAACTTAAAAAAATACGTCCGGCTACTATATCCCAAGCATCCAGAATCAGTGGAGTAGCTCCATCTGATATTTCCATTTTGTTAATTCATATGGGAAGATAACATAGTTCCACGTGAAACAATTTAGTATATTTACAAACCTCAATGATTCGTTGGGGTTTATTTTTTGAAATATGAGTATGCAAAACATCCAAGAATCTAAATTACATTTTGATACAGCAACAGCTGAAAATTATTTACAGGTAACAGATGAATCCATCAGTAAAGAAATTTTTAACCTGCGTTATCATAAACAATATGATTTGTTGGAAACCTTTCCGCGACCGGAAAAGGAAAAGTTAGGAGATTACTATAAAAGTGAGAATTATATTTCACATACAGATTCTAGAAGAAATTTTTTTGAAAAATTATATCAGTCTGTGAAAAATAAAACGCTTTCTGATAAAATAAAACTGATCAATAAAAACCATTCTCCATCTTCAGTTAAAATAAAAGTTTTGGATATTGGTTGTGGTACTGGAGACTTTTTAGCAGCGATACAAAAGAATACAGTTTGGGAAACAGTAGGCGTAGAACCCAATCAACAGGCTGCAGATTTAGCACGTAATAAAAATGTAAAGGTATTTGAACATCTTGAAAAACTAAGAGAACAGGAATTTGATGTTATTACGCTTTGGCATGTTTTAGAACATGTTCCGAATTTAGAATATTATATTCAGCAAGTACAGCAGCTATTAAAAAATAATGGATTACTTATTGTTGCAGTACCCAATTATAAATCATACGATGCAAAACATTATGGAACTAAATGGGCAGCTTATGATGTACCGAGACATATCTGGCATTTTAGTAAACATGCTATAAAAAGAATATTTGAAACCTATGATTTCAAACTTATACACATAAAACCTATGTATTATGACAGCTTTTATGTATCCTTACTCTCTGAAAAATACAAAACAGGTAAAATGAATTTTATTAAAGGATTTTACTATGGCTTTATCTCAAATCTTAGCGGGTTTTTTACAAAAGAGTATTCTTCACACATCTATTTAATGAAAAAAGTACATAAAGGTACCTAATTTCAAATGTAATGATTCCGGATATCTGTAAGTATTGCTTTTTTTAGATCGTGTCTTAAAATCAAAATATAGCGGCCATTTTTTATAAATAAAAATTATTATAAATATCAAACATATTAATTTTCTTTATGGTTAGTTTTTTAATAAATTTTAGTCTGTGAGAAAATTATTCTATTTTTACAAAAAATTAATTTAAAACAGCAATGAAAAAAATTTTATTAATTGTAGGTATTGTTTCTTTAATGGTATCTTGTGATAAAGCAACAACAACAAAAGAAACTCCATCAGCACCGGTAAATGAATCAGGATTTAAAACTGCGTATATCGATACTGAAAAATTAATGAAAGAATATCAGGAGTCAATTGATTTCGAAGCAAAATATAAAAGCATGTCAGAACGTATTCAAAATGAACTTTCGTCTGATATGAAAAAATTTCAAAGTGATGTTCAGGATTTACAACGCAGTGCACAATCAAAAGGAATGGAATGGGCGCAGAAAAGAGAAGCTGAACTAACCAGACGTCAGCAAACCTTAGCAGAAAAAGAACAGAACTATATGAAAAAGTTCCAGGAAGAAGGAGCAGTAGAACGCGACAGTATGGTATCGAAAATGAAAACCTTTATCAAACAATACGGAAAAGAAAAAGGCTATGATTATGTTTTTGGTACGGGTGATGCCGCTACTGTATTATATGCAAAAGACGGATATGAAATCACGGAAGAAATTCTTAAAATCATGAACGAAGAATACGCTAAAAGCAAAGGAACTTCTGCAAAAGAAGAACCAAAAAAAGAAGCGGAAGCTAAAAAATAAGGGATCTGAAAATCCTCTGTAAACCACCTTATAGGTGGTTTTTTTATTAAGCGGAAAAGTGTAAATTTACCGTTAAGATATATACCTCATGCAAAGTGTTTCACGTGAAGCTGAATTGACCCTGAAATTCATCAATCAAACCAATCGTTCTGTTTTTCTTACGGGTAAAGCCGGTACAGGAAAGACAACCTTATTGCGTGAAATTGTAGAAACAACTCATAAAAATACCGTTGTGGTGGCACCAACGGGTATTGCCGCGTTAAATGCAGGAGGTGTTACCATACATTCTTTATTTCAGCTGCCTTTTGCTACCTTCATTCCATCTGTTGAATTTGTGAGTGTAGATTATGGACTTCGCATAGAAAATCAGCAGACATTGTTGCGCCATTTTAAAATGCACCAACAAAAAAAAACCTTGATAAAAAATATTGAATTGCTTATCATTGATGAAGTCAGTATGTTGCGTGCTGATGTACTTGATGCTATGAACCTCATGCTTCAGAGCGTACGCAGATCAGATGAAATATTTGGTGGTATTCAGGTATTGTTCATAGGCGATTTGCTGCAGTTGCCGCCGGTAGTAAAAAATGATGAATGGCAGATACTCAAAAACTATTATCCCGGGATGTATTTTTTCAATGCGCAATGTCTTCAGCAAAATCCGCCGTTGTATATTGAACTGAGTAAAATCTACCGTCAGACAGATGATGTGTTTATTACAATTCTTAATGAATTGAGAAACAATAAACTCACCGAAAAGTCAGTTGAATATCTGAATCAGTTTGTACAGAAAGATTTTGATAATAAGAAAAATCCCGGGTATATAACACTTACAACACATAATGCCAAAGCAGACCAGATCAATCATAGGGCATTGGAATATTTAAACCATCAGGAATATCTTTTTCATCCGGATATTGTGGGCGATTTCCCCGAAAAATTGTTTCCGATGGACTATGAACTCTCTCTGAAGGTCGGAGCTCAGATTATATTTACAAAAAATGATATTTCATTTGAAAAGAAATTTTACAATGGTAAAATGGGAGTAATATCCTCTCTTTCAGCTCATGAAATTCTGGTCCATTTTCCGGAAGATAATCAAACTATAGAAGTAGAAAAGTACGAATGGCAAAACATAAAATATACCCTCAACCCGCAAAACAAACAAATTGAAGAAGAAGTTTTAGGTACTTTTACCCATTATCCTATCAAACTGGCATGGGCAATTACCGTTCACAAATCTCAGGGGTTGACATTTGACCGTGCTGTGCTTGATGTATCAGGTGTTTTTGTTGCCGGACAAGCGTATGTAGCACTTTCGCGTTTGCGTTCATTAAATGGGCTTATTTTGCTTTCTGAGCTACAACTGCAACACCTTTCGTCAGATAGTGATATCATTGAGTATGCAAAAAATAAAAAGGAAATAACCGTACTCGCTGACGATTTTGATAAAGAATTCAGATATTATCTTCAGAACCAGCTATTACAGACGTTTTCTTGGTTTCCCGTATTAATGCAGTGGATCAACTTTTCGAAATCGTTTGAAACAGAAGCAGAAAAAAGTAAAAAGAAAATATATGAAAACTGGGCAGGCGATCAGCTCAAGCGCTTACAGGCCATTTACATGCATTCAGAAAATTTTTGCAAACAGATACGCCAGATATTTCAGGCAAGAGAATTTGATTTTAAGTATTTGAAAGAACGGTTTGAAAAAGCCTATCAATATTTTTATCCGAAAGTAGATCAGCTGGCTTTTGAAACGTTATTTACGTTGGAAAAAGTAAAGCGTACCAAAAAGATGAAAGCATTTTTTGAAGAATTATCCGAATTGGAAATCGTTCAGATCCAGATGGTTTTAAACCTTAAAAAAGCCAATAAGCTTTTATGGGCAATTGAAGCTGGACAGCCCATCAATAAAAATACACTTGAGATCAATTCACTGTCAGAATACCGTATCAATCATCTGGTAACCATACAGGATATTATTTCACGTACAAGTCTTCAGTTTGAAGAAGAAGGAGAAGAAGATGGGTATTATGAAACCACAAAAAAGAAAACCGATAAAAAATCTACTTTTGAGGTTACCTATGAATTGTGGCTCAAAAAGAAAACGATTGATGAGATTGCGGATTTCAGAAAACTGACACCGCAAACCATTTACAACCACATGGCTAAGCTCATTGCAGAGGGAAAAATAAAACTTACCGAAATCATTCCAAAAAACCGTATAAAAGATCTTGAAAAAGCCTTTACTGATTCAGGCGATAAAACCCTGACAGAAATAAAAGCAGAAGTGGGCGATACCATTTCATGGGAAGAATTGCGCTTGTATAAAGCGACGCTAAATGAGAAGTAACCGTATACAATTTAAAAAGAGAATTTCATATTTCTCATGATATGAAGTCCGCCAAATCCGACCGATACGAACGGATATCCTTTTTCCTCTCTGAAATAATAATCCATTCCCGCACGGATATAAAATAAGGAGCGTTCGTAATAAACATATGGAGTCAGTTTATATGTATCATTTCCCAAGCCAGTATTGATCAGATAGCCTGATTCAAGTCCGATAAGAGAAGCCTGAATGTTATCATCTCCAATGAGATAATGATAAGCAGAAACATTCATACTGAAACCGGAAGGGGCAAGATGATTTTTTGTAGTATAATCAAGACCGGCAGCAACATCAATCCAATTGTCTTTTGAATAAGTAAGCGGAAGATTTACAGTAGCCTGAAACATTCCCTTTTTTTCATTTTTGTATCCAAAACCAATGATCTGAGACCATGCTGAGGATATACATAACATACAGCACCCAAAAACGATAAGAACTGTTTTAGGAATTAGTATCGGTTTATTTTTAATCTGTTGCATATTCATATATCTTTTTCTTTTTATTATAAATCAAACGCAATTTAGATTCTGGATAGGTACTGTCAAAAATAGTAATGGTTTTATTCCGGTCCGAAAAACGAATTCTGAATTGCTGATGCGGATAAGAAAAAGGACCGAGAATCTGATGAAAATTTTTATGTTGTATTTCTACGGCAATAACTTCATCACTTTCCGTAGAAACACATGTTTTTACGGATATTCCGGTATCTTTTTCCAAAGCATAATCATTCCATATTCCGTCAAAAAAGAGCTTTTTTTCAACCCAGCCTTTCAGATGGTGTTCTTCATTTTCAATTTGATAATACATGCCATTGTCTTCTGTGGTCATCATTTCCACTTCACCTTTTATGGGCACAGCAATGCGTTTCCCATTTTTACCGGGTTCGGTATAAACGGGCGTATCGGAAGTAATTGTAAGATAATAAGATACTATGGTTTTTGATTTTGTTTTTCCGCAAAACGTCGTCTCTTTCGAAGGAAAATAGCCCCATCCGTAGTTAAAATTAGTTTCTTCTGATAAGGTGAGTTTTCCGTTTACATATTGATATATCTGCGATTGATACATACCGGCACCGCCGCGTGAGTAAGATTTGATTTGCTGATTTTTTACATCAATCTCAATCTGACTCAGATCAGATAGTAATGCATCAAATTCAAACAAATGAGATTTCGGATTATAAACATAGTAATTCCGGACATAATTTACACTTCCCATGGTAGCAATCGGGGTCTGTATATCCGGATAACCATCAAAATTAACATCGATAAAATTTAGTGTTGAAGCACCATCAATAGTGCTTTCAAAAAAGTCAGGATGGATTACCTGATGTATTTTTCCGCTTTTTTTGTCAATAATACGAATTGCATACAGCGCACCTTCTGATTCGTTATCAGCATCATCTGCATAAATTTCTAAACGATAGTCCGGTGTTTCTTCTTTTTGAGCGATCCACTTACCATCATAAAAATCGGTACTTTTGATCCATCCGGTGGTCGTAATAAGCTGTGAATATTTTTTAGGGCCTTCGAGAAACTTTCTTAAACCGTCATAAGGGACATCCTGTAGTAGTATTTTATCTGCTTTGAGCCAGCTGCCATTGGCAGAATCTTTTCGGATAAATACTGCTTCATTTAAATAAAATGCATCTATTACTTCTGCTTGTTCATCAGGATTTTTATATAAATGAATTCTATCTACATTTGTATTTTGTTGAATACTGATGTACGACCGATTTCCATCATATTTGTAAAAACCGGATGCTTCAATTTTCAGATCATTAGTGTACAGATATTGATTAGTAATACTGTCATAATAACTATTTAAGTTGCTTACCAGATTTTTCTGCACCACAAATTCATCTTCATAAAAACTATACCGGTAATAATCGCCGTAATTCAAAAAAGTAAAAACGTTCTGAAGAGAATCTGTCTGAAAAGTAATAGGTTTATTGTAGGGATCAAAGGTCTGGTCCGGATTAAAATCGTTTTGGTTGAGATAATAAACCTGTATCGTTTTAATCTCTTTTTCTTTCTTTTCAGCAATTATTGCATACCGGGTGTCATTTGCTGTCACAGACGACAAGGGAATGCTCTGGACGGATATTTTAGAAGTATTTGAATAATAGTTTTCCAAAGCCGATAAATCAATGCGGCTCAGGTATGCTGAAGGCTGGTTGAGAATATAAATTCCTTTTGTCTGAGCATTTGTAGCAGTAGAAACGAGAAGAAGTAAAAGAAAGGAACCGATTGATTGCATACATCCTGATTTAGGGAATAAAGATACTTAATAATTCGTACCAAAACGGATCTACAGCTGTCGCTAAAAATAGTGATTTTCTATTTTTTGTGAATCAGGCGGGTAAGTTTTATCGATAAATCGGTAAATATAATTTTAGGATTACCGTTTCGTTCCACATGGTACATAGCCTCAGAAATTTCTTCAAAAATTTCAAGAATATTTTTATCATTTACAAAAGGAGCAAAGTTTTCGAGTTTGAAATTTTCTGTTGCCGGCTGCATATAAACAAGTTCATTCACATTATAATTCAGCAACAAAGCCTGTCGGAACATTTCCATACAATACTCCAGAAATAATTTTTGTTTTTCCCTTCCAATAGCGGCGATTTCTTCACTCCAGGCAATCAGATTAGAAATAACTTTGGCATTTTTATTGGCGCGAAATGCTGCGCGAACCCATTCTACAAACCATTTTTCAAAAGGCAGTTCCTCCTCCTCTTTATAAAAAAGTTTCAGCGCTTTGTTATAATTACCCTGTGCCTGTTTGGCATATCGTATTGTATCGGCAGGAATACTGTCTTCAAGCTGATTAAGACCTTCAGTAATATCATGTTCAGACAGATGGTTGAAATGAAGAATCTGACAGCGTGATAAGATGGTCTGCAAAATAGCTTTTTCGTCTTCACAGATCAAGATGAAAACAGTTTTTTGTGGTGGTTCTTCCAGCAATTTCAATAATTTATTGGAAGCTTCGACATTCATTTTTTCAGCCATCCAGATGATCATGATTTTATAACCGCCTTCATACGATTTCAGAGATAGCTTTTTGAGAATACTGGCGGCTTCATGTACGTTGATAATACCCTGTTTATTTTTTATTTCAATGGTATTATACCAGTCATTGACAGAACCATAAGGCTGTTTTTTTAAAAAATCAAACCATTGATCCATATAATCATCACTTGTTGTTTTTTTAGAAGCGCTTCCACCCTCAACCGATACCGTAGGAAACGCAAAATGCAGATCGGGATGCTGATAATGATCAAATTTTAAATTACAGGCGGTTTTACCCCCTTCATTTTCACTTCCGGTATTCTGACAAATGATATACTGAGCATAAGCTATGGCCATGGGCAGCGTTCCTGTCCCTTCAGCTCCGATAAACAATTGTGCATGGGGTATTCTTCCTGAAGAAGCACTTTGCAATAAATGATTCTTTATATTTTGCTGACCTATAATTTCTGAAAACTTCATACGCAAATGTAACGAAAATATGATTTTTTGAAAGACATTCTTTTTTATAAAAGTTTTCCGGAAAGAAAGAAGGAAGCAATAGTAAAATAAATGATCAATCCTGAAACATCAACCAGAGTAGCTACAAAAGGAGCAGAAGCAGTTGCTGGATCCAGTCCGGCTTTTCTTAAAATAAACGGAATAAGAGATCCTGATAATGTACCCCATAAAACAATAAAAATAAGGGAAATAGAAACACTCAATCCGATAAATATCCAATATGGGCCATAGTCATATAAGCCTGTTTCCTGCCAGATAAGGATGCGTGAAAAACCAATCAAGCCCAAAATACCGCCCAATATAAGACCTGATGCAAGTTCTTTTCGCATGACATACCACCAGTCTTTTATTTTTAGCTCTCCGATAGCCATTGCACGGATGATGAGAGAGGCAGCCTGAGAACCGGAATTACCACCACTCGAAATAATCAATGGTACGAAAAGTGCCAATACAACAGCTTTTTCGATTTCACCATCATAATATCCCATTGCAGAAGCAGTAAGCATTTCCCCAAAAAAGAGAATAATAAGCCATCCGGCACGTTTTCTGATCAGTTCAAAAATAGGTGTTTTGGTATAAGAAACATCCAGTTCTTCCATACCTCCAAACTTTTGAATATCTTCTGTATCACGCTCTTTGATACGATCGAGTATATCATCAAACGTAACAATACCTACTAAAACGCCCTTTTCAGTAATAATCGGTAATGCGGAACGATCGTATTTTTCAAAAATATCAAAAGCTTCTTCCATCGGTGTGGTAGTAGTAATCGCCACAAAATTATGATCGATAAGTTCTGATATGGTAGTCGTTTTCTCAGCGAGGAGTAATTGTCCTATCTTCAAATCGTCAATCAGTACATTCTGATCGTTTACAACATAAATAAAATTCAGTGTTTCTGCTTTTTTACCATATCTTTTGATATGATCAAAAACCTCTTCAACTGTTTTATTCTCTTTCGTCTGAATATACAATGGAGTCATCAGCCTTGCAATGCTGTCTTCTTCATAACCAATCAGATTCAATGCAATGTTGCGCTCCTCCTTATTCAATAAATTGATGGAGTGCTTGATGAGTTCATCCGGAAAATTTTCAAATAACTCGGTCCGGTCATCCGGTTCCAGATTATTAAGAACTTCTGCAAGCTCCTTGTCTCCGAGACTCTTTACAATTTCAGTTTGAGTACTTACATCAAAATAAGAAAAAACCTCTACTTTCATTTCATTTGAAAGCATGATAAAAGCAACATCTCTGCTTTTATGATCGAGTAATGCCAGTTCTTCTGCAATGTCAGCCGGGTGTTTATGTTGTATACGATCCATCGTCTGATTTTTTTAGTTAATAATTGAGAGAAGAAAAAATGAAGATAGCTATTATAAGCTGTATTTTTTGCAAAACTACACCTCCTTTTTGAGAATAAAAATTTTAAAACAACAATTAATCGTTAATTCTGTAAAATAGGCCATATTAAAGGTAATCTAAATCAATAACCTGTAAAGAGTTCCTTTCCTGAAAATGATATAATGAGGAAAATAAAGAAAAATATATTAAGATTAACACCATTATAACCACTATTAAAAGTATGATATAGCATACTTATTGTAAAAAATATCATATAAAAAGTAAAATATATTTTACATATTGAAATATTTGTTTTACATTGGTCGTATAATTTTAAAATCATAAAAAATGGAAACAAAATTTTTATTATCAAACAAATTCAAACCTGTGGGCTGGTTATTGTTTATTGGCAGTGCTTTGGTATGGGCTTATTCTGTATTATTTTACCCGGCAGATACTGTTCAATTACGAACAAAAGTTTTTGTTATTTACGGAAATGATGCCTTTGGAAAAGGAGGAAGTGAATCAAAATATTTTAGTTTCTTGGAAACAGATATTTTTCCTACAATGATTGCACTTCTGTTTATTCTGGGAGGTCTTTTATTGGCTTTTTCAAAAGAAAAAACGGAAGACGAATTTATTGCTAAGCTTAGATTACAATCTTTTCAATGGGCATTTCTGTGTAACTATGTGGTATTATTTCTTTTATTCTTCTTTATGTATGGATTCGAATTTCTGTTTGTTTTACAATATTATATGTTTGTAATGCTGATTTTGTTTATTTGTAGATTCCATTATTTACTGTATAAAAACAAAAATTAGAGCGCGATGAAAAATACCATAAAAATAGAAAGGGCTGTAAAAGATATTACCCAGGAAGATCTGGCCAATATCATTTCAGTCAGCAGACAGACCATCAATGCGATGGAAAAAAACAAATACGTTCCATCTACCGTATTGGCATTAAAAATTGCCCGTTATTTCGGAAAACCTGTAGAAGAAATTTTCATTTTAGAAGAAACCGATTAATTTTTATTTTGGGTTGCATACGTAGTTAAACTGACGTACCTTTATAAGAACCATGGAGAGAATTAATTAAAAAAATAATAAAATGAGAGTTGTAGTAATTGGAGCTTCGGGTTTTGTAGGCTCAAAAATCGTAGACGAACTCGTTGACAGAGGACATTCTGTAAAGGGAATTGTCAGAGATTTGTCTAAAGTATCAGATAAAGAACACGTAGAATATGAAGCTATTGATGTATTGAAGACAGACCAACTCGTCAATGCCATTAATGCAGCCGATGCCGTAGTAAGTGCGTATAATGCAGGATGGGAAAATCCGAATCTGTACCACGACTATCTGCAGGGAGCCCAGGCCATAGAAAAAGCAGTAATGCTGGATGGTGTTAAAAGATTTATTGTAATTGGCGGAGCCGGAAGCCTTTTTGATCAGGAGAACCGTCAATTGGTAGATGCACCGGATTTTCCGGCACAAATAAAACCGGGTGCTTTGGCGGTCAGAGATTATTTTAACCTTCTCAAAGAAAATAATACCCTGAACTGGACCTTTTTCAGTCCGGCAATAGAAATGCATCCCGGTACAGCAGGCATCCGAAAAGGCAGCTATCGTACGGGGCTCAGCCATCCCGTATATGATGAAAACAACAGAAGTATTCTTTCTGTAGAAGATGTGGCCGTAGCCATTGTTGATGAATTGGAAGAACCAAAATTTATCCGAAAACAATTTACCGCAGCGTACTGATCGTAAAAAGACAAGTTAATTTTAAGGGATTCACAGTGCTCAACCCTGTAAAAAATTACTTAGAAAATAGTTTAATTTGCTTAATTCGAAAACTCTTTTCTCTTTTTGGAGAAAGAGTTTTTTTTGTTAAAATTTGATAATGAGTATTTTAGTTTTTTATTAACACCGGAACCAGTCCCATTATAGAAAATTATTTATTTATATTTGTAGATTATACAACACCACAAATCATAAATATCCATTAATGAAAACAATTAATGATTTCAATTTCAAGGACAAAAAGGCGCTTATTCGTGTTGACTTCAATGTTCCTTTAGATGAAAATTTTAAGGTTACCGATGACAACCGTATTGTTGCAGCAAAACCAACAATTGAAAAAATTATCCAAGACGGCGGAATCGCTATTTTAATGTCACATTTAGGAAGACCTAAAGGCAAAGAAGAAAAATATTCACTGCAGCACATTGTTTCAAAAACATCAGAAGTTCTTGGTGTTCCGGTTACTTTTGTAGATGACTGTATCGGTGAAAAAGTTGAAAATCTTATCTCAGAAGCACAACCGGGATCCGTTATTCTTTTAGAAAATCTGCGTTTTTATGCAGAAGAAGAAAAAGGAGATAAAACATTTGCGGGAAAATTAGCCGTTTTAGGTGATATCTATGTCAATGACGCATTTGGTACAGCTCATAGAGCACATGCTTCCACTGCAATAATCGCTGAGTTTTTTCCCCAGAACAAATGTTTTGGTTATCTGCTGGCCAAAGAAATAGAAAGCATTGACAAAGTACTCAACAGCAAAGAAAAGCCTGTTACAGCAGTTTTAGGCGGATCAAAAGTATCTTCAAAAATTACCATCATAGAAAACATACTGGATAAGATTGACCACATGATTATTGGAGGAGGAATGACTTTTACTTTTATCAAAGCATTGGGTGGAAAAATCGGAAATTCTTTATGTGAAGACGACAAACTGGAATTGGCTTTAGAAATCATGGAAAAAGCCAAGCAAAAAAATGTAACCATTCATTTACCTGTAGATGTAGTAGCAGCAGATGCTTTTTCAAATGATGCCAATACAGAAGTTGTGGATGTAAATCATATTCCGGACGGATGGCAGGGATTAGATGTAGGTCCTAAAACACTGGAACTTCTAAAACCCGTAATTGCCGAATCAAAAATCATTTTATGGAACGGGCCTTTGGGTGTTTTTGAAATGGAAAAATTTTCAAAAGGAACAGTTACTTTAGGTAATTATATAGCAGAAGCAACAAGCAACGGAACTTTTTCGCTGGTTGGAGGAGGAGATTCAGTAGCCGCTGTAAAACAGTTTGGTTTGGAATCTCAAATGAGTTATGTATCTACTGGTGGAGGTGCCATGTTAGAGATGTTAGAAGGACAAACCCTGCCGGGTATCGCAGCAATTTTAAAGTAAACTTACTTATCCGATAAGTAAAAAAAGTAAAACCAACAGAGAAAGTACATAAGAAATGAATAAAAGACTTATCACTTTTCTTTTTGGGTTGTTTTCCATTGCCGGTTTCTCGCAAACCAATGCCATTGAAACCAAAACAGTTCAATCAGAATTAAAAACGCCTCAGATGTATCTTGATTCTATCAAGAAGACATTTGTAAACCACAAAGCCGTCGGAAACATCGACAAAAAATGGATTAATGAATTGATGAGTGAAGATCTGTTTTCCGCTATGGAAAATGATGTTGACCGTGTGTATTTAGATGAAGATGTAGCGTATGATTTGCCTACAGACGTTTTAAAAGAACGATTGAGAAAATTAGATCAAAAATCGCTTTTCCATATTGAGTATAACGAAACCATTGAGAGAGTCATCAAGAGTTTTCTCAAAAACCGTTCAAAATCATACGAACGGCTGATGGCGTTATCAGAATATTATTTTCCTTTATTTGAAGAGCATTTAGCAAAAAACAATGTTCCTCTTGAAATTAAATACCTGGCCATTGTAGAATCTGCTTTAAATGCCAAAGCACGCTCAAGAGTAGGGGCTACAGGTTTATGGCAGTTTATGTATCCGACCGGAAAACAATATGGGTTAGACGTAAATTCACATATAGATGAGCGTTCTGATCCGATTCTTTCATCAGAAGCAGCTGCAAAATATCTTGCGGATCTCTATAATGTTTTCGGAGACTGGCAGCTTGTATTGGCATCGTATAATTCAGGTCCGGGAACCGTTTCCAAAGCCATCCGCCGATCAGGAGGAAAAACCGATTACTGGCAAATACGAAAAAATCTTCCGAAAGAAACACAGGGATATGTACCAGCCTTTATTGCAACTATGTACATCTATGAATATCATAAAGAACATGGAATTGTACCTAAAAGAGCCAGCATACCTTATGTAAAAACGGATACTGTACATTTAAAACAAGCCATCACTTTTGATGAAATCTCAAATCTTATCGATATTCCTGTAGATGAAATTAAGCTCTTGAATCCGAAATATAAGCTGGACATGATTCCTTTTTATGATGGCAAAATGCATTCTCTTCGTTTGCCTATAGACAAAATCGGAAGATTTACTTCTAATGAAAAAAAGATCTATGCGTATCTGAATTATGAGAAGGAGTATAAAAAAGCAAAAATGATTATTGAGGAGTACAAAGAGCCTTATGAAGAAGAGGCTATTGTACAAAGATCTGTAAAATCATCTCAATACTATACCGTACGCAAAGGCGATAATTTAGGACAGATTGCGTCAAGAAATAATCTGTCCGTTGCAGAATTAAAAAAACTCAACGGATTAAAAACGAATTCCATTGCCGTAGGGAAAAAATTAAAAATCGCTGAAAATACCAAATACATTGCCTCTGCAACTCCTGCTAAAAAAGTATCGGCATCAGAAGCTTCAAAAGCCAAGTCGGCTTCAAAAGCAGTGATGTATACCGTCAAAAAAGGAGATACGCTCGATGGTATTGCTAAAAAATACGGTAATATTTCAGTGGCAGATCTTATGAAGATCAACAATATTAAAAGTGCAAAAAGTTTGCGTCCGGGAATGAAATTAAAAGTAATCTAAAAAGAGGTCGGAGACTACTACTAAAAGAAGTATTGGTTTCAGATTCTTAGAGATACCCGGCCCCAATAATGATGCTAAAACAGACTTTAGAACAAAGTATACGGATAGTCTTAATTTAATTATAATCATCAGGTGAGATTCATTTGGGTTGGAGTGATATTGTTATTGTTCTCGTGTCAGAAATCAGATAAAATCAGAACGGGAAAACTTGTAGATTCTACAGGAAAACGCAATGAACTGACACTTGTTATAGAAGACAGTTTATGGAACGGAGCCGTTGGCGATAGTATTCGCCAACGGCTGGCTGTTCCGTTATATGGTAACCTGCAGGATGAACCTTTATTTGATCTGGTTCAGTACAGTCCAAAAATATTCAATTCTAAAGCTCGGCTGGCCCGCAATGTTATTTCTTTTTCCAATAATGTTGCTTATGAATTCTGGCTGGAAAAAAGCTTTTATGCTACCCCTCAGAATTTTTTCTTCTTACGTGCCAAGAGTAGTAAAGATCTTATTCAGTTATTTCATCAACAGGCAGATTCCATTATCTCGGTATTTAAAAAATCGGAATTAAATGAAGAACTGCATACCATATCCAGAAATAAAGAACAGGATATACCACAGATAAAAAAATACTTTGCGTGTACCTTAAAAGTACCCTCTCAGTTTAAACTCCTTTCATCCAGTAACGAACACTTTGTCTGGCTGCAGAGAGACCTTGCTTCAGGCAACAGTAATCTGGCCTTATTTGAAGTGCCGCTTACAGCTATAGAAAACACAAAAAATACCCTACATAACAACCTGTTGCAGGCAATAGATTCTATGAGTTATCGGTTTATTAAAGGAAGCCGGTCTCACTCTTATCTGTTTGTTGAAGACAGCATCACACCTTTATTTGAGAAAACAAAGCTACAGGACTTTACTACTTATGAAATAAAAGGCGACTGGAATGTTGTAAATGATTTCATGTATGGTCCGTTTATTTGCTATGCGGTAAGGGATGATTATTACAACCGTTATTTATTTCTTTTCGGATTTGTAAACAATCCGTATAAACCCAAACGCGACCTTATATTTGAATTGGAAGCCATATCTAAAACTTTAAATTTATACGAATAGATGGAAGTAAAAATAAAAGCATTTAACGGGTTATCTCTAAACGAACTATATGATATACTGGCTTTGAGAAATGAAGTCTTTATCGTGGAGCAAAATTGCGTTTATCAGGACATCGATTCCAAAGACCAGAAAGCACTTCATGTATTGCTTTATGAAGGAAGTTCCTTAGCGGCCTATGCACGGCTTTTTGACAAAGGAATTGCTTATGATACAGCAGCAATTGGCCGGGTAATAGTTGCTCCGGCATACCGCAATCGCGCATTGGGCGATTTGCTTGTAGACGAGGCCATTAAAGCCATTGAAACGCATTATAAAACAATAAGCATCACCATTTCTGCTCAGGCACATCTACAGCGATTTTATGGCAAACACGAATTTGTCACAGTCTCTGAAGAATACCTTGAAGATGATATTCCTCATGTAAAAATGAAAAGAAACTAACTCTGAGGTCTTCTCTTGAGATTAATCGTACTTTTAGGATGTAAAATCATCGGATAATATTCAATCTTTACCGAACTGTTATCCAGACCAAATGCTTTTTCTTCTGATAAGCTCAAACGTTTGATAAACGAATATACATCCAGAATAAATGCTTCATACCATGGCAGGTCATTATCATACGTAATGGCCTTTTCAATAATCACATATTTAAAATCGCCTAAAATATTGTTTTTTCTCAGAGATTCATATGTACTCAGCGTATCTATCTCTCCGGAAGCGGTAAGATCTTCCAAAACTTTTAAAAACAATTGACTGATTTTAGGAATGACACGGAATCCAAGATAAAAATCAACCCGGATAATATTGTCTGATATATTCTTTACCTGATATTCCATTGTATAAGGAGCATCCAGTACGTTGACATGTAGAAGCCAATATATATCCGCTCTTTTAGGACGTTTACGAAGAATCGAATACACGATTTTCGACTCTATATCTTCTTTGATTCTGGAGTTGGTCAGATAAATAAGGTTGGTAGAATATTTGGCAATTGATTCATCCTTGCTCAAATCGCAGATGACTTTTGAATAATCACTGATTTTAACAAATTCCGTATAATTATTTCGGATCTTCTTGCCCAGAAACCAACTGCACATAACAAATGCGAGTAAAGAGGCAATGATGATAGAAACATAACCTCCATGTGGAAATTTTTCTACATTGGCAATAAAAAAACAGATTTCCAACCCGATATAAAATGTCAGAAATAAAAAGATCAACACTTTATTATACCGTTTCAGGATCATAAAATAGGTGAGCAGTATGGTAGTCGAAATCATACACATGACAATGGCTAAACCGTATGCGGCTTCCATATTACTCGATTCCTGAAAATGAAGTACGATCAGAATACAACCGATGCACAACAGCCAGTTGATAGAAGGTATATAAAGCTGTCCTTTGATAATCGAAGGATATTTTACACGGACTCTTGGCCAGAAATTCAGACGCATAGCTTCATTAATCATGGTAAAAGAACCGGTAATCAATGCCTGAGCAGCAATAATGGCAGCGGCAGTTGCAATACAGATACCTACAGGTAAAAACCATTCAGGCATGATGAGGTAAAAAGGATTTTTTACAGAGGCAACACCGTCAGCGACATACTCAAGAGATTGGTTTTCCTGTGTAATCAGATAAGCACCCTGACCGAAATAATTTAAAACCAACATCGATTTAACAAAAATCCAGCTGATACGAATGTTTTTGATACCACAGTGTCCCAAATCACTATACAAAGCTTCTGCACCGGTAGTACATAAGAACACGAATCCCAATACAAAGAAACCATCCGGATGCAGTTGCAGAAGTTCAATAGCGTGTACCGGATTTAAAGCTTCCAGAATGCTGATGTGACTGATGATTTGAAAAAATCCAAGAACACCCAGCATAAGAAACCAAAGCAGCATAATAGGACCAAAAAACTTTCCGATCAGTTTGGTACCATAACTCTGAAAGAAAAACAGAATGATGATGATCGCAATGACAATAGGAACCGTTTGTATTTCAGGCTGGTAGATTTTAAGACCTTCAATCGCCGATGAGATCGATATAGGCGGCGTAATCACACCATCGGCAATCATAGCACTACCACCAATAATAGCTGGAATAATCAACCATCTTTTTCTGAGCCGTTTCACCAACGTATATAGCGAAAAAATTCCGCCTTCTCCGTTATTATCCGCTTTCAGGGTAAGAAATACATATTTGATGGTCGTCTGTATGGTCAGTGTCCAGAAGACACAGGAAACAGCTCCTATAACCAGCGATCTGCTGATGGGTACATGCCCGAAAATGGCTTTCATCACATACAGAGGTGATGTACCGATATCTCCATAGATGATACCTAAGGTTACCAATAGAGATCCAAAAGTTACGGTACTGAAATGACCGCTTGATTGTTGAGATTTCAAATCCTGAAATTTAGATAATACTCCTTTATTTTTGCTGTTTTCTTTTTCTCATTCGTTTTATGAAAAAATAAAAAACGAGCGAAATTATAATAATAAACGGCCAAATGTATATAATGCCGATAAAGAAATCTGTTAAATTATAAAACCCTTTAACGAATGCGGTTCCCAGCTGAGAAAAGAACGATTCTTTCTGAGACACACTGTAAGGCATTTTTTTATAGATATGCAGCGTTATACTGCTCATGGCTACCTGATTCTGCAGATATTTCAATCGTCCTTCTGTGGCTTCGACTTCTTCTCGGATAGAAGAGAGTTTTTGTTCAATCTCAAGGATATCGCTCATGTTTTTTGCCTGACGCAAAATTTCCAGATACCGGCTTTCAAGTTCTTTCTTTGTTTTCAGACGACTTTCTACATCAATAAATTCTTCTGTAACATCTTTGCGTTCAATTGATTTACGGTCAAAATAAGCGGTTTCCTTTCCGAGATCTGCAATCATAAGGTCAAAAGACTCGGATGGCACACGGATAAAAAAGCTAAGAGAAGGCTGATACTCATTGCCTTCAGACGTTTCGGTGGTGATATAGCCTTTATGTTTTTTAACCAGTTCTTTGATTTTAACCGTACTATCTTCCAGATTTTTAGATTCAAAAACGATATCAGCCGTTTTGATGATTTTCTTTTCGGCTTCCTGAGTAACAGTCGTTATATTTTCGGCACCACCGGATGCTTTATCTGACATTGGTGGTGCGGCTTCAGCCATACCAGCCTGCGTTGACTGATACTCATTAGAAACGGTTTCTGTATGATTATTTCCGCAACTCAGCAGAACCATCAGCAATAAGAGAATAGAAACTTTTTTCATGCCTTTTTTTATTAAAAATAACGAAATTATTTCGTTTTTTCAGATGGAACAGATAGGGTATCAATGAATTTCTGAAAAAGGATTTCCGTTTTTTCAAAAATCTCCTGATAGGTTAACCGCTCTTTTGTCTGATAAAAAAACATCATTGCATAAGGCTTATCAGACTGTTCCAGCAAAATATGCTTATGATGCCGGTAACATTCCCGCAATACGCGTTTAAAATAATTGCGGTCAACCGCTTTTTTAAAATACCTCTTAGAAACAGAAACCCCTATTTGTAAGGGTTCTTCACTTTCTTCCAAAGCTACATATACGAGCCGCAACGGATATTTGGTCACGGTTTTTCCTTCTGTAAAAAGGAGATCGATTACTTTTTGCTTTTTCAGTTTTTCGTTAAGAGGGTAATTAAGAGCCATTTGACATTTTTAATGGGGCAAAGTTACTAAAACCTGAACAAATGAAACTCATCTGTTATTAATTGTAGAGCGTATTACTTTTCCCTTACAACAAAAGCTCCGGAAAAGCGAATTCCGGAGCCTCTGAATGTTCATTTTCAGCTTAAGAGAATTTTATTCCTGTCAAAACAGTTTTATAATGTTGTAAGGCAGTATAAATAGTTAGTCGTTGGGTGGTAAAAAAAGCAACTTCAGAAAACAACTGTTCATAATACGCAATTCCGTTGAGCAGATGTTCTCTAAAAGAGCTCCATTTTTTTATTTGCACAGCGGTAGAATTATCTGAAAAAGAAGCCATTTCATTTTGAAGATGGTTTGTGTACATTCCGAGTTCTTTTATAAAGAAATGAGGGCGGTTTTCCTGTGTCATTACAGACGTACCTCCATAAATGTGCTGCACCATTTCTGTCAGAGAAACTTCCTTATCAAAATAAGCGAGGTTAGGACCGGGACAAATCACCACACCCTGCTGCTGCCCTTTGATAGGTATATTGTTTTCCAGATAACTTGCATTGGCCAAGCCCACACACAAACACGCCTTAACCGTAATGCCGTGTTTTCTTTTGTCAAAATCGGCAGAGGTAAGTTGCGCTCTTATGGATTCTAATTCCTTTAATTTTATATCCTGATATTTTTTAGAAGCAGTACACAGACCGGAATTTTCATAGGTAGTATCCAGTGCCAGAAGTTTTTTTGGACAGGAACTGCCGGCTTTATTCTCGGCAATTCTCTTTTCTTTCCAGAAATCATTGCTGACTCCTTTAACCGAATTAAACGGTACTCCCAAAGGAGAAATGTTACTCAGATAAAAATCCTCTTCATGGGCATTTTTCAGCAAAGTACGTGTCTCCTCATCTACGGAAGTAGCTTCGGGTACCAGTAAAAACGGAGAACCCCATCCTACGGAGTCCAATTCATAGTATGAGAGCAGAAAAGCATGCTCTTCTGCAGTACCAACGCCTCCCTGAGCCGTAATTTTGAGTGGTAAAAGATCCTGAGGTACCGGCAGCTTCTTTATTTCCAGAGCTTTACTCAGCAATTCATGGGCTGAGGTTACAAGTTGATGTTTTTTGTCTTTAAATTCCTGCAAAATAGGGCCCAGTAAAAAACCGTCCGTTGCAAAAGCATGTCCTCCGCAGTTCAGTCCGGATTCAATTCGGTATTCCGAAACCCATAAACCCTTTTTGGCAAGAAAATGACCTTGTATCATTGCAGATCTGAAATCACTTACTTTCAAAACAATCTTCTTTTTCAGTTGTCCGGCTGCATCTGGAAAAAAGTCACTGAAGGTTTCCAGATAACTATACAGCTTGGGATTCATCCCGGCAGATAATACCAGAGAAGAGTTCAGACTGCTTTGCGCAAAACCACGTACAGCCGCATGTGCATCGTTAAAGGCAACAGGCAGAGGAGTGTTTTCTTTATCAAAATGAGGTTTGTCTACCTTCGTCATCACATTTACATCAATAGCACCGGGTAAAAAGAAGTTGTCCAGATATGTTTTTACAGCTTCTTTAATATGCTCTCCGGTGTGCAGCAGAGATTCAAGTTTCTTTTTAAACTCAGAAGCGTGTGGCAGCGTTGTAATATATTTCTCTAAAGCTTCTCTGTTACCCGAAAGCTCATTTTTAAAAGCATCCACTTTATCGCGCACCAGCTTATCCATAAAATTGAGATAACTGGTAATCCTTTGTGCTCTGTAATCGTTAAACTTCTGTTTGATTTCCTGATAAGGTACTGAAAATTGAGCACTGTAAAAAGCCCTCATTTTTTCGAGCAATTCATCGTCTGTGATCGAAACTACAGATGAAATACCATAATGTGCCACACGAAGAGGCGTATCAACGGTATATGAAAGTCCCATAACGGGAATATGAAAAGTATGAATGGTATTTGGGTTCATATAAAAAGAATAAGATGCGAATTTTGCGAATTTTAAACATGTAACAGCTGATAAATATCATATTCCTTTGTTTTCTTATGAAAAAAATGTTTTTTGGGATGATGTAATGCTGTAAGGCACTGGATAAAAAAAGTAAAAACAGCATAATTTCTATAAAAATTGTATTTTTACTGTTTAAATAAAAAAAGGATGAAATTACACGCGATAGAAGCCGGAAATTTTAAACTGGATGGCGGAGCTATGTTTGGGGTTGTTCCCAAAACACTTTGGAACAAAACCAACCCTGCTGATGCTAATAATCTGATTGATATTGCTGCCCGTTGTCTGCTTATTGAAGACGGAGACCGTCTTATTCTGATTGATACGGGAATGGGGAACAAGCAGTCAGAAAAGTTTTTTGGATATTATAACCTGTGGGGCGATTTTAGCCTGAATCGATCCTTAAAAGAAAAAGGATTTGCTCCTGAGGATATTACAGATGTATTTCTTACCCATCTTCACTTTGATCACTCTGGTGGTGCTGTGAGCTGGAATAAAGACAGAACCGGATATGAGCCTACCTTTAAAAATGCCCGGTATTGGTCTAATAAAAATCACTGGGAATGGGCAACCAAACCCAATGCACGGGAAAAGGCCTCTTTTCTTTCCGAAAACATTCTTCCGATACAGGAAGCGGGGCAATTGCATTTTATCGAACATCCTTCAACTGATTTTAAAACGGAATCAGAATTGGGATTCGGTATCTATTTTGTAGACGGACATACCGAAAAACAAATGATACCGCATATAGAGTACAAAGGACAAACTATTGTTTTTTGTGCCGACCTGCTGGCAACCGCAGGACATCTTCCGTTACCGTATGTGATGGGATACGATACAAGACCATTGCTTACATTAGGCGAAAAAGAAAAATTTCTGAACCAGGCTGCTGACCACAACTATCTGTTGTTTCTGGAGCATGATGCCCACAATCCTGTTATTACGGTACAGCATACCGAAAAAGGGGTGCGCCTCAAAGAAATACTGGCTCTTGAAGATGTATTAAAGTAATGTTAAACCTTCGGCGAAGATGTAACAATATCCACGTCATAAACACCAATAAACAAAAATAAAGTATAAACAAACAAGTATAAATATGAAAATCAACAAAGCGTTTTATCTGTCTGCGGTTCTCGCACTTGCTTTGACAGGATGTAGTTCTACCCAGCAGTATTACCTGCCAAACATAAGTAAATTAGAGCCTATTACAAATGCAGATCACCTGCCAACCCGTACTTCAGATCTTTCAGAAAAAGACTTGCAAAGATGGAGTCATCTGGATATTCTAAGAGATACCGTTCCGGGAATGTCTGTAGACCGTGCTTATGAAGAACTCATCAAAGGAAAAAAAGGAAAAAAAGTAATTGTAGGAGTTATTGATTCCGGTGTTGAAATTGATCATGAAGATTTGAAAGCTGCGATCTGGACCAATCCTAAAGAAAAAGCAGGAAACAACATTGACGATGATAAAAACGGTTATATAGACGATATACACGGATGGAACTTCTTAGGTAAAGCCAATGAAGAAAATCTGGAATTGACACGTATCGTAAAACGCGGAGATGATGGTTCTGAAACCTACAAAAGAGCTAAAAAAGAACTGGAAGAGAAAAAAGCGAAATTAACTTCAGGTCGTATTCAGGCTGATATGCTGTATAACTCTTTTGATACAGTATCAAAATACCTTAAAAAAGAAGACATCACCAAAGAAGATGTTGACAATATCTCTGCTGATGCTCCTGCAGAAGTTCTTCAGGCAAAAAACATCATGTATGTGGTGTTGGCCAATAATCTTACAAGAGAAAAATTGGAAGAATATAAAGAATACTATGATGGTCAGGAAAAATACAACTTAAATGTAAATTTCGACGGGCGCAGCATTGTAGGAGATAATCCTGCAGACATCAATGATACCAACTACGGAAATAATGATGTTCTCGGAGACAGAAAACATGCCAAACACGGAACACACGTTGCGGGAATCATTGCTCAGACAAGACATAACGGATTGGGCGGAGACGGAGTCGCTTCTGACGTTGTAGAAATCATGGCAGTAAGAGCCGTTCCGGACGGAGATGAGTATGATAAAGACGTAGCTTTAGCAATTCGCTATGCGGTTGACAACGGCGCTAAAGTAATCAACGGAAGTTTTGGTAAATACTATCAGGAAAACAGTCAGTGGGTACGTGATGCTATCAAATATGCCGGAGATAAAGACGTATTGATTGTAGTAGCTGCCGGAAATGATTCTAAAGATCTGAACCCTGCATCAGGAGATGTAGAAAGATACCCGAATGATGTTGATCCTAAGACCGGAAAAGAAGTTTCTGACAATTTCTTGGTAGTAGGAGCTTTAAATCCGGAATTCGGAGAAGGAATGGTGGCGAGCTTTTCTAACTTTGGAAGCAAAGATGTTGATGTATTCGGACCTGGTGTAGAGATTTATGCAACGGTACCTTTTGGTAAATATGATTTCTTACAGGGAACATCTATGGCATCGCCAAACGTGGCAGGTGTTGCGGCATTGATCCGTTCTTACTATCCTAACTTAAAAGCAGGACAGGTAAAACAAATCTTAAAAGATTCCGGAGTAGCGGTAAATAAAGAAGTAATTGTTGCAGGTAAGAAAACAGACAAACGCGATTTCAGTGCTATTTCAACTTCAGGAAAATTTGTAAATGCTTATAATGCGTTAATTATGGCAGACAAAATTTCCAGAGGGAAAAAATAATTCAGCATAACGAATTTATTTATAACCACTTATTTTCTTTATATTTATTGACTTTCAGTAAAATAACGTAAATAAGTGGTTTAATTTTTTTAAATGATTATGAAAAATCTTTTATT
The DNA here is from genome assembly GCF_030409925.1 of Paenimyroides ceti. Classification (NCBI taxonomy): domain Bacteria; kingdom Pseudomonadati; phylum Bacteroidota; class Flavobacteriia; order Flavobacteriales; family Flavobacteriaceae; genus Paenimyroides; species Paenimyroides ceti. Next base: position 3,300,748 of record NZ_JAUFQU010000001.1, read on the forward strand.
TTTTATTGTTTGCATTTCAACTTCCGTTTTTGCTCAGCACAACAATCCGAACAAAGGATACTGGCAGCAGCATGTGAAGTACAAGATGAATGTAGACATGGATGTTAAATCCTTTACCTATACGGGAACACAGGAGCTTGTCTATACCAACAATTCTCCTGATACACTTAAAAATGTTTACTACCATTTATACTTCAATGCATTTCAGCCCGGCAGTGAGATGGATGCACGGCTTACGGCTATAGCAGATCCGGACAAAAGAATGGTAAAAAGCTTCAAGGCACCTGATGGTCAGATAAAAAAGCAAAGCAAAATAGCGGATATGAAACCCAATGAAATCGGGTTTTTAAAGGTTACCAATCTCAAACAAGACGGTGTTGCACTGACCAGCAAAGTGGTGGGTACCGTATTGGAAGTTGTGTTGGCGAAACCCTTGTTGCCGGGTACTTCCACTACTTTTACCATGAATTTTGAAGGACAGGCTCCGGTGATGGTGCGCAGAGCCGGACGCAATTCAGAAGAAGGTGTTGCCTTGTCGATGACCCAGTGGTTTCCGAAAATGGCCGAATTCGATTTCGAAGGCTGGCATGCAGATCCGTATATCGGAAGAGAATTTCACGGGGTTTGGGGAGATTTTGATGTCAAAATTACCATTGATAAAAACTACACCATTGGAGGTACGGGATACCTTCAAAACAAAAATGAAATCGGACATGGGTATGAAGATGAGGGAGTGGTGGTAAAGCATGATAAAAAGCAGAAAAAGCTTACCTGGCATTTTATAGCTCCGAATGTACATGATTTTGCATGGGGAGCCGATAATGATTTTATCCATGACAAGGTAATCGGGCCTAATAATGTAGAACTTCATTTCTTTTACAAAAACAAGCCGAATGTAGTTGAAAACTGGAAAAAGCTACAGCCTAAAACCGTAGCCTTACTCGACTTTTTCAACAAAGCAATCGGAGAATATCCGTATAAACAATACTCTGTTATTCAGGGTGGCGACGGTGGTATGGAGTATGCTATGTGTACCCTCATTACCGGAGAGCGCAGTCTGCCAAGCCTCATTGGTGTTACTGCACATGAGCTGGCACATATGTGGTTTCAGCATATACTGGCAACAAACGAATCTAAACACGAATGGATGGACGAAGGATTTACCTCTTTTATTTCCGATTTTGCGGTCAATCAGATCATGGAAAAAGAAAATCAGGAAGATGAGCATCCGTTTGCCTCTATGTATGCCAACTATTACTATATGGTAAAAAAAGGAGGTGAGCAGCCTCTGACCACACATGCAGACCGATTTGATGATAATATGAACTATGGTATATCGGCATATTCCAAAGGAGCTATTTTCATCACGCAACTGGCGTATGTTATCGGTTGGGATAATACGTTTAAAACGCTTAAACGCTACTATAACGATTATAAATTTTCTCATCCGACACCAAATGATTTTAAACGTACGGCTGAGCGTGTTTCGGGGGCTAATCTGGACTGGTATCTTGTAGATTTCACTCAGACTACCAACACCATTGATTACGGTATTAAAAGCGTTAATGAAAATGCAGGGCAAACCAAAGTGGTTTTGGAACGCATCGGACGTATGCCGATGCCGCTGGATATTCTTGTGATCTATGAAGACGATACCACAGAATCCTTTTATATTCCTAATACGTTAATGCGTTGGATCAAAGAAAATCCGTATCCGGAAATCAAAAGAAGCGTATTAAAACCGTGGGATTGGGCTTATTCTACTTACGATTTTAGTTTTGATACCAAAGGAAAGAAAATTAAAAACATTGTTATTGATCCGTCACAGCTGATGGCAGACATCGATCAGAAAAACAATGTATATCCGCAGGTAGCACAATAAGCATAGTACGCCTTGCGACTTAAACCGACGAGAAAAAAAAGAGAGATGATTCCATCTCTCTTTTTTTATATTTAAAACTCTGATAAAAGCGTTTCAAGTAATTTTACCTGCTCTTGCAGGCTTTGAGAAGCCGGATTTTTTTGCTGTGCGGCTTTCTTTTGAGTGAGCCCGTTTGTAATCATAATTTTAACAATCATACTTACCTGAGGTCCGTCACCCAATTCTTTTTTTAACTGCCGGTAAAGCATCGCTATTTTATTCGTAGCATCCGGAGTATCATTTTGCATGATCCAGTCAAAGGCATCTTCCAGTACTTTGCCGGTGTCGGGATCCTGAAATTTTATGAGGTAATAAAACGCTGCAGATTCTGCAATCAGCTTTGCTTTATTCCAATCGTTATTTCGGATCCATTGCGGAATCATAAGCAATGAAGCTTCCTGATTTTTTGCCAGTACTTCTTCATCCATATTCTTCATATAACGTTCCATCTCTTTCGGGTTGTTTTTAATCAGATAGCTCAATGCAGCACTTTGTACGCTGAAAGAAGGACTTTTCAAAGCCCTTTCAAAAAGAGGCGTGTCTTTTATGTCTGCTTCCCATAATGCGGTCAGTGCAGCGGCTTGTACAAGCGTTTGCTTGTCTTTCTCAGCAATGGTTTTCAGTTCGGCTGTAAAAGTCTTTTTTACCGATTCAGGAGACAGTTTTTCAATCACTTCTTTTCGCAATCCGTAATACGGATCCGTTAGAGCCTTTCTTAAAGTTTCTGTTACACGGGTATTTGTCTGCTGGTCATATAATCCGTCAAGTGCCTCTTTTCTTATGCCATAACTTGCTCCGGGACTCAGATAAGCAGCGATATTCTCTTCAACAGAACGGTCTTCCTCGATTTCTGCAAGCAATACTTTTTCCGGATTTATCAGCACTACATCCGGCTTTTTTGCCGCATCAAACATCAGAGTACTATTTTCTTCCTTAGCAATCCATACCTGATGACGCATAGGTTTACCATTGATTATCACATCAATATCCAATGGAAATTCAAATAAATTTTTCTGTGTCTGACGGATTTTCAGGGTTACTTTTTTGGTTTGAGCATCATACGACTGTTGTACCGTCAGTTTCGGATGGCCGGAACCATAGTACCATTGATTAAAAAACCAGTTCAGATCGCGTCCGCTCACTTCTTCCAGAGCAAGACGCAATTGTGTAGCTTCTGCCTTTCCGTATTCATGCTGCTTCAGATAGCGATTCAGACCTTTAAAAAAAGCATCATCTCCGAGATAATTGCGCAGCATGTGTAAAACCCCCATTCCTCCTTTGTTATAGGATATGTCGTCAAACATATCTTCACGGGAGTTATAATGAATACGAACCAGATCTTTTTCATATCCGTTGCCCGATTGGTAAGCACTCAAGTCTGCCAGACGGTGATCTTCTGCCTTATCTTTACCGTATTTATGTTCAAACCACAGGTATTCAGAGTAATTGGCAAAAGACTCATTTACCGTAAGATTCGACCAGCTTTCTGCTGTTACCAGATCTCCAAACCAGTGGTGAAACAACTCATGCGCAATCACGGACTCCCAGATGTTTTCATCGATCAGCTGTCCCGGTTTTTGCTGTGCATCTTCCTTGTGCAGTGTAGCGGTAGTATTTTCCATAGCACCGCTGACAAAATCCCTACCCACCATCTGATCGTATTTTGGCCACGGATACGGATAGTCAAGCAAATCGGAAAAAAACTGCATCATAGCTGGTGTATCTCCAAAAATCTGTTTTGCATAAGCAGCGTATTCTTTTTCTACATAGTAGTTTACAGGAATCTGATTCCATTGATCTTTTACGATAGCAAAATCACCGATTCCCATAAAAAACAGATAAGGAGCATGCTTTTGTTCCATCTTCCAGTAATCGGTACGGGTACCGTTACTGTTTTTCGTCTGGTTTTTCAGAACCCCGTTAGACAGCGTCACATATTGGTCGGGAACCGTCATATAGATTTCACTGGTAGATTTCTGATTGGTCTTGTCAATTGTCGGAAACCAGCCCGATGATGATTCCGTTTCTCCCTGAGTCCAGATCTGTATCGGTTTGTCGGTATCGGCTCCTGTCGGGTTTATAAAATACAATCCTTTGGCATCGTGAATCGCTTCACTGCCTTCATGGGTCACTTTGTTGGGTTGTGCCACATATTTTACATAAATATCAAATGTTTCTGACCGCTGATATGATTTGTCCAATGTGATCAAAAGCTGCTGATCGTCATAGGAATATTTGAGTTTTTTAAGCGCTTTACCCTGAGCTAATGCCACTTCTTTGATGACCATATTTTTAGCATCAAGTATGAGTTTATCAGTTGCATAAAAATGTGGTTTCAGCGTAATCCATGCTTCCCCTTCAGCTTCCTGTTTCTGATAGTCAAAACTGATGGCTATTTTGGTATGAATCAGATTGTGCTGTATTTCAGGTTCCGCTCTGTAGATGGTGAGGTTATTATCCTTTTTTTCAGAATAGCTCGGAGGCAGAGTGGTAACCTGTGCGTGAACGGTTTCAAGTATACAAAAAGCTACTGCTACCGTTAAAATAATTTTTTTCATAAGAAAACGCATTTGGAGTCTGTAAATTAGACTACTAAAATACTCTTTTTAAGAAAACAAAAACCAGATTTTTAAAAATTCTCGTCAGCGTGGGAAGTCATACGTTAAAGCGAAAAGCCATGAGCATAAATTTTATCTATACTTCCATACGTTATAAAAGTGTTACGAAACATGATAAAAATCATAAAATGTGGTATCTTTGCGGATGATAAAGTTTAAAGCAAAAAAATCATGATAAAAGTTTCAGAATCTGCTGCTAAAAGAGTAGCGCTATTAATGGAAGATGATGGTTTTAGCCCGGTGAACGATTTTGTGCGCGTGGGTGTAAAAAGCGGCGGATGTTCCGGGTTGGAGTATGAATTAAAATTTGATAAAGAAACAACAGATACCGATAAAGTTTTTGAAGACAACGGCGTAAAAATTGCCGTTGATAAAAAAAGCTTCCTGTATTTAATAGGAACCACATTGGAATATTCGGGAGGATTAAACGGAAAAGGATTCGTTTTTAACAATCCGAATGCTTCGAGAACCTGCGGATGCGGAGAAAGTTTTTCGCTATAATAACCATACGATAAAGATTGAATTTTTAAAGCGCTTTCACAAAAAGGGTTTTAATATTTAAAAGAAAATATGTCAAAATATACAGAAGAAGAATTAAAGAAAGAACTTGAGACAAAGGAATATGAATACGGATTTTATACGGATATAGAATCGGAAACATTTCCTATTGGTTTGAATGAAGAGATTGTAAGAGCGATTTCGAAAAAGAAAGAGGAACCGGAATGGATGACGAATTGGCGTTTAGAGGCTTTTCGTATCTGGAAGGAAATGAAAGAACCGGATTGGGCAAATGTAACGTATCAGAAACCGGATTTCCAGGCCATTTCTTATTATTCGGCTCCGAAGAAAAAAGACCAGTATAAAAGTCTGGATGAGGTAGATCCTGAATTATTGGAAACCTTTAAAAAGTTAGGAATTTCTATTGAAGAACAAAAGAGATTATCCGGTGTAGAAGTTGCCATGGACATCGTTATGGATTCCGTATCGGTAGCGACGACTTTTCGCGATACGTTAGCAGAAAAAGGAATTATTTTCTGTTCCATTTCTGAAGCGATCAGAGAACACGGAGATCTGGTACAGCAATATTTGGGAACGGTAGTGCCTCAGAAAGACAACTTTTATGCAGCTTTGAACTCGGCGGTTTTCTCTGATGGATCGTTCTGCTATATTCCAAAAGGAGTGCGTTGTCCGATGGAATTGTCTACGTACTTCCGTATCAATCAGGCAGGAACAGGGCAGTTCGAAAGAACTTTGCTGATTGCAGATCAGGATTCGTATGTCTCTTATCTCGAAGGATGTACAGCACCTTCACGTGATGAAAACCAGCTGCATGCCGCAGTTGTGGAGCTCATTGCTCTTGACGGCGCAGAAATCAAATATTCTACGGTACAGAACTGGTTTCCGGGAGACAAAGACGGAAAAGGCGGAGTGTTTAACTTTGTGACCAAACGTGCTTTGTGTGAGAAAAATGCAAAAGTATCCTGGACACAGGTAGAAACCGGATCGGCAGTAACCTGGAAATACCCTTCATGCATCCTTAAAGGAGACAATTCGGTAGGGGAGTTTTATTCCATTGCGGTAACCAACAACTTCCAGCAGGCAGATACCGGAACCAAAATGATCCATTTGGGTAAAAACACCAAATCTACCATCATTTCAAAAGGAATTTCTGCGGGCAGATCACAAAACAGCTATAGAGGATTGGTTCAGATAGGACCGCGTGCAGAAAATGCGCGTAACTTTTCGCAGTGTGATTCCCTGTTGATGGGCAATGAATGCGGAGCGCATACATTTCCGTATATCGAATCTAAAAACAGTACGGCAAAACTGGAGCATGAGGCTACGACGAGCAAAATCGGAGAAGACCAGATTTTTTACTGCAACCAGAGAGGAATACCGACAGAAAAAGCCATTGCTTTGATCGTAAACGGATTTTCTAAAGAAGTGTTGAATAAACTGCCAATGGAGTTTGCTGTAGAAGCACAGAAATTACTCGAAATCTCTTTAGAGGGATCGGTAGGATAATAAAAATGCATTCCTGCCGTATGCGGGCTAAAAAATAATAACATCAAAACAAAAACAACACGAAATTTTGATGCAACCTGTTACAAAAGCAATGCTAAAGGTTGGATGTTCAAATTTTCAAATGACCCAATTAATTATGTTATCAATAAAAAACTTACATGCCTCTGTTGAGGACAAAGAGATATTAAAAGGCATTAATCTTGAGGTAAAACCAGGAGAAATTCATGCGATAATGGGACCAAACGGTGCCGGAAAAAGTACCCTTTCTTCTGTAATTGCAGGAAATGAAAATTTTGAAGTTACGGAAGGATCTGTTTCTTTGGATGGAGAAGACCTTAGTGAACTGAGTCCGGAAGAAAGAGCACACCACGGAATCTTTTTATCCTTTCAGTATCCGGTAGAAATACCCGGAGTTTCGGTAACCAACTTTATGAAAACAGCGATCAATGAATCGCGCAAAGCAAGAGGATTGGAAGACATGCCGGCGAATGAAATGTTGAAACTCATCAAAGAAAAGGCAGAACTATTGGAGATTGACCGTAAATTTCTTTCCCGTTCATTAAACGAAGGCTTTTCAGGAGGAGAGAAAAAGCGTAATGAAATCTTTCAGATGGCGATGCTGGATCCGAAAGTAGCCATTCTGGATGAAACGGATTCGGGCTTGGATATCGATGCGTTGCGTATTGTAGCCAACGGCGTAAATAAACTCAAAAGCGATAAAAATGCTGTTGTAGTCATTACCCACTATCAGCGTTTGCTCGAATACATTGTGCCGGATTTTGTCCATGTACTTATGGATGGAAAAATTGTAAAGTCAGGTACCAAAGAACTGGCATTGGAATTAGAAGAAAAAGGATACGATTGGATTAAAGCAGAATTAGCTTAGTGACCGGTTTACTGTTTCGAGATTGTATCACGGAACAGCAAACGTTAAACCACATTTAAATGGATTTAAAAGAAAAATTATTATCATCATTTATTGCTTTTGAACAACGCGTAGATACCGATTCACAGTTACACGATATCCGTACGGAAGCATTAAAAGTATTTGAAGAAAAAGGATTTCCTACCAAAAAAGAAGAAGCGTGGAAATACACTTCTTTAAACGCTGTTTTAAACAACGAATTCAGCATTTTTCCAAAAAATGACGAAGCGATAGAATTCAAAGAGGTCAAAAAATACTTTTTAAATGATGTAGATACCTATAAACTTGTATTTATAAACGGCGTATTCAGTTCGCATCTTTCCTCTACCACACATGATGGTCTGGATGTTTGCTTAATGTCTTCGGCATTGACCAAACCAAAATACAAAATGATTATCGATACCTATTTCAATCAGATATCCGATAAAAACGACAGCCTTACCAATCTGAATACAGCCTATGCGTATGAGGGTGCGTTTATCAACATCCCGAAATCTACGGTGGTAGCCAAACCTATAGAAATCGTATATCTGACCCATCATGATCAGCCGGTTTTTGTACAGCCGCGTAACCTTGTGATTGTTGGAGAAAATGCACACGTACAGATACTGGAGCGCCATCAGAGTCTCACATCGGCACCTGTACTGACAAATTCAGTAACGGAGATCTTTGCACAGAAACGCGCTATTGTAGATTATTACAAACTGCAAAATGATGTACAGACCGCCAATCTGGTTGACAATACCTATGCGGCTCAGAAACAGGAAAGCCGTGTATTGGTTCACACCTTCTCTTTCGGGGGTAATATTACAAGAAACAACCTGAACTTCCATCATCAGGGAGAGCGTATTGACAGTACGCTAAAGGGAATCACATTGATTGGCGACAAACAGCACGTAGACCACTATACTCTGGTAGATCATGCACAGCCCAACTGTGAGAGCCACCAGAATTACAAAGGGATATATGATGATCGCTCTACGGGGGTTTTCAACGGAAAAATATATGTAGAAAAAATTGCTCAGAAAACCGATGCTTTTCAGCAAAACAACAACATATTGCTAAGTGATAAAGCAACGCTTAATACCAAGCCGCAGTTAGAAATTTTTGCTGACGACGTAAAATGTTCGCATGGATGTACCATAGGACAGTTAGACGAATCGGCCATGTTTTATATGCAGCAGAGAGGTATTCCTAAAAAAGAAGCCCGTGCTTTACTGATGTATGCGTTTACAGATGAGGTACTCTCTTCTGTAGCCATTCCGGATCTTAAAAATAAATTGAGCCGTGTGATTGCTACCAAACTCGGTGTAAATATGGGATTTGAAATATAAATATTCCCGATACAGTAAAATAAAAGCCCGGCAATACTGCCGGGCTTTTTTATGGTGTAAGACCACCCAACAGGCTTTTGAGTAAGATATTGGGCGTGGGAAAGTTGGGATTGGGGATTATTTTCCATTTTTGTCATAAAATCTGTTACAATACTGTAACAAATTAAAAAATATTCGTTTTTTACTTGTGTTATTAACACAAATGCAATATGTTTGTTTCCAAATAATCTTAGGCAGTTTCCTTCTACCGCTGCCTTAGTTTTTACGAAACACGATGAAAAAAACACTGCTGTGCCTGTGTACAGGCTTTGCGCTGCTCTCTGCTCATGCGCAAAAAGTCGTATGGGAAAAAACCCTTGGCGGCAAACACTCCGAGTATTTATTTGATATGGTGCCTACCGTAGATTATGGTTTTCTCTTAGCGGGGAGTTCCTTTTCAGACAAAACGGGCTCTAAAACCAGCGAAGGCCAGGGCAATCTGGACTACTGGCTCTGGAAGATGGATAAAGACGGAGAAGAAGAATGGCAAAAAAGCTTTGGTGCTTCGGGTATGGACCTGCTGCAATGCCTGATTCCTACGGGAGATGCGGGTTATCTGCTTGGCGGTACTTCCAACTCCCCAAAAGACGGTCATAAAACAGAAGCTTCCCGCGGCAAAAACGACCTGTGGCTCATAAAGATTAATGCAGCCGGAGCAGAAGAATGGCAAAAGACCCTGGGAGGCTCGGGAGATGACCGACTGGTGACGATCAAACGCCTGTCAGACGGTGGTTATATCATCGGAGCCAACACGAATTCCCCGGTATCCGGTGAAAAAAGCCAGCAGCACCTCGGCGGACTCGATTTATGGATACTGCGACTGGACAAAAAAGCAAGCTGCTTTGGGAAAAAACCTTTGGTGGTATCTATAATGATGAAGTCAAAACCATAGTACCGACAAAAGACGGTTTTATCATCGGTGCACAATCCAACTCCCCGATCGGCGCCAACAAAGCCGTGGACACCAACGGTGGTTATGACATCTGGCTGTTGACCCTGGATCACAACGGCAACCTGTTGCAGCAACACAGCTATGGCGGAACGGCAGACGATTTTCTGACCGATCTGTTGCCTGTTGACAACGGTTATCTTTTGGCAGGAACGAGCAGTTCCGAAAGCAGCGGTACTAAAACTGTATCGGCAGAAACACAAAACGATTTCTGGACGGTACAACTCGATGCGAAAATGCAGCCGACAGACCAGAAAACCTATGACTTTAAAGGCGATGATGTACTGACCTCAGTACTATTAGACAGCGATCAAAACCTGTTGCTTTCGGGTTATACGATACATCCCAAAACCCATAAAAAGAGCTATGTTTCGATCCATATCAATGCCCAAGGCGAAAAAATCTGGGAAAAAGAACTCTCTACAGACGGAGACGATCTGCTGCGCAAAGCGATCATCACACGTGATGGCGGTTATGTCTTTGCAGGAAACTCTACGGGGAAAACCTCTGCGCTTAAAAAGGGCTATCAGGGACGAAACGACTACTGGATTGTAAAGCTCAACACCAAAGAAAAAACCAAAACTCCGGAAATACAGATCGAAGCCTTTCCAAACCCAACCGAAGGATTTACCAATGTGGTCATCAACCATGAATACGAAGAAGGACAGATGATTTTATCGGATCTAAGTGGCAAAGTACTGCATACGGCACCTTTGCAATACGATATGATTGCAGTAGATCTGAGCGGATATCCTCAGGGAGTTTACATCATCAACATCAAAACCAACGTCATCAACCGTTCGGTAAAAGTCATCAAAAAATAAAACAACATGAAACAGAACTGCTTACTACTTCTATTATTCTTTTCTACGGTATTGCTTCGGGCTCAGGAGGCGCCTAATAAATATACCTTTACCTCTATGGTAGATTTGTATGAATTTCCCCAGACAGAAGCAACGGGAGGTGTTGATGTGCAGCTGCCGCTTTATAAAATAGCCACGCGTGGTTTTGAAATGCCCGTTGCACTGGCATACGACATGATGGGTAATACCAACACCTTTTATATCGGCAGTCAGTTTGGCGATGCCTGGAACTTAAATGCTATCGGTACCATCAGTCGCGAAATTACAGACAGATCGTACACCTATTCAACCAAAACAACAGGAAGCAACTGTGGAGGGAATCAGATTATCATACAATATACGACAGAAACCCTTAAAAAGAATTATGATGTTCCTGATGAAAACTATTACTATAACAATCCCGGAGCGAGCTATCGCGACAACCGTGATCTGTATACCTTTTCATTTCTGGGACTCAGCGGTAAATTTATTCTTTATAATCAAAACAATCAACTCAAAGCAGAGGTGTATGAATCCTCTGATTTTGTAAAAATAGAGATCGAACAACCGGACTGGGGAGCTTTAATTACGGCCATTTCCATTTATGATAAAAACGGTTACCGCTACCGTTTTGCAGCACAATCTAACATCAGCCATAATGAATCTTATGAGCAAACCTATCTCACAGAACCGGCAACGCTGTATGAGAATTGTAATTTTGAAATAGCGACGGGTCATGTATTGCATCCCGGCAACGGTCATACCGGAACGAAGGTATTTCCTGCGGGGCATTTGATATCGGGTAAGATGCATGCCAACGGTTTCCGTTACTGGAAAAACCTGGAGATTTCTGAAATTTATGACCGTCATAACAATCTGCTGGTCTCTTATGAATACGAACAACTGTCTGTAACCATACCGGATCGGGAGAACCGTTGGATGAACGGTCTGGGATTAGTAAAAGGCTATACCAAACTGTATGTAAAAAATATCCGTATCCACGGACAGGGAACCCTTTCATTTAGCAATACACTGGCAGCAAGCAATCCCGGTGCACTGGTTAATTCTTTTACGAATGCCATGGAAATAAAAGACCTGCAGGGCAATCTCATCAAAAAGATCGCCTTTGATTATCAGACGGTCAATATCAGCAATCTGCACATCATTAAACCAGAGACGGATATCCCTGCCAAAAACCGATTTTACAAAAAGTTGCTCAAAGGCATTAAAGAATATGACAATACACAGCAAAAAAGTCTGGATACCGCTATAGAATACAAAGATAACGCATCGTCGGGGTTCATCATCGATGGCTTTGGTTTTTTAAGCGGCTATTATGGTTGCAGAGATTATGTACACCCCAGTACGTATAAAACCGATTATTATACCCTTCAGAAAATCAAATATCCGACGGGAGGATCGGTGGTCTATAAATTTGAACCGCATACTTTTTCCAAAGGACTCAATTATATGACCGATTTCCGTGATTTTAATTACGATAACCATATCTATGAGCCCATTGCTTTGACTCAGGTAAATGGCCAAACCTTTCAGTTTACCGCCAATGCCGGAGACAAGATTTTTCTTATAAACAAATATCCTGGCAATGTTTTACAGTTCTACAAAGGAACCACCCTGGCGGCTTCTGATCTGTTGATAAATGCAGTCAAAGCACCTTCCGGAAGTGCCTCTTTTGAAATGGCCTGTAAGGGAGCACTTTCGAACATCGTATTACCCGCAGCACCCAACAACCAATATACTTTACGGTACACCGGAGCAGGAGCCTCACCGTATTATCTGGGAGCGTATAAATTCCGCTATAGCGATACGTATTATGCATTCCGTTATGAGACGGGTATGCGTATTGCGCAAATGGCCTATTTTAAAGAGAATGTTGCTAAAAACATTTTAGACACACCTTCGGGTGCCAACACAGCAGAAAAGCTCATCAATTTTACCTATCCGGGCAGTACACCTAACAGCAGCTCCGGACATGTCAGCCTTAGTTATTATAGTTATTTTGATGCAGCACCCAACAATCTGGTTTATGACCGGGTTGATGTAGAGGTGCGCGGTATCGGAAAAACCAGTTTGTATTATGATATTCCGGCTTCATTTGTGAAGCTAAAACGAACAGACCTGAAACGCTCTGCGGTCTTCTCTGCATCGGGAGAGCTTCTATCCGAAAGCGATTATGAATATGAATATGGCAAACCGGCGATCAATGGCTATGTAGACGATACGGACATCAAACCTCATATCCGATCGGTTGTTACCCGTACCCGTCAATATGAAAACGGAGATGATGCCATTCAAAGCATTAGCAGAACACGCTATGACGATGAGCTGCGTCAGGTGGAATATACCAGTACGGAAGAACCGTTATTGGCGCGCAGCCAACAGGTGAATATGAAATACAATCAGATCAACAATACTATTGTAACCACCTCGCAACAACAGTTGATCAATGATGTGATGCGGGAACGTACATTGTATAGCTATGACACCGCTGCCAACCTGCTCAAAACCCAGTTTGGAACGCCGGAAGTTGCTCCTGAAAAAATCGGAGTTGAAAACACACACTATACGGCTGGTTTACTCACGGGCTATATAGATGCAGCAGGCTTGCCGGTAACTTTAGTGTATGGATATAACAGCAGCCGTATTGTGGCCAAACTGGTCAATGTAGAGGCTTCTTTATACTACTCCAATAATACGGTTTATTTGGGCAGCCGTATCAACATTGGCAATTACAGCAATCAGACGGCGACCACGTATAACGAAACCAATCTGAAAAACGCACTGAACAGTCTCAGAACGCTGTTCCCGGAGGCGATGGTAACCACTTACACCTACCGCCCTATGGTGGGTATTGCCAGCATCACTGATGCCGCAGGCAGAGAAGAACGCTACCAGTACGATACCTTTAACCGACTCTATCAGGTAGTGAACCACGAAGGACTGGTAACCCAACGCTATCAATACAACTATAAAAACTAATCTGCTATGCTACGGTATTTCTTTATATTATTTACAGCACTGTCAGGTGCAGGGTTATACGCACAAAACGGTACCCATAACTATGTACGCGAAACCGTTTACAAAAACGGTTTAAATCCGGGTTCTCCCATATTCAACACTCCGGAGAATTTTGTTACCACAACGTATTATGACGGACTTGGACGTCCGATTCAGCAGATACAGCAAAACCAGTCTCCCGATGATAATAAAAACATCGTTACGCATATCGAATACGAAAAAAACATCGGTCAGATCAAAGAGTATCTGCCTTTTACCAGTGCGGGAAAAACGGTGACGCAAAACCAGATCGGTGGCGGTACGCTTATCACCTACCATTCTAACTATGTAGAAGAGGCAAAAAATCAGACGCAGAACTTTTACAATACCGATAAATACGAATACACTCCGAATCCGTATACAGAAAACCGTTTAGAGGTTTCTCCCCGCCAGCGCATAGTCGAAACCGGATTTCCGGGCAGAGACTGGAGTCTGGAAGATTATGGCGGTGCTATTTCCGCAGACCAGCGCAACACCCTGCGTATGCAATACGATCTGAACAGACCCGATGAAGTCAGACGCTACCGTGTGACAACGACTTTTTCGGAGGGAATTTATAAAAACAGCATCAGTCAAGACGGCTATTATCCGGCGGCAAGCCTGACCAAAACCATAGTACGCAATGAAAACTGGAAAGCGCAGGACGGGCGCAACAACACCAGCGAAGAGTTTAAAGATCCCAGAGGTTTTGTAGTACTGAAGAGAACCTATAACGAAGATCAACCCCACGATACCTACTATATCTATAACCAGAGCGATCTGCTGGCTGCCGTATTGCCGCCATTGGCAAAGGGATCTGTTGATGCGGAAACTCTGAACCAATTGGGCTATCAGTACCACTACGATGCCAAAAAGCGCATAGCAGAAAAAAAGCTGCCGCAAAAAGACTGGGAGTATATGGTTTATGACAAACAGGACCGTCTGATTCTTTTTCAGGACGGCAATCTGAGAACCAACAACAACAATTTTAGAAAGAAAGGCTGGATGTTCACCAAATACGATGCGCAGGGGCGCGTGGTTTATACCGGCTTTTTTATCAACACCGCTACGCGTATGGCCATGCAGAATGCCGTGAACAGCATGCTCAACAACTGGTATAACAATGAAGAGCGCAGCAGCACGCCTTTTACTCAGAACGGGATCGATATCTATTATACCAAAAAAGCCTTTCCTACGGGCAGTATGGTAATACTTACGGTTGATTATTACGACCGTTATCCTGCCCATACTCCTAATGTGGGCAGTCAGATCCTGGGGCAAACGGTACTGACAGATCAGCCTGCGGGCGGACTCAACACCAAAGGACTGGCGCTGGTATCGCATATCCGCGCAATTGAAACCGAAGAATGGACCAAAAAATACAACTGGTATGATGTCAAAAAACGCGTGATAGCGACCCATAGCGAGCAAGCCTCCGGCACAAGTACCCGTACCCTGAGCAAGCTCAGCTTTAGCGGACTTCCGTTGCAAACCGTGACAACGCACCAGCGTATGGGCAACAGTACCCCGGTGGAGATCACGGATAATTATACCTATGATCTTAAAGACCGGCTTACCAAACATACCCAAAAAATCAACGCACAGCAGGAAGAACTTATTACGGCCAATGCATACGATGAACTCGGAGTGCTTATCCGTAAAAAAACAGGCGGATTGGCAGCTTCGGGCAACGGATTACAGACAACCGACTATCAGTACAACATCCGTGGCTGGCTCACGCAAATCAACGATCCGGGAATGTTCAGTGAGACAACCGACAATGACCTGTTCAGCTTTAAGATCAACTACAACCGCAAAGACGATGAAAAAGGGAATACAGGAAAAGCGTTATACAACGGTAACATCAACAGTGTGCTCTGGAAAACGGCTACAGACAACATCAGCAAAGGTTACAGTTATGATTATGACGGACTCAACCGGCTGACCAATGCGCAGATGATGTATTTTCAGACGGGCTGGACCATGGGCTTTATTCGCCATCAGGCACACAGAGAAAGTATGAATTATGACCTAAACGGCAACATCCGCACCTTAAACCGTACCGGAGCTATGGTAGACGGACAGGTTTTGGATATGGACGAACTCGATTATACCTATAACGGCAATCAGCTGACTATGGTAAGAGACTATACCAACAACCCTGACGGATTTAAAGAAATCCCTTCTGAGGCTGCTGCCTATACCTATGATGGTTCCGGAAACTTAATCACCGATACCAACAAACGGATTACTAAAATCACGTATAATCATCTGAATTTGCCCATAGTCATCGATACAGATCAGGGAAGTATTTATTATGTCTATGATGCAGCGGGCAATAAATTAAAGAAAAGTGTATTGGGCAATAGCGGACCTAATCAGATCACCGAGTATATAGACGGTTTTCAGTACCTTAACGGAACCCTGCAGTTCTTTCCTCAACCGGAAGGTTATACAGCCTATCAGAACAATGCGTATATTTACCATTATATCCATAAAGACCATTTGGGCAACAACCGTGTGGTGTATGCAGATGGCAATAACAACGGCGTAATAGAACCAACTGAAATTCTGGAAGAAAACAACTATTATCCGTTTGGACTAAAACATCAGGGGTATAATGATATGACAGGGAGTACAGCTTCCAATTATAAGTACCAATACAACGGTAAAGAGTTACAGGAAGAAATGGGATTAAACCTATATGATTTTGGAGCACGAAACTATGATCCGGCTTTAGGAAGATGGATGAATGTAGATCCGTTGGCGGAAGAGATGAGACGGTTCTCTCCGTATGTTTATGTATTCAATAATCCTGTTTATTTTATAGATCCGGATGGTAGAATACCATATCCAATTACTATTAGATCGTTTGCTCCATTTAAAACATTTGGAGGAGGATTTCACGGAGATAATAGAGGGTACTCTACATCAGCAAGTGCTTCAGCAAGAGTTCACCAAAGGATTAATTTTGATACTGATAAGTCAAATATATCACTTTCTAATTGGAGTTCACCTACTTGGCATAGTTCAGCACCAGGTTTTAGAAGAACAGCAGAACCTTCTGGTGGTTTTACTACTGGTTTTGGTATATTCAAAGATGGGTCTGATAAGAATTATAGTTTTAAGACTTCTTATGCCGGTGCAAATCCATTAACACCTGGAGCTCCGAATATAGATGTAGAATCAAATTTTTATATAAATGAAAATAAAGAAAAAGGCTTTTTACAAGTTATAGGGAGTTTAGTAGGTGATAACTTCCCTAGTACTGAAGCCTTTATAAGTGATCCAAGTGGACAAAGTGTTTTTCTTGGTATTGGATTCTATGAAGGATCTCCTTTCACAAGTTTATTTGGTAAAAATGAAAGACAAATTAGCGAGTTTAATGTTCTTATAAAAATAGATAAAGACGGTAATTTTGAAGGGATTTATAAAAATGATGGGAGTGATAAAATTTACAGTATAGAAGAATGGAATGCACGTTTTGAAAATGCTGATCCACATAAAAAAAATAAAAAATGAGAAGACATAAAAAGATTATAATTTGTTGGTTAATTGGTGTTATTATTATTTTAACATTTTCTTACATTTCTGGTTTACAAGATGATGTTTACATTGAACAATATTATGAGGGAGTTTGGTATAAGGATGTATTAAGCTCTATTAAATATTTTCTATTATGGGTATTGCCTTATTGGTGGTTAATAATAATTTTAATAGGCTCTTTATTAGGAATAATAATATTTCTAGTGACATTATTGTTAGGACATATCAAAAGTAAAACGGAATATTGATTTTTAGATTATTTGAATTAGAAAATAAATTATTATGGAAAAAAAAACTTGTAAAAGAGGTAAATGGGTAAACTTACCTTACATCAATTTTATTTTTCTATTGTTCAATAAGTTAAAGTTATAACAACATTATACCTTTAGATTAGAACACCAGAATTACAGCACTATTACAGGAAATACAGGATATAAATACACCTTTGGAGGAAAAGAATTTCAACCCGAAAAAGACCTGAATATGTATGATTTTGGTGCGAGAAATTATGATCCTGCATTAGGAAGATGGATGAACATTGATCCGTTGGCGGAACAGATGAGAAGATGGTCTCCTTATAACTACGGTTTTAATAACCCAATGAGGTTTATTGACCCTGATGGGATGGGACCAAATGATGTCATTATTATTGGTTCTGAGTCTGCCGCTGCTTTTGCGGAGTTGCAGAAGTCAGTTCAAGGGCAATTGAATTTGAGTATGGATTCAGCGGGAAAAGTAAGCTATACAGTCGTGCAAGGAGCAACTTTAGATTCAGATAGTAAACAACTAACTTCGGCAATTGACGACCATTCAGTTAATGTTAATGTAGCAGCAGAGAATTATAATGTTACTGCAGGAGGTACGCCTTATTTAGGTGGAGCTTTTTTAGGAAATACAGTTACAAATAATGTAGATTCTGCGTCGGGCAAAAAAATCGTGGAAGCAAATCAAGAAATTAATCCATTAACATTAAGTAAGATTGATTCATATTATAATAAGCCTGGGAGTAATACTTTGCATGAAGTAACGGAAGCATATCAAGGAGGAGTGATATCACAAAAATCAGGTGTATCTTCTCCAGCTGGTGACAAAGTGGGGTCTGTATATACTTCTGCACACAATAAGGCTACTCCGCAGGCAGGTCAGGTATATGAAAGTTTTTTAGATAAAAGTGGAAATACTTTATATAGAAGTAGTAATGGTTCTGTTCCACAAGCAGCAATAAGTGTACAATTTTCTGTAAAGGACGGCAAGAAGGCACCAGTAATTATAGAAATAAGAAATTAAATTATGAAAAATATAATCTTTATTTTTTTATGTGCTTTAATATTTTCATGTAAAACACATAAGGTAAACTCAAGTTCAAGTTTAGAATATTCAGTTTATAAAATTGACTCTATCAATAATTATTATTTAATCTATGCCAAGAGAAGCGATTCTCTGTTTAAAATAATATCAGAAAAACAGAGTGTAGAAAAATGTAATTCAATAAGAGTAAATAAGAAATATTTATTTAAACTACATTCTATCTGGAATAAAGAAGAACATGTAGGAAATTCTAATGTCAGTCTTAAGTATAATAATTATATCAATTGTATTCAATTAAATGAGAATACAGAAATATGCCTCGAAAGAGATTCTATAAACGATTTGCATTATGCAGATAATATAAAAGGTTTATGTATCACTAAAGATTGATAAGGATCGGTTGTGATTGTGTATTTAAAAATAAGTCTGAGTAAGAGACGTACTATTCTCTTTTTACTTTCTATTTAGTGTAAATGCCGGACTTGGAGGAGGTATTGGAATTACTTCGGGTGTAATTAATCCTACAAATAATCAAACTTTTGCAATCAATGATTTCAATGGTATGGGTAATTCAGTAAATTTAAGTGTTGGGATAGGTATAGCAAGTGGAGGTATTGAATACGGAGGAACTCAAGGAAATGGTTTCTCTAATTTTGGTAATCGTACTGAATCTAACTCTAGACCTTATATATATTATGGAGGGGGTCAATCTTCACAATATCCTTCTACGGGAATTCAAGTAGGAAAAGTCTCTGTTGGAGCTATGATTAGTTCTACGAGAACATGGGTTTTAAAATTATAATTACTTTGATATGGAAAAGCAAAGAGGAATAAAGGTTCATCCGATAGTTTTTGTTTTAATGATAGGAATATGTCTTTTTTAGCTTTTAAATTCATTTTTAAAAAGGATGTATTATCAATTATGACAGAAAATTATAATTTAGAAATTGAGGATTCCTATAATGGGAAAATCGAAAGGAAATATTATGATAAATTTAATCACAATGCTTCGATGATTAAATTTGTTGACAATAAGAGTAGAGGGATTCATCCGTATTTTTGGGGCAAGTTACGAATTGGAGATTCTATTAGTAAAGTAAAAGGAGACTCAGTTATACAAGTTTTTCGAAATGGAGAAAAAATAATATTGGAGATAGCTCCATTTTATGAAAAAGCAATTGAAGAACAACAAAAAAAATAATTATAATAAATCAACAAAGTCATACATGTCGTAGGGCTTTGTTGTTTATAGTATTCCAAATATTTTTATGATTTAATTCTTAAATTATTATCTACAAATTCAAAAAAACCTGACTTAATAAAAATATTATTAAATAGCTATTTACCCTTACACCCATAAAGGCCATTTGGGCAATAACTGGGTGGTTTATGCAGATGGCAATAATAACGGTGTAATAGAACCAACGGAAATTCTGGAAGAAAACAACTATTATCCGTTTGGACTAAAACATCAGGGATATAATGATATGACAGGGAATACAGCTTCCAATTATAAGT
Organism: Paenimyroides ceti; assembly: GCF_030409925.1. Taxonomy (NCBI): domain Bacteria; kingdom Pseudomonadati; phylum Bacteroidota; class Flavobacteriia; order Flavobacteriales; family Flavobacteriaceae; genus Paenimyroides; species Paenimyroides ceti. The sequence goes on from NZ_JAUFQU010000001.1 coordinate 3,320,830, forward strand.
ATCAATACAACGGGAAAGAGTTACAGGAAGAAATGGGATTAAACCTATATGATTTTGGAGCAAGAAATTATGATCCGGCTTTAGGAAGATGGATGAATGTAGATCCGTTGGCGGAAAATTCAAGAAGATGGACTCCTTATAACTATGCGTATAATAATCCTATATACTTTATTGATCCTGATGGAATGCAGAGTTGGAGTTTTAGTGGACAAGCTGCAGTTAATTTTGCTAAGGATTTACAAATTCTGTTAGCATCGGATGGTATTGATACGGATTATACTTTTAATAGAAAAACCGGAGAAATAAAACAACATGGAGAAAAGAATAATAATCCTGATAGGATTGTAAACCTGAATAAAAAGGGAGAAGTCAAAGGTGTTTTAGTTGATAATATTGTTAAAGGAATTTTAAAAGATGGTATAAATTTTAAACAAAACAATAATGTTATAGAAATAAACGGAACAGATCAACCTACAGAATCTCAATTTCAAAATTTTATTGCCGATTATACTAAACTGGCTGGTGTTGAAGTGTCAGGATACGCTTTAGGAAATAATGCTATGGGTAAAGATATTTCAGGATTTTTAGTTGAAGCTCATAAAAGTAATACTTCAACAACATCTAATTCTGCTAGATACAATGAGAATGAAAAGATAGATTGGCAATATTTAAAAAGTTCAAAACCCTATTTAGGTAGAAGCAGGTATGCTAAATATCATTATCACAGCCATCCTGATAATTCATTAGCAAGTGATGACGATAAATTAAACTTTAAAGGAAAAAGTATTCCTCATTTTATAATTAGTAAGAAATATAACCAACAATATAATGATGTCAATGTTTTTGAAGCAAAATCCAGATAAATTTCTGATTTTATTTTTTTGTTTAACTACTTTGTTAGGCTGTAAGTCAATAAATCAAACTAATTGTCCTCAAGAGGAAATAATGGAAAATATTATCAAGAATTATTGTAAAAAAAATGTTACTTACACTTTAAAATATAAATATTTTAGATTAAGTAAAGATTACATAGATAGCACAGATTTCATTATGTATAGGGTGTCTCCTCAAATAAACAAAGTAGTATTGTCTTCGGACGGTAGTGGTTATTTCCCTTTAGATTATATTAAAGTTGGAAAAAAAATCTTTTTTATTGATGGAGAAATTACAACCAAGCCTTCTCCTAAAATTTTTACCTTGTTAAAAGAAAAAGATTTAATTGATTCTACAATGGTTAAAGTTAAACAGGGGCTTTTAGATTGGGATGTTATTGGTAAAGGTAAAGGAACAATTATGACTAATGATAGGTTAAAAGTAAATACTTATCTTGTTTGTAAAACAAATAATAAAATAGTTAGTAAATGGCGAACTAATAAATCTGAGGTGTCTGCTAAAAATATTGAAAAAGCTATTAAAAAAGGTTGTAAGAATTAATATTTTATTTTTAAAGTAAAAATTTTCTCTCTCCATTTTTTACAATTGTACTCATCAACAGATGGCAATAACAACGGTGTAATAGAACCAACGGAAATTCTGGAAGAGCATCATTATTATCCATTTGGATTAGAACATCAGAATTACAGTACCATTACAGGAAATACAGGCTATAAATACACCTTTGGAGGAAAAGAATTTCAACCCGAAAAAGATATGAATATGTATGATTTTGGCGCAAGAAATTATGATCCGACTTTAGGAAGATGGATGAATGTGGATCCGTTGGTGGAGAAAACGATGGAAGCATATTCATATGTAGGTAACAATCCGATTAGGTTTACCGATCCTACGGGAATGATTAAAGATGATATCATCATCAATAATAAGGATAAAAAGGAAATTATAAGAATAATAGTAGATACTGGAGATAAAGACTATGTTTTTGATACCGAACTCAATATTAATCCTGACAAACCACTTGTTTTTGATACAGGTATGAGTATGGAAGACCTTAAAAAACAATATGATGCTATAGGTATAAATCTTAGTGGTTCTGCAACTGTTGGTGGAGGTATGGAATTTGGGTTGTCGATTGCGTATTTCTTAAATGGTGAAAGCGAGGGTAATTTGGGTATTTATACTTCTAAAGGAGGAAATGTAGGTGTCGGAGGTGGTGCTGGTTTTAGTTTCTTTGGATCTAAGTATAATAAAGATATAGCAACTGATTTTTTTGATGTTAAAGGCTTTGAGGGAGGTTATAATGCTGCTTCGATAGGTGTTGCTGGTTTTGGATACTCTGTAACGTGGAGTAACACAGAAGGTACACATGATGAAGTTTATCCCGGACATCGGTATCCAACTACCTGGACATCCCGTTCTTTAGGATATGGTAGCGCGCCTAAGACTTTGTCACAAGTGTTAGGTAAAGCTGGGAAAGCAAGTGCTACCTATTCTGGAGGAACCAGTACTTTGTCAAGAGAATTCAAATCTAAAAAGGTGAAAAAATGAAAGCACTTAAACCATATCTTATCTTTTTCGGCATTATCTTTTTTATTTTTATGATAGTAACTATAATCCGAGAAGTGAATTATAACTCGTTAATAGAAAACGATATTAAAGATAATTATAGAGCTATTATAATTGAAAAATATAATAGGAGAAAAAGTATGGATGTCATGACTTCTGTATTAATAAAAAGAAACGATGGAATTGAAGAGGGATTTCCATTGCGTTCTGAAATCATGGATTACATTTCAGTGGGAGATAGTTTAATAAAAATAAAAGATGAAAATATCTGTTATGTAAAGAAGCCAAATGGAGATAAGAAAGAGTTTTATTATATAAGAATTCCTTTGGAAAATAGAAACCATTGGACATTTCCTAAAGAGTGGAAAAATAAATGGATGGAATCAAGTGCATGGGATACTATACAAAGGAGATAATTTCTCTCCCACACTGACGTATCACTTATCTTATAGCATAGTACATATTACTTACATGTCTCGTATAAAAGGAAGCAGATGATGTCTTTTCACGGAGGCTGGACCATGGGCTTTATGCGCCATCAGGCACACAGAGAAAGTATGAATTATGACCTAAACGGCAACATCCGCACCTTAAACCGTACCGGAGCTATGGTAGACGGACAGGTTTTGGATATGGACGAACGCGATTATACCTATAATGGCAATCAGCTGACTATGGTAAGAGACTATACCAACAACCCTGACGGATTTAAAGAAATCCCTTCTGAGGGTGCTGCCTATACCTATGACGGATCCGGAAACTTAATCACCGATACCAACAAACGGATTACTAAAATCACGTATAACCATCTGAATTTGCCCATAGTCATCGATACAGATCAGGGAAGTATTTATTATGTCTATGATGCAGCGGGCAATAAATTAAAGAAAAGTGTATTGGCCAATAGCGGGCCTAATCAGATTACCGAGTATATAGACGGTTTTCAGTATCTTAACGGAACTTTGCAGTTCTTTCCTCAGCCCGAAGGTTATACAGCCTATCAGAATTATAAGTATATTTACCATTATATCCATAAAGACCATTTGGGCAACAACCGGGTGGTGTATGCGGATGGCAATAACAACGGCGTAATAGAACCCACGGAAATTCTGGAAGAAAACAACTATTATCCGTTTGGACTAAAACATCAGGGGTATAATGATATGACAGGGAATACAGCTTCCAATTATAAGTATCAATACAATGGTAAAGAGTTACAAGAAGAAATGGGATTAAACCTATATGATTTTGGAGCAAGAAATTATGATGCTGCATTAGGAAGATGGATGAATGTGGATCCATTAGCCGAGAAGATGAGACGGTTCTCTCCGTACGTTTATGCATTCAATAATCCTATTCGGTTTATTGACCCGGATGGGATGATGCCGTTTGATTTAATTATTAATGGTGCTGATGCAGATACAGCATTAAAGGAGCTAAACGATGATTCACAATTAAATATGGTTAGAGATGCAACAACAGGTAAAGTAACTATGGCAGATAAAAGTAAACTGGATTATAGTAAGCTTAGCATTCAGGATAAAGCCTTATATGATATAATTGAGGACAAAAATAAAACTGTAAATATTTCTACTACGCAAGATATTGTTAGGACAGATAGTGCTGGAAATCAAACGATGTTCTTATTTGGAGCATATAATGGACAAACTGAAACTACCAGTAATCAAGAAGTTAACGTTCTACAAGCACAATCTTTAGAGGCCAATGGAGGGCAGACAGCTGGTACTACAATTAGGCATGAAATTTTTGAAGGTGGGGCTGCGTTATCAATTGTGAACTCTCCAGCTTCGAATACAACACAAAGTCCAGACTTTGTACCACCTTCTTTTACTCGGAACGTTTATTATCAAGCCCATAGTCAGGCTGCAGGAATGGATAGTAATTATAATTTAAACAATGTTAAGGTCAATCAATTTTACTTACAAACTAATCCAAGTAATACAATATGGATGAACTTAAGCCCTAATGCAAATAGTAAGACCAGTCAAGGATGGTTTATTTTACAAAAATAATATGAAACATGTACTCCTATTAATCGCAATATTTGCACTTTATTCGTGTGCAAATACAAACGTAAATTCTAAAGATAATAAGATAAGTATCTATAGAATGTATGAACAAAACGGCTATACTTTTTTTAATGGTATAAAAAACAGAGATACTATTGTTTTTGTTGCTGATACAAAATTTATAAAAAACTGCACAGGTAGCAAAAAGGTAATTGACGCTACAAATCTTAAACAAACCAGCTTTTTAAAAATAGAGAACGATACTCTCTGTTTTGTATATTCTATTAGAAACGTAAATAATACTATGAGTGTTACTGCGGGAAAGAATCCACCTGGTACAAGTAAATCTCACTGTATTTATACTTATTCTAGCTACCCGTACTATATAAATTCATGTGAAGCTTTTAAATAATGGAAGGGTATGAAGGAGTTGATATATTGCCATAGAGTTTATAATTTTAAGCGTCTGACAATCTAAATATTAAGATATACCTTAGTGAAACTTATTTATTTTGTTTTAAGTTTTTACGCATTAGATTATGTAACTCACTGTACAATTAATAAATTTTGTGGACAGAAGAGGAACTTAACAATATATGTTTATAATGCATGGAGCAAACTATTTGAAAATCAAAAAACAGCTCAATAATGAAAAGAATAATAAAAACAAACTTGATTAATATATGGGTTGTTTTCACAATAGTTTATATTTATTCTATTATTCGTGCTATCAATGAAGGAGATTTTAATATCTTACAAGGGATGCTCTCTGCACTAATTTTGGTTATTCTTTATGGAGTACTTTTTTGGATATTCTTTATTGTAATCTTATTTATAACTGATTTATTATTAATATATCAATCTTCAAAAGAAAAGTTATATATAATGTTCATATTACAAACTCTCATAGTGAGTATTCCTTTTGTTTATTTTGCTTTACATTATAGTCAATGGGTATTTCTTGTAGCAGTCGTAGGATTCGTTTTGTCTCAGATATATAGAAGCCAAAAGGTTTATAAAATCAAATCATAAATACTTTTCTTTAAGGAAACAAAATATGAGTTGGAGCAATAGTAATAAATGAACTTATAAATATCATAAATCTATTTTCTAATGAAAAAATGCATACATTACTTATTATTAATTTCAATATTAGTAGGATGTAGCGACAAAAGACATGTTCTTATGAAGAGCAATGATAGTTATACTCAGTATAAGAAAATGTTTAGTGATAGTTTATTGAATCATTTTCCAAAAGAAATTGAGCATATTCAAAATGGAATGGTAGCAACTACTAATGAAAAGAAAAACGATATTGGTCTTTTACTTTTTGAAAGCGGATTAAAAGATAATGAAATAGACTCTTTTGAAAAAGAAATAAATAGTGTAGCAATTGCTGTATATGATTCAAAAAAAGAGTGTCTTTTAATTGTAAATAGATATGAAACTCAAGAAACTTATGAGTCCTATCAAACTGTAATTATACCTGATAGTGTTAGTGTAGAAAAAGATTGTTATAAGGGATTGTATCCTATACCTAATTTCAAAAGATTTTCTTACACAAATAGTGAATTTAATTTAAAAAAAGCTAAAATTTATGTATTAGAGGCAAAACCTCAAAAAGTTGAAGGGAAATTCAAATTAAACCCCAATAATCAAATGCCAAATCAATGGAAAAATGGTTATTCAAGAGGAATAGCTATTGATAAAGAAGAGAAAACGATAATTTATTGGTTAGTTGAATGGTAGTCAATCTGAGGCTATAAAATATTTAAAGTGCTTATTATTATTTAATAAACACTTTATTAGTACTCAAAGGCAATAAAGAGATTTTTTTACGAACTCTATAATAATAAGGAAGTTGCTGTAAAATACTCTGAGGAACATAAAACTATAAAAAATGAAATTGAGATTTTTAACTACAGTGTTTTTTTTATCTATCATAGGCTGTTCTTCGGTTAAGCAAAATAAAGCTTCTCAAAAAGAAAGGATAATATATGTGGTACCGGATACGGTTCAGAATTGGTTTAAAAATATAATTACCGATAGAAATAGTATATCAGAGAAAAGTAATTTATATTTTATTCTAGATAATTATTATGAACAACCTAAAATACTTTATACTCTCATATTATGTGATGGGGAAAAATTTAATTTTAGAGATAACTTTTTAGTAAAAAACAGTAATCATGCTGTATATATAGATGGAGAATTATATCCTTTATTAAACAGTTTAGATCAGATATTTTCTACGCGGGATTATAGTAACAAGGAGCTGTTAGAATTATTAAAAGAAAAGAAAAAAATAAAACAATATTATAAGATATACGAGAAGACTTACTGGGTTACTTTCGATAATAAATGGCAAGAGATTATAACAACTTCAGATGACTCAGAAGGTGGCTATCAAACGAATTCACCTAATAAAAAGAATCTTGATGTATCTGAATAAAATCGAAACTCCATGTTTTCCTGACATGGAGTTTTTTTTACTTCACAGAAGCGATCCAGCAGCTACGGGTGATACTCCTACAGCATTATTTCCACCTATGGAAAAAAAGATTAATGTAAGTGGTAATAGTAAAGATTTAATTCCAGTAGATGAAGAAGTTGAATTTTAGATAATGATGAATGTGAAAAATAAAAATAGGGTTCTTAGATATTTTGGGGTAATATGTGTAATTATTAGTATTATTTTAAATGTTTATAGAAGAAACATGGCCAACTTATTTGTTTTTAATAATATGTATAATAGGATTATTTCAGATAATAATATCTTTCATAATAAGAGAATTAAGAATAGGTTGGCAAATATTTTTGATTTTATTTCCCTTTATTCTGAGTTTTATACTTTTAAAATCCATAGAATGATTTTGAAATAAAAAGTAAACATCAGGGGTATAATGATATGACAGGAAATACGGCTTCCAATTATAAGTATCAATACAACGGTAAAGAGTTACAGGAAGAAATGGGATTAAACCTATATGATTTTGGGGCGAGAAATTATGATCCTGCATTAGGAAGATGGATGAATATTGACCCGTTGGCGGAGAAAATGCGCAGACATTCTCCGTATAATTATGCGTTTAATAATCCTATATACTTTATTGATCCTGATGGAATGGCACCTGACGGATGGATAAAAAATCTTTTAAATGGAGAAATGAGTTATGATGAATCATACACAGCTGAAAATACTCCTGAAGGTTTTGAGTACGGGGATGTTTTTTAATGATTATCAATATATTTATGAATCTGACGGAACCAAAACAATGACGGATAATTATATGTATGATTTAGCTTTTGGACCAAGTTATGACAATACACCTATAAGTACTTTAAGTAGAGGTGATGGTAATGCAGACATTTCTCAACTGTATGGAAATGCTGTAGAAGCATTTAAATATGATTTACCTCAGGGCTTACAAAATACTGGAGATGGTATGGCTTTAGCGGGATATGCATTGACATTATCAGGAGCAGGAGCAGGAATAGGTGCTCCAATAGCAGCTATAGGAACGGGAATTTCAACAGTTGGTGCAACTATTGAAGTAAGTGTAAGTATATATGACAAAGATTTAGATAAAGCAGGAACTGCTGTTGGTTTTTTCATAGGGGGAAAAGTAGTTGAAAAGGGGCTAAATAGAGTTCTGCCCGGAGCAGGAAAAAAAGTTGGCGAGAAAGGGTTTAATTTAGGAACTGAAATAATAACACAAGGTGCATCATTAAAAACTATCGGACTACAACGATTTTATAATGAGAAACAAGAAAATAATAAAAAGAAATAAAAAGAAAATAATATGTTTTTTTCAATAATTTTAATGATAGTAGGTGTTTTCGTTTTTTATATTACTTTAAGAGACGAAAAAAATAGGGAAAGAAAACTAACCGTAAGTTATGTTATGCATTTAAAGGGATATATTGGAGGTATTGGATCTTTTTTAATAGGATTACTTATGTTAATTAATAAAATTTAAAAGGGATGAAAAGTATAAGTAAAACTTTGGTAATTTATTGATTCTCTATATAATAAATAAAAACGCCATCTTGTCGAGAGAATTTTACTGCTAATAATTTGCAAATGATCTTAGATGAAATGAAGCGGCAGTAATATCCAAGTCACATATGTGATGGCAAAATAAAATTGGTAAGAAAAAGCTTAATACTGGTTTAAATAAACTAATACCTGGTCCTAAAAATGATTTAGGAAAAGAAATTATTAAATAAGGAGCAGGACTTAAATTGAAAATGAGATATTGATGGAACTATTTTATTCGCTATTATGTATATTAAGTGGGAGTATATATATAATTTATTTATTAAAAAGAAAAAAGGAGAAGACTAATTCTTGGGATGTTTCAATGAATTTAAGAGGATTTGCGGGAGGAATATTAATTGTTATTATTGGAATTATTTTTTTTCTTAGAAGCGTTTATTGAAGAACAAAAAAAAATAATTATAATAAATCAACAAAGTCATACATGTCGTAGGGCTTTGTTGTTTATAGTATTCCTAATATTTTTATGATTTAATTCTTAAATTATTATCTACAAATTCAAAAAAACCGGACTTAATAAAAATATTATTAAATAGCTATTTACCCTTACACCCATAAAGACCATTTGGACAATAACCAGGTGGTTTATGCCGATGGTAATAATAACGGTGTAATAGAACCCACGGAAATTCTGGAAGAGCATCATTATTATCCATTTGGATTTGAACACCAGAATTACAGTACTATTACTGGTAATACAAGATATAAATACACCTTTGGAGGAAAAGAATTTCAACCCGAAAAAGACATGAATATATATAATTTTGGAGCACGAAACTACGATCCGGCTTTAGGAAGATGGATGAACATAGATCCGTTGGCGGAGCAGTATTGGAATATGAATCCATATGGATACGCTTTAGGAAATAATGCTATGGGTAAAGATATTTCAGGATTTTTAGTTGAAGCTCATAAAAGTAATACTTCAACAACATCTAATTCTGCTAGATACAATGAGAATGAAAAGATAGATTGGCAATATTTAAAAAGTTCAAAACCCTATTTAGGTAAAATCAGGTATGCTAAATATCATTATCATAGCCATCCTGATAATTCATTAGCAAGTGATGACGATAAATTAAACTTTAAAGGAAAAAGTATTCCTCATTTTATAATTAGTAAGAAATATAACCAACAATATAATGATGTCAATGTTTTTGAAGCAAAATCCAGATAAATTTCTGATTTTATTTTTTTGTTTAACTACTTTGTTAGGCTGTAAGTCAATAAATCAAACTAATTGTCCTCAAGAGGAAATAATGGAAAATATTATCAAGAATTATTGTAAAAAAAATGTTACTTACACTTTAAAATATAAATATTTTAGATTAAGTAAAGATTACATAGATAGCACAGATTTCATTATGTATAGGGTGTCTCCTCAAATAAACAAAGTAGTATTGTCTTCGGACGGTAGTGGTTATTTCCCTTTAGATTATATTAAAGTTGGAAAAAAAATCTTTTTTATTGATGGAGAAATTACAACCAAGCCTTCTCCTAAAATTTTTACGTTGTTAAAAGAAAAAGATTTAATTGATTCTACAATGGTTAAAGTTAAACAGGGGCTTTTAGATTGGGATGTTATTGGTAAAGGTAAAGGAACAATTATGACTAATGATAGGTTAAAAGTAAATACTTATCTTGTTTGTAAAACAAATAATAAAATAGTTAGTAAATGGCGAACTAATAAATCTGAGGTGTCTGCTAAAAATATAAAAAAAGCTATTAAAAAAGGTTGTAAGAATTAACATTTTATTTTTAAAGCAAAAATTTTCTCTCTCCATTTTTTACAATTGTACTCATCAACAGATGGTTACTATAACGGTGTAATAGTTTCAATAAAATTCTTATAGGGAAATCTCTGTTTTACAAATTAAAAAACCTCCTAAACCTATAAAAAACGCCTCCGGAATTCATGAATTTCGGAGGCGTTTTTGGATAACATTAGCAATAAAAGCTTATTGTTTTTTAAACGTAAACGTATTTTTGGTACGAGAATCATTACGGTCAAATATTTTAAGCACATACATACCTGTTTGTAAACTTTCCACACTGATACGGTTATCATCAATTCTTCCATATCCGATTAACTTGCCGCTGAGATCATAAATCTGATAATTTTGCTGTGACAGATCTTTACCGCTCAGATGCAGAAAATCATGTGTAGGATTCGGATACAGCGTTAAATCTGTATTTTCAAACACCTCATTGCCTAATGTAACGGCTGCAGATCGGAAAATCAATAATTTCTGATTGCTGCCACTTGTGGTTACGGTATAATTCAAAGATCCGATATACATATTCGTAAACCCGCCCGTCCAATACGTTTTTTCGCAGAACCATAACCTGTTTTGGTTGTCCATCCCGATCAGATTATAAGGAAACGTTTTAAGAGAAGAGTCCAGTACATAATGATGATCTACATCACCGTTGCTGTTAAATTCAAAACTAAACCATTTGGGCGTCTGATCGGCAACGATTTCAACACCATTTCCGAAATTATAATGTCCAAGAAAATAGCCGAACGCAAGAATCTTATCTTTTACAAGTGTAAAATACAGAAATCGGCTATAGGTATCACTGTTTAAAGAAGGAATCTGTGTAGGTTTTTTGATCCAGTTTACCACCCCATTTGTATTCAGCTTAATAAGGGAATTGGTTCTCTCATTGGTGGCATAACTCGTAGTATAACTTTGTCCCCAGTAATCAACAGTCGTAGAAGAACTGAAGTTACCGGACATATACTCATCCATCAGAAACAGATTGTCATTGGAATCAATCTGAAACTGCACAAATTCCATTGATAAAGCGCTGTTCGGAATTGTCGGTGACTTCGCCCACATAAACTGTCCGGATGAACTGTATTTTACCATATAAAACTTGCTTCTCTGAGCGACCGCATTTTGAAGCGTAGCAGTCCCAAAAGTTGCCTTAGTACCCATCATAGTTCCCACCATATACACATTGTTTTGGGAATCAAGTCTGAGTGCAGGGGTATGGTTGTTAAATACAAAAATAGAAGGGTAGGTTTCATTCACTGGATTCGTGGAAGAATGAAACCACTGCATTCCGTTACCGTTTACATTCAGCTTTCCGATGACCATGCGCGTCAGTTGTTTTTGGGTAGGATGCGCTGTCGGGTTTGAATAATTAATACCATCTACTTTAATATTTTGCTGAGAAGCTCTTGCAGCGACATACACATCCTCATTTTTGGCAACGGCAAGACTGAACATCATCAGATCACCTCCTTCAAATGTTTTCTTCCAGGCAACAACTCTCCCTTTTGAAAGTTTTAGCATCATTACTTTAGACGTTAAAGCATCGGTATTGGCAAAATACGTCTGACCATCCAGAATATAGCCTTGTTGTACCCCATAGGTCAGATAAATATTATCCTTATCATCTACAGTGATATCAAACAATTGTTCATACCCCGTGCTGTTCAGCATAAAATGGTCAATAAGCTGTGCTTCATCATCATAATGAGCAAGCAGTATTCTGAAATTTCCCTGCTGGTAATTCGGGTTGGTCACAACAACTCCGGGTTCTAACGTATAAGTAGCCGTATTAAACGAAATAGGAACCAGATAGGTATTGTCCTTAAGCCATATTTTTTCGTGGGTATAGACATTTCCGTTAATATTAAAAATTTTTACCAGATCAAAATCTGCCTGAGCAAACGATTGATGTACGATAAACAATAAAAAGAATAAGTAAATTTTTTTCATAATCGAACGGGTTAATAATTCACATAGCGGGTTAACAGTTTGTTAACAACTGACAATATTAATAATAAAAATTCAATAATAAAACAAAAATATTAGTAATATGATAGTTTATTTTAGTTGTTGTTGTGAAATAATAAATAAATGTTTATTGCTTTTGGAGAAAATAAATACCGGCTGTGTTTAAGAAGATATCTGAATAGCTGATGTAACAGAAAATAAAACGCAGTTATAAATCAAGCAGTATGCATCGTGTATTCCTGTTAAAAACAGTATTTTTACATCGGTTTAAACTTGAGAACAGATGAAACAACCGCACTACTTAAAAAAGGGCGATCAGGTAGCCCTTGTGTGTACCGCCAGAAAATTTACAAAAGAAGCTTGTGAGCCTGCCATACAGTTATTGGCTTCGTGGGGTTTAAAAGCGGTATTGGGTGATACCATCGGCAAAGACAATTTTCAATTGGGAGGTACTGATGAAGAACGGGCAGCAGATTTGCAGCAGATGCTTGACCGTGCAGATATAAAAGCCATCTGGATAGCAAGAGGCGGATATGGTACTGTGCGTATTCTCGATAAACTGGATTTTACAGCTTTTATTAAAGCACCTAAGTGGATTGTAGGTTTCAGTGATATTACTGTTTTGCACAGCCATGTCAATACCCTTCAGATTCCCAGCATACATGCCATCATGCCTTTTACCGTTCCGAATACGATAGAAAGCGCTGTCGTTTCTTTACGAAAAGCATTATTCGGCGAAACACTTTCGTATGAGATACCGTCACATCCTGCCAACAAAACCGGGCAGGCATCGGGTGAGCTTGTAGGAGGCAATCTTTCCATCTTATACAGTTTGCTCGGATCTGCAACAAGTCTGGACACCAAAGGTAAAATTCTGTACATTGAAGATCTGGATGAATATCTGTACCATATTGACCGGATGATGTACAATCTTAAAAGAAACGGTTATTTTGAAGGTTTACAGGGAATGGTTGTGGGCGGAATGACAGATATGTACGATAATGCTATCCCTTTTGGATTTGATGCCGTTCAGATTATACTGGACATCACCAAAGAATATGCGTTTCCGGTTTGTTTTGATTTTCCGGCCGGGCATGTTCAGGACAATCGGGCATTGCGTTTGGGACAGCAAGTAGTATTAGCAGTAGAAAAAGAGCGTACTTCTTTAACATTTAGCGATGGCGGAGCATAACGATACCGGAAAAAAAGGAGAAGATCTCGCGGTGGATTATCTGTTGCAAAACGGATATGAGATTGTGGAACGCAACTGGTATTACCAAAAAGCAGAAATAGACATTATTGCACGTTTACAAAACACATTGATAGCCGTTGAGGTAAAAACCCGTTCATCTGCAGCGTATGGTTTGCCTCAGGATTTTGTAAATCAGACCAAAATAAAAAGACTCATTGCGGCATTTGACGCGTATATCACCCAAAGAGATCTGGATGTTCACGCACGGTTTGACATCATTGCCGTACAGTTTACACCTGAGGGAACTGCAATTGAACACATACAGGAAGCTTTTTATCCTTTGTGAAGCCAGGTTTTTCTGATGGCGTCCAGCGCATAGACATATTCACCCGAAGTATTTTCTTTGGCTGCAGCAATCATTGCAGAAGCGAGGTCTTCTGTGGGTAACGGTTCATACGAGCGATAGATTCCCAATTTGTTGAGAAAGCGAATCAGACCCACTGAAAGTTGCTCCATAGCACGGTCCGTATTTTTTCGGATCAGCACACCCGGTTGAAAAACAATATTGCAGGAATAGGCTAAGGCTTTTATAGCCTCTTCAAGCTTGCCTTTCATCTGCGGGTAAAACATCCGGCTCTGGGAAGAAGCCCCGTAAGACGAAACCAGAACATGCGTATTACACCCATTCTCTTTGGCATATTTTGCAAATTGATACGGATATTCATAATCGATCTTCCATTGATTGGCTTTCGTTTTCGCCTCTTTTATCGTAGTTCCCATACACGAAAAAACCACATCTCCCGTAATCAGATCACGCCATTGCTCCATTGCATTAAAATCGACCACATGCACGATTAACTTTTCGTGAACCGCAGCAGGTGCCTTTCTCACAAATACAATTACCTCTTCAAAAAAAGGATCATTCAATAAGTTTTCAACCAATGGTTTTCCGGTGGCTCCCGTGGCTCCGATTACTAATGCTTTCATAAAAAATGTTTATAAAAGCAATGTATTAAAAATTTGCTAAACAATAGCAGAGATCACAGCATATTTTGTATTTTAGAACAACTAATCAAACCAAGTGTTATGCAAGCATATAGAGTAGAATCTGACTTGTTAGGGGAACTTAATATTCCCGTGGATGCCTACTTTGGCGTTCAGACTCAAAGAGCCATCAACAACTTTAAAATATCCAATCACCAACTTGCCCATTATCCTGAATTTATAAAAGCACTGGCTGTAGTAAAGCTCGGAGCGGCGCAGGCTAATTTTGAACTGGGCATTCTTAACGAAGACATATACAAAGCCATTAGTTACGCCTGTAATGAGCTCATGGAAGGTCGGTTTACAGACCAGTTTCCGATTGATATGATTCAGGGCGGAGCGGGGACTTCCGTCAACATGAATGCGAATGAAGTAATTGCCAATATTGCCTTGGAATATCTGGGCAAAGAAAAAGGAGATTACCAGTATTGTTCGCCGAATGATCACGTCAACCTTTCGCAGTCGACGAATGATGCCTATCCGTCTGCGTTAAAACTCGCCTTGTTTGAAATGAACAAACAACTGTTAGCAGCTTTGGAAAAACTCTATTTTGCTTTTGATAAAAAAGCAGCAGAGTTTGAAAACGTGATCAAAATGGGTAGAACACAGTTGCAGGATGCCGTTCCAATGACCTTGGGACAGGAATTTGAAGGATTTTCGATCACCTTTAAAAAGGAAATACAATCCATTACCCGAAGCGCTTTAAACCTTTTGGAAATCAACATGGGGGCTACGGCAATCGGCACAGGCTTAAATGCCATCCCGGATTATGCACAACTGTGTACTTCAAAAATAGCTGCGATTACCAATGAACCGGTAAAACTGGCGGAGAATCTCGTGGAGGCCACTTCCGATACCAGCGCCTTTGTCGAATATTCATCGGGACTCAAAAGGCTGTCCATCAAGCTTTCCAAAATATGCAACGATTTGCGTCTGCTTGCTTCGGGACCCAGAACCGGATTGTTTGAGCTGAAATTACCACCTAAACAGCCGGGATCTTCCATCATGCCGGGTAAAGTGAATCCAGTAATACCGGAGGTAGTCAATCAGGTGTGTTTTAAAGTCATCGGAAACGACCTTACGGTAACGTTCGCCGCGGAAGCCGGACAGTTACAGTTAAACGTAATGGAGCCCATAATTGCTTTTTCAATCATGGAATCCATTCAGTACCTTACCAACGCCATACGCACACTGCGAACAGAATGTGTAGAAGGTATTATTGCCAATACCGAACATCTGCGTCAGGAAGTGCAAAACAGTATCGGGATTGTAACGGCATTGAATCCGCATATCGGATACAAAGCAAGTACAAAAATTGCCAAAGAAGCATTGGAAACAGGGCGCAGTGTATACGATCTCGTTTTGGAGCATCAACTGCTTACTGAGGAAAAACTAAACGAAATACTGGATCCGAAAAACATGCTCGGACCTCATATCTGATCTTATAACAAAGGGGCAAGCAGTCTGCATACAGAGGCGAACCCCTTTTTATACCATTTTTCATTAGTCCAGCTGTTGAGCGTCATACGGCGTGATACCAAACGGTCTTCATCAAACTGTCTGTTCAGCTCGGCTGCTGTCTTTTCACACAATATTAAAGACGTAATTTCAAAGTTGATATAAAAACTGCGGATATCAAGGTTCATCGTACCTACAAAAGAAAGCTGGTCATCTACAACTACGGTTTTGGCATGCATAAATCCTTTTTCATATAAAAACACCTCTACGTTGCGTTCTAACAGCGGTTTCAGAAAAGAAAGCGATGCATATTGTACCACGGTAGAATCTCCTGTTAAAGGCAGCATGAGTTCTATATGTACCCCTTTGGAAGCTGCAATCATCAAAGCCGATTTAAAAGCTTCTCCGGGAATAAAGTAAGGAGTGCAAATGCGTACAGAAGTCTTGGCTTTCATAATAGCTGCAATAACGGATTCCATACCGGACGGAATCAGTTCTCCGGGTGACGTAAGGGCAAAAGAAACCGGAATAGAGGATGGTAGAGTTGTCTCTTTCAGATAGTTTTCGTCAAGATGATACAGAGCACCGCGTGTAATACGCCAGTTCATAAAAAAATAAATTTCAAGCAGGCGTACCGCATCTCCTTCCAGACGGACACTGGTATCTCTCCAGTACAGGGTATTTTTGTTTTTTGGAGGGGTTTGGTTATAATATTTATCAGAAATATTGATACCGCCCGTAAAGCCGATGTTGCCGTCAATAATGGCAATTTTGCGGTGATTTCTGTAATTGCTGTTGGCAAGAGAATTGAAATGCACGGGCAAAAACACCTGAAAATCAATACCGCTGTCCAGCAGTTCCTTGCGCAGTTTTGAAAGCCGGGGAGAACCAAAATCATCGGTCATCAACCGCACAATAACACCCTCCTTCACTTTTTTCTTCATCAGTTCTATAAACGTACGGCCTGTAGTATCATCATCAAAAATATAGTATTCCAGATGGATATGGTGTCGGGCATTTTCCATAGCTTCCAACAAGACCGGAAACTTTTGCTCACCATTGAAGAGTAAGGATATTTTATTTTTCAGCGTAAGGGAAGAAGAACGGGTGTTTACCAAATATTGAAAAACACTTCCAAAAGGCTCTCCAATGGCCTGAACTTCTTTTTCCATGATGGGATGCAAATCTTTCCAACGCGTGAGAATCTCCTGCTGAAGATGTTTGTCCAGTTTCCGGAAATATTTTTCTTTCTGGAATTTCTGTCCAAACAGATAATAAAACAAAATACCGAGCAACGGAACAAATACGATGATAAGAATCCATGCAATCGTTTTTTCCGGATTGCGGTTTTCAATGAGGATAGTGATGATAACAGAAATATAAATCAGAGATATAGGTATCCAGTACCATTCTTTTATAAAATCCCATATCAAATGTATGTATTCCATTTTGCTA
The DNA here is from genome assembly GCF_030409925.1 of Paenimyroides ceti. Taxonomy (NCBI): domain Bacteria; kingdom Pseudomonadati; phylum Bacteroidota; class Flavobacteriia; order Flavobacteriales; family Flavobacteriaceae; genus Paenimyroides; species Paenimyroides ceti. The sequence goes on from NZ_JAUFQU010000001.1 coordinate 3,338,281, forward strand.
TTTCTTAATACCTTTGTAATTTAGAAAAATAAAACAGCAAATGAAAAAGTTTTTAATCGTCGGTTTGGGCAACATCGGAGCCGAATATGTAAATACACGCCATAACATCGGTTTTAAAGTAGTGGATTTTTTAGCAAATGAAGAGGGAGCAGATTACCAAACCGTAAAACTGGGAAGTATGGCAGAGGTAAAAATAAAAGGAAGAACCTTATTGCTGTTAAAACCGAATACCTATATGAACCTTTCCGGAAAAGCGGTACAGTATTGGATGGAAAAAGAAAAGATAAGCGCTGAAAATGTGCTGGTGATTACGGATGATCTCAATCTGCCATTCGGTACTTTGCGCATCAAGCCAAAAGGTTCAGATGGTGGCCATAACGGTCTGAAAAGCATTCAGGCACTATTGGGTACCACAGAATATCCGCGTTTCCGGTTCGGAATCAGCGATGAGTTTAAAAAGGGACAGCAGGCAAATTATGTATTGGGAGACTGGACAGAAGAGGAAAAGGAAGCTTTAAAAGAGCGTCTCAAAGTTGCTGCAGAAGCAGTTAAATCCTTTGCTTTAGCTGGATTGGGAAATACAATGACTTCATTTAACGGAAAATAGTATGAAAAAGGCAATATTGTATTTATTATTAGCCAATCTGTTTACAGCTTGTGCTATGTTTAATAGGAAAACAGAAACAAAAACAGCAGAAACGATGGCGGCAATAATCAAAAATCCATGTCCGGAGCAAGGCAATTGCACGGCAGAGCGTCTTAAAGATAAAGCGTTGTCACTTCGGGAAAGCGAAGATGGAAGAGAGGTATATGTGGAAGTGATCGATCAGAAAGGCAGTTATGTCGTTCACTATAAATATGAAAAAACGGCCAGTGGAAAGTATCAGGATGATTTTCATACAGAAGAACTCTTTTTCCAGATCCCGGCTGAGGCATTCAAAAAAGAATATAAGGATGCTGATTTGCAAAATGTTTTTATGGTTTTTGGAAGACAATGTTACTGTAAAGGGTTTGCGGGCAATTTCAGAGTAACACAAGGCGATTTACAAATCGACCATTCAGAGGAAGAAACACAGGTAAGCGTGCGCTTTAAGGCAGCGGTACCTCAGCTTTTTGAAGAACTTAATTTTAAAGTGCGATAGATGAAAAACGTATTTTTTATAGTGATGTTTTTTTGCTCCGTACAGTTGCTCAACGCACAAAATGACAGCATAGTACCTGTTGTCGGTCGCGGATCAAACACCACAGATTTTCCGGAACTTTCGGTACAACCTCAGTATATCGGTGGAATTGAAGCAATAGGCCGTACAGTGGCCATGAGTTACAATTATCCGCGTGAGGCTATAGATGAGGGCATTACCGGAACTATTATGGTTGAATTTATTGTGGATGAAGAAGGAAATGTGGCTGATGTCACCATAAAAAAAGGAGTGTGTGTGCCTTGCGATCAGGAGGCATTAAGAGTCGTAAAGCTACTCAGAAAATTTGAGCCCGGACTCGATCAGCACGGAAAACCGGTCAAAGCGCGTTATTCTCTTCCCATTACATTGAATCTCGCTGAATAATTTTTACTACTTTTGCGCCGAAATCGGTTGAACATTGTTCATTAATAGGGAATCAAGTACGATTACATCAAATCTTGAGCTGTACCCGCAACTGTAGGCGATACCATATTCTTGTATAAGAAAAAGGGCGCAAGTCAGGATACCTGCCATTTTCACAACATTAAACTTTCGGGAGTTAAAGTTGATGAGAATAGTGCATTGGCTCTGCTTTATTTTCTTTATATCCTAAAAGTTGTCATACTGTATATTTAACAACAAACATATTTAGGATGAAAAAAATTACCTTATTTTTCGTGTTATTACTGACACAATCCCTTTTTGCACAATTTACAGAAAATGATATCCGGTTTTGGGTGGGAGAAGGTACTAAAAAAGCTTTTTTAGTAGCGGATTTCAAAGGAGAAGAAACCATTCATTCCTATGCCTGGGGATACCGTTTTGAAAACGAAGATCTGACAGTAGAAGATATGCTGAATGCTCTTCTTGCTGCTGAACCAAAGCTGCAGGCTCAGATTGACAGTGGATATTTATCTTCCCTTACTTATAACCACCATACCGAGTTGCCGGATCAGTTTGGTTGGGCTACTTTTGACGGAACATCACTGGAAAATTTATCTATGAATAACGGAGTGGGCTATACAGATCTATATGACGGTATGTGGTTTGGTATGACGGCGATGACGGATGATATTGAAGAGCCTTCAACACCGGTAGCGGCTTACAGCTCACAATGGTTTTCAGAAGAAGATATTGTTACCTGGTTTGGAACAGGAACCCATAAAAGTCTTGTTGTGGTTGATTTCGGAACCGATTCTGAAGCCGGAGCAGACTCTTTTGTTTTTGGAATCCGCTATGAGACAGAAACGATAACTGCAGAAGAAGCTTTAGAACTGATACAAACAGAAGCCGATGCATTTGATTATGTAATGGATGCTACCCATCTTAGCGAAATCAACTGGACATCATATAGCGGGGCAGGAGAATGGAAATCTTATACGGGAACAGATCTCTCGGATTGGAAAGAAACAGTTATTGCTCAGGTTGCTCTACAAAACGGGCAATGGCTTGGACTGAGCCTGGGCTCAAGACGACCTTTTACGCCTCGTGAAGAAGGAACTCTTGCAAACGGGGAGCATCATAAGGTTTCATTCAGCATCTATCCGAATCCGGCAGTTGAGACGGTTACCTTAAAGACAGAGCAGCCACTTAAAAAATATACAGTGTATAGCAGTACCGGGAAAAAGATACAGGAAGGAACTGATACGGTAGTGAATGTATCTGCTTTGAGTTCCGGAATATATATTATAGAAGTATGGACTGAGACGGGGAGAACGGCTCAAAAATTATGGAAAAAATAATAAAAAAATGCGCTTTGAACCCAAAGCGCATTTTTTTATTGCCAGCCTCCACCCAGCGATTTGTATAATTTTACACGCGAAAGTAGTTTTGCATGTTTTATTCTGTTGAGGTTCAGCTCATTTTCAAGTGCTGCTTTCTGTGTCGTGATTACTTCCAGATAAGTAGCATATCCGCTGTTAAAAAGCAGGTTGGATTGTTTGATCGCCAGATTGGTTGTCTGTACCTGATCTTCTGCGATAGCAAGCTGTTCTTCTACATTTTTAATTACAATAAGGGCGTCAGAGACTTCAGTGATAGCAGTATAAACTGTTTTCTGTAAATCGATTTCAGCCTGTTCACGCTCAATTTTAGCCACTTCAAAGTCCGTTTTTAATCTCTTTTTACTGAATACGGGTTGTGTAAGCCCACCAATAACACTTCCGAATAAGGCTCCGGGTATGTTGAACCAATTTTCAGGAAGCATACTGTTGACACCTCCACTGAGGTTGATTTCCAGAGACGGATAGCGCTTTGCCTGTGTAACACCCACTACGGCATTTTTGGCATCGAGCTCCAGTTCAGCAGCTACCACATCAGGGCGGTGACGCACCAGTTCTAACGGAACACCAATAGTGAGGGTATCTTTAGGAATGAGTGTAGACAGCATGGCATTTCCGAATTTTACTTCATCAGGAAACTGACCTATCAGCAAACGCAATGCGTTTTCCTGAACCCCGATTTGTTGCTTGAGATTAGGAATCAGTGCCTTGGCTACCAGCATCTGTGATTTTGTCTGCTGTGTTGCCAGTGCTGTGGTGTTACCCGCCTGATATTGCAAATCAACGATTTTTAGAGTATTTTGAGTAAGCTCATAATTCGATTGCGCAACTTCAAGCTGCGCATTCAGCAACAGCAGATTGTAATATCCTTCAGCAATTTTACTGATGATTTCGGTTTGTATTGTCTTTTGGGCTTCTTTGGTTTGCAGATAGCCTGCGAGTACTTCATCGCGTTGATTTTTGATCTTACCCCAGATATCTATTTCCCAGCTTACATTCAGAGAACTGGCATTCTGCATAGTGTACCAATACATGTTTTCAGGAGCTTCTTTTCCCTGAGTGTTGTAGTATTTAGAAGAAGCCGTACTGTAAAAATCTTTGGAACGGTACTGATAATTTACATTGCCTAAAGTAGCACTGACAGAAGGAAGCCATTCCATATTTGCCTGTCCGGCTCTGAGGTTGTTTATTTCAATGTTTTTCAGCGCCTTTTGAATGTCAAAGTTATATTGAAGCCCCTGCTCAATCAAAGAGATAAGATAGGGGTCTTCAAAATACGCTTTCCACTGAATCTCAGCAACATCGAGACTGTCTGTAGCAACATGCAGGGAATCCTGACCTCTGAAAGCATCCGGTACTTCAATAGCCGGAGCCTGATATTCTTTCTGAAGCTTACAGGAATGCAGCACTAAAACCATAAGCAGGCTCAATCCAATCGTGTAATATTTATTGTTATAAAGGGTCATAATCAATCGTTTTTAAATTTTGCTTTCCATTTTTCATCCAGTGTCTGGAATACACAAAATAATAAGGGAATAAAAAAGATACCTGTGGCTACTCCGAACAGCATACCTCCGGCAGCACTGAAACTGATGGAATGATTTCCCTGTGCAGAAGGTCCTACTGTCCACATCAGCGGAACAAGCCCTGCTACAAACGCAAAAGAGGTCATCAGAATGGGGCGCAGTCTCATTTTGGCGCCTTCAATAGCAGCATCGGTTATGTTTTTACCTTTTTTACGTTGCTGTAATGCAAACTCTACAATAAGAATCGCATTTTTTGCCAACAGTCCGATAAGCATGATCAAACCAACCTGTACATAAATATTGTTCTGCAGTCCCGCCATGTTTACAAAAGAGTAAACCCCCAATAAACCGGTTGGTACAGATAATAAAATAGCAAAAGGCAGCATAAAGCTTTCGTATTGTGCGGCTAAGAGAAAAAAGACAAAAATAATGCTCAGAGAGAAAATAATAATCGCCTGATTACCTGCCAGTTTTTCTTCAAGCGTCATTCCTGTAAATTCATAAGAGAAATTTCCGGGTAGTTCTTTAGAGAGTTCTTCCACTACCTTTATAGCATCTCCGGTGCTGTACCCGTCTGCGGGTGTGGCCTTAATAGAGATAGCGTTGAAAAGGTTGTAACGGTTAACCGTTTCAGGACCTAATACTTTTCGCAATTTTACAAGCGTATTGGCAGGTAGCATTTCACCTTTATCATTTTTTACAAAAATATTATTAAAGGTTTCCGGATCGGTCCGGTAATCAATATCAGCCTGCATATATACCCGGTACTGTCTTCCGAAACGGCTGAAATCTCCCGCTTGTACCCGGCCGTAATAAGCGCGGATGGTATTCATAAGTTCCTTTACATTGACTCCTAAAGCCCGGGATTTTACATAGTCTATATCTAATATATACTGAGGGAAATTGGCATTAAAGGAGGTAAAAGCATTGGCTATTTCTTCTCTTTCGTTGAGCTTTTTGATGAAATCATCGGCTACTTCATTAAACTTTCCGAATTCACCGCCAAGACGGTCCTGTAATACAAATTCCAGTCCGCTGAAATCTCCGAATCCTTGTACTGTAGGGCGTGGAAATACATTAAAACTGGCTTCATTGATCGCAGACAGATCTTTTTGAATACTGCTGATGATTTCCTGAATATTTCTTACTGCTCCGCGTTCGTTGATGGGTTTCAGGTTGATATAGCCCACAGCAAACGACGGACTTGCATTGGCATCGATGGTATTATAACCGGATATATTGGTCATGCCTTCAATCTCAGGACGTCCCTGCAACACACTGTCTGCTTTTGCTAAAGCAATTTTTGTCCGCGCCAGAGAAGCTCCTGGAGGCATTGTTAATGAATATGTAATAAAGCTGTCGTCTTCTGTAGGAATAAAGCTTGAAGGGGTCTGACGCATACTGAATATGCCCAATAGAATGATGATACCCAATACCAGTAAAGAAAATTTCTTGTTGGCAATCGATTTTTTAACGATATCGGTATATCTGCCTGTGAACCGGTCAAAGGCAATATTGAACAAATTGAAAAAGCGTTCTTTTCGGTACCGAAGCTTACCCCTTATTCCTTTTCGGATGATTTTTTTATCGGATTTAGCTTCGTGCACTTCGTGATCGATGGGTTTCAGAAAAACCGCACATAGCGCAGGTGTCAGGGTTAATGCGTTGACAGCAGAAATCAGAATCGCAATAGCCAGTGTATAGGCAAATTGCTTGTAAAAAATTCCCGATGGTCCTTCCATAAAACCAACCGGTAAAAAAACAGCTGCCATTACCATAGTGATGGATAAAATAGCTCTGGTAATTTCATTCATTGTAGAAATAGTCGCTTCTTTAGCTTTAAGACCGGTGGTGTGCATTTTTTCATGAATGGCTTCTACCACCACAATCGCATCATCTACTACAATACCAATGGCAAGCACCAGAGCAAACATGGTCAACACATTGATAGAAAACCCTAACAGGTAAACAAAAAATAAAGTACCCAATAAGGAAATAGGAATGGCAATAGCCGGAATAATCGTAGATCTGAAATCCTGTAAAAAGATAAATACAATGATAAAAACCAGAAAAAAAGCTTCAAAAATGGTACTTTTTACCTGATTGATGGATTCATCTATCTGATTTTTTACCGAATAGCTGATATCGTATTTTATCCCTTTCGGAAAGGTTTTGGAAACACGCTCCAGAACCGTACGAATGCCCATATCGATATCGCGTGCGTTGGATCCGCTGGTTTGGGTAATGTTTAAGGTAAGTCCCGGAAAACCGTTGACACTGTTGTCACTTCCTACATTTGAAGCGCCAAACTCTACCCGTGCAATGTCTTTTAATAGTAATACTGAACCGTCTTGATTGGTTTTAATAACCAGGTTTTCGTATTCTTCGGGCAGGCTGAAACGTCCCTGATGGCGCAAAGGAGTCTCAAAAGCTTCTTCGGAAGTTTCTCCGAATTTACCCGGTGCAATTTCAAAATTCTGATCCCGGATGGCTTTCATCACATCCTGAGGCGTCAGTTGATAAAGCGCCAGTTTTTCCGGATTGATCCACGTACGCATAGAATAATCTCTGGCACCTACACGGGATACCGCAGCCACTCCGGGAACTCTGAGTATTTCCCTGTTGAGGTTGATTTGTGAAAAAGCCTGTAAAAAAGTTTCATCATAGATACCGTCCGGATGATCACTATAAATATTGATGGTCATAATATTTCCACTCTGACGCGGAGTTACAGAAATACCGGCTTCATTGACTTCTGAAGGAATCTGGCTGGTAGCTCTGGAAACACGGGTTTGCACGTTTACGGCAGCCTGATCAGGATTGGTTCCCGCTTCAAAATTGATGTTGATAGTTCCCGATCCGCTGTTACTCGCTTTGGAGGAAATATACGTCATATTATCAACCCCGTTGATGGCTTCCTCAATGGGTAATAAGACACTTTCCGCAACGGTTTCTGCACTGGCACCAGGATACGACAGGGAAACCGTTACACTCGGAGGAGCGATTTCTGGAAACCGTGTAATCGGTAGTTTGGTTAGACCAATCAATCCCAGTAACACAAAGAGAATAGAAATAACCGTTGCCAGTATAGGGCGTTGTATAATGGATTTTAGCATAATGTACTATTGGAAATTAGAACTGAGGCTTCACGATGTCGCCTTCTGCAAGTTTGTTTAAACCTGTTTTGATGACTAAATCACCGGGTTTTAAGCCACTGGATACGATGTAATTCTGACCCGATACATCTTGAATTTCAATCATTTGAAACTTCACACGGCTTTGTTCATCCAGAATATAGACAAATGTTTTGTCCTGAATGGTGGTAGTCGCTTGTTGCGGTACGAGAATCACATTGCTTTTACTTTCTTTAAGCTTTATGGTACCTGTATTTCCGGAGCGCATAAGATCCTGAGAGTTTGGAAAACTGGCACGTAATGAAATAGAGCCTGTCGATCGGTCTACCTGACCGTTAATCGCATCCACATATCCTTTTTCTGAGTACTCAGTGCCATCTGCAAGAATAAGTTGCACATCGCTCATAAGCTTACCGCCTTTTTCTGAATTTTCCCGATCGTTTTGCTGTAGTTTATTTTTGGTAAAATAGAGGTAATCGGATTCACTGATGCTGAAATAAACATACACATCGCTGATATCTGTTAAAACGGTAAGAGGTTGTGTTTCTCCTTTGGTTACCAGGTTTCCGATACGTTTGGGAAGCCTCCCTATATAACCGCTTACAGGAGCCTTGATAACCGTAAATTCCATATTGATTTTTGCAGACGCAACTGCCGAACTGGCTCTTGCCAAAGAAGCCTTAGCTACTTCATAATTAGATTTAGCCGTTTCAAGCTGAACGCCGGCGATGACCTCATTTTCAATTAGTGGTTTTAACCGGTCAATTTCTAACTGGGCATTTTTTAGTTTTGCTTTTTCAACATTTTCAGTAGCCAAAGCATCATTCAAAACTTCCTGATACGGTAACGGACTGATCTTAAAGAGTGCTTGTCCTTGTTTTACATAGTCACCTTCGTCTACATAAATTTCTTCTAAAAGCCCTTCGACCTGAGGACGGATTTCTACATTTACTTTTCCTTCTATGGTTCCGATATAGTCCTTAACGGTAATGGCTGATGTAGTATCTATTTTAATAACAGGTAATGTAAGAGCATTTTCCTGTTCATTGGGTTCTTTTTGCTGTCCTTTTTTACAACTCTTAAGACTGAATGGAAGGGCGAGGAGCAGTAAACCAAAAAGAATACAGATTTTAGTGTGTTTTTTAAAAATCATGGTATGTTTTAAGATTGTATTAGACCCTTATACATTACAAATTTGAGACCTCTCATATAAATAATCTATGATTGAGATGTTTTTTTAAATTATTTTTAAGAAATCTGAAAAACAACATTGTTTTTTTAGGAAAGTGTTAACGTTGTGTGTTGTTTCATAGTCCTTTTGGGTAAGTATATTTCTACAAAATGAGTATAGGAGCAACAAAAAAAGCCGCTAATCATGATTAGCGGCTTGTATAAAATATATAAAATGACTATTTTATATGTAATGCTAATGACAATTCTTCTAATTGAGCGTTGTCTATCGCTGCCGGGGCATCAATCATGACATCTCTTCCGGAATTATTCTTAGGGAATGCGATAAAATCACGAATGGTTTCTTGTCCGCCGAGTATAGCAGTGAGACGATCCAGTCCAAAAGCCAATCCACCGTGTGGCGGTGCTCCATATTGAAAAGCATTCATCAGAAAACCAAACTGTTCTTGTGCCTGTTCTGCTGTAAAGCCTAAATGCTTAAACATAAGGGCTTGTGTATCTTTGTCATGGATACGAATAGATCCGCCTCCGATTTCATTACCGTTTAATACTAAATCATAAGCATTGGCACGTACTTTTCCGGGATCTGTATCCAGCAGATGCATATCTTCTTTTTTCGGAGAAGTAAACGGATGATGCATAGCATGGAAACGCTCACTTTCTTCGTCCCATTCCAATAAAGGAAAATCAACGACCCAAAGAGGTGCAAATTCATCCGGTTTGCGAAGCCCCATTCGATTGCCAAGTTCCATACGCAAAGCGCTTAACTGAGAACGTGTTTTGTGAGCTGCACCTGATAAAACCAATATAAGGTCTCCGGCTTTGGCACCTGTTTTTTCAGCCCATTGCGCTAAATCTTCCTGATCGTAAAACTTATCTACAGATGATTTAAATGTTCCGTCAGCTTCACACTTACAATATACCATACCCAGTGCACCTACCTGAGTGCGTTTTACCCAGTCAATAAGGGCATCGATCTCTTTTCGGGAATAGGATGCGGCACCCGGAACAGCAATACCAACAACTAATTCAGCATTGTTGAATACCGCAAAATCTTTATGTTGAGCTACTTCATTGAGTTCTCCGAATTCCATTCCAAAACGGATATCCGGTTTGTCATTTCCATATTTCTTCATCGCTTCATCAAAAGTCATTCTTGGAAAACTCTGAACATCAATATGGTGAATTTCTTTCAGTAAGTGACGCGTCATTCCTTCAAAAACGTTAAGAATATCTTCCTGATCTACAAAAGACATTTCACAGTCAATCTGTGTAAATTCAGGTTGACGATCTGCACGCAAATCTTCGTCGCGAAAACATTTTACAATCTGAAAATACTTGTCCATTCCACCGACCATTAATAGCTGCTTAAAGGTTTGAGGAGATTGTGGTAAAGCATAGAATTGACCTGGATTCATACGGGAAGGTACCACAAAATCTCTTGCGCCTTCCGGAGTAGATTTTATAAGATATGGGGTTTCTACTTCACAAAAATCCAGATTAGACAAATAGTTACGAACTTCCTGAGTTACTTTATGACGAAACATCAGACTGTTTTTTACCGGATTTCTGCGAATATCCAGATAGCGGTATTTCATACGAATATCTTCTCCACCATCTGTTTCATCTTCTATGGTAAACGGAGGCAGTTGAGAAGAATTGAGAATGGTTAAGGCAGATACCAAAACTTCAATATCACCCGTAGCCATATTATTGTTTTTTGCTTCACGCTCAATAACGGTTCCCTTTACCTGAACAACAAACTCGCGACCCAATGATTTCGCTTGTTCCATTACTGTTTTTTCTGTGCGTTCCTCGTCAAATATTAATTGTGTAATTCCATATCGGTCGCGTAAATCAACCCAAATCATAAAACCTTTATCACGTGATTTCTGAACCCAGCCCGATAGGGTAACTTCTTTATTTTTATCGGCAATTCGCAATTCGCCGCAAGTATGACTTCTATACATTGTTAAGACTCTATAGTTGAGAACAAAGGTAAAAAGTTTTACGGGTACTTCCGAAAATTTAAATATAATTTGATGTTTTCTATAAAAAATAATTATTTGTTAAAATTAATCAAAGGTGTGTAGTTATTTTTTGATTTAATTTATTTATTTTAGACAAAATAACAATAATAATGGGAATATGAAATTAAAACTACTTTTTACCTTTCTTAGTATTGGCGCTCTGCACACCTATGCGCAGGGATTGAATCAAAGTGAATGGCTCTGGGAGGTTCATGTGGAGAACACCTCTATTGCAGGGAGTCAGTCTCTCGGATTTATCGATAAAAACGGACATCACTTTATGGTGGGAAATTTTAACGGAACTTCTACGACCGTACAGGGAACCACTCTTCAAAATTCCAGTATAGTAACTGCTCCGTTTAAATCTGATGCATTTATTGCACGGTTTGATAGTGACGGAGCCCTGATGAATGTCATTCATTTTGAAGGCAGTCATTCCGAAACCATTACCTCAATAGAATACGATGGTGAAGATCATTATTATATCAGTGGGGATTATAAAGGAACGATGAAGCTAAACAGTACTACGGTATTGGAAAATCAGGATTTGACAGCATCTAAAACCTTTATTGCCAAATTTAATTTGTCAGGACAGCTTATCTGGTCAAAAGTTTTTGATCAGTATATTGGCAGCACCTATCTGAAGTATAAAAACGGGTATCTTTATATGGCTGGAAATTATGCGTGGGATCAACTCACATTTGAGAATACTGTTTTACCCGAAGCCAACTATAACCCAACAATTGTTGGTATGGATAAGAACCTCGTAGCCAAGTTTAGCGCATCAAACGGTAGTCTTGTATGGGTTTCTTCCTCAAAATATACAGGGCCTAATACAACTGTTTCTTCCGACAGAATCGGAGCTCAGGTAAAAACTTTGGCGATTGACAATAACGGAAATGTTTATATCGCAGGTGATTTTTTTGCTAAATCAGTCACCTTTGGTACTATTACACTCAACAGAACTTCCAATACAAATGCAAATGTCTTTTTCGTACGTTACAATAGTTCCGGTGCTGTAGCCTGGGCAAAAACCGCTACTATTGGAGCTACTTCCGATGCAAAAGTATTTGATATGGGAGTAGATTCCGCTAACGATGTGTATATCACAGGAATTGCTTATAATTCAACCATTAATTTTGAGGGTACTTCTTTACAGTTTCCGGGTAATTATGGTAGCTTCTTAGTTAAATATAATACAGCAGGTAATCTGTTATGGGCAAAAAAAGGGGGTATTTCTTCTGATCAGGCACCGGGTACCGGTTTAGGCTCTTCCTGGTTTTCTAAATTGTATATAGATGCAGAAGACACAATTTTTATTGGGGGTAATTTTTATAAGTATCTCAATTTAGGTTCGGGTTTTGTGTACAATCTTGAACCGCAGAGCTATCTCATACTGGCAAAATATAATAAACTTGGTACTGTTCAATCAGCCGAATTATATCCGTATAATCCCAATTCGGCAGCCAATTTAAAAGTATTGCGCTCAGGAACAGATTTTTCGATAATATCTAATGTATATGGAAATCTTCAGCTGAATAATCTAAATTTTTCTACTAATCAGATTAACCATTTATATATTGCCAAACGCAAATCACAGACGGCATCAAATGAAGAATTTGACGCAAGAGCATACACCGTTTATCCAAATCCGGCAACAGATGTTTTATTCATCAAAGACGTAGAAAATCTGTCAGAGGAAACGCAGTTTGAGATATCGGATGTGAGCGGAAAAAAAATAGGGAGAATGCAAAAGAAAGAAGCTGTGCTGAGCGGCATTGATATATCGGGTTTATCAGCAGGAATCTATTTTCTGAGTATTTATGACAGCACAGGTAACGTAAAACAATATTCAAAATTTATTAAAAGCAATTAGCAATGGGAACAGATAAAACCAAGTCAACACTCATTTTTGGATTAGCTCTTTTTGCCATGTTCTTTGGAGCCGGTAATTTATTATTACCCCCTTTTTTAGGCTATCAGACAGGAGATAACTGGTGGAGTTCACTGGCCGGATTTTCATTTACAGGCATTCTGGCTCCTATTATAGCGACCCTTTCCATTTTAAAATCCGGAGATTACTTTACTGATTTGGGAAAGAAAAGTAATCAAACTCTGGTATATATATTAGCCACGATTAACCTGTTGTGTATTGGTCCGCTCATTGCAATTCCCAGAACAGGAGCTTCTGTGTATGAAGTTTCTGTATTACCACTAATACCAGATGCGCAACCGGTTTGGGTTTGTATTATTTTCTTTGCAGCAGTGCTCATTTTGTCAATATCCAGAAAAAACATCATTACAGTACTGGGTAAAGTCATGACGCCCATTCTGATCGCTTTATTATTGCTTCTCATAATACCGGGCATTTTTTTAGGAAATCTAAGTGCAGAAAACTACAAAATGACAGCAGATCAAAGCTTTTTAGTAGGGTTTCAGCAAGGGTATCAGACAATGGATTTCTTAGGATCACTTATTTTTTCAGTAGTTATCATCTCTGCTGCCAAACGCTATGGATATACCCATCCGGAAGATAAGAGAAAAGTTGTTATTAATGCGGCACTTATAGCAGGTTTATGCTTACTGATCATATATGCGGGGCTTTTCTATCTGGGACATCGTTTTGAACCGACCGGAGATCATGTCTCTCGAGCTTCTTTTCTCATTCAAATCAGTAGCCGGCTTTTCAATAATAATGGCGTATATCTTATTTCTGTAATCATGATTTTGGCATGTTTGACCACAGCAATTGCCTTAACAGCAGGTTTTGCACGTTTTTTTGACCGTATTACAAAAGGAAGACTTGGCTATCAGGAAGGTGTTATTCTTTGTACTCTGGTTTCCATTATACTGGCAATTAACGGAGTAGAAACCATTCTGGACTATGCGATGGGACTTTTGAATTTTATTTATCCGATCATTTTGGTGCTGGTTTTGTTTACCTTTTTATTTGGTAATATGGTAACTTCCAAAGGACCAATACTCACTGCTATTATTGTAACGACAGTTATTTCTTTTATCCGTATCTTTTACGAATGGAATCCGGAACCGAATATAAAGTCAATTCTGTATAGCTTGCCATTGGTAAGATATCAGTTAGAATGGGTTATCCCGGCGTTTATAAGTTTCGGATTGGCCTTTTTGATTACCAGAATTTCTAAATAATAAATTATATGTCCTCTTTTCTGAGCAAATTCATTTTGTTTGTAGTATTGATGGTACCATTTATAAGCGTTGCTCAGGCACTGACGGGAAAAGTTCTGGATCAGGCAACGAATCTGCCTGTTGCCGATGCTTCCGTTTTTATAGAAAACTCTTCAACTGGTGTGGTGACAGATCAAAATGGCTATTTTTCTATTCCGCTGATTCCTGAAAAGGAAGTTACGGTTATCATCAGTGCTTTGGGATATCAGTACCATCTTATTGAAAATGCCCGTCCGGAAAACAACCGTATCGTATATCTTACAGTCGATGAAAACCAAATGGAGGAGATGATTATTGATAAACGATTTTTTACCAGAGAAGAATTACTGAAGTGTTTTAAGACCTTTTTTGTAGGAGCAACGCAAAATGCAAAAAAAACACAGATCAAAAATGAAGATGACATTCATTTATATTATGATGGTGAAAACTTCAAATTAACAGCCTGGGCCGATAAACCCATTAAAGTATATAACAGCAATCTCGGATATGAAATAGATTTTCACCTGGCAGAATTTGAAGTTAAATTCAGAAGGTTATCAATTATCCCGACAGATAATGAATACAGTCTGTTGTATGGTTACACTTTTTTTAAGGATATAGGAAACCATAAAAACAGAATAATAAAAAACAGAAAAGAGGTATATCAGAATTCACCGGCTAATTTCTTTAGAAGTCTGGCGGAGCATGCTCTTTCTGAGCATCATTTTCTGTTGTATGCGAATAGTTTGCCAATTGAGGAAACACAATATTTCAGCATACATACAACACCTGCCGGATATAGTATTAACGTGCTGAAAAAACCCGTCAAACAGTTGCCGTCAATAGTTATGAAAGTAGATAACAAGGATGTAACAGTTGCCGGGAAATCAGAAGAACAACCTTTTCATGTGATGAATACCAAAACCAATGCTACTTCTGTGCTTTATATCGGAGCCGATGCTATTTCCATCGATAAAAGGGGAAATCTTTTAAAAGCAAATCAGGTGTTTTTCGGAGGTTTTTTCGGTGATCTCAAAGTAGCGGATATGCTTCCGGTAGATTACAGTGAATAATTTTTTTACTGCTGACAAACTGTTGTCATTTCACGCCATTAATTTTGAAATATAATTTAAAAACAAAACGTTATGACGACATCAGTTTTATCAAAACAGGCATTATTAGAACATTGGCAAGGACATCGGAATCTGACAAGAAGAGTTATTCTGGCTTTTCCCGAAAAAGAATTATTTGAGTACGCAGTAGGTGGTATGCGACCTTTTGCATTGTTGGTACAGGAAATGATCGCTATTGCCGGTCCTGCCTTAAAAAGTATTGTAAATAATGAAACAAATGCGTATCAGGAAGCGGACGGAATAAAGACTAAAGAAGCGCTGTTGACAAAATGGGATGAAGAAACAGCTGTCATCAACCATTATTACAATTTGCTGTCAGAAGAGCGGTTTCAGGAGACTTTTAATCTTTTTGGTCAGTATGAGTTTAAAATAATAGACAATATTTTTTACTTTATTGATAATGAAATTCACCACCGCGGACAAGGTTATGTGTATCTGCGCTCATTGGGCATCGAACCTCCTTATTTCTGGGAACGATAAAAAATAAAAGGCTGTGATTTCACAGCCTTTTATTTTTTTCCTAATTGCATTAAACTTGGTGTAAAAAAAGAAATTATTCCTACAAAACTGATGACAGCTCCCAAAATAATAAAAGTTAAGTTTACTCCTATATTGTCTGCCACAAATCCGGTACTGAGCAATCCGATCATAGAAGGGATAATGGCAATACTGTAAAACATAGAGAATACACGTCCCATTTTTGACGGATCTATTTCTTCCTGTATGATGGCTACAAAGTTGGCGTTGTATATAGAGGCAGCGGCACCACCTATAACCGTAAGCACTGTAAACAGAATAAAGGCATCAGTAGGTAGAATTCCGGATATTGTAAAGGTAAGTCCGAGCACAATATGCATTATATTTATAAAGATAATTTTTCGGACTGTTGGTTTTATGATTCCGATCAGTCCGCCGCCAATGAGCATTCCTACGCCCCAAACAATTTCAATGATACTCATTTCAAATTTGCCTCCGTTGAAATGGTTAAGCGTCAGTAATGGAAATAAAACACTTACCGGCAAAATACAAAAGGTAGCAATAATGGAGTAAATAAACATCCACGTAATTCCTTTATCTCTGAAAACTTCCACAATACCAATGCGTAAATCTTTCCATACCTTGGCAAGTTTAGAGGAATCATCATCAGGAGCCTTTTCCGGATTGGGAATATACACAAAGAGTAAGGAGGTAATGGCAAAAACAGCCCCTATAATATCAAACAAAAGTACATTTCCGATGCTGAATAATCCGATAAGCAGAGCGCCCAGTGCCGGACCTGCAATACTGGAAACAGACTGAATAATCTGATTGATACCAGCAATACGCAGCAATTGATCTTTTGGTGCAAGCATAGGAATGGCTGCCTGCATAGCCGGCATATGAAAAGCCGAGCCAACAGAGCGCAAGCCAAGCATAATATAAATAAAAAACAGGCTTTGATTGCCCATATAAAAATTGAGCGCCATAAAAGCAGTACATAGAGCTACGAAAGCATCTGAAAAAATCATGGTTTTTTTACGATCCCACCGATCGATATACACTCCTGCAAACGGACCTATAATGGCTTGTGGGAGCAAAGCGGCAATAGCGGCAAAAGCAAGTGTTTCTGCTGAGCCGGTTTCAATGCTCAGCCATATAATGATGGCAAAATTAACTGCCGAACTGCTGATTAAAGAGATAAACTGACCTGCCCAAATAAGAGCAAATTTTCTCATCCAAGTTTCTTTCATATAAAAAAGAATTGTTCTTTCTGAAAAAGAAGTTATAAATATAATGGAGGGATACAGATGAAGAAATCTGTATGAAAAACGGAGTTAAGGTTTTTCTACGCTAGAAAAACAATAAAAAAGTGGTGTGCCACATGGTTGACATGTCATAAAATTCTGTGCAAAATTACGCAATTTTATGAATTTTAAAAAGTTTTTTTACAGCCGGATTAAACCTTGTTTATTCGTCTCTGAATAGTTGTGAGCATTTGTCTGATATCGTCTTTAAGTTCTTCAGGTTCAATAATATCTGCCTGATCGGCAAACATCAAAAACCACCGGGAGAATCCTTCTGTAGTATCTCTGCAATAAAAAGTCATTTCAGTAGTATGCTCTGAAATGATTTCAGATTCAAAACCAAAGTGAACACGTTCCCATTTGAGGAAATGAACAACCTCGTTATCCACACGGATGCGTACTTTTGTTTTAGGAGCGTTTTCTTTTTTCTGAAGCAAAAAGGTATGAACCGATGGGTGTTGAAGGGTGTAAGGTATTTCCGTTGAAGTAATCGTAAAAATACGATCGGTACGAAACTGGCGGTAATCACTTCTTTTCAGGCAATAGGCATACACATACCAAAAGCCGCCTTCATGGAATAATCCAATAGGTTCAATAATCCGGTTGGCAGCGAAAGTATCTTGTATTCCTTTGTAATGAATGAGCGTCTGCTGTTTTTTTGCAATGCTTTCAAACAGTAATGTGAGGGTTTCCGGAGCTTCTGAATTAAAAAGACTTTGAGCCGGGGAGCTCATGACAATGGTTGATTCTATGGTTTGAAGCCACTCTTTCTCGGAACCTTTCAGGATGGATTTTATTTTGAACATTGCATTCATAAAATGCTGTGACAAATCCCGGTCTACATATTTTCCTACTAATTTCTCTGCTGCAATAAAACTCATTGCTTCTTCCTGAGTAAACATAACCGGAGGAAGCTTGTAGTGATCCATAAGTTCATATCCCGATCCGGCTTCGCTGTAAATGGGTACGCCTGCTTGCTCCAGACTTCTGATGTCACGGTAAATGGTTCGAAGGCTCACCTGAAATCGGTCTGCGAGGTCTTTTGCTTTGACAATTTTTCTGGACTGCAGATGAATGAGGATGGCGACAATACGATCAAAGCGCTTTGTTTCCATAAAATGCAAGGATTATTTTATGCGTTGATACACTTCTGTAAAGCAATCATAGCACTGTGCTTTAAGAATAAGTTGCTCATTTTCAACATTGATAGACTGTTTGTTCATGACCCCGGTTTTTAAGATGTTTTGGGGTTCACTGCTTTCAATTACAGTTCCTTTTTCAATGGTATAGGGCTTTTCAGAAAGTTTATGTGAATTCTCATAAACAGATAAAGTAGAAGGGGTAATCTTGATAATATGTTGCTTTTTCTCGGGATCAAAAGTGACCGTTTGACCCGTAATACCTCCTGAACGTTGAATTAACACCCATTCTCCTACATGTGCCTGAGCAGAATTATTTTTCATTGTAGTACATGCATACGTTAAGTTGAGGATCAATAACAACAGCAGAAATTTTTTCATAGCAACAATTTTATAGCGAAGATAAACTATAATTTCAAGAAAAAAGTCGGTTATAAACCGACTTTTTCTTCTTCATAGCTATTTTTTTCGTAAGTATTTATCTTGTACAGTTAGCTGTCCAAGTTTTTCCGTCTTTAATGTAAAGCATTTTTAAAGTGCTTGCATTAATTCTAATATAACTCGTTTCGTCACCTCCGATGTTGATATACATGTTATCTCCATCTTCTTTGAATTCAATACCTGTGATGTTCTCAATTCCGTCAGAGAAAGCAAAGTTATATTTGTTTCCAACTTTTGCTACTGTTACTGAACCATCACTTACAGACTTAGTTTCTCCGTCTTTAAGAAACGATATAGAACCATTATATGTTCCTACGAATAAATCGTTGTCTGCCGGATCATCGTCATCACTACAAGAAGTAAAAACAACAATACTCAACATTAACACTCCAAAAATTTTAAGTAAACTTTTCATACAATTTTTATTTATTAGTTTTTAATTCTAATAATCTTTATTCAATTGAAATGCCAAATTACATTAATTCTTGTTCTTTTGCAGATAGGTTTTTGAATGACAGTGTTTTATACAGATTTCACATCGGTCTTTCATATTGCTAAACAGTCTGTTTGAATGGGTATTTTTTACACATTTGATTTAATATTTCTACATTTTTTGAGAAATATTGAATTTCTTGAGAAATACAAACGATAATAAAGCACCTGTCATTGCCATTCCGGCACCCATCAAAACAGAAGTATTATACGAGTATCCTATAATAATCGGGATTCCGCCTAAATAAGCTCCCAAAGTGTTTCCTATGTTAAAACTTGCCTGCCCGGCAGAGGCTGCGAGGGTTTCTGCTCCCTGAGCATTTCTGATCAGCATCATTTGCAAAGGAGAACCAATCGTAAAGGCTACCAGTCCGGTTATAAAAGCCATGATATAAGCCATTATGTTGATATGAGCTGTAAAATAAACTATAATCAGACATACTACCATAGACGACAAACACAAAATAGCTGCTTTTGTGGGAGAGATGCTGTCAGAAAGTTTACCTCCTAAAATATTCCCAAAAAACATTCCTGTGCCTACAAGAATCATAATATAAGGAATGTTGTCAGCAGGAACTTTAGAAACATTAATAGACATGGGAGCTATATAGCTGATCCATGCAAACAATCCTCCGGTTCCTATCGAAATAATAGCTATTAAAAGCCAGGCCTTTATTGTCTTAAAAAAACTTAACTGAGATAGCATACTGGTATTGCCCCGGGTTTCTGTTTTAGGCAGCCAAAACAGAATGGCAAGAAAGGTTACCAGCCCTAAAGAGGCAATTATTATATAAGTAATACGCCATGTATAATGATGTCCGATATAGGTGCCCAGCGGAACACCCGCCAGATTTGCAATCGTCATTCCGGTAAACATAAAAGCAATAGCTTGTGCTTCTTTTCCTTTGTCTGCCAGTTTTGCAGCAACTACTGATCCTACCCCAAAAAAAGCACCGTGTGGTAAACCTGAAATAAACCGAGCAACAGAAAGCGTTTTAAAATCGGGAAGGATGGCAAACAATCCATTGAAAATAAAAAATAAAAGCATTAAAAACAACAATACTTTTTTAGGTGAAAATTTACTGGTAAACATGACCAGTGTTGGTGCTCCTACCACTACGCCTAATGCGTATAAAGCGATAAAATGAGCGGCATCTGTATCCTTTACAGATAAATCTTTTGCAATGTCGGGTAGAATACCCATCATGGTAAATTCAGTCATTCCAATAGCCAATCCACCGAAGGCTAAGGCTATTAATCCTTTTTTCATTTAATGTATAGTTATATAGTGCCCGTATATCTTAGAGAAAGATCATTTAGGGCATTCTCTGAAAAGGATGAAACGTACAAAAGCAGTGTCATCGGGTAGAGAATCCCAGCGAGTTCTTTACTAAAAGATCATTGGGTTAAGTAATAAAAATTATTGTTTTTCTTTTCCGCGCTCATATTGATCTGCCCAGTCAATGGTTTCGTCCAGATCTTCTGCTGCCTGATAGACAAAATGAGGGTTTCTCAGGAATGCACGGGCAATAGAGACAAAATCGGCCTGATTATTTTCTAAAATCGTCTCTGCCTGATTACCGTTGGTTATCAATCCGACAGCACCCGTAATGATACCGGTTTCATTTTTGATACGGTCAGCAAACGGCACCTGATAGCCCGGTTCGGCAGGGATGCTTTGTTCCCGTACCCCGCCACCTGTAGAAACATCAATTACTTCAATACCTTTTTGTTTCAGGATAGCGCACAGGCGAACAGTTTCATCAATATTCCATCCGTTTTCTGCCCAATCCGTTGCTGATACGCGAACCCATAAAGATTGTGTAGATAGCTCAGGCTGTACAGCATCGATGATTTCCAGTAAAAAGCGGATTCTGTTTTCAAAAGATCCTCCATAAGCATCTTCTCTTTTGTTAATCAAAGGAGAGAGAAACTGATGAATCAGATAACCGTGAGCAGCATGGAGTTCAATAATTTCATAACCGGCTGTTACGGCTCTTTGAGCAGCGGTCTTGAAATAATGGACATATTCTTTTATCTGCGGAATGGTCAACGCAAAAGGAGGGACATCTTTTGTGTGAAAAGCAAGAGCGGAAGGGGCAACAGTTTGCCAGCCGTTTTCTTCTTCCGGTGCAAATTGATTGCGGTTGATCCAGGGTTTATTTGAACTCGCTTTTCTGCCGGCATGTGCCAGCTGAATGCCGGGAATACTTCCCTGAGATTTTATAAAAGATGTAATTTGTTTATATTTTTCTATCTGGCCATCTTCCCAAATACCCAAATCTGCATACGTAATACGTCCGTCAGGCGATACTGCTGTAGCTTCCTGAATGACAGCACCTGCTTTTCCTATAGCAAACTGTCCTAAATGTACCAGATGCCAATCTGTAGCATATCCGTCTTTTCCGGAATACTGACACATAGGAGAAACTACAATTCTATTTTGTAAGATTTGATTTTTTAGGTGAAGCGGGGTGAATAGTTTACTCATAATAGACATTTTGAAACAACAAAGTTAGGGTAATAATTTTTTATGGAAGACAATTTAACGGCATTTAAGACAATTCCATAAAGGAAGAGATAGCACTTTTAAAGCTTAGAGAGTGCTAAAAGACTAAAAAAAACCGAAAAGATCTAAACCGCTCTCTCTGTAACGTGTTCCTTTTTTGTTACAACCTTAGTTTTGAGCAACTAAAATGGAATTATAGTGCCAATGCATTAAAAATAAAGCGTTTTGATTACCTTTGTAGCTTTATTTAGATCAGTATGATAAATTCAATGACCGGCTTTGGTAAAGCATCCTTACAACTACCCTTAAAAAAGATAACCGTTGAGGTAAAATCACTAAACAGTAAGAATTTAGATTTAAGCGTACGGTTACCACAGGTTTATAAAGAAAAAGAATTAGAAATACGCAATCTTATTGCGTGCGAACTTGAGCGTGGTAAGATAGATTTTTCTTTATTTATAGAAGTTACAGGAGAAGAAACAGCGAGCCGTATCAATGCTCCTATTGTCAAAGCTTATATCAATCAGATGAAGGAAATTCTTCCGCATGCAGATGAAACGGAGTTGATGAAGATGGCCGTACGTATGCCTGATTCCTTAAAAACGGAACGTCTTGAAATTGATGAGAATGAATGGAAGTCAATACAGAGTGTTATCACAGAAGCCTTGCAGAATATTGCGGCATTCAGAGCGCAGGAAGGTAAGAAGTTACAGGACGACTTTATTTTACGCATTGGTAACATCCGTCAGTTGATGAATGAAATTCTGATTTTGGATCCGGAGCGTATTGTTGCCGTAAAAGACCGTATCAAAAATAATCTGAATGAATTGCAGATTACTATTGATGAGAACCGGTTTGAGCAAGAAGTAATTTATTATCTGGAAAAACTTGATATTACAGAAGAGAAAGTACGTTTGCTGAACCATCTGGACTATTTTCTGGAAACGCTGAACAGCGATGAAGCAAATGGACGTAAATTAGGCTTTATCTCGCAGGAAATGGGAAGGGAAATTAATACTACAGGTTCAAAATCCAACCATTCGCAGATGCAGAAACTGGTTGTACAGATGAAAGACGAATTAGAGAAAATAAAAGAGCAGGTTTTGAACGTGCTTTAATATAACTACAACAACACAACTAAAATGAGTACGGGAAAATTAATTGTTTTTTCAGCACCTTCAGGATCTGGAAAAACAACGATCGTAAAACACCTTTTAAACCATAAAAACTTAGGATTAGACTTTTCTATTTCCGCAACATCGCGTTACCAAAGAGAAGGAGAGATAGACGGAAAAGATTATTACTTTATTTCTGCTGAGGCATTTCAGCAAAAAATAGCAGAAAATGCTTTTGTAGAATACGAAGAAGTATACAAAGATAATTTTTACGGAACTTTGAAATCGGAAATTCAGCGCATTTGGGATGAGGGTAAACACGTCATATTTGATATTGATGTTATTGGTGGTTTGAATATAAAAAAACAGTATCCGGAACAAACACTTGCGATATTTGTGAGCCCGCCTTCTATTGAAGAACTTGAAAAGAGATTGCGTTTCAGACAGACGGAATCTGATGAGAAAATACAGATGCGGATTGATAAAGCAGAAAAAGAAATTGCTGAAGCACCCAAATTTGACGTGATATTGAAAAACCATGATTTAGAAACGGCTAAGAAAGAAGCCTATATTCTTATCGATGAGTTTGTAAATTCATAAAACAAAAAAAGAATGAAAGTAGGTTTGTATTTCGGTACGTTTAATCCGGTACATATCGGACACATTATCATTGCTAATCATCTGGCAGAAAATTCAGAACTCGACCAGATCTGGATGGTGCTTACACCGCATAACCCTTTGAAAAAAAAAGCAGGATTGCTGGAAGATTATCACCGGTTGCATATGGTACATCTCGCAACAGAAAAATTTGAAAAGATACAGGCTTCAGATATTGAATTCAAATTACCTCAGCCCAATTATACGATCAATACACTGGTACATCTGGAGGAAAAATTTCCTAAACATGAATTTTCTCTGATTATGGGCGAAGACAACCTTAAAGGTTTTCATAAATGGAAAAATTATGAAGCTATTTTAGCACATTACCATTTATATGTTTATCCGCGCATATCAGAGAGTACAATACCTGAACAATTTAAAGACCACCCGCATATTCATAAAATAGAAGCACCTGTGATTGAACTTTCTTCTACGTTTATAAGAAACAACATTAAAGAAGGCAAAAACATTGAGCCGATGCTTCCGGAAAAAGTGTGGGAATATATCGATCATAATTTGTTTTACAGAAAATAACATATCCTTAAGAACAAAAAGAATTAACTTAGTAGTTGGTTCTTTTTTAATTTATAGAAACATGAGAAATTTTGAGTTATACAATCCGACCCGTTTGATCTTTGGAGAAAATCTGCACGACAGAATTACAGATCTTATTCCGCAAAACAGTAAAGTACTCCTCGCGTATGGCGGAGGAAGTATTTTTAAGAACGGCGTATATGAAAAGGTAAGCAAAGCACTGATGCCATTTGAAGTGGTTGAATTTGGAGGCATTGAACCAAATCCGAGATTTGAAACCCTGATGAAAGCGGTGCAGCTCATCCGCGAAAAACAAATAGATTTTATATTGGCAGTCGGTGGCGGAAGCGTTATAGATGGTGTCAAATTTATTTCTGCTGCGGTAAAATTTGAGGGCGATCCTATTCAAATTCTTCAACAGCGGTTACTGATAAAAGATCCGCAGCAGGTAGTACCTTTTGGAGCAGTCGTGACTTTACCGGCAACAGGTAGCGAAATGAATTCCGGCGGAGTAATAACGATTGAAGCTACTCATGAAAAACTGAGTTTTGGCGGAGAAGCATTATTCCCTGTTTTTTCGATTGCAGATCCTACCGTCATACAATCCCTGCCTAAAAGACAGCTGCAAAATGGAGTAGTAGATTCTTTTGTACATGTATTAGAACAATATCTGACGTATAAACACGACGCCTTTTTACAGGACAGAATTGCAGAAGGAATATTGCAAACATTGATTGAGATTGGTCCTCAGGTAATACAAAAGCCGGAAGATTATACGTTGGCTTCCAATTTTATGTGGTGCTGTACAATGGCGCTTAACGGTTTGCTCAATAAAGGAGTGCCTACTGATTGGGTAACCCATATGATTGGTCATGAACTCACGGCGATGTATGAGATCGATCATGCGCGAACATTGGCCATAATCGGACCTAATCTTTATAAAGTTATGTTTGAAACCAAAAAAGAGAAGCTGGCACAATATGGCGAAAGAGTATGGGGTATAACCGGGAAATCCGAAGAAGAAACGGCAAGAGAGGCCATTGAAAAAACCATTGCGTTTTATCATGCCGTAGGCATTGATACAAAAATTTCAGAGTATACGTCACAGTATCAGCAAAGTGCAGAGACAATTGTAAACCGTTTTAAACAGAGAAACTGGATAGCAATGGGAGAAAAACAGAACATTACGCCGCTTGAAATAGAAAAAATAGTAGAAATGGCTTACTAAAGCAAAAGCGTTTAGACACCATATCTAAACGCTTTCATAAAAACAAAAAAATATTAATTTATTTCAAATGATTAATTATATAAGAATAACGTCTTTGTTGGTTCTTAAATTGCGCTTATTTACTTAAAAAATTGTTAAAAACACAGATCTTCAGAAAAGAAAAAAAACAGCTTAATAGTAAAATAATTGCTTTACATAGTAAAATAATTAATTTTGCAGAACAAACATTTTATAATGAATGAAGAACCAAAGTTTGCTGTAATCGGGGGTGGAAGCTGGGCAACAGCCATCGCAAAAATGCTTTGCCATAATTTAGAAGAGATCGCATGGTATATGCGAAACGATTCAGCAATTGAAGAAATATTAGAAAATCATCACAACCCGAACTACTTAAGTTCTGTGGAATTTGATACCAACCAATTGCGGCTCACTTCAGATATCAATGAGGCGATCGCTTTTGCCGATTATTTGATATTTGCGGTTCCCTCTGCCTTTTTAGGACATGAGCTGGAAAAACTTACTATAGATATTTCTGACAAAATTATTATTTCGGCTATAAAAGGAATTATTCCTGAAAGCGGACTGATTGTCGGAGAACATTTTTGTCAGACCTACCGGATACCAAGAGAAAATATTTGTGTGATTGCAGGACCTTGTCATGCAGAAGAAGTGGCATTAGAACGACTCTCCTATATCACCATTGCCGGAATCGATCTGCCAAAAGCTGAAATCGTGGCTGATTGCTTGAAAAGTCATTATATAAAGACAAAAGTGTCAGATGATGTTTTTGGGGCTGAGTACACCTCCATGCTTAAAAATATCTATGCAGTAGCCTGTGGTATGGCTCATGGATTGGGATATGGAGATAATTTTCAGGCTGTGTTAATGAGTAATGCCATCCGCGAAATGAAACGCTTTATCAAAAAAGTACACCGGATGAAAAGAAACATCAATGATTCTGCCTATTTAGGAGATTTACTCGTTACCGGTTATTCCCTTTTTTCAAGAAACCGTATGTTTGGAAATATGATTGGCAAAGGATACACCGTAAAATCGGCACAAATGGAGATGAATATGGTTGCTGAGGGATATTATGCTACGAGAAGTGCTTATATCATGAACACGGATCTCAAAGCAAAAACGCCTATCATAGACGCTGTATACGATGTTTTATACAACGGAAAAGAGCCTAAAAAAGTTTTTAAAAAATTAACCGAAAAATTAGATTAGAACACGTTTCTTCTTATTTTAAAACGATATTAATGATAAGTTTCTGTTTTTTAGATACTTATCATTTTTTTTGTTCTTTTTTTATACGTTAAAAAATAATTGTATCTTGTTGATTAAACGGAGGTTATAGTACTTTCCCTTGGTTTAAAAATAAAAAATTACTTTTGGAGCTTAAAAAAAAATAAACATGGGACACGCAGATCATTTGATTAATCATCCGGGATTGATTATCGGTTTTGGGGTAGCAGTTATTATTATGCTATTACTTGATTTAGGAGTTTTTAATAAAAACAGCCATGAAGTTTCCAATAAAGAAGCGCTTATATGGTCATTGGTTTGGATTTTCCTCTCGATGGTTTTTAGTGGGGTTGTATATTATGTACTCGACAAACCTCAGGGAATTACGGATAACTTTTCTAAATATCAGGCGGCCTATTGGATAGAAAAAGCATTATCAGTAGATAATCTGTTTGTATTCATACTTGTTTTCCGATTTTTTAAAATACCCAAAAAGTACCAGCACAAAGTACTATTCTGGGGTATATTAGGCGCATTGGCTTTCAGAGCCATCTTCATCTTTGCCGGAGTAGAACTCATCAAACTTACCTACGTGCACATTCCTTTTGGCGAACATCCGCTGGAAGTAAATGTAGTACTTACTATTTTCGGTTTATTTTTACTCGTGGCAGGTTTTAAATCATGGTTTTCCAGCAACGATGATTCTGAGTCAGATAATATGTCCAAAAACATAGGAGTACGTTTAGTACATAGATTCTTCAAAGTTTCGAATGATTTTGATGGGGATAAATTTTTTACCGTTCAAAAAGGAGTTAAAATGGTTACGCCATTATTTGTGGCACTCGCCGTAATTGAAATCACAGATTTGGTATTTGCGGTTGACAGTATTCCGGCTATTTTTGCTATTGCTCCTGATGATCCGTTTATTCTTTATACTTCTAATATTTTTGCTATTTTGGGATTGCGTTCTTTATACTTTCTGCTGGCAAATTCAATGGATATGTTTTCCAAGCTCCATTACGGGCTGGCAGTAATACTTGTGTTTATTGGGGTGAAAATGCTGATCATGCCTTTCTATCATTTTGATTCAATGGTCTCACTTGCCATTATCGGATCTGTTTTGATACTGTCTGTAGCAGCCTCATTGTTATTTCCTGTAAAACATAAAACCAGCTAAAATGAAAAGGTTTGAATATAAAGTAGAGAAAATAGAAATATCTCTTTTTAAAGGACTCAATACACCGGAACTTGAAAAGCGAATGAATATTTTGGGAATGAGTGGTTGGGAACTTGTTTCAGTAGCGTCGAATGACAACCTGTACCAGATGATTCTTTTTCTCAAAAGAGAAGTATAAAATAAAAAACGGCTCAAAGCCGTTTTTTTATTTTATAAGTATGCCACGTTGTTGCATAACAGGAATATCTCTCATCGCAAGATCATTAATAGACTTTGCTTTAAAAACAAATGTTTTATCATACAGCTTGTTGCCTATAAAATACGTTACGGCAAATTCATTATTTAAAGCCAGTACATTGTTTTCTAACAGTTCTATTTTTAAAAAACTCTTGGCTTCCGTTTCCTTAAAAGAATGACGGAAAGTACCTGTTTTCCGTTGTTCACCGTTAATGATACCGTAAGCTCTGGATACTACAATAGGCATTTCTAACAATTCATTAGTATCGTTTATCAGATAAGCATACCAGCAATCTTCCTGAAAATCTTCATTCCACTCTTTTATTGCAGCCATATATACGTTTTCTGCAACGGGTATTTCAATATCCTTTCTCATCCTTTATTTACAATAATTAAAGCGCAAATATACTTCAAAATATCGTAAAAGGAGGGAAGTACTGTTCGGCTTGAGCTACAAAGTATCCAAGAGACCAGAGCTGTATCCGGTTCTGTAAATCTTATGGCATAGCATTTGTTATTCATTTACAGTATTTGATTTATAAGAATTACTATGAAAAAAGAAAGACCGCTCCGAAATTTGAGCGGTTTTTTTATTTTATGTGTAACGTTTTGAAAAAAACGGCACTAATACTATAAATATTTAAAGATAACTATGTTTAAGCAGTTTTTATTTTTAGAATGGAAATCATTCTTCCGATCACCCAATTTGGCAATCAATATTATTTTAAAGATTCTGGTCTACTTTTACTTATTCCTGTTTGCTCTTTTGGCATTGGTATATGGAGCGGGAACGTATTTCTTTATTGAAGAAATGGACATGGTTCCTTTTGAAGTAGTCAATAAATACATTATTTATTATTTTACTGTTGATTTGTTTGTACGTTATATATTTCAGAGGTTCAATCCGTTGAATATAAAACCACTTTTGGCAACCAATGTATCCAAGAAAAAAATTGTCAATTTCATATTGGCCAAAAGCACAATCTCTATCTTTAATATCATCAATTACCTTTATTTGATACCGTTGACGGTGGTGTTTTTAATCAATGATGGTTTTTCTTTAAAGCTATTGGTTTGGGGCATCAGTCTTTTGGCTTTGGTGAATGTCAATAACCTTCTGAATCTGCTGTTGAATAAAAAGAATGCCGTTTTCTTCAGTGTATTCGGAATTCTTGCTGTTTGCGGGGCATTGCATTATTGGCAGATAATCGATATTACAGTTTATACACAATATTTCTATACCGCTTTTTATGAATATCCGTTTCTGATTCTGGTATTGGTAGCGGCCTTGTTTTTTATGTACCGTTATTCTTTTACCTTTTATAAAAACAGTCTATACTTAGATAAGGGGTTACAGAAGAAAAAAGACGAAGTACAAAATGTAAACCTTACCTGGCTGGATCGTTTTGGAGTAACGGGCACTTTCTTAAAACTGGATATAAAAATGCTGATGCGAAACAAGCGTTCAAAAACAGCCATGATTTCCAGCTTTGTTTTCATTTTCTACGGACTGCTTATTTTTACCAATATTGTAGATATGTATAGTTCTCCCGTATTCTATATATTCGGAGCCATTTTTGTAACCGGAGGGTTCGTATTCAATTTCGGTAATTATATTCCAAGCTGGGATTCATCTTATTACCCTTTTATGATGACCCAGAACATTACCTATAAAAATTATTTAAAGTCTAAATGGTGGCTTATGGTTATCGCTACGATACTGTGTACTTTTTTAGCTACGTTCTATCTTTATTTCGGATGGCCCGTGTATCTGATGGTTTTCTCAGCGGCTTTATTCAATATAGGGATTAATTCTTATCTGGTAATGTTGAGCGGGGCTTTTGTGAAAACACCCATAGATTTGTCAACAAATAAAAATCTTATGGGAGATAAAACGGCATTTAATATCAACAGCCTATTACTGGCAATGCCAAAGATTTTCTTACCGGTTATCCTGTTCTTTATAGGAAAGATAATTTACAATGATGTTCTCGGCTGTATACTTGTTGGTTTGGTAGGAATTATTGGTTTGGCATTCAGAGACCTTATCTTTAAACAGATTGAGAGAATTTATAAAGCAGAAAAATACAAAACCATTCAGGCATACAAGCAAAAAAATTAAGACTATGATACACGTACAGAATTTATCAAAATCATATAACGGAGTAACCGTTTTGAATATAGACCAGTTAGAAATTCCAAAAGGAGAAAGTTTTGGATTGGTAGGAAATAACGGAGCAGGTAAGACAACTTTTTTTAGCCTTTTGCTGGATCTTATTGAACCTTCTACAGGTTATATAGCAAGCAATGGTATTAAAATACACGAGTCTGAAAACTGGAAAAAATTTACCGGTGCCTTTTTAGACGAATCATTTCTGATCGGATATCTGACACCTGTTGAATATTTGTATTTTATTGGAGAATTGAGAGGTCTGTCAAAACCAAATGTAGACGAATTTCTCATTCCTTTCAAAGCCTTTTTTAATGATGAAATATTAGACGGAAAAAAATACATAAGAGATCTGTCAAAGGGAAATCAGAAGAAAGTTGGTATTGCAGGTGCATTTTTGGGAAATCCGGAAGTTGTAATATTAGATGAGCCATTTGCCAACCTGGACCCAACAACCCAAATCCGTTTAAAAAACCTTTTAAAAGACATAGCGGCTACCAAAAAAATCACTATGTTGATTTCAAGTCATGATTTACAGCATACGATTGAGGTTTCAAACCGAATCGTAGCTCTTGAAAAAGGAAGAGTGATTAAAGACCTCAAAACAGATGAGAATACCATGAGCGAATTGGAAAATTTATTTGCAGTCTGATTTTTGGTATGATTTTCGCTTATTTCTTAGAACATATAATCAAACGCCATGATATAATATATTAAATAAATAGAATTAGTTATATAAAACACTTTAGAAGTATATTTTAAAGTGTTTTTTTATATTTTTACCATTCGAAAAATATTTTCTTAGGAGAGATACTAAAACGAATACTTATTAGGTTTTAAAAGATAAAGATTATTGTATTGTGCGGAAATCAAAAGGGTTACTTTATATACTTGCTGCGTTATTCCTAACGGTAATGATCGCTTGTTCTACAAAAAAGAATACAGCGATGTCCCGGGGATATCACTCTGTTACTACGAAATATAATATTTTATACAACGGACGGCTTGCCTACGAAAAAGGAATAGAATCTTTAAAGGAAAAATATTATGATGATTTCTATAATATTTTACCCGTAGAACGAATGCAGCCAGATGAGAAAACATTGGTGACGGCAAAACAAAAAGATCCTAATTTCCAAAGGGCAGAAGACAAAGCGATTAAAGCTTCTCAACTACACTCCATTTACATTGCGGGAACAGAAAACAATCCGCAGATGGATGAAGCCTATATGCTGCTGGGAAAATCACGATATCACGATATACGCTACATTCCGGCAATAGAAGCATTTAACTACATCATTCTGAAATACCCTGATAGTGACCTGATTTATGATGCAAGAGTATGGAAAGAAAAAGCGAATATTCGCCTGAACTATGATAATCTTGCTATAAAGAATCTGAAAAGGCTCCTTAAAGAAGAAGAAGTAAAAGGGCAGACAAAAGCAGATGCTCTTGCAACACTGGCTCAGGGGTATATTAATATTGAAGCGCTTGACAGTGCTATTGTGCCTTTAAAAGAAGCAATAGAAACGACACAGGATAAAGATGAAAAAGCCCGTTATACGTATATTTTGGGACAATTGTATGGAAAAAATAATAACAAGGAAGAAGCCGTAAAAACATTTCAGGAAATCATTGATTATAAATACCGTGTGCCGCGTGTTTATGTAATCAATGCACATGCAGAAAAATTTGCCAATCAGGATCCGCAGAAAATTGATACGGTAGCTTTTTTAAAAGAATACAATGCCTTGCTGGCTGATAGAGAAAACAGAGGATTTCATGATGTTATTTACCATCAGATGGGATCCCTTTTCAATTTTTACGGAAATGATGCGCAGGCAGTTGCGAACTTTAATAAATCCTTAAAAAAGATTACAACCAATGAATACCTTAAAGTAGCCAACTACAGAAAACTGGCTGATCTGTATTATGCCAAGAAAACGTATGAGATGGCTGGTAAATACTATGACAGCACGCTCGTAGTTATGAATCCTAATTCAAGAGAATACCTCAAAGTAAAGCGTCTCAGAAATAACCTTGTTGATGTAGTCAAATATGAATTGGTTGCCCGGGAAAACGACAGTATTCTGCGTTTGGTGGCCTTGCCGGAAGAACAACGCAGACAAGTCTTAAAAGAATTTCTGGATAAAAAACGTATAGCGGATCAGACAGCTGAAAAAGCAGCTGAAAAAGGACAGGGGCAGACGTCAGGTTCGAATAGTTTGCCGATGACAGGGGGTGTTGCCTCCAGTTTTTACTTTTATTCAAATGCCGCTGTCCAAAAAGGAAAACAGGACTTCTCAAGAAAATGGGGGAAAAGAGCCTTGACGGATAATTGGCGTTGGGCAGATGAAGCTCAAAATGCAGTAGCAAATAACCCCAATAATGCATCGGCTACGGAGCAAAATGCTTCTTCCGGTGTGGAAACGGCTGCTGCAGAAACAGATATGCGGTATAATGTTGACTTCTTCCTCAGTCAGATTCCAAAAGATGAAAACGAAATCAAGAAATTGAAGACAGATCGGGATAATGCCTATTACCAATTGGGATTATTGTATAGTGACTTGCTGGAAGAATATCAGATAGCAGCAGATAAACTGGAAACTCTTTTGACCTATAAACCGGAAGAACGGCTTATTGAACCGATTAAATACAACCTTTATAAAATATATCTGAAGCTTGATCCTGCTAAAGCACAGGCAATGCTGGAAGATATGAAACGCAACCACCCGAATTCGCAATACACACAAATCATATTAAATCCGAATGCTAAAATTGAGATTGACGGATCGCCTGTACAGGAATATGAAAAAATATATACCATGTACAACCACGGTGCTTATTCAGAAGTGCTCGAAACATTAAATGCCAAAATTCCGACATTGATGAACGATGGAATGGTTACAAAATATGAAATATTGAAAGCTACAACTATTGGTAAGCTAAACGGACTCGAAGATTATAAAAAAGCACTTAACTATGTGGCGGTTACCTATCCTAACTCCAAAGAAGGACAGGAAGCGCAGCGTATCATCAGCAAAGATCTTCCGAAATTGCAGGCATTACAGTTTAAGAATGATCTTTCTAAAAATCTGAAATTAATTTATGTAGTAGATTTTCCGTTCACTGAACAGGGGATTGAACTGAGAAACAAGTTGCAGCGTTATGCCAATGACCGCGCACATACCGGAATTTCATTCTCGGCAGATCAGTATTCAAAAGATAAAATGTTCCTTGTAATTCATGGAATTAAATCAGGTAATATCGCAAAATCTGCTCAGGTGTATCTCGAAATAGAAAGAGATTATCAAATTAAAGAAAATCCGGTACTGATCAGTTCCGATGATTATGGAGTAGTACTCATTAAGAAAAATTGGGATGAATACATGAAATCCCGTTACGGTTCAAATAGTAATGACGCCCAACCAGCCCAATAAGAAGCCGAATAAATGGCTGATACTGACAGGGATTCCCTTTCAGATGGGAATAACCATCTATCTTTTTTACCGTTTGGGAGGTTGGTTAGATCAAAAATGGTCTGTACCCGATCAATGGGTGACTAAAATTAGTACACTTATAGGGATATTTTTGTCCCTATACCAAGTGATAAAACAAGTAAATAAATTAAATAAAAATGAATAAAATTTTTGGTTTTGCCGGGCAACTTCTCATAGTAGCTGCTGTTGCTTTTGGGTTGCATTATATGTTTCACAGTGTCTTTAATACAATTGATCATTGGAGTACAAGTACCTATAATCTTATTCAGATCTATTTTTTTGAGTTTATACTGTCATTACTGATGGTGGTTGGAATTGTAATGACAAAAACCAAAATGCCTCATAATCTGGGATATATGTTTTTGGCGTTCATTACAGTAAAAACGATTGCAAATTATCTTTTCATCAGTCCGGTGTTAAAATCTGAAGGAGATCAATCATTTGTAAAGCACAATTTTTTACTCGTTTTTGTCATTTTTTTAGTGTTTGATGTATATGTAACTTTCAAACTTTTAAATGAAGAAAAAGGACAAGAAAAAAACAATAAAAAAGTTTAAAATATATACCGGAGGTTTGGGAATAAAAATGTATTTTTGCACAAAATTTTTGGAACTATAAATTCAATCCAGGTAAAGACATGGTGACCTTAAAGAAATCACTTCATTTATTAGCCGCTGTTTTATTTGCGGTCATGCCAGCCTTTTCACAAGCTGATCAACATGTAGAAACTTCACAGCACAATACAGCTGAAACGATTCATGTTGATGAAACTCATGAAGCGCATCATGACGAAATTCATGTGCAAAAAACACCTAAGCAAGAAGTAAATGAGTATGTTCAGCACCACTTGCAGGACGATTACTATTATACTTTTTTCTCTGATAAAGAGACGGGTAAGCATTACGGCTTTTCATTGCCGGTAATCCTGATTGATAATGGTTTGAAGGTTTTTATGTCTTCTGAATTCGATCATGGACATAAACTGGTAGAGAAAGACGGGCAAACGTATAAATTGTATCACGGAAAAATCTATAAAACAGATGCTGCCGGAACAATTGAATATAATGAAAAGCATTACCCTAAAAATCCGAAACCTTTGGATTTTTCAATTACAAAAAACGTAGCGGGATTATTATTGGCAACTTTCCTATTGTTTGTTATGTTTACATCTTTGGCTAGAACATATAAAAAAGGTGTGAATGCGTTGCCGAAAGGTTTTGCAAGAGCATTAGAACCGTTGGTGATTTATGTAAGAGATGAAATGGCAAAACCAAACATTGGTGATAAAAAGTATAAAAAATTCATGCCGTTTTTATTAAGTGTTTTCTTCTTGATTTTCTTATTGAATTTATTGGGTCTTACGCCATTAGGACTGAATGTTACAGGAAATATATCTGTAACCGTTTGTTTGGCTTTGTTTACATTCTTTATTACTCAGTTCAGTGCGAATAAAGATTACTGGAAGCACATTTTCTGGATGCCGGGTGTACCGGTTCCGATGAAAATTGTACTGGCGCCAATTGAGGTGTTGGGTATGTTTACAAAACCATTCTCTTTGTTGATTCGTTTGTTTGCAAATATTACAGCAGGTCACTCGGTAGTAATGGGGTTGGTTGCGGTAGCATTTTTAATGAAAGAAGTATTAGGGACAGGTGGGGCTGTAGGAGTATCTTTCTTGTTGACATTATTCTTGACGGTATTAGAAATTCTGGTTGCGTTCTTACAGGCATTTATCTTTACAATGTTATCTTCATTGTTTATTGGTTCGGCTGTACAGGAGCATGATCATCATTAAGAGTTGAATAAAAATTTTGTTTAATTATATATAAATCATTTATCATGACAATTCCAAATTTAGTAGGAGCAGGTTTAATCGTAATCGGTGCAGGTTTAGGTTTAGGTAAAATCGGTGGTTCAGCAATGGACGCTATTGCACGTCAGCCGGAAGCTGCTGGAAAAATCCAAACTGCTATGATTATCATTGGAGCATTATTAGAAGGTTTAGCATTCGGTGCTTTAATCTTAGGTGCATAATCCCAATAAAAAAATAAAATTCACCTTTAACGGTTGGTTAAAGGTGAATTTTAAAAATTAAACAAATAAAATAGTATAACATAATTCTATATAAATGGATAAGTTAATTAATGACTTTGGTTTCGGATTATTTTTCTGGCAATTTATCATCTTATTGGTAATCATCTTTTTGTTAGGGAAGTTTGCATGGAAACCAATCGTAAATGCGTTAGAAGCGAGAGAAGAAGGAATTGCAGATGCTCTTGCTGCGGCTGAAAATGCTAAAAGAGATTTAGAAAATTTAAAATCTGACAATGAGAAATTATTGGCAGAAGCCCGTGCAGAAAGAGATACAATGTTGAAAGAGGCACGTGAGATGAAAGAGCAAATGATTGCTGAAGCAAAAGGTGAAGCACAGGCAGAAGGAGCAAAAATGATTGCTCAGGCAAAAGCGACTATCGAAAGTGAAAAGAATGCTGCTAAGGCCGAATTAAAAGCACATGTTTCAAGCTTATCTTTAGACATTGCTGAAAAGTTATTAAGAAATCAATTATCTGATAAAGCGGCTCAAGAGCAATTGGTAGAGAAGCTATTAGAAGATGTTAAATTAAACTAATAGAATTGTCATGGCAGGTACAAGAGCAGCAATAAGATATGCAAAGGCAATTCTTGAAGTGTCAAATGCAAAAGGGAAAGCCGAAGTAGTAAAAAGCGATATGAACGATATTGTAAATGCTATTTCTGAAAGTAAAGAATTAAATGATTTTATCGGGAATCCGGTAATCAAAGGTGAAGTAAAACTTGCCGCTTTGCTTGAAGTGTTTGCCGGTGCAGACGAAGACACAAAAGCATTGTTTCATTTGCTGTTGCAGAATAAAAGATTTGATATCCTGAATGCAATTGCAAAACAGTACAATGTACTGTATGATGAGTTTGCAGGTGTAGAAGTAGCTTATGTAACTACTGCTGTGCCTATGACTCCGGAATTGGAAACAAAAGTTTTGAGTAAAATAAAACAACTGTCATCCAAAAGTGTTACCATCGTTAATAAAGTAAATCCGGACATCATCGGAGGGTTTATTATCAGAATAGGAGATCAGCAATTTAATGCATCAGTTGCAGATAAATTAAGTCAGTTAAAGAGAGAATTTACTAATTAAAATCACCACACGGGTTTCGTGTTAAAATAATAAACAAATGGCAGAAATTAAACCTGCTGAAATTTCAGCAATTTTAAAGAAACAGTTATCTGGTTTTGGATCGGAAACTTCTATTGAAGAGGTAGGAACAGTGCTACAAATAGGAGACGGTATCGCTCGTGTTCACGGATTGGCTAACGCTCAGTACGGAGAGTTGGTAGAGTTCGAGAACGGATTAGAAGGAATGGTTCAGAACTTAGAGGAAGACAATGTAGGTGTTGTATTATTTGGTACTTCAACAGGAGTAAAAGAAGGTGCAATTGTTAAAAGAACAGGACGTATCGCTTCTTTGAAAGTAGGTGAGCAAATGGTAGGTCGCGTTGTGGATACTTTAGGGAATCCAATCGACGGTAAAGGACCGATCGGAGGAGACTTATATGAGATGCCAATCGAAAGAAAAGCTCCAGGAGTTATCTTCCGTCAGCCGGTAACAGAACCTTTACAGACAGGTATTAAAGCAATTGATGCTATGATTCCTGTAGGTCGTGGACAACGTGAGTTGGTTATCGGTGACCGTCAAACAGGTAAAACAACTGTTTGTATCGATACCATCTTAAATCAGAAAGAATTTTTTGACGCTGGTAAACCAGTATATTGTATCTATGTGGCTGTAGGGCAAAAAGCATCTACAGTAGCTGGAATTGCAAAAACATTAGAGGAAAAAGGGGCTATGGCTTATACAATTATTGTAGCAGCTAATGCATCTGATCCTGCACCAATGCAAGTATATGCTCCTATGGCAGGTGCAGCAATCGGTGAATATTTCCGTGATACAGGTCGTCCTGCTTTGATCATCTATGATGATTTATCAAAACAAGCGGTAGCGTATCGTGAGATGTCTTTGATCTTGAGAAGACCACCGGGTCGTGAGGCATATCCTGGAGACGTTTTCTATCTTCACTCTCGTTTATTAGAGCGTGCTGCAAAAGTAATTGCTGATGATGAAATCGCAAAAACGATGAACGATTTACCGGAATCTTTAAAACCGATTGTTAAAGGAGGAGGTTCGTTAACGGCATTGCCAATCATCGAAACGCAAGCTGGTGACGTTTCTGCTTATATTCCTACAAACGTAATTTCGATTACAGACGGACAGATTTTCTTAGAGTCAGATTTATTCAACTCAGGAGTTCGTCCTGCGATCAACGTAGGTATTTCTGTATCTCGTGTAGGGGGTAATGCTCAGATCAAATCAATGAAAAAAGTATCAGGTACTTTAAAATTAGATCAGGCACAATACCGTGAGTTGGAAGCTTTTGCTAAATTCGGTTCGGATTTGGATGCAGTAACAATGAACGTAATTGAAAAAGGTAAACGTAACGTTGAAATCTTGAAACAGGCGGTAAATGATCCGTTTAAAGTAGAAGATCAGGTAGCGATTATCTATGCAGGTTCTAAAAACTTATTGAGAAACGTTCCTGTAGAAAAAGTAAAAGAATTCGAAAAAGAATTCTTACAAGTATTAAACTTGTCTCATAAAGAAGTTTTAAGTGCTTTAAAAGCAGGTAACTTATCAGATGAAGCGACAGCTACAATCGAAAAAGTTGCAAAAGAAATTTCTTCAAAATATTAATATTAGTTTAAAAGAATTACAAACCGGAAAATGCGTTTCCGGTTTGTAATACTAAACTGCTTTATATAAAATGGCAAACTTAAAAGAGATCCGTAATAGAATCAGTTCTGTTTCATCCACGATGCAAATCACATCTGCGATGAAAATGGTATCCGCTGCAAAATTAAAAAAGGCACAGGACACCATTACAGCAATGCGTCCGTATGCAGAAAAGCTTACAGAATTAATTCAGAATATCAGTGCAACTTTAGAAGGTGATGCTTCAGGAGCGTATGCAGAGCAAAGAGAAGTAAACAACGTGCTTTTAGTGGTTGTGACTTCAAACAGAGGTTTGTGTGGTGCTTTTAACGCTAATGTTATTAAAGCAACACGTCAGTTGATCGATGGAGCATATGCAGGTAAAAATATAGATATTATTACCATTGGTAAAAAGGGATATGATGCTTTTCATAAAACAGCTAATGTAATCGAAAACCGCAGTGATTTATTCGATGCTCTGACGTTTGATAATACTGCAGCGATTGCACAGCAAATCATGGATGCCTTTATTGAAGGTACTTATGATAAAGTAGAAGTGATTTATAATCAGTTTAAAAATGCCGCAACACAGATTGTTATTACTGAGCAGTTTCTGCCATTATTACCAATAGAATCTGAAGAAACAAATGTAACTTCCGATTACCTTTTTGAGCCTTCAAAAGAAGAAATCATCTTAAGTTTGATTCCGGCTTCATTAAAGACACAATTGTATAAATCAGTATTGGATTCTAATGCTTCTGAGCATGGAGCACGTATGACAGCAATGCATAAAGCTACTGATAATGCAAAAGACCTGAGAGATCAGTTAAAATTGACGTACAACAAAGCACGTCAGGCAGCGATTACAAACGAAATTTTAGAAATTGTGGGTGGGGCAGAAGCTTTGAACAATTAAAAAATATAATTAGTAAATCATCAGACCCCAAAGCAACCCTTTGGGGTCTTTGTTTTTTTATTTTTTTTTGCGGAATTATTACCTCATTGTTGTATAAAGTTTTATACTGCTTTTGAAGCAAATTCCGTAAATTCGCATTTTACAAGAAATTTTTATAGAAATGAGCAAAAAATTTACAGAATATAAAGCACTGAATTTGCCAACTGTAGCATCAGAAATGTTACAATTCTGGAAAGAGCAATCCATCTTTGATAAAAGTATTACATCAAGAGAAGGAAACCGGCCTTTTGTCTTTTTTGAAGGTCCGCCTTCAGCAAATGGTAAACCGGGTATTCACCACGTGATGGCTCGTGCGATTAAAGATATTTTTTGCCGCTATAAAACCCAAAAAGGCTTTCAGGTAAAACGGAAAGCAGGATGGGATACACACGGACTTCCGGTAGAATTAGGTACAGAAAAAGAACTGGGCATTACCAAAGAAGATATCGGAACCAAAATCTCTATTGAAGAATACAACGAAGCGTGTAAAAGAACGGTTATGCGATATACAGACCTGTGGAACGATCTTACGGAAAAGATGGGATACTGGGTAGATATGAAAGATCCGTATATCACTTATAAACCGAAATACATGGAAAGTGTATGGTGGCTTTTGAAAGAGATTTATGATAAGGATTTATTGTACAAAGGCTACACCATTCAGCCGTACTCACCAAAAGCGGGAACTGGACTTTCTTCACACGAAGTGAACCAGCCCGGATCGTACAGAGATGTGACAGATACAACCGTTGTAGCGCAATTTAAAGCTGTAAGCGAATCACTGCCGGACTTTCTGCAAGGTTTCGGTCCCATACATATCCTGGCATGGACAACCACACCGTGGACTTTACCGTCAAATACTGCTTTGACAGTAGGGCCAAAGATAGATTATGTACTGGTTAAAACGTTTAATCAATACACTTTTGAACCGATTACTGTAATTCTTGGAAAACCTCTGGTAAACAAACAATTTGCAGGTAAGTTTACCCAGGTTGATAACGAAGAAGATTTAGAAGCCTATAAAGAGGGAGACAAAAAAATTCCTTACTACATCGTTAAAGAATGCAAAGGAATAGATTTGGTAGGGATACAATATGAACAGTTATTGCCTTATACGTTACCGTATCAAAACCCTGAAAATGCTTTCCGTGTGATTGCGGCAGATTTTGTCACAACAGAAGACGGTACAGGTATCGTTCATACAGCACCAACTTTTGGAGCAGACGATGCCAAAGCAGCTAAAGAAGCTACTCCGGAAGTACCTCCGATGTTGGTGTTAGATGAAAACGGAAATCCGGTTCCGTTGGTTGACCTGCAAGGACGTTTTGTTGCTCAGATGGGAGAGATGGCAGGCAAATACGTGAAAAACGAATATTACAATGATGGCGAAGCTCCTGAAAAATCAGTAGACGTTGAAATAGCCATTGCTTTAAAAGAAGGAAATAAAGCTTTTAAAGTAGAAAAATATGTACACAGTTACCCGCATTGCTGGAGAACCGACAAACCGATTCTTTATTATCCGTTAGATTCATGGTTCATCAAAGTGACGGAAGTAAAAGAGCAAATGTTTGAACTCAATGAAACCATCAACTGGAAACCAAAAGCTACCGGAGAAGGACGCTTCGGAAATTGGCTCAAAAATGCCAATGACTGGAACTTGTCGCGTTCCCGATACTGGGGAATTCCATTGCCGATCTGGAGAACAGAAGATAAAACGGAAGAAATCATTATCGGTTCTGTAGAACAATTGGTGAGTGAAATAAACAAAGCGATACAGGCAGGAACTATGACAGAAAATCCGTTTAAGGATTTTGTGGTAGGTGATATGTCTGAAGCGAATTATGATTTGATAGATCTGCATAAAAATGTTGTAGATAAAATTGTATTGGTTTCTGCTTCAGGAAAACCAATGAAAAGAGAATCAGATCTTATTGATGTTTGGTTTGATTCCGGAGCCATGCCTTATGCACAGTGGCATTATCCGTTTGAAAACCAACAAATGATTGACGGAAATGAAAGTTTCCCTGCAGATTTTATTGCTGAAGGAGTAGATCAGACACGAGGCTGGTTTTATACACTACATGCTATCGGAACTTTGGTGTTTGGGAAAAAGGCTTATAAAAATGTAGTTTCAAACGGTCTTGTTTTAGATAAGAACGGACAAAAAATGTCTAAACGTTTGGGCAATGCGGTAGATCCTTTTGAAACACTGGAGGAGCACGGACCGGATGCGACGCGTTGGTATATGATTTCAAATGCCAATCCGTGGGATAATCTTAAATTTGATCTGGAAGGCATTACAGAAGTAAGAAGAAAATTCTTTGGGACGTTATACAATACCTATTCGTTTTTTGCGCTGTATGCAAATATAGACGGATTCACCTATAACGAAGAAGAAGTGCCTCTACAGGACAGACCGGAAATAGACCGTTGGATTCTTTCAGAACTCAACACTCTTATAAAAGAAGTGGATGTTTTTTATGAAGAATATGAGCCGACAAAAGCAGCAAGAGCCATTTCTGATTTTGTTCAGGAAAATCTGAGCAACTGGTATGTGCGTTTATGCCGTCGCCGCTTCTGGAAAGGGGAGTATGCTCAGGACAAAATCGCAGCCTATCAGACTTTATATACTTGTTTGGTAACGGTAGCAAAATTATCGGCACCAATTGCTCCGTTTTTTATGGATAAACTTTACAAAGATTTAACACAAGCTACTGAAAAAGAAAGCTTTGAATCTGTACATTTGGCGCAATTTCCGGAAAGTGATCCTTCATTTATTGATACGGCACTTGAAAGCAGAATGCAAAAAGCACAAACAGTATCTTCTCTGGTATTATCTCTGAGAAAAAAAGAAATGATTAAAGTACGCCAGCCCTTGCAAAAAGTAATGATTCCCGTTCTGGATAATGCTCAGAAAGCAGAAATTGAGGCGGTATCAGACTTAATTAAAGCAGAGGTAAATGTGAAAGAAATTGAATTGCTGGATGATGCTTCCGGGGTGTTGGTAAAACAAATTAAGCCTAATTTTAAAACATTAGGGCCTCGTTTCGGAAAAGATATGGGAGCAGTTTCAAAAGCCGTTCAGAACTTTACTCAGGAACAAATCAGTGAAATTGAGAAAAACGGTGAAATATCTTTGGATATATCGGATAAAAAAATTAAATTAACATTGGAAGATGTGGAAGTAACCTCTCAGGATATTGAAGGGTGGCTGGTAGCAAATGCCAACGGAGTAACAGTAGCATTGGATATCACCATAACCGAAGAATTAAAAAAAGAGGGAATATCCAGAGAATTGGTAAATCGTATCCAAAACATAAGAAAAGATTCCGGATATGAAGTTACAGACAAGATTAAAGTATATTTATTGGACAATGAAACAGTAAAAGAAGCTGT
Organism: Paenimyroides ceti; assembly: GCF_030409925.1. Classification (NCBI taxonomy): domain Bacteria; kingdom Pseudomonadati; phylum Bacteroidota; class Flavobacteriia; order Flavobacteriales; family Flavobacteriaceae; genus Paenimyroides; species Paenimyroides ceti. The sequence continues at coordinate 3,380,828 of NZ_JAUFQU010000001.1, forward strand.
TTTGAATAATCTGGAATATATAAAATCGGAAACATTGACCGAAACGCTTGAATTTAAAGCTGTATTGGAAAACGGTACAGAAATTGAATTCGATGATATCAAAACAAAATTGGAAATAAAAAAATAACACAAAAAAATATGGAAGCAGAAAACTTACAAGTACGATACTCAGATGCCGATCTGGCAGAGTTCAAAGAACTGATACAAAAGAAAATTTTAAAAGCACAGGCAGATTTAGAACTGATTAAAAGTGCTTATATGAATGATTTAAACAACGGTACAGATGATACGTCTCCAACGTTTAAAGCATTTGAAGAAGGCAGCGAAACCATGTCTAAAGAAGCAAATTCACAGTTAGCGATCCGTCAGGAAAAATTCATCAGAGATTTGAAAAATGCGTTAATACGTATTGAAAACAAAACATACGGTATTTGCAGAGTCACAGGAAAATTAATAGAAAAAGAACGTTTAAAACTGGTTCCTCATGCTACAATGAGCATGGAAGCTAAGATGCAACAACGTTAAACAATACCAAAACTTTAATGACGCTCGGAAGAGCGTTTTTTTTTATGCCAAAAAGAAGTTACATTTGCTTAAAATTTTTCAAGCAAATGTCGTTAAATAAAGCACTTATCATTGCCTTTTTAGTCTTACTTATAGATCAGGTTTTAAAAATATACATCAAAACCAACTTTTTGTTAAACGAAGAAATATATGTTTTTGAGTGGTTTCGCATTCATTTTATTGAAAATGACGGTATGGCATGGGGAGTAGAGCTTCCGGGTAATTATGGTAAACTTGTGCTGACTCTGTTTCGTATTGTCGCTGTAGGAGGAATTTTTTACTGGTTGAAAGATGCGATAAAGAAAAAAAGTTCAAAAATACTGATTGTTGCTATTGCACTGATTTTGTCCGGAGCTTTGGGTAATATTATAGATTCGGTATTCTACGGAGTAATTTTTGACGACAGCCATCATCACTTGGCAACACTTTTTTCAGACCAGCCCTATGGAACCTGGTTTCATGGTCGCGTAGTAGATATGTTTTATTTTCCAATATGGAAAGGCTATCTTCCGGATTGGATTCCGGGATGGGGAGGTCAGTATTTTACCTTTTTCAATGCTATTTTCAATGTGGCTGATGCGGCTATTTCGGTAGGAGTCGGAATGTTAATTGTTTTTAATAAGCGCGTTTTTAAATAGTTATAAAAAAATAATTAAATTTGAGAATATAAACCAATAACACCTTTATTTATGAATACTACAAGATTAGTTGCTGAAGTAAGCACAGAAGAACAAGCCGTTTTTTATAAGAAAACATACCTGCATCTTGCATTGGGAGTTCTGGCGTTCATTCTGGCGGAATCTGTTTTGTTGAGAATAGAGCCTTTAGTTGAATTTTTATTGAGTATGACACAGGGATATTTGTGGCTGGCCCTTTTAGGCGGTTTTATGCTCATTACCTGGGTAGCTCAGAATATGGCAGTAAAAGCTGTGAGCAAACCAAAACAATATCTCGGATACGGACTTTATATTCTTGCTGAAGCTATAATCTTTGTGCCGTTGCTGTATATTGCTATTTATTCTACAGGCGGCTTTGATCTGATCAATCAGGCAGCCATCATTACGGGGGGGCTTTTTACAGGTTTATCCATCATTGTTTTTACAACCCGTATTAACTTTTCTTTTCTGAAAAGCGTTCTTATCATCGGCTTTTTTGTAGCCATTGGAGCGATCATTTCAGGAATCATTTTCGGTTTTGATTTAGGGTTCTGGTTTTCAGCTGCGATGGTGCTTTTGGCATCCGGATCTATACTTTATAATACTTATACAATAAAAAATAATTACGATACAGACCAGTATATACCTGCGGCATTATCGTTATTTGCCTCTTTGATGCTTTTATTCTGGTACATACTGCGAATTCTTATGAGCAGAAATTAACACTAAGCACCTTCGGGTGCTTTTTTTATGCAAGTTCAAAAAATCTGCCGGGTAATGTTCTGAGTACGCCTTTGAGTTCCATATTGAGTAAAATAGCATGGAGTCTGTGTACAGCAATTTTATTATCTCTTGCGATGAAGTCAAAAGCTTCACCCTTCTTTCCCTTTAAGTAGTCATAAATAAGTTGCTCCTCTTCTGTGAGTGCAATAAACAGCTGTCGCTGAATAGCTGTGTTTTTTGATGGTTGAACTTCCCAGTTAAGAAAGGAAACCACATCTTGTGCTGTGGTAAATAAATTGGCTCTGTGTGTTTTAATAAGGTAATTGCAGCCTTCGCTATACGCATCATTACTTCTTCCGGGAAGTGCAAAAACATCCCGATTGTAATCATTGGCAAAGGCAGCTGTAATCAGCGAACCACCGCGTTGAGCACTTTCAATAACAAGCGTTGCCTGAGACAACCCGGCGATGATTCGGTTGCGTCTGATAAAGTTTTCTCTGTTGACAGGGTCAGACGTTAGAAATTCTGATAGAAAACCACCATTTTCTTCCATTTGATTATTGTACTTATAATGGCTTTTAGGATAGGTGGTATGTAAACCATGACCTAAAACGGCCACCGTTTGAAGCTTGTTTTTTATTGCGCCAAGATGAGCGTGTATGTCGGCTCCATAAGCATATCCGCTGACAATTACGGGGTCAAAAATGCAAAGTTCTTCTAGTAATTGCCCGATAAAGTCAATACCCCGGGATGTGATTTTACGGGTACCTACGATACTGATGATTTTTTTATTTTCCAGCGCAATATTACCTCTTTTAAATAAGAACAGCGGAGCATCGCAACAATGCTTTAAAAACTCTGGATATTCATTATCATATAGGGTTGTAAATTGAATGCCGTGAAGTTTCATTACCCGTATTTCTTTTTCAATGAGGTCGAAATTTTTAAAGGAAATAATCTTTTCAGAAATATTGCCGCCTATCCCGGCTATGGATTGTAATTCTCTTTTTCCGGCTCTGAATATTTCTTCAGGCTCATTAAAATATTGTAACAATTTCTGCGCATTGACGCTTCCGATGCCCTCAATCCTTGTAAGCGCTATTAAAAAAGAGAGTGTATGTTCATCAGTTGGTCTCATTTTATTTTGTTGAAAATCAGAATTGTATCTAAAATAGGTAAAAAAAACCAAATGCCATTCAAAGGCTAAAACAGTTATTAACAATTAATTGGGAAATCGCAAAAATTGTTGATAACATTTGTCAATAAATTTTACTTTGAAGTATTGTTTTTTTATTTTTGTGATATGATGATTGAAAAACACATATCGGCTTTATTGTATCGTTATCAGTGCGTAAGCATTCCTGAATTCGGAGCATTTATTACAGAAATTTCTTCTGCGCGTTATAACGAAGTGAGCGGTACTTTTTCTCCGCCAAAGAAAAATATTTTGTTTAATGCCCTTTTGAGAAATAATGATGGTCTTCTGACGAATCATATTGCGTTAGAAGAAGGTATCTCTTTTGAAGCAGCAGCGATACAGGTACGGAATACAGTAAATGCATGGAACGCTTCTTTGCGTAACAAAGAATGTGTTGCTTTGTCGCATATCGGACAATTGAGAATGAATGAAGAGCAGAAAATTATCTTTGAACCAATAGGGTCAACTAATTATCTTACTTCCTCTTTCGGACTGAGTTCTGTCATAGCGCCTGTTGTGGTTCGGGATGATAAAACAGAAGCATTGGTTATTCCGATAAACAGAACAGGAACAAAACGAAAAGCATTGCTTAAATATGCCGCTATCTTTGTCGTTGGTTTAGGGCTTGCAACCGCTTATACTACATATCAACAGCAAATGGTTGCCGAACAGGAAATGATGGCTGTTGAGAAACAGGTACAAAATCAGGTTCAGGAAAAATTGCAACAGGCTACTTTCTTTATTGAAACACCGGCTGTAATCGTAAAAGAAACGGCAGCACCTGCAAAAGGATTTCATATCATCGCCGGAGCTTTCCGTACAGAAGCAAAAGCTCAGATCATGGTACAACAGTTATTGGAGAAAGGATATGTAAATGCTAAATACCTTAATCCGTCCAAACACGGTATGCGTCAGGTTGTTTACAACAGTTACGAAACTCTTGAAGAAGCAAAACAGGATTTAAAACTGATCCATACAAAGGTTAATAAAGATGCCTGGATTTATATAGACGAATAAAAGAGAAGGAACTGAAAAAGTTCCTTTTTTTTATTTATATAAAGTATCTTTGCAGAAAAAAATGCAAGCTAAAACACCTTCAGAATCAGCAACCATTACAACGGATATTGTATTACCGGGGGAAACCAATCCTCTGAATAATTTATTTGGCGGAGAACTTCTGGCACGAATGGATCGCGCAGCGAGTATTTCTGCGAGAAGACATACGAGACGCGTTTGTGTAACGGCATCCGTAAATAATGTAGCTTTTAATAATGCGATTCCACTGGGCAGTGTGGTAACACTTGAAGCTAAAGTGTCGAGAACTTTTAAAACATCATTGGAGATATTTATTGATGTATGGATTGAAGACCGTGAGTCAGGCAACAGGCTAAAAGCCAATGAAGCAATTTATACCTTTGTTGCTGTTGACGAACGCGGAAAGCCTGTCGAAATACCTCCTATAATTCCAGAAACGGAAATAGAAAAACAGCGTTTTGAGGCCGCTTTAAGACGCAAACAATTGAGCCTGGTATTAGCAGGTAAAATGAAACCGGATGAAGCGACAGAACTAAAAGCATTGTTCAGCTAAATAAAAGACCAATCTCTATTGCGGAGATTGGTTTTGTAGTTTTATTCTTTCTTCTTCTTCTTTTTGTTTGAGATAAAGCGCTCTGTCTTCCTCATCCATTTCTTCTTCCATTTCTGTATCAGTTGGGGCATGCCGGCGCATTTTAATAATCGGGTTTTCCTGGGTACCGCTTACCGAAAACGGAATACCTATAATACCAAACGGAGGTAACCCTAAGCGCATACCTAAATCCAATTTTCCATCCAGTGTAATCTTTCCTTCAAACCTTGGTCGAAAACCCGCCATTTTAGTTTTGGTGCGTTCTATTGTTAGAACATTATTTTTTACACTCGATCGGATCACAACCTTGTTTACTGAACTGTCAATGAGTTTGTCGCGATCGGTTTCTTTAGCGATAGAGTTTAGTAGTTTAAACCCTTTAAAAGAAATGTCTTCCAGTGTAAGAATTCCTTCTCCCTCAAGTGAAGGCAGCAGAGGCTCCATGTTTTTGTCGAGAAAACCGGAGAGTTTATAATCAAGCGAAACAATACCGTAAGCACTTTTGGCAGAAGTAAGCATTTCTCTGAAAAGTGGAATTTCGTGATATGCCTTTTGTATGTCAAAGTTATCCGCTTTCACGGCATAGTCAAAAAGAGCTCTTTTTGTATTTATTGGTTTATAACTGCCATTCATCTTTACATCCATACCAGCAACAAAAAAGCCCGTATCGGTAAGATTCAGCTTTCCGTCTTTGAGCTGAACTGTTCCTTTAAAGTCTTTAAGTTCTATTTGATTATAGATGATCTTCTGAACTGCACTTTTTAATGTCAAATCTACATTTGAAGGCAGTAGAACAACTCCTGTGTTGCTTTTAGGGGTAGAGGCAGCCGATGAAGCAGAAGTGCTTGCAAATGCTGTAAAATCATCTACATTTAGACTATTGCTGTTGATCTCAAAGTTTCCTTTAACCGTTTGGTTCGTGGTTACATAAGCAATGATATTGTCTAAAGCTCCTTTAGCTGTAAAGGAATTGGAACCATATCGCGCTTTGAAATTATTGAAATTGAGCTTTTCATTGTTAAAGCTAAATTTACCTTGTGTAATCATAAACGGTTTGGGAAAAGAAGTATGTTTTACCTGAATATTGCCCACTTCAATAACCCCTTTGTTTTGTAAACGTCCGTATCTTCCTTTCAGAGCATCACTCTGAAGTCCTGCTAACTGAAAATCTGTTTTTACTCTTCCCTTTACATTAACACCTTCAATAGAAAAGATTTCATATAGTGGTGCGAGTTCCAGTGTTCCTTTTGAAACAATTTTATAACGGATGTCATTAAAATTTTTTAGATCGGCATTTAAATAAAAAGGCTGATTGTTTACTTTGAAAGAAACCGGAACGATTTGCACGGATAAATCTTTTAAAGAACCCCGTTCACTCTTAATATAGGCTTCCACTTTGATATCGGTGAGCGGAACAGGAGATGAAGCGGTTTTCAAATAGCCGTCATTCATTTTTAATGTGGTATTGATAACCGGAATTATTTTTTTTCTGATGTCAAGCTTTCCTTTGGTAATAACTTCTGCAAAAAGATTTCCACGTACTTCTATGTCTTTCAAGGGATAGACTTCTTTAAGCTCCCCCAAATTTATTTTTGCTTCTGCATTGGCATCCATATCAAAAGAAGTGAGTCCTTTGAGATGAATAAATCCTTTGATATAATTAGACATGGATTTTAAGTGAATGTTTTGAACCCGGGTATCAATATTATTTACTTTGTGATCTTTAGAAACGGCAGTAAGATCAAATTCTGCTAAATCTATGGCCTTGGGCATTTTGTCCAATTTCAAATAACCTCCTTTTAGGGAACTCTCAATGAGGAAAGTTGGTACCGATATAATTTCTGAAATCTGTTTTTCGCTTTTGAGTCCGGAGGTGATCAGTTGTGTGGCATAAGTGCCTTCAACAGTGGCTTTGAGAATGAAATTTCCGCGCGCTGTAAGTCCTTTCCAGCCAATTGCTTTCTGAAGATCATCTAAAATAAGATGACAATCAGTTGTAGATTTTACTGTAAACGGATCAAATCCAGTGATGTTGGTCTGGGTTTTAAAATATCCGTCTCCGAGATTAAAATCCATTTTTTGAAGATCTACTTTTAACAAATCGAAATTCAACTGCGGTAAATTGATTTTGAAACGAAGGGCTAGATTCTTGAGCGGGATACTGGTATGGTTATACGCCATAAGCCCGTTGTCGATCTGTAATCCCAAATTGAAATCGGGTTTTTGATTTTCTTCAACAATGTATTTTCCCTGCAGGGAGGCAAACAGGGCTACATTTCCTTTGAGTTCCGTATTGTCAAGCCAGTGGTAGTATGATTGTGGAACTAACGATAAAAGATGTGCAAGCGTACTTTTTTCTGATTTTAGTTTTAAATCAATGTCATAACCATTGTTTAGGAAGGTAAACGATCCTTTAAAGCTGATTGGAAGCTTGTTGATTTTCAGATCGTTTTTTTCAAATATAAAAGCGAGATTATCAGTATTGATTTTGGTCAGCAGATTGGCATTTACCGCTTTGTGATCCACATAAGTTTCTCCGTCATATTTTAAAGTAAGAGAACCGATATCTGCTTTTGTTTTCAGATCAAATACCGCTTTTGTCAGATCGCCTTTTCCGTCATAATTAAAATCTGTAGTATGGATTTCCATAGGAATAGAGGCATCTGCATACGAAACCTCAGAGTTGCTGATGAGGATGCGTTTTATCGCCAAACCGGAAGAAGACGCATCTGAGTTGTCAGTGCTTTTGTAGACATTATAGTTGGCAACTCCGTTTTGATTTACCTGTATCCGGATTACAGCTTTTTCCAGATAGATACCGTCAATCTTTATAGTGTCTGAAAATAAACTTAAAAGGTCAATACCCAGACTGAATTTTTCTGCCTTGATAAGACTTTCTTTTTCATAAGGTGCAGAACCCTTTAAATCAACTTCGTTTAAAGTAGCGGTAAGAATCGGGAATTGATTAAAAAAAGTCAGGTCGAGTGACGTGTAGTCAATACCGCCGTTAAGATTTTCATTGATTACTTCTTTTACTTTTCTATTGATACTGTCTTTGAAGAAATAAGGTATACAAATCATCGCCAGTAGCATCGCAGCAAATAAAATTCCTGTTATCGCAAGCGTCTTTTTAATAATTTTTTTTACAGTTTCCTTTTTCATACGTGCAAAAATATAAAGACTTATTCCCGGCAAAGATATATAAAAAGAGAATTGCTTTTATTTATATATTTTTATCTGAAAGAGCAATGCCTCAGAGTTGTATTGAGCATTTAAATAGTATCTTTAGGTAGTAAATGAACTGTATTATTGCGATTATTTAAAAGTACAAAATGAAAATAAAAAAAATGATTTGCGATCAATATAGTAAGACTTTGTAAAAATATTATAATGAAGATATAGAAATTGAAAATTGTATAATAAATACCTTAGATTCTGATTGTATGAAGTTAGTGTTAAATAGTATAAAGAGGTTAACTGCTTAAAAAGATAAAAAAAACCGGTCAGATTTATCTGACCGGTTTTATATCATTATTTTCTAAAGATTATTCAATAGTAAAATTATCAAAATGTACATCGTATGCTGCTTCTTTTCCTATCTTCAATGCAAAGAAGTTACCTCCTACTGTTGATTGCAGACCAGTAAGACTACTGATGTCTAAAGTTACCAATACCCATTGACCATTGGTGTTAACACTACCTGCATACTGATTGTTTTCTGCAACAGAGAACGTAGCGCTTGTTGTTAAATCTCCTAAGTTAAATGCGAAATAACCTGTTCCTTGTTTGTACACATTTAAAGAAATTCCTTTAGCTGCTGTACCTTTTACATAGAACTGTATTTTAGTTGCATTAGCAGGTATAGCACTGTTATAAAGTGTTGTAAATACATAATCATTTCCTGCTGCTCCAGTAGTATTGATTCTTAAAGAAGTGCTGTTATCAATCCCGGTACCTGCACTTTGTGTTGCATAAGCCTGTAATCCGAAACTGTTTAATGATCCGGTAAATGCTGCAAAGTCTTCGAAGTTAAACCCAGGAAACAATGGAGCCGCATTTTCTCCCGGTTGTTCAGGTTGCTCAGGTTGCTCAGGCTCTCCCGGTCCTTCAGGACTTCCTCCGATTCTTGTTTCTGTCAATTGAATATCAGATGTATAACGTGCTACAAACTGATAGTCGTTGTTGAATTTTGTAAGAACCCCTCTGATTTTACCACTTTTTTCAGAAACCGGTAAGCCAGCATATTCAGCATATTGTCCTGTTCTGAAGATCAATTTGATCGCTTCACTTTCACTGTTTGTGATATAATGGTTTGTTTCAGAACCTACCACATTAGCAGCATTGTAATAGTTTTGTCCTAATGAACTGTCTGTGAACTGTACATTTTGTAACTCAACTAATTTACCTAAATAAGCATCGTTGATTGCCTCATTCAGGTTTAAAGTGTGTACTAATTCACTCTCTGGTTTTGTAGTACATGAACGCAATACATGGCTTTTATACTCTAATGTAGCGATTTGTCCTACATTACCATTATACAAAGCTCCTATTTCTAAGGTGTTGCTTCTGATCTGGATGTATAAGTTTTTTAATTTGATATATACTTTACGACCCGGTTGGTAATCAGAAAATAATTTTGCTTGATTGATAGCTACGCTAAACCCTTTTTCTCCGTCTACAGAATTTAAATACATTTTTTTGTAAAAATTCCCTCCTTTATCACTTGAAACTACGATAGCTTCAATCACATCATCTTCCGTATACTGAACAGCTGTTGTAGTAGCCATCGCATATATTTCCTGAACTGTTTTTGTTACGGTAATATTAGGATCAACACAGTCCACATTAGGAATTGAGAAATCATCATCGCTTGCACAACTTGTGGTGATAACTGCCGATAATGAAAGTAATAAAACTGCTTTTAAAAATCTTGCTTTCATATTAGTATGATTGTTTTTGTCTTTTTAATGAATTATTAGAAATTAAGGTATAAGTTTAAGAAGTAGGTTCTTCCGTATCCGTAAAAATATTTAGGACCAAATGAACGTACACCTCCTTGTAAATCTTTTGTAAGTTCTCCGTAGTTTGCATTTCTACCTTGTTCGAAACCACCGGTTTTGTATCTTACATCAAATACGTTGTTTACACTTGCAAAGAATCCAAGGGTTTTTCCGCTGATTCTCCATGATTTACCTCCTGAAAGGTTTACTAACGTGAATGAATTTAATTTTTCCTGTTTTAGTAACTTACGCACTTTGTCTTCAGTTGCATCAGGGAACGGGAATCTGTCAGGATCGTTTGAGTCGATCAGGAAGTTTTTCGTTCTTAATAAAGGAGAAACATCTAAATAGATATCATCCAAATAGTTCACATTAGCACCGATCCACCAGTATGCAGGGTCTCTGTATTCGATTCCGAAAGAGTATGCCTGTTGAGGAATACCTGCCTGTTTGTAGTTTTTCATCGTTGCTTCACCGAAGTTAACTGTAGATCTTGTATTGTCAATATTTAAAGAAACATTCGGGTTGTTCGTGTAAATATATTGTCCGTAAGATGCAGCAGCAGTAGCTTTAATTGTTGGTGTAATCTGATATTCAAAACCTAATTCACCACCCATATTTTGTTTGCTGATTCCTCTTACTGTTTCAGATACGAAAGCATTTCCGTTGGTTGAGATAGATTCTTCTCCTGAAGAAAGCGTTCCTAAACCTTCAGCGAAATAGAAAGCGATTTCAGTAGCATCTTCTACCTGACTGAAATATCCTGTAAGTCTTGCTTTTATCTTCGGCGTTCTCAAGATATAACTTCCGTCAACGCTTACAATTTTCTCACTGTCAATCTCTCTTGTGATGTTATTGTTCATACGAACATTAGGGAATGTATTTCTCATTGTAGGAGCCTTTGTCATATAGGCAGCATTAAGGTCTAAGAAATGATGACCTGTAATGCGGTAATTTACACCTCCTTTTACACCAAAGTCATTAAAGTTGATTTTTTCACTTTTTCCTTCAGAATTGTTGGCATAATTTCCGTTTCTATAGATTCCTTCTCTTTGGTATTCAGTGTAAGTACCGCCCACTCCTAAATAAGAATTAAAAGAAGTGTAGGCAAATTTTAACTGAGCAAAAGCATCAATCACATTAGCATGTAAGTTATAGTTGTATCCGAAACGGTCTCCAACTGTTACTTTACGATCAGGGTTGTTTAAGTCAGATTGTCTTCCGTCACCTGCAAGGAACGGATCAATATCTGAATAGAAAGAACCTCCTAATAAATCCAATACTTTCTGATAGTTTTCAGATTTTAATTTTTTATATGTAATACCTGCATCTAAAGCAATGTTATTGGTCAATTGCGTGCTTAAAAATGTATTAGCAGTAAGTTGTCTGTCATCGGTGCGGTCTTCATATAGAATCGTTAAAGATTCACCTCCGAATAAAGCAGCGTTTTCAATGTTCTGACGATAAAGTTCATCCCAGTTGATCTGACTGTTTTGCATAAAAGCATCACGTGCCATTGCAGCCAATCTTATGTTTTCAGGACTGTTCCCTACATAATCTCCGTCAGAAGTATGCATAGTAGAATAATAACTTGGTAAATTTCTATAGTAAGTAGGATCTGGGTTTCTTGCTCCGTTGAAATCTAAACGGCTGTTTCCTATTTTTCCAAACTGGTATCCTACATTCGTGTTTAAGGTTGTTCTGTCGCTTATTTTCCAGTCATGACTTAAAATGAAAATGGGCTCTTCTACATCTTTATCTCTTGAGTTACGTTTCTTACCGTTTTGGTATCCCCAGTAAGAGTTGTAATCTTCACCTTTAAGATCAATAAGTTCCTGTGTATTAGGAGAGTTTTTTCCTCTGCTGTTTTGAGCATAAATTGCTGTTAAATTCAAACTATGCTGATCATTGATTTTTTTCTCAACAGCTGCATAGAATGATTTTGCATCATAGTCTGTTCCTTCAAAGTAGCCTTCCTGAGCTCCTCTGTAAGAAGCTGAAAAAGCATACGCCCATCCGTTTTTGTTCAAACCTGAGCCATAAGTAGCCATTGTTCTCCAGTTATAATTGGTATTCGCTCCTGAAACAGATAATCTTGTTCCTGCACGAACAGAAGAAGCACGCATGTTAATAGACTGTGTTCCTAAAATACCTCCAAAGGTATAGTCTGAAGGACGTGTACCTGTTGTAAATTCCTGATTACGTGTAGCATCATTTAATCCTCCCCAGTTTGAATACTGAGGTCTTCCATCATAGATCTTGTTCATAGAGATACCATTTATAAAGGTATTTCCATACTCATTATCCAATCCTCTTACTCTGAAACGAGCCTGCCCCCAGTTAAATGCAGCAACTTGTTGAAAAACATCTCGTGAAGCCTGTAAAAGACCTGAGGTATTCTCCGATCCGCTGTTGTCATCTCCCAGATCACTCTCCGTTAAAGTAACAAGGCTCAATTGAAGCTCGGTTGTTATATCTTCTTCTAATAAGATAGTACCCAAGTCAAGAGATTCGTTCATGACAATCTCAATTGGCAATGTTTTTGTAGCATATCCCACATAAGACAATCTCAATCTCTGATCGCCATGTGCCGGATTTGCAATTGTAAAATTTCCTTCTGCATCAGTAGTCGCTGTCAAATTAGTATTGACAATGACTACAGTCACATTTTGTAGGGGTTTTTGAGATTTGGCGTCAACCATTTTTCCGCTTACCTCAAAATTGCTTTGTGCCCAAGTAGTAAGGCTGAAAAGCATCAGAAAAATACCTAATATTAGTTTTTTCATAAAGTAAATAAATTATTAATCTAGTTTTAGCGTTGTTAAAAAAAACTTAACACAGCGCAAAGGTATATCTTTTAGTATTATTAACTAAATTTGTACCCTGATTTGTAAAAAAATTTATGATAATTTAATATTGAGATGAGAATTAGACCCCTATTGATACTGTGCATTATTCTTTGGAATTGTACGGTTTTAGCGCAAGGAAAGCAATATATAATGCATACAGTAGCATTTTATAATGTTGAAAATTTATTTGACACCATTAAAGACCCCCGAAACTTTGATGAAGAATTTACGCCAAACGGACCTCGTGGCTGGGGTTCAAAAAAATATGGTAAAAAGCTGGAAATGCTCAGTAAGGCAATTTCAGAAATCGGAACCGATGAAAATGTAAATATGCCTACCATTTTAGGGGTAGCTGAAGTTGAAAACAAATCTGTTTTGGAGGATCTTGTAAAAATGCCTTTACTGAAAAATGCAGATTATGGTATTGTTCATTACGATTCTCCTGACAAAAGAGGGATCGATGTGGGACTTTTATATCAAAAACGTCATTTCCAACCTACAAGTTCTGTAAATGTACCTTTATATATATATGATAAGTCTGATGCCAAAAGCAAAAATGAAAATGGAGGAAAAGGAAAGAGAATATATACACGCGATCAGTTAGTGGTATCCGGAATCCTGGAAGGAGAGGAAGTGCATTTTATTGTAAATCACTGGCCTTCACGTTCGGGTGGAGAAAAAAAGAGTAGTCCTAACAGGGAAGGAGCAGCTGCCTTAAATAAAAAGATCATAGATTCTTTGTATAAAATAAATCCGGATGCAAAAATCATCACTATGGGCGATTTAAATGACGGACCTTATAATAAGAGTGTAAAAGAAGTGTTGAATGCTAAAGGAAAAAGAGAAGAAGTAAAACCTTTAGGTTTGTTTAACCCTATGTGGCAGATGTCTCAGGATGGTTTGGGAACGCTTGCTTATCGTGATGCATGGGATGTATTTGATCAGATGATTATTTCTGAACCTTTGATCCGAAAAGATTATTCGAGTTTACGTTACTATAAGGCAAGAATATTCAATAAGCCTTTTCTAGTTCAAAAAACAGGTGCTTACAGAGGATATCCATTGAGAAATCAATCGAGCGGTGAGCCGGGTTACAGCGACCACTTCCCTGTTTACCTTTATTTGATAAAAGAGAAAAATTAATAAAAAAGACTTCCTGATTCAGGAAGTTTTTTTATTTACCCGTGTTAAAGCACTAACTTTATAGCTTTATTTATAAGATATGAAGATTTTTTTTGAGCTCTTAATTGACAATAAAACCTCTTTAGAATATGGAGAATATGAAGAGTGTCTGTTTGAAAATTGTGATTTTTCCAATGGCGATCTTGCCAACTACACTTTTTCAGATTGCACATTCAGAAATTGTAATCTCAGTCTGATTTCTACAAACAATACAGCATTTAAAAAAGTGAACTTTGAAGAATGCAAACTGGTCGGAGTACGGTTTGATACAGCAAACAATTTATTATTTACCGTAAATTTTAAGAACTGTCAGTTAACATACGCTTCTTTCTATAGAAAAAATATGAAAAAAGCGTCTTTTATTTCCTGTGGTCTGGAACAAGTTGATTTTACAGAAACAATACTTTCAGAAGCTAAATTTTCTGATTCTAATCTTTTACATGCTGTTTTTTATCAGACAAATTTAGAAAAAGCCGACTTTTTTACAGCGAAAAACTACACGATTGATCCTTCCCAGAACTTTTTGAAGAAAGCAAAGTTCAGTATTGACGGGCTTTTAGGACTTCTCAGCGCCTTTGATATTGTTGTCAAATAAAAAAAATAAATTTTTTTTTGAAAAAAACTTGTGAATTAGAAAAATGTTTACATTTGTTTCAAATTAATTAATTAAATAAAAGATATGAAAAAGGTAATTTTAAGCTTAGCGTTAGTATCTGCTGTAGCATTTACATCATGTAAAAAAGAAACTCAAGAAGAGCCAGTAGTAGAAACTCCAGCAGTTGAAACTCCGGTTGAAGAAGCCCCAGTAACTGAAGAAGCTACTCTTGTAGTTCCTACTTTCAGCAACCCTGAAGTACAAAAATTCGTTGAAGAATATACTGCTTTTGCAAAAGAACAAGTTGCTGTTGCTAAAAGCGGAGATGCTGCTAAAGTACAGGAATTAGCTGCTAAAGCACAAGACTGGTCTAAAAAATCTCAAGAGTTTGTTGCAAAATTAACTCCAGAAGATGCAAAGTTATGGGCTGACTATAACAGCAAATTAGCTCAGGAATTAGCTAAAGAAGTAAAATAATTTAAAGAAATCTTTAAATTTAAAACGGATATGAATTTTCATATCCGTTTTTATTTTTTATTTTTAACTGAAATAACAGTTCAGAAATATGATTAAAAGAATACAAAGACCATATCTATTACTACTTTTAGTGTTGATCAGCATTTTGTACTGGGTCTTTTTAGAAGTTGCCTATCAACAGAAGTGGGATCATGTTTTATTGGGCGTTGTGTTAGAAATTATTAGTATTCCAATACTTCTTATACCCTTTATTGTTTTTCCCGTTTCACTTTATAATCTCATTCGGAACAAGCAAAAAAGAATTGTATGGCTACTGCCTGTATTGCTTTCTCTTGCAGCTGCATTTATGATCCTTAAAGATTTCTTTTAAACCAGATTGTAGTAGGCGATATCATATCTTTTAGCAATTTTACTTCCTATTACTCTTCTCATTTTAGGATTCGCATTGTCTTTAAAAGGAGGTAAAGTTACATTTAATTCCCTTGCTGCTTTGCTGTAAAATGTACGCTTGTCTTCCATAACCGGAGCTACAATATTAAAAATCTCATTTGGGACGGGCTGTTTAACTATGGCTTCTATATACCGGATGATATCTTCTCTGTGCACCATATTTACAGGCTCATTGGCCTCTTCTATAACATCTCTTTTTGCAAGAAAATAAACAGGATGCCTGTCTTCTCCAATTAAACCTCCCAAGCGTAATATACAAGTGTTGAAAAGGGTGTTTTGGAGCAAATGATTTTCTACTTCAATTATTTGTTTATCCATAACAGAAACAGGTTCCAGAACGGTTGTTTCATCAACTTCGCCAGAAGTAGAAATATAAACGGTAGTTGAGCTTGTAAACATTACTTCTTTAATACCGCTTTGTTCAATAAAAGGAATTAAAGCTGTTATTTTGTTGACATAGTTATCATTGGGATCAGCTCGGAAAGCAGGTGGAACAGTAATGATGAGAATATCTGTATCTTGTAAAAATGACAGTAGCTTTTCTGATGATTCTGTCTCATCCAGATTGATGTGAAATGCATGAAGATGGTGGTCTTCAAAAGATTTCATTTTTTCAGAAGATGTAGTCGATGCTTTTACGGTATGACCAGCTTTCTGTAACGCAACTGCTAAAGGGAATCCAAGCCATCCGGCTCCTAAAATAGTGATGTTTTTCATTTTGCTTTTAAACTATATAAATCGTTTCTGCGGTCTTTTTTTATTCGGACACTTCCGTGTTCATGTAACTCCTTTAGTAAATTTAAATCTACGTCAACAATCAGTGTCATCTCAGTATTAGGGGTTGCTTCTGCTTTGACCCCATTGGTAGGAAAAGCAAAATCAGAAGGTGTAAATACCGCTGCCTGACCAAACTGGATGTCCATATTATTTACTTTCGGTAAGTTCCCTACACACCCTGTTATGGCTACATAACACTCGTTTTCTATGGCACGTGCCTGTGCACAATTGCGTACGCGTGTGTATCCGTTTTGAGTATCTGTCAGATAAGGAACAAATAGTATTTCCATTCCCTGTTCACCGAGCAAACGGGATAATTCAGGAAATTCAACATCATAACAGATGATGATTCCTATTTTTCCACAGTCCGTATCAAAGGTCTGTATCACAGAGCCACCCTGCATTCCCCAATACAAGCGCTCGTTTGGGGTGATATGAATTTTTCGGTACATTTCAGATGTACCATCTCTCTTGCATAAGAATCCTACATTATACAGTACACCATCTTCGAGGAGAGGCATACTTCCTGTAATGATATTAATGTTGTATGAAATGGCAAATTCCTGAAACTTATTGTGAATAGCAGGAGTGAACTTTGTTATTTCCCGTATGGCTTCTGATTCTGACAAATGGTTATAGTCAGCCATCAGCGGAGCAATGAATAATTCGGGAAAAGTGGCAAAATCACTTTCATAGCCAGACACTGCATCAATAAAGAATTCTGCCTGGTCAAAAAATTCTTCAAGGTTGTTCAGCGGGCGCATTTGCCATTGAATAAGTCCAAGCCGGATTACGGATTTTCTGGTATTAATGATGCTGGATTCCGGATCGTACAGAATATTGTTCCATTCGAGCAAAACAGCATATTCTTTTGAATAACGATCGCCTTCCAAATAATTTCGCATCAGTTTTTCGATATGAAAATCATTGTTGAGCTGAAAAGATATTACCGGATCATGAATCTCTTTATTCTTTACTTTCTCTATGTATTGTCTTGGAGTTAGTTCTTTGGAATATTGTGAATAGTTTGGCATTCTGCCTGCAAATACTATGGCTCTCAGGTTCAGGTTTTCACACATTTCTTTCCGTGCATCATATAACCTTCTTCCCAAGCGAAGTCCTCTGTAGTTTGGATGTATAAACACATCAATTCCGTATAGAACCGTTCCTTTCTCACTATGAGTCGTAAACATTCCGTTTGCCGTTATCTGATTATAAGTGTGATTCATTGTGATACGTTTTTCATCTACTATAATAGACAAAGCGGCACCGACTACTACGTCATCTACCAAAATGACCAGCTGACCCTGAGGAAAAACTTTTAAAAGTCTTTTTATCTCCGTTTTATTCCAGTATAAATCGTCTATACCTTCATCGGAATAGGCGTCAACCATGGAGGTTTTCAGTTCTAAATAATCTTCTAAGTTTAAATTTCTTAATTCAATTTTGTTGATGGGTGAACTCATTTCATGCTTTTTTTGTCGCTGATGTCAAGGGTTATTTTTTTTGAACCAATACATACCAGTCATTGTCTAACAGCCGGTATCCCTGATCATAAACGAAATAATAAATGTTGTTGGTTTTTGTTGTATAAATCGATGTAAACAAGGTAAAATCAAATCCGAGTGATAAAAGCCTGGATTTGCTAATCGTGGTTTTACCTTCTGTGTTTGTTTCTGTCAGGATACGATAGTTTTTACGCAACTGATTGTGGATGTTGCGCATCAGATTGGTAGTGTCTTTGTTTATTTTGTTGTTGTAAGTATTTCTGCATGCATCGTTGCAAAATTTCTTATCTTCTCTACCGATAATTTTATCTCCACATTCCAAACACGTTTTAGACATAATTTTCTGAATCGATTCAGACTAAATTTAGCCAAAATTTTTCAAATGTGAGGCTACAGCCTCCTTAATTTCAGAATAATTTTTTAAATACAGGCTTGAAAAAACGCCTATGGCTTTTTGATTTTTGATCAGATAAAAATATTCCTGTGTTTGTCCTCGTGATTTAAAACTTTTAATAATGTACCCGTCAATGTCTGAAAAGTTCAGTTTTCTTTTGGTTCCAAATCCAAGCATTTGTATGATTTCAATAGAAGCAGCATCGATACGCAGTTTTGCCATTCGCAGGTTCATCTCTACAAACAATCCCCAAATGGTAACGAGTACTCCGATAATTCCGAATATAATAAAGAAAATAATAACTCCCCAAGTCAGTTCTCCCTTAAGCAGATTGTTTATTTTGATGATAAAATAGGCTGCTATAAACGGAAAACTTAACAGCAGAAAACTGAAAAAATAAACAGAAGGGCTGAATTTTGATGTGATCATATTAAAATGTAATTTTTTTAATGAGCAGATAATTTTTTTGAAATTCTTTATGAGTAGGATCTTCTACATCATCTATCGCATAGTAATCTTTTAAACCAGTAATCAGGTGGTTGGTCAGCGCTCTTTTTTCATTGATGTTCGGAATGGCATTTAAAGAGTCTATAAAACTGTTTTGCATACAGATCAGTAATTCTGCCAAAGTAAATTCCTGTTTTTCGTCAAGATAAGTTGAGATTGAAGCCAAAGACTCTACAAACTTGACAAGTAATTCTGAATCTTTGGTTTCACAAATTTGTTCTGTGATGTAACTGCTCAATAGATTATAATTATAATCAAGTGTTTTGATATCTATTTTATTTTTGTTCGCATTTGTGATGAAAGTTTCTAAAAAGTTTTTATAGAATATTTTTTTCTCATTTGCTTTTTTATTTTCAATGACAAAAAGCAGGTTTTTTTCTACAAAACCTTCCGTAAGTTCTCCATTCTTAGTTGAAAAGAATTGGATGTTTACAAGGTTCTGAGTTGAGTTTTCAGTATATACAAAGGTTCCGGGAGCCAATTCCGTAATAATTTCCGAATCGATTGTTCTGGTAATATATACAGGAGCTGCTTTTTCTTTTTGTACTACGGCCAGCTTTGACTGTGCCTTTACACTCAAGCCAGAAAGAGCAATAAACAATACGAATAAAATGCTTTTCATAGTTTTTATAGTTTGTTACAAAAATACGATATTTCCGAAGATCTTTTCTATGTAATTATTCGACAACAAATACTTACAATCGAAAGTAAGTATTTTGTATACGGCTAAAGGTTGTTGGCTGTTGCATCTTTGTGACGATAAAAATGTATAACTAAAAAATTTAAGCCATGAATGCATTAAGAAACAAAGTACAGTTAATCGGTAGAGTAGGAAGTACTCCTGAAGTAAAAGAGGTGGGACAGGGAAAAAAGGTAGTGAACGTTTCACTTGCCACTAATGAGGTTTATTATAATGAAAAAGGAGAAAAGGTGGAAACTACTCAGTGGCATCATCTGGTAAGCTGGAATCACGCAGAAATTTTTGAAAAATTTGTTGAGAAAGGGAAGGAGATTGCCATTGAAGGTAAGCTGACTTATCGGAACTATGAAGATAAGGAAGGAAATAAGAGGTATGTAACGGAGGTAATTGTTCAGGAAGTATTGCTTCTATAAAAAAAGCTGGCAACTGCCAGCTTTTTTTATTTTGCATTCTGCATACATGCTTCTGCATCTGTTATCATTTTTTTGCTTCCGCAGAAAAAAGGAATTCTCTGATGCAATTCCGTTGGTTCTATTTCCATTATTCTTCTGAAGCCATCTGATGCTTTACCTCCTGCCTGTTCAATGATAAAGGCAAAAGGATTACATTCATACAGCAGTCGTAATTTTCCTTCAGGTCTATTCGTTGATCCCGGATAGATATAGACACCACCCTTTAAGATATTTTTATGGATATCCGCTACCAGACTTCCGATATACCGGGCTGTTTAAGGTGGTTTGTGTCGTTCTGCCTGACAATATTTGATATAGTCTTTTTCACATAGAGTTAATTACAATGTATCGAGAAAGTCTAAGCAACACTCAACAAGTGAATTTTATTGAAGCTAAAGTAAAATGGTTTAATAAACAATCAAACTGTTTAAATACAATATAATTTTAAAATTATTTCTTTATTGTGGCTGAATATGTACAAACTTCTATACATCCACCATTATCTAAACAGTCATTAAAGAAACTGTTTAACCTTATAGCAAGCCATTTAGCACCCAATTCAGAAGTAGGCTTATCTACTATTTTATATTTTCCATCATTTTTACCACCTGAACAATGTATTTGTAACTTTTCTTTTCCTGCTGCAAATGTTATGTTTCCTGTCGGTGTTTTTTCTAAATTTAAATCATGTAAATCATAACTAAGTGTAAAACTATTCTCCATCTTGTTATCATTAACAATTATAGTCACTTCTTGTATATCGGAATTAAATTTTAAGTCAAAATATATATAATTTAATAGATCTTCCATTGAAGCGTCCATAATTATTTGTTTGTTTGAACTGTTGTATGGCACTTCTTTGAATACAATTTCTTTAGAATCCTTTCCAGACAATTTTACTTTTTGCTGATTTTCATCTTTACTGTTAAAATTTTGTTCATCATTTGAACAAGAGGTTCCTATTACACTTAGGAATATTAAAGATAATTTTAAAATTTTATTTTTCATATTTAACCTTTTGAAACTTTAACACTTGATTTACAAATTAAAACACATCCACCTCCTTTTAAACAAGCGTCTATAAAAGGGGCCATTTCTTTTCCGGATTTAGTCGCTGTCTCTATATCATAGGGTCTATCAACAGTAAGGGTTTTACTATCATTTTTACCCCCTGAACACTGTGAATATAGTTTTTGTTTTCCGGCCGCTAATATAGTATTATTAGTTTTGTCTAAATTATTATCAAAGGCATTTGCCCACATCATCTCATCAGGAGACAAACTTCTGTTAATAATTCGATTGTCTATCATAATAGAGATGCTTTTTTCTTTTTTATTATCTGCTACATCAAATTCTATTTCATCTCCATTATCTGCGTCAAAGCCTAAATCAGTATTTATATACCAATAAAATTCTCCTACAAGTTGACCGATAACAGCTTCTTTATCATCATCCGACGTGTAATAAGCTTTAAACTGTTCAGCCGATTTTCTTACTATTAAGTTTTCATTTCTCTTAGTTTGATCTTGATCCCCATTCTCATTATTACAAGAAATAATCATTGAAACAGATAGAGCTGCAAACATCAAATAAAAACTTGTTTTCTTTAATATATTGATCATAATTGTTTGTTTTTAAGTTAATTAGATCTAATGTAAAAAAAAATAACAGTATTTCATAATTATGATAAATAATATTCGACAACAAATACTTACAATCGAAAGTAAGTATTTTATATACGGCTAAAGGTTGTTGGCTGTTGCATCTTTGTGACGATAAAAATGTATAACTAAAAAATTTAAGCCATGAATGCATTAAGAAACAAAGTACAGTTAATCGGTAGAGTAGGAAGTACTCCTGAAGTAAAAGAGGTGGGACAGGGAAAAAAGGTGGCGAACGTTTCACTTGCCACTAATGAGGTTTATTATAATGAAAAAGGAGAAAAGGTGGAAACTACTCAGTGGCATCATCTGGTAAGCTGGAATCACGCAGAAATTTTTGAAAAATTTGTCGAGAAAGGAAAGGAGATTGCCATTGAAGGTAAGCTGACTTATCGGAACTATGAAGATAAGGAAGGAAATAAGAGGTATGTAACGGAGGTAATTGTTCAGGAAGTATTGCTTCTATAAAAAAAGCTGGCAACTGCCAGCTTTTTTTATTTTGCATTCTGCATACATGCTTCTGCATCTGTTACCATTTTTTTGCTTCCGCAGAAAAAAGGAATTCTCTGATGCAATTCCGTTGGTTCTATTTCCATTATTCTTCTGAAGCCATCTGATGCTTTACCTCCTGCCTGTTCAATGATAAAGGCAAAAGGATTACATTCATACAGTAGTCGTAATTTCCCTTCCGGTCTGTTTGCTGATCCCGGATAGATATAGATACCTCCCTTCAGCATATTTCTATGGATATCTGCTACCAGACTTCCGATATACCGGGCTGTGTAGGGTCTGTTGTCTCCTTCTGCCTGACAATATTTGATATAGTCTTTTACACCTTGAGGAAATTGGATGTAATTTCCTTCATTGATAGAATAAATATATCCTTCTTCCTTAATTTTCATGTCTGGATGAGAAAGAAAAAATGTACCTAAAGCAGGGTCTAATGTAAATCCGTTCAAACCTTTTCCTGTAGTATATACCAGCATAGTAGAGGAACCGTATATGACGTAACCCGCTGCTACCTGATTGACTCCTTTTTGTAAAAAGTCTTCTTTAGTTACAGGTGTTCCTATAGGAGAAATTCTATGATAAATAGAAAAAATGGTTCCTACAGATACATTCACATCTATATTGGAAGACCCGTCTAATGGGTCCATTAATAAAACATATTTATTGGAATAAGATTTATCTCTTCCCGGAATACAGATAAAATCATCATTTTCTTCAGAAGCGATTCCACATACGATCTCACGGTTAATAAGAGTTTGAATGAAAACATCATTGGCAAACACGTCTAATTTTTGTTGGTCTTCTCCCTGAATGTTTTCTTTTCCGAATGATCCGGAAATGTCTACAAGTCCAGCCTGATTTACCTTCTGGCTTACAATTTTTGCTGCAAGACGTATCGAATTCATCAAACGGGATAATTCTCCCGTAGAGTAAGCGAAATCTGTTTGTTTTTTAATAATGAACTCACCTAAAGTGATGTGTCTTTGTTCCATTGTTTGTGTTGTTTTGTTGTGCAAATATCGACAAAAAAAACATTCTTTTCCCCATATTGAAAATATTCTACAGGATAAGGAAAATGTTTTTGTAACAAGAAAAAAGGATTCGTATTTTCGTATGTTTTAAAAAAATAAACAGAATTTAATCTTTTTACAATGACTTTTAATTAAAAAAAATGAGAGTATTCAAATTTGGAGGAGCATCGATTAAAGATGCTACAGCAGTACACAATGTATTGCATGTTTTAAAAACAATAGGGTTTACCAATAGTATGATTATAGCTTCGGCTATGGGCAAGACGACAAATGCCTTGGAAGATGTCGTAAATAACTATTTTGATAAACCGGAAAATCTTGATGAAAGCCTCCAACTTGTCAAGCGCTACCATTTTGATATCATTAATGAGTTGTTTGAAGATAAAAACCATCTGGTTTATAGCAAAACGGAGCTTTTGTTTAATGAGATGAGTTTTTTTCTGAGCAATAATAAATCACCCAATTATAATTTTGTATACGATCAGATTGTGAGCTATGGAGAGGTTCTTTCTACTACGATTCTAAGTTTATATATGAATGAGCATGCTGTTGATAATGTATGGATCGATGCCCGAAATCTTATTAAAACGGATACTACCTACCGGGATGCTGTTGTGGACTGGTCGAAAACAGCTACAGCAATTCAAAGTCAGATTCAGTCCCATAAGCTTTATATTACGCAGGGATTTATTGGTTCCGATCCCAATCATTTTTCTGTGACATTAGGCAGAGAAGGATCTGATTATTCCGCTGCTATATTTGCTTATTGCCTTGATGCAGAAAGTGTGACTATATGGAAAGATGTATCGGGTGTTCTTAACGCCGATCCAAGATATTTTGAAGATACCATATTACTTGATCAGATCTCGTATCATGAGGCTATTGAAATGGCCTTTTATGGTGCATCAGTAATACATCCGAAAACACTTCAGCCTTTAAGAAACAAAGAGATACCGTTGTATGTGAAATCCTTTATACATCCTGAACTTTCTGGAACTTCTGTAACTAAAGGAGCAGATCTGATACCGTATGTTCCTTGTTTTATTGTAAAGAAAAAGCAGTTGCTGCTTTCAGTAGCCTCTAAAGATTTTTCTTTTATTATGGAATCTCATATCAGTGATATTTTTAAGATATTTGATGAAAATCATATTAAAGTAAATGTTATTCAAAATTCGGCAATCAGTTTTTCTGTATGTGTAGAGGACAAGTTTAATAATTTTGAGTCGTTGAAAGACGAATTGTCAAAAAAATTCAATGTCACATTTAATGAGGAAGTGTCGTTATATACCATCCGTCATTTTACAGAAGAAGCATTGGAACGTGTGGTAAAAGATAAAACGGTTTTATTAAAACAGGTAAACAGAGATACAGTACAGATTGTAACTAAGGAGTAAGTATATAATATATGTTGATAAACCTAAAAAGCATCTCGTTAGAGATGCTTTTTTGTAAAGGTTGTACTAAAAAATATATATTGTAATATGATTAACTTATAACAACAACATCTGAAGCAATTTTACCTTTTTTACCGTCAGATTCCACGTAAGAAACGGTGTCACCATCACGTAACTCTCTACTTTTAATTCCTGAAACGTGTACAAAAATGTCGTTACCTGTTTCTTCGTCAGTAATGAAACCGAATCCTTTAGATTCATTGAAGAACTTTACTTTACCTGTTCTCATTTTAATAAAAAATATAATTAATAATGCATCAAAGATATACTTTTTTTTAAATTTTGCAATTATTTTTTTATGTTATCTTTCTGTGAATTATATTTTCGATAAAATACCTTTTCAATCTATGCCTGAATCTTCGGGTTCTTTGGTATAAATGAAAAAAGTCAGGAAAATTTCCTGACCTTTAGCTTATTATAAACAGAGGAATGACTATTCTTCTATTTTTTTCATATGAAAAGTTTCCATAAATGCTGTTGTGTAATTTCCGGCAACATAGTTCGGATCATCCATCAGCTGTCTGTGAAACGGAATAGTTGTTTTAATTCCTTCTATTACAAACTCATCGAGTGCCCGTTTCATTTTGTTAATTGCTTCTTCTCTGGTCTGAGCTGTAGTAATCAGTTTAGCAATCATTGAATCGTAATTCGGTGGTATCGTATATCCTGAATAAACGTGAGTATCTAATCGGATACCATGTCCACCCGGTGCATGAAGCGTCGTGATTTTACCCGGTGAAGGTCTGAAGTCATTAAACGGATCTTCTGCGTTGATTCTACACTCAATGGAATGAAGTTGTGGCAGATAATTTTTCCCTGAGATAGGCACCCCTGCAGCTACAAGAATTTGTTCTCTGATTAAATCATAGTCAATTACCTGTTCTGTAATAGGATGTTCTACCTGAATACGGGTATTCATCTCCATAAAATAGAAATTACGATCTTTATCTACTAAAAATTCGATTGTTCCCGCTCCTTCATATTTAATATATTCTGCTGCTTTTACAGCTGCTTCTCCCATTTTCTGACGTAATTCGTCTGTCATAAATGGTGAAGGTGTTTCTTCTGTAAGTTTTTGATGGCGTCTTTGGATCGAACAGTCTCTTTCAGAAAGGTGACATGCTTTACCATAAGCATCACCAACCACCTGAATTTCGATATGTCTTGGATCAACGATAAGTTTTTCCATATACATACCATTGTTTCCAAATGCAGCTGCTGCCTCCTGACGAGCGCTTTCCCATGCTTTGTCAAGGTCTTCGATTTTCCAGATTTCTCTCATTCCTCTACCACCACCACCGGCAGTAGCTTTCATCATCACTGGCAAACCGATTTCTTTTGCAATTTTTTTTGCATGCTCTAACGATTCCAGCAAACCGTCAGATCCGGGTACCGTTGGTACGCCGGCTTTTTTCATGGTTTCTTTAGCAGTAGCCTTATCACCCATTTTTTCAATCATCTCAGGAGAAGCACCAATAAATTTAATGCCGTGTTCTTCACAGATTTTGGAAAATTTGGCATTCTCTGATAGGAAACCATATCCCGGATGTATTGCATCTGCATTAGTTATCTCTGCTGCTGCAATAATATGTTGAATTTTAAGGTATGACAGATTGCTTGGAGGAGGACCAATACAAACAGCTTCATCAGCAAATCTAACATGTAAGCTATCGGCATCAGCAGTTGAGTAAACAGCGACTGTTTTGATACCCATTTCTTTACAGGTTCTGATGATGCGTAATGCAATCTCCCCTCGGTTAGCGACTAATATTTTTTTAAACATCTTTTTTGAAATTTTAAATTAGATTCTAAATTTTAAAAGGTTCTCTTAGATAGTTTTAATAGAACTTCTGTTTAAAATTTCTTATGATGGGTCTACTAAAAATAAAGGTTGGTCAAATTCAACAGGTGAAGAATCGTCAACTAATACTTTTACGATTTTTCCGCTTACCTCTGATTCAATTTCATTGAATAATTTCATTGCTTCAATAACACATACCACATCACCTTGTTTGATAGACGCGCCTACTTCTACAAAAGGAGCTTTGTCTGGAGACGGTTTTCTGTAAAATGTACCGATAATCGGAGATTTTACAGTGATGTATTTACTGTTGTCTTCTGCTGCTGCAACAGGAGCTGCTGTTTCTGTAGCCGGAGCCGGAGCTGCCGCTGGTTGTTGTGCTTGAGGAGCTGTTGCAGCTACAGGTATTTGTTGTACATAAGTAGTGGTTTCTGTTGCAGTTCCTTCCGTTGTTGTTTTAATAGTGATTTTGAAATCATCCATTTCTAATTTAACTTCTGTAGCACCTGATTTTGCTACGAATTTAATTAAATTTTGAATTTCTCTAATATCCATTTCTCTCTAGTTTATTTTGTTATTCAGTATTCTATTTTGTGTCGTATGCCCATTTTAGGTATATGGCTCCCCATGTAAAACCTCCTCCAAAAGAAGCTAATATCAGATTATCTCCTTTTTTAAGTTGTTGCTCAAAGTCTGCTAATAATAGGGGTAGGGTTGCTGAGGTAGTATTCCCGTATTTCTGAATGTTGATCATTACTTTTGATTCGTCTAAATCAATACGGTTGGCAGTAGCATCTATGATTCTTTTGTTGGCCTGATGAGGTACGAGCCAATCAATCTGCTCTTTTGTAAGGTTATTGCGCTGCATGATCTTTTCGCTCACGTCTGCCATTCCGGAAACAGCATATTTAAAGACTGTTTTTCCATCCTGGTGCACATAATGTTGTTCGTTTTTTACCGTTTCTTCTGATGGAGGCAGTAAAGATCCACCGGCTTCTATTTTTAGAAATTCTCTTCCGATACCGTCACTTCTTAAGAATTCATCCTGAAACCCGAGTCCTTCGTTATTAGGTTCAAAAAGAACAGCTCCGGCTCCGTCTCCGAAAATGATACAGGTAGCACGGTCTTTATAATTAATGATGGAAGACATTTTGTCGGCTCCGATCAGTAATACTTTTTTGTAACGACCAGATTCAATATAAGCTGAAACGGTTGAAATACCATACAAGAAACTCGAGCAGGCAGCCTGCAGATCATAAGCAAAAGCATTTGTTGCTCCGATTTGAGTAGCTACATATACTGCTGTTGCTGCTACCGGCATATCAGGAGTTGTGCTTGCCAGCAATACTAAATCTATTTCTTTTGGGTCAATGCCGGATTTTTCTATTAAATCTTCGGCTGCTTTAATGGCCAGAAAAGAAGTTCCCTTTGTAGGGTCTTTCAGAATTCTTCTTTCCTTAATTCCTGTTCTACTAGTAATCCATTCATCGTTTGTATCTACCATTGTTTCTAACACTTTGTTAGAAAGAACAAAATCTGGCACATATTTACCAACGGCTGTAATGGCTGCTGTTATCTTTGTCATAAAAGGCTTACTTTTTATTTTTTAAAAAGTTCAAAAAGTCGTGAAAATTACAAAAAAAAAACGGATTAAGCTCTTTTTTAGTCTGAAAATGATTTTTTTGAACTCAAAATGCTGTTTTTTGATAAAAAAAAACCCTCACTGATGCGAGAGTTTCTTTTATTTTTTAAAACCTGATTACTATGCTTCAGCCGGTGTTTTATCAACTACAACTTGACCTCTGTAGTATAATTTTCCTTCATGCCAGTAAGCTCTGTGTAATAAGTGAGCTTCACCTGTTACAGGGCAGGTAGCGATAGTTGGTGCTACTGCTTTGTAGTGAGTTCTTCTTTTATCTCTTCTTGTTTTCGAGGTTTTTCTTTTAGGATGTGCCATCTTACAGTCTTATTTATCCGTTAATAGTTGTTTTAATTTATCCCATCTGGGGTCTGTTTCTTTATTCTCTTCTTTTGGTTCTTCATCCGCCTGATGCGATAGGTAATCCAGAGTTGGTGACTCTAACGTACCGTCTTTTACACCCGGATGAATCCTTTTTTGCGGAACCGATAGTACAATCATTTCATAAATGTATTGTGCTACACTCATTTGAAATTCTCCGTGCGGAAGGATTAAGAACGCATCATTTTCATCATTGAATTCTTCTCCGAATTTTACTAATAAAGACAGATTTCCTTTTATAGGAAGATCGAAATCTTCATTGGTAATGTCACACGGAACGTTTACTGTTCCTTTATGCTGAAAACTTAGCTCTAACATGGTGCTTTTTTTGTTTAAAAGCACTTTTACTACAATGTCTGCGCCGTTGTATTCATCATATTCAAACAAATTGAAAAAATCTTTATCAATCTGGTATTCAAATTGATGTTTTCCCACCTTTAATCCAGAGAACTGGATTAAAAAATCTTTTTCACTAATCATAACAATCTATTTGAGCGTGCAAAGATAAAAAAATATTACAATAACAAATAAGTTATCAACATTTTTTTGTTATTAATTTATTTGTCTCACTTTTAACGGGTTTTCTATGCTTTGCAAATACTCGTTTCTATTTTTATAAATATCCAGAGATAAGTAAACTGCTTCTTTAAAAGAGGTATGGTCTGCTATTCCTTTTCCGGCAATGTTGTAAGCGGTTCCGTGATCCGGAGACGTTCTTATTTTATTGAGTCCGGCTGTGTAGTTTACTCCATTTCCAAATGCCAGTGTTTTAAAAGGAATGAGCCCCTGATCGTGATAACAAGCAATTACTGCATCATAATTTTTGTATTGTTCTGATCCGAAAAAACCATCGGCTGGAAAAGGACCCGAAACAATATAGCCGTCATTTAACAAGGATTTTATTGTCGGAATTATAACATCCTGTTCTTCTGTTCCGATCACTCCATTGTCTCCGCTGTGCGGATTTAACCCTAAGATAGCAATTCTCGGGCGTATCACATTGAAGTCTTGTATTAATGTTTGGTTAACTGTTTGGATTTTTTGTGTAATCAGTTCTGGTGTCAGTGCTTTACTAACCTGATCAATAGCGATATGATCGGTCAGGAGTCCTATCCGAAGGGTATCGTGTACCATGAGCATCAATGCCTGGCCTTCAAGTTCCTGATTCAGATAATCTGTATGCCCCGGAAATGAAAAATCTTCAGATTGAATGTTATGTTTGTTTATGGGTGCTGTAACTAATATATCAATAGAGCCGTTTTTTAATGCTTCTGTAGCGGCTACAAAAGATTTTACAGCATATTTTCCTACATTTTCATCTTCTTTACCCAGTTCAATGTTGACCCCTTCTTTCCATACATTTAATACATTTATTTTTCCAGGTACAATCTGGCTCAGGTCATCGATACCGTGTAATGAGATGGAAGGATTCTCAGTTATCTTTCTTATAAAAGTCAGTAATTTCGCGTTGGCAAAAATAACCGGAGTACAGAATTCTAACATTCTTGTATCTTCAAAAGTTTTTAGAATAACTTCTGATCCGATACCGTTCATGTCACCGATTGAAATTCCTAATATTATATTTTCTCCTTTTTTATACATTTTTATTTAAGGGTAATTATTGCTAATTTTGATACAAAGTTAGTAAAATAAATCTAGTTATGTTTACAGGGATAGTGGAAACACTTGGCGAGATCGTCAATATTGAAAAGGAGGCAGAAAATGTTCATTTGTATATTAAAAGTACTTTTACTCAGGAGCTTAAAATAGACCAGAGCGTGTCTCATAACGGGGTTTGTTTAACAGTTGTGGCTATTGACGCATCTGTTTTTAAAGTTACTGCTATTAAAGAGACCTTGCTCAAAACCAGTATTGGTGAATGGTCTGTTGGTGATTTGGTTAATTTGGAAAGAGGACTAAAGCTGGGTGATCGGTTAGATGGACATATTGTACAGGGACATGTAGATCAGACTGCGGTTTGCAAAGATATTAAGGATGCAGAAGGAAGCACTTATTTTACTTTTGAGTATGATGCAGATCTTCAGAATATTACCATCGAAAAAGGATCCATTACTATTGACGGTACCAGTTTAACTGTCGTTGATTCAGGAAAAAATACGTTCAGTGTAGCCATTATACCTTATACCTTAGAGAATACGCTATTCAAAAAATATAAAGTAGGTACGACTGTAAATCTCGAATTTGATGTTGTAGGCAAATATGTAAAACGTATTATGGGACTCGGACAATAAAAAAAGCTGTTTCTATGAAACAGCTTTTTTACTTGTATAGTTAATGATAACGGATAAGAGTATATAGAATATAATGATAAGCGGAATTGCTTCATACTTAAACAGCAGTAATAAAACAGCGGCTATTCCTAAAAATAATAGAGAAACTTTATTGTCTTTCAACGCTTTATTTTTAGATTTCAATGAAAATAACGGAATATTGGCATTCATTATAAAGGCACTGAAAAAACTGATCACAACCAAAGTGTACGGATTGCTGTAAAATGTTTCAATAAACTCAAAATCTGTTGTTTTGGTAATCATAGGAATGCTCAGTATGAAAAGTGCATTTGCCGGAGTAGGCAGACCAATAAAAGAGTCTGTTTGTCTGGTATCTACATTGAATTTTGCCAGTCTGTAGCAGGCTCCCAATGTGATTACAAATCCTAAAAAGGGCACTAATCCCATATAAAACGTTTCCGGTGTCAGGTTATAAATTTCCTGATTTTCCTGAATATTTGCCAGCATACGATACATGATAAGTCCCGGTACAACACCACTTGTTACCATGTCTGCCAACGAATCTAACTGTAATCCGATTTCACTTTTCACTTTTAGGGTTCTGGCTGCAAAGCCATCCCAGAAATCAAAGAAAATTCCCATACAAACCCAGAAAAAAGCCATATCTAAATTGTCGTCAAATGCAAAAGTCAGGGCAATCAAACCGGCAGAAAGGTTTAATAAAGTAATGGCATTGGGAATATGTTTCTTAATAGACATAAGTTGAATCGTGTTTTAGAGATTAAATAACAAATGTACAAAATAAGTTAAATATATATTGATGAGAATCTCTTTATTAGATTTGTTTTATCGGTTTGGATTATAATTTTTGTGGGGTAAACAATAGAATGGATTTTCTATATGAATATACCTATATCTTCTTCGGGTGACATGATCATATTGGGTAGAGGAAGCCTACAGTAACTGATAATAGTAATTTCATTTTATGGTTTTGAATAAAGGCCAGGATTCTATCTCCAAGCCTTATGTCTTATCTGGTATTTTTCAAAAACCAACTTTCTGATGATGGAATCATCTTTTAGCTTTGATTAATGTAATTATTTTTCTTATAATTATTTTTTTATTATCTTGATACGCTCAGTTTCTTGGTTATATTGTATTTCAGTAATATAAATTCCTGGTTTTAAAAAGGATAGATTGATTGCCTCTTTTGTGAAATTTGTGTCTTCTTCAAATACGAGTTTACCAGTCATGTCAAACACTTTGATTTTTTGAATGTATTCATCAGACTGAATGTGTAGTTCATTCTTAAATGGGTTTGGATATAGATTGATTCTTTTGTTTTTCTGATGGTCAATAATTCCTAAGGAAGATTGGGTAGTTACCGTAAAATCATCTAAAAGGAGGGCATTAGCTCTTTTCTGAAGATGCTCAGGGAAAACTATTTCATCAATATTATAAATTTCAGATATATAATTGATTGCCAGATAAACTTCCATATTGCTGTAGTTATCGAGATCAATAACGAACTCAGTCCATTCAGAGTTGCTGAAATAATTATCGTTATAAACCTGTGGAAAAGCTGTGAAACTTTCAGGATTAGTGTCTGTTGTTGAGATAAGGACTCTGAATTTTTCATATTTATTGTTGTCCATATAGGCAGATTTCACATAAAAACTCAGTTTGTTTCCACTTTGTCCCAGATTAATTTTAGGAGAGATAATCCAATCATTGTTAGAAGGAAGCAGGGCAGCAAACATACCAAGTGCTTTATTCCCGGTTCTGGCCTCATAATTTCTTATTCCGGGAATATTAATGTCTGCTACATTTGAGACGGCTGTTGTGCTGTTAATGATTTTTGCCGCAAAAGGATGCATCAAATTGTCTGGAAAGCTGACACCCAAAATACCCATTTGTTCTTCTTCATCTGAGTCAATGAGTGTCCAATTTCCAATCTCAGAATAAGTCCAGTCTTGATAACTTTCAAAACTATCGTGGAAAAGAGTAGTTGTAGTTTGTCCCCAAATAAAGGATGAGGATAAAAAAGAAATTGTAAGTAAAAGGTTGTTTCTCATGATAATTTTTTTTTAAGATTTTATTAATATCAAATTTAATATAGTACCACTATGGAAAAAGAAAATACTACTCTTACAAAATATTTCGAAGATGCATTTTGGTATTTCAAAATATTTCTAATGACATTTAAAGGTTTGTTGTACAGTATTTTATTGTCGTTGTTTCTGTGTTTTTTGTTTTTTGCTTCCCCTTCTAAACTGTTTGCTTAACATACAATTGACGATAATAACATAACTGCTGTATTAAAGGAAATAAGACGTTTGCAGGATGTGGATGAAAAAAGCGCTTTAAACTTACTTAATGAAATCTTGGCTTATGAAAAAAAACTTCCAGACAGCTTGCTGATAAAGCTTTACGATACGGCTGCTACGTTGTATGCTTCTCAGGATGCACATGTTTATGCGTTAAATTACTACCATTCTGAATTGCTCCTGCAAAAGAGTACAAATTCAAAAGACCAATATATAACTCTTAAGAATATTGGAAATCTGTATTACAACATTGGCAAAAATAATGTTGCAAAAGAATACTGGTCTGAAGCATTACAAGGATACGAAAAAGAAGGCCTTTCAAAGAAGTATGTTTTGTATAATAACCTCGCCATATTAGAAGAAAAAGAAGGAAATTATAAGAGAGCAAAAGAAATATATGAGAGTGCATTGTCCCAAAGTATAAAATTAGGAGATAACATGGGGATATTTATGGCATATCAAAATTTAGGCATAGTCAGTTTTAAACTACAGCTATTTAAGGAAGCATTAAATTATTCTTATAAGGCAAAACAAGTTGCTTTCCAATCCAAAGAAGTAAATGAAAGGGCTAAGATACTTTATAATTTAGGGTATTTACATTATAATTTACCTCTTAAAAATGAAGATTCTACAGAGTATTATCTCAGAGAAGCCTTTTTATTAAGTAAAGAGTCTGAATATAAAACGATTCAAAAAGCAAGTTCAGAAATATTAATTAGTTTATATGAGGGTCAAAAAAAGCATCAACTTGCTAATTTCTATTTACATGAAGTAAACAGAGGATATAGAGATGAGCTTGATAAGATGATTGATGGACAAATCGGAAAAATAGAGTTTAAGTATGAGCAAAAATTAAAAGAGCAGCTATATACCTTACAACAAAGGAGAAAAAACTGGATTTATTTTACTTCTTTTCTGATTCTTGTCACTGGTTGCGTTATTCTGTTTCTTGTTTATAAACTACAGAAAGTGAAATTGATAAAAACAGGTTTAGAAAACAGATTACTTCTTAAAAAACTTGAGGAACGTAATAAAGAAATTACTCAAAAAAGTCTTGAAGTACTTCATAAGAATGAAATATTGGATGTAACAAAAAGGAAGTTGACAGATTTAAAGCGAAAACCTGAAGTAAACAGGCAAATTAGTTCTATTTTAAGTGAAATCAACAGTAATGAAAAAGGTTTAAATATAGAAGAGTTTGAAAAAGTGTTTAAAGAGACCCATGCGGATTTTTACAGAATATTATTGGAGTCGTATCCTGACTTGTCAAGAACCGATCTGAGACTGGCAGCTTTTCTCCGTCTAAATCTTTCTACTAAAGATATTACAGCTATTACGGGGCAAAGCCAAAACAGCATCAATATAGCAAGACACCGACTTAGAAAAAAATTAAACCTTCAGGAGCATGAAAATATAATTAATTTCCTAATCAGCATCGTATAATCTTTCTCCATAAAATAGAAATAGTCATGAAAAATATATAAACTCTTTATAACTAAAACTAATAGAAGCAAAGGGAATTTTAAATGACCTTTGAAAAAACAAAAAGTGGATTGTGATATAATGTATACAAAATGAATAGCTTATTCAACATATATAAAATGAGTCAGATTATATTATAAATCGTTGTTTACAAGTACAGATTCTATCTTATTTTTGTGTGTTAATAATAAAAAGGCACAATAAGTTAGATATATTTTGAGTTTAGTATTTGAGAATTTTTATCATCTTTGTAAAAACTTTATCGAAGTGAAAAAACATTTATCCTATTTCTTATTTTTAATCAGTTGCGTGGGATTTGCACAGACACGTAAGTATTCAAATGAGTTTTTGAATATCGGGGTTGATGCAGCTTCTCTGGGTATGGCAAATAGCGTGATTGCTCAGACAGGCGACGTGAATTCAGCTTATTGGAATCCGGCAGGTTTGACGCAGTTAAAGGATAAACAGGTCGGGCTTATGCATGCGAGTTATTTTGCCAATATAGCTCAGTATGATTATGCTGCCTTTGCTATGCCGGTAGATGAACAGAGTGCAGTTGCTTTATCTGTAATCCGTTTTGGTGTAGATGATATTATGAATACTACCGAACTTATTGATCAGAATGGTAATATCGATTATAACAGAATCAAGCTTTTTTCAACTGCTGATTATGCCTTTACTGCTTCTTATGCACGAAAGCTTTCAGTTGAAGGGCTGTCTATAGGCGCAAATGCAAAAGTTGTCCGCCGTATCATCGGCGATTTTGCGAAATCCTGGGGATTTGGGTTTGATTTAGGAGTGCAGTATCACTCGCCAAGTAACTGGAAATTTGGTGTTATGGTAAGAGATATTACAACAACCTACAATACATGGAGTATCAATCAGAAAGAATATGACAAAATTAAAGATGCTGTAGAAGGTCAGAATCAGACATTACCGGAAACTACTGAGATTACTCTGCCAAAATTCCAGATTGGAGCTTCTAAAGATTTTGCTTTGTCAGAAAAGATGAGATTGACGGCAGCTGCTGTGCTTCACACAGAGTTTTATGAAACGAATGCATTGATTTCTTCAGGAGGTTTCAGTATTCAGCCATCTTTAGGATTTGAGGTCGGCTATACTGAGATGGTATTTTTAAGAGCCGGAATGGGTAATTTTCAAAACGAATTACAAATTGACGGAAAAGAAAAAGTTACTTTTCAGCCCAATATTGGTTTAGGATTTAAATATAAAGGCATACAGATTGATTATGCACTGACGGATATAGGTGATCAAAGTGCAGCTTTGTATTCCAATATCTTTTCTTTAAAAATGGATTTAAGTATTTTTAGCAAATAATGAAACTGATTTTTAACTATATGAAGCAACAAATTGTAATGATAATTTGTTGTTTTTCTTTTTTAGGATATTCACAACCGCAGAGACTTTCTGAAAATGCCCGTATGAGTGTTCTTACCTGTGGAACTTCTGATGAATTATATGCTTTGTTTGGACATACAGCCTTGCGGGTTGTTGATGAACAGGAGCAGATAGATGTTGTTTTCAATTATGGGATGTTTGATTTCAGAACGCCTAATTTTTACGGCAAATTCGTAAAAGGAGATTTGATCTATTATCTTGACGCAAACCGGTATACTGACTTTGTTGAGAGTTACAGAGAAGATAACAGATCGGTATATGAACAGCCATTAAATTTATCTGTTGCGCAAAAACAAAAAATATGGGATGAGGTAAGGCGACATATGAGTTCGCAAGAACGTTATTATCAATATAAATTCATTGATAACAATTGTACAACCAAAGTAGTTGATCTATTAAATGAAGTACTTCCTGTACCTTTAAAAACAGATTTTCCAGAAAACGAGAGGTTTTACAGAGCTATTTTAAATGATTATCTGGAAACCCATTATTTTGAAAAATTAGGGATCAATCTTATTTTTGGTGCTAAGGTAGATCGTATTAACAATCAACTATTTCTCCCGGATAAATTGATGCATTCTATTGAGATTTCTAAAAATGGACATGAAAAATTGACAGATGAAACACTTACTGTTTTTAAGGCTTCACCTATGAAAAAAGGTATAACCTGGAACAGTATTTATACTTTTTCAGCTATATGTTTCATAATTATGGTTTTATCTGTCTTTCAGTCTTTCCGAAATTCATACTTTTTTGTAATGGGATTTTTAGGTGTCTTTTTTATTGGGGCTGGTTTTTATTCTTTTCATCAGGAGTTGGCTCTCAATAACGTAGTACTCATGTGTAATCCGCTGTTTTTAGTGTATATATTCGTGAAAAAAGAATCAAAAATAAAGCGTATCTTATATTATAGTATAGTAGGTTTATTTGTACTTTATTTATCGTTCGTTGGTCTTGAAAAATTAAAAGTTTTCATGCCATTGATTTTTTTAAACATTGTGGTACTGTTTTTGGAGCAAAGAAATCTGAAAAGAAAATTTAAATAGTATCTAAAGTTGCCATGATTTCATTTTTTAGTAAAAAACCTCTCTTAAAAGAATTGATTCCTCAAGAATCAGTTGATTTTCATTCTCATATTTTGTATGGACTGGATGATGGGGCAAAAACCAAAGAAGACACCGTTTTCCTTATTGACTCATTAAAAGAGATCGGATTTTCAAAACTAATTACCACACCTCATACTACTCCTATGGTATGGGATAATACAAAAGAAGCCATACTTTCTCAGTATGAAAAAATCAAAACAGAATTACCTGAATTGTCTGCCGATGTAGGTCTTCATACGGCTTCAGAGTATTTGATGGATGAAAGTTTTTTGCAACGATTAAACGAGGAGCGATTGCTGACATTGAAAGAAGATTATGTACTTGTAGAGATGTCTTATATAAACCCTCCGATGGAACTTTTTGATATTCTGTTTCAGTTAGCCAATAAAGGATATCGTATTGTTCTGGCACATCCTGAACGTTATAACTTTTATCATAATGATTTTAATGTATATAAAAGATTGAAAGAGGTAGGGTGTCTTTTTCAGTTAAACCTTTTGTCTTCGACTGGTTATTATGGAGATTCTGTTGCTCAGACAGCTGATAAACTATTAAAAGAAAGAATGTATGATTTTGCTGCAACAGATGCTCACCATGCGAAGCATATCAAAGCCTTCGGAATGAAAGTAGCTATAAAAAATCACAATCAGATCCCTGAACTACTCGAAAATAATTCGGTTTTTAAATAAGAAAAAGCCTGACATCATTGGTGTCAGGCTTTTTTTATACAGATATGTAATATTACATTTCTACTACGATAAACTCACTCCTTCTGTTTTCTTCATGTTCGGCATCCGTACATTTGGCACCGTTTACACAGGAGTTGATCAGCTGCGTTTCTCCATATCCTTTGTAGGTAATACGGTTTCTGTCGATTCCCTGAGCTACCATCCAGTTTGCTGTAGACTGTGCTCTGCGTTGTGAGAGTTTCATGTTGTAACTGTCAGAACCTCTGCTGTCAGTATGCGAACGCACATCAATCTTCATCTGAGGATATTCTTTCATTACTTCCACAATCTTGGCAAGTTCTGTGGCTGCATCCGGACGGATATCGTGTTTATCCAGATCAAAATAGATCGGGTTTAATTTGAAAATTTTAAATAAATCATCCCCTTTTTCTACTCTTACTTTCTCTTTTGACAAGGCAATGTTATGTACCGTCTCAGATGAAGTTTGTGGTAATACCACCAAATCTTCTTTGGTGACATACCCTTTAGCTGCCGCTTTTATACGATACGGCATGCCGCATTCAAATTCATACGTGAAGGTGTACACTCCGTTTTGAGATGCTTTACCGCTGCCATATTCCTTATATGTACTGCTGTATAAGTCCACAAGAGCCGTTGTGATCACTTCTTGTGTAGCTGCATCCATCACCCGTACTGTTAGTTTCTGTGTACAGTCCAATTCCAGTGCCCGTGTCTGTGTAAAGCCATAGATATCATCACTGCCCTTACCTCCGGGACGGTTGCTGCTGAAAAAGCCTCTCTGACTCTTCTGCTCTATCATATAAGCAAAATCATCGTACGCACTGTTGACCGGGGTTCCTACATTCATCACTTCTCCAAATGCTCCGCCGTCTTTGATTTTTACTCCAAACACATCCAGTCCTCCAAGTCCGGGACGACCGTCACTGCTGAAGTACAGTTCATCGTTCGCTGTTACAAAAGGAAAATTCTCTCTGCCTTCGGTATTGATATGAGGACCTAAGTTTTCAGGACCGCCAAAAGTACCGTTCGGGTGCAGCGCAATACGCCAGATATCAGACGCTCCGAATCCTCCGGGACGATCAGATGCAAAATACATCATGTCTTCTTTATCGTTAAGCACCGGATGTGCCGTGTTGAACGCATCACTGTTAAAAGGCAGTTCTTCTACATCACCCCATTTACCATCTCTAAACGTGGCTTTATAGATTTTCAGTAAGGTGGTTTTATGCTCATCATATCCGCGTTTACCATTGTAGTTGTTACGGGTAAAATACATCGTTTTCCCGTCTTTGGTAACCACAGGTGTCGCTTCATTGAACTTGCTGCAGATGCCTTTGTCAAAACGAGTGGCATCCGTCACAGATCCGTCAGTATCAACCTCTGCTTTGTAAATACTTGTAAATGCCTTATCCGTCCAGCTGTGTACTTTTTTAGACAAACTTCCCGTATCTCTGGCCGTGGTAAATAGCAGCTTTCCATTGTGAATACTGCTTCCATAATCGGAATAAGGACTGTTGATGGAAAGGTTTTCAATGGTATAGCGGCCGGAGTTTTTCTCAATGCCCTTTTTGTAGTCCCGCTCTTTTTGAATCAAAGCGGCAGACGCTGATTCACTTCCCGCCTTTTGCACAAACTGCTCCAGATACTGCTCTGCTGATGCATCCGCTCCCGTACTCTTTAAACTCTGTGCATAACGGTAATAGTAAGCGCTCTGAGTAACCTGATCCGGATAGTGAGCAAACAGTTCGCCATACCAGCGGGCTGCTTCGTTATAGTTACCATTGAAATAGTTCGCATCTCCCAGTTCACTATAGATTTGAGCACTGCTGTGACCGCGTTTGACTACTTTTTCATAGATTTTGATCGCATCAATATACGCATACTGATCAAAGTCCTTCGCTGCTCTCTTTACTCCGGGCTGAGCCAGAACAACCGGACTCAGAAGACCAAAGAGACAAAGCGATAACGTTTTATAGATATTTTTCATAGAAGATCGCTTTAGAAGAATCGAGGTGATACGATTCGTTTGTATTTGTTAAACAGTTCAAAACGCAGAAAAATCTCATGGGAACCTGAATTGTAATTGGCCAGTTTGGTGGTTTCTCCATCATAGGAATACCCCACCATAAGACCATCGGTAACCTGAAAACCTATGAGGCCACTAAAGGCAGCATCCCAACGGTAGGCGGCTCCAAGGGTCAGCTTGTCCTGAATCAGGAAATTCGCAGTAAGGTCTACCTGCAGCGGAGCTCCTTCAACTGCTTTTACCAGAAAGGCTGGTTTGAATTTCAAGCCCGGATTAAGGTCAAATACATAACCTCCCATCAGATAATAGTGCATTTTGGTACGCATGGTAGATTGCACATTGTCATTATAGCGTTTGGTTTCCAAAAAGTTCGGTACCGAGAATCCCAGATAACTTTTGTCGTTGTGGTAATAGATACCCGCTCCGATGTTGGGAGTAAACTCATTGGCGATGTCTTCTGAAAACTGCGGATCGGTAGGATTGTGAAGGTTCAGCTTGCTGTAGCTTACATCCAGCAGATTGGCTGATCCTTTGATACCGAAAGACAATTTGTTGTTGTTGCGACCGGCCAGATCAAGGGTGTAAGACAAATCTACTGCAAGAGTGTTTTCACTCATCACTCCGATTTTATCGTTGATAAAAGAGACTCCAAGTCCCAGTTTAGAGTTCTGTAAAGGGGTGTTTACAGAAAAAGCATTCGTGGTAGGAGCTCCGTCAAGGCCTACCCATTGGCTGCGGTGCAGACCAAACATACTCAAAGAACCACGGCTGCCGGCATAGGCAGGGTTGATGTTGGTGGTATTGTACATATAATGGGTAAACTGTGGGTCTTGTTGCGCGAATCCGCTCAGGGAAAGCAAGCCTAACAAGAGCGAAAGATGTAGGTTGATTGTTACTTTTTTCATGATGTTCTTGTCAGGTTAGTCGTTTTCTAAATGAAGGAAGCCGCTTTTCTTGATCATACGAGAAGTATTGTCTTTGGTATATTCGTATTCCAAAATGTAGTAATACGTTCCTGTTGGCAGTTTTTCTCCGTCTTTGAAGTTGGCACTGTTTTCTGAATACCCTCTGAACACGTTTCCGTTGGAATCGTAGTTAGTGGTCTTAAAGATCTCACGACCCCAGCGGTTATATATACGAACACTGTTGTTCGGATAACGCTGGATGTTGTCGATAATGAAATAATCATTAGAACCATCCCCGTTTGGCGTTACACCGTTATAGATAACGATATCATCCGGCAATACTAAGTCCGTTTTTATTTTTGCCAGTGTAAATACGCCAAAACCATCTACTACTACAGGAGTGGTTACTGTTTTGTCAGAGGTATTTACGACACCACCTTCATCTACCCATAGTTTTTGAGAAGCATCCCAACGCACAATGCGCAGATCTTTGGCTTCATTGGCAAGTAATGCTGCAGGGGTGGTACGCTCATCCCATGAGAGGGTAAGCAATACTGATCCCTGAGTATTTTCTTTTTGCTCTACCGCCCAGTATTCCTGAGCATCAATAAGTTCAATAACTCCTGTCTTATTGGTATGTGGATATAAAGGATTAGAGTTTTTTAGAAAATATTCTCCTGTATAGTGATCGGCTTCAGCTGCCGGAGCCGATATCTGAGCATAACGATAATATCCTCCGTTTCCGATTGGATAACGGAATTTTTCATTTCCTTTTTTAGTTACTTCTCCGTCAACATGGCTTTTATCAGAAGTATTGATATGAGTAGCTCCCTTCAGGAAAATAAAAACACCTCCCTGTTCTTTGTTCATCAATACTACTCCGTTAAGAAGGTTAACCTTACCCTGAGAAGAGATGTCATTGGTAAGATCAAAGGAATAAGTTGTTCCCGCTTTATTGAACAACACATCGTAAAACATACTCGGAGAATCTCCGCTGATGCTTTGGATGGTTTTGTTGCTGCCTTCAAAAACGACATAACCCGTACGCTGATTGGTGGTAAAACTAAACAGCCCTTCGTTGTTATAATCTCCATAGAAATAAAACTCTCCATCGTTGATTACATTCCCAGTGCCTTTGTTGGAAAAGTCAAAGTAACTGGATACCAAAGTAGAAGGTGCTACGGAAAGGTTGCCCTCATTTACAAAATCTGCCGGTGTTTGTGCATACAAAACACTTTGTAAAAGCAGGGCTCCGTAATATATTTTTGTTTTCATCTTTTTTGTTTTTTGTTACCTAAATATTGTTCTTAGTAACTCTTAAATTGTATATTATTTCTTTGCCTTATTAGGTAACATAGGATTTGAAATTGTCTTACAATTTTTAACAGTAATGATTACTTCGTTTGAAGCTGTTTCACAACTGTTTCCTGATACTGTAGCTATTGCAATACGACGGTATTTCCATATACCGATTTTGTTTTTAACACCCGGTGTATAGGTTATAGCCGTTGCATTAGGTACTATTGTCCAGGCTGCATTGTTGAAAGATTCTTCCCAACGATAGGTAATTACAGCATCTGAAATACTCATCGCAACACTCTCAGATGTTATTTGTGCAGGGGTTTGTCCTGAACATACTTTTTGTTCTCCTGAGATAGATCCCGGAGTAGGAGTGATCATTCTTAGTGTTACAGTATTGGAAACTCCTGACGGACAAGTATGCCCATTTATTGTTGCCAAAGTGATACGTCTGTAATATCGGATGCCATAAGCTGTCAGCATAGCAGGTGTATAGGTTGCTGTTGTAACACCTTGAATAGCAGTCCAGTTTGTTGATCCGTCATTAGAAATTTCCCAACGGTAACTGATTGTTGTGCCTGTAGGCCAACCTGTTGCAGTTCCGTTTTGGGTACTGGAAAAAGCCGAAGGCGTACCGTTTAAACATAGTATCTGACTGTTGCCAAGACTACCTGCTGATGGAGCCGGTAATACCACAACATCAATTGTAGCGGTTGGTCCCTCACAACTTCCATTTGTCTGGCTCACATAATATCTGGTTGTTCCTGCTAATGTGGTCAATGGAGTCGGAGCTACTGTAGCCGGTGTACCTCCCTGATTTAAATACCAGATCAGAGTATTTCCTGTACTTGGAGTAGCAACAAGTGCTGTAGCGGTTTCTCTCATACAGTAATATATTGTACTGTTAGGAATTGTAGGCTGTGAAGGTGTTGAAACCACCGTCTGTGTAATTGTATTGTTTAATCTGTTGACTGGTAACTCAATATCAGTCCCGTTAAATGAATCTGCACCATTAGAACCGCGATATTCAACTTTTGCTACATCATCATACGACTGTGTGCCGGCAGGAGGTGTTATGGTATATCGTATAGGAAAATTAGGCTCCATAATAATACCGGATCCGTTAAGGGTCTGAGCTCCGTTAGCTGCTCCTCTGGCTACGTAAGTGTAACGTGTACCGCCGGTGATACTCTGTGTAGTACGATACCATCTCTCAGTACCGCCTGTAGCTGTACTTGTCGTATAATTCGTCTGACTGTCATTGTATGTATATCCGGTAGGGATATCTTTTGTTACTACAATACGATTGGTATTGTTGCCAAGTCTTGAATAGGTAGCTTCTAATATACCGAGGTTTGTGACACGAAGCTCATAAGTATTGCCAGTCGTATAGTTGATACATTCCTGTCCGATAGTTTGTTTTAACAGCGTAAGATCCACATCTTCTGCAATAACAGGTGTGGTTACAACAGCTGTATTGTTTCCTAAATCATTGTCTGTAATATCTGTAGGCATTACATTTACAGTGTTTTTAAGTGTATTTCCTGTAGGAATACTGCTCAATGTACCAGTCACCGTAATAATACCAACACTATTAGCTGCAAGATTCAAGGATCCGTTGATCTCATTTGTTGTAGCACTTTGAGTCAATGAAGAGCCTGCTAAAAATCCTGAATTGGTTATATTCGTGATATTAAACATTGTTTTAGGAACCAGATTGCCATTTGTATCTGTTAATTTATCTGAGAAGATAATATTCTGCAGGGCAGCATCAGTATCATTTGTTACTTCAATTGTATAAGTGATAACATTAGCACTATTGGTTGAAGCAACACTTCTCAACGTTTCTTTATCAGCTCTTTTGGTTACCCGGAGATTCCCCGGAGTCGTTACTAAAAGGTTTCTGATTTCATGATAATTATACGCACCACCAGTAGAAGCGGCAAAACCTAATTTTAGCAAGGATGGAGGAACATCCTGTGTATTATAATTGATTAATTCCGTAAAAGCTCCTGAACCACTTTTGCGCCATCTTACTACAATGTTGTATAGACTTCCCCCTAAAGGTTTAATTTCTATTTGTACTCTTCTATAGAATTGACTATCTGTAGGTCTGATGTTATACGGAGCTGTGTTGTAATCAACTTCATTGCGTTGTCTGATAGCTCCTGCAGTTCCGCTTCTGTCTCCTAATTTAGTACCGAATAAAAACCGGTTTGTAGGTAACACACCATTTACCGTGGATGATGTACTGTTTGTTGTAGTAGGTCCTCTTAACACAACCGTATTAGGGACTACGTCATCATTGTTGGCATCTCTTGTAATACGACCATTTCTTCCTTCATTATTATTTCCGTAGTTTCCATAAGCATCCAGTCCGATTCCGATGTATCCTCCGGCTAACCCCTGATTTACACCACCTGCTGTATTCGGTGCATATCCTAATGAACCACCATATCCTCCCAATTGAAAGGTTGAAGTAGCATCAAATAGAAAAACTCCGATACCGTCTCCTCCATAATATTCACTTGTACTATTACTGTCATTGCGCCACATCTTATATTCAAAATCAACTAAAACCCCTAACGTAGAAGGGAATGATTTATCAATATAAGCATATCCTCTCTGATTGGTTTGTGATGCAGTAAGTCGCAGCCATCCTGCTCCGACAGGGTCCACAATCCCTGAGGTAAAAGAAGCTACTCCCTGTGTACCACCACCACCACCAGTTATGATTCCGGTTGGTTGTGAACTTCGGAAATCATTTGTAATGGTAAACTGGGCATTTG
Source organism: Paenimyroides ceti (assembly GCF_030409925.1). NCBI lineage: Bacteria > Pseudomonadati > Bacteroidota > Flavobacteriia > Flavobacteriales > Flavobacteriaceae > Paenimyroides > Paenimyroides ceti. The sequence continues at coordinate 3,425,279 of NZ_JAUFQU010000001.1, forward strand.
CGGAAAGGAAAGACAGCAAGAATACTCCTGTCAGGCAAAATCTTAAGATTAGACCGGACAAAGCAGCGCTCTTTTCTTTTAAATTTAATGGTATATTCATCATTAGTTTTCTTTTACAGCAAATATTATATTCATAAATGAACCTACTGTTACATCAGCATCCGGTTGTATAGTGTATGTTAATATTCCCGTATTGGAAACTGTTACACTGGCAAAAACAGTAGTGTCATACCATGTAATATAGTAATCCAGTTCATTTGCCGGTAGTATTGGTAATGCAGTTGTTTTTCCAGGATTAGAAGCCATCGGTGTATTGAACTGACGGGTATAGCGTGCATACAAATTTAAAGTACCAAAACTTTCTCCTGGAATATTTGGATCTGCAACAAATTGTGAGCTGTGTGTAGGGATCACAATCGAAGGCATATAGAAAAATTTAGGCATCGCTGCTTTTAATTGTTTTAACACACCTGAAGTTGCATCAGCTACTACTATTCTGTCTGCTGCGGTTCCTCTTTGCAGACCGGCCAAAGCCAATGTAAAGTTAGAAGTCGTAGTAATTACAGTTGCTTTCTTTAAAGCGCCGCCTAATTGTACTGCATCATCTGTAGCATCAACTGTCAAACCGTTATTTGCCTGTACTTCTAAAGCATTTGTCGTAGCATTTTTTACTAAACCGTTACCAGCTACAGCAGTGTCAATTTTTACAGGTGTAACAGAGTTATCTGCCAGTTTATCTGCTGTTACAGCATTAGCTTTAATGTTAGCAGTCACATTTTTTAACAGTGATGTCGCTGCATTAGCTGATAAATCTAAATCGGTAGAAGATAATGCTTTTCCGTTGGTTACGTTATCCGCATTGACTGATGGCGTCTGGTAGGTAACATTTCCGTTTCCGTCTGCTGTAGCTACCTGACCTGCTGTAGCACCCGTTGAGTTAAGTTTATTGGCAGTAACATTATTATTGGCGATATCAGATGTTTGTACAGCACCCGGTGCAATTTTATCTGTAGTAATCGCATCATTAGCAATTGCCAGTGTAGCATCTTTTAATACAGCACCTGTTAATGACGCTGATCCGTTGATTGTAATGCCTGTTCCTGTAAGGGTTTTAGTACTGTTTACATTCAGATCTGTTATGGAAACACTTGAAGTATTACCGTTTACATCACTTGTTAGCTGATTACCATTGAGCGTCAATGTGTTCGAAGTTACACGCGTAATTTGAGAATCATTAACCCATGTTGGTACGCCATTCACGACACTTAGTATCTGACCTGCAGTTCCAGGAGTAATTTTATTTGTATTAAGCGTTCCTCCGATATTGTTGAGGGTCAGGTTTGCTTCATTTACGTCAACCGTATACAATGTTTCATCAGTTGTAGGATTGGTAGTTGTAACTGCTACTTTATTGGATCCTGCATTTACTCTGGTCGTTTTTTGACCAGCCTGTATAGCTGTTTTTAGGTCTGTAGTTGTGGAAGCAATACCGTTTACCGTTGTTACAAGAGATGTTCCGTTAATAGCATTGGTAACTGTATTGATGATAGATGCGGATGCGATCTCTCCGTTTACCGTTGATGTAAGGGTATTGGTTCCGTTATTAACATAAGTATTTGTTGTTATTGGAACAATCTGATCCTGATCTACCCATCCGGTAGTTCCGTCAGCTTTAGTGATCATCAATTGACCTGCAGTTCCCGGAGTTATGGCGATAGAAGTGTTTTTTAATGTAGCATTATCACCATTAGTAATTGTAAGTCCTGTTCCGGAAATATTTCCTCTACGCCCTGCTAATTCATCAATTGCGTCCTGTACATTGTCTGCAGTTAACTGTGAAGTTGTATTGTTGTATACAATACCTGAAGCGTTTGCATCTATAGCAGTAATTGTTGTACCTGTTGCATCTTTAAAGGTATAAACACCGTTTTCATACGTAACATTTACCATATTTGGATCAATAGTTACTGATGCATTGGCTTCATTCAGATAAGTGAAAGTTCCGTTTGCATTTCTTACCAAAGTAGTCACAGTTTCGTTATCCTGTACCATCTGTTGGAAGTTGATGGTTTGTGATACCCCAGCATTATCGACATAGGTAAAAGTAGTTCCGTCATAATATACATTACCACCTACTTTAGTTTCATTCAATACTTCAATCAGTTCGTTTAATACAGTTGTATTGTTTACGATGTTTTGAAAGTTACTGATGACATCAGCCGGAACGTTGATAGTAGTTACTGTATTGTCTTCAGAAGTATAGGTATATGTTCCGTCATTGTTGTTAACTAACGTTGTAACGGTTTCATTATCCTGTACCATCTGTTGGAAGTTGATGGTTTGTGATATCCCTGCGTTATTGACATAGGTAAAAGTAGTTCCGTCATAATATACATTACCGCCTACTTTTGTTTCGTTTAATACTTCGATTAGTTCGTTTAATACAGTTGTATTATTTACGATGTTTTGAAAATTACTGATGACATCAGCCGGAACGTTGATAGTAGTTACTGTATTGTCTTCAGAAGTATAGGTATACGTACCGTCATTGTTGTTTACCAAAGTAGTCACAGTTTCATTATCCTGTACCATCTGTTGGAAGTTGATGGTTTGTGATACCCCTGCGTTATCTACATAGGTAAAAGTAGTTCCGTCATAATATACATTACCACCTACTTTAGTTTCATTCAATACTTCAATCAGTTCGTTTAATACAGTTGTATTGTTTACAATGTTTTGAAAGTTACTGATGACATCAGCTGGAACATTGATGGTTGTAACGGTGTTGTCTTCAGAAGTATAGGTATATGTTCCGTCATTGTTGTTTACCAAAGTAGTCACAGTTTCATTATCCTGTACCATTTGTTGGAAGTTGATGGTTTGTGATACTCCTGCGTTATCTACATAGGTAAAAGTAGTTCCGTCATAATATACATTACCACCTACTTTAGTTTCATTCAATACTTCGATTAGTTCGTTTAATACAGTTGTATTGTTTACGATGTTTTGAAAGTTACTGATGACATCAGCCGGAACGTTGATAGTTGTAACGGTGTTGTCTTCAGAAGTATAGGTATATGTTCCGTCATTGTTGTTTACCAAAGTAGTCACAGTTTCATTATCCTGTACCATCTGTTGGAAGTTGATGGTTTGTGATACCCCAGCATTATCGACATAGGTAAAAGTAGTTCCGTCGTAATATACATTACCACCTACTTTTGTTTCGTTTAATACTTCGATTAGTTCGTTTAATACAGTTGTATTGTTTACGATGTTTTGAAAATTACTGATGACATCAGCCGGAACGTTGATAGTAGTTACTGTATTGTCTTCAGAAGTATAGGTATATGTTCCGTCATTGTTGTTAACTAACGTTGTAACGGTTTCATTATCCTGTACCATCTGTTGGAAGTTGATGGTTTGTGATATCCCTGCGTTATCTACATAGGTAAAAGTAGTTCCGTCATAATATACATTACCGCCTACTTTTGTTTCGTTTAATACTTCGATTAGTTCGTTTAATACAGTTGTATTATTTACGATGTTTTGAAAATTACTGATGACATCAGCCGGAACGTTGATAGTAGTTACTGTATTGTCTTCAGAAGTATAGGTATACGTACCGTCATTGTTGTTTACCAAAGTAGTCACAGTTTCATTATCCTGTACCATCTGTTGGAAGTTGATGGTTTGTGATACCCCTGCATTATCTACATAGGTAAAAGTAGTTCCGTCGTAATATACATTACCACCTACTTTAGTTTCATTCAATACTTCAATCAGTTCGTTTAATACGGTTGTATTGTTTACGATGTTTTGAAAGTTACTGATGACATCAGCCGGAACGTTGATAGTAGTTACTGTATTGTCTTCAGAAGTATAGGTATATGTTCCGTCATTGTTGTTTACCAAAGTAGTCACAGTTTCATTATCCTGTACCATCTGTTGGAAGTTGATGGTTTGTGATACCCCTGCGTTATCTACATAGGTAAAAGTAGTTCCGTCGTAATATACATTACCACCTACTTTAGTTTCATTCAATACTTCAATCAGTTCGTTTAATACAGTTGTATTGTTTACGATGTTTTGAAAATTACTGATGACATCAGCTGGAACATTGATGGTTGTAACGGTGTTGTCTTCAGAAGTATAGGTATATGTTCCGTCATTGTTGTTTACCAAAGTAGTCACAGTTTCATTATCCTGTACCATCTGTTGGAAGTTGATGGTTTGTGATATCCCTGCGTTATCTACATAGGTAAAAGTAGTTCCGTCGTAATATACATTACCGCCTACTTTAGTTTCATTCAATACTTCAATCAGTTCGTTTAATACGGTTGTATTATTTACGATGTTTTGAAAATTACTGATAACATCAGCTGGAACGTTGATGGTTGTAACGGTGTTGTCCTCAGAAGTATAGGTATACGTACCATCATTGTTGTTTACAAGCGTTGTAATAATATTTAGATCAGCAATTGGAATAAAAATAGTATTACCATCGCTATCTGTAAGTACTAAGTTATGATCAGGATTTACAGTTAAGCTTTCATTTGTTGTATTGGTAGTTTCCAAATCGGTTTGATTGATAATACGTAACCATTTGTCTATAAACCAATAATAATATCCTGGTTTGATATTATTACTATCAGTTGTATTGAAAACCAGTAAGCTGTTAATGTTACCGTTTGTTATTGTTGTCGTATCTGTTGTATTATTTAATGCCACACGAGGGATTAAAATACCTTTGTCAGAAGCTACTATTTCTAATTGTGATGATTTGTTCGGAGTTAATGTACCGATCCCTACCTGAGCATAAGAAGCGCCAGAAAGCAGTACTACCGCTAAAGGAAGTAATTTATTTTTCATTCTTTTTTATTTTGATTTATGTTTTACATGGAATACCATGCAGTTGTTTATAGTTAATTTTTTTCTGCTATTGAATGAGATCAATTGACACGATTGGAAAGACAGCCAGTTCAGAATGTTGTTTCGGAATTGCTGAATAAAATAGTTAAATTAAAAAAAGTAGTTTTTTTTAAATCGTCTTCAGTCTAAGTTTTGTAGTAGTATGTCATCATATCGTTAAAAATTGTTCTGTAATAGTTGTATAATTTGTTCCCTTGTTGGGATTTGTACTTTTTTAGACAATTGGATCAGAAAAAGTCACATTTATTTATTTAAATTTTAAAAAAGCATTGTATGTATTAATTATTATTACTATATTGCTTTATTAATATCCTTGTATTATCGAAGACTATTTTTTACTTTTTAAAGAAAAAATAAAATATTTTCTATAATTTTCTGATAAATATAAATAACTTCATTGCCCTTGACAGAAAATGAATTTAGTTTTCTGATAAGCTGATTTGTCACCAAATAATAGCTGCAAAAATAGGATATCTATCGGCTTCAGATGTTTCAAAAAATTAGGTGAAAGTTCGAGATAATAAAATGAAACATTGATTTTCAGGTGTTTATAATTTTAATTTTTATAATGCTGTCCAAATTCAAGAATTGAAGAAATTATTTATTATGACTATTCACATTTTTAAATTGAGTAGGAGTAATTTTAAACTCATTGCTGAAAGCTCTGTAAAAAGAGGTTCTGGAATTGAATCCACAGGCATATGCAATGCTTTCCATACTCATATCATCTTCTGATTTCAGAAATTCAACAGCAAAAGTTAATCTTTTTTTATTGACATACTGATTGAAATTCGTGTCTAATCCTGCAGAAAAAACCTGAGTAAGATTATATTTGGATATCCCTATCTTTTTGGCTACCGCCTGTAGGGAGAGTTCAGGATTCAAATAATATGTATTGTCTATATTTTCTAATAATTCAACATAGTTCCTTAGAATGGAATCAGTAAGCTTGGATTTTTTATATTTAGAATCCATTTCATTTTGCGTATTCTGCGGCTTACTATCCGTTTCCTTTACCGATGCATTCAGGGATATTATCTTTTTATTATTTGTTTTTTCTTTATAATTATTCTTTATGAGTTGCCTGAATATGATACCTGTAGCAGCAAACAAGGCAAAATGTATTAAAGATACAATAATACGATCTCCTGATTTATCTGGCTTGTAACCAAAAGTATATCCTATAAAAAGAACCGCTACACAGCAAAGTAAAATGAGTAATTCTGTGAGTAGATTTTTATAGACATTCAAGTAGTTTTTTACTGCTTTCTTGGTTTTTACTATATAATACGTATAGGCAGCATACATCACAAAACTCATGCTTGTAAATACATACAGTGTAAGGATATAAGAATAAATATAATCTTTCCAGTATTCCGGTCCCGATAAGATGATAAGAAAGGCAAAGCTATAGAGTAGTGGAATTATGAAATGCCATAATATTATTTTACCGGATTGTTTTTCTTGTTTAGAAAAGAAGAAAACAAAGGCAAAGAGAAATACCCCATAGAATAAGCTAAAAGGAGCGCCTATATTAAAAAAAAGATTTTCATAAAAAAAGAGGTTCGCTACAAATGCGCATAAAGCGTGAAATATCATGAATGCTAAAATAAGAATAGCATACTTTTCAAGCCTTGTTCTTTTTTTTAGTGTAAGCAGATAGATGCCTGTTGATGCAAGCATTAAGGTATTAGAAAGAAAAATTGACGATAATAACTGAGAAATATTAATCTGATCCATTGTTTTTAAGGTGAAAATTCCTATACTCAGAAGGTGTTTTTCCAACAATATTTTTAAAATGTTTATTAAATGTTGATTTTGAATGGTATCCGCATTCCAAGATAAGACTTTCTATTGTGTAGATATGAGCAGATTCCCTGATTCTTTTTTTTGCGAACTTGATGCGATAAAAAGCAAGTAATTGATAAAAGTTTAGCTGTAATTCATTATTTAAAAAATGGGATAATTGTTGTTTATTCATTTTCATATCTTTTGAAAACTTTTCAAAGTTATAGGAAGGATCTAAATAATCGTTACAACTTAAAAAATAATCTTCAATCTTATGGAGAAAACTACTCTTATGGGTAGGGAATTTGAGAATTTTTATGTCCGGTTGATTTTCAGTAATAAGTTTAGGTGTGTTGAGTATAATGAGAATGACCCATACATAAATGAGTTCTACAAATAACAAACAAGCAGCAATAATTCTTGGACCGAAATCAAAATAATAATCACTTTCTATTTCGAACCCGGAAATGATGAGTACAAGCCCAGAAATGATGAGGAAGTATTTATTGAATAAAACCCAATTACTGTGGATATCTTTTTTACCACTGTATAATTTTCTGTTAACCAAGAAAGAATATCCGATAAGGAACACTCCATTGATTATAAAAATAAAATACATGGTCAATGTCTCCGGATAGAAATAAAGTCCCATAGAAAAACAAATAAAAGGCAGACATAACAGAATATTTTTTATAGTCAGAAGTTTTAAATCTTTATTGGTACTATCGATACTTAATTGCAGAATCAGACCGTATAGCAAGGTTACAAAACTGAAATATCCGTTTAAAAAGAGAACGGAATGAAGGATAAGAAAAAACATCAACGCAATCAATATCCGTTGAAAATTCTGATGTTCTCCATCATTGTCATAGTTTTTGAGTAACCATCTCATTAAAAGGAGTTTTTTATAAATTTATAATTTAAACAAATGAAAATAACGAAAAACAGACTGTTATATTTACAGCTTATTGTTTTCCAGATATTTGATGTATTGTGAAGGAGTTATTCCTGCAATTTGTCTGAAAACGGATGTAAATTTACTATGAGTAGAAAATCCGCATTCAGAAGCCATATAACTTATTTTATATTGTCTGTATTTTTTTTCTGTTTTGAGTTTCTCTAAAATGTAATTTATTTTAAGTTCATTTATGTAAGTACTGAAATCTTTATGATATTGTTTGCGTAAAATATGGGAAAGATATTTTGTATTGGTACTAAACTCAACAGCAAGTGATGCTAAAGAAATATTTTCATTTAGAAAGAGCAGTTTTTTTTCAAATAACTTCAATTCTTTCAAAAGCCTTTCTTCTGTTTCAAAAGCCATATTTGTAGTCTCTGCCGAAGGATGCTGTACCTTGGAGAAACTATTTTCAACTTTTTTATTTGCATCATGAGTGAGCAGAATTTTTTCAAAATTTAAAAGGTCTCTTTTTCTTTTTTTATGGTAAATATAAAAAGAGACAACTATAATAATTACCAGTAAACTAATAATGAATGTCAATAAAAGTAATTTTTTTTGACTCTTCATTTCCTGATGATTCAAATCTCTTATGAGGGTAGTTGTTGTGTTTTTTTTTGCAATCTCAAGTTGGGATGTTAAAGCCAGATATTTTTCATTAATCGTCAGATATTCTTTTTGGTTTCCGGTTTCTTTGTAATAACGCATAAGAATCAGATAGTTTTTCTCTTTCAAGGCAAAAAAATCGGATTCTTCTCCTAATAGATATGCTTTATGAAGATAATCAATTGCTTTTTCATACATACCCAAATAAAGATAAATTTCTCCTAATCCATTATATATAAAACCTGTGAGAGCACTTTCTTTAAAATTGATCTGATTGAGATGATCTAATCCTTTGTTGTAATAATAAAGAGAGGAGTCAATCTGTTTGAGTGAGAAAAAATTACTTCCTAATAATTCCATATTGGTAGCCAGTAGAAAATTTTTTGATTGAACATCTGAAATTTTTTCAAAGTAAAGATTTCCTTTTTTTAGATTTGTGATTGCGTCGGTTATTTTTTGTTCATTCTTTGAATAATAGGAGAGTTCCTGATATACATTTCCCTGAAAACGATAAGATTCATCTTTGTTCACAATCTTTTTGCTAACTTCCAACGCCTTATGTAAATACTCTTTTCCTTTTTCATTTAATCCGCTGTCTCTGTACAAAGAAGATAAATGACCCAGTATCTTTGCCTGCCATTCCTTATTTTCGTTGTTTTGTGCAATATCATACGCTTTCAGAGCTATCTGAATAGCCTGATCTTTTTTCCCCTTTTGCTGCAGGAGCTGAGAGGTAATCATTTGAGATTGAATCCGCTGAATGTCGTTTTGAGCAATTTTGTACAGAGAATCTGCTGTTTTTAAAGCACTGTCTGTATTGGAGTCTGTTTTCTCCCGGGCTAATTTGTTATATATGCTGTCAAAAGAATATTTTCTATCTGTAGATTGAGAAAACAAACTATATGATAACAAAAAGGATAAAAACAAGTAGTAGTGCTGTCTCATAAATATTGCTCTTATAAAATAAGAAATGGATAGTAATAGATATGTTTTTTCTTATTTTACATAAAATACTTATAATGTTATAAGTAGCTACAAAAATAATGCATATCATATTAATATGTGCAGTAATTCATAAATAAATAGTATGTTTTTAAGAATTTCTGAAATTCCGTACAGTTGAGGGGAAATAATATGTAACATCTTCTCTTCAAAACGAATACAGAAATAGTATATTTGCATTTTAAAACAGGAGATACCCACCTTAAATTTTGTATTCATTTATAAAACATGAATAGAATAGATAAAAATAGTTTAGAAGAATTAGATGACCTGGAATTGATCAAGTTGACATTGAGCACTAAAGATTCTCGTTTTTTCTCTGTTTTATATGACAGATATGCTCCGTATGTGTATAACAAATGTTTTTCATTTGTGGATACCAAAGAGGAAGCTCAGGATCTGACACATGATATTTTTATTAAGGTCTATTTAAGCTTAAAGACGTTTAAAAATGAATCTAAGTTTTCTACTTGGTTATACTCAATTACTTATAATTTTTGTGTCAATTTTATAAGCAAGAAAAAAATTAAATACAACTTAGATATCGATCAATTGGGGCATATTCAGGATGAGGGAGAAGAAAATGGCACTGAAGAAGATTTTGATATTTTACAGATTAATTATGCTAAATTGCAGGAAATTCTTAGAATGCTTGATGTGCAGGACAGAATTATATTGTTAATGAAATATCAGGATGATTTATCAATTAAAGAAATTTCAGAGTTATTAAAAATTGGTGTAAGTGCAGTTAAAATGAGATTACAACGATCCAAGCAAAAGGTAATGAAGAAATATAAATCATTGTAATTAGTATGGAGAACCCTTTTAAAAAAATATTAATTAAAGAAGATTTGCCTGGCTTGATAAAAGATAAGGTGATGGATGATATCGATTTGATTAAATTGACCATAGACTTATCGGAACTTTATCTGGTTGGTATTCCACAGGTATTTTCCTCATTCAGTGACAAACCCAATAAAGATCTAAAAGAAGACAATAACTCAAAAGATAATAATAATGAATAGTGATTTTTTTTACAATATTTCAGATCCCGCTGTATGGTCAGGCATCTGGCATGATAATATAAAAATGCTTCTCATAAAGTTTTTTTATGTACTGCTTTTTATCCTTGTTTCCTGGATATTATTCAAAGTTATTGTTAAGATTTTAAGCCGAGTTCTCATTCTTGCTAAGGTTGATAAAATTAATCATTATGTAAATAATATTGATTATTTAAACAGCCTGAATTTTAAGTTTGACATCCGGAAAATTATAATCGGTTTTATAAAACTGGTTTATGTACTGATCATTGTTGTAATCGGAGCCGATATTTTCAATATGCCGGGAGTTACTCTGGTGATTAATGAAATCATCAGTTATCTGCCGCGTATCATAGGTGGACTGATTATTTTATCGATAGGGGTTTATGTGACGAATTTGCTCAAAAGCAAATTAAACTTATTTCTTCAGATTTTACAGCTCAATGCCGGATTAAAGATTATTAAGTCATTTATACTCGGTGGAGTTTTTCTTTTTTTCCTTTTGATCGCCTTAAATCAGATGGGGTTTGATCTGAGTCTTATCACAAACAATCTAAGTATTATTCTCGGATTGATTGTCGCTTCCATATCACTTTCTTTCGCTTTGGGATCCAAGGATATTGTTACCGAAGTTTTGTATAGTTATTATCTGAAAAAATCGATTCAGGTAGGTGATGTCATTAAGATAGAAGATGATGTTTCCGGTATTGTTGTGTATATAGACAGCATAAATTTAAAACTTAAATCAGAAAATAAATACATATTGTATCCGATCAATAAAATAAAAAATCTGAAAATAGAAATTTTATAATCGGATTCAAGATCACAAAACCTTTTGCTGTATAAGGATTCCTAGAGAGGTTTTCTTAAAAAAAGCTTCAGTTGAGTTTTGTTATTCAGACATTATCAGATGTTGTATGCAAACGCATTAAATATTAAATCATAAAGGCAGATTCATGTTAGACAACAAAGAAAATAAAAGAACCTCCTTAGAGCAGTTGGGAGAATTCGGACTGATAGAACATCTGACAAAACATTTTGTCAGTGAGCAGCAGAGTACAGAAAAAGGAATAGGTGATGATGGAGCCGTACTTGACTTTAAATCGAATAAAGTCGTTGTTTCTACTGATTTACTGGTAGAAGGTGTACATTTTGATTTGAGTTATATGCCATTGAAACATCTTGGATATAAAGCTGTTGTGGTAAATATTTCTGATATCTGTGCTATGAATGCCGTACCCACTCAAATTACAGTCTCCATTGCTGTTTCTAACCGTTTTCCATTAGAGGCATTGGAAGAATTCTATGCTGGAATACAATTGGCTTCAAATTACTACAATGTGGACGTAATCGGAGGCGATACCACTTCTTCTCAGACAGGGCTTATCATTAGTGTTACAGCGATAGGAGAGGCTGAAGAAAAAGATATTACATATCGTTCCGGAGCTAAGGATACCGATCTGCTTGTCGTTACAGGAGATTTGGGAGCAGCTTATATGGGATTACAAATTTTAGAAAGAGAAAAACAGGTTTTTCTGGTCAACCCGAATAACCAACCGGATTTAGAGCATTATTCTTATTTAATTGAAAGGCAGTTAAAACCGGAAGCCCGCAAAGATATCAAAGCATTATTGTATGATCTTGATGTAAAACCTACTTCAATGATTGACATTTCAGATGGACTTTCTTCAGAGCTTTTTCATATCTGTAAACAGTCTGGCGTCGGATGTAATGTATACGAAGATAAACTTCCGCTTGATCCTCAGTTTATAAATGTTTGTGAAGAATTTAATATTGACAGCACTACTATTGCCATTAATGGAGGAGAAGATTACGAGTTGCTGTTTAGCATTAAAATGGAAGATTACGACAAGATCAAAGGAAACCCTCATTTGAGTGTAATTGGACACATTGTACCTGAAAATGAAGGGTTGCATATCGTGACCAGAGAAAACACAAAAATCCCTTTAAAAGCGAAAGGATGGAATGCTTTTAAAGAGTAAAAAGAAACGCCGGTCTCAGACCGGCGCTTCATAACAAAAACAACAAAAAAATTAAGACAACTTATTGATAAGTGTTCTCCAATCTTCTAATTCAGGGATCCCCGGTTTGCGTTTACCAAAAAACTGAATGATGATATCTCCCATTTCATTAAATACTTCGATTGAAGTAACAATCCCGTCTTCAGTTGGTTTACGGACAATCCAGGTCTGAGCAATTTTGCTCATATCTAAATGCATGTTGAAATCCGGATCCATTACATTGAACCAGTCTCCATGCCATAATGTTTTATTTACTTTTCCTGTATGGATTTGTATGTTTCCTTTATTTCCTACAAATACCATAATAGGTAATTTTGCAGCAGATGCTTCTTCAAGCATAGAAACGATAACATCTTTACTTACTTCTTTTGCGTGATAATGATCAGGAGCCAATCGTAAAGCCTGTGTTCTGGTCACACCAAATTTACGCATCATCATAAAGAAATCATGCGTATCTTTTAAATCTAACCATGCTTGTTGAAACCCTTTTATATCAATTTCTCCGTCTGGTTTCTCATCCAGATTAAGTGGCATTTTTTCGGATGTTTCATTTGTTGATTGATCTTCCGCTTTGTATTTTGATACTAAAATGTCAAAAGCTTCGTCATTGCTATCTTTTGTAAGATAAATTTTGTGAATCGCCTCACCGTCTTTCCCAAAAAACTGAATGCTTTTTTTGATTCCGTGAGCGGTTTCATCAACAACCGCATACGCTTTGTTCCAATGACTCCAGAAAATACGTAAATCGATATCTTCTCCTACAAAAAGACCGGCATGTGGTGAAGAGAAATCAGCGTTTAAATAAATTCCCTTACGCTCATGTACGCATTCTTCATTTCTGGTCAGGGCCATTACTTTCCCCAGAGATTCTACCTCTGAAAGTATCGCCTGAAAATCTGGACGTAATCGGGTTACCGTCTCTCCTGTTTGTGTTGCCAACAATTCTGCTTCGCTCACGCCTAATTCCTGCGCTGCGTTTCGAATTCTTAACTGGGGACGCTCTTGCTTCAGAGCATTCCACTGTTCTTTTAATGATGATGAGGTTGTATGCATTATTTCTTATTTTGTCCGAATAATATTAAAGGCTGTTGGTTGATCGGATTTACACTTACATAGCAGGGAAAGTTATAAACCTCAGAGATCATTTCTTCGGTCAGAACATTTGCAGGAGTGTCATAAGCGACCAGCTTACCTTTTTTTAATAATAAAATTTTATCGGCAAACTGAGATGCTAAATTGATGTCATGAAGCACTACAATTGCCGTATTGTTTTTCTCTGTCAGATTTTTTATGATTTCCAGCGTCTTAAACTGATGTGAAACATCCAGATTGTTGAGTGGCTCATCTAACAATATGATTTTATTTTCTATATTGTTTTCCAGCTGTGTCAGTACGCGTGCTAAATGTACGCGTTGTCTTTCGCCGCCAGATAAATGTTCGTATGAGCGGTTTTTCAGATGTGTGGTATCTGTTGCTTCCATCCATTTTTCCACTGCTTGTCCGTCTTTTTCAGATGGTGTATTGTCGAAATAAGGATAGCGTCCCATCATAACTACATCTTTTATTTCAAGAGTGATGTCTCCTGCCTGATGCTGTGAAAACTTTGCCTTGTGCAATGGTAATTCTCTTTTATCCCATTGACTAATAAGCTTCTCTTTAAAAAGAACGGTTTTGTTTTTCTGTTCAAGTTCATTGCTTATATAGCTCAATAGAGTAGATTTTCCTGCTCCATTGGGACCTAATATGGCAATGAATTCGCCTTTTTCAGCAGCAAAGCTTATTTCATCTAAAAGAAGATGGTTTTTTACAGCGAATCGTACATTTTTTGCCTTTAACATTACAATGTTTTTTTAAATCGAATTAGTATGGCAATGAAAACTGGAGCACCCATAATAGCTGTTAAAATACCGATTGGTAATTCTGCCGGCTGAACGATCACTCTGCTTATTGTATCTGCGAGTACCATAATGATACTTCCTAAAATAATGGATAAAGGCAAAATAACAGTATAGTTTGATTTGAAGAGCAGTCTCAGAATATAGGGAACAATAAGTCCTACAAATCCAATTGTTCCTGCAAAAGAAACAGCTGTTCCTACCATCAGGGCAGAGAAAATAACAATTTGTTTTTTTGTTTTTTCTACGTCAATTCCCAAATGTTGAGCATCTCTTTCTCCAAGCATCATTGCATTCAGTGCTTTCCCTTTTCCTACTAAAAACAAAAGACCTGTTATAACAACGATAGCGAGTACTAAATTCTTTGTCCAGTTAGCTCCTGCCAGACTTCCCAACGTCCAGAAAGTAAGATTTCTGAGTTCTTCATCGGTAGAAAGATAGGTTAGCATTCCGGTTGCTGCCCCCGTAAGAGCAGTGATTGCTACGCCAGATAAAAGAAGAATAACAACATTTGTTCTTCCATTGGTGGTAGACATTTTGTAAACAAAGCTCATGGTCAGTATAGCACCTACAAAGGCCATGATACTGATGAGAGAGTAGTGGAGTGCTTCCGGTATAAAGGGACGAATGCTTGCTCCCAAGACAATGGTTACAGCAGCAAAAAGAACAGCTCCTGATGTAATACCGATAAGATCGGGTGAAGCCAGCGGATTTTTGAACATCCCCTGAAGACAGGTTCCGGCAACTGCCAAAGCACTACCAATCAGAATAGCCATTATGATACGCGGCATTCTCAACTGGAAAAGTACAAAATGGTCTGAGGCAGAAATCCCTTCTGATCCGGTAAATAAATTTAAGAACGTATTAAGTACACTGTTTTCAAAGTTATAGGCTCCTACAAATAATGAAATTACGACTAAAGTGATTAATAACAAGATTAATAGAAGCCTATAAAGCTGAACTTTTTTTTGCATTTTTTCAGGTCAGTTGATTATTGTAATAATTTGTTTAAATCAACTGCTGCATCACCAAGACGTGGACCAAATCCTGAAAGATATTGTCCTTCCATAGCAATTACCTTTTTATTTTTTCCTGCATTGGTTGCTGATATACCTTCAATTTTTAAAAGACCGTCTACACCTCCGATGCTCGCCAATCCTGAATCAAACATTAAAATAACGTCAGGGTTTGACGATACCAATGCTTCAGGAGTCAAAGGTTTAAAATCGGAAAAATCATTTGCAGCGTTTTCACCACCTGCAATAGTAATGATTCTTTCAAGTGGTGTATCTTTTCCAGCCACCATAAGGTTACCTGCTCCACGTGCGTAGATAAACAAAACTTTTGGTTTCTTTTCCAGCGTTTTTACAGTAGCAAGTTTTGCATTAATATTGTCAATAATTGGCTGGTAATTTTCTTTATTAAGAGATTTGGCAACTGTAGTGATTAAATTCGCTGTTCCCTGAGCAGAAAACTCCTGATCAATTAACTCTAATTTAACTTTAGAAGCTTTCAGTTTTTCCAATAAATCAGGATTCATATCCTTATTGGAAGCATATATCACAGTTGGTTGTAGTGCTAATATAGATTCGGCAGTAATAGATCTTACATGCCCTAAATTCTGAGCTTTCAATCCTTCAGGATAATTACTTGTAACATCAACTCCTATGATATTGTTTTCTTCTCCTAACTGTGCTAAAGTTTCTGTGATAGCGCCGTTTAGCGAAACAATTTTAGCAGTAGAAAGGGTGTCTTTCTTGTCGGTTTCTACAGTATTTTGCCCTTCTTTTTTGCATGATGCAAAAGCAACTGTAAGTAATAAAATTGAGAAAATTTTTTTCATCGTTTATCGTTTAAAAACTTAATTGTTGGAGCAAAAATACTATTTTTTTTGTAGTTACCAAACGCTATTTAGAATTAATTTAAATAATATTTTTTTCACGGGTTACTAATAATCAGAATCGTTATCTTTGTATTAAAATTTGGGTATTAAGTAATTCAAGTTAGTACCTTTGCACTAAACAAAGTGAAAAATGTTAGACATTCAATCTATAAGAGCTGATTTTCCCATTCTCCATCAGGAAATAAACGGTAAGCCTTTGGTTTATTTCGATAATGGAGCAACAAGCCAGAAACCTGTTGTGGTCATTGAAGCTATCGAAAAATATTATAAGGAGATCAACGCTAATATTCATAGGGGAGTACATCATCTGAGCCAGGTGGCAACAGATGCTTATGAAGAAGCGCGTTTGATTGTTAAAAATCATATAAATGCAGCTCAGTTGCATGAAGTAATCTTTACGTCAGGTACTACTTTCGGAATTAATCTGGTGGCTAATGGTTTTAGTCAGATGCTTAAAGAAGGGGATGAGGTGATTGTTTCTCATCTGGAACATCATTCGAATATTGTACCGTGGCAGTTTGCGTGTGAAAGAAGCGGTGCTACACTTAAAGTGATTCCTATGAACGAAAAGGGAGAACTTGTTATGGAAGCATATGATCAACTTCTGACAGACAGAACCAAACTGGTGGCTGTCAACCACATTTCAAATGCTTTGGGTACTATTAATCCGATCAGAGAAATAATTGATAAAGCACATAAAGTCGGCGCTGCCGTTTTGATTGATGGAGCCCAGGCTGTACCTCATATAAAACCTGATGTTCAGGAATTGGATTGTGATTTTTATGTTTTTTCAGGGCATAAAATGTGTGCTCCTACAGGATCAGGAATATTATACGGAAAAGAAGCTTGGTTAAACAAATTGCCTCCTTATCAGGGTGGAGGAGAAATGATCAAGGAAGTAACTTTTGAGAAAACGACGTACGCATGCCTTCCTCATAAGTTTGAAGCAGGAACACCTAATATAGAAGCGGGTATTGTACTTGGAGTTGCTATTAATTATTTAAATTCCATAGGTTTTGAGAATATTGAAGCCTATGAAAAAGAACTTTTGAAGTATGCTACGGAAAAGTTGCAAGAGATGCCCGGTATTATTTTCTACGGAACTTCTACAGAAAAAGCTTCTGTGATCTCTTTTAATTTTGAAGGATTACATCCTTATGATGTTGGGGCTATTATAGATAAGTTAGGAATTGCAGTAAGAACAGGTCATCATTGTGCCCAGCCGATTATGGAGTACTATAAAATTCCGGGTACCATAAGAGCCTCTTTTTCATTTTATAACACGAAAGAAGAAATAGACCGCATGATGGATGCGTTAAAAAAAGCGCAAAGTATGCTTTCATAAATTGAGACAAATGACCATAAAAGAAATTCAGGAAGAAATAATAGACGAGTTTTCCATGTTTGATGATTGGATGCAGCGATATGAATATATTATAGAACTCGGAAAAAGCCTGCCTATTATTGAAGATGTGTATAAGACAGAGGAAAATACAATAAAAGGATGCCAGTCTAAAGTATGGTTGCATGCGGAAAAGCAAAATGATTTGGTTGTATTCACAGCAGATAGTGATGCTATCCTGACCAAAGGCATTATTGCGATTCTTATACGTGTTTTCTCGAATCAAAATGCTCAGGCGATTTTAGAAGCCGATACATCATTTATTGATGAAATAGGATTAAAAGAACATTTGTCGCCAACCCGTGCCAATGGACTGGTGTCTATGATCAAACAAATAAAAATGTACGCATTAGCGTTTCAAGCTAAATAAATATGGAAAACGAAATAGATATGAACGCTCTTGGTGAGAGCATCGTAAAAGTATTAAAAACCATCTTTGATCCTGAAATTCCCGTAGATATCTATGAATTAGGATTAATCTATGATGTGTTTGTAAACGAAAACAGAGAAGTGAAAATATTGATGACACTGACATCTCCTAATTGTCCGGTGGCTGAAACACTGCCTATGGAAGTTAAAGAGAAAGTATCTTCCATCAATATGGTAAAAGATGTGGAACTTGAGCTTACTTTTGATCCGCCATGGAATAAAGACCTAATGAGCGAAGAAGCTAAATTAGAATTGGGAATGCTGTAAAAGGTGTGATAAAATAGAGTAAATATTAAAACTGTTTTTGATGTCAGAAGAAATTATAAATAAAGTTGCCAAAAGCGCTTTGGAAGTATTTGATCTTGAAGATTATTTTCCTGAGGAAGAAAGGCTTCCGTTAGATATTTCTCCGTGGTTGTATGAAGGTTTTCTTTTAAAAGAGAAAGATTTTCGGGAAGCGTTAAAAAATCACGACTGGGAGCAGTACAGAGGTAAACTGGTAGCACTGCATTGTTCAACGGATGCTATTTTGCCGGCTTGGGCATTGATGCTTACGTCTTCTTATCTACAGCCTTACGCAAAGATGGTAGTTCAGGGTACATTACACGATCTGGATATTGCTTTTTATCAGAAAATAATGGAAGAGATTGATTTTTCTGTCTATACAAACAAACCTACGATAATAAAAGGATGTTCAAAAAAAAGCATACCGGAAGAGGCTTATGTTATGGCAACACAGAAAATGATGCTGTACGCCCGGTCTATTATGTTTGGAGAAGCTTGTTCAGCAGTTCCCATTTTTAAAAAGAAAAAATTGTAATAAAAACATAAAATGCTAACTTTGTTGTAAAACAAGTATTTATGAAAAGAAAATTATTTTTAAGTTTTTCTCTTTTGGCAGTTAGCGCTTCGTATGCACAGGCACAAGTAGAAAATGACACATTGGGACCTGTGAGCCCGTGGACAAAAAAAGGTACCATTTCGTTATTGGGTAGCCAATCCAGTTTCAGTCAGTGGCAGGCCGGAGGTTCCAATAATTTTGCAGCCAATGCTGCGTTGAATTATGACTTTAATTATAAAAAAGAAGACTGGACCTGGGATAATAAAATCATAGCTTCTTATGGAATCAATAAGATTAAAGGTTCTGAACAGCAAAAAACAGATGACCGTCTTGAGCTGAACTCGTTATTAGGTAAAAAAGCCAGCGGTGATTGGTACTACTCTGCTTTTGTGAATTTTAAAACGCAATTTGATACCGGGATGAATCCTGATAATCCGGACGAACGTATTTCACACTTTATGTCACCGGCTTATTTACAGATAGGACCGGGTATGCTTTGGAAGAAAAATGATAACCTGAAGGTCAACATTGCTCCTGCTACTTCCCGTTTCATTTTTGTGCACAGACATTTTACTGAACTGGGTACTTCCTTTGGTGTAGAACAGGGGAAAACAATGCGTTTTGAATTCGGAGCTGCTGTAAATGCGTATTATAAGTTTACGGTAATGGAGAATTTTACTGTAGAAAACATTTTAAATCTTTATTCGAATTATAGAGAAGATCCTCAAAATGTCGATATTGACTATCAGTTAAATGCTGTTTTAAAAGTTAACAGATACATTTCTACGAATTTTACTTTCCAGACTATTTATGATGATAATGCGTATCGCGGATTTCAAACTCGTCATACATTAGGAGTAGGTCTTAACTATGCCTTCTAAAAAAATTAGAATAAAAAAAGCCTGAGATATTTCTCAGGCTTTTTTTATTCTTCGTTCTCTTCAGCTTCATTCTCAGTGTATTCAGGATATAGAAAATTGTTGTAAGGAAAACGCATGATATGAATCTGACGTACAGCTTCATAAACTTTTTGTCTGAATTCCTCAAAATTTTCTTTTTCAGTAGCAGATATAAAAATGGTATTGTTTTCTCCTACTTTACTCATCCATGTTTTTTTCCATTCCTCAATAGAGTAATGTTTGGTGGTTCGTTCTGTTGTCAGATCTTCAGCATCAAAATTTTCAGGCTTGTAAGCATCAATTTTGTTAAAAACCATAATAGTAGGCTTATCGTCGCTTTTGATATCTTTTAATATCTGATTTACCGAAGCAATATGTTCTTCAAAATCATGATGAGATATGTCTACCACATGCAATAGTAAATCAGCTTCTCTTACTTCATCTAAAGTACTCTTAAAAGATTCAACCAGCTGTGTTGGTAATTTTCGTATAAAACCTACTGTATCGGATAAAAGAAAAGGAAGATTTTTAATTACTACTTTTCTTACTGTAGTATCCAGAGTAGCAAAAAGTTTATTTTCTACAAAAACTTCACTTTTTCCAATAGCGTTCATAAGCGTTGATTTTCCTACATTAGTGTAGCCAACCAGCGCCACACGAACCAAAGCACCTCTGTTACTTCGTTGAACTGCCATTTGTTTATCAATAGTCTGTAGTTTTTCCTTGAGCAGGGAAATCCTGTCCCGAACGATCCGTCTGTCTGTTTCAATTTCTGTTTCCCCGGGACCGCGCATACCAATTCCTCCTCGCTGGCGCTCAAGGTGAGTCCACATACCCGTCAGGCGAGGCAGTAAGTATTGAAACTGAGCCAGTTCTACCTGTGTACGAGCATAAGAAGTTTGTGCCCGTTGAGCAAAAATATCTAAAATAAGATTGGTGCGGTCAAGCACTTTGCAGTCCAGTAATTTGGATAAGTTTTTTTGTTGGGCAGGAGATAATTCATCATCAAAAATAACTGTATCTACAGCATTCTCTTTAACATAGAGTTCAATCTCCTCAAGTTTACCCGTTCCAACAAAAGTTTTCGGATTTGGTTTATCTACTTTTTGGGTAAATCGTTTAATAACTTCTCCTCCTGCAGTATAGGTTAAAAAAGCAAGCTCATCTAAATACTCATTTAACTTTTCTTCATTCTGTTGCTGGGTAATAAGACCTACAATAATTGCTTTTTCGTATTTAATAGTTTCTTTTTCGAGCATATTTAAAATTTGTGTAATAACAAAAATAACGCTTTTAAATAAAAAATGGACTGTCTTTTCCTTCTAATTACAAATTCTATTCAGACAATTCTGAATTTGATAATTATTTTAACTGTTAAAAAAGGAACTTTTTAATAAGAATTTCTTAACCTCGATTTCAAAAAGAGTATATTTGTTTTTTAATGTAAGTATATTTTATACATATAAAATTGATAAAAAATGAAAAAATTATCACTCTTTGCCTTGTTTCTTTGTGGATTTTTTGCTTATAGCTTTGCTTTTGAGCAAAATATTTATGAGGATATTAAAGGTTTTGTGAAAAATGTTTTTTATGTTAACGGGCAGTCTGGAACACAAGCACAAGATGCTTCAATCTTCTATCTGAATCCTGCTGACTTAAATTTTTCCGAAGATTTTGAAGGAAGTCCGACATGGGATTTTTCTAACGGAACTCAACCGAATAAATGGTATATTGGTACTGCTGTGAATAATGGCGGTACGCAATCTCTGTATATATCGGATAATAACGGAACAAGTAATAACTATACAACCTCTACATCTTCTGTAACTCAGGCATACAAGCAAATCTCTATTCCAGCTAATATTGCAGATGTGCAGATTAAGTTCGATTGGCGTGCTTTAGGAGAAACAGGTGTGTATGATTACTTAAGAGTGTGGATTGTACCTGTAACTTTTACACCTACAGCTGGCAATCAAATCGCTACTGGTGGTGGCAGAATACGAATTGGTGGTGATCTGTATCAGCAATCTTCATGGACAACGTTCAATGCTGTTGCAAATTTATCTTCTTTTGCGGGGCAGGATGTCAGATTAGTATTTGAATGGAGAAACGACGCTTCTGCAGGCACTCAACCACCGGCTGCAATAGATAATATATTGGTGAAAGGAGTAACATGTTCAGCTCCTTCCAATTTGGTTATTACTACCTTAGAAGCAAATATGGCGCAGATATCATGGACAGGACCTGCGACTACTAATGTTGCATCATACGATTATTACTACGCAACCACAGCAACACCTCCTGTAACACCTTCAGGAAATGTAACTGGTACAACGGTTACAATAGAGAATTTAACGCCTTCAACACAATATTATTTTTGGGTGAGAAGCAACTGTGGAGCAACTGATGGTAGTAGCTTCTGGATAGGTCCTTTACAGGCAACAACAACTCAGATTCCGGCACCTGTAAATTTCAATGAAGGATTTGAAGGTGACAGTAGCGGATGGACTTTTACAAATGGTACACAGAC
Organism: Paenimyroides ceti; assembly: GCF_030409925.1. NCBI lineage: Bacteria > Pseudomonadati > Bacteroidota > Flavobacteriia > Flavobacteriales > Flavobacteriaceae > Paenimyroides > Paenimyroides ceti. The sequence goes on from NZ_JAUFQU010000001.1 coordinate 3,447,543, forward strand.
AAATAAATGGATTATTGGATCTGCTGTTGCCAATGGAGGAACGAAATCTTTATACATCACCAATGACAACGGTACATCAAATGCCTATACAAATTCTTCATCAACAACAACACACGCTATTCGTGATTTGGCATTTCCAGTAGGTGCATCGGAAGCAACCATTTCCTTTGACTGGCGTGCTTTAGGAGAAACCGGCATATATGATTATATGAGAGTATGGTTAGTTCCGGTTACTTTTACACCTGTTTCAGGAACACTTATTACTGAGGCAAATAGTGGAGGAGTGCAGATCGGAGGGAACTTTTTTCAGCAGGCAAACTGGCAAAACTATAACCAGATAATAGATGTAAACGCTTATGCAGGGCAAACCCGCCGATTGATTTTTGAATGGAGAAATGACGGTTCAGGCGGTAATCAGCCACCGGCAGCAGTTGATAATGTTAATATAAACCTTATTACATGTCCGCGACCGATTGATATACATGTACAGAAAAATAATCTGGGAAATATGGTGATTTCCTGGCAACCGACAGGATCAGAAACTCAATGGGAAATTATCATTCAGCCGGCAGCAGATCCGCCGCCGACAGATGCTACTACAGGAATTATCGTTAATGGTACTCCACAATATATCTATACACAAGCGCAAGAAGGTGTGATATATAAAGTATATATCAGAGCTGTTTGTAGTGATTCGGATAAAAGTCTTTGGACAAATCCTATAGAATTTTCTGATTTTAATCCACCGGCATGTGCAGATTTGAATGTGTTGCCATTAGATTTAAATGTTAATGAAAATGGAGAATATATCTTCTGTGAAGCTGAAGGAGAGGTAACTATTGATTTAGATGCGAGTTTTGATGCAGAGTCTTTCAAGTCAACCAGTGAATATGTGGTAGAGTCTATTGATTATGAACCACCATTTCCTTTCTTGGGAGGTACAGTAATGCCTATCACATCAGATGATGATTATACAGCCAGTTTTAATCTTCCTTTTAATTTCTGTTTCTTTGAGAATAGTTATTCATTTTGTAGAATCGGGGATAATGGGGTTATTACTTTTGGATTGCCTTTTACAACTACCTATGGCGAATTTTGTCCATGGAATTTACAGGGTGTTCAGATACCGAATACAAATTTTGCTATTAAGAATGCTATATATGGTGTTTTTCAGGATATGCATACTACTAATAATCCAGGACCTAATTCTCAGATCAATTATCAAATTTTAGGAACCTATCCTTGTAGAGCTTTAGTAGTGAATTTTAATGAAGTTCCTGCCTTTGGAACCGGATCCAACGATTGTACGGATCCGCAATACAGAACTACTACTCAGATTGTATTGTATGAAATTACAAATATTATTGAGGTGTATGTAAAGAAAAGAACCGCTTGTTTGAACTGGCCAACAGGCGCAAATGCTGGACAAGGTGTACTGGGAATTCAGAATGCTGCAGGTACTTTGGCTTATACTCCTCCCGGAAGAAATACCGGATCTTGGTCAACTACTGAAGAAGCATGGCGTTTTAAACCTAACGGAGAAACGAATGTAACTTTTGGCTGGTATGCAAATGGAGCATTAATTTCGACTGATCCTCAACATCAAATTACTATCAGTGAAACAACAAACTTTGAAGCACGTATCAGTTATCCGGGCTGTGGAGATGAAGATTTTGAAATCGTAAAAGCATTTACAGTAAAAGTAAGTGAAGAAGTAATTGCAACTCAAGCAGAGAATATTGAACTATGTGTTTTCCAGGGAGAAATCCCTGAAGTGAATTTACGCGATAAAGATTCTGAAGTATTAGCTCAGATTGAAAACACAACTAATTTTGAGGTAAATTATTACGAGACTGCAGAAGATGCTGAAGCTGATACAGCAAGATTGGCAAATCCGGAAAATTATCAGCCAAATATGCTGCCTAAAGTAATTTATGTAAGAGTGGAAAACACAGATACGGAATGTTATGCTACTACATCGTTCCGAATTGTTCCAAAGGAGGCTATCAAAATTACAAAGCCGGATGATATCATAGTATGTGTGTATGATGGTATCATTCCTGAAGTAAATCTTCAGCAGGTAGAACAAAAATTAATGTCACAGATTGCAGATCCGCAGGTGCATACAGTTAGTTATCACCATACACAGAATGAAGCTATATTAAATGCAAATCCGATTACTAATATCGGAAACTATCAGGCAGGAACTCTGCCAGAAACCATATATGTCAGACTTTCCAATAATGAAACACAATGTGAAGCAACAACCAGTTTTAGAATCATTCAGGGAGAAGTTTTAGATACCTTTGTTATTGATGATGTACTGATTTGTACAAACTATGTATTGCCTGAATTGCCGCAAGGTTATTATTATAGTACACAGGATATTGGTAAAGGAGATGTGCTCAAGCCAGGAGAAGTATACGGATTAGGGCAGCATAAGGTATATATCAACATTGATAGCAAAGACGGATGTGTAGCAACAAGCGAGTTGAATTTTGAAGTCGTTGACTGTAGTATTCCAAAAGGGATATCACCAAATGGGGATGGATTAAATGACAATTTTGATCTCACATTATACCATGCATTACAAGTTGTGATCTATAACCGGGATGGAAGAGAAGTTTTCAGTTATGGTCAAGGCTATACCAATCAATGGTATGGACAGGATAAAAGCGGTAAAGAATTACCGGACGGAACCTATTTTTATAAGATAACAACGGCTACCGAAGTACTTTCTGGCTATGTTCAGGTAGTAAGAGAAATTAAATAATATTATAATTGTTGTTAAGGAAAACCTCAAACATTTGTGTTTGAGGTTTTTTTTTGATAAAAACTTAACAATATATTTATATATTTGTTTTGTCTATTAATTATTTAGTTGCTTTATGAAGAAAAAAATACTTTTAGTGTTATTTCTTTCAGCCGTTTTGGGATATGGATTTATATTCCAGAAAAATGCTTTAAGAGATTTTAAAGATTCTATTGTAGATATGTCTCCGGAAGAAGGGAAATCTCTATCTCAAAGGAATAATACTTCCATGTTTTATTTAAATCCGGCAGATTTAAACTACATAGAAGATTTTGAAGGAACCCATGGATGGGAGTTCACCAATGGTACTCAGGTAAATAAATGGTATGTAGGTACCGCGGTAAACAATGGCGGAACTAAATCATTGTATATTTCCAATAACAATGGTACTGCCAATACTTATACAATAACAACTACTTCTGTGACACAGGCTTACAAGCAAATCGCTATACCAGTCAATACATCAGATGTTCAGATTGGATTTGACTGGAGAGCAGATGGTGAAGGTAGTTCTATTCTTTACGATTATTTCAGGGTTTGGGTCGTTCCTGAAACTTTTACTCCGACTCCTGGAACACAAATTGCAGCAGGAGGTGGCAGAGTTCAGGTTGGAGGAAGTTTTAACCTGAATCCGTCATGGACAACCTATAATGGGGTTGTAAACTTATCAGCTTTTGCCGGACAGAATGTAAGATTGGTATTTGAATGGAGAAATGACGGTTCTGCGGGAACACAGCCGCCTGTAGCTATTGATAATGTCGTAGTAAAAGGAGTAACATGTTCATCACCGAGTAATTTAGTGCTTACAGCAATTGACGCTACGAGTGCACAATTATCTTGGTCGGCACCTATAACGGCCAATGTAGCTTCTTATGATTACTATTACAGTACTTCACCTACAGCACCTACCACACCTTCAGGTAATACTACAGCAACTACAGTTACCATAGAAGGGCTGAACGTTTATACTCAATATTATTTCTGGGTTCGTACTAATTGCGGTACCACAGACGGATCAAGTTTCTGGACCGGTCCTATACAGATAACTACTACTCAGAATCCGGCTCCGGTAGATTTTACCGAAGGATTTGAAGGCGACACCAGTGGTTGGACTTTTACAAACGGTAATCAGACTAATAAATGGATTATTGGAACTGCAGTTGCCAATGGCGGGACTAAATCATTATATATTACAAATAACAACGGCACCTCAAATGCCTATACAACTTCTTCATCAACAACAACCCATGCAATCCGCGATCTGGCATTTCCGGTAAATGCCTCTGAAGCGACACTTTCTTTTGACTGGAGAGCTGTTGGAGAGGGTACTTCATTTGTATATGATTACTTTAAAGTATGGCTCGTTCCGGTTACTTATAATCCGGTTCCGGGAACCCTTATAGCTGATGACGTAGAGGGAGCGGTTCAGATAGGAGGTACATTCAATCAGCAGGGAACCTGGCAGAGTTATAGTCAGCTTTTAGATGTAAATGCTTATGCAGGACAGTCAAGAAGGCTGATATTTGAATGGCGTAATGACTCAAGCGGAGGTACACAACCACCTGCAGCAATCGATAATGTAGAAATGAAGTTGATTACATGTCCGCGACCTATCAACATTCAGGTACAGAAAAACAATCAGGGAAATATGGTGATTACCTGGCAGCCGACGGGAACAGAGACACAGTGGGAAATTATCATTCAGCCTGCTACTGATCCGCCGCCAACAGATGCCACTACCGGTATTGTTGTTAACGGAACACCTCAATATATATATACTCAAGGTCAGCAAGGAGTTATCTATAATGTGTATATCAGAGCTGTGTGTGGTGATGCTGATAAGAGTTTATGGACAGATCCGGTGCAATTCTCAGACTTTAATCCACCGGCTTGTGCAGATTTGGACGTGTCACCGTTAGACTTAAATGTTAATGAAAACGGAGAATATATCTTTTGTGAAGCTGAAGGAGAGGTTACAATTAATTTAGATGCTCAGTTTGATACAAGTTTTTTTAAATCTACTACTGAATATACGGTTGAATCTATAGATTATGATCCACCATTTCCATTTACGGGAGGTACACCGATGAATGTCTCGATTGACGATACCTGGTCACCGGTTATCAATCTTCCGTTCAGTGTTTGTTTTTATGATAATCATTTTACAAAAGCACAGGTAGGATCTAACGGAATGGTGGTATTTGGCACCAATTATACTCCAAACGTAGGTGGTTCAGCACCTTATAGTATGACAGGGTACACCTCTTTTCCTGATCCTCAATATTTGGCCTTGGGGAATGGGGCAAGATTAAAGAATTGTATACTGGGAGTTTATCAGGATATTGATCCAAGTATAACTAATTCAGGATCTACTCCGAATATTAACTATCAGGTATTGGGAACGTATCCATGTAGAGCATTGGTGGTAAATTTTAATGATGTTGATTTATACAGTAATTTTAATGGTTGTGCTACTTCCAATCCGGGGCAGTATTATCAAATTGTGATTTATGAGATTACAAACATCATCGAAGTATATGTTGGTAACAGAAATTCCTGTGCAGCATTCAACGATGGAAAAGGTGTTATCGGATTGATTAATGAAGATCATACAGCAGGAACTTTTCCTCCAAATAGAAATATAGGTACATGGACTGCACAGCAGGAAGCATGGAGATTCAGACCAAATGGTGAAACTTCTGTGACTTTTGGCTGGTATGCAAACGGAGAATTGATTTCTACAGATCCTCAACATGCCATTACCATCAGTGAGACAACTCATTTTGAGGCACGCATCAGTTACCCTGGATGTGGAGATGAAGATTTTGAAATTGTAAAAGATTTTACTGTTAAAGTAAGTGAAGAGGTAATTGCAACCAAAGCTGAGGATATTGAATTATGTGTCTTCCAGGGAGAAATACCGGAAGTTAATTTACGGGATAAAGATGCTGAAGTTTTGGCTCAGATTGAGAATACTACCAATTTTGAAGTCAATTATTATGAAACTTTTAATGGAGCAGATACCGATACGGGCAGAATACCAACACCTGAAAATTATCAGCCAGATATGTTGCCAAAAACCATTTATGTAAGAGTAGAAAATACAGATACAGAATGTTATGCCACCACTTCATTTAATATTGTCCCTAAAGAAGCAATAAAAATAACCAAACCGGATGATATTATTGTATGTGTGTACGATGGAATTATTCCAAATGTAGATCTGCACCAGGCAGAAACAAAATTGATGTCTCAGATTCCTGATCTGAACAATCATGTTATTACTTATCATAATTCACAGAATGAAGCGGTTTTAAATCAAAATCCTATCTTGAATGCCAATAATTATCAGGCTGATGGACTGCCAAAAACTATTTATGTAAGAGTTTCTAATATTTCTACACAATGTGAGGCCGTGACCAATTTCCGAATCATAGCGGGTAATTTCTTAGATCCTTATACGATAGATGATGTACTGATATGTACCAACTATGTGTTACCGGCTTTGCCAAATAATTATTATTATAGTACAGAACAGACCGGAAAAGGTACTGTTATTGCAGCCGGAACAGTATATGGATTAGGACAACATACCCTATATATCAATATTGATAGTGAAAATGGTTGTGTTACCAGTACGCAGTTTAATTTTGAAGTAGTACCATGTACAGTAACCAAAGGAATTTCTCCAAATGGCGATGGTTTGAACGACAATTTTGATCTGACGTTATATCATCCTTTACAGGTTGTGATCTATAACAGAGATGGAAGAGAAGTTTATACACATGGCCCTGGCTATACAAACCAATGGTACGGACAGGATAAAAATGGTAAAGAATTGCCTGACGGAACCTACTTTTACAAGATCACTACAGCTACTGAAGTGCTCTCAGGATACGTTCAGGTTCTTAGAGAGATTAAGTAATCCTTAAGAAAAGATATTTCTTTTATGGTCTATGAGTGTTTTTTTCTGCTCATAGACCTTTTTTTTATTAAAAACTTAACGATATATTTATATATTTGTTTGTTCGTCAATTTAAAATTTACAAAATGAAAAAAAATACTCTACTTTTTCTGCTTTTTACGATTTCTGCATTTGCAGTAATCCCAAGTATGTATCGGGTACTCAATACAAAAAATACTGATTTAGAGAAAAATAATTCTTTAGAATACTTTGATGCAAATGATCTGTACGCTGAAGACTTTGAAGGGGTACATAACTGGGTATTTGTAAATGGAGCGCAGACCAATAAATGGTTTGTCGGTACTGCTGTAAACAATGGGGGTACTAAATCGCTTTATATATCCGATAATAACGGAGCCGCCAATCAATATGATACTACTGGAGCGAGTGTTACTCATGCGTACAAAGATATTGTGATACCGGCTAATACTGCTGATGTAGAGCTTTCTTTTGACTGGCGTAGTGTAGGGGATGAATGGTCAGATTATCTTAACGTTTGGCTTATCCCAACCAGTTTCATTCCCGGACCCGGAGCTCAGATTTTTGCAGGTGGAGACAGAATCCAGATTGGAGGTTCTTTTAATGGTCAGTCAACCTGGACGAACTACAGCACGGTGGTAGATATTTCTGCTTATGCTGGACAAACCATGCGTTTGGTTTTTCAATGGACTAATGGAGGATGGTCTGGAGCACAAACTCCGGCAGCTATAGATAATATTGTATTGGCACCAGTAACCTGTTCTTCACCTTCAGATATTGAAGCCCAGAATATTACTACTGAGGAGGCGGAAGTTTCATGGACAGCGCCGGGAACAACCAATGTGGCATCCTATGATTACTATATTAGTGAAACCAATAGCATCACGGGTACAACCACTCCTACCGGAAACGTTACTACAGCCTCTGTTGATTTAGAAAATCTTACACCGGCAACCCAATACTATTTTTGGGTACGAAGTAATTGCGGTACTACTGACGGACACAGTTTATGGACAGGTCCTTTTGCTTTTTTTACGCAATGTGTGGCCATCAATCTGCCTTATACAGAAACCTTCAATTCTGATTCTTCTACAGTAAATTGTTGGTCTGTAATCAATAATAATAATGACGATGTTCAGTGGAATACCAATACAACATGGAATCCTTTTGAAGGTGATCAATCTTCCAACTTCCCTGTTGTTAACTGGAATCCGACAGTAAATGACGATTATCTGGTAAGTCCGGTGTTTAATTTTAACGGGGCATACCGCTTACGGTATTATTATAAAATGGGCTGGGGATCTGACCCACAATCTTTCAGTGTAAAAATGTCTCAAAACGGCGGAACCGGAGTAGCAGACTTTACACAGACAGTAGTAGCAGAGCAGGGATATAGTAATGAAGATTATGTAGAAAAAATAGTATATCTTCCGGCATTTACTGGGCAGGGAGCATTTGCTTGGTATGTTGGGGATAGCAATAATCGTGAAATATACATTGACAAGGTGGTTATTGAGCCAATACCAACATGTCCGGAACCTTATGAGTTAACCACAACGCAGGTTACAGATGAGTCGGTAAGTCTTACCTGGCAACAATACGGAACAGTTACTTCATGGGAAGTTATTATATTGCCTCAGGGAGAAACAATTCCCGATGATTTAACCACAATTACCATTTATGAAACCAACACTGCCTCAATAACGATTGACGGTTTGGAAGATATTACAGCGTATGATGTATATGTACGTGCAGTATGTAGCCCTACAGAGCAAAGTGAATGGTCATCGGTTTTAGAAATCACGACAGCACCTTCCAATGATGAATGTGGTGAAGCGGTAGTATTACCTGTAAATCCGGGTCCGGAATGTATTGAAAGTGTACCGGGCTCAGTTGTAGGAGCTACTCAATCTAATATTGGAGAGGTCTGCGAAGGCACACCTTACAACGATGTATGGTATGAATTTACTGCGGAATCTGCAAACCATTCTGTAAAATTAGAAATTGATGGTTGGGCAACGACTTATATTGCCGTATATGAAGAAGGTATCTGTAATGAAGATGTGCTTACACCTATTGCGTGTGAGTCAACACAATTATTAAATCTTGACGGACTTACTATCGGTAATACCTATAAAGTACGTATTTATACTTCTCAGTGGGATACGAATGTAACTTTTGATGTATGTGTAATAACACTGAATCCACCAATATCGGTAAGTGATACACAATATACGGTTCCTGAACTGGTAACGGAAGTGCTTATTGACAACCCTTGTGCGACAGTTTCTAACGTGACCTGGAGCACAGGAACGAATTTTGGTGATGTAAATGGTATCGGTTATTTTAATAAAAATAATTCGACTTTTTCTTTTGAAGAAGGGATTATTCTTTCTTCCGGAAACATACATCTTGCACCCGGACCTGCAGGCGGTACAATAAGTTCCGGACTAATGTATGACTGGCCGGACGATGCTCAGTTGACTACTTATATGAATAACTATCTGAATCAACCAGAGCAGGAATATCATAATGCGTCTGTTTTAGAATTCGATTTTGTGGCACTGACCAATGAGCTTAAATTCAACTTTATATTTGCTTCCAATGAATATGGTACTTTTCAATGTAGTTTTTCCGATTCGTTTGCATTTTTCCTGACCAATACTGCTACAGGAGTTACAACGAATCTGGCTATTGTACCTAACACTACAGATCCGGTTTCGGTGGTAACAATTAGAAAAGCGATTCATTCACCATTAAACTGGGAAACGGGAGAACCGGACTGCGGAGATGTTAACCCCGATTATTTTGAGGCGTGCTATGATCCGGATTATAACGGTCAGGATCCTTTGATTTCCCCAATCAATTTTTATGGATTAACCGTGCCGATGGTAGCACAAAGCGATGTAGTACCAGGGACAACCTACCATATAAAATTAGTAATTCAGGATCGCGGAGATGCCGGTATGGACTCAGCGGTATTTCTGGAAGGAGGAAGCTTTGATTTAGGAAGTGTTGATTTTGGAGATGATTTGTTAATTGATACCGGAAATGCACTGTGTTATGGTGATACTTATGTTCTGGATTCGGGACTAAATGTTGATAATTTCGAAATTCAGTGGTACAAAGACAATGTATTGATAGAAGGTGCAGAGGGAACTACTTTAGAAGTGACTGAAAGCGGGGAGTACAAAATAGAAGCTACTTTTGTTGGAAGTACTTGTGTAATAAGTGATACTATAAAAGTGGAAATCTATCCGGAAATAAAAATTGTTACACCTAAAAATATAGAAGTTTGTGTTTTTAATCAGGAAATACCTCCAGTGGATCTTACGGTAAATGAGAATGAAATGCTGTCTTTAATCCCGGATACTTCTGATATTGTAATACATTATTATGAAACACAGCAAAATGCTGTCGATGAAACAGGAGCTATAGATACACCTGAAAACTATCAGGCTACTACATTACCAAAAGAGATTTTTGTACGCATTGACGATACTAAAACCGGTTGTCATCTCATCGTTTCTTTTAGAGTTATTAGAAAGACAGTAGTTAATTTGAAAAAACCAGATAATATAGTTACCTGTATATACAATGAGGTACCGGTTTTAGTAGATCTGACAAGTGTAAGAGCAGGTCTTGTAAGCCAGCTGGAGAATCCGAATGTGACATTATATTATTATGAAACACAGCAAAATGCCATTGATGAAACAGGAGCGATAACATCTCCGGAAAATTATCAGCCGGGTATACTGCCGAGAACAATTTATATAAGTTTCACAGATGCAGATACGGGATGTCAGTTGCTTACTTCGGTTGATATTGTAGCTTCACCAGAAATACAGCCAATACAAGTTGAAAATATTATCAGCTGTACGCATTATGTATTACCGAAATTACCGGAGGGGTATTACTACAGTACAGAAGAATTTGGACAGGGAGAGGTTGTAAAAAGTGGTACTATTTATAATTTAGGTTCCTATAAAATCTATCTGAACATAGAAAACACAGATGGTTGTGTTTTCAGCAGCAGTTATGAAATTGAAGTAATTGATTGTAGTATTCCTAAAGGGATTTCTCCAAATGGTGATGGATTAAATGATGCATTTGATCTTACTTATTATCATCCTTTAGAAGTTGTAATATACAACAGAGACGGACGTGAAGTATATGTTCACGGACCCGGTTACAGCAACCAGTGGTACGGGCAAAATAAAGAAGGGAAAGAATTACCTGACGGTACTTATTATTATAAAATAACTACCACTACAGAAGTACTTACCGGATATGTACAACTATTGAGAGAAATAAAGTAAATAAGTACTATGTTTAAAAAAGCCTCTGATCTATATAGATCAGAGGCTTTTTTTGTATAATTCCATTTTTGAATACAAAACGGATACTCCTTCACTCATAAACAAGTTAATATTGATATGTAATTAATATTTTGATAGCTATCAAAATATTTTTTATAAATAGGCTTTTAGAATTGCTTATAATATGAAATTATTGCTGATGATTTAAATATTATGTTATATTTGTGTTTGTATTACAGGTTGTTTGCTGTTTTATATACAAAAACAGTAACACTTTTTTCTAAATACCACACAACAATTCTACCAATTTGTGTGAAATTTCCAATACTATAGGGTGGTTTGACATCAGATCATAATAGTACAAGAAAATTTAATTACTTAAAATTAAATCTAAGGAAATATTAAATCAGTTATCATGTATTACAAATAGAAAAAACAAAGACTGATGACTGTAACAATTTTTGTTAATGGACAAAAAAGAGGTGCTGTATGTAAAATAGTAAATAATGTACTCTTGTCTAAAGACAAAATATTCGATGATACTTACTGTAAATAAAAAGTTTCAATGAGATGTAATTACAGAAAAAATTTTTGAAAGATAAAAAGAGTCGTTTGATTTCAAATGAATATTAAATAGCCTCTTTATAATAGAAATACTTGCTTAAATCCGGTAGTAGTGCTATAGATGGATGTCCGTTTTTAATTTCTTTAGAATATTCTAGCTTGATTTGTATAGAGTATATGAATTAGTTTAAATGCTTTTTTACCGTAGTATATATAAAAATAACAAAACAGAATAGGAACTAATTTTATTAAAGAATACACGTATGAAAAAAAAACTACTTTTAATTTTACTTTTTGCTCTCTCTTCTCTTACTGTTATCTCAAATATTTATAAAAAAGAGGCAATTATAAAACAGAGTAATACCTTTACTTATTTGGTAACAACGCCAATTTACACAGAAGATTTTGAAGGAACACACAATTGGGTATTTGTAAACGGAGCCCAAACCAACAAATGGTTTGTAGGTTCAGCGGTAAACAATGGTGGTACAAAATCTTTATATATATCAGATAACAATGGGGTTGACAATCAGTATGATACTACCGGAATGAGCACAACGCATGCCTACAAAGATATTGTTATTCCGACCGGTACGGCAGATGTAGAATTGTCTTTTGATTGGCGAAGTGTAGGGACTGGATGGGGAGATTATTTCAATGTCTGGATTGTTCCAACGAGCTTTTTACCCGGACCCGGAGCTCAGATTTTTCCGGGTGGAGACAGAATTCAAGTAGGAGGCGCTTTTAATGGTCCGCCTTTCTGGGGCAATTACAGTACAGTACTGAATATATCTGCCTATGCAGGACAAACCATGCGTTTGGTTTTTCAATGGACAAACACTGGCTGGGATGGAGTTCAGACGCCAGCAGCCATTGATAATGTTCTGTTAAATACAATCACCTGTTCTGCTCCTTCTGGTATCAATGTACAGAATGTCACAACTACAGAAGCAGCGTTAACATGGACAGCACCAATAACAACCAATATGGCATCCTATGATTACTATATTAGTGAAACCAATAATATTACGGGTACAACAATTCCTACGGGAAATGTTACTACGACCACAGTAAATTTAGATAATCTTACACCTGCAACGCAGTACTATTTTTGGGTACGCAGTAATTGTGGTATTCTGGATGGGAATAGTTTATGGACGGGACCTTTTACTTTTTTTACACAATGTGTGGCGATCAATCTGCCTTATACCGAGACCTTTAATTCAGACTCCTCAACGGTAAACTGCTGGACAGTCATCAACAATAACAATGACAGTGTTCAATGGAATACAAATACTACCTGGAGTCCTTTTGAAGGCGATCAATCAGCTCATATACCAATCTTTAACTGGAATCCGACAGTAAATGATGACTATTTGGTAAGTCCTGTGTTTAACTCCAATGGTGTGTACCGTTTAAAATATTATTATAGAATAGGATGGGGGTCAGATCCGCAATCTTTCAGTGTAAAAATGTCTCAAAACGGCGAACCGGAGTAGCAGACTTTACACAGACTGTAGTAACAGAACAGGGATATAGTAATGAAGATTATGTAGAAAAAATAGTATATCTTCCGTCTTTTACGGGACAAGTCGCTTTTGCGTGGTATGTAGGAAATAGTAATAATCGGGAAATATATATTGATAAAGTGGTTATTGAACCTGTTCCTACATGTCCGGAGCCTTATGAACTATTTGCGACACAGATTACCGATGAGTCGGTAAGTCTTACCTGGCAGCAATATGGTACTGTTGCGTCATGGGAGGTAATTATATTGCCACATGGACAAAGTATACCGAATGATTTAACAACAATAACGGTCTATCCAACCAATACGGCATCCATTACAATCGATGATTTAGAAGATATTACAGCGTATGATGTATATGTACGTGCGTTATGTAGCCCTACAGAGCTAAGTGAGTGGTCATCGGCTTTAGAAATTACAACATCACCTTCCAATGATGAATGTCATGAATCAGTAGTATTACCTGTAAATTCAGGACCTGAATGTATTGAAAGCGTGCCGGGATCGGTTACAGGAGCAACTCAATCTAATATTGGAGAAGTCTGCGAAGGGACACCTTACAATGATGTATGGTATGAATTTACTGCGGAATCCGCTAATCATTCAGTAAAATTAGAAGTGGATGGTTGGGCAACTACTTATATAGCCGTATATGAAGAAGGTATCTGTAGTGAAGATGTTGAGACACCAATTGCCTGTGCTGCAACCCAATTACTGAGTTTGGATGGATTAACTATTGGAACTACTTATAAAGTACGTGTTTATACTTCTTATTGGAACCCAGAGGTAACCTTTAATATCTGTGTGATTACACTGAACCCGCCTATATCGGTAAGTGATACCCAATATACGATTCCAGAACTGGTAACTGAGGTGCTTATTGACAACCCTTGTGCAACCATTTCAAACATTACCTGGAGCACAGGAACGAATTTTAATGACGTAAACGGGATTGGTTATTTCAATAAAAACAGTTCAGAATTTCCCTTTGAAGAGGGTATCATTCTTTCTGCAGGAAATATCCATTTAGCTCCTGGACCAGTAGGAGGATCGACAAGTTCCGGACAAATGTATGGCTGGTTAGGCGATACGCAGTTAACGACTTATATGAATGATTATTTGGGAGAATCTGATGAATACTATAATGCGTCTGTTTTAGAATTTGATTTTATACCGCTAACTAACGACTTTAAATTTAACTTTATATTTGCTTCGAATGAATATGGGGCTTATCAATGCAGTTATTCTGATGCCTTTGCATTCTTTTTGACGGATACCACAACAGGTACTACCTCCAATCTGGCAATTGTACCTGGTACCACTGATCCGGTCTCGGTGGTAACAATTAGAAAAGGAATTCATTCACCTTCTTGGATACCTGGACTGCCTGAATGTGGAGATGCCAATCCGGATTATTTTGCAGCATGTTATGATCCATTTTTTAACGGTCTGGATCCATTGACTTCACCGATTAATTTTTATGGATTGACTATACCGATGACAGCACAAAGCGAAGTAGTTCCGGGAACTACCTATCATATTAAACTAGTAATTCAGGATCGGGGAGATTCATCAATGGATTCTGCGGTATTTCTTGAAGGAGGTAGTTTCGATTTAGGAAATGTTGATTTTGGTGAAGATTTGTTGATTGATACTGGAAATGCGCTGTGTTATGGTGATACTTATGTTCTGGATTCAGGGCTTAACGCTGATAATTTCGAAATCAAGTGGTACAAAGACAATGTTTTGATAGAAAGTGAAGAGGGAACATCTTTAGAAGTAACCGAAAGCGGAGAGTACAAAATTGAAGCTACTTTTGCAGGAAGTACTTGTGTCATAAATGATACTTTAAAAGTAGAAATATATCCGGAAATAAAAATTGTACCACCTAAAAATATAGAAGTTTGTGTTTTTAATCAGGAAATACCTTCGGTAGACCTAACGGTAAATGAGAATGAAATGTTGTCTTTAATACCCGATACTTCTGATGTTGTAATACATTATTATGAAACACAGCAAAATGCAGATGATGTAACAGGAGCAATAGATACACCTGTTAATTATCAGGCTATTACATTGCCAAAGGAAATCTTTGTACGTATTGATGATACCAAAACCGGTTGTCATCTGATTATTCCTTTTAAACTTATTAGAAAGACTATAGTTAATTTGAAAAAACCGGATAATATTGTTACGTGTGTGTACAATGAAGTACCGGTAGCAGTAGATCTTACAAGTATAAGATCAGATATTGTGAACCAACTGGAGAATCCGAATGTGATGCTGTACTATTATGAAACATATGAAAATGCTATTAATAAAACAGGAGCCATAACTACACCACAAAACTATCAACCGGATGCTTTGCCAACAACAATTTATATCCGTTTTACAGATTCTTCTACAGGTTGTGAGTTACTTACCTCTCTTGAGATTATAGAATCACCGGAAATACAACCAATACGGGTAGAAGATATTATCAGCTGTACCCATTATGTATTGCCGAAACTACCGGAGGGTTATTTTTACAGTACCGAAGAATTCGGACAGGGAGAGGTGGTAAAATGGGGAACCATCTATAATTTAGGTTCCTATAAAATTTATCTGAATATACCGAATGCAGATGGTTGTATTTTCAGTAGCAGCTGTGCAATAGAAGTAATTGATTGTAGTATTCCTAAAGCTATCTCTCCGAATGGAGATGGATTAAATGATCGTTTCGACCTTACGTATTACCATCCTTTACAGGTTGTAATATACAATAGAGACGGGCGGGAAGTGTATGCCTATGGAGTAGGCTACAGCAATCAATGGCATGGACAAAATAAAAACGGAAAAGACTTACCAGATGGTACTTACTTCTATAAGATCACCACTGCAACTGAAGTATTTACAGGTTATGTACAACTTGTACGTGAAATTAAATAAGAACTCAATCTTTAAAAACCCTCTCATCTATCTCGATCAGAGGGTTTATTTTTTGAAATAATTTTGTGTTGGTTATATATACGTTGTCAATGTTTATTTTATTAAAGATTCTATGTGATTTTTAACGTTTAATTATGATAATGTTTTAATAAGTTTAAAATTTAATTTTATATTTGTATGAAATCCATATTAATATGGATGTTTTAAAATAGATATACGGTACATCTACCCATCTGTATATCATCCTGTATTAAAGCTTCAAAAATCAATTTCTTTAATTGAACAACAGGAAAATCTGCTGACAGCCATGGTTCTTGCATATTGTTATATATTCATTCCAAACGAGAGATATAGTCTTTTGAGACGATAGATTTTAATAAAACGGATAAATAATTAAGAGTATCATCTGATTGGATTTCTTCATAAAAAGCAGACTTCACCTTTTTTTGGATAATACAAGTGGGATCTGATGTAAGGATATAAAATTTCTGATGCAGATTGACCAAATAATTATAAAAGATTTATTGACAGAATTTCTTAAAAAGTTTACCCATGAAAAAAAACCTATTTCTTTTTTTACTTTTTACATTATCGTCTTTTGCTCTTGTCACAGATATTTATAAAGAAGTGATAACGGTAAATAAAAACACTAAGAAAATTTCAGAACTGAATAAAGATAGAAATAGATCTATACAGTACTGGGCAGCAAATGATATCTATACAGAAGATTTTGAAGGAGCGCATGGTTGGCTATTTTCAAATGGACTTAATGCCAACAAATGGTATGTAGGGACGGCAGTAAATAACGGTGGTACAAAAGCATTGTATATTTCTGATAATAACGGAGTGGCTAATCAGTATAATATTGCAGCAGCCAGTATTAGCCATGCCTATAAAGATATAGCTCTTCCTGCAAACACTTCTGATGTAGCATTCTCATTTGATTGGAAAAGTATGGGAAATGTCCAATCAGATATTTTTAATGTATGGATTGTACCTTCTTCATTTACTCCATTACCTGGTTTTCAGATATTTGCCGGTGCAGATAGAATTCAGGTAGGAGGGGCTTTTGGCGGACAGTCAATCTGGAATAATTACAGTACGATAGTGAATCTTTCGGCTTATGCAGGTCAAAACGTTCGGTTGGTATTTCAATGGGTTAATATAGGATGGGAAGGGATGCAAACACCAGCTGCTATAGATAATATTTTATTAAAATCAGTTACCTGTTCCTCTCCCTCCAACATAAATGCTCAGAATATTACTACTACAAACGCACAGATTTCGTGGACAGCACCAACCACTGCTAATGTCGCTTCGTATGACTACTACCTGAGCCAGACCAATACAATTGCCCCAACAACTCTTCCTACTGGAAATGTAACAACTACTTCCGTCAGTGTTGGAAATTTAACAGCAGGTACTTCATACTATTTTTGGGTACGCAGTAATTGTGGCACTGTAGATGGGCAAAGCTTATGGACAGGACCATTTTCTTTTTTTACGAATTGCTCCATACTCAATTTGCCTTTTACTGAAACATTTAACTCTGATTCAACAACTGTAAATTGTTGGTCGGTTCTTAATAATAATAACGATAACATTAAATGGAATACAAATGTGGCTACAGGACCTTTTGAAGGAGATAAATCCGCCAACATACCTATAGATATGCTTTCAATGGCACTAAATGATGATTATCTAATAAGTCCGCTTTTTAACTTCAATGGCTCGTATCGCTTAAAATATTATTACAAGATGGGATGGGGGATGGCACCCCAGACTTTCAGTGTAAAAATGTCACAAAACGGAGGTATTGGGGTATCAGACTTTACTCAAACCGTGGTAGCCGAACAAGCTTATAGTAATACACAATATATCGAAAAAATTGTATATCTGCCTGCTTTTACAGGACAAGGAGCTCTTGCATGGTATGTGGGCAGTAGCAGTAAAAGACAAATATATATTGATAAAGTAGTAATTGAGCCAGTACCTGCCTGCCCTGAACCTTATGAAGTGCTCAGCACACAGATAACAGATGAAACATTAACTATTGCCTGGCAGCAATACGGTACAGTTAATTCTTGGGAAGTCATTATACTGCCACATGGGCAAAGTATTCCCGTTGACCTGAGTACCATTACGGTATATCAGACCAATACATCTTCAATAACTATTAATGATCTTGAAGATATGACAGCCTATGATGTATATGTCAGAGCAGTTTGTAATTCGGCACAGCAGAGCAACTGGTCTTCTATGTTGGAGATAACAACACGTCCTTCTAATGATGAATGCAATAAAGCGATCACATTGCCTGTAAATCAGGGACCTGAATGTGTTGAAACTGTAAACGGTACAGTAAAAGCAGCTTCGCCGTCAAATATAGGTGAGGTATGTGAGGGTGATCCTTATAATGATGTATGGTATGAATTTACAGCGACTTCTGAAAATCATTTAATCAAGCTACAAACAGAAAATCCTGCAACTACTTATATTGCCGTATATGAACAGGGTATTTGTAATGGAGAGACACTTACACCAATAATATGTGCTCCGACGAGTATCTTGAGTATGATTGATCTTACAGTCGGGAATACATACAAAATACGTGTATATACATCGAGTTTCGACACTGCAGTTAATTTTAGTATATGTATACTAACCTTTTTTCCTATTAAAACCAGTGATACACAATATACTGTTCCTGAACTGGTGACAGATATATTCATAGACAATGAGTGTGCAACTGTATCAAATATTACATGGAGTACAGGTACTAATTTTAATGATGTCAACGGGATAGGTTATTTTAATAAAAACAATACAAGTTTTTCCTTTAAAGACGGGATTATTCTCTCTACAGGAAAAATGTTATGGGCTCGTGGACCTGCAGACCAAGCAACAAGTACAGGAGAAGGTTACTGGCCTGGTGATACCCAGTTGACCACCTTAATGAACAATTATCTGGATGAAACGGATATAGATACTTATAATGCGAGTGTGTTAGAATTTGATTTTGTAGCAATTACCGATCAGCTCAAATTCAATTTTATATTTGCTTCCAACGAATACGGAAGTTTTCAATGTAGTTTTAAAGATTCATTTGCTTTCTTTCTGACCAATACAACAACCGGGGTAACCACTAATCTGGCAGTGGTTCCAGGTACTACGGATCTGATTTCAATATCCACTATAAGAAAGGCGATTCACTCCGGATATGATTCAATTACAGGTGAACCCCTATGTGGAGATAATAATCCGGAATTTTTTCAGGCTTGTTATGATCCGGCTTTCAATGGTCAGAACCCTATGAGCTCTCCAATCAATTTTTATGGACTAACGGTACCTATGACTGTACAAAGTGTTTTAGTACCCGGAGCTACTTATCACATAAAGATGGTGATTCAGGATAGAGTAGACCCTTATCGGGATTCTGCCATTTTTCTGGAAGGAGGTAGTTTTGATCTGGGTAGCGTTGAATTGGGGGGCGATTTATTAGTTCAAAATGGTAATGCTTTGTGTCCCGGAGAGTCTTATATTATTGATTCAGAGTTAAGTTCTGAAGATTATACTATTAAATGGTATAAAGATAATGTCTTGATTAGCGGAGCTAATGGTCCTACTTTAGAAATAACTCAAAGTGGAGAATATAAAATAGAAGCAACACCTGTAAACAGCATTTGTCCTCTAACAGACACTGTAAAGGTAGAAATCTACCCGGAGATTAAAGTTGTTTTTCCTAAAAATATAGAAATCTGTGTTTTCAATCAGCTTATACCTATAGTTGATCTTACCATAAACGAAAATGAAATGCTGTCTTTGATACCGGATCTTTCTGATATAGAAGTTGCATATTATAAAACAGAACCAGCGGCAGAGCTCGAAGATGAAGTCATAACCGACCCTGAAAACTACGTGGCTTCAGGATTACCGGCAGAAATTTTTGTTCGTATTGACGATAACAAAACCGGTTGTCACCGTATTGTGTCCTTTAAATTGGTCGCAAAAGAAGTTGTTGACCTTAAAGATCCGGAAAAAATAGTGGTATGTGTATATGATGGAGTTCCGGTTTCCTTAGATCTTACAAGTGTAAGATCAGGTATTGTGAGTCAGTTGACAAATCCAAATGTAACGCTGTACTATTATGAAACATACGAAAATGCTATTGATGGAATTGGAGCTATCGCTTCTCCTCAAAATTATCAGCCAGATACTTTGCCAGCAACAATTTATATCCGTTTTACAGATAGAGCTACGGGTTGTGAGTTAATGACTTCAGTTGATATTGTGGCATCCCCTGAAATCACACCTGTGAAAGTAGAGGATATTATCATTTGTACCAAATATACGTTGCCAAAAGCACCGGAAGGTTATTTTTACAGTACAGAGGCATTTGGTAAAGGAGAACTGATAAAAAGCGGTACCGTTTATGGTCCGGGTTATTATATTGTCTATCTCAATGTACAAAATATAAATAACTGTGTGTTTAGCAGCAGTTATACAATAGAAGTAATAGATTGCTCGATTCCAAAAGGAATTTCTCCGAATGGTGATGGTCTTAATGATACGTTTGATTTAACAAACTACCATCCGTTGGAAGTATTGATCTATAACAGAGAAGGAATGGAAGTGTATACTTACGGACCGGGTTACACGAATCAGTGGTATGGTCAGAATAAACAGGGCAAACCGTTACCGGATGGTACTTATTTCTATAGAATTGTTACTGAATATGAGGTTTTAACTGGCTATGTGCAATTGGTACGGGAAATAAAATAATTAATGATTTAAAAAAAGAAAAGCTCTGAAATATTTCAGAGCTTTTCTTTTTTTAAAATTTAACTTTTTGATTTTATATTAGTTGTCAAGAATATTCAATTTAATTTTAAATTTGTATTGATATATATTTAAAAACACAATATACAGTAAATCTACCCATCTGTGTATTCCTTTCCCGTACTGATTAAAAAGCAATTTCTTTAATGCTGAGCAACGGGTAAATAAGCTAACAGCCAATCCTCTCCTTATTCATTTTTTCCATGTTGATTATATGCCAATCATTATTGTAGATATTATTTATTGTAATGATGAATTTTAGTAAATAAAAAGTACTATTCTATTAACTCATTGTAAATAATGAGTGAGTGATGACAAAAAACTGTATCTGAGCATGAGAAAACTTCTGATACAGATTTACAAACTAAATTATAAAGGATTCTATTGACACAATGTTTTTAAAAAAGTTTACTCATGAAAAAAAATATATTTCTTTTTTTACTTTATACGTTTTCCGTTTTTGCTTTCATTTCAGATGGAAACAGAGAGCTAATCAATAAAAGTAAAATTATCAGTGACCCTTCAGGGGCTGATAAAGTTCAGCACAATACCGCACTATATTTTGCCAGCCCGATTTATACAGAAGATTTTGAAGGAGTACATAATTGGGTACTTGTAAATGGAGCACAGACCAACAAATGGTTTGTGGGTACAGCGGTAAATAATGGGGGCACAAAGTCTCTCTATATTTCTGATAATAATGGTGCAAGTAATCAATATGATATTACCGGGCCAAGTATAACACATGCCTACACCGATATCTCTATTCCTGTTAATACTACTGATGTAGAGTTTTCATTTGATTGGAGAAGTATTGGGGTTGCTTGGCAGGATGTTGCCAGAGTTTGGATTGTTCCGACAAGCTTTATTCCTACACCCGGAACTCAAATCTTTCCGGGAGGAATGGATATAACCCAAATTGTGGGAAATTTAAATGGACAGCCAACATGGATTAATTATAGTACAATCTTAGATTTTACTGCTTTTTCAGGTCAGAGCATACGATTGGTATTTCAATGGCGTAATGAAGGTTGGTCAGGAGCACAACCACCTATAGCTATTGATAATGTGATATTGAAAAGAGTAAGCTGTTCAAAGCCTTTAAATGTACAGCTACAGAATGTAGCAACTACTACAGCACAAATCTCATGGACCCCATCGGTTATGACTAATGGAATCTCTCATGATTATTATATAAGTCAAACAAACACTATTTTGAACACAACCATTCCTACCGGAAATGTAACCACTGCTTCAGCAGAGCTCGAAAATCTCATGCCTGGTACTCAATATTATTTCTGGGTACGCAGTAATTGCGGAAGTGTTGATGGGCAAAGTTTATGGACCGGACCTTTCACCTTTTTTACTCATTGTACGGCGATTAATCTACCTTTTACAGAAACGTTTAATTCTGATTCAACAACAGATAATTGCTGGACATTCATCAACAACAATAATGATGATGTACAATGGAGTACAAATACTGTTTGGGGAGCATTTGAAGGGGATCAATTTGCTAAATTGCCTATTGATGTATCGAATTCAGCGGGTAATGATGATTATTTAGTGAGCCCGATCTTTAATTTTAACGGACAATACCGTTTGAAATATCATTATAAAATGGGTTTAGGTGAACTACCCCAGAAGTTTAGTGTAAAGAGGTCACAAAACGGAGGTACCTCTGTTGTTGATTTTACAGAAACGGTATTGGCCGAACAAGGATATAGTAATAAGCAATATATAGAAAAAACAGTATATCTACCGGCTTTTACGGGTGAGGGAGCTATTGCTTGGTATGTCGGCAATAGTAATAATCGACAAATATATATAGATAAAGTAATTATCGAACCTGTTCCGCTATGTCCGGAACCTTATGAGTTAGTAAGCACGCAAGTTACTGATCAATCATTGAGCATTTCATGGCAGCAATATGGAACGGTAGCTTCATGGGAAGTTATCATACTGCCTCATGGACAAAGTATTCCTACTGATCTGAGTACTATTACAGTCTATTCGACTAATACAACCTCAATTACAATAAGTGATTTAGAAAATAGTACATCCTATGATGTATATATACGGGCAATATGTAACCCTATAGAAAAAAGTAACTGGTCTTCTGTTTTAGAACTTACTACTGCACCTCCTAATGATGAATGTAATAGCGCAATAGTAATACCTGTAAATTCGGGACCTGAGTGTATTGAAAGTGTTTCGGGGACAATAAAAGCAGCGACCCCTTCAAATACAGGTGAGGTATGTGAAGGAAATCCTTATAACGATGTATGGTATGAATTTACAGCTGTTTCTACTAAACACTCTGTAAAACTTGAAGCCGGATTTGCAACTACTTATATTGCAGTATATAAACAAGGTATTTGTGAAGGTCAAAATTTGATACCTGTTGCATGCGCTCAGACAGATGTATTAAGTCTGGAAGGACTTACTGTTGGAAATACATATAAGGTACGGGTTTATACTTCTGAAATAAATACTGATACAACCTTTAATATATGCGTGATTACGCTTCTCAATCCAGTTTTGGTAAGTGAAACACAATATACAGTGCCTCAGCTGGTAACCGAAGTGTTAATTGATAATCCATGTGCTAACGTTTCAAACATTACCTGGAGTACAGGATCGAATTTTGGCGATGTAAATGGTATTGGTTATTTTGATAAAAATAATTCGAGCTTTTCGTTTGAGGATGGTATTCTTCTTTCTACGGGAGATGTACAGCTGGCAAAGGGACCCGGAGGCGGTAATCCTGCATCTGGTTTAAATATTTGGGGTGGTGATGCACAGTTAACGACTTATATCAATAACTATCTGAATCAACCTGATCAGGTGTATAGGAATGCATCTGTTTTGGAATTCGATTTTGTAGCAGTTACTGAACAGCTCAAGTTTAATTTTATATTTGCTTCCAATGAATATGGTATGTTTCAATGTCGTTATTCTGATGTTTTTGCATTCTTTCTAACCAATTCAACTACCGGTATTACTACCAATTTAGCGTTGGTACCGAATACCAGTGATCCGATTTCTGTGGTGACTATTAGAAAAGGAATTTATTCTCCTCTAAATCCAATTACTGGAGCTCCGGCATGTACAGATGCCAATCCGGAATATTTTCAGGAATATTATAACTTGAACGGAGGAGCTAATCCGTTATTGTCTCCAATAAACTTTAGAGGTCTTACAGTGCCGATGGTAGCACAAAGTCAAGTTGTTCCGGGAACGACTTATCATATAAAATTGGTAATTCAGGATAGGCAAGATATAAGTATGGACTCTGCAGTATTTATAGAAGGAGGCAGTTTTGATCTGGGTAACGTTGAATTGGGGGGCGATTTATTAGTTGAAAATGGTAATGCTTTGTGTCCCGGAGAGTCTTATATTATTGATTCAGAGTTAAGTTCTGAAGATTATACTATTAAATGGTATAAAGATAATGTCTTGATTAGCGGAGCTAATGGTCCTACTTTAGAAATAACTCAAAGTGGAGAATATAAAATAGAGGCAATACCTGTAAACAGCATTTGTCCTCTAACAGACACTGTAAAGGTAGAAATCTATCCGGAGATTAAAGTTATTTTTCCTAAAAATATAGAAATCTGTGTTTTCAATCAGCTTATACCTATAGTTGATCTTACCATAAACGAAAATGAAATGCTGTCTTTGATACCGGATCTTTCTGATATAGAAGTTGCGTATTATAAAACAGAAACAGCGGCAGAGCTCGAAGATGAAGTCATAACCGATCCTGAAAACTACGTGGCTTCAGGGTTACCGGCAGAAATTTTTGTTCGTATTGACGATAACAAAACCGGTTGTCACCGTATTGTGTCCTTTAAATTGGTCGCAAAAGAAGTTGTTGACCTTAAAAATCCGGAAAAAATAGTGGCATGTGTATATGATGGAATTCCGGTTTCCTTAGATCTTACAAGTGTAAGATCAGGTATTGTGAGTCAGTTGACAAATCCAAATGTAATGCTGTACTATTATGAAACATACCAAAATGCTATTGATGGAATTGGAGCTATCGCTTCTCCTCAAAATTATCAGCCAGATACTTTGCCAGCAACAATTTATATCCGTTTTACAGATAGAGCTACGGGTTGTGAGTTAATGACCTCAGTTGATATTGTGGCATCCCCTGAAATCATACCTGTGAAAGTAGAGGATATTATCATTTGTACCAAATATACGTTGCCAAAAGCGCCGGAAGGTTATTTTTACAGTACAGAAGCATTTGGTAAAGGAGAACTGATAAAAAGCGGGACCGTTTATGGTCCGGGTTATTATGTTGTCTATCTCAATGTACAAAATGTAAATAACTGTGTGTTTAGCAGCAGTTATACAATAGAAGTAATAGATTGCTCGATTCCAAAAGGAATTTCTCCGAATGGTGATGGTCTTAATGATACGTTTGATTTAACAAATTACCATCCTTTAGAAGTATTGATCTATAACAGAGAAGGAATGGAAGTGTATGCTTACGGACCGGGTTACACGAATCAGTGGTATGGTCAGAACAAACAGGGCGAACCACTACCGGACGATACTTATTTTTATAAGATCGTTACTGATACTGAATTGTTTACAGGTTATGTGCAATTAATACGGGAAATTAAATAATTAATTATTGAATTTTTAAATAAAAAGGTTTTTTTGTTGGGTTGTTAACTAAATGTTAACTAAATATTTTTATATTTGTTAGTCAACCAAATTTTACGATACAAATATGAAAAAAATTACCTTATTGTTTTTATTTATTGCACTTTCATCTTTTGCGTTTGTACCTAAGATAATTCATTTGATAAATGAAAAAAGGCCACATTTAGAAACAGAAAAAATAGCTCAGCAGAATGTAAGTAAAAAGATGTATGATATACTTGCAGTGAATGACATTTACACAGAAGATTTCGAAGGAACTCATGGATGGGAATTTTTAAACGGAACACAAACAAATAAATGGTCTGTTGGAACAGCAGTAAACAACGGAGGAACAAAATCTTTATACATTTCAGATAATAATGGGGTGTCTAATAATTACAACGTAAGTGCGGCATCAGTAACTCAGGCTTTTAAGCTTATCACATTACCTTCAAATACAGTAGATGTGGAAATTCAATTTGATTGGCGCTCTGTAGGAGAAACCGGTCTCTATGATTATTTCAGAGTTTGGGTAGTGCCAGAAGCTTATGTACCTACTCCGGGAACACAAATCACTAATGGTGGAGGAAGAGTACGTGTTGGAGGAGATTTCTATCAGGGTTCCGTTTTTACAACTAATAGCAGTATTGTTAATCTATCAGCTCTTGCTGGGCAAAATATAAAATTAGTTTTTGAATGGCGTAATGATGGCATATTAGGAACACAACCGCCTGCAGCAATAGACAATATTTTGGTAAAACGTGTGGTTTGTTCAGCTCCGACAGGTATTACAGTAAGTGGGCAGACAACAGATAGCGCCGTTCTCACCTGGACAGCACCAACAGGTTCTTCTGTAACCGGATATGATTACTATATAAGCCCAGTAAATACAGTAACTCCTGGTACAACACCCACCGGAAATACAACAAATACTACTGTGACAGTAGGAAACTTGGCACAGGCTGTAACCTATTATTTTTGGGTGCGTACCAATTGTGGAGCTGTTGATGGAACAAGTGTATGGCAGGGACCTATGGCAGTAAATGCACTGATCTCTAATGATAATTGTCCGGATGCAATTACAGTTCCGGTAAATGATGGAATAGAATGTGTAGAGACTGTACCGGGAACAGTAATAGGAGCAACCCCGTCGGCTACCGGAACAGTATGTGCCGGAACTCCTGCGAATGATGTATGGTTTGAGTTTACCGCTGAAGCACCTACTCATATGATAAGATTGCTAAACATGTCCATAACGTATGCTACAACTTATATTGTAGTGTATCAGGGTGAAGATTGTACTACAGCTATGGCAAACATAGGATGTGTTACAGGACAGGCATTAACATTAAATAATTTAGCGATCGGTCAGATTTACAAAATAAGAATTTATACATCATCTTTTTATAATACACTAAATTTTGATGTCTGTGTAACAACTCCGACTCCACCAATAAAAGTTGATGATACTCAGTATACAGTACCTGAGTTAGTGACTGATGTTTTGATAGACAATGATTGTGCTAATATTTCAAATATTACATGGAGTACAGGAACCAATTTTGGAACCGTTAACGGAATCGGATACTTTGAACAAAATGGTTCTTCTTTTCCTTTCGGTGATGGAATTATATTATCAACAGGTAATTTTGCATCGGCACCGGGACCAAAAGGATTAGGTGTGCAGGGTGCCGGAGGATCTGTATGGGGAGGAGATACTGATTTAACAAATGTATTGACACAACAGGGAATTACCGGTCCACTTTTAAATGCTACAAAATTAGAATTTGATTTCGTAGCGATAACCAATCAAATCAGTTTCAACTTTATATTTGCTTCTGAAGAGTATGGAACGTTTCAGTGTAATTATTCCGATGCATTTGCCTTCCTGTTAACAGATTTGGCAACCAATACGACAACCAATTTAGCGGTTGTTCCAAATACCAATATACCTGTTTCAGTTACCACTATCAGAAATAATGCTTATAATGGAGGATGTGCCTCTGTAAATCCGGAATATTTTGCAGAGTACTATAACGGAACGAATTCTGCTTCGATGAATGCACCGATTAACTTTAGAGGATATACGGTGCCTTTAATTGCACAATCACAGGTTGTTCCTGGGCAAACCTATCATATAAAGCTTGTGATTGCTGATTTTGGAGGATCAGGTTTTCCGGATTCCTCTTACGATTCAGCTGTTTTTCTTGAAGGGGGTAGTTTTGATTTAGGTAGTGTAAATATAGGTGATAACCGATTAATTGATGAAGGAACAGCTTTGTGTTATGGAGAAAGTGTTCTGCTGGATTCACAGCTTAATCCAGATAATTATACAATTGAATGGTTTAAAAACGGGGTTTTAATCCCTGGAGCAAACGGAACTATTTTAGAAGTAAACGAATCGGGTGAATACAAAATTGAGGCTACA
The DNA here is from genome assembly GCF_030409925.1 of Paenimyroides ceti. Lineage (NCBI taxonomy): Bacteria > Pseudomonadati > Bacteroidota > Flavobacteriia > Flavobacteriales > Flavobacteriaceae > Paenimyroides > Paenimyroides ceti. Next base: position 3,475,563 of record NZ_JAUFQU010000001.1, read on the forward strand.
TTTATAGGAAGTACCTGTGCTATTAACGATTCTATTATTATAGAAATTTATCCTGAATTAACAGTAACTGTTCCGGATAATATTGAGATTTGTATCTTCAGAAATCAGATTCCAATGGTAGATCTGACTGTCAATGAAGACCAGCTCCTTTCTCAATTCGGAGATACCAGTCAACTCATTGTAGGCTATTACGAAAATATAGAAGATGCTGAAGATGTTGAAGAGCAAATCGTTTCTCCGGAAAACTATCAGCCAATACAGTTGCCACAGCAAATCTTTGTAAGGGTAGAGGATGATTTAGGATGTTATAAAATAGTTTCTTTCAGAATCATAAGAAAACCAATCATCGATCTGAAAAAACCGGATGATATTATCACCTGTGTATATAATGAAGTTGCGTCAATCGTGGACCTTACAAGTATAGAAGCGGCTATAATAAGCGACATTAATAATAATAATGTAACCATTACATATTATGAATCGGAAAGTGAGGCTATAAATGAAGTCTCTCCGATTTCGGGGGCAACTGCTTATCAACCCTACAATTTGCCACAAACAATCTATATTAGTCTTATAGATAACGAAACAGGTTGTCAGTCGGTTAGTTCATTTCAAATTATAGCATCCGAAGAATTAATGCCTTTTGAAGCTGATGATATTGTAAGCTGTACCAATTATGTATTACCAGAACTACCACAGGGACAGTTTTACTCTTCTGAAGAATTTGGAAAAGGAGAGCTTTATGAAAGTGGAAAAATATTCTCTTTAGGAAAGTATACTGTTTTCATAAACATTAAAAATGAAGACAATTGTGTTTTTTCCAGCAGTTATTCAGTTGAAGTGATTAACTGTTCTGTTCCTAAAGGAATTTCACCTAACGGAGACGGGCTAAATGACTCCTTTGATCTTACCTATTATCATCCGTTAGCGGTTGCGATCTATAACAGAGATGGAAGAGAAGTATATTCCTATGGTAACGGATATACAAATCAATGGTACGGACAGAGCAAAAACGGAAAAGAACTGCCTGATGGTACTTATTATTATAAAATAACAACCACAACAGAGGTATTGACCGGATATGTTCAGATTGCCAGAGAAATAAAATAATAAGGTATATAGACGGTCAGACTGATAGTGGTAATTGTTTTACACGTTATTGTCTTATAATAACCAACATACAAAGTTAAAATGACGCAAAAAGAAGCTCTTTTTTATTCAGGATATTTCTTTTTTTGTTAAAAATGTGACTTTTGTTAAAAAAAAAATAAATTTGATTATATTTGATTTTCCTAAAGAAACTGCAGGATTATAAAGTTTTAAATTATGAAACAAAAAGAATTGAGTATTAAACTATTGTTAACATTAAAAATCGATATATGAAAAAAATTTTAGTATCTGTCTTACTAGGGTTTTTATGTAGTAATGAAATATTTGCACAACAAGATCCGCATTATACACAGTATATGTATAATCAAAGTGTTTTCAATCCTGCTTACGCCGGTTCAAAAGAGAGCCTTTCTTTAGGAGTTTTGCACCGCCAGCAATGGGTTGGTTTAGATGGTGCTCCAAAGACAACTACTATTTTTGGACATAGTAAAGTCGGTAAAAGTGTCGGAGTCGGTATCTCTGCTATATCAGATGAAATCGGACCAATTACAGAAAATAAAATCTATGCAGACGTTTCTTATACGCTGGATCTGGGAGGAAAGCATCGTTTAGCATTAGGGGTTAAAGGAGGTGTAACCTTGCAAAATATCGGTTACTTTAGTGATATTAATCCGGGAGTTCCTGATCCGAATGATCCTGCTTTTGCTTCAGATGAAAACAATTCTCTTTTCAACGTTGGAGCCGGAGCATTCTATTATACAGATAAGTATTATATTGGATTGAGTGTGCCGAATTTCTTACAGAATACATATGTCGAAAAAAATAACAGAAAATTCGGTAGTGATGTAATGCACATGTTCTTAACAGGTGGATATGTTTTCGATCTTAATGAAGAATGGAAACTAAAACCTTCTACCATGCTTAAAATGGCAATGAACTCGCCGGTATCAGTAGATGCTTCAGTAAATGCAATGTGGAATAATAAATTGGAATTTGGTGCTACCTATAGATTAGAAGACTCATTTGGAGCAATGATCAATTATGCTGTTTTACCAAACCTTCGTATTGGATATGCATATGATCACATTGTTTCGGATTTGAAAGTAGCAGGAACCGCTTCTCATGAAGTAATTGTACTATTTGATATTTACTTTAAGAAAAGAGTATCCAGTTCACCTCGTTATTTCTAATCACTTAGATAAAAATTATGAAGAAAATATACTTGAGTTTAATGCTTATGGGGTGTGTAATGACAGGATTTGCACAAAATACTCCAGAAGAACGTTTAAAATTAGCAGACGAATTATTCAGCAGATATCAGTTTATGGATGCTGCTGAACAATACAAAAAATTAACAAGAGGAGACAAAACCGATAACTACATAAACATTCAATTAGCAGAATCCTATTACAATATCTTTAATACAGTTGAAGCTGCTAAATGGTATGCAAAAGCGTTAGAAGTAAACCCTGGGCTTGATGCAGAAATTCATTATAAGTATGCACAGATGCTAAAAGCGAGCGGAAGATATGAGGCATCAAATGCAGCAATGAAAAAATTTGCTAACTTGAAACCGGATGATTTACGCTCTATAAAATTTTTACAGAATCCGGATTATATACCAAAGTTAAGAGAGCAGGAAGCTTTATTTACATTTGAAGACAGTGGGATGAATGATCCTAAGTATTCTGATTTTGCGGGAATTCTTACACAAGACAATACTTTTTATTTTACATCATCAAGATCGGGTAAGAAAAAAACATACGGATGGAATAATCAACCTTATTTAGACATCTATTCGGCTCCTTATGATCTTGAAGAAGGTAAATTTAAAGAGATCACACCGGTAAGTGAATTGAACTCGAAGTTACACGATGGACCTGTAACCATTACTGCAGACGGACAAACTATGTATTTCTCAACAGAGAGTTTCAGAAACAGAAAGTATGCTGTAGATAAAAAGAAACGTCTGAAATTAGGAAAGGTAAGTGTTTTCAGAGCTACCTTTAATGGAAAGAAATGGGGTAAATTAGAGCCGGTACCTTTCAACGGGGCAGATTATATGGTAAGTAATCCAAGTGTTACACCAGATGGTAAAACATTATATTTTGCTTCTGATATGCCAGGTACTCTTGGAGGAATGGATATCTGGAAGGTATCTATTAATGAAGACGGTAGTTACGGTGAGCCTGTAAACATGGGTGAAAAAGTTAATACCGAAGGACGCGAATCATTTCCTTTTATCGCAGATAATAACAAATTATACTTTGCTTCTGATGCCCGACAAGGTTTTGGAGGATTAGACGTATACTCAATCGATTTAGAAGTTCCGGGCTCTGTTGCCATGAATGTGGGAGATCCTATAAATACGGCTAAAGATGATTTTGCATTGTCTTTCTATACTGATAAAAACATCGGATTTATCTCTACAAACCGTGTGGGAAGAGATGATATATACAAAGTCCATCCCGTATGTTTAACGGAATTCCTTATCACTGTAAAAGATGAAAAAACAGGAGAAATCTTAAAAGATGCACAGGTAAGTATTTTAGATCAGGATAAAAACATCATTGAAACAAAATATTCAGACGCTTATGGTTTAGTTAGATATGATGTAGATTGTGGGAGAAATTACTCTTTGCAGGTATCAAGAAAAGATTATGACAGTAAAAATGTTCCATTGCAAAAAACTAAAAATGGAAAAGCGCCTGTTGAGGTACAATTACGTCCGATCGAATTATTGATTATTGATGAAAAAATAGTATTGGGAGATATCTATTTTGAGTTTGATAAATCTCATATTACACAACAGGGAGCTTTCGAATTAAACAAACTTGTTCAGATTTTAGAAAGAAATCCTAACATGAAAATTAAAATAGAAGCACATACTGATAATAAAGGAAGCGACGCTTATAACTTGAGACTTTCTGATCAAAGAGCAAAAACTACGTTACAGTATATTGTATCAAAAGGAATTGCATCTAACAGATTACAGGCACAGGGTTACGGAGAAAGTCAGCCGAAAGTTGATTGCGGTGAAAACTGTACACCTGAGCAGGATGCGATCAACAGAAGATCAGAATTCATCATCACACAGAAATAAAGTTCTGTTACAATAAATTTTTAAAATGACCCTTACGGGTCATTTTTTTTGTTAAAAGAATGAGGCTTTTCTATTTTGGCACAGTCCTTGAAATAAGCATGGTAAATAAAATAAACAATTAAATAATCCGTCATGAAAACATATAAAATCATATTCGCTTTTTTCTTGTTGCTGGGCACGCAGTTCGTTACAGCACAAAGAAATTCTACTGCAACAGTAGTGGCGAAAAATTACGATATATCTGACAATCTTGATCTTCAGGCAGTAGCATCTGTTTTTGGTGATGCAAGAGATTTGGAAGATTTTGAAAAAAAACTGAACGACCCTTCATTACAATTATCTAACCTTGATTTAAACGGTGATAATTATGTTGATTATCTGAGAGTAATAGAAGTGGCAGAAGGAGATAACAGAGTAATTGTTATTCAGGCAGTATTAGGTCAGGATACCTTTCAGGATGTAGCAACGATTGAAATAGAAAAACAACGTTCAAGTACAGTAAATGTTCAGATTGTTGGTAATCCATATATTTATGGTCCTAACTATATCTACGAGCCTTATTATTACAGAACGCCTATATTCTTTGATTATTTCTGGCTTGCAACTTACAGACCTTATTATTCCCCTTGGTATTGGGGATATTATCCAACCTATTACAGCTATTGGGCTCCAATGCCAGTGTTCAGATATCAAAGACATGTGTATCCTCATATTAACACAAGAAACAGATATGTATATACAGACAACAGAAGAATTTCAAGAGCAGATAGAATGTATTCAGGGGTAAGTAGAAATGCTTATGAAAGAAGCAATCCGGGAAGATCATTTACAAATAGAAATGCTAATGTAACCAACCGATATGCTTTAGATCAATCTCGTGGAAGTGCCGCTTCAAGAAATAATGCATCAAGAGAAAATTCCAGAAATTCAGTTACCGGATCAACGATCAATAACAGAGGAAGTGTAAATGCTTCTTCAAGAGGGACTGATTTTTCTTCATCAAGAAACAGCTCAAGTGTAAGAAACAGTGGCGCAACAGTACGTTCAGACTTTAATGCAAACGGAGGAAGAAGCAATTCTTCAAGAGTAAATCTACGATCAGATAATTCCTCTACCATAAACCGTTCCAGCAGTACGTTACGATCAAGTGCTCCAATAAACAGTTCACGATCAAGTGCCCCAGTAAACAGCTCGCGCATTGAAAGATCGACGCCATCAAGATCATTTGACAGCAGCAGTTCAAGAAGTTCCAACAGCTCATTTTCAAGACCTTCTAACTCCGGAGGATCTTTTTCAAGAAGTTCAGGAGCTACCATGTCAAGAGGATCAAGCGGTATGAGTACTGGCGGAGGTTCTTCAAGAAGCGGTGGCGGTGGCGGAAGAAGCTCCCGATAAGTATGAATTCTTTTCGTTAATTATTAATTATAAAAAAAGACTGTTTTATCCTAAAAGCAGTCTTTTTTAATGTGTATATATTTCAGATAAGATATCAAGAGAAAGAGGCTGCCTGAACCCGACTGTGTGAAGTTCAAAATACCGTAATAGCATTCGTATTAATAGTTTCCTCTCATTTCCGTTAAAAACAGGAATATCAGAAACGTAATTGTGAGTCAGAAGTTTCTTGAATAAAAAGGACTCATCTTCATTGAAGCAGAGGTGTTCCGGAGTAAACATAAATTTTCCTTCAATAGGATTAAAATAAGTGCCCCTAATATCTTCCGTGTTTGGATAAAAACCAAGAAATTTAGTAATTCCCATCATGGAAAAAAGATGAAAATCTGCAAAATAAGGATGGGTGTCAAACCAAATCAATGATTCTTCAAGAAAAGAAAATAAGGAAGAATTCTCTTTTTCCTCCTTAAGGACAATACTGTATAATTCTGCTAAAAAAATAAAAACAGTACTTTTACTGAAATCATTGTTGATATTCTGATAGGGATGCAGCAGACTCAGATTGGTAATGTATTCTAAATTACCTTTGTTTTTATGTGTGGCGTTAATTTCTAATAAGGTAAGAGGTTGGAAATAAGCTATATTCAGAGTGTTTTTGTTTTTGGAAAAAGCATTCTTAATAAAGTAAGATGTGATACCGAAAGCTTCGGTAAAACATCTTACAATCAAACTCTTTTCCTGATAGCGCACTGTGTGTAAAACAATGGCTTTTGTTTTAAAATGCATTATCGGATAATCATAAGTTTTTTAGTTGTCTTTTCAGACCCGTCTTCTGATGAAACAAAAATCATATAAACTCCTGAAGCTACTTTTCTCCCGTTAAAATTAAAGGTATTCCATAAAGCCGTTCCACCATCAGAAGTAGTTTCGTATACAAGATTTCCGGAAACATCCGTAATCTTTATATTGGATTTTACCTTTAATCCTGATATTTTAACTTCTCCTGTGAAATCAGGCCGGACCGGGTTTGGATACACATAAACATCATCTAAATTATCGGTAGGTGAAGTAGCGTAGTTTTTATAAGAGACCATACCCTTGTCGCTTACAAAGAAAACTTCTCCGGTAGTATCATTGATTTCAATATCCATTATGTTATTTGAAGGTAAAGGAGAGTTAGATGTATCAAAGCGATAAATTGTTTTCTGACCGTCTCCTGAAACTAAAAATACTCCGGCATCGGCTACAGAAACCCATTTGTTATTAGATCCGTCTACCTTGATTTTTAAAATAGTCTGTTGATAGAACAGCTCCTGAGCTTTTCCGTCATCCATGATAATGATAGAAGAAGGAGTCAGGTTACTTGCAGTGAGGAACTGATCAGTAGAGGCAAGAACGCGAAGACCGGCTCCGGTACCAATCCATAACTGATTGTTGTTGTCCAGAGCGACTGAAAATACCGCAGGACTTGGCAGGTTACTGTTGCGGTCTATTTTTACAATCTTATTGTTTCTGGTCTCGTTAAAGGCGATAATACCGCTGTAAGAGGTTCCCATCCATTTTGTATTGTTTTTGTCAATAACGGGTATGGTAAAGTTATCTAACTGTTGAGAATTGCTTAAATAGCCTCTGAGGTCATAAGATTTCCACTGATTGTTTTTGTTAAAAGACTTCAGATGTTTAGTTGGTCTTCCTGTATTGGTCAGCCATGCAGTACCTTGTCGGTCAAAAACGGGTCCGTTGATACGGACAGAGTTTACATCCGGTGCATATTGTTCCAAGCCATCTGATCCGGTATTATTTTGATTATAATGGATAAATTCGCTGTTGGCAATATCGCTATTGTTTAAATTGATTTCTAAAAGTCCTGAATTAAAAGAACTCACGTATATTTTATTATTATTAGTCGGATGAAAACTTAAGTGACTTGTAGATTCAAGAGGAGCAATCTTGTCATAAGGAATTAGTTGCCACTCACCGTTTTCTTTTTGTCTGCTGATACCATACTTTGACAGATCAGGATTATAGGGATTATATTCTAATGTATATCCTCCGAAGATAGCCCATAAATCTTTTGTTTTTTCATTGTAAAACGCTCTGAAGACATTGTTGCTCAAAGGTCCTTTTGGAGAAATATAGATAGGAGAATCTGCATTGGAAACCGCAATTTTAAATGCTCCGTCCATAGAGGTTCCGGCATATAATTGACCGTTTTTCAAAAGAGAAGCATTATAATCCTTTGCATTTGCTGACGTTCCATAGGTAAAAACGGTGTTAAAATTTTGATCATAACTAAGGGAGTTATAAGTAGAAGTAGCTGTTAGATTATTTTTGAATACCGACAAACGGATAAAATTTTCAAACACCTGTCCGAAAGATACTGTTTCGGTCGCATTAATTCTGTGAATGCTAAGATCTTCTTTTACGCCTACAAGCTGATCCTGAAAATTAATAATATCCAGCCAGTTTTCTGTATTATAAAATGTCCAGTTGGTATAATCAATCAAATTAGTGTTTAAAGAAGCAGACTTGATGCCGACACCTTCGATATTAGCGTAAATCCGGTTGCCGATAACTGCAACACTTGTTACTTTTACAGAAGCACCGTTATCTCCTATATAATAAGAATCACCAAAATTATTGTCATTTAGCCGGATTGCGGTAATTCCATACCCGGTTGCCAAATAGGCATACCCGGCTGCTATAGCAATATTGTTAATCTGTTTTTCAGCTCCTGATAACGATTGCTTGTTATAGATATCGTTCAGATTTGAAATAGTACCGGTTGCTTCATCTACAATGACAATTCTGCCTGATAAGCTGGTTGCAACAAGCTTTTTATAAGTTTCACTATAGATAAGATTGGTAATGTCGTTGAGTTGAAATCCGTTAATGGTGTTATATATGTCTTTTTCTGAAACATTTTCGTTTACAGAAAAGAGAGCATTTTCCGTAGCAAAATAGGTTTTTGATTCTGAGGCAGAAATAGCTCTTATCGTATTGTACGAAAAATATCCTTTCCAGGCCTCATTCTGTGCGAACAAAACAGTTGAAAAGAATAACAGGAATAAGGAATAAGAAAATTTCATATCTATTTTTATGTTAGACAAATATAGGTAGATAACGTAAATAATCGAATATTTATTCAAAATAATAAAAATCTTTTGAACATTTTGAGTACAAATTGTGGATAACATTTTGGAGGTTTTTTTATGAATGGAAAGATTAATAAGTATCTTTAAAAATCTTTTAGAGGGAAATATAACAGTTTTTAAATGCTTGTTTATGAGTGTTTTTCATATTTATCTTTCCAATATTGCCGTTATTCTTCAGCAGCAATAAGCCTTGTGAAGAGATTCGGCAGTTCTTTAGAGGAATTCAAAAATAAGACAGTATTACCATTAACAAAATAAAAGCTTTCGATATGAGTATTTTTGACAAACGTATAAATTACAAACCATTTGAATATCCTGAAATTTTGGATTTTACAAATGCTATTAATAAATCTTTTTGGGTGCATTCTGAGGTAGATTTTACTGCAGATATTCAGGATTTTCATTCGCATCTTACCTTAAATGAACGTGAGATTGTAAAAAGAAGTTTGTTGGCAATTGCTCAGATTGAGGTAAACGTGAAATCATTCTGGGGTAATTTATACAACCATTTGCCAAAACCGGAATTCAATGGTTTGGGAAGTACTTTTGCGGAATGTGAGTTTCGTCACTCAGAAGCGTATTCCCGTTTGTTAGAAGTATTGGGATATAACAATGAGTTTGAGAAAGTAGTAGAAATTCCTGTGATCAATAAGAGAATCCAGTATCTTTCAAACGCTTTACAACATTCCAAGGCTGATGATAAGAAAAACTATATGCAATCCTTGATTTTATTCACGATTCTTATTGAAAATGTTTCTTTGTTCAGTCAGTTCGCCATCATATTGTCATTTACACGTTTCAAAGGAGCAATGAAAAACGTAAGCAATATCATTGCATGGACTTCAGTAGATGAACAGATTCACGCTAACGCAGGGATCTATATCATCAACAAAATCAAAGAAGAATTTCCTGCTTATTTTGATGAAGCAACTGTAGAAGAAATTAATGAAATTGTAAAACATTCCATAAACATTGAAAGCGAAATACTCGACTGGATTTTTGAAAATGGAGGTTTAGATACCATCTCAAAAGAAAATCTGATCAACTTTATGAAATATCGTTTGGATACTTCATTACAACAAATCGGATTGAAAAAAATATACAATGTAAGCGAGCATGATTACAGTCCGATGGTCTGGTTTGAAGAAGAAATCTTTGCAAACAGTTTGGACGATTTCTTTGCAAAAAGACCGGTAGATTATACAAAACATGACAAAAGTATTACAGCAGACGATTTATTTTAATTAGCTATGGAAACCACAGAAAGATTATGGTGGCTCAATGAAGAAAGTGAGCAAATTTTAAATAGAGGATATTTATTAAAAGGAGAGACGACTCAAAAAGCAATTGAGCGTATCGCAACTGCTGCTGCTCAACGTTTATATAAACCGGAGTTAGCGGAAGCCTTTATTGAAATGATAGAAAAGGGATGGATGAGTTTGAGTTCTCCTATCTGGGCTAATATGGGTACAGAAAGAGGATTGCCAATCTCTTGTTTCAATGTATATGTGCCAGATAATATTGAAAGTATTACGCATAAACTTGGAGAAGTAATCATGCAAACCAAGATCGGAGGTGGTACTTCGGGTTATTTTGGAGAGTTAAGAGAGCGTGGTAGTGCAGTAACCGATAACGGAAAGAGTAGTGGAGCGGTAAGCTTTATGAAATTGTTTGATACGGCAATGGATACCATTTCACAGGGAGGTGTACGTAGAGGAGCATTTGCTACTTATCTGGACATAGACCATCAGGATATTAAAGAATTTTTACAGATCAAAGACATCGGAAACCCGATCCAAAACTTATTTTACGGAGTTTGTATCCCGGATTACTGGATGCAGGATATGATTGAAGGAGATCGTGAGAAGAGAGAAGTCTGGGCAAGAGTTTTAGAAAGTCGTCAGCAAAAAGGATTGCCTTATTTATTTTTTACCGACAACGTCAACAGAAACAAACCGGAAGTATATATTGACAAAGAAATGAAGATTTCTTCAAGTAACCTTTGTTCAGAAATAGCACTGCCTTCATCAGAAGACGAATCGTTTGTTTGTTGTTTATCTTCTATGAATTTAGAACTCTATGACGAATGGAAAGATACAGAGGCTGTAAAACTGGCAACCTATTTTCTGGATGCGGTAATGTCTGAATTCATCGCAAAAACGGAAGGGAATTATTATCTGGCATCTGCCAACAAATTTGCCAAAAACCACCGTGCATTAGGATTGGGAGTTATGGGATGGCATTCTTATCTGCAAAAGAACAGAATTCCATTTGAAAGTTTAGATGCAAAAATGCTGACCAATAAAATCTTTAAAGAACTTCAGGAAAAATCATTAAAAGCATCTCAGGATCTTGCAAAGATTTATGGAGAACCGGAAGTATTAAAAGGGTACGGAAGAAGAAATACGACTTTGATGGCTATAGCTCCTACAACATCTTCTTCGGCTATTTTAGGGCAAACATCTCCCGGAATAGAACCATATAGCAGTAACTATTACAAAGCAGGTCTGGCAAAAGGAAACTTCATGCGTAAAAATAAATACCTTAAAGCATTGCTGATTGAAAAAGGTATTGACAACGAAGAAACATGGAGAAGCATCATGTTGAACCACGGTAGTGTACAACACATGGATGAATTGACTAAAGAAGAAAAAGATGTATTCAAAACATTCAAAGAAATAAGCCAGTACGAAATTATATTACAGGCATCTCTTCGTCAGAAATACATTGATCAGGCACAAAGTCTGAACATTAATATACCTTCCAATATTCCTATCAAAGAAGTAAATACTCTATTGATAGAAGCGTGGAAGCTTGGAGTGAAAACATTATACTACCAACGTAGTCAGAGTGTTTCTAAAGAATTTGTTGCCAATCTGGTTACCTGCCAGAGTTGTGAAGCATAAAATAAAAAATCCGCTGAATAGCGGATTTTTTTATTGCATATGTTTTAAAACAATACCCTGGATGGATGTCTGAAATTCTGTACTTGCGTTTAAGGCCTCCGGAGTAATCTCCTGAGTCTTACTTGTTAGCTTTTTTCCAAGAGGGGAGTTATAGAAAGCTAATAATTCTTTTACATCTTCGGGTGTATAATGTTTCGCATAAATAGCTACTATTTTTTCGTTTAATTTATCCATCTCTGCCGTAATATCTTTCATGATGGCGGGTAATTTTTCTTTAGAAACATATGGAGCCAGCTGACCTTCCATAAGCTTCATCTGTTGTTCCAGACCACCTCCTGAAACTTCAATTAATTTCTTAAGATCTTTTTTAAAAGCATCGCTTTGTGCAAAGCCTGCATGGGCTACAGCTATAAATGCTATAGTAAGAATTATTTTTTTCATGATTTTTCAATTTAAAGGATGTAAGATACAATTTTTTACCCATACATTTCTTTATAAATGCGACTTAGTAACTGACCAAACTAAAAATAGCTGCCGATAGGCAGCTATTTTTAGTTGGCATTCAATGCCTGTTCGATATCACTGATGAGATCTTCAATATCTTCAACTCCTACACTCAAACGTACCATGTCGTCGGTAACGCCTATTTCAGCACGTTTTTCAGCTGGAATTGAAGCGTGTGTCATCAAAGCCGGATGATTCGCAAGCGACTCTACGCCTCCTAAAGATTCTGCAAGTGTAAATACTTTAAGCTTTTCTAAGAAAGAAACAGCATCCTGTTTTGCTCCTGATTTAAAAGTAAATGAAACCATTCCTCCGAATCCGCCTTTCATTTGTTTTTTAGCTAATTCATGATGTGGATGAGAAGCTAATCCCGGATACAATACTTTGTCAATTAATGGATGTTGTTCTAAAAACTCAGCTACTTTCTGTCCGTTAAAACAATGACGTTCTACTCGTAAGTGAAGCGTTTTAATACCGCGCAATACCAAAAAGCTTTCCTGTGGACCTAATGTAGCTCCGGTGGCAAATTGTGTAAAATGCAATTGCTTTCCTAATGCTTCTTCTTTGATAACAAGAGCACCGGCAATCACATCAGAGTGACCTCCGAGATATTTGGTAGCAGAGTGCATCACAATATCAGCTCCCAGATCCAAAGGTTTTTGTAAATATGGAGTAGCAAATGTATTGTCAACAGCGAATAAAACCCCATGTTTCTTAGTGATTTTGGCAATGGCTTCAATATCAGCAAGCTTCATCAACGGATTCGTAGGGGTTTCAATCCATACCAACTTTGTTTTTTCATTGATCTTAGCTTCAAAATCAGCCAAATCATTCATGCTGATAAAATGAAAACGAATCCCCATGTCTTCATAAAAACGGGTAAAAAGACGATAAGTGCCTCCGTAAAGATCATCCATAGCGATAACTTCATCTCCGGGTTTTAGTAATTTCATTACACAGTCAATAGCTGCCAGTCCCGATGAAAAAGCCAGTCCACGCGCTCCGTTTTCAATGCTTTCAAGAGCGTGTTCGAGAGCAGTACGGGTAGGATTGTCTGCACGGCTGTATTCATAGCCGGTATGTACACCCGGACTTTTTTGAGCAAATGTAGAAGTGTGATAAACAGGAGGCATAACGGCTCCTGTAGAAGGATCATGCTGCTGTCCTCCATGTATAACTTTAGTGTTAAATTTCATAATAAGAGCTTTTAAAAAAACTAATACAAATATACTCCAATCTGACGCAATTATTATAGCTTTGTATTAAAATTAAAAAAAGCATTAGATGAAGAAAATAATACTATTAATCTGTTTTTCAGTTGTTTTACTCAGCTGCAAAAAGCAGCAAAAAATCGCTTTTGAGATGGTTACTTACCAACAAAAGTCAACTTTGCCATGTGAAGAAGGGGCTTGTACAGAAGTAATCGTAAAAATTCCGCATGCTTTAAGTAAAGATTCTGTTTCTAAAAGAATCAATGAGCAGGTTTTTGATATCGTAAAAGAAATTGTCGTATTTGATCAGGACAACGAGCGATTTAAGACATATGAAGAAGCAATAAACTCCTTCATCACTTCTTACGAAGATATCAAAAAACAATTTCCAAATGAACCGGTACCCTGGGAGGCAAAAATAGAAAGCAAATACACCGTCTTTGGAAAAGAGCTGGTAAATATAGATATGGATCACTATACTTTTACAGGTGGTGCTCATGGAAGTCAGGGAGTTATTTCTGTCTTTTATGACTTGACTACGGGTAAAGAAGTTGCTCAAAAAGACCTTTTCGTAAATTATGAAGGGTTTAAAAACCTTGCAAAGAAAAAGTTTTATGCCATGAACCATCTCGAAGAAAATGTTTCTCTTAATGAGAAAGGGTATATGTTTGAAGATGATAAATTCTATCTGGCAGAAAACATCATCATCAACAAAGACGAATTGATTGTGCGATATAATCATTATGAAATTGCTCCGTATGCACAAGGACCGACGGAATTAAAGTTTTCTTATAAAGAAATAAAATCCTATTTAAATCCCTTGTATTTTAAAGAATAAGTGAAAAAAATTGAGTGTCTATAAAAAATTATTTAAACAAACATTGATTTATGGTATCGCCGCAGTGATACCAAAGATGATCGGTTTTATTATGGCACCTTTGCACATGCAATGGTTGCCGGACAATGCCTACGGAAATTATACCCTAATCTTCTCCTGGATGATGTTTTTCAACGTCATTCTCGCATTTGGTATGGAAACGGCCTTTTTCAGATTTTACAATAAGCGCGAAAATAAAAAGGAAGTTATCAACAATTCTATATGGTACTTGTTTCTCGTTTCTTTTGTTTTTTTAGGGATAGCCTTTCTTTTTAAAAATGAGATTGATCATTATTTCGAAATTCAACCTGTTGTAACCACTTTTCTCTTATGGATTTTAGTATTAGATACATTGGTTGTAATTCCGTTTGCTATACTGAGAGCACATCAAAGACCTGTAAAATACAGTGCAATAAGAATAATGAATGTTGCAGTCAATGCGTTGCTGACCATTTTCTTTTTATACTTGTTGCCGATCATCATTAAAGAAACCGGTTCTGAATTTTTTAAAGCAATGTATAGACCTCATTTTGAAGTGGGCTATGTGTTCCTGTCAAATCTTATAGCAAGTATATTTACCCTTATAGTATTGTCTAAATATTATTTGAAACTGCGTTTTCATTTCAATATTCAATTGTGGAAAGATATGCTTACTTATGGTTTTCCGGTTATGATTGCCGGGTTGGCATTCGTAGTAAATGAAACATTTGATAAAGTATTTTTAAAAGAGTTATTACCTGAAGAAACCGCTGTATTTGATGTAGCCCGTTATGGAGCCTGCTATAAATTAGGTGTATTTATGGTGTTGTTTCGTATGGCGTATACGTTAGGAATAGAGCCTTTCTTTTTCAGTTATGCCAAAAATGACGATGCCCCTACAAAATATGCTACTATTACCAAATATTTTGTGTTATGTGGGAGTCTTATGATGTTAGTCATCATTGTTTTCGCCGATTTCATCAAACAGTTTTATATCACCAATGAAAACTTCTGGTCTGCGATGGAAATCGTTCCGTATATTATCCTTGCCAATCTGATGTTGGGAATTTATACCAACTTGTCTGTTTGGTACAAATTACAGGATAAAACAAAAATAGGAGCTTATATTTCTGTAGCAGGAGCTGTGGTTACGGTTCTGTTTAACTTTATACTTATCCCATATCTCGGTATTTTGGGATCTGCGATCACTACATTGATTGCGTATGCATTTATGATGACTGTATCGTATATATTGGGACAAAAATCATATCCGATTCCTTATGATAAAAAAGCCATAGGACTTTATTTGGGTTCCTCAGTACTCTTCTCATATATATATTTTTATAATTTTAGAGAAAACTATATCGTAGGAATAACATTCTTATTGCTGTTTATTGCCCTTATTGCTTATAAAGAACAAAAACTAATTCAAAGAATTTTAAAATGAAAATAAAAATCATAAACAACTCCAGACATGCATTGCCAAGCTACGAAACCATCGCTTCTGCCGGAATGGATTTACGGGCCAATATTTCTGAAACCATAACCTTACAGCCTATGCAGCGCATACTGGTACCAACAGGACTGTTTCTGGAATTACCAATTGGTTATGAAGCACAGGTACGTTCCCGTAGCGGTTTAGCTTTGAAAAAAGGGATTTCATGTTTAAACTCACCAGGAACAATAGATGCAGATTATCGCGGAGAGGTTGGAGTCATCCTCATCAATCTGTCAAATGAAGCTTTTGTTATAGAGGATGGTGAGCGTATCGCTCAGATGATTATTGCCAGACATGAGCGTGCAGAATGGATGGAAGTGTCTGAGTTGACTGAAACGGAAAGAGGAGCCGGTGGATTCGGAAGCACAGGCGTAAAATAACAAACAAAACAAACGAAACAATGAAAATTATAGTTCCAATGGCAGGGCGTGGGTCAAGATTACGACCACATACTCTAACAATACCAAAACCATTAATCCCAATTGCCGGAAAGCCAATCGTACATCGTTTGGTAGAAGACATCACAAAAGTCCTAAAAGAATCTGTAGAAGAAATTGCTTTTATCATACATAAAAGCTTTGGCAAAGAGGTTGAAAAAGATTTACTGGCAATTGCTCAAAAATTAGGAGCAAAAGGAACGATCTATTATCAAAATGAAGCTTTGGGTACTGCACATGCTATATTATGTGCTAAGGATAGTATGCAGGGACCGGTTGTAGTAGCCTATGCAGATACTTTATTTCGTGCAGATTTTACACTTGATCAGACAGCTGATAGTGTAATCTGGGTAAAAGCAGTAGATGATCCTGCTGCATTCGGAGTAGTGCAGCTCAACGAAAAGAATGAAATTATAGATTTTGTTGAAAAGCCAAAAGAGTTTATATCTGATTTGGCAATCATTGGTATATACTATTTCAAATCAGCAGAAAACCTGCGTATGGAACTCCAGTATCTTTTGGATAATGATATTGCTAAAGGTGGTGAATATCAGCTTACAGATGCTCTTGAGAATATGAAACAGAAAGGATTGAAATTTGTTCCCGGAAAAGTAGAGGAATGGATGGATTGTGGTAATAAAAACGTAACGGTTGATACTAATAATCGCATGCTGAACTTCCTGGATAAAGACGGGGAGCAATTAGTTTCTAAAACAGTTGTTATAGAAAATGCTACGATTATTCCGCCTTGTTATATCGGTGAAAATGTCGTACTCAAAAATGCAACAATCGGTCCAAATGTATCGGTAGGAAACCATAGTTCAATAGAGAATGCTACGATAAAAAATAGTCTGATACAAACGCATGCAGTTATCAAAAATGCAGCATTAGACAATGCCATGATTGGAAACCATGCTGTATTCAATGGTAAGTTTACAAACGTAAGCATCGGTGATTATTCCGTTTTAGAATAATCAATAAACCAACCGTACGGTTGGTTTATTGATTTTATAGCATTAGCCGAAATTCTATATATCGATTTCAAAATTTCTTAGCAATCTGGTTTTTGGTATAATCATATGATTTAATAGATACTTATGAGTAACACACAACAAAAAATAACTGTTTTCTGGTTCCGACGCGATTTGCGGATTGATGATAATCATGGTTTTTATAAAGCTTTGCAATCAGGTCATCCTGTTTTACCTGTTTTTATTTTTGATACAACAATATTAAAGAGATTAGAGAATTCTTATGATCTTCGCGTTGATTATATCCATCAGGCGGTTACAGAACTAAACAAAAGGTTTTCAGAATATGGAAGTGTTTTACATATAGCTTACGGAACGCCCTTACAGGTTTTTGAGGAACTGGTAAATACCTATACGATTCATGAGGTCATCACCAATCAGGATTATGAACCCCAGGCGATACACAGAGATGAAGAAGTCGCTCTTTTTTTAAAGTCAAAAAATATTCTTTTCTCAGGATATAAAGACCAGGTAGTATTTGAGAAACATGAAATACTTAAATCGGATGCAACACCTTATACTGTTTTTACACCGTATTCCAAAAAGTGGAAAGTATTATTGAAAGAAAAACCGCTATATTTATATGAATCGGAAAAACTGCTTTCTCATTTATACAAAACAGAGCCTTCTGATCCCCCATCTTTGGATAAAATCGGATTTGAGAAAACAGCCATTCAATATACAGTACCTGTACTAGATAAAAACATAATAGATACTTACGATCATTACAGAGATTACCCTTCTTTAGACCATACCACACATCTGGGAGTGGCGTTGCGGTTTGGAACTATTTCCATCAGAAAATGTGTTCAATTTGCGTTAAAACATAATGAAATCTGGCTCAATGAACTTATTTGGCGAGAGTTCTTTATGCAAATCCTTTTTCATTTTCCTAAAGTAGTACACCGCTGTTTTAAGGAAAAATATGAACGTATTCCCTGGAAAAATGATGAAGCAGAATTTGAACGCTGGTGTCAGGGAAAAACAGGGTATCCGATTGTAGATGCAGGTATGAGAGAACTCAATGAAACCGGATTTATGCACAATCGGGTGCGCATGATTACAGCAAGTTTTTTGTGCAAACATTTATTGATTGACTGGCGTTGGGGAGAAGCTTATTTTGCTCAAAAATTACTGGATTATGATCTGTCTGCCAATAATGGTAACTGGCAGTGGGCAGCGGGTTGTGGCTGTGATGCAGCTCCGTACTTCAGGATTTTTAATCCGGAAGAGCAGACAAAAAAGTTTGATAAACAGCTTCACTATGTAAAAAAATGGGTTCCGGAATATGGAACACAGCGCTATATTGAGCCGATAATAGATCATAGACAAGCGAGAGAAAGGGCGCTTGACGTTTATAAAAAGGCTCTTTTAAACAATTAAATTTTTCTTATTCCATTTAAAATTAATATAGTATCTTTTGAGAAAATTTATTATTTCAATAAATTTACATTCTTAAAAAAAACAATAACAATAATGAGTCATACTTTCAAGATTTCAGTAAATCAGACAGATACGTTTGAGTTTTCTGAAAATCAGGCAGCAACATTGGATGCCGTAAAAAACTACAAGGACGAGTTTCATGTTTTACATCACAATACCTCTTACAAAGCAACGATTCCTTCTAAAGATTTCAATGCAAAGAAATACACAGTAGTAGTTAATAATACTGCGTATGAAGTGGAAATAGCCGATAAACTGGATCAGCTTATTAAAGAAATGGGGTTTGAAGTTGGTGCTGCAAAACTCATCAATGCGATCAAAGCACCAATGCCGGGATTGATCCTCGAAATCAATGTATCAGTAGGGCAAGAAGTACAGCAGGGTGAAAATCTTCTGATTCTTGAAGCAATGAAGATGGAAAACAGTTTTGATTCCCCTCGTTCCGGTATCATAAAGTCCATTGCAGTAAACAAAGGACAGGCCGTTGAAAAAGGACAGTTATTAATTGAATTTGAGTAAAACATGAAAAAAATATTAGTAGCCAATCGCGGAGAAATTGCCCTGCGGGTAATGAAAACCGCAAAAAAAATGGGTATAAAAACGGTAGCAGTATATTCTGTAGCCGACAGACAATCTCCTCATGTGAAATTTGCTGATGAAGCCGTATGTATAGGTGAAGCACCGTCAAATCAGTCTTATCTTTTAGGGGATAAAATCATTGAAGTAGCAAAAATGCTACAGGTAGATGCTATTCATCCGGGATATGGTTTTCTTTCTGAAAATGCTGATTTTGCCGAATTAGCAGAAAAAAACAACATCACTTTCATAGGTCCTCGTTCTCATGCCATCCATATTATGGGAAGCAAGCTTGCAGCAAAAGAAACGGTTAAAGCGTATGACATTCCTATGGTGCCGGGATTAGATCATGCCATTACTGATATTGATGAAGCCAAAGCAGTAGCCAAAGAGGTAGGATTTCCTATTCTTATCAAAGCATCTGCAGGTGGTGGAGGTAAAGGAATGCGTATCGTTGAAAAGGAAGAAGAATTTGAAAATCAAATGCAGAGAGCCATTTCAGAAGCAACTTCTGCTTTTGGGGATGGTTCTGTTTTTATTGAAAAATATGTAGGTTCACCAAGACATATCGAAATTCAGATCATGGCTGATACCCATGGAAATATTGTTTATCTCTTTGAACGAGAATGTTCAGTACAAAGACGTCATCAAAAAGTGATAGAAGAAGCTCCTTCCGCAGTATTGACACCTGAAATTCGAAAAGCAATGGGAGAGGCAGCTGTAAAAGTAGCCAAATCATGTGATTATGTTGGAGCGGGTACAGTTGAGTTCCTGTTAGACGAAAACAAGAATTTTTACTTTCTTGAAATGAATACCCGTTTACAGGTAGAGCACCCGGTAACAGAGATGATTACAGGAATGGATTTGGTAGAACTACAGATTCGCGTTGCACGGGGAGAAAAATTACCCGTTCAACAGGAAGATCTTAAGATCAAAGGACATGCTCTGGAATTAAGGGTTTATGCAGAAGATCCTATGAACGACTTCTTACCGTCTGTTGGTAATCTGGAAGTATATCGTTTGCCGGAAGGGGAAGGTGTACGTGTTGATAACGGATTTGAACAGGGAATGGATGTGCCTATATACTATGATCCGATGCTTTCAAAACTGATCACTTATGGAAAAGACAGAGAAGATGCGATTCAGTTGATGTTAAAAGCCATTGAAGATTACAAAGTTGAAGGAGTAAGTACCACGCTTCCTTTCGGAAAATTTGTTTTTGAGCATGAAGCATTTGTTTCAGGTAACTTTGATACCAATTTTGTAAAAAAATATTACAGCGCGGATATCATTAAAGAACATCAGGCTAAAGAGGCGGAGATAGCTGCTTTGATCGCATTGAAACAATATCTAACAGACCAGAAAATAGTAAGATTACCAAACCAACTGTAAAAATGGAATCCAATAAATTCAATATATTAAAAGATAAAATTGCCGAATCTAAATTAGGAGGCGGCGAAAAAAGAATAGAAACCCAGCATTCAAAAAAGAAACTTACGGCGCGCGAACGCATTGAGTATTTCTTTGACGAAGGCTCTTTTGAAGAAATAGGAGCTTTTGTAACCCATCGTACCAAAGATTTCGGAATGGATAAAGAACATTACTTAGGCGATGGTGTTATTACCGGTTATGGAAATGTAAACGGACGTCTTGTATATGCTTTTGCACAGGATTTCACAGTATTTGGAGGCGCATTGTCTGAAACTCATGCTGAAAAAATATGTAAAGTAATGGAAATGGCTCTTAAAATGGGAGCTCCGATGATTGGTTTAAATGATTCTGGTGGTGCACGTATCCAGGAAGGAGTACGTTCTTTAGGAGGTTATGCAGACATTTTTTACAGAAATGTGCAGGCGTCCGGTGTGATTCCTCAGATATCTGCTATCATGGGACCTTGTGCCGGAGGAGCCGTTTATTCTCCTGCAATGACAGATTTTACCATGATGGTAGAAAATACGTCTTATATGTTTGTAACGGGACCCAATGTAGTAAAAACGGTAACCAATGAAACCGTTACTTCAGAAGAATTAGGAGGTGCTTCTACGCATTCTACTAAATCAGGAGTTGCACATACTACCTCAGCAAACGATATAGCATGCCTTGAAGATGTAAAAAAACTATTGAGCTATATTCCACAGAATAATACTGAAATTCCTGCTGATTTGCCTTATCAGGTTGTAGAAGAATACAGAGAAGAACTCAATACGGTTGTTCCGGATAATGCGAATAAACCGTATGATATGCATGAAGTAATCAATCATATCATCGATGAAGATTCCTTTTTTGAAATCCATAAAAACTATGCAGAAAACATCATTGTAGGTTTTTCTCGTATCGGAGGAAAGTCAGTAGGAGTCGTAGCCAATAATCCTATGTTTCTTGCCGGATGTTTAGATGTAAATTCTTCTATTAAAGCAGCCAGATTCGTTCGTTTTTGTGATGCTTTCAATATACCATTGCTGGTATTGGTAGATGTTCCTGGCTTCCTTCCCGGAACCGATCAGGAATGGAACGGAATTATCGTACATGGAGCTAAATTATTATATGCCCTTTCAGAAGCAACTGTGCCTAAAGTAACCGTTATTACAAGAAAAGCTTATGGAGGAGCTTATGATGTAATGAATTCCAAACACATTGGGGCAGATCTTAACTTTGCATGGCCTGGAGCAGAGATTGCAGTAATGGGAGCAAAAGGAGCTTCAGAAATTATCTTTAAGAAAGAAATTGCGGAAGCAGCAGATTCAGTAGCCAAACTGGCAGAAAAAGAAGCTGAATATGCAGAGAAATTTGCCAACCCATACAGAGCTGCGCAGCGTGGCTTTATTGATGAGGTAATTTTTCCACAGGATACAAGACGCAAGCTTATTAAAGCATTTACCATGCTTGAAAATAAAGTGGTTGACACACCAAAACGCAAACACGGCAATATTCCTTTGTAAGCGATCTGATAAAAAAGCTGAAACCAGTGGTTTCAGCTTTTTTTTGTCTTTTTGGAAGAATAAATCGATTTATAGCGGATTATTTATGAATACCTTTTCTATGATTTTTTCTGATTCATCCTCAAAATCAACGGTTATGATTTTTTGGGAATCAATCCAGTTTCTGATCTTCGAAACGTTCAGATCCTCTGAACCGCTTACGCCCATTTTTGTCAATGCGGCATAATTACAGTATTGCTCAAACTGTCCTTTAATAGGAATCACATATAACATTTTTTTCAGATAGAGTACTTCAGCGGGAAATTCAAATCCGGCACCACACAAAACACCTTGCGCAGCTGCCAATTTTTTAAAAAACAGTTCCTGATCAATAGGGTAAAAGGAGACATTGAGATAGCGTTCAGGATTTTTTTTAAAAGGAGAAAAAATCAACCAGTGTACCTCTGGGATTTGGGTAAGAATTTTCTGTAAAACAACATCATTAAAACTCGGTAAATACACTAAGAAATAGGAACCCGTAACAGTTTGCAGCTGTTTTATCTGCTGTCTTAAAATCGGATAAAAAATATCATCATGGTATTTTTGGAAATGAAATCCGTATGAAATATCTGTTGGGGCATATTTTTTGAAAATCAGCTTACTTACCGGATGTTTACCGGGAGGTTTTGGGACATTCTCATAAAAAATAGCTGCCTGATGACTGAGTCCGATGATTTTTTTTCCATGCCATTTTGCGGCATAAGCCGTGATAGGCTCATAATCATTAATGATAAGATCATACTCTTGAATGGGAAAGTTTAGAATCGCCCGGGAAAACTGTGTCAGTGAATTTTTGACTACAATTTTCTTATAATCAAGTCCGCCCTTTTTGGAATAGAAAAGCGAAAGTCCTTTGTTTTGCTTGTAAAAGCCATCTAACGGAAGCTGAGTATTATTTCCGGATACGAATACATCAACCTCAGCGACTTGTTTGAATTTAGGAATCAGTTCATTAGCTCTGGCAATGTGCCCGTTTCCCGTACCTTGGAGGGCATATAGTATTTTCATTTGAGCAGTGCATAAATTTTCATAAGTTCTTCTTCCTGTTTCAGGTCAATATCCTCTTCTTCTGTAATGGTAAAGTGGGAAGGATCGTAGGTATAAATACTCCATTCTTCATAATGATATTCCAGAGCAGTAAGATTTTCAATCCAGTCTCCTGAATTCAGATACATACATTTTCCCTTATGATTGGCAACCATTCTTTTTTGTGGCTGGTGAATATGTCCGCAGATGACATAGTCAAAATTATTTTCAATAGCCAGTTCAGAAGCAGTTTCTTCAAAGTTGGTAATAAATTTGACGGCTTTCTTTACACTGTTTTTGATTTTTTTGGAAAAAGAGTATTTTTCCTTTCCCATCAATGATAAAATCCAATTAGAAAAATTGTTCAGGCGAATCAGATAATCATATCCAATGCCGCCCAGTTTCGCAATCCATTTTGAATGCTGTACAGAGGCGTCAAATACATCGCCATGAAAAAACCATGCTTTCTTCCCGTGTAAATCCATCACTATTTTATCCATCAATAAAATTTTTCCAAAATTCATGGGTGAAAATTTTCTGAGAAATTCATCATGATTTCCTGTAATATAAATGACTTTACATCCGTTTAAAGAAAGATTGAGGATATACTTAATCACCTGAAGATGACTTTTGGGAAAATAACTCTTCTTAAACTGCCAGATGTCGATAAAATCCCCATTAAGGACAAGGGTTTTGGGCTTGATAGATTTTAAATAACATAACAATTCCTTCGCTTTACAACCATAAGTTCCTAAATGAACATCAGAAACTACAACCAGATCTACTTTTCTTTTCATTGTCAGTTTTTTCAAAAATACATTCCTAATGTCACTTAAACGTTTTAAAATTCTTATCAAAAAGTGAAGTTTCAAATAGTTACGCATAAAAAAAGAGGCTACTAAAGCCTCTTTTTCCTATTCGATAATCGTAAAGATTATTTTTTGCCTGGTAAATAAATTTGGAAACCTACTGCAAAACCTAAACCATTCTGAGCCTGAGCTGAAGAAGCGTTTGATTTTGAGTAATTGTATCCCGCAATAGCTTCTAATGCTACGTTTTGTGAGATAAAATGTGCATAACCTGCACCTATACCAAATGCAAACGAAGTGTCTGATGTTCCTCCGTTAGAACCTGAAATACCGATTTCACCCTGTCCGAAGAAACGGCCTGTAGAACTTGCTCCTTCAGGAAAGTAATATCTTACGAATGGCATTACACCATAGTTCCAGATATTATCACCGTCTTTTACAGTTTCTAAACCTGCATTTACTCCTAAACCAATTGCAATTCCATCAGAAATGAAATAACCGGCTCTTGGGGTTACGTTGATATTAAAGTTTTCTCCCTCAAATGAATAACCTAAAGATCCTAAAGAACCTCCAATCATCCAGTTTCCTTGCTGAATAGGTTTAGTACCTACTTTTTCAGCATATTGAGGTGTAGTAATTTCCTGAGCGTTTACAAAACTTACTGCAGAAAATAAAAGTCCGATTAAAAATAAATTCTTTTTCATGTGTAAATTAATATTTGATTTAACATTTATAAAACAAATAATGTGCCAAAACTGACAAAATTTAAGATAAAATTATCTTAAAAACTAATTTATTTTTATTAAACTGCCTCTTTCAGAGTCTTTTACAACGGATACAGAAGCTGGAATGCGCTCCTGCAGTTCCTCAACATGAGAGATGATACCTACAATTCTGTTTTCATTGCGCAAATTGTTAAGCGTTTCAAAGATCAGATTCACTGACTCATTGTCTTGTGTTCCAAAACCTTCATCAATAAAGAAGAAGTTTTTCTCATTTTTGTTCAGGCTTCGGGTGTTTTCCGCCAAAGCAAGAGCAAGACAAAGAGAGGCCTGAAAAAATTGCCCGCCCGACAAGGTTTTTACGGAACGCTGTCTATCCGAATTCAGATGGTCAACAACTTCAAAATCGTTATCTTCATTAATAACCAAGGTCAGCTGTCCTCTCGTAAGTCTTTCAAAACGCTGATTGGCGATACAGCACAATTCTTCGAGGTATTGAGTAGAGATAAAATTTACAAAACCACTTCCTTTAAACAGATTCATTAAAACACTAAGGTTTTTAGACCGTAAATCGAGTTGTTCAAGCTGTTCTGATAATTTCTTTTTTTCTGTACTGCGTTTTTTGTGTTCTTCTAATTGATCTTTAACGGATTTTATTTCGCCAATTAAGATTTCTCTTCCCTCTTTCAATTGTTGATAGTTGAGTAAAACTGCGTCATAATAAGAAGCATCCCATTGTTGGTTTTTGGTTTTTTCTTCGAGTTGGGCTACTGTGTGTTCTGTCAGGTGAAAACGATCTTCAAATTCACGTATTTCTTTGTGACAGGTTTCTGTATCAAGATTGAGAGAGAGAATAGCGAGAACTTCTTCTATGGTCTCAAAATTATTTTGATGTAACAAAAGTTGGATAGAGGTAGAATAGGTCCTAACAGCATTTTCTATCTCAGCAACACTTTTCTCCTGAGAGGTTTTCTGATATTCAAGGCGTATCATATCTGTCTGAACCTTCTCTTTTAAAGCAATCAGCGTTGTGTAACGCTTTTCATTAGTTTGTACGGTTTCAGTAATTTTTTCCTTCTTGGATACAATATCTTCTTTAGTGAGATTCAGGTAATCTTCTGTATTCAATTGTTTGAAAGCCTCTTTAAGCTGCCCTATAGAACCTATTTTTTGAGAGGCATCTTTTTCAATATTTTTTACAGCTGAAGTATATTTTTCCAATTCTCCTTGAAGCTTTTCTACTTCACTGTTTATGGATTTCAGTTCTATCTCATGGTTCTCAATTTCTTTTTCAATTTTCTGCGAAGTTTCTTTTACAGTATGAAATGTAGTATAGTCTTCTGCATCAAAATCATCCCATATAAAAGCTTCCTGATGCTTCTTTAGTGAAGCAAGAGTAGCTTCTTTTGTATCCTTTTCATTTTTCAGGTCATGGTGCAGCAATTCCGTTTTACCGGTAATGATTTCTAATTGATTCTGAAGCTGGATCAACTGATCCAGATTTTTTGAAAGTTTCTCATATTGTAAATCAAATTCCTGTAAGCGTTCTGTTACATCGCTACTTTTCATAATATGCGGATGATCTTCTGAGCCGCAGAGAGGACATGGGATTCCATTATGCAGTTCATCTGCATACTGTACCAGTTGCTTTTGAACATTAAGCTGGTTGATATGTTGCTGTGTCTGATGTATCTGTTCTTTCAATTCCAGATTTCTTTGCATCAGAGTTTCTTTAGCCGTTTCTGGTTTTAGCTGGTGCTCAATGAAAAATTGCTGTAATTCTGTTTGCATTACTTCTTTATCGGCGATTGTTTTGAGCGATTGCTCAAGATGCTGATTAAGGGTTTTATTTTTTTGAAACCAGGCTTCAACCGCAAACAGAAGACCTGTGTCAGCTTTCTGTCGTTTGAGATACTCTGTTTTTTCTTTTTTTAATGTAAGTTCTTTCTGTTTGGAATCAAGGTTTTTTTTGGTGTTTTCAATAAAGACAGCAGCCTTTTGTAATCGATTATTGATGGTGTCAAGTTCTCCTAACTGCTTTTTGTACGAAAGCATATTTTCCAGATCAGCTATAAGAATTTTATAATATTCGTTTTTTGAAATTTCATCATTAATTTTTTCAAATTCGGATGCAACATCTTCTGTCTGAGCTTTTTTCTTGCTGAGTTTCTCTTCTGTATCTTTTAATGCTTCTTTCTGACGTTGAAAGTTGTCTGATTCTTTCTCAAAAGCCTCTAAAAGGTTTTTAAAGGTTTTTTCTGTTTTTTCAAAAAGGATGACACGCTGTTTTAAATCTGTAATGGCTTGTTTTTGCTGCTTCATCAGTTCTAATTCCTGCCTTCTTTCTATGAGATCAGATTGCAGTTTTTTCATCTCATGCAGTTTATTGATCTCTTCCTCCTTAACCGTAAATTCTTTTTCTTTAAGGATCAAAGAGGCTTCCTTATGCTCTAAGTTTTGTGTCAGAGCAGTAAAAGTCTCTTCTGTATAATCCGTCAGTATTTGTAAAGAGCCCTGTATCTGTTCTACAGCCGATTGGTTAACCGATTTCAGGTCGGCAGCTTTTTGATACAGATCATATCTGTCGAGATTAAAAAGCTCTTTCATCATGATGGATCTATCAGTTCCTTTTAACTCTAAAAACTCTTTAAACTGACCCTGAGGAACAATTACTGTACGGTTGAAGTTCTTATAACTGATGCCGATGACTGCTTCTGCATCGTTACTTTCAAGAGGAATTTTTATACCGTTTTCATATACATAGGCTTTGCGTTCAATAGTAGAAACTTTTTCAAAATTTTTACCATTCCTTTTCCATCCGGCTTCAAAAGAGTATTTTTTATTTTCTTTTCCTATAAACTCAAAAACAATTTTCAGATGATCGGTATTGAGATTCATCATATTATAGGCTCTGTTTTTTGAGTTGAGACGATTTGTGTCTCCATACAGAGCAAAAGTCATGGCCTCCAGAATAGAAGATTTTCCGGAACCTACTTTTCCGAATATACCAAATAATCCGGCTTCAGTAAGTCGGGTAAAGTCTATTTCCTGTTTTGTCTTGTAGGAATAAAGGCCGTCAATAGATAGGTAAATTGGAAGCATAATTAAGTGTCTTTATCAGTCTGATTTCCTAAAACCTCTTTAAATATTTTTAGCAAATCTTCTGAGGGCAACTGATCATTATTTCTGTTTTTATAATATGTGATGAAATTTTCATCAATACTTTTATTTCTTCTGGACGATAGTTCGCTATCCGTTATTCGTACAGAGTTACCCAAAACCTCAGGAATGATATAAATAATACCACTATGTGCTTTTTCAATACGTTTTTTGTCGTTTTGAGATATTGAGGTATCAGTGACCAATGTAAGCTCTACTAAACAATCCGGATTGTTTTCGAGCCAGCTGACAGCTGTATTGATATCATACATTTTTTTACGAATAAGCGGCTTTCCTTGTGTAAGCGCAATAGGAGAATAGCTCACCTCTTGTCCGGGAACGGCTTCAATGATAACGACCTTTTTTTCCTGATCGGCTTCAGAGAATGAATATTGCAAAGGACTACTGGAATAAACCACAGGAGCGTTATGCCCTCCGATTTCCTGATAGCGGTGTAGATGGCCCAGAGCAGTATATTGTATTTGTCGGGGAATGGCGTCAGTGTAGACAATATCGGCAAAACCAATCCGCAATGGTTTTTCACCTTCTGGTTCTTCCAATACAGGACCTCCCCGTTTGTTCATATATAAATGAGTAGTAAGCAGGTTGACTCCTTTTTCGTCGCAATATTTATCTGCTAACTCCTGCCAATTTTTAGATAAAACCTCGTTAAGACCGATTTGTTCGTTTTCTCCAAGATATTCTTTAAGTCGATGCTCATTGGCGAAAGGAGTAATAAGTAAACGCAGGGGATACGAGTAGTGTGGTAATTGTATTTCTAAAAAACCTTTTTCACCTTTGGTAACAGCAAAGTTGTTTTCTACTGTAAAAGCTGAAAATTCGAGTGTAGGTTTACCAGCGAAAAGAATTCCGTTTTCGCGTGCCAATACATCTGGAGAATCAATTCTATCCGGAGAATCATGATTACCGGCTATCGCTATAACAGGTCTTTTTCCGTTGTTGGTCAACCTTTTTAAGGTTTTATATAAAAGTTCTATTGCTTCAGTGGGAGGGTTGAAATTATCATAGAGATCGCCAGCAACCAATACCACATCTGCTTTTTCCCGGTCAGCGATAGTGCAGATCTCATTGAGCACAGCAACCTGTTCTTCAAAACGGGAAAAATAATCGAGTCTTTTGCCCAGATGCCAGTCTGCTGTATGAAGGATTCTCATCTTATTCCTGTTTTCCTGATTCTTTGTCGTTATTGAGTTTGTTATAGATGGTTTGCAACTTTTCTTTTCGAATGCGCTCTGTCTGTTGTTCTTTGGTTTTTTTCTGATCGACTTTCTTTTTATGAGCCAGTCGGTTGGTTTCGTTTCTTCTTCCCATATCTGAATAAATCGTATGCAATTTACGGTATATTTTTATATTTTACAGAAGAAGTGGATTTTATAGAAACGACAAATGAGAGTGTTTAAGTCAATGACGTTAGTAAAGAATAATATATAGATTTGTTTAAAAGCGGTATCCAAGAGAAAATCCTGTTCGGATACCTGCCCATGGACCTTTGAAACGGGCTGTGGCACCTTTATCGTTCACCACATATTCCACTTTGAGCATAGGAATATCGAAATTACTCAGTTCGCCTTTATACTCTTCAATTTCATATTCTGATAAATCTTTACTTCCGGAAAATTTTCCGTTCGAAAACCCAAAATGAGGTCCCATAATCATCCAGTCCAGATAAAAATGTTCTGAAAGCCTCCATTGGGCTCCGAGTGAAAAACCACCTGAGAAAGCATTCAAACGACCTGAAATAGGAAAAGAATCTGTTCTTCCCTGTTCAACTTCTATTTCAAGGTTAATATCTCCTTTATAAGTAGAATATCGAACAAACGGAGCAATGTAAAAACCTCTGAAAGCCGATTGCCCCAGATAGAAACGTACTTCAGGTGTAAAAAGAAATCCTGAGACTTTAAATGTTTTGGCATATTGATAAGTAAAGTCATCATCTATAATGCTTTCAAACTGAGATAAGAAAGGAAGCTTACCACGCGTCATAAAATTCACATTAGCTGCCAATGTAGTCTTGTTCCCGATAGCTCTTTCATATTGTAAAGAAACATTTCGGGCTGCAAAAGCCATCATATTTATTTTAATAATGTTTTGAGTGTCCACAGGGGCTACTTCATCTAAAGAAGAAGAAAATTCTTGTGCTTTTCCGCTCAGGACAATAAAGCACAAAAAGAGGAGTAGCAAATTTTTTTTCATAACAAAGCATTCTCTGGTCTATCAAATATAAAGATTTATGTAGATAGTTATAGAAAATTAATCTGAAAAAAAAGTGTAAAAGAAGGTGAAATAGAAAATTAATAAGACATTTCTCCGCAAATAGGGGTTTCAAATTGTTTTTTGAAATCAGCAGTAGGAATCTGTTTGCCCAATAAATACATGAGTTTGGTTATAGCCGCTTCTGTGGTAATATCTTTTCCTGAAATTACTCCGATTTCTTTTAAAGCAGTACTGGTTTCGTATTGGCCCATGTTGACACTCCCTCCTGAACATTGGGTAACATTAATTACCTTCAGTCCTGCAGTAATTGCCTTTTGTAAGGGATCGATAAACCAGGAACCGGATGGAGCATTACCCGCTCCAAAAGTTTCTAAAATAAGACCTTCTAACCCCGGAATCGCTAAGAAAGCATTGAGAGCCTGTACGGTAAGCCCAGGGAAAAGTTTTATTATGGCCACATTTGAAGACATTTTTTTGTGTATATGAAAAATGTGATCTGCTGAAGAGTGGTGTAATAAGGTATGGTTGACGGTTAAATGTACTCCTGACTCTGCAATATGCGGGAGATTAGGTGATGTAAATGCATTGAAGTGCTCAGCACTGATTTTTGAGGTTCTGTTACCTCTGTAGAGTTTGTATTCAAAATATAAACCCACTTCCTGAATAACCGGGACTTTATTTTCTGTCAGAGCCGCAAGCTGAATTGCTGTTATGAGATTTTCTTTTGCATCTGTACGCAGATCGCCGATTGGTAGCTGTGAACCGGTCAAAATTACGGGTTTCTGAATGTTTTCCAGCATAAAGCTCAGCGCTGAGGCGGAGTATGACATGGTATCTGAACCGTGCAGAACGACAAAGCCGTCAAAATTTTTATAATTATTTTCGATTACTTCTGCCATTTGTACCCAATGTGCCGGATTCATATCAGAAGAATCAATAGGATTTTCAAAAGAAAACGTTTCTATGCTACAATCTAAAAGATGCAATTCCGGAATACGTTCCAAAAGCTGATTGAAATTAAAAGCTTTCAGAGCTCCGGTTTGGTAATCTTTTACCATTCCTATGGTTCCACCGGTATAGATTAGCAGGATAGAGGGTTTCTTATTCATTGCCTAAGTTTGCTTTGTTAACAACCGGATTGGCATACATGGCTAAAAAGCTATTGACCAAAGCCGTATTTTCTTTATCAATGCGCAATTCAAGACGTTTCAGGAAAAGCTGTTTTTCTTTTTCTGTATAAAATGTTTCATACGCATTGGTTTTATTCAATAAGTCATAAGCGATATAATTGGTAGGCCACAATTTATAATTGGCAATAATTTGATGGTCTATAGCCTTGGCTACTGCCTGAATCTGTTTGTTGCTGTTGTCATACGTTGCTTTTATCTCATCCAATTCTTGATCAAGACAATCTCCTATATGAATATGAATGCCCTTTTTCTGACCAAGAACGCCACTCATAAGATTATTGAAATCTTCGTTTTTTTCTTTTATATATACCTCCTGATTCATTTGTGCCATCAATTGCGGCATTTTAAGTTTGTCAGTAGGATCGTATTCGTATGAAATGGAAATCGGTACAATTTTGATTTTTTTAAAATAATCCATCAGATCTTTTTCATCTGATGCCATACTGATCATTTTTAATACTCCCGGATGCGTAGCATCGTTTCCGTCTTTTGTTCTTCCTTCGCGCTGAGCAATCCAAACCGAGCGGTTTTCTTCTGACAACAGATGATAAATGTACTCAGACATAAGTTTTGAGTTCATCAGTAATTCTCTTGGAGAAAGATTTCTTTTTACCAAAAAATTCCTGTTAAGATGTGCCAGAATGAGTGTAAATGCTTTTTGTACAAGATTATCGCCTATAGCTGAGGCTGTCATAATTTTGTCATGTTCCAGAAGCTTGACATTCAGTAAGCTTGTGTCTAATAAAATGTCTCTGTGATTTGATATAAAAAGATAAGCGGTATTGTTGTCCAGTTTTTCAAATCCGGTAGTGGTGAGACCTGCTGAGGTATCTCTCAAAACACGTTGCATGGTTTGATAAATAATCTCTCTCTGAAAGTCTCTTATTGAGTGAATATTCTTATATATAGCAAGAATTTCTTCGTCTGTTTTATCGGGAAAAGTATAGGTAACCAACGCTTTCAGCATCGGGTGGGATGCAACTTTCATGACAACTTCATTGACTTCTGAATCGTCGTAAAAGCGTATTGAATCAAATTTTGACATTATCTTCATTAATTTAATTGATGCAAATGAACAACTATTTTTTATAATTCACAGGCTTTATTCGAAATTAAAGACACTTTTTGCGTTTTTTGTAGTGATATCTGCTACTTCGTGTAAAGATAAACCATAAATTTCAGATAGTTTATCTGCTACTAAGGTGAGATAGCTGCTTTCATTTCTTTTTCCACGATACGGAACAGGTGCGAGATAAGGTGCGTCTGTTTCCAGTACAATTTCTTCGATTGGAATTTCTTTCAGAAATTGGTCTATTTTTCCGTTTTTAAACGTCACTACACCACCAATTCCGAGTTTTAAATTGTAGGAGAGTGCTTTTTTTGCCTGATCGATATCTCCGGAAAAGCAATGGAATATACCGTATAGGTTTGGTGCTTTTTCTTTTTCGAGTACCTCAAACACTTCATCAAATGCATCCCTACAGTGAATGTTTATGGGAAGCTGATGCTTTTTTGCCAACTGTATCTGTTTTTGAAATGCTTCTTGTTGTATCTCCTTTGTTGATTGATCCCAGTACATATCTACACCAATCTCACCTACAGCAAAAAAGGGTCTTCTTTGTAGCTCATGTTCTACAAATTCTAATTCCTGTAAATAAGTGTTCGGTTTTACATAGCAGGGATGTAATCCCATCATGAGGTGTACATGGTCTGGAAATTGCTCTTCTACTTTATACATTTCTTTTGTATAGCCAGAATCAATGGCTGGTACAAAAAGATGCTTTACATTTGCATGAATTGCCCGTTGAATCATCTCCTCTCTGTCTTGTGAAAATTCTTCACTATATAAGTGAGTGTGTGTATCAATTAAAAGCATTTGTTTTTGTATTTTAGGTTTTATTTATTTTTAGGATGAACGATATAAACAATGAATTACACTTTATATTAAAAGATAAAGGCTATAAAAAAATCAATTTCAAAATCTCAAAAACGCAGCATCTGCTAATAAAAGTTCGCTTAAACGGAGTTTTGGGCGATTTTATTTTAGATACTGGTGCTTCTACCAGTTGTGTTGATTTTTCTGTTATTGAGCATTTTAATCTTTTGGCAACTTCTTCTCAAACAACAGCTTCTGGAGCTGGGGCAATTAATATGGCAACTAAAATTGCCAACAATAATTCCTTGTCTATCGGCCGCTGGAAAACGGATAATACCCCCATTATTATATTTGATCTCTCGCATGTAAATGCCGCTTTAGATCAGTATAAAGTAAAACCGGTTCATGGAATTATCGGTGCCGATATTCTGATGAGAAGTCATGCGATCATCGATTACGCCAATAAAAAGCTATTTCTTAGATGAGTGCTTCTGCCATTCGTCTGCTACCAGCGAGAGTTCTTTGTACCAGTCTTCTCCATATTTTCTGATCAACGGCTCTTTTAGAAACCGGTAAACAGGAACTTCGAGCTCTTTTCCAAGCGTACAGGCATCATCACAAATGTGCCATTTATTATAATTTACGGCAGAGAATTGCGAATACTCTTTTATTCTTATTGGGTATAAATGACATGAAATAGGTTTTTTCCAGCTCACTAATCCTTCATTGTACGCTTGTTCTATCGCGCATAATGCTGTATTACCGTCAAAAATAACATAAGCACATTCGCCGCCGTTGATCAAAGGAGTTTCATATTCACCATCTGATCCGATAACCCATTTTCCCTGATCTTCAATTGCTTTAATGCCTTCTGCTCTCAGATAAGGCTTTATTGTTTCATAAATTTCATCCAAAATCTCTGTCTCGTTCTCATCAAGCGGGGCTCCTGCATCACCATCAATACAACATTGCCCTTTACAGGCTGTTAAATTGCAAACAAATTCTTTTTCAATGACTTCGTCAGATACGATTGCATTTCCTATTTGAAACATTTTGTTGTTTATTTTAAATTGAACCTGCAAAGTTACAAACTTTAAAAATAGCATTGAAATTTACCATCATAAATCATTTGTATTGAGAGGAATATTAAATTTTATCGAATAACTTTGTAAAAGTGTCAGATATGAAAAAACTCTTTAAAGTATAGCTATGGAAATTAATTTTAAAGAAATTATTACAGCAGGTAGTGGTAGATCTCAGAACCAGAGTCGGACATATTCAGTCTGAAAAGGCATCTATTGTGGCAGCGGCTATCATGATTTCTTTTCTGTTTGTGGGGGAATCTATTTTATCACTGATTGGTATTGATGTCAATTCGTTTGCTGTAGCGGGTGCTTTTGTGCTTTTTTTTTAGCATTAGAAATGATATTGGGCATCCGTCTTTACAGAGATGAAG
This sequence comes from Paenimyroides ceti, assembly GCF_030409925.1. NCBI lineage: Bacteria > Pseudomonadati > Bacteroidota > Flavobacteriia > Flavobacteriales > Flavobacteriaceae > Paenimyroides > Paenimyroides ceti. Next base: position 3,510,236 of record NZ_JAUFQU010000001.1, read on the forward strand.
AACCGAATACGGCATCTATCGTTCCATTGGCTTTTCCGCTGATTGCAGGAGCCGGTACTATGACGACCATTTTATCGTTACGGGCAGAATTTCATACGATCAATATTGTACTGGCTATTTTACTTAATATTATTTTGGTGTATATTGTGTTGAAATTATCCGGAAAAATAGAACGGATTATCGGGTCAAACGGTCTTGGTGTCATCAGGAAAGTATTCGGAGTAATCTTATTAGCGATTGCTGTTAAATTATTTGCAACGAATGTTAAAGGCTTGTTCGTTTAGTTTTTTAATTAGTAATTTAGTTCCTTCAAAAGTTTTTATAATGAAATATGTTACTTACATTATCATCACTATAGCTATTGCTTTGATTGTTGTTAATGTTCTAAAATTAGACTTCGACAATCTTTTTAAAGGAGACAGTGTCGTTGCTTTAATATGTATTGTAGCACTTTTGTGTGCGATTTGCATATTACTTATTTTCAATATGTCTAAATCAATTGACGAAAAATCAAAATAATTCATGTTTGATGTTTTAATTGTCGGAGGTGGTGTTGCAGGAGTTTCTTGTGCTCTGATTCTTGGATCAGCACATAAAAAAATATATGCCCAAAATAAAAGAATAGGAATTATTGCTCACCAAAAAGCCTCACATTTACAAGATGCCCTTTTTAATAATGTGTATGGTGTAAAGCCAGGAACATTGGGAAGTGATTTACTGCAAAGTTCTCTCAGAGATTTGTCAGAAACATATCCTCATGTAGAACAGATAGCAGATGAAAAGGTGATGAAAATAGAAAAGGTGTCTGATCATTTTATGGTATATACTAATAAAAACAGCTACGCTTCAAAAATCATCGTTATCGCTACCAATTATGGAAATGCCTTTAACATTGAGGGTCTTATGCAGTATGTGATTCCACATAAAAAATCAATTGCTGAGAAGAAGAGGATTCAGTTGGTTAATGAAGATCATCTGGTGACGCAGGGAATATATGCGGCAGGTAGCATTGCCGGGCACAGAAGTCAGCTTTCAATAGCTGCCGGAAGTGGAGCTGCTGTAGCTACCGATATACTTACTTTATGGAATGGAGGAGCAGATGCTCAGAGTCATGATAAGAAATAAAAAAGACTGCTATAAGCAGTCTTTTTTTAAACATCATCATAATCGACATATATTTCATCTGAAGTAACATACGCCTGACATGATAAGATCAGACCTTCAGCGATTTCATTGTCAGTAAGAATATGGTTTGTCTTCATTTCTACAGTACCTTTCACTACACGGCACATACATGAACTGCAAATACCACCTTGACAGAGTATGGCGCATCAATGCCTTGTTTGAGTGCTGCATCCAAAATATCAGTTTGTTTTGAGATTTCAAAAGTAGTTTCCACATCATCGACCAATACGGTTATTGTAGCAGTACCTTCGGTTTTTATGATTTCATTTCCATCGTTAGAAGGAGTGAACAATTCAAACAGAACAGCATCTTCAGGTACATTGTTTTCTCTTAATACATTACCCACCAGAGCGATCATGTCTTCAGGACCACAAACGTAAAAGGCTTTGAAATCAGTTCCTTTGTGTTTGTTATTAATAACAAAATTGATAGTAGATTTTTCAATACGACCGAAAAGAGTTCCTTCCGGATGAACTTTAGTAAAGGTATAGTATACATAAAATCGGCCTATATATTTTTGTTGTAATTCGTGAAGCTGACTGTAAAAGATAGTGTCTTCCGGTCTTTTATTTCCATAAACCAGAACAAAAGTACTTTCCGGTTCGTTTTCCAGAACCGATTGAGCAATTGATATTACGGAGTGATACCGCTACCAGCCGCAAAAGCAGCATAATTATTTCGGACATGAGGCTGAGGTTCAAAAATGAATTTCCCTTCCGGTACGCCTACTTCCAATGAATCTCCAATCTTCAGGTTTTGAGTTGCAAAAGTAGAAAATACACCGCCATCGATTCCTTTTACAGCAATTCGTAATTCTTTACTGTTGGGAGAAGAACAGATAGAATAAGCTCTTCTGATTTCTTTTCCCTCATGCATATATTTGATGTTCAAATATTGCCCGGCAATAAATTGATACGAAGCTTTTAATGGTTCAGGAACTTCAAATGCTATGGAAACAGCCTGACTGGTTTCCTTACGGATATCCTTAACTTTTAAAAGATTGAATTTAGACATATATAATATTAATTTCTGCAAATGTAGAAAAAATATAAAAAACTTCCTTTATGACATCTGTCACCTTTGAAATCTTTATGCATAGAATTTGGATGTATAAGTATTTTATGTATATTTGCTATACCTAAATTGTTTATCGATGAAAAAGCAACAGCAACTCTATAAAGGGAGTTTGAGTACTATTATTATGAAACTTCTAGAGCAAAAAGGAAAAATGTACGGTTACGAAATCACACAAAAAGTAAAAGAGATTACAGGGGGAGAGATGAATATTACCGAAGGAGCATTATACCCTGCCTTACATAAACTGGAGGCTGAAGGTCATCTTGATGTGGAAATGGAGAAAGTGGATGGAAGAATCCGTAAATATTACAGATTGACGGAAAGCGGTGAAAGGAAACGGTTTCACGTATGGAAGAGCTTGAAAATTTTATACGCAATATGCAAACGATTGTACGCCCTGATTTTGGTGTGGATCTATAAAAGATTAGAATCTACTGATTTTCGGATGTATCAGATAAATATGCTGTGTCATAATATACTTTCTTTATAGTTTGTAAGTATTTATGGAGGGTTTTAATTGGCAAGAAACAAATAACTGAAAAGATGAAAAAAATTAACGAGCAACAAGTAGAATTACTTTTTGAATTACGCGGAAACATTTTGTTGAATACTATGATGTTCAGCCAACAATAAAATGTAGGGTATCATTTTTTATTACGATATCAGAAATCTTTGCTTCGCTATCTACTACTGAACTGATAGTACCCTGCAAGGCTTTCTTTCCCTGATATTGCCCGTTACTATTATATTTCACCAAATAAATACGATTATAGGCTTGTGGATTAGGAAGCGGAGCTATCGAATGGTTAGCGTCCGGACTAAAAGAAACAGTAGTACTGAGAGCGTTTATCTGGACTCCTACATATACATTATCATTACTGTCTAATTCAAGGTTATAGGCAAAATCCCCGGAACTGCTCCTCCAATTGCCTGGCTCCATCTTATTTGTCCGTCGCAGGTGGTAGAAAAAAGGAAAATATCGTCACCGCCTAACGAGCTGTTATAAACATCAACAGGATTTCCGTTGAGCTGTACCCCGATATTACCATACAGGCTACCTATAAAATAATAGTTATTGTCACTTCCTACTTTTACATCATAAATGAGATCGGCACCTTGTACTCCACCTGCGCTTACTGCCCAGCTCCACTCATATTGTTGTGCTGTGGCAGATATTGAGAATAGAACAAAAAGATTGGTTAACAGAAAGATTTGAAAATGAGATGTTAATATCCCGACATACTTTGCTACTCGAAGCGATGCTTTGAAATGGATTGTGGGTAGTTTGTTTTGCATAGACTATATTGTTTATTGTTTTCGGAAATAATGCTTTTTATATCTTTAGCGCTGTATAAGCTTCTTATTTTCTCTGAATTGGATAATATATTTTATTAAAAAAACACATGTTTTTATAAAAATAACAAAAAATATGTTAAAAAAAACAATTTAAACACCTTTTAGTCATATTCGAAATTTGTACCACAGGCATTGGCTAACAAAACCTATCTAAAAAAAAACGTTGTAGCATTTACTATAACGTTTCCTATTCTATATATGAACTATATTATTTACCGATACAATATCTTACCTCTCTTTGTTTACAAGGGGTTATAAGTAATGTGTTGTACAATAGTGGTACAGAAATAAATAAAATACTTTATTTAATATTTTTTGATAATTGTATCATTGCTTATGATTTTGAAATTACCTTCTGAATTAGTTCTCTGTTAGGCTTACTGATTCCAAAATCTTTTGATAAAAGCATCCATTTAGCAAGTGCAGAACGAGTTTGTTCAATAACATTTTCTACGAATTCTTTTGACAACTTCGCTTCTAATCCTAATTTAGTAAGATGTTTGATACTTATATTTCGCCCTTCTCCCATAACCATTGTACTTTGTTCTCCTCCTGGGCCGCTAGAAAAAGTGAGGTCATATGCAGGTGATAATTTCCATTCGCCAAATTCATTCATCAGAAATGTGAAATTTTTTGAGTGATCGTCTCGATTGTGTGCCATCACATTAAAGACGGCTAAACGAAACATTTTTTCTACTTCTCTAATATCTTTTGTTAATACACCAGTTAATGATAGTAAGTCTTCATAATCAAGAGACGGAAATCTAAAATTGTTATGAATCAAACCGCTAACTGTATGCATGTGTAAACGTTTGTTTCCATTCCTATCAAAACGTTTTACAGCAAAATAGCCATTCCCTTTTTGTGATGGAAACAAATGAATCGTTGGCATTTCAATTCCAGCATCCAAAGCCATTAATGCGTAAACATATTCTATTGCACCGGCATCCATTCCATCTTGCGAATTCGGGAATTTTACCATCCAATGTTCAAAACCATTGCTTAACTGATCTGTGCCGTGTATTATGTTTTTTCTTTCAGAATCAACACCAATCAATGCTTTTGGTCGAGCTCCGGCAGAAGATCCATTCAAAGCTAAAAGTTCTGTAATGACTTCTTCTGATTCACCTTCTAAAACTTCTTCGGTGTGTGTAGCCAAAACATCCAAATCAATTATTTCATCGTTTATATTTAGGCTTTGATCGGGTTCATAAACTAAAGCACCCAAACCATTTAATCCAACATACGCTAAACGATCAAGCGGAGATATATCTGCCGGAGAAACACCTTCCGAACTCAGTAAACGATCAAAAGTAACCTTCCCCAACCATCGGGTAAACTATCGTTGAAAACTCCCGCTAGACCTTCAAAAGGATTTTTAGGAAGCTCGATCACTCCACGTTTTAAAGATAATTTTATGGGAGAAATTTCTAAATTACTTTGCAAAAAAGCTTCATCATATTCAAAATAGATAATGCTATTACGAATTGCTAAACGCCCCACAGATTGAATTCCAGAACCGAAATTTAAACCTACTTTTATTTCTTTAACAGCTGTTTTCATTTTCTGTTTCCTCGCTTTCTAGTTGTTTTTTCCTCTGATTTTAGCACTTCATCAATAGATTTAAAATATTGCTCTTTGGGTTTTAAAGCATCAACTATCTCTTCTAATCCACCAACAACTGAAAGTATTTTTAAAAATGAATCCAAAGAAATTACTCCCTTTTGTTCAAATTTTCTCAATGTTGATAATGGGACACCAGCTCTTTCCGACAAACCTTCTTGAGTCAGTTCCATTTGTAATCGTCGAGCACGGATACTTTCAACGATTTTTTTTTGTATTTTTGATAAAGATATAAATAACATTATGGTAGCATTTAAGTAGCTTTAATCAAAACAACTACTACTATTGTAGTACAAATATACAAAAAAACTAATATTTTATTACAGCAATTTGTTTAGTTGTCTGTTTATACTTTTTATATAATCAGCTTGTAATTCTTTTGTAAGAAACGATTCTTGAATTAGTTTTTCTGCTTTTGGTATCCATTCTGAAATACGGTAAAAGCAGAGTTCATTTGCTTTTCGTTAAGTTGTAATGCAGAAGCAAATCTTTCGAAATATTTTCGGTTGTGATTATTCTTCTCTCATTTAGCCAAACGCAGAGGACTAATTTCTTGTACTAGTTCAGATTCTTAAAAAAACATACAATGCATCCAATATTCTTAATATTTTATCAAGTTAATTAAAGTTTTCTAAATGCTTATATTTTAACTTTATAGAGGTACATTTAACTTCCATTTAGGTGGAAAAAGATAATCAATTTTATTCTTTTCAGGTTTATAGATTTGTTTGATTCTTGTTCTATTCGAAATTCCAGAAATCTCAGGATGTATAGCTCTTGAATATTTATCTACCTCACAAAATAAATTTTGACAGTCTATTAACTGAAGTTTTCTACCCCATAAATCCTTAAAATCTAGGTCTAATGCTTCAAATTGACTTTCTTGAATATCACACATAAATTTTATAACGTCTTCATCTGAAAAATCGCCACGGTCAATAAAGCATTTTTTTATTCCATCTTTAGCTCCGGGACCTGCTTTAACAAAATCCATTTCACTAAAATTTGTTAGTGTACTATAATTAATATCAATTGTGTATTGATATGCTAAAAAACTACCAAACGTAGGTACATTTAGAAGAATTTTATAAACCTCCTCCATGCTTTTAGCATTTTCAATACGTCTTAATAATTTACCACTTTGTACATACTGCTTTAATAATTCAATGTGGTTTTCATGTTTAAAATCGTATCCAAATATGCTTTTTCCTGATGTCATGATGTAAGCTCCTGAATAGATTACTTCTCTCGCTTTTTTAGCTTCTGAAAGTAATGTGCTGTATAGTTTAGAATCAAAATTTTCAACTGTGATAGTTTTAATCTCTGATTCTAAATATTTCCAAGTTGAAATCTTATTAAAAATTTTGAATAAAAGTATACGAAACAATAAATCATTTTTAGTGAAAGAAACTCCGTCTCTATAAATAACATTACGTATTAAATATTGGCTTACTCTATCGGAAGCTCTATATACATTAGTGAAACGATGACGTTCGAGTATTGGATCAGAAGTTAATGGGTTATATGATTAATTTTATTAAAAAAGATATCCTGTCTTTTAGCCGCAAATTTCCAATATGTATCAAATACAATACTCTTTTTAGGTTTGCTTAACTTTTTAATTATTTCCATAAAAAAATTAAGCTGGAAATAATCCAGCTTATATATAAATTTAAAAGTAAATTAATTTATTTCTTCAAATTTAACTATTTTATTAGTTGTATCAAACAAAACGTTTCCACCTTTATTTTTCATAAGTAAAGAAAACATTTTATAAGCCTCAAATATAGCACTACGCCAATCTTCTGTGGTTTTTGTAGCAACTTCAAAAGGCGATGTCATTTCTTTTATAGTTAAAAGTAAATCAGAGTCTATATCATTTATATTTTGAAAAAAGTTTTTGTGTTTTGCTCTACTAAAAATCATTAGCGAAATACACTCTTCAGTAATTGTAGCTCTAGCTCCATCTTCAATTCGGTCTATTTCAATGTCACTTTTTCTTTTCCTTTTTAGCATTGATCTTGTACAAGGAGACCAACCAAGTAAAGCCGCAAAAGTAAGGTGAAAAATATCGTGGTATCTGTAACCATCGTTGTTATAAGAGTTATCATCAATAGTATCTCCAACAGGATTCCCATCAATAGTGACACGAACTTGTGGATAAGCTAAATAATCATACTCCTCAAATCTTACTTTAAAGTTTTGAGGTAAGTTTTCGTTATCAAAATGAAGACTATTTATTATTGAGCTTTTCATTTTTAATTTTCCTATTTATCAGACTATCAATCTTTGACAAAGATAATGAATCATTTAGATATAAATTACTTTTAGCCTTAATTTCTTCTTTGATAGATTTTTCTTTCAATCCCATTTCATATCCTTTTTAAAAGTATCAGAGTCGCTCCATATTTTAATAGTAATTCCGATGGAAATAGTAGTTATTATTCCTGCAATCCATAATAATCTATTTATGAAGTCTTTTTGGCTATTAATTTTTTTCAAAAGTACGTGCGGTGAAGCCATTTCTCCATTAATTAATGGAGTTATATATTTTGATTCTATTGTATTTTGTCCTTGATGATTTTTGGAACTATATAAGTCTTCCTTTTCTAAAGGGGTTCTAATTTCGCTAAACCAAATTAAAAAGTAAGGACTACCTTTTGTTAATTGAATTTTTGAAGGACTAGCGTTATAAACAGAAAACAATAACTTCCCTTTAAAACCTGGATCTACATGAAAACCCGATACATTTATAAGCCCCTTTAATTTTTCAGAAGCCTTAATCGAAATAAATCCTAGTAAATTACCTGGCATATTGACTGTTTCTTCTGTTAACAATAAAGCAAATTGTCCTGGATTGATAGTTATTACATCTTTTTTATCTGTCAAAATTGTTTTAACTTGTTTTTTATTATCGGTGAGATAAACCTCTTTACCAAGCTTTAGTTCATAAGAAGCTTGTTTTAAATTATCTTTTTCATAACAACATGTGTCATTGTCATCTAATATAATATTCTCTTTACACAGAATATCTTTTAGATCTTCTTTTCCTAAAAATGCCATAATTTATAAAGTGTGTTTTAAAATTTGTTAAATTCAAATAGTTTCCTTATTATAAACTAATAATTCCTTATGAGTTTTGAGTAAAATTAACGCCGAAAGAAAAAACCAATCCCCAAACCAATAAACAAACCTACCCAAAAATGTTCAAAAATACACCCTATTGCTCCTCCTATAAATAAAGCACCGAGTATTATGCAAATAATACTTAAATTAAATATTTTTTCTCTTTTTATTTTCCAACTCATTATATAATTTTTATGTCCAATTGTTTTAATTTCTAAAAAAGCTTAGTTTGTATATGGTTCATCCAATCAATTGGGTCTCCTGTAATTCCTTTTGTTTGTGTTTTTTTAATCCAGTCAATAAGTTCTATAGCTAGTGGAGTCTGGTTTTTCTTTTCACCAACACCATACTTGAATAATTCAAAAAATTTTGTTGGTACCTCTATTAAATTGTCACCAAAATAATAGAAGTTATCACTAATTATAACATTTTTGCCGCTTAAATCTTTTTTATGATGATTAATATTCATTGAACCATCAGAGTTTGAATGTGCTGAATCTAATTGTCCCCAATTGTTATTAATAGGATAATAAATATTATCACCATATTTGCGAGCTAATGAACCATTTACATTTGGTCTTTTAACAAAAAATCTTGGGTCATTCCAATACTCTTCCAAAGTTAGAATTTCACTTACCTCCATGGCACATATAATCTTATTAATGTAATGTCCAGAAGGTCTTTTCAACCTTTTCTCCAGTGCCACAGATCCAGTACCAACAATCCAATCTCCAATTTTTAATAATTTACTTTTGCGAATTTTTGGTTTACAGACAGCTAAGGTACAGTAACCCCAAAAAGGATTAGGTGCGAGACCTAGATCATGGTCAATTACATAGGTATATACACTTAACATTTTACTCTTTGTATTGCGTAATTTGGGCTGTTTGAATTATGGTTGTTATCGTTACTCTCTTCAATTAAATCTCCTATTCTATCAACAGAATTCCAACCTATTATATTCACATTATTTTCCTTTAAAGCCTTTGGAATTTCTACCTTATCTTTATCACCGTGGTTATAAATTCCTATAATTTTTTTTCCTTGTTTAATAGCTTCTTTTATTTCAAAATCCACCCAAGGACGTGTATGTGTCTTATCACCAATAACACAAACAAATGTACTAGAAGCTGCTATCCTAGCTTTTAAATATCGCTCAATAACCGCTTTTGAAGGAGTACGTCCATCTTTATGCTTTGTACTATCTACCGAATAATTACGTACATCGTATCCTGAATCAATTAACCTTTTTTTTAGGTCTTGTACTTTATCATCATCTTTATAATAATGACTAATAAAAATGTTATGTTTTTTACCCATATTGTTTTATGTTAAAGATTTTAATACTATCAAATAAATTTATTTTACTTGACTAAATTCTTTCAACTCATATAAATAATCTAGTGCTCTTTTGTCAGTGAGAGCGTTATTCATATAAGTAAGTAAGGATTTAAATTTTGTAAAATTATTTTTCCAATTATTCAAATCATTAATTGATAATTTAGTTAGGTGATCAGTATCTAAATTGTATTCTATATTCAACTTATCTGAAAAAGTTCGATCACTTTCAAAAATTGGTTGCACTCTATATTCCTTTAATTCCTTTTTTCTTGTCAATTTAGTCATTCCTATTTTTGAATAAATCCAAGGAGACACTACTTTATTCACAACGTCTCTTGGTTTGACAGAGTATGGAGTATTAACAAAAATGATACACTCACAAGCATCTATCATTTGCATCAATGCTGCATTAAGCATCATATGAACATGACTTGAAGCATATAAAACTTTATCATAAATGTACTTCTCATCAAGGTTTTTACTATATTTTTCGTCTATAATTTTTTGTAGATTTTTAGAATTCCCCAAAATACAGGAATCAATAAAAACATTTAAATCAAATGTATGTTTTAACCATCCGGCAAATGCTATTACTAAATCTTTATCTGCATGAGAATGGGATAAAAAACATCAGCCTTAATTTTTGGAAACCAAGCTGATTGCATTTTATCGCCATTAAGACTTCCATTTGCATTTATGAAGCTTTCAAGCGTCTTTGTTACTGTTCTTTTATACTTATTAAAACTTCTTCTTCCAATTTCATAAAAAGCTTCAAAAGCTTCAAAATCTAAATTCTTTAATTCAAAACCTATGTACATAACTAATTTTTTGAAGAATTAATTTCATATTTGCATATTGTTGTAGAGACTATTTTTTTTGAGTAGCTATTAAACATCGAATGATTAACTAATAATAACAAAATAATCATTGTACCATAAATTGAAACTATTGTACGACCTATAAAACAAGTCCAATATTTACATAATTGATTTTTAGGCATAACATAAGTAACAAAGAAAATAGATAGAAATACTAGTGCAACTGAAAAAATAATTTTGAAAATCATTTCATCTATAAATGTAACAGAAAATATAAATCCTAAAAAGCATAAAAATGAACTTATCCAATATATTCGTTTATTTGAATTTGAAGGAAAGTAATTCTCAAAGTTCATATCTAAAATTAAGCTATTGTTGCTATTGAATTGCTCAATAGTTTTCGTATAAATTGAAATATACCTTCTTTCTTGCTGTAAAAAATAAGCGTTAAATGACCAAAATAATACTATTACTAACAATAGTATTACCATCTCGATAGGGAAGTTATAAGTGGAATTATAAAATAAATATTTCCCCTCAATTTCTGTAAAACTTATAATTACCCCAATCAATGTAATTGCCCAACCTTTTATGATAAATGAATTTGTACTCATACGGTTAATTGTATTCTGTATAAACTCTAAATGCTTTAATACTTTGTCATCCATATTATTTTGATTTTAGCCAATCTTTTAATGAAACAACTCTGTTATCGGGGAATACAACATAAGCACCTGCATGTCTATAGCTAGATTTAAAATAAGTCATTGCTTCAAAATTTACTATATATGGATAGATTTGTAAATATTCATTTCCACTAAAATCTGAGTAATCCTTTTTAATAGGAAGGATCGCAATATTATTTATATACTTAGCTGCATCACCTAGTCCAAGTTCCCAATTACACCATTTTGAATTAATAGCGTTTTCTGTTGCTAATAATATGAATTTATCATTTTCTTTAATTTTTTCTTTAATTCTTGAGGCTGTAATTCCAGATGTGGTTTTCGGCATTCCATCATCC